>NZ_CP018096.1:0-534877 GCF_001887265.1 Chelatococcus daeguensis | reverse complement strand
GATCAACGCCGACCTCGGCGGCCCCATCGACAAGGACGGCATCTGGTCCTACCGGATCACCGGCCTCCTGCGCGATTCCGAGACGCAGGTCGACTACACGCGCAACGATCGGCACTTCATCGCCCCGGCGCTGACCTGGCGGCCGAGCGCCGACACCTCGCTCACCCTCTTCGGCAGCTACCAGCACGACGAGGCATCCGCCTACGGCACCTTGCCGGCGCTCGGCACGCGCTTTGCCAATCCCAACGGCCGCATCGCGCGCAGCTTCTTCATCGGCGACCCGAACTTCGACCGGGTCGACCGCACCGCCTATTCGCTGGGCTACGCCTTCGAGCATCGTTTCAACGACGCCTGGACGGTGCGACAGAACCTGCGCTGGGGCCATCTGGAAGCGGACCAGAACGTGCTCTACGGCGCCGGCCTGCGCGCCGACCTGCGCACGCTCGACCGCGCCGCCTTCACCGTCGACGGCAAGCTGCGCTCCTTCACGGTCGACAACCAGGTCGAGGGCAAGTTCGAGACCGGGCCCCTGAAACACACGCTGCTCTTCGGCCTCGACTACCTCAACCTTTCCGCGCGTTCGGTGCAGGGCTATTCCGACAGCACCTATGATCCGGGCGTGCCGCCGATCGACCTGTTCCAGCCCGTCTACGGTCAGGCGGTGGCGCTGCCGCCGATCTACCAGAACAACGAGCAGACGCTGTCGCAGCTCGGCCTTTATGCCCAGGACCAGATCAAGTTCGGCGGCTTGATCCTCACGGCCGGCCTGCGGCAGGACTGGGCCACCAGCAAGCTGAAGAACTACATCGCCAATTCCTCCCGCACGCAGGACGACAACGAGCTCACCTGGCGCGTCGGCCTTGGCTACGAGTTCGACTTCGGCCTCGTGCCCTATGCCGCCTATGCCACCTCCTTCGAGCCCGTCGTCGGGACCGACCGGCTCGGCGCCGCCTACAAGCCGACGACCGGCGAGCAGTTCGAGGTCGGCCTGAAGTACCAGCCGCCCGGCATGCGCTCGATGGTCACCCTCGCGCTCTTCGACCTCAAGCAGCAGAACGTGCTGACGACGGACCCGCTCAATCCCTTCTTCAGCGTGCAGACCGGCGAGATCCACACGCGCGGCCTCGAGGTGGAGGCGCTGGCGAGCCTCATGGACGGGCTCGATCTCGTCGCCAGCTACACCTATACGGACGCCGAGATCAGCAAGGACACCGACGCGGCCCTCGTCGGCAACACGCCGGCGGTCACCCCGCGTCACATGGCCTCGCTGTGGCTCGACTACACGCTGCAGGAGGGCGTGCTGAAGGGCCTCGGGCTCGGCGGCGGCGTGCGCTATGTCGGCGCTAGCTACGCCGACAACGCCAATACCTTCCAGAACCAGGCCTTCACGCTCGTCGACGCCGCCGTGCATTACGAGCGGGACAACTGGCGCTTCGCGGTCAACGCCAAGAACCTCTTCGACAAGACCTATGTCATCTGCAACGGCGGCGACCTCTCGTGCGTCTACGGTCCGGGCCGCAGTGTCGTCGCCTCGCTGCGCTATCGCTGGTGAGGCGTCGGCAGGTCCTCGCGGCGCTCGCAGGCCTTGTGCTCCTGCCGGCGGCGGCGCCAGTTCCCGCCCGGCGCATCGTCGCGCTCGACTGGGGGCTGGCCGAGACGCTGATCGCGATCGGCGCGCCGCCCGTCGGCGTGCCCGAGACGCGCACCTATGCCGACTGGGTCATCTCCCCGGCGCTGCCGCCGGGAACGGCGGACGTCGGCCTCAGGGTCGAGCCCAATCTCGAAATCCTGCAGCAGCTGGCGCCCGATCTCATCCTCGCCATCGCCGAGCACGAGACGATCCGCCCCCTGCTCGAGCGGATCGCGCCCGTCCTGTCCCTGCCCATCTACGGCCCGCAAGGCACGCCATATACCGTCGCGCAGGCGGCCACGCGTCGCCTCGGCGCCGTCACGGGCCGGACGGCCGAGGCCGAAGCGCTCATCTTCCGCGCCGAGGAAACGATGGTGTCGGCCCGGGCGCGGCTCGCCGCTTCGGGCAACGCGCGACCTGTCGTCATCGCCTCCTTCCTCGACGGGCGGCATGTGCGCATCTATGCCCGTCACGGCCTGTTCGATGCCGTGCTTCAACGCATCGGTCTTGCCAATGCCTGGCACGGCCCGACGAACGCCTGGGGCTTTGCCACGGTCGGCCTCGAGGCCCTCGCCGGCATGCCCGAGGCGCGCCTTGTGCTCCTGGAGCCGCTACCGCGCGAGACGGCGCGCACCTTCCGCGACAGCCCCCTGTGGAACAACCTGCCCATGGTGCGGGACGGCCGTGTGCTGCGCCTGCCGCCCGTCCTGATGTTCGGCACCCTGCCCGCCGCCATGCGCTTCTGCACCCTCCTTACCGATGCGCTCACGGGAGAGGGTGGCCATGGCTGAGCACGCTCGTGATCATGCGGCCGCCGAGCCGGAACGAGCGACGCCGGCCGCAGGAACCCTCTCCCCGCCTGCGGAGAGAGGGCAGGATGAAGGGCAAGGGCCTGGACCGGAGGCGACGGCGCTGCGTCGGCGGATGCGTGTTGCCGCTCACCGCAAGCCTCTCCCCGAAAGCAAGTCGGGTTCACCCGACTTGCGCGAGACGAATCGGAGCTCGAGCAAGCCCGAGCTCCGTTGCGGCGAGAGCGGGCTATCGCGGTCCCTCCTCCATCCCGCCTGGTGCGTGGCGGCCATGGTCGCCGTCGCATTGCTCCTCAGCATCGATGCGCTCGTGGCACGGCTGCCGCCGGAGCTGTGGTTTACGGCCCTCACCGCTCCGGACCTCACCGACATGCGCCAGCTCGTGGCGCGCGAGAGTTTCCTGCCCCGGCTCGTCGTCAGCATCCTCGCCGGAGCGGCGCTGGGGCTCGCGGGCGCCGTGTTCCAGCAGGTGCTGCGCAATCCCCTCGCCTCCTCCACGACGCTCGGGGTCGCGGCCGGCGCGCGCCTTGCCCTCGCCGTTGCCGGGCTGTGGCTGCCGGGTGTGCTGACGGAAGGAAGCGAGATCGTCGCCTTCGGAGGCGCCGCGGCCGCGCTCCTCCTCGTCCTTTCCATCGCCTGGGGCCGGGCGCTGTCGCCGCTCGCGGTGGTCATCGCCGGCATGGCGGTGAGCCTTGCCGCCGGCACGGCGGCGGCGGCGCTCGTCCTGTTCAACGAGCATTATCTCACCGCCCTTTTCCTCTGGGGCGGCGGCTCGCTCAGCCAGCAGGGCTGGGGCACCGTGTGGTTCCTCGCGCCGCGGCTCGCCATCGTTGCGCTGCTCGTCGCGCTGATGGCGCGGCCGCTGACGCTCGCCGGCCTCGATGACGGGCAGGCGCGCAGCCTGGGGCTCGCGCTCGGCGGCGCCCGCCTTGTCCTGTTGGGGCTGGCCGTGGCGCTCGCGGCCTCGGTCGTCAGCGCCGTCGGCGTCATCGGCTTCGTCGATCTCGCCGCTCCGACGCTCGCCGGCCTCATGGGCGCGCGCACCCTGCGCCAGCGCCTCCTGTGGGCGCCGCTCACCGGCGCCGCCCTCCTGTGGCTGACCGACCAGCTCCTGCAGCGCTGGGCCGGGCCCTTGGGCGAGATGGTGCCGACGGGAGCCGTGACGGCCCTCCTCGGGGCGCCGCTCCTCCTCGTCCTGCTGCGGCGTCTCGCGGTGACGGCCACGCCGCCGCGCAGCGCCGCTCTGCCCGCAGCCCGCCGCAGCCGGCGGCCGTGGCGCAACGTCGGTCTCTTCGCTCTCCTCGCGCTCGTCGTCATCGTCGCAACGCTCGTCATCGGCCGCGGGCCGGACGGGATCGCCGTCGCCGGGCCGGACGCCCTGTCGGCCCTGCTGCCGTGGCGTCTACCGCGCATCGCAGCCGCCTTCGCCGCCGGCGCCATGCTGGCGGCGGCCGGCGTGCTGATGCAGCGACTCACCGGCAACCCGATGGCGAGCCCGGAGGTGCTCGGCATCTCGACCGGCGCGGCGCTCGGCCTCGTGCTCCTGCTCATCCTCGTGCCGGCGGCCGGCCGGTCCGAGAGCCTCGCGGCGGGTGCGGCCGGCGCCTTCCTCGCCCTTCTCGCCATCCTGTCGCTCGCACGCGGCAGCAGCTTCTCGCCCGAGCGGGTGCTGATCGCCGGCATCGCCCTCGGTGCCTTCTTCGATGCCCTCGTCGTCGCGCTGATGGCGGCGGGCGACCCGCGCGCCCAGATGCTGCTCGCCTGGCTCGTCGGCTCGACCTATCGAGTGGGCGCGGGCGATGCGCTCGTCACCGCGGGCGTCGCCGTGGCGCTCATCGCCCTGTTGCCGCCGATGGCGCGCTGGCTCGACATCCTGCCCCTCGGCACGGCCACAATCCGCACGCTCGGGCTGCCGCTCGGCGCAAGCCGCCTCGCCGTTCTTCTCTTTTCGGCGGTCGCGACGGCCACCGCGACGCTCGTCGTCGGCCCGCTCAGCTTCGTCGGGCTCATGGCGCCGCATCTGGCGCGGCTCGCGGGGCTGGCGCAAGGTCTGCCGCAGGCGCTCGGCGCCGCGCTTCTCGGCGGCACGGTCATGGCCATGGCCGACTGGCTCGGCCGGCTCGTGTCACCGACGAGCGCCATTCCCGCCGGGCTGATGGCGACGCTCGTCGGCACCCCCTGCCTCATCTGGCTGCTGCGAAGGCGCTGAGCGCCGGCCGCGCGGCGCGGCCGAGGGCGCGCATCTCGCGCGCGAGCAGTACGGCGGCGGCCAAGCCGGCGAGGCCCGCGGCGACGGCCGGCGCGGCGATGAGCCCGTCGAGCCCCCAGAAGCGCGGCAGCACGAGGACGAACGGCACGAGCAGATATCCCTGCGGCGCCAGCGTCACGAGGGCCGCGAGCCGCGCCCGTCCGCTCGCCCGCAGGAGCACGACGAGCACCATCTGCAGGCCGAAGAGGGCGAAGAAGAGATGGACGGCGACGAGCGCCCGCGTCGCCACCGCGCGCACCGCCGCATCCGCCGAGAATACCGACACGACGGCATCGGCGAAGGTGATCATGACCGCGGCATGGACGAGCGCGAAGACGCCGGTCACCCGCATCATGAAACCGAGCGCCGCCCGCACGCGCGCCGTGTCGCCGTTGCCGAGCGCGTAGCCCAGCACCGCCTGGGCACCGATGCAGAAGCCGGCGACGGGCAGCACACCCGCCGCGAGCAGCCTGAGGGCGATGCCGAGGCCGGCGACGCTCGCTTCGCCATAGGGCCCGGCCGTGCGATAGACGAGCGTGAAGGCGGCGGCCGAGACGACGCTGGCGAGCCCCGCCGGCGCGCCGACGGCGAGGACAGGGCGCAGCACCTCCCGCCAGAGCGCGCCGAGCCGGCTGCGCAACAGGCTAAGGCGCAGCCGCACCCGCCCGTAGCCGCCGGCGAAATAAACGGCCCAGACGGCCATGACGAGGAGCTGCGCCACGAGCGTCGCCGCCGCGGCGCCGGGCACGCCCCAGCCGAAAACGAAGATGAAGAGGGGATCGAGCACGATGTTGACGGCAAAGCAGCCGACGAGCGTCCACATGCTGAAGCGCGTGTTGCCCTCGCCGATGGCGATGAAGTCGGCGAGGATCTGCGTCAGCGTCAGCACCGTGCCGAGGGCGAGGATGAGCGCATAGGCCCGCGCCGCGCCGAAGGCTCCCGGCGTCGTGCCGAAGGCATGGAGGATCGGGTCCAGAAAGAGGAACACGAGCCCGCCGGCGCCGACGCCGGTCGCGAGCGCCATCACCATGGCCGCTGTCGCCGCACGGCCGGCCTCCTCCTCCCGTCCGGCGCCGAGAAGGCGCGAGACGAGCGCCGCGGTACCGACGCCGATGCCTTCGCCGAGCGCCGCGAGCAGGATGGCGAGCGGGAAGACGAAGCTCACCGCCGCCACCGCCTCGGCCCCCAGCATGCCGAGGAAGGCGGCATTGGCGAGGTGATGCAGGGCGTTGATCGACAGCCCCGCCACCGCCGGCAGCGCCAGGCGCACGATGAGGCGCCGCAGGTCAGGCGCGCCGAGATCGAGCGGCGCGGAGAGGAAGAGGCGCATGCGCGGCCTCATCGGTTGCGTCCTGTCCGTTCCGTCGAGCGCGTCTCCCGGTTGCCTTGCCTGGGCAGCGCGCCTGCATGGCGGCGGAACGCAACCTTCACCGTCATGCCCGCGCCCCTCGCAGGCATCCACGCCCTGCGGTTGCGGACGACGCCGGAGGCGTGGATGGCCGGGACAAGCCCGGCCATGACGGCGGAGGGGGCCGTGGCGGACGGGTCATCAATGGTCATCCCGCGGCTTCCCTGCAGACAAGCAAAGGCGAGAACGCGGTGCGGAAGCCCGCCCGCCCGTAGAGCCGCTCGAGGTGCGTGCCCGCCGCGCATTGCAGGAAGACGTGGCGGGCGCCGAGCCGGGCCGCTTCGGCGACGAGGCGCCGGGTGAGCTTGAGGCCGATGCCGCCGCGCTGGCGCGTGTGCCGCGTGCCGACGTTGTAGAGGCCGGCCAACGGGCCGGCGACATGCAGCGTGGCGCAGGCGACGGGATCCTGACCGTCGAACACGACCGCGTGGCGCGTCGCGACGCCGGCCACCGGCTGCGCGGCGGCGAGCACCGGCACATAATGGCGCGCGACATGCGCATCGATCGGCCCGCCGTCGTGACAGGCGCCGAAGACGGCGAGGAAGGATTCATCCGGCGCAGGGCCGTCGGTCAGGCGCAAGCCAAGCCCGGCGAGGGCGAGGTCGTCCCGTGCTACGGGGGCGGCTGCGGCCACCATCCAGCGCGCCGCATAGGCGCGGGCACCGGGGAGCCAGCTAAGCGCCGCCTCGCCCTCGGCCAGGAAGGCCGGGGCGCGCCCACGCGCTCGGGCCGTCTCCTCAAGCCAGCCGATGCCGCCGGTGCCGAGGCCGACGGCGAAGTTCATGGTCACGTCCGGGATGCCGGCCGAAAAAGCGTAGCGGGCGCGGCCCGGCCCTGCGACGATCTCGGTGAGATAGCTGCCGGCGAGCATGGCGAGATGCGCCGAGACGAGCGCCGCGGCATCCGGCCCGGCCGCCCCGGCCGCTGTTCTTGTCGGCGCGGCCGTCACGAGGAAGCCGCCAGGCGCACGGGCCGCATGAAATGCTCCGCCGGGAGAGGCGGAGGTGGCAGCCGCTCGACGATCGCCGTCGCGATCTCGCGGGATCGCACGGCGACGACGGAGAGCAGGGTGTCGCTCAGCCCGTGCGTCGTCTCCGACTGGCCCTGCACGAAGAGCCCTGCCTCGCAGGCTTCCGCCATCGGCAGGCGATAGTCCCGGTCCACCGTCCCGCCGGCGAGATAGGGCGCGAGCGGGGCGAGAAGCCGACGGTCGAGGCCACGGCGATAGCCGGTGGCGAGCACGACGGCATCATAGCGCCGTTCCTCGGCTGCCCCGGGTTCACTGCCGGCGAGCGTCAGCGTAATGCCGTCGCGGTCGGCCGCAGCGGCCACCACTGCGCGCCCGCTCCGCAGCGCGAGCCGGTTTCCGCCAGCCACCCGCTGCTCGTAGAGCATGTCGTAGATGCGCTGGATCAGGTCGTGATCGACGACCGCATAGTTGGTGTTGCGGAACTCGTCGAGGAAGGCGTGGCGCGCCGCCTGCGATTGGCCGAAGAAGGCGCCGGTGCCCTCCGGATCGAAGATCTCGTTGACGAAGGGGCTGTCGTCGGCCGGCTTCAGCGCCCGCCCGCGCACGAGAAGATCGATCGCCGCCCTGCCGAAGCGGCCGGCGAGATCGCAGAAGATCTCGGCCGCGCTCTGGCCGCCGCCGACGACGGCGATGCGGGTGGCGGGGGCGTCGGTAAGCCCGAGCCCAGCGATGCGGTCGAGATAGCGCGAGGAATGCATGATGCGCGTGTCGCCGGCGAGCGCGGCGAAGCATTCGGGCAGCTGCGGCGCACCGCCGGCGGCGATGACGACATTGCGCGCCCGGCGCAGGCGCTCGGTGCCATCGGCGGCGCGCGAGCGCACGGCGAAGGCGGAGACCGTGCCGTCGCGCTCCGCCGCCGGCTCGAGGGCAACGACCTCCTCGCCATAGCTGCAGTGCTCGGCGAAGCAGGATGCCGCCCAGCGCAGGTAGTCGTTGAATTCGATACGGCTCGGGAAGAACGTCTTGCGGTTGATGAAGGCGGTGAGACGTCCCTTCTCGTGCAGGTAGTTGACGAAGGTGAAAGGGCTCGTCGGGTCGCGCAGCGAGACGAGATCCTTGAGGAAGGAGATCTGCATGTCGCTGTCCGGCAGCAGCATGCCGCCGTGCCAGGTGAAATGCGGCTGCTTCTCGACGAAATGGAAGGCGAGGCCCGGCCGCTCGCGGCGGGCCGCCTCGTCGAGCGCGATGGCGAGGGCGAGGTTCGAGGGGCCGAAGCCGACGCCGATCACGTCGAAGGTCCGGTCATGTAGGGCAATGGGGATCACCTGCCGCTGGTCGTGTGACGGTCATGCCTCGGCGGGCTCGGGCTGCGGACGCCCTGCCGTGCTGCCGCCGGCGCCACTGCCGGCTGCCAGAGCCGGTCGCCGAAGAAGCGCTCGCGCAGCAGCATCACGAGCAAGGCCCGTTTGTGCGGGAAGTCGAATTCCTTGATCTTGGCGAAGCCGGCCTTATCGAGGTTGCGGATCTGTTGCTGGTGGTCGGCCCGCGGCTCGCCGACGATGCGCTCGGTGCGGCAATCGTCGAGGAAGATGTAGTGCATCAGCGACGGCAGCCAGGCGGTGACCCACGGCCGGCCGCGGAAGCCGTCCTCGCCGATGAGCACGTGCCAGCCGCGGTCGTAGTCCTGCGCGTCGTAGAAGGGGCCGAGGCGGTTCTCCTTCGCCCAATAGACCTCGAAATAGCCGAAGGGCTCCCCGTTGAAGGAGACGATGAGCGGCAGCATGTGGGGATCGGCGATGAGCCCGCCGAGATAGGCCCGGTGCTTGTCGAGGTCGCCCTCCTCCGCCCAGACGGCGGCGACGCGCGGGTCGTTCATCCAGCGGTTGAGGCGCGCGGCGTCGGCCTCCACCGTCGCGGCGCGCAGGGACAGAACGCCGCCGAGCCAGGGGATGAAGCGGGCATAGACCATGCCCGTCGGCTTCATCGGCCGCAGCGGATGGCGGCGCTCGCCCGTCATCACGAGATGCTGCGGATAGGGCGCGGTTGGGGACGGCAGCCACAGCTCGGGCAGTTGCCACAGCAGGGAGGCGCGGGCCGTCAGCATGCCGCCGGGGCCGGCAAGCGCGGCCCCGCGCCCGAGGAGCGTATCGGCGACGGGCGCCCAGTCCATCGAAGCAAGCCCGACCGTGGCCCGATCCGGATGCAGGGCAAAGAAGGCCTCGAGTCCGGCGAGGGCGGCGTGCACCAGCGTCACGGGCTCCGCCGCGCCCGGCCGAAATGCCAGGCGGCGGCTCTCGTCCTCGCACAGCAAGGTGGCGAGCACCGTGCCGTCACGCTCGACAGCGAGGCCGCGGCCGGCCGCCCGCACCGCAAGTCTTGGTTGTTCCCCGGCATTGAAGGAGGTGTAGACGGTCTCGCCTGGTCTCATCTCGGCGTCCATGGCCCTCTCCTGCCGACATGTCGATGAAACGACGAATGCGCAGGGCGTTTTTTTCAGCGTCCCGGCCTGCAGCCGATGCCGAAACGGGCAAGACGCGAAATTTTTCCCCTCCCCGTCCGTCTTGAGGGCATCGACAACAATGGACGGATCGGGCGCATGGCGATCGACGACGAGGGCACCATTTTCGACGTCGTGGTGAACGGCGAGGGGCAGTTCTCGCTCTGGCCCGTCGGCCGCGGACTGCCGGACGGCTGGCGCACCGCAGGCTTCTCCGGACCTCGCGCCGCATGCCTCGCTCATGTCGGCACCGTCTGGCGCGACATGCGCCCCGCCCGGCTCGCCGCCTTCCTCGCCACGGGCCGGGACGAGGCACGGGCAACACTCGCCTGGGGTGGGTGCCACGGCGCCGGCGCGCCGGTACACAGCCTCATTGCCGGCCATGCCCGCGCCCGGCCGGACGCACCCGCTGTCATCCAGAACAGCGGCGAGACGAGTTTCGCCGCCCTCGAGAGCCGGGCGAACCGGCTCGCGCGCCATCTCCTCGCCCTCGGCCTCGCCGCGGAGGAGCGCGTCGGGGTCGCGCTGCCCCGTTCGGCCGAGATGATCGCCGCCTTCCTCGCCGTGCTCAAGGCCGGCGGAGCCTTCGTGCCGGTCGATCCCGACCATCCGGCCAAGCGCATCGCCCATGTGCTGAGCGATGCGGGCGTCGGCATCGTGCTGACGACCCGCAACCTCTCCGCGCGGCTGCCGTCCCTGGCCGGCGCAAGAGTTGTCGCCTGCGACGGGCTTCCCCTGTCGGGGCTCGACGACAGCGATCCGGGGATTGCCGTCCATCCCGACCAGCTCGCCTATCTCGTCTACACCTCCGGCTCCACCGGGCGGCCGAAGGGCGTCGCCGTGGCGCACGGGCCGCTCGCCGCCCATTGCCTCGCCACGGGCGAGCTCTACGACATGACCTCGCAATCGCGCGAATTGCATTTCCTGTCCGTCAGCTTCGACGGCGCGCACGAGCGCTGGATGGTGCCGCTCGCCTTCGGCGGTGCCATCGTGCTGCGCGACCAGGCGCTGTGGAGCGCGGTCGAGACGCTCGATGCCATGGCGCGCCACGGCGTCACGAATGCCGGCTTTCCGCCGCGCTATCTACACCAGGTGGCGGAATGGGCGCTGGAGACGGGCGAGGCCCCGCCGGTCCGCCTCTATTCCTTCGGCGGCGAGGGCATGTCGCCGGCGACCTTCGAGCTCGTCAAGCGAGCGCTGAAGCCGCAATGGCTCATCAACGGCTACGGCCCAACGGAAGCGGTGATCTCGCCGCTCGCCTGGAAGGTGCCGGCGAGCGCGACCTTTTCGGGGGCCTACGCGCCCATCGGTAAAGGCGTCGGTCCGCGCCAAACCTATGTGCTCGACGATGATCTTATGCCCATGGCCGACGGCGAGGCGGGCGAGCTGTTCATCGGTGGCGAGGGCCTCGCCCGTGGCTATCACGGCAGGCCGGGCGACACGGCCGAGCGCTTCCTGCCCGATCCCTTCGCGGGCGCCGGCGGACGCATGTACCGCACGGGCGACGTGGTGCGCCGTCGTGCCGACGGTGTCATCGACTATCTCGGCCGCCGCGACCAGCAGGTGAAGCTGCGCGGCTTCCGCATCGAGCTCGGCGAGGTGGAGGCGCAGCTTGCCGAACTCGACGGCGTCAGCGCCGCCGCCGCGGCTTTGCGCGAGGCGCCGGGCGGCACCATGCTCGTCGGCTATGTCGTGCCGGCGGCCGGCGCTGCGGTCGACGCGGCGGTCCTGCGGGCGACGCTCGCCGCGCGCCTGCCTGGCTACATGGTGCCTTCACGCATCCTCGTCATCGACCGGTTGCCGTTCACGCCCAACGGCAAGCTCGACCGCGACGCCCTGCCGGCGCCGCAGGCGCATGTCGCGCCGATCCGTCCGCCGCGCACGCCGCTCGAGGTGGACATCGCCGGCATCTGGCGCGAGGTGCTGGGGCTCGCCGACGTCGGCATCGACGAGAACTTCTTCGAGCTCGGGGGCAATTCGCTCTCGGCGCTCAGGGTGCTCGCGCGCCTGTCGCGGCTCCTGCCCGGCCGGTCCGTCACCATCGCACAGCTCTTCAACCACCAGACCGTGGCGACGCTTGCCGTCGCGCTCGCGAGTGGAACGGTTGAGGAGCATGCGGTCGTGCACATGCGGCGCACTGGCAGCCGGCCGATGCTTTATTGCTTCCCGGGCCTCCTCGTCAGCACGCGCGAATATGCCGGGCTCGTCGAGCATCTGGGACCGGACCAGCCGGCGACCGCCTTCATCTGCTACTCGCTGACCGAGGACAAGACGCGCACCGTCAGTGTCGAGGAACTTGCCGGCCGCTATGCTGACTATATCCGCCGCACCAGCGGCGGGGCCTGCACGCTGCTCGGCTGGTCGTGGGGTGGTATCCTCGCCTACGAGACGGCGCGGCGGCTCGCGGGCGAGGTCGACATCACCTTCGTCGGCATGCTCGACGTCTGCGCCCTCGACGCGGAATTCGCCATCGATGCCGAGGTGAGTCTCACGGAAGACGAGAGGGCTGGAATCGAGCGGCGCATCGCGGCCTGGTTGCCGCGCACGCGCATGCGCGCCGACTGGGAGGGTCTCATCGCCCGCATGGACGCGGAGGTCTACACCCGCTTCCTCGCCTATGTGCTGAACAGCCCCGAGGACCTGCCGCTCGACGGCCCGGAGATCGGCAGCCGCGAGCACATCTTCTGGACGCTCATCGAGAATGCGATGATCTTCCGCAACTATCGCCTCGAGCGGAGCGACCTGCCCATCCGCGCCTGGATTGCGGAAAAGTCCATCGAGCGGGGCTTCAGGCTCGTCGACTGGCGGCACTATTCCAGCCGTGTCGAGGCTGTGACGCGGGTGCCGGACACCGACCATCTCGACATCGTCACGGCCACGGCCTTTCACGCGAGCTTCGCCGAACAGCTCGACGCGAGCCTCCGGAGCCGTCTCCCAGCGTCCCGCCTTCTTGCTGCGGCGCGGTGAGGCCGGGGGGCCACCTGACCTACGGCGCCAGTGCCGCCTTCAGCGTGGGGCCGGTGCGGGCGCGCAGGTCGAGATCGGCCTCGATATGGTCGATGTGGCTGACGACGAGCGCGACCGCGACCGCCGCATCGCGCCTTTCGAGCGCATCGACGATGGCGTCGTGCTCGTCGTGGCCGCAGCTCGATGCGCCGGAGCGGCCATAGAGCGCGATGACGAGAGAGGAGCGGGCGATCAACTCCTCCATGAAGCGCTGCAGAATGGCATTGCCGCCCATGGCGGCGAGCAGCAGGTGGAATTCGCCCGAAGCCTTGATCTCGGCGCGCCGCGCGTCCGGCCCGCGCTCGTGCATGTGCCGGCGCTCGGCGGCGAGATGGGCCCGCAGGCGGGCGAGGTCGTCGGTCGTCACCCGCTCCGCCGCGGCGGCGACGATGCCGGGCTCGATCAGCCGGCGGGAGGCGAAGACCTGGCGCGCCTCCTCCGGCGAGGGATTGGCGACGAAAGCGCCGCGGTTGCGCTCGATGCGCACCAGTCCCTCGAAGGCGAGCATCTGCAGCGCCGCGCGCGCTACGGTGCGGCTCACGTCGAACAGCGCGCCGACCTCGCCCTCCGAGAGCTTTGTGCCGGGCGCCAGCCGGCGGTCGACGATGGCGTCGCGCAGCCGGTCATGAATCGCCTGCGTGCGGTCCTCGGCTGCATGCTGCCCGTCGGCAGATGTCGAATCGATGCGGTTCATGCCCGTCTCACCCGCATAGGGTCTTTCCTTCTAGCGGGAAAAGCGGCGGAGGAAAGCCGAGATTGCCGGCAATAGAAGCTGAAATTGCATACAATTTTGCCGTCAGATCGGCGACAACTGCCCGGATTTTGTGCAGTTCGTTGACTTCCCCTGCTCGCCACGCTCGGCAGAAAACCTGAGCCATACCAGCGCCTTGGATCCGCTCCCGGCAACTGGCACGCCGGATGCTTCGTTCCCGGCAGACAGGGGAATGCCGCATGAGCAAGGCTGCCGCGATCGACATCGCCGCCGTATCCAAGATCTACGGGACGATGACCGCCGTCCACGCCATCAGTCTCAAGATCCCGGCGGGCAGCTATTGCTGCTTGCTCGGACCGTCGGGCTGCGGCAAGTCGACGACGCTCAGGATGATCGCCGGCCATGAACGTATCTCCTCGGGCGACATCCGGCTCGGCAACACCGTCGTCACCGACCTGCCGCCGGCACGGCGCGGCACGGCGATGATGTTCCAGTCCTACGCGCTCTTTCCCCATCTCGACGTCGTCGACAACGTCGCCTTCAGCCTGAAGATGAAAGGCGTGGCGAAGGAGGAGCGCCGTGCGCGGGCGCTCGATCTACTGAAGCTGGTGCAGATGGACACCTATGCCGACCGCCGGCCGGCGCAGCTCTCCGGCGGCCAGCAGCAGCGGGTGGCGCTGGCGCGCGCACTGATCACGGATCCGGAAGCGCTGCTGCTCGACGAGCCACTCTCCGCGCTCGATCCCTTCCTCAAGGTGAGGGTGCGGGCGGAGCTCAAGAAGCTGCAGAACGAGCTCGGTATCACCTTCGTCCACGTCACCCACAGCCAGGAGGAGGCGATGGCGCTCGCCGACCTCATCGTGGTGATGAACGAAGGTCGCATCGAGCAGGCGGCCCATCCGCGCACGATCTTCGAGCGGCCGGCCACCGCTTTCGTCGCCCGCTTCATGGGCGACCATAACGTCATCTCCGGCCGGGTGGCCGATGTGCGCGACGGCGCCGTCACGGTCGAGGTCGCCGGTGGCGGACGCTTCGATGCGCTCGGCCGGCCACCCGAGGGCGGGCAGGCGGACATCGCCGTGCGCACCGACCGCGTGCGCCTCGGCGAGGCGCCGGTGCCCGGGCTCGGCTTCACCGGCATCGTCACCAATGTCGAATATCGCGGCGCATCGGTGAAGCTGACGGCGAGCGGCGCCGGCATCGAGGATTTCACGGCAATCGTCGGCGATGGCCCTTTCTTCGCCAGACCGGTCACGGTGGGCGAGGCGGTTCCGTTCGCCTGGCGTGCTGAGGACGCGATTGTCCTCGGCCGGCTCGGTTCCTGAGCCGAGCGACGATCAAGCAGCAACAATCACAAGAGGGGATGAGGCCATGACCAGGACAACGAAGGACAAGCGCGGCATATCGGGCGGCATCTCGCGCCGCTCGCTCCTCAAGACCGGCGCTGCGGCCGCCGGCCTTGCCGCCGGCTCGGGCGCGATCACGGGCTTTCCGACCATCTGGGCGCAGAACCCGATCACCCTGCGCCAGTTCGGCACCGGCGTGTCGAACCTCAACGCCATCGCCGAGAAGTGCAAGGAGGACCTCGGCATCACCCTGGAGATGACGGCGACGGATTCGGACGCTGCCGCGCAGCGCGCCGTCACCCAGCCCGATTCCTACGATATCGCCGATATCGAATACTGGATCGCCAAGAAGGTCTTCCCGGCCGGCGTCCTGCAGCCGATGGACGTGTCGCGGCTCACCTATTTCGACAAGATCGTGCCGCTCTTCATCACCGGCAAGCTGACGCCGGACAGCGTCATCGCCCAGGGCACCGCGCCGCACACGGTCGGCTTCGTCGAGGGACCGGATTCGACCACCTTCGCCAAGGCGCCGACCGGCTGGCTGACGATGGTGCCGACCATCTACAACGCCGACACCCTTGGCATCCGGCCCGATCTCGTCGGCCGCCCGATCACCACCTGGGCCGACATCATGGACCCGGCCTTCCGCGGCAAGACCTCGATCCTCAACATCCCCTCCATCGGCATCATGGACGCGGCCATGATCATGGAGGCCTCGGGCGAGCTCACCTATGCCGACAAGGGCAACATGACGCGGGCCGAGATCGACAAGACCATCGATTTCCTCATCGCCGCCAAGCGCGCCGGCCAGTTCCGCGCCTTCTGGAAGTCCTTCGACGAGAGCGTCAACCTCATGGCCTCGGGCGAGGTCATCATCCAGTCCATGTGGTCGCCCGCCGTGGCGGCCGTGCGCTCGCGCGGCATCCCCTGCGTCTACCAGCCCCTCAAGGAAGGCTATCGCGCCTGGGGCGGCGGCATCGGCCTCGCCAAGCACCTCAGCGGCGCCAAGCTCGACGCGGCCTACGAATATATCAACTGGTACCTGTCGGGCTGGGTCGGCGCCTATCTCAACCGCCAGGGCTATTATTCCGCTGCCATGGAGACGGCGAAGAAGCACATGTCCGACGACGAATGGGGCTTCTGGGTCGAAGGCAAGCCGGCCAAGGGCGACATCCTCGCGCCCGACGGCAAGGTGATGGAGAAGGCGGGCGCCGTGCGCGATGGCGGCTCCTTCGAGGAGCGCATGGGCAAGGTCGCCTGCTGGAACTCGGTGATGGACGAGGACCGCTACATGGTCCGCCGTTGGAACGAGTTCATCGCCGCCTGAGCCTACGCCTTTCCGCCCTCTCCCTCGCCGGGAGGGGGCGGTCCGCCACGCGGGGCTTCGTCAGAGAAGTGTTTCACCCGAGGAAAGGCCGCATGGCCATCGCCGTCGAACAACCTGCCGCTTCCCCGGCCCGCCCGGCCGGCGCGCGCCTTGTCTCGGTGCTCGGTCGCCTCGCCGCCTATCTGCAGGCGGCGCCGCTCGCGCTCATCCTCGGCGTCTTCCTGCTCGCGCCGATCCTCATGATCGTGGCGGTCAGCTTCTGGGACTACGACTTCGCGCGGCTCTATCCGGACTTCATCCTCACCAACTATGCCGAGACGCTCGGCTCATGGGTGACGTGGCGCACCTATCTCAACACGCTGAAATATGCCGCCATCGTCTGGGCGCTGACGCTCTTCATCGGCTTCTGGGTCGCCTATTTCATTGCCTTCCACGTCCGCACCGCGACCATGCAGACGGTGCTGTTCCTCGTCTGCACGGTGCCTTTCCTGACCTCCAACATCATCCGCATGATCTCCTGGATCCCGGTGCTGGGGCGGAACGGGCTCGTCAACGCCACGCTCATCGAGATGGGGCTCGTCTCGACGCCGGTCGAATGGCTGCTCTATTCCGATTTCGCCGTCGTGCTCGCCATGGTGCATCTCTACACGCTGTTCATGGTGACGCCGATCTTCAACACGCTGATGCGCATCGACCGCGCGCTCATCGAAGCGGCGCGCGACGCGGGGGCGAACGGCTGGCAAGTGCTGTGGAACGTCGTCCTGCCGCTCGCCAAGCCGGGGATGGCGATCGGCACCATCTTCGTTGTTACGCTGGTGATGGCCGATTTCATCACCGTGCAGGTCATGTCCGGAGGCCAGAGCGCGTCGGTCGCGCTGATGATGCGCAACCAGATGTCGCTGCTGCAATATCCGGCGGCGGCCGCCAATGCGGTCGTGCTCCTTGTCCTTGTCCTCCTGATGGTGGCGGGCATCCTGCGCATCGTCGACATCCGCAAGGAGCTCTGACATGGCCGGCGAAAGACGCTCCGTCACCTTCTGGATCCTCGCGGTCTTCTTCGGCCTGTTCCTCGTCTTCCTCTACGGGCCGCTGTCGGCCATCCTGATCCTGTCGTTCCAGGGGCCGAGCGGCGGCCTCACCTTCCCGCTCAACGGCGTCTCGCTGCACTGGTTCCGCAATCTCACGGAGCAGCAGGCGGTGGGCGACTTCGGCGGCTCCTTCCGCCGTTCCTTCACGCTCGGCCTCATGGTGATGGTGGTGACCGTCGTCGTTTCGCTGCTCGCCGGCCTCGCCTTCCGGCGCCGTTTCGTCGGGGCGACGCCGCTGTTCTACCTCGCTGTCGCCAGCCTCGTGGTGCCGTCGATCATCATCTCGCTCGGCATCGGCGTGATGTTCCAGCAGGTCGGCATCCGCCCGTCCTGGTACGGCTCGGCCTTCGGCGCGCACCTCACCTGGACGCTGCCCTTCGGCGTACTCATCATGTTCGCCGTCTTCAACCGCTTCTCGCCGGCCTACGAGGAGGCGGCGCGCGATCTCGGCGCCTCGCCGTGGCAGACCTTCCGCCACGTCCTCCTACCGATGATCGCGCCGATGCTGGTCGGCGTCGGCCTCTTCGGCTTCACGCTGTCCTATGACGAATTCGCCCGCTCGCTGATGACGGCCGGCACCTACAACACCCTGCCGCTGGAGATTTACGGCATGACGACCAATGTCACCACGCCGGTGCTCTACGCGCTCGGCACGGTGACGACGCTCTTCTCCTTCCTCGTCATCTCGCTCACGCTCGGCATCATCGTCTGGCTCGGCCGGCGCAGGGCGCGGGGCTGACCGAAGGCCCGCGCACGGAACGTCCCCATGCATATCCTCGTCGTCAATCCCAACACCACCGCCTCGATGACCAGGACGATCGCGGCAGCCGCGCGCGCGGCCACCGGTCCGTCGACCGTCATCGAGGCCGTGACCTCCGCCATGGGCCCCGCCTCCATCGAGGGCTATTACGACGAGGCGCTGGCGGTGCCGGGCCTCCTCGCCGAGATCGCGCGGGGCGAGCGCGCGGGCGCCGCGGCGGCGGTCATCGCCTGTTTCGACGACACAGGGCTCGACGCGGCCCGCGCCATGGCGGCCATCCCGGTGATCGGCATCTGCGAGGCCGCACTGAGCCTCGCCTCTTTCCTCGCCCGACGCTTCAGCGTGGTGACGATGTCGGAGCGTTCGCTCGTGCCGATCACCGAGCTCGTCCGCCGCTACGGCATGGAGCCGCGCGCCCGCGTGCGGGCGCTCGGCGTTCCCGTGCTCGATCTTGAAGACCGGTCATCCGATGCCGTTGCCGCGCTGCGCGGCGAGATTACCCGCGCCCTCAAGGAGGACCATGCCGAAGCGATCGTGCTCGGCTGCGCCGGCATGGCGGACCTTGCCGCCGCGCTGCAAGGCGAGTTCGGCATTCCCGTCGTCGATGGCGTCGGGGCGGCGGTCAAGCAGGCCGAGGCGCTCGTGACGCTCGGCTTGTCCACCGGCAAGCGCGGGGCCTATGCTCGGCCTGCCCCGAAGCCCTACACCGGCCTCCTCGCCGGCTTCGGGATCGAGGACAAGGCCGTCGCCTGATGCCGCAAGCGCCGACGATACGCCCGCTGACGCTCGCTGAGGTCGAGACGCTGGTCGACTGGGCGGCGGGCGAAGGCTGGAATCCCGGCCTCGCCGATGCTGCCGCCTTCCATGCCGCGGATTCGAGCGGCTTCCTCGGCGCCTTCATGGATGGCGAGATGGTCGCCGGCATCTCGGCCGTCGCCTACGGGGAGACGTTCGGCTTCATCGGGCTCTACATCTGCCGGCCGGATCGGCGCGGCAGGGGCCACGGGAAGGCTGTGTGGGATGCCGGCATGGCGCGGCTCGCGGGCCGTACCATCGGTCTCGACGGCGTGCCCGCACAGCAGGCCAACTACCGCAGCATGGGCTTCGTCCCGGCCTATCGCACCATCCGCTACAGCGGTCGCTTCGCGCCGGCGGCCGCCTCGTCCGGCGCGGTCCGGCCGGTGACGTCCGATTTCGTCGAGGCCGTCGCCGCCTTCGATGGCGGCTTCTTCCCGGCACCGCGCCGGGCTTTCCTGAAGCAATGGCTGCGCCCGCCGCATGTCGCCCTCGTGGCGATGGGGCAGGACGGCATCGCCGGCTACGGCGTCGCCCGGCCCTGTCGCGAGGGTTTCAAGATCGGCCCGCTCTTCGCACGGGACGGCGGAACCGCCGAGGTCCTGCTCTCGGCCCTCGCCGGCGTCTGCGGCGGCCCCGTCCATATCGACGTGCCGGAGACGGCCGGGAGCTTCCCGGCCTTCCTCGCCGCGGCGGGGCTGTCGCCGGGCTTCGAGACCGCGCGCATGTACCGCGGCGCCGCGCCGGCGATCGACCTTGGTGGCGTCTTCGGCATCACGACGCTGGAGCTGGGCTGAACATCCGCGCCCTCACCAGTCCGTCGTCTCGATGACCTCGAGCGCTCTCCCGGCGAAGCGGCCCGCGAGGGGCCCGAGCCTTGCCGCATCGGCCGATGCGGCATTGCCTGCCCGTGCCCGGTCGGCGATGCCGACGAAGATGACCGCGAAGCGGAAGAGCGCGAAGGCGACATGGAACCGCGCGAGCGGAGCGGTCGGCACTGCATGGGCCTGATAATGGGCGACGAACTCGCGCCGGGAGGGGATGCCGAGCCCGGCATGGTCGAGGCCGAGAATGCCGCCGTATTCGTCCGGCGCCGTGTGCCACGGCATGCAGCAGAAGCCGAGATCGGCAAGGGGATGGCCGAGGGTCGACAGCTCCCAGTCGAGAATGCCGATGACGAGCGGTTCCTCAGGGTGGAAGAGCAGGTTGCCGAGGCGGAAATCCCCGTGCGCGATCGCGACCATCCCGTCATCCGCAGGCAGGTTCTCCCTGAGCCAGGCTTCGACGCGGGCGAGGGCAGGAACGGGATCGCCCGGTGAGGCGGCGAGCTGTTTCGACCAGCGCGCGATCTGCCGCTCGAAATAGCTGCCGGGCCGGCCGAAGTCGGCAAGGCCGACATCCTGCGGGCGGATGGCGTGCAGCTTCGCCAGCGCCTCGACCATGCCGAGATAGATGCCGCGCCTTTCTGCGGGTGCGAGTTCCGGCAGCGCGCAATCGTGGAAGACGCGGCCTTCGAGCCGCTCCATCAGGTAGAAGGGCGTGCCGAGGAGGTCCGCATCGGCATGGTAGAGGATCGGGCGCGGCACCGGCACGTCGGTCGCGATGAGCGCCTCAAGCACCCGGTATTCCCGGTCGATCGCATGCGCCCCGCGCAGAATCTCTCCGTTCGGCTGCTTGCGCAGGACCATGCGGCGGTCGCCGAAATCGACGAAATAGGTCGGGTTCGACTGCCCGCCGCCGATCCTGCTCATGCGGAAGGGATCGGCGCTTCCGCCGAAGCGCTGCGCAAGGAAGCGCTGGAGGGCGGCGGGATCGAAATCGATATCGGGCGTGCGGGCCGGACCCGTCGTGGTCATTGCCGAGACCTCCCGGTGTCAGGCGGCGCCGACCGCCGCCGCGGCGCGGAGCCGGAACTTCTGGATCTTGCCCGTCGCCGTTTTCGGGACTTCGCCGAAGACGAAGCGCTTCGGCACCTTGAAGCCTGCGAGCCGCTCCCGGCAGAAGGCCGTGAGCTCTTCGGCCGTCGCCGTGCCTGTACCCTTGAGCTCGATGAAGGCGCAGGGCACCTCGCCCCACTTGGGATCGGGGGCCGCCACCACGGCGGCGATAAGGACGGCGGGGTGCTGGTGCAGCACGTTCTCGACCTCGAGGCTCGAGATATTCTCGCCGCCCGAGATGATGACGTCCTTGGCGCGGTCCCTGATCTCGATGCGGCCGTCGCCGTGTACGACTGCGAGGTCCCCCGTGTGGAAGACGTCGCCCGCGAAGGCGCTCGCGGTTGCCACCTCGTCGCGGCAATAGCCGGCCATCAGCGTGTTGCCGGCGAGCACGATCTCGCCCGTCGTCGTGCCGTCGCGGGCGACATCCCTTCCCTCACCGTCCACGACGCGCACCCTGCTGCCGGTGACGTGCCGAAAACCCTGCCGCGCCAGGAGCTGCGCCTTCTCCTCCACAGCGAGGTCCGCCGCCTCGTCGAGCTCGCACAAGGTGGCGGGCCCGTGGGATTCCGTCAGTCCGTAGAGATGGATCAGGTCGAAGCCGAGCGCCTCCATCTGCGCGATGAGCGCGCTCGTCGGTGCCGCGCCGCCCGTTGCGACCCGCACCATGCGGGAGACGTCCTTCTTCTCCCGGTCCGGATGGTTCAGCAGCATGTAGAGCACCACCGGCGCGCAGCTGAGATGCGTGACGCCGTGCTGCTCGATGGCCGCGAAGATGAGGGCCGGATCGACGCGATCGAGGCAGACGTGGAGGCCACCCGCCGCCGTCACGGCCCAGGTGTGGCACCAGCCGTTGCAGTGGAACATCGGCAGGGTCCAGAGATAGACGCTGCGCCGGTCGAGCCCGAGCGCCAGCACGTTGCCGAGCGCATTGAGATAGGCGCCGCGGTGGTGATAGACGACGCCCTTCGGCCGTCCTGTCGTGCCCGAGGTGTAGTTGAGGCAGATCGGCTGCCACTCGTCCCTCACGAAGTGCCGGTAATCGATATCGCTGGACCCATTGCCACCGCCGAAGAGGTCGAGGGCATCGGGACCCGCAGGCTCCGCATCCGCACCGAGAACAACGAGAGGCACGCGCGCGGCTGTCGCCGCCGCTTGCGCCGTGTCGAGGCAGGACGGATCCGCAATCACGAGGCGCGACTGCGCGTGTTCGAGGATGTAGCCGACGGTGTCCGGCTCCAGCCGCGTGTTGATGGTGTTGAGCACCGCGCCGATCATCGGCACGGCATAATGGGCTGCGAGCATCTCCGGCCGGTTCGGGGCGATGATGGAGACCACGTCGCCGGGTTCGATGCCCCGGCCGAGGAGGAGGGCCGCGAAGCGCGCGACCATCCGCCCGAAGGCGCGATAGGTCAGCGTCCGCTCCCGCCAGATCACGGCCGGGCGCTCGGGATGGGCCTCGACCGTGCGGTCGAGCAGGTCGAGCGGCGTCAGGGGAACGTGGTTGGCCGGCCGTGGCGCGAGATGGGCATCAAGACGCATGGATTGCTGTCCTCCCTCCGTTCATTTTTCTGGCTGAGGCCTTCTTGGATGGGCCCCTTGCTGCCTGATCGTCTCGGGCGTTCACCTCACATTGGCGGGGCTGCGACGTCCCAGCGCCAGAAACCCGTTCCCTCCTCGTTCAGGAACCGGTTCAGAACCATCTTGTGGACCTCGTCGGCGCCGTCGACCAGCCGCGCCTGCCGGGCGTAGCGATAGATCCACTCCAGCACCGTATCCTTGGAATAGCCCCGCGCGCCGTTGATCTGGATGGCGACGTCGGCAGCCTCGTGGAGGAGGTTCGCCACGTGGATCTTGGCCATCGAGACTTCCTTGCGGGCGAAGCCGCCGCGGTCGAGCTCCCACGCCGCGCGCATGACGAGGAGCCGGCCGATCTCGATGCGCATGGCGATCCCGCCCAGCATGAGCTGGATGCTCTCCCGGTCCGCCAGCCGTTGGCCGAAGCCGTGGCGCTCGCCCGCATAGGCCCGCGCGATCTCGACCGAGCGCTTGGCGAGGCCGAGCCAGCGCATGCAATGGGTGAGGCGCGCGGGGCCGAGCCGCACCTGCGTCACCTTCATGCCCCGCCCCTCATCGAGAAGAATGTCACTTGCCGGGATCTCGAGGCCGTCGAACACGAGCTCGCAATGCCCGCCGTGCTCCTCCGGCCCCATGATGGGAATGCGCCGCTCGATGCGCCATCCCGGCTGGTCCTTGTGGAAGAGAAAGGCGGTAAGGCCGTGGCGGGGATCGTCGGACGTGCGCGCGACGAGGATGAAATGGCTCGCCTCCCCGGCCCCGGTGATGAACCATTTGCGGCCGGTGACGACATAGGTGTCGCCGCGTTTTTCGGCGCGCGTGAGCATCATCGACGGGTCGGAGCCGCCGCCCGGATGGGGCTCGGTCATGGCGAAGGCGGAGCGGACCTTGCCCGCGACGATCGGGGCAAGCCACCGCTCCTGCTGCTGCGGCGTTCCCACCGCCTCCAGCAGCATCATGTTGCCGTCGTCCGGCGCCGCCGCGTTGAAGACGACGGGGCCGAAGATGGAGCGGTTCATCTCCTCGTAGCAGACCGCCATGCCGACCTTGCCGAGCCCGGCGCCCCCCGTCTCCTCCTTGAGCTGCAGGCACCAGAGCCCGGCGGCCCTCGCCTTTTCGCGCAAGGGCCCGAGCAGATCGAGCGTGATGTTGCCATGCTCGTCGAAGGACCGGGGGTCGGCCTCCAGCGGCAGGATCTCGCGCGCCACGAAATCGGCGATACGCGCGCGATAGTCCTCGATTCTTGGGGAAATTTCGAAGTTCATGCCAGCCCCACGACGCCGAAACCAGATCGCTGCCGCCGGCTGCCGGGCAGAGCAGCGGGCTCCGCCCACGGTATTGAAGGCCTATGCCGGGGCCAATCGGGATTTTGCGAAGGTGGGGCGGGCGATCGTGCAGCGCCCGCTTGCGCTCAGCCGCGCTTGCGGACGAATTCGGTGCGCAGGACGAGGCCCTTGAGTCGTGGTGGCGGCAGTCGATCGCCTCGATATTGTCTTGATGTCCTTGATGAGGGCCACCGAGTCACCATCAGTCAGGACGTTGCCGGGCGCCATTTACGGGTCGTCTCGTCTGATCTGTGGACCTGAGCTTGCGCACTTACTCAGCCTGGCGGTGGCCATCGCCGTCTGGCCTGTGGTAGATGTGGGGGACAGGAAGGAGCGCGGAGCTGCGCTCGAAAAAGGGCTGCGACAGGCGGCGACTTGCGGAAAATCTGGCTCACATGGGCCCGCCTCGGGGTGCTCGTCGTTCTTGCATGTGCCGCTGCCATCTGGGGCGGCACGGCGGCGACGCGCATCTACCTCGCCGAGACGGCTGCGCGCGGGCAGACGACGCTGCGCCTTGCCGTCGCTGCCCTCCATGGCCACATGCGCCGCTACGAGCCGCTGCCTTCGCTCATCGCCGATCATGACGACATCCGCGAGCTGGCGCGGCGGCCGGAGAATCCGGGCCTCAGGGCCGCGGCCAACCGTTATCTCAAGGAAATCAACGGCCTGCTCGAATCGTCCGATATCTACGTCATGGCCCCCGATGGCGTCACCATAGCGGCCAGCAACTACGACGAGCCGCTGAGCTTCGTCGGCGAGAACTTCAGCTACCGGCCCTATTTCCAGGATGCCATGAAAGGCGAGCGCGGTCGCTTCTTCGCGCTCGGTACCACTTCGCTGAAGCGCGGCTACTATTATTCGGCGCCCATCCGCGACGGCGAGGCGATCCGCGGCGTCGTCGTCTTCAAGGTCGATGTCGACGTCATCGAATTGTCCTGGCGCGGCAGCGACCATGTCATCATCGTCACCGATCCGGAGGGCATTGTCTTCCTTACCGGCCGCGACGAGTGGCGCTATGCCGGGCTCGAGCCGCTGACACCGGAACGGTTGGCGCGCACCCACGCCTCGCGCCGCTATGCCGATGCCCGGTTGTATCCGCTGCCCATCGAGAGCCATGGCAGCGAGGCCGGACACGCCTTGATGACGATCGGCGAGGCCAATGGCGAGCCGCGCGAATATCTCGTCCTGAGCGAGCCGATGCCGGAGGCCGGCTGGACGGTGAAAGTGCTGCTCGACACAGCTTCGGCCAGAGCCCAGGCTTTCACCGCGCTCGTCGCCATCTTCCTGTGCCTTGCGCTTGCCGGCATGGTCGCCGCGGTCGTCCTGCAGCGGCGGGCGCGCATGGCCGAGCGCATGGCACTGCAGCAGGAGGCCCGCGAGACGCTGGAGCGGCGGGTCGCCGAGCGCACGCGCGACCTCGCCGCGGTGAACAGCCGGCTCGAGACGGAGGTGGCAGAGCGCCGCGCCACGGAGCAGCGTCTGCGCCAGACGCAGGACGACCTCATCCAGGCCGGCAAGCTCGCCGCTCTCGGCCAGATGTCTGCGGCGCTGTCACACGAGTTCAACCAGCCGCTCGCGGCGCTGCGCACCTATGCCGACAACGCGGCCGTGCTCATCGACCATGACCGCATCGCGGATGCGCGCGAGAATGTCAGGCGCATCGCCGCTCTTACGGACCGGCTGGCCTCCATCAGCCGCCACCTGCGCAACTTCGCCCGCAAGCCAAACCAGAAGCTGGGCCCCGTCGACGTGCGCGAGGTGGTGCGCGACACGCTCGAGATCGTCGCCTGGCGGCTCAGGGCTGCTCAGGCCGAACTCGTGACCGACATTGGCGAAGGCCCGCTCATGGTGCGCGGCGGCGCTGTGCGCCTGCAGCAGGTGCTCGTCAATCTCATTACCAATGCCGCCGATGCCGTGGAGGGGCGGCCCGAGCGCACGATCACCCTGCGGGCGTCGCGACAGGGCGGCCAAGTGCTCATCAGCGTGAGCGACCCGGGCCCCGGCGTGCCGGACGCCATCGCCGGACGGATCTTCGATCCCTTCTTCACGACCAAGGGTGTCGGCAAGGGCCTCGGCCTCGGCCTGTCGATCTCCTACAACATCATCCAGGATTTCGGCGGCAATCTGCTCGTCGCCAATGCGCCGGAGGGCGGCGCTGTCTTCACCATCCAACTCGCGGCGCTGGACCTCGGCGCGTCCCGGGAGGCGGCCGAATGAGCGGGGCGCAGATCCTGCTTGCCGACGACGAAGACGACCTGCGCATCGCTTCGGTGCAGGGGCTGGAACTCGCCGGCTTTGCCGTGCGCGGCTTCGCCAGCGCCGAGGAGGTGTTGAGTCGCGTCGGCTACGACTTCGACGGCCTCGTGATGACGGACATCCGCATGCCCGGCATGGACGGCATGTCGCTGATGAACCGCATCCACGAGATCGACCCGGACATTCCCGTCGTCCTGCTCACCGGCCATGCGGATGTGCAACTCGCTGTCCGCGCCATGCGCGAGGGCGCCTACGATTTCGTCGAGAAGCCCTTTACCGTGCAGAACCTCGGCGACATCGCCCGGCGCGCGCTCGACCGGCGCGCCCTCGTTCTCGAGAACCGCCGCCTTCGGGCGCTGGCGGGTAAACGGGACGACATCGAGACGCGCTTGCCCGGCCGCAGCGCGCTGATGGTCGATCTTCGCTACCGGTTGCGGGCCATCGCCGCGACCGACGCCGACGTGCTGATCGTCGGCGACACCGGCACGGGCAAGGAGGTTGCCGCCCGTGCCCTGCACGACATCAGCGCCCGCGCGGGGCGGCCGGTCGTCGCCATCAACTGCGCCGCGATGCCGGCGGCGCTGATGGAGAGCGAGCTCTTCGGCCACGAGGCGGGCGCTTTCCCCGGCGCCTTGCGGCCGCGCTATGGCAAGTTCGAGCACGCGCGCGGCGGCACCATCCTGCTCGACGAGATCGGCTCGATGCCGCTCGAATTGCAGGCCAAGCTGCTGCGCGTCATCCAGGAGCGGGTCATCACCCGCCTCGGCTCCAACGAACCCGTGCCGCTCGACGTGCGCTTCATCGCACTTAGCAAGTCGGATCTCGACAAGGAGGTGGCGGCCGGGCGCTTCCGGGCCGACCTCTACTACTGCCTCAACGTTGTCAGCCTGCGCATGCCTGCCCTCGCCGCCCGGCCGGAGGACATACCGCTACTGTTCCTGCAACTCGTGGCGGAAGCCCGGGCACGCTACCGCCGGGATGACATCGAGGTCCCGGCCCACGTCATCGCCGCCGTCAGCCAGAGGGCATGGCCCGGAAACGTGCGTGAACTGCGCAACGCGGCCGACCGCTTTGTCCTCGGCCTCGGCTGTGCCGACGAGGAGGGCGCCGATGAGTCTGGCGAACCGGCGAGCCTCGCCAGCCGTGTCGCGGATTACGAAAAGCGGCTCATCGCCTCGGCGCTCGCGGCGAGCGGCGGCGCGCTCAAGCCCGTCTACGAGGGCTTCGGCATCTCGCGGAAGACTCTCTACGAGAAGATGCAGAAGTATGGGCTCACCCGTCGGACCGCCGCAGAGCTGGAGTAATGCCGGTTTCGGGTGGAAATCCACCCACGGGCATCGGCCAAATGTTACGGTTTCCACCCATCGTCGGCGTCTTGGCGCAAAAAGATGCATTTGCCACCCTTGAATGATTGTCTCAGGGGCGTGGCTGCGCGTTGATGCGGCCGGAGCCGAAGTGTGGATGGGAACCCGCACCGGCAACCCGCATTCGCTAAGCAAGGGAGGAAACGATGCGCAAGATCACGCTTGCGGCGCTCGGCGCCGCCGCGCTTTTCCTGGCAGCTCCGGCTGTGGCGCAGGACAAGACCGGCTGGCCGCAGAGCCTGACCATCGGCACCGCCAGCCAGGGCGGCACCTATTTCATCTACGGCAACGGTCTCGCCAACTTCATCAGCGAGAAGCTGGGAGTCAACGCCTCGGCCGAGGTGACCGGCGGCCCGGTGCAGAACGCGACGCTCGTGCAGACGGGCGATCACCAGATCGGTCTCGTCACCATGGGCCCGGCCTACGAGGCCTGGACTGGCAAAAGCGAGCTTGCCCCAGGCGTCGAACATAAGGACTTGCGCGCCCTCTTCCCCATGTACCAGACGCCGTTTCAGGTCGTGGCGCTGAAGTCGTCGGGTATTAAGGACGTCAAGGATCTCGCCGGCAAGCGTGTGGCTGTTGGTCCGGCCGGCGGCACCGCCGCCACCTACTGGCCGCGCTTCTTCGAGGTTCTCGAGGTCAAGCCGGTCATCAGCTATGCTGGCGCCAACGACGCCACGAGCCAGGTCAAGGACGGACTGATCGACGCCTTCGCCTTCGCCGCTGGCGTGCCGATCTCGGCCTTCGCCCAGATCGCGGCGGAAAACCCGGTCAACATCTTCGCCTTCACCAAGGAGCAGCAGAAGGCCATCCTCGACAAGATGCCCGAACTCGCCGAGTTCCAGATCCCCGGCGGCCTCTACCAGGGCTTCCCCGACCCGCAGGACACGGTGAGCCTGTGGAACTTTGCCGTGGCCCACAAGGACATGCCCGAGAGCCTCGCCTATGAGATCGTGAAGCTCGTGATGGAGAACAACGATCGCATGAAGCAGATCCACTCGACGGCGTCCGAGACCGTGCCGGGCCACGTCGACCGCAACAGCTTCCTGCCCTATCATCCTGGCGCCGTGCGCTATTTCGAGGAAAAGGGCATCACGATCCCGGACAACCTCAAGGGCTGAGCCGGACGCGCGGGGGCGGTACGCCCCGCCCCCGCCCTAGCCGGCCGCGCACCGGCTGACCGCAGACGGATGTTACAAGCGGCCCGATACTGTCCGCCGGCCGCTCCGCCGCTGCACACAGCGCACCAAGGCAAAAAGTGACGAACCGCCTGCAATGGCAGGCCGGCTCCGCTACCATATGCTGGCCGCCCGGCGGCCGGACGATGACCCAACGCATGTTCGAGGTGAGGGCCTGCTATGACCGGCACCCCACAGACGCCCCTTTCCGCAACGACTTCTCCGGCTGACACGTCTCGGCAAGGTCCCGTCCTGGCACAGGGCGTCGACGAAGAGCCGCTTGCCGGCAACCAGCGCGATTTCACAGGCGGCCTAGGCGCCGGGCTGATGATCGTGCTGTGCATCCTCTACACCGCATTCCATATCGGGGTGATGAATTTCTACCCGCTGGAAACGTGGACCTATCGCCTGATCCACGTCGCGGGTGGCCTCGTCCTCGGCTTTCTTCTGTTCTCGGCGGCCAGCATCTCGGCTGCGCCCGCCGAAGCCGGCCGGCCCCTGCGCGTGGCGCCCCTGGAATGGCCACTCCTCATCGCCGCGGCCGCTGGCATCGGCTATGCCGCCGCCATGATCGCCTTCGCCTGGGGCGCCTGGTGGCTGACCGGCGCGGCGCGCCCGCCGGCCTTCGTCTTCGAGACCTACGGCGTGCCCCTCACCGCCGGCATGGTGGCGGCGCTTGCCGGCGCCTGGCTCTTTCCGGAGCGGGCGCGGGGGCGCGTGCACTGGGCCGATGTGCTGCTCGCCGTGGCGGCCGTCACGGTGCTCGGCTACATCCTGTTCAATGTCGGGGCGCTGCGACTGCGCGCCGGCACGGCCCTTGCCCAGACGGCGGACTTCTATGCCGCGCTCGTCGGCGTCATCCTCATCCTGGAGGCTACACGGCGCCTTGCCGGCCTCGCTCTCGTCGTCATCGCCGCCATCTTCATCCTCTATTCCTTCGCGGGGCCCTATCTGCCGGGCTTTCTCGCGCATCGTGGCTACACGCCCACGCGCTTCTTCACCTACATCTACACGGACCAGGGCATCCTCGGCGATACGACGGCCGTCTCCTCGACCTACATCATCCTGTTCATCACCTTTGCGGCCTTCCTGCAGGCCTCGAAGGTCGGCGACTATTTCGTCAACTTCGCCTTCGCCGCCGCCGGCCACGCCCGTGGCGGCCCGGCCAAGGTCGCCGTCTTCGCCTCCGGCCTCATGGGCATGATCAACGGCACGTCGGCCGGCAACGTCGTCGCCACCGGCTCACTCACCATCCCGCTCATGAAACGGGTCGGCTATCCGGCGCGGTCGTCGGGCGCCATCGAGGCGGCCGCGTCCTCGGGCGGGCAGATCATGCCGCCCATCATGGGCGCCGGCGCCTTCATCATGGCCGAGGTCACCGGCATTCCCTATACCGAGATCGTCGTCGCGGCGATCATCCCCTCCGTGCTCTACTTCGCCTCGGTCTACTTCATGGTCGACCTGCAGGCGTTGAAGCTCGGCATGAAGGGCCTGCCGCGCGAGGAGTTGCCGGTCTTCGCCAAGCTGGTGAGGCAGGTCTACCTGTTCATCCCGGTCATCATCCTCATCTACGCGCTGTTCTCGGGTTATTCGGTCATCCGCGCCGGCACCCTCGCCATGGTGGCGGCGGCCGTGGTCAGCTGGCTGACGCCTTACCGTATGGGGGTCGCAGCCGTGCTGCGCGCCTTCGAGCTGGCAGCGAAGATGTCGATCCAGCTCGTGGCGGTCTGTGCCTGTGCCGGCATCATCGTCGGCGTCATCGCCCTTACCGGCGTCGGCGCCCGCTTCTCTGCCCTGCTCTTGGCGCTCGCGGCGCAGAACCAGCTGCTCGCCCTGTTCTTCGCCATGTGCATCGCCATCGTGCTCGGCATGGGCATGCCGACGACGGCCGCCTATGCCGTGGCGGCGGCGGTGGTGGCGCCGGGTCTCATCAGCCTGGGCATTCCGGTCCTGACGGCGCATTTCTTCGTCTTCTATTTCGCCGTCATGTCAGCCATCACGCCGCCGGTCGCGCTCGCCGCCTATGCGGGTGCGGCGCTGTCGGGCGCGGACCCCATGCGCACCTCGGTGGAGAGTTTCAAGATCGGCCTGGCCGCCTTCGTGGTGCCATTCATGTTCTTCTATTCTCAAGCGCTGCTCATGCAGGGCGACTGGCTCGAGATCGCGCATGTCTTCGTCACGGCGTCCGTCGGAATCTTTCTGCTGGCTGCCGCCGTGCAGGGCTGGTTCTTCGGGCTGCTGAATCCACTCGTGCGGGTCGTCCTGCTCATCGGCGCACTCGCCATGATCAAGGGCGGCCTTATCTCGGACCTCGTCGGCCTCGCGATCGGGGCCGGCGTTCTCCTCTACCAGAAGAAAGTGGTGAGCCCGCGCGACCTCGCGCACGGGCTCGACTGAGGCCGCTCGCCCCGGCCGCCTTGCTCGTGCGTCCGGCGGTCCAGGCCGTCGCCTGCACCGCCGGACGCGCGACGAGGCCGCGATATCTGTCCCGGAGTGGTTCTTGCCGGGCGACGTCCGGCAGGCCGCGGAAGACGGTCCAGTCGAGCGCGATGGCGAGCGCGAGATGGCCCTCGGCAAGCGCGGAATAGAGCAACGCTGGCGGCCGCTATTCCGCATCGGGCTGGACCGACGGATGCGCGCTGCCGAAGGCCTCGTGTCGGCCTGCGAGTTCCTCGACACGCAGGATGCGCCGGCAGGCATCGAGCGGTACCTCGAATCGCCGGGCGGCGTAGAGCTGGGGAATGAGGCAGACGTCGGCTAGCGACGGCTCGGACCCGAAGCAGAAGCCGTCGTCCCCGATGGGAGCCTCGACCGCCGCGTGCCCCTTGCCCATCCATGTCGCGATCGAGTTACTCACCTGCATTTCCGAACAGTCCAGCGTGGGCGGGATTGTGGCACGGCACGCGCCGAAGCTATTGCCGACCGGGAGGCCACCGGCCGCGGTCTCCCGGCTTTTCAACAAGGGGCTCGCCGAGCCCCCGTCATGGCGCCGCTCATGATGGCGCCGCTCATGGCCTCTGTGGATCGAAATGGATCTTCAGCTTGCGTCCGTAGGCCCGGTAGTCCTTCTGCAGCGCCTCGGTCCCGGCGGCGAAGGCGCTCACCTTCTGCGGGAAGCGCGTCTCGAACATGAAGGCGAGCGTGCCCTCGAGCCTGTGCGGCTTCAGCTCGACGTTGCTCGCCCTCTCGAAGGCGTCCACGTCGGGCCCGTGCGGCAGCATCGTGTTGTGCAGCGAGATGCCGCCGGGCACGAAGCCGCCGCCGGTCTTGGCGTCATAGACGCCGTAGACGAGCCCCATGAACTCGCTCATCACGTTCATGTGGTACCAGGGCGGGCGGAAGGTGTTCTCGGCGACGAGCCAGCGATCCGGGAAGATGACGAAGTCGACATTGGCCGTACCCGGCGTCTCCGATGGAGAGGTCAGCACGGTGAAGATCGACGGGTCGGCATGATCGTAGAGGACTGGCCCCACCGGCGAATAGCGGCGCAGGTCATATTTGTAGGGCGCGTAATTGCCGTGCCAGGCCACGACATCGAGCGGCGAGCGGTCGATGTCCGCCGCCCAGAGGGAGCCGCCCCATTTTACATACATCGTCGAGGCCGCCTCGCGGTCCTCATAGGCGGCGACCGGCGTCAGGAAGTCGCGTGGATTGGCGAGGCAGTTGGCGCCGATCGGTCCACGCTCGGGCAGGGTGAAGGCCCCGCCGTAGTTCTCGCACAGATAGCCGCGCGCCGGCCCGCCCCGCAACTCGACGCGGATCTTCACGCCGCGCGGGATGACGGCGATCTCGCCCGGTCCGATGTCGATGATGCCGAACTCGGTCCACAGGCGCAGGTTGCCTTGCTGCGGCACGAACAGCATCTCGCCATCGGCGTTGTAGAAATACTCGTCCGCCATCGAGCGGGTGACGAGATAGACATGCGCGCCCATGCCGGCCTGCGCACCGGCATCGCCCGCCGTTGTGATGGTGTGGATTCCTTCGACAAAGGACATCTCTTTATCCGGGATCGGAAGCGGATCCCAACGCATCGGCGCGATCGGCACCTCGGCCTCTACCGCCGGCGCCGTGCGCCACAGCCCGATGTCCACTTGCCGAAACTCGCCCCAATGGGCCACCGTTGGGCGGATGCGGTAGAGCCAGGATCGCTCGTTCGTCGTGCGTGGCGCCGTGAAGGGAGAGCCGCTGAGCTGCTCGGCATAGAGGCCATAGGCGCATTTCTGCGGCGAGTTGCGGCCGAGCGGCAGCGCCCCGGGCAGCGCCTCGGTCTCGAAGCCGTTGCCGAAGCCCGACATGTAGCCCCGCTGGATGGCACTCTCGGGCCGCTCCGCACGGCCGGCCTCAGGGGATGAATGCTGGTCATTCATGAGCGGAACCTCCTGTCTGGTCACGTCCGCGGCCGTCGTCTCCGGCGGCCGCAGGGCGGACGCTGATGGGGCCGATTCTGAGCCCGACCGCCCCTCGCCGGAAGGCCGGTCGCGAGATCGTGCCCCACCCGCTCGTCAGTGCGGCCGAGACGCCTGCATCGAAGGGCGCTCGGCGAAGGTCGCATACCATCTGGCAAGCGTGGGATGCGGGCGATGCGAGTCCTTGTCGGCGAAGCGGAAGTCGTAGAGCGCGGAGCCGTCGAGGAGAGCCGTCGGCACCTTGCCGGAGAGGTTGCGCGCCACGATCTGGCCTCACGCTTCGCCGGCCCGGCCACGGAGGCAGCAGCGCGATCGCGTTGGCGACGCCCTTCTCGTGAGCGCTGACGAGCACCTCGCGTACATAGAGAGAGGCCGGCAAGTCCGCCATTGACGGCCTCGTCGTGCCATATATTCTAGTACCTTACATATAAGATATCGTCGGGGAGGATCATGAACGTCATCACCACGCCTGCGCTGCGGCAGCAGGTTCTCGATGATTTGCGCCGGCAGCTCGGCCCCGGTGCCGTTCTCGTCGGCGACGACGTCCCCGCGCGCAATTGCAACGACTGGAGCCCGCAGGCGCCGCGCCGGCCGCTCGCGGTGGTACGACCGCTCGACGCCGCCGGCGTCGCCCTGACCCTGAAGGTCTGCCGCTCGGTGGGCTTCCCCGTGGTTCCGCAAGGCGGCCTCACCGGCCTGTGCGGCGGCGCCACGCCGGAGGAGGGCTGGGTTGCCTTGTCGCTGGAGCGGATGAGCGGCATCGAGGAGGTCGACGCCGCGAGCGCCACCATGACGGTGAAGGCCGGCACGCCGCTGGAGCGTGTGCAGGATGCGGCCGACGCGGCCGGCTTCCTCTTCCCGCTCGACCTCGGCTCGCGCGGCTCCTGCGCCATCGGCGGCAATCTCTCCACCAATGCCGGCGGCAATCGCGTCATTCGCTACGGCATGATGCGCGAGCTGGTGCTCGGCCTCGAGGTGGTGCTGCCCGACGGCACCATCATCACCAATCTCAACAAGCTCCTGAAGAACAACGCCGGCTACGACCTGAAGCACCTCTTCATCGGCTCGGAAGGCACGCTCGGCATCGTCACTCGCGTCGTGCTGCGCCTGTTTCCGAAGCCGCAGTGCACGATGGCGGCCCTGTGCAAGCTCGCCGACTACGACCGGGTGGTCGCCCTGCTCGCCGCCGCCCGCCGCGGCCTCGGGCCGCTGCTGTCGGCTTTCGAGGTGATGTGGCCGGACTATTGGCAGGTGGTGACGGAGCGCGCCGGCGTGCGCAGCCCGGTTGCGCCCGGCGACGGACTCTACGTCCTCGTCGAGGCGCAGGGCACCGACGAGGCCATCGACCGGCCCCGTTTCGAGAGCTGGCTCGAGGGCCTCATGGAGCAGGAATTGCTCGTCGATGCGGCCGTGGCGCAATCGCTGGCCGACATCGATGCCTTCTGGGCCCTGCGCGACGCCTGCGCCGAATTCCCGGCCGTGCTCGGGCCGCACGTCTCCTACGACATCGGCCTCGCCGTCGGGCGGATGGACGACTTCGCGCGCCGCTGCAAGGCCGCGCTCGAGGCGGCGATTCCCGGCTGCGACAGCGCCTATTACGGCCATATCGGCGACGGCAACCTGCATCTCGTCACCTGGGTGCCGGGCCTTGCCGCCGCCGCCCAGCCGAAACCGGCCATGGACGCGATCATCTACGGGCTCGTGAAGGAACTCGGCGGCAGCATCTCGGCCGAGCACGGCATCGGCACCCTGAAGAAGCAGTGGCTCGGCCATGCCCGCAGCGAGGCGGAGATCGCGCTGATGCGCACGCTGAAGGCGGCGCTCGACCCCTCCGGCCTGCTCAATCCCGGCAAGGTGGTGTGATGATCGAGCGCGCCTTCAAGCTGGTCGACGCCCTGCTCGCGGTGCTGCTGCTCGGCATGGTGGTGATGGTCTTCGGCAATGTCGTGCTGCGCTACGTCTTCAACTCCGGCATCGTCGTCTCCGAGGAGCTCTCCCGCTTCTTCTTCGTCTGGCTGACCTTCATCGGCGCCGTCGTCGCCATGCGCGACGGCTCGCACCTCGGCATGGAGACGGTCCTCCTGATGCTGCCGCGCCGCGGCCGCATCGTCTGCCTCGCGCTCAGCCAGGCCCTCATCCTCGCCTGCTGCGTCATGCTGTTCTGGGGCGCATGGCAGCAGCACGAGGTCAACGCGACGACGGGGGCGCCCGTCACCGGGCTCTCCATGATCTGGATCTTCGGCATCGCCTACGCCACGGCGGTCGGCATCGGCGCCCATGCGGTGCACAAGCTCTGGCGCATCGCCACCGGCCGCATCCGCGACGACGAACTGATCGAGGTGCACGAGAGCGAAGAGACCGTGCCCCGCGAGGTGCGGCCATGACCGTCGCCGTCTTCACCATCTCGCTCCTCGGCGCCATGGCGCTCGGCATGCCGATCGCCTTCGCGCTCCTCGTCTGCGCCGTCGCGCTGATGGTGATGCAGGGCCAGATCGACGCCACCATCCTGTCCCAGAAGCTCATCGAGGGCGCCGACAGCTTCCCCCTGCTCGCCATCCCCTTCTTCATGCTGGCCGGCGAACTGATGAACGCCGGCGGCATCTCCAAGCGCATCGTCGCCTTCGCCCTCACCTGGGTCGGCCATGTCCGCGGCGGGCTCGGGCTCGTCGCGATCTTCGCCGCGGTGGTCATGGCGGCGATCTCGGGCAGCGCCGCGGCCGATGCCGCGGCCATCGGCACATTGCTCATCCCCATGATGCGCCAGGCCGGCTACAACGTGCCGCGCTCGGCCGGGCTCATCGCCGCCGGCGGCGTCATCGCGCCGGTCATCCCGCCGTCGATCGGCCTCATCGTCTTCGGCGTCATCGCCAATGTCTCCATCGGCAAGCTCTTCCTCGCCGGCATCTTCCCCGGCCTGATGATGGGCACCGCGCTCGTGCTCACCTGGCTGTGGGTGGCGCGCAAGGACAAGGTCGCGATCCTGCCGAAGCAGGGCTGGGGCCTGCGCCTCAAGGCGGGCGTCGACGGCATCTGGGCGCTCGTCATGCCGCTCGGCATCATCGGCGGGCTCAAATTCGGCATCTTCACGCCGACCGAGGCCGGCGTCGCCGCCTGCGTCTATGCCTTCGTCGTCGGCGCCTTCGTCTATCGCGAACTGCCGCTGCGCCAGCTCTATCCGCTTCTCGTGTCGGCGGCACGCAGCACGGCGGTGGTCGTCTTCCTGATCGCGGCGGCACTCGTCTCCGCCTGGCTGATCACGCTCTCCGACGTGCCGGGCCAGGTCTCGGCGATGCTCGAGCCCTTCATGGGCAACAAGATCCTCCTGATGTTCGTCATCATGGCGATCGTCGTCATCGTCGGCACCGCGCTCGATTTCGCGCCGACGCTGATGATCCTGACGCCGGTGCTGATGCCGGTGATCAAGCAGGCCGGCATCGATCCGGTCTATTTCGGCGTGCTGTTCATCATGAACAACGCCATCGGCCTCATCACGCCGCCGGTCGGCATCGTGCTCAACGTCATCTGCGGCGTCGCCAAGATACCCATGAGCGACCTGATGAAGGGCCTGTGGCCCTTCCTGTGGGCGGAGATCGCCGTCCTGTTCCTGCTCGTCCTGTTCCCGGACCTCGTGCTCATCCCGCTGAAATGGCTCTCATAACAACCGGAGGAGGAAACGAAGATGAAGACCAGGTTCTGCTACAAGCTCGCCGGCGCCGGCCTCGCCGCCGCCGTGCTGTTCACCGGGGCATCGGCGCAGGCCGAGTTCAAGGAGCGCACCTTCCGCGTCTCCAACGGCGTCAGCAAGGAGCATCCCATGGGCAACGGCCTTGCCGCCATGGGCGCCTGCACGCTGGAGAAGACCGGCGGCAAGATGAAGATCCAGGCCTATTGGGACGGCGCGCTCGGCAACGACCTCACCGCCACCCAGAGCGTGCGCACCGGCTCGCTCGAGATGGTGCTGACCTCGACCGCGCCGCTCACCTCCATCGTCCCCGAGCTCGGCGTCTTCGACCTGCCCTTTCTGTTCAATAACGAGCAGGAGGCCGACCATGTGCTCGACGGCAAGGCGGGCGAGTGGTTCGCCGCCAAGCTGCCCGCTGCCGGCGTCATCAACCTCGCCTGGTGGGAGAACGGCTTCCGCCACACCACCAATTCGCGCCGCCCGATCACCAAGGCCGAGGATTTCGAGGGCGTGAAGATGCGCGTGATGCAGAACAACATCTTCATCGACACGTTCAAGGAGCTCGGCAGCAATGCCGTGCCGCTCGCTTTCTCGGAAGTCTATTCGGCCCTTGAGACGAAGACCGTCGACGGGCAGGAGAACCCCTTCAACAACATCGAGAACATGAAGTTCTACGAGGTGCAGAAATACCTCACCCTGACCAAGCACGCCTACAGCCCGACGCTCGTGCTCTTCTCGAAGAAGATCTGGGACACGCTGTCACCCGAGGAGCAGGCGGTGCTGAAGGACTGCGCGGCCGTGGGCCAGAAGGAGCAGCGCAAGGTCAACCGCGAGAAATCCGAGATCAGCCTCGCCAACCTCAAGGCACAGGGCATGGAGGTGAACGAGATCACGCCGGAGGAGATGGCGCGCATCCGCGAGAAGGCGCAGGTCATCTACGAGCGCCACGGCAAGGCCATTGGCGACGAGGCGCTGACCCTCGTCTTCGAGGAGCTCAAGCGCGTCCGCGGCAACTGACCGGCAGGTGGCCGGCATGGGCCTCGGCGGCCCGTGCCGGTCTGGCGTCATTGACGGCCGGAGCAATTCCGGAATGAATGTCCGTCTCCGGAATCAGACAGCCCCTGATGAAATCGTTCAGGCTCGATCCTCCCAAGTCGCTCTCCGCCAAGGTCATGCTGCGCCTGCGCCAGGCCATCATCGAGGGGGAACTGGCGCTCGGCGCCATCATCGCCGAGGAGACGCTGGCGCAATCCTTCGGCGTCAGCCGTACGCCGGTGCGCGAGGCCTTGAACCAGCTTCAGCTGCAGGGCCTCGTCACCATCCGCCCCCAGGTCGGCAGCTTCGTCTTCCGGCCGAGCCCGGAGGACATCGCGGAGCTGTGCGAGTTCCGCTCCGTCATCGAGCCGCGCGCCGCCGAACTCGCCTTCCGCCACGACAGGGACGGCACGATTGCGGCCATGGCCGCCGCCATCGCCGACATGGAAAAGGCCCTCGAGAAGCGGGACAATGTCGCCTATGGTCGCGCCGACACCGCGCTGCACGAGGCGCTGTTCACCCATTGCGGAAATTCCTACATCGAGGAATCCTATCGCCTCGCGGCGGGCAAGATCGCGGCGCTGCGCACGAATCTCAGCTCGCCCATCGACGTCCAGAACCCGACATCCTACGAGGAGCACCGCAGCTTCCTGCGGTTCTTCGAGGCGGGGGATTTCGCGGCCTTCGAGCGCCTGATGGTGGCCCATGTCACCGCCTCCGGCCGCACCTATGTCAAGGTGCTCGAGGAGCGCGCTGGGCGGCCGTGATGCGGCGCGCGATGCCGGTCTTCCTCGCGTAATGCACTTTCTGCGGCGCGGGCCCTCGACCGCGTCGCTCCGTCTGCTTAGAAAGGCCTGATGCAGCAAGCAATATGGGGCTGGAACGATCTTGGCATTACCGGTCATCCTGGCGGTCATCGGCGTCCTGCTCCTCATCATCAGCCTTGTCCAGCCCCTGGCGGGGGCGCTCAGGATGCCGTTCAGCGTCGTGCTCGCTGCCATCGGCATGCTCATCGCGGCGGCTGCCTCCTTCCTGCTGCATACGGAGCTGACCGACGCCTTCAACGAGCCCGCCCGGGCCATCCTCGATTTTCCCATCGGCTCGACAGTCTTCCTCTACGTCTTCCTGCCGACTCTCATCTTCCAGACGGCCCTGACGCTCGACGTGCGCCAGATGATGCCCGACTGGGTGCCGATTTTCGTCCTCGCCGTCCTCGCCGTCGTCGTGGCAACCGCGGTCATCGGCCTCGCCCTCCTGCCGCTTGCCGGCCAGCCGCTGCTCGTCTGCCTCCTTCTCGGCGCCATCGTGGCGACGACGGATCCCGTCGCCGTCGTCGGCATCTTCCGCGACATCGGTGCACCGGCGCGCCTCGGGCGACTTGTCGAGGGCGAGAGCCTGCTCAACGACGCCGCCGCGATCACGCTGTTCGCGGCGTTCCTCGCCATCCTCGTCGCGGGCGAGACGCCGGGTTTCGCTGATGCGGCCCTCTCCTTCCTGTGGACGCTGTGTGGCGGCGCGCTTGTCGGGCATCTGGCCGCGCGTGCGGCGGCCTGGCTCATCGGCAGGCTGCCCGAGCAGCGCTCCGCCGCCGTCTCGATCAGCTTCGCCCTCGCCTATCTCGTCTTCATCGCCTGCGAGCAGTTGCTCGGCGTGTCCGGCGTCATCGCCGTCGTCGTCGCGGGCATGACACTGAGCCTCCTCGGCCCATCGCGCGCCTCGCCGGACGGATGGAGCTACCTCACCGGCATCTGGGATCAGATTGCATTCTGGGCGAGCTCGCTCGTCTTCGTGCTCGCCGCCATCCTGGTGCCACGCCTGCTCGCCAGCCTGTCGCTGTTTGATCTCTTCCTGATTCTCGTCGTCGCAGCCGCGGCGCTCGCCGCCCGTGCCGTCATCCTCTTCGCCCTGCTGCCGCTCTTGAGCCTGCTCAAGCTCTCGCCGCCGGTCAGCATCCCCTACCGGGTCGTCATTCTCTGGGGCGGTCTGCGCGGCGCCGTCACGCTGGCGCTGGCGCTCGCCGTGACGGAGAACGACATCGTCCCCGACGACATCCAGCGCTTCGTCGCCATCCTTGCCACCGGCTTCGTGCTTTTCACCCTGCTCATCCAGGGAACCACCATGCGCTGGGTCATCTCCTCGCTCGGCCTCAATCTCCTGTCGCCTCGTGATGCTGCCATGCGCGGCCAGGTGCTCGCCGTCGCGCTTGAGAACGTGCGCGAGGCCGTTGCCCGGGCGGCCGAGGCCTACAAGGTCGCCTCCGGCACAGCGCTTGCGGAGGCCCGCCGCTACGCCGAGCGGATCGACGAGGCGGCGAGCGCCGGCCAGGGACGGGAGCTGACGGACAAGGAGCGCCTGTCCCTCGGGCTGCTGACGCTCGCCGGACGCGAGCGTGACATCATCATCGAGCGCATGAGGGCGCGAACCGTTTCCGCCGCGCTGCTGCCCTCGCTGCTTGCCCAAGCCGAGACGCTGCTCGACCGCGCCCGTACGGGTGGCTGGTCGGACTACCAGCGTGCCGCCAAGCAGACGCTTGCCTTCGACTGGAAGTTCGGCTTCGCCCAGTTTCTCCATCGCCGCCTCCATGCCAGCGGACCGCTTGAGCGGTTGCTGGCGCGGCGCTTCGAGATGCTCTTCGTGACACGAACGGTGCTTGAGGAACTGAGCTCCTTCATTGACAGCAAGATCGTGCCCATCCTCGGGCTGCGCGTTGGCGAAGTGCTGCACGAGATTGTCGAGCGGCGGCAGGAGGCCGTCGCCGCCGGCCTCGATGCTCTCCGGCTGCAATATCCGCTCTATGCGGAATCGCTGGAGCGCCGGTTGCTGCGCAAGATCGCGCTGAGGCAGGAGGAGCTCGAATACATGGTCCTCTTCGAGGACGGTCTCATCGGCCCGGAGCTCTACGACAACCTGCGCCGCTCCGTCGATGCCGACCGCAAGGAGGCGGACCGCCAGCGGCGGCTCGACCTTGCCCTCAACGCGCGCGAACTTGTCGGCGAACTGCCGATGTTCGCTGATCTGACTGGCGAACAGCTGACGGAAGTGACGAAGCTGTTGCAACCTCTGTTTGTCATCCCGGGAGAGCAGGTCATCCGCCGGGGGACGCCGGGCGATGCCGTCTATTTCATCGCCTCCGGCGCTCTCGAGGTAAGCCTGCCGGGCCGCAAGGTCCGCCTCGGGCGCGGCGATGTCGTGGGAGAGATGGCTCTGCTCCATGGCCGGCCGCGCCAGTCGGACGTGCACGCCATCAGCTATTGCTTCCTCCTGCGACTCGATGTGCGGGCCTTCCAAGGATTCCTCGCCCAGCACCCCGGCATCAGGCGCAACATCGAGCAGGTGGCGGCCGAACGCGCGGCCGCGAACGCGGAAGCGGTCGCGTAGGTTCGGAGTCTAGTGCTCCGTCCCGGCCTGCCGCACGGCCGGCAGCGGGCACAGGCCGCCGCAGCCGGGAACGCCGGGCAGCTTGTAGCGCAGGCAGCAGACCTTGCGACGGCGCGCCTCGATACCGTCCTCGACAATCGGCCTGATCGACCCGTGCATGGGATTGGGCGCGCCGCACGGCAGTATGGCCGCCTCGACGAGACGGAGCGCCGCTGCTGCGCGCTCGCCCGGCACGCGCGGATGGGTGGCGGCGGCGCGCACAACCCAGTCGAAATAGCTCGCCGCATTGTTCCAGAAGAGTCGCGGTGCGAGCCCGCTGACCGCGACCAGCGCCGCGACGGTCGGCTGCAGGTGATCCGTGATCAGCGCCTCCAGCACGGCGATCGCGTCGCAAGGTCCGAGGGTCTCGTCCGGCGCGATGCGCGCGGCCCGGCTTTCCCCCTCCGCCGAAAAGGTGAAGGAGACCTCGGACAATGCCGCCGCGGGCATCCGGTCCGAGAGCATCGCCAAGGCGGCGATTGGCAGGATAGCGCCGGAGAGATGGTAGAGGCTCCAGAAGGAGACGGCCGCGGCGCGCAGCCCCGGGTCGAAGCGGGCGGCATAGCGGTCGAGCCGCGGTCCGAGGCGGTCCGGCGCGATAAGCTCGGCCGCCGGCAGGAAGTCCCGTTCGTCGTCCGGCCGCGCGACGCGCTCGCGCAGGAGGACGAGGTCGCCGTCGAGAACGCCGTGCCAGTCGTGCGGGGCAGGATGCGCGAGGACGGCCTGCGCTGTGCTCATCCGTCACCCTTTCAGCGGCAGGAAGACCGAGGAGCCGCCCGGATAGCGTCCCGAAGGCGCAGGATCAAGCCGGCGAGGACAATCACCGGTTTTATGATCCCGTCGCAAGGGGACATCCGGCGGGTCTTCAGGCGCATCAGGCCGGCACATAGCCCTTCAGCGCCTTGCGCTGCGCAAGACGCCGGGCGGCGGCATAGGCATCGGCACGGCTGCCGCAGATGTCGAGCCGGAAGACCCCACGGCGACCGATACGCCCGTAGTTGCGGACGAGCGACCATTCGCCGAGGAGGTTTCGCTCGATGGACAAAGCATAGAAACGCGCCATGTTGCGGCGGGGATCGATGCGGTGGAGAACGATCATCATGGCTTCCGGACGGGCTTGGTGATCCTTTCCGAGGAAACACGCGTGGAATCCGGCGTCCAACGAGAGTTATGAATCGATCCGGTCCGAGCGATTCACGCCATTGATGAGGTCCAGCCGGAGGTTCCTGCCCGATGATCGATCAAGCCGCCCTCGCCGGAGCGCCGGTCGCCATTCTCTACCAGGCGCTGCCGCCGCCGGTGATCGGTGGCCTGCGCAAGGACGCCAAGCCGGGCGGCTATTCCGACAGCGGCGCCGATATCGGCTTCGCCCTCGCAGGGGTCGGGGTGCCGGTCGTGACCCCGGTCCGCAATCCCGATCCGGCGCGGAACCTCGACTGGGTCTTTCCCGACACGCCGCAGGGTATCGCCGAAGCGACCGGCAGCGGCGCGGCCGTGCTGTGGGCCAATACCGTTCTGTTCGAGGGCCATCCGCTGGAGCTCGTCTTGGGCGAACGCTTCGTCGTCGGCCATCGCCCCGACGCCGTACAGCGCGCCGACGACAAGTTCCTCACCAACCTGCGGCTGCGCGAGGCCGGCCTGCCGGTCGCGCGATCAATGCTCGCCGCGCACGAAGCCCGCGACGGCATCGCGGCCGTCGCGGAGATCGACGCGGCCCTTCTCGCCAGGGCCGGCCTCGCGCTGCCGCTCGTCATCAAGCCGGTGCGCGGGCGTGGCAGCCAGGGCGTGACGGTGGTGCGCAGCCTCGCCGCGCTGCACGCCGCCGCCCGCGACCTCCTCGCCGCGGCGACCTTCGGCGACATCGTCATGATCGAGGAATTCCTGCCGGGCGAGGAGCTGACCGTCGCCGTCCTTCCCGCCGGCCTGCCCGGCCCCGACGGCCGCCTTGCGCAGGAGGCCTGGTGCCCGCCGCCGGTACGCCGGTTCGACCACCACGACGACGTGGCGCCCTACAATGGCCTCGTCGCCGTCACCCGCAACAGCGTCGCGCTAACGGCGCACGAGGCCGCGGAGCCCGCCGTTGCGGCCGTCATGGCCGCCTGTGCGGCCGCGGCCGCGGTGGTCGAGGCGCGCACCATCATCCGCATCGACTGCCGGGCGGGAGCCGACGGCCGCTACCGGCTCTTCGACCTCAACATGAAGCCGAACCTCACCGGCGCCGGCAGGCCCGGGCGCGAGGACCAGGACAGCCTGTGCACCATCGCGGCGCAGGCGGCCGGCTGGACCTATGCCGACCTTCTCGGCGCGATGCTCGCCGGTGCCTGGCGCGAGAGGGACGGCCTCGTCGAGCGTCTTGGAGTTACGGGCGGCTGCTGAGCCGTCTGGCGCGAGGCCCGTTCGGCCGAAATGCACCTCGACGAGGCCGTGCACGCGCTTGAAGGCGGCTTCCGCCCCTGCGATCACGCGGCCTTCCTCGGCTTCCGTCAGCGCGATGCCGTCGAGCGCGGCCGTGAAGGTGCGCCAGTGCAGGCCGCGGCCGTCGGGATGGCCGGCGAGATGGCGCGCGCCGAACGTCTCCGACAGGCCGATCCCCGCCGCCGCCTTGAGGAGGAAGGCGGCACCGAGGTTGGAGCCTTCGGCGACATAGAGCCAGCCGAGCGCCGTCGGCAGGTCCGCGCTCGCGCCGAAGGCCGGCGCCGCCGCGATCTCTGGCACTGTCCCGCCGAGATCGATGATGTCCTGCTCGATCTGTGCCAGGCGTCGCCGGCCGGCGAGATGGGGCAGAAGGGCATCGAGCGCCAGGTTCGAATAGAGCGCGTCGATGTCGCGGTGGAAGGCATGTTGCACCGCAAGGAAGCGACCGTAATTGACGCGGTCGGCAAAGGGCGCACCGGCCATGATGCGCTTGTCCAGTGCCTCGTGCGTCGCGAGCGTGCAGGCCTTGAGACGTTTCGCCCGTCCGCTCATCGCCATGACCTCCGCGGCCGGCCGTTCCATCATGTTCACGGTCAAATCCCCGTTGCTGTCCACATCCATCAGGATGTCCGCCTTGCCGCCGATGGCGGACATGTCGTCGGCAAACGGCATCGCGTTATGTTTGCGCCTTTTACGTGAATATCCGAATATTCGTGATCCAGACAGATGGAAAATAGCTGTTATCGGCAGTTTATAATTTTTCAAACTATGCATAGGAGCGCTTTTCGGTCGTCGTGGCGCCCTTCTCATGAATAATCTCGTGAGGATATACAAAGTTGCACTGGGCATCGTCACGGTCGCGCTGGCCATAAGGAAAAGGCGCCCCGCATGGCGGGGCGCCTCGAAGGACGCGGTCGGCGGGGCGTGCAGGCTCAGACCCTGCGACGGTAATGGGCGGTCATCATGTCGCTCCACGACCCATCGGGCTTCTGCACCCGACCCGTGAACCTGCGATTGTCCCTGTCGATGATCGTCACGATGTCCTGATAGCGCGCCGTCTCGCCCGGCCGCTCGAAGTCAGGACCGGTGCAGTCGAGGGTCAGCACCTTGCCGGTCTCGTCGAGCGTGCCCTCATAGACCCACAGGTGGGTCATCATCGAGCCGATCCACGTGCCGACGTAGCGCTTCTTATGCGGATCATAGCCGAGCGTCAGCAGCGTCGTCACGGGGCCGCAGCCGGGCATGTCGCCACGGCCTTCGCTGACGAACCAGATGCCGTCGAGCGCGCGCACGGTCTCCGTCCATTCCGCCGTCTCCTCCTGGCCGGGCGCGGGGACCTCATTCCGCACGGCCCACTCGCCGACGAGCTGTTCGAGCCAGCGGTGCTCCTGCGTCGGTTCTGCTTTCTGCATGGTCATCTCCGGGCTTTCGTGGTGGTTGGGGCAACGGGAGACTTCAGGCGCAGCAGGCGCGACCCGCGGCCTCGTATTCGTCGTGACGGCGCACCCAGTCCATGGTCGTGTGCTCGTTGCGACCGAGCGGCGCCCGATCGAGGATCATGAGGGTGCCGATGAGTTCCTCGCCGCCGCGGGCATAGCTGGAATAGGTGTGGAACACCTCGCCCTTCTCGTCCCTGTAGAAGGCGCTGAGTCCCGGCAGTTCATCATGGGCCTGCGCGCGTGGGATCATCTCGTAATTGTAGTAGACGCTGCCCTTGGCCAGAGCCTCCGGCGTGAAGGAGACGTGGAAGTCGTAGTTGAAGTCGCTGCCATGCGACGACACCCACGGGAAGCGCCAGCCCATTCTGCGCTTGTAGGCCTCGATCCGATCAAGCGGCGCACGCGAGACAGCAAGCAGGGTCACGTCGTGGTTCTCGAGATGCGGCAGCGCGCCATCGAGATGGTCGGCGAGGAAAGAACAACCGGTGCAGCCCGCCTCCCAGTCCGGCCCGAGCATGAAATGATAGACGACGAGCTGGCTGCGGCCGGCGAACAGCTCCGCCAGCGTCTTGCGTCCGTGAGGCGTGTCGAAGACATAGGGCTTGTCGACCCGCACCCACGGCAGCGCGAGACGGGCGGCGTTCACCTTGTCGCGCAGATGCGTGAATTCCTTCTCCTTGGCGAGGAGCGCGCGGCGTGCCTCGAGCCACTCCTCCCGCGAGACAACCGGGTGCTGCATGATATCCTCCGCTGGTGTGCGGCGAACCGATCACCGCTTGGCTGGCCCCCCGATCAGGTAGGTTGATATCAACATTATAGAGTGGAGTCAAAGCGGGAAGCATATGGTTCCCCTGCTTGCCATTCGCCGTCACGGCGTGGCGCGCACGTCTGGCTCAGCCGAGCCGCGCGGCGTGCCAGCGCAGGTGGTCCTCGATGAAGGTGGCGATGAAGAAATAGGAGTGGTCGTAGCCCTCCTGGCGGCGCAGGGTCAGCGCGATACCGGCCTTGCGGCAGGCCTCTTCCAGCAGCTCCGGCTTCAGCTCGCGCGTGAGGAAGGTGTCGGCCGTGCCCTGATCGACGAGGATCTCCGGCAGCCGTGCCCCGTCCTCGATCAGCGCACAGGCGTCATAGCTGCGCCATGACACGCGATCCGGTCCGAGATAGCCCGCGAGCGCCTTCTCGCCCCACGGACAGTTCATGGGCGAGACGATGGGCGCAAAGGCCGACACGGCCCGGAAGCGCTCCGGCGCGCGCAGGGCGATGGTAAGCGCCCCGTGCCCGCCCATGGAATGGCCGGTGATGCCCTGCCGATCCATGTCCGCCGGCAGTTCCCGCGCGACGAGCGCGGGCAGTTCCGCCTCGACATAGCTCTTCATCCGGTAATGGCGCGCCCATGGCGTCTCGGTCGCATCGACATAGAAGCCGGCCCCGAGGCCGAAGTCGTAGGCGCCTTCGGGATCGTCCGGCACACCCTGCCCGCGCGGGCTTGTGTCCGGCGCAACCAGCATGAGACCGAGTTCGGCGGCGATGCGCTGGGCGCCGGCCTTCACCGTGAAGTTCTCCTCCGTGCAGGTGAGGCCGGAGAGGAACCACACGATGGGCACCTTGCACCCACCCTCGGCCTGCGGCGGCACGAAGGCGGCAAAGCGCATCGCGGTGCCGGTCTCGCGCGAGGCATGCCGGCAAACGAGCTGGGTGCCGCCGAAGGCGCGGGCACGGCTGAGGATCTCGAAGCACATCGGCGCCTCGTCAGTAGATGACGACGGAGCGGATCGACTTGCCCTCGTGCATCAGGTCGAAGGCCGTGTTGATCTCGTCGAGCGGCATGGTGTGGGTGATGAGATCGTCGATGTTGATCTTGCCCTCCATGTACCAGTCGACGATCTTCGGCACGTCCGTGCGCCCGCGCGCGCCGCCGAAGGCCGTGCCCTTCCAGACGCGGCCGGTGACGAGCTGGAAGGGGCGCGTCGCGATCTCCTTTCCAGCCTCGGCGACGCCGATGATGATCGACTCGCCCCAGCCGCGATGGCAGCACTCCAACGCCTGGCGCATCACGTCGACATTGCCGGTGGCATCGAAGGAGAAGTCCGCCCCGCCGTCGGTAAGGTCGAGGATCGCCTGCATCACCTTGTCGGTACCGATCTCCTTCGGGTTGATGAAGTCGGTCATGCCGAACTTGCGCGCCATCGCCGCCTTGGAGGGGTTGATGTCGACGCCGATGATCCTGTCGGCCCCCACCATGCGCGCGCCCTGGATGACATTGAGGCCGATGCCGCCGAGGCCGAAGACGACGACATTGGCCCCTGGCCACACCTTGGCGGTGTAGATGACAGCGCCGATACCGGTGGTGACGCCGCAGCCGATGTAGCAGATCTTGTCGAAGGGCGCGTCTTCGCGCACCTTGGCGAGCGCGATCTCCGGCAGCACCGTGAAATTCGCGAAGGTCGAACAGCCCATGTAGTGGAAAACGGTCTCGCCGTCGCAGCGGAAGCGGCTGGTGCCGTCCGGCATCACGCCCTGGCCCTGCGTGGCGCGGATCGCCGTGCACAGGTTCGTGCGCCGCGAGAGGCAGGATTTGCAGTTGCGGCACTCGGGCGTGTAGAGCGGGATGACATGGTCGCCGGGCTTGAGCGCCGTGACGCCGGCACCGACCTCGCGCACGATGCCCGCCCCCTCGTGACCGAGAATGGCCGGGAACTTGCCCTCGGAATCGAGCCCCGACAGCGTATAGGCGTCCGTGTGGCAGACCCCCGTCGCCATCACCTCGACCAGCACCTCGCCCGCCTTCGGCCCCTCGAGCCTGACCGTCTCGATGGTGAGCGGCTTGCCGGCCTCCCAGGCTACTGCGGCGCGCGTCTCGATCATGCCCTGTCCTCCAGTCTCGCCAAGCCGGCAGCCGGAACTGCCGGGGGATTCTCAGACACTATGCACGATGATGGCGAGTCGGGGACAGCAGGAGCGATCTCGGACGCGGATTTCACCTGCGAAGGCATGGCAGGCCGTCGGCCAAGCGCTCGCGACCGGCGGCGCCGACAGGCTGACAACTAACGCGGCATGCCCGAATCAGCCATAAGGAGGCCCTTCGGGCTTGGCCGCCATTTCCGATCATGCGGCGTCTGCCTGAATGGACTGGGGATATCGGGGGCAGACGTTGAACCATTCGAGAGTGAACCGGAGCGCTGCCGTTGCCGGAACGGTGGCCTTTTGCGTATTGCTGGCGCCGTCTACGGGGCTGGCGGCCGATGTCGCGACGCGAGCGGCGCCTGTAGCCGCTGGCGGGCCCGGCAGCGGTATTTCGGCGGAAGTCTTCGGGGGTTACCTGACGGGGGCGGCCGGCGAGTACGTCTATAACGTGCCGGGCGATGGCGGGAAGATCAGCCAGCTCAATTGGCAGATCGACAATGCGGCAATCGTCGGCGCACGCATCGCCTTTCAGCCGCGGGACTGGCTCACCTTGCGCGCGAGCGGCTGGTCGGCCGTCGCCTCGGACAACGCCATGGACGATTTCGACTGGTTGGCCGGCTACCAGGGCTTCGACAGCTGGACGCACTGGTCCCATTCATCGCGCACCAGCCTCGCGCTCGCCTACCAGCTCGACCTCGGCGGTGCGGTGAGGATCCATGCGGAGGGGCCGCTGGAGATCAATGCCCTCGCCGGCTACCGCTTCATGACCTTCAAGATGAACGACCGCGGCGGTCACTACATCTATTCGGAAAACGGCTTCCGCAACCAGGCCGGCGTCTTTCCCGACGGACTGGGCATTGCCTACCAGCAGTGGTGGCATACGCCTTACATCGGCCTCGGCGGCAGCTACACCAGCGGGCCCGTCAAGATCATCGCCGAGTTCATCACCAGCCCGCTCGTCATGGGCCGCGACAAGGACCATCACAACATGCGCGACATCGTCTTCAAGGAGACGTTCAGTCCGAGCTGGATGGTCGGCGCGACGCTCGGCATCGAATATGCGGTCACAGATATGCTCGCCCTGACCGGACGCGCCGAATACCAGAACTATTTCGAGGCCAAGGGCAGTACCCTCATGATCGACGGCGACGATGGCGTCGTCACGAAGATCCCGAAGCCAGGCGCCGGCGCCGGCATGGACACCTTAATTCTCTCGGTAGGCCTGAAAGCGTCCCTCTGACGGAAGCCTCCGCTACACCACAGGGCCGGCCCGGATGGAGCCGGCCTTGACTTATCGGTGTGCGATCCAGCCGCGCCTCCTCGCCTGCGCGGCGAACCATAGGAGGAAGACGCCGATGGCGAAGATGAACAGGGGAAACGGAACGGCCACGAAGCCGAGGAGGCCGATCGCGTCCATGACAAGGAAGGTGTAGCCGAACTGCAGGACGATGGCGGCGAGTGACACGGCGAAAGCCGGCATCGCCCACCCCTTGCGCAGGACGAGCCCGAGCGCGCCGGCAAGCCCGCTGAGGATGGCAAGGCCATAGACGGCAAAGAGCCACTGCGGTCGCGCGGCATAGAGCTGGCGCTGCGCCTCGCGCATCCCGGCAACGGTGGCCTCATCGGTCATCAGGTCGACGGTCCAGGCCATGGCGCCGAAGAGCATCCACAGGAGGGCGAGGCCGGAGACGAGCCAATACCAGGACGGCGGCCGGCCGGTCGCAGAGATCGGAACCATCTCTTTTTCCTTTCCTCTGTCAGGACGAGGCCCGGCCCGCGTGGGCGGCTTCGAGCGCCGCGATGTCGAACTTCTTCATTTTCAAGAGGGCGTCCATCACCCTCTCGGCGCCTTCCCGGTCCGGGCCGGAGAGCAGTTTCGGCAACACGGCCGGCACAATCTGCCAGGAAAGGCCGAAGCGGTCCTTCAGCCAGCCGCACTGCTGTGCCGTCGCGTCACCGCCTGCGCCGAGCCCCTCCCAGTAATGGTCGACCTCGTACTGGCTGTCGCAGAGCACCTGGAAGGAGAAGGCCTCGTTGAAGGCGAAGCCGTGCGGCATGCTGCTGTCCATCGCGCTGAAACTCTGGCCGGCCAGCGCGAAGCGCGCGTATTTCACGTTGCCCTCGCGGTCGTTCTCATCCGGCCCGTAGCGGTGCAGGTCCGCGATCGCGGCGGCGGGAAAGAGGCTTGTATAGGTGCGCATCGCCTCCTCGGCCTTCCCGGCTACATCCCCCGTGAACAGGAGCGACGGCGTGATCTCGATATTGGCGCGCGGCGCGCGGTCGAGCATGATCTGCCACGACAGGCCGTAGCGGTCGCTCAGCCAGCCATACCTGTCGCTCCAGTCGTAGCGGTCGAGCGGCATCAGCACGTTGCCACCCTCGACGAGCCGATGCCACAACCTGTCCACGTCGGCTTCCGAGCCGCAGTGGACAAAGAGCGACGCGGCCGGCGTGAATCTGAAATGCGGGCCGCCGTTGAGCGCGAGGAAGCTGCGCCCGGAGAGGCTGAACTCCACGGTCATCACGGAGCCCTCCGGCCGACCGTGTACTTCCTGGCCGGCCTTGCCGTAGCGTGTGACCGTGCCCGTGGCGGAACCAGGCAGGAGCGACGTATAGAAGGCTGCCGCCTCCTCGCCTTCATGATCGAACCACAGGCAGGAAATGATCGGTGGATGGTTGGTCATGTCCTTCTCCTCACGCGGGCATCGCCGACGGGTCCATCCAGAACAGCTCCCAGATGTGTCCGTCGGGGTCCTCGAAGCTGCGCTCGAACATGAAGCCGTGGTCGCCCGGCTCGCGCGCTTCTTTGCCGCCGGCCGCGAGCACCTTGTCCATCATGGCGTTGACGGCCTCCTTGCTGTCGAGCTGCAGCGCCAGCAGCACCTCGGTCGTGCGGCTCACATCCGCGATGTCCTTCCTGGTGAAGCGGCGCAGGCTGCCCGGCGTGTGCAGCATGGCGAAGATGGTGTCGGAGATGACGAGCGCGGCCGCCTCGTCGTTCGTGAAGCGCTGATCGAAGGAATAGCCGAGGGCCTCGAAGAAGCGCATCGAGCGCTTCAGGTCCGAGACCGCCATATTGACGAAGATCGCCTTGGCCATGGGGGGCTCCGATAACGTTTGAAGGGAATTCACGAAACGGCTCAGGTCTGCTGGCCGGGAGGGGGGCGCGGGCTGGCGCATGCCGATGCGGTTTCCTTCCGTATCACAGAGGGCGACGCGCTCGCCGATCCCGAGAATGTTCATAGGCTCGCAGGACACCTTGGCGACCGCATATACTCCACGGTGATACGGATATTGCGCCGGCCATTGCGGATTGCGCCCGTGGAAGCTGCCGTTAATCACGCCCGACTTGACTGGCGCGCATGTCCTCCTCCGTCTCGGTCGTCGTTGCGAGGACCTCATAGCCCGTTTCCGGATCGAGCATCGCGGTGTGCCAGTTGAAGGCGGAGCGACAGAAGGCCGCCATGTGCCCACGGTCGTCATAGGGCACTTCAAAAGCGACGACGGTACACGTTCGACGCAAGATTTGCCTCCGGAAGAGAGAGTTGTCCGCGGACCGCGCCGCTGTTCCGACGCCCGGTCTTCTCGCCATCTGCCGGCCGATATGATCGAGCAATCCAATATAAAGGTTGATATCAACGTTTTATGGGATTGTCAATGCACCGGCGACCACGAGCGCTTCGTCAGACAATTGTCCGAAATACGCGCCTAACATGAGGCTTGGGCCATCCGGCTCGGATCCAGCACAGGAGCGAGGCATGAAGATCAATCGTACGGGATCGGCTGTCTGGTCGGGAGGCCTCAAGGACGGCCGCGGCGCCCTCTCCACGCAGAGCGGCGCCCTGAAGGATTACCCCTACGGCTTCTCGAGCCGCTTCGAGGGCGTGGCGGGCTCGAATCCGGAGGAACTCATCGGCGCGGCCCATGCGGGCTGCTTCACGATGGCGCTGTCCCTCATCCTGGGCGAGGCGGGCCTCACGGCCGAGCGCATGGAGACGACGGCGAAGGTCACGCTGGAGCAGGCAGACGGCGGCTTCTCCATTCCGGCCGTGCACCTGACGCTGAGAGCCCGCATCCCGGGCGCGGACGACGCGAAGTTCCAGGAGCTCGCCGCCAAGGCCAAGGCCAACTGCCCGGTCTCCAAGCTGTTGAAGGCCGAGATCACCCTGGACGCAACCCTCGAGGGCTGATCTGGGATCAGGAGGCTAGGCCCCTCACCTCTCCTGCTTCTTCAGGAGGTAGGTGTCCATGATCCACCCCTTCCTCGCCCGCGCCGCCTGCTTGGTGCGGGCGATCTCCTCACCGACGTCGGCGAGACGGCCGGCGATGACGATCTCGTCCGGCGTGCCGAGATAGGCACCCCACCAGATGTGCGTGTCGGGATCGTGCCCGGCAAAAGCGGTGCCGCCGTCGAGCATCACGACGGTCGTGCCCTCCCCGGCGAAATCCTCGCCGAGGCGTCGGCCCGTCGTGATGATCACCGGCTTGCCGATGTCGTTGAGGACCACGCGATGGCTCGCAGCGAGGGCCTGGATGCTGGTGATGCCGGGGATCACCTCGACGGCGAGCCTCAACGCCCCGCGCGCTTCGACCCGCTCGAGGATGCGCAGGGTGCTGTCGTAGAGCGACGGGTCCCCCCAGACGAGGAAGGCGCCGGTGCGGGCCTCGTTGAGCTCATCACGGATGAGCGCCTCGTAGATCCCGGCGATGGCCTCGTGCCAGTCCTCGACACCGCTGCGGTAGCCGCCCGAAGCATCGCGCTGCGGTACGGCAAAGGAAACGCGGTGCACGCCCGCCCGCTCGATGAAGCGGTCGCAGATCCCGCGCCGCAAAGCCGCGAGCTCCTCCTTCTCCGCACCCTTCTCGGGAATGAAGACCACGTCCGCCCGATTGAGCGCCTTGATGGCCTCAACGGTCATGTGCTCCGGGTTGCCGGCGCCGATGCCGATGACGAGGATGTTGCGCTGCATGAATGGCTTTCGTCGCCGATGAAGGGGGTTGAACGGGTCGAGAATGCGGGCACTGCAACCGACGGTGTGGTGCCGTTCCGCATCAGCGTTCCTTTCCGGGACAGATACCGGAAAGGAGGAGCCCCCTCAATCCGGCAGCACCCTTATGTCGAGGAGTGCCTGGCGCCGTTCCTCGCACACCACGGTGAGCGCCGCGGCAATGGCCGCGGGCACCTCTGCCGGGTCGGTGACGCGCCGGCTCCAGGCACGGCTCGCGGCGGCGGTCTGGGTGAAGTCGGGCGACGGCTTCAGCGCCGTCAGCGGCATCTCGTTTGCCCGGGCCGCATGGCCGCCCGGATAGAGCCCGGCGACGGAGGCGCGCACGGCGCCCCATTCCTCGTTGTTGAGCACGATCACCAGCACCGGCAGGGCGAGCGCCTCCGCGATCTGGTGGCAGACCGTCGGGTTGGCGAACATGTAGGAGCCGTCGCCCATGGTCGCGACGCAGATCCGGTCGGGCTCCGCCAGCTGGGCGCCGAGGGCGCAGGGAAAGCTCCAGCCGAGCCCGCCGGAATGCGGCTCCTGGAACCACGAGCGATATTCGCTCCGCTTGAGGGTGCCGAGCTGGGTGCCGAGCTCGGAGAAGACGCTCGCCTCCAGCCCGTCGAGCGCCTCGCCGAGGCACAGGCTGACATAGGCCTTGGTGATGCCGCGGCGCACGTCCGCCGCCTTCTCGCGCGCCGCCCGGCGCGTTGCCTCGGAACCCTCGGCGAGCCGGGCCCGCCTTGCGGCGATGGCCGCCTCGTCGCGGGGGAGGCCGGCCATCGCATCGATGAGCGCCGGCACCGTCACGGCACTCTCGCCGGCGACGGCGACATCGCAGCGAAAGTTGCGCACCGGGAAGCGGCTGAAGAGCGGATCCGGCCCCATGTGGATGACCCGCGCGTCGGGGCGCAGCGCGTGCCTGTCCGGCCACCACGGGGCGAGGCAGTCGAGCACGAGGACGACATCGGCCTCCGCGAGCCACGGGCCGGGATCGGCGCCGACGTGGCAGGGATGCTCCGTGGAGATGGAAAGATGCGTCGCCCACCAGGAGCAGACGGCGATGCCCCATGCCTCGACCCAGCGGCCGAAGGCGGTAAAGCTCGCCGCATCGCCCGCCCCGCGCTGGGCGATGACGAGCGGCCGCTCGGCCCCAGCGAGGAGGCGCGCCGCTTCGGCGAGGGCCGCGGCATCGGGCGCGACGGCGACGGGGCTCAGGCTCGGCGGGCCCTCCAGCCCCGCGCGCGGCGTCGCCTCGCACAGGGTCTCGCGCGGCAGCGACAGATAGACGGGACCCTTCGGCGTCGAATTGGCGATGGCCCAGGCCCGGTCGAGGAGGCCGCCCACCTGCTCCGGGAACTTGAGCTCGTAGTCCCACTTGCAGGCCTCGCGCACAAGGGCCGTCTGGTCACGCATCTCCTGCCCCCAGGCGATGGGCACCGTGCGGGCGCCGAAGCGCTTCTCCTCCGTCACTGGCGTGCGGCCGGACATCAGCAGAATGGGCACATGCTCGCAGGCCGCGTTGATGGCGCCGGTCGCGCCGTTCGACAGGCCGACATTGGTGTGCAGCATCACGGCCTGGCTGCGCCCGCTCATGAGGTAATAGCCGTGCGCCATGCCCATGGCCGCGTGCTCGTGCGGGATGACGAGCGCGCGCGGCAGCGCGATCTCCTTGGCCGCTGCCTCGGCGAGCCCCTCGATCACCGGCGGAAAATCGGTGCCGGAATTGGCGAAGACATAGTCGACGCCGAGCGCCTTGAGGCGCGTAAAGATGGCGCCGCCGGCGGTCATCGTGTCCATGGCCTAGCCTCCCAGCACTTTCGGCAGCCAGAGCGTGATCATGGGGAAGGCGACGAGCAGGGCGACGCGCACCAGCTCCGCCGCGAAGAAGGGCATGACGCCCTTGAAGGTCTCGCTCATCGGCGTGTCCTTCGCCATCGAGGAGATGACGAAGACGTTCATGCCCACCGGCGGCGTGATGAGCCCGAGTTCGACGACGATGAGGGCGAGGATACCGAACCAGATCTTGAGATCCTCGGTGCTAAGGCCGAAGCCGGCCGCGTCGGCCGTCTGGTAGAGGCCACCGTTCACCTCGACGAGGACCGGCCAGAAGAAGGGGATGACGAGCAGGATCATCGACAGGCTGTCCATCAGACAGCCGAGGACGACGAGCGCAAGGAGGAGCAGCAGCAGGATGGTCATCGGCGCGAGGCCCGAGTGGGCCATCCATTCCGCCGTCGCCTGCGGCACGCCGGCCCGCGACATGAAGATCTTGAGCATCTCCGCGCCGAGCAGGATGAGATAGATCATGCCCGTGGTGCCGGCCGTCTCCAGGAGCGAGCCCGTCACGCCCGCCCGGTCGAGCTTGCCGCGGAAGAAGCCGAAGACGGCAACGAGGAAGACGCCCACGGCAGCCGCCGGGGTCGGATTGTAGAGCCCGGCATAGATGCCGCCGATGACGAGGCCGAAGATGACGAGGACCGGCACGATACCCTTCGTCGCCGCGAGGAACTCGGCCCGGTCTCCGGCGCTGCCGCGGGGACCGGCATCGGGCCGCAGAAGGACGTAGATCGCGATCGTCACGATGAAGAAGACGACGGCAATGAGGCCCGGCACCAAGGCGGCCATGAACATCGTGACGATGTTGGCCTCGACGATGACCGCATAGATGACGAGGACGACGGAGGGCGGAATGAGAATGCCGAGCACGCCGCCCGCGGCGAGCGTGCCGGTGGCAAGCGCCCCGGAATAGCGGTAGCGCGCCAGCTCCGGCAGCGCGACGCGCCCCATGGTCGAGGCGGTGGCGAGCGAGGAGCCGCAGACGGAGCCGAAGCCGGCGCAGGCCGCGATCGCCGCCATGGCCGTGCCGCCGCGCAGCCAGCCGAGCCATGCGTTCGCCGCCCGGAAGAGGTCCTGGCTGAGGCCCGCTCGCGTCGCGAGCGCGCCCATCAGCACGAACATGGGCACGACCGAGAGATCGTAGACGGAGAACTGGCCGTAGGCGAGCGTCTTCAGCTGGCTCATGAAGATCGCCGGGCCGTTGAGCAGCGTCACGCCCACGCCACCGACGAGGATCATGGCATAGGCGATGGGCATCCGGATCGCGATCAGGAAGACGAGGACGCCGAGGCCGGCGAGGCCGATGAGGAGCGGTTGCGTCATGCGGTCAGGCCCTGGCGTCACGAACGTTCGCGACGAACGTCATGACGGCGGCGATGGCGAGCAGTAACAACGAGACGAGGAAGACCGCATAGGCCATCCAGTGCGGCAGCTGCAGGATCGCGGTGGTGTAGCTGTAGGCCTTCTGGTCCAGCATGCCTACATACATGCGCGTCAGCAGCAGCAGGCTGAAGCCGAGCGCCACAAGCGAGGCGAGCGCCGAGAGCGCCGCCACCCAGCGCGGCGGCAGGCCGGCGGTGAAGATGTCGGCCGTCACGTTACAGTGGTTGAGCTGGCAATAGGGCAGGAACATCGAGGCTGCGACCGCGACCCCCATCTCCGTGATCTCGAAATCGCCCGGAAATGGACGCCAGAGGGCCCCGCCGGCGACCGACAGCACGTTGACCATGACGACGAGGGCAATGAGGGCGCCGCCAGCAAGCGCCCAGACGGTGATGAGGGTGCGGAGAGGGCCGGACCGGACGGCCCCCTCCTCCTTGATCTGCATGGACATCAGTGGCCGCCGTGCTTGGCGATGAGCTCCCGCGCCTTCTTGACGAGCGCCTCGCCGTCGATGCCCTGCCCCTTCACCTCGCCGATCCAGCGGTAAACCACCGGCTCGAGCGCGGCCTGGAAGGCGCTGGTCTCCTCGGGCGTCAGCGTGATGTGCTCGTTGCCGGCGGCGACGGCCACCTTGATGCCGCGCTCGTCGATCTGGCGCCACGTATCGCCGGCCTTGGCGAGCCAGGCCTCGTCCGAGGCGTCGCGGAAGGCCTTCTGGATCTCCGGCGGCAAGGCGTCCCAGCGCGCCTTGTTCATCGACACCTGGAAGATGCTGGTGCCGAAGCGCGTCTTGTCATGGCCCTCGATCTGGTACTTGGTCTGGTCCTGGATCTTCAGCGCCGGGATGATCTCCCACGGGATGAAGGCGCCGTCCACGACTCCCTTCTGCAACGCCTGCGGCAGCTCCGGCACCGGCATCGCCGCCGGGGCGGCGCCGAGCGCCTCGATGACCCAGGCGCCGGTGCGCGTCGGGATGCGCATCTTGAGGCCCTTGAGGTCCGACGGCTGGCGCACCAGCTTGTCGCGCGTCTGGATGGCCTGGCCCGCATGGGCATGCAGGAACATCACCTCGACGCCCTTGTACTCCTCCTTGAGGTTGCTCTCGAACATCTCGCGCATGGCAAGGTTCGCCGCCTTCGGATCATTGACGAAAACGAAGGGCAGCTCGAACACCTCGGTGCGCGGGAAGAGACCCGGCGTGTAGCCGTTCAACGTCCAGACGAGGTCGACGACCCCGTCGCGCGCCTGCTGGATGAGCTCGGGCGGGCGCCCGCCCAGCGTCATGTTGGGGAAGATCTCGATCTTCACCCGCCCGCCGGAGTTCTGCTCCACCTGCCGCGCCCACGGCTCCAGCATGTCCGTCTGCGCCGGCGCCTGCTGGCCGAGGAAGTGGTGCAGCTTGAAGGTGAATTCCTGCGCCGCCGCACCCGTCGCCGCAAGGCCGGCGAGCGCGAGGCCAAGGACTGCCTGACCGATCCAGTTCCGTTTCATCGTTCTCCTCCCTGAGTTGGTCGCCTACCCTCGTGGGAAACCGGGTGGAGCGGCCCGTTGTTGTTCTCGCCGCCCCGGTTCTCGTGAAAGCTCTCCCACATTCAAAACGGATAGTGCTGGCCGGGATCTTCGATGGTCACCCACCGCAGATCCGTGAACTCCGCGATCGCCGCATGGCCACCGAAGCGGCCGTAGCCGCTCGCCTTGACGCCGCCGAAGGGCATCTGCGGCTCGTCCGCCACCGTCGGCCCGTTGATGTGGCAGATGCCGGACTGGATGCGCTCGGCCACCTTGAGCGCGCGGCGGATGTCGCGGCTGAAGACGGCCGAGGACAGGCCGTATTCCGTGTCGTTCGCCACCCGCACGGCCTCCTCCTCGCCGTCGACCCGAATGACCGGCTTGACGGGACCGAAGGATTCCTCCCCATAGACGCGCATCTCGCGCGTCACGTTGTCCAGCACGGTCGCCGCCACGATGGTGCGGTCGCGTGTGCCGCCGGCGACCACCTTGGCGCCCTTGGCGACGGCGTCTGCAATGAGCGCATCCATCTTCTCCGCCGCCTCGCGGCTGACGAGCGAGCCGATGACCACCTGCCCGCGCGGATCGCCCGCCGGCAGCGCCGCGGCCCGGGCTGCGAACTTCTCGACGAAGACATCCGCGATGCTCTTGTCGACGATGATGCGCTCGGTTGACATGCAGATCTGGCCCTGGTGCATGAAGGCGCCGAAGATCGCCGCGTTGACCGCGGCGTCGATGTCAGCATCGTCCAAGACGACCAGCGGCGCCTTGCCGCCCAGCTCAAGCAGGACGGGCTTCAGCTCCTCCGCCGCGAGCCGGGCGATGACCTTGCCGATCCTGGTCGAGCCGGTGAAGTTGACGTGCCGCACCGCCGGATGGGCGATGAGCGCCGCCACCACCTCGGCCGCGTCATCCGGCGCATTGGTGACGACATTGACAGCGCCCCTGGGGAAGCCGGCATCGGCGAAGACCTCGCCGATGAGCCGGTGCGTCGCCGGGCACATCTCGGAGGCCTTGAGGACCACCGTATTGCCGCAGGCGAGCGCCATGGCGACGGCGCGCGTGCCGAGGATGACCGGCGCATTCCACGGCGCGATGCCGAGGCAGACGCCGCGCGGCTGGCGCACCGCCATGGCGAGCGTGCCGGGTTTGTTGGCGGGGATCACCTCGCCGGCAACCTGCGTCGTCATCGCTGCCGCCTCGCGCAGCATGCCGGCGGCAAGATGCACGTTGAAGCCGGACCAGCCGGCTGTCGCACCCGTCTCCTCCATCATGACGCGCATGAAGTCCGCGGCCCGCGCCTCCATCGCGTCGGCCGCCTTGCCGAGCAGCGCCCGCCGCGCGGCGGGGCCCGTCTGCGACCAGCTGGGAAAGGCGCGCGCGGCAGCGGCGACGGCAGCGACGGCATCCTCCTTGCGGGCGGCGGGCGCGCGCGTCGCCACCGCGCCGGTGACAGGATCACGGCGCTCGAAGGTCGCCCCGCCCGTCGCCCCGCGGGCCTCGCCGTCGATCAGCAAAGAAATGTCCATCGCAAATCCTCGTTCCTTCCTTCCCACCGGCCGCCATGCGCGACCGGGCTAGCCGTCTTCTTGCGCCCCGATGGAGCGGATCTGCCCGATGAGCCGCCCGGCCGTCCCGAGCGCAGCGCCCGTTGCCGCCAGCATCTGCGGCAGCACGAGCCATTCGAGCGTCCAGGCGGCGCCGGAGCGCTCCTGCTCGTGCACCATCGCGCCTGCGAGGGCCCCCGCGAGCGCGGCGTTGTAGCGGGCGAGCGCGACGAGAACCTCGGCGCCGACCGGGTTTTCCTTGTGTGGTATGGCGGACGAGCCGCCGCCGCCCGCGAGGCGGATGTCGCCGAGGGCATTCTGCGCCATGAGCGCGATGTCCTGCCCCATCTTGCCGAGGCTGCCGGTGACGAGGGCGAGCCAGCCGCCGAACTCGACGATGCCGTCGCGCGCGGTGTGCCAGGGGCGCTGCGGCGCGGCGAGATCGAGCAGCCCGGCAAGGCGCCGGGCCACCTCTGGCCCCTTCTCACCCAGCTTGTCGAGGGTGCCGACGGCGCCCCCGAACTGCAGGACGAACAGCCGCGGCGCCAGTTCTGCGAGCCGGGCGCGGTGGCGCGCGAGCGGTTGCCGCCATGCGGCGATGCGGTCGCCCGCCGTGATCGGCACGGCGTCCTGCATGCGCGTGCGGCCCATCAGGGCGTTGCCGCCGAAATCCCGCTCCAGCCCGGCGAGCGCGGTGTCGATCTCCGCCAGCCGTGCGTCGAACCGGGCGGCCAGCTCCTTCAGGCGCAGCACAAGGGCGGTGTCGACGACATCCTGGCTGGTGGCGCCGAAATGCAGATGCGCCCTGTGCGGCTCCGCGAGGCCGGCGCGCAGCTGGCGCACGAGATCCGGCACGACGACGCCGTCACGCGCCGCCCCGAGGTTGAGCGCTGCCACGTCGGCCCGGAAGGCGCCACACAGATCTTCGATCGCCGCCGCGGCGGCTGCGGGAATGACGCGCTCCTCCGCCTCGGCCCGCGCCAGCGCCGCCTCGAAGCGCAGCATCGCCGCAAGTTCTGCCTCCAGCCCCACGAGCCCCCTCGTCTCCTCATCGCCGAGGAGGCCGGAGAGAAACGGATGGTCGAAAGGCGAAGCGCTCATGCCGTCACACACCCTCGAGCGCGATGGCAATGCCCTGGCCGACGCCGATGCACATGGTGGCGAGGGCGTGACGGGCTTTGCGGGCGGCAAGCTCCAGCGCCGCCGTGCCGGTGATGCGTGCCCCCGACATGCCGAGCGGATGACCAAGGGCGATGGCGCCACCGTTCGGATTGACGTGCGGCGCATCGTCGGGAATGCCGAGCCCGCGCAGTACCGCAAGCCCCTGCGAGGCGAAGGCCTCGTTGATCTCGACGACCTCGAAGTTTTCCGGCGCCATGCCGAGCCTGAGGCACAGCTTGCGCGTCGCCGGCACCGGGCCGTAGCCCATGATGCGCGGCGCGACCCCGGCCGCGGCGCCGCCAAGAATGCGCGCGATCGGCGTAAGCCCGTGCCGTTTCGCCCCCGTCTCGGAGGCGATGACGAGCGCGGCCGCGCCGTCGTTGACGCCGGAGGCGTTGCCCGCCGTTACCGTACCGCCCTGGCGGAAAGGGGTTGGCAAGCGGGCGAGCGCCTCGAGCGTCGTCTCGCGCGGATGTTCGTCGCGTTCGACAACGACATCCGGCCCCTTCCGCTGCGGGATGGCGACCGGCACGATCTCGCGGGCAAGGCGGCCGGAGGCGATGGCGGCGGCGGCGCGCTGCTGCGAACGCAGGGCGAAGGCGTCCTGGTCGGCGCGCGAGACGCCGAACTCGGCCGCCACGTTCTCACCCGTCTCGGGCATGGAATCGACGCCGTACTGCGCCTTCATCAGCGGATTGACGAAACGCCAGCCGATGGTCGTGTCGTGGATTTCCGCATGGCGCGAATAGGCGCTTTCCGCCTTCGGCATGACGAAGGGGGCGCGGCTCATGCTCTCGATGCCACCGGCGATCATGATCTCGGCCTCGCCCGCGCGGATGGCGCGCGCGGCGGCGAGCACCGCGTCCATGCCCGAGCCGCACAGGCGGTTGATGGTGGTGCCCGGTACGCTCTCCGGCAGGCCCGCCAGCAGCAGCGCCATGCGCGCGACGTTGCGGTTGTCCTCGCCCGCCTGGTTGGCGCAGCCGAAGACGACATCGTCGATCGCGGCCGCATCGAGCGCGGCGTTGCGGGCGAGGAGCGCCCGCAGTGGCACGGCGGCGAGATCGTCCGCGCGCACGCCGGCCAGCGCCCCGCCGAAGCGGCCGATGGGCGTGCGCACGTAGTCGCAGATGAAGGCTTCCGCCATCAGGCCACCTCCTGCCCGCCATGCGCGGCAGCCGTGCGGGCCCTCAGGGCGCGCAGGGTGTCGAGCTCCAGCGCCGTCGGGGCCGGCGTCTCGACAAGGCCCGGCGCAAAGCGCACCGGCCAGCCGCAGGTCTCCTGCACCGCCTCGCGCGTCACGCCCGGATGAAGCGCGGTGACGGTGAATTCCTTCGTCTCCGGATCCGGCTTCCAGATCGCAAGGTCGGTGATGAGCAGCGTCGGGCCCTTGGTCCTGAGGCCGAGCCGCTCGCGCGCATGGCCGCCCTCGCCATGGCCGAAGGAGGTGAAGAAGTCGATCTTGTCCACGAGCCCGCGCTTCGACTGCTTCATGGTGATGAAGATTTCGCCGCAGGAGGAGGCGATCTCGGGTGCGCCGCCGCCGCCGGGCAGGCGCACCTTTGGCCTGTGGTAATCGCCGATCACCGTGGTGTTGATGTTGCCGAAGCGGTCGAGCTGCGCGGCGCCGAGGAAGCCGACGCTGATGCGCCCGCCCTGCAGCCAGTAGCGGAACATCTCGGGCACGGACACGGTGGTCACCGCCGTCTCGCACAGCTCCCCGTCGCCGATGGACAAAGGCAGCACGTCCGGCGCCGTGCCGATCGTGCCGCTCTCGTAGATGAGGGTGATGTCCGGCGCATGGGTGAGCCGCGCCACGTTGCAGGCTGCGGAGGGGGCGCCGATGCCCACGAAGCACACGTCGTCGTTCTTCAGCGCCCGCGCCGCGGCGATGGTCATCATCTCGTCGGAGGTAAAGCCCGTCATCGTGCGGCCCTCAGCGCTGCGACGCGGCCAGCGAAGACGTCTGCGTCCTTGTCGAGGACGTTCTGCTTCATCCACGCCATGAAAGCCTCGCGGTCGGCGGCGATCGCATCCCATTCGAGATAGCTGCGGTTGTCGCGGGCGTAGTAGCCGTGGGCGTAAGAAGGATGGGCGCCGCCTGGCACGACGGCGATGGCCTTCACCGTCCAGTGCGGCAGCACGCAGGCGTTGGGGTGGACGCCCGCGAAATCCTCCACCACCTCCTCCACGGTCACGACGGCGCGCCTTGCCGCGAGCACCGCCTCCTTCTGGATGCCGATGATGCCCTCGACCAGCACGTCGCCGCGGCGGTTCGCCTTCTGGGCGTGGATGAAGGTCACGTCCGGGCGGATGGACGGCACCGCCGCCAGTTCCTCGCCCGTGAACGGGCAGATGATGGAACGGATGTTGGGATTGACCTTGGCGAGGCTCGCCCCCTTGTAGCCGCGGAAGACGGCGCACGGCAGGCCCGCCGCGCCCGCCTCGTAGGCATTGGCCATGGCGGCGTGGGAATGTTCCTCGATCTCGACCGGATGCGGCCAGTCGTTCTCCACCGCGTCGCGCAGTCGCCGCAGCAGGCCGACGCCCGGATTGCCGGCATAGGAGAAGATGAGCTTCTTCGCGAGGCCCATGCCGATCATCTGGTCGTAGACGATGTCGGGCGTCATGCGCACGAGCGTCAGGTCGCGCCGGCCCTGGCGGATGGCCTCGTGCGCCGCGGCGTGGGGGATGAGATGCGTGAAGCCCTCGAAGGCGGCGGTGTCGCCGTCGAAGAGATTGCCGCTGACAGCCTCGGCGAGGCTCATGAAAGTCGCCATCAGGCTTTGCCCTCACACGTCGAAGAAAACGGTCTCGCCGTCACCCTGCAGGTGAATGTCGAAGTGGACGGTGTCCCCCTCCCGCCGGCCGATCAGCGTCGGCACGCGGGCGGGCACGACGCGGCGCAGCACGGGATCGTCCCGGTTGGCCGCCTCCTCGTCGGAGAAATACATGCGCGTATGGAGGCCGATGTTGATGCCGCGCGCGACGATCCAGAAGCTGACGTGCGGCGCCATCGTCGTGCCGTTCGGCCCGGGGACGCGGCCGGGCTTGACGGTCTCGAAGACGAAAGCGCCCTCCTCGTCCGCGGCGCAGCGCCCCCAGCCGGCGAAGTTCGGGTCGGCACGGCCGCGATGCTCGGCCGGGCTGTTGTAGAGCCCGGCGGCATCGGCCTGCCAGATCTCGACGATGCAGTCGTTCACCGGCCGCCCCGCCCCGTCGAGCACGCGGCCGCGGATGGTGATGCGCTCGCCGCGGACCCCGTCGGCCACCATGCGGGCGCCGAGGTCCTCCGGCGTGACGCCGGTGATGCCGCAGACATTGGGCGTCAGGCCGATGTGCACATAGGGGCCCGCGGTCTGCGACGGCGTTTCCCTCAGGCGATCGAGATGCTGGACCATCAGTTCCCCTCCGGCCGGTTCTCGAAGAAGGTGGAGCGGCGCCCGCGCAGCACGATGTCGAACTTGTAGGCGCGGCAGTCCATCGGCACCGCATTGGCCATGTCGAGCGCCGCGACGAGCTGCGCGACGGCCGCCGGGTCGGCGATCGTGCGCACGATCGGGCACTGCGGGATCATCGGGTCGCCCTCGAAATACATCTGCGTGATGAGCCGCTGGGCGAAGCCGGAGCCGAAGACCGAGAAATGGATGTGAGCCGGGCGCCAGTCGTTGACGCCGTTCGGCCAGGGATAGGCACCGGGCCGGATGGTGCGGAACCAGTAGCGCCCTTCGCTGTCGGTCAGCGAGCGGCCGAAGCCGCCGAAATTGGGGTCGAGCGGAGCGAGATAGCCTTCCCGCTTGTGGCGATAGCGGCCGCCGGCATTGGCCTGCCAGTATTCCACCAACACGTCCGGCACCGGGCGGCCGTTCTCGTCGAGCACGCGGCCGTGCACGATGATACGCTCGCCGATGGCGGCTTCGCCCGGCTTGGCGAAATTGCGAATGAGGTCGTTGTCGAGCGCGCCGATGATGTTGTGGCCGAAGGCCGGCCCGGTCTTCTCGGACAGGGTGCTCTCAAAGGAGACGAGCGCCTCGCGCGGCGCGCGCAGGATGGTGGACTTGTAGCCTGGCGCATAGGCCGGCGGATGCCGGCCACGGTCGCGCGCCATGAAGGGCGCGGCCTCGGACGCCAGATTAGAGAGCCGCTTGTCCATCCTCCTCCTCCCCTTTCATGCCGACGAGCGCCTCGCGTGCCACCTTGATCGCCTGGTTGGCGGCCGGCACGCCGGCATAGATGGCAACATGCAGCAGGGCTTCGCGAATGTCGTCCATTGTCGCTCCGGTGCGGGCGGTGGCGCGCACGTGCATGGCCATCTCCTCGTAATGGCCGAGGGCGGCCAGAAGGGCGATAGTGACCATGGAGCGCTCGCGCTTCGTCCACGTCTCGCGCGACCACACGTGGCCCCAGGCGGCTTCGGTAATGAGGGACTGGAACGGACCGTCGAAACCGTTCGCGTTGGCGAGCGCCCGCTCGACATGCGCCTCGCCCAGAACGGTGCGCCGCGTGGCGAGGCCCTGACGATAGCGCTCGGACGGTTCGTCCCCGGTCGGCATCGAGCCCTCCTCCCTTGTCCGGCTTTTCGCGCCGCGCTCTCACGACAGGCGGTGCCGTCCTTCTTTGTAGCCATAGTGCTGCGCGAAAATGTTTCTGTAAAATGATAAAAATGCAGGTTATGATAACCCCTGTGTTATCTATCGTGGGGGCCTGCATGGCTGACGGGCGTGTGCGCTTGCGCCACCTCAGGACCTTTCTCGAAGTTTCCCGCCAGCATTCCATTGGCAAAGCGGCGGAGGTCCTCAACGTCAGCCAGCCGGCGGTGACGAAGACGATCCGGGAGCTCGAGGCAATCCTCGGCGCGCCGCTGTTCGACCGTGAGGGTCGCGGCATCCGCCTGTCGCATTACGGCGAAGTGTTCCTACGCCATGCGGGGGCGAGCATTGCCGCCGTACAGCAGGGCATCGACAGCGTCGCCCGCGCCCGGGCGGGCGGCGGCCCGCCCATCCGTCTCGGCGCCCTGCCGACGGTCTCGACGCGCATCATGCCGCGCGCCATGGCGCAGTTCCTGGCGGCACGGACCGGTAGCCAGACCAAGATCGTCACCGGCGAGAACTTCGTGCTGCTTGACCAGTTGCGCCTCGGCCAGCTCGACATCGTCGTCGGTCGCCTTGCCGCGCCCGAGCAGATGGCGGGCCTCGCCTTCGAGCATCTCTATGCCGAGCAGGTCCGTTTCGTGGTGCGCACCGGCCATCCCCTCCTGTCGGGCCGGCTCGACTTCGCGCGCATCCGGGAGTTCCCCATCCTGATGCCGACCCGCGGCTCCGTCATCCGCCCCTTCGTCGAGCGCTTCCTGCTCGCGCACGGCATCGCCGAGCTGCCCGGCGAGATCGAGACGGTGTCGGACGCGTTCGGCCGCGCCTTCGTGCGCAGCTCGGACGCGGTGTGGATCATCTCCGAGGGCGTCGTCGCCGCCGACGTGGCCGACGGCCTGCTGCAGTTCCTGCCGATCGACACCTCCGAGACGCGCGGCGCGGTGGGCCTGACGACGCGGCAGGGCGAGGCGAGGCATGCCGCGATGGAGATCCTGTCGCGCGCCATCCGCGACACGGTGGAGGTGCTCAGGCTGTGAGCGCCCCCTCCTCGCCGCGCGAGGTGGCGCGGAAGCGGCTCGGCGTCACGCCCGCCGCCCGCGTGAAGAAGCGGGTGAAATAGGCCGGGTCCGCATAGCCGAGGATGATGCCGATCTCCTTGACGCTGAGGGCGCTGAACTTGAGGTAGCGCTTGGCCTCGACAAGGACACGGCCCTCGATGGCGGAGAGCGCCGTGATGCCGAGCTCGCGCCGGCAGATGCGGTTGAGATGCGTCGTGCTGATGCCCAGCGCCCCGGCATAGAAGGACAATGCGCGGTTGTCCCGGTAATGCCGGTCGACCAGCGCCTGGAAGGCGCGCAGATGCCGGGCCGCAACGGCGGCCGCCCCATCAGCGTTGACCGGGCCGGCACGGCCGATGCGATGGATCGCGAGGAACAGCAGCACCAGGCGCGCCCTGACGGCGAGGGCCTGGCCGGGTGCCGACCGGTCTGCCTCCTGCGCGAGGCGGGCGATGTCGGCCGCGAGCGGCGACAGCCCCTCCGTCTCGGGCCCGAGGATGCACGGCCCCGCGAAGCCGGCCAGGATGTCCGGCACATCGGCGAGGAGGCCGGCAAGGTCGCGCTCGAAGAGCGTCAGCACGAAGCCTTCCACGTCGGGCGAGAAGGCATAGCCGTGCACGGTGAGCGCCGGCACGGTGACGAGCGCCGGCGCCGCCAGCGCCGTTTCCAGCCCGTCGAGCGTCACCCGCGCCGCACCGCGGGCGAGGAACAGCACCTGGAAGAACTGCTCGTGCCGGTGCGGGGCGATGTGGAAGCCGTAGAGCCGGCTGCGCGAGGTGATCGTCTCCCAGTGCAGCCAGTTCTGTTCCTCGGAGTAGGTGTCCTCGCCGTAGAGGGCATAGACGGGGATGTCGGTCATGTTCGTATCGTCCAACGCTTTGTCGGCTCCGTCCATTGGCAATCATATCCGCCCTCCACAGACTTCTCGCCAATGACGAGCGGCCGCGAAGGCCGCGGGAGGACGACATGCGCACCCAGGTTGCGATCATCGGGGCGGGGCCCGCCGGGCTCATGCTCGGCCGGCTGCTGGAGCGGGCCGGCATCGAGGCCGTCATCATCGAGCGACGCAGCGCCGACTACGTCCTTGGCCGCATCCGGGCCGGCGTCCTCGAGCAGAGCACGGTCGAACTCCTCGCCCGCGCGGGCGTCGACGAGCGGCTGAAGACGGAAGGCCTCGTGCACGACGGCGTCGAGATCTCCTTCGACGGCGACATGCACCGCATCGACTTCTCGGGTCTCATCGGCCGCCACGTCACCGTCTACGGCCAGACCGAGGTGACCCGCGACCTCATGGAGGCGCGGACAAGCTCCGGCGCCTCGTCCATCTATGAGGCCGAGGACGTCTCGATTCACGATTTCGACGGCGCGCGCCCCCGCGTGCGCTACCGCAAGGACGGCGTCACGCACGAGATTGCCTGCGATTTCATCGCCGGCTGCGACGGTTTCCACGGTGTCACGCGCGCGAGCGTGCCGAAGAAGGCGCTCCAGCTCTTCGAGCGCGTCTACCACTTCGGCTGGCTCGGCGTGCTCGTCGACAAGCCGCCCGTGGCGGAGGAGCTGATCTACGCCCACCACGAGCGCGGCTTTGCGCTCTGCTCCATGCGCTCGCCGAGCCGCAGCCGCTATTACGTGCAGGTGGACGCCGACGAGAAGGTCGCGGCCTGGTCGGACGAGCGCTTCTGGGACGAGCTGCGCCGCCGCCTCAACCCGGAGGTGGCGGAGCGGCTCGAGACCGGGCCCAGCATCGAGAAATCCATCGCGCCGCTGCGCAGCTTCGTCGCCGAGCCAGTGCGGTTCGGCCGCCTGTTCCTTGCGGGCGATGCCGCCCACATCGTGCCGCCGACCGGCGCCAAGGGCCTCAACATGGCGATGCACGACGTGCGTCTGCTAGCGGATGCCCTCATCGAGCACTATGGCGATAAGTCCGACGCCGGCATCGACAGCTATTCGGCCAAGGTCCTCGCCCGCACGTGGAAGACGGAGCGCTTCTCCTGGTGGATGACGTCGCTGCTTCACGTCTTCCCGACGACCGGCGCCTTCGGCCGCCGCATCCAGCGGGCGGAGTTCGACTATCTGAAATCATCGCGCGCCGCGGCGACGTGCCTCGCCGAGAACTACACCGGGCTGCCTGACTGAGCGGCCGGGTCGCGGCCGGCGGCGACGGCAGCGCTGCATTGCAGCAGCGATATTGCATCGCGGTATGAAAGATCCTAAAGCGCCTGCCGGCGACCCATCCGGCAGGAGCAGGATCCATTGTACGCAGGCCTGATACCCTGCCCACCCCGCGCGATCCGTCACGCAGCGGCCCGCGCCCCCGGTGGCCGGCCGTGAACCGGCCTCTTCCGAGGGGCCGGGGCGGACCCCGGCACACAGCAGGCGCCGTCGTCAGCCTGCCGCGCGCCCTGTCGAAGCTCGGCTTCTGCTCGCGCACTCAGGCCGAGGCCCTGATCGCCGAGGGACGCGTCAAGGTCGACGGACGCACGGTCCGCGATGCGACAGTCCGGGTCGATCCCGGTCGGGCGCGCATCACGGTCGACGGCAGGCCCGTCGTCGCCGAGCGCAAGGTCTACCTGATGCTCAACAAACCGCGGGGGCTCGTGACCACCCGCGACGACCCTCAGGAACGGGCAACGGTCTACGATTGCCTCGAGGGGCTCACCCTGCCTTTCGTCGCTCCAGTCGGCCGCCTCGACAAAGCGAGCGAAGGTCTTCTCCTCATGACCAACGACACGCGCTGGGCCCAGCGCCTCCTTGATCCAGCCTCCGATGTCGAGAAGACCTATCACGTGCAGATCGACCGCATGCCGGACGAAGTATTGCTCGCCCGCCTCACCGCCGGTCTGACGGTCGACGGAGAGCACTTGTCCGCGAGATTCGCCGCCGTACTGCGGGCCGGACAGCGCAACGCCTGGCTCGCTATGGTGCTCAACGACGGCCGGAACCGCCACATCCGGCGGATGCTCGGCGCGCTCGGTATCGAGGTCCTGCGCCTCGTGCGCGTCGCGATTGGCGGCATCGCGCTCGGCGACCTGCCCAAGGGCGCCGTGCGGCACCTTACACCTGCTGAAAAGGCGCAGCTCGATCGGGCCCCGCGCTGAGAAGCATCCGTGACGGAAGGGCGCGCCGGTCCAGTCGGGACGGCTGACGCACAGTTTCGGCCGGCGGCGCCATCCTTGGGCGTTTTCCGGAGCGGTTCAGCCGGCCGGCCTGCCGCTCAGACCGCGTTGCCGGCCTCGAGCCGGCTGCGACCCCCTGAACAGGGCGGACAGGAAACGGGCGCGCCCGGCAGGAGCGCCCCGTTTTGCCTTCTCCAGAATGCGGAGGTCTCACCCTCAGGCGGCGGCGTTCACCCGTTCGCCATCCTTGGTGACGGTCTGGATGATCTCGAAGCCCTCGAACTGCGGATGGCCGAGGTAGAGCACCTTGTTTTGCCCGGCATCCTTGTGGGCGTTGCGGAAGGCTTCCGACTTGGTCCAGCCTTCGAAGGCCTCCTTGCTCGCCCAGACCGTGTGCGAGGAATAGAGCACGTGGTCGTCGTGCTGGGGCCCGCGCAGCAGGTGGAACTCGACGAACCCCGGCACCTCGTGCAGGTAGACGTCGCGCTCGCGCCAGACCCGCTCGAAGTCGGCGCAGGAATCGGGATGAACCTTGAAGCGGTTCATGGCGATGTACATGGTTTCTTCTCCTTGGATGGACCTGAACAGGCGCCCTACGGCACCAGGGGCCGCCGCACTTGACGAGGTTGTTATCCTCGTCGAGCACGGCGAATTGGCGCAACGTGTCGGCCGCATCCGTAATCCGCGGCCGACCTTCCCCCGGCAGAACCCGCGACCTCGAAAGCTCCCCGCCAGGGCAGACGATCCCTCTCCCGACATGGCCAGCCGGCGAAGAAGTGCAGTTCGATGCCGTCGCGGCGCGGAACCAGGTTATCGTCGTAGCGGTCTGCGAGCGTAAAGCCGCGCCGCTCGCAGAAGGCGATCGTGCGCTCGAAATCGCGGCTGGGCATAACCGGTATCGCGGTATTCATGGGAATCCTCGGCATCGGTCCCTCTCGGCTGCTGCGACCGCAACTACTTCGCCGCGAACTTGACGGTGAGCGCGAACTTCGCCGTGAGGCCCGGGCTCGGCTCGGAATTGAGGTACTGCGTGTACTGGCGATCGAACACGTTCTTGACGATGACGTCACCCCGGATCCGGTCGCTGTACTGATAGGAGGCGAACAGGTCGACGAGACCGTAGCCCTTGGTGGGGTTCGACACCGTCTCCTTCGAACCGTCGACGAAGGTGAGTCGCGTCCCGACCGTCAGCTTGTCGTCGAGGAAGCGCAGGCCGAGCGTCGTGCTGACCTGATCCGGCATGACGCTGTTGAGCGGCATGTTCGTCTGCTTGTTCTTGCCTGTGATATGCGTCGCCGCCAGCGAGATGAAGCCGCCGCCCCAGTCATAGGCGGCCTCCAGCTCGACGCCCGTGAGCCGCGCCCTGGCGACGTTCTGGTACTGCTGGTCGTGGAATTCGACGCAGGGCGTGCCGGGGAACCGGCAGAACGCCGCCGGGAAGCCCGGCGCCACCGGGATCCGGTAAGGCTCGCCGACCTCCACCATGTCGATGAAGTTGGTGACGTTGTTGAGGAAGACGTTGGCCTTGCCGCGGAACTTGTCGTTCTCGGTGAAGACGCCGTCGTACTTCACGTTGACGCCGGCTTCCCAGGTTTTGGCGACCTCCGGCTTGAGGCCGGGGTTGGGCAGGATGTTGAAGGCCGGGAACGGGTGCGTGCCGGCGATCAGCGTCTCCGTCACGGTCGGCGCGCGATAGCCCTCGGCATAGGTGCCGTAGAGCTCGATGCCCTCGATCGGCGTGACGCCGACGGTGATCTTCGGCGACAGGCGGCTGCCGCTCGATTCATTGCCCCCGCCCTCGAGCTTGTAGTCGTCGAAGCGCAGGGCGCCGATGACGCGCAGCCAGCCGCCGTAGCGCAGTTCGTCCTGGACGAAGGCACCGGCGAGGCGCCGCCGGCCTGACGGCGTCAGCGCCGAGGCGAAGCCGCCGGCCGTGTCGGTGGTGGTGACGTCGTCACGCAACGCATCGAAGCCGATGGTCAGCGCATGGTCGACGGCGGCCGTGCTGAAGCGCGCCGTGTTGTAGACGTCGAAGCCGAGGGTGCCGACATCGAAGCGCCGCGCCGCGCCGGCACGCGCGCCGAGGAAGCTGTAGGCCGAGGTCGGGTTGATGAGGCGCTGGTCGTCCGTCGTCGTGGCGTAATAGCCCTTGATCGACAGGTCGAGCCAGGGCACGTCCGGCCGCTGGAAGCGGTGGCCGAGCGTATAGGTGCCGGTCTGCACCTCGTGGCCGAAGCGCGCGCCGACGGCCTGGCCGGCATCGTTGTAGGCGCTGTTGGTGTAGCTGTATTCTTGGAACAGCGCAGTCGCCGAGATGGTGTGGCCGTCCGCCGGGCGCAGGTTGAACTTGACGTTGCCGGCCGAGATCTGGGTGCCGGTGTCGCGGATGGTCGTGCCGCTGCCGTCCTTGTAGGGCGTCTCGTTGCGCCAGACGAACTGGCCGAAGACGTCGGCCGCCGTGCCGAGCCGCGCACCGATCATGGTGCTGTTCACGAAATTGGCGCCGTTGGTTCCGGCCCCGAGACGCTGGACGACGCCGATCTGCTCGTCCGCATCAAGGACGTCGTCGATGGTGCGCGTGCGAAAGGCAACGACACCGCCGATGGCGCCCGAGCCATAGATCGTCGACACCGGACCGCGCGTGATGTCGATGCCGCCGACCAGTTCCGGATCGAGATAGAAGCTGCCATTGGCGCCATGCCCGCTCTTGCCGTAGTTCTGCCGGGCGCCGTCGACGAGCACGGCCACGCGGCCGAAATCCTGCATGCCGCGAATGTTGATGGCCTGGCCCGGATCGTTGACTTCCGTCGACGTCGTGACGCCCGGCACGCCGAGGAATACGTCCGAGATGCGCGAGGGCTGCAGGCGGGCGACGTCGCGCTCGTTCACCGTGCTGACACCCGCCAGCGCATCGATGACCCTATCCTCGGTCTTCGTTGCCGTGACCGTGATCTCATCGAGCGTCACCTCCCCGCCCGGAGCAGCCGGCTGGGTGGGCCCATCCTGCGCCAGTGCGGTCGACAGAGCCATGAAGGAAACCGTGGCGCAGAGCGCCGCGCGAGCCATAACGCGCATGTGATCGAAGCCCCCCGAATGTCCGAATTTGACTGGTTCGGCTGGCTGGCTGCGGGCTTCGAGGCCCCGGCTGGCTGGCGCTGTCGCGCTCCTGCCGAGGAGCGCATTTGCGCTTCCTATACGCCTTGTGTATGCACGTCAATCGAAGCAAAACCACAGTAGTTTTGTACTATTCAAAACTTCTGTAAAGTTGAGAATCGTTCAAAACAACCTTTCGAACAGTTAAAAGGAAACGGCCGTCGCCATGTCCACGTCATCCCTGCCTTCCGCGCCGAGTCCGGCTCCGCTCAAGGCCGCCGAACCGCCCGCTATCGATGTACGCTCGCTCTTCGCGGGCGGGCGCGAGGTGGTGCTTCTGCACAAGGGCGAGCGCTATCACCTGCGCATCACGGCCAATGACAAGCTCATCCTGACGAAGTGACGGCCATGACCGGCAGACTGCAACACCTCCTGTCACGGCGCGCCTTGAACGGCCTGCTGGCCGCCGCCCTCCTCCTCGCTCCCGCGCCGCTCGCACTGGCGCTGTCGGGCGAACCGCCGGGCGGCAACCGTATCGTCGCCGTCGGCGGCGCCGTCACGGAGATCCTCTACGCCCTCGGCCTCGAGGCGCGCATCGCCGCCGTCGACACGACCAGCACATTTCCCGAGCAGGCGCTGAAGGAGAAGCCGAACGTCGGCTATGTCCGCGCCCTGTCGGCCGAGGGCATCATCGCGCTCAACCCGTCGCACGTCATCGCCATTGGCAATGCCGGGCCGCCCGACGCGATCAGGCTGATCAAGGAGACGGGCGTGCCCTTCACGCAACTCCCGGATGAGCCGACGCCCGAGGGGATCGTGGGGAAGATCGAGACCGTCGGCCGGCTGACCGGAACGGAGGCGAAAGCCGATGTGCTTGCCGCCGAGGTGCGCCGCAGCTTCGCCGACCTCGCGGCGACGCGGGAGCGCATCGAGAAGCCAGTCAAGGCCCTCTTCGTCCTCGCCATGCAGAATGGCCGGCCGCTCGTCGGCGGACACGCCACCTCGGCCGACGCGATCCTGCGCCTCGCGGGTGCGGAGAACGCAGCCGGCGCCATCGAGGGCTTCAAGCCGATGACGGACGAGGCCATCATCGCTGCGGCGCCGGACGTCATCGTCATGATGGCCAACGGCGGCCATGCGGCCGGTCGCGCCGAGGAGGTCTTCGCCGCGCCCGCCTTCGCCGGCACGCCGGCGGCAAGCCGGCAGGCGCTCGTGACCATGGACGGGCAACTCATCCTCGGCTTCGGCCCGCGGACGCCGCGAGCAGCCGGGGAGCTGATGCACGCCTTCTATCCCGCGCTGGCGACGAGCGAGAAGGCACAGTGAGCATCGCGGCCGACATGACTGGCGATGCGATCGACGCCGCACTAGCGCGGCGTCGGCTGCGCACGCTCATCCTGTTCCTCCTGCTCGGTGCCGGCGTCGTCATCGTCTCGGGGCTGTCCATCGGCACCGGCGCGCTCGCCCTCGCTCCCTCCCGGGTGGTCGCGGTTCTGCGCGCCGTACTCACCGGAACGGTGCCGGAGGATATGGCGCGCGATGCGCTCGTCGTCGCCGGCATCCGCCTGCCACGGACCCTGCTCGGCGTGCTCGTTGGGGCATCGCTCGCCGTCTCAGGCGCTCTGATGCAGGGGCTGTTCCGCAACCCGCTCGCCGATCCGGGGCTTGCCGGCGTCTCCGCCGGGGCCGCCTTCTTCGCCGCCGGCATGATCGTGCTCGGCGAGCGCCTGGTCGCCCTGACCGGCCCCCTGCCCTTCATCACCTTGCCGATGGCGGCCTTCGGCGGGGCGCTTCTCACCACCTTCACACTCTATCGAATCGCGACCCGCGCCGGCCGCACCTCCGTCGCGACACTGCTCCTCGCCGGCGTTGCGCTCGGGGCTCTCGCCGGCGCGCTCACGGGTGTGCTCACCTTCCTCAGTGACGACCGGCAGCTGCGCGATCTCACCTTCTGGTCCCTCGGCAGCCTTGGCGGCGCCACCTGGGCGAAGACGGCGACGGTCGCTCCGGCCATCCTGCCCGTGCTCGTCGCCGTGCCGTTCCTCGCCCGCGGGCTCAACGCCCTCGCGCTGGGTGAAGCGGAAGCCTTTCACCTCGGCATCGCCGTCGAGCGGGTGAAGCAGGTGGCGATCTTCCTCGTCGCCGTCGCCGTCGGCGCCTCGGTCGCCGTCTCGGGCATCATCGGCTTCGTCGGCATCGTCGTGCCGCATCTGCTGCGCCTCGCCATCGGGCCGGATCACCGCGTGCTCCTGCCTGCGAGCGCCCTCCTCGGCGGCATCCTGCTCGTGCTGTCGGACATGCTGGCACGCACGCTCGTCCAGCCCGCGGAATTGCCCATCGGCATCGTCACCGCGGCTATCGGCGCGCCCTTCTTCCTCTGGCTGCTGCTCACCGGCCGCCGGAGCCTCGCCCTATGACCGCCGTCGTCACCGCCACCGGCATCGGCCTCGAGGCCGCCGGCCGGACGATCCTCGCGCCGATGGACCTCGCACTCGCTGCCGGTGAGCTCACCGTCGTCATCGGGCCGAACGGCGCCGGCAAGTCGACGCTGCTCAGGGTTCTTGCCGGAGAAGTCGCGCCGGCGAGCGGCGCGGTCGTCTATGGCGACACGCCCGTCGCCGCCATGCCGCCGTGGCGCCTCGCCGCGAAACGGGCCGTGCTGCCGCAGAGCACGCAGCTCGCCTTCCCGTTTACCGTCGCCGAGGTGGTGCGCCTGGGGCTCGACGGAGCTGGCAATGCGGCCGAGCGGCTGGACATGATGCGCCGAGCGCTCGCTGCGGCCGATGTCGGCCATCTCGCCGGTCGCAACTACCAGACCCTCTCCGGCGGTGAGCAGCAGCGGGTGCAGTTCGCCCGCGTGCTGGGCCAACTCATGGTCGGCGGCAGGCGCGAGAAGCACCGCGCGCTCTTCCTCGACGAGCCGGTCGCGAGTCTCGACCTGAGGCATCAGCTCGCCCTGCTCGAGCACGCCCGGCGCCTCGCCGGCGAGGGCGTCGCCGTGCTCGCCATCCTGCACGACCTCAACCTTGCCGCCGCCTATGGCGATCGGCTGGTTGTGATGAAGGCCGGCGCCGTCTTCGCCGACGGTTCCCCGGAGACGGTCCTGACCGACGCGCTCCTGCGCGACGTCTTCGATGTCCGGCTGAGCGTCGGTGCCGTGCCGGCAACCCCCTTCGTGCTGCCCCGCGCGGCTGCGGGAGGCTGAACGGCTGGCAGGAACGCTGCCATCGCCCCGCGTCGGCCCGAGCGGCGTCGATGCTACAGCCCGCGCGATCGCGAGACGATCCGCGGCACGATGAGGACGTCCGTCGATCCGTGGCGGATCAGCTCAGAGCTGACGCTGCCGAGCAACCCGCGGGCGACGGCGCGACGCGCGTGCGAGGAGACGGCCACCAGGTCACAGCCGGCACTTTCGACGAGATCCGCAATCGCCAAGCGCGGCGGCGCATCGACAATCCTGATGTCGAGCGGCATGCGGTGTCCCTTCAGACCGGCCGTGATGCGGGCGCGCGCCTCCTGAGCGATTCGCGCGCGATAGTCGTCGCGGATCTCCCGTTCGACACCGGCATAGTGCAAGAGCCCTTCGGCCGGGGCGCTGACGGCATGCAGCAGCGTCGCCCGTCCCGGAGCGGCCGTGCCAAACCGGGCCAGCACGTGGAGGAGTTCCGGCCCTTCGTCGCTCTCGACGCCCACTAGTGCGTGGCGATAGGGCGCGCCGTCGATCCGGACGATGAGCACCGGCACGGCCGATACGCGGATCAGCCGCTCGACGGTGGTGTCGCGGAAAAGGTCGCGCAACGGGCTGCGCCGATGGTCGCCCGCTACGATCAGGTCGGCATGCGCCTGGGTGGCTGCGCGATGCAGCGCCCAGAAGACGTCACCAACCACCACCTCGCAGCTGACATTCACGCCGCCGACGGTGGCCGCCTCCTGGTCTATCGTCTGCTCGGCCTCGGCGACCCGGTGATCGAGAATGTGCCTGGGCAGCCCGTCATCGACGGCATGGACAAGCAGCAGGCGGGCCCCGGCACCTGCCGCGATGGCCGCCGCCCGCCGAAGCGCGACGCCGCTGCGCTGCGAGAAGTCGGTAACGGCCACGATCGTCTTCATGTCGGCGTCGCCTCCTCCACCATGCTGGCCAATTCCTCGTCGAGATCGGCGATCTGCTTGGCCGCCGCCGTCGCAGCATCGTCGAAGGGATAGAGAACGAGGTCGATGCCCCCGCTCTCCTTGAGGCGACGCGCTTCCTCGTCATCGCGTGCGGTGATGGCGACCCGGCCTGCGAACCGATGCGAACGAATCGCCGTGATCAGCCCGCTGTGCGGATCCGTCTCGGTCAGAAGGATGGCGCCGTAAGGAACGGACAGGACGATCCAGCGTGCCTGAACCAGCGGCAACTCGGACCAGAACTCCTGTTCTGCAACGTCGCCGTAGCGCACCTGCCAGCCCTCGTGTGACAGACGCCGGACGGCCTGCGGATCGAGATCCACGCCGAGCACGCTGTAGCCGGCGTCGTCTAGGCGCCTCAGCAACTGGCTACCGAAGCGGCCGAGCCCGAAAACGATGACGTCGACGGCCGGCCGCTGTTCGTCGTTTTCCGCGGCCACTTCCCTCCCATCGCGGAGATCGAGCGGACGCAGCAGCGGCCGCGCCCATACATAGAGCTCATGGGAATAGGTGATCATGTAGACGGACAGCGCAATCGTCACGAGCCCTACCAGGGTGACGAGTCCCACGGCGGACTGATCGACATGGCCGAGGCTGAGCCCCATGGTTATGAAGATGAGCGAGAATTCCGAGATCTGCGCGACCGTGAGGCCCGCGAGGAACCCCGTGCGGGCGCGGTAACCCATCCAGGCCATGATCAGGATGACGATCAGTGGATTTCCGACGAGCACGAACAGCGAGAAGACGATGGCGCGTGTAAAGTCCTCCCCGAGCGTGGAAAGCTCCAGCGTTGCACCGATCGACAGAAAGAAGAACAGCAGCAGGAAGTCCCTCAAGGCTGCAAGCCGCGCCGAAACCATGTCGCGATAGGGCGTGGAGCCGATGGAGATGCCGGCGGCAAGGCCGCCGAGTTCCTTGCCGAGACCGATCGTGTCGCCGATGGTGGCCGCCGTGGCCGCCCATCCGATGGAGGCGATGACGAGCAGTTCCGGCGTGCGGGCAAGACGGCTCATCAGCGGATCGGCCAGATAGCGAACGAACAGGACGAGCAGCACCACGACCGCGAAGAGCGAACCGAGCACCATGGCGAGGTCGCCGAGCCCGCTACCACCCTGAGCGGCGCCGATCCCGATCGTGGACAGGACCACCATCGCGATAACCACCACGATGTCCTGAACGATCAGGAAACCCAGAGCGATCCGGCCATGAAGCGTCTCCAGCTCACGCTTGTCACTCAGCAGCTTCACCACGATGATCGTCGAGGAGAAGGTCAGCGCGACCGCCACATAAAGGCTGGTGAGCCAGTCGAGCCCAAGCGCAAGGCCGATGAGGAACCCGATGCCCGCGGTGAAGGCGACTTGACCGAGACCGGTGGCCAGGGCGACGGGCCCCAGGGTCTTGATCAGGCGCCAGTCGAGTTTGAGGCCGACGAGGAACAGCAGAAGCGCCACACCGAGTTCGGCCAGGAAACGGATCTGGCTCGCCGTCTCGGCACTGCTGTCGAAGAACGCGGCCGCCGCGATGCCGACGGCGATGAAGCTTACGATGACGGGCTGCCGCAGCACTGCGCCCAATAACCCGACGGCGGCGGCTGCCAGCAGCAGCCATGCGATCTCCTGGAAAACGACGTCAGCCATGTAGCTCGGATCCCTGCCTCGTGCTGTCGGACCGCTGACTGTTCTCCTTCGATCCTACGTCATTTCCCGCATCTTACTTCGGCTTATCGGGAGACGAGGCGCTTTTCGACCTCCACGATCACGAGGAGCACGATGCCGACGGCGATGATCGCCAGCCCGTCGGTGAAGGATACCGGACTGCTGCCGAAGACTGTCTGCATGACGGGCAGATAGGTGAAGGCCAGTTGCGCCACGACGACGGTCGCAAGACCCATGAGCACGGCGGGCGTGCCGAGGACGCCCTGGAGGGTCAGCGACGGGCCGTGTACGTAGCGGACGCTGAACAAATAGAAAATCTCCATCACGACGATGGTGTTGACGGCCATCGTGCGTGCCGCCTCGACGGAGAGGCCACGGGCGCTCGCCCACGCATAGATGCCGAAGGTGCCGGCAACCATCAGTGCCGAAACGAAGAGAATGCGCCAGAGGAGGCGCCCCGACAGCAGGGGTTGGCCGGCTGGGCGCGCCGGCCGCCGCATGGCGTCAGGCTCCGTCGGCTCGAAAGCGAGGGTGAGGCCGAGCGCGACCGCGGTGACCATGTTGATCCAGAGAATCTGGACCGGCGTGATGGGAAGGGTCAGGCCGAACAGGATGGCGAGAATGATGGTAAAGGCCTCGCCGCCGTTCGTCGGCAATGTCCAGGCGATCACCTTGGTCAGATTGTCGTAGACCGTGCGTCCCTCGCGCACGGCCGCGACGATGGAGGCAAAGTTGTCGTCGGCGAGGACCATCTCGCTCGCCTCCTTTGCCGCTTCCGTGCCCTTGCCGCCCATGGCGACGCCGACATCCGCCCGTTTCAGGGCCGGGGCGTCGTTCACGCCGTCGCCAGTCATGGCGATGATGGAGCCGTCCCGCTGCAGCGCCTCCACGAGACGCAGCTTGTGCTCGGGGCTGGTTCGGGCGAAGACGGTGGCCTCGCGCGTGTACCTGTCGAAATCGTCCGCGCTGGCGGCGTCGAGATCCTGGCCGGTCACGGCCTTCGGATCGTCCGCGAGACCGAGCTGGAGCGCGATGGCGCGCGCAGTCGCCGCGTGATCACCCGTGATCATCTTGACCTTGATGCCGGCCGCCCGGCATTCGGCGATGGCGGCCATCGCCTCCGGGCGCGGCGGATCGATCAGCCCGACGAGGCCGAGCAGCGTCAGGTCGTGCTCGACATCGTCCGACGCCAGTGCACGGGCGCCGGCGTCCATCGTCCGGCGTGCGAGTGCGATGACGCGCTGCCCGTCGGCCGCTAGGGCATCGATCCGGCTGTGCCAGGCCGTGCGATCGATCGGCTCTTCGCCCTCGAGGGTCGCCACGCGCGAGGCCATGGCGACGATGCGTTCGGGCGCACCCTTGACATAGGCGACGGGCGGGTGCCCGTTTCGGGCGTGCAAGGTTGCCATGTAGCGGTGGCGGGAATCGAACGGCACCTCGTCGAGGCGGGTGAAGCCGGCGCGCGCCGCGGCTGTGTCGTGCCCCGCCTTCATGGCGAGCGACACCAGCGCCCCTTCCATCGGATCGCCGTCGACGATCCAGTCCCCGTCACGCCGCCGCAGTTGCGCGTCGTTGCACAGCAAGGCCGCAAGCGACAGTTCCTCCAGCACCGGATCGGCGGCCGGATCGAGCTCGCGCCCATCCTTCGCCCGGAAGTTGCCCTCGGGCCGGTAGCCCGTGCCGTCGACTCTGATCTCATGGTCGGCAGTCACAACCGCGCTTACCATCATCTCGTTGCGGGTCAGGGTGCCCGTCTTGTCCGAACAGATCACGGAGACCGAGCCCAGCGTCTCTACGGCCGGGAGGCGGCGGATGATGGCGTTGCGGCGAGCCATGCGCTGCACGCCCACGGCGAGCGTGATCGTCATGACGGCCGGCAGACCCTCCGGAATGGCTGCAACGGCAAGGCCCACCACCGCCATGAAGGCATCGTCGAGATCATGGGACTGGACGAGCACGGCATAGCCGAAGACGAGGGCCGCGACGCCGAGCACCACGGCCGAAACCTGCCGTGCAAACTCATCCATCTGGCGCACGAGCGGCGTGGTGAGCTGCTCGACAGCACCGATCATCGTGCCGATGCGGCCAAGTTCCGTCGCTGCGCCCGTCGCAACGACGACGCCCGTGCCCTGGCCGGCAGTGACGAAGGTGCCGGAGAAGGCCATGGAGACGCGATCGCCGAGGGCTGCATCGAGGTCGACGGGGTCCAGGGCCTTGTCGACCGGAATGGATTCGCCCGTGAGAATTGCCTCGTCCACACGCAGGCTGCGCGCCTTGACGAGGCGCAGGTCCGCCGGCACCCGATCGCCCGCCTCGAGCAGGACGATGTCGCCCGGCACCGCCTCGTCCGCCGGGATCGTCAGACGCCGGCCATCGCGGATCACGGAGGCGTGCGGATCGATCATCGCGCGGATCGCCCCGAGCGCCTGCTCCGCGCGCCCCTCCTGGACGAAGCCGATGATCGCATTCACGACGACGACGGCGGCGATGACGAGAGCGTCGGTCTCGTGGCCGATCATCGCCGCAAGCACGGCCGCGCCAAGAAGCACGTAGATGAGCAGGTTGTGAAACTGCAGCAGGAAACGCATCAGAACGCTGCGCCGCTGCCCCTGGGGCAGGCGGTTGGGACCGAAGCGTTCGAGCCGCCGCGCCGCCTCCGCCTCGCTGAGGCCGTCCGGACACGATCCGGTCGCCTGCAGTGCCTCCGCCGGCGTGACGGCATGCCAAGCCCGGTCGAAGTCCAGCACGGCCTGCTCCCCTGAGACGCCGCGCTCGGCAGGATGGGCCGACGACATGGCATGGGATGCAGAAGTCAGGCTGCGCATGCGTCGGGCTCCCCTGCAATGCCCGCCGCGGGATCAGGCGCGGTGGGCCGACGGCGATGACAGCCGCGCGGTAGCGCTGGCAGGCATCGGCACCGAAGACTAAAGGAACGCACGCGGCGCGCTCTTGACCGGGATCAATGGCCCCGGCAGATGCCGCGGGTGGGCGTGAGGCCGTCCGCATCGTGCGGACTGTTTTTCATGCACGACAGGCTGCGGCCGCTCCGCGGGACCATGGCGCGTGACGATCTGCAAATGCGCCCGTCAGGGCCTGCCCGCGTCCTGTCGGGCGCGCAGCGTCTGAAGAAGAAGATCCTGCATGAGCCGCTGCAGTGCGTCCGTCGCTGTGCGCACGTCCTCCATCGCCCGCTCCACCGTCTTTTCGTCGAGTGGCGTCGCATTGGCCGCCGCGGCAAGGGTGCGCCTCGCATCGCGCACGTCACGCAGGGCGGTCAGCACGCGTGGCCGGTTGTCTCGCAGCTGACGGCGGAAGCCGGCGCGTATCTCCTCAGGATAGGCCGCGGCAATGCTCTCGGCGAGGAAACCCGCGCCACGCGCCTGACGCTCGCCCCTGACGATGAAGCCGACGAGGAAGACATTCGCGATGAGCGAGATCGCAAGGCCAGCGACCAGAAGAAGCCGGATCGGGACCACTCGTTTCACAGTTCGTCTCCGACAGATCCAAGGCTCTCTACGATATCGTCGAGGCCAGACGGCTCGCCCGCCGCAAATGCGAGAAGTGTGTCGTTCGCCGCCTCCGGGCCCCGTTCGCCGAGCCGATAGCCTGCGGCGGCGGCCACCATGAGGACCAGTGCCAGGCAAGCGGCGACGGCGGAAGAGGGCATATGCCGCAAGGAGGCGGACAGGACATGAGCCGGCCGGCGCGATCCCTCGATCCGCGACAGGACCTTGCGCGCCAGCGCCCGCTCGTCGGCCGGGGCGTCAATAGCTGCGCGCAGCAGGCGGTCGAGGTCGTCGTCGGTGCCGTTGTCCTCCTGAAAGGACCTTGCCTCCTGCCGGTATGGCGGCGGCCATGCGGCCACATCCTCGCCGAAGCGGCGCCGAAGCTGCTCGAAATCATCCCTGTTCATCGCAATCTCCCTTCTTCTTGCTTGTTGTCTGCGCGCACGTCCGTCGTGTGTTCGCGCAGCGTGCGCCGCGCCCGCACGAGCAGTTGCTCGACCGCCCCGGTGCTCGATCCGATGACTTCGGCGATGGCCGGAACGTCGAGATCGGCCACGGCGCGCAGCAGCAGCGCCATGCGCTGGCGCTCGGGCAGACGCGCGAGGCCATGGCGCACTGCCGCGAGCTCCTGCCGCGCCGCGAGGCGCATGTCGGCGTCGACACCGGCCGCCGGCAGCGTCTCCGCCACCTCGTCGAGGCCGATGAAGACACGCAGGCTGCGCCACCGGCGCATGTCGATGCAGCGGTTGGCGGCGATCCGGTAGAGCCAGGTCGTCGCCCGCCCCCTTGCGGGATCGAACCGCCCAGCGCGTTTCCACACCGTGACGAACACGTCCTGCACCACGTCCTCGGCGTCGTCCGCGCTGCCGAGATAGCGCGTGGCGAAGAGGCGAAGGCCGCGCCCATGCCGATCGATGAGCCGGACGAGCGCCACCTGCTCACCAGCCGCGATGCGGGCGAGTAGACGCTCATCCTCGCCCTGTCCCGGCGTCTCCACGGCATCGGGCGCCTGCACCCGCTCCACCCCACCTCACCTCCAACGGCGGTGGCCGCCGACGGCAACGCCGCCGTCGGGACCCGTGATGCGGCCGACCGAGCGCACCCGGAACGGCCCACGCGCGCTCGCCCGCTCGCCGGAATAGGTCCGGCCGGCCGGCCCGATCGCGGTGTAGCTCCGGCGGCAGCGGTCGACGACGCCGTTGAGGCACGTCGCGCTCGAGGTATAGGTACCGCCGTTCGGGCCGACGCGTGTCGTCTGGCCGCTGTAGACGAGGCCGTCGCCGGTGACATGGCGGCTAAGCTGACCCCCGTGGACGGTGCCGCGCGTCCATTCCGCTGCGGGCGCGACCCCGGCCGTCGCGACGAGGCCGAGAACGGCAAGACAGAGCCGGACCGGGACAGTCGTGGCTGAGAAACGCATGGAGGCTCTCCCTGAACGTGACAGTGGCCGTCGGAAAAGGTCCGTCGTCAACCGCGACGGCCGAGGATGAGGTCGCGCATGAAGGCGATTTCGGCGGACGACAGCCGGCCGTCGCCGTCGCGGTCGGCAACATCGAACAGGATCGTCCGGGCGCGGAATTCCTCTGCCGAGACCCGGCCGTCGCCGTTCGTATCCATCCGCCGCCACGCGCGGCCGAGACGCGCCTGCAGGGCGACCGCGCGATCCATGACGGCGTCGCGCAGGGCTTCGATCTCCCTGTCATCGATCGCACCGTCGCCGTCGCGGTCGAAGCGCGCGAAGAGACGCTGCCGCGCCGTGGCGACCTCGTTCCGCGACAGGACGCCATCGCCATCGGCGTCGAGACGTTCGATGAACCGCATATCCGCCGGGCGGGTCTGTGATACCGCGAGGGTTGTCGTGCCCAGGGTTGCGAGGGCCATAAGGACCATCTTCATCAGCGTGTTCATGGCGAGGTTCCTTCCGTTCCTGCCGCGCATCCGCAACTGCGCCAGCCTCGACCAATACGGCCCGCGACGTCTCGTCCTACGCGCCCAAGCGAAACCATGCGCGCCGCGTAGGAGCGCCCGCCAGCCTGCGTAGAACCGTCGTCGGAGCGCTGCAGCGCTCCTCACGAACGGAGATCGGCATGAAGTGGAAAGCTCTCGCAGCGGCGATGCTGGTGCTCTTTCCGGGCAGCGCCTGCGCCTTCGATAGCCCCGGACCCCGTCAGATGTTCAGGCAGATGGACCGCAACGGCGACAGGGCACTGCAATTCTCGGAGATCGCGGAAGCGCGCGCACGGTTCTTCGACAGCATGGACCGCAACGGCAACGGCTTCCTCGACCCAGAGGAAAAGAAGGCGGCAGCCGCGCGCCTGAAGGATGCCGGCAGGTTCCAGGCGGCATCGCTGGAAGGGCTCGAGGCAAGGGCAGAGCGCATGGACGCGAACGGCGACGGCCGCATCTCGCGGGAGGAGTTCGCCCGCTTCGTTCCCGATCGCCTGCGGGGTGCCGACGCGGATGGCGACCGCGCGCTGTCGCTTTCCGAACTGCGGGCGCTCAGGCGTTAGCCCAGTCCCTGCCTCACAAGCCACAGCACCGAGAGATCCAATGAGACACAGGCTGCTCACAGCCGTCCGCGCCGCCGCGCTCGCGCTCGTTTCGGCGGTGACGCCGGCCGCCGCCACGCCGTCCGCGTTCGCCGCCGGCGCATCCACGCTCGTTTCGGTCGCGGAGCCCGATCTCGTCGAGAGGATCGTGCATCGCCGCGGCTTCTACGCCGTCGGCGGCATCTATTACTATAACGGCTACCGCGGCTTCGTGGTGGCCCGCCCCGGCTACCGGTACCACAACGGCTACTGGTTCCCGTCGGCCGCCTTCGCCGCAGGGGTTGCGGCCGGCCGGGCGCTCACGCCGCCCCTGCCGGCGGCGCACATCCGCTGGTGCTACGCCCACTATCGGTCCTACCGCGCGTACGACAACAGCTACCAGCCACATGACGGCCCGCGCCAGCCGTGCTGGTCGCCCTATAGCTGAGCTTCGGCCGGCCACCAACGGCAAGACGCCGCCCGAGGGCGGCGTCTCCTCGCGTTCAGCGGGACGGTCGCTCGCCGTCCGTGGCGCGGATGGGCTCCATCCGCGCCTTCGCCGCATCGTCCATGAGCTCGTACCACATGGCATTGAGCACGGCGAAGGCAGCTGCGAGCGGCAGGCCAAGAAGCCAGGCGAAGTACCACATTGCACTCTCCATTCAATAGGCGTGGCCGCTGCCGTCGCTGATCGCCTTGGCGTCCACCTTGCCCCAGAGGATGCGGTAGACCCACGTCGTATAGGCGACGACGAGCGGCACGAAGATCGCGGTGACCACGAGCATAATGAAGAGCGTCAGATGGCTCGAGGAGGCATCCCACACCGTCAGGCTCGACCGCGGATCGATCGACGAGGGCAGGATGAACGGAAACATCGACAGCCCGACCGTCGAAATGATGCCGAGGATCGCCACCGACGAGGCCAGCAGCGCCGAAACCTCGCGCCGCGCCTTGAAGAAGGCGAGGCTGCCGAGCGCGCCGGCGAAGCCGAGGACCGGCGCGAGCATCATCCAGGAATGGCGGCCGTAGTTCTCGAACCAGACACCGGGAGCCTGCTCGACGGTCTTGGCGAGCGGGTTCGAGGCACCGGTCGTGGCGATCTCGCTGGTGATCCGGTAGCCGTCAACGCCGAGCCACAGCCACAGTCCGCCGAGCGCGAAGAGGACGATCGTGACGAAGGCAGCGATGCTGCCACAGATGCGCGAGCGTTCGGCGACCGGACCCTCGCTTTTCAGCACGAGCCAAGCGCCGCCGTGCATGACGAGCATGGCGACAGAGAGGAGCCCGCACAGGAGGCCGAAGGGGTTGAGCAACTCGAAGAGCGTCGTTCCTTCGTAGAAGATGCGCAGGTCCGGATCGAACCGGAAGGGCACGCCCAGAAGGACGTTGCCGACAGCGACCCCCATGACGAGCGCGGGCACGAAGCCGCCGACGAAGAGGGCCCAGTCCCATCCGGCCCGCCAGACCGCGCTGTCGCGCTTCGAGCGGTACTTGAAGCCCACCGGGCGCAGAATGAGCGCGAAGAGGATCGCAAACATCGCGAGGTAGAAGCCCGAGAAAGACACGGCATAGAGCGGCGGCCAGGCAGCGAAGATGGCGCCGCCGCCGAGGATCAGCCAGACCTGGTTGCCTTCCCAGACGGGACCGACGGCATTGATGACGACGCGCCGCTCCACGTCCGTCTTCGCGACGAAGGGCAGCAGCGTGGCCGTGCCGAGGTCGAAGCCGTCCATCACGGCAAAGCCGATCAGCAAAACGCCGAGCAGCAGCCACCAGACGACACGCAGGGTTTCGTAGTCGATGAGTTGATGCAGAATCATGGCGCTCACTCTGCAGCGACGAGAGACTGGGGAACGAGTTCGGCCTCCGGTTCGTCGTCTGCCTCCGGGCCCTTGCGGATCGCGCGGACCATCAGGGCCATCTCGATGACGATGAGGACCGTGTAGATCAGAGCGAAGCCGATGATCGTCATCAGCACCGTCGAGGCGCCGAGGCTCGAGACAGCAGCGGCTGTCGGCAGCACACCCTCGATGATCCACGGCTGCCGGCCGAACTCCGCCACGATCCAGCCGAGCTCGGCCGCGATCCACGGCAGCGGTATGGCGAAGACCGCAAGGCGCAGCAGCCCGGGATAGCGGTCCAGCCGGCGCCGCGCCGACAGGTAGAAGAAAAGCGCCGTCAGGCCGATGAAGAAGAAGCCGAGCCCGACCATGATGCGGAAGGACCAGAACAGCGTCGGCACGTGCGGAACCATGTCCCAGGCCGCCTGCCTGATGTCGGCCTCGCTCGCCTCGCGCGGATCGTCGACATGGCGCTTGAGGAGCAGCGCATAGCCCAGGTCATGGCCGTTGTTCTCGAAGGCCTGACGGACCTCCGACGTGACCTTGTCCGCCCCGCCGGCGGCGCGGATCTGCTGCAGGGCGTCGAAGGCCGCGATGCCTTGCCGGATACGCGCCTCGGCCCGCGTGACGAGTTCGTCGATGCCCGGGATCTCCTGCGTGAGCGAGCGGGTGCCGATGAGCCCCATCACCCACGGGATCTTGATCGCATAATGGGTCTCGCGCGCCTTCTGGTCGGGAAAGCCGACGAGGGTGAAGGCAGCGGGCGCCGGCTCCGTCTCCCACATGCCCTCGATGGCGGCGAGCTTCATCTTCTGGTGCTCGGTGGAGAGATAGCCGCTCTCGTCCCCCAGCACGACGACCGACAGCGAGGCGGCGAGGCCGAAGGACGCGGCCACGGTCATCGAACGCTTGGCGAGCTCCGCATGCCGGCCCTTGAGGAGATACCAGGCCGAAACGCCGAGCACGAAGATGGCGGCGGTGACGTAGCCGGCCGAAACCGTATGCACGAACTTGGCCTGCGCGACGGGGTTGAACAGCACCGCGAAGAAGTCGGTCACTTCCATGCGCATCGTCTCGGGATTGAAGGCCGACCCGACCGGGTTCTGCATCCAGCCGTTGGCGATCAGGATCCACAGCGCCGAGAAGTTGGAGCCGAGCGCCACGGCCCAGGTCGTCATCAGGTGCCCGACCTTCGACAGCTTGTCCCAGCCGAAGAAGAACAGCCCGACGAAGGTCGCCTCGAGGAAGAAGGCCATCAGGCCCTCGATGGCGAGCGGCGCGCCGAAGATGTCACCGACGTAGTGGCTGTAATAGCTCCAGTTCATGCCGAACTGGAATTCCATGACGATGCCGGTGGCGACGCCGAGCACGAAGTTGATGCCGAACAGCGTGCCCCAGAATTTCGTCATCTGGCGCCAGATCGGGCGGCCGGTCATGACATAGACCGTTTCCATGATGGCGAGCAGCACGGAAAGGCCGAGCGTCAAGGGCACGAAGAGGAAGTGGTAGAGCGCGGTCATCGCGAACTGCAGCCGCGATAGGGCGACGATGTCGAGTTCCATTTGACGTCAAGTCCGGCTTGCCCGGGCCCCCTGTGCTTGCGGCGTCACCGGCGGGCGGCGCCTTGCTGCGGTCGAATACCGTCAGTCGGGTCGCAGCGTGGCGAGCGCGGCCTGAAAGCCGGGCTCGCCACGGGCGATGATGGCGGCGATGGTCCCCCGATCCATGATGACGAGGCGCTCCGCAGCCTCCGCCTCGCGCCTGATATGCGTCGCGACGACGATCGTCCGGTCTCCGGCGCTTCCGCCAAGACGGGCGAGAACGTCGCGTGCCGTCATCCCGTCGAGCCCTTCGGTCGGCTCGTCGAGGAGCCAGAGCGGCGTCGGGCGCAACAGCAGCCGCGCGAAGGCGAGCCGCCGCGCCTGACCGCCCGACAGGCCGTGGCCGCCCTCGCCGAGACGGGTGTCAAGCCCGTTCGGCAGTGCCTCGGTGTCGTCCCGGAGGCCGGCGGCGTCGAGCGCCTCGATCAGGCGGGCATCGTCCGCCCGCGGGTCGGCGAGGCGCAAGTTGTCGCGCAATGTGTCCTGGAACAGCTCGGTGCGCTGGGTGAGCAGCGTCGCCGCGCGGCGCGCGACCTGGCCGGCCTGCGGAGCGACCTCGCCGGCCAGCAGGCCGAGCAAGGTCGACTTGCCGGCACCGCTCGCACCGATGAGCGCGATGCGCTCGCCCTCGCCGATGGTGAGCGTGATGGCGTCGAGAGCCGGCCTCGCGGCACCCGGATACCGCACCGTGACGTCCTCGAGGCGGGCGGCGACGCCGGCGGGCGGCGCGACGGGGCCTGCTGCTTCCAAGGGCGAAGCGAGCCGCGGCGCGATCCGTCCGGCCGCGATGAGCGTGCGGCCGAGTTCGACCGCGCCCCGCCGCAGCGCTGCGAAGGGCTCCATCGCCGCAAGAGTCACCAGGAGGCCGAGCGCCGCGACCGGCGCGCCGATGGTGCCGCTTTCGGCCAGCAGCGCGACCGCGACGAGGGTGCCGGCCAGAAGCAACGCCCCCGCGACGGCGAAACCGGCGCCGGTGCGCACCTCGATGCGGTTCAGCGCATCGTCGCTCTCGGACAGGTAGCGGTCGGCGGCGGCAAGGCCATCCTGCCGCGCGGCGAGCCGCCCGGCCATGATCCATTCGGTCTGACCGCTCACGAGGTCGATGGCGCGCGAGCGCAGCACCTCGAGCCCATGGGCGCGGCGCCGCGCGGGCCGCCGCGCCGCCACGGCCGCGGCGGCCGGCAGGCCGGCGCCGGCAAGGATGAGGAAGCCGGCGGCAGACAAGCCGGGGAGCGGCTGCATCAGCCCGAGCACGACGCCCGCCGCAAGGGCGACGGCACAAGCGCCGATGATGGGCACGATGACACGCAGATAGAGCGAATCGAGCGCGTCGATGTCGAGCGTCAGGCGGAACAGGAGGCGCGCCGGCCGCTTGACGAGGTCCCGCGCGGCACCGGGCTGCGCCCAGCCGCGGAACAGGCGCTCACGCAGCGCGGCGAGCACGGCGAGCGTAGCGTCATGTGTCGTCAGCCGCTCGCCGTAGCGGGACGCGGTCCGCGCGAGCGCAAGGAAGCGGATGCCGGCGGACGGTACGAAGACGTCGAAGGCGAGCGCCGTGGCGGCCGAGAGGCCCGCGATCCCGGTCGCGGTGATGAACCAGCCGGAGAGGCCGAGAAGCGCGATGCCGCAGAGGGCCGTGGCGACCGACAGCAAGACGCCTGCGATCAGCATGGCACGGCTGCCGGAGAGGAAGAGCCCGGCGACGGGACGGAGCTGGCGCACAAGCCCGGTCATGCGGCGTCCTCCAGGCGTGTCGCGGAGAGATGGACGACCCTATCCATGCGGGCGGCGAGCACCGGATCGTGCGTCGCCACGATCAGCGTCCGTCCCGCGGAGAGCCGGATCAGCGCCTCGGTGATGCTCGCGGCAGTCACGCTGTCGAGATGGGCGGTCGGCTCGTCGGCAAGGATGAGGCCGGCCTCCGGCGTCACCGCGACGCGCGCGAGGGCAAGGCGTGAAGCCTCCCCGCCCGACAGGCCGACGCCGTTCTCGCCGACCGGCGCCGCGCCCCGCCGCTTCGCCACCTCGGCGAGGCCGGCGAGAGCAAGCGCGTCCTCGACCGCATCCCGGCCGATCCCGTCCCGGCCGAGCGTGACATTGGCGGCGAGCGATCCCGCGAAGACATGCGGGCGCTGGCCGATCCAGGCCATGCGGCGGCGCAGGCGCCCGGCACTCCGGGCCGTGAGGGCCTCGCCGGCAATGAGGATGCGGCCGCTCTCGGGCGCCACGAGCCCGGCCAGAAGGGCGATGAGCGTCGACTTGCCGCCGCCGCTCGGCGCCAGCAGAGCAACGCGCTCGCCCGGCGCCACCACGAGGTTGAAATCGTCGAAGACCGGCTCGCCGCGCCCGGTATGGCCGAAGCGCAGCTTCTCGATGCGGACCGATGGCGCAGCGCCGGCCTCCGGCCGAGAGGACAGGTGCACATGTTCGGCGTCGGGCAGGTCGCAGCCCTTCTGCGACAGGCGCGCAAGCGCATCGAGCGCCGCCTCGCCCGCGGCCCGGTCGTGCCAGACGGCGGACAGGTCGCGCAGCGGCTCGAAGAAGGCGGGCGCGAGCAGGAGGATGAAGAGCCCCTCCCCGAGCGTGAGCCGATCGCCCCAGGTGCCGAACGGCAACTGGCCGAGGAGGTGGAAGCCGACATAGACGGCGACCATGGCGACGCCGAGGGCGGCGAAAAGCTCGAGCACCGCGGAGGACAGGAAGGCGATACGCAGCACGGCCATGGTCCTGATGCGCAGGCTCTCGGCATCCGCCCTGAGCCGCTGCGCCGTGGCATCCACGGCATCGAGCGAGCGTATGGTGGCAAGACCACGCAGCCGGTCGAGCAGGAAGGCGTTCATGCCGCCGAGCTCGACGAGCTGCGCCTCGCTCGCGGCTTTCGCACGCCAGCCGACGAGCGCCATGAAGACGGGGATCAGCGGCGCGGCGACGAGGAGCACGAGCGCCGCGGCCCAGGACCAGGCAAGCACGACGAGAAGGATGGCGACCGTCACGATGCTCGCCCGCAGCCGCGCCGGCTGGAAGCGCGAAAGATAGGGCACGATGGCCTCGGCCTGTTCGGCAAGCGTGCTCGCGGCGAGGCCAGCCGCCGGGCGGCCGATATCGACCGGGGAGCGTGCAGCGAGCGCGGCCACGGCCTCGCGGCGCCGCTCCGCGAGCACGGCCCGCGCCTGGCGAAAGGCCATGCGGCCGCCGAGCGCATCGAGGAGCGCACGCAGGATGCCGATGAGCAGCACGCCGGCCGCATTGACGAGAATGGCGTCGACACCGCTGCCGCCGGCGATGTCCGCGACCGACCAAGCGAGCAACCCGGCCTGCGGGATCCACAGGAGAGAGGCCGCCGCCTGGAACATCGCGCCCGTGCGCGTCGCAGCACGTCGCTGCGCGCGACTGGCGGCATGGCTTGCACCGGCACCCGCCCCCTGCACGACGGCACGGTCGTCGCCCACCGGAAGAATGGCGCTGCGCCGGGCGGTCGCCGGAGCGGTGCTGATCGTGCCGGCCCGTGTCATCTCTATTCCCTGCGTTCGCGGGCCGCCGGTTTCCGGCGGGCGATGGACACGATCCTGTCCTTGGCTTCGAGGAACTTGGTCACACGGGAGCCGAGGCCGAGCAGCATGGCGAGCCGGTCGGTGTCGAGCTGCTTGACGTCGTCGTACCAGGTCGTCAGGCGCTCGATCAGCCCGTGCATCTCGGCCATGCGTTCCTGGGCGAAGCGCTCGTCGTCATTGCCCGGCTTCTGCATCAGGATCTCGCGCAAGACCGACAGGGTGGGGTCGATCTCGCGCTTCTTGCGCTCCTCGGCGAGCGTCCGCAGGATCTGCCAGACATCGTCCGGCGTCGTGAAGAAGTCGCGCCTGTCGTCAGGCCGGTGCTTGAGCAGGACGAGATTCCACGCCTGCAATTCGCGCAGGCTCATGGAGACGTTGGAGCGAGAGATGCCGAGCGCCTCGACGATCTGGTCGGCGCAGAGCGGCTGAGGCGAAACATAGAGCAGCGCATAGATCTGCCCGACCGTGCGATTGATGCCCCAGCGGCTGCCCATCTCGCCGAAATGCAGCACGAAGGACTGGACGAGGGGAGGAAGGTTCATGACCGTGCATCCAAGCATCAATTTCAGAAATTTCTGAAAATTCTATACGCAACTCGTCGTATATGCGCAAGTGCGAATGCTCTTTGGAACCCGCCTGCGCGGCGGCAACGTCAGCCGGAGCATGCATGATCCCCACCCCGTCGCCCGTGAACAGGCTGATGCTGCGCCGGGGCACGCCCTGCGGCATTGACGGCGATCAAAGGCTCCCTGCCGTCAACGACGGGATCGGAAGCCGCCGACCTAGACCACCGCGAGCGGCCGGTGCTCCGCGCCGCGCAAAGACCTGACGGCTGCGAACTGGCTGAGGAACACCTCCCCGGTCAGTTGGTCGAGGAAATCGGAGCGCCGCAGGCGGTCCATGACCGGGCCTTTCACCTCGCTCAGATGAAAGGCGATGCCGGCATCGGCGAGGCGGCGGTTGATCGCCTCGAGACTGGCGAGCGCGCTGGCGTCGATCTCGTTGACCGCCGGGCACATGAGCACAACGTGCCGGACCTGCGGCCGTTCCGCCACCAGCTGCGCGATCCGGTCCTCCAGATAACGGCTGTTGGCGAAATAGAGGCTCTCGTCGACACGGATCGAGAGGATGTGCGGCTCCGTCAGCACCGCATGGCGCGCGACATTGCGGAAATGCTCCGTGCCCGGAACCTGGCCGACAATGGCCATGTGGGGCCTGCTCGAGCGGTAGAGAAACAGGAAGAGGGACAGACCGACACCCGCCACGATGCCGGGCTCCACGCCCAAGGACAATGTGACCACGATGGTTGCCGCCATGGCAGCAAAATCGGCTCGTGAATAGGCGAACACATGGCGAATGGCCCGCAGGTCCACAAGCGAAAGCACGGCGACGATGATGGTCGCGGCAAGCGTGGCCTGCGGAAGAGCCGCGAGGAAAGGCGTCAGAAAGAGGGTCGCAACGGCGATGCCAGCCGCCGTGAACACGCCCGCAGCCGGCGTCTCCGCCCCAGCGTCGAAACTGACGACCGAGCGGGCGAAGCCCCCCGTCACGGGATAGCCTGCCGACAGGCCGGCCGCGATATTGGCGGCTCCGAGCCCGATCAGTTCCTGGTCAGGCTCGATGCGCTGGCGCCGCTTGGCGGCGAGAGTCTGCGCGACGGAGACGGATTCGACGAAGCCGATGATGCCGATCAGGAAGGCCGGCCCGGCGAGTTGCCCCAGAAGATGGGGCGAGATGTCCGGGACGGCGAACGCCGGCAGCCCCGGCGGGATGGCGCCCACCAGCGCAACACCGTGCGCGGCAAGGTCGAAGCCCTTCGCCAGGAGAATCGTCACGGCGACAGCGAGGATCGGCGCGGCCTTGGTGAGAAGATCGGCTGCGCGCCGCCCGAGGCCGAGCCCTATGAGAAGCGGCTTCAACCGCGTGCGGGCGAACAGGAGGAAGGACAGGACGCCGAGCCCGATGGCGGCGGTGTGGGGATTGACGCCGGAGGCGGCGCCCGCGAGCGTCGCGACGATCGCCGGCAGCGTGTCGCCGCCGCCCGCGATGCCGAGGATGTGCTTGATCTGGCTCGCCGCGATCAGGATGCCGGATGCGGTGATGAAACCGGAGATCACAGGATGGCTCAGGAAATTGGCAAGGAAACCGAGCCGCAGGAGGCCCATCAGCATCAGCATCGCGCCGGAGAGCAGTGCCAGCGCGGCGGCGGCCGCCAGATAGCCGGCGGTCCCCTGCGCCACGATCTCCCCGACCACTGCGGCGGTCATGAGCGAGACGACAGCCACGGGCCCGACGGCAAGCGTGCGGCTGGTGCCGAACAGCGCATAGGCGACGAGTGGCAGGATCGACGCATAGAGGCCGACTTCCGGCGGCAGGCCGGCGAGCATCGCATAGGCCAGCGACTGCGGGATGAGCATGATCGTGACGATCAGCGCCGCCACGAGGTCGCTCACGAGGCTTGCGCGGTCATAGGCCCTGCCCCACGTCAAGATCGGCAGGTAGCGTTCAAGCCGAGCTACAGCGCTGCGCATGGTAGCCTCGCTCCACCAGTCGTCAGGCAGTGCGCGACCGGGCCCGCCCGGCCAGGCCACCGCGGAGGAAGCGCGCCAGCGCGATACCGGCCAGCATCGAAGTGACGAAGATGAGCGCGCGCGGCTGTCCGAGCCCGAGCGCCGGCACGGCACCGCCCGGACAGAAGCCGGTGATACCCCAACCTATGCCGAACACGGCCGCGCCCGAAACGAGCGGCAAGTCGATCCGCCGTGCCGTCGGCAGATGGAAGGTCTCGTCGAGGAGGGGTTTTGGGCGCTGCAGCACGACGCGATAGCCGATCGCGGTGACGATGAGGGCGCCGCCCATCACGAAGGCGAGCGACGGATCCCACGATCCGGCAAGATCGAAGAAATTGAGCACCTTGGCCGGGTTGATCATGCCGGACACGGCGATGCCGGCGCCGAAGACGAGACCGGCGAGAAGGGCAAGGGCGATACGCGCCATCACAGGCCTCCCAGAACGTGGCGGACGAAGAAGACCGTGGCGGCGGTCGCGGCCATGAAGGTCACCGTCGCCGCCATCGATCGCGGCGAAAGCCGGGCAAGCCCGCAGACGCCGTGGCCGGAGGTGCAGCCCGAGGCAAAATGGACCCCGAAGCCCACGAGGAGCCCACCCGCGACGAGCCAGAGAGCGGGCATGCTGCTCTCGAAAGCGATGGCGGACCGGCCTGCCAGAGCGACGATCAGAGCCGGGGCGCCGATCGCTCCGACGATGAAGGCCGCGCGCCAGGCCCAGTCGGCCGCGAGCGGCGGCAGGAGGCCGGTGAGGATGCCCGTCATGCCCGCAATGCGGCCATGGACGGCCATGAGGAGAACGGCCGCAAGGCCGATCATCGTGCCCCCGAGGAAGGAGGCGACGGGTGTGAACTCTGTCATGGGTCGATCTCGTATGAGGCCGGCAAACGCCGGTGGGGCGCACCGGTCTCGCAGAACAGCCGGTGCATGGTCTCGATGAAGGCCTGGATGCGTGGATCCGCGAGCCGGTAGAAGACGTGCTTGCCCTCCTTGCGGCCGGCGATGAGGCCGGCCTCGCGCAGTTCCGCGATCTGCTGCGACAGACCCGGCTGGCGGATGCCGAGCGTCTCTTCGAGCTCGCGCACGGAGCGCTCGCCCTCGACGAGCGCGCAGCAGACCAGCAGGCGGTCCGGGTTCGACATCTTCTTCAGGAAGGCGGACGCATCGCCCACCTTCTCCTTCATGCCGGACAACTCGCCGAAGGACCTTTCCGTCACGGATGTCACTCCCATGCCGCGCCCTCAAGGAGGTCGAGCGGGATCTTGAGATAGCGCCGCCCGTTGCCTTCCGGCTCCGGCAGGCGCCCGCCATTGGTGTTGATCTGCAGCGACTGCAGGATCAGCTTGGGCATGGGCAGGGTCCTGTCGCGCGCTTCACGGGCGGCGACGAAGGCCTCCTCGGTCCTGAACTCCGAGATATGGATGTTCTTCGCCTTCTGCTCGGCGACGGTCGATTCCCAGCGCGGCTCGCGGCCACCCGGCTGGTAGTCGTGGCCGGTAAAGATGCGGGTCTCGTCCGGCAGCGCCAGGATGTCCTGGATCGAGCGCCACAGCACCCTGGCGCTGCCGCCGGGAAAATCCGCGCGCGCGGTTCCGCTGTCCGGCATGAACAGCGTGTCGTGCACGAAGGCCGCATCGCCGATGACATAGGTGACCGAGGCGAGCGTATGGCCGGGCGAGAACATCACCCGCGCGTCGATGTTGCCCACCTTGAAGGTGTCGCCGTCGGCGAAGAGCCGGTCCCACTGCGAGCCGTCGGCCGGAAAATCCGGCCAGTTGTAGAAGCCCTTCCAGAGCTTCTGGACCTCCGTGACCTTCTCGCCAATGGCTGTCGGGGCGCCCGTCTTCTCCTTCAGATAGGCCGCCGCCGAGAAATGGTCGGCATGGGGGTGTGTATCGAGAATCCACTCGACCTCGTAGCCCTTCGCCCTGATGAAGGCGAGGATGCGATCGGCGTTCTTCGAGGCCGTCTGCCCCGACTTCTCGTCAAAATCGAAGACGGGATCGACGATCGCGCATTTCCTCGTCTGCGGGTCGGCAACGACATACTGGACCGACCAGGTGCGAGGGTCGAAGAAGCCGGTCACTTCGGGTTTCTGCACCATGGCTGTTCCTTTCCTGATAAGCGTCTGAGGGCCGGTGTCCGGTGCGCCCCTTGTCGTCAGCCAAGCGACTGCGGCTGAGAGATCGAACCCATGCTCGGCCCCGAACGAGACAAGATCGCCCTTCGCCATCCGGCCATCGAGTACTTCGCCGATGGCCCATAGCGTGAGGGAGCGCGTCCCCGACCGGCAGAAGGCGAGGACAGGGCCCGGGCTGGCGGCCAAGGCCCGCTGAAAGGCCCTCACCGTTTCCTCGCCGATATTCATGCCGGCAACCGGTAGGTGAATGCTGGCGAGCCCGGCCTGCCGCGCCGCCGTCGCGATCGCTTCGGCCTCCGGCTGGCCGGGAGTCTCGCCGTCCGGTCTGTTGTTGACAATGGCCGCGAAACCGGCCGCGGCGAGCGTTTCGACGTCTCCGGGCCGGAGTTGCTCGCCGACGGCAAGGGCATCGGTGATCCAGACGAGCTTCACCTGCGTTCTCCCCTGATGGGACACGTGTTGACGCCAAGGAGCGTGTAGAGCGGACAGAGCGAGAAGAGACCCGTCAGTAGCGGCACAAGGCCGAGAAGCCCCCACCAGCGCGCATCGCCGTCGACGAAGGCGACGAGCGACAGAAGTGCGAGGCCGACGATGATCCGGACCGCCCGGTCAATGCCTCCGATATTCCTCGTCATGGTCATGCCCTTTCCCGAGAAGGCCATCGCCTTCAGTTGATACTTACATGATAACGATTGCAAATTTTTGCAACTATTTGGTTACAAGAATCTGCAAACACGCGACGGGGTACGGGCTTGGGTTCCCTCGCGACGCTCTGGGCTGAACCCGCCGCGGTCCGTGTCACCCTCCCTTCCGGTCAGGCTTCGGCGCCTACGGCCTCCGGCAAGGCAGGCGTGCAGAAGGACTGGTAGAGAGCGACCAGGATCGCCCGTGCCGGTTCGCTCTCGATCCGATACCAGATCGTCTGCCCCTCCCGCCGGCCAGCGATCAGCCGATCACGGCGCAGGAGCGCCAGATGCTGCGACACGGTGGAGTCCCGGATGCCCAGGAACTCCGCGAGCTGCCCGACCGACTTCTCCCCGTCGACGAGCTGGCACAGGATCAACAGGCGATGACGGTTGGCCAGGGCCTTGAGAAGCTCGCTGGCCTCGTCCGCAGCCCGTTGCATGGTTTGGCTGTCGATATTCATTTGTGCGAACCTACGATAATTCGAAGATACATGTCAAGACGGCATTTGCATCCTTCCCGGCCATGCAGAGGGTAGCATCAGGCCGGATAGGCCGAACGTTGTCCGCCCTCAACGTTCAGCCGCTTTCCTCCCGATGGTTCCGCGAAGGCCGCGCGCGCCGTCGCTCGTCGCCCGGGCCGCCGATCGTCCGCACCAAGAAACGGCAATGGCCGCGTTTGGTGCGGACATTGAAGCGCCCGGCGGAAGGAGCGCTCAGCATGCACTGACTGATCGAACAGTTAAGATGCCGAATGAGCGAGACACTCCGCCTGCGGCTTCGCCGGGGTCTTGATCGGTGATGAAATTGAATATTCACCCGATGGGCAGAAGCGACCGGCCGCCAACCGCTGCCGGGGGTGCCACGGAGCCGGTTCGGATCAGCTTGAAGCCCGGTCGGGGAATCCGACCGAACCATCGAGAAGGGGCCCGGCGGCCTTCCGCTAGCCGGCGTCGGCAGGAACGCCCGGCCCTCCCGCCTCAACTAGCGCCGAACCGGTCGCGGCGAGCGCCGCCTCGATGAGACCGGTGCAATGGACCATTTGCCATGAGGCCCATTGCGCGAACTCCTCGACGAAATCGGGCGCGACACCGGCAAGCCGCCCGCGCCCGTCGGTGTGGAACCAGCCTTCGCGCTGGGCCTCGTTCATCAGGCTGCCGATGTGGGCGGCCGAGACCTGGAAGCGCCGCGCGAGTTGCCGGTAGCTCAGCGAGCCCGCCGCGGGGGACGAGGCAAGGCCATCGAAACGGGCCGCGAACACTGCCGTCAGCAACAGATAGCCGCTGTCGCGCTCTGCGAAATGCAGCACGCGCGGGAAGGGATGGATGAGGGTACCGTGCGCCAGCACATAGGCGGCCGACCGGCGGATCACATCCCCGAGAAGATCGTGATTGTCCGCAAGCAGCGCAGCGCGCGCCCCGCCCCGGCCCGCAAGGGCGTCCGACGCAGCGATGAACAGCCGCGCCGAGCGGCCGATTTCCGCGATCATCGGCGGTGCTGGCCGCAGGTGCTTCACGCGGCGATCGTTCGGCGATGGCTCGGTGAGGATGAGGCGGCCGGACTTGAGGGCGGCCACGAACCCGGCCGTCTGTCGCTCACTGACGCCCGAAACCTTTTGCAGGGCCGTGAGTGTCGGCGCGGGCCCCGTGCCCCGGACCCATGCGTAGTAGTTGTGGATCAGCATGTAGCAGACCAGATAGCGGCCGATCTGGTCGAAGAGCTTGTAGACCGGCCAGTCGATCCGCGCCGGACTGCTCATCCCCCGGCAGTAGGCGGCGAGCGCCGCGCGAAAGCCAGGATGCCGGCGCAGGTGCGCCGCAGCGTCCTCCAGCGCCGCAAGCTCTGCAGCATTGGCGAGCGCCTCCCCCGATCCCCGTTCGTCCTGCAATGCAGCACTCGCCACCAACACGCACCCCCGCCACCTACGGCAGCTATGCTTAAAGTTTCTTGAAATATTTCATAAATATATCAACGATGAACCTAATATTAGTTGCGATCCTGCCACTACATGCAAAGTTTGGGCATTTCAAGCCCGCGCTCAATGTATAACAATCCGGCCATTGCCGGGTGCGATGCAGCGTCGATGCGGAGCCATGCGTGAGCGGGCCCGCAGGGCGGCGTGTCATGGCGGTCGCCCGGTACAGGATCTCGGATGAGAAAGGGGGGCAGAACATGTGCAATGATCCACGATGCGGGCACCGCTCGCACCTGTCGCGGCGGGGGCTTTTGGCCGCCGGCACCGCGGCCTGGCTTGGCATGCAACTCGGCCCGGCCGTGGCCCAGACGGGCGCGCCGCCCAATGCCATCGGGCCGGACGAGGCGCTGAAGCGGCTCGTCGATGGCAATGCCCGCTATGCGGCGAACACCGCCGCGAACAAGGACTTCTCCGCCGGCCGGGCGGCGCGCGCCGAGAGCCAGCACCCCTTCGCCGCCGTCGTGAGCTGCGCCGATTCCCGTGTCGCGCCCGAGCTTGCCTTCGACCAGGGACCGGGCGAGCTCTTCGTCGTCCGCGTCGCCGGCAATTTCGTCAACACCGACGGGCTCGCCAGCCTGGAATACGGGGTCAAGTTCCTCGGCATTCCGCTCATCATGGTTCTCGGCCACACCAATTGCGGCGCCGTCGACGCCACCATCAAGGTACTGAAGGACAATGCCGAGCTACCCGGCCACCTGCCGGAGCTCGTCAACTCCATCAAGCCGGCGGTGGAGGCGGCCAAGAAGGCAGGCTCCGACGACCTGCTGGACCGCGCCATCATCGAGAACGTGCGCCACAACGTGGCCGAGTTGACGAAGGCCGGGCCGATCGTGTCGCGCTTCGTCAGCGAGGGCAAGGCCAAGGTCGTCGGTGGCGTCTACAATCTGGCGACCGGCAAAGTCACGCTCGTCTGAGCCGTCCGCCTGCGGAGCCCGCAGGAACAACCGTGGCGTTCGGCTCACCCGGGGTCGGCACCCGGCTGATCCATCCCCTCATGGTGGCGCCGGTATGCCGGCGCCGTCCGCACATCCCCTCAGCGCAGCATCGTGCCGAGGCATTTGCGCTTGAGGAACGGCCACAGGATGATGCGGAAAGCCTCGTTGCGCACGGGCGCAAGCGCGAAGCTCTCGACAAGATGCCAGACTGCCGGGAGGTAGCGGCCGCGCGAGGTCTCGTTCGACGAGCGCGCGAAGGCGATGGCTGCTCGAAACGACCGGCCGAGAGCACCCGGCCGCTGCGAAAGACGCTCGAGGTGGTCGTCCACCATCAGGTCGAGGCCCTTGTCGACGAGGGCGGCATTGGCCGCGGAGTCACGCCAGACATCGGCCAGATGGTCGTTGAGGAAGCCGAGCACGACGTCCGGATGATCGGCAAGGCGCAGGAACAGGTCCCAATCCTCGTAGCGCGGATAGCGCAGGTCATAGCCGCCGACGGCGCCGATGAGATCCCGCCGCGCGATCAGCGTCGAGCCCGGGCAGGTGAAGCATCCCCAGACGTAGTGGCCGATCTCCATGCGTGGCGGATAGGGCCGGTAGGCGGGCTCCACCTGCCCGTCGGGCCAGATGAGATCGCAGTTCGTGCAGCAGACGTTGACGCCGTGGGCGTCCATGAACGCGAGCTGGCGCGCGAGCTTGTCCGGCCGCCACGCGTCGTCGCTGTCGAGAAACGCCACCCACGTGCCTTGCGCCGCGGCGATCCCCGTGTTGCGCGCCGCGGAGGCCCCGGCGTTCGTCTCGTGCCGGATGACGCGGATCCGCCCGGCATAGGGCGCAAGCACCGCCGCCGTGTCGTCGCGCGAGGCATCGTCCACCACGATGATCTCCCCGGGCGCGAGCGACTGCGCAAAGACGCTCTCGAGCGCCCGCATGATGCAATGCGCCCGGTTGTAGGTGGGGATGACGACGCTGATCTCGGAGGGATGCACGATCAGTGGGACCAACAAAAGTTATATACGGTCAGTATGGGGCACCACGCCGCTCGCTACGCGAGCTTATGTGCAAAAATATCTGCTTCATCAAGGGGGCGAGCGTTTCTTTATTTTTCCTGACGAATGACCAGAAGTCCACAAAATATGCCCACCGCCTAAATCGCACCATTCGATAAAAACGCAGCCACCCTCCCCAGCGCCTGTAGAACGCTCTATTCTCTTTAACAATACCCCCGTCGTCCGCGATAGAGATCAACTCATTCAAATGATCTATACTGATAATACTCCCACCGAGAGTTAGCGAACCCTCGTGGCACTGATAACGATATATCGGATCCCCCCCAGAAGCCGATGAAACGCCCCCCACAAGACAGCGCGCAAGAAAATCTACGTCTGCAGCAACTTTATACTCATTATTAAATATCCCAATTTTATTGAATACGCCTCGTCTAAAGAAACGACCATTGATTCGAAAAATTCCAGAGAAAAATAACTCCGAGGTCAGCTCCTCAAATCGAGGGACCGGAAGCCGGACAATCGGCGTGGAACCATCCACGGAGCCCATCTCCACGGGCGCACAATAGCTGTCAACATGGGGCAAGCGCGACATCGCAACTGCCGCACACTCAAGCGCACCATCAAGCAAAAGATCATCACTATTTAATAATACGATCACATCGCCTACAGATCGACTAATTCCCTTATTAATCGCATCGTACAGACCATCGTCCTTCTCTCGAATCCAAACAATATCGCTCCTACTCCCCAGGATATCGGCAGTCTCATCGGTCGACATCGCGTCGATAATTATATGTTCATAATTCCGGTATCCCTGCCGCGAAACACTGTCCAATGCTCCGCGCAGGAATTCCCCTCGATTGTAAGTTGGGGTTATAATGGAGAATTTTAGCATCGAACCAATTCGCCGATCACTTCAAGAGTCTTGCAACTGGCTGAATCGCTCTCGTATTTCGCAGTACCAATCCACCGTCTCTGCGATCTGGCGCGTTAGCGAAAAGCGATGAATCGCGTCTCTTGCCGCATTTGCGGCGAGCCTTTCCCGCAACGTTTCATCACTCAAGATGGCGGCGGAAGCGACCGCCATCCCCTCGTCACTGGCCATCGGCACCAGGGCGCCGGTCGCTTCAGTTACGGCATATGTCGTGACACTCGGCAACCGGCCAGGCATGCTTTCAAGAGTCTTCACCTGCTCCGGTATGCCCCCGGTCGCAGTCGCGACGACCGGCAGGCCACACGCCAGAGCTTCCAGGATCGTAGTCGGAAAGGTATCTGCTTTCGCCGCGTGGAGATACAGATCAGCTGCTTGATAGTACGATGCAACAACAAGCGGATCACTTTGATAAGGAATAAACCGCATCTCGGCGGCACCAAATCGCTCTGGAGCCCCTCGATCGCCGATAGCCAAAAGCAGCAACGGCTTATTATAATATCTCTCCGCCAGAAGGCGAAATGCGGATGAAACGGTTTTGTAATCCTTAAATATGTTATTCCGGGCCCCATTCGCAGCGAATATTATAATACGACAATCGCCCGGCAATCCCAATCTGGAACGCGCCTCCGCTTGCGATATATTCGCATTGTATACACCTAGATCCACCCCATTATTAATGACCTGGCTAGTGATAATTCCATTGGAAAGAACAGAATTAATTGCCCTGTCCAATAGCCATCGAGAGGGAGCGCTTACGAATAGATGACTATTAGAATATATTTCCCGCTTCCTATTCAAATTAAAAGCCGTCGCGTCACGCATAATGCTCGGATATATTGATAAATCCGGGCAACTCCCGCAGCCGAAACGCCAGCGTTCGCAACCCAATGTATAAGCACAATGCCCTGTAAAACTCCATTCATCATGAAGCGTCATTGCAACCGGGATATGTCTGCTTATGATAGACAACTGCCCGATATCAAAATATCCGCCGTGAAAATTATGACAATGAAGAATATCCAATTTCTCGCCAGAGAAGGACAGGATGTCTCTCGTTCCAGGAAAATTAAAATATTCCCTGCCAGCATACCAATCTTCTAATTGCCCTGGGCGCTCAAGCAGGCGCAACAATTTCTCCAACCGCCACGCACCACGCAAACGTCCCACATACGGCGTGACAGACTGACGAAGGGCGCCGACCGTCCGCGATCGCCACGTATCTCCCACTGGATCCGGGATTTGATATACCCCGGGCTCATCCGTGCCCCCGCGCCCCACGAAAAGAAAGGACCGGTGCCCGGCCGCGGCCAGCCCCCGATAGAGCGTATACGCAATCCGCTCGGCACCGCCACCCTGGGGAGCCCCACTAACTTGCGCCACCGACAAAGGCGCTATCAATGCTTCAGCCAAGACCTAACCCTACGGACAACCCGACGCCCGAAAGCGTCAAAGGGATCAAGCGCGCGGATGATCCGCTTGCCAACGTTATACCACGCCCTGGACAACAGATGCTCCACATCGGTGCAATCTCGCAGCAGGCCCGGATTCGACACTCGAAGGTCATCCATCATCCGAAGGACAATCGGAGGATGCGGCCCCACATAGCGATCAAGCCAGCTTGGCAGATCATACACGTTATGCACCCGAAATGGCTCATTAAGAGCCAAATAGGCATTCTCGGCCCAATGCCGCGCCCGGGCACGCTTCGCCCAAGGAGCAGATTCATAATAATCGCATTTCTCCTTCACCTGTTTCGGGAATAGCAGAGAATAATGATATAGAAATATACCATCCCTCTCGAGCTCCTCCGACCGGAGCCATGCGATCTCTCGCAAATCTACCCCCCGCTCATCGTGAACGGTAGGCGGACGATGCGTCACATAGCTATACCCGGGGCCCCACTTGAATAAGCGGTGATATCTTGATGCCCCACGCCGAAGATACCAGCCATCGACAGCGTATCCAGTGCTCCCCCAAAAGGTGATTTGCTTAAATGTAACAGTAGAAATATTCTTATCTGATTTAAGCTTATGGCAGATATATTTCATATCATCCGGACGGTAAAATTCGTCTATATCGATCTGCCAGAGATATTCCCCAGTTGCCCGCTTTGCATATGCCCGGCTCTGCTCATCCTTCTCCCCGGGCCAAAAACCGTCGGGGTACCCCTCATCCTCCGCTGTAACGATCGTGATCTTATTGTCGGCATCGTGTCGCGCCTTGAACTCACGCAGCACCTCAAGAGTGCCGTCCCGCGAATGCCCATCAGACCGCGCGATCCCCCTTGCAGCATAGGCCGCCCCCTCAACGACAATGATTTCGTGCGCGAATGGATACAACGCCTCCAACGTATATCGCGTGAACGGCTCACCATTCAATACGATTATACCGAAGGTTATCCGCGGATCTGTCACTTTATCTCGCCCCTTCGGAAGGAAAGGCTGAACGTTTCACGAAAGAGAAATTCCACCCATCCACGAAAACAAGCCTATATCCAGACGCGATCATTCTATATAATGTATTTACCATCCTAATCACGGTTACCGGCCTATCAACTTCGAACAAAATAACCTTCGGGTGTATTCCTTTTGAAAAAAGATCTTTTAGCACCAAATGTTCCGCGCCCTCTATATCCAACTTCAGCAAATCGATATCTCTATGATCAAGCTCCCGCATTAATGAGTCGACACTGCGGCATTCAGCGTCAAAATAGTCACTTGAACCCTGCAGGTTTAAAGCTGAAAAAGATACATGCTCTGGATTCCGGGGAGCAAAGAATCGAACAACAGTATCATGAGACCACAACCCGAACGGCCTGAACCAAAACTGGGAAACCCCCGCCGCTGCTTCACGGACATGCGCAATCGCCCGCGGCGTCGGGTCAAACGCATACACAAGACAGCCCAACTGCCGAGCAAGAGCGACCTCAAAGGAAATATCCTCGCCCGCGCCGCCACAATAACAAGTCCAGCCCTTCTTGATTAACACGGTCGGAGTAACCCACCCCCCGTACTCAGTCCCAAATTTATCCAGGCCAAGGATATCTACGTATCCTGATCCCGGGTCAATAATATCCTTTAGCTTCCGGCATAGAATGGTATTTATCCGGGATCGAGAGAACCAACGCGATACGCCATGCAACATATCTACCCCCTGCGCATGTTTGCAAAGATAGTGTAAACACTACGAGCAAGCTGCAGCACAAGCAGCTTACACGCCGTCATTCGCGTAGGGGCATGTCGCCATATGAAGCGCGAGTGATCAAAAAAATTCTCTTGTGACTTTCGAGCCACGGCGAGAAACATGGCTTCTTTCCTCGTTAGACGCCGCCCCTTGGAACTGAAGCCGGTTTTCCCAAGGTCCGCCCCGATCCAGGTTTCCCCAGTGATCCCGATACGAAATCCAGCCTTGCGGGCCCGTAAGGAAAAATCATAATCGCACAGATAGTGTGGAAGTATATCTGAATCAAGATTCCCAATTGTTTCAAATACTTCTTTTGGAAAGAACGTTGCCCTGCCCGGTAATACGTCAACTTCGTCGCGGAAAGAACTGTCAGCAGGCCAGTCCTTGCGGCCATGGAAGCGATACCTCGACCAGTCGATTGTCACCCCCGCATCAACAACCCGGGTTATATCGCTTGAATCGACGACAACTGGCGCTACAATGCTTCTTTCCTGCGCACAGACGCTCCGCATTTTTTCAACAAAATCTGAAGGCATTATACAGTCGTCATTTATAAATAATGCAATATAATTCCCATTATTTCGCTCCCGACGCAAATAATCAATGGCAAACGCCATTGCCTCCCCCAGAATGCCACTGAGGGAGTCTCCAGCACGGTAACTGGCGCAGCAGCAAATCTGGCTCGAATTTCCGCTGGAGTACCGTCACTCGAGCCGCCATCACATACGATAATATGCGCCGGTGGCAGCGATTGAGCGAGCAGTTGCTCAATACAAGAGATTGTCGTCTCCCGCCTGTTGTAGACGGGAATGATTGCATACACGGGCGCGGTGGACAGCTTATCCATCATCTATACCGCCCATCGATTGTTCGTCCACTGCAGAACGGGAGCAACAACGCCGGGACGAGCGCTATACCAGAATGGAGAATCGCTTAGACCTCCAGATACACTAAATTGGACAACACATTTAGATTGTCCCGGGGGCCACAGCCACCGAACTCTCTGAAGCGACGCGAGAAGCTCCACAACATATTCTCCTTCATTGAGAAATCGCCGCGGAATATTACACCTTAGAACGTTAATCCCAGACGTAAGAACCGGCCACTGCTCCTGAGCGCTGTCATTCGTAAATGTCCAAAAACACACCTGACCATCAGCATTAGCAATGCTAACACCGAACGATAACGGATCGCTTGGCCGTTTTATATCGACCTTTATTTCAATCGTAATCGATTGGTCATTTTGTGTTGGGCCCTCAATCGTGCTCCCTTCCGGGTCGCATACTCTAAAAGATTGCAGGCTGAAATATTCATTCTCCAGCGCTCCATCCTCAGCCGCTATGTACGCCCCCTTCAAACCGCCGCTACCACCGAGCAGATAGCGCCCGCACACGTCATGCACCTCGCGGCTGTCTTCCCGCACCTGGCCGCGCTCCAGCCAGATGACGCGTGAGCACAACTGCATCACCGCATTGAGGTTGTGCGAGACGAACAGCACCGTGCGGCCAGAATTGGCCACGTCCTTCATCTTGCCGAGGCACTTCTTCTGGAACTCGGCGTCTCCGACCGCCAGCACCTCGTCGACGATCATGATCTCGGGCTCGAGATGCGCCGCCACCGAAAAGGCAAGGCGCATCTTCATGCCGCTCGAATAGCGCTTGATGGGGATGTCCAGAAATTCTGCGACGCCGGCGAATTCGACGATCTCGTCGAAGCGCGCCCGGATCTCGTGCTTGCGCAAGCCGAGAATGGCGCCATTGAAGAAGATGTTCTCGCGCCCCGACAGTTCCGGGTGGAACCCGGTGCCGACCTCGAGCAGCGAGCCCACGCGCCCGCGGATGCGTGCCAGGCCCTCGGTTGGAGCCGTGATACGCGACAGCACCTTGAGCAAGGTACTCTTGCCCGCGCCGTTGCGTCCGACGACGCCGACAACATCGCCCTCGTTGACGTCGAAGCTGACGTTTCGCAGCGCCCAAAAGGCTTCGGCTGCCTTTATCTGGTTCGTCTGGTCTCGGTCGACCAGACGCCGCGCCGCCTCCGCCATCGTGTCGCGCAGAGTGCGATAGGCCGGCGCCGCCGTGCCGCTCAGGAAATAGCGCTTGCCGAGATTCTCGACAGTGATGACACTCGACATTGCTCAGATCCTGTCGACGATGGCCGGCTCGAGCTTGCGGAAGACACGCAGGCCGAGCGCCATGAAGCCGACTGTCCATAAGACAAGGACGGCGTAGTTGAGGAGCCCAGGCCAGGCTGCCGAAACAACGATGGCACGCATCGTGTCGATCAGCGTCGCCGCCGGGTTCAGGGCGTAGAGCCATTGGTACTGGGCAGGCACAAAGGTAACAGGATAGATCACCGGCGTCAGATACATGGCGATCTGTATGAAAAATGGCAGGGCGATTCCGATGTCGCGATAGATTGCATTGAGCGGCGAAAGGACGAGGCCGATGCCGTAGCCGAGCAGGCCGGCCGCGACGACGACGAGCGGCACCAGCACGATCAGCGGCGAAGGCACCATGCCGTAGAACAGCATCACGGCGACGAGCACGACGAGCGCGATGAAGAACTCGACTGCAGCTGCGATCGTCGGCACCAGTGGCAGGATGAGACGCGGGAAGAAGACCTTGGTGATGATGGCTTCGTTCTTCACCAGCGAGCCTGCCGCATCTGCGACCACACGGCTGAAGTACTGCCACATCAGCAGGCCGGAAAAGACGAAAACGGGATAGGGGATGCTATCCGTCGGGATGCGGGCCAGATAGCTGAAGACGAAGGTGAAGATCGCCGTCGTCAGGACGGGCTGCAGCAGGGCCCAGGCGATGCCGATGAAGGACTGCTTGTAGCGGACCTGGATCTCGCGCAGCGCGAGCGTCCAAGCGATGTCGCGATTAGCCCAGAGGTCCGCGATGTCATGCAGGAAAGTATGATCGGCGCGGGCGCGGATCACCACTTCGGCGGGCTCGTGGACAGGCGGGCGAGGTGGATTCACGGCTGCTATGGACATGTGTGGCACGTACGGTTGCGTTGTGGAGGACGGCCTGGGTTCGGCTTCACCCCAGGCTTTCTCTGAATGCCTGATAGGTCTTCTCGACACCTGCCGGCAGGCTCGTCTGCGCACGCCACCCCATCGCAGTGAGCTTTCCGATATCCATGAGCTTGCGGGGCGTCCCGTCGGGCTTGGAGCTGTCGAACACGAGCTCGCCTTCAAATCCGACGCTACGGCAGATCAGTTCGGCGAGCTCGCGAATGGTCACGTCTTCGCCCGTGCCCACATTGATGTGACCCGGCTGGGAATAATGCTTGAGCAGGAAGACGAGGGCGTCCGCGAGATCGTCCACATAGAGGAACTCGCGGCGCGGCGTGCCGGTGCCCCACACTTCGAGTGCCCGCGATCCGGCCAGTTTCGCCTCATGCGCCTTTCGCATCAGCGCCGGAAGCACATGGCTGGTGCGCAGGTCGAAGTTGTCACCGGGGCCGTAGAGGTTGGACGGCATGGCTGAAATGAAGTCGGCTCCATGCTGCTTGCGATAGGCATCGCAGAGCTTGATGCCGGCGATCTTCGCCAGTGCATACCATTCGTTCGTTGGCTCGAGCGCACCGGTCAGGAGGGCTTCTTCCGCGATCGGTTGCGGTGCGAATTTCGGATAGATGCAGGACGAGCCCAGGAACAGCAGCTTTCGGACACCCGCCCGGAACGCAGCACCGATGACATTCGTCTCGATGACCAGATTGTCGAAGAGGAAATCCGCCGGGAAGGTGTCATTGGCCAGGATGCCGCCGACCTTGGCCGCCGCGAGAACCACGACGTCAGGCCGCTGCCTGTCGAAGAAGGCGTTCGTCGCCGCCTGATCGCGCAGGTCGAGCACATCGCGACCTGCGGTCAGAACCTCGCAGTCCTCCACCTGCAGCCGCCTGACGACGGCAGAGCCGACCATGCCGCGATGACCGGCCACGAAAATGCGCTGGCCGGTGAGATCGAAGGGCGTGTTACGCTCAGTCATGGCGGTTCCGCCGCTCATCTTCGTTCCGCACCGACTTCAGATCGCTCTCCACCATCTCCTTCACGAGCTCCCGGAAGCTGATGCGGTGCTGCCAGCCGAGCTTTTCGCGGGCCTTGGAGGGGTCACCGAGGAGGAGGTCGACTTCGGTGGGGCGGAAATAGCGCGGGTCGATGCGCACGAGGGTCTTGCCGCTCGCCTCGTCGATGCCGACCTCGTCGACGCCCTCGCCGCGCCAGGCGATGGTGCGGCCCACCTCGGCGAAGGCAAGTTCCACGAATTCACGCACCGAGTGGGTCTCGCCGGTGGCAAGCACATAATCGTCGGGCGTGTCCTGCTGCACGATGCGCCACATCCCCTCCACATAGTCGCGGGCATGGCCCCAATCGCGCTTGGCGTCGAGATTGCCGAGGTAGAGCGCTTCCTGCAGGCCGCATTCGATGGCCGCGACGGCGCGGGTGATCTTGCGGGTGACGAAGGTCTCGCCGCGGATCGGGCTCTCGTGGTTGAAGAGAATGCCGTTCGAGGCGTGCATGCCGTAGGCCTCGCGGTAGTTCACCGTGATCCAGTAGGCATAGAGCTTGGCCGCGGCATAGGGGCTGCGCGGGTAGAAGGGCGTCGTCTCGCGCTGCGGCGTCTCCTGCACCTTGCCGTAGAGCTCGGAGGTGGAGGCCTGATAGAAGCGCGTCTTGCCCTCGAGCTTCAGCAGGCGGATCGCCTCGAGCAGGCGCAAGGTGCCGATGGCGTCGGCATTGGCCGTGTATTCCGGCGTCTCGAAGCTCACCTGGACGTGGCTCTGGGCGGCGAGGTTGTAGATCTCGTCCGGCTGGATCTCCTGCACGATGCGAATGAGATTGGTCGCATCCGTCATGTCACCGTAGATCATGCGGAAGCGGGGGTCACCCTCGTGCACGTCCTGATAGAGATGGTCGACGCGCGCCGTGTTGAAGGACGAGGAACGGCGCTTCACGCCCCAGACGCGGTAGCCCTTGGCGAGGAGCAGCTCCGCCAGATAGGCGCCGTCCTGGCCGGTCACGCCGGTGATGAGTGCACGTTTAGACAAGTTGCTCATCCTTCCATTGCTGGCGCGCGCTGCGCGCCGGTATCCGGTCGATCCTCGCCGCGGGCAAAGGTCTCGTCAGCCGGCGCCTCAGTGCCGGCTCCGGCGGAGGCGGCGGTCACGGAGACATGCAGCAGCGGCGGGGTCACGATGCGGTTGCTGTCGACCTGCCCGCCGAGACGATCATAGGTCGCCTGCGGCGTGCGCGCGTCCGTCACCACCACGGTGTCGAAGGCGGGCGCCTCTTTCAGCGCGCGCACCACCGGCACGCCCGCGACGCGGCTGCGGTTGGTCTCGGCATCGAGCACTGCGACGACCTCGATCGCGTTGTCGCGGGCGGCGAGAATGGCGATCTCGGCAAGCTCGCCGGCCCCCGCAAGAACGACGCGGCGCAGGCCGACGACATCGAGGCGGCGGAAGCCATCCGCATATTGCTCGCGCGCATCGCGGAAAAAGCGCAGGGAAATGTCGAGATAATCCGCTACGAGCCGGCTCTTCTCGGAAAAGCCGCTCGGGGTCAGGTAATATGCATAGCGCTTGTAGGGAGCGGCCCTCGCCTTCACATAGCCCTTGCGGATGGCGCGCTTGAGGAGTGCATTGACGAGGCCGATGGAGACGCCGATGCGCTGCGACAGCGACATCTGCGTCACCACTTCCCCGCTTTCCAGCGAGGCGAGCAACTCGAGGTCGACCTCGGTCGGGAGCTTCTCTGCCATCGGCCCTGCGTCTCGCGCGTTCCGGCGGCACGAATAGTCATTCACGGCGTGAACGTCAAGGCGTGACGTTCACGCCGTGAACGAAGCGCGCACCCCTGTCAGACCCGCTTGTAGATGTCCTCGATGCGGACGATGTCGTCCTCGCCGAGATAGGGGCCGGATTGCACCTCGATGAGGTTGAGCGGCAGCTTGCCGGGGTTCTCGAGCCGATGCACGCAGCCGAGCGGCAGGAAGATCGATTCGTTCTCGCGCAGGAGGATCTGCTCCTCATCGCGGGTGACAAGGGCCGTGCCGTTGACGACGACCCAGTGCTCGGCGCGGTGGAAATGTTTCTGCAGCGACAGCTTGGCGCCGGGATTGACGGTGATGCGCTTGACCTGAAAGCGCTCGCCGTCGTGCACGGACTGGTAGAAACCCCATGGACGATAGACGCGCTGCGTCTGCGTGGCTGCGGCGTGGCCGTCCTTCTTCAGCGCCGCGACGAGTTGCGAAACCTTCTGGTCGCTGTCGCGCCGCGTCACGAGCACGACGTCGGGGGTCGCCACGACGACGAGATCCTCGATCCCGAGAGCCGCGACGAGTCGACCTTCGCCGCGCAGGTAGGAGCCGCGCGTCTCGAGCGCCACCACCTCGCCGACGCAGAGATTGTCGTCCGCATCCCGCGCGCCGATCTCCCACAGGGCCGACCAGCTACCAATATCGCTCCAGCCGAATTCGGACGGCACCACGGCGGCTTTGTCGGTCTTCTCCATCACGGCATAGTCGATGGAGATCGACGGTCCGGCGGCGAAGGGAGCTTCGGCGAGGCGCAGGAAGTCGAGGTCGCGCACGGCGCCCTTCAGTGCCTCCCGCGCCGCGGCGAGCACGGCGGGCGAATGGCGCTCGAGCTCGGCGACGAAGATGGCGGCGGGCAGGAGGAAGATGCCGCTGTTCCAGAAATAGTCGCCCGCGGCGACATAGCCCTCGGCCGTCGGCCGGTCGGGCTTCTCGACGAAGGTGGCGACGGCGTTGATGCCAGGGGTCCCCGGCAGCGGATCGCCGCGGCGGATGTAACCGTAGCCGGTGGCGGGCTTGTCCGGGCGCATGCCGAAGAGAACAAGGCGACCGGCCACGGCTGCACCCGCACCCGTGGCCACCGCGGCGCGGAAGGCGGCCGCGTTCTGCACGACATGGTCGGCCGGCATGATGAGGATCAGCGCATCGGGATCGCTCTCGGCCGCCATCAGCGCTGCGACCGCCGCCGCCGGCGCCGTGTTGCGGCCGACCGGCTCGAGCACGATGGTAACGCCCCCGATGCCCGCCTGTCGCGCCTGTTCGGCGATGACAAAGCGATGCTCCGCATTGGCGATGACGACGGGTGGGGCAAAGCCCGGCTCGCCGGCAACGCGCGCCAGCGTCTGCTGCAGCAGGCTCTCCTCGCCGGCGAGCGCCAGCAGCTGCTTGGGAAAGGACTCGCGAGACAGCGGCCACAGGCGGGTGCCGGTGCCTCCGGACAGAACGACCGGGACAATCCGCGGATGCTTCGCCATGTGGGCCCTCCCGTCAGCCGACGAGAGGCGCCGGCGCCACGCGCCCTTCCCCGTCGAGTGTCGTCGTGCGAGTCGCGCTCAATGCCGCTTCCTACCGCAAAGCGACTATCATGGAAATGCCGGTCTGACCGCTCGGGACCGAGCTCGGGCGGCCTGCGCGTCGCAGTCTGTGCGCGGGGACAAAAGGATCTCTGCTGGCTCCTCACCGTTGGCGTGGCACCGCATCAGCAAGATCGCCGCCCATTCCACACGGGATCGTGGCCCGCCCTCATCGGCTCAGGCGCTCGCGCCTTGCCCCTGTGCGCAGCACCGCCGAGCCGAATGAGCGCCGCATCCATCGAAAGCGGCATCAAGGCTCGGCCGTGTTGCCGGGCGGCTCCGGCGCCGCTTGGTCACCGAACTGTGGCAATCCCGGCGGCTGCGCACTGGCCGACATCGTCCGCAACCCGTCCCACGCGCCGCGACCGATCGCCGTGAGCGCATAGCAGCGGCGCCGCCCCGTGAGGGCGTAGACGATGGCCTGGAAGCCGATGTACGGAACCATCTTGGCCTTCCAGCGCAACGGGACGTGGCGCATGGCGAGCATGCGAAACTGGTTGCGGACATAGGTGTAGAGCCGGTTGGGCGGCTGCACGGACAGCTTGAGCCCCAGCAACGGCAGCGATATGGAGCCCCGCCCCAGCCGATGCTCCATCCGCGCATCGCGCGCGACCCAGCACGAGAAACCGCGATGCCACGCGCGGAAGCACCATTCGATATCGGCCGCATCAATGAAGAAATCGTCGCGGAATGGCCCGACCACGTGATACGCGGCGATCGAGACGAGCGAGCCCGACGAGATCACAAAATCCGCCGCCCTGAAGCGGGTGGTGCCCTCACGGCCCGGCCGGGGAAAGATGCGCACGTCCTTGAAGGCCGGCTTCGTGTGCCGCGCGCCGATGGGCTGAACGCCCACCGCAGCCACCCGCTGCCCGGCCGCGGCAAGCTCCACCATCAGATCGGCAAGAAGCCGGACAACCTGCGGGCGCAACGTCGAATCCTGGTCGACGAGCAGCACCGCATCGCCGCCATACCGGCCTGCGCGCCGCAGGATCTCGTTGTAGGCACTGCCGAGCCCGACATTGTCTCGCGACTGGATGATCTCGATGCGGGCGCCGCCGATGGCCAGCAATTCATCCCGTTGAACCGTCGACAACGGGGAGTTCGCGAAGATGAATACGCATTCGGTCGTCTCGGCCAATGCCGACACAAGATCCCGGAGCGATGCCCACTCCGGCCGAAACGTGACGACCCCCGCATAGATGCGCAATGATAAGGTTAACACAATACCCGTGCCAATAAGACAGGTAGAAAATATACGCGAAGTCTGGCATTCGGATTTCTAAAATTCAACTCTATTTTTATGCATTTTGCATCTTCAATCAGCCCCGAGCCCCTGTCAAGATACGTCCGCGCCTGGCCTAGACCGGGCCAACACACGCATGTGGCATGTCTGCCGCGGCCTGTTGCCATCGCGGCAGTCCGTTGGTGCGCCTGCCAATGGCGAACCGGCCGATGTGCCGCACGCCCACCCGCGGGCCCGCATCATCCGCCGCCGGGGCATCTGGTGGAGCAGCAGCACCCTCGTGCCTACGGCGGCCACGGCATGCCAGGATCCACCGGCCGCGGCCACTTGACGGCAAGCAACCGCGAAAATAAGCTTCATTATATAGTGCCGGTTTAGTTTGATTGCCGCCCCTGATTCCCCTTTATTGGACGATTGGCCATGACCTATTCTTCTCAGAACACCCTCCTCTCAACCACGCCCCAGTAATCACCTGACACCCAGCCTTGGCCGCCGGCGGAATTTCCGGGCCGGTCCCGCCGAAGGCTGCGATCCCGTCGCGGTGGCAGCTTCACCCTGAACCGGGGCATTCACGCCATACCGGACACGGCGCTTCGATCGGCGTTGCTGCGCCGGCGCGTTCAGGCAGCCAACATGCGGCGGCGGAGAGGAGGGCAGCATTGCGGGCTGCGGCAGCGGGGCAACCCTCCGTCGCGATATCGACCGGGTGGCACGGAGCAGCTCCTCCGCTCCCCGTGGCGGCGGCTGTGGGGCGTGAACGGGGAACAGGGCGAGGCAAGGACGAAGACCGAACCGACAGGCGACCGTTTCATATGGACATTGCAACCCCATCTCATCCTGCCGGCGATACCACGCCGGCGATGTGTACGCCGCAGCCTGCCGCCTGGCGCAGGGTTGCGGTCGTGACGCGCACGCGGAACCGGCCGCTGCTGCTGCGGCGCGCCGCCCGGAGCGTCAGCCGCCAGACCTTCAAGGATTTCGTCTGGGTTGTCGTCAATGACGGCGGCGACGAAGAGACGGCGCGGTCCATCGTCGAGGGAAGCCAGCTTGACCGGAACAGTGTCCTCTTTCTCTCCCTGGCGCAGAGCCGCGGCATGGAGGCCGCATCCAACGCCGGCGTGGCGGCGTGCCGATCGGACTTCGTGGTCATCCATGACGATGACGACAGCTGGGCGCCCAATTTCCTGGAAAAGACCGTCACCTTCCTCTCAAGCCAGCAGGGACGGCGCTACGGCGGCGTCATCACCCATTCGATCCACGTGTTGGAGGACATTCGCGACGACGAGGTAATCGAACGTCGGCGCCGCCCTTTCCAGACCGCGGTGCGCGATGTACAGCTGGCGCAGATGATCCGCGGCAATTTCTTTCCGCCGATCTCCTTCCTGTTTCGGCGAACGCTCTGGGATGAGATCGGCGGCTTCAACGAGACGCTGCCGGTCCTCGGCGACTGGTTCTTCAATCTGGAATTCCTGCTGAAGGCGGACATCGGCGTCCTGCCGGAGCCGCTGGCCTTCTACCACCACAGGGACCAGGTCCCCGTCACGAACGTCTATGCCAATTCGGTCAGCGCGGCAGGGCACCAGCACGACGAACTTGCGGCGGTCGTGCGCAACGCGTTCCTGCGCCGCCACATGGACAAGGCCGCGGTGGCGCTCAGTCTCATCCTCAGCCATATCGACGACATGCGGCCCGGCGAGGTCACGGCGGCCGCGTCAGACCCGGTGCGGCGGCCGGCGAGCACCCCCAACGCGGCCGGCGACGACGACCGGGCGGATCTCGACTGGATCATCGGCAGCATCAACCGGAGCCTGGCCAGAAGGTCCCTGAAGTCCTTCGTGCGATCGCTGCGCGTCCGGCCTCTCGAACCCGACGCCGGCTGGAACGAGGCGCTGTCCGCCCTCCAGAAGCTGAAAGCCCCCATTCCCGTTCCGGACCATTTCGACGAGCCAGCCTATCTCGCCGGGAACCCGGATGTCGCAGCCGCCGTGCAGAAGGGACAGCTCCATTCGGGCTATGTGCATTTCCTACTGTTCGGCCGTTTCGAGGGTCGGCGCCGGCCCGGCCGCCATGTCAGTCCCTTCGCCGCGGCGCAAGACAACGCCTGCCCGGCGCCGGACACGGCAAACGTTCTGAAGCCGGTCTTCGACACGCCCGCCATGCTGCGCGCGGCCCATCGCGTTGCCGGCTTCGAGCGGGTCCTGCACATTGCGCATCACGAATGGCACGGCATCCGCCAGGCCACAGCCTATTGCCCCGGGCATAAGCTGCTCATCCCGGCCGAAGGTACACTGGAGGAAGCCGACAAGGCCGGAATCGCCGAGGAGATCCAGGCTCTCGGCATCACGCATGTCGTTTTCCAGGGCTATTCGGAAAATGCCGACCAGTTGCTCCTGGCCCTGAAGTCCCGCTTCGGATCGGATCTGCGCTGCCATGCGGTCACGCACGTCACCACGGCGCAGTTCGAGCACTACTTCGAAATGGTGATGCAGGCACGCCTGCTGATACGGCTCCGGATGGGTTCCCTTCAGGGCCTCGCCTCGGTCAAGCCGGATTTCGGCGCCGTGTTCGAGAACTACTGGCCCAGCCTCATCGTCAACTTCGCGCCGGATCTGCCGTCGCAGCGCCGCGCGCAGCCGCCCGAACTGCGCTCGGTCTATGCGCCGCTCGACCCGGGCTGGCGCAAGAACATGTATACCAATGTGCTCGGCGCTCTCGCCGCCGGCAATGTCGAGCAGGTCAAGACCGCCAATTTCCCCAATGGCCTTGAAAGCCTCGTCAATCTCGACCGGCTACGGCTCGTCGGCTATCTGCGCGGGCGCGACCTCTTCGAGGAGATGGCGCGCAGCTCGCTCGTGCTGCTGGCCACCCTCGCCGAATGCCAGCCCATGACCCAGCTGGAGAGCCTGGCCGTCGGCACGCCCGCCATGACGGGACCGCTGTCGATCCGCGAGTTCGACGACGATCCGCTCATCCGACTCTGCACCACACCGCATCTCGACAATCCGGCCCTGCTGGCGCGCGACGTCGAGCGGCTGGTAGCGGCCCGGCACGCCGACCCGGGGGCGATGGCGGAGATGATCAGTTGCCACCTCGCCCGCCGCCATGCCCTGGCAGCGCAGCGCTATGGCGATTTCCTGGCCCTGTGACAGCCATGACGAAACCCGCGATCTGCTTCGTGACCAATGAGCTCTATCCGCTCGGCCCCGGCGGCATCGGGCGCATGCTCCACAATTTCGCCCGGCACAACGAGACGCTGGGCTCTCCCGCGGAGATCCACTTCCTCGTGCCGCCCGAACTCCTAGCAAGCAGGCCCGATGCACCGATGCTGCTCGCCGGGACGTTCGACGGGCTCGCGCAGGTGCACATCTGCCCGGACCTCGCGAACCGGCCGGACCTGATGGCCCAGCTGCTTGCGCGGGCCGGCGCCCATCCCTGGACATTGGAATGGCACCTGGCCGAATCCTATCGGTACTACCAGGGCCTCCTCGCTGCAGAGCGCCGGCGCGGCGCACCGTTCGACATCGTCGAGTTCCCGGATTTCGGAGGCTGGGCCGTGGCGAGTATCGAGGCAAAGCGCGCCGGCCTTGCCTTCACGCAGACACTCATCGCCGCCCGCATCCACTCGACACAAGGAGTGATCTACCGGGCGGAGCGTTTCACCCACCACCCCGGCCATTCCCTCGGCATTGTCTTCGATGCCGAGCGCCATCTGCTCGCCCATGCCGACCTGATCGTGGGGCACGAACGCACCGTCCTGGCCTTCAACGAGGACCATTACGGCCTTGCCGGACGCTGGCGAGGACGCTGCCTGCTGGAATTTCCGCCCATCCTTCCCGACGATGGCGACGCGCCGGTACAGGCGGAGCGCGAGCCTTTAGACTTCATCTTTTCCTCGCGCTTGCAACCCTTCAAGCGGCCGGACCTCTTCATTCGTGCCGCAATCCTCTTCCTGGAGAGACATCCGGACCACGCCGGCTGTTTCAGGCTCGTGTCCTATGGCTGGGACGAGGCCTATATCGCCGGCCTGCGGGCGCTCGTGCCGGAGACGCTGAAGGAGAAGATCCTGTTCGTCTTCGGCGCCAGCGCCGCCGAACGCGCGAGCCATCTCGCCCGCTCGGTGGTGGTCGTGCCGTCCGACTACGAGAGTCTGTGCCTGTTCGCCTTCGAGGCGAGCCGGATGGGTTGCAAGATCATCCTCAATGGACGCTGCCCCGCCTTCGGCAAGACCTCGCGCTGGCAGGACGAAAACAATTGCCTGCTGTTCGATGGTTCCGTCGCGGGTCTTGCTGCCGCAATGGAGAAGGCACTGCGCTGGACTCCCTCTGCCACAGCCAGCATAGCCCCCGACACGCCCTACTGGCTGCGGCCAGCGGCGTGGCCCGTTTCGCGCGCTCCCGCCGTCGCGCAGGTGAAGCGTCCTGGTGTCACGGTCGTCTGCCACGGGATTCGCTCACCCGCCGAGTTCGAACGGCTTTTCGATACCGTGCTGCCTCTCGATGCCGAGCTCGACCTGGCGGGCGGCACAGATGCGGTGCAGGTCCTGCTGCCGCGTGGGCATTTCGCCCCGGACGGGCCCGAGGCGCGCCGCGTCGAGGCCCAGGGCTGGCAGGCCGTCTTCCCCTCCGGCAAGAACGAATGTCCCGAGACGCTGGGGCGCCGGCTTGCCGCGCTGGAGCGGGAGGCGGTGCTGCTCCATCCCTTCGGCTTCGAGGCAGCGCCGGGTTTTCTCGCCCTCGCGCTCGACGCGATGGCCCGGAATGCGGAACTCGCCCTCGTCTGCGGCCATGTGGAACTCGTCGACCCGCATACGGCGAGAAGCGACTATCTGCGCGCCTATGCCGGGGAGGCGCCGTCAACGGCCCTCCTCTCGAGCCGTATCGCGCCGCCGTTCTGCCTGCTGCGACGCGACCTGCCGGCCCGGGTGCCATTCGATCCGCGCGCCGGCGATCTTTGGTTCGAGGTCTTTGCTCGGGAATGCGCGCTGACGGGCGAAAGCATGCTCGTCATGCCTGTGGTCGCGGCCACCATGGATGCCTTTCTGGCCGGGCGACGGGAGACAACCAAGAAGATCTCCGGCGGGCTCACCGATGCGGCAGGGATCGCGGTCGGGCTGCCTGCCCGCCTCCTGAGCCTCGACCCCGTCCAGCCGCCCGGAGATGGGCCCGATCGACCGCTGACGCTGCATGGCGAGCAATTACGCCCGGTCTCGCGCATCCATCCCCAGGGGCGCGTGCGGGAATGGGAGCCGGTGCAATGGCATGGCGGCAGCCGAGGCATCATCGTCCACCCGCTCGCGGGGGAGGTGACGATCGGCGAGTTGCGCGGCCCGCACCGGCGGGTGGGCCGCATCGTCGCCCATGTGCGCAACCTCAGCGAGCACAACGGCGGGGTCGAGGCAGCCGTCGCCCTGGCGCGCGGCAACGCGGCGACGCAGCGCATCCTCGCCCGTCTCGACGGGGGAGAGATGGCGGACGACGTCGCCCTGAGCGCCTGGCAGACTGTGGGGCCCGGCCGGCAGGCGCTGATCGAACTCTCCGCCTATGGCACGAGCCGGGGCAACGATCGCCTGCTCCTCATCACGCGGCTGCCGCCCCGCGGCGAGGAGAGCGACTGCCATCTCGCCTTCGAGCGCGTGGAGCTCTGGTTCAACGAGAACATCCTCTGACGGTGCGAATGCCGCGCATGCGGGCGACATCGGCGCTCCCGCCTTCAGCCACGCGCCCCGCCGCCTCACGCAAGGAACAGCCATGATCCCACCCTTCGGCCTTCTCGTTGCCCGCCAGCGATCCGGCACCGGCGCGCTGGGCAGCCTCCTCGACTGGCGCAACCATCCGCAATTCTATTATCTCGGCGAGATCTTCCACCCTGATGGCCTCGGCGATCGCCACAATTATTTCACCCACCTCCGCGACTACGTTCGGGAGGATCCGCTGAATGCGTTGGCGCAGAACGCACCGCAGAATTTCCGGAGATTTCTCGCGACCTTCGCCGGAGAAGGCCGCACGCTCCTGCCCGACGTCAAATACGACAGCCTGCATAGCCTCAACGGGCCCTGGCATGCGCCGCTTGCCCGGCCGTGGCTCCTGGAATTCGCGCGGGCCGAAGGCGCGCCGATCATCCACCTCACGCGGCGCAATCTCCTGGAGGTCTTCGTCTCCGGCCTGCTCGCGGCCGCCAACCAGGTCTGGCACACGGTCGATGCGGCGGAGGTGACGATCCGTTCCGCGGTCGTCGATATCCCGAAGCTGCTGCGCTTCATCGACGGCATGCAACGCGAACGACAGGTGATCGAGCAATGGCTCGACGGGCACCAGCCGCTCGTCGCGCTCGATTATCAGGAGATGTTCGACGCCCAGGGGCTGCTGGCGAGCGAGCGGGCCGATGAGATCGCCCGCGCCTTCGGCGTGGACCCGCTGGCGCAGCGCAGGCCGTCCCTCGTCAAGCAGGCGCCGTGGAGTCTCACGGAATCGATCCGGAACTACGACGAGGTGGCAAAGGCGCTCGCCGGCACCCCTCATGCCTGGATGCTCGCCGGGGACGGCCCCCCGACAACCCGGCCCACGCCTGCCACCAAGGGATTGCCCGTGCAGAAATTCGTCTTCCAGAACTCCACCATCACCATCAACGGGCACAGTGTGACGATGCACAGCATCACGGCACCCTGGGGGGAGGACGACAACCTCCTCGGCGCAATACGGCAGGGTGCCTTCGACGAGCCGAAGTCCCTCGCCTACTGGCTCTTCCTGATGGAAGGCGCGCCGCAGAACGGGATGGTGATCGACGTTGGAGCCTATACGGGCCTCTATGCGCTGCTGACGGCGCGGGCCCGCCCGGACCTGCTCTCCATCGCCTTCGAGCCGTCGGCGGTGACCTTCGGCCGTCTCATCTACAACATTCAGCTCAACGGCTTTAATCCGCGCATCGTGCCCTGTCATCTGGCGGCATGGAACCGCGAGGAGATCCTGACCCTGCCGCACAGGTATGGCTTCTTCAGCCTGTGCTCGGGCGAGAAGATCAGTCAGACACAGGCGGTCGACCACACTGAGACGGTCAAGGCCGTACCGCTGGACGCCATCCTGCAACCGGCGCGGCTCGACTACCTCAATGCGCCACAGCTCGCGGCGATCGCCAAGCGCCCTGTCGTCGCCGTCAAGATCGACGTGGAAGGCGTCGAGCCCGAGGTGCTGGAAGGCGCGCGGCACGTCATCGCTGCCCACCGGCCCGCCTTCATCTGCGAGGCGCTTGACGCTGAGGCTCAGAACAGGCTCCAGACCTTCTTCACCTCCGTCGGCTATGCGGTCGAGCCGATCGCGGACGAGCGCAACGTGCTCGCCATGCCGGAAGACCGCTATGGCGGCTTCGCGCGGGCATTCGCCGCCTGGGCGGCACGCAACGGCACGGCGGCGACCATCGGGGGGCATGTCATCGAGGATTCGCGCTTCGAGACGGAGCTGTGAAGCCGACGGGCCCCCTGCGAGTCACGCAGTTGTCAGAGCTCGGCCTCGGCCACCCAGTGCCAGTACACGGCCTGGGTCGTGGCGGTCGTGACGAAGTCGATCATGCAGCCGGCGCCGCCGGGCACGTAGACGCCGCCGATGGTGATGTCCGCGTCCGGCTGGGCGCGCACCTGCCCCGCGGCGCCGGTGGTCGGGTTGTAGATCGTCACCGTGGGCGCCGCGCGCTTGATGACGCGGAAGGGAATATCGGCCCGGTGATTGGTCGCGATCTGGAAGGTGTTCTGGTTGCGCCGGCCCATCTGGCTCGCCGTGCCCGGTGCCACCTCGAGGTTGTATGACTTCTCGAAGTAGCGCTGGCACATGGCGAGTTCCTGGCTGAACGGCCGCACCTCGAAGGCCGACGGCACCGTGCCGTGCTCCAGCTGCGGCAAGGCGAAGGTGCCGCCCGAAAAGCGCACGGTGACATTCGCACCGCCGGCAAGCGACACGGTGCCGCCCTTCGCCACGGCCGCGCCGTTGACGCTGGCGCTTGCCGTGCCGTTCCATGAGAGCACGTAGGTGCCGGCCACGACGTCGAGGCCCTCGATCACCTGCTCGACGCCGCCGGCCGGTGCGGTGAAGGTGCGATAGCCGTTGGCCTCGGTCCAGGCGAGCGCCTGCCCCGCAGCCACCACCCGCCAGCGGTCGAGCGTATAGCGGCCGGCGGCCGCCGTCGCCGTGCCCGAGACATAGCCGCGCTGGTTCACGAGGCCGCGGGCGTTGATGAGGAGATTGCGCAGGCCGCACTCCTGCCGCGTCTGCGGAAGTGTTACCGCGCCGCTCGCGGGATCAATCCGCAGCGCCGGCGTCCAGAGCGAGCCGTCCTCCGAGACCTTGATCTCGAAATGGTCGCTGCCGGCGAGGCCGATCTCGGCGCGTCCCGACCAGTCGCTGTTGAAGATGAGCGAGACCGTGTCGGCGGAGCCTTCCTTGTTGAGCGCCATGCGCAGCGTGCCGCTACCCCCCTCGCCTGTGTATTTCGCCGACCAAAGGGCATTCTCGAGCTTGGCAGCAAAGCCATTGACCTCGTCCGCCCGAGTGCCGACGCCAAGAGCGGCGAGATTGTGCAGCTCGGTCGGCGTATCGTCCTGCATGGTAGCCCATTCCGTCCCGGTCCAGACACGAAGACGCCCTTCGCCCGTCACATAGGCCATCCAGCCGGGCGCAGGGGCGAAGGTCAACCAGCCGCCGTCGACGAAGATGGCGACGTGGTGGTCCCTGCCTGTCCAGGCATCCGTCGCGCCCTCACCGACAATATGGCGCGCGCCTTCGGCCGGGTCGGCCGGTGGCACCGTCCGGTCCGTGTCCGCGACGGCAAGTTGCACCAGCACATCCAGCATGTGCAGCGCCTCGTTATGGGTCACGTGTTTCTGCGCCTGGCCGGCGGCGATATAGGGCAGCTTCAGATTGGCGGTGGTTTCGGAAGCGATGGCCACGGCAGTCCCCATGAATGATCTGATGCAATGAATGATCCTATATAGGAAATTAAACCTATAGTAGGGATAATGTCAACAGCCGTCGCTCGGACGTCGCCGTCGCGAGGCTTGCAAGTCGTTTCACCCATGGCTACATTCTGCCCGTTTTCCTGCGTTGTTTGCCATTTTTCATGTTTGATCCGATTGCCGAGCCATGCTGGACGCGACCGGCGCCGCCCCGCCTGCAAGCCAATCGACCGACCGCTTTGCGCTGAGCGCCCATCAGCGCATGCTGGAGGCGGAGGCCGTCCACGTCCTGCGCGAGACCGCAGCCGTGTTCCGCCGGCCGGCCCTCCTCTATTCGATCGGGAAAGATTCCTCGGTCCTGCTGCATCTGGCGCGCAAGGCTTTTTACCCGGAGGCCATTCCCTTCAAGGTCGTTCACGTCGATACGACCTGGAAGTTTCGGGAGATGATCGCCTTCCGCGATTTGCAGGCATGCGCGCTCGGCCTCGACCTCGTCGTCCATACCAATCACGAGGGGCTCGCGGCCGGCATATCGCCCTTCAGCCACGGCGCGGGCCTTTACACACACGCGATGAAGACGGTGGCACTGCGGCAGATCCTCGACCGTCTCGGCGCCGATGCGGCCATCGGCGGGGCGCGACGCGACGAGGAGAAGAGCCGCGCCAAGGAGCGCATATTCTCGGTGCGAGCGCCCGGCCACCGCTGGGACCCGAAGATGCAGCGCCCCGAGCCCTGGGGGCTCGCCAATACGCGGCTCCTCGAGGGCGAAACCATGCGCGTCTTCCCCCTCTCGAACTGGACGGAGCACGATGTATGGGCCTATGTCCGCGCTGAAGCGATCCCCGTGGTGCCGCTCTATTTCGCGCGCGAGCGGCCCGTCGTGCGCCGCGGCGACAGTCTGATCATGGTGGACGACGCCCGCCTGCCACTCGCGCCGGGCGAGACACCGCAGCCGATGCGGGTGCGCTTTCGCACGCTCGGCTGCTACCCGCTGACGGCGGCGGTCGTATCCGAAGCCGCCACCCTCGATGCCGTCATCGACGAATTGCGCAGTTCGCGCCGGTCGGAGCGTGCCGGCCGCCTCATCGATGGCGAGCGGGCGGATTCCATCGAGGCCAAGAAGGCGGAAGGATATTTCTGAGTGCGCATCATCGATGCCTGCGCGACGAGCGCCGCGCCGATCAAGGAACACGGCCTGCTGAGAGTCCTTGCCTGCGGCGCGGTCGACGACGGCAAGTCGACCCTGCTCGGGCGGCTGATGGCCGACGCCGGCCTCGTGCCGGAGGACCAGATGGCGGCCGTTGCCGGCGCCGGCGGCGAGGATGGCTTCGACTACGCCCTGCTGCTCGACGGCCTCGCCGCCGAGCGCGAGCAGGGCATCACCATCGACGTCGCCTACCGTTATTTTGCAACGGCGCGGCGCAGCTTCATCGTGGTCGACGCTCCCGGGCACGAGCAGTTCACCCGCAATATGGCGACCGGCGCCTCAATCTGCGACGCCGCGGTGCTGCTGGTCGATGCGCGCAAGGGGCTGCTCCCGCAAACGCGGCGGCATGCGGTCATCGCCGGTCTCATGGGCATCCGCGATGTCATTCTCGCCGTCAACAAGATGGACCTTGTCGGCCATGACGAAAACGTGTTCAGGGCCATCGTGGCGTCGTTCCGCCCCCATGCCGACAGTCTCGGCCTCGATGTGCGCTCCGTGCCGCTCTCGGCGGCCCTCGGCGAGAACATCGTCCATCCCGCCGCCGCGATGCCGTGGCACGCAGGCCCCACCCTCCTCGACCTCCTTGAGACCCTCGCGCTCGCGCCGCGGCGTACCGGCAGCCTGCGCTTTCCCGTCCAGCGCGTCAGCCGGCCGGATCCGGACTTTCGGGGATATCAGGGCACGGTCGCCGGCGGCCGCGTCCGGCGCGGCGATCCCGTGGTCGCTTTGCCTGGCGGGCAGCCGAGCCGCATCAGACAGATCGTCACCTTCGACGGCGAGTTGGAGGAAGCAGGGCCCGGCGAAGCCGTGACGCTGGTGCTCGACCGCGAGATCGAAGCCGGCCGCGGCACGGTTTTCGCCTGCCCGGACAACCCGCCGGCCTGCGTGAACCATGTGGTCGTTCGCCTCGTCTGGCTGTCCGAGATGCCGCTCGGCACGGGCCGGGAGTTGCTCATGCGGCAGGGCACGGACCTCGTGCCCTGCCGCATCACCGCCCTGCGCAGTCGGCTCGACGTCGTGCGCATAGCGGAGAACCCGGCAACAACGCTCGGCGCGAACGATATCGGCACGGCCGTTCTCGAGACAGGCCGTCCGGTCGTCGTGGAGCGCTATGGCGACAACCGAACGCTCGGCTCCTTGCTGCTCATCGACCGGCTGAACAACGAGACTCTCGCAGCGGGCATGGTGGTCGAAGCCGTGAACGCCGCCGCCAACGTCTACTGGCAGCGCTTCGATACGACGACGGCAGACCGGCCGAGCGCCGGGCGGCAGACCCCCGCCATCCTCTGGCTCACGGGTCCCTCCGGCGCCGGCAAGTCGACGGTGGCGAATGCGCTGGAGCGCCGGCTGACCGCGGCGGGATGCCACGCCTATGTGCTCGATGGCGACAACATGCGCCACGGCCTCAACCGCGATCTCGGCTTCTCGCCGCCCGAGCGCGCCGAGAACGTGCGGCGCCTCGCCGAGGTGGCGCATATCCTCGCCGATGCCGGCCTCATCGCCATCGTGGCGGCCATCGCCCCCTATGCCCAGGACCGGGCCAACGCCCGCGCCATTGCCAAGGACGTGCCGTTCTACGAGGTCTTCGTCGACACGCCGCTCGATGTCTGCGCCTCGCGCGACCCCAAGGGGCTCTACAGGCGGGCCCGGCAGGGCCTCGTCAGCGACTTCACCGGCGTCGGCGCCCCCTACGAGCGGCCGCAGGCGCCCGACCTTCGCCTCGACGGCACGGCCGAGACGCCGCAGCAGGAAGCCGGACGCATCGTCGATCTCCTCGCCGCGCGCGGCCATGTGCCTGCTGCCTGATAAAAGAGGCTCCGCCGCAGCCCCCGGCCGGAAAGTGGCCGTCTTTTCCGGGCAGGATTGCGTTTCATCAAGGACGCGGGTCCACCGCGCGCCCAAGCTTGGGTTCTCCAAGAGGGAGGGAGAGACGATGACCCCGGACAAGCAAGCCACACGTCCGCGCCGCCCGAACGCCGGCGACATGCAACTGCCGCTCGAGGCATTCCCGCTCTGGATCAAGACTTCCACCTTCGACCTGCCGGTCGCCATCGGCACGGAGATGCTGCACTTCATGGCCCGCCGCCTGGAGGCCCAGGCCTCATTCTGGCAGGATCTCGGCCGCTGCCGCGGCCTGCCGGAGGCCATGGAGCGGCAGACGGCCTTTGCGCAGCAGGCGGTCACGGACTATACGCAGGAATTCGCGACGCTCGTGCGCAAGGCCGAGGACAAGGTCATCCATACGGAGCACTGAGTGCGCGGGCTCCACGCCGGTCCGTCGAGGCAGGATGACGCCGACACACCACGTCACCGAAGATCAGGACGAGATCCTGCGCTTCCTTGCCTCGCCGGACAGCCATGGCGGGGGTGGCCCCGTCAAGCGCATCGACACGCACGGCGCGATCGTCTTCCTCACCGGCTCGGACGCCTACAAGGTGAAGCGCGCCGTGCGCTTTCCCTACATGGATTTCTCCAGCCTGGAGAAGCGGCGGCTCGCCTGCGAGTGCGAGATCGCGATCAACCGGCCCGGTGCGCCGGATATCTATCTCGGCCTCGTCCCGATCGTGCGCCGGGACGGCACGCTCAACCTCGGCGGCCCAGGCACGATCGTGGAGTGGGCGGTGCACATGCGCCGCTTCGACGAGACCCGTACGCTCGACCGCCTGGCGGCCGAGGGGGCCCTGACGCCTGCCATCGTCGCGGCCGTGGCGCGGGCCGTCGCGGAGGCTCATGCGCGGGCGCCCGTCCATCACGGCGCCGATTTCGCCGGCGCGCTCGCGGCCATCATCGCCGAGAACGGCACGAGCCTCGCCGAGCAGCCCGTTCTCTTTCCCGCGCAACGGACGGAGCGTTTGACCCGCCAGTCGCTCGCCGCGCGCGAGCGCGTGGCCGCGCTGCTGGCACAGCGCGCCCGGGATGGCCATGTCCGCCGCTGCCACGGCGATCTTCATCTCGGCAACCTCGTGCTCCTCGACGGGGCACCCCGCCTGTTCGACGCCCTCGAATTCGACGAGGCGCTGGCGACGACGGACGTGCTCTACGACCTCGCCTTCCTGCTGATGGACCTGATCGAGCGGAACCTGAAGGGCGAGGCCAACCTCCTTCTCAACCGCTACCTCGTCGAGAGCCGCGAGCCGGGCCACCTCGCCGGGCTCGCCGCGCTGCCGCTCTTCATCAGCGTCCGCGCCGCGATCCGGGCGAAGGTCACCGCGGCAGGGCTCGCCCATCTCGACGAGGAGGCGCGCGAGCGGGCGAGCGCCGAGTGCCGGCGCTATTTTAGCCTCGCCGAAGCTGTCCTCGACCCCGGACCGCCGCGGCTCGTCGCCGTCGGCGGCCTCTCGGGTACTGGCAAGAGCACTCTTGCCGCGGCCCTCGCCCCGCTGATCGGCCGCCCGCCCGGCGCCATTCACCTGCGCAGCGACGTCATCCGCAAGCAGCTCTTTGGCGCGGTTGAAACGGAGCGCCTGCCGGACAGCGCCTATGATGCAACGGCGACTGCCGCGGTCTACGACCGGCTGTGCCGCGATGCCCGGGCGGCGCTGGAAGCCGGCCGGCCGGTCATCGTCGATGCCGTACACCAGCGCCCAGGCGAGCGCGCGGCCATCGCGGCGCTCGCCGCCGAGCTCGGCGTCCGCTTCTCCGGGTTGTGGCTCTCGGCACCGCTCGAGCGACTCGTCGCGCGCGTCGAGGCTCGCCGCGGCGATGCGTCGGATGCGGATGCCGCGGTCGTCACCATGCAGGCCGCGCGCGAAACGGGCGACGTCACCGCCGAGCCAGGCTGGAGGGCCGTCGACACGGACGGCACACCGGATGACGTGCTCGCGCGGGCCCGATTGGCCCTGGCGCAGGGCTGACGCGCCTACGGCTGCAAGGACGGTCGGGCGCTGCCCTCGTCCGGCGGGAAACGTGCCAGCGTCGCGATCACAGCCTCGTCCTCCACCTGGTCGAAATCGAGATAGGCGGCTCCGACGGCCCAGAACGGCTCCGGTGTCTCGAGGCAGACGACGGCATCGGCCTCGTCGCAGAGATCGGCGACGACGTCACGCGGCGCGACCGGCGTCGCGAGGACAAGCCGCGCCGGTGCGCGGCGGCGGATGGCCCGCAGGGCCGCCCTGACGGTCGCGCCCGTCGCGATGCCATCGTCGACCACGATGGCGCAGCGGCCTTCCACCCGCACGGGCGGGCGCGATCCGAGATAGAAGCGACGCCGGCGCTCGATCTCGGCGAGTTCGCGTGCCCGCACGGCTTCGAAGTCGGCAGGCGCAATCTGCGCCCCCGCGATGATCTCCTCATTGCACACGGTGATGGGCTCGGCCCCGTCAACGACCGCACCCATCGCAAGCTCCGGCTGCCGCGGCACCCCAAGCTTGCGCACGAGGACGAGATCGAGCGGCGCATGGAAAGCGGCGGCAATTTCTGCCGCGACCGGCACGCCGCCGCGCGGCAAGGCGAAGACCACGGGGTCCTCGTCCCGCCATCCCGCCAGGGCCTTGGCGAGCCGTCGTCCCGCCTCCACACGGTTGAGAAAAGGCATGGCCCACTCCTGTCCCGCCCCCTGGCGCTGTCGCGCAGGGCAGCGCCATGGCCATCCTACCGCCAGAGCCCCGGCGCGTCATGGGCAGGCGACCACTGTCGCCCATGGACGGATCGCGGCGCGCACGGCGGGGACGTCGAGGGCGTTCGGCGTGTCCTGCAAAGCTTCCAGGTCCGGCTTGAAAACCTTGTCGATGACAGCCGCGACCGTACAGGTCTCCGCGAGGTCCTCGGCCACCTCCGTCACCGGCATGTGGCCTATCCGTTGCGCTCGAAGGACCCGCCGAGCGATCGCCACCAAGCCGTCGCGGACGCCATCGCCCGCGCCGCAGGGCGCCTGCGGGCAAGAATCAGTGGACGCGGGGCGGTCGCGCTCAACCCGCTCAGCCAACATGCCAGCCGCCGTCGACGAAGAGCCGGGCGCCGTTGATATAGGCCCCCGCATCGGAGGCGAGCAGCAGGCAGGCGCCGACGCAGTCCTGTGGCAGGCCAATGCGTCCTGCCGGGATCTCGCTCTCCACACGCGCCCGATAGGCCGGATCGACGAGGACGGCGGCGTTGCGCTCGGTCGCGATGGCGCCGGGCGAGACCGTATTGAAAGTGACGTTCTGCGCCGCATATTGGCGCGCCAGGTTGACCATCACGTTGGTCTGGGCGCTCTTCAGCGCCGCATAGACCACCAGGCGCGGATTGGGCCGCACCTCCTGGATGCTGCCCATGGCGATGACGCGGCCGAAGCCGCGCGCCGCCATGCCTGGCACCACGGCCTGCAGGAGGAGGAGGCTCGCGGTGAGATTGACCGCGACCTGTTGCGCAATCTCCTCCTCCGTCACGTCGCGCCAGTCGCGGCGCAGCTCGAGGGACGCATTGAGCACGAGAATGTCGATCGGCCCCAGCGCCTCGGCCACGGCCTCCGGCAGGCGCCGGCAGGCGTCCGCCTGGGCGAGATCGGCGGCGAACGCCTCGGCGCGGACACCGGCGGTGCGCATCTCCTCCACCGCTTCGTCCAGCGCCGCGCTTCCCTCCGCGCCGTGCACCGCGACGGCGCCGCCGCTCTGCGCGAGGCCGAGCGCGACCGCCCGCCCGATACCGCGGCTCGACCCGGTGACGAGGGCGACGCGCCCGTCGTTGCGGAATGGGCTCCCCATGGCTCAGCCCTTCAGATGCCAGGTGACGAGGACGGTGAGCGCGGCCCCCTCCGGCAGGTCCGCGGCGATCCTGAGCCACGTCCCGAAATGCGCGACGCGCGCGAAGGTGACTTCGCCGGCCCGGACCGGCAGGTCGAACGCGCTGCCCTCCGCCACCCAGTGCATGCCGTCGGGCGACAGCTCGACGCGGGCACGGCCCGGCGCGCCGACCGCGTCCTTCAGGGCGCGCACGAAGACAACGGCCTCGCTCGCCCAGCCGGCCTCGTAGGGCTCGGTGGCGGATGCGCCCCGCCACTCCTCATTGCGGGCGACGACGGCGGCCTGGCTTTCGCGCAGCATCAGAAATCTCCCGACAGGCAGACGGAATCGATGAAGAGGCTGGCGCGCTTGTCCGTGTCCGTCTCGACGAAGAAGGCGAGGTTCAGCATGCACCAGAGGTTGCGCATGGCCGGGATGCGCATGCTGTCGAAGCCCGACAGGTCGAATTCCCGGTCGTTGCAGGCAAGGCCGGTCGCCTGCATGGTCGCAAGGTCGAAGTCGAAGCGGCAGTAGTGCCAGTTCACCTTGGTCGGAATCTCGTTGTAGCAGAGCCTCTGCCCGCCGCCGGCGATGTCCTCCCATCCTTCCGGCGCCAGGTGATAGTGCGTCACCGTCTTGTTTCCGGCTCCGACCGCGGCGAAGGGCTCGTTCCGGCGCTTGAACTGCCACTTCTGCACATGCGCGCCGTCGAGCGCGTTGAGGAAGCGCAGATGCGGCATGATGCGCCAGGCGTCGCCGTCCTGGTCCCCCGTCTGCAGGTCGTAGAGGAAGCCGATGGAGCGCACGTCGGTTTCCGACAGGCGCAGCTCGTTCGCCTCGGGCTTGAAGGTGAAGTAGAACTCGAGCCGGATGGGGCCGCGCCGACGGAAGGTGAGCCGCTTGATCGAGACGTTGCGCGCGCCCGCCCGCGGCCGGGTCGCGATCTTCAGCGCATAGCTGCCGTCGAAGCCGCCGTGGCTGCCGAAGTCCCATGTCGGCAAGGTCGACAGCATGGCCTGTGAATGCTGGGCATAGCCCGGATGCATGGCATCGAGCGTGTCCTCGTAATTGCCGACGAGCTGCGTCCAGCCGCAGAAGCCGCGGTCGAAATCGTCGAAGGCGATGATGCGCGGCAGCGGGTCGAAGCGCGACAGGGCGGGATCGGCGAGACGCAGGGCCGAAGCGATCTCATGGCGGTCGAGTGTCATCGGGATGGTCCTTCTCAGCCCTTGGTGGCGCCCGCCGTCAGGCCTTCGATGAGATGGCGCTGGCACAGGACGACGAAGGCGAGGATGGGCAGGAGCTGCACGGTGGTGGCGGCGAAGAGGACGCCCCATTCGACGCCCTCGAGCGAACCGATCATCTCGGACAGCACGAGGGGCGCGGTCTTGGCGTTCTTCGTCGTGAAGATGAAGGCGAAGAGGAACTCGTTCCACGCATAGACGATGACGAAGATGGCGACCGCCACCATGCCCTGCGCCGACAGGGGCAGGATGACGCGGCGGAAGATCTGCGCCTGGCTCGCCCCGTCCATCATCGCCGCCTCGTCGAGCTCGCGCGGGATCTGGTCGATGAAGGTGCGCATCACCATGGTGCCGAGCGACACGAAGAAGGCCGCGTAGAGGATGATGAGCACCGCATAGGTGTCGTTGAGCCCAAGCGCGTTGACGATCGGGAACAGCGGCAGCGTCGTCACGATGGGCGGCAGGAGACGCAGCGCGATCATAGCGAAGACGGAGCCGGAGAGGAAACGGCTGCGCCAGCGCGAATAGCCGAAGCCCGCGAGCGTCGAGGTGAGCACCGCGAGCAGCGTCGCGCCCACGGTGACGATGAAGCTGTTGGCGAGCCCGGTGAAGAAGTCGCCCCAGCGCTGCCACAGGGCGACGAAATTCTCGAAGGTCGGCCGCCAGCCGACGCCGGTCGCGAAGATGTCGCGCTCGGGCGTGAAGGCGGCGCTCACGATGAGGGCGATCGGCCCGAGCGACCAGGCGAGCACCAGGGCAACGGCAACGGCCTTGCCGAGGAGGCGCAGGAGCCCGGAGGGCGTGAAGGCAGGATCAGTCGGCACGGGCGAACATCTCCCGGTAGAGCCGGCGCAGGTAGAAGGCGGCGAGCAGCAGCGAGGTCACCACCATCAGCCATCCGGTCGCGCTCGCCGCGCCGAAGTCGTTGTAGCGGAAGGCCTCGAGATAGAGGTAGACGGCGACGACCTCGGTCGAGCGCGCCGGCCCGCCCTGCGTCAGCAGCCACACTTCCGAGAACAGGCGGTAGGCGAAGATGTAGCGAAACAGCATGGCGACGAGGATGGCCGGCATGAGCAGCGGCAGCGTAACGCGGCGAAAGCTCTGCCACGCGCTCGCCCCGTCGATCTCGGCCGCCTCGTAGAGGTCCTTCGGGATGGCGAGCCGCGCCGCATAGAGGATGATGAAGGTGAAGGGCAGGTGCAGCCAGATGCTGAGCAGAGCGACGAGCGCCAGCCCGTGGCTCGGCACCACGGACCATTCGAGCGGCGGCAGGCCGATCCCGGTGAGCACCCGCGTCATGAAGCCGGTATCGGGATCGAACAACGTGCGCCACATGACGACGGCGCCGACCTCGCTCACCGCGTAAGGCGCGAGGACGGCGGCGATGAGCAGCTTCCGAAAGGGCAGACCGGCTGCGAACAGCACCGCCATGACAAGGCCGAGCACGACTTCGACATGCACGACGACGAGCACGACGATGACCGTGTTGCCCAGCGCCCGCCAGAAATAGGGATCGGCGAGGATCTTGGCGTAGTTTGCGAAGCCGACGAAGGTCGCCGCCCGGCCGAAGGTCGACTGCTGGAAGGAGAGCCACAGCACATAGACCGCCGGGATGAGGATGACGAAGGCGAGCAGCGCGAGCGCGGGGGCGACATAGGGCAGCGCCCGGCGCGGCTCCTGCATGGCGGAGATCGAGAAGGCCGCCATGCGCTCACTCCGTGATGCGGTGGGCGGCGAGCGCCGCCCGGTCGAGCGTGATGCCGAGTCCCGGTCCGGCTGGCACCGGCAGCGCGCCGTTGACCATCGTCGCCGGATCGCCGACCGGCTCCATGAGCAGCGCCTCGCGCAGCGGATTGCGATAGACCATGCACTCGAAGGCGAGGCAGTTCTCGGCGGCGGCGGCAAGCTGCAGGCTGGCAGCGACGCAGACAGCACCCGACCAGCCGACGTGCGGGGCATAGGCGACGTTGAAGCTCTGTGCGAGCTCGGCGATGCGCCAAGTCTCGGTGATGCCGCCGGCCCGCGCCACATCCGGCTGGATGAGGCCGATGGAGCGGTCCTGCAGCATTGGCAGGGCGTCGAGCGCCGTGAAGTCGCTCTCGCCCGCGGCGAGCCGCACGTCGAGCTTGTCGCGCAACAGGCGATAGCCCCCGCGATCCTCGGGCCGCAATGGCTCCTCGAACCAGTCGTAGCCGCACTCCTCGAGCGCGCGTCCGACGCGCACGGCATCGTCCAGGTCATAGGCCCAGTTGGCGTCGACGCTGAGGCCGACGGCGTCGCCGGCGAGACGACGCACGAGGCGGATGCGGTCGATCGAGGCGGGCACGGAACGGCCCGTCTTCACCTTGATCTGGCGGAAGCCGGCAGCGAGCGCAGCCGCGACCTCCGCCTCGACGGCCGCGTCGTCGAACCAGTTGATCGAGGAAGCATAGGCCGGGACCGTGCCGCGCCCGACGCCGCCGAGGAGCTTCGCCACCGCCATGCCGGCGGCCTTGCCGGCAATATCCCACAGGGCGATGTCGACACCGGCGACAGCCTCGACCAGCATGCCGCCGACACGGCCGGTGAGCACCCCGCGCATGGCGTTCCACAACCGGCGCCGGTCGAGCGCATCCTCGCCGACGATCCTCGGCGTGAGCACGCCCTCGATGAAGCGCGCGTAGGCGGCCGCGCCGCGCCGGCCGAGGCATTCCCCGAAGCCGACGAGACCCTGGTCCGTCTCCACCTCGACGACGACGATCTCGACCGTTGTCCAGTCGCCTTGCGAAGTCCGCTGCGCTGTCGGCAGCGTGGCGCGCAGCGGATGCACCTCAACCCGCGCGATACGGCCGGCTGCAAGCCTTGGAGTGTCAGGCATGATCCCGCCTCTGGTTTCCTCTCTTGTATCTCACCTATCTGATAAGTTTCTAGGTTGCAACCCTGCTGGGTTTATGCGATGAAGGCACCATGCAGGATCAACTCGACATCGCGGCCGATGCCCGCGCCGACGACTGGGCGACGCTCCTCGGCGCAGCCGATATCGCGCCGAGCCGTCTCGGCGACGCGGTCATCGAGCGGTTGACGGAAGCGATCATCGACGGCCGCCTCAAGCCCGGCGACCCCCTGCCCTCTGAGGGGCAGATCGCCGCCACCTTCGGCATCTCCAAGCCGATCGCGCGCGAGGCGCTGCGCGAGCTCGCGGCGATGGGCGTCATCCAAGTGCAACAGGGCAAGGTCAGCCGCGTGCGGGCCATCGACAGCGGGCCGCTGGCGCGCTTCTACCGCTTCGCCGTCGGCAGCACGAAGCACGGCCTGCGCGAGGCGGTGGAGCTGCGCCGCATGCTGGAGCCGCATATCGCTGCGCTCGCCGCCGAGCGGCGCACCGAGGCCGACATCGCCGTGATGCACGACATCCTGAAGCGGATGGAGGCGACGCTCGGCGACGTGCCGGCGTGGATCGAGGCGGACCTCGCCTTCCACAACCAGGTGGCGGCGATGGCGCACAACCGGCTCGTCGTGCTGCAGCTCAAGGGGCTCGAGCCGGTCGTGCGCATCATGATGGTGCGCTTCAACGCGCGCGAGGCGCGCACCATGGACGACTGGCGCGTGACGCTGGCGCGCCACGCCCTCATCGCCGAGGCGATCGAGGAGGGCAATCCCGCCGCGGCGGAGGCGGCCATGCGCAGCCACTTCGCCGCCGCCGATGCCGCCATCCGCGAGATCTTCGGGCCGGACCCGACGCCGGGCCGGCCAGGCTAGGCCCATATCACCAGCGAGGCCCGCAGCAGAACGGGCCCGAAGGGAGGGAACGAGAATGGCACCGATCGACAGAAGGACGCTGCTGGCAACGGCAGGGGCGGCGCTGGCTGCCCCGAACATCGCCTTCGGCCAGGCGGCCAAGGGCCCGCCGCTGCAGGTCTTTTCCCACCGCGTCCACAAGACCGTGGCGACCGGCCAGAGCGGCGACGTCACCGCCCCCTGGACGGCCGATACGGGCATCGCCGTCGAATGGACGACGTTCGACACGGGACCGTTGCAGGAACGCCTGTTCCGCGAAGCCTCCCTGTCGCAGACGAGCGTCGACGTCGGCTTCATCCTCAACACCCAGGCGGTGCCGCGCACGGCCGAGCTCTTCGAGCCGCTCGACGACTACATGCGCAGCGACCCGCCGGAGGATGTCGCCGACATCTTCCCCGGCCTCATCGAGGGCATGACCGTCGGCGGCAGGCTCGTCGCCGTGCCCGTGCGGCATGCCTCGTCCGGCCTGCACTGGAATGCCGACATCCTCGCCGAGCGCGGCTTCGAGAAACCGCCGGCGACGATGGAAGAGCTCGTCGAGGTGGCGAAGGCCGCGACCTACAAGCGCGCCGACGGCACCAATTGCGTCGGCCTGTGCATGCCGGGCGTCACCTATCCCAATGTCATCGACATCGCCCGCGCCTGGGACGGCGATTTCATCACGAAGGACTTCAAGGTGGTGGCGGATCAGGAGGGCATGCTCAATGCCATCCGCCTGCTGCGCGGCCTGTTCGAGGCCGGCGCCTTCCCGCGCAACTTCACCGCCCTGACGACCGAGGAGGTCGCGACCTGGATGCAGCAGGGTCGCGCTGCCATGGCCCTGCAGAGCATGGGCCGCAACCGCATCTTCAACGACCCGCAGAAGAGCAAGTTCGCCGGCAAGATCATGACGGGGGCCGTGCCGATCTCGGAAACGCTGAAGGACCGCTATGCGGTTGCGCCTGCGAAGGTCGAGTTCTGGGGCCTCGCCATCCCCAAGAACAGCACGCGCAAGGACCTCGCCTGGAGTTTCATCAAGGCGATGTTGACGAAGGACGCGACGCTCAAGATGGCGCTGAGCGGCAACGGTCCCGTCCGCGCCTCGACCTATGACGATGCCGGCTTCCGGGCGTCGGTCCCCTATGCGGATGCCGAGCGCGACGTCCTGAAGGTGGCGCGCGTGCCGGTGCCCGCCTTCGACGAGGCGGCGCGCGCCGGCGACATCTTCAAGGAAGAGGCCGAGGCGGCGGTCCTCGGCATGAAGAGCCCCGAGGCGGCCATGACGTCGGTCGTCGAACGGGTCAGGCCGTTGCTGCCGTCCTGACGACGCAGCGCGGCGGGCGATTAAAACAACGAAACCGGAGGAGATCCGCGATGGCGGAGGATATCGCTTGGGCAAGGAATGACGGCTGGCGTCTGTCACGCCGCCGGATGCTGCAGCTCTCGGCCGGGGCCGCGCTCGCCGGCCTCCTGCCGCGCACGGCCATGGCCGCGGGGCTCGAACTCAACGTCTTCGGCCATCGCGTCCACCAGGCTGCCGCGACGACCGGTCCGGGCGGCGACGCGACGGAGGCCTGGCGCCGGAAGAGCGGCAACACCGCCTCTTGGGTGACGCTCGGCGACGTCAACGCCATCCACGAACGCCTCCTGCGCGAGGCGACGCTCGGCACGACGACGATCGACGTTGCCTATCTGCTCAACGGCCGGGCCGTGCCGCGCAACCTCAAGCTCTTCACGCCGCTCGACAGCTTCCAGAAGGAGGCGCCGATCGCCGAGTTCGACGACATCGCGCCGGGGCTCGTGAAGCCCCTGCAGCTCGACGGCGCGCTCTACGGCGTGCCCGTGCGCCACGCCACCAATGTCATCATCTACAATGCGGCGCTGTTCGAGGAGCGCGGCGTCGCCCTGCCGAAGACCTTCGAGGAACTCGTCGAGGCGGCGCGCAAGCTCACCTTCAAACGCGACGACGGAACCCAGGTCTACGGCCTCGCCTTCACGCCGGTCTTCGCCTCGAACTTCCTGACCATCGCCCGCTGCCTCGATGGCGACTACATGACGGAGGACCGGAAGATCGTGGCGGCCGAGGCTCCGATGGTCGAGGCGCTGAAGGTGCTCGCCTCGCTCTACAAGGACGGCGTCCTGCCGCGTAACACGGCGACGCTCAACAACGAGGAACTGACGACCTGGATGCAGCAGGGCCGGGCCGCCATGAGCATCCAGCCCTTCGCCCGCCTCGCCTCCTACAACGACCCGCAGAAGTCGCGCTATCCGGGCAAGCTCAAGCCACTCGTGCCGCCGATGGCCGAGGCGCTCGTCGGCAAGGCGAGCTATGCGCCGACGGTCGAGTTCTGGTCGCTCGTCATTCCGGCCAATTCCAAGAACCAGCGCACCGCCTGGGATTTCATCCGGCACCTGTCCTCGCCCGCCGCGACGACGCAGATGGCGCTCAATGGCAACGGGCCGGTGCGGATCAAGACCTATGCCGACCCGGCCTTCGGCAAGAGCTACCCTTACGCCAGCGTGGAGGCCGAGGCGGTGGCCGCCTCACGCATCCACCTGCCCGCCTTCGACGAGCAGGCCCGCGCCCACGATATCTTCATCGAGGAGACGCAGGCCGCCGTCTTCGGCATGAAGACGCCGCAGGATGCCATGGCGGAGGCGGTGAAGCGCGTCGCGCCCCTGCTCGGCTGACGTTGCCCTTCAAGCACCGGGCGCACTCCCCGGGTCCGATCCGATCAGGTTTCAATCTGACGGGATCCGGCTCTACGCGCCTGGCCGCGATGCCGGCATGGGCCCGACATAGCGCGACTGCGGCCGGATAAGCCGGCCGGCCTTTTCCTGCTCCAGCACATGGGCCGTCCAGCCCGCCATGCGGCCCGCCGCGAAGACATTGGTGAAGCTCTCGCGTGCAAAGCCCACGGCCTCGAGGACGAGCGCCGTATAGAACTCGACATTGGTCTCGAGCGGCCGCAGCGGCTTGCGCTCGGCGAGCAGGGCAAGGGCCGCCGCCTCCACCGCCTCGGCGAAGCGGATGCGGCCGCCGGCATCGCGCAGGCCGGCCACGGCGCCCTTCAGCACGTCGGCCCGCGGGTCGCGCACGCGATAGATGCGGTGGCCGAAGCCCATCAGCCGTTCGCCGCGCGCCAGCGCCTCTGTCAGCCACGGACGGATCCGGCCTTCCTCGCCGATGGCGTCCAGCATGTCGAGCACCGGCCCCGGCGCCCCGCCGTGGAGCGGCCCCTTGAGGGCGCAGAGCGCGCCGATGACCGATGAGAACAGCCCCGCCTTGGTCGAGGCGATGACGCGCGCCGTGAAGGTCGATGCGTTGAGGCCGTGGTCGGCGACGGTGACGAGATAGGTGTCGAGCGCGCGCACATGGCTCTCTGCAGCCGGGCTGCCGTGCAGCATCCTGAGGAAATCCGCTGCCTGCCCCAGATCCATATCCGGCGCGACCGGGTCCTCCCCGGCGCGGCGGCGGTGGATCGCCGCGGCGAAGACCGGCACCGCCGCGACCGCGAGCACGTGATGCGGCCCCTCCTCCGCGTCCGCCAGCGCCGACAGCAGCAGGCGCAGCGCCTCGACCGGCGCGAGGCCGTCCGTCGCCGGCAGCAGCGGCGGCAGGAGCGCGAAGGCGTGGGTGCGCGCACGGCCGAGCGCGCTGCGGATCTCGGCCTCCTCCATCGGCTCGGGCGCGAGGTCCCGCCACAGCAGGCCGAGCACGCTCTCGAAGCTTCTGCTCGCAAGGGCCTCCAGATCGTGCCCGCGCACGATCAGGCGCCCGGCCGCGCCATCGACATGGCTCAGCACGGTTTCGGCGGCGATGACATCGTCGAGCCCCGGCGCGGCATGAGCGGCAAGCGGGGCAAGGGCGGGCGGTAATGGGTTTGAACGGCTCGTCATGGTCATCCTCGCGAAAAGCTTGCCACGAGGATGGCGCTGGAATACATATAGTCAATATTGATTCATGTAATCAATCTAGGAGCGACGGTGGCGCAGCACGACCGGTTCATGGACGCGGCGGCGGCTGCGCAGAGCCTCGGCGTCAGCCGGGCGACGCTCTATGCCTATGTAAGCCGCGGCCTCATCCGCGCGGGCGAGGCCGCGGGCGATCCGCGCCGGCGCCTCTACAGCGCGCACGACATCGAGGCGCTCAAGCGACGCAAGGAAACCGGCCGCCGACCCGCTCGGGTCGCGGAGACGACGCTCGACTGGGGCCTGCCGGTCCTCGCATCCGCCATCACGCTCATCGAGGACGGCCGCCTCTACTATCGCGGCCACGAGGCGACCCGCTGGGCCGAGACGGCGACGCTGGAGGACACGGCGCGGCTCCTCTGGAACTGCGAGGGGCGGAATCCCTTTGCGGAGGCGCCCTCAGGAGTACCATCCCCCTGGGATGCCGCGCTCCTCGCCCGCCTTGCCCACCTGCCGCTGTCGGAACGATGCCAGGCGCTGCTGCCGCTCGTTCCCACCGGCCGCGCCATCGCCTGGCAGCGCGACGTGCGCAGCCTCTGGCCCGGCGCCGTGGCCTTGCTGCGTGCGACCGCCGCCGCGGCCAGCGGGACGGAGCCGGACGGCGACGACGTCCACCGGCATCTCGCCCGGGCCTGGCATCTCGACGAGAGGGGCGCCGACATCCTGCGACGGGCGCTGGTGCTCGCCGCTGATCATGAGCTCAATGCCTCAGCCTTCGCCGTGCGCGTCGTTGCCTCGACGGGGGCCTCGCTCGGCGCCTGCCTGAACGCCGGCCTCGCGGCCCTGAGCGGTCCCCTGCACGGCGGCACGACGAGCCTGGTCGAGATCCTGTTCGATGAGGTGGAGCGGGCCGGCGATGCGGCCGCGGTCGTGGAGGCGCGGCTCAGGCGGGGCGAAGGCGTGCCGGGCTTCGTCCACCCGCTCTATCCGGAGGGTGACCCGCGCGCCGCCGCCCTCCTGCCGCTGCTGCCGGCGGATGCTGCCCGCGATGCCCTGGCGGAGGTCATGCAGACAAGCGCCGGGCGGCTGCCCAACATCGATTTCGCGCTGGTGGCCCTGCGCCGGGCGTTCAACCTGCCGGCGGGCGCGGCGCTCGCGATCTTCGCCGTCGGCCGCACCGTCGGCTGGATCGCCCACGCGCTGGAGCAGCGGCTGGAGGACAGGCTCATCAGGCCCCGCGCACGCTACACCGGACCTTCCGCCGAGGGTGTCTGAGAAGGGCGAAACCGCCCCGCGCTCACTCGCGGCGGTCTCCGTAGAGCTCCTTGATCTTGCGGTGCTGCTTCTCCCGCTCGCCGGGGCTCAGCCGCCGGCGCCGCATCAGGACATAGATGACGGCGGCCGCGAACAGCACCGGGCCGATGGCGACGAGGAAGAACCAGAAATACTCACCCATGGGTGCCTCCGTCCTCCGCCTCAGTAGCCGCCGATGATGGGCAGGATCTCGCCCGTGATGTAGCTGGAACAGTGCGGCGAGGCGAAGAAGACATAGGCGGGCGCGATCTCCTCCGGCTGGGCCGGGCGCTTCATCGGCACCTTGGCGCCGAACTGCGCGACCTGCTCCGGCGGCCGCTCGGACGGGTTGAGCGGTGTCCACACGGGCCCGGGCGCGACAGCGTTGACGCGGATGCCGCGCGACACCAGGTTGGCCGCCAGCGCCCGCGTGAAGGCGTGTATGCCCCCCTTGGTCATCGAATAGTCGATGAGTTCCTTGCTGCCGTCGATGCCGGTAATCGAGCCGGTGTTGATGATGGCCGAGCCCGGCTTCATGTGCGGGATCGCCGCCTTGGCCATGAAGAAGTAGCCGTAGAGATTCGTCTTCAGCGTCGTGTCGAAATGCTCCGGCGTGAGATCCTCGATGTCGGAGGCGTGGTACTGGAAGGCGGCGTTGTTGACGAGCACGTCGAGCTTGCCGAATTCGTCGAGCACGCGCTTCACCGTCTCCTCGCAGGTCTCCTGCCTGCCGACGTCGCCGGGCAGCAGGATGCAGCGGCGGCCCTCCTTCTCCACCGCACGCCGCGTCTCCTCGGCGTCCTCGTGCTCCGAAAGATAGGCGATGGCGACATCGGCCCCCTCGCGCGCGAAGAGCACCGCCACGGCCCGGCCGATGCCGGAATCGCCGCCGGTGATAAGCGCCGTCTTGCCTTCGAGCTTTTTCGAGCCGAGGTAGTAGGGCGCATCGTACATCGGTGCCGGCGAGAGCTTGGCCTCGACGCCGGGCTTGCGGTGATGCTGCTCCGGGAAGGGCGGCTCGGGATAGCGGCGCGCGCCGGCCTGCATGGCGCCATCACCGCCGCCGCCGTCCTTGCGACTGTCAGCGGCATCGACCTTCTTCTGCACCTCACGCTGGCGCGCCGCTGCGGCGCGGGCGTTGTGCGACATGCCTGGGCGAGTGTCGGACACGAAAACCTCCGGGCTGCGGAACAGGGTCACGCCGCCATCTTGCGGCAATGCTCGGCACAGGTACGGCAGGCCTCGACACAGGCCTGCATGTCCCCGAGCCGCTGGCAATCATCGGCGCATTGGCTGCAAATCTCGGCACATTCGGCACATACGTGCCGGTGATGCTCGGAGCCGATGAGCATGAAATGCGCGGCCGTGCGGCAAATCTCGGCACAGGCCATCATCAGCGTGAAATGCCGCTTTTCGGTATGGGCGCCGCCGAGCGCCAGACAGTGTCCCATCGCGGTCGACTGGCACGTTCCATAGCAGTGAAGGCAGGCATCGATGCAGGCTCGCATGTTCCGGTCGGTGTGATGCATGGCAGCTCTCCCTGTCCTGGCCCCCCAATCGCGTCCGGTCCCGATTGTTCCCCGCCGGGCGGAACCGCACCGCTCCTATGCGCATTGAGCGATGGCCGTTGCCGGGGAGCGGTCCCGGCCACTGGATGGAGTCCGCCCATGAGCCTATTGTCGGGGAAGAGGAGCCCCCTGCTGCGGAAGCTGAGCAACTTCAGTACCTTTGATGCCGATGAGACGGCCGCGATCGAGGCGCTCGCATCCGAGCCCGTGCCCTACCGGCCGCGCGAGATCATCATCGAGGAAGGCGAGCGGCCGCAGGGCGTGAACCTTGTCCTGTCTGGCTTCGCCTGCCGCTACAAGGCGCTGCCGGACGGCCGGCGCCAGATCCTCGGCTATTTCGTGCCGGGCGACATCTGCGACTTGCGCGTGTTCGTCCTCGAGGAAATGGATCATTCCATCGCGGCCGTGACGGCGGCGGAGGTGGCCGTCCTGCCGGCGGAGGAGATCCGGCAGGTCACTGCCCGGTTCCCGCGCATCACCACCGCCCTGTGGTGGGCGACGCTCGTCGAGGAGGCGATCTCGCGCGAGTGGATCCTCAACATGGGCCGGCGCTCGGCCGGCGAGCGCACGGCCCATCTCTTCTGCGAAATCTATCACCGCCTCAAGGCGGTGGAACTCGCCGACGGGGGGCGCTTCACGTTTCCGGTCACGCAGCAGGAGCTGGCCGATGCCCTCGGCCTTTCCGTCGTCCACGTCAACCGGACGCTGCAACTGCTGCGCCGACGCGGACTCGTCGACATGGAGAACGGTACGGTCATTCTGCCCAACCTCGAGGCGCTGGAAGACTACGCCATGTTCAATCCCCGCCACCTCCATCTGCGCGAGCGGGCGCGGCCCGATGCCTCGGCGCCGCTCGAGACGACCTGAGATGCACCATCCTCAGGGCGCGGTTGCGGCCGCGTTTCTGGCTGCCCGAGCAGCCTGAAACCGAGAGGATATCCGGCATGCCCGTCCCGGTTCGGCGAGGAGGACGGCGCAGGCCGAGTCGAATCGCAGAGCAGCGAGCGACACGCCGCCCAGACAACCGGCCGTACGGGCGGCTCAGGCGGGGATGGCGCCGTGCCGCCGCACGCGGTTGCGCCCGGCCCGCTTGGCCGCATAGAGCGCCGCATCCGCGCGCGCCACCAGCTGCCCCAGGCTTTCGCCGGCGCGGGCTTCTGCGAGGCCGAAGCTCGCCGTGACCTGCCAGCCGTCGGGCAGGGAGCCGAACCGCGCCTCGCTGACCGACGCCCTCAGCCGCTCGGCGAAGGCCGCGGCGCCCTCCGCGTCGCACCCGGACAGCAGCAGTACGAATTCCTCGCCACCGAAACGGCCCCCAAGATCGCCTCGCCGCATCGCCCGCCGCACCAGGGCCGCGAAGGTGCGCAGCACCTCGTCGCCGGCCGGATGGCCAAGGGTGTCGTTGATGTTCTTGAAGCGGTCGATGTCGGCGATGACGAGGCATAGCGGATGGCTGTGACGGTCGGCGAGCCGCTGCGCGGCACCCTCCTCGAAGCCGCGCCGATTGAGAATGCCGGTCAGCGGGTCGAGGTTGCCCGTGCGGCGCAGGTCGTCGATGACATCACCGACCGTCACGGCAAGGAGCGCAAGCGCCAGGGCGACACCGAGCACGGCGAGCGAGAACTGCAGCGCGAGCCAGAACGGCGACAGGCCGAACTGGGCCGGATCCGGCGCCGCGACGCCAACGGTCAGGATCGTCCGCGGGAAGAAATGCAGGGCAAAAGCCAGGAGCGTCCAGAACAGCACGCGCTCCGTCAGGCGCCCCTTGCGCATGTCACGCAGTCGCCAGGCCGTTGCGAGGCATATCAGCCCATAGCCGAAATTGAGGATGTAGATGCGGACCAGCAGGTCGCGGTCGACATAATAGAAATACGCGATGCCCCCGACGATGAGGAGTGTGATGGCGGCCTTCTCGGCCAAGGAGGTGCGCTTGCCGGTCCGGGCGAGCAGCCCTTCGGTGAAGGCGAGCACGCTCGCAGTGTAGATGAAGGCCGAAACGACGGCATTCGGCCCGGCGCCGGGCGGGATCTGCAGGATCTGCGACAGCGTGCCGAGACAGAACAGCAAGCAGGAGGCGCCGAAGACCAGAAGGTGCCTCCGGCGGCGGTCGAAGGTCCACGCCAGCACGAAGCTCGCCGCAAAGACGAGCAATATGGTCGGACCTACCAACAGAACCAGCCGCATGGCGCTGCGCGATGCCCCATTTTCCGCAAGGTCTGTCCGGCGCTGCATATCGCCCGCATGCAACCTCTGCAAGTTGCGTCGGTTGCGGCCGGGCGCTGCCCTGCTAGCGCATCGCGCGCCGTCCGACGGCGAGCGCCGCCATCGCGAACAACCCACAGGCCAGCGCGACGAAGATCGGCAGGCCATGGCCGGCTGCCTGCATGGCGAAGCCGGCAAGCGCCGGGCCGACGAGCGCGCCGACGCCCCAGAACAGGCCCATGCCCGCATAGATGCCGATGATGTCGCTGCCGGAGAATCGGCTGCCCACGATCGCCAGCATCAGCGTGTAGATGCCGACGAAGACGCCACCCCAGACGAAGAGGAGGGCGTAGGTCATCGCGGGACTGGCGAGCGCAAAGGGCCAGACGGCGGCACCGAGGGCCGACACCGCAGCGAGGGCGACGATCAGGCGCTCCCGGTCCATCCGATCGCCTAGCCAGCCGATGGGCACCTGCAGGACGATGGCACCGAACATCATGTAGGCCATGAGCTGCGTGGCATCGCCCTCGCCCCAGCCGAGCGACATGGCGTAGAGCGTGAGGAAGGTCAGTCCGGCCGTCTCGATCGCCGCATTGAGGGCCGTGGCGCCCATGGCGACCGGCGCAAGACGCATGTAGCGCAGGGGATCGCCGTGGGCGGGCTTCTCGAAGGCCGGCGCCGCGATCCGAGCAAAGGCGATGAAGAGAGCAGCAGAGGCCGCAAGGGTGGCGCCGATGCCATAGGCAGTGAAGCCCTCCGACCCCACGAGCGACAGGATCAGCGGTCCGAGCGCGAAGCCGACGGACAGGGCGGCGGTGTAGGCGCCCATCGTCCGTGCCCGCGAGCGCTCGGTGCTCAACGCGTTCAACCATGTCTCGGACAGGACGAACAGCACCTCAGAGGCCGCGCCGAGCAATATGCGCAGCGGAAACCAGAGCCACACCAGGGGTATCAGCGGAAAAAGGCACAGGAGCAGCGCTGCGCAGCCGAGCGCGCCGACGATCGCCCGCCGCAGTCCTAACCGGGCCCCGATCCGTGGAAGGAGGAAGGCCATGGCGAGGACGCCGACGGCATGCATCGCCGCATTGGCACCGATGAGGCCCTCGCTCAAGCCGCGTTCCGCCAGATCGAGCGCGATCAGCGCCGCGCTCAGGCTGTAGGTCAGCCCGAAAACCGCCGCCGTGGCGATGATGCCCGCACGGGCCAGGACGGCGCTGCCCCCGACGATGCTGGTGTACACGCGAACCTCTCAGTCGCCGGACGGCACGGCGGCGGCAGCCGAATGGTCGGACGGAGCCGGATGGATGCGGCCGCCGTCCGGCCGCGGCTCGAACTGGGCGATCAGGGCGCCGACGGCCCGGGCGTAGTCGAGGACGATGCCGGGCGTCCAGGCCATCCACGCCGCCCGGCGGCGCAGCAACCCTGCGATCCACAGCTCGGGTGCGCAGAGGAGGCGCAGCAGCAAGGCGGGTGATCGCGCCGCCTCGGCAAAACGGCCCTCAATGGCGACGTCGAGCGCACTCGCAACCGCGCTGGAGCAGTTGCGATCCGTGAGATTGTAGGTCGCATCCGCTCGGTAGACCTGCCAGAACGCGCGCAGCGCCCGCCGATTGAGGCCGGCGAGCCGCACCTGCACGGTCGAGGGGCACCATTCCGCACTCTCCTCGGCATAACTCGGCTTGAACAGACCGGGCACGTCGTTGTCCGGGGTTGCCCTGAGGGCGCGGGCGAACTGGGAGGGCGCCCGGTCGATCTCAACCGCGGGATAGTGGCTGATGTAGATGTCCGGCGGCGCCTCGAGCGCGGCATGACCGGTCGAGACGATGCCCTTCTCGTCCCGGGCCGCGACATAGCGCTCGACGCCCCTGTGCAGGGGCACGATGCCGCCGGTCGGCGTCCACACGTGCACGATGACGTCGCCCTCGTCCGGCCCCTCACCCCGAACGGGAAGGATCCGCCGCGGAGAGCCGGGCCTCAGATCCCGTGCGCGCCCCCTTGCTAGAATCATCGCGACGGACGTGTCGAGCGGCAGCCGTCGGATGCGCAGCGCCAACCCGCACAATCCCATGGCCGATACGATCATCAGGGTGCCGACGTCGGCACCGACTTCCCCCTGCCAATGGCTCGGCCAGGGCACGAAGGACCAGAGGCCGATCAGGAACTCGACGGCCGCCTTCACGATGGAGAGCCGCCAGCGGTGAAAGCGCACGACATAGGCGCTGCTCGCCCGCCAGACGGCGTCACCGACGAGGAGCGCGCCGACCAGGATGCCAACGAGGATGCCGCTGTGCCATGGCGCCTCGATGATCAGGAGAACGATGATGAGGAGAACGGCCGCCTTGCCGAGACGCAGCAGCCGACGCCCGTCCGGTGCCGAAAGGCCGCTGACCGCGGAGAAGGCGGCATCGACGAGCAGCGGAATGGCGAAATAGGTGGACGAGAAACGCAGGCTGTCGTCGAGCGCGGTCACGACGAAGAAGAGGCCGATCGCCATCCACAGAAGCCCGAGGACCCCCACGAGCCACCACTTGCGACGCACCATGCCGCCGCCGATAAGCAGGAGAAGAAGCTCCAGCATGCTTGGCCACGCCCCCGGACACCGGCATGTCGCTCGCTCCGCAGCCGGCATCGTATCCCGCGACGTCGCCATGCTAGTTCGCCCCCTTGTCCAAAGTGTTAACGGTGGCGGCCGGCTCCGGACAATCGGGCAGCGCAGGGGCGAGCATGAACGGCAGGAAACCCTGCAGCCACAGCCCGAAGGCACTCGCCCACAGGAGGGCGGCGAGGCCGTAGTCCAGCCCGTGAAGCGCCGCAACAAGCCCTGTCTCGGGGGCGGTGCGCACCAGCGCGGCCATCGCGACGAGCAGGAACGCGGCCCTCGCCTGCCACGGTATCGCCAGTGGCCGGCCGGTGTGCCTGAGGCCTGCGATGGTGAAGACGGCGAGCAGCGCGAGGCCAAGGCAGCCCATGGCAAGCATGTGCAGCCCGGCCGCGGGCGAGACGGGTGCCCCGAGCTGCCCCGCGCCGATGAGCAGAAGGCCGGTCCCCGCTGCGGCATTCGCGCCGGCCAGAGCCAGCACGTGACTTGCCAGCACGCTGCGCCCCACGAACCATTCCGCCAGCCGGTCCATGAAGGCCGCGCCGGCGGCGAGCGCGAGGAAGGCCGGCGCCGCGGACTGCGGAAAGGCAAGCTGTGCCGCCGCGTAGAGGGCCGTGAGCCCGGCGGCGAGATTCTGGCGTCCGGGATGGGGCTTGTAGGGCGTCGTCTCACCAGAAGGATCGAGCGCCAAGTTAAGCACGACCACGTTGATCCGCGACAGAGACAGCGCGAACAGGATCACGAGGACAAGGAGGCTCGCGACGAGCAGGCGCTGCGCGAGCGCGAATTCGCCCGCCATCCAGGCAAGGCGGATGGCCATTTCAGCCGCAACGAGCACCACGAGCCAAGCCGCGAAGGACCAATGACGCCACAGGCGCCGCCGCGCCATCGGGACGGCGACATGGGCAAGGAGCAGTGACAGGAAGGCGGCATCGCCTGCGAGCGCCAGCGGCACGAGCGCATCGGCGGCGAGAAGCCCGACGATACGCCCTGGCAACCAGACCCCCACGAGGAGGAGCAGCGCCGGGCCGCGGGGCCGGTCCGTATCGGTCCATTCCGGCACGGCCGAGGTCAGGAAGCCGGCGAGCGCGGCGGCACAGGTGCCGAAGACCATCTCATGCGCGTGCCATTGGCCCTGCGGCACCGCACCCGAGAAAGGCAGGTCGAACGAGAAGGCCAGCGTCCACAGGAGTGGCCAGAAGGCGCCGTGTAAGGCGGCGACAGGAAAGAAGAGGCGCAGGCCCTCGTCGAGGAGAAGCAGCGGCTGCAACCTGACCGAACGGTCGACGGAGACGCTCATTGCAGCCGTCCGGCCCCGTCGAGGATTTCGGCGAAGGCCTCTTCGCATGACCAGGCCGCTACGAGGTCGAAAACGAAGCGCTCGTCCCGCGCGCCCGGCCGGTCGGGTATGGCCCGCAGGTCGATGATGCCGCGCCGGCGGGCCGAGAGCACGACCAGCCGGTCGGCGATGCGCGCGGCTTCACCGAGATCGTGCGTCACGAAGAGGGCGCAGAAGCCCTCGCGCGCCGCCGCCTGCGCGAGGTGATCCTGCATCATGCGGCGCAGCCCGGCATCGACGGCCGAGAACGGCTCGTCGAGAAAGACCACGTCCGGCGCGACGGCGAGCGCACGGGCCACTGCTGCACGCTGGCGCATGCCGCCAGACAGTTCCGGCGGGAACTTGTCTAGGTCATCAGCCTCGAGGCCGACCTCCCTTGCTCGCACGGCAGCGATCTCCCGCCTGTGCCGGCGGGGCGTCCCCGCGCAGGCGAGGCCATAGGCGATGTTGTCGCGCGCCGTCAGCCATGGCAGCAGCCGCGGCTCCTGGAAGACCATGGCGTGGCGCCTATACGCGCGATGCACGCGGCCACGCAGCGGCACGACGAGCCCGGCGGCGATGTGCATTAGCGTCGTCTTACCGCAACCCGACGGGCCGACGAGAGCGACGATCTCGCCGGCGGCTAGGGCGAGGTCGATGCCTTCGATGACAGTGCGGCCGAGGAAGGCATGGCCGACATTTTCCAGCCGCAGCTTCATGGCCTGACGCTCCAAGGCTGTTTGACACTCCCCGACTGCCCGGCCGTGCGCCAGCGCTCGGCCGCCTCGCGCAGCGGCTGCAGAACGAGGTGATCACTGCCGAGCGCGCAGAGGACAACGAGGACCGTCAGGGCCATGACCTGCGGGATGTCGAACAGGGCGCGCGCTCTGGCGAGTGCACCGCCGACACCGCCGGCATTGCCGAGGAGTTCTGCCATCACCGCGACCTTCCAGGCGGTGCCGATGGCCGTTGTCCAGGCCGCGAAGAGATAGGAGAGAAGATGCGGCAGCGTCACATCCCGGAAGCGGCGGAGCGGCCCGGCGCCGAAGGCGCGCGCCATGGCGTCGAGGCCGCGGTCCCGCGTCGCCACCCCTTCCAGCGCTCCCGCGAAGGAGATGGGCAACGCCGCGACGACGACGGTGGCGACCGCCGAGCCGCCCGAGGCGCCGAACCAGATGAGGGCGAGGACGATCCACGAGATCGGCGGCACGCCGAGGATGAAGGTGACGACCGGCTTCATCAGCCTCAGGGCGGCAAAGGAATAGCCGGCGACGGTTCCCGCGGCCGCGCCGATGCCGGCCGCAAGCATAAAGCCGTTGAGCGCGCGCAGCCCCGTCTCCTTCACGGCCGCGCCGAACCCCGGCTCAGTCGCGAGATCGGCGAGTGTCGCGAGTGTCGTCAGCGGATCCGGCAGGATGAAGGCCCCATAGAGCTCGTGCGCCATCTGCCAAGCGGCGGCGAGGCACAGGAGCCCCGTCGCCCCGGCCCAGGCCGACCAGAGATAGCGCCCGAACCAGGCGGCCACCCCCTTCGCGTCAGAGCGCATAGAAGCCGGCATCGGGCTGGCCGCCGCCGATAATGCGCGGGTCGTCTTCGGCCAAGGCGGCAAAGAAGCCTGTCAGCGCCTCGCGGGCGGCGGAGGCACGCAGGGCGACGAGATTGCTGGAGGCGATCGCACGCCCAACGACCGGTGCCGGCAGTTCGAGAGCCGTTGCGGCGGCTCCGCCCGCAGCAGCCGGATCGGCCTTCACGCGGGCAAGGGCGGCTTCGAGCGCCCCCTGCAGGGCTTCGAGCCCCTCCCCGCCTAACCTGTCGGCTAGCGCTGGCATCACAGCGAGGCCGGCCTGCGGCATGGAGGCCGCACCCGTGGCCACCTGCCAGGCCCGCCGGCAATCGACGGCGCGCACCAGTTCCTTGCCCGCCATGCCGCCGCGCAGGATGGCGGCCGAGGCCGCCGGCTCCGACAGGAGCGCGGCATCAACCCGTCCTGCGAGGAGAAGCTGCACGGCCTCCGGCGGCGAGCCGACGTAGTCGAGATGGATATCCCTGCCCGGCGTCAGCGCGGCCTTGGCCAGAAGCCGCCGCAGCACGAGGTCAGGCATGTCGTTGGCGAACGGAACGGCGACACGCCGGCCGGCAAGTCCGACGACCCCCTCCGCGTCAGGCGTGCCGACCACATAGAGCAGACCCTCCGTCAGGACGTTGAGAAGCCGCAGGCCGGCACCCCTGTTGTAGAAATTGGCCGCGACATAGGTCGGCACCACGACCGCCTGCATCGTGCCGCCCGCGATCCCGGCGCGCATCTCGTCAGGCGAGCGCCAGACGCGAAAGTCGAGGGACTGGCCCTGGATACTTCCTGCGGCCACCGCCTGCGCCAGGAGGACGGAGGGTGCCGCGGGCGGGCCCCAGAGCGTCATGGCTGGCGAGGCGGCGAGGGCGTGGCGCACGGCGAGAGCGGCGATGCCGGACAGCATGAGATGACGGCGATCGATCATGACCAATCCTCAGTTTCGTCGGGCTTCCGGCCCGATCACAGGCAGGCGGAAGCCCGGGTGACGCCGGCCCTCCGTCTTGGAATACTTAAAAAGACATATTTTGTATGTCTCTTTTATCGCGCAGGCTTGCCGGCTCCTGTCAAGGGTGGGGACTCGCCCATGTTGAAAAATCGCATCGACGATGCATCTTTTCCGAACACCTTCGCGCATGGGACCCTGCGGGCATGAGGCTCACGAACTTTTCCGACTATGCCCTGCGCATGCTGATGCTGGCGGCATCGGCCGGTGCGCGGCTTATCACCATCGAGGAGACGGCGCGCACCTTCGGCATCTCCCGCGCCCATCTGATGAAGGTAGCGACAGCGCTGACCCGCGCGGGCTTCCTGAAGGCGGTGCGTGGCCGATCCGGCGGCCTTGCCCTGGCGTATGACCCGAAGGACATCAGACTCGGCGACGTCGTGCGGGCGACCGAGCCCGATTTCCATCTCGTCGAATGCTTCGCCACGGGCGATACCTGCCTCATCACACAGCCCTGCCGGCTGCCGCGCATCCTGCGCGAGGCGCTCGATGCCTTCACCGCGACGCTCGACCGCTACACACTCGCCGACATCCTGCTGAAGCCGGAGGACTTTCTGCAGTCGGCCGCCCGAGATGGGCGGGTCGCATCTCGCTATCGTGACCGGAGCAACCGATGAGACATGCCAGACGCCTGAACCGTAGCAGTGACGGTGGCTTCCTCGTCGACGCGACCCTGCTCGGTGACCTCCTCGGCATCACGCCCTCCGCGCTGCCCGAGCTGATGCGCGCCGGCGAGGTCACCAGTCTGTGCGAGCGCGGCGAGGAGGAGCACCAGGGGCAGTACCGGTTGACCTTCTTCCACAAGGGGCGCCGGGTGCGCCTCACCGTCGACGAGGCGGGTGAGGTGCTCCGGCAGTCGGTCGTCGATTTCGGCGAACGCACCTTGCCCGAGGCCATGCATCGCCCGGGCGGGCCCTGACCACCGTCAGTTGATGGAGGGATCGGCGCGCAGGCGCTCGGCGGCGGACATCTGATCGCCGCAACCATCGGTCTCGGCGTGATGAACTTCTTCGGCACGAGTGCGGCCATCATGGCGCTCGCCGTTGGTCTCGCCATAGCCGCGATGCTCGTAACGCGCAGGACCCACGCACCGGCCGGCGCCAACCCGCTCCTTGTCATGCTCGCCGGGGCCGACTGGTCCTTCCTCGTGACGCCGGTGCTCACCGGCGCGATGACGCTCGTCGCCGCCGCCCTCCTCTATCACCGCTGCACCGGGCGGAGGGACTATCCGCGCTACTGGTCGTGAAATACCGGCACCTTCTGCAAGATCGAGGTGAGGATCAAGAACCGGCCGCTGGCCGGCAATCCGAGATCCTTGCAGATGACGGTGTTTGGCCTGATGCGGCTCGTGGAAAACCGCGTGCGCACCCACGCGCTAGGGTGCGCGTGAGCCTCAGCCGATGCGCGTCATGCGCCGCACCTCGGCGGATTTGATGATGCCGCGGCTGCGCTCGCCATGGGCCACGAGGTGCGGAGCCGCGAGGTGCCGGTCGAGCGCCGCCTCGTCGCGCCAGTTCTCGTAGAAGATGAAGAGGCCGGGATCGGCGTTGTCCCGGTGCAGGTCGTACTGGATGCAGCCGTCTTCCGCCCGCGTCGGGGCGATGAGTGCTTCGAGCGCGGCACGGGCGGCTTCTTCCTGTCCCTCCTCGGCGCGGATGATGGCGACGACGGTCAGCATGGGTGAACGAACCTCCGGCAAGTGTCCCAACGTGAAGGGGCCGGCGGCGAGCCGGCCCCGTCGCCACCGATCCTACTCGGCCGCGATGCGCCGCGCAGCCGCCTCATGCTCCATGGCGCGGCGCACGCGCACGGCCTCGCTGTCGGCGATCTCGACATCTTCCCAGCGCACGACGCCGCCGGGCGCGACTGGCCGCTTCAGCGCCACCTTGTGCGCAAGGCCGATGGGCAGCGCGCCGATGGCGAGCGAGTCCTCCGCCCGCATCACCCGCCCCCAGACGGTGTAGCCGCCTTCGCCGTCGAGCATCTCGCCCGGCACCAGTGCCTTCTTGGCGACGGCCACGACGTCCGAGCGGAAGGCGCTCGGCGCGCCCGTCGCCTCGCCGCGCAGCGCGGCATTGGCGACGCTGACGCCGAGCTCGAGGCCGATGAGATGCACGGTACGGTAGAGCGCGGCATAGCGGCCGGACGGGTCCACGGTGATGTTGTATTCGCGGAAGCAGCGGCGGGCATAGTCGCCGCGCGCATCACCGTCCGCCGCCTCGAAGACGACGTAGACGCCCCAGCGCAGGTCGTTGACCACCTGGCGCCCGTCGCGCTCGACGCTGGTGACGACCTCGACCATGCCCTTGCGCTCGAGCACGCCGCCGTCGGCGACGGGCCTGAGAACCTGGGGCAGGTCGTGCACGCCGGCGGGCGGAAAGAGGAGGCCGTCCTTCGGCGCGAGCAGACCCGTCGCGTTCGAGATCGCGGCCATCTCGATGGACGATTTGGTGCCGTCGATGAAGGAGTTGAACATCTGCGGGTTCATGCCGCCGAGGGCCGCCTGTTCCGGCGTGATGCCGAAATGCGTCCACACCGTCTCCGGCGTCGACTGGTGGTAGCTCGGCATGTACTTGGTGCCCTTGCCGGCGGCGACGACGCGGAAGCCGCAGGTCTCGGCCCAGTCCACCATCTCGCAGACGAGCGCCGGCTGGTCGCCGTAGGCGAGCGTGTAGACGAGGCCGGCCTTGCGGAATTCCTCCGCAAGATAGGCGCCGGCGAGCACGTCCGCCTCGACATTGACCATGACCATGTGCCGGCCGTTTCTCGCGGCCAGAAGGGCGTGGCGAATGCCGGCGCCCGGATTGCCTGTGGCATCGATGACGACGTCGAGGCCATCAGCCTTGATAAGCGCCTCCGAATCCTCGCCGACGTGCGTGCCGCCCTTCGCCAGGGCATCGGCGAAGGAGGCGGCGGCGACGGCCTCGACGTCCCAGCCGGTGTTGGTCATGGCCTTGCGGGCGCGCTCGGCCGAGAGGTCGGCCACCGCCATGAGGTGCAGCCCGACTGTGGTGCGCACCTGCGAGAGGAACATCGAGCCGAACTTGCCGGCCCCGATGAGGCCGACCCGCACGGGCCGGCCCTCGGCTGCGCGACGCTTGAGCATGGAAGCGAGATTCACGGGGATTGCTCCTGTTCAGATCAGAAGTGGATGGTGAAGGCCGGCACGAAGGCGACGAGCCCGAGCAGCGTGATGGCGACGAGGTAGAACGGCCACATCTCGCGGGTGACGGCGCCCACGCTCTCGCGCGAGATGGCGGAGGCGATGAAGAGCGTCGTCCCCACGGGCGGCGTGAACAGGCCGATGGCGAGGTTGATCGTCATCATCACGCCGAGCTGGATCAGGTCGAGCCCGATGGCCCCGGCAAGCGCCACGAACAGCGGCCCGAGCAAGAGGATCGCCGCCGGCAGGTCGAGGAACATGCCGACGAAGAGCATGACGAGGTTCATCATCAGGATGACGAGCCAGGGCTCCTTGAGCGTGTTCAGCGCCCAGTCCGCCAGCATGGCCGGGATGTTCTCGACGGTCAGGATGAAGCCGATGAGGTTCGAGGCGGCGATCACCAGCATCACGACGCCCGTCGTCGCGAGCGTCGCGATGATATTGGCGAGAAGCCCCGTGCCGTTGAGGTCGCGGTAGAAGGCAAAGCGGATGATGAGCGCGTAGGCGACGGCGATGACGCTCACCTCCGTCGGCGTCGCGATGCCGAAGCGCAGAAGCACGACGATCATGAGCGGCAGGGAGATGGCTGGCGCCGCGACGAGCGCCGTCTTCGCCACCGCCTTCGCGCCGCCCTCGATGCGCACCACCGGTAGGTCGCGCGCGCGGCCGATGAGCCAGCACGAGACCATGAGCCCGATCGTCAGCATCGCGCCGGGCAGGAGACCGGCGAGGAAGAGCTGCGCGATGGAGGCGTTCGAGACCGCCGCATAGAGGATGAGCGGGATCGACGGCGGGATGAGCACGGCGATGATGGAGGAGGAGGCGGTGATGGCCGCCGCCAGCGCCGGCGGATAGCCCTCGCGCTGCATCCACGGGATGAGCATGGCCCCGAGCGCGGAGGCGTCCGCCACCGCCGAGCCCGACACGCCGCCGAACAGCGCCGAGCCGAACACGTTGACCTGGCCGAGGCCGCCGCGGAAACGCCCGACAAGCGCGGCGGCGAAGGCGATGAGCTGCTGTCCCAGCCGCCCCGACATCAGGAGCGCACCCGACAGGATGAAGAAGGGAATGGCAAGCAGCGGGAAGCTCTGCATCGGCTGGAAGATCTTGAGCAGCACCACCGTGCTCGGGATGTCGCCGAGGAGGAGGATCGCCGCCGTGCCGCTAAGGACGAGCGCATAGCCGATGGGCATGCCGACGAGCATGAACGCGGCAAAGAGAATAATGAGCAGGACCGTCATGACACGGCCTCACCATGGTGGCCGCCCGGCTCCATGCCTTCGCGCGCCTTGAGCGGGTCGCCCGCGTCGCCGGCGATCCGGAGGGCCGTGGTCAGCGCCGTGATGGCGATGAGCACGCAGCCGGTGACGAGCGCGAGATAGGCGAAGGACATCGGCAGGCCGAGGACCGGGAACCGCTCGGCGGACGTGACCTCGATCACCATGCGTCCTTCGAGCGCGAGGAAGACGAAGATCGCCGCGACGAGGAGCTGGACGATGACGAGCACGACGCGGCCCATGGCCCGCGGCATCAGCAGGATGCCGAACTCGACCACGATGTGCCGGCCGAACTGCGCCGCGACGACGATACCGGACATGGCGAGCCACGGGAACAGCAGGTCCGGCAGTTCGTTGACCCAACCGATGCTGGCGTTGGTAGCGTAGCGCACGATGACCGAGGTCATCACCGCCACGAAGAGCGCGACTGTGACGAGCGCACCGATCGCCTGGGCGAGGAGAAGCACGGTCCCGTCGATGATGCGCACGAGCGCGGCAAGGCCGCTGCCCGTGCGCTCGGCGGGACGGCTCAGGGCCGTCACGAGCCTGCCCGCGCGGCGTCGACGAGCTTCGGCACGAAGTCGCCGAACTGGGCTTGCCACTTGTCGTAGACCGACTTCGTCGCCGCGCGGAACGGACCGGGGTCGACCTCGTTCACAGCAACGCCGGCGTCCTTGATCTTCTGCAGCAATTCGCCGTCGGCCTTCAGAGACAGCTGGCGCTGGAAGTCGCGCGCCTCGCGCGCCGCCTCGAGGATGATGTCCTTCTCCTCCTGCGACAGGCCGGACCAGGCCATCTTGTTGATGAGGAAGGGCGTCACCTCGTACTTGTGTCCCGACAGGGACATGAACTTCTGCACTTCCTGGAATTTGGAATAGTAGATGTTCATGATCGGGTTCTCCTGCCCGTCCACGACGCCCTGCTGCAGGGCAAGGTAGAGCTCGGAGAACTTCATCGGCGTCGGATTGGCTCCGAGCGCGGCGAAGATATCGGTGCCCATCGGGTCTGGCGGCACGCGCAGCTTGAGCCCCTTGAGATCGTCCGGTTTCGTGATGGGGCGCACATTGTTGGTGATCTGGCGGATGCCGTTGTCCCACCAGGCGAGCACGATGAGGTTCTTCTCCTCGGCCTTCTTGGCAAGCTCGTCGCCGATCGGCCCGTCGATCACCTTCCAGGCGCTTTCGAGATTGTCGAAGAGGAACGGCAGGCCGAGCGTCGTCACTTCCGGCACCACGCCCGACAGCGAGCCCTGGCTGTTGAGCGACATGTCGAGCGTGCCAAGGCGCAGCGCGGAGATCATCTCCACGTCGTCGCCGAACTGGGCATTGCCGGCGACGGCCACGGTCAACTTGCCGCCACTCGCCTCCTTCACCTTCTCGGCGAAGGCAAGGGCGGCCGTATGCCGTGGATTGGTGTCCGACGTGGCATGCCCGAGGCGAAGGGTCTTGGCTTCGACGGCGATGCTCGACAGACCGAGCACGACCGCAAGGGTCGTCGTGGCCGCAACATTGATCCAGCGCATGGAACACCCTCCCGTTCGCGCCGCGCCCGCGCAAGGCACGGCGACGTTGTAAAAATGAGATTTGCGTTTCCCGGCCATCGCCGCGCCGCGGCGATTACTTCCCTGTGCGATGGCTGCTTGGCTTTTTGCAGTGCAGCACTTGTTGTCACGGTTAAAAGGCTAGGACAGCTTGGTCTTTAGGACAAACCAGTTTTATGATCCGATTGTTTAGCTGGTCTGAAAGGTCGCCATGCATCTTCCCTACCGGGCCATCAGCGCCTTTCACGCTACCGCGCGCTGGCGCAGCCTGACCAAGGCGGCGGAAGAGCTCGGCGTCACGCCCTCGGCGATCAGCCAGCAGGTGCAGTTTCTCGAGACGCATCTCGGCACGTCGCTCCTGACGCGCCGGGGCCGCGGCATCGCCCTGACCGAGGCCGGCGAGCGCTATTTCGAGATGATCGACCCGGGGATCGAGCGCATCGCGACGGCGACGCGCAACATGCGCGGCTACAATGCGGTCACGGTGCTCACCGTCCGCGCTGCCCCCACGCTGGCGACCAAATGCCTGCTGCCGGCCCTCGCCGGCTTCCTCGACGACAACCCCGACCTCGAGGTGCGCATCGACGCGACGAACGAGCCGACGGACTTTGCCCGCGAGGGCGTCGATGTCGAGCTTCGTCACGGCGAGGGGCGCTGGCCGGGCCTGTTCGTCGATCCGGTCTACGAGGAGACGGTCATGCCGCTGTGTGCGCCGCAGCTCGCGCCGCCCGGCTCGCTCGGCGCCGCGGATCTGTTCGGCTTCCGCCTCATCCAGTCCGTCAAGACGCTGGTGCAGTGGCCGGACTGGTTCCGCCACGCGGGCATCGACATGCCCTCGCGCGTCAGGCGCGTGCTCTTCGACCGTTCGTACATGACGATCGAGGCGGCTGCCGACGGCATGGGCATCGCCCTCGAGAGCGACCTCACCACCTGGCGCGAGCGCCGCGACGGGCGCCTCGTCTGCCCCATGCGCGATCCGTTGCCCCTGCGCATGGTCTCGCAATGGTTCGTCTGCCCGCACCAGAACCTGCGCCACCGCAAGGTGCAGGTCTTCATCGCCTGGGCGCGGGAGGTCCTGTCCCGTCAGCCCGGCGGCGGCCGGCGTCCCTGAGCGCTATCCGGCGCCCCCGCGTGGCCGAGCGATGTCGTTGACGCCCTCCGCGTCTGGCGCAAGGCCGTAGCTCATGCGACGCATCTGGCCGATCACGCGCTCCATTTCGTCGTCGGGCAGGACCGGCGGGTCGCCGAGCGTCAACGCCTGGACATAGAGGCGCGACAGGGTCTCGACCTCGATGGCGAGCCACAGTGCCGCCTCCAGCGTCTTGCCGAGCGCGATCTGGCCGTGCTGGCCGAGGAGGCAGGCCAAGCGCCCCTCGAGCGCGATAAGCGCGTTGTCGGACAGCGCCTGCGTGCCGAAAGTGGCATAGCCGGCGCAGCGGATGTCGTTGCCGCCCGCAACACCGACCATGTAGTGGAAGGCGGGGATGCGCTTGTGGTGGCAGGCGAGCGTCGTCGCATAGACCGAATGACAGTGCAGCACCACGTCGATGTCGTCCCGCCTGCGCAGGATGTCGCGGTGGAAGCGCCATTCGGATGACGGGCGGCGGCCGACATAGGTGCCGTCGAAGTCCATCTCGACAATGTCCTCCGGCGTCATCGTCTCATAGGGCATCGACGAGGGCGTGATGAGAAAACCATCGCCGGTGCGGACGGACAGGTTGCCCGCCGTGCCCTGGTTGATGCCGCTCGCATTCATGCGCCGACAGATGTCCACCATCTCGCGGCGCAGGGCCTGCGTGTCGCTTGCTGCCATGGAAGGCTCCTTTCTCATGATGTCGGGGCAGCCGGCCCGTCGCGATGCACCGCTTCGCGCCACCGCTCCGCATAGGCGGCAAAGACCGGCGGAAGCGGGCCGGCCTCGCTCAGATCGACGGGGGCCGGCTGCGATCGCTCACCATGGCCGGCGAGGAGTGCCGCTCCGGCCGCGACGCCATAGGCATCGAGGCTGAAGCGCACGCGCCGGCCGGGCGCGAAGGCGGCGGCAAGCGCCGGATAAAGCGGCTCGCGCACGAAGCTGCCATCGAGGACGACATCCCTCCCCGGCCCCAGCGCATCGAGGCACTCGGCCGTCAGCAGGGCGCAGTAAAGGACGGCGAGCGCCTTGCGCTCCGCTGGCGTCGCCGGCGGCTCGCCGCGGATATGGCCGCGCCCGGCGCTTCCGGGAAAGAGGCTGTCGCTGTCGCCGAAGGAGGGCATCGCCATGGTGCCGCGCGCGGCAAGCCGGGCGGCGGTCTCGATGGCGACAGGCTCCGCCGGGGCATCCGGACCCGCGATCGCCGCGAATTCCCGCCCGCCCATGCTGAGAACGCCGCCGAGCGGCGCACCGAAAACATCGCTGTTGCAGGTCATGCCGCGCTGCTCGTCGAGCCGCGCGAGCGGCGTTCCGCCCGACAGCCCGACGATCCAGGTGCCGGTGGAGACGACGCTTGCCGCGCGTAGCCCCGCCGCCTGGTAGCGATAGTAATTCACGCTGCTGTCGTGGCCGCCGGCGAAGATGGCAAGGTCCTGCGGCAGCCCGTGACGGTCCGCGAGCACCGGCCGGATCCGGCCCACCGCCTGCCAGGCCCTGGCGAAGAGCGGCATCAGCCGTTCCCAGCCGCGCGCGCGCACGATCGCTGCCCAGCGCCGCTCGGGAACGTTCCACAGATGCGACTGGGCGCCGAGCACGCTCGCCTCCGAGACGGCGACGCCGGACATGACCCAGGCCCAGTACTGCGGGATGCCGAGATACCAGCGGGCCGCGGCGACCGCCGCCGGCGCCTCCCGTTCCATCCAGAACAGCTGGCGTGCCTGGTGCGTCGCCCCGTGCATCAGCGCGCTGCCGCGGTCGAGAAACGGGCCGGCGAGCGGCGCATAGGCCTCGCGGATGTCCTCCGGCAGCGGCTGCTCGTAATCGATCATCGGCAGCGCCGCGCCGTCGCCCGCGTCGGGATCGGCAAGGGCGAGGACGCCGCCGGAGCCGTGCCCGACGGGCACGAAGCCCTGCAGCGCATGGCGCTTCCCCAGCGTGCCGAGCCCGTCGAGCAGCCAGCCACGGATCGCCGCAAGGTCGTGGTGCCGCCAGGGCGGCCCCTCGCGCACCGGATTGGCCACGCTCAGTGTCTCGAGCACGTGCCCGTCGGCGTCGGCGGCGCTCAGCTTGATGTTCGTCTTGCCGACGTCGAACACCGCGACGACGCCGCCGGCCCGCATCCCGGCCATCGCGTCCTCCGCTCAGATGAGGCCGTATTGCCGGGCCTTGTTGCGCAGGAAGGGCAGGCCGTTGCCCATGACCTCCGCCTCGTCCTTCGCCACCGGTCGCCAGACGGCGAGGCCATAGGCCACCTCCGGTGGCATGTTGATGAAGCTCTCCATGGCGAGGCCGCCGCGGAAGCCGATGGCGGCGAGCGCCGCGCAGATCTCGTCCCACGGCACGTTGCCGCAGCCGGGCGTGCCGCGGTCGCTCTCCGACATGTGGATGTACTTGAGGTGCTCGCGCGCATCGAGGATGCCCATGGCGGCGCCCTTCTCCTCGATGTTCATGTGATAGGTGTCGAGGTGGACGAAGACATTGTCGGCGCCCACCCGCTCCACCATCTCCACGGCCTGCCGCGCGGTGTTGATGAGGTGGTTCTCGTAGCGGTTGACCGCCTCGATGCCGAGCTCGATGCCGCGCGCCTTGGCGTGCCGGGCCGCCGCCGTCAGCGCGCGGGCAATGTTGTCGTATTCCTGCTCGGTCGGCGGCACGCCGGTGCGCTCGCCGATGCCTCCGAAAATAACGCCGGACAGCGCCTCGGCGCCGATCTCCGCCGTCTTGTCGATGGCGACCTTGAGATAGTCGATCGCCGCCTCGGGCCGCTGCGAGGCCCAGGCCTGTTCGGGCAGGCCGAGCGAGCACACGGCCCTCAGGCCCGCCTTCTCGAGCAGCGCACGCGAATGGGCGGCATCGACCGCCGGCGCATTGAGCAGCGCGATCTCGATGAAATCCATGCCGTAGGATTGCGCGGCGGCGACCGCCCGCTCCGCCCCGGCCCGGTCCCACGTCATGGTCCACATGCTCGTGTGGACGCCGAATCCCTGCATCGCTACCTCCTTCGTCTTCGTTCGAGTGCCGCCGCGACCTGCCCCGCCAGCCAGCGCAGAACCATGACCGCCACCAGCAGCATGCCCCACACGGCCGTCGCCAGATGCTGGCTGGCGCCGAGGAGGTTGAGCCCGGAGGACAGGAGCTGCAGCACGGCGAGCGCCACGACGACGGGGACCGCCCGGCCGAAGCCGCCGAAGGGGTCGACACCGCCGAGAAAGCAGGCGAGCACGGTGATCAGCAGATAGGCCTCGCCATGGCCCACGCGCACGGAATTGAAGCGCGCCATCATGATGATGCCGGCGATCGCGCACATGAGGCCGGAGAGCGTGTAGACGAGGACGATGACCTTGCGCGTATCGACGCCGGAATAGCGCGCCGCGGCGCTGTTCGAGCCGATCATGTAGATGTTGAAGCCGAGCCGCGTGCGCGACAGCATCAGATGCCACAGCCCGGCGCAGGCGAGGAAGACGATGAGCGGCACCGGTACGCCGAGGACCATGCCGTGGCCGAGCGGGCGGATGAAGGCCGGAAAGCCCGAAATGTCGCCACCGCGCGTCAGGAACTCGCCGAGCCCGCGCAGAAAGATCATCATCGCCAGCGACACGAGGATGGGGTGGGCGCGCGAGAAGGCGATGACGAGCCCCATGACGAGGCCACTCGCCGCCCCTGCCGCGAGCGCCAGCACGACGCCGAGGGCAAAGGCGTCCGGACCGGCGTTGACGCCACCGTTCTGGTGCAGCACCCAGGCGACCGTCAGCCCAGCGATATTGGCGGTGAAGGTGATGGCGAGGTTGAGCCCGCCCGTGAGAATCGGCAGCAGCATGGCGAGCGTGAGCAGGCCGAGCTCGGGCAACTGGAAGGCGACCGAGCCGAAGGTCGCCGACGACAGGAAGCGCGGCGTCGCCAGGCTGAAGATCAGCATCACCATGACGAAGGCGGCGAGCGGTCCCGCCAGGTCCGCGCTCAACCCCTGCGGCGGGCGCTTCAGGGGCAGGACCACGAAGGGGGACGTCATGGCGCCGCCCTCCCCTCGCTGCGCGTCGCGAACAGCTTTCCGATCTGCGCGTTCGACAAGGTGATGGCGACGAGGATGATGACGCCGATGATCATGCGGAAGGCGTAAGGCGACGCCCCGAGCAGGTTGAGCCCGTTCTGCACGATGGCGACGAGCAGCACGCCGAGCACGCAGCCGAGCACCGATCCCCGCCCGCCGCCGAGCCGCGCCCCGCCGAGGACGACGGCTGCCAGCACGTCGAGCTCGCGCCCGTAGAGCGCATTGGGCACCACCTCCTGCGCATAATGGGCCTGCACGAGGCCGCCGATGCCGGCCATGAGGCCGAGCCAGCCGAAGGCGATGAACTGCATGGCTGCGACGCTGATGCCGAAGCGGCGTGCCCCTTCGGGATTATCGCCGAAGGCATAGAGCTGACGCCCGGTCGTCGTGTGGCGGATGAGCGCCCAGGTGGCGAAGACGCAGAGTGCCATGACCAGCACCGGCAGCCGCAGCTCCGCCCAGTTGCCGTCCGCCATCTGCCGCTCGAACAGGATGACCTTGCCCGTCCACCAGTCCGGCAGGTCGTAGATCGACACGCCGCGCGTGAAGAACATCAGGAGGCCGAAGTAGATGTTGAAGGTCGCGATGGTGACGACGATGGAGATGATGCGGAAGCGGTGGATGAGGAAGGCGTTGAACGCCCCGAGCAGGATGCCGATGCTGCCGGCGATGAGAAGGCCGCTCACCCAGCCGCCGCCCCCGATCTGAGCGAGCGCCAGCGCGGTCAGATATTGCACGACGGAGGCCGCCACGGCGAAGGAGATGTCGATGCCGCCGGCGATCAGCACGACGAGCAGGCCGACCGCGAAGATGATGTTGACGGCGCTGGCGTTGGCGAGGTCGAAGAGATTGACGAGCGTGAAGAAGCGGTCGCTCGCCAGCGACAAGACGAGGCAGATCGCCACGATCACCGCGAGCAGCACCATCTCGGTGGTCTGGGTCTGAAGCCTTCTAAGCATAGACCGCCGCCTCCAGCTCCGGCAGCGCGATGCTGCGCGGGTCGTATTCGCCGACGATGCGGCCGCGCGCCATGTGCAGCACCCGGTCGGCGTTGTAGTAGACCTCCGGCAATTCGTCGGAGATGAGGATGATGGCGAGCCCCTCGGCCGCCAGCCGCGCCACGATGTCGAAGATACCGGCCCGGGCTCCGACGTCGACGCCCACGGTCGGCGCGTCGAGGATGAGGAGGCGCGGGTCCGTCGCGAGCCACTTGGCGATGGCGACGCGCTGCTGGTTGCCGCCCGAGAGCGTCGAGACGGCATCCTCCTGCCGGCCGATCTTGATGCCGAGTTCGCCGACCCAGCGGGCGACGAGCCCCTGCTTCCGGCGTTGCGAGATGAGCCCGCCCGTCATCACCTTGCCGAGCGAGGCGATGACGAGGTTGTCGGCGATCGACTGCGGCTGGATGAGGCCGAGCGAGAGCCTGTCCTCCGACAGATAAGCGATGCCGGCGCGGATCGCGTCCCGGTTGGAGCGGAAGCGCACCGGCTTGCCGTCGAGGCGGATGGTGCCCGCATGCGGCCGGCGCATGCCGAAGAGGGTCAGGGCGAGCTCCGTGCGCCCGGCCCCGAGCAAGCCCGTGATGCCGAGCGTCTCCCCGCGCCGCACCACGAACGAGACGTCTTCGAACTCGCCAGGGCGCGTCAGGCCTTCAACCGCGAGGACGGCGGGTGCCGTGCCATGCGAGCGGGCGCGGACATTGGCGTCGAAGGTACGCCCCGTCATCAGCTCCGTGATACGCGAGGGGGTCATCTCCCTCGCCGGATAGACGCCGACGAGCCGCCCATCGCGCAGCACCGTCATCCGGTCCGCGATCTCGATCACCTCCGCGAGGCGATGGCTGACAAAGACGACCGCGATCCCCTCGCGTGACAGGGTGCGCACGATGGCGAGGAGATGGCTGGTCTCGGCCTGCGTCAGCGAGGCCGTCGGCTCGTCCATGAAGATGATCTTCGCCTCGCCGACGAGCGCGCGGGCGATGGCGACGATCTGCCGGCGGGCGATGGAATAGTCGCGCAGCGGCAGGTCGAGGTCGAGGCTGGTGCCGAGGCGCGCCAGCACCTTCCGCGCGGTCTCGCGCATGGCCCCGTGGTCGACGCGGCGCGGGCGGCCGCCAACCACCTCCTGGAAGGCGATGTTCTCCGCCACCGACATCTCGGGGAAGAGGGCAAGGTCCTGCCAGATGACGCGGATGCCCGCCGCTTGGGCCGCGACCGGCGTCATTTGGTCGTAAACCTCGCCGTCGAAGCTGATACGCGCCTCGCCGTCCGGCCGGTAGACGCCGGTGATGACCTTGATGAGCGTGCTCTTGCCGGAACCGTTCTCGCCCGCAAGACAATGCACCTCGCCGGGCATCACTTCGAAGGAGACGCCCTTGAGGGCCGTCACGCCGCCGAAGGTGACGCTGACGTCGCTCAGCGATAGGAGGGGCCGGGGCGCCGGCGCGGCGCCCGGTTGAGCCGTAGCCATGTCTCGTCCGCTCTCGCTTGCCGGCCCGTTGCCGGGCGGACGGGCCACCCGGCCGAGGTGGTTCAACGCTGCCGATCCGGCTCTCAGAGGCCCATGTCGGCGAGCCGGTCCACCGTGTCCTTGTTGATGGCGACGAGCTGGTCGACGATGAGGTTGTTGCCGTCGGGCGTGACCTTGCCGAGGCCCTCGATCTCGTCGCCGGCCTCGATCTTGCCCCCCTTCATCAGCCGGTCGGCCAAAGTGACGAAGACCTCGCCGGCCTGTTTGGGGTTCCACATGAAGCCGCCCGAGATGGCATCGGATTTAATGAGCCGGCGCCCCTGTCCGGGCGAGAACGGCCCGAGCACGAAGATCTCGCCGACCTTGCGCCGCTCCTCGACGGCGCGGCCGGCGCCGATCGGCCCCTGGCTGCCGAAGGCGAGGAACCCCTTGAGGTCCGGATGGGCCGAGATGAGGTCGAGCGCCGTCTTGCGGCTGGCGTCGACATCCTCGGCAACACCGTAGCGCTCGCCGACGAGCTGCATCTCGGGGTACTTCTCCTTGAGGTGCGCGATAGCGGCATCGGCCCAGGCATTGTGCAGTGGCACCGTCAGCGAACCGACGAAGACGGCATACTTGCCCTTGCCGCCCATCTTCTCGGCGAGGAGTTCGGCATGAGCCTCGCCGAAGCCGGTGGCGGAGGCGAGCTCGAAATTCCAGTCGGCGCCCTTCTGGCCGGGCGATTCATGCGTGATGACGATGATCCCGTTGCTCTGCGCCTTGCTCAGCACCGGCTCGAGCACGGTGGCGTCATTCGGCACGACGCCGATGACCTTGACGCCCTGGGCGATGAGATCCTCGATGGCGCGCACCTGCAGCGCCGGATCGGCGCTCGTCGGGCCGACCATGAAGGCGTCGACGCCGAGCTTGGCGCCCCGCTCCTTGATGCCGGCCTCCATGGCGTTGAACCAGGGAATGCCGCCGATCTTGACGACGACGCCGACCTTGCCGGTCTCCTGCGCCGCTGCCGAAAAAGCCGATGCGATGGACAAGGACGCTGCAACCGCAGCGACAAGCAGTTTCCTCATGCTTTCCTCCCAGGCAGCCGTGTCCGCGCCCTTCGCGGACAATCCTGCTCGCAGCCCTGTCGTTGACCGATCTTTGCGGGGCTTGCACAATCGATGGTGCAACTATTCCGCAGTTGCTATCCTGTCGTCAAGCCGCGATTAAGCCCGTCGGGTATTTCCATGCAGGACGGGCACGACGGCAGTCGGATCGGCCATGACGAGAAGCGGCAAGAGAAAGACGATCTACGACCTGTCGGCCCTGTCGGGCTGCTCGCCGTCGACGGTGAGCGCGGTGCTCAACGGCTCGTGGCGCAAGCGCCGGATCAGCGAGAAGACCGCCACGCTCGTCCTCAAGCTCGCCGATAGCCAGCAATACACCGCCAACCGTCAGGCCCGCGGCCTGCGACGCTCCCGCTCCGGCCTCGTCGGCCTCCTGCTGCCGCTCTACGACAACCGGTATTTCTCGTCGCTCGCCCAGACCTTCGAGGCGATGGTGCGGGCGCGCGGCGAATGTCCGATCGTGGCGAGCGCCAGCCGCGACCCGCGGGCCGAGCGCGAGACGGCGGAAAGCCTCATCGCCTATTCGGTGGACGAACTCTTCATCTGCGGCGCGACCGACCCCGATGGCGTACACGAGATCTGCGAGAAGGCCGGGCTCAGGCACGTCAACATTGACCTGCCAGGCACTCGGGCCCCCTCGATCATCAGCGACAATTATGACGGCGCGTGCCGGCTTACCGAGGCCGTCATCCGCCACTGCGCCGCGACAGAGCCGCTGCGCCCGGAGGAGCTCTACATCTTCGGCGGGCGCGACGACCATGCGAGCCGCGAGCGCATCCGCGGCTTCCGCGCCGTCAAGCGCACGCTGCTGGACGCCGACCCCGACGTCTGCATCCAGCCCACGGGCTATTCGGCCAACAACACGCGGCTCGCCTTCGAGGCGTTCTTCGCGCGCGAGGGACGGCTGCCGAGGGCCATCATCATCAATTCAACCATCAATCTCGAAGGTTTCCTGCGCTTCATGGCGGGCTTCCCGGACGCCGCATTCAAGGATCTCGTGGTGGGCTGCTACGATTACGACCCGTTCGCGTCCTTCCTGCCCTTCCCGGTCATCATGATCCGGCAGGATGTCGAAGCCATGCTGGCCCGGGCCTTCGAGATCATCGCGGATCCCGCGGCCGCGGCGCAGATCCATCTGGTGGCGCCTGAGCTCGTGCCGCCGCGCACGGCCCTCGCCGGCCCGCTCGACGCGCTGAAGGACATACCGTCGCGGCCGGCGGGTCGCCCCACCGGCGCCGGCGTCGCTCATCCCGCATGACGCGGCGCGGCCTGCCTCTCAGGCGTCCGCCACGATGAGTAGCTCGAAGGTTACGCAGGTCGCGTTGCCATCGTGCCGCAGGCGTCCACCGCCGATGGAGCCGTCCATGCCGACGAGCGCGATGTCGAGATCGCAGCGGCCGGCGCGCACGCAGCCCGCGGTGACGAGCACCTCGGTCGCGTAGGAGGCCATCTCCGGTGCTTCGGTGAAGGTCGCGCCGACGAGGCTGCCGATGCCGTGGACCGAGGCATCGGCGATACCGCTTTCGCGGCAGATGCGCTCAATGGTCGGCACGATATCCTCGTTCGGCTTGATCGTGCAGGCCATCGCGCGGGCGCCGTCGTGCTGCGCCATCTCGGTGGGCACGGCGCGGAACAGCCGGAAGTTCGTCTCTTCATCCTCCCGCACATCGAAGAGCGCACCCGCAAGGCCCCAGGCGGCGACCTCGACGGGCTCGCACAGGCACGAATCGAGCGGCAGGAGATGGCCCATGCGGCGCTCGCCGCCCGCCGGCGTCCAGAGACCGTGGCAGTGCAGGAACGGCTCGCCATCGCGGCGCCCGACGACGAGCCCGGCATCCTCGATCACCGTCACGCCCGCGGGCGCGAAGGTTTCGCTGTACCAGGCGGCGTGCGTATCGTCCGGCGCGGCGGCGGGAATAACGTAGCGTATCGGATCGACGCGGGCGCCGGCGAGGCGGATGTAGCCGCCGGCAAGGCCGGCCTCCGCGAAGGCGCGGCCGACCGCCTCGTTGATGCTGGTGCCGGCGGCAAGCGTCAGCCGCAGCGGCACCGCCGCGCACGGTACGGCGAAGAAGCGTTCGCGGGAGACGGGCCCCGGGTGGCGGATGCTGCGCATCGGAACCTCCTCAGGGCACAAGGCCCGCATGGATGAAGCCGCCGTCGACGGCGAGAATCTGGCCGTTGACATAGGCCGCATCCTCCGAGAGCAGGAAGGCGACCGCCCCGGCGATCTCGCGCGGCGTGCCGTAGCGCCGCTGGGGCACGCGCTCGATCCATTGCCGGCGCACATCCTCGGTGTGGACCGCCTTCGTCAGCGGCGTGTCGACGGGCCCCGGCGCGACCGCATTGACGCGGATACCGGCTGCGCCGAGCTCGGTCGCCATGACGAGCGTCAGCAGGTTCTGCCCGCCCTTCGATGCGCCATAGGCGCTGCGGCCTTTGTTTCCGGTGAGGCCCGACACGGAGGTGATGTTGACGATAGCGCCCGGCTCCTTCGCTGCCAGCCAGTGGCGCGCCGCGGCTCGCGAGACGATGAAGGATCCTGTCAGATTGACGTCGACGATGCGGCGGAAGTCGGCGACACTCGTCTCCACCGCCGGGCGGTCGAGGGCGATGCCAGCGCAGTTGACGACGCCTGCCAGGCGATGCTGTGCCGTGATCGTCCGGATGGCTGTCTCGATCCCGACTTCGTCGGTGACGTCGCAGGCGATGCCGTGCACCATGGGCAGACCGAGGTCGCGGCAGGCCGAATCGAGCGCCTCGCGCTTCATGTCGATGAGGAAGACGGCGTGTCCGCGCTCGCCGAGAAATCGCGCCGTCTCGAGACCGATGCCGGAGGCGCCGCCGGTGACGGCGACGGCGCCCTTCTCGCTATTGCTCATCGCGCCCTCCTCACGCTGGGGCCTTGCTGGCGATCTCGCCGCGCCGCTCCAGCTCCTCCCGGATCATCTTCTTCGTGATCTTGCCGTAGGCCGACTTGGGCAGGGCCTCCCAGAAGATGAAGCGCTTGGGCATCTTGTAGCGGGCGATCTTGCCGTCCAGCCACCGGTCGAGCCCGAGGCTCTCGGGCGCGACGCCCGGCCGGGCGACGCAGACGGCATAGCCCACCTCCCCCCACAGCGGGTCTGGCACGCCGACCACCGCGACTTCGCCGATGTCGGGATGCTGCAGGATCTTCTCCTCGATCTCGCGCGGGTAGATGTTCGACCCGCCGGAGATGTACATGTCCGACGCGCGGCCGGTGATGTAGACGAAGCCGTCCTCGGCCATATGGCCGAGATCGCCGGTGCGGAACCAGCCGTTGCGGAAGGCCTTGGCGTTGGCTTCGGGGTTGTCGTAGTAGCCGGCGAAGACGGCCGGGCCGATGACGCAGATCTCACCCGTCTCGCCCGGCGCGACGGGATTGCCATTATCGTCCTGGATCTCGACCTGCATGCCCGTGCGCTCGAATCCGCAGGTGCCGATGCGCGCCTGCGGTCCGTCCTCCAGACTGTGGTAGACCGGCGGGAGCACGGTGATGTTGCCCGTCACCTCGCCGAGGCCGAAATATTGCACGAGCACCACCCCGAGCGTTGCGAGCGCCTTCTTCTGGTCCTCGCGGTACATGGGAGCGCCGGCATAGATGACGTAGCGCAGCGAGGAGTGGTCGAATCGGCCGACGCTCTCGTCCTCCACCAGCATCTTGAGGATGGTGGGCACCGTGAAGAGATTCGTCACCCGCCATTCCTCGACGAGCCGCCAGACGGTCGGCACGTCGAGCTTGTCCGTGGGTAGCAGGATGGTCTTCGCCCCGTGCGCCACCTGCACGAGCTGGTGCACACCCGCCCCGTGCGACAAGGGCGCGACCACGACGGACGCATCCTCGCGCGTCGTGCCCGGCATCAGGTCGCACAGATGGTTGGTGATGACGAAGGCCATCTGACCGTGTGTGAGCACGGCCGCCTTCGGGCGCCCGGTGGTGCCAGAGGTGTAGAAGAACCAGCACGGATCGTCTCGCTCCACCGCAACGCTCGGCACCGTCCGGCCGAGGTGCTGCGCAACGAGGGCGTCGTAATCCTCGCCAAAGTCCGCCGGGCCGATGGCGATGGTGAACGCAAGATCCGGCGCCGCCTCGCGACAGGCGTGCGCATGGTCGGGGAAGCCTGCGCCGCAGATGAGGCCGCGCGCGCCGCTTGCTTTGGCGAGATAGGCGACATCCTCCGGCGACTGGCGGTAGTTCGCCGGCACCCATACCGCACCGAGGCGGAAGCAGGCAAACATCGATTCGAACATCTGGTTGCAGTTGGCGGACTGGATGAGGACCCGGTCGCCCTTGCGAAGGCCGAAGCGGTCGCGCAGGGCCGCCGCCATGGCGTCAACCCGCGCCTCCATCTCCCGCCAGGTCCATTGCTGCTCGCGCCAGACGAAACCGATGTCGTCCGGATTGCGCCGCGCCGTCTGGGTAAGGAAATGGGAGAGGTTCATCACCCGCGTGGAACAGGGCACAACCCCTCCGGGTGGCGTCATCGTCATCGTGGCGATCTCCTGACCTGATTCCTCATGGCGGCCTGTCCGCGCGGCGAACCGCGGGTCGCGAACATCTGGGCGAGGCGCTCCTCGACCACCCGCACCTCGAGCGCGAGATAGCCGGCAAGTTCGCTCTGGCGCTCGGGCTGCATGCGGCTGTCGATAGCTGCGATCGACAGCGCTCCGGCGAGCCGGCCGTCGGGACCCCGCACCACCATGCCGATGCCCCAGGAATTGGCGAAGATGAGCCCGGGGTTGAGCGCGAACCCCCGGGCGCGGGTCGCCGCCACGCCCTCGCGTATGCGCGATGCCGGCAGCATGGGATATTTCGCCTTGAGCACGGACTCGTTCGCCGCCAGCACCGCCTCCACCTCCTCGTCAGGCAAGGCCGCGAGCATGGCGAGCGAGCCGGCACCGACACCGAGCGGATGCTCGAACCCAGCCTGCAGCGCATGGGTGCGCACCGGATAGGTGCCCTCCTCGCGGTAGAGGCACACGGAGAAGGTATCGCGCCGGACCGACAGGAAGCTCGAATCCTCCGTGCGCTTCGACAGCCGCGTCAGGCTTTCCATGGCAACCTGCAGCAGGCCGAAGCGCCGCGAGGCCAGCGAGCCGAGCACATAGGCCTCCTCGCCAAGGTAGTAGCGGCGGCTCGTCTCGTCCTGCTCGACGAGGCCGGCACGCATCAGCGCGAGCAGCAGGCGGCGCGCGGTCGGCTTGTTGAGGCCGCTCTCCTCGACAATGTCGGTGAGCGAGGCACCCCGGTCGGCGTGGCGCCCGACCATCGAAAGCAGGCCAAGCGCCCTGTCGACGCTCTGCGCCCCGGTCTGGTCGCGATCACGGGACAGCGCGAGGGCCATGGCTCAGGACATCGGTCCGACGGCGCAGCTCTGGCCGCCGTCGACCGGCAGACACACGCCGGTGATGAAGCGCGCCTCGTCGGAGACGAGGAAGACGGCCGCGGCGGCGATGTCCCAGGCCGTCCCCATGCGGCCGGTCGGCACGAGCGCGTTGCGGGCGGCCACCATCTCCTCGACCGAGCCGTACTGGCCGGAGATCTGCTTGTAGATCATCGGCGTGTCGATGAGGCCGGGCATGATGCAATTGGCGCGGATGCCCTGCCGGGCATATTGCATGGCGAGGGCCACCGTCGCCTGGTTCACCGCCGCCTTGGTGGCATAGTAGGAGAAATACGGATAGCCGACGTAGCGGATGGCCGCGAGCGAGGAAATGTTGACGATGGCGCCGCCGCCACCCGTCAACATGTGCGGCAGCACGGCCTTGGCGGTGCGATAGACGGAGCCGATGTTGAGGTCGAGCGCGGCCTGGAACCGCTCCTCGTCAAGCTCGACCGGGCCGCCCATGTGGGTGACGCCAACATTGTTGTGCAGGATGTCGATGGCGCCGAACGCCTCCATCGCGGCGGCAGCCGCCGTCTCGACCGACGCGAGGCTCGTCACGTCCGCTGCAAGCGCGATGGCTTCGTTGCCCTCCGCGCGAATGATCGCCGCCGTCTCGGCCGCGGCCGCCTCGGCAAGATCGACGCAGGCAACCCTCGCCCCTTCGCGGGCGAAGGCGACGGCGGTGGCCTTGCCGTTGCCCCAGCCGGGGCCGGACGAGCCGGCGCCGAAGACGATCGCGCATCTTCCCTTCAGTCGATCGGCCACGGTCGATGTCTTCCCTTGTGATGAACTTCGCCTTTGCCGGCCCGCCGCGACGAGCACGACACGGACCGACGCAGGTCTTCACCTCCCCTCGCCTGCGAGGGGAGGAAGAAGCCTACCCTCATGGTGCGACTAGCGCCCGTCGCTCCTTGAGAGACCTGCTCCAGACCGGTTACGCTGGCGAGATCGCCTTCTCGAAGATCGCCCACGCCTCGTCGCCGTACTTGCTCTTCCATTCCGCATAGAAGCCGGCGTCGCGCAGCTTCTTGCGGAAGGAGTCGGGCTCGGGCTTGTTGAACTTCATGCCCTTGCCGGTCAGTTCCTCCTGCAGCGAGGCGTTCAGGGCGGCGACATCCGCGCGCTCCTTCACCGCCGCATCGTTGAGGTTCTTCGCCACGATGGTGCGCAGGTCCTCCGGCAGGCGCTGCCAGGCGCGCCTGTTGGCGAGGAACCAGAAGCCGTCCCACATATGGTTGGTGAGCGAGCAGTACTGCTGCACCTCGTAGAGCTTGGCGGTGGCGATGATGGCGAGCGGGTTCTCCTGCCCGTCGACGATCTTGGTCTGCAGGGCGGAATAGACCTCGGCGAAATTGATGCTCGCCGGTGCCGACTCGAAGGCCTTGAACATCGAGGTCCACAGCGGGCTCACCGGCACGCGGATCTTGAAGCCCTTGAGATCGTCGGCCGTGTTGATGGGCCCGGTCGAACTCGTGATCTGGCGAAAGCCGTTGTCCCAGATCTTGTCCATGACGACGAGATTGGCCTTCTCGATCTCGCCGCGCACATATTTGCCGAGGTCGCCATCCATGGCATGCCAGACAGCGTCGTAGTTGGGGAATGCGAAGCCCATGCCGCTGATTGAGGCGTTGGGCACCAGCGTCGACAGGATGAGCGGCGACAGCGTGAAGAACTCGACGCCGCCCGAGCGCACCTGGCTCAGCATGTCCGTGTCGGCGCCGAGCTGGTTGCTGGGGAAGATCTGGATCGAGACGCGCCCGCCCGTCTCCTCGCGGATCTTCGCGACAGCCTCCTGCGCGCGCACGTTCATCGGGTGCGAGACGGGCAGGTTGTTGGCGTATTTGTAGTTGAACTCGGCGGTCTGGGCGCCGGCATATTTCAAGGAGCCGGCAAAGGCCACCGAAGCGGTGCCCGCAAGCATTGCGCGACGAGAGATCTTCATGGGTCGTTTCCTCCTGATTGGACGTCTTCTTAATGTTTTCAAAGATAAGCCGTCGACAGCGCCGGAATGGCCGCGATCAGCAAGAGCCCGACGACGAGCGCACCGAGATAGGGCCAGATCGCCGACATGGCCTCGTCCGGCGACACGTCGCCGATCTTGCAGGCGATGTAGAAGCCGATGCCGATGGGCGGCGCCATGAGGCCGATGTTCATCGCCGTCACGACGACCATGGAATAGTGGATGTCGTTGATGCCGAGCCTTGCGGCGATGGGGAACATGATCGGCGCCATCAGCACGATCGCCGGCAGCCCCTCGAGCACGCAGCCGAGCACGAGGAAGACCACGATGCTGACGAGCATGAAGGAGAACCAGCCGCCCGGCAGGTTGGTCATGTAGCCGGCGAGCTGGTTGGCGAAGCCGGTCTGGGTCAACGCCCAGGCCATGGCCGAGGCCGTGCCGAGGATGAGCAGGATGGCGCCCGAGAGCGCCGCCGTCTCCACCAGCATGCTGTAGAACTTGCGCAGGCTGATGCCGCCATAGAGCACGATGCCGATGACGATGGCATAGAGCACCGCGATCGTGGAAACTTCGGTGGCCGTCGCGACACCGCCTCCGACCGCGCCGCGGATGAGGAAGGGCAGGACGAGCGCCGGCGCCGCGACGACGAGCGCCTTGCCGACGACGGCCAGTGGCGCGCGCCTGACCCCCTCCATGTTCTCGCGCGCCGCCTTGATGCGCGCCAGCACGGCGAGCACGACGAGCAGCACCATGGCAATGACAAATCCGCTCGTGAACAGCCCCGCGATCGAGACGCCCGCCACCGAGCCGAGCACGATGAGCACGATCGAGGGCGGCACCGTGTCCGCCATCGCCGCACCCGTGGCGAGCAGCGCGATCATCTCGCGCGGCTTGTGACCGCGACGCTTCATCTCCGGGAACAGCGCCGGCGCCACCGTCGCCATGTCGGACACCTTGGAGCCGGAGATGCCGGAGACGAGGAAGAGCGAGCCGAGCAGGACATAGGACATGCCCGCCTTCACGTGCCCGAGCAGCGAGGCCATGAACTCGACGATGGCCTTGCCCATGCCGGTCGCGTCGAGCACGCAGCCGAGCAGCACGAAAACCGGCACCGAGAGCAGGATGAGGCTCGACATGCCCTCGTCAATGCGGCCGATGAGCACGATCACCGGCACATGCGTGCTGAAGAGGATGAAGGCGATCGTCCCCATGCCGAAGCAGAAGGCAATCGGCACGCCGGCAAGAAGACACAAGGCGACCACGCAGACGAGGAAGATGAGGATGTTCAGATAGCCGAGCGACAGGAAAAAAGGCGAGAAATGCCAGCCGAGCAGCCCGAAGGCAGCGACGAGCGCCACCGCGCCGGCAAGGTTCGGCAGCGTCGATTCCCGCACCGCATGGCCAACCGCGAGCGCGAACATGAGCACGAGCCCGACGACGAGCGCCGAAGCGCGGAAACTCATCGGGATGTTGAGCGCCGCCGAAGTGACGTACCATTCTTCTTCGACATATTCGACCGCCGGCATGATGAGTGCCATGAGGACGGCGGCGACGATGACGAGCGCGAGCGTGCTGACAAAGGCCCTGGCCCTCTCCGGCATGAGGCCGAGGAAGAGCGTCAGGCGCAGGTGCTCGTTGCGGTCGATGGCGATCGCCGCGCCGAGCATGGCAAGCCAGAGGAACGAGATCGACGCCGCTTCATCGATCCACACGATCGGCAGCGACAGCACATAGCGCGACACGACCCCTATAAGGAGCAGGCCGACGACGGCAACGAGCAGAACCGACGCCACGAACTCGACCGGCCACATCAGGCGCGAGCCCGGCCGCGCATCGACAACCTCCGACGGCGTCTCGAGCACCAAAGAGTCGTTGTTCGCGGCAGCCATCCTGCGCGCCTCCTCCCGTTTTCCTCTCCGGCCCACCCGCCCTGATGACGGCGAGGCGGCACGTGGTTCCACATTATGATTTTTGATGGCGTAGGAGAGCAGTCATCGCACGGAATGGCGAGGCAGGCAATACTGATCCTGCAGCGCGGAAGGTCCGTATCGTGGACTTACAACATCCGTCCGGTGGGCTTGAGCCCATCCGGACGCCCTCGCCAGACTTGGCCCGCCTCGGGATCAGCCGCCACCGGCCCGCGCCGCCGGCCCGCGGCGTCCCGGAGCAGCACGGCTTTCGTCGCCCGGCAGGCGCGTCAGAAAGGCCGTGACGTCACAGGCGCTCATCGCCCCGGCGTAGAGATGGCCCTGCGCATTGTCGCAGCCGAGCTCATGCAGCCGGCTGGCCTGGCTGAGCGTTTCGACGCCCTCGGCCGTGATCTGCATTTTCATGCGATGACCGAGGTGGATCACCGCCGAAACGATCGCCTCGTCGTCCTCGTTGCGCTCGATCTCGTGGATGAAACTCTTGTCGATCTTGATGTGGTCGATCGGGAAACGCTTGAGATGGCTCAGCGATGCGTAGCCAGTGCCGAAATCGTCGAGGGCGATGGAGAAGCCTGCGGCGTGGAGCTCTTGCAGCGTCGCCGCCGCGTCGGCCAGCATCTGGTCGAGGAAGACGGCCTCCGTGATCTCCACCTCGATCCACCGGGCGGGTATTCCTCGCCTGTCGAGCATCTCCATGATGGAGGAGGCGAGGCGGCGATCGCTGAACTCGGCCGGTGAAACGTTGACCGCAACCTGCACCGGGGCGAGGCCATGATCGAGCCAATGGCGCATGTCCGCGGTGACGCAGGCGAGGACCTGCTCGCCGAGCGCGCGCGACAGCTCCGGATCCTCGAATGCGACGCTGAACGATGCCGGGGTGAGCAGGCCGCGATCCGGGTGATTCCAGCGCGCCAGCGCCTCGAAGCCGACGATCCGCCCGGAGGCGAGGCAGACCTTGGGCTGGTAGTAGGGCACGATCTCGCGGGCCCTGAGGCCGCGCCGCACGTCCTCGACGAGCGCGATGCGTTCCTCCACGGCCGCACGCAGGGCGGGCGTATAGGTGACGAAGCGATTGCGGCCCTCGGCCTTCGCGCGATAGAGCGCGATGTCGGCGCTCTTCAGCAGATCCTTGGCATTCGCCCCGTCGTCGGGAAAGGTCGCGATGCCGATGCTCGCCCGCGTCGCGAACGTCCGCCCACGGGTTGCAAAGGGCGCGAGGAGCGTCGTGCGGATGCGCTCGGCGAGCTTCTCCGCCCAGCCGGCGGCAGGCGGCTCACGCACCAGAACGGCGAATTCGTCGCCGCCGAACCGCGCCACCACGTCGCCGGCGCGCACCGCCCGGCGCAGGCGGGCACCGACCTCCATCAGCAACTGGTCGCCCGCATCGTGGCCGAGCGTATCGTTGACGTCCTTAAAATGATCGAGATCGACGAGGAGCAGGCTGAAGGCCGAGGCCGCACCGGACATACCGCTGCAGATATGCTCCAGCGTCTCCTGGAACGAGGCGCGGTTGCTGAGACCCGTCAGGCCATCGAGGCTCGCCATGCGCCAGGCCTCCTCCTCCGCCTGCTTCTGCGCCGTAATGTCGAAGGTGACGCCGACGAGGCGGTCGTTCCCCACCCGCTCGCCGCGGATGGCGAGCCACAGGCGTTGCCCGTCGGGCCGCAGGTAGCGGATTTCGATGGTGTCGCCGCAATCGGGCGAGCGCAGGAAATCGCGCCTGAGCTGCCGATCCTGGGGGTGAATGCAGGCGAGGATCTCCTCGACCGGTCCAGAGCCGATCCCCAATATGCCGACCGCATTTTCACTGCGGGTGACGAAACCCGTCGTCAGATCCTGTTCCCAGGCGATCATCCGCGCCGCCTGCAGCGCCAGCCTCAGGCGGCGCTCGCTGCTACTGAGCGCCTGCAGCGACCTCTTCCGCTCCGTGATGTCGCGAACGGTACCGATCTTGCGGACAGGCCGCCCGCGACCGTCAACAACGGTGCGTCCCGTCGCCGCCACCCATCGTTCCTCACCCGTGTCCGCCCGCAGAATCCGGTATTCGCCGCGATAGACGGAGCCGTCGGCCGGGCTGTCGACAAAGAAGCGCCGCTCGACCTCCTCGCGGTCGTCCGGGTGAACACGCGCGCGGAAGGAATCGCGATCAACCGGCATCTCGTCGGGCAGACCGAGGATGGCGCGCGCCTGCGTGTTCCATTCACGCCTGCCGGTGACGAAATCGGCATCCCAGATGCCGAGCGCGGTACTCTCGACGGCGAGGCGCAGCCGCTCCTCGCTGGCCCGCAGGGATTCCTCTGCCTCCATACGCTCGTGGATGTCGGACAGCTTGCCCACCCACTCGCGGATTGCCCCGTCAGCATCCCGCACGGGCACGGCCCGTGCCTCGACCCAGCGGAAGTCGCCGCTGCGCGTCAGCACCCGGAAACTGGCATCATAGACAGACCCGCCGGCCAGCGCCGTCTGCCAGCGCGCCATGACCCGCTGACGATCCTCGGGGTGGACCGCCGCGAGCCAGCCCCAATCACGGAAGTCGTCGCCCTCCTGCGCCGATACCGACGCCCAGCCCCATTGCTCGGTCACGCGCCCGTCCGGTAAGGCGATCCACAGGACCATGGCGCTCGTCTCATGCAGCGCGCGGTAGCGCTGGGCGTTCAGCGCGAGCAGCAGCTCGGCCTTCTTGCGGTCGTCTATGTCGATCGTCGTCCCAAGCCACCCCTCCATCCGGCCATCGGCGTCGTAGGTAGGAGCGCCGCGGGACGTCACCCATCGATAGGCGCCGGAGTGATGCCGGAGGCGATAGTCGATCTCGTATCCGTCCTGTGCGCTCAAGGCCCGCCGCCACGCACGTCGGACCCTGGCGCGGTCGTCCGGATGGATCCATTGCGCCAGGTTGTCCGACGTGATCGTGCCGGGCGGGACGCCTACAAAATCGTGCCAGGCCTTGTTGAAGGCATCTCCCTTGCCGTCGGCGCGGCTCGTCCAGAGCATCTGCGGCGTGCCGTTGATGATCCTGTCGAACCGCCGCGAGAGGTCGTTGACCTGCCGCCTGAGACGGGGAGCCGACCAGGCATTGCTCGCGGATGGCACCCGCCGCGCCAGGCGGCGTTTCCTTCTCGGCATCTCGACGTCTCACCGCCCCGGCCGAGCCGGGGCCGTTACCGCACCCGCACGGCCACCCGCCCGTGCCGACGGCGGACTGCCGTCGACCGTCGCCGGGCCCGCTGCCCTCGATTTAGGCATTAGGTCAGCAGGAAAAACGTGAAGCAACACTTAAGTCTGTTGCGCACGGCGCAAGATGGGATCCGTCGCCTATTCCGCGGCCTGCCGCCGGGCCGCGAGACTGCGCTCCCAAGCGAGCGCATGTGCCACGATCGTGTCGAGGTGGTCGAACTCCGGCTTCCAACCGAGCGTCTCGCGGATCCGCCCGGCACCGGCCACGAGCGCGGCGGGATCACCGGCCCGGCGCGGCACATGGTTGACCGGAAAATCGACGCCGGAGACGCGCTTGACCGCCTCGATGACCTCGAGCACCGAATAGCCGCGCCCGTAGCCGCAGTTGAACACCGTGCTCTCGCCCCCGGCAGCGAGGTAGTCGAGGGCGAGGACATGGGCCCGCGCCAGGTCGCTCACATGGATGTAGTCGCGCAGGCAGGTGCCGTCCGGCGTCGGATAGTCCGTGCCGAAGACATCGAGATGCGTGCGCTCGCCGAGCGCCGCCTGCGTCGCGACCTTGATGAGATGCGTGGCGCGCGGGCTCGACTGGCCGGAGCGACCGGCCGGGTCGGCGCCCGCCACGTTGAAATAGCGCAGCGCGACATATTTCAGCGGATGCGCCCGCGCCGTGTCGCGCAGCATCATCTCGGTCATCAGCTTCGACGTGCCGTAAGGCGAGACGGGATCGAGCGGCGCCGCTTCGATGATCGGGCTCTCCTTCGCATCGCCGTAGACGGCGGCGGTCGAGGAGAAGAGGAAGCGCGGCACGCCGTTCGCCACCGCTGCGGCGATGAGCGCGCGCGACCTGACCGTATTGTTGAGATAGTAGCCGAGCGGGTCGGCGACCGAATCCGGCACCACGATGGAGCCCGCGAAATGCACGATGGCATCGACGCCGTGCTCGCGGATCACCTTGCCGAGCAGCGCCTCGTCGCCGCAGTCGCCCTCGACGAAGGCGGCCTCGGGGTGCACCGCCCAGCGGAAGCCGGTGCTCAGGTTGTCGAGGACCACGACCTCGCGCCCTGCATCGCGCAGGGCGAGTACCATGTGGCTGCCGATATAGCCCGCACCGCCTGTCACCAGAACCGTCATCGCCACCCTCTTGAGATCATCCGTCGTTGCATGTGTCCTGCCCGGCCTTATCAGCCACCGCGCTTCAGTTCCACCGGCACGCGGACGAGATCCCGATCCCACGTGACCTTGCAGTTTCTCAGTTGATAACGCGTGAGATAGAGATAGCCGCGCTCGCCGAAATCCTCATAGGAAAAGGTCTTCGCATCGGGGTCGATGAGCGAGGGGTAGAAATAGGCGTGCCGTTCGTCGCACGACTTGTCCCACAGGAGCTCGGCCGCCATGACGAGCCGCGGCTCGCTCCATTCGATGAGATCGCGCGAGGTGGAGGTGAAGAAGCCCTCGACCACGCGGCCGTCCGGCATCTTGCGCTTGTCGCCGAACACCGCCATCACCTCGCCGCTATCGCGCAGCGTGACGAGCCCGCCGATCATACGGCCGATGATGCGCGTCGCCACTGGCGTGCAGGTGTGCGCGTCGGCATCGGTCACCTCGTCGCGGAAAGGATCGACGAAGCGGGCGGAGAAATCGCGCCCGTTCCACGCCCGCCAAGACGCCGGATCGCCAAGGTTCTTCGTACGGATGAGACAGGCGCCGCGCTTCTGCGCCCGGTAGCCGTCGGCGAAGATGAAGGCGTAGTACCAGCCGTCGCGCTTGATGATGTTGGTCGGATTGGCGTAGCCGACGCGCGCCTTGCGATCGGTCGGGAAGTCGTAGGGCAAGGTCGCCACGACGGGCGGGCCGCCCTCCCCCTCCGGCCGGAAGCTGCGGCCGCCGTCACGCGAGACGAGCCCGGTGACGGTGTTGAGCAGGCAGGCGCTGTACTTGCCGGCCGGACACTGGCCCGGGGTGCGCTCGCCGCGCAGTTCCGTGTGGGCCAGCGCATAGACCGTGCGCCCGTCGCCCGTATAAACGCTGCTGATCCAGCTGAGGTCGTCGAAGGCGGCGAGCTTCGGCGAGCGGTTGGCTTCGTAGATCACCGCGCAGCTCGGCACCACCGCATCGAGGCTGGGGCCGAGCAGCGCGCGGTTGTCGTTGTGGCTGATGATCAGCCGCACCTCACCGTCCGCATTGCGGAAGGCCCGTGCCGGAGCGTCCGGCACGTGGCTCTTGACGCAGGCGTCGCGGGACCAGTCGAACACGGTCTCGACCGGCCCCGTCGGCGCGAGGGAATAGCCGCCGGAGGTCTGTGCGCGGGCCGCGCCGGGCATGAGCCCGGTCGCGATCGCACCCGCGAGCGCTCCTGCAATGACAGCGGTGGCTACCCCCCTCGCGCTGGCCGCCATCACGCCACCTTGCGCGCCGGCTCCGGCGTCTTCTGCATGACGTCGACCATCTTGGTGTCGGCGCCGTTCTCGACGAGGAACTGGCGCATCTCGCGATAGGTGTGATGATAGGCCCGGTTGAACTTGTCGAACAGCGACTGGTCCCAGTATTCCTCGAGCACGAAGTCCTTGCCCGAGAAGACGTCGAAGCTGGGGATCTGATACGTCTCGGCGAATTCCACCGTGCGGCTGTCGTAGGTGAAGTAGATGGATGGAGTGCCGTTCGACAGGGCCATCAGGTTGCCGTGCAGCCGGTAGCCGAGGACGATATCCTTCTGCTGCACCAGCGCCTCGTAGTCGGCAACGACGTCGGAATAGAACAGCCGCTCGCGGTGCAGCTTCTCCATCACCTCGTCGAGATACCACTCGGAGACCCACTTGTTGGCCCGCAGCGCCTCGAAGGCTTCCTCCTTCTGCTCGGGCGTGCCGAAGACGATCTTCTTCTCTTCGACCTCGCCCTGGGCCATCAGGACCACGTCGAAGCGCTGGGCCAGCGACTTCACAAGGTCGCGGTGGAAGGTGAGATAGCGCTTGATGTCCTGTGCATAGGCCGGCGAGACCTCACGGCGCATGGTGATGCCGGCGTATTTCACCTTCTCCAGCGGCGGCAGGGTGATCGCCAGGTTCGGGTCGTTGCGGCGGAAGGCCGTGGGGCAGCCGACGATGCGCACGTTGCGGATGCCTATGTCCCACAGGACCTGCGCCGAATAGGCGCCGCGCACGCCGATGGAGGTGGTGGAATCCGCCATCATGCGCAGCACGGTCTTCGTCTCGTCGGACAGTTCGATCTTGCCCTTGACCGGTGCCTGGGCGCCGATGCCGAAGGCGATGACCGGGATCTTCAGCCGCTGCAGGACCTCGAGCGTGCGGCTCCACTTCATGTCCTTGTGCACGTAGTTGGAACCGCGCAGGAAGACGTAGTCGTATTCCCGGTTGATGCGGTCGATGTCGTCGAGGTTCGGGTTGGCGATCTGCAGCACGTCGAGCTTCTCGTAGTTGAGAAGCTTCAGCGAGGAATCGAAGACGAAGGCGTCGCCGATGTTATGATAATGGTTGATGTGCGCCTGAACATCCTTGTAGCGGTACCAGCGGACGCAGTCGTGATCGTAGACCTCTCCCGAGGGGATCATCACGAGAATTCTTGCCATAGGACCTCTCCCTTTCACCTGTGGCGTTACGATGGACAATTCAGGCGCTGCGCGCCGCCGCCGAGGGCACCGCGGCGGTGGCCCGGGTCGCGGCGCGCTCCGCGGCGACGGCGTTGTAGAGATCGAGGTGGCGCCGCGCGCATTCCTCGTAGTCGATGGGGCGGGTGATGCGCGCGCGCAGCCGCTCCCACAGGGTCTCGTCCGTCAGCGCCTCGACCATGCGGTCGACGAGGTCCTCCGACGAGCCGACGCGGAAGTGCAGGCCGTCGACGCCGTCGGTGATCTTCTCGGCCATGCCGCCGATGTTGCTCGAGATGAGCGGGCGGCCGTGGAAGAAGGATTCCTGGATGACGATGGGCGAGTTCTCCCACCAGATGGAGGGGATGATCGTCCAGTCTATGGAACGCATAAGGCGCGGCATCTCGCTGTTCTGGTAGGCGCCGTAGAAGCGCACGCGCGGGCCGGCCCGCTCGATCAGCGCCTCGATCTTCTCCTGGAAGGGTTTGGGCTGGCGCTCGAGGTTGCCGCCGAAGATCATCAGCTGGGCATCCTCGCCCCACACCGCTTCAGGAATCCGCCCGACCGCATCGAGCAAGACGTCGACGCCCTTGAAGGACGTGATCTGGCCGAAATAGGCGAAGCGGCAGCGCCGCCCGCCCGCCGGCAGCGGCCGCGGCGGCGCAGGCTCGGCGATGTCGAGCCCATTCTCGATGACAGTGAAGCGCGAGGCGTCAAGCCCCCAGTCGACATAGCGCTCGACGAGGAAGCGGCTCGGCGAGACGAAATGGTCCGCAACGTCGAGGAGGCCCCGCACGAAATGCTCCCGCCGCAGGAAACGGGCCGGTGAGATGTCAGGGAAGCAGGCGTTGCAATCCGCCGGCGAAGCGCGGTTGCAGAGCTTGGCGCCACCGGTCTTCACCATCTGCCCGTGGTGGTGACAGATGGAGAGGAACTCGTGGAAGGTGACGATGATCAAGGTCTCGGGCAGTGCCTGCCGGACGGCATAGAGGCATTCGAGGCCGAGGCCGATGAAGTGGTGGAAATGCACCACGTCCGGCCTGAGATCGCGTACCACGCGCAGAAAATCGCGCTCGATCTCCTCCGTATTGCGGTTCGACAGCAGAAAATGGTCGTATTCGTCGGCGTGGTAGAGGATCTCGCCCTGTTTCTGGCGCAGGCTCAGAAGTGCCGTCGCGCCGTGGCGCGCGACCGGATGGCCGACGCGGGCGAGGTAGCGCGAGCCGACGCCATCGATGCGGTTGAGCCCCTTATGCAGGTTGTAGGATGCAATCTCGGCGCCGCCGAGCGAAAAGCTCGGGTGGCCATGCGAGACGACGAGCACGCGCAGCGGATGGTTCGCGGCACGCGGCGTCTGACGGTCGGCTCTCGAACGATCGGTCATCTTCACCCCCGCATGTTGGCGACAAGGAGCGACCAGCGGCGGTTGAAGCTCCAGCTATCGGCACGCTGGGCGAGCTTCTGCCACGGTGTCGCGATGGCGCCGGCGTTCTCTTCCGCAGCGATCATCTCGACCTCCGGCAGCCACATGGACGGCGTGCCGGCGAGCTTGAGCTGCAGGCACAGGTCACGTCCCTTTTCCGTGGCGCCGAGATAGGACCGGTTGAAGCCCCCGACGGCCTCCATGGCGGCGCGCGGCAGCATGCAGCAGGCCACCGTACCGGCGACGACGTCACTCGGTTCGGCGTTGCGCACCACGTCGCGCGGATAGCCGATGTAGCGGTCGCTCAGCCGCCGCTCGCCATCCTCGGTCTCGAGCCACGTTCCCGCGAAGCGGATGGAATCATCCTCGAAGACGATGGTGGGGCTGACGAGCACCTTGCCGCCGCGGGCCCGGTAGGCGCGCTCCATGCGCGACAGCCAGCCGGCCTCGCGCGGCAGCACCGAGGCGGAAAGGAAGGCGAGCGTCTCGGCGCTCGTGGCGCCCACGGCCGCCTCGAAGGCGTCGCACATGTCCTCGATGCCCTCCGCAACGACGAGCCTGAGGCGCAGCCCGTAGAAGCCGGCGAGACGCTGCGCGTCGGCGCCGATGCGGTCGGCATGGCCGATGGGCACGGACAGGATGATCGGGACGTTGCGCGTCTCCGGATCGAGCGCCAGCAGGCAGAGGGCGACCGCCGCCTCCTCCGGCTCGCCGGCGGCGCCGACGACGAGCGCCAGCGGCGCCGCCTCGTCGAAGCCGAAGTCGCGCGTCTCGACGACCCGCGGCGCGGGCCGCTCCATGGCCTGCAGCATCGGCCCGATGTGGCGCTCGATGGCGACCGACGCGGTCGCGGTGTGCGGATCGAGTGCCGACATCAGGCGCTCGAGCGCCCGGCGCGACAGGCCGCGCGTGACCGTCAGCGGGTAGAAGGCGATCGTGTCCTCGCCGATCGCCAGCTCGAAATAGGCTGGGGCGCCGTCGCTCGCCGAGACGCCGGGCACGAAGGCGAGGAAGCCGTGATCGTGACGTGCGGGATCGACACGCCCGGCAAAGAGCGGATCGTTCTGGAAGGCATGAGTCACGTCCGGTCGCGGCAGGCGCGTCCAAGTGCCATTGATGCCCTCGGCCATGGTGCCGCAGCGCAATGCGATCGTGTCGACGAGCCCGTCTGGATCGAGCATCCAGCCCGACACGAGCATGCCACCGCCCGGGACCTCCGCCACCATGTCCATGCCGAGGCGGATCGGCTTCTGCAGTGCCGAAACGGTGTCGCGGCCATCGAAACGCTGCGCCGCGCGGCGCAGCTGTCGCAGCGTCTCGGGGCTCGCCTCGGCGCGCGGCAACACGTCACGGATGTGCGCGGGTACGTCGGTCGAAGCGAGCAGCACGCGCCGCTCGTAGATGTCGAGCGCGCGCCAGCCCTCAGCACCCCGGAAGAACAGGCGCTCGAAGGCATCCGCCTCGACGGGCACCTTGCCTGGATCGAGCAGCCCGACGAAGCCGCGGCCGTTCCCACCGAGGTCCTCGCGCGGCACCGTCGCGGCGACGAAATCGCCGACGAGGAAGCCCTCGTGCGAGACGAGCAGGCGCGTCGCATCCGCCGGCAGTTCGGTGGACCATCCCTGCAGGTAGATCTCGCCCGTATCGAGAGCACCCATCACCTCGACGAAACCGTCGTTGCGCGCCGCGACCTGCAGCATGGTGAGCGCCGCGGCGAGCCGCCGCTGACTGCCCTTGCCCGCCATCAGCGCCTGGATGAGCCCGTCGACAGCCTCGGCGAAGGCGTCGCCCGCATCGCCAGCCATGAGGTGGAGCAGCCGCGGCAGCGGCAGCGCGCGGCGCATCAGCGTGAAGCGCGCCGGCCGCCCCGCCCGCCGCATGACGACGGAGCCGAGACGCAGGCGCCCGTTGATCTGCAGCGGTATGGCGGCCACGAATCCGACCGCGGCGTCGGACGGCGCGCCCGGCCGGCGCCAGGAGACGACCGTCGCCTCCATGCACATCGCCGGGTCGCCGTTGAGCAGCACTTGGAGCGTCTGAGGCATGGCATCGGCCACGCCGAGGACAAGCACGAATTCCTCGCCGATGGGCGCGGCGAGCGCCGTCTCGCCGTCGATGGGCAGGTCCGCCTGGTCGGTCATTGATCCTCTCCCCCTGATCGAACGTGCCAGACCCGCCTCACGCGCCCATCCTCCCGACGAGGACCAGCAGCACCGCGATCGACGACGCAGCGGCCACGAGGCTGAGCGCGCCGAGCAGCGCCACTGCGCGGCGCATCGGTCGGTCGGCCGTGTGCGTCAGGTCGCGGATGCGCTCGTCGAAATCGGCAAGCGTACGGTCGAAGCGCATGAGGAACACCTCGATGTCCGATACGCGGCGCGTCAGCTCGGCCTGGCTCGCACGTACGAGCTCGACGGCGGCGCCTATGCCCTCCTCATTGGAGGACATCTTCTCCACCTGCTCGGCCGTCATGCGCAGCGCCTCGGCCGCCTCGCGCTGGATGATCTGCGAACGGCGCTGGGCCGCGATCAGAACGTCGAGCTGATCCAGCACCCGGCCGAGTGGCGTGTTCATCGCCGCCTCCGCCGCTCGCTCGTCCTGCGAGGGCATGCGCAGCGCCGTCTCCTGGCCCGTCGACGGCGAAGTGGCGATGATGGACAGCTGGTCGATATGGTGCAGCACGAATTCCGGCAGATCGACCTCGAAGGCATGGGCGCCGTCGCCGACACCGTTGCGGCGCAGGTCCACCCGCGGCTTGTCGGCCACCGTCGACAACACCTGGCGCCCGGCGATGAGCACCTTGACCTGCAGTCGCTCCAGCGGGCGATTGCGGTCCCATACCCAGCCGAACAGACGCGATCCCTCGATGGCATCCATGCGACCGTTGATGTCGGCGGCGAGATTGGCGGCCGCTTCGGGCGCGGGCGTCGCCGACTGGGGCGCTGGTCGTTCTGTCGTTGCTTGCGCAGCAGTCATGAGGCTTTCTCCTCGTTCAGGCGGCGTCGGCCATACGGCCGGCGCGGCTGTAGAGGGCGATGTGCCGGTCCGCGACCTCGCCGATATCCGGCGGCGCAGCGATGCCTCCGACGAGCCGATCCCAGAGGCCCTGGGTCTCCGCCGCCTCGCGCATCGCCGAGGCGAGCGCGGACGGATCGTCCGGCCGCACGAGCAGGCCGTCGAAACCGTCGCGCACCATTTCGGCCATGCCGCCGATGCCGCTCGCGATGACCGGGCGGCGGTGGCGGAAGGCCTCCTGGATGACGAGCGGGGCGTTTTCCCACCAGATCGAGGGCATCACCACCCAGTCGACGGCCGCCATCAGGGCCGGCAGTTCGTCGCGGCGGTAGGGGCCGAGCCGCACCACATGCGGCTCCACGGCGGCGGCGAGTTCGTCGACTTCCGCCACGAAGTGCTCGGCCTGGAACGGCGCCCCGCCATGCAGGCGCAGCGCGAAGCCATCGAGGTCCGCGAGCCGCGCCGCCGCCTTCAGCAGCACGGTCACACCCTTCCACGGATTGAAGTTGCCGAAATAGCCAAAAACCGGCCGCCGCCCGTCGGGGGAGGAGCGATGGGCGGCAGCCGGCACCGCCGGCCGGCCGTTCGCGACCACCTCGATCGCGCCGGACGGCAGCCCCCACGCGACGTAGCGCTCCTTGAGGAAGCGGCTCGGCGCAATGAACAGGTCGACCTGCGAGAAGTGCGTCTTCAGGTGGCGCTCGCGCAGCAGGAAGCGGTCCGCACCGATCTCGGGGAAGCAGCCATGGCAACGGTGCGGCGAGGCCGCGTCGCAGCGCTCGCGCTCCTTCGTGCGCATCATCAGCCCGTCATGCGCGCAGATCGGATAATAGTCGTGCAGCGTCACAACGATGCGCGTTTCGGGCAGAAGGCGTCGCACGAGGGCGATGAACTCCACGCCGACGAGCAGGAGGTGGTGGATATGCACCACGTCCGGCCGGAAGCTCTCGATGAGGCCCTTGAGGTCCGGCACGACACCATAGGTATCGGTCTGGCTCATGTAGAAGCGGTCGAAATGGCCGCTCCACAGCACCACCTCGTCGCTCGCCCCCGGCAGGCCCTGAAAGGCCGTGCCCGGCCGCGGATCGCGGTGGATGCGGTTGGTGGCGGCCAGGAACAGGGCCTCGAGCCCCCGCTCCTTCAGGCTCAGGAACAGGTCGTGCGCGAAGATCTCCGTGCCGCCGGGATGGAAGTCGGGATGGTTGTGCGCGACGACGAGCACCTTCATGCGGGTGCCCCCGGGCTCTTCGCCACGATGACGTCCTGATAATGCGGCGCGTCGGTGCCGCCGCGCCAGTGGCCGAGGCTCACGCGCTCGATGCGCAGGCCCATGGTCTCGACCGCATTCTCGACGAGGCCGGAATCGAAGCCGATGGCCCCGAGCGGCGCCTCCGGATCGGCCACCCAAGTGCCGGCCTCTTCGCCGCGCTGGAAGCGCGGGCGGGCGCCGTCCCGCGCATGGTCACCCGGCGTGACGATGAAGGCGGTGAGGAACAAGCGCCCGCCCGGCGCGAGCAGGCGCGCGACCTCGCGCATGTAGGCCGTGATCTCGGCGAGCGGCAGGTGGGTGGCCACCGACACCATGGCGGCGAAGTCGAAGCTGCCGTCAGAGAAGGGCAGCACCACGTCCTCGCCGGCAAGCGGCCCCTCCGGGTTGTAGAGGGGATGCGCCACGTCGAGGCGGCAGAAGCGGAAATTGGGATAGACGGGCGTGATCGTCTGCGTGCACCAGGCGATGCCCTCGCCCACCGGGTCAATGCCCTCGTAGACGGCGTCGCTGTCGAGATATTGCGTCAGCGGCACGGCCATGCGGCCAATGCCGCAGCCGATGTCGAGCACCCTGTCGCAGGGCTTGAGACCGCCGAGGCGGACGAAATGGCCGAGGAACTCGGCGCCGATGGCGCGGTAGTCGCCGTCGCCGACGAAGACGTTCTCGGGCGGCGGCGCGGGCAGGAAACGGTTGTTGAGCACCGACCCGGTCAGCCAGGTCAGGCGCGCCTCCTCCGCCGCCGTGAGCGGTGAGGCATCGCGCGAGGAAATGCGGTGGGCAATCTGGGCTGTCATGCACAAAGGCTCCTCTCCCGCCGGCGCCGACGGCTGCCGCGGGATTCCATGATGTCGGTGATGAGATCGCCCCAGCGCGCCGTATGGAGGGCGCAGTTGTATTGCCAGGCGATGCCGCGCATGTAGTCGGCGCTCTCCTTCATCGACTTGCGCTCGAGGTGGTAGAGCTCCACCGAAGGCGCATAGAGGATGCGCCGCCCGCGCGCCGTGATCTTCAGGCACAGGTCGCTGTCCTCGTAATCGCCGATGACGTAGTCTTCGGTGAAGCCGCCAACGTCGTCGAAAAGCGGGCGCGGCAGGACGAGGCAGGCGCCGGTCACGGCAGGCACGATACGCTCCTTACAGGCCGGCGCATAATCGCGCGGCAAGCCCTTGTGGAAATGCTGGTTGAGCCAGCGGCCGCGATGGTCCTGCGAGAAGAACATGCCCGCATGCTGAAGCGAGTCGTCCTCGAAGAGCAGCTTCGGGCCGACAGCCCCGATGCCGCGGCGCCCGTTGAGGCGTTTCGCCAACGCCGGTAGCCAGCCGGGCGCTGTCGGCACCACGTCCGAATTGACCATGGCGAGGACCGGGCCTCGCGCCTCGGCGGCGCCCGTGTTGCAGGCCCGCGCGAAGCCGGCGTTGCGCGCCATGACGACAAGCCTCATCGGCAGCGCATAGACGAGGTGCAGCCCGGTGAGGAGATGCTCCACGTCCCGCGCCTGATCGGGCGAATCGAGCACATAGATCAGCTCCGCATGGTCGCGGAACCACGCATCGGCCGCGAAGGCGGCGATCTGGAAGCGCAGGAAATCGAGCACGCGATAGAGCGGCACGACAACAGATACCCGGGGCCGTGCCAGAGGGCGCCCGATCATCACCACGGATGGTTCGCCGATACGACCGCGTGCCTCGGCGTGGAGCCGCTCGATCACCGGCGCGATGGTGCCGGCCAGAACCGCTTCGTTCACATGCTGCGGTGGCACGGCCCGCAGGGCGGCCGCGCGGCGCTCGGCCGGATCGACCGGCTGCGGGCCGGGCACGAGATCGTGGAAGGCGCCCGACTTGAGGCGCAGCCGGAAGCGCGGCTGCAGCAGCGGCACGGCGCCCTGAAAGGCCGGCGCCCGCACCGCGAAGCCGGTGGCGCGCAGGCGGATATCCTCGCTAGGCCCCTCGATGTCGACGGGAAAGCGGTGAAGGCCCGGTGTCAGATCCTGGGGCCCGTTGCCCGTCACGGCCTCGATGCCGGCAACGAGGTCGCTCGGATCGCGATACCAACCGGTGACGAGCGTGCCGGAGGCCGTCGCCAGCGCGGTGGCAATCTCGGCCGACGGTGTGGCGCCCCCGCCCGTGACGCGACGCGGTTGCAGAGGGGCGCGCAGTTGCGCTTCGAGCGCCATGGCCTGTCCCGCCTCGGACCGCTCCGAGAGCTCGCGTAGGAGATGCTCGCGCAGGCCGGGCGCGCCCTGCGCCTTCTCGCGCAGCCAGCGCACCATCGTCGGCGGCTGCGTACCTGCCTGCGTCAGCGCGCGCACGCTCATGCCGTCGGGCCCTGTCAGCACGATGAGGGCTCCCGGCCCGGAGAGCGCGGCATCGCCGGCCAGCCAGTGCACGCTCTGGCGGCCGTCCCGCCGCAAGGGCGCGCAATGCGGCACGCCTTCGAGCTTGCAGAGACCTCGGTCGCTGACGGCATAGGCGGCATCGATCCGGCCGAAGCCGGCGGCCAGCATCGTTTCGACGAGAACGAAATCATCGGCGGCGCGGGCCAGGATGACGGCAGCCGGCGGATTGGGCGCCATCGCCTGCAGCAGCGAGCGCAGCAGCCGCAGATAGGCGCGGCTGCGCCGCAGGCGGAACAACGACGGCCAGAGACTGAGGAGCGCGGACAGTAGAGCAAGGCGGCCCGCGGCGTCGAGGCCACCCAGCAGACTTGCCGCATCGGCCGGGGCAACCGCCTCCTGCGCGCCGATCGCGATGTCCACACGCTCGCCGGGAGCGCTCGCGGACAGGCAAATGTTCAGCGGCATGCCGGCCGGCCGGCGCAGGGCCCACAGAAGGCGTGTGCCGCCCTCGGCCAGCGTCAGGCGCAGCGAAGCCGTCGGTGCGATCGACAGGCCACCTGCGACGGACAGCGGCACCACGGCATCAACCGCCTTCGCCACGTCCCATGCGAGCAGAAGCACCTCGCGATCAAGGAGAAAAACTCTCGGATGCCCGGCCTCGGCAGGCTCGGCAGCCCTTTCGTCGACATCAAGCAACGCCATCCGTTCACCCCGCATCGGCGGGGGCGTCGCAGCCGGGCCCGGCCGCGACGCCCCTCATTGTCAGTGGACGGTGAAGTAGTCGCCCGGATTCTGCTGGACGCTCTCGGCGTCCGTATTGACGAGGGTGATCGTGTCGCCGTTGCCGAGGTCGATCACGGTATTGGCGCCCGCCTGGTGGATACGGTCGACGAGATCGTCGGCCGATGCGATGCCCGTGCCGTTGATGTCCTTCGCGATCTGCAGAACATCTTCGCCGACCTTGAAGTCGAGCACGACATCGTTTCCGCCGCCGCCGGTGAAGACAAAGACGTCGTTGCCGGCGCCACCCTGGAGAATGTCGTCACCGGCACCGCCCTGCAGGATGTCGTTACCCTGGCCGCCGATGAGGACGTCGTTGCCTTCTCCGCCCTGCAGGATGTCGTCGCCCTGGCCACCGCGCAGAATGTCGTCGCCAGCGCCGCCCTGCAGGATGTCGTCACCCCTGCCACCGTCGAGAATATCGTCGCCGGCGCCGCCCTGGAGGATATCGGCCCCCTGGCCGCCAAACAGGATGTCACTGCCTGCCCCGCCCTGCAGGATGTCATCGCCCTGACCGCCAAACAGGAGGTCGTCTCCTTCGCCGCCGAACAGGGCGTCATCGCCCTGGCCGCCGAAGAGCCGGTCGTCACCCTCGCCGCCGAACAGAACGTCATCGCCCCGACCGCCGAAGATCAGGTCATGGCCGCCGTGGCCCCAGATCACATCTGCGCCTCGTGTGCCAAAGAGGGTGTCGTCGAAGGCGCCACCTTCGAGAGTCGCCATAGCTGTCTCCTTCGTTGGTTCGCCGGGGAGCGGACATCCAGCCCGGCCTTGCCGGCTCGTCTTCATGTGCAGTGTGCAGCGCACAACAGCATTTGACGGCGGGACTATAGGGGCGCTTTCTGCGAGTGTGAAGTCATAAAATAATAGTTCATGGAATGACTTTTGTATTGCCATAATATCGTCATCAAATCAGCAAGTCATTTTCATATATTAATGCTTCAATTTGCTGCGAAAAAAGTTCGAAACTCGAATTAAATGCCGCGGCGCAACACCGGGAGACGTCGCCACGATGCGATAGACGACAGGTATCGTTGGGCGGTTTGGCGGTGCAGCAAGGCAGCCCCTCCGGAGTTACCGGGCTCCGGGGGGGGCGTAGCGAGACCCGACGCCGGCTATTCTTCGCGGAAAGCCCGGTTGAAGCTCTCTGTGATTGGTGCCAGCAGGTAGTCGACGGCAAGCCGCGGCTTGTTGATGATCAGGATCTCCGCCGGCATGCCGGGATAGAGCCGTACCGACGGATTGGCCGCAAGGCTCTCCGGCAGGATTTCCGCCCGCACGACATAAAACGCGGCCTGGTTGCGCTCGTCGATCTGCTGATCGGCCGACAGATAGATGAGACGGCCGTCGAGCGGCGCCTGGCTGCGATTGTTGTAGGCGAGGAGGCGCACCCGCACCGGCGCCCCGACGTGTACGGAATCGATGTCGCGCAGACTGACCTTCGCCTCGACGATGAGCCGCTCCTGATCCGGCACCAGATCCAGGATCGCCTGGCCGGCAGCGATGACGCCGCCGGGTGTGCGCATGCGGATATCGGTGACGATGCCGTCCTCCGGCGCCAGCACCGCGACGCGCTCCAGCACGTCCTTGGCGGAATGCATGCGCTCGGTCGTGTCCGCGAGCTCGAGCTGAGCCTGTTGCAAATCGGCCGCCACCTGCTGCTGGAAGTCCGTCTGAAGTGACAGGATCTCCAGTTCGGCCGCAGCCTTGGCCTGCTCAGCCTTGGCCTTGCGGGCCACGAGCTCGCCGGCGCGCCCGGCAAGCTCGCTCTCGCGTGTCTGCAGCTCGGTCAGGCGCGGACGGGGCGCATAGCCCTTCTCGACGAGAGTGGAGATGGCCTGCAATTCGCGGTCGAGCAGTTCCCGCTGGCGGGTGTTGGCCTCGGTCTGGGCACGGATGGCGGCAAGCTCCGCCTCCTGCTGTTCGATGGTTTTCCTCTGAATGTCCACCTTCCGGTCGAACATCTCCCGGCGTGCTCTGAAGAGGTTGCGCTCGGCGCGCGTGACCTCGCGGGCGATGGGACTCGGCGACGTCTCGAACGCCTCCGGAAAGACGAGTTCCCCGGCCCCCGCCTGCTCCGCCCTGAGACGCACCAGGCGCGCCTCGAGACCGATGCGCTTGGCATCGAGGGCGGCATAGTCGGCGCGGGCACGCGTGTCGTCGAGGCGCACCAGCGGCTGGCCGGCCTTGACGGTCTCGCCCTCGTGCACCAGCAACTGCTTGAGGATGCCGCCCTCGAGGTGGCTCACCGTCTTGCGCTTCGTATCGACGATGACCGTCGCCGTCGCGACGGCAGCACTGTCGAGCTGCGCGGAGAAAGCCCATCCCACGAAGCCCCCGAGGCCCAGGACGACGGCCACCAGCCCCGCGATGACAGGACCGCGCAGCGTCGGCACGGGCGGCCCATCTGCCTCGTAGCGCTCGGCCCAGTTCTGCGCGGGCACCGCCTCGAGGCGGCGTTCGTTGGCGCGCTGGCGTGCGGCCTCGCGCGTCTCCGGCGCGACGATCTCAATGTCCTTCTTCATGCCGGCCTCCCGGAACCCGCGAGCGCAGCGACGCGGCCCCCGCCGTCCGCCACTGCAGCGGCCGGCTTGTCGGCCGGGTGAATGCTGGCCACGATCGAGGTGCGGGGCCCGAACTGGCTGACGCGGCCGTCCTGCAGGACGAGCAGCTTGTCGACGACCTGCATGATCGACGGCCGGTGCGCGATGAGCACGACGATGGCACCGCGCTGCTTGGCCGCCACAATGGCTCGCATCAGAGCCTGCTCGCCCTCGGCGTCGAGATTGGCGTTGGGCTCGTCGAGCACGATGAGCCGCGGCTCTCCGTAGAGCGCGCGGGCGAGGCCGATGCGCTGGCGCTGACCGCCCGAGAGCGTGTAGCCGCCGTCGCCGAGTGGTGTGTCGTAGCCGAGCGGCAGCCGGCCGATCATGTCATGGACATCCGCAAGGCGCGCGGCCGCGAGCACTTGGCGTGGATCCGCCTCACCCATGCGGGCGATATTCTCGCGAATGGTGCCATCGAGCAGCGACACGTTCTGCGGCAGGTAGCCGACCATCTCGCCGAACGAGCCACGCTCCCACAGGAACACGTTGTGCCCATCGAGATAGACGCCACCGGCCGTCGGCTTGAAGACCCCCACGAGGAGCCGCGCGAGCGTCGACTTGCCGGCTGCGGACGGCCCGACGACGCCGAGAATCTCGCCGGGCGACAGGGCGAAGGACACGCCCTTGAGCACCGGCACATCCGATCCGGGCGGCGCAAAGACGAGACGGTCGACAAGCAGGTCGCCCTCGGTGCGCGGGGTCGGGGTCGTATCGCGCACGGGTGTCTGCTTCTCCAGCAGCTCCCGCACGCGCTTCCAGGCCGCGATGGCGAAGACCCAACTGCGCCAGCCGTCGACCATCGTGTCGAGCGGCAGCAGGAGGCGGCCGGTGATGATGCTCGCCGCGATCATGGAGCCGGGGCTGACCTCCTGCTCGATGACGAGCGTCGCGCCGACGGACAGGACGGCGATCTGCATCATGTAGCGACACGTGCGGGTGACGGAATGGATGGCCCGCCCGCGGCGCGCGGCCGTGTCGAGGAGGTCGAGCGTCCGCATTTGTGCGCTGCGCCAGCGCCGCGCGAGCGCCGGCAGCATGCCCATGGCCTCGATGGCCTCGGCATGACGGAGGCTGGCGCTGATCTCGCTGATGTTCTCGACCGACGATTCGCTGGCGCGCTTCAGGGCGCGTCGGGTGAGAAAGTCCGATACGAGGCTGAGCACGACGAGAATCGTCGCCGAGATGAGCGCGAGGATGCCGTAGAGCGGATGCAGGGCGAACAGCACGGCGAGGAAGATGGGGCACCAGATCACCTCGAGCGGCACGCCGATCGCGCTGCCGGTGAGGAAGGAGCGAATGTCGTTGAGATCGCGAATCGCCTGGCTGGCGCGCACGCCGCCCCGGCCTACCGAGGCGGCGATGGCCGCCTGCAGCACCGGCAGGTTGAGCCGGCGCACCAGCGCCCCGCCCATCACCTGGAAGGTGAGTGAGCGAATATAGTCGAGGACGCCGAAGAGGACGAGCCCGATGCCGGCGATGATCATGAGCATCACCAGCGTATCGAGGCTCTGGCTGTTGATCACCCTGTCATGCACCTGAAGCATGAACAGTGGCACGATCAGCTGCAGCATGTTGATGATGCCGCTGAGGATGCCGGCATAGACGAGGCCCACGAAGAAGGTCTTCTGGCCCTGGTGAATGAGGTCCGCGGCGCTGGCCGGCCTCTTGGTGTTCTTCATGCGTATACCGCTCCGGACGGATGGGCTTCGGCCGTCCCTCACTTTTGCCCGAAAATTCGTGCAAGAATGTGTCGATGCGTGCCTCTTCGCAACGAAGACTTTGCCATCGCGGAAGAATCGCATGCATTGTAACGTTATAATGATATAAAGGCCGCCGGCGACTCGATCGGACAGGCCTAATGAACTGGGAAAACGCTGCAAGGATAGTTCGAAAATCGATCTAAAACTGCAGCGATACGACGGGAACCAGCATGGAACACAAATCTGCCAATGAGATGACCGCTTTGACAGCCATGCCGACCAACGGGCACAGGGCCTATTTTCCCGGCTCAATGCCTCGCGAGGAGGCGGGCGATGCCGGCTCGGTGGCGCACCTTGAGCTGGTTCGCTGCATCGAGCGGCTGCACCGCCGCTATCTCGACCTGTTCCGCGTCGACCTCATGCGGATCGGCGCCGACGATCTCAGCCCTGCGCAGGTGATGATGCTGTTCACCATCGGGCCCGACGACCTGTCGGTGCGCGACCTCATCGACCGCGGCTACTATCTGGGCTCGAACGCCTCCTACAATCTGAAGCGGCTGGTCGAAGCCGGCTATGTCGAGCGCAGTGCCTCCGTGCGTGATCGCCGCTCCGCCCGCATCCGCCTGTCGGACAAGGGGCGCCAGCTCTGCGAGCTGGTGCGCGGCGTGGACGAGGGCTACCATCGGCTGGTGGTGCGGGATGATGGGGAACTGCGCGACCTCGAGATCACATTCCGCACGCTGCGCCGGATCGAGCACACCTGGACGGACGCCCTGAGGTCGGGCGAAGCGCGCATCGCCTGACGGCGCGATGCGGGCGATCTTCGTCCACCGGCACTTCCCGGGGCAGTTCGGCCGCCTCGTCGACCGCATGGCGGCCGAGGGGTGGGACATCACATTCGTCTGCGAGCGGGCGGAGCAACGCCCCTCGCACATCGCCATCGTGCGCTACATGACGGAGGGCCGGCGGGCTGCGACGCCGCATCCCCATCTGCTGGCGACAGAGCTGCACGTGCGCACCGGCGCGCAGGTGGCCGCGGTGCTCGACAATCTCAAGCAGCGCAGCGGCCCGCCGGCGGTCGTCATCGGCCACATAGGCTGGGGCGGCCTCCTCTTCGCCAAGGACGTGCTGCCGTACACGCCGATGCTCGGCTATTGTGAGTTCTTCTACCGCGGCGAGGGCAGCGACGTGGGTTTTGCGCCGGGTGAAGAGCCCGCGCTCGACGACCGTATGCGCCTGCGCATGCGCAATTCGGCGCAGCTCCTCACCATGGAGGCGATCGAGGCCGGCCTCAGCCCCACCCGCTGGCAGCGCCACCAGTATCCCGCCGAATTGCGCCGGCGCATCGTCGTGTGCCACGACGGCATCGACATGGCTCTCTGCCGGCCGCAGGCCGGCGTCCGGATGAAGCTGCCCGACGGCCGCGTGATCGCCGAGGGCGATCCCGTCGTGACCTTCGTCGCACGGGACCTCGAGCCCTATCGCGGTTTTCCCCAGTTCATGCGTGCCGCCGCGCGCGTCGCCGCGCGCCATCCCACGGCCCTCTTCGTCGTCGTAGGGGGCGACGGCATCAGCTATGGCCGTGCGCGAGACGACGGCCGCTCCTGGCGGGAAGCGATGATGGAGGAAACGGGCCTCCCGCCCGAGCGCATCGTCTTCCTGGGGCGCATCCCCCACGCGGCGCTCGTGCGCCTGTTCCAGATATCGGCGGCGCACGTCTATCTGACCTACCCCTTCGTCCTGTCGTGGTCGTTCCTTGAGGCGATGGCTTGCGGCTGCCTCGTCATCGGGTCCGCCACCGCACCGGTGCGGGAGGTGCTCGCGCATGGACGCAACGGGCTCCTGGTCGATTTCTTCGACGAGGAGGCACTGGCCGAGACCATCGTCGCAGCACTCGCTCGCGGGCGGACCCTCGCACCGCTCAGGACAGCGGCCCGGGCGACGGTGGCGATGCGCTTCGCCCTCGAGCGGTGCCTGCCCCGCCAGATAGGTCTCGTCGAGACACTTGTGGAGCGGATGACCCTGCGTCGCGTTGCCCACCGGCCGCAGGGGCGGGGCTATCCGAAGGCATAGGGCAGCAGCCGCTCGCCGGGATCCTCGCCGGCCCAGATCCGCTCCAGGCTGTCGACGATCACCGGCCCGTAATCCTCATAGGGAATCACGACGGAGGACAGCCACGGCGCAAGCCACGGATTGATGGGATTGCCGTCGATGCCGACCAAGACCACGTCGTCCGGCACGGCAAGCCCCGCCTCCGTCAATAGGCGATGAGCGCCATAGGCAATGAGGTCGCTTGTGCAGAGCACGGCCCGCGGCCGCTGCGGCGCCGCGACGATCGCAGCGGCCGCCTGATAGCCGATATCGAGATGGTCGTCGCCCGGCGCGCTCAGGCGCATAAGCATCTCGGGCGCGATCCCGGCTTTCGTAAGGACATCGATGAAGCCGTATGTCCGGTCCCGTACCGCCGAGGAGGAATGATCGGAATGGATGACGGCGAGTGGTGCATGGCCGTTCGCCAGAAAATGCGCCGCGACGGCGGCCCCCGCGCCGCGGTTGTCGATGCCGACGAACGGGGCTCGCTCGTCGTGCGGATTGCGCCGGTTGACGAAGAGAAAAACCTCGCCTGCCTCGCTCGCCGCCCGCAGGGCCGGGCTCGCCACGGCGCCGAGGAAAATCACGGAGCGCACCAGTTGCGCAGCCATCGCGGCGAGATATTCGTCCTGCAGGTCGGCCCGGTCGTGTGTGTCGCACAGCACCATGACATGGCCGACGCGGCGCAGGGCCTCTTCGGTCGAGGCGGCGATGGTGGACATGGCCGGGTTGGCGAGGTTGGGGGCCAACAGCGCCACCACGTTGCTCTGGCGTTGCCGCATTGCCCGTCCGATTCGATCCGGCCGGTAGCCCAGTTCATCCACAGCCTGACGCACGCGGGCGACCGTTTCGGCAGAAGCGCGACCGACGATGCCGTTGACGATGCGCGAGACGGTTGAGATGGAAACACCCGCACGGTCCGCCACCTCGGCGAGGGATGCCCGCGACCCTGATTTCGTCGAAGTGCCCCTGATCCTGGCAGGCGCCAAACCCCATCCCTCCCCCTTGCTTGCATGGACAATCGTCCGCAGACCTGCCGTGAGGTCAACTCTGCGCTTTGGTTTCAGCGCGACTTGAGATTCAACTTGCATGGCAGGCAAACGTTTGCCAAGTTCCTTCTGTCGGAAGGCAAACGTTTGCCAATGCCCTTTGAGCAGCGCCTTTCGCGAGCAAACGAGTGAGACGCCGCCGAAGCGGCGCGGTTGGAAGCGCACGGGAGAGAGAATGTCGGCGCAGGACGAAATGGATGGTCCGGGCCAAATCGACCCCTACCACCACCTTCATGACGAAGCCTACGAGCGCCGTTTCGCGAAAGGTTACGTGGGCTGGCGCGACATGGTCTTCATGGGTGGCCGCGCGGCCGAATCGCTCGACGGCGAGTGGCGCTTTGCGATCGACCCCTACGACGAGGGCCTGCGGCAGAAGTGGTATGCCGACGCCCCCGCCCCGGTCGAGGCCTGGCCGGTGCCCCGCGACTACGACACCAACGCCGAGGTGACGGCGCCGGTGCCCTCGTGCTGGAACGTGCTGCGGCGCGAATGGACCTATCTCGAGGGCGCGGCCTGGTACACGCGCTTCTTCACGCACCGGACGGGCGCAGATGAGCGCATCGTTCTGCGGGTTGGTGCGGCGAATTACGAGGCCCGGGTCTTCCTCAACGGCATCTTCGTTGGCGCCCACCGCGGTGGCTCGACGCCCTTCTTCATCGAACTGACTGGCCATCTCGTCGACGGCGAGAACCGCCTGCAGATCCAGGTCGACAACCGTCGTCGTCCAGACCGGGTGCCGATGCAGCACACCGACTGGTTCAACTACGGCGGGCTCTACCGCGAGGTGTCGCTCGTCCGCCTGCCGCCGGTCTTCATCCGCGACTTCGGCGCCGCCCTGGTGCCCGGCAGCGGCGGACGGCGCCTGCGTTTCGACGTAACCCTGTCCGATCCCGTAGACGGCACCGCGACCATCGCGGTCGACGGCCTGATCGACGCGCTCGCCCTGCCCGTCAGCGGCGGCTTCGGCTCCATAGAGGTCGAGGCCAGCCCGGCGCTTTGGAGCCCGGACACCCCGCGCCTCTATGCCGTCACCGTTCGTTGCGGTCACGACGAGATTGGCGACCGCGTCGGCTTCCGCGAGATCAGCGTCGACGGCCGGCGCATCCTCCTCAATGGCGAGCCCATCTTCCTGCGCGGCATCTGCGTGCACGAGGACGACGTCGCCCTCGGCAAGACGACGAGTGAGGCCGACCTCGTCCGCCGCTTCGACCATGCCAGGGCGCTCAACTGCAATTTCCTGCGCCTCGCCCATTATCCGCACCATGAACGGGCGGCCGAGCTCGCCGACGAACTGGGTTTCCTTTTATGGGAGGAGATCCCCGTCTACTGGGCCATCGCCTTCGAGGCGGCAGATACCTTCGCCGATGCCGACAACCAGCTGCGCGAGATGGTGCGGCGCGATCGCAACCGAGCCAGCGTCATCATCTGGGGCATCGGCAACGAGAATGCCGACACCGATCCGCGCCATGCCTTCATGAGCCGGCTCGCGGCAACGGCGCGCGAGGCTGACGGCACGCGGCTCGTCTCGGCCGCCTGCCTCATCAATCGCGCGCATTTTCGCATCGAGGACAGGCTCGCCGCCCATCTCGACGTCATCGGCCTCAACGAGTATTTCGGCTGGTACGAGCCCTCGATGGAGGGACTCGAGCGCCTCCTCGCAAACTCCGACCCCGACCGTCCGGTCATCATCACCGAGACGGGGGCCGACGCCGTGGCGGGCCTGCGCGGCCCCGCCACCACCTTCTTCACCGAGGACTGCCAGGAGGCCGTCTATCGCGCCCAGCTTACGACGCTGGCGCGGGCCGGCTATGTGCAGGGCGTCTGCCCCTGGATCCTCTACGACTTCCGCACCGAACGCCGTCAGACCGTCTTCCAGCGCGGCTATAACCGCAAGGGCCTCGTGGCCGAGGACAAGACTACGCGCAAGCGGGCTTTCGACGTCCTCGCCGCGTGCTGGGCCGAACGGCGGCGGGCGGAGAACGGCGGCGCGGGCGGGCAGGCGCCGCTCGCGACGACGAATCAAGGCGCCAGTTAAACCGGGAGGACCCTCGTGATGTTCAAGACCACACGCCGCAGCGCCATCGCGCTCGCTGCCATCGCCGCTCTCGCGCTGCCCCTGCCGGCGGCGGCCAAGACCACGCTGCGCCTCGCCCATTCGCTCGCCAAGGACCACCCGGTCGACAAGGCGATGGAGAACTTCGCCGCACTTGTGAAGGAGCGCTCCAACGGCGAGATCGAGGTCCGTGTCTTCGCCGCCGGCCAGCTGGGCCAGCAGCGCGAGCTCATCGAGCAGCTGCAGAGCGGCGCACTCGACTTCGCTCACACCAATGCCGCGCCGTTGGCCGCCTTCGAACCGACCTTCGGCATCTTCGACCTGCCGTATCTGTTCCGCGACGACGCGCACTTCTTCAAGGTGACGGATGGCGAGATCGGCCGTGAGATCCTTGATTCGGCGGCGGCCAAGGGCCTCGTCGGCCTGTCCTACTACGATAACGGCACGCGCAGTTTCTACGCCAACAAGCCGGTGCCCACGCCCAAGGATCTCGCCGGCCTCAAGATCCGCGTGCAGCCCGGCCCGGTCGCGACGCGCATGGTGAACCTGCTCGGCGCCACGGCAACACCGCTCGCCTGGGGCGAGCTCTATACGGCGCTGCAGTCGAAGGTTGTTGATGGCGCGGAAAACAACGTGACCGCGCTGACACTGGCCAAGCACGGTGAGGTGTCAAAGGTCTACACGCGCGACGAGCATACCCGCGTGCCGGACGTCTTGCTCATCTCCGAGATGACGATGTCGCGGCTGCCCGCCGCCCAGCAGGACATCATCCGCCAGGCCGCGGTCGATTCCGGCAAAGCCCACAACGAAGCGTGGAAGGCCGAGCTCAGGAAGGCCGAGGGTGATGCCGTCGCCATGGGTGTGACCTTCGTCGATGCCGACAAGGCCGCCTACCGCGCCGCCGTGCAGCCCATGTACGACGACCTGAAGGCGACACCGGCGCTCGCCTCGCTCGCCGAGCGTATCCAGGCGCTCAAGTAAGCCACGCAGACTGCGCCCCGCCCCGAATAGGCCGGGGCGTTCCACGCTGGTCAAAGCTGTCGGAGAGGACACGAGCATGGGCACAGGCCTCGGCGTCATACGGCGCCTCCACCGCGCACTCGATGCGCTCGTGCTCGCCATCACCGTCCCGCTCATGGTGGTAATGCTGGGCTGCGTCGTCTGGCAGGTGCTCGGGCGCTACTTCTTCGGCGCCTCCACCTCATATACCGACGAGATCGCCCGCTTCACCTTCATCTGGGTGAGCCTGCTCGGCGCGGCCTATGTGCTCGGTCGGCGCGGCCACATCGCCATCACCGCCCTCACGCAGCTCCTCTCCTTCGGACCGCGGCGGGTGCTCGAGTGGATCATCGCCCTGCTCGTCGTCGGCTTCTCCGTCGCCGTCATGGTCTACGGGGGCTATGCGCTGACCGAGCGCGCGGCGCGCCTCGTGCAGGTTTCGCCGGCGCTCCAGGTCTCGATGGGCCTCGTCTATTCCGTCATTCCGATCTCCGGCGCCCTCACCGCGCTCTACGCCGCCCTCGTGCTCGCCCAGTGGGCGAGCGGCGGCGAGGTCGCGGAGGACCATGTGAGCCTCGACTGATCGGCCAGGGACGACCTCGCATGGAACTCTCCCCCGCCCTTGTCCTCAGTGTCGCCTTCGCCGTTCTGCTGGCAGCAGGCGTGCCTATCTCCTTCGCCACGGGCCTTGCCTCGATCGCGGCGCTCCTCACCATCATGCCGCCGGGGCCGGCGCTCGCCGTCACCGCCCAGCGCATCGCGACCGGGCTCGACAGCTTCGCCCTGCTCGCCATCCCCTTCTTCTTCATGGCCGGCGCCATCATGAACCGGGGCGGCATCGCCCGCCGGCTCATCGACTGTGCCAAGGTCTTCGTCGGCTGGATGCCCGGTGCGCTGGCGCAGATCACCATCCTCGCCAACATGCTCTTCGGCTCGGTATCGGGCTCGGCCGTCGCCGCGGCCTCGGCCATCGGCGGCACCATGCAGCCCCTGCAGAACAAGGAAGGCTACGACAAGAGCTTCAGCGCTGCCGTCAACATCTCCTCCTGCATCACCGGGCTCCTCATTCCGCCGTCCGGCGCCTTCATCATCTATTCGCTCGTGTCCGGCGGCACCTCGATCGCCGCGCTGTTTGTCGCCGGCTACCTGCCGGGCCTCGTTCTCGGTCTCGCCATCATGATTCCCACCTGGATCATGGCGAAGAAGCGCGGCTATGCCCGCGCACCCCGCCTCTCCACCGGTGAGAAGCTGCGCGCCATCGTGGCCGCCCTGCCAAGCCTCGGCCTCGTTGTCGTCGTCATCGGCGGCATCGTCGGCGGCGTGTTCACGGCGACCGAGGGCTCGGCCATCGCCGTCGTCTATGCCCTGACGCTCGCGCTTCTCTACCGCGAGCTGTCCCTGCAGGACCTCTATCGCATCCTCGTCGACACGCTGGAGGCAACCGCCATCGTCTCACTGATGGTCGGCACTTCGATGGCCATGGCCTATGTGATGTCGCTGGCCGAGATCCCGCAGATGATCGGCGAGTGGGTGCGCCAGGTGTCCGACAGCAAGGTGATGGCGCTGCTGCTCGTCAACATCGTGCTGCTCATCATGGGCACCTTCCTCGACCTGACGCCCGGCATCCTCATCTTCACCCCCATCTTCCTGCCCGTTCTGCAGAGCTTCGGCGTCGATCCGGTGCATTTCGGCATCATCCTCGTCTTCAACATGTGCCTCGGCATCGTCTCGCCGCCCACCGGCAGCGCCCTCTTCATCGGCTGCGCTATCGCCAAGGTATCGATCGAGCAGGTGTTCCGCCCCCTCATCCCTCTCTTCCTGTGGAGCACCGGCGCCCTGCTCCTCGTCACCTACATCCCCGCCATCTCGCTGTGGCTGCCGCGGTTCTTCGGGCTGATGCCCTGACCCGCGCCGCTGCAGACCCGACGACCTGGAGACTAGAACATGCTCGTGCTGACGGGAGCTCGTCTCGTGTCGGTCGACGCGGGCCGCGTCGAACTCGCCCTCGACAGCGGCTATCGCGCCATCATCGACCTGCTCGACACCCATCTCGCCCGGTTCCTCGTGCTGCGGCCGAACGGCCTGCGCATCGACCGCACCTGGTCGCTGTCGCCGGAACTTGCCGGCGAGGCTGAGGAGCCCGACGCGCTCACGGGGCGCAACCGCCTGTCTCGCAGCGGCTTCCCCGGCATCGCGGCGACAATCGCCGAAGATGAGGCCGCCATCACGGTCGAGACCGCCTTCTACCGCATCCTGGTGCAGCGGGCGCCACTGCGGCTCGACTGGTTCTTCCGCCAGGAGACCGACGGAGCATGGCGGCAGGTGCTCGCCGACCGGCCGACGAGCGCCTATGTCTTCGACCGCCACGGACCACGCCTTGCGCACTATCTGGTGCGGCGGCGTGAGGAGCGCTATTACGGCTTCGGCGAGAAAAGCGGGGATGCGGACAAGCACGGCCGGCGCCTGCGCATGGGCACCATCGACGCCATGGGCTATGATGCCGAGCGTAGCGACCCGCTCTACAAGCACATCCCGTTCTATGCCACCGTGCGGCCCGATCGCGGCGGGGACAGCGTCGGCCTCTTCTACGACAATCTTGCCCGCGGCGCCTTCGACCTCGGTCAGGAGATCGACGCCTATCACGGCGACTACCGCAGCTTCGAGGCGGAGGATGGCGACCTCGACCTTTACGTCGTTTTCGGCCCGAGCCTTGCCGAGGTCACGGCCCGCTTCACGGCGCTGACCGGCCGCACGGCCCTGCCGCCGCGCTGGTCGCTCGCCTATTCGGGCTCGACCATGCAGTACACAGACGACGCCGACCCGCCGGCGCGGTTCGAGGAGTTCCTTGCCCTGCTCGCCGAGCACGGCATCCCATGCCGCTCGTTCCAGCTGTCGTCCGGCTACACCATGATCGGCGACAAGCGCTACGTCTTCCACTGGAACCGCGACAAGTTTCCGGATCCGGCCGGATTCGCGCGCCGGCTGCGCACGGCGGGGCTGGAGATCGCCGCCAATATCAAGCCTGCCCTTCTTACCGACCACCCGCTCTTTGCCGAGGTCGAGGCCTTTCGCGGCTTCGTGCGCGACAGCGAGGATGCGGCAAAGCCGCATCTTACGCAGTTCTGGGGCGGCACGGGCGCCTATCTCGACTTCACCAATCCGCGGACGTCGGCATGGTGGAGCGCCAAGGTGAAGACCAGCCTTCTCGACAACGGCATCGGTTCGACCTGGAACGATAACAACGAGTTCGAGATCTGGGACGATAAGGCAGGCTGCGACCTCGCTGGCGCCGGCACCACCATCGCCACGCTGCGCCCGGTGCAGACCAACCTGATGATGCGCGCCTCGCATATGGCCCAGACGGCGCATGCCCCTGGCAAGCGGCCGTATCTCATCTCGCGCTCGGGCGGCCCGGGCATGCAGCGCTACGTGCAGACCTGGACGGGCGACAACCGCACCGCCTGGAAGACGCTGCGCTACAACCTGCGCATGGGCCACGGCCTGTCCATCTCAGGTCTCTTCAACTTCGGCCACGACATCGGCGGCTTCGCCGGACCGAAGCCGGAACCCGAGCTCTTCGTGCGCTGGATCGAGCACGGCATATTCTGGCCGCGCTTCACCATCCATTCCTGGAACGACGACGGCAGCGCCAACGAGCCGTGGATGTACCCGCAGGTGCTGCCACTCGTGCGCGCGGCGCTCGCCTTCCGCGAACGGCTGACGCCCCTTCTCTACACCCTCCTGTGGCGAGCGCATCGGGAACACGTGCCCCTGCTGCAGCCGACCTTCTTCGCCTTTCCGCACGACCCCCTGACCTACGAGGAGGACGACAGCTTCCTCCTCGGCGACGACCTCCTCGTCGCGCCCGTGGTCGATCCCGGCCTCACGGCGCGCACGGTCTATCTGCCGGCCGTGCCGGAGGGCTGGTTCGATTTCCATACGGGTGCGTGGCATCCCGGCGGCAGGCGCATCGAGGTGGCGGCGCCGCTCGGCCGCTGTCCCCTTCTCGTGCGCGGCGCCACCATCCTGCCGCTCGGCCCGGCGCCGGGCGAGCCCGCAACACTCGCGCTGCGGCTTTTCTCCCACCACGGCGGCCTTCGCCCGCGCGTCGTCTTCGACGACGACGGCGAGAGCATCCTCGATACGGCAAACCACGTTCTCCTCAATTGCGCTATGCTGCCCGATGGGCAGGTGGAGGTCCTGCGCCGCGGCCGCCATGCGCCGCGCTGGACGCATCTGCGCCTTGAGGACCATGCGGGGGCAACGCTCTCCGAACGGTCGATGACAGACGTGCGGATCGTATCCGAAACACCGTGATCCCGAGCCTCTTGACGAGGCGACGGCCCGGCTGTTGCGACAGGTGGGCGCCGGGAAGGTCCCGCGCCCGCCCGGCGTCGCGGATGGCGCAAACGCACCCATCTAGGTCCAATCGAGCCTCGTATCCAGCGCGGCTCCGAGACCCTTCGACGATCGGAGGATCGAACCGTTTGTCCGAGGCGGGCTGTTCGGGCTATACTTCTATTCCTACGGGTCGCGGCAGGTCTCGGTGCTGCCGGAAGTAGATGTCCGGCGGCGAGGGGCTGCGACGTCTCGAACTGCGGTTCGGGAGGGACGGATATGGCACGGCGAGCCACCGGGCGGTGTGGAGCCTCGGCCCTTGCGCGAGGTCTGCCGCGTGCGGTCCTGACATTGTTGGCAACCCTTGGCGCATTGATCGCCCTCTCGGAAGTCGCGGCCGCTCAGGACGCGGCCGCCGGCGAACGCGTCTTCGCCCAGTGCAAAGCCTGCCACCAGGTCGGGCCCAATGCGCGCAACGCCGTCGGGCCGGTGCTCAACGGTCTCTTCGGGCGCAAGACCGGCATGGTCGAGGGTTTCCAATATTCCGGCGCGAACAAGGGCGCCGATATCACCTGGACGGAAGAAACCTTCGCGGAATACATCCGCAATCCGCGCGAGAAGATTCCCGGCACCAAGATGGTCTTCGCCGGAGTGAAGGACGAGCAGAAGATCAAGGATCTCATTGCCTATCTGCACAAGTTCGACGAGGTGCCCGTCGCGCTGACGCAATAGGCCATGGGCGCGGCCGTGCGCCCGATGGAACCCGCGAGGTGAAGGGGCCATGTACGTCGCTCTCGCCTTGTTTGTCATCGCCATCGGCTCTGTGGTGTTCCATCTCCTGAGCCCATGGTGGTGGACGCCGATCGCCTCCAACTGGAGCTACATCGACCACACCATCACCATCACCTTCTGGATCACCGGGCTCGTCTTCGTCGCCGTCGTCCTCTTCATGGCCTGGTGCGTCTGGCGCTACCGCCACCGGCCGCAGCAGGCCGAGGTGCTCTACGAGCCGGAGAACAGGCGCCTCGAATGGTGGCTCACGGTCGTCACCGCCATCGGCGTCGCTGCCATGCTGGCGCCGGGGCTCTATGTCTGGCGCCAGTTCATTACCGTTCCGCCCGATGCCGACGAGGTGGAGATCGTCGCCCAGCAATGGCAGTGGAGCTACCGGCTGCCGGGGCCGGACGGCAGGCTGGGCGCCACGGCCATCCGGCATGTCTCCGATGACAACCCGCTCGGCCTCGACCCGGACGATCCGCGCGGGGCGGATGACGTCATGGTGCAGGGGGGAGAGCTTCACCTGCCCGTCGGCCGGCCCGTGAAGGCGGTGCTGCGCTCGCTCGACGTGCTGCACGACTTCTACGTGCCCGAGTTTCGCGCCAAGATGGACCTCATCCCGGGCATGGTCACCTATTTCTGGCTGACGCCGACGCGAACCGGCACCTTCGAGGTGCTGTGCGCCGAGATGTGCGGCGTCGGCCACGCTTTCATGCGCGGCTTCGTCGTGGTGGCCGAGGAAAGCGACTACCGCGCCTGGCTGGAACAGCAGCAGCCGGCGCGCCCGGCGGCGCAGCGGGCGGTGCCGGTGATAGCCGAGCGGTGAGATGCCGGCCGCGCGGCGGCCGGGCAAGGGCGGAGGGTTGAAGCGATGGCCGACGTTCCCCTCGACAGGGTGGCAGAAACCGCAGCGACCGAGGTGGAGGACCTCACCCTCCACCATCCGCACAGCTGGCTGACGCGATACGTCTTCAGCCAGGACGCCAAGACCATCTCCATCCAGTACACGGTGACGGCGCTGGCGATCGGCTTCATCGCGCTCTTCCTGTCGTGGCTGATGCGCCTGCAGCTCGGCTTTCCCGGCACCTTCGCCTTCATCGACGCCGCCGCCTATTACCAGCTCATCACCATGCACGGCATGATGATGATCGTGTACGTGCTCACCGCAGTGCTCCTCGGCGGCTTCGGCAATTACCTCATCCCGCTCATGGTCGGCGCGCGGGACATGGTCTTCCCCTACGCCAACATGCTGAGCTACTGGTTCTACCTGCTCGCCGTCGTCATCCTCCTCGCCAGCTTTTTCGCCCCTGGCGGCCCGACGGGGGCGGGCTGGACGCTCTATCCACCGCAGGCGATCCTTTCCGGCACGCCCGGCCAGGAGAGCGGCATCATCCTGATGCTGGTGTCGCTCATCGTGTTCATCGCTGGCTTCACCATGGGCGGCCTCAACTACGTGGTCACGGTGCTGCAGGGGCGCACCCGGGGCATGACGCTGATGCGCATGCCGCTGACGGTCTGGGGCATCTTCACGGCGAGCGTGATGGCGCTGCTCGCCTTCCCGGCCCTGTTCGTCGCCTCGGTGATGATGCTGTTCGACAAGATCTTCGGCACCAGCTTCTTCATGCCGTCGCTCATCGAGCTCGGCACGCGGCTCGACTACGGCGGCGGCAGCCCCATCCTCTTTCAGCACCTGTTCTGGTTCTTCGGCCACCCGGAGGTCTATATCGTCGCCCTGCCGGCCTTCGGCATCGTCTCCGATCTCATCGCCACGCACGCGCGGCGCAACATCTTCGGCTATCGCATGATGGTGTGGGCGATCCTCGCCATCGGCGCGCTCAGCTTCGTCGTCTGGGCGCACCACATGTACGTCAGCGGCATGAACCCGTGGTTCGGCTTCTTCTTCGCCACGACAACCCTTATCATCGCCGTGCCGACAGCGATCAAGGTCTACAACTGGATCTTGACCCTGTGGCGCGGCGACATTCATCTCACCGTGCCGATGCTCTTTGCCCTCGGCTTCATCGTCACCTTCGTCAACGGCGGCCTGTCTGGGCTCTTCCTCGGCAATGTGGTGGTCGATGTGCCCCTGTCGGACACCATGTTCGTCGTGGCGCATTTCCACATGGTGATGGGAATCGCGCCCGTGCTCGTCATCTTCGGCGCCATCTACCACTGGTATCCCAAGGTCACCGGGCGGATGATGAACGAAGCACTCGGCAAGCTGCACTTCTGGATCACCTTCCTCGGCACCTACGCCATCTTCTTCCCCATGCACTATCTCGGTCTCCTCGGCGTGCCGCGGCGCTACCACGAGATGGGGGAAGCCAGCTTCTTCCCGGCCTCGGCGCAGATGCTCAACGCCTACATCACCGTCCTCGCCCTCGTCGTCGGGGCGGCACAGCTCCTCTTCCTGTTCAACCTCATCTGGAGCATCCGGCACGGGCGCGAAGCCGGCGGCAATCCGTGGCGGGCGACAAGCCTCGAATGGCAGACGCCCGAAACGCCGCCGCCGCACGGCAACTGGGGCAGGGAACAGCCCACCGTCTACCGCTGGGCCTATGACTACAACGTGCCCGGCGTCGCCCAGGACTTCATTCCGCAGAACATGCCGCCGGAGGCCGTGCCATTGGGGCCCCGACCCGCGCCGGGAGGCATGTCGTGACCGCGGCTGTCGCCTTCCTCGTCCTCCTTGCCGCGCTCGCAGCCTGGTGGCTGTACGGCCAGCGGCTGATGAGCCGGCCGTGGCTGGCGGCCGGTATCGTCGAGGACACCGGCGGCCTCGCGCACATGCCGGCCGCCAAGGTGGGGCTCGGCGTCTTCCTCGCCGTCGTCGGCGCCCTGTTCTCGCTGTTTCTCAGCGCCTACACCATGCGCATGCAGCTGGCCGACTGGTCGGCCCTGCCGGTGCCGCGCATCCTGTGGGTGACCACCCTGCTCATCCTCCTCGCCAGCGCCGCCCTCGTCTGGGCCGTCCGGTCGGCCCGGCGCGGCGAGAAGGAGCGCGCGCTCGACGGGCTCCTCGCCGCCACGGGCTTCGGCTCAGCCTTCCTCGGCGGCCAGCTCATCGCCTGGGACGAACTCGCGGGCTCGGGCTACCGGCTGGCGGACAATGCCGCCAATTCCTTCTTCTACGTGCTCACCGGCCTGCATGGCGCGCACATCCTCGGCGGGCTCGTGGCGCTCGTCGCCGTGACGGTGAAGCTCTGGCGCAGCCCCGATGCCGCGGCGGCGCAGCTGCCCGTCGAGCTCTGTGCGCTCTACTGGCATTTCCTCGCCCTCGTCTGGCTCGTCCTCTTCGCCGTCATCACCGGCTGGGCGGGGGATTTCCTCGCCGTCTGCCGCCAGTTGCTGTCGTGAAAGGAAGGCGCGATGAACACCGCGTTCACCGAGCATCGCACCCGCGAACCCGAGAGCGGCCTGGCGACGATCGTCACCGACTTCTCCGCCGATCAGCGCGCCTTCCGCAACGTGTCGTGGGGGAAGGCCATGATGTGGATCTTCCTCCTCAGCGATACCTTCATCTTCGGCACCTTCCTCATCGGCTACATGACCGCGCGCATGTCGACCGCCGAGCCCTGGCCCAATGCCAGCGAGGTCTTCGCCCTCGAGATCGCCGGGCATCATCTGCCGCTCATCCTCATCGCCATCATGACTTTCGTGCTCATCTCGAGCAGCGGTACCATGGCCATGGCGGTGAACTACGGCTACCGCCGCCAGCGCCGGCCGACGGCGGCGCTTCTGGTGGTGACCGCCCTCCTCGGCGCCACCTTCGTCGGCATGCAGGCCTTCGAATGGACGAAGCTCATCAGCGAGGGGGTCAGGCCCTGGGGCAACCCGTGGGGGGCGGCGCAGTTCGGCTCCGCCTTCTTCATGATCACGGGTTTCCACGGCACGCACGTGACCATCGGCGTCATCTTTCTGCTGATCGTCGCCCGCAAGGTCATCCGCGGCGATTTCGACCACGGACGGCCGGGCTTCTTCACAGGCCGCAAGGGACGCTACGAAGCCGTCGAGATCATGGGCCTCTACTGGCACTTCGTCGATCTCGTCTGGGTCTTCATCTTCGCCTTCTTCTACCTCTGGTGAGGAGGACGCCATGAGTGAGATCGCCCGCAGCGACGCGGCTCACCGCATCGTCGCCAAGGCCCACCCCATCCGGCTCTATCTCGTCGTTTGGGGCTGGCTCTTCGTGCTGAGCGCCTTCTCCTATCTCGTAGACTACTTCCACCTCACGGGGACGCTGCGCTATTCGCTGATCCTGACCTTCATGATGCTGAAGGCGGGGCTCATCGTGGCCGTTTTCATGCACATGGCATGGGAGCGGCTCGCCCTCGTCTATGCCATCCTCGTGCCGATCGGCGCCATACTCGCCTTCCTCGCCGCCATGGCCGTCGAGGCGGACTACACGTTGCTGACGCGGCTGGCCTTCTTCAGTGCGGGCCAGTAGGCCACCGGTCGACGGGCTCGCCGCCCCTCGGCCGGCATCCATCGCCTCTTCCCTATCGCGCCGCGCCGTCCGCCACGGCGCTTAGGATGGCGTGCGCGGCACGGACGCGGTCGGGGTTAGGATAGAACCGGTTGGCGAGGAGCACGATGCCGAGGCGCCTGCCCGGCACGACGGCGACATAGGCGCCGAAGCCGTTGGTGGACCCGGTCTTGTTGAGTAACACGTCCGGCCGTGGCAGCGCGGGCGGAACGAGCCAGGTGGCGGCCTTCCCCTTGCCGCTCGCCTGCGGTGTGTTGCCGGCGACCAGCGTCTCGAGCGACACGGGATAGTCGTATCGCTCCCAGCCGAGGCCTTGGGTCATCTCGCCGACGCGGACATAGCCCGTCTGCGTCGCGGCGATGGCCCGGCGCAGCCGCGCGTCCTGCGGCGGCGCGATGTTGGCGTCGAGGAACTTCAGGAGATCGGCCGCGCTCGTCCGCACGCCGTAGGCCGCCGCACCGAGCACGTCGAGGGAAATGCGCCGCGGCTTGCCTTCCCTCGTGTAGCCGAAGGCATAGTCTGCCATGCGCTCCGGCGGCACGCGGACATGGGTGCTCGCCATACCGAGGCTGGGCAGAATCGTGGCTTCAAGGATGTCCTCGTAGGAGCGGCCCATGCCGGCAGCGGCGAGATGGCCGAAAAGGCCGATGCTCGGGTTCGAGTAGACCCGCTGCGCTCCCGCCGGATAGGCGGGCTTCCAGCTGCGGAAGTAGGAGACCATGCTCGCCTCGTCCCTGACCTCGGGCGGGAACTGCAACGGCAGGCCCCCGGCCGTGTAGGTGGCGAGCTGCAACAGGGTGATCCTGTCGAAGCTGGAGCCGCGCAGCGCCGGCATGTAGCTGCTCGCCGGCGCCGTGAGCGAGACTTCGCCCTCCACGGCGCCCCAGGCACCCACCAGCCCCGCGAAGAGCTTGCTGACCGAGCCGACCTCGAACAGCGTCGTCTCCGTTACCGGATGCCCGCTTTCCTTCGACGCCACGCCATAGTTGAAAAAGTAATGCTTCCCGTCCACCGTGAGGCCGACGGCCATGCCGGGAACGGCATGCTCTCTCATGACCGGCTCGATGGCAACGTCGACGATGGCCTTCAGCAAGCCTCTATCCAGTTCTGCCGCACAAGCGCCCGCTGTCGCAAGAAAAATGGACGAGCACATGATGTATATGGATACGATATATTTGCTTTTCATCGATTATGCTCCTATAAATCACATGCCTTTCTCGCAGATTAATCGCCTTTGCATGATTAATCGCGCGCGGGATAGTCGAAATACAATTCCATGACCGTCTCTCGCAAACGATAATATCTCGGGGGAGCCATTAGAAAATTTGGGGCCGCCATGGTCCGCCGCTATCTGCCACTCAATGCCTTGCGCGCCTTCGAGGCGTCGGCCCGCCACCTGAGCTTCACCAAGGCCGCCATCGAGCTGCGGGTCACGCAGGCAGCGGTGAGCCATCAGGTGAAACAGCTGGAGGCGCAGCTCGATGCGACGCTCTTTATCCGCCTGCCCCGCGGCCTGATGCTGACGAGCGAGGGCGAGACCCTGCTGCCGGTGCTGCAGGGCTCGTTCGACCGCATCGCCACGGCACTGGAGCGTTTCGAGGGCGGCGGCCGCGAGGTGCTGACCGTGGGCGCAGTCGGAACCTTCGCCGTCGGCTGGCTGCTGCCGCGGCTCGACGCCTTCCGCGCGCGCCATCCCTTCGTCGACCTGCGCCTCTCCACCAACAACAACCGCGTCGACATCGCCGCCGAGGGCCTCGACTACGCCATCCGCTTCGGCCAAGGCGCCTGGCACGGCATCGATGCCCTGCCGCTGCTGGAGGCTCCCCTGTCCGTTCTGTGCGCGCCGGAGGTCGCCCGGTGCCTGACAAAGCCGGAGGATGTGCTCGCGCACCGGCTGCTGCGCTCCTACCGCAGCGATGAATGGCCGCAATGGCTCGCCGCCGCGGGCGTCGGGGCCGGCCCGGCCCTGCCCGAGAGCGTCGTCTTCGATTCCTCCCTCGCCATGATGGAAGCCGCCCTGCAGGGTTTCGGCATCGCGCTCGCCCCGCCGCTCATGTTCGCGCGGCATCTCGAAACAGGTGCCCTGCGACAGCCCTTCCCCGTCACCGTGGCGACCGGCCGCTACTGGCTGACGCGGCTGCAGTCGCGCAGCGACACGACGGCCATGGCGACCTTCCGCAACTGGTTGCTGGATGAGATCGGCGTGGAAAAACCGGCCTCCGAATGAAAAGGGCCGGCTTGCGCCGGCCCCTCGTTCTTCACGGCAGGTTCCTGCGGCTCCGCTCAGATCTCCTCGTCGCCCCCGAAGAAGCCATCGAAGAAGCCGCCACCCTCGTCCGCCGCTGGCTCGGGCTCCGCCTCCGGCGTCGTAGCCTCGGCAGCCTGGGCCTCGTTGCCGCCGAACATGCCGGCGATGGCATTGCCCAGCAGGACGCCACCGGCGACGCCCATGGCGGTCTGCGCCGCGCCGGCGAGGAAGCCGCCGCCGCGGCCGGGCTGCATCCCGGCCGGCGGCACCGCTGTCGGCGCCGCGCTACCGGGCCCGGCGACGCTGCGCGGCATCGCCGGGACGGAACCGGCGCGGCTCGTCTGCCCGCCGCCGAAGAGGCCCGACAAGAGGCCGCCGGCCGGGCGCGACGCCTGGCGCTCCAGCTCCTCGATGCGCCGCTGCGCCTCCTGCAGGGCGTAGTCCTGCATCACGATGGTCTGGGCCATGAAATAGGGCGCCCCCGGCTGCTGCGCCATGCGCTCGCGGATGAAGCTCTCGGCCGCCTGATCCCGCGGGCCCGCCTGGCGCTCGACCTCGCCGAGGCGGGCGAACAAACCCTCGATGGCCTGCCGGTCCTGATTGTCCATTGTCACGAAGCTCCGTTGCTCGAACGAATTCAGCCTTCCCGCTCGCCGGTGAAATTCAACAGCAGCTGGAAGATGTTGACGAAATTGAGATAGAGCGAGAAAGCGCCGAAGACAGCGAGCTTCTGCTGCGATTCCGCATCGAAGTTCTCGGCATAGCGCTCCTTGATCGCCTGCGTGTCCCACGCGGTCAGGCCGACGAAGACGAGGATGCCGATGACCGAGATGGCGAACTGCAGCGCGCTCGATCCGAGGAACAGGTTGACGATGCTCGCGATGATCACGCCGATGAGGCCCATGATCAGGAACGAGCCGAACTGCGACAGGTCCCGCCGCGTCGTGTAGCCGTAGAGGCTCGTCGCGCCGAACATCGCGGCAGCGATGAAGAAGGTGCGGGCGATGCTCGTGCCGGTGAAGACGAGGAAGATCGAGGCGAGCGACAGGCCCATGACGCCGCAGAAGGCCCAGAACAGGCCCTGCGCGCCGGCCGCCGACATGGTCTGGATGCGGAAGGAGAAGAACAGAACGAAGGCGAGCGGCGCCAGCATCACCACCCACTTGAGCGGCGTCGAGAAGATCGGCACGTAGAGCGCCGGCGTCGTGCCAACGATGAAGGCGACGACGCCCGTCAGCACGAGGCCGAGGGCCATGTAGTTGTAGACGCGCAGCATGTGCTGGCGCAGGCCCTCGTCGAAGAGTGCCCGATCGACGCGGGCACCGCCCGCCTGCCAGCCGTAGCCATAGTTCGGCATGTTCATCGCTTGGTTCTCCTGGGGTGGATCAGTTGCTTGGGTTTGCACTCAGTAGAGGGCTCGGACCAGCCGGTCGGCGGCCCGGTCGAGTTCCTTGGAATCGGCGCGCGCCACGAGCGCATAGGCGACCTCGCCCATCTGCCAGTAGGCGGCGGCGAGATCGCCGTGGTGAGCGACCGTCGCCGGCACGACATCGAAGGCGCCCGGTCGCACGGCAAAGAGCGACACCGTCCCGAGCGCCTCGGTGCGGATCGCCATCTCGACGCTCGGCCCGAAGGTGGAGGGGAAGATCTGCACGTCAGCGACGGACCAGCCCTCGGGCAGGGGCGGCAGGCCGATCGCCGTCGCCGAGCGGATCTCGGCCGGGTCGTAGCGCGGTACGGCGGGCTGCGACGCCATGCCGGCGCGTACCTCGGCCGTGCGGTGTGCCTGCATGGCATCCACCACATAGGCTGGCGGGATCGCCGAGGCGACGACCTCGCCGACGCGCAGGGCACCGAACTCGGCGTGGGCGAGCCAGCCGGTCCCAACGAGGACGGCGACAGCCGCCACCTTGCGCAGCTGGCGCAGGAAACGGTCGCGCGACAGCCCCCGCTCCAGCCGCAGGGCCGCTTCGGCCGTCGCGCTGCGCCCGACATAGGGCGGCCCGGCGAGGGCCAACCGCAACTCGTCGCGGATCTTGAGGTCCGTGATCACGCGGACCGCCTCGTCCGGATGCCGGACGAGGTGCGCTTCCACCTCGATCCGGCGGGCCACGGGCAACTGGTCCTCGACATAGGCCTCGAGATCGGCCTCGGTGATCGGATCAATGGGACGATCCATCGGATCCTCCTACGATTTTGAGGTCTGGCGCCTTGCCCCGACGGGCGCCGGCTTCCCCCTCCTCGAGTGCCCGGAGCGCCGCGCGCGCCCGGGCAAGGCGCGACATCAGCGTGCCGGAGGGAATGCCGAGGGCTTTCGCGGCTTCGGCGAAGCTCATGCCCTCGATGGCGACGAGGTGAAGCGCCGCGCGCTGCTCGTCGGGCAGGTCCATGAAGGCGCGGCGCAGCTGGGCGAGGCGCAACTGCTGGTCCTGGACCGCCGGCTGGTGCTCGGGATGGAGATCGGCCACGAGCGCCTTGCGGCGCTCGTCCGCCCGCCGGGCCCGCTGCCCGTCCACGAAAAGGTTGTGGAGGATGGAGAACAGCCATGCGCGCAAGCCGCGGCCGGCCTCGAAGCTGCCGCGCCGCTCGTAGGCGCGCAGCAAGGTATCGTGCACGAGGTCCTCGGCAGCGACATCGTCGCGCGTCAGCGACCGCGCATAGCGGCGCAGCGCCGTGAGCTGTCCGAGGGTGTCGAAGCGGGACCGTTGCGACGTCATCAGCTCCATATACGGAGCCGCCGACCGAATTCGTCCCTTGGACGTCGAAATTTTGTTGCGGCCCCGCGCCCCCTACACCACGCCGGCGTCGACGATGAAGTTCTGGCCCGTGCACATGCGTGCCTCGCCCGACAGGAGGAAGACGATCATCGCCGCGACGTCCTCGGGCAGGATCTCGCCGGGCAGCGCCTGGCGCTCGGCCGCACGGGCGAGCCGCTCGGCGGTCGCGGCGGCGCGCTGACGCTCCGTCATCACCCAGCCGGGCGTGACGGCGTTGACGCGCACGCCGCCCGGCCCGAGTTCACGCGCCAGCGAGCGCGTGAAGCCGATGACGGCCGATTTCGCCGTCGTATAGGCGATGAGGTTGACCGCGCCCTGCATCCAGGAGGTGGAGGCGAGGTTGACGACCGCGCCGCGGCCGGCGCGCAGGCCCGGTGCCACCGCCTGGGTGACGAACATGAAGTGGCGCAGGTTCACGGCGAGGCGGTCGTCCCAATAGTCCGGCGTCACCTCGGTGAAGGCATGGCGCTCGTCATGGCCGGCGTTGTTGACGAGGAGCGCGACGGGGCCGGTCGCCTGCTCGCCGTCCCGGATCGCGGCAACCGTCGCCGCGACGTCGCGCAGGTCCGCCCGGCGGAAGACGACGCCCGGCGCCTCGGCCGCGAGCCGCTCGCCCTTGCCCGCATCGATGTCGAGCACGAGGCAGCGGGCGCCCTGGCGCGCGAGCGCCATGACCGTCGCCCGGCCGATGCCGTCCGCGCCGCCGGTGACGAGCGCAACACGGCCGGCGAGATCGGGGTAGAGCGCGCTCATCCCGCGAAAGCCGCCGTGGGCAGGCCCGGCACGGCGACCGGCAGCGCGAAGAGCCCGCCCGAGAAAGGCGCCTCGGCGAGAACGCGCGAGGGCAGGCGCACGCGCGCGGAGGTGATAAAGAGTGTCTTCAGGTCGGCGCCGCCGAAGGCGACGCTCGTCGGCCGCGGCACGGGCAGGCCGACGTCCCGGTCGATCCGCCCGTCGGGCGCATAGCGGCGCACGCGCCAGCCGTCCCACAAAGCGCACCAGACGAAGCCGTCGCTGTCGACGGCAAGCCCGTCCGGCCTCCCCTCCTCGGGCGGCACCTCGGCGAAGACGCGCCGGTTCTCGACCGTGCCCGTCTCGGGATCGCAATCGAAGGCATAGATCCGGCCGGGCACGGAATCGACGAAATAGAGCGTGCGCCCGTCCGGGCTCCAGTCGAGCCCGTTGGCGGCGGTATAGCCGGAGGAGACGCGCCGCCAGGAAAGGTCCTTCTCGATGACATAGAGCGAGCCCGAGGTGCGGCTCGCGTCGAGGCGCATGCTGCCTGCCCACAGCCGCCCCTGCCGGTCGCACTTGCCGTCGTTGAAGCGGTTGTCGGGAATGTCCGCCTCGGGGTCGACGAGCGGCGTCGTCGCGCCCGTCGCGAAGTCGAGCCCGACGAGGCCCGTCTGCGTGAGGGCCACGAGGCCCTCGCCACGGCGCGGCAGGAGCGCGCTGATGAGCTGCGGCAGGCGCAGTTCCTCGTTCTCGCCCGTCACCGGATCGAAACGGTTGGCCGAGGGGGCGAGGATGTCGACCCAGTAGAGCCGCTCGTGCCCGGCGATCCATACCGGCCCCTCGGCGAGATGGGCGCCCCACGGCAGGACGCACGCGACGGCGGGATCAGCGCCGTGACCGGGCCCGAGCTGGGAGGTGATGTTCATCGGCGCGGCGCCGACGTTGCCGGAGACCTGCCGCGCCGCCGCCATGAGATCGCGGCCGAGCACGTGCAGGCGGTCGTTGGGAAGGCGGGCGCTCGGGCCGAAGACGCCGATCGCGGCGATCGCCTTGCCCGTATGGTCGAAGATGGGCGCGGCGGCGGAGGAGACGCCCTCGACATGCTCGGACACCGAGATCGCATAGCCGCGGGCGCGGATCAGCGCGAGTTCCGCCGTCAGCGCCGCCTCATCGGCAATGGTATTCGCCGTGTGCCGGGTGAGCCGGATGCGGTCGAGGAGCGCCCGCTGCTCGTGCGGCGCGGCGAAGGCGAGGAGCGCCTTGCCGCCCGCCGTGCAATGGAGCGGCGCCCGGCGGCCGACCTCGATGCGAAAGCCGAAGGCGCCGCCGCGGCTGCGCTGGTCGATATAGAGCACCTCGTCCGCATCGATGGTGGCGATGGCCACCGTCTCGGCGATCTCGTCGGCCAGGCGGTCGAGGACCGGAGCGGCCGCCCCGCGCAGGTCGAAGGATTCCCACACCCGGTGCGCCAGCTCGAAGAGCCGGTGGCCGAGCCGATAGGTGCTGTCACTCTCCTCGTGCCGCACGAGGCGGAAGAGGACGAGGGTGTTGAGCATGCGCGCCAGCGTGCCCTTGGGCAGGCCGGTCGCCGCCTGCAGGTCCTTGAAGCGCGGCGGCGTCTCCGCTTCGCCGATGACCTCGAGCAGGTAGAGCCCCTTGGCGAGCGCGGCCGCGCCGGTGGGGACGTCCCGCTCCTCCGGCCTTACGACCGCTGCCGCGCGCTGCGCGCCGCGACCGCCTCGTCGATCATGCGCTCGATGGTCCATGTCGGCGTAAATCCCAGTCGTTCCCGGATCTTGTGGTTGGCCGTCCGATAGCGGACGCCCGGCCCCGGCAGGTTGACCTCGCGCAGGGGCAGGCCCGTGCGCTCGGCCATGAGCGGCAGGGCGCGCGCGAAGTCAACCGGCTCGCTCGCCCCGAGGTTGAAGACCTCCCCGGCCGCGGCCGGATGGCGCACGGCGAGCAGGATCCCCTCCACCATGTCGCGCGTGTCGGTGATGTGCATGGCGAAGGGCCGGCCGTTCTCGTTGCGCGACAGGACGAGCGCCTCGCGGCCGTCGTCCACCGCCACGAGCGCCGCGACCGCCGCCGCGTTGCCGAAGGCCTGCTGCTGGCGGATCTTTGGGTGAAGGAAGAAGCGCGGACCGGAGAAGAAGCTGTCGGGATCGAGCAGCTCGGCCGCATCCTGCGTGTGCGAGAAGCGCAGGATCACCGTCTCCATGGCGCCCGTGCGGCCGAGGAAGCGCACGATCTCCTCGCCGAGGAGCTTGGTGAGGCCGTAGGGCGTGCGGGGCGCAAGCGGATGGTCCTCGTCGATGGGCTGATAGGCCGGCACGTTCTCGGGATAGACCTCGCCGGACGAGGCGAAGACGAAACGCCGGCAGCCCGCGGCCGCGGCCGCCTCGGCCACCATGCGCGTGCCGGTGACGTTCGCCTCCCAGAGTCTGTCGGCATCCTCGCGCCGCCACGACATCAAGGCGCCGAGATGAAGAACGGCCTTAGCGCCCTCCGCCGCCTGCCGTGCGGCGGCCGGGTCCGAGAAGGCGCCGATGACCTCGCGGTAGCGGGGATGATCGATGCCGGCCGGGCGCAGGTCGAAGCCGACGACCGCCTCGCCTTCGTCGAGGAGGCGGCGCGCGACCCGCGATCCGATACGGCCGGCACTGCCGGTGACGACGATGCTCATCGGAGGATCCTCATGGGACGATGCTCATGGCGAAACCTCAGCGGATGGCCCGGTGCGTGTCGGCGTCGAAGACGTGCAGGCGCGCCGGGTCGAAGGACAAGGTGATGGGCTCGCCCGTGGCCACCGCGCCGGCATCGACCAGCCGGGCGATGAGGGCGTCGCCCCGGCGCTCGTCGTCGGCGCCCTTGGCGTCCGCCGGTGCGCCGCGGTTCTCGTGCGGCAGGTCGACATAGATGTATTTCTCGCTCCCCAGGCTCTCGACCAGCCGCGGCCTCACGGCGAAGGAGACGGGGCCGTGCGCCGGCCCGATGTGCTCGGGACGCAGGCCGAGGATGACCGGCCGGCCGGCGATGCCGGGCACCGCCGCGAGCGGCACCGGCAGGGAGACGTCCTGCCCGAAGAGGCTGACGCGCGCGCCGCGCTCGTCGGCGGTAACGTTGCCGAGCAGGAAGTTCATGCCGGGCGAGCCGATGAAGCCGGCGACGAAGAGATTCTCGGGCCGGGCGAACATGGTGTCGGGATCGGCGATCTGCTGGATCTCCCCGTCACGCATGATGACGATGCGGTCGGCCATCGTCATGGCCTCGATCTGGTCGTGGGTGACGTAGATGGTGGTGACGCCGAGGCGCTTGTGCAGGGCGCTGATCTCGGCGCGCATGTGCACCCTGAGCTTCGCGTCGAGGTTCGAGAGCGGCTCGTCCATGAGGAAGGCCTGCGGCTCGCGCACGATGGCGCGGCCGAGGGCGACGCGCTGGCGCTGGCCGCCGGAGAGCTCCTTCGGCCGCCGGTCGAGCAGGTGGTCGACGGCGAGGATCTTCGCCGCCTCCTTCACGCGCCGGTCGATCTCGCCCCGGTCCATGCCGCGCATCTTGAGGCCGAAGCCCATGTTGCGGGCGACGGTGAGGTGGGGATAGAGCGCGTAGTTCTGGAACACCATGGCGATGTCGCGGTCGCCGGGCGCGAGGTCCGTCACGTCCCGCTCGCCGATGAGGACGCGGCCGCCGCTCGCCTCCTCGAGGCCGGCGAGGATCTTCAGCATGGTCGACTTGCCGCAGCCCGACGGACCGACGAAGACGACGAACTCGCCGTCGGCAATGTCGAGATTGAAGTCCCTGAGCACCGTGACGGCGCCGTAGGACTTGCGGACGTTCTCGATGCGGATACCGGCCATAAATCGCTGCTCCGGATTACTTCTCCGCGCCGGCGGTCAGGCCGCCGACGAGATAGCGTTCGAGGAAGAGGTAGATGACGAGGATGGGCAGGGCGACGAAGACCGCCGCGGCCGAGATCTCGTTCCAGTCGGTGACGTATTCGCCCTTCATGGTCGTGATGCCGAGGTTGGCCGTCCAGCTCTGCTGGGCATTGGTCAGGAAGGTGCGGGCATAGGCATAGTCCGACCAGGACAGCACGAAGCCGTAGAGGGCGGTGGCCGCGAGCCCCGGCGTCGCCACGGGCAGGATGACGCGGAAGAGCGCGCCGAGCGGCGAGCAGCCGTCGACCATCGCCGCCTGCTCGAGCTCGCGCGGGATGGTGTCGAAATAGCCCTTCAGCATCCAGGTGGTGAAGGGCACGATCAGCGTCGCGTGGGCGAGCACCACCGACCAGAGGCTGCCGATGAGCCCGACAGAGCGGAAGATGCCGAAGAGCGGGATGACAAGCAGCGTCGCCGGCAGCATCTTCGCCGTGAGGATGAAGAGGCCGAGGGACTGGCCGCCCCGCACCCTGAAGCGCGACAGCGCGTAGCCGGCAAAGACCGATACTGTCATCGACAGGGCGACCGAGCCGAGCGCCGCGAGCGTCGAGTTGGTCAGCCACAGGAGCATCGGCCGCTCCTCGGCGATCCGCGAGAAGACCTGCCATTGCGGCACGTCCGGCCAGAAGCGCGGCGGCAGCGAGCGCAGGTCCGCCGGCGGCGAGATGGCCGTCACGAACAGCCAGTAGATCGGGAACAGCAGCACGGCGCAGGTGGCGGCGACGCCGAGATAGAGCGCGATGCGCGAGGACCGGAGCTTCATCGCCGCCTCCTCAGTACATGGCTTCGGCGCGGCGGCCGACCATGAGAAGGCTCGCCAGCACGCACAGGACGAGCGTGACGATGCCCACGGCCGAGGCGTAGCCCATCTTGAAGAAGCCGAAGGCCTGCTCGTAGGTCATGATCGACAGCGTCTGCGTCGCCTTGAGCGGCCCGCCGCCGGTCAGCACGTAGATGATGGAGAAGTCGCGGAACACCCACAGCATGACGAGCACGATGGTGACGCCGAGCACCGGCATCAGCGTCGGGATGGTGATGTTGGTGAAGCGCTGCCAGGCATTGGCCCCGTCCACCTTCGCCGCATTGTAGAAATCCTCCGGGATCGACTGCAGGCCGGCGAGCGCCATGATGGAGACGAAGGGATAGCCCTTCCAGATCATGGTGATCGCCACCACGGCGAAGGCGGCGTCGGGGTCCGAAAACCAGTTGATCGTCTGGCTCGTCAGCCCGAGCGTGATGAAGAGCCAGTTCATCAGCCCGAAGGAGGAATCGAAGATCCAGGCGAAGATGACGACGGCGATCACCTCCGGCACGGCCCACGGCAGGGCGACGAAGAGCCGGGCGATGCTGCGGCCGCGGAACCTGTTGTTGACCAGCAGCGCCGTCGCGAGCCCGAGCACGAAACAGGCGCCGGTGACGATGACGAGCAGCTTGAACGTCACCCAGCAGGCCATCCAGAACTCGGCCGAGGTGAAGAGGCGCTCGTAATTCGCCAGCGTGAAGGGCCGCCGCGGCTGGTCGAGCCGGGCGATGCCGACGTTCTGGAACGACAGGTCGAGCGAGATGAAGAGCGGATAGACGATGATGAGCGCGATCAGCAGCACGGCCGGCGCGAGCAGGAGATAGCCGAGCCAGTGCCGCCGGCTGGGACGCGCGAGATCGAGGCCGAAGCGGCGACGACGGCCCGGCGCGCGGGCGGCAAGCGGCTGCGCGGGGATGGACTGCGTGGACATGACGATAACCTTCTCACCGCGCCCCGGGGTGCGGGAGCCCGCCGGCGAGGCCGGCGGGCCGGTGCTCGACCTGAGGCCGTTACTGTTTCTGGATCGCCTCGGCCTTCGCCTGCATCGTCGCGGCGACGGCCTTCGGGTCGAGGTCCTGGATGATCATGCGCTGGGCCTCTTCCATGACCATCTTGGCGAATTCGTTGTACTGGATCTCGAGCCCGGTCGGGATGCGGTCGACGCCTGCCTTGGCGGCCGCCTGGGCCGCCTCGACGAGCAGGTCGAAATGCGGCGTCTCGCCCTTGGCGCCCGAGACGTCGGCCCGCGGGCTCGGTGGCGTCGAGGCGGCCATGGTGGCGTATTTCGTCTGGAAGTCGTCCGAGGTCGCGAGGGCGATGAAGTCCCACACGAGCGCCTTGCGGTCGTCGGAGATCTCGCTCGCCATGCCGAGCACGTTGGACGAGCCGCCGACCGGCGGATCGAAGGGCACCATGGCGAGCTTCAGCTTATCCTTGGCCGCCCCCTTCTGCATGATGGGATAGAGCCAGGGGCCGTCGAACTTCACGGCGATCTTGCCGTCGGCGAAGAGCTGGCGCACCTCGCCCGCCGAGAGGTCGCGCGGCGTGAGGTTATCCTTCACCACCGCCTTCCAGCGGGTGAGGCCCTCGACCATCTCCGGCGTGTCGATGGTCACCTTGCCGTTGGCGTCGGTCCAGCGCCCGCCGGCATCGAGGACATAGTTCAGCATCTCGGAGAGATACTGCCCGCCGCCGCCCTTGGTCTCGTGGCCGGTGCCGAACTGGTCGAGGATGCCGTCGCCGTTGAGATCCTTCGTGGTCTTGCGGGCCGCGGCGATGAACTCATCCCAGGTCCTGGGAACGGCGAGCCCCTCCTTCTGCAAGAGCTCCTCGTTGTAGCCCATGACGTAGCCGAAATAGAGCATCATGATGCAGACGGTGTCGCCCTGCCATTCGCAGGTCTTCTGGCCGGCCCAGCCGTCGAGGTTGAGCTTCGCCTTCTCGATCCAGGGATCGAGGTTCTCCAGCCAGCCGTTGTCGGCGAATTTCTGGAACTCGAAGGAGGCGAGATGGACGATGTCCGGCGGCGAGCCGCCGGCGAACAGCGTCGTCATCGTATCCGAATAGGCGCCGCGCTCGACCTTCGTCCACTCGATCTTGACGCCCGGGTGCTTCTCCTCGAAGGCCTTGATGAGCGCACCCCACCAGTCGCCGACGCCCCGCTCGTCCTTCTGCCAGGAGACGAATTTCAGGGTCGTGTCGGCCGCGGCGGGGACGATGGTGCCGGTCGCCAGAAGGGCGCCGGCCGCCGCGGCAAGGCCCAGGGCTTTCAGTCTCTTCGTCAGATGCATGGCTTCCTCCCGTGGTCGCCTTGGGTCTGTTTCTTATGATCGCAACAGGTCGAGTGCCTCGCTGGACGGCTCGACGCCGAGCCCCGGCCCCGTCGGCAGGGTGTAGAACCCGTCCGCGCAGTCCATGTCGCCGGTGAGCAGGCGGCGGTTGGGCTCGAAGATGGAATGCTGGAACTCGTGGCAGTCGACGGCGGCGAGCGCCGCGCTCGCGTGCAGGCTCGCCGCGAGGAACAGCCCGATGCCGATGGTCGAGTGGGGAATGACCTTGAGGTGATGCGCCTCAGCATAGCCGCCGATGCGCATGAACTCGGTCACGCCGGTGTGGCCCATCTCCGGCTGGACGATGCCGCAGGCCCGGCGCTCGACGCGCGGCACGAGATCAAAGACCGTGCGCCACTCCTCGCCGGCCGCGATCGTCGTCGACACCTGCGCGGCGACGCGGGCGAGACCGGCAACGTCCTCCGTATGCACCGGCGCCTCGGCGAACCACAGGTCGTGCGGCTCCATGGCCCGGATGAGGCGGATCGCCTCCTCCGCCGTATGGGCCCAGTGCATGTCGCAGGCGATGCGCGCCTCCTCGCCGAGGCGCTCGCGCAGCGTCGCCATTTCCCTCGCCAGGCCATCGTCGGCGACCGGCGCGGCGAACTTGAAGGAGGAAAATCCCCTCTCCTGCCAATGCGCGGCGAGATCCGCACGGGCGGCGCGCGTTCGCTCCGGCAGGCCGGAGACATAGGCCGGGGTGCGCTCGCGCCGCTGGCCGCCGAGCAGCTTGACGAGGGGCAGGCCAGCGAGCTTGCCGGCAAGATCCCACAGCGCGATGTCGATGGCGGCGAGCGCATCGAGATAGAAGCCGCCGGTATAGCCGCGCACGCGCATGAGGTCGTAGAGGTCGTCGTGGATGACGGCCGCGTCGAGCGGGTCGCGTCCGACGACGAAGGGACCGAGCAGGTCTTCCACCAGCGCCAGCACCGTGCCCGGCGCGACGATGCCGTAGGTCTCGCCCCAGCCGACGGCCCCGCCCGTCGTCTCGATGCGCAGGACGACGCTGCGATCGACGGTGGGATAGACTGTGCGGTTGCCCTTGCGCACGATGTAGCCGCGCGCATTCACTTCCTCCCCGGGCCGCAGCGCGCCGAGATAGGGCGTCTCCCGCGGCAGGGTGATGGTGTGGGCGGTGACGGATGCGACGCGCTCTGCCATCAGCGTGCTCCCACGGCTTCGGCTGCCGCCGGCGGCATGACGGTGAGGAGATCCGCGACCTCGTCGAACCAGCCGTCGATATCGGCCGTGCTCCACGGATCGAGCTCCGGCGTCGGCGCGCGCACCTCGGCGTTGTGGAGGACGCCGCGCCGCCTCAGCACGTGTTTCGTCAGGCGCATGCGGTAGAGCGCCTGCAGGGCGAGGAGCGGCAGGCTGCGCATGTAGAGCGCGCGGGCGCGGGCGCGGTCCCCCGCCTGCCAGGCACGGTCGAGCGCCACGTGCAGGTCGGCGAGTTCCAGCGCCGGCATGGCGCCGCAGGCGCCGCGGGCATATTCGTCGAGGATGTAGCGCGCTCCGCCGCCGCCGATGACGCCGGCGAGATGCGCCGGCGCTTCGGCGAGGATCGCGGTGATGGCCGGACCGGAGGGCAGCGTCTCCTCCTTGACCCAGCGCACCGCCGGCACATCCCGCACGACCGCGAGGATCGTTCGCGGGTCGAGATCCGAGCCGCGCGGGGCCGGCGCGTTCTGCAGGACGATCTCGGGGCCCGGCACTGCCTCGGCGACGCCGCGAAAGAAGGCGGTGACCGCCTCGCGGTCCGCGCCGATGCCCCGCGGCGCCTGGATCATCACGCTGCCGACGCCGGCAGCCAGCGCATCCCGGCAATGGGCGATCGTCTCTTCGAGCGAAGCTGCGCTCGCCCCCGCGACGACCGGGACGTGCCCTGCAACGGCATCGACGACAACGGCAAGGAGACGCCGCCGCTCCTCGCCGGAGAGGCTCTCCACCTCGCTGGCGAAGCCCGGGAAGACGACCCCGTCCACCCCGCTCCGCAGCGCGAAGGCGACGAGGCGGCGCATGGCGGCTTCGTCGATGGCGCCATCGGCCCGGAACGGCGTCGGCAGGACAGGCAGGATACCCCTCAGCACAGCGCTACTCCCATTCGATCCATATATTGGATCATTTGTTGCTTATTGTGGATCATATGTCCGGGTGCTAAGCAGTGTCAACCAAGAGAGACGGGAGGAGGTCCTGGAATGGGCGCTGAGGCAGCGAAACGTGAGCCGAAGGGTGAGCCCAACGTCGTCCTCGATTGGGGACCGGCGCAATTCCGCGCCCTGCTGATCGGCCCGGACGGAGAAGAGAGTGAGCGCATCGAGACGCCGCAAGGTATCCAGTCGATGGTGGACGGCGATTTCTCCGGGCTCCTTGCGCGCACCCTCACACCGTGGCGGCAACGACGTGGCCCCTTGTCCATCGTCGCCGCCGGCATGATCGGCAGCCGCAACGGCTGGTTGGAGATGCCTTACGTGCCGACGCCGGCGAGTCCGGCGGATCTCGCGGCCGCGGCACGGCGCCTCGAACTCGAAGGGGGCGACACCGTCACTTTCCTGCCCGGGCTCACCCATCGGGCGGCCCGGCCCTATCCGGATGTGATGCGGGGCGAGGAGACACAACTCGTCGGCTTCGGCCTCGGGCGTGACATGACCGTCGTCCTGCCGGGCACCCACGCCAAATGGGCGCGCATCGCCGGGGGGCGCATCGAACGCTTCCAGACCTTCGTGACCGGCGAGATCTTCGCGACCCTGTCGCGCCACTCCTTCCTCGCCAAGGTCGCGGCGCGGCCCGCCGTCCCCGACCGCCAGGCTTTCGCGCGCGGCCTCGCCGCAGCGCGCGACGCGCAGCCGGACGCCGGCGGTCTCCTGACCCGCCTCTTTTCCGTCCGCACGGGGTGGCTCGCCGGAAAGATCACGCCGGGCGAGATGGTCGACTACCTCTCCGGCCTCGTCATCGGCTGGGAATTCGTCGAGGCCGAGCGCGGCGGCTGGTGCAGGGCCGGTGACACGGTCGCCGTCGTCGGCGACGACGACCTCGTCGATCTCTACCGCCGCGCCGCCGAGGCGAGCGGGCTCGCGGTCGTCATGGGTCCCGAGGACGCCACCGTGCGCGGGGCGCTCGCCATCACCGCGCTTGTGTGATCTAGCCGCGGCCCGGCCGGCGCCCGCCCGACAGGGCGATGACGGCGATGATGATGAGGCCGGTGAGGATGAGGCGGACGCCGGCCCCGACGCCGAAGGTGTTGAGCATGGTCACGAGCAGGTAGAGAAACAGTGACGCGCCCCAGATGCCCGGCACGTTGGAGAAGCCGCCGGCGACCGAGGTGCCCCCGATGACGACGACCGCAATGGAGGCGAGCAGGAACTCCTCGCCCATGTTGAGCGAGGCCCCGCCCGAAAAGCCGGCGAGCAGCGCCCCGCAGAAGCTCGCGAAGACGGCGCTGAGGACATAGGTGGCGAAGCGCACGCGCGCGACGCGGATGCCGGCGAGCCCCGCCGCCCGCGCATTCTGCCCGATGGCGAGCACCGAGCGGCCGTAGACCGTGCGGCGCAGCACGAGTGCCATCGCCGCCGCGACCAGGATGGCGATGATGGCGAGGATCGGCACGCCGAGAACGCGCCCCGTCGCAAGCTCGGCGAAGATCGGCGGCGGCTTGATGCGCAGGCCGCGGCCATAGGCGATCGCCGTCGACTGCACGAGGAAGCTCGCCGACAGCGTCGCGATGATGGGCGGGATGGAGAGGATGCGGATCAGCGCGAAATTGAAGCAGCCGATGGCGAGCCCAACGGCGGCGACGGCGGCGAGCCCCGGCACGATCATCGCGTTGCTGCCGTCCATCACCTTCATGGCCACGGCCCCGGCGAGCGCGATATTGGCGGGGATCGACAGGTCGACATTGCCGGGTCCCGTCGTGATGACGAACATCTGGCCGATGCCGACGATGACGTAGAAGGTGGCGAAGGTGAGCGCCGCCGTCAGCACGTCGCCGCCGCCCTTGCCGCTGGTGAAGGCGGTCGTCGCGAGGAAGATGAGGCCCGCGCCGACGAAGGACCACAGCCAGGGCCGCTCAGCGGACCAGTCGGCGAGGCGGGAGAAGGCGCTTTGCCGCATCAGCGCCTCCGCTCGAGCCGGTTGACGAGGGCGCGCAGCGCCAGGACGACGATGAGGATGGCGCCCTGGGCGCCGATCTGCCAGTCGGGCGAGATGCGCAGGAAGGACAGGAGCGAGCCCGCGAGCGTCAGCGTCATGGCGCCGAGGACCGCACCGACGGGCGAGACGCGCCCGCCGACGAACTCGCCGCCGCCGAGGATGACGCCGGCGATGGACAGGAGCGTGTAGCGGATGGCGATGTTGGCGTCCGCCGAGGTGGTGAGGCCGACGAGCGACAGGCCGCTGAGGACGCCGAAGAAGCCGGCGAGCGCGAACATCGTCACCTTGGTGCGCAGCAGCGACCAGCCGGCCCGCGCCACCGCCACCGGATTGCCGCCCGCCCCGCGCAGGATCGCCCCCCAGGCCGAGCGCATGAGGCCGACATGGACGACGAGCGCCAGGGCGGCGCTGACGAGGATGGCGAACGGCACCAGGGGCGTCCTGACCTTCACGAGCGCCGCGAGCCAGGCCGGCGCGCTGCCGCCCGGCGAAGGCAGGAGCAGCACCGAGCAGCCCAGCCAGAAGAAGGACATGCCGAGCGTGACCACGATCGACGGCAGGTTGCGCAGGTGGATCAGCGCGCCGACGAGGGCATAGACGACGACCGCGCCGAGGAGCACCGCGACCCCGAGAAGCGGGGTCGCATTGAGCCAGGTGGCGCCGACGCAGGCGACGAAGCTGACGAAGGCGCCGATGGAGAGATCGAGGTCGTTGACCGTGATGACGCAGAGCTGCGCGATGGTCGCGAAGGCGATCGGCATCGCGAGGTTCAGCATCAGGTTGAAGCCGAAATAGCTGATGGCCCGCGGCTGCACGAACCAGATGGCGACGAGGAGGGCCGCGAACGACAGGGCCGGCAGCGCCGCCCTGACGAGGCGCGGCGAAGGCATCAGAGCGTTCATGCCGCCTCCTCGGCGAAGGACGACTGCAGCACCCGTTCTTCCGTGATCTCGTTGGCGGCCAGTTCGGCGACGATGGCGCCGGCGCGGAAGACGTAGACGCGGTCGCAGTGGCGCAATTCGTCGAACTCCGTCGTGTACCAGAGGAAGGTGCGCCCGCGCGCCGCCTCCGCCCGGATCATGCCGTAGACTTCCTGCTTGGTGCCGACATCGACACCGCGCATGGGATCGTCCATCAGCACGATGCCGGCATCAGAGGCGAGCGCCCGCGCGAACAGCGCCTTCTGCTGGTTGCCGCCGGAGAGCGAGAGGATGCCGTTGCCCATGTCGGGCGTGCGGATGGCGATACGCTGGCGCCATTCCTCGGCCATGCGCGCCTCCGCCGCAGGGTCGATGAGCCCGAACCGGCGCAGGCCCCCGAGGGACCGTATCGTGATGTTCTCCGCGATGCTCCACAGCGGGAACACGCCATCCGACTGGCGGTCGCCGGCGACGAAGGCGACCGCGCCGGCAACGCGCGCGTGCGGCTCGCGCCCCTGAGCCGCGGCATTGATGCGCACGAGAAGATCGGTCTGGCCGTGGCCGGCAAGCCCGGCGAGGCCGACGATCTCACCCCGGCGCGCGCGAAGGCTCCGCCCGTCCGCCTGCCGCGCGGGACGCGCCTCGACCACGACCTCGCCCGCCGGCTGCGCCGCCGCCGCCCGCTTTTCATCCTCCCGTGCCGCGACGGAGCCCATGGCGGCGACGAGGCTATCGCGCGTGAAGTCGCGGGCAGGGCGGGTCTCGACGACGCGTCCGTCCTTCATGACCACGACACGGTCGCTGGTCGCGAGAATTTCGCCGAGCAGGTGCGAGATGAGGATGACGCTGCCGCCCCGGGCGACGAAGCGGCGCACGAAGGCCATGAGCTGCTCGGCCACCACCTGGTCGAGCGAGGAGGTCGGTTCGTCGAGGATGACGAGGCGCAGCGGCTCGTCGGTGACGAGGAAGGCGCGGGCGATCTCCACCATCTGCCGACGGGCGATGGAAAGGTCCGCCACCACGTCCGCCGGATCGATGCCGTGGCGCGGGAAGATGTCGTCGAGCATGGCCGCCATGGCCGCGCCGGCGCGCTTGCGCCAGCCGAAGCCCCGGAAGGCGCGGTGCATGACGCGGGCGTTCTCGGCCACCGTCAGGTTGGGGCACAGCGACAGTTCCTGGAAAACGCAGACGACGCCGTGTGCCCGGGCCGCAGCCACGCCGGCGCTCGCGGTGATGTCGTCGCCCGCGACCACGAGCCGACCCTCGTCGGCGGCGAGCGTACCGGCGAGCACCTGCATCAATGTCGACTTGCCGGCCCCATTGTGGCCGACGAGGCCAAGGCATTCGCCAGCCCGCACGTCGAGGTCGACGCCGGCGAGCGCGCGCACGGCGCCGAAACTCTTGCGCACACCCTCGAGCTGCACGATGGCAGAAGCCGACGGAGCGTCCATGGACCTGTCCCGTTCGATGCCCGCGGAAGAGACGGGAAGCCGCCCGGCCTTGTCCGCCGGACGGCTCCGATCGAGGCCGTTTCGGTCTACTTGCCAGCGACGACGGCCTTGGCCTCGTCAAGCGTATATTCCTTGTTGGCGACACCACCCGGCTCGGTCGCCTCGAGAGAGGCTTCGAGGTTGTCCTGGTCGATGCGCAGGAAGGGCACCACGAGGTCCTTCGGCACGTCCTGGCCGTCGAGGATCTGCTGGGCCACCCAGAAGGCGAGCGTCGACACGCCCGGGGCGATCGAGACCGACATGGTCTCGTAGCCGTTCGCGTCCTTCTGCTGCTTCCACCAAGTCAACTCGTCATGGCGGTTGCCCATGATGATGATCGGCGTCGGGCGCCCGGCCGCCTTGAAGGCCTCGGCCGCGCCGTAGCCATCGCCGCCTTGCGTCACGACGGCAGCGATCTCAGGCAGGCTCGGCAGGATGCCCGCCACCGCCTTCTGTGCGACGGTTTGCGCCCAATCGCCATTGACGGAGCCAACGACCTTGAACTTCGGATGCTTGGCGACGCCCGCGACGATCCCCGAATGGATCTCCTCGTCCACAGAGACGCCGGCGAGGCCCCGGATCTCGAGCAGATTGCCGCCGTCGGGCAGGCGCTCGGCGAGATAGTCGAGTTGGTCCGACCCCATCTTCTTGAAATCGACCGCAATGCGCCAAGCGCAAGGCTCGGTGACGATGCCGTCGAAGGAGACGACGACGATACCCGCATCGCAAGCCTCCTTCACCGCGCCGTTGAGCGCCGTGGGCGAGGCCGCGTTGACGACAATGGCATCATAGCCCTGGAGGACGAGGTTCTGGATCTGCGCCGCCTGCTCCGTCGCCTGGTTCTCGGCGGTGGTGAAGGCGTCCGCGGCCGCCACCACCTTGTCGGCCACGGCCTGGGAGGTGACCTTCTGCCAGCTCTTCAGCATGGCCTGACGCCAGGAATTGCCGGCGTAGTTGTTGGACAGGGCGATCTTCTTGTCCGCCGTATCGGCGAGGGCCTGCGGCGCGGCGAGAAGCCCAAGCGTGGCCGAGGCAAGCAGCAACCTTGCGATTTTCATCGTTTCACTCCCCTTGACGTAACGCCCCGTTCATCGGGATCTTTGGCCGCGCGGCAACGCCGCGATCTAACCGATTTATGCCGGTGACGTAACCAGCGGTTGCAAGAACTGTCAACTCACTGCAGTCTCGATTACGAAGGGACCGAGGCCGTCACGGCCAGCTCAAGCTCACCATGCAGACGGGCGCTGCGCAAGACGGCTCGTCCGCGTGCTGTAGCTGGATAGCTGAGGCTGAACGAAGCCGAGCCTCCGGCGTTGAAGGATGGCGGCACCCGCCGGTCGCTGCGCTCCCCGACGGACAGGGACCAGACGATGAGTGAACGCGAGCATCCCCTTCGCCCGTCTCCTTGGGCGCGCGCGGCCATCGCCGTGCTGCCAGTCATCGCCGCCTCACTCCTGGGCCAGCTCGTGACCTTTCCGAGCCTGGTGCCCTGGTACGCGGGGCTCGCCAAGCCGCCATTCAATCCGCCGAACTGGATCTTCGGTCCCGTCTGGACCGCGCTCTACGCGCTCATGGCCCTTGCCGCCTGGCGCATTCTGGGCTTGCCGCCCAACACCCCGGGCAGAAGGGTCGCCCTCACGCTCTTCTTCGCCCAGCTCGCGCTCAACATCCTGTGGTCCTGGCTCTTCTTCGGGCTTCACAGCCCGCTGGCCGGGCTCTTGAACATCGTGCCGCAGCTGTTGATCATCCTGGCAACGATCGATCGCTTCCGCCGTCTCGACGCGATCGCGGCCTATTGCCTGTGGCCGCTCGCCGCCTGGGTAGCCTTCGCCACGGTGCTCAACCTCGAGATCTGGCGCCTGAATGGCTGAGAGCCGGCAAAACCCCGCGAGACACGATCCCTCCGAACCCGGCCGACCGGTCGTCGTCTGGTTCCGGGACGATCTGCGCCTTGCCGACAATCCGGCGCTGGCGGAAGCGGCGAGGACCCAGCAACCGCTCGTCTGCGTCTTCTGCCATGACGAGGCGAGCCCGGGCCTGAGACCGTTAGGCGGTGCCGCGCGCTGGTGGCTGCACGGCTCGCTCGCTGCGCTCGACCAAGCGCTGCGCAAGTTGGGAGGGCAGCTCGTCATGCTGCGCGGTCCTGCGCGCGAGATCATCGAGCAGCTGGCAAGCGCTTGCAACGCCGGCGCGGTCTACTGGAACCGCCGCTATGGCGCGGCGGAACGCTCCATCGACGAGTCGGTGAAAACCGCCTTGCGCGCGAAGGGCATCGAGGCCGCCAGCTTCAATGGCCATCTGCTGCACGAGCCCTGGACCGTACGCAGCCGGACGGGCCAGCCGTTCCGCGTCTTCTCCGCTTTCTGGCGCACGGCCTCGGCACTCGGCTCCCCACCCCGACCCCTGGCGGCCCCACACCGACTGTCCTTCCACGCCCTCGACGTCGCGCAACTGCCGGCCGTCGGCCTCACCGATCTTCAGCTCGAGCCGTCCAACCCGGACTGGGCCGGCGGCTTGCGCGAGGCCTGGATCCGCGGCGAGCCCGGTGCCCGGCCCGCACTCGACCGCTTCCTGGAGACGGCCCTGACCGGCTACGCGGAGCGGCGCGACCGGCCCGACCGGGCGGCAACGTCGCGCCTGTCGGCTTATCTGCGCTTCGGCAACATCTCGGTGCGGCAGGTCTGGCACGCGGCCTCGGCGGCAGCGGCAGCGCAGGCGCCCGCGGCCCAGCGAGGACTCGAGAAGTTCCTCGCCGAGCTTGGCTGGCGCGAGTTCTCCTATCATCTCCTGTTCCACAATCCCGAACTGGCCTGCCGCAACCTGCAACCCCGCTTTGACGGCATGCCATGGCGACACGATCCGCACGCCCTCGCCGCCTGGCAGCGCGGGCAGACGGGCTACCCGCTCGTCGACGCCGGCATGCGTGAACTCTGGGCCACCGGTTATATGCACAACCGCGTGCGCATGATCGCGGCCTCCTTCCTCGTCAAGCACCTCCTCATCGACTGGCGTGAGGGCGAGGCCTGGTTCTGGGACACGCTCATCGATGCCGATCCCGCGAACAATGCCGCAAGCTGGCAATGGGTGGCGGGATCGGGCGCGGACGCGGCCCCCTTCTTCCGCATCTTCAACCCGGTCCTGCAGGGCGAACGCTTCGATCCCGATGGCGCCTATGTGAAGCAATGGCTGCCGGAGCTGGCGTCCCTGCCGGCTTCCCGGATCCATCGCCCGTGGGAGGCTGGCGAAGAGGCGCTGGCCAAGCGCTATCCGCCACGCCTCGTCCTGCATGATGCCGCCCGCGAGCGGGCCCTCGCTGCCTTCCGCTCCGTGGGCTGATGCGGATTGGGCAGGCGGATGCGCCACGGATCGGGTGCGGCATCGCACATCGCACCTGTTGCGCCTCTTGACGAAGGCGAGCCGGCACGATTCCAGTGGTGTGGCTGGTGCGTCGCCGAATCCGGCACCGTCCTGTCGATGAGGCCCGTCGATGTGTCGCTTTCTCGCCTACCAGGGGGAGCCGATCTTCCTCGAAACGCTCGTGTGCGCATCGGAACATTCGCTGGTGCACCAGTCGCTGCACGCGGCCGAGTGCAAGACGGCAACCAACGGCGACGGCTTCGGCATCGGCTGGTACGGCGAGCGCGACATTCCCGGCCTGTTCCGCGACCTGCGCCCGGCCTGGTCCGACGAGAACCTGCGCTCCGTGTGCACACAGGTGCGCTCTGGCCAATTCTTCGCCCATGTGCGCGCGGCGACGGGTACCGTGACCAGCCGTGCCAACTGCCATCCCTTCGCTCACGGCCGCTGGATGTTCATGCACAACGGGCAGATCGGCGGCTATGCGCAGATCAAGCGCCGGCTCGAAGCCGCCCTGCCCGACGAGTTCTATCACGCACGGCAGGGCACGACCGATTCCGAGGTCCTCTTCCTGCTCGCCCTGGCCGAGATCGCGAAAGGCAGTCCGCCGCCCGAGGCGGTTGCCGCCACACTCGGCTTCACCAAGATGCTGATGCGCGACGCCAGTGTCGACGAGGCGCTGCGCTTCACCGCCGCGCTGACGGATGGCGAGACGCTCTACTGTTTCCGCGTCGCCTGCGACGATCGGCCGGCGAGCCTCTATTTCAGCGAGCAGCCCGGCGCAGTGACCGTTGCGTCCGAGCCGGTGGACCGGGGTGGCGATCACTGGCAGGCGGTGCCGCGCGGCGCCTTCATCACGGTGCGGCGCGGCACGGCAACGACGGTCGCCCCATTTCCCTGGGCGGCGGAAGCCGTGGCGGCCTGAGCACGGCGACCGGTCCGGTCAGACGGGTGTTCCGTCGTCTGCGGCCAACCTCGGCTTGCAATGCAGCCACCTCATCTGTGCACCGCGTTTCTCGGCCAGCATGGCGCACAGCAGCGCGCGTTGGCGCTCCGTCCGGGCGAGGCGCGCCGCGGCGGTCGTCGCGACTTGCGGAGAGCAGGCCGAAACGAGGGTCTGGGCGTGGCTGCGGGCGAAACGCGCCTGCAACATGGCCGTCACGCCGGGCACGAACATCTCGTGCAGTTCGACGAGGATTTCCGTCCGCCGGAGTGCCGGCACCTGCGCCGGATCGAGAAGATCCGCCTCCGCCCCCTCCACATCCATCAACAAGAAGGCATCCGCCGTTGCGGCCAATGCCGTCTCGAGCGTCTCGGGCGTGCACGCACCGCGGACGTCGACGGCGGCATCGAGCCCGTTGAGGCTGCGATAGCGCGTGAGAAGAGCAGCGCGGGTGGCGTCCATCTCGTAGGCGATCACCGGCACGCCCGGCAAGCGGTACGCAAGGCCGAGGGCATAGTAGCCGTAGGCGGCGCCCACATCGATGACGGCCGCCGGCGCGCGCGCGATGACATCTTCGATGACCGGCACCAGCGCAGCCTCATAGCTGCCGACGAGCTGGGCATAGTACGATCCGCCGATGCCGCTGTCCGGGAAGCGCAGGCCTGCGAAGGGGCCGCCCATGATGCGGCCGCCGGCATGCCGCTCCACCGCCGCCGCCATCGCCCCGTAGCGCAGACGGTGCGCACGGCGGCGCATGGCCCGCCAGGGCCCCATCAGAAAGGGCGCATGTTGCTTGAGGGTGGCACGGATCATGGTGTGACCCCGGCTGTGCTGGTTGCGAGACGCCGGTCGGCGCCGGCGAGAATGGCGGTGACCCGTTCGCGAACGGGCGACGACTGCCGCGCCACTGCCCGGTCGACGACGGAATGCACCGGTGGAACTCAGGCCCCGCCATCGGCGCTCCCAATGCCGCAACAGTACCGGTAGCCCTCCGTCGTCACCTTCGAGAGGACGGCGCCGATCACGCGATCGGCATCGGCCGCGAGCGTGCGGATCGCCGCCTGCGCGGCGGCAGGATCGATCCTGCCCCATTCGACCACCAGCAGGGCGCCGTCGACACGGCCGATGATGGCGCGGCTGTCGACCACGGGCAGCAGCGGCGCCGCATCGACGATGACACGGTCGAAGGCCAGCCGCAGCCGCTCGAGCACGGCGTCGAAATGGTGGGTTTCGACGAGCTCGGCGGCATCGGCCACCGCTCCGGTCCGTACGGTCGGCAGGAACGTGAGCCCCGTCGCCTTGTCCTCCATGAGGATGGCGTCCAGCGGCTGCTCCCCGCGCAGGACCTCGATGAGACCCTGCTCGGCGTGTGGCGCCAGGACGCGGGTAAGCGCCGGATTGCGCAGGTCGCCGTCCACCAGCACCACGCGTTCGCCCGCGACTTTCAGGGCAAGGGCCAGATTGGCGGCGATCGTCGACTTACCCTCCCCCGGCAGGGCCGAGACGACGACGAGCACCCGGACACCGCCGCCTTCGGCTGAGCGCAGGCCGACGCGGACCTTGCGTACGGCTTCCGCGAAAGCCGACAGCGGCTGCTCCACGAGAATGCGCATGAGCGCATCCGCTGGCCGGTTCGCTGACCACAGCCATGATCGGGAGGCGTCTCGCCCGGCTGCCTGCGGCGCCAACGGCATCGGCCGCGGCCGTTCCTGGACGACGGGCAGAACGCCGAGGCATGGCACGCCGAGACAGGCCTCGACCTGCCCGATGCTGCGGAAGCCGACGTCGAGATGCTCGAGCGCGAAGGCGAGCGACAGGCCGGCAAGGATGCTGCCGGCACAGGCCACCGCAAGCACCAGCCCCGTCCGCGGGTAGCTCGGCCGCGTCGGCACGATGGCCGGAGCGACGATCTCCGCATCGGCGATCTGCAGGCTCTCCTGCTCCAGCGTTTCCTTGGAACGTGTCAGGAATTGCTCGTAGACGGAGCGCAGGGCCATGGCCTCGCGCTCGAGCTCGCGCAGCCTCACCGTCGACTCGCCCCAGCGGGCGGCCTCCTTCTTCAGTTCGGCGAGGCTCGCCTCGAGCGATGCCTCGCGCCCGACGGCAACCTCGTATTCGTTGCGCACGCCGGCCAGAATGCGCGCGAGCTCGGCGTCGATCTGGCGCTGCAGGTCATCCACCTGCGCCCTGGCGGCCGTGACGCTCGGGTGCTGGCTGCCGTAGCGTGCGCCGAGCTCCGCAGTACGGCGCGCGGCTTCGGCGAACTGCGTGCGCAAGTTGGTGACGACGAGGGAGCCGAGCGCCTCCGCGATCCCTGGCTCTCCAACCCCGGCGCTGGCCGCTTCGCGGATCTGCGCGAATTTCGCCCGCGCCTCGGCGGTCCTGGCCCGCGCGAGGATCATCTGCTGGCTGATCTCGGCAATCTGCTGCTCGAGAAGGTTGTCACCGGACCCGACGGAGACGAGGTTGTGCTCCGCCTTGTAGTGCTCGACCGCCCGCTCGGCGCCATACACCTGCTCGCGCAACGCCTCGAGGCGCCCCCCGAGCCACTGGGAGGCACGCTCCGTCGCCCGATACTTGGCGGCGAGCTGGCCGGCCACATATTCGTCCGCCACTGCATTGGCGAGCCGTGCGGCCTTCTGTGCGCTCTGCGACACGACCGAGATCTCGAGGACGTAGGTTCGCCCACGCCTCTTCACCTGCATGCGCTCGCGCAGGGCATCCAGCACCGCCGCACGCCGGAAGTCCGCCTCGTCATGGACGGGAGAATGTCGACCGACGGACACCTGCTCCAGAAGACGGAGGAGGAATCCCCGCTCGGCGAATTCGGGATCGCCCTCGAGCTTCTCGCGCGCGATCACGCGCAGGGCCAGTGTCGACGATTCGATGACCTCGACCTGGCTCTCGACAGCGGCCGCGTCCGATCCGATCCCCGAAAGCACCGCCTCGGCGGAGATCACGCGCTGCTGGCGCGGATCGATCAGCACCACGGCGGTCGCGCTGTAGCGCGGCTCGATCAGCGCCAGGGTCATGACGGTGATGGCGAGAACAAGACAGACGGTCGCCGCCACCATGCCTCCGCGACGGCGCAGCACGAGCCACAAACCGCGCAGATCGAGGATATCGCCCGACGCCGGGCCGTGGGCCTCTCCCGCCGGGACCGCCGGCAGCCCCGCGCCCTCGCTGGAACGTCGCGTCAACATCGAGATCCAGGCGCGTTCTGGAACGATTGAGAAGCGAACGGTTCGCGCTGCCGGGCGTGCGACTGCCGCCGCGAGCGGACGAGGGGCGCCCGTGGAGGCAGGCACCGGTCGCGCCGCGGGGCCGGAACGGTGCCGCTGGGGGCGGCACCGTCAGGACCTCGACGGGCTGACGATTCTCGCAGCGCGCACATGGGCGCCTCCCAGGGTGATCGGAGCGGGAGCACAACCGGCGGAAAGGAAGTCCGGCGCCCTTGCATTATGCGCGGCCTTGCATGTGCACCTCGCCATCTCAAGCAGCGTAACGGCTGGAAGAAAGATCTCGACATGGCAATGCCCTCGCAGCCGTCGCCGGCCGGGTGGCCGACACCCAAGTGTCAGATATATATTTTAACTTGCATTATACTGATAATACAATTTTAAGGCGTTGCCGTCGATGAAGCAATGTGGTGGCCGGCACTTTGGTCTAGCGTCCCGTGCGGGTCATCAGCACCACGGCGGCATGGAGACTGGTGGTCGCGTAGCGGCGCAGGAGTCGCCGCGGCTCGAGCCCAAGGCGGTACAGCCATTCGAGGCCGCAGGCCTGCATCCAGACCGGTGCCCGGCTGTGGCGTCCCGCCAAGAAGTCGAAGAGTCCGCCGCTCGTCTTGAGCAGCCCCACCCGGTGCAGACGGTCGCGATTGCGGACGCAGAACAGCTGCTCGCGGGGAACGCCCATCGATACCCACACGATGTCCGGCGCCAGTGCATTGATATGCCGCGCCAACGCCTCTTCCTCGTGCTCGGCAAAAAAGCCGTGGTGGGTGCCGACGATGGTCAGCCGCGGATAAAGGGCCGCGACCTGGCGCGCCGCAGCGGCGCAGGTCTCGACCGTGCCGCCGAGAAGGAAAAAGCTCAGGCCCTCGTCCTGCGCATGGCGGGCAACGTCATGGAACAGGTCCGTCGTCGCGACTCGTTCCGGAAAGGGCGTGCGGCTCAGGAGCCGCGAGGCGAAGACGGCCGACATGCCGTCAACTGCAAGCCCGCCGCAGCGGCGGAACAGCGCGCGCACCGCTGCCTCGCGATGATAGCGCGAGATGGTCTGGCCATTGATCGACGAGAAGAACGGCGGTGGTGCCTCGCCGCGCGGACGGCAGCGGCATATCGCCCCGAACAGTTCGGCCCATTGCCGGCGGGTGAGGCGCTCCCCCGGCAGGCCGCCGACGGTCAGGCGCGGCAGGCGGCCGGCGGCAAAGGCCTCGTAAAGCGCTTCGGTATCGCTGAAAGTAACGACCGGTGGACGCGCGCTGAGGCTGCTGGACAGTCGCATCCCGACCTCTCGATAGCATGATGGAGGTTCAATAGGCGTCATGACGCCATATCTGCGCGAATGTCATCTGCAATATCTTCATATCGAGTCCGAAAGACCAGTTGTCGGCATAGAACAGATCGAGCTCTATTCTCCTGCGCATCTTCTCGATCGTATCCGTCTCGCCGCGGCAGCCGTTGACCTGGGCCCAGCCGGTGATGCCGGGCCTGACATTGTGGCGGCGGGCATAGGACCGGATCAGGGCGTCGTAGTAGTCGTCGTGGGCGAGAGCATGGGGACGAGGGCCGACGAGCGACATGTCTCCGCGCAGGACGTTGTAGAGCTGCGGAAGCTCGTCGAGGCTCGTGCGGCGCAGAAAGCGCCCGACCCGCGTCACGCGCGGATCGTGACGGCGGGCCTGACGGATGTTGCGACCATCGTCCATCACCGTCATCGTGCGGAACTTGTAGATGACGAAGCTAGACCGGTTGAAGCCGTGCCGGCGCTGCCGGAACAACGCGGGGCCCGGGCTGTCGAGACGCACGGCCACGGCGATGACGAGAAGCAGCGGCGCCAGGAGAACAAGCACCGTGGCCGCCACCACGACGTCGAAGCAGCGCTTGACGATAACCTCGCTGCTGTCGAGCGGCGGACGCGCCAGCTGCAGGAAGGCGGCACCGTCGAGAAGGCGCAATCGCGCTTCGGCGAGGCGACTGGTGATGCGGTCGGGGCACAGATGCACCGCCACGGGCAGTTCGGCCAAGCCGCGCAGGATGCGGGCGATGCGCTCGTCGTCTGTCCACGGCAGCGCGACGAAGACCTCCTCCACTGCCTGCCGGCGCGCGAAGTCGAGCACGCTCGCACGGCAGGCCGGACCCGCGTCGAACAGTGCCGCATCGACATGGCCAACCACCTCGAGGCCAAAGGCTTCCGCGTCGAACGCGGCGGCGAAGCCGGTCATGCGCCCCTGCTCGCCCACCAGCATGATGCGACTGCGGGCGAGATAGCCCGAAGCCTGCGCAAAGCGGGCGACGGCAGCGAATAGCCGGTTGGTCATCGCCAGAACACCAAGGCCAACCAGGGCGATGATGCAGGCCGCGGCCCGCGAGAGATCGCCGCCGAGCTTGGTGGCAAAGGCGATGACGATGGCGGCCACCATCACGCCGAGCCAGATGCGGCGACGCATCCGCGCCTGACCGGCAGCCGTCAGGCCGGGCATTTCATAGCCGCGGCGCTCGAAGATGAGGACAGCGGTCGTACCAGCAACGGCCGCGCAGAAGACGAGCGCCACATCGGCCGGATAGGGCGTCGCCAGCCACCAGGCATGATAGCCCCGGTAGACCGCCGTTGCGGCGACATGCAACGCCCAGAAGTCGACGAGTGCGAACAGCATGGCCAGGATCAGGCGATCGAGCGCCAGCGTGCGCCGCTTCGGCAAGGCTTTGCCGACGCGCATCGCGACGACGGGACGGCGGTGGTCCGTGCGGGGCTGGTGCAACATCGCTTCAATGGGCAATCGAGGGAGAAACCCGGCGCTCCCCGCAGAACGGCCAATTGCGGACAGCCTGTGGACAGCCGGCATATTCGAATTCTGCGTCCTGCAGATGCGCCGTTCAATGCATGCACTGTAAGGTTGTGACGCAATTGCTGACCGGCCGGTCAGCCGAGGCGGCAATCGCCGAGGAGTCGTTCGTAGGCGGCGGCCATCGCATCAGGGCTGTAGCGTCGTTCGAGGCGCCGGCCCGTCGCGGCCAGCCGCGCCGATGCAGCGGCGTCGCAGAGCAACGCCGTCGCGGCTGCACCGAAAGCGCGCTCGTCCCGCGCGTCGGCAAAGAGCCCGCAGGGCTCGCCGTCGACCTGCAGCACCTCTCGCAGCACCGGCAGGTCATGGGCAAGGACCGGGACGCCCGCCGCCGCCGCCTCGACGACGGCGAGTCCGAAGGTCTCGGCCAATGAGGGAAAGACGAAGAGATCGAGCCCGGCGAGAATATCGCCGATCGCCTCGGCGGGCTGCTCGCCAAGCAGGTGCAGACGCTCGTCGCAGCCGAGTTCGCGCGCAAGCGCGACGAGCGCCTCCCGCTCCGGCCCCTGCCCGACGAGGACGAGATGCCGCCTGGCGTCGCCCGGCAGCAATCGCACCGCCGCCGGGAGGTTCTTGAGCGCGTGCAGCCGCGACACGCAGCCGAGAACCGACGCTTCCGCGCCGAGGCCGAGCCGGGCCCGCAGGGCCTCGCGCGCCGCGTCCGGCGGCAGGCAGCCGGTGCGCGGTCGAAAGCCGTGGTCGATGCGCACGACGCGGCGGCGATAGGCGGCGGGGTGCCTGTCGTATTCGCGCGCGACCTCTCCGGAATTGACGACGATGCGTGAATAGAAGCCCAGCACGCCGAGCACCTCGTCGAGCGCGGCCAATACGGGCCGCATGGCGAGGGTGGCGGAGGTGCGGTTGGCGAGGACGCAACGGACGCCGGTCACCCGCGCGATGGGCGCGGCGATCACGTTGCCCCAGTGCTGGAAGGTAACCGCCGCATGCGGCCGCACCCTGCGCAGATGGCGCAGGAGCGCGATGAGAAGCCGCAAGAGCGCGACGGCATCGCGTGGACGGCTGGCGGCACAGTAATGCACGCGCGGCAGGCCGTCGTAGTAGCCCGTGCGCCGGTAGAGAAAGCAGTGATGAACCTCGAACCCCCGCTCCGCGAGCTTCTCGCCGAGCAGACGCGCCAGCTCCTGGGCGCCGGCACCTTCGGCCTGAGGCTGAACGAACAGCAGTCGGAAGGGGCCGTCAGCCATTTCGCTCACCTGTTTGCATGCCGCAGGAGCGCGATGACCGACGGGTCGATGCCCAGCCGGCGTCGGCACAGGCGGTTGAGGATGACGGCCTGGAGGGACGCCATAAAGGCCACCGCTGCCGCCGCGCCGACGGCGCCGAAGGTGCTGCCCAGGACGAGGACGAGCATCATCCGCAGAACGAGGACCGCGATGCCCGCCATCGGATAGGCGCGCTCGTGACCGCACAGCAGCAACAGGTGCGGCGCCGGTCCCGCGAGAAGCGAAACGGCCGCCCCCAGGGCGAGGAGGCGGAGAATCGGCGCGAAATCCCGGTAGCCGTCGCCGAAAATCGCGAGCAGCGCCGCGCCCCATACCGCAACCACGGCGAGGCCGGTGACCGCCCCGACTGCCGCAAGCGACTGGAGCCGGGCCAGCAGGCTCTGCAGCCGCTGCCTCCGGCCGGTCGGGAAGAGCGCGGCAATTTGGCCGGAGGCATAGTTGGCGAGCCCCCCGGCGAGGATCGGGAAGATCGCCGCGACGCGAGCGGCGGCGAAATAACCGGCCGCGGCCGACGGATCGAGCAGCAGCCCGATGAGCACCACATCGAGATACTGATGGCCGGCGTCGAGGATGGCTGCGAGCCACATGCCACCCATCTGCCGCCGCCAGCCGCGCCGGTCGGCAGCAACCGGGCCAGCACCGCCCCGCATGCTGGACGAGAGCCGGCGCCATTGCCAGGTGGCGCTTGCGACCATGCAAAAGGCTGCCACGGCGAGGAAGGCCTCCGGCACGAACGGCCACCCGCCGGAGAGGCACGCGATGGCGGTGCCGGCGGCCGCCAGCCGCCAGACGACCTCCCGATGCCCCTCGGCCACGCCTATGCCGAGGCCCACGCGGCTCGCATGAGAGGTCAGATGCAGCATCGCCTGCGCCACGAGAAAGGCGCCGGCAGCAGCGGCGAGGCCCGGCGACGGATCGAGACCGGCTGCATGGGTAACCGTGAGCGCCACCACGAAGAACGCAAGCGACGCCGCGATCATGTTGCCGAGCGCGAACCGCATGAGGCCATGCCGGCAGGCGACGGTCCCGGTCGCCCAGACCTTGAGAATGAGTGTTTCCTGGCCGCACAACGCGGCGACAGCCAGAAAGGACATGGCGTTGAACCAGATGCCGAGTCGGCCGAAGGCCTCGGCATCCAAGGTGCGGGCCGTCACGGCGAACATGCCGAAAGCTGCGGCCGCCCCTGCAAACTTGAGCGCCAGCACCGGGCCTGCCCCGGCGAGAATGGCACGCACCGGCCGTGCACCGTCCATCACGGGTGCCCCTCGTACGGCGGCTGCCCGGCACGAGAGGCTTGCTGCCGCACGGCACGGCCGATTGCGAGGCCGGTCACAAGCATCAAGGCCCCCATGGCGAGCGGCGCGAACAGCGCCTCCTCCTGAAAGGCCCCGTTGACCAGCAGCGCCGGCACGGCAACAGCGACGGCAGCGACGAACGGCCCGCCCCCCGCCCGATGGAGCCGCAGGGCCGTTCCGGCGATGACGACATAGCCCACCAGAAGCGCGAGACCGCCGATCCCCATCTGGTGCAGCAGTACGCCGAGCGCGCTCTCGACCGCCTGGCCGGCCGTGCCCAGGGCCTGCGCGCGCTGCCAGTCGCGCTCCGCCGGGTCGACGGCGAGGTTGCCGCCGCTGCCGAGGCCGTGGCCGAGCGGATTGGCTGTGAAGCTCTCGAACCCTGCGACGAGGCCGAGCACGTGGTAGTCGCGCTGCTCCAACCCGACGACGAAGGCCGCCGCAGCATAGATCATGAGCAGCAGCAGGAACGTCGGCACCGCGAGCCGCGGCAGGCGGCGCAGCAGCCAGAAGCCCGCCAGCGCCATGAGCACGAACACGACGGCGCCCTTCGAGCCGATGACAGCGAGAATGGGCACGGTTGCGACGAGATAAAGGGGGCGGCCCGCGGCAAGGAGAACGAAGGACAGGATCCCGAGCAGATAGGCGAAGCTGATCGGATGGAAGTTCGGACCGTTGAGGCGGTGCAACATCGGGCCGAAGTCGGCGAACCAAGGCACGTTGAACGGGTTGATCAGCAGCATGTCGCGCTCGTCACGCAGCACGCGGCCGCCCGCTTCGACGGCTTTCAGCCACAAGCCGCTGTCGATCATGCGCCGGAAGCGCAGGGCGATATAGCCATCGGCATTGACGAGCGCCGCCAGCGCGTCATAGGCGAGGAGCTCGGCATAGCCGAAGGCGAGCACCATCAGGGTGAGAGCCGGCAGGAAACGCTTGGGCGGCACCGCGAGGCGGGCACCGGCGACGAGGCCGATCTGGAACAGCATCACCGGAAGGGCGATGTTGCGCAGGTAGACGAGGGCGGCGCGCGGGTCGGCGATCGCACCAAGGACACAATAGCCACCAGCGGCGGCGATCATCGCGAAGGAGAGCGCCATCAGGCGTCTCGCCAACGGTGGGGCGCCCGCGCACCCCCTGAGATGGAAGGCGGCAAAGCCGGCCCACAGGAGCGCGGCGGTCAGGAAGCTGTAGCCCCGCACCGTGTCGAACTCCTCCCTGTCGGGAAGCAGCGGCAGCAGCATCGCGACGAAACTGTTCTGAAAAGTGAAGACGAAGAGGAGCAGCGGCGGCACCATCCCGGGTCCGCCCTGCAGGAGACAGAGCGCCAGGGCGAGAGACATGACCGGGCCGAGCGCCGGAAAAGCCAGATGTCCCGCCACCGGCAGCGCAGCCGCCAGCGACGCTACGGCCAGGAAGACGCACAGCATCGGGTCGGGTCGCGCCGCTGCATCCCAAGACTTGGCAACATCCCGCAGATGAATTCTTATCGATTGCAAATTTCTCTCATATATTTCTGATTTAAAATTCCCAAAACTATCTTCATAATATCCTCATCGTCTTCATTCAAAATATTATCTAGAGTTTTCATCTTGCAATCCGCGAAGAATGAACGGCGAACGGCGCCATCCCAGTGGGTCGGCACGGCCAGAGGCCGCGGGACTGTATCGTGGAGCGGACCGGCGGGCCCAGCCCTCACGCTTCTTCGCGGCGCGGCACCGGCCATGTTCGGCTCCAAAAGCCCGACGGCGCTTGCGGTTCTTGCTCTGCTCACCGGCCTGTGCCTGCTGGGCCTCGCCTGCAACGGCGCCGTAAGGCTGGGTATGGCAGCAGCCGTCCGCTTCCTCGTGCCGGCCGTCGCGCTCGGGGTGGATGGGCTCGTCGACTTCAGTCGGCAGACCCCCGCCGTCGCCATGACCTATGCCGTCCTTCCCGGCGCCGGCTGCGCCCCTCGCATCCGCTGCGTTCCGTTCCTGACACCGCTCAGAGGCCGTTGATGGTTTCGTTCCCGCGCTCCACGCCGCCTGTCCGCAATCCCGCCGCTCGCCCTGCCTCAGCGCCTGCGCTTGCGCTGGCAGCCCTTCTGTCCGGCTGCTTCGCCCCCGCTGCGAACGACGGCGGGCCGTCGGCGGCACTTTCTCCGACGGCAGCCGGCGCGACAGACGCAACGATCTCCCGGCCCGACCAGCCGGCCCCGTCGAGCTATCGCTACCGCCTCGGTATCGGCGACCGCATCCGGGTGACGGTATTCGGCGAGGAGGCGCTCTCCGGACAGTTCGAGATCGACGGCGGCGGCGCGGTCACGCTGCCCCTCATCGGCGCAGTGCCGGCCGAGAACCAGACCCTCGCCGACCTGCAGGACACGCTGACCAGGCGCTTCCGCGGCGGCCTCCTGCGCAATCCCCGCATCGTCGTCGAGATCTTCGCCTACCGGCCCATCTTCGTGCTCGGCGAGGTGCGCAACAGCGGCGAGTACAAGTTCCGCCCCGGGCTGTCGGCCTTCGAGGCCGTGGCGCTTGCCGGCGGCTTCACCCCGCGGGCCGATCAGCGGCGCATCTACATCCGCCGGCGCGGCGAAAGCGAGGAGCGGGCCCATGACATGGCCCGCCCCGTGCCTGTCTTTCCGGGCGACAACCTGCGCGTCGACGAGCGCTACTTCTAGAGCTCCATTCGGATCAGATTGCATCGCAATTTGCCGGGCCGCGGCCGGCTCGCCGCCATTGCCCACGATTTGCCACAAGGCGGGAGAAATGCTTGGGGCCCGTCTGCGGCGCGTCCGGGCCTCTTCGGCCGGTCGCGCCGGGAACGTTCGACTTCCGGCGCTGTTCGGGCCCCGGACCGTTGTCGAGGCCTTCAGCGTCCAGACTGCCGTGCCCGGAGGGACGGCCGCTGCGCAGGCGTCGAAGCTGCGCGGTTCATTGTCGATGCTTCGCTCGCATGAGGAGGTTTTGCCGATGAAGGCCCTGCCGATGAAGATCGCCCAGATCGCCCCGCTCGCCGAGAGCTGCCCACCGCGCTTTTATGGCGGCACGGAGCGCATCGTTTCCCATTTGACGGAAGAACTTGTCCGCCAGGGGCACGAGGTGACGCTCTTTGCCAGCGGCGACACCCGCACGAGCGCCGAACTCGTCCGATGCTCGGACATCGCCTTGCGGCTCAACCCGGCCGTGCGCGATCACGTGCCCTACCACGTTGCGATGCTGGATCGCGTGCGCGCGCTCGCCGACAGGTTCGACGTGCTGCATTTCCACATCGACATCCTGCATTTTCCTCTGATCCGCGATTTCGCCGACCGCACCGTGACGACCCTGCACGGCCGGCTGGACCTGCCGGACCTGAAGCCCTTCTATGCCGCCTTTGCCGACATCCCGCTCGTCTCGATCTCGGATGATCAACGCCGGCCGATGCCACCGGTCAACTGGGTCGGCACGGTCCATCATGGCCTGCCGCGGGACCTCCTGCCGTTCAACGACCGGCCGAAGGGCGGCTATCTGGCTTTCCTCGGGCGCATCTCGCCGGAGAAGCGGCCGGATCTTGCCATAGCGATTGCGGCGCGGACGGGTCTGCCGCTGAAGATCGCCGCGAAGATCGACAAGGTCGACGAGGCCTACTGGAGCGAGCAGATCGCCCCCATGGTCGCGGCGACGCCGAACGTCACCTACCTGGGCGAGATCGGCGACGCCGAGAAGGCTGAGTTCCTCGGCAATGCCGCCGCTCTCCTCTTCCCGATCGACTGGCCGGAGCCCTTCGGCCTCGTTATGATCGAGGCCATGGCGTGCGGCACCCCGGTCATCGCCATGCGCCGCGGCTCGGTGCCGGAGGTCATCGAGCACGGCGTGTCCGGCTTCATCGTCGATGACGTCGACCAAGCGGTCGCGGCCGTCGGCCGGCTCGGCCTCATCCACCGGTCGGCCGTGCGGGCAGCTTTCGAGCGGCGCTTCACGGTCGAGCGCATGGCCGAGGATTATGTCGAAATCTACCGCACGCTGCCGGGGGTCAAGGCGCGCTCGCCGCTCCTTTACGTGGCAGGTGGCGAGCCCGGCCTGCAGGTCGTCGCCTGACGGCCGCGCGGCCCCGGTCCATCGGCTGACGAGAACGGGATTTGCGACATGCAGACGATCGGCGCAGAAGCTGTTCCGCATGCACCGGCTCCTGCAGGGCCCGGGGCAGCGCAGATCGCGCAGTTCTTCATTCCGGCCTCCGCCTCCTTGCAGGAGCGGCGGCCGCGCACCCTGAAGCACGGCGACACCTTCGCGGTCTTCGACCACAACGGCGATGCGCTCTCCGGGCCGGGCAGCCCGGAGGGCATCTTCCACCGCGACACCCGCCATCTCTCGCATCTCTACCTCACCATCGACGGCGCACGGCCGATGCTGCTCAGCTCGACCCTGCGCGACGACAATGCCACCCTGACCTGCGACCTCACCAATCCGGACCTGTTCGACGAGAAGGGGCGGCTCGTCCTCGGCCACGACCTCATCCATCTGCGCCGGTCCCGCTTCCTGTGGAACGCCGGCTGCTTCGAGCGGCTCGTGTTGCGCAACTTCGATGCCGAGACGCGGCGCCTTTCGGTCGAAATCGCCTTCGCAGCCGATTTCGCCGACCTTTTCGAGGTGCGCGGTTCGCACCGCGAACGGCGCGGCACGCATCACCCGCCCGACATCGGCGACAACCGGGTGGTGCTGTCTTACACCGGGCTTGACGGGCACCGCCGTGCCACGACGCTCGCCTTCGATCCCGCTCCGGCACGGCTATCCGGCAGCTCCGCGATTTTCATCCTCGACCTGCCACCGCGCGAGAGCATCTCTTTGTTCCTCGAAATCAACTGCGGCTTCGAGGGCGCCAACCAGCCGCCGCGGCGAGCCTTCTTCAGCGCGTTGCGCGACGCGCGGCGCGCGCTGCGCCAGTCCGCTGCGCGCGCGGCCTCCATCGCGACGTCGAACGACATCTTCAACGAATCGGTACGTCGCAGCGTCTCCGATCTCTACATGCTGATCACCGACACCCCCGAAGGGCCGTATCCCTACGCGGGCATTCCGTGGTTCAGCACGGTCTTCGGCCGGGATGCACTCATCACCGCGCTCTGCACGTTGTGGCTCGATCCGACCATTGCCAGGGGCGTGCTCGGCTATCTCGCCGCCAACCAGGCAACGACCTTCGATCCGCTTGCCGATGCCGAGCCGGGCAAGATCCTGCACGAAGTACGCCACGGCGAGATGGCCGAGCTCGGCGAGGTGCCGTTCCGCCGCTATTACGGCAGCATCGACTCGACGCCGCTGTTCGTCATGCTCGCTGGTGCCTATCTGAAGCGCACCGGCGACCTCGCCACGGTCGAGCGCCTGTGGCCGCACATCGAGGCGGCCCTCGGCTGGATCGACAGCCATGGCGACAGGGACGGCGACGGCTTCGTCGAATACGGGCGGCGCACCGATGAGGGCCTCGTCAACCAGGGCTGGAAGGACAGCCACGACTCCGTCTTCCACGACGACGGAAGCATCGCGGAGGGTCCGATCGCCCTCGCGGAAGTGCAGGCCTATGTCTATGGTGCCTGGCGGGGGGTGGCGGCGATGCTGCGCCGCATGGGCCGCCCCAAGGAGGCCGAGGTTTACGGCGCCCGGGCCGATGCCCTGCGCCGCCGCTTCGACGAGGCCTTCTTCGATGCGGCGCTCGGCACCTACGTCATCGCTCTCGACGGCGCCAAGCGCCCGTGCCGCGTCCGCTCCTCGAATGCCGGGCACGTGCTCTTCACCGGACTCGCCGAGCCGGAGCGAGCGGAAGCGGTGATGCACACGCTGATGGGGAGCTCCTCCTATTGCGGCTGGGGGGTGCGGACCATCGCGGATACGGAAGCGCGCTACAATCCGATGAGCTACCACAACGGCTCGGTCTGGCCGCACGATAACGCCCTGATCGCCGCCGGCTTCGCCCGCTATGGCCATCGCGGTGCGGCGGCCCGCCTTTTCCAGGGGCTGTTCGAGGCCTCCACCTACATCGACATGCGGCGCCTGCCCGAGCTGTTCTGCGGCTTCGCGCGCCAGCGCACGCAGGGACCGACCTTCTATCCCGTGGCTTGTGCGCCGCAGGCCTGGGCCGCGGCCGCGCCGCTGTCGCTGCTCCAGTCCTGTCTAGGCCTCGGTTTCGATCCGGACGGGATGAAGATCACCTTCGACCATCCGGTGCTGCCGGATTTCCTCGACCACGTCACCCTGCGGCGGCTGTCGCTCGCCGGCAGCGTCGTCGACATCGCCCTGCGCCGGTCCCGCGCCCAGGTGGTCGTGGAGGTGCTCAACCGCTCGGGGCCGGTCCGCGTGCTGACGACGAACTGAGCGGCAAGCTGGCGGGCGACGGGTGCCCGCAACGTCCCGCAGGGTGACGGGAGGGCAAGACGGCGTCTCCCCTCCCCGGCCGCCCCCGTCAGGTACGACTGATCGAAACCCCGCCGTCGACGAGCACCGCCGCGCCGGTCACGAAACTCGCCGCATCCGAAGCAAGATGCAGCACGCAGCGGGCGATCTCCTCCGGTTGCGCCATCCGCTTCAGGGCGTGCAGGCCCTCGACGAAGGCGAGCAGCTCGGGCTTCGCGTCAGGCGCATTGGTGATGGCTGCCGGGGTGTCGGTGCCGCCCGGCAGGATGGCGTTGGCGCGCACGCCCTTGGGCCCGAATTCGGCCGCGATGACCTTCATGAGCCCGATCATGCCCGCCTTGCTGGCCGCATAGGCGGACATGCCCGGCATGCCGACCGTGTGGCCGACGAAGGTGGAGGTGAAGATGAGCGATCCCCCGCCCCGTGCCAGCATCGCGGGAACCTGCCGGCGCGCGCCGAGAAACGCCCCCGTCAGGTTGATGTCGAGGATCGTCCGCCACGCATCGGCCGAAAGCTGATCGAGCGAGACCAGGTCCCCGACGATGCCAGCGTTATTGAAGGCGATGTCGAGCCCGCCGAAGCGCCCGACCGCAGCCTCGACAGCCGCATCGTGCAATGCCTCCTGGCGCACATCGCCGTCGACGGCGCAAGCTTCGCCGCCGGCGGCAGCGATCTCCTCCACGAGGGCCTCGAGCATCTGCCTGCGGCGGGCCGTCACGACGACCTTCGCGCCCTCGCGCGCGAAGAGCAGGGCGGTGGCGCGCCCGATACCGGAGCTTGCACCCGTGACGATGGCAACCTTGTCCTTGAGCATGTTCATCTGCAAACCCTTCGAAATGACCGCCGGGCGGCCGGAAGGGCTGCAACCTCGCAGGCGCCGGGCCGGCAGGCACTCCGCTTCTTGCGCCTGAAATGGAACGTGCCGACGTCGCTCAGCGCTCGTAGGTACCCACCAGGGTCGCTTCCTCGAGCAGGTGCTTTCTCGCCTTTTTCCATACGTCCGCCACGCCGACGTCGCCGAGGATGCCGAGGCGCGGCTCGGAGATCGCCGCAAGGCGGAAATAGTAGTGATGCACCCCGTGGCCGGGCGGCGGCTGCGGGCCGTCATAGGCCGTGTTGCCGAAGTCGTTGCGGGCAAAGCGAAAGCTCTCGCCCGCCCCCGGGTCTGCCCCCTGCGACAGGCCGCTCTGGTCCGAAGGGATGTCGTAGATGCCGAGGTGACGGAACGTGCCGCGCGGCGCGTCGGGATCCTCCATCACCAGCACGAGGCTGCGCGTGCCTGCCGGTACGCCCGCCCAGCGCAAGGGCGGCAGCAGGTTCTCGCCGTCGCGGGCGAAAGTGCGGGGGATTTTCTCGCCGTCGGCGAAAGCGGGGCTCGTGAGCGTCAGGGCCATCGCCTCCTCCCGGGATTGTCGGCCATCCTGCGCTGGCGAACGGGAACCGCAGCGGATTGTTCCCGCGCTATTCTCATTGTCCCCTATTCGAGGCGACGGCGGAAGAGCCAGGCGGCAGACATCAGAGCCGCGGCGGCGATCAGCGCGAGCGGCAAGGTCTGGGCCACGACCTCCGCCACCGGCAGGTCCTTCAGAAACACGCCCCGGACGATGACGAGGAAGTAGCGCAGTGGATTGACGATCGTGACCGGCTGGAGCCACGCGGGCATGTTCTCGATGGGTGTCGCAAAGCCGGAGAGAAGCGTGGCCGGCACGAGGAGCAGGAAGGCTCCGAGGATGGCCTGCTGCTGGGTGGCCGCCAGCGCCGAGATAAAGAGGCCGAGGCCGGCGACGGACAGGAGATAGAACAGGGCGCTGCCATAGAGCAGGCCGATCGAGCCGCGCAGCGGAACGCCGAAGACGACAACGGCCGCCAGCACGTATAGCGTCAGGTGTACCGTGCCGACGAGCATCGGCGGGATGACCTTGCCGATGAGGATCTCGTGTGTGCGCAGCGGCGAGACCATCAGCTGGTCGAAAGTGCCGAGCTCGCGCTCGCGCGCGATCGACAGCGCGGTGACGATGAGGCCGATAAGCAACGCGATGCTGGCGACGAGGTTCGGCACCATGAACCACTGATAGATGAGATTGGGGTTGAACCAATTGCGCGCCACCACATCGACCGGCGGCGGCGCCCGTCCGCTGACGGCGATCTCCGCGCCAAGACCCTGGATGATGCGGGAGATGTAGCCGGCCACGATCTGCGACGCGTTGGATCGGCGCCCGTCGAGGATGACCTGCACCTTGGCCGGCACGCCGGCCGCGATGTCGCGCGAGAAGGTCGGCCCGATGGAGATGGCGGCGATCGCCTCCTGCCGGTCGATGGCCGCAGCAAGCGCCGCCTCGCTCTCCACCGGCACGACGCGGCGGAAGTCCGGCGCGCCTTCGAGCCGCTGCACCAGCTCCCGGCTCGCCGCGCCGGCATCCCTGTCGAGCACGACGAGGTCGATGTTGGTGACGTCGAGCGTCGCCGCATAGGAGAAGACGAGGAGCTGCACGAGCGGCGGGCCGACGAGGATGAGCCGCGCCTTCGGGTCGCGCAGCAGCGCAAGCAGTTCCTTGACGATAAGGGCCTTGAGGCGCGTCCACCACATGTCAGGCAATCCGCTTTGCGGTGTTGCGCGCGGCGAGCGCGAATAGGACGAGGCCCATCCCCGCCATGACGGCGATGGCGGGCAGGAACATCGACCAGATATCGCCGGCGAGGAACACGCTCTGCAGGCTCGGGATCAGGTAGCGCGCCGGCACGATCAAGGTCAGCCACCGGATCGGCGCCGGCATGGAATTGATCTCGAAGAGGAAGCCCGACAGGAGGAACGCCGGCAGAAAGCCGGACATGAGCGCCAGCTGCGAGGCGAGGAACTGGTTCTTGGTCACCGCCGAGATGAGGAGCCCCTGCCCAAGCGCCGGCATGAGGAAGGCGGCCGAGAGCCCATAGAGAGCGACGAGCGAGCCGCGGAAGGGCACGCCGAAGAGGAAGACGGCGAGGCCGACACAGAGCGTCATCGCGGCAAGCGCCAGCACGAAATAGGGCAGGATCTTGCCCATCAGCAGCTCCGCCGCGCTCACCGGCGTCGCCATCAGCGCCTCCATGGTACCGCGCTCCCATTCGCGCGCGATGACGAGCGATGTCAGCAGGGTGCCGACCAGCGTCATGACGATGGCGATGGCACCCGGTACCAGGAAGTAGCGGCTGGCGAGCTCCGGGTTGAACCAGAAGCGCTGCTCGACAGCGATGCCGACCGGGGCCGATGCGGTCTCGCTCGCCCGCACGGCTGCCCAGGTGGCGACGACACCGCGCGCGTAGTTCTGCACGAAGCTTGCGGTATTGGGCTCGGCTCCGTCGACGAGCACCTGGATGGCGGCAGGGCGGCGGCCGGCGAGATCGGTGGCGAAGGTCGACGGGATGACGACGATACCACGCACGCGGCCGAGCACCAGCGCCTCCTCGAATTCACGTCGGTCATGCCCGTCGATGACATCGAAATAGCGCGAGGCGCGGAAACTCGCCGCCAGATCCTGCGCCGACGGCGTCGTCTCCTCGACGACGAGGCCGATGCGGGTGCGTGTCGTGTCGAGCGATACGCCGTAGCCGAAGAGGAAGATGAGGATGAACGGCAGCACGAAGGCGATGAGGATGCTGCTCGGATCGCGCACGATCTGCAGCGCCTCCTTGCGCACGAGCGCCCCGAGCCGCCTGAGACGGCCGGTGCAGTCCGTGCTGTTGCCTTTGCTCGTCATGCCGCCTCGACCAGACGTGATCGCTCGATGAGGGCGATGAAGGCATCTTCCATTGTGGGATCGGGCCGCTCGGGGCATGCAACGCTCGCCCGCAGCGCGTCCGGCGAGCCGAGCGCGATGGCCCGCCCGCGATAGATGAGCGCGATGCGATCGCAGTATTCCGCCTCGTCCATGAAATGGGTGGTGACGAGGACCGTCACGCCCTTCTCGACGAGGCCGTTGATATGGGTCCAGAACTCCCGGCGCGTGACCGGATCGACGCCGGACGTCGGCTCGTCGAGGAACAGCGCGGCCGGATCGTGCATGACAGCACAGGCAAGCGCGAGGCGCTGCTTGAACCCCAGCGGCAGATCCTTCGCCGATATGCCGGACTGGGGGGACAGGGCGAAGACCTCCTTCATCAGCGCGATGCGCTCACGGCGACGCGGACCGGCGAGTCCGTAGGCCCCGGCGAAGAAGGCGAGGTTCTGATCGACGCTGAGATCGCCGTAGAGTGAGAATTTCTGCGCCATGTAACCGAGCTGGTTGCGCGCCTCGGCCGACTCGCGTCGAAGATCGAAGCCGGCGACCCGGCCTTCGCCGCTCGTCGGCTTCAGGAGGCCGCAAAGCATCTTGAAGGTGGTCGACTTGCCGGCCCCGTTCGGGCCGAGCAGGCCGAAGATCTGGCCGCGCGGGATGGAGAAGCTGATGTCGTCGGCCGCGGTGAAATCGCCGAAACGTTTGGTGAGCCCCCGCGCCTCGATGACGGCCTCGTCGCCGCCAGCGGCCCGCATCGGGCTCGCCTCCGCCAGTTGCGAGCGCCCGCCGGGCCCGCCGCCGAGCATGTCGATGAAGGCGTCCTCGAAGCGCGGCGGCGTCGGCCGCACCTCGGCGCCCACCCCGGCCCGGCTCCTGGCCTCAGTGATGGCCGCGTCCCTCTCCTGCGCTCCCTCCGCGACGACGAGGCGAATGGCCTCGCCCTGGATAACGCCGTCGACGATGCCGCGACCGCCGAGCACCTCGGCAAGCACCGCGCGCCTGCCCCGCCCGACGCCGGTCAGCCTGAAGACACGGCCATCCACCTGTCGGGTGAGATCCGCCGGCGGGCCGGAGAAAAGCAACTCGCCGGCGTTGAGCAGCAGCACGCGGTCGCAGGCCTCCGCCTCGTCGAGATAGGCCGTCGACCACAGGACGCCGATGCCATCGCCGGCAAGTTCCCTGACCATTGCCCACAGGTCGCGCCGGGATACCGGATCGACACCGACGCTCGGCTCGTCGAGCAGCAGCAGCCGCGGCTTGGTGAGGAGCGCGCAGGCGAGGCCCAGCTTCTGCTTCATGCCACCGGACAGGCGGCCTGCGAGGCGCCCGGTGAAGCGCCTGAGATCCGTGAAGGACAGGAGCCGCTCGAAGACCTCCGCGCGTTCGGACGAGGCGAGCCCCCGCAGGTCCGCATAGAGATCGAGGTTCTCGGCCACCGACAGGTCCTCGTAGAGCCCGAAGCGCTGGGGCATGTAGCCGATCGCGGCCTGCACCGGCGCCATGTCGCCGCGGGTGTCGAGGCCAAGCACCGAGAGGCGACCCTCATCCGGTAGGAGAAGGCCTGTCATGAGGCGGATCAGCGTCGTCTTGCCGGCGCCGTCAGGGCCGACGAGGCCGGTAATGCCGCCCTCGACGACGCACGAGACACCCCGCAGTGCAGGCGCCTGCGGGCCGAAGCGCATGGTCACGTTCTCGATGCGGACGACGGGCTCGGCCATCTCATCCGCCTCCCGCCTCCGCCGCCGGCCGGGGCACCCTGACCGTGACAGGCATGCCCTGCCTGAGGCTGCCGTCCGGCGCGTCGACGACGATGCGCAGGCGATAGACGAGATCGGTCCGCAACGCCGGGGTCTCCACCGATTTCGGCGTGAACTCGGCCACCGGCGAGACGAAGCCGACCGTGCCCCGGTGCGCACGTCCCGGCTCCGTGTCGTTCGTCACCTCCACCGGCAGGCCGGGCCGGATGCGGCCGAGGTCCGGCTCGCCGACATAGGCGCGCACGAAGACGGGCGCTTCGAGCGACAGCACGTAGACGACGTCGCCGCTTGCCACGATGGCGCCCGGCTCCTCGACGCGAGAGAGAATGACGCCCGCGGACGGCGCATGAAGCTCGGTATCGGCGAGAGCGGTTCGCGCCGCCGCCAGGCTCGCCCGCGCGGCATCGAGATTGGCCCGGGCGGCGGCGATATCCTCCGGCCGCGTGCCGTCCTCGAGGAGTCGCAGGGCGGCGCGGGCCGACTCGACCCGTGCCCGGGCCATGTCACGGGCCGCCGTCGCCTGATCGAGATTGGCCTGCGAGGCGGCGCCGCTCGGCCTGAGCTGGTTCTGCCGCTCGTAGGCGAGCTGAGCATTCTCGAAATCGGCCTGCCGTTCAAGATAAGCCGCCCGTGCCTGCTCGATTTCCGCCCGTCGCGGCCCCGCCATGAGTTTGTCCAGCACGGCCTCGAGACTCGCGACCTGCGCCTCGGCGGCGCGAACGGCATCCGCGGCCGGTCCGGCATCGAGGCGGGCGAGCGGCTGCCCGGCCTCGACCCGATCACCCTCGTCGACCAGCGCCTCGGCGATTCGGCCGCTGACGCGAAAGCCAAGGCGCGCCTGCCGGATGTCGACATTGCCGTAGAGGGTCAACACCTCGCCGCGGCTCTCCCGCCAGCCGACTCGGCCCGGCAGGTCGAACCACCAGCCGGCGGCAGTCGCGGCAAGGGCAAGAGCGAGGAGGATGGCCGCCTTGCGGCCTCTGCTGCCGCTCACGGGGCACCTCCCGGCCTGAGATCCGCCACGAGCGTGCGGGCGAGGCGCCGCACGCGGCCTGTCTCCTCCGGACCGATCGCCTCCCAGCCGAGCTGGTGCAACACCGCCGCATGTGCCACGCGAAACACCATCACGCCGCCGAGCAGAGCAAGGGTTCTGAGACGCACGCCGTCGGAGTCGGGATCCGCCGCGACGAGGATGCCGACCAGCCGGCGGGCCACGTCGAGCGTCGGCTCCATGACACCTCCGTAGATGCGCTGGAAGGCTTCCGTCGGCGCCATCTGCTCGCGGATCAGGAAACGCGCCCAACGCTCCGAGTGCGGGCTGACGAAGAGCGCCGCCATCGCCTCGAGCATCTCGGCAAGAAGGGCCTGCGCCTCCTCCCGCCCGATCGAAGCCCCTGCCCCTTCAGCCTCCGAGAGCCTTTGGCGCAGCCGCTCGCGCAGGGTGGCGACATGAGCCTGGATGAGCCCCGCCAGATGCTCGGCCGTCGCAAGATAGAGCCCTTCCTTGCTGCCGAAATAGTAGGGAATAGCCTGGAGGTTGACTTCGGCCGCATCGGCTAGCTTGCGCGTGCTGGCGCCGTCGAAGCCGAACAGGCCGAAGACATCGATGGCTGCGTTCAGCAGCCTTTCGCGGGCGGCATCGCCGCGCCGCGGCGGCGGATCGTGCGTCGTTGACATGGAGACAGCATATGGTCAACCGTCGAACAAGTCAATCGAATGAATGACGATTACTGGCTGCCTCGCACCCCTCAAGGCTGCGGCGGCGCCATGCATTAACCATAGATCTCTGAAATATATACCGCCCGTGTGCCGTCGTTGACTTTTTGTTAACCGCTCCGTTAAGTGGTTCAGTTGTTTCTTTCGGGGAAAATCTATGCGTATTCTGCTCGTTGCGGGGGCACTCGCGCTAACCCTGGCCGCTTGCCAGACGGCCCAGGAATCGGCGGTCGATGCCGAGTTCACCTGTCGTGAAGCCGGCCTGCGGCCGGGCACGCGCTCTTACGACCGCTGTGTCAATGCAGCCTATAACAGCAACCGCCGTCAGGCGGACCAGGCGGCCTCACAGGTCGCGGTCGGAACGGCCGCTGCCCTCGTCGGCGGCGCCGTTCTGGGGGCGGCGACCGCTCCGCGCGGCTATTACTATCGCTGCAACGCCTGGGGTTGCTGGTAACAGCCGGACGAAGCCGCAAGTAAAAGCCCGGCAGGAGGCCGCTCCAGCCGGGTTTTCTTTGCGAGGCGCCGATCCTCAGTCTTCCTGCGGGATCGGCAGGGGGAAGAGGGGCCGATAGGGCCTGGCTTCGTCCACGGCGCGTGCGAAGGACGGGCGCGCCAAGAGCCGGCTGCGATAGGCGTGGACGTGGGCGCAGGCCGCCGGGATGGGATGCGTCCAATGAGCATAGAACAGGAACGGCGCCGCCCCGCAGTCAGCTAGGGTGAATGCCTCTCCCGCCGCCCAGACCCGCCCGGCCATCACGCCGTCGAGCCAATGATAGGCCCGATCCAGCATCTCGCGCGCCTCGGCGACGCCGCGGCCGTCCTTCTCCGCTTCGCTCCGGAGGGCGTCGAGGACGATCTTCTGCTGGGGCGTCGAGATGTAGTTGTCGAAGAAGCGATCCATCAGCCGCACCTCGAGCGCCACCCGCGGGTCGTCCGGCACCAGCCGATACACGCCCGAATGATAAAGATCGAGATACTCGATAATGATGCTGGCTTCCATTACCGGCCGGCCGTCATCGATCAGCACGGGAAAGCGCCGCAATGGCCAGATGGCCGTCAGATCCGCCATCGCCTCGGGCCCATCCAGCATGCGCAGCGCGAAGGGCACATCCTTCTCGTAGAGCGCCACCAGCGCCTTCTGGCAATAGGAGGAAAAGGGATGAGCAAAGAGCGTCAGCGTCACGGCCGGCCTCCTCGTTCTCGTAAGGCAGATGGCCCAGCCGAAGCCGGATCATCCCGATCGGCCACCGTGCCCGCCAGAAACTGATTGCGCATTGCAATCGGTTCCCTTCTCCTCCATCTGATTGTAGTTTGCAAGCAGATAGTGAGGTCCCGCGTTGAGCAACGCCCGTCGGTCCGGCTGCCCCATCAACCTGACGCTGGAGCTGCTCGGCGATCGCTGGAGCCTTATCGTCATCCGCGATCTCATGTTTGGCAATCGACGGCACTTCCGCGAGTTGCTCGCCCTGTCGGAAGAAGGAATCGCCTCGAACATCCTCGCCGACCGCCTGAAGCGGCTTGTCGCGGCGGGGCTCCTGACGAAGAGCGCCGATCCGGCCCACCGGCAGAAGGCCGTCTATTCGCTGACCGAATCGGCGATCCAGCTCGTGCCATTGCTTGCGACGATGGGTGCCTGGGGCTGCCGCCACACGCCAGCGTCACCCGAATTGGCCATCCGGGCCAAGCTGCTCGAGGACGGCGGCCCGCCCTTGTGGGAGGCCTTCATGGACGAGTTGCGCAGCCTGCACCGTGGCTTGCCGGCCACGGGCCCATCCGTGCTGATGCGGTTGCAGGCCGCCTATGAGGCAGCCGTCGCTCCTGGCACAGTCGGCAGTCCTTGAAGCAGGGTGCCGACCACCCCGCCCTACAGCGGCCGCTTCAGCCTTCTGGCGAGGACACCGATGATGCCCTCGCGGAACAGCATCACGCAGATGACGAAGATGACGCCCTGAATGACCGTGACCCATGCACCGAGATGGGCAAGGTAGTTCTGCATCGTCACGATGACGGCCGCCCCGACCATGGGACCGAAGACCGTGCCCATGCCGCCGACGAGCGTCATCAGCACCACCTCGCCCGACATGGTCCAGTGCACGTCCGTCAGTGAGGCGAGCTGGAAGACGATGGCCTTCGTCGCCCCCGCGAGGCCCGCCAGCGTCGCCGACAGCGTGAAGACGACGAGCTTGTAGCGGTTGGTGGCGTAGCCGAGCGAGATGGCACGCGGCTCGTTGTCGCGAATGGCCTTCAGCACCTGGCCGAAGGGCGAGTGGATGATGCGGTAGATGAAGAGCACCCCAACGAGGAAGATCACCGCGACGACATAGTAGAGACTCGTGTCGCGCGACAGGTCGATGAGGCCGAACAGGTGCCCGCGCGGCACGGCCTGGATGCCGTCCTCACCGCCCGTAAAGGGAGCCTGCAGCGAGAAGAAGAAGACCATCTGAGCGAGCGCCAGCGTGATCATGGCGAAATAGATGCCCTGCCGGCGAATGGCGAGCGAGCCGAAGACGAAGCCCAGCGCGGCCGCGGCCGCCGTGCCGAGGAGGATGGCGACTTCGGGCGGCATGCCCCAGACCTTGGCCGTGTGGGCGCAGATGTAGCTCGCCGTGCCGAGATAGGCCGCATGACCGAACGACAGGAGGCCGCCGTAGCCGAGCAGCAGGTTGAAGGCGCAGGCGAAGAGCGCGAAGCACAGCACCTTCATGAGGAAGACCGGATAGAGCAGGAACGGCGCCACCGCGAGGAAGATCGCAATGCCGACGAAGATGGCCCGATGCAGATGAGCGGCGTCCACCGCCGCCCGCGCGCTCGGCGCCGCTGCCATTCTTTCGCTGACGCTCGCCATCACGCGGTCCTCCCGAACAGTCCGGCCGGCTTGACAAGCAGCACCACGACCATGACGACGAATATCACGGTGGCAGCAGCCTCCGGATAGAACACCTTGGTCAGCCCCTCGATGAGGCCGAGTCCGAAGCCGGTGACGATGGAGCCGAGGATCGAGCCCATGCCGCCGATGACCACGACGGCGAAGACGACGATGATGAGGTCGGCTCCCATGTTGGGATTGACCGAATAGATCGGCGCCGCAAGGACGCCCGCGAGCGCAGCGAGACCGACACCGAAGCCGTAGGTCAGCGTGATGAGCCGCGGCACGTTGATGCCGAAGGCCTGCACCAGCGTCGGGTTCTCGGTCGCGGCACGCAGATAGGCGCCGAGCCGCGTCTTCTCGATGACGAACCAGGTGGCGAGGCACACCGCGAGCGAGGCGACCACCACCCAGCCACGATAGTTGGGAAGGAACATGAAGCCGAGGTTGCGGCCTCCGGCGAGTTCCGGCGGTATGCTGTAGGGCAGACCCGAGACGCCGTATTGATTGCGGAACAGTCCCTGGATGATGAGAGCGAGGCCGAAGGTCAGCAGCAGGCCGTAGAGATGGTCGAGATCGCGCAGGCGCGCCAGGAACAGCCGATCGATGACGATGCCCATGGCGCCGACGATCACCGGCGCAAGGAGAAGCGCCCACCAGTAGCCGATGCCCGCGTAGTTGAGCAGCATCCACGCCACGAAGGCGCCCATCATGTACTGGGCCCCGTGGGTGAAGTTGATGATGTTGAGGAGCCCGAAGATGATCGCGAGCCCGAGGCTCAGGATCGCATAGAACGAGCCGTTGATGAGGCCGAGCAGCAGCTGGCCGAAAAGCGCCTGAGGCGGAATTCCCAGAAGTTCGAACATCTCTCGACCGGCCCGTACACGCGCGGCAGGGAGGCCGGGGCGGCACGGCCGCCCCGGCGCTTCAGGTCAGCCCTTGACCAGGGGGCATTCACCCTGATCGAGCGGCCGGAAGGCCTCGGCCGCGGGAATGGTGGCGACGAGCTTGTAATAGTCCCACGGTCCCTTCGATTCCTCGGGCTTCTTCACCTCGAAGAGATACATGTCGTGGATCTTGCGGCCGTCGGCCCGCACTTGGCCCTTGCCGAAGAGCGGATCGTCGGTCGGCATCTCCTTCATCTTCGCCATCACCTTGGCGCTGTCCTTGTCCTTCAGCGCCTCGACGGCCTTGAGATAGTGCAGCGTGCCTGCATACACACCAGCCTGGACCATGGTGGGCATCTTGCCTCCGCTCTTCTCGGCGAAGCGCTTGGCAAAGGCGCGCGTCTCGTCGTTGAGGTCCCAATAGAAGGACTCGGTCAGCACCAGACCCTGCGCCGTCTGCAGGCCGAGAGCATTGACGTCGGTGATGAAGACCAGCAGCCCGGCCAGGTTCTGCCCCGCCTGGGTGATGCCGAACTCTGCCGCCTGCTTGATCGAGTTGATCGTGTCGCCGCCAGCATTGGCAAGACCAATCACCTTGGCGCCGGACGACTGGGCCTGCAGCAGGAACGACGAGAAGTCGCTGCCCGGGAAGGGATGGCGCACGGTGCCGAGCACCTTGCCGCCCGACTTCTCGACGACGGCGATGGTGTCGCGCTCGAGCGCATGGCCGAAGGCATAGTCCGCCGTCAGGAAAAACCAGGTGTCGCCGCCGGCCTTGACCATGGCGCTACCGGTACCGTTGGCGAGCGCCCATGTGTCATAGGTCCAGTGCACCGTGTTGGGCGAGCATTGCTTGCCGGTAAGGTCGGACGCCGCCGCACCGGAGTTGATGAAGATCTTGTTCTTCTCGCGCGTGATCTGGTTGATGGCAAGCGCGACCGACGAGGTTGGCACGTCGAGGATCACGTCGACGCCATCCTGGTCGTACCACTGGCGCGCGATATTGGAGCCGATGTCGGGCTTGTTCTGGTGATCGGCCGAGACGATCTCGACGTTGATGCCTTTGTCCTTGGCCTTGAAATCCTCTACCGCCATGCGCGCGGCGATCACCGAGCCCTCTCCGGAAAGGTCGGCATAGGTGCCCGAGCGGTCGTTGAGCACGCCGAGCTTCACCGAAACCTGGGCCTCAGCCCCGCCGGCGAACAGGGCGACGAGCGCCGTGGCCAGCAACATGCGTCCGGTCTTCATGGACTTGTTCCTCCTCGTCTCTTCCCCACTGCGGCCAAGCCGCAGGCGCTAGACGCCCAGATAGGCGTGCAGCTTGTCGATATTGGCGTCGAGTTCCGCGTTGGGGATCATATCGACCACCCGCCCCTGCTCGACGACGTAGTGCCGGTCCGCCACACGGGAGGCGAACCGGAAGTTCTGCTCCACGAGGACGATGGTGAAGCCCTCGCTCTTGAGCCGCGCAATGGTGCGCCCGATGTCGTCAACGATGACGGGCGCAAGCCCCTCCGTCGGCTCGTCGAGCAAAAGGAGCCGCGCCCCCGTGCGCAGGATGCGGCCGATGGCGAGCATCTGCTGCTCCCCTCCCGAGAGCTTGGTGCCCTGGCTCGCGAGCCGCTCCCTCAGATTGGGGAACAATTCGAAGATCTGCTCCACGGAGAGGCCGCCGGGCCGCACCTGCGGCGGCAGGAGCAGGTTTTCCTCCACCGACAGCGAGGAGAAGATGCCGCGTTCCTCCGGGCAGTAGCCGATGCCGAGCCGCGCGATGGTGCGCGACGGCATGCGCACGGTCTCAACCCCGTCGAAGACGACGGAGCCGGTGCGTTTCCTCATGATGCCGATGATCGACTTCAGCGTGGTCGTCTTGCCGGCGCCGTTGCGTCCGAGCAGCGTCACCACCTCGCCCGGCGCCACGTCGAAATCGATGCCGTGCAGCACGTGGCCCTCACCATACCAGGCGTTGAGGCCGCGCACGGAAAGGAGCGGCGCCGTCGCCGCCTTCGTCGCGATGTCGCGTGCCGCCTCAGGCATGACCGGCTCCTATATAGGCCTCGATCACGGCGGGATTGCTGGAGACGGTGGAGTAGTTGCCCTCCGCCAGCACCTTGCCGCGGGCCAGCACCGTGATGTGGTCCGACAGCGAGGCGACGACCGACAGGTTGTGCTCCACCATCAGGATCGTGCGGTTGGCCGAGACGCGCCGGATCAGCGCGGCGATGCGCTCGACGTCCTCGTGCCCCATGCCCGCCATCGGCTCGTCGAGCAGGAGCATCTCGGGATCGAGCGCCAGCGTCGTCGCGATCTCCAGAGCGCGCTTGCGGCCGTAGGACAATTCGACCGCCGGCAGCGCCGCGAAATCGGTGAGCCCAACCGCGTCGAGCAAATTGAGCGCCTCGTCGTTCAGCGCGCGCAGAACGCGCTCCGAACGCCAGAAGTCGAACGAACCGCCGCGCTTGCGCTGCAGGGCGACGCGCACGTTCTCGAGCGCCGTCAGATGCGGAAAGACGGCGGAGATCTGGAAGGAGCGCACCAGGCCAAGCCGGGCGACGGTCGCCGGCCTGAGCGCGGTGATGTCGTTCCCCTTGAAGGTAATCGTCCCCTTCGTCGGAGTGAGGAATTTGGTCAGAAGATTGAAACAGGTCGTCTTGCCGGCCCCATTGGGACCGATGAGCGCATGGATCGTGCCCCGGCGGATGTCCAGACTGACCCCGTCGACCGCTACGAACCCCTTGAATTCAATCGTCAGATCCCTCGTCGATAGAATGATATCGGCGGTCACGATGCCGTTCTGTCCTCTGGGCTTTTTTATTTTGAGCCTTGTGCTTGGACTGTGCACCGCCTCGCGCTTCAAAATCAACCGGCTTTTGCGCCGAAAGGATGCGCATGATTGGGAATGGACCGCCGCAGACCCGCCGGGGCAGCCGGTTGGCGCCGAATCCGGCCGATTCCCTCCGTCACGCGAAGCGCTTCGCCCCGGCGACGCACAGGACGACGCCGGCGGTGACGGCCATCATCGCCGTATCGACACTCTCGCCGAGCAGCGCCGCGGCGATGGTGAGGCCGAAGAAGGGCTGCAGCAGCTGCAGCTGGCCGACGGCCGCGATGCCGCCCTGGGCAAGGCCGCGATACCAGAAGACGAAGCCGATGAGCATGCTGAACAACGACACATAGGCAAGACCCAGCCAGGCCTCCTGCGAGGTGCCGGCGAAGGAGGCGGGCATGGTGAGGAAGGCGAGCAGCACCATCACCGGCAGGGCAAGCACGAGCGCCCAGGAGATGACCTGCCAGCCACCGAGGCGGCGCGACAGCACCGCCCCCTCCGCATAGCCGAGGCCGCAGGCGACGATGGCGCCGAGCATCAGGAGGTCGCCGGTCAGCGAGGCGGAGAAGCCGCGGGAGGCGGCAAAGCCGGCGACGAGCGCGCTGCCGAGGCAGGAGAACAGCCAGAAGATGGGGCGCGGCCGCTCGCCGCCGCGCAGCGTGGCGAAGATCGCCGTCATGAGCGGCAGGAGCCCGACGAAGACGATGGAATGGGCGGCCGTGACGTGGCGGAGCGCCAGCGCCGTCAGGAGCGGAAAGCCGACGACCACGCCGAGGGCCACGACGACGAGCGGGCGCAGGTCCTCGCGCCGCGGCATCCTCTGCCGGAAGAGGACGAGGAGCGCGCCGCCGCACAGGCCGGCGATCACCGCCCGCGCCAGCGTGAGGAAGACGGGGTCGAATCCCGCCACCGCCACGCGCGTCGCCGGCAGCGACCCGCTGAAGATCAGCACGCCGAGGAAACCGTTGATCCAGCCGCTCACCGACCTGTCCATCGCATCCGCTCCCGATGCCGTGGTATCGCGCGGTGGTGCTGGCGGCGCCAGAGACAGCTCAGTACAATCTGCGATTACTGTTCTGGTTCATGGAGCAATACAGTTGCAATGAACGCCCCATTGCCCCGGGAGGCCGGCAGCCGCGTTGCGCAGGTCGCAGCCGCCATCCGCGCCCGCATCGCGGAGCGCTCGCTGGCGCCCGGCGCGCGACTGCCCTCCATCCGCAAGCTCGCCGCCGCGATGCAGGTGTCACCGTCGACGGTGGTCGAAGCCTACGAGCGTCTCGTCGCCGCCGGTGCCATCCGGGCGCGCCGCGGCTCCGGTTTCTACGTTTGCGGTCCGTCGGCACCGCTGACCCTGAGCGCACTCGCTCCCCGGCTGGAGCGCGCCATCGATCCGCTCTGGGTGTCGCGGCAGGCCCTCGAGACGGACCAGGGCGTGCTGAAGCCCGGCTGCGGCTGGCTCCCGTCCGACTGGATGCCGCAGGAGGCGCTGCGACGCGCGCTGCGCACGCTCGCCCGCTCGGGGGCGGATGCGGCCCTCGCCGACTATGGCACGCCACTCGGCCTGCCCGCGCTCCGCCAGCTCATCGCCCGGCGCATGGCGGAGCGCGGCATCGCCGCTTCACCCGACCAGATCATCCTGACCGAATCGGGCACCCACGCGCTCGATCTTCTCTGCCGCTTCCTCCTCAGCCCCGGCGATACGGTGCTGGTCGACGATCCCTGCTACTTCAACTTCCTCGCACTCCTGCGGGCCCACAGGGCGAAGGTCGTCGGCGTGCCCATGACACCGGCAGGGCCGGACGTGGAACGCTTCGCCGCCATCCTCGCGGCCGAGCGGCCCCGGCTCTACGTCACCAATGCCGGCCTGCACAACCCGACGGGCGCCGTCGCCTCGCCGGCCGTCGCGCATCGCCTGCTGCGCCTCGCCGAGGCGCACGACCTCACCATCGTCGAGGACGACATCTTCGCGGATTTCGAGGAGGAGCCGGCCCCGCGGCTCGCCGCGCTCGACGGGCTCGAACGCGTCATCGAGGTCGGCAGCTTCGCCAAGACGCTCTCGGCCTCGGCGCGATGCGGCTTCATCGCGATGCGGCCGGACTGGATAGAGCCGCTGAGCGATCTGAAGACGGCCACGAGCTTCGGCGGCGCGCATCTTGCCAGCCACATCGCCTTCGCCATTCTCGCCGACGGGGGCTACCGCCGACATATGGAGAGCGTGCGGACGCGCCTTACCCGCGCACGCCAGCGCACGCTGGCGCGGCTCGGCGCGCTCGGCATCGCGCCGTGGGTGGAGCCGCGCGCCGGCATGTTCCTGTGGTGCCGCCTGCCCGAGGGGCGCGATGCCGCCGCAGTCGCGCGTCATGCGCTCGGCCGGGGCGTGGTGCTGGCGCCCGGCGATGCCTTCAGCGCCTCGCGCAGCGCGGCGGCCTTCCTGCGCTTCAACGTTGCCCAGTCCACGGACCCGCGCATCTACACCGTTCTCGCCGAAGCGATGGCGACGTGAAGCGGGGGGTCGGCATCACGCTGCCCCACCCCGCTCTGCCGGTGCCCGCGATCAGACGCGGGCGAAGGTCGCCGTCGCCCGGCCCTTGAGAAAATGGCCCTGGCCCATGGTAGCGAAATCGAGGGCGAGGCCGGCGGCACCGTCGATCAGGTCCGTGATACTGCCGTGGCGCAGACCGTCGACGAGTTGAAGAGCGGGACCGACGAAGGGCACCAGGCCCGACAGGGATCTCAGCGCCGTCCCGAACTGGCCGGAGAAAAGCCCCTTCGCCGCGTCATAGACATTGCCGATGATCGGGATCGACCGCACCGCCTGCTCTAGGCTGCCCATGGCCAGGCCGTTGAGGACACCGAAGGGAATGCCGACGAGCGGCAGCTTGCCGAGGATGTTGCCGGCGAGGCCGAGAACGCCCTTGGCCAGGCCCTTGAACCATCCGAACAGACCGCCGGAGCTGGGCCTGAAGTCGCCGGCAACCGATATCCGGGCCTGCGCGCCGGACCGGGGCGTGAAATCCCCGTTGATGGAAAACTGCGCCGGTCGGCCCATGGCCTGCCCACCGCGCACGGAACCGGCACCCGGCTGGGCCGCAGCCCGAGTCGCGCTGGACCAGTTGCCCGTGAGGACAGCATCGCCTCCGGGGCTGCGCAGGCTGAGATTGACGGCTATACTCATAATGTATCTCCCAATGAAGCACCTCCCGCGCCACGATCACGGGACGAATATTGCCTTGCTCAGAAGAGCCCATATGAGTGGCGAGATCGACATCGAAGGATAGAAATTGTGTTTTCGCAGCAAGATCGCCGGAGATGCGTCACACATGGCCGATCTACGATCCACGCGCGCAAGGAATGACCGGTGCTCGATAACTGGACAACCGGCGTGGTTGATCTGTGAGCCGTCCGAATAGCCTGGAACGGGACCGTCCGCGCGGCAAAAAGGCCCGCTCAGGCCGGCCAGCTGCGCATCGCCAGGCGTCCGACCATCTGCAGCTCTGCACGCGAGACCCCGTCGCGGGCCTGAACCGTCAGGCCCTGCAGCACCGTTTCAAGGAAACGGGCGAGCGCCGCCGCATCAGTGTCGGCCGGCAGTTCGCCGGCCGCGATGCCCTTGCGGATCCGCGCCTCAAACTGATCGACGTGACTGGCCCGCATCTCGGCGAGGGCCGTGCGAACGGAGGTCGCAGCGGGAGAGCAGTGCGTCGCCGCCGTCGCGACCATGCAGCCGGCCGGCTGACCTTCGCGGGTCAATTCATGCGCTGCAGCCTCGAAAAGCCGCTCGAAGGCCGTGCGCACCGGGATATCCTCGGCGAGGATGCGCGCGGTATAGCTGCCGGGCCCCTCCAGGTAGCGGTCCAGCGCGGCCTCGTAGAGCTTCTCCTTGTTGCCGAAACAGGCGTAAAGGCTGGAGGGACTGAGACGCATCGCCTCGGCGAGGTCGTCCATCGAGGTCGCCTCGTAGCCCCGGTCCCAGAACAGGACCATGGCCGCATCCAGCGCCGCCTCCCGGTCGAAGCAGCGCGGACGCCCGCGCGGGCGCTTCTCCGCTGTCACGTCATTTTCTGGAACCATCGTTCTATAAATTCTTGACGGACCCTGTTCGGCTGCCTAACTGTGTGTGCATTGTGGAGCAATCGCTCCATTAATTAATATGCGGCACCGGCGCGGCAAGGCGCAAGTGGCCGCAGCATCGAAGAGGTCCCGCACCGCTGCAGCCGGCGCCCCTCGCGCCTTCCATCAAAGTCCCCTTTCATTCCGGAGCTGGATTCATGTCCACTGCCCCAACGGGAACCGCTTGCCTCGATTCAGTCCTTGCGCCAACCGTACGCCACTGGCTCGCCGCCGGCTCGGTTGGCACCGCCGCCTTCGCGCTCGTGACCGCCGAGTTCCTGCCCGTTGGCCTGTTGCCGGCCATGGCCGCCGATATCGGCATCAGCGAGGGCCAGGCCGGCCTCATGGTCACCATGGCGGGCGTGCTCGGCGCCCTTGCCGCTCCCTCAGTAACGGTGGGCGCCGGACGGCTCGACCGACGCAACGTCCTCATGGTCCTCGTCGGCCTCCTCGTTGCCTCCAACCTGATCGTCGCGCTGTCCACCTCCTACCCCCTCGTTCTCCTCGGCCGGCTGCTGCTCGGCATCGGCGTCGGCGGCTTCTGGTGCATCGGCGTCGCCATCGGCCCGCGGGTCATGCCCGAGCCCACAGGCACGCGCGGCACCGCCATCATCTTCGCCGGGATTTCGCTCGGCACGGTTGCGGGCGTGCCGGCAGGGACCTTCATCGGTGATGTCCTGGGCTGGCGCGCGGCCTTCGCGGCCGCGGCGGGGATCGGGGTCGCGGTGCTCGTCGCGCAGGCGCTGCTGCTGCCGGCGCTGCCGCCCCAGCGCGCCATCCGCTGGCGCGACCTGCCGGCGCTGCTCCACGTGCCGAAGGCGCGCATCGGGCTTCTGGCCGCTTTCTTCATGTTCGGCGGCCAGTTCTTCGCCTATACCTACATCGCGCCTTATCTCGTCCAGATCACAGGGCTCGGCTCGGGCATGGTCACGGGCCTGCTGCTCGCCTATGGCACAGCCGGCTTCTTCGGCAATGTCGCGGGCAGCTGGGTGGCCGGGAAGGATGCGCGCACCGCCGTCGCCGCCACGGCCCTCGTCCTCGGCGCCTCGGCGCTGGCACTTGCCGCCTTCGGCGCGATCCCCATGGCCGCCATCGCTATCATCGTCGTCTGGGGGCTGGCCTTCGGCGCATTGCCCATTGCGACCCAGACCTTCATGTTCCGCGCCGCCTCCGAGGCGCTGGAGACCGGCGCCGCCCTGCTCGTGTCGCTGATCCAGGTTGCGATCGCCCTCGGTGCCACCGTCGGGGGCCTGACCGTCGACGGTCTCGGCCTCGTCAGCACCATGGTGGCGGGCGGCATCGTCATGATGCTCGGGGCGCCTGTGATCGCGATGCTCGGGCGCGAGCGCAGGGTCGCGGCCGCCGTTCCGCACTGAGAGCCCGACGCTGCACCAGCCCGGCATCCTGGTGCCGGGCCGGTGTGGCCGGTCACTTCCACCCCAGGTGCCGCTCGACCTGGTAGAGGAGATGCAGCACGACAGTGCCGACGAGGGTCGCGAAGATGGCGATGATCCAGAAGCCGAGGCCGACCGACAGGCCGATGGCCGCTGCGAGCCATACGCCCGCGCCGGTCGTCAGCCCATGCACCTCGCCCTTGGCGAAGACGATCAGCCCGGCGGCGAGGAAGGCGACGCCGGCCGTCACGGCCTCCACCACGCGCAGGGGGTCGGATCTCACCTGGTCGATGTCATAGATCGGCGCGCGAACGACCTCGCCAGCGAGCAGTCCGAAGACTGCGGCGGCAAGGCCGACAAGAAGATGCGTGCGCAGCCCCGCCGGCCGGCCACGCATCTCGCGCTCGATGCCGATGACGGTGACGCACAGAAGCGCCCCGCAAATGCGCGCGAGGATAACGTGATATGGCACCGCTGTGCGCGGCAGAATATCGGCCAGGATGTCAGCGAGCGCCTGCTCCAAGTCGCCCTCCGTTCCCGTTCGCTTGTCCCCGGCCGTCAGGACTTTGAGGCGTGCTCGGGCTTGCCCCTGCGGGAGGTGGACGCCATCTCGCGCAGCTCGCGCTCCGACATGGACTCGACCATGCTCTTCGCAGCGCCCTTGAGCTCGCTCTTCTTCTTCTCGCCGCGCTTGGCGGCGAGCGCCGCGCCCGCGGCCTTCTGCTGGGCTTTCGATTTCGCCGGCATGACGATCTCCTTTCGTGGCCGCTCACTGAGCCCCGCCGCTCCAACCCGCAGGGCATACCGCCGGTTCCGGCCGGCGCAGGTGAGAAGCCGTGACAAAGGGCGGCCGAAGCCGCCCTTTGTCGGGCCGGTGCAGAGAAGCCGTCAGGCAGCCCGCTGGGCCCTGCTGTTCGCGTCCTTCTCGGCGAGCTTCGTGAGCATCTCGTCGGTCTGCGCTTCTTCCTTCAGCGTCTCGTCGAGGAGCTTCGCCGCATCCTTCATGCCGAGTTCCTGGGCCCAGCGCCGGAGCGTGCCGTAGCGCGTGATCTCGTAATGCTCGGCGGCCTGGGCCGCGGCGATCAGGCCGGCGTCGAGAGCGGGCGTGTCCTTGTATTCGGACAGCACCTCCTCGCCTTCCTCGATGATGCCGTCGATCGCCGGACAGGTCTTGCCGCGCGCCGCCTTGCCGCAGATCTCGAACACCTGCTGCAGGCGCGCGACATGGCCCTCGGTTTCTTCGCGATGCTGCTGGAACGCCGCCTTGAGCTCCTCGGCGCTGGCCCCGCGGGCGAGCTTCGGCAAGGCCTTCAGAAGCTGGCGCTCGGCATAGTAGATGTCCCTCAGGCCTTCGTAGAAAAGATCGTCCAGCGTCTTGTTCTTCATGGGTCTGCTCCTTCCATCGGCCGCCGAACGGCGGATGCGGGCCGAACCGCATCGCAGACGGTTTGTTCCGCGCCCGGTGAAAGGCCGCGGCGCGCGCCGGCACCTATGGCTCGGCCATTTCCGCGAGCAGGCCGGCAGCCCGCGCGGCATTCTCCACCGCGCGGCGAGCACCTTCCGGCGCACGGAAACCATCGACGGCGTCCCGGCAGGCGGCGCAGGCGCGCAGGTAGGCGTTGTCGCGCTCGCCCGGCCAGTCGCGCTCGAGGAACTCGAGGGCTTCCCAGGCACTGCAGGCCACGAAGATGCCGGTTTCACCAGCGCGCAGCTTGACGGGAACGCGAAACGGACGATGGCCCACGTCTCTTCTCCTTCTTCTTGAGGCCCAAGGGTCCGAACCGCATCGGTCGACGCGGCCCATCGAAACGCATACGCGTGAGGTTTGTTCCCGTCCGGCCAAGCCTGAAGGCCCGCGAACTGAAGCAAGATGAATGCCAGTTTGCTGGAATCGCCCGGCGACCGCTCCGGTCGATGCGCACCGGCCTGATCGGCTTGGCCCGGCTGGGCGGTCTTGTGCACCGGGACGGGACTACCGTCGTGGCCGTGCCGGCCGGCATGCTGGCCCATCGTGCACCTGCAGGCAGGCGACACGCGCGATCAGCAGGCTTTGAACCGCGCGCGCGGGCGGCTACTAAGGCTAGGCCTTCACCATGCGGGAGCGGCTTTTGGCTCGCCTCACCGGAATTCTCGCACGCGTCGCCATCGGCGCAGCCGTCCTCCTGGTCTCCGTCTGGGCGGCGCTCGCCCTGTGGTACCGCCTGTCTCTGCCCGAGGAGGCGCGGCTCCTCGCCGCCGGCGCTTTCGGCCTCCTCGGCCTTGCGACGATCGTCGCCCTCGTGCGACGGCGCGCCGCCGCCGCGAGCCTCTTCGCCCTTGCCGTCGCCGGCGTCTTCGTCTGGTGGGCGAGCATCGTGCCGCCCGCGGATGCGGACTGGTCGCCGGATGTCGCCCGCCAGGTCACGGGAACCGTCGACGGCTCGGTGCTGAGCCTGACGGGCGTGCGCAATTTCGACTGGCGCGGCGAAGACGACTTCACGCCCGCTTGGGAGACGCAGCGCTACGACCTCGACCAGTTGCGCACGCTCGACATGTTCATGTCCTACTGGGCCGGGCCGAGCATGGCGCACATGATCCTGAGCTTCGGCTTTGCCGACGGCCGGTACCTTGCCTGGTCGGTCGAGGTGCGCCGGCGCAGGGGCGGCGGCTTCTCGCCCATCGCCGATCTCTTCAAGAGCAACACCCTCGTGCTCGTCGCCGCCGAGGAGCGCGACGTCATCGGCGTGCGCACTAACATCCGCGGCGAGGACGTGCAGCGCTACCGCCTCGACATCCCGCAGGAGATGATCCGGGCGCTCCTGCTGCAATATGTTGCCGACGCCAATGCGCTCGCCACGCGACCGACCTTCTACAATTCCCTGACCAGCAACTGCACGACGACCGTGGTGCGCATGGCGCGCGCCCTGGGCGACGTGCTGCCGGCCGACTGGCGGCTCATCGTCAACGGTTACCTGCCCGAATATGCCTATGACATGGGTGCCCTCGACAGCAGCCGGCCGATGGCGGAACTGCGCGCGGAGGCGCGCATCAGCCCCAGGGCCCTCGCGGCGGGACTGACGTCCTCCTTCTCGCAGGACATCCGTCAGCCGTGAACGGCGCCGTCCGCCCCCCTCGCGGTCCGGGCGATCGATGCTATAGCTGCCGCACGAACGCTCGAGAGAGGCCGGAATGGCGCGCGAAATCACGATCTACGGCATCAAGAACTGCGACACGATGAAGAAGGCGCGCGCCTGGCTCGAGGCCCGGGACGTCGCCCACGCCTTCCACGACTACAGGAGTGCCGGCATCGATCGCGAGCGGCTCACGGACTGGGTCCGGCAGGCCGGCTGGGAGAAGCTCCTCAACCGCGCCGGCACCACATTCCGCAAGCTGCCCGGCGCCGACAAGGAAGGGCTGGACGAGGCGAAGGCCGTCGGCCTGATGCTGGCCAATCCGTCATTGATCAAGCGGCCGGTACTGGACATCGACGGCAGGATCGTAGTGGGCTTCAGCCCGGCCGGCTACGAATCCGCGCTCGCATAGGCCGGCCGGGCCGGGGCGCCCTCCGCCGGCGCCTCCACCGGTGGCCGCCAGCCACATCCACGGCCGGCAGCGCGCCGGACTACCCGGCAGGGCGACCGATGGTCGCCCTGTTTGTCCGCACCGCCCAGTGGCGTCACTTGGCAGCAGTCGAGGTGTTGAGCTTGTCGAACAGCACGGTCATGCGCTTGCCGCCGAGCCCCGGCAGCTTGACTGCCTTGGCGGCATCAAGGTTCGGCACCTCGTCACCGACCTGGATCAGCCCGACCATGCCCATGCCGACATGCGGCAGACACTTGTAGCCATAGAGGCCCGGCTTGTCGAAGGTGACGACGACCTCCTGCGAGAGCTTGCCCTTGAACGGCTCCACGCCCTCCGGGATCATGCCTGGGATGGTCTCGGCGTTGTGGCTCTTGTCCGTCGGCACGAACTTCACGGTATCGCCCGGCGCGATCTTCAGGAAGGCCGGCTCGAACACCATGGCCTGATTGTCCGAACCCTTGTTGAGCATCTTCACCTCATGTTCGGCCGCCACGGCCGGCAGCGCCAGCATCAGGGCGCCGAAGGTCAGAAGCATGCGGGTCTTGCAGCGGTTCATCATATCGTCCTCAATCGTTTAGCCCGCCCCGGCGGGCGCGGCGGGGAGCCGCAGTCTCGCGATCTCCATTCACGACCGTCAGTCTAAGCACTTGATGCGGTGCACACTTTGCGCCGTATCAAACCGGAAGGTTCCGTCAGACCTGCCAGCCCTCGCGCTCGGGCAGCGGGCGCCCGGCCGCAAGCGCATCGGCGAAGGCGTGGTTGATGTCGCGGTGGATCGCCTCGTCCTCGCGCATGGCGACGAGCATGTCGGACAGGCGCGCGTCGTGCGGCAGGTTCCAGTAGCCCACGGCAAAGGCGGGGGCCGGCACGTTCTCCTCCTGCCCGGCTTCGAGGCGCCCGATCCGCCGTGAATAGTCGCGCACCGCCGCCTCGGCGAGATAGCCGGTCAGGCGATGGCCGGTGCGCGGCGAAACGAGGTGCAGCAGGAAGAAGGCGTTGTAGAAGAGCATCTGGGCCACGGCAATGAACAGTCGCTCGCCCGGTCCGGGCTGCTGCAGTGCGACGAAGGCCATGAGGTGGGCACGCTGGCTCTCCGCCTCGTCCATGAAGGCCCGCACCCAGCCGCGATCGTCGATCATGCGCCGCAGGCATTTGAGGTGAAGAAGCGTCGCCGCCACCATGGCCGGCACGGCGGCGACCGTCTCCAGCACGACCGCGCCGTCGCCGTAGCGGCGGCCGAAGAAGAGCGAGGCTGCCCCTTCCATGAGGCGGACGATGCCGGCCGCGATGCGATCGGCCACGCTCGCCGGCGTATGGTGGCGGGCAAAATCGCCCTTGTCGATCATCAGCATGCTCAGCCTGTCTCGTTCTGCGACCCGGTCGCGGCGGCGCGGCGGAAGGCCGCGCGGCACCTGCGCCACTGGCAGGATAGATGTCAAGCGCGGCGAATCTTTGCGGCGGATCAAAGCGCTGCCGGCGCGGTGGTGGCTGGATGCGCCCGGCCGCCGCCGGCGTCGGGGCGGCGCGAGGCGCTTAGGGACATGCACGGTACTGCGGAACAAGACATCCTGTGCCGGACCGACCTGTTCCGCGGCCTGTCCCCGGATTCGCTGCGGGCACTGCGCCGCAGCGCCACCCGCCGCCGGCTCGCGACGCAGGACCCCGTCTTCCACCAGGGCGATCGGGCGGAGACCTTCTATGTCGTCGCGGAGGGCCGCCTCCGGGTGACACAGACGACCGCCGACGGCCAGCAGGTCATCATCCGTTATGTCGGCCCGGCCGAGCTCGCCGGCCTAGCCGTCCTTGCCGGCGACGATCTTCATCCAAGCACGGCGACCGCCGTGGCGGACAGCGAGGTCATCGGCATCTCCCGCGCCGTCATCCGCGAGATCATGGCACGTCACCCGGAGGTGGCGATGAATGCCGTGTCCGTCATCGCGGCACGCTATCGCGAGATGCAACAGCGCCTGCGCGAGATGTCGACGCAGAATGTCGAGCGCCGCATCGCCCACACCATCCTGCGCCTAGCCCGGGAGGCCGGCCGGCGCACCGCACGTGGCATCGAGATCGCCTTTCCGCTCTCGCGCCAGGATCTCGCCGAGATGACAGGGACGACGCTGCACACCGTGAGCCGCACCCTGAGCGCCTGGGAAGGCCGCGGCCTCGTCGACAGCGGTCGCCGGCGCGTCGTCGTGCGCCGGCCCCATGAACTCGCCATGCTGGCGGATGCAGCGGGCTGAACCCGCTCACCACCGCTCCGACGCGAGGACCAGCGCACGGCTCGCGTCCTCCTTGTCGACAAGGCGGCGCAGGCGCGCCGCCACGCGCCGCCAGGCGCTCTGCTCGTCGAGCACCAGACGGATGCCGAGATTGGCCGGCGGACGGCCGACGGAGCAGCCCCCCGCCTTGGCGTCGCCGATGAAGTCCGACACATAGCCGCGATGGGCGCCGGCCACCGTCCGCACGCCGCAGTTGACGGTGGGCTTGCCGGCGAGCGCACCCTCCTCGTCGAGCCGGTAGCGGGCAAAGCAGGTGCTCGTCCAGTCCCAGACATTGCCGCCGATGTCGAGCACGCCGTGCTCGTTCGCGCCGAAGCTGCCGAAGGGTTGGGGCTCAGCCTCGGCCACGATCTCGCGGCGCGATTCCTCGTCGTAGCGGGCGAGCCAGCGATTGGCGACGTCGCCGCCCGGATCGTCGCTCACGGCATCGTCCACGAGGCGCGAACCGGCAGCATAGGACCATTCCTCGTCGCTCGGCAGGCGCCAGTTGCGGCCGGTCTTTTCCGACAGCCAGGCGGCATAATCGCTGGCGTCGTGCCAGGTGACGCCGACGACCGGCAGGTCGTCGCGCCCGACCGCCCCGCCGGGAGCCGGACGGCAGGCGCCGTCTGCAACGCAGCGCCCGTACTCGGCGGCGCTCACCTGCCGCTTCATGATCATCACGGGCTGCTCGACAGGCATCTCGATACGCGGGCCGTTGACCGGCCGCTTGCCGCGCATGAACTCCCCGGGCACGCGATAGTCGAAGCGCCCCGGCGCGATGTGCACGACGTCGGGCATGGCCAGTTCCGTTTCCGCCGCATCGGCCCGGACAGCGAGGCCGACGAGGGCAAGAGCGGTGCCGAGAAGAAGGGTGCGAAGAACGCAGCGCATGGCGGAATGATCCGGAAAGGGCGGGCCATCCCCAATGGAGGATGGCCCGCAGGGGTCAGTGAACCGCGGGAGCTGCCGCCCCATCGACGGCGCCGAGCTTATCGCCCGCGCCGATCGGCTCCGGCGGACGTACCTGCTTCATGAGGTCGTCGTCCCAGGTGCCGTCGACCTTGAAGTGCGCGGTCGCACCGAGTTCGAAGGCCTCGATGAGATTGTGGTTCACGTAGGCATAGACGCCGGGCTGCAGGAACTTGTAGAGCGCAGCCCCGGCCGAGCCGCCCCGAATGAACCATGTCTCGAGGTCCTTCTCGGGCGGGTTGGCGAACTTGCCGGTCTCCCAGACATAGTCGCCGTGGCCGCCGATGAGGTGGGGACGGGTGTCGCGATTGGCCTGCGAGTGCACGATGAGCACCTTCTCGCCTACCTTGGCCCTGAGCGCCTTCTCGCCAGTCAGGGCACCGACGGCGCCGTTGAAGACCACGTGCGTGGGGGTGAGCTTGCGCATCACCTCGATGGTGTCAGCATAGGAGTCGCCGACGGTCTCGTAGGTCTTGAACTTGCCGTTCTCGTCCCGCGGCACGTAGAAGTCGTTCTCGCCGACGTAATAGACCCGGTCGTAGGTCAGCGAATTGCCCTTCTCGTCCTTGAGACCATCGCGCGGCAGCACCATCACCGTGCCGCTCATGCCGGACACCACATGCCAGGGCACCATACCCTCGGGTGCGCAGTGGTAGACGAAGACGCCGGGGCGGGTTGCCTTCCAGCGCAGCACCACCTGCTCGCCGGGATGGATGAGGGTCAGCCCGCCGCCACCGAGCGCGCCGGTCGCGGAATGGAAGTCGATGTTGTGCGGCATGGTGTTGGTTTCGGGGTTGATCAGCGTCAGCTCGACGTAGTCACCCTCGTGCACCACCATCATCGGACCCGGCACCGAGCCGTTGAAGGTCATCGCCTGCAGCTTGGTGCCCTCGTTGTCGATGACGAGTTCCTTCTCCTCGACCTTCATCGTGAACTGGACGACCTTGGGCCCGTCCTTGGCCACCTGCTCGTGCGGGTGGACGAAGGGCGGAGCGACCAGCTCCACCTTCTGGCGCGGCATGTTGGACAGGTCGTCCGCCATGGCCGGCACCGCGACGGCGATGGCCGACATCGCCACACATGCCAGGATATTGCGCCGGGTGAACATGGTTTTCTCCGTTGCGTGTTGCCTTGTTCGATGAGGCAAGCCTCGCATGCAGGCCCCGCCGGAATTTGCGTATTCGCAACTTCCCCGGGGCCCGCGATCCGGATGTTTGTGCTGGCACAAAGAGCCCGGCGGGGAGCTCAGACCGCCGCCGCTGGAGGCGGGTTCTCGCCCGTCCATTCCACCCCGCCGCCCGGCAGGCCGAGGAGCGAGACGGCCCGCCGCGCCGTTGCGTCGACGACGTCGGAAACCGTCTGCGGCTTCATGTAGAAGGCGGGCACCGGCGGGGCGACGACGGCGCCAGCCTCGCTCACCGCTGCCATGGCCCGGATATGGCCGATGTGCAGCGGGCTCTCGCGCACAAGGAGCACGAGCCGGCGCCGCTCCTTCAGGTGCACGTCGGCGGCGCGCACCAGGAGGTTGTCGAGGATGCACCCGGCGAGCGCGCCCAGGGTGCGGATGGAGCAGGGCGCCACCACCATCCCGGCGGTGCGGAACGAGCCGCTGGCGATCGACGCGCCGATGTCCTCGCACGGATGACGGATGGACAGGCGCTCGATGCGTCCGAGGGCGTGGGGTCCGACCTCGTGGGCGAGCGTGCGCTCGCCGGAGCGGGTAACGACGCTGTGCACCTCGATGCCGCCGAGCCCGGCCAGCAGTTCGACGGCGCGCAGGCCGAGCGCCGCGCCCGAAGCGCCCGAGATGCCGACGACGATGCGCGTGCGCCCGTTCATGCGCCTCCCTCCTCGATGCCGAGACGCCGCCAGAGCGCGTCGACACGCGCCGCGACCGTCGGGTCCTGCCGGATGACGCGGCCCCATTCGCGCGCCGTTTCCGGCCCGATCTTGCCGGTGGCGTCGATGCCGAGCTTGCCGCCGAGCCCGGGCTTCGGCGAGGCGAAGTCGAGATAATCGATGGGCGTGTCGGCGAGCTGCACCAGATCGCGCGAGGGGTCGGAGCGGGTCGAGACCGCCCACATCACCGCCGCCCAGTTGCGCACGTCGATGTCCTCATCGACGACGATGAGCATCTTCGTATAGGTGAACTGCGGCAGCATGGACCACAACCCCAGCATGAGCCGGCGCGCCTGGCCGGGATAGCGCTTGGCGATCGCCGCGACCGCGATGCGGTAGGAGCAGGCCTCAGGCGGCAGCCACAGGTCGACGATCTCGGGGAACTGGCGGCGCACCAGCGGCAGGAAAATCTCGTTGAGCGCCTCGCCGATGCGCGAGGGCTCGTCCGGCGGCCGGCCGGTATAGGTGGACAGATAGATCGGCGCGCGTCGCATGGTGACCGCGGTGACATTGAGCACCGGGAAGTCCTCGACCGAATTGTAATAGCCGGTGTGGTCGCCGTAGGGCCCCTCGGGCGCCGTCTCCTCGGCCGAGACGAAGCCCTCGATCACGATCTCGGCTTCAGCCGGCACCATCAACGGGATGCTGACGCAAGGCGTAAGCCGTGGCCGCTCGCCGGCGATAAGGCCTGCAAAGCCCACCTCCGACACCGTCTCGGGCAGCGGCAGGACGGCGGACAGGATAAAGGCGGGATCGGCTCCGATGACCACGGCGACGGGCATGTCGCGCCCGCGGGAGCGCCACTGGTGGTGGTGCTTGGCCCCGCCGCGGTGGGCCAGCCAGCGCATGATGGCCCGGTCGCGGCCGATGACCTGCATGCGGTAGACCCCGACATTGACCGTGTCCTCCCCGGCATCCTCCGGCGGACGCGTGATGACGAGCGGCCAGGTAATGAGCGGCGCCGGCTCCCCCGGCCAGTGGGTCTGCACCGGCAGGAGGCCGAGGTCGATCGCCTCGCCGGTCAGCACCCGCTCCTGGACGGGAGCGCTCGCGACACGCCGCGGGCGCATGGCCATCACGGCGCGGGCGAGCGGCAGCTTGCCCATAGCCTCGCCGAGGCCACGCGGCGGGCGCGGCTCGCGCAGCTCCGCCAGCATCTCGCCGAGGCCGGCAAGGCCATTTCCGGGCGAACCGTCGTTGCGCCGCCCGAAGCCGAGGGCAACGCGCTCGACGGTGCCGAAGAGATTGACGAGCACGGGGATGTCCGACACCGCGCCGTCGGCCCGCACCGGCCGCTCGAAGAAGAGGGCCGGCCCGACGGCCTCGAGCACGCGGCGATGGATCTCGGTCATGTCGTGGCAGATGGAGACGGGCTCGGCGATACGTCTGAGCTCGCCGCGCGCATCGAGATGGGCGAGGAAGGCGCGCAGGTCGCGGAAGGGGGGCTGTCGGCGCAGCGTCACGGGCTGTCCTTCGGGCAGGCGTTGCGGATCCGCGGACAGCACAGCCCCGGCGCCCCGCCGTCTTTGTCCTGGCGCAAGAAGGGGCGCGGCGCCCGGGTGTATAGGGCGGCTGGAGGAGACCGACATGCCATCGGAACAACCTGCCCGGCGTGCCGCCGGGCACGAGGAAGCCGCCGCCGACACGCCCGGCCGGGTGCCGCTCGTCGTGCAGCTCGCGCTGCGGCCCTTGCCGCTCCTGCCGCTGCAGCCCATCCTCGGGGCGACGCTCAGGGCGGTCCTTGCCAATCATCCCGGCATCTTCGAGCGGCTCGGCCCGCACGCGGGCAAGCGCTTCGGCCTCGCGCCGACGGACCTGCCGCTCGCCTTCCTGCTCGAGACCCTGCCGCGCCGCCCGCGCATCACGGCGGTGCGGGCGCTGCCGGCCCGCCTCGACGTCACCATCCGCGGCTCGATCGCGGCCCTCATCGGGCTGGTCGACGGTGGCTATGACGGGGATGCGCTCTTCTTTTCGCGCGACCTCGTCGTCGAAGGCGACATGGAAGCGGTCGTCGCCCTGCGCAACGCGGTCGACGATGCGCAGATCGATCTGGTGCGCGAGGGCTGCGGCAGCCTCGGCCCCCTCGCCGCGCCCGCCGAGCGGCTGCTGCGCAGTCTACTGCCGCGCCCCGTCACCGACCCCGGAGCCATGCCATGGAACTGATCTGCCCGGCGGGAACGCCGGCCGCCCTGCGCGCCGCCGTCGATGCCGGCGCGGACGCCGTCTATTGCGGCTTTCGCGACGAGACCAACGCCCGCAACTTCCCCGGCCTCAACTTCTCCCGCGCCGAGATGGCCGAGGGCGTCGCCTATGCCCATGCGCGGGGCGCCAAGGTGCTCGTCGCCATCAACACCTTTCCCCGTGCCGGCCAGCTCGGCCTCTGGCACGGTGCGGTCGACGACGCGGTGGCGGCGGGGGCCGACGCACTGATCCTCGCCGATGTCGGCCTCATCGCCTATGCCGCGGAGCGCCACCCGGCGCAGCGCCTGCACGTCTCGGTGCAGGCCGCAGCGGCGAACCCCGATGCCATCGCCTTCTATGTCGAGGCCTTCGGCGTGAAGCGGGTGGTACTGCCGCGCGTGTTGAGCGTGCCCGAAATCGCCGCCATTACCCGTGCGACAGCCTGCGAGACAGAAGTCTTCGTCTTCGGCGGTCTTTGCGTGATGGCCGAGGGGCGCTGCTCGCTCTCCTCGCATGCCACGGGCCAGTCGCCCAACATGCACGGCGTCTGCTCGCCGGCGAGCCACGTGAGTTACCGGGACGACGGCAATACGCTCGTCTCGCGCCTCGGCGACTTCACCATCAACAAGTTCGCCAAGGGCGAGCCGGCCGCCTACCCCACCCTGTGCAAGGGCCGCTTCCGCACCGGGATCGGCGCGGGCTACATCTTCGAGGAGCCGGTGAGCCTCGACGCGGCGGAAATGCTGCCGGGCCTGAAGAAGGCCGGCGTCACGGCGCTCAAGATCGAAGGTCGCCAGCGCGGCCGCGCCTATATCGCGAGCGTTGTCGCCTCCTTCCGTGCCGCACTTGCCGCCCTCGAGGCTGGCCGGCCGATCACCGGAGCCGGCCTCACGACCATGACCGAGGGCCAGACGACGACCGTCGGCGCCTATCGCAAGACTTGGCGCTAGACCAGGCGGCGCTGGATCGGCGCCGCGCTTTCGCAGCGAGGACTTCATGGAACTGACGCTCGGGCCCGTGCTCTTCAACTGGCAGGCGGACGACTGGCGCGACTTCTATTTCCGCATCGCGGACGAGGCTCCGGTCGAGACCGTCGTCGTCGGCGAGGTGGTCTGCTCGAAGCGCATGCCTTTCTTTGCGCGCCACCTGCCGACCGTGGCCGAGCGGCTGACCGCGGCGGGCAAAGAGGTGATCTTCGGCTCCCTGGCGCTCGTCGCCCTCGAGCGCGAGCGGCGGCAGATGGAGGAATTGGCGAAGAGCGAGGACCTGACGGTCGAGGCCAACGACGTCTCCGTGCTGCGCCATCTCGCCGGCCGGCCCCACGCCATCGGGCCCTTCGTGAACATCTACAACGAGGCGACCGCCGCCTTCTTCGCGTCACGCGGGGCACGGCGCATGTGCCTGCCGCCCGAACTGCCGGCGGCCTCCGTCGCCGCCATCGCGGCCGGGGTGCCGGAGGTAATGGTGGAGGTCTTCGCCTTCGGGCGCGTGCCACTCGCCATCTCGGCGCGCTGCTATCACGCCCGCCTCCACAAGCTGACCAAGGACAACTGCCGCTTCGTCTGCGAGAAGGATCCGGACGGCCTCGCCGTGGAGACGCTCGACAACGAGCCCTTCCTCACCGTCAACGGCGTGCAGACGCTGTCGCAAACGGTGACGAATCTCGTCGGCGACATCGACCTGCTGCGCTCGGCCGGCATCGGCGCGCTGCGCCTGTCGCCCCAGTGCTGCGACATGGTCGCCGTCGCCCGACTGTTCCGCGAGGTCATCGACGGCCGGCGCGAAGCGCGTGAGGCCGAGGCCGCGCTCGCCGAGGTCTATCCCGGCGCGGTCTTCGCCAATGGCTTCGTGCATGCTGAGCCGGGCGTGCGGCGCGTGGGGGCATAGGGCTGAGGGAGACGGACCAATGGCCGAGGCGAAGCGCCGCGACGAGACCGAGGTACTGCTGAGCCGACTCTCGGCCATCCTCACCCGGCTCGACATCGACTGCACATGCCGCGAGACGCTGAACGGCGCCATCGACCGCTTTGCCCGCCTCGAGGTGCGGCGCCTCGCCCGCCGACGGCTGGCCGAGGCGCGCGACTGCAAGGACCGCATCGGCGCCATCCTTCATCTCCTCTCGGAGCTCGACCAGATTACCGAGGGAGAGAGCGACCGCTCGGTCTTCGCCGAGATGGCGCTGCTCTTCGACGAGATTGCCGCCTCCGCCGCGGGAGGCGCCGCCGCATTGCGCCGCATCGAAGCGTAAGGCCTCAGCCGCCGAGGCGCGGACGCGTCAGCACGGGCCAGTAGACGAGCCCGAAGCCGAGGAAGGCGAGCGCCCATGAAAGCCCCGCCGTATGGATCAGCGGCGTATAGAAAGCCGGCAAATAAGCCGCGCCGATGCGGGCCAGAGTGGCGAGGACTACAAGGCAATATATGGCCTGCGTCGCAGCGGACGCGACAAGCGCCCGGCCGGTGTGGCCGAGGCTGGCGCGCGTCATGACCGCGAGCGTCATGGCGCCCACCGCCCCGCCCGTCCAGGCGTGGATGCCGGCCTCGGCGGGCACACCCGTCAGCGCCGCGATGCCGACGAGGAGGAAGCCGAGCGGCACGAACAGATAAGCGACGTGCAGGATGAGCACGAGCCGGTCGCGCGCCGTCCTTTCCCCCGCCCAGCGCGCCAGCCGCACGGCCTGCAGGAGACCGCCGAGGACCAGGAGCGTGCCCGGTACGGGCCCCTCCGGCACGGCCACCCACAGCGCGAGCGCCAGGACGCTCGCAATCATAGACACGACGTCGTAGCGGTTGAAGGCGACGGGCAGGCGGCCCGGATTTTCTCGCGCCAGCCAGTTGCGTGTGAAGCTCGGCACGATGCGCCCGCCGATGAGCATGATGAGCGCGATCGACACCGCCGTGCCCATGCGCGCACCATACTGCGCGATACCGAAGAGAGCCGCCTCCACATGGAAGACGACATTGCCGGCGAAGAGGAGGCCGACCGCGATGAGGACCTTCAGGTTGCGCCAGTTGCTGCCGGCGATGATCTCGCGCGCCGTAGCGAGCGCGACGAGGAGGAGGAAGCTGCAGTCGACGATCGCGGCCGGCCACGCGCCCCATAGCGCCGATCCGGTCACGGCGATGCGCCCGGCGATCCAGGCGGCCACGAGCACTGCGAGGGGCTTTCCCTGGATGGGCAAGCGCCCCGTCCAGTTCGGCACGGCCGTGAGCAGGAAGCCGGTGACGATGGCCGCGACATAGCCGAAGAGCATCTCGTGCACGTGCCAGTCGCGCGGGGAGAAGGCGGTCGCGAACTCCAGCTGGCCGTGGAACATCGGCACCCAGGCGAGGATGGCGAGGCCGGCGTAGATCGCCCCGAGGAGGAAGAAGGGCCGGAAGCCGTAGGAAAGGAGAGCCGGGCCGGTGTAGCGGCGCAGGCGCGGGATGGCGTTCATCGCTCGCTCGTTCGTCAGGAGGAAGGGCGCGGGGGGCAGATCGGCGGCCGTGACGCTGCCGGGTGCTGCCGCGAGTTGCAGCGATGATATCCGCCAAGCCGCCCGGCCCGATTTGATCCATGACAAAGACTCTGCCTGTCCAGGGCGCTTTAGCCTGACGATGACGGAGCCGCGCCTCCTCCGCGGCGGCCCCGGAATGGAGCATGCTATGACGAGCGTCGACCCATCAGTGATTGCGGACGTGCCGCTCTTTGCCGGTCTCTCACGGGCCGAGCATGAGGACATGCTGCGCGACGCGAAGGCAATCCGCGTCGCCAAGGGGCGCCCGGTCTTCGCCCAGGGCGAGGCGGCACATTCCTTTTTCGTCCTCGTCCACGGCCACCTGCGTGTCATGAAGCTGACACCGGACGGGCAGCAGGTCGTCGTACGCTTCGTGGTGCCGGGCGAGATCTTCGGCGTCGCATGCGCCATCGGCTGCAAGACCTATCCGGCAACCGCATCAGCCGTCATCGACAGCGTCGTGCTGGTCTGGCCCTCGGCCGTCTGGCCCGAACTGATCGCCCGCTGGCCGGCGCTGGCGAGCCGCGCCATGCACGCCATCGGCGGCCGCCTGCAGGAAGCACACACCCGTGTCGTCGAGATGTCGACCCGTCAGGTGGAGCAGCGCGTCGCCCATGCCCTGCTGCGCCTCGTGCAGCAAGCCGGCCGCAAGCTCGACAAGGGCGTGGAGATCGCCTTTCCCATCACCCGGCAGGACGTGGCCGAGATGACCGGCACGACCCTGCACACGGTGAGCCGCATCCTCAGCGCCTGGGAGGAGCGCGGCCTCGTCGAGGGCGGACGCCAGCGCATCGTGGTGCGCGAGCCGCACCAGCTCTTCATCCTCGCCGAAAGCAGCCCCGGCGCCTCCGCCTGAACGCTTAGGACGCGCAGCCGCAGCCGCAGCTCTCTCTGCACGGCTCGGCCGCGAGCGCACGCAGTGCGGCGAGGAAGACCGGCAGCTCGACGCCATGCTCGCGGCAGGCCTCCTCGACCGTGTGGAAGCAGCCGATCGGGCAGCCGACGCAATGCATGCGCTGTTCGAGAAAGGCCCGGATGGTCGCCGGCCAGCGGCGCATCACCTCGTCCACATAGTCGCTCGCCTCGATGGTCATGGCGTCGTTCCCGGATGCATGCCGCATCATTGCGTTACGAAGAGCATCACGGCGATGGCGACCGAGGCCGCCACAGCCGCGAGCGTCGCGCCGCCGCGCAGGGCGCCCATGCGATGGAGCGCGAGGGCGAAGATGACGATGAGGGGAGCGGCCACCGTCAGGCCGATCTGCGCCTCGCTCATGCGATGTTCACCCCGTTTGCTCAATGCGACGGCACCATCATGCCCCGGCGCGCACGGCCGGTTTTTGTCCCAGCGCAACGAGCCGGCGCGCAGCGAGCGTCTACCAACCATCCGGACGGAGGAACCGGAGCAATGACGCAGCTGGACGTCGAGGAGCATGCCGCGACAGCCTTGCCGGAAGCGGGCTGGGGGCCTCTTGCGGGCCTGCCTGGCCATCCCATGATGTGGGTTCTGATCGCGAGCGAACTCGCCGTCTTCGGCGCCCTCATCGTCGCCTTCGGCATCGCGGGCGCGCTCGAACCGGACCTGTTCGCCGCCGGCCGCGCTCGCCTCGATCCCCTCCTCGGCGGTATCAACACGCTCGTCCTCGTCACGAGCGGCTTCCTTGCCGCGATGGCCGTCGACGCAGCCGATGCGGGGCGCCGGCGTACCGCGCGCCTTCATGTCGCCGGCGCGATTATCCTCGGCGGTCTCTTCGTCATCGTGAAGCTAATCGAGTATCAGGCGAAATTGGCGGCCGGCATCGGCATCGAGACCGACCGCTTCTTCACGCTCTATTTCCTCGTCACCGGCTTCCATCTGCTGCACGTTTTGCTCGGCATGGTCATCCTCGCCGCGGTCGCGGTGACCGATGCGGACCTGCGCACCGGCACCGCCTTCTGGCACATGGTCGACCTCGTCTGGGTCGTCCTCTACCCTCTCGTCTATCTCGCCGGATGACAGTGATGCGCTCCTCGCCCGTCCGCATCTGGCTCGTCCTCGTCGTCCTGACGCTCGCAACGATCGCAGTAGGCCTGCCAGCCACCGCCGCGCCCTGGCTCGCGGGCCTCGTCGTACTCGGCCTCGCTCTCGCCAAGGGTCGGCTCATCGTGCTTGACTTCCTCGAACTGCGGCGCGCGCCACGGCTCTGGCGCGGCCTCGTCATGGCCTGGCTCTGGGGCGTGACGGGCCTTGCCGTCCTCGCCGGCCTCATCCCGCTTCTCCTTGCCGCCTGAAAAGCGGCTGAGGTGCTCGTCCTCCGGCGGACAAGCGCCGGCCGCGATCAGTTCCCTCGGGCCGAGAGTCGGATGACATTCCAGGACGCCGGCGCCAGTCGCACCCGCACGCGATCCCCCGTGATCTCGACGCCTTCGAGAGATGCGGGCTTGATCTCGTCCGGACGGTCCTTCGTGTTCGTCGCCTTGAGATCGCCGTGGTGCAGCTCGTGGGCCTCGCCCAGTGAGAGCGCGCCGAACCCGCGAACCTGTGTTTCGACTGTAAGCGTTTCCGTGAGATTCCGGTTGAGGGCGAAGAGAGTCACGGTGCCCTCGTCGAGGTTGTCGACGACAGCGAGCTTGAGATAGGGGACATCCGGCATCGGAAAGCTCAGCTCGGACGTGCCGCGCGGATCGTAGTAGACGGTGGTATAGACCGGCGATGACACGCGGGTCTGAAGCACGCGCCCGCGCCCGAACCTGCTCATGTCACGGAAGGGATAGAAGATCGACTGTCGCCACGCTGGCCCGCCCGTCTCGGTCATGATCGGGGCGATGGCATTGACGAGTTGCGCGAGGCAGGCGCTCTTCACGCGGTCGGCGTGGTTGAGCAGCGACAGGCAGGCGCCGCCGAAGGCGAGCGCATCCTGCATGTCATACACCTCCTCGAGGATCGGCGGGGCCACCGGCCAGCCGAGCTTGGTGCGCCCCTCGTTCTTGCGGCGGGTGCGGTACCAGACGTTCCACTCGTCGAAGCTCAGCATGATGCGCTTGGCGGAACGGCGTCGGGCGGCCACCGCATCGGCGATGGCGACCACCTCCTCGATGAAGCTGTCCATCAGGTCCGCACTCGCGAGGAAGGACGGCGTGTCGTCGGCGTAGTTGTTGAGATAGGTGTGGAGCGAAATGAATTCGACATGGTCGAAGCAATGCTCCAGCACCGTGTCCTCCCAGCTGCCGAAGGTTGGCATGTTGCGCGAGGAGGAGCCGCAGGCGGCAAGCTCGATCGTGGGGTCGATCCACTTCATCAGCTTGGCTGCCTCGGTGGCGATGCGGCCGTATTCCGTCGCCGTCTTCATCTCCATCTGCCAGGGGCCATCCATCTCGTTGCCGAGACACCAGAACTTCACACCGTGCGGCTTCTCCCAGCCATGGGCACGCCTGAGGTCCGATAGTTTCGTTCCACCGGGGAAGTTGCAGTATTCGAGGAGTCGACGGGCATCGTCCGGGCCGCGGGTGCCGAGATTGACGGCGAGCATCGGCTCGACGTCAGCAGCCCGGCACCAGTTCATGAACTCGTTGGTGCCGAAGGTATTGGGCTCGGTCGACATCCAGGCGAGGTCGAGCCGGCGCGGCCGCTTCTCGACGGGCCCGACCCCGTCCTCCCAATTGTAGCCCGAGACGAAATTGCCGCCCGGATAGCGGATGATCGTCGGCGCGAGCTCCCGCACGAGGGCGAGCACGTCGCCGCGGAAGCCACGCTCGTCCGCCGTGGGGTGGCCTGGTTCGTAGATGCCGCCGTAGACGCAGCGCCCGAGGTGCTCGACGAAAGCACCGAACAGGCGGGGATCGGTGTCCCCGATGACGAAGTCGCGATCGACGATGACGTGAGCTTCTTTCATGATGGCTCCAGGGATCGGCAGGAGTGAATGTTCAGCGCAAGGAAGGCTGGATGGCCTCGGCGTCGAGCCCCGTTCCGCGCCATGCGCCGTCGACGGACAGGACGGCCTCGCGCAGCCGGATCGAATACGGATGTCGGGGGGCGGCGAGGACCTGTCGCGCATCGCCGGCTTCCACCACCTCGCCGGTCTGCATGATGATGAGGCGGTCGCTGATGTAATAGGCGGTGGCGAGGTCGTGGGTGATGTAGATGATCGACACCCCGAGATCGTCCCTCAGCATGCGGAAGAGGTTGATCACGGTCATGCGCAGCGAGGCGTCGATCATCGAAACCGGCTCGTCCGCCACGATCAGCGAGGGGCTGGACACGAGCGCACGGGCGATGGCGATGCGCTGCAGCTGCCCGCCCGACATCTCGTGCGGAAAGCGGCCGCTGACCTCCGCGAGCGACAGGCCCACCTTGTGCAGCGCGTCGTCCACACGCGTCTCGCGCGCCTCCTTCGTGCGGCAGCCGGAGAAGACCTCGGCGGCGGTGTAGAGATAGCGGTCGACGGGCTTCAGCGGGTTGAAGGCGTCGAACGGGTTCTGGAAGATTGCCTGGACGCGGCTCATGAAGGCCACCCGGTCGCGCCGGCTGCGGATGTGGGCAAGGTCGCGCCCCTCGAAGCGGATGCTCCCGCCGGTGGGCCGGGCCGTGTTCAGGATCATGCTGGCGAGCGTCGACTTGCCGCTGCCGGATTCGCCGATGATGGTGAAGACTTCGGGCCGGTCGGCATCCAGCGAGAAGCTGACGTTGCGCACCGCGCGCTTCATGCGGCGCGAGAACAGCCCGCGGCCGGCGAAGGTCTTGCTGACATTGTCGACATCGAGAAGGTTCGGCTTCACGGGCGTACCTCCTCCATCGCGGGTGCCACGGCATCGGGCGATGCCGTGACGACGTGGCAGGCCACCCGGCGGCCCGGGGCGACGGCAACCATGGGCGGCGCCTCCCGGCGGCAGATGTCGATCGCCAGTGGGCAGCGCGGGTGGAACCGGCAACCGCTCGGCGGCGCGGCGAGATTGGGCGGCGAGCCTTCCAGTCCCTTCTTCGGCGTGTCGTCGCCGATCTGCGGCAGGCTCGAAATGAGGTGACGGGTATAAGGATGCAGCGGCTGGCGGAAGAGATCGCGCGTGCGCCCCTCCTCCACTAGCCGGCCAGCATACATGATGCCGAGCCGATCCGTCAGGTTGGCGTGCACGGCCATGTCGTGTGTGACGAACAGGACCGAGGAGCCGAGCTCGCGCTGGATGCCCCGAAGCATTGCAAGGACGCCCTTCTGCACGATGACGTCGAGCGCCGTGGTCGGCTCGTCGGCGATGATGAACTCCGGCCCGCAGACCGTGGCCAGTGCGATCGCAACCCGCTGGCGCATGCCTCCCGACAGCTCGTGCGGATAGGCGTCGAGCACCGATCTTTCGAGATGCAGGCGCTCGAGGTGACGCCCGATGCGCTCGGCAAAGGCTGCCCCCTTCTCGGGCACGTGCGGCAAGGCGAAATCGGTGAAGGAGTGCCGGATCCGCCGTACCGGGTTCAGCACGCTCATCGAGCCCTGCATGATGTAGGATAGGCGCTTCCAGCGGATCTCGCCCAGTTCGCGCGGGGTGAGGCGATAGATGTCGCGCGTTCCGTCGGAAAAATTGAAGCACACCGACCCCGTCTCGACCGCCAGCGGCGGGCGGATGGCGCCGGCGATGGTCTTGATCAGCGTGCTCTTGCCGGAGCTTGACTCGCCAGCGAGCCCATAGATCTCATTGCGGCCGATGGCGAAGGTGACATCATCGACGGCCCGCACCTCGCGGTCGATGCCGAAGAGCTTGAGTCGGTAATAGGCCTTGAGGCGGTCGACCGACAGGAGCGGGATTGCCGCGTCGTCCTCGGCAGCGGCGGATGCGGCCGCAGGGTGCAGCAGGGTCATGCCTGGCCTCCCAGGCGGCTGAGGCGGCTGCGCGGATCGATGTATTCGTTCATCGAGATGGCCAGCAGGAACAGCCCGATGAAGAGCAGCACCACGAGGGCGATGGGAAAAGCCACCCACCACCAGATGCCGGACACGAGCGCCGTGTGCTGGTTGGCCCAGTAGATCATACCGCCGATGGTCGGGGTGTTGATGTCGGTGAAGCCGAGCACCGACAGCGTCACCTCGATGCCGATCGACCAGTTGATGTTGTTGAGCGTGGTCGAGAAGACGATCGGCAGCACGAACGGCAGATGCTCCTGCCAGACGATCCGGCCGGTGCCCATGCCCGAGAACACCGCCTGGCGCGTGAATTCGCGCGTGCGCAGGCTCATGGCGATAGAGCGGATGAGGCGCGCGTCATATGCCCAGCCAAGCAGGGCGACGATCAGCGCGAGCAGGCCCCAGGTCATCTGGTCGCGCATGATGAAGTAGAAGAGGACAAGGATCGGGAAGAGCGGGATGACGACGAATGTGTCGTTGAGCGACATGAGCACCCGGTCGACCCAGCCGCCGCGATAGCCGGAGACGAGGCCGACGCATAGCGAGATGACGCGGCTGATGACGGCCACCACGATGCCGAACAGCAGCGTGTTGCGGATGGCGAAGGTCAACTGCCAGAAGACGTCTTGGCCGCGCGAGGTGGTGCCGAACGGATGTTGCCATGATGGCGGCAGGTCCGGCGGCACAACATAGACGTCGAGCGGCGGATAGGGCGAGAAGAAGGAACTCGCGGCGACCGCCACGACGATGAGGACGAGCAGCAGTCCGGTAGCGAATTCCTTGTTGTAGTAGAACAGGTCGCGCAGGACCTTCAGCGTGTTCATCAGGCTGCCTCCACGCGCGGATCGATCAGGGGATAGAGGAGGTCGATCAGGAGGACCATAGTTGACACGCCAAGGATCGAGATGGTCGTGATGCCGAGAACGAGGCTGTAGTCGCCGGCATGGACCGCGCTGATGAGGAGCGAGCCGATGCCGGGATAGCCGAAGACCTGCTCCGTGATGATCGCGCCGTTGAAGATGGCGCCGAGCTGGAGGGCAAGGCCGGTGACTTGGGGGCCGATGGCATTGCGCATCACGTAGTGCCGCAGGATCTTGCCGCGCCGGACGCCGGCAAGTTCCGCATAGGTGACGTAATCTTCCGTAACGATGTTGGAGACCAGCGAGCGCATGCCCATGAACCATCCGCCGATGCCGGCCGCCATGAGCGAGAGCACGGGCAGGATGGAATGAATGACGACGTCGAGCGCGAAGCCGACGACGTCGGTGCGGTCGGCCGCCATCGAGGCCCCGCCGCTGATCGGGAGGATCGGCCACAGATAGCCGAAGGCGAGCAGCATCACGAAGGCCACGACGTAGTAGGGAACAGGGTGCAGCCCCGCGGTGACGACGCCGAAGGCCCTCAGGACGCGGTTCTCGCGATAGTAGCCGGCAAGACCGCCAAGCAGGTTGCCGAGGAACCAGGTGAGCAAGGTCGATACGAGCAGCAGCCCGACCGTCCAGGGCAGCGCCCGCAGGATGAGTTCCGAGACCGGCGTGGGAAAGGCCGAGAGGGATGGCCCGAAATCACCCACCAGCACCCGCTGCCAGAACGACAGATACTGCTGCCACGGCGAGCCCTCGAGCCCGTAGAGCTCGCTGAGCGAGCGGCGCATCATCTCGATGGCTTCAGGGCTCGTGCTGCCGTAAGCGGTCGCCGCCGAGATTGTCTGCTCGACCGGGTTGATCGGCGTGCTGTGGGTCACGACGTAGGCGATGTTGATGCCCACGAAGACCACGACGGCGAACTGCAGCAGACGTTTCGACAGATAGGTCAGGTAAGGCTTCATGGACCATCCCTCGGCGCTGTCCGGGACGGGCGCTGGCCCGTCCCGCTTGCCGTCACTTGCCGGTCGGCTTCAGCCTGACCATCATGGCGCGTGAGTTGCCCCAGTTGGGGACGGGATTGGCGTATGGGTCCTCCGCCGTCGGGTAGCCGGTCCAGTAGGTCTCGTCCATGGCCGTGAAGACGTTGTAGGCCATGAGCGGGATGATCGGCATCTCGCGCACCATGAGCTTCACGTACTCACGGCCAAGCTTGACGGTGCGGGGATCGTCGAAATCAATCCGGCGCACCGCCTCGATGATCCTGTCAAGTTCGGGACTCGCCCAGCGCTGCCAGTTGCGCGGCGACTGGGTCTTGCCGGCCGGCGCGACGAACTGGGAATGCCAGCTGTCCAGGAAAAACGACAAATCGGGGTGGCCTCCGTAGGTTTCGACACTCCAAGAGATCAGGATCTCGAAGTCGCCCGTGTTGCGGCGGTCGAGCATGGTGCCCTGCGCAACCTCGGTCTTGGCATCGATGCCGAACTGGCGCCATTGCTGGACGATCATGGTGCCGGCCCGCGTCAGGATGGGGCGCGTCTCACCCTCGACCATCACCTTGACGGAGAAGGGCTTGCCGTCGGGCATGTACCAGCTGTTGCCCCGCTTGGTGAAACCCGCCTTCTGTAGGAGTTCCGCTGCCGCCTGCGGATCGGCCTTCCACCAGCCGTAGCCGAAGGCCCTGTCGATCTCGGCCGGATCCGTGGGGATCTGGTCCCCCATGCTCGGCCGAAGCATATCGGCGATCTGCGCGCCGATGGTCGGATCATAGGGGCGGATCTTGCGCTTGCCGGTATCGAGCTCGAACGACGCCAGCCAGTCCCGCAGGGGAACGTGATAATCCTCGGGATGGGTGCCCGTCGGCGGGATGGCGATCGGCGACAGCGTCGCCGCACCCCGGTAGGCCGCCATGGAAACCGCCTTGATGTCGATGAGCATCGCCAGCGCCCAGCGCACGTCACGGTTCTGGAAGGCGGGATTCTGCATATTGAAGATCACTGACGGCAGCGTCGGATCGGGATGCGCGAAGGGGAAATTCTTGAACCAGGTCTTCAGGCTGTCCGACTGCTTGGTGAGCGTGAACATGCCTTCAGGCGCGATGTCGTGCACCACGTCGAGGTTGTGGTTGAGCTGGGCGATGACGCGCTTGTCCGGCGGGCCGGGATCGACATAGGCGGCATAGGTGGGGCCGGGCTCGCCGTAGCGGCCAAGCGTCGTGCGCTGCCAGTCATCGCGCTTCTGCCAGATGTACCATTTGCCGTTCGGGTCGAAGCTGTGCAGCTTGTAGGCGCCCAGCGAAACCGGCGGGTTGAAGTCGAACTTCAGCGGGTCGCCCGCCTTTTCGAAGACATGCTTGGGCATGATCCAGATGGCATTGAAGCGTACCGTGAACAGCGCATGGAAGCGCGAGTTCGGCTTCTTCAGCTTGAAATGCACGGTGTGCGCGTCGGGCGCCGAGACGCTCTCGACATTGAGCGAAAGCAGCGCGCTCCAGCGCATGCCGGGATTCTTGATCTGCGACTCGACGGTGTAGACGACATCGTCGGCGGTGAAGGCGACGCCGTCGCTCCAGTAGATGTCGGACTTCAGCTTCACCGTCATTTCGGTGAAGTCACTGTTGTAGATCGGCTTCTCGGAGGCGAGCGAGTTCTCCCACGGCCCATCGAGACCCCGCTCGGGATCAATGTACCAGAGGGTGTCGAGGGCGAGCTGGTGCAGGCCCGTGAACTGGCCGCCGGCGTTCAGCGTCCAGATGTTGAACCAGCCCGGATTCTTGATGGTACCTTCGGGGTTCTCGAGGATGATGGTCTGGGATCGCGGCACGCCGGGTACGGTAACCTGGGCGAACGCCGTTTCGGCCTGCAAGGTCAAGCCACTCGCGCCGAGGAGCAGCCCGGACGCGAGCGAAAGCATGCGCAGCATGTGCATGGGTGTTTCCTCCACTGCCGTATTTGGCTTTTTCTTTGAGTTAACACCGCAGGAATTGCATTGGTCAACGAGAACTTGATATATATCCGAACTTACGATTAAAATAGCGCCCATCCATCGGGGCGAGAGAACGGCACGATGAGCGATTTCAAGAGGAAGTTCCTGACCCTGTTCGCGTCGGAAAGCGGCGAGACGATCCGCGCCCTCGCTTCCCCGGCCAGGGTGCGCGCTCTCAAGCTCCTGCGCGAGCACGGCGCGCTCAATGTGAACGAGATCAGCGAGGCACTCGACCTGCCACAGTCCACCGTTGCGACCCATATCCAGGTGCTCGAGCGGGCTGGCCTCCTGGAGACGGAGACGAGGAAGGCCTCCAAGGGGCAGCAAAAGGTCTGCTCCGTTCGTTACGACGAGATCATCATCCGCCTCGACGACCAGGATGCGCTCGCCGGCAAGGATTACGTCGAGGTCGCGATGCCGATCGGGCTCTACACCGGCTGCCAGGTGACCGCGCCCTGCGGACTGTGCTCGACGGACAGCGTCCTCGGCGTGCTCGACGTGCCCGACTTCTTCCTCGACCCGCAGCGGATGAACGCCTCGCTCGTGTGGTTCAGCCGCGGCTATCTCGAATACAAGTTCCCGAACAACGGCAAGGTCCTGGGAGCGGAGATCGACCGCCTCGAATTCATCATGGAGCTGTCGTCGGAAGTGCCGGGCACCAGCCTTGACTGGCCGTCCGAAATCAGCCTCTGGGTCAACGACGTCAAGGTCGGCAGCTGGATCTCGCCGGGCGATTTCGGCGACAAGAGGGGCGTCTATACCCCCCAATGGTGGAAGCTCGAAGGCTCGCAGTACGGCAAGCTCGTCACCTGGCAAATCAACCGCAACGGCACGTCGGTCAACGACGTGCAGATCTCCTCCGTCTCACTCGACCAGCTCGGGCTGGACATGCACCATGGCATCCGCATGCGCATCGGCATCGATGACAACGCGCGCCACCCCGGCGGGCTGAACATCTTCGGGCGCGGCTTCGGCAATCATGACCAGGACATCATCATGCGCCTGCGCCTGAAGCCGCCGGCAGAAGCCGGGGCATAACCCCTCATCACACCGAAGCCTCTGGACGAGAACCCGCACCGGGCGGTCGGATCCACCTTGCAGGCGCCACGCCGCAGAGTTCGCCGTCGACATCACGCCCGCCGGCCAAGGCTCCAGGTGCTTGTGCCAGCACAAAGAGCCTGCCGTCCCGCAAGCTAGTTTCCAAACGATCGTGCGCGGTCCCCGCTACAAGCGACGCCGCGCGCCTGATCTCCCGATCTAGCGAGAGAGGACGCGTGATGGCTGACAGCCTCACCAAATCGGCGGCGAGGAACGTCTTCTATGGCGGCTCGCTGTTCTTCTTTGTCATCTTCGTCGGCCTGACTGCCCACAGCCATTACTTCATGGTCAATACATCGACCGACAAGGCGGGGCTGACGGATGCCGTAGCGCGCGGCAAGCACGTGTGGGAGAAGCACTCCTGCATCAACTGCCACACCCTGCTCGGCGAGGGCGCCTATTTCGCCCCCGAGCTCGGGAACCTCTGGGACCGCTGGGGCGGCACGGAGGATCCCGAAACGGCGCGCGAGATGCTGAAGGCGTGGATGCAGTCGCAGCCCACGGGCATCGAGGGCCGGCGCCAGATGCCGCAGTTCAACCTGAGCGACCAGGAACTCAACGACCTTGCCGATTTCCTCGAATGGACGGGCCGGATCAAGACGCAGAACTGGCCGCCCAACAAGGCCGGCTGAGGAGTGCCGACAATGCGATACGAATCCCAGAAGGTGGCGCTCATCTATTTCTATGGCGCCCTCGTGCTCTTTCTCGCCCAGGTCAGCTTCGGCGTTGTCGCCGGCACCATCTACGTGCTGCCCAACACGCTCTCCGAGCTGCTGCCCTTCAACATCGTGCGCATGATTCACACCAACGCGCTCGTGGTGTGGCTGCTGATGGGCTTCATGGGCGCGACCTATTACCTCCTGCCGGAGGAGACGGAGACCGAACTCTACAGCACCGGCCTCGCCAAGCTGCAGTTCTGGCTCTTCTTCGTCGCCGCCGGTATCGCCGTCGTCGGCTATCTCTTCCGCATCCACGAGGGGCGCGAGTTCCTCGAGCAGCCCTTCGCCATCAAGGTCGGCATCGTCGTCGTCGCCCTCATCTTCCTCTTCAACGTCACCATGACGGCGCTGAAGGGCCGCAAGACGGTGGTGACGAACATCCTGCTCTTCGGCCTGTGGGGTATGGCGCTGTTCTTCCTGTTCGCCTTCTACAACCCGGCGAACCTCGCGCTCGACAAGATGTACTGGTGGTACGTCATCCACCTGTGGGTCGAGGGCGTGTGGGAGCTGATCATGGCCTCGGTGCTGGCCTTCCTCATGATCAAGCTCAACGGCATCGACCGCGAGGTGGTGGAGAAGTGGCTCTACGTCATCGTCGGCCTCGCCCTCTTCTCCGGCATCCTCGGCACCGGCCACCACTATTACTGGATCGGCGCGCCCGGCTACTGGCAGTGGATCGGCTCGCTGTTCTCGACGCTGGAGGTCGCGCCCTTCTTCACCATGGTCGCCTTCACCGTGACCATGACCTGGAAGGCCGGGCGCCGGCACCCCAACCGAGCCGCGCTGCTATGGTCCGTCGGCTGCTCGATCATGGCCTTCCTCGGCGCGGGCGTGTGGGGCTTCCTGCACACGCTTTCCTCGGTCAACTACTACACCCACGGCACCCAGGTGACGGCGGCGCACGGGCACCTCGCCTTCTACGGCGCCTATGTGATGCTCAACCTCGCCGTCATGGCCTATGCCTGGCCGCAGCTGACCGGCCGGACCCCCTACAACCAGTGGCTCTCCATGGCGAGCTGCTGGCTGATGAGCACGGCGATGATGGTAATGACCTTCGCCCTCACCTTCGCCGGCGTCATCCAGGTGCATCTGCAACGGGTGCTCGGCGAAGGCTACATGGACGTGCAGGACCAGCTGGCGCTGTTCTACTGGATCCGCCTCGGCTCCGGCGTGGTCGTCGTCGTCGCCGCGCTGATGTTCGTCTGGGCCGTGCTGGTGCCGGGCCGCGAGCGCACCGCACCTTCCGGCGGCACGCTGCAGCCCGCCGAATGACCGGACGGGGCGGCACGAGCCGCCCCTTCCCTTCGCTTCCCCGAACAAAGGGCCCTCCCATGCTCCGCGCACTGGACACCGCGCCCGTCCCGGCCGTTCCCTACTACGTGCCGGCGGGCAACGAATGCACGCTCTTCGCCCACGCCCACCGCAACCGCCTGCCGGTGCTGCTGAAGGGGCCGACCGGCTGCGGCAAGACACGTTTCGTCGCCCACATGGCGGCGGAGCTCGGCCTGCCGCTCTTCACCGTCTCCTGCCATGACGACCTCGCGGCGGCCGATCTCACCGGCCGCTATCTCCTCAAGGCAGGCGAGACGGTCTGGGTCGACGGCCCTCTGACCCGAGCCGTGCGCGAGGGCGGCATTTGCTACCTCGACGAGGTGGTGGAGGCGCGCAAGGACGTCACCGTGGTGCTGCATCCCCTCTCCGACGACCGGCGCATCCTGCCGCTGGAGCGCACGGGCGAGGAGCTCGCCGCGCCCGACGGCTTCATGCTCGTCGTCTCCTACAATCCCGGCTATCAGAACCTTCTGAAGGCGCTGAAGCCGAGCACACGCCAGCGCTTCGTCGCCATCAGCTTCGACTTCCTGCCACCGGAGCGCGAAACGGCCGTCGTCGCGGCCGAGAGCGGCCTTGCGGAAGGCAAGGTACGGCCGCTCGTCAGCCTCGCCGGCCGGCTGCGCGCCCTCAAGGGCCAGGATCTCGAGGAAGGTATCTCGACGCGTCTCCTCGTCTATTGCGCGACGCTGATTGCCGCCGGCATGCCGGCCGAGGAGGCCGTGACCGCCACGATGATCGAGCCGCTGACCGACGAGCCCGACGTGCGCACCGCGCTCGCCGAAATCGCCCGCGCGACACTGGGCTGACCGCCATGCTGGACTTCCTCGAGCTCGAAGAGACTGTCGGCCGTGCCTGGCATCGCCTCGTCGGCGACGCGGCGAGCTACCGACGTCACCCGGAGGCGAGCGTCGGCCTCGAGGAGGTGCGCGGCGCGCTCGCGGTCTTCTTCCGCGGCCTCGGCGGCGAGGCGGGCGTGCAGCTCGCCGCCAGCGCCGGCCGCACTTTCCATCACCGCCTGACGCTGCGCCAGCGCGTCGGCATGGCGGATGAACGGCTCGAGCAGCCGCGGCGCGATACGGGCTCGCTCGTCCTGCCCGCGCGCATCGACCTGCTGCCGGAAGCGCGCCTCAACCGCGCGCTCTATTTCTGGCTCGCGGCCTATGGCGTGCACACGTCGCTCGCGCCGGTCAACGAGGCCGATCCCCTGCGCCGCGATCTCGCCGTCCTCCTGCGGGCGCGCGATACGGTCGGCCGCGTGCTTTCCGCCCAGCCCGGCCTCGTGACGACTTATCGCGACCTCTGCGAGGCGCTTCTCGCCGTGCGGCCCAGCCGCCCCCTGCCGGCGGTGGAGCGGGAGGTCGAGCGTCTCGTCCACGCCCTGTTGACCGGCGAGACGCCGGAGGCGCTCGACGAGGTGGCGCACAGCCTGGCCCAAGGCAGCGTCCATGCGCCGGCAAACTATCAGCCTTTCCTGCCCGTTCCGCTCTGGGTCGATGCCGCCGCGCGGCCGGCCGAGGCGACACCGAGCGCCGACGAGCCGGCCCGCAACGGCCTGCTCGCGCCGGTGGTCGACCTACGCAAGCGCCTTGCCCGGCGGCGCGAGGCGGATGCCGCGCAGCGGCGCGATCCCTTCGTGCTCAACCGCTTCGAGAAGATGCTCGCCATCGCCGAGATGGTGAACGTCTCGCGCCCGTCGGACGGCGACGAGGACGAGGAGGCCGAGAAGGCCGCCGACGATGTGGAGGAGCTGACGGTCTCGCGGCGCCAGCCGGGCCGGCCGGCCGCGCGCTTCAAGTTCGACCTCGACCTGCCGCCCGAGGCGGTGGACACGGCGGCCCTGGCTGGCCTCAACACCTATCCGGAATGGGACTACACGCGCCGCGCCTATCTTCCCGGCCATTGCCGGGTGCTGGCCGGCACCGCGCGCGAGGAGGGCGAGCGGTGGACACCGGACGAAGCCGCCCGCCGGCGCATCCGGCGCGTACGCCGCCAGTTCGAGGCACTCAGGCCCCGGCGCGAGACGCTGCGCGCCCAGCTCGACGGCGAGGACGTCGACATTGATGCGCTCGTGCGCTCGATCAGCGAGATCCGCGCCGGCGGCGAGGGCTCGGACCGGCTACACCTCATGAACCGGCCGCTCGGCCACGATCTCGCGGTGACGCTGCTCGTCGACGTGTCGCTGTCAACCGATGCCTGGGTCGATGGCCACCGCGTGCTCGACGTCGAGAAGGAGGCGCTGCTGACGCTCGCCCACGGCCTCGCCGCCTGCGGCGACAATGCCGAGATCCTCACCTTCACCTCGCGGCGACGCTCCTGGGTGCGGGTCGAGACCGTCAAGGGTTTCGACGAGCCCATGGGCTCGATCGTCGAGCGCCGCATCGCGGCCCTGAGGCCTGGTTATTACACGCGCATCGGCGCCGCGTTGCGGCACGCCAGCGCGCAGCTCGCCAAGCGCCCGAATCGCAAGCGCCTCCTCATCGTTCTGACCGACGGCAAGCCGAACGACGTCGACCACTATGAAGGCCGCTTCGGCCTCGAAGACACGCGCCGTGCCGTGCGCGAGGCGCGGCGGGGCGGCGTCGCCGTCTTCGGCGTAACCGTGGACCGCGAGGCGCAGTCGTATTTCCCGGCCATCTTCGGCCGGGGCGGCTATGCCATTGTCGGCCGGATCGCCCGCCTCCCGGCAGCCCTGCCGGCCATCTACCGTCAGTTGATGCGTTAGGCCTTGGCCGCCACCAACGGACATGAGCAGGAGAAAGGAGGACACGGGCAAGGAATCGCGACCGGTCCGTCCGACCGCCTCACCGGCCATGACATGGATCAAAGGCGTGGTCCGGCTGTTACGGCACGCTGCCGAGGCTGGAAATCATTCCCGCTGGGGACCGCCTTGACAGGCACATGCAGCAATGTTGTCATCATTACATTGTAAAAAAGAAAAAATGCCTCGGCCTTTCGCAAGGCCGTGCAGTTGTGCCGGAGGAGACAATCGTCATGCCTGATCGGCAGGAGCCGGCCACGACGGAAACAGTGCCAACCCCCTCGCGGCGGGAAGAATTCTCCGCCTTCATCATCCTTGCCATCCTGATCTGGCCGGTTCTGGCCGTCGGCATTGTCGGCGGCTACGGCTTCCTCGTATGGATGTGGCAGATCGTCTTCGGCCCGCCGGGCCCTCCGCATTGAGGAGGCCAATCGTGAGCGAGGCAGCGAGGCTCGACAGACGCAGCTTCCTCAGGGGGCGGATCGCCCCCCGGCCCGAAGCCGTCCGGCCGCCCTGGTCGCGCGAGGCCACGATCACCGCCGCCTGCACGGCCTGCGGCGCCTGCGCCACGGCCTGCCCGCAACACATCATCACGCCGGACGCCGACGGCCGCCCCGCGATCGCCTTCTCCAGCGAATGCACCTTCTGCGGCGCTTGCGCCGAAGCCTGCCCAGAGCCGGTGTTCGACGTCGCCGCACCGGCCTTTCCCCACGCGGCGGCCATCGGAGCGCAATGTTTCGCGGCGCGCGGCATCATCTGCCAGAGCTGTGGCGACGCCTGCCCGGAAGCGGCGATCCGCTTCCGGCCGCGCCTCGGCGGCCCGGCCCTGCCGGAGATCGCGAGCGACCGCTGCACCGGCTGTGGCGCCTGCATCGCCGCCTGCCCGGCCGCGGCGATCACCACCCACGTTCCGGCGGAGGCGGCCCATGCCTGAGCCCGCCGTGCCCGATCCCGTTACGCGTGAGCCCGACACGACCCTTCATATCTCGAGCGCCGTGGTGCGCACCCTGCCGGACCGCTGCGCCGAGGTGGTGAAGTGCGTAGGCGCCCTTCCCGACACGGAGATCCATCACGTCGCGGACGGCAGGATCGTCGTGGTGATGGAAGGGCCGGACAGCGCCACCCTCGGCGGGCGCCTGGCGACGATCGCCACCTTCGACGGCGTCCTGTCCGCCAATCTCGTGTTCGAGCAGATCACAACCCTTGCAGACCTTGGAGAATCGCCATGACGCTCTCGCGGCGAGACATGTTGAAGGCGCAGGCCGCCAGCGTCGCGGCCATGGCAGCCGGCATCCACACCGCCGCCGCCCAGCCGGTCATGGGCGGCGTCGAGACGCTGGAGATCCAGTGGTCGAAAGCGCCCTGCCGCTTCTGCGGCACGGGCTGCGGCGTCATGGTGGGCGTCAAGGAAGGCAAGGTCATCGCCACCCACGGCGACGTCAAGGCCGAGGTCAACCGCGGCCTCAACTGCATCAAAGGCTACTTTCTTTCCAAGATCATGTACGGCGCCGACCGGCTGACCCAGCCGCTGCTGCGCAAGAAGGGCGGCGTCTACGCCAAGGACGGTGATTTCACGCCCGTGACCTGGGACGAGGCCTTCGACGTCATGGCCGCCAAGGCCAAGGAGGTCCTGAAGGCCAAGGGGCCGGAAGCGGTCGGCATGTTCGGCTCCGGCCAGTGGACGATCTGGGAGGGCTATGCGGCGACCAAGCTGATGCGCGCCGGCTTCCGATCCAACAATCTCGACCCCAACGCCCGCCACTGCATGGCCTCAGCGGCCTATGCCTTCATGCGCACCTTCGGCATGGACGAGCCGATGGGCTGCTACGACGACATCGAAGCCACGGACGCCTTCGTGCTGTGGGGCTCGAACATGGCGGAGATGCACCCGATCCTGTGGACGCGCATCGCCGACCGGCGTCTTGGCCATCCGCATGTGAAGGTGGCCGTCCTCTCCACCTTCACCAACCGCAGCGCCGACCTCGCCGACATTCCCATCGTCTTCAAGCCGGGCACGGACCTCGCCATCCTCAACTACATCGCCAACCACATCATCACGACCGGGCGGGTGAACGAGGATTTCGTCGGCAAGCACACCACCTTCGTCAAGGCCGCCACCGACATCGGCTACGGCCTGCGCGACGACGACCCGCGCGAGGTCGAGGCGCGCAAGGCGAAGGACGTCACGGCGATGGAGCCGACCGACTTCGAGACCTTCAAGCGCTTCGTCGCCGACTACACGCTCGAGAAGGTGTCGGAGCTCTCCGGTGTCGAGCCCGGCTTCCTCCGCGAGCTCGCCGAGCTCTATGCCGACCCCGCCCGCAAGGTCGTCTCGCTGTGGACCATGGGCTTCAACCAGCACGTGCGCGGCGTGTGGGCGAACCAACTCGTCTATAATCTGCACCTGCTGACGGGCAAAATCTCCGAGCCGGGCAACAGCCCCTTCTCGCTGACCGGCCAGCCTTCAGCCTGCGGCACGGCCCGTGAGGTCGGCACCTTCGCGCACCGCCTGCCGGCCGACATGACGGTGGTCAACCCCGAGCACCGCAAGAAGGCCGAGGAGATCTGGCGCATCCCACACGGCATCATCCCGGAGAAACCCGGCTACCACGCCGTGCAGCAGGACAGGATGCTGCACGATGGCAAGCTCAACTTCTACTGGATTCAGGTCAACAACAACCTGCAGGCGGCGCCGAACAGCTCGAACGAGACCTATCCCGGCTATCGCAATCCCGAGAACTTCATCGTCGTCTCCGACGCCTATCCGACGGTGACGGCGCTTGCCGCCGACCTCATCCTGCCCGCGGCCATGTGGGTCGAGAAGGAAGGCGCTTACGGCAACGCCGAGCGGCGCACGCATTTCTGGCACCAGCTCGTCAATGCGCCCGGCGAGGCGCGCTCCGACCTCTGGCAGATGATGGAATTCTCCAGGCGCTTCACGACCGACGAGGTATGGCCGGCGGAGATCCTCGAGCAGAACCCCAATTACAAGGGCCTGACGCTGTTCGACGTGCTGTTCCGCAACGGCAACGTCGACCGGTTCCCTCTCGCCGAGCTCGATCCGAACTACGAGAACGTGGAGGCCAGGCACTTCGGCTTCTACGTGCAGAAGGGCTTGTTCGAGGAATATGCGGAGTTCGGGCGTGGTCACGGGCACGACCTCGCGCCCTTCGACACCTACCATAAGGAGCGCGGCCTGCGCTGGCCGGTGGTCGACGGCAAGGAAACCCTGTGGCGCTACCGCGAGGGCTACGACCCCTATGTCGAGAAGGGCAAGGGTGTCGCCTTCTACGGCAATCCGGACGGGCGCGCGAAGATCGTCGCCGCGCCCTACGAGCCGCCCGCCGAAGTGCCGGACACGGAGTTCGACCTGTGGCTCGTCACCGGCCGCGTCCTGGAGCACTGGCATTCCGGCTCCATGACCATGCGGGTGCCCGAGCTCTACAAGGCCTTCCCTGGCGCGCGCTGCTTCATGCATCCCGACGACGCGCGCCAGCGCGGCCTCAACCAGGGGGCCGAGATCCGGCTGATCTCGCGCCGCGGCGAAATCCGTACGCGCGTCGAGACGCGCGGGCGCAACCGCATGCCGCCCGGCGTGGTCTTCGTGCCCTGGTTCGACGCGAGCCAGCTTATCAACAAGGCGACGCTCGACGCCACCGATCCCATCTCCAAACAGACGGACTTCAAGAAATGTGCGGTCAAGGTCGTTCCCGTCTGAACCCGCCGGCCAGCGCCTTCCGCGCCGGGCTCGCCGCAGCCTGCCTCGTGCTCTTCGCGGGCGCCCTCTCGGCCGCGGGCGAGGCACCGCAGATCGTGCCGCGCCTGACCGGCGAGGCCGCGCCGATGAGCGAGGTGAAGGCCCCGCCGCTGGCGCGTCCGATCGTCGATGACGTCAAGCGCATGCGCAACTATCCCGAGCAACCGCCGGTGATCCCCCATTCCATTGAGGGTTACCAGCTGACGCTGAACACCAACCGCTGCCTGTCCTGCCACAAGCGGGAGTTCACCGAGGGCTCCGGCGCGCCCATGATCAGCATCACGCATTTCATGGACCGGGACGGGCAGGTGCTGTCCGACGTCACGCCGCGGCGCTACTTCTGCACCCAGTGCCACGTGCCGCAGACCGATGCGTCGCCGCTCGTGCCCAATCTTTTCCAGGACGCCAGCAAGCTCGGCGGACAACGATAAGGGGCTGCCATGCAGGGGCTGAGAAACCTCTTCGGACGGCTGTGGCAGGTCTGCTTGCGCTTCTGGCACGTCATCACGCGGCCGAGCGCCTATCTCAGTCTGGGCTTCCTGACGCTTGGCGGCTTCATCTGCGGCGTCATCTTCTGGGGCGGCTTCAACACCGCGCTTGAGATCACCAACACCGAGAAATTCTGCATCTCCTGCCACGAGATGCACGACAATGTCTATCAGGAGCTCACCCAGACGGTGCACTTCTCGAACCGCTCGGGCGTGCGTGCGAGCTGCCCCGACTGCCACGTGCCGCACAACTGGACGGACAAGATCGCCCGCAAGATGCAGGCTTCGAAGGAAGTGTGGGGCAAGATCTTCGGCACCATCAACACGCGCCAGAAGTTTCTCGACGCCCGGCTCGAGCTCGCCAAGCACGAATGGGCGCGCCTCAAGGCGAACGACTCGCTCGAATGCCGCAACTGCCACTCGTCCATCGCCATGGACTTCACGAAGCAGACGCGGCGCGCGGCGGAGATCCACAGCCGCTATCTCGTCACCGGCGAGCGCACCTGCATCGACTGCCACAAGGGCATCGCCCATCTCCTGCCGGACATGACGGGCATCGAACCGGGCTGGACGGTCGACCCCGAGCTCGAAGCCTCCGGCCGCCAGTCCTGGCACGGCGGCAGCGAAGGCCTCGACGCCGTCCGCGCCTATCTCGCCGGTATCGAGGCGCAATAGTCGCTTAGCCGAAGAACAAACGCTCCCTCTCCCGCGTGATGGCCGGGCTCGTCCCGGCCATCCACGCCTCCGACGTTGGACGTCGTTCCAAGGCATGGATGCCCGCGACGAGCGCGGGCATGACGGTGGGGCTTGTTGCGTCTCGCCGCAGCACGGGCGCTCCATGGCACTTCGTCGACGCCAGGAACAGGAACGCGCGGGCGACATTTCCGCCGCTGATCCGGCCCTCGCCACCGTCATGGCCGGGCTTGTCCCGGCCATCCACGCGTCCGACGTTGGACGTCTTTCCAAGGCGTGGATGCCCGCGACAGGCGCGGGCCTGACGGCGCGGCTACGCGAGGACGAGACTCGCGCAGGCTGCCGGCATTCAAAGCCGGAAAGCCGCCAGCCGCTCCGGCAGGCGGGCGATCTCCTCCGCCTCCACATTGGCGAAGGCGACGCGCACATGGGCGTCAGCGCTCTCACCGAAATAGCCGCCTGGCAGCGCGAGCACGCCGCGCTCGGCGGCGAGCCGCTCGGCCACGCTCCGCCCCTTGCGGCCGGGGAAGGGATGGCGCAGATAGGCGAAATAGGCGCCGATCGAGGTGACGCCCCACTCCGGCAGATCGGCGAGCGCAGCACGGAAGGCGGCAAGCCGGCGGTTGATGTCCTCGGCATTGGCGGCGCGCCACCCGGCAAGCGCCGGGATCGCCCAGGCGAGCGCCGCTTGGCCGGTGCGCGGGGCGCAGATCTGCAGGCAGTCGAGCACCTTGGTGATCTCGGCGATGACGGGCGTGCCGGCGATGAGGGCGCCGAGCCGGTGCCCGGGAATGCCGTAGGCCTTCGAGAAGCTGTAGAGCTGGATGACGTTGTCGCGCCACGTCTCCCCCGCCAGCAGATCATGCGGCCGGCCCGCCTCCGGCGGCAGGAAGTCGCGGTAGGTCTCGTCGATGACGAGCCACAGGTTGCGCCGCCGGCACAGCTCGGCAAAGCGCGCGATGACGTCAGGCGGGTAGACGGCACCGGTCGGGTTGTTGGGCGTGACGAGGACGATGGCGCGCAGGCGCTCGTCGACGAGCGCTTCCGCAGCTTCCGGATCCGGGACGAAACCGGCCTCCGGGTCACAGGGCAGCGGCCGCGCCTCGATGCCCAGCATCGCCAGCGTCATCTGGTGGTTGAAGTACCACGGCGTCGGCAGGAGCACAGCCTCCCCGGCCCGCGCGAGTGCGAGCATGGCGACGAAGAAGGCCTGGTTGCAGCCGGCGGTGACGGCGATCTCCTCCGGCACCACCTTGCCGCCGTAGAGCCCGGACACATGCTGTGCATATGTTTCGCGCAGGGATCTGTCGCCCGTGATGGCGCCGTAGCGGGCGGCTTCCGCACTGGCGGCTGCCTCCGCCAGCTTCTTCAACATGTCGGCATGGGGCGGGCGCCCCGGCACGGCCTGCGACAGGTCGATGAACGGGCCGAAGGCGCCGTCATAGGCGGCGCGCCAGGCTTGCGCCTCGGGGATGGGCGGGCTCGCCGTGGCGGCGAGAAGGGGATTGACCGGCATCGGATGTGTCTCGGATGGGAAAGCGGCGCGCGTGACGCCGCGGGTTAGCCTGTCAGGAGGCGCGTTGCAACTCGCGCCGGCCGGTCCGCGCCCGTCGCGGCGTCCGCTCCGGCCGCGCCTCGTCCCGGACGCGCTCGGCAAAGAGCCAGTCGATGAAGGCGCGCACCATCGGCGTGTTGCGCAATTCGCTGCGGGTGACGATGAAGAAGGCGTCGGGCGCTGGCACGGCGAGGTCGAACGGCACGATCAGCCGCCCGTCCGCCAGGAGCCGGCTCACCGTCACCGTGTCGCCGAGCGCCACCCCCAAGCCGTTGATCGCCGCCTCGAGCGCGAGATGGGCGTTCGACATGAAATGCCGGCGGCCATAGGCCAGCGTCGGCGCCTTGGCCGCAGCGAGCCAGCTGTTCCATTCGCGCCCGTCGTCGCCGTGCAGGAGAACGTGGCTGGCGAGATCCGCCACCTCGCGCAGCGGCCGGCTGTTGGCGAGCGTTGGGCTGCAGACGGGAAAGAGCGAGATGTCCGTCCAGGGCTCGACGACGCGGTCCGGCCAATGGCCGTCGCCGTAGACGAGGGCGAGATCCACCCGGTCGGAATAGATCTCGCGCGGATCGTTCGAGGCGATGAGCTTGAGGCGCACGCCGGGGTACCGCTCGGTGAAGCTGCCGAGACGCGGCACCAGCCAGAATGACGCCACCGCCTGGACGCAGCTCACCACCAGCTCGCCCTCGGTCGTCGGTCGCGTGAGCAGGGCGATCGCCTCGGCGATGGAATCGAAGGCGCCCGCGACGACGGGCAGCAGCGCCGCCCCGTGCGGCGACAGCGCGAGCCGTCCGCCCCGCCGCTCGAACAGCTGCACCTTGAGCGCCGTCTCCAGCGCCCTGATCTGATGGCTCACCGCCCCGTGCGTCACGTGCAGCTCGGCCGCCGCGCGCGAGACGGACAGGTGACGCGCCGTCACCTCGAAGGCGCGCAGGGGATTGAGGGGCGGCAGGCGTTTGGACACGGCGCCATCGTCCGGACTGTAAAAATTCCTCACAGATTAGCCTCTAATAATCTCGCTTGCCAGCAGCCGGGCGAGACTGCAGCATTATCGGATCAAGAGGCTCGCATGTGCCGAGTGCATGTAAATTAATATATATTTATGAAAATGCCAAAAAACAAGCATTCATGAACGATACCATGGCTCATTTGCGGCATTGTAATTAGAAAATGCGCGATCCGTAACTTGCGGCGCGCAGAGTGAATGCAATACCAACACGGTGATCGGACGCCTTCCATGACGATTGATGAGAAAGATCTTCAGCGGTTGCGGGAGAAATACGGTGCCGGACATGGTGGCTCCGTCTTCGATCCGCGCTTCCGCAAGGTGGCCGAGCGGATCTTCAGCGCCAAGGGCACACGCGCCCTGCCCTATGGCGGCGTGCCGACCTTCCTGTCGGCGCCATACCGCCCGGTCGGCCCCGAGGAGACGACCTTCGGCGACCTTCAGGTGGCGCTCGTCGGCGTGCCCATGGACCTCGGCGTCACCAACCGCTCCGGCTCGCGCTTCGGCCCGCGGGCACTGCGCACCATCGAGCGCATCGGCCCCTACAACCATGTGCTCGACTGCATGCCCGTCGGCGAACTCACCGCCGCCGACGTCGGCGACGTGCCTTTCCGCAGCCGCTACGATCTCGAGGGCTGCCATGCCGACATCGAGTCCCATTTCCGCCGCTTCCTCGAACAGGGCGTGGCGACGCTCGCGGTGGGCGGCGACCATTCGATCACCCATCCCATTCTGCGCGCGGTCGGCCGCGAGGCACCGGTCGGCCTCATCCACATCGATGCCCATTGCGACACGGGCGGCGCCTTCGACGGCACCAAGTTCCACCACGGCGGCCCGTTCCGCAACGCCGTGCTCGACGGAGTGCTCGACCCGACGCGCACCATCCAGATCGGCATCCGCGGAGCGGCCGAATATCTGTGGGAATTCTCCACCGATTCCGGCATGACGGTGATCCACGCCGAGGAATTCGCCGCGATGGGTCCAGAGGCGGTCATCGCCCGGGCACGCGAGGTCGTCGGCGACGGCCCGACCTATCTCTCTTTCGACATCGACAGCCTCGATCCGGCCTTCGCGCCGGGCACCGGCACACCCGAGGTCGGCGGACTGTCGACGCGCGAGGCACAGCAACTCCTGCGCGGCCTCAAGGGGCTCAACATCGTCGCCGGCGATGTGGTGGAAGTGGCGCCGCAATACGATGCAACCGCCAATACGGCCCATGCCGGCGCACAGATGCTGTTCGAGATCCTCAGCCTGATGGTCTTCAGCCCGTCGGTCGGTGGAAGGAAGGATTGAAAACCGCGTGCCGCCGGCGCTAAACGGCGGCAAGATGCATCAAACGGCGACTCAACGCCGGGATATCGAGGGGATTGTCATGACGAGACCAAATAACGGCGTCAGTCGCCGCACGATCCTTGCCGGCGGGGCCGCGGGCCTTGCCGCGCTTGGCATGCCGACCATCCTGCGCGCCGCCGACAAGACGCTGAAGGTCGGCGTCTACGGGGGCTTCTTCAAGGATTCGTTCGACAAGCACATCTTCCCGGAGTTCACCAAGGCGACAGGCATCGCGGTCGAGAGCATCGCCGAGCCCACGGGCGAGGCCTGGCTGGTGCAGCTGTCGCAGGCCGCTCGGGCGGGCGTCGCTCCCGCCGATGTGTCGATGATGTCGCAGACCGCGCTGCTCAAGGGCGCAGCCGGCGAGCTGTGGGCGCCGCTTGATCTGGCCAAGATGAAGAACACGGCCAGTCTCGTCGAGCGCTTCGTCAACAAGTACCCGGACGGCCGCGTCGCCGGGATCGGCGCCGTCTCCTGGTACATCACGCTCGTCACCAATACGAAGGTCTTTCCCGAGGCGCCCACGTCCTGGGCGGCCCTGTGGGATCCGGCCAACAAGGACAAGCTCGGCCTGCTCGCCCTCGTCTCCAACTCCTTCCTCCTCGAGGTGACGGCCGCCACATTCTTCGGCGGCACCCAGGCGCTCGACGATGAGGCCGGCCAGCTCAAGGCCTTCGAGAAGCTGGCTGAGGTCAAGCCCAACGTGAAGCTGTGGTATCGCGACGAGGCGCAGTTCGAGCAGGCGCTGAAATCGGGCGAGATCCCGATGGGCCAGTACTATCACGACGTCACCGGCCTTGCCGCTGCCGACGGGCACCCGGTGCGCTCCACCTTCCCGAAGGAGGGCGGCATCCTGGATTCCGGCTCCTGGGCGGTCTCGCGCGCCTCCAAGGCCCTCGACGAGGCGCATGTCTTCATCGACTACATGTGCCAGCCGCAAATCCAGGCACTGATGTCGCGCAAAGTCGGTACCTCGCCCACGGTGCGCCGCGATCTTCTCGACCTGACAGATGCCGAATTCGCGGCCGTTTCCTCCGACATTCCGCCGATCGTGCCGCGCTACGACCTCTATCTGTCGCGGGCCGACTGGCTGAACCAGAAATGGACGGAGATGATCGTCGGCTGAGAGGGGGCAATCGGCGGTAGGCAGTCGCCAGGTCTTTGCGCTACCGACTGCCCATTGCCGACTGCCGCAAAGGGATTCCCATGACCGGCCTCGTGCTCGACAACATCACGAAGCGCTTCGGCTCCGTCGCGGCCGTCGACCGGGTGAACCTCTCCGTGCCCGACGGTAGCTTCGTCTGCCTGCTCGGCCCCTCGGGCTGCGGCAAGACCACGCTCCTGCGCATGATCGCGGGCCTCGAGGAGCCGAGCGAGGGGCGCATCCTCGTTGGCGGCGCGGACGTGACGCGGACGCCCGCCCACCAGCGCGATTTCGGCATGGTCTTCCAGTCGCTGGCGCTGTTTCCCCACCTCTCCGTCGGCGAGAACATCGCCTACCCCCTGCGCATCCGCAATGTGGCGAAAGCTGAGCAGGCGCGGCGCGTCGAGGAACTGCTTGCGCTCGTGCGCCTGCCCGGCTTCGGCGAACGGCCGGTATCGAAGCTCTCCGGCGGCCAGCGCCAGCGCGTCGCCATCGCCCGGGCACTGGCGCTTCAGCCGCGGCTCTTCCTGCTCGACGAGCCGCTGTCGGCGCTCGACGCCAAGCTGCGCGAAGCCATGCAGGTGGAGCTCAGACAGCTGCAGCAGCGCCTCGGCATCACCACCGTCGTCGTCACCCACGACCAGCGCGAGGCCATGACCATGGCCGACCTCGTCGTCGTGATGAACGAGGGACGCATCCGCCAGAGCGCGCCACCCGTCGACATCTACCGCCGCCCGGCGGACACCTTCGTCGCCGACTTCATCGGCATCACCAATCTCATCAAGGCGCGGCGCGGCGCAGGCGACACGGTGCTCGTGCCGGGCGGGACGCTTGTCGGCATCGCCCTGCCGACGGAGGAGGCGACGATCTCCGTGCGGCCGGAGGACGTGCGCCTCGTGCCGCCGCATGCGGCGGCGATCACCGGCCGGGTCGACTTCGTGCGCGACCTCGGCGCCAGCATCGAGATCTATGTCGAGGCCGACGGCCAGAGGATCGTCGCCGTGGCGAGCCCGCGCGAGCGGCCGGACCTCCGACCCGGTGCGCCGGTGGGCCTCGCGCTCCCCGCCGACGCCTGCGTGGTGCTCGGCGCATGACGGCGGCACGGCCCCAACGGCTGCAGGACTACGCGCCGCTCGTCTTTCCGGCGCTGATGCTCACCGTCTTCTTCGTGGTGCCCTTCGGCATCATGGTGGCGATCAGCTTCTTCCGCCGCGTGCAGGGCGCCTTCTACGAGCCGGACTTCGTCTTCGACAATTACGCGCGGTTCCTGTCCGCCTTCTTCGGCCAGGTGCTCGGCTTCTCGCTGGTGCTGGCGACCCTCGTTGCCCTGGTCGCCGTCACCATTGCCTTCCCCTTCACGTTCCTGCTCGCGCGGCTGCCGCGGCGCTGGCAGGTGGTGTGGCTCGTGGCGCTGCTCTCCATCGTCTCGCTGTCCGAGGTCATCGTGGGCTTCGCCTGGTCGACGCTGTTCTCGCGCACGGCCGGCGTCACCAATATCCTCGTCGCGCTCGGCCTCATGAGCGAACCCATGTCTCTGTCGCCCAGCTTCGGGGCGCTGCTCACCGGCCTCAGCTACCACGCCTTTCCCTATACGGTGCTCGTGCTCTATCCGGCGCTCGCCCGGCTTGACCCAACGCTGATGGAGGCGGCGCGCACCCTGGGCGCCTCCCCTCCCCGCGCCTTCGTCACGGTCGTCGTGCCGGCCCTGCGCAACACCATCCTCGCCACCATGATCATGGTGTTCGTCTTCGCGCTCGGCTCCTATCTCCTGCCGCAGCTCCTCGGGCGGCCGAGCAACTGGACGCTGTCCGTGCTCATCACCGACCAGGCGATCTACCAGTCCAACCTGCCCTTCGCGGCGGCGATGGCCGTGTTCCTCGTCCTTGTAAGCCTCGCGCTCGTCGGGCTCTCGCTGCTCGTCGGACGCAAGGAGGCCGCCCAATGAGCCGCCTCTTCACGCGCCTGTTCATGGTGCTCGTCGCCCTGGTACTGGCGGCGCCGATCGTCGTCGTCGCGGGCGTCTCCTTCAATGCGCAGAGGACGCTCACCTTTCCGCCGGTCGGCTTCTCGTTCGCCTGGTTCGGCGAGGTCTTCACCGATGCCGGCTGGCGCGGCGCGCTGCTCACCAGCCTCGCCATCGCGGCCGGCGCGGCGGCCCTCGCCGTCGCCATCGCCTTCCCGCTCGCCTGGTTCCTGTGGCGCTGGCATGCCCCCTGGGCGCGTGTGTTCCAGGCGCTGGGCACGGCGCCCTTCATCCTGCCGCCGGTGATCACCGCCCTCGGCTTCCTGAGCTTCTGGGCGACCGCCGGCTTCTACGGCGCACCCTGGACGGTAGTGATCAGCCACGCGATCTTCCTCGTCACGCTGCCGCTCGTCACCATCACCCTCGGCTTTTCTTCCGTCGACCGCAGCCTGACGGAAGCCGCCGCCACCATGGGCGCTGACGATCGCACCGTGCTGAGAACGGTCGTGCTGCCGCTCGTCACGCCCTATCTCGTCTCGGGCTATGCCTTCGCCTTCGTGCTCTCGCTCAACGAATACATCATCGCCTACATGGTCGCAGGCTTCACCGTGGAGACACTGCCGATCAAGATCTTCAACGCCCTGCGCTACGGCTACACGCCCACCATGGCAGCGGTAACGGTGTTCTTCGTCGCGGCAGCCGCGCTCATCTTCAGCCTCGTCGCCCGCTTCGGCGACCTGCCGCGCCTCCTCGGCGCCTGGTCGTCGAAGGAGAGTTGAGCCGATGCCCGCCTCTTCGTCACGCGTCTGAGTGGGGCTCTTCGTCGCCATCGTCGGCGGCGTGCTCATCCTCCTCCCCGCCCGGCATGGTCCAGCCATCGGCAAGGAGCTTCTCCTTGTCGAGCAGCCCGGCCTCCTCCAGCTGCTCGATGTCGGGCAGATCGCGCAGGCTGGTGAACCCGAAGCGGGCGAGGAAGGTCGGGGTCGTCACATAGGTGTAGGGCGCTCCCGGCTGGGGACTGCGCGGCCCGGCGGCGACCAGACCTGCGGCACGCAGACGCGCGACGAGGTCGCGCCCGACCTCCCGCCCGAAGAAGGTGGACAGCGCGCCGCGCGTGATCGGCTGAAAATAGGCGATGGCGGCGAGCGTCAGCATTTCCGACGACGACAGCACCTCCCCCCGCTCGCCTTGGCCGCGCACGGCACGCACCGCCGCGCCATAGGCCCGGCGCGTACGCATCTGCCAGCCGCCGGCGACAGCGACCACCTCATAGGGACGACCGGCAAGCTCGGCGCGGATATCGTCGATGACGAGATCGACATCGCAGCCACGGCCGACGATGCGGGCGAGCGCCTCACGCGGCACCGGCTCGGCCGCGGCGAAGAGCACCGCCTCGACGCGCCCCATCCATTCCCGCCAGCGCAGTTCGGCCGGCAGATCGGCAAGCTCCCGGTCGAGCGCATCCTCGCTTCTGGGGCGCGTCGCCACGGCTACAGCCCGTAGAGGCGGAAGCTCGGCCGCCCGGTGAGCTCCCGCACGGCCCCGAGGGCGACGAGCCGCTCGAACAGGCGCCTTCCTGCCCGGTCGCTCGTCCCTTGCCGGACGCTGGCCGCCGCCGTCGCATCCTCGCGCAGCAACAGCGCGACCGCCCCCGCCGCGGCCCTGGAGCGCAGCCGTGGCGCAGTTGCCACCAGCCTTTCGGCGCGCCTTGCAAGATCGCCATAGAGCTCGAGCGCCTCGAGCGCCCCGCGCTGATAGGCGAGGCAGCACACCCGCAGCCACGCTTCCGCACCATCGGGCCTTGACGCAAGGCGCAGGTCGGCGCGGCGAACCTGCGGCGCGATCAGCGGTACCGCGGAGAGCCAGCCGAGCTGCCGGGCAAGCACGACATCGGCCAGCCACAGGGCCACGCAGTCGAGCTCCGGCCTCGCCTGCATAACAATGGTAGCGGCGCGGGCGGCGGCCGCGACGGGGAAGCCGCGCCTGTTCGACGCCGCATCGGCCACAAGCGTGAGAACCCGTTCGAGCGCCTCGGGCTCGGCCGCATGGCCCACCTCGCGCAGCGCGCCCGGCCATGCCTGAAAGCGCAAGGCTCCCGGCAAAGCAAGACGCCGCCAGAACCCGAGGATGCGGCCGCCCGGACCGGGGTCGTCACCGGCCCGGCGCAGATACCAGCTGTCGCGCAAGGTCGCCTCGTCCTCGCGTCGGCCGAGGAACCCAACATGGGCGACGGCCGCGCGCAGCGCGCAGCGCTGCCGCCACAGGACGCCGAGTTCGTGCTCCGCTGTCGCTACCGTATTGAGCAGCGCCAGGGCAGCGCCGGCCCGGAAGGCCGCCTCGGCCTCGCCCTCTCCGTCGGTACGGCCGCGCAGCCAGACAGGCGGCGGCGCCATCGGCCGGGGAACGAATCGTGCATTCTCCATGGGCGAAGGCTAACCCGGCGCGGCGCTTTTTCCTATCCCTGACCCGTGTAAGCGCCGCCCTTGTCGAACGCCACTCATGTCCGATAATGTTACCTTATCGGACGTAAGCAGGCGAGACCGGACCATGCCAACCGACAACACCTCGCTTGTTGAAAATGCCGCTCATCCGAACCCCGGAAGCGTGCAGGCCCGCGCGCAGGCGAGAGCCCCGGGCGCATCGCCCGGCCCGGAGTGCGCGCCCCCCCTCTCCTCCTCTACCAGGCGCGGCGAGCCGACCGGCAAGCCTCACACCGCCAACACGCGCCTTGCCTATGCCAAGGACTGGAAGCACTTTTCCGCTTGGTGCCGCCGCAGCGGACGCGCGGCCCCGGCCCCGGATCCGCAAACCATCGCACTCTACATAGAGGCCTGTGCGATCGGCGACGCGAGCAGCCGCCCCCTTTCCCGTGCCACGATCGAGCGCCGCCTCTGCGCGATTGCCTGGAATGCGGCACAGCGTGGCCAGACCTTCGACCGCTCCTCCCCCGCGATCGCCAGGGCGCTTGCGAATCTCCGCAGACAGCCCGATCTGGCGCGTCGCCGCGAGGCCGCTGACGCAGCCGATATCCTCGCCATGCTGGGCACCTTGCCGCACGACCTGCGCGGCCTGCGCGACCGTGCCATCCTCCTTCTCGGTTTCGCAGCCGGCCTGCGTCGCTCGCAGATCGTCGGGCTCGACATCGGCCGCGCTGCCGCCAGCAGCCGCGGCGCCGTCGAGATCGACGGGGAAGGACTGCGGCTGAGACTGCGCGAAGCCGACGGTTGGCTGGAGGCGACTGTCGGTCGCGGATCCGGCGAGAGCACCTGCCCGGTGGCCGCAGTAGAGCGGTGGATCAGATTCGCCCGCCTTGGCGACGGCCCCCTGTTCCGCCGCATCGGCCGCGACGGCCGCACGGTCGCGGACGCGCGGCTCGCAGACAAGCACGTGGCCCGTCTCGTCCGGCGAGCCGCCCTCGCCGCCGGCCTTGACGCCGATCGCACACGCGAGGGCAGCGCGCCAATCTTCGGCGCCGACGCCCTGCGCGCCGGCCGGACCTTCGCGACCGTTGCCGGCGCGCGCCGCACACGCCTCCCCGGCAGCGAAGGCGCCGACCGCCGAGGCCACTTCCTTGTCAATTTCACGAAAGCGCTCGGCCTCTAAGCCCTGCGACCCGTGCACCTACAGGCCAGCCAGCGAAGCCGGGTCCAGTCTCCGATGTCCCTGCAGACGCTGTGGCCGCGCAGGACAGGTCCTTGACCACAACATGTCGTCGCAAAGGCAATAGCGGTCGCCTTCCCAGCCGCCAACTGGCGTCCTGTTGTCAGTTGACAACAGAACGCCATCTCCAGTCCGAGCCGCCACAAGCGGCAGATCATGACCGAACTACCGAACCCAACGGCGCCGGTAGGACTCATCAACCCTCCATCGGGCCGCCGATCGCCGCCCCTCGTCGCGCCGCTCCCAGGCTCGGGGTCGCATCGGCCTTCGGCAGCGCACCCACCCAGCCCGAGGCCCCGGAGCGCACCTCCCCCCGCCCGGCTGCCCAGCCAATGATAACGATCACCGCGTGCGGACGATCGGGCGCCGGCCTCGCGCCGCATTGCTGCCTGAACGCAGACGGCGCGACACCTTGCGTGCAAGGAACAACCGCGCGGGCGGAAGCAACACCGCTCCGCCGTTGTCAGGTGACAACATCCCGTCGCCGCAGCATGCCCGCAATCCGCACCTCGACCTTACGCTGGGACTTTTACTTTACGCTGCTCGTCAACACAGAAATCTCGCCGACAGCATCGCCATCGTCGTCGAGATGACGAAAGGGGCCATTAAGATTTCGTTAACCCTAATCTTCTTGCCGCCCGGGGCAGAATCGTGTCTCCTGCGCCAGACGGCATATGAGCGTTAGACGCCATAATTCCGTCTGAGAGCGATAGGATATGCAGACGATCGTCGAAAACCAGACCAGAATCGAGTCGGCCTCGGCCAGGATAGCGCGCCACGCAGGCGTCCTTTCGGCCCAGTTGCGCAGCCTCGGCGCGACCCTCTTCCCGCCCATGGCTCAAAAGACGTTGCGGTCTTTCACATCGGGGGAAGTTGCACGCATCATCGGCGTTTCCGACGGCTATCTGCGTCAGCTCTCGCTGGATGGCCTCGGGCCGATGCCGACCATCCTCACCGGCGGGCGGCGATCCTACAGCCTGGCGCAGATCAACGAATTGAGGCGCTATCTTGCCGCCTCCCGACCCCGCGACGCGCTCAACTTCCTCCCGACGCGCCGGCCCGGCGACAAGCTGCAGATCATCGCCGTGGCCAATTTCAAGGGTGGATCAGCCAAGACGACCACATCGCTCTACCTCTCGCAATATCTGGCCCTGCGCGGCTTTCGCGTGCTCGCCATCGATCTCGACCCGCAGGCATCGCTGTCAGCGATGTTCGGCTATCAGCCGGAGTTCGACATCGCCGAAAACCAGACGCTTTATGGCGCCATCCGCTATGACGAGCACCGGCGGCCGATGCGGGAGATCATCCACGCGACCTATTTCGACGGCGTTTCCATTGTGCCGGGCAATCTCGAGCTCATGGAGTTCGAGCACCACACCCCGCGCGCGATGCGCGACCCGAGCGCCCGCGGCCAGAACCTCTTCTTCCGCCGCGTCGCGACCGCGATCAGCGAGGTCGAGGATGATTACGACATCGTCGTCATCGATTGCCCGCCCCAGCTCGGCTATCTCACGCTCGGCGCGCTCAATGCGGCGACGTCGATGGTCGTGACCGTCCATCCGCAGATGGTCGACGTCGCCTCGATGAACCAGTTCCTGCTCATGACCTCCGACCTCATGTCGGTCGTGGAGGAATATGGCGGCCGGCTCGATCACGACTTCATCCGCTATGTCGTCACCCGACACGATCCCAACGATGTGCCGGAGACGCAGATCGTCGCGCTCCTGCGCAGCCTTTTCGGCGAGGACGTGCTGAAGGCAACCGCCTGGAAGTCCACCGCCATTGCCAATGCCGGGCTCACCAAGCAGTCGCTTTACGAGCTGGAGCGCGGCTCCGTCGGTCGGGCGGCCTATGACCGGGCGCTCGAATCCGTCGATGCCGTCAATGCCGAAATCGTCCAGCTCATCAACGCAGTGTGGGGCCGATGACGAAACGATCCGATACCCTGAAGGCTCTTTTCGGCGCGCCGCAGGCACAGGCGTTGTCAGCTGACAACCATGCTGCGCCGTTGCCGCGCGTGGCCGCCGGCTCAATCCGCTCGATAAAAGAATCTTTTTCCGGCATCGAGCGCGAGAATGAAGTGCTGCGCGAAACGATCGCCGCCGGCGCCAGCGTGGTCGAGATCGATCCCGCGCTCATCGAGCCGTCGCCCTACAGCGATCGTTTCATCGACGACGGCGGGCCCGAGTTCGAGCAGCTCAAGGCCTCCATGCGGGTCAACGGGCAGGAAGTGCCGGTGCTGCTGCGCCGGCATCCCGCGCAGGAAGGTCGTTACCAGACGGCCTTCGGTCATCGCCGCATCCGGGCTGCGCGTGAACTCGGCCTCAACGTGCGAGCGGTCGTCCGGGCGCTGTCGGATACCGACCTTGTCATCGCTCAGGGCATCGAGAACTCGGCCCGTCAGGACCTGTCGTTCATCGAACGCGCGGTCTTTGCGCTACGCCTCGAGAGAGCTGGGCACGAGCGCTCGGTGATCCAGGAGGCGCTCACGGTCGATCGGGCAGAGGTCTCCAAGCTGATTGCGGTCGCGAGCGAGATCCCCGAGGACATCGTGACCGCCATCGGCCGCGCGCCGAAGATCGGGCGGCCACGTTGGCAGGCCCTCGCCGCCCGGCTTTCCGAGCCCGGAGCGCTTGGCCGCACGCGCCGCCTCATCAAGAGCGCGACCTTCGGTCAGTCGGATTCCGACAGCCGCTTCCTGCAGGTCCTCGCCAGCGCAGCGCAAACGGACGAGGGGAGGGCCAGTCGGCCGGCAAAGCAAGCCGTCGTTACAGCCAATGGAGCCAAGATCGCGGACGCGGAGCACAAGGGCCGTGCGCTGAAGCTCACCTTCGCCCAGCCGCTCGACGAAGGTTTTGCCGCCTTCGTGCTCGATCAGATTCCGGCGCTGTTCGACCGTTACGCAGCGCAGGAAAAGGGACGGCGCTGAGGCCCGTCCTCCGTCACGAACCGTAGCAACACGAGGAGCAAGCACCGCAAAAGAAAAGGCCCCCGAAACGTCTCCGCTCCGGAAGCCCTTCCTCATGTGTGTAGCGACCGTGAGAATCGCACTTCCGCGAATCGCAGTCAAGCGTCGGCGTCGTTTCGGCGAGCAAAAATCTTTTGCCTGCGAGGAGCAGGAATGATGAGCGACGCCTATTTCACGACGCCCTTCGGGCGGCGGTCGGTGACGTTTGGCCAATTGGCCAGGCAGACTGCTGCCCGAGCGGTGGCCCCCGAAGGTCAGGTCCAGAAATGGCAGGTCTTCCGCAACATCACGGAAGGCAAGGCGCGGCTCGGCGTGAGCGACCGCTCACTCGCCGTCCTCAACGCCCTCCTGTCTTTCCATCCCGAAACGCTGCTGTCCGCCGGCAACGAGCTCGTGGTCTTTCCCTCGAACCGCGAACTATCCTTGCGCGCCCACGGCATGGCGCCCGCAACGCTGAGACGGCACCTCGCCGCACTCGTCGAAGCGGGGCTCGTCATCCGCCGGGACAGTCCCAACGGCAAGCGTTATGCCCGCAAGGGCCCGGGAGGCGTCATTGAGACCGCCTACGGATTCGACCTGACGCCCCTCGTCAGCCGTGCCGGCGAGTTCGAACGCGTTGCCGACGAGGTCAGAGCCCACCGCAAAGCCATCATGCTGCTGCGCGAACGCATCACGCTTCTGCGCCGCGACATCCGCAAGCTCATCCAGTTTGCCGAGCAGGAAGCACTGCCAGGACCCTGGACCGATCTCACCGCCCAACTCGCCAGCCTGTCCGGCCATCTGCCTTCGACCACACCCAAGACCATTCTCGAAACGACCGTCGACGCGCTTCAACACCTTTGCACGGACGTGCATAAGACGTTGGAAAAAAACATCATTTTCCAAAAACTGAGCGCCGATGAATCCCAATCTGAGCGCCACCTACAGAATCAACCCTCAGAGAATCGAGATTCTGAAGATGAGCGCATTGCCGCAACGACGTCGGAAACGCCTCCATCTCTTCATCGACATGAAGGTCGTCAGGACGACGTGCGCCTCGACGACGTTCTTTCTGCCTGCCCGGCAATCACCGACTACAGCCGCACCCCGATCACCAGCTGGAACGAACTGCTGAAGGCCGCAGATCTCGTCCGCACCTTCCTCGGCGTCGGCCGAGAAGCGTGGCATGACACCTGTGGGTTGCTCGGGCCAAGAACCGCAGCAGCCGTGATTGCTGCCATCCTGGAGCGCCACCAACAGATCCGCAGTCCTCGTGCCTACCTGCATACGCTGACCGCTCGCGCCAGGAGCGGAACCTTCTCGGTCGGTCCAATGCTGCTGGCCCTGAGGCGCGCCAAGCTCGCCACGGAACCATCGACAACCGATGCTTTTGCGACGCGAGAAGAAGCTGCCGGAAAGGCCATCGGCCCTCTTCGTCCGCACCCCTCTGACACGCTCCCATCTCCCCGCTTGCACCCGCCCATCCGTCTCGGACAACTCGGCTACCCCGATCCGGAAAACGTTAAGCGCTATCGGAGACACGGCCCTCTCGTCCGAATCGGACCTCGAACATGAGATGTCCGAAAGATCTTCAGCCTTGCGGGCACGCCTCAACAAGAATGCCCCTTCGTTCCACCCCGATCCGTCACCGCGACGCATCCAGGCGACGGGCATCCACCGGAGCGCGAGCCTTGGCGTCGTTGTCGAAATAAACATAGACAACGCATCCTCCACCCCGGTGCCTGGCGCGATCCGCGATGCCTTCCATTCCGCTACCCACTGACCCAGGCCCGGATCCACGTCGCCCATCGCTCGAGCGCGGCATCGTCCCGTCCGGCATCCGTCGGCTCTCCGTGCCCGCGGTCGACTATGACGACGGCACCTGGAACCCTCCTTCCGCGCCTCCATCGTCATCCTGGAGGAGGGGAGAGTAGAGGTCAGTAATGTCGACGGCACCGCCGCAGCCGCTCCGGACGTGGCCACCATGCCCGACTGAGCGCGCAGCCGCTTGACTCGGGCGGGCATTGGCGCCACGTTTCCAAAACGTTTTGGAACTGCCGATGCATGCACGCGCCCATAGGACCTGGACAAAGCGATTGCGCCTCAAGGAACTTGCGGCGCATCTCGACCTGTCGATCACGACGGTGTCGCGGGCGCTCGCTGGCTATTCGGACGTGAGCGAGGAGACGCGGCGGCGCGTGCGCGAGGCGGCGGACGCCTTCGGCTATGTACCGAATCAGATGGGCCGGATGCTCGTCTCCGGCCGCAGCAACTTCGTGGGCATGCTGCTGCCGATTCACCCGCACGAGCTTGTCGATCCCTATCTCGCCGACTTTCTCGCAGGACTCGCCGGCGGCCTCACGCAGCGCGGGCGGGACCTCTTCCTCGCGACCGTGCCCACGGGGCAGGACGACCTTGCCGTGCTGCAACGCGTCGTCGAGAGCCGGCGGGCCGATGCGGTCGTGCTCTATCGCCTGACTTGCGAGGATCCGCGCGTCGCCTTCCTCATCGAGCGCGGCGTGCCCTTCGTCGCGCACGGGCGCACGCTTGCCGGCACTGACGCCTATTCCTGGCTCGACACCGACGGCGAGGGCGCCTTCCACGACCTCGGCCGCAAGCTCGTCGCCCTCGGCCACCGCCACTTCGCCATGCTCGCGCCGACGAAGGACTTCACCTATGCCTTCCTGCGTCGGCGCGGCTTCGAGCGGGCGCTCGCCGAGGCGGGCCTGCCGCCGCCGGACGTGCTGACGGTGCCACTCGGAGACGCGGCTGCGATGGCACGGGCGGCGGCACAGCTCATCAACCGCGATCCGCGGCCCACCGCCGTCATCGGCCTCAAGGACCAGCTCGCGCTCGCCGTCCTCGACGAGGCGCGGCGCGAGGGCATCGCCGTGCCGCAGGCGCTCACGGTGGTCGGCTTCGACGACACGCCGGTGGCAGCCTACGCCGACCCACCGCTGACGACCTTCAGCCAGAACATCGCCGAGGGCGCAGCGATGATCGCCGCCATGGTGATCGAGCGTCTCGAGAAGGGCGAGGCCGGCATTGCCGGACATCTCGTCGAGCCACGCTTCGTGCCGCGCGCGAGCCACGGACCCGCGCCGGCCGGAGCGACATGAACGCGGCCGGTGCCGCAGCGGTGGGAGTGTAAAGACCGACAACAAGGCGCTCCGCCAAACCGAAGGGGAGGACGTGACATGATGCGCAGGAAACAGGGAACGATGATCGCGCTCGCCGCGCTGACGCTGGCGTTCAGCGTTGCCGGGCGGGCCGAGGCGCAGGGGCTCCTGTTCTGGTCCACCCAGGCCAAGCCCGTCGAAGAGACGCAGAAGATGCGCACTGAGGTGCTCGGCGGCTTCGGTAAGCCGGTCGACTATTACGGCAACGATGCCGGTCCCTTCTTCACCCGCATCCAGGCGGAGCTCAAAGCCGGCAAGGGCACCATCGCGCTGCTCGGCGGCCTGCACGGCGAGCTCGCGTCGCTGTCGTCCGACTTCGTCGACCTGAAGGACGTGCTCTCGGCCACGGGGGACGCCAAGATCAACCCGACGCTCGTCTCGCTCGGCACCTATGGCACGGCCGAGCAGAAATACCTGCCCTGGATGCAGGCGAGCTACGTCATGGCCGCCAACAAGGAGGCGCTGCAATATCTGCCTGCGGGCGCCGATGTGCAGAAGCTCACCTATGACGAACTCATCGCTTGGGGCAAGGCGATGCGCGAGGCGACGGGATCGCCGAAGATCGGCCTGCCTGCCGGCCCCAAGGGCCTGCTGCACCGCTTCTTTCAGGGCTATCTCTATCCCTCCTACACCGGTTCGGTCGTGACGAAGTTCCGCTCGCCCGAAGCCGAGGCAATGTGGAACGCCTTCAAGATGCTGTGGGAGGAGATCAACCCCGCCTCGACCAACTACGGTTTCATGCAGGAACCGCTGCTCACCGGTGAGGTCTGGGTGGCCTGGGAGCACACGGCGCGCCTGCAGGACGCGCTCAACCAGAAGCCGGATCAATTCGTCACCTTCCCGGCGCCGGCCGGTCCCGCCGGGCGCGGCTTCATGCCGGTCGTCGCCGGCATCGCCATCCCCAAGACCTCGCCGAATGTCGAGGAGGCCAAGGCGCTCGCCGCCTACATGCTGAAGCCCGAGACGCAGATCGCGACGCTGCGGGCGACGAGCTTCTTCCCGGTCGTCGAGGTCACGCTGCCGGACGACATGCCCGCCGCGGTGAAGATGTCGGGTGCGACGGTGGCCGCCCAGTCGGCAGCACCGGATGCCAAGCCGAGCCTGCTGCCCGTCGGCATCGGCGGTCTCGACGGCAAGTTCAACAAGGTGTTCATCGACACGTTCCAGCGCGTCGTGCTGCGCGGCCAGGACGTGCGCCAGGTGCTCGACGAGCAGGCAGCGACGCTCAAGGACATCATGACCGAAAGCAAGGCCCCGTGCTGGGCACCGGACAAGGCAAGCGAAGGGCCCTGCCCGGTGGAATGACCGGTACGGCGTGGACGGGCGCGGACGCCAGTGGCGTTCCGCGCCGGCCGTCCCTGCGGAGGCGTGCGATGCAAAGACTGCTGAGCAGCCAGAAGGTGCTGCCCTACCTGCTCATCCTGCCGGCGAGCCTGTTCCTCGCGGCCTTCTTCTTCGTGCCCTTCGTGCAGGTCGTCCTCGAGGCCTTCACGAGCGACGAGGGCTTCACCCTCGCGCATTTCAGGACGATGGCCGACGACTGGAAGTTCATGCCCGCGCTCAGCAACACGCTGGGCCTCGCCCTCGTCGTCGTGCCGATCCAGATCACGCTTGCGCTCGTCATGGCGAGCCTCGTCACGCGCCTCAGGCGCGGGCGCGACGTGGTCCTCTATGTCTTCACCATCCCGCTCGGCATCTCGGACCTCGCGGCCGGGCTCATCTGGTTCGCGCTGCTCGAGCAGAACGGCTTCCTCAACAGCATCCTCTACAGCCTCGGCGTCATCCCGGGCCCGCAGAACCTGCTCGACTACCGCAACACGGCGGGCCTGTTCGTCGCGGTCGTCGTCGCGGAGGTGTGGCGCGCCACGGCCATCGTGCTCGTCATCGTCGTCGCCGGCCTCGGCCTCATCCCGAAGGAATACGACGAGGCGGCCGAGGTCTTCGGCGCGGGGCCGCTGAAGCGCTTCTTCCTCATCACGCTGCCGCTGCTGAGGCCCAGCCTGCAGACGGCGCTGATCCTGCGCACCATCCTCGCCTTCGAGGTCTTCGCCGTCGTCGCCGTCCTCGCTGGCAACAACCTGCCGGTGCTGATGGGCGAGACCTATTCCTGGCAGTTCGACCTGCAGGACCACAAGGTGGCCTCGGCCTATGCCATCGTCATCCTCGCCATCTCGCTCGCCTTCACGGTCTTTTTCCTGTGGGCGCTGCGCGACCGCACGCGGGAGGCCGCGGCATGACCGATTTCGCGACCACCGAAGCCGAAGCCTCGGCGCGGGCCGAGCCGCGCAGCAGCGGCCGGCTCGTCATGGCGAGCGCTGTCATCGTGCTCGTCGCCTGGGTGTTGGTGCCGATCTACCTCCTCGTCGTCAACGCGCTCGGCTCCGTCGCGGCGGTGACGGCCTGGCCGAAGGCGCTGGTGCCGGAGTTCGACCTCGCGAGCCTCGCCTTCTTCGCCAATTACGCCGGCGTGCCGCGGGCGCTGCTCAACTCCTTCCTCGTCGCCGGGCTGACGATGGTGCTGTCCATCGGCCTCGGCGCGCCGGCCGGCTACGCGCTGGCGCGCTTCCGCTTCCCCGGGGCGAACCTCTTCCGCCTCGCGGTGCTGATGACGCGCGCCTTCCCGTTGCCGCTCCTCGCCCTGCCGCTGACGGTGCTCTTCATCCGCGTCGGCCTCGACGACACCATCATCGGCCTGGCGCTCGTCCACACGACGCTTGCCATGCCCTTTGCCGTGCTGATCATGGCCTCGCTCTTCATGAGCATTCCCGAGGAGCTCGAGGAGGCGGCCTGGACGCTCGGCTGCTCGCGGCTCTCCGCCTTCCGCAAGGTGGTGCTGCCGCTGGCGCTGCCGGGCATCGCGGCGGCGGGCATCTTCGCCTTCGTCATCTCGTGGAACGAGGTCTTCGCCGCGGCGGTGCTCACCATCGAGAACAAGACGCTGACGGCCTTCCTGCTGCAGAGCCTCGATGTCTCGCCCCTGCCGCTCAAGTTCGCCGGCGGGGCCGTCCTCATCGTGCCGGCGCTCCTCTTTCTCTTCGCCGTGCGCAAATATCTCTTCTCCCTCTGGGGCATCGCCAACCGCTAGGCGATGAGCAAAGGGTCACCGGATGGCCGATATCGACATCAGGCAGGTCGCCAAGCGCTTCGGCAGCCACCAGGCCCTGCACGCCGTGGACCTCACGGTGGCGGACGGGGAGTTCGTCGTCCTTCTCGGCGCCTCCGGTTCGGGCAAGACGACGCTCCTGCGCATCATCGCCGGGCTCGAGACGGCGAGCGAGGGCACGGTGAGCATCGGCGGCCGGCGGGTGGACGGCCTGCCGCCGCGCCGGCGCGGCATCGCCATGGTGTTCCAGAACTACGCCGTCTTTCCGCACATGACGGTGTTCGACAACATCGGCTTCGGCCTCGCCATGCAGAAGATTCCGGCGGCTGAGATCGAGCGGAAGGTGCGTCGCGTTGCCGGGATGCTGCACATCGAGGAGCTGCTGAAGCGCTATTCCGGCCAGCTCTCCGGCGGTCAGCGCCAGCGCGTCGCCGTGGCCCGCGCGCTCGCCGTGGAGCCCGCGGTGCTCCTGATGGACGAGCCGCTGTCCAACCTCGACGCGCTCCTCAGGCTCGAGATGCGCGCCGAGCTCAAGGGCGTGCTCCAGGAGAGCCGCACCACGACCATCTACGTGACGCATGACCAGGTTGAGGCGATGAGCCTCGCCGACCGCATCGCCGTCATGCACGAAGGCCGCATCGTCCAGGCGGCGCCGGCGCCCGAGGTCTATCACCACCCCGCAACACGCTTCGTCGGCAGCTTTATCGGCAACCCGCCCATGAACTTCCTGCCCGCCAGCCGGGAAGGGCAGGGCGCGCGCGTCGCCGGCCATCTCTTCCGCCATGCACCGGCGAGCGACGGGGCTCTTGCCTTCGGCATCCGGCCCGAGGATCTCGGGCCGGCGGGCGAGGGCTTTGCCGGCCGCGTCAAGGTTGTGGAGCCGCTCGGTCCGCACCAGCTCGTGACGATGGACCTCGCCGGCCATCTCTTCCGCGCCGTGCTCGACAACGATCTTGCCGTGCGTCCCGGTGAAACCCTGGTGCTCGCGCCGCGGCCCGGCCGGGCGCGCTGGTTCGACGCCGACAGCGGCGCAAGCCTGGCCGAGATCACACAGCCTGAACCCGTCACCGGAGCATGAGATGACGACCCATTCCCTTGAGGCCCTGCGGACGCGCGCCGCCGCGATCGTCGCCGACAATGATCGCGGCGCCTATACCGTACCGACAAAGGGGCTTTATCCCTTCCAGTGGAACTGGGATTCCTGCCTGACCGCCCTCGGCCAGCGCCATAGCGACGAGCGCCGCGCTTTCCTCGAGATCGAGACGCTCTTCGCCCACCAGTGGCCGGACGGCATGGTGCCGCACATCGTCTTCCACACGCCGGACGACAGCTATTTTCCCGGCCCCGACGTCTGGCGCACCGGCCGGCCGACGCCGACCTCCGGCATCACCCAGCCGCCGGTCGCCGGCCTCGTGCTGCGCCGCCTCGTCGAGACGGCCGCCGATCAGGCCTTCGCGGAGGAGAAGGCGCGGACCCTCCTGCCGAAGATCGCCGCTTGGCACCGCTGGTTCCACGCCATGCGCGATCCCGCCGGCTCGGGACTCGTCGCCATCCTGCATCCCTGGGAATCGGGCCGCGACAACAGCATCGACTGGGACGACGCCCTGGCACGCGTGCCGACCGAGGGCGTAGAGCCCTACGTTCGTCGCGACACCCAGCACGTCGATGCCGCCGAACGGCCGCACAAGGCCGAGTACGACCGCTACCTGTGGCTCGTGCAGCGCTTCCGCGACCTCGGCTGGGACAACCGCCTGCTGCACGACGCCTCCCCCTTCCAGGTCGTGGACCCGGCCATCAACGCCATCCTCGTCCGCTCCGACGAGGACGTTGCGCACCTCGCCGAACGCTTCGGAGACAAGGCGCTGGCGGAGGAGGCGCAGGCGCGGGCGGCGCGGGCGCGCGCGGCCTTCGATGGTCTCTGGAGCGCCGATCTCCGCCAGTACCTGCCGTTCGATCGCGTTGCCGGACAGCTGATCGCAAGCCCCTCGGTGGGCGGCCTCCTGCCCCTCCTCGCCGGGCTGGGGAATGCGGAGAAGCGCGCCGCGATGCGCGATCGCATCCGCACCTTGCGCACGCACGTGCGCTACGGCGTGCCGACGCATGATCCCACCGATCCACGCTTCGAGGCCAAGCGCTATTGGCGCGGGCCGTGCTGGCTGATCATCAACTATCTTCTCGCCGACGGGCTCGACCGCTGCGGCTTCGCCGCGGATGCGGCTGCCGTGCGGGCCGACAGCCTGGCGCTCGTCGAGAACGGCTTCGCCGAATATTACGACCCCCTGACCGGCGAGGGCCTCGGCGGCGGCAATTTCACCTGGACGGCGGCGATCCTCATCGAGACGCTGGCGACGAGCGCCGCTGCCTGAGGCGCGAGGGGGAACCATGCGCATCATCGGCTTCGGCGCCCATCCGGACGACGTCGAGATCTTCTTCTTCGGCCTCCTCGCCACCTACCGGGCGGCAGGCCATGACATCGGCTGGGTGATCGCGACGGATGGCGCCGCCGGAGGGGAGGGGGAGAAGGAGGCTCTGCGCCGCACCCGCCGGGCCGAGGCGCTGGCCGGCGCGGCCGTTCTCGGCGTCACGCCGGTCTTCCTCGACGCGCCGGACGGCGCCCTGGCCGAAGACCGGGCGGTTGCCGGCCGCATCGCCGCCCTGATCGAGGAGATGGCGCCCGACCTTGTCGTGACCCATGCGCCGAACGACTATCACCCGGACCATCGGGCGCTCAGCCGCCTCGTGAGCGACGCTGCGCGCTTCCGCATGCCGGTGCTCTTCGCCGACACCCTGCTCGGGGTCGAGGCTGCGCCGACGATCTATGTCGACATCTCGGCCCATTTCGCCGCCAAATGCGCGGCCATCGCGGCGCATGCCTCGCAGCGGCCGCAGCGCTTCGTCGAGGCGGTGACGGGCTGGAACCGCTTTCGGGCGCTGCAGTGCGGCTATGACGGCGGCGCCTATGCGGAGGCCTTCTCCTTCTCGCCGCGCTTTCCCTTCAGCGACATTCGCGGCCTGCTGCCGCCGGCGCCGCCGCTGCGCCCGCTCGGCCGGCCGTTATCCCGCTAGCGCCCGCGCGCCTCGCCGATGAGCGCCTCGATCAGCCGCCGGCGCCGCGAGTTGCGCGGCCAGATCAGCCCGATGCGCCGGGTGATGGCGAGGCCCGACACCGGCAGCTTGGCGATGGCGAGCCCCTCGGGCCAGGGCGGCGGCCAGTCGGGCAGCAGCGCGACGCCGAGGCCGCGGTCGACCAGCACCGCGATGGCATCGAGCGCGTCGAGCTCGAATCGCTCGCGCGGCCGGATGCCGAGCCGGCGCAGCGCGACATCGACCAGCCGCCCGCCCCAGTGGTTGCGGTCGTAGCGGATGAAGGGCTCGCTCGCGAGAAGCCGCAGCGGGTCCTCTCTCGCCCGCTCGCCCGGCGCGACGAGGACGATGGGCTCCTCCCCCAGCAGGACGAAGGCGTGGGTCTTGGGCGGCGCGAAGGGCGGCTCGACGATGAGCGCCGCATCGAGCTCGCCGCCGATCACCCGATCGTAGAGCTCGATCGAGTTGCCCGGCTGCACATAGATCTCGACCTGCGGATGGTTGGCGGCGAGGCGTGCCAGCACGCCCGGCAGAAGGCCGGTGACAGCGGTGGCGATGGCGCCGATGCGCAGTTCGCCCGCCGGCGTGTCGGCGAGGGCGAGCGCCTTGAGCTCGCGTTCGTCGTTGAGGAGGCGGCGCGCCCGCTCGATGACGGCGGCACCGGCTTCCGTCGGCTGCATGGTGCGCCCGGCACGGGCAAGGAGGGAGGTGCCGAGCTCGGCCTCGAGCGCCCTGACGCGCTGGGCCACGGCGGCGGGCGTGATGGCGAGGCGCCGTGCCGCCTCGGCCATGGAGCCGTGGTCCGCCACGGCGATGAAACTCTCGAGGAAGCGCGTATCCATCGAACAGGAAATCTATCGTTTGAAGAAACAACAATAGAGATTTTATTTCGAAGGGCCAGCGGCGATGAGTGGGCAGGAAGGGTGCTATCCCGAAGCCGCCCGAGCGATTGTCACGGAGACGACCATGCCCCTCACCAATGAAGCCCGCGGCGTGTTCCCCATCGCGCCGACGCCCTTTTCCCCATCGGGCGAGATCGACTGGGCGAGCGTCGACCGGCTGTTCGACTTCTATCGCGAGATCGGCGCCGACGGCCTGACGGTGCTCGGCATCATGGGCGAGGCGCCCAAGCTGGAGGTCGAGGAATCGGTTGCGCTCGTCAGGCGCTGCCTCGCGCGCGTCGGCAACCTGCCCGTCATCGTCGGCGTCTCGGCACCGGGCTTCGCCGCCATGCGCGCCATGGCGCGCTCGGCCATGGATCTTGGTGCAGCCGGCGTGATGATTGCGCCGCCGTCGTCGCTGCGTACCGACGACCAGATCGTCACCTATTACGCCCAGGCGGTGGAGGCGATCGGCACCGACGTTCCCTTCGTCATCCAGGATTATCCGCTGACGCTCTCGGTCGTCATGACGCCCGGCGTCATCCGCCGCATCGTCATGGACAATCCCTCCTGCGTGATGCTGAAGCACGAGGACTGGCCCGGCCTCGAGAAGATTTCGGCGCTGCGCCGCTTCCAGCAGGACGGGTCCATGCGGCCGATTGCGATCCTGTGCGGCAACGGCGGCCTCTTCCTCGATTTCGAGGTGGAGCGCGGCGCCGACGGCGCCAACACCGGCTATGCCTTCCCCGAGATGCTGATCGACGTCGTCCGGTTGCAGGCGCGCGGCGAGCGCGATGCGGCCCATGACATCTTCGACGCGCATCTGCCGCTGCTGCGTTACGAGCAGCAGCCGGGCGTCGGCCTCGCCGTCCGCAAATATGTCATGATGCGCCGCGGCATCCTCGCCTCCGATGCGCAGCGCAAGCCGGCGGGCCGCTTGTCCGAGATGGCCGTGGCCGAGATCGACTATCTCCTCAAGCGCCTCGCCACCCGCGACCCGCGCGCCGCCGGGCTCGTCTGACGCTCCTTCAGGAGGTCGTCTGCTTCGCCTGATACCAGGGCCTCGGATGGCCCGTTGACCCTTCTCCCCGCATGCAAGTCGGACTTGCACATCAGAAGGCGGACCCCGGCCCTGCTCAGTTTCCGCTGCGGGAGAGGCGCGGCCGCATTCTTGCTGTATAACCCCTCTTTTCCGGTCCATAGCCACTGCCTCATTGCCTGGCGCCGTTCCCGGCGCCGCCGCAGCGTCACGGGCCTTGCCCGGGCGGTGCTTGACAGGTCGCCGCTCTCGCCCAATAGTAACTACCTGATGAGTTACTTAAGAGCGTGATCACACGCCCGCGCGATTCTCGCGCTTCATCGGGAGGACGGCACCATGGCCCCAGCCGCGGGTTCTCGTGCGAGCGGACGCATGCTTGTGCAATGGCTCGATTCGGCCTGGGTGCGGCCGGTGGGTCTCATGGTCGTCGTCGTCGTTCTATGGGAACTGGCGGTCAGGCTCTTCGCCATCCCGCCCTATCTGGTGCCCAAGCCGTGGGACGTCATCCTCGTCCTCGTCCACGAGCGCGACATGCTGCTCGCCGAATCGATGCCGACGACGATTGCCACCATCGGCGGCTTTGCCCTGTCGGTCGCCGTCGGCATTCCGCTCGCCATGCTCATCGCCGGTTCGCGCACGGTGGAGGCCTATCTCTATCCGCTGCTCGTCTTCTCGCAGTCGATCCCGAAGGTGGCGGTGGCGCCGCTGCTCGTCGTCTGGTTCGGCTTCGGCATGGCGCCGAAGGTCATCTCCGCCTTCCTGCTCGGCGTCTTCCCCGTCGTCGTCGCCGGCGTGCAGGGCTTCAAGTCGGTCGAGCCGGACATGCGCGACCTCGCCCGCTCGGTGAAGGCCTCCTGGCTGCAGACCTTCATGATCGTCAGCCTGCCGCACGCGCTGCCATCGATCTTCTCCGGCCTCAAGGTGTCGGTGACGCTCGCCGTCGTCGGGGCCGTCGTCGGCGAGTTCGTCGGCGCCAATTCCGGCATCGGCTTCGTGCTGCAGCGCTCCATCGGCAATTTCGAGCTGCCGACGATGTTCGCGGCGCTCACCATCCTCGCCCTCATCGGCGTCGTCCTGTTCTGGACCATCGACCTCGTCGAGCGTCTCGCCGTGCCCTGGCACGCGAGCCAGCGCGCCGACGTCATCGCGACAGCCTGATCCTCATCCCGCGCCAAGACGGGAGCACCAAAGCAACGCTCTGACAGAGCTCATGGGGAGGACATCATGTTGAAGGCCCGGTTTGTGAAGATCTTGTCCCTGGCGGGTATGGCGGCGTTTCTCGCAGGCGCGCAGGCCGAGGCCGCCGACAAGGCGGTGCTGCTGCTCAACTGGTATGTCTACGGCGAGCACGCGCCCTTCTATCTCGGCAAGAAGAAAGGCTTCTTCGCGGAGGAGGGCATCGACCTCGACATCCAGGAGGGCAGGGGCTCGGCGCTGACCGTGCAGGCGGTGGCGGCCAAGACGGTGCCCTTCGGCTATGCCGACGTGCCGACCATGATCCGCGCCGCCGTGAAAGGCGCGCCGGTCATCGCCACGGGCATCGCCCTGCAGAAGAGCCCCATGTCCGTCATGGGCTTCTCCGAGAAGAACATCCGCACGCCCGACGACATCAAGGGCAAGACCGTCGCCATGACGCCCGGCGATTCCATGTCGCAGATCTGGCCCCTGTTCCTCAAGCGCACGGGCCTCAAGGAGGGCGATTTCCAGGTCGTCTCCGGCGACGCCCAGACGAAGCTCAACGCCGTCATCAATGGGCGCGCCGACGTGCTCCTCGGCTATGCCATGGACCAGAGCATGAAGATCAAGGACGCCACCGGCAAGGACGTCTTCCCGGTGATGTTTGCCGACTACGGGATCAACATGGTCTCGTCCGGCATCTTCGTGCACAAGGACATGCTCGGCGAGAACCCCGATCTCGTGCGCCGCTTCATGGCGGCTGCGACGAAGTCGATCGAATATGCCGAGAAGCACCCGGCCGAGGCGGCCGAGGCCGTGCTCGAGGCCCTGCCCAAGGCGGGCAAGAAGGAGACCCTGCAGGAAGGCTTCGAGCTGACGATCCCGCTCTATCACACGGACGAGACCAAGGGGCAGCGGCCGTGGCGCGTGAGCGACAAGATCATGGCCGACACGGTCGATCTCCTGGTACAGTACGGCGGCGTCGAGGCGGCGTCGGCCGGGGATCCGAAGGCGTTCTACACGAACGACTTCCTGCCCGCGGCGAGCCAGTGAGGGGTGCCGCGATGCCTGCCGCTGCGCGCCGCTTCACCGTGATCAGCCGGGACGAGCCGGCCAGGACGCGCCGTCTCATCGAGATCCGTGGCCTGAGCAAGACCTACCGCACGCGGGCCGGGGACGTGCCGTCCTTGTCCCCGGTCGACCTCGACGTCGACGAGGGCGAGTTCATCGCCGTCGTCGGCCCCTCGGGCTGCGGCAAGTCCACGCTCCTGAAGCTTCTCGCCGGCCTCATCGCGCCGACCGAGGGCGAGGTGCGCATCGACGGCGAGGCCGTGCGCGAGCCGCCGGACAATGTCGGCATCGTCTTCCAGAGCCCGGTCCTGCTCGCCTGGCGCACGCTGCTGCGCAACGTCATGATGCCCGTCGAGGTGCGCGGCCTCGACCGCGCCACGCATCTCGCCCGGGCGCACCAACTGCTCGAGACGGCGGGCCTCAAGGGCTTCGAGGACAAGTATCCCTGGCAGCTCTCGGGCGGCATGCAGCAGCGCGCCGCCATCTGCCGGGCGCTGGTGCACGACCCGGCGCTGCTCCTGATGGACGAGCCCTTCGGGGCGCTCGACGCCATGACGCGCGAGCACATGAACCTCGAGTTGCAGCGCATCCACGGCGAGACCAACAAGACCATCATCTTCATCACCCACTCGATCCCGGAGGCGGTATTCCTCGCCGACCGGGTGGTGGTGATGTCGTCGCGTCCCGGCACGGTCGAGGCGATCTACAAGGTCGACCTGCCGCGGCCGCGCTCGCTGGAGATGATGGGCGAACGGTGCTTCGCCGAGATTACCAAGGAAATCCGCGGGCACTTCTATGCCCGCGGCGCATTGGACTGACGCCATGGCCCCACGGCTTCGCCTCCTCGACATTGCCTGTTTCGAGCGGCTCATGCCGTTCACGCATGCCTTCCGCTTCGGCGCGGCGAGCGTGACGGCGGCGCCGCAGGCCTTCGTGCGCGTCACCGTCGAGGTCGAGGGCCACGGCATCGCGACGGGCGCCGCGGCCGAGATGATGATGCCGAAGTGGTTCGACAAGAACCCGGCGAAGAGCCCCGCCGACACCATCGACGACCTGCGCGCCGGGCTCACGCGGGCCGCGGCGGTCTATCGCGATGCCCGCGGCTTCGACACGGCCTTCGGGCATCATGCCCGCACGGTCGGCGAGACGGCGCAGGATGCGGCGCCGGCGCTGGTGCGCGGCTACGGCCCCGCCGTCATCGACAAGGCGATCCTCGACGCCCTGTTCAAGGCGCTTGGCGTCGATGCTGCGACAGGCCTAAGGCGCAACCTGCCGGGGCTCGATGCGCGGCTGACGCCGGACATCGAGGCCGGGCGGATCGACGACTTCCTCGCCGGTCTCGCGCCGCGGGCCGAGGTCGCCCTGCGCTGGACGGTCGGCCTCGGCGACGACCTTGCGGCGCTCCCCGCTGAAATCGCCCGCTCGTCGCTCCACTACCTCAAGCTCAAGCTCGGCGGCGACGTTGCGCGGGACCGGGCGCGCCTGGCCGAGATCGCTGGCATCATGGCGCGGGCGGGCACCATCACGGGCGTGACGCTCGACGCCAACGAGCAATACGACCTTCCCGGCCTCGCGGCGCTCGTCGAGGCGCTCACGTCCGATGCCGCCCTTGCTCCCCTGCGCGAGCGGCTGATGTATGTCGAGCAGCCGCTCGACCGTGCCACGACCCTCGCCCACGACCTCGGCGACGTCGCTGAGGGCATGGCCTTCATCATCGACGAGGCGGACGGCACCTACGATGCCTTTCCCGAGGCGGTGGCACGCGGCTACCGCGGCGTCTCGTCCAAGGCCTGCAAGGGCCTCTACAAGTCGCTCCTCAATGCCGTGCGGGCCCGGGCGCTGAACGAGGCCGCAGGGCGCCCCGGTCACTGCTTCCTGAGTGGTGAAGACCTCACCTGCCAGGCCGGCCTCGGCGTGCAGCAGGACACGGCGCTCGTCGCGCTCCTCGGCCTCGGCCACGTCGAGCGCAACGGTCATCACTATGTCGACGGCTTCGGGCCGGCGCCGGCGGAAGAGGCGGAGGCCTTCGCCGCCGCCCATCCCGACCTCTACGAGGAGCGCGGCGGCCGCCTGCGGCTTGCGACCGGCAGCGGCGCGCTCGCCACCCGTTCCCTCTTCCGCGTTCCCGGCCTTGCCGGCGGCGCCGAACCCATCTGGGGCAGCCTCGCGCGCCTCACTTCCCAATCCATCCTCGAAGGGCAGACATCATGAGCCAGCGTACTCTCGGCATCGTCATGCACGGCATCACCGGCCGCATGGGGCTCAACCAGCATCTCATCCGCTCGGTCGCCGCCATCCGCGCGCAGGGCGGCGTGCCGCTGTCGGACGGCTCGCGCGTGCAGCTCGACCCCATCCTGGTCGGCCGCAATGCCGAGAAGGTCGAGGCGCTCGCCAAGACCCACGGCATCTCCCGCTGGACGACGGACCTCGACGCCGCCATCGCCAATCCCGACGACACCATCTTCTTCGACGCGGCGACGACGCAGATGCGGCCGGAGCTGCTGGAGAAGGCGATCGCCACCGGCAAGCACATCTATTGCGAGAAGCCGATCGCCACCGACTTCGCCAAGGCGCTCCGGATCTGCGAGCTTGCCGACGCCAAGGGCGTCAGGCACGGGGTGGTGCAGGACAAGCTCTTCCTGCCCGGCTTGCAGAAGCTGAAGTTCCTGCGCGATTCCGGCTTCTTCGGCCGCATGCTGTCGGTGCGCGGCGAGTTCGGCTACTGGGTCTTCGAGGGCGACTGGGGCCAGGCACCGCAGCGCCCGTCCTGGAACTACCGTAGCGAGGACGGCGGCGGCATGATCCTGGACATGGTCTGCCACTGGCGCTACGTGCTCGACAATCTCTTCGGCGAAGTGAAGGCCGTCTCCTGCCTCGGCGCGACGCACATTCCGGCGCGTGTCGACGAGCGTGGCAAGTCCTACCCGGCGACCGCCGACGATTCCGCCTATGCCACCTTCGAGCTCGAGGGCGGCGTCATCGCCCACATCAACATGTCCTGGTGCGTACGGGTCTATCGTGACGACCTCGTCACCTTCCAGGTCGACGGCACGCATGGCTCGGCGGTGGCCGGACTCACCGACTGCGTCATGCAGGCCCGCCAGGGCACCCCGCGCCCGGTGTGGAACCCGGACCAGAAGCAGACGCACGACTTCTATGCCGACTGGCAGCCGGTGCCAGAGACCGCCGTCTACGACAACGGCTTCAAGACCCAGTGGGAGATGTTCATCCGCCACGTCGTCGAGGGCGCGCCCTACAAGTACACGCTGCACGAGGGCGCCAAGGGCGTGCAGCTCGTCGAATGCGCGCTCGAGAGCTGGCGCGAGCGCCGCTGGGTCGACGTACCGCCGCTGCCGCTGAAGGCGGCGCGGGCCCAGGCGGCCGAGTGAGGGCAGGGAAACAGGCCATGAACGTCGTCGACCAGAGCCTCACCATCCGTCTGCCGCGCGCCGACCGGTCGCTCGAGACCTTCCGGCCGCGTGCGCCACGCGACTTTCCCGAGCGCGCGGCCGGCCCCATGAACCGCGTCGCCTTCTCGGCGGCGCATGTCGTCGCTGATCCGCTGCGCGAGGCGGACCCGTGGCTCGACTGCGCCATCGACTGGGACCGCACCATCGCCTACCGGGAGCACCTGTGGGACCTCGGCCTCGGCGTCGCCGAGGCCATGGACACGGCCCAGCGCGGCATGGGCCTCGACTGGCCGACCTCGCTCGATCTCATCACGCGCTCGGTCGCGGCGGCGAAGGCGCGCGGCGGGGCGCTCGTCTTCTCCGGCGCCGGTACGGACCATCTCGACCTTGCCGCAGTGAAGAGCGTCGACGAGGTGATCGCGGCCTACGAGACGCAGTTCGAGGCCATCGAGAAGGTCGGCGGGCGCATCATCCTCATGTGCTCGCGGGCGCTCGCCCGCGTGGCGGCGGGGCCCGACGACTACGTGCGCGTCTACGACCGGCTGCTGACGGGGGCGCGCGAGCCCGTCATCATCCACTGGCTCGGCGACATGTTCGATCCCGCGCTCGCCGGCTACTGGGGCACGCGCGAGCTCGCGGTGGCCATGGACACGGCGGTCGCCATCATCAACGCCCATGCGGCCAAGGTGGACGGCGTCAAGATATCGCTGCTCGACAAGGACCGCGAGATCGCCATGCGCCGGCGCCTTGCGCCGGGCGTGCGCATGTATACCGGCGACGACTTCAACTATGCCGAATTGATCGCCGGCGACGACAAGGGCTATTCCGACGCATTGCTCGGCATCTTCGATGCCATCGCGCCGGCAGCCTCGGCCGCGCTCGTCAGCCTCGCCAGGGGGCACGAAGCGACCTTCCACGACATCCTGTCGCCGACGGTGCCGCTGTCGCGCCACATCTTCCGGGCGCCGACGCGCTTCTACAAGACGGGCGTCGTCTTCATGGCCTATCTCAACGGCTGGCAGGACCATTTCACCATGGTCGGCGGCCAGGAGAGTGCGCGCTCGACGTTGCATCTCGCCGAGCTCTTCCGGCTCGCCGATGCGGCCGGCCTGCTGCGCGATCCGGCCCTTGCGGTCAGGCGCATGCGCCACGTGCTCGCGACGCGCGGCGTGGAAGGATGAGGGCATGAACCATATCGCTTCCACCGTCGCGGATGCGGCGTTGCGCGACTTCTCGCGGGACCACCGCTTCCTGTCGATCAACACGGCGACCGTGCGCAAGCAAGGCGACCTTCTCGCCATCATCGACGCCTGCGCGCGGGCGGAGATCCGCGCCATCTCGCCGTGGCGCGACCAGGTGGCGGCTGTCGGGCTCGATCGGGCGGTCACTGCCGTCAAGGCAGCCGGACTCGAACTCTCCGGCTATTGCCGTGGCGGCATGTTCCCGAGCGATGCGGCGCATCTTGCGGAGATGCGCGACGACAACCGCCGCGCCGTCGACGAGGCGAAGGCCCTCGGCGCGCCCTGCCTTGTCCTCGTCGTCGGCGGCCTGCCGCAATATTCGCGGCCGGGGTCGGCCCCGTCGAAGGACCTCGGCGCGGCGCGCATCATGGTGGAGGACGGCATCGGCGAACTGCTGGACTATGCCCGCTCCATCGGCATGCCGCTCGCCATCGAGCCGCTGCACCCGATGTACGCCGCCGACCGCGCCTGCGTGAACACGCTCGGCCAGGCGCTCGACATCTGCGACCGGCTCGATCCGGCTCGCACCGGCTTTCTCGGTGTCGCCTGCGACGTCTATCACGTATGGTGGGACCCGGACCTCTTCGCCGGCATCGCGCGGGCGGGGCGCGAGCGCATGCTCGCCTATCATGTCTGCGACTGGCTGGTGCCGACGCGCGACCTCTTGCTCGACCGCGGCATGATGGGCGACGGCGTCATCGACCTCAAACCCATCCGCGCCGCAGTTGAAGCGGTGGGCTACGCGGGTTATGCGGAAGTCGAGATATTTTCCGAGGACTGGTGGGCAAGGCCGATGGACGAGGTGCTGGCGACCTGCATCGCCCGCCATCGGTCGGCAGTCTAGAAGGGGCGGGGCGTCTTTCGTCACGCCGGGGCAGTGGAGCGTAACGACGGCATGGCGAAGACGAAGGCCGCCGAGGCGACAGCGGCGCCCGAAGGCGCGGTAGCGAAGCGCGAGGTGCGCACGCGCGATCCCGAGCGGACGCGCGGCAACATCCTCGCCGCCGCGACGGTGGAGTTCTCCTCGCGGGGCTTCGCTGGTGCGAGCATCGACGCCATCGCCAAGCGCTCGGGCGCCAACCGGCGCATGATCTATCACTACTTTGGCTCGAAGCGCGGGCTGTGGCTCGCCGTGCTCGAGGCGGCCTACGAGCGCGTGCGCACGGCCGAACTGCGCCTGCATCTCGAGCAACTCGCGCCGGAGAAGGCGATGCGGGCGCTTGTCGCCTTCACCTTCGATTCCTTTGTCGGCGAGCGCACCTTCATCAACCTGCTCAACAGCGAGAACCTGCACCAGGCGCGCCATCTCAAGGGCTCGACGCGCATCAAGACGATGCACTCGCCGCTCATCGGCATGATCCAGGACATTCTCGACAAGGGCGTGGCGGCCGGCGTCTTCCGCAGCGGCATCGACCCGGCGCAGCTGTGGATCTCGATTGCCGGCGTGTCCTTCTTCTATTTCTCCAACATCTTCACCCTGTCGGTGATCCTCGACCGCGACCTGATGTCGAAGAAGCAGATCGCCGAGCGCCGGGCCCACGTCGTCGATCTTATCCTGGCAGGCATCCGGGCCTGACCGTCCCCCTGGGACAATTCCCGGCGCTGACATTGCAATGCCCGCCTCCCCGCCGATATGTCGTTGAGGCTTCGGCGAGGAGAACGGCCATGGATCACACGCTGACGGGCATTCACCACCTGACGGCGATCACGGCGCAGGCGAGCGAGAACCACCGCTTCTACACCGGCGTGCTCGGCATGCGCCTCGTCAAGAAGACGGTGAACCAGGACGATACCTCCGCCTACCACCTCTTCTACGGCGACGGCGCCGCCTCGCCCGGCTCGGACGTGACCTTCTTCGACTGGCCCGTGGGGCGCGAGCGGCGCGGCACCCATGCCATCGTCAACACCGGCCTCAGGGTCGCGGGCGAGGAGAGCCTCGCTTGGTGGCGCGAGCATCTTGCCGAGGCAGGCTGCACGGTCGGCGAGATCGGTGAGCGGGCGGGGCGCGCCGCACTTGTCTTCGAGGACCCGGAGGGCCAGCGCCTCCACCTCGTCGACGACGGCGGTTCTGGCGAGGGCCATCCGTGGCCGGACAGCCCAGTGCCGGCGCACCACCAGATCCGCGGCCTCGGGCCGATCACGCTTTCGGTGCCCGATCTCGCGCCGACGCAGTTCGTTCTCACCGAGGTGCTCGGCATGCGGCCGGAGCGCGTTCATCCCGTCGACGGCGGCACCACGCTGCATGTCTTCGCCATGGGCGAGGGCGGCCCGGCGGCCGAATTGCACGTCCTCGCCGAGTCCGGCCTCGGGCCGGCGATGCAGGGGGCGGGCGGCGTTCACCATGTCGCCTTCCGCACGCCTGACAGGGAGGGCCTCACGGCCTGGGCGGCGCGGCTCGGCTCCGTCCGACTGCCCAACAGCGGCGAGGTGGAACGCTACTACTTCCGCTCGCTCTACTTCCGCGAGCCGAACGGCATCCTCTTCGAGATCGCGACCGACGGCCCCGGCTTCGCGGTCGACGAGCCGCTCGACAGCCTCGGCGAGAAGCTCGCGCTGCCGCCCTTCCTCGAGCCGCAGCGGGCGGCGATCGAGGCCAATCTGAAGCCGCTCTAACGCATTTTGCGCCGAATTTGCGCCGAAGTGGATGCCGGTTTGGCGCGAAGAAAATGTTCTGTTTAAAAGGATGGAAGCCTTTCCGGTTCAATTGCATAGGAAAGGTTTAGGGAAAGCGGTACGGCTTTTGCTCCCGTTGCCGGAAGGTCGAACCGGCAATGAGGAGCAGATGCACAACCTGACGATCGATCCCGACCGCCTGTGGCGGTCGATCATGGAGACGGCGGCCATCGGCGGCACGCCGAAAGGCGGCATCAACCGGCTGGCGCTGACGGACCGCGACAGGCAGGTACGGGACTGGCTGAAGAGCGCCTGCGAGGACCTCGGCTGCACGGTCACGGTCGACGAGGTCGGCAACATGTTCGCCGTGCGGCCGGGCAGGCTGGATGTGCCGCCGATCGCCGTCGGCAGCCACCTCGACACGCAGCCGACCGGCGGCAAGTTCGACGGCATCCTCGGCGTCCTCGCCGGGCTCGAATTGCTGCGTACGCTGGACGAGGCCGGCTACGAGACGAACGCGCCCCTCATGCTCGTCAACTGGACCAACGAGGAGGGCTCGCGCTTCTCGCCCGCCATGCTCGGCTCGGGCGTCCATGCCGGCGTCTTCGATCGCGCCTATGCCGACAGCCGCACTGACAGGCAGGGCGTGACCTTCGGCGAGGCACTGGATGAGATCGGCTATCGCGGGCCGGCCAAGGTGGGGTCCACGGCCTTCAGCGCCATGTTCGAACTGCACATCGAGCAGGGGCCGATCCTTGAGGCGGAGGAGAAGGCGATCGGCGTGGTCACCGGCGTGCAGGGTATGCGCTGGTACGAGATCGCGCTGACGGGACGGGAGGCGCATACGGGCTCGACGCCGATGTCCCAGCGGCGCGACGCGCTCGTCGGCGCGGCCCGCATCATCGGCGCGGTCGAGGCCATCGCGCGGACGCATCCGCCCGGCGTCGGCACTGTGGGCCTCGTGGAGGTCGGCCCCAATTCGCGCAACGTCATTCCCGGCCATGTCTTCCTGACCGTCGACTTCCGCCATCCCGACGATGCGGCGCTCGATGTCATGGAGAAGGCGCTCTTCGCGACGGTGGAGGAGGCGGGCCGCGCGAGCGGTCTGGAGCACGCCCTGCGGCAGGTGTGGAATTCGCCTGCCGTCGCCTTCGACCCGGCCCTCGTCGATGCCGTGCGCCGGGTCGCGGACGGGCTCGGGCTCTCCTGGCGGGAGATCGTCTCCGGCGCCGGCCACGACGCGGCCTATGTGGCGCGCATCGCACCGACGACGATGATCTTCGTGCCCTGCGCCGGCGGGCACAGCCACAACGAGGCCGAGGCGACGTCCTATGAGGAATGCCGGGTGGGAGCGCAGGTGCTGCTCGCGGCCGTGCTCGACCACGACCGGCGCTGCTACAGCACCGCCTGAAGCATCGGCACCGCAGGACCGGCGCCGAGGTGGATCCCCGCGCGCCCGGCGGCGGCGCGGATGTGCGCCTCCATCGTGGCGCGGGCGCGCTCGCCGTTCCGCTCGACGAAGGCGGCGAGGATCGCGAAATGCTCGTCGGCCGTGTCGAACAGGCTGTCGCGCGCGACCATGGGCACGCGCTGGCTCTCGGTGGTCAGCGCGTGCGTGCGGCCGTGCACCTCCTGCAGGAGGCGGTTGCCGCAATGGGCGACGACGAGGTCGTGGAAGACGGTGTCCGCCTCCGCGGCGCCGACGACATCGCCCCGCCGGGCGGCATTGCCCATGGCCTGGGCAGAGGCGGCCAGTGTCTCGCGAGCCGGCTGGGGCATGCGGGGCGCCGCGAGCATGGCGGCGAGGCCCTCCACGGCAAGGCGCATCTCGAAGACCTCGGCGAGCGTGAAGCTTTCCCTGAAGCGCCACGACGGCGCCTTCGGCCCTTCCCCGCGCGGTGCGACGAAGACGCCGCGGCCGATCTCGATGCGCACGATGCCGAGCGTCTCGAGCACGGAGAGGGCCTCCCGCAGCGAGGGGCGGGATATGCCCAAATCCTGGGCAAGCGTGCGCTGGGCCGGCAACTGGTCGCCGGGGGCGAGACCGCGGGCCCGGATCATGGCCTCGATGGCCTCTGCCGTCTTCATCGGTACGGAGCGATGCTCGCGCCCGCGCGGCATGGCTGGTGTCACCTTCCTGCCTCCCGTCTCATCCTTCGCGGTGCTCCGTTGACCAATTTTCGCGCGCCGCTGCCTAGACTTGTTGCTTGAACCGGAAAGCGGCAGATCGCAGCCTTGACTGGTCAGACCGGTCAGTCCGGCTCGTCACCATGCTGGCCGGCACCGGGATTGGCAAGTCTGCAACATCACCTCCGGAACATCAGGCCCGGAACTTGGAGCGTAGGCCGACATGAACGGCATTGGCGAGACGGGGCAGGACGCCAATTCCTCGACGCCGGGCGTTTCTTGGCGCCCGCTGTCCGCGGCTGCCTTCGCGCCCTACGGCCGTGTCATCGAGGTCGGCGCGGCCGCCGTCGTGAACGAGGGCCATGCCCGGCGTCGCGACGCGCTCCTCGACCTTGAGAGCCGCGATCCGACGGCGCGGCTGTGCCTCGCCCATTTCGCTGTCTCGCCGCGGCCGCCGGGGGCCGGCATCGCCGGCCTCGAATGCCATCCCTTCTCGGCGCAGGCCTTCCTGCCGCTCGAGGATTGTGCGCCGCTCGTCGTCGTGGCCCTGGCGCGCGAGGACGGTACCGTCGCGGCGGGGACGCTCGCCGCTTTCGTCGGCCGGCACGGCCAGGCCATCGTCTACGGCCCCGGCGTCTGGCATGCGCCGCTCACCACGGCCGACCGGCCGGCCGGATTCCTGATGGCCGTGTGAGAGGGCGAGCGCGAGCGGCTGCGCCAAGTGCGGCTCGGCCGGCCTCTCCCGCTCCCTGGCCGCCCCGGGATCGTCGGCGCGGCCGCCATCGCATCCTTCATCCGATCCGCGACGAATGATCGGAGCGACAAGACGAGAGGACAGGAAGGAGTTTAGAGCATGGGTATCGGGCGACTGAGAACGGCCTTCGCCGCGGCGGTCCTGGCCGGAACGGCGCTGGCGGCCCCGGCGTTTGCCGCCGGCACGCTGCGCATCGGCATGACCGCCTCCGACATTCCGCTGACCACCGGCCAGACGGACAACGGCGGCGAGGGCATGCGCTTCATCGGCTATACGCTGTATGACGCGCTCATCAACTGGGACCTGACGAGCGCCGACAAGCCGTCAGGCCTCATCCCGGGCCTCGCCACCGAATGGAAGGTGGACGAGGCGGACAAGACCAGGTGGACCTTCAAGATCCGCGAGGGTGTCAAGTTCCACGACGGCAGCGCGTTCACCGCCGAGGCGGCGGTGTGGAACCTCGACAAGCTGCTCGATGACAAGAGCCCGCAATACGACCCACGCCAGGCGGCGCAGGGCAAGTCGCGCATTCCCGCCGTCGCCGCCTACAAGGCGCTCGACAAGTACACGCTCGAGATTGTCACCAAGGAGCCGGATGCGACGCTGCCCTATCAGCTCGCCTGGATCCTAATGTCCTCGCCCGCCAACTGGGAGGCGCTCGGCAAGAGCTGGGAAGCGGTCGCCAAGAAGCCGTCCGGCACGGGGCCCTGGATGCTGGCCGACGTCGTGCCGCGCGAGCGCGCCGATCTCGTGCCGTTCAAGGACCATTGGGACCAGAGCCGGGTGCCGAAGCTCGATAAGATGGTGCTCGTGCCCCTGCCGGAGCCGAACGCGCGCTCGGCCGCGCTCCTGTCCGGTCAGGTCGACTGGATCGAGGCCCCGGCACCCGACGTCATCCCGGCGCTGACGGGGGCCGGCCACCAGATCGTCTCCAACGCCCTGCCGCACAACTGGACGTGGCACCTGTCGCGCCTCGAGGGCTCGCCCTGGAACGACATCCGCATCCGCAAGGCGGCCAATCTCGCCATCGACCGCGAAGGCATGAAGGAGCTGCTCGGCGGCCTGATGCTCCCGGCCAAGGGGTTCTTCACGCCCGGCTCGCAATGGTTCGGCGAGCCGACCTTCGAGGTGAAGTACGATCCTGAGGCGGCGAAGGCCCTGCTTGCCGAAGCCGGCTACGGCCCTGACAAGCGCCTCAAGGTCAAGGCGCTGATCTCGCCCTCCGGCTCCGGCCAGATGCTGCCGCTGCCGATGAACGAGTTCATCCAGCAGAACCTCGCCGAGGTCGGCATCGATGTCGAGTTCGAGGTCGTCGAATGGAACACGATGATCAACATCTGGCGCGCCGGCGCCGGGCACGAGAGCGCCAAGGGCACGCAGTCGATCAACTTCAGCTATTTCATCCAGGATCCCTTCACCGGTCTCATCCGGCACCTCGCCTGCGATCTCAGGCCGCCGAACGGCACCAACTGGGGCCACTACTGCGACCCCGAGATGGACGCCCTCTTCAAGGAGATTCGCACCACCTTCGACGCTGCCGCACAGGACGAGGTGATGCGGCGCACGCATGAGAAATTCGTCGACGAGGCACTCTTCCTGATGGTCACGCACGACGTCGCGCCGCGCGCCATGAGCACGAAGGTCAAGGGCTTCGTCCAGGCGCAGAACTGGTACCAGAACTTCGGCTCCATCACGATGGACTGACCCCAGCGCTCCCGGCCGGCGCCATGCCGGCCGGGTCCGCCGCGCCCCTTGCTTCCGGGCATCGAACGGATGCGGCGCATCTCACGAAGGGTGGACGACGCATGCTCGCATATCTTCTCCGGCGCCTCGTCTATGTCGTCCCGGTGGCGCTCGGCGTCAGCCTGATCTGCTTCATGCTCGTGCACATCGCCCCGGGCGATCCGCTCGTGGCGGTGATGCCGCTCGACGCGACGGCCGAGCAGGAGGCCGAGATGCGCGCCGCCTACGGCTTCGACAAGCCGCTGCCGGTGCAGTTCGGCCTGTGGGTCGCCAAGGCGGCGACGGGCGACCTCGGCCGCTCCATCTCCACCGGCCGGCCGGTGGCGGGGGAGGTGATGACCGCTGTCGGCAACACCCTCGTGCTCGCCGCGGCGGCGAGCCTCATCGGCTTTCCGCTCGGGCTCCTCTGCGGCTTCGTCGCCGGCTATTTCCGCGACACCGGTGTCGACCGGGCCGTCACGGCCCTCGCCATCACCGGGGTCTCGGTGCCGAACTACTGGCTCGGCATGGTGCTCGTCATCGTCTTTTCCGTCACGCTCGGCTGGCTGCCCGCCATGGGGGCGGGGCCCAACGGCTCGCGCGACTGGGGCTGGGACGCAGAGCACCTGCGCTATCTCGTCCTGCCGGCTGTGACGCTCGCCGTCGTGCCCATGGGCATCGTTGCGCGCACCGTGCGCGCCCTCGTCGGTGACATCCTCTCGCAGGAATTCGTCCAGGCGCTCTATGCCAAGGGGCTGATGCACGGCGGCGTGCTGCGCCACGTGGTGCGCAACGCCGCCCCCACGGCGCTCGCCGTCATGGGCCTGCAGCTCGGCTATCTCCTCGGCGGCTCCATCCTCATCGAGACGGTGTTCAACTGGCCGGGCACGGGCTTCCTGCTCTCCAACGCCATCTTCCAGCGTGATCTGCCGCTGTTGCAGGGCACCATCCTCGTGCTGGCGCTCTTCTTCGTCGCCGTGAACCTCCTCGTCGATCTCGCCCAGACGGTGATCGACCCGCGCATCAAGAGGACATGACGATGGCCGTCATCACCGAGAGCATCGCCGCCCCGGTGGAGCGCACGCAGGGCTACTGGTCGGGCGTCGCCCGCCGCTTCCGGCGCGATCCGGTCGCCGTCGGCTGCGCCGTCCTGCTCCTCCTGCTGATCCTCGCGGCGATCTTTGCGCCCTATCTCGGCCTGGCCGACCCCTATGCCGGCAGCATGGCGCGGCGTCTGCGCAGGATCGGCACGCCCGGCTTCCCGCTCGGCACGGACGAGCTCGGCCGCGACATGCTGGCCCGCCTCGTCTACGGCGGCCGGCTCACGCTCTTCCTCGGCATAACGCCCGTCGTGGCGGCCTTCTGCATCGGCACGGTACTAGGCCTCGTCGCCGGCTATGTCGGCGGGCGCACCAACACCGTCATCATGCGCCTCGTCGACGTGTTCTTCGCCTTTCCCTCGGTGCTGCTCGCCATCGCCATCTCCGGCGCGCTCGGGGCCGGCATCGTCAATAGCCTCGTCTCGCTCACCATCGTCTTCGTGCCGCCGATCACCCGCGTCGCCGAGAGCGTCACGGCGAGCGTGCGCTCGCTCGACTACGTCGATGCGGCGCGGGCGTCCGGGGCGGGCGCCTTCACCATCGTGCGCGTGCATGTCCTCGGCAACGTGCTCGGGCCGATCTTCGTCTATGCGACGAGCCTCACCAGCGTCTCGATGATCCTCGCCGCCGGGCTCTCCTTCCTCGGCCTCGGTGTCAAGCCGCCGGAGCCGGAATGGGGCCTGATGCTCAACACCCTGCGCACGGCCATCTACATCAACCCGTGGGTGGCGGCGTTGCCGGGGCTCATGATCTTCGTCACGTCGCTCTGCCTCAATCTCGTCAGCGACGGCCTCAGGAGTGCGATGAATGTCCGCGACTGACCTTGCCCCCGTTGCGCCGCTGCCCGACCGCGGCGGCCCGCAGCAGCCGCTCGTCATCGCGCGCGACCTCAGGCGGCATTTCCCCATCCGCTCCGGCTTCTTCGGCCGGCGCACCGGCACGGTGCACGCCGTCGACGGCGTTTCCTTCGAGGTGGTGAAGGGCGAGACGCTCGGCATCGTCGGCGAATCCGGCTGCGGCAAGTCGACCACGGCGCGCCTCCTCGTCGGCCTCATCGCGCTCGACGCGGGCGACATCATCTTCGACGGCGACCGCCTCGGTGACGAACTTTCGCTGCGCGAGCTGCGCCGCGGCGTGCAGATGGTGTTTCAGGACAGCTACGCCTCGCTCAACCCCCGCCTCACCATCGAGGATTCCATCGCCTTCGGCCCCAGGGTGCACGGCATGAGCGAAGGGCAGGCGCGGCGGCGGGCGCGCGAGTTGCTGGCGAGTGTCGGCCTCGAGCCGGCGCGTTTTGCCGGCCGCTATCCGCACGAGCTCTCCGGCGGTCAGCGCCAACGCGTCAACATTGCGCGGGCGCTCGCCATGGCGCCGCGCCTCGTCATCCTCGACGAGGCGGTGTCGGCCCTCGACAAGTCGGTGGAGGCGCAGGTGCTGAACCTCCTCGCCGACCTCAAGGAGGAGCGCGACCTCACCTATGTCTTCATCTCGCACGACCTCAACGTGGTGCGCTACATCTCCGACCGGGTGATGGTGATGTATCTCGGCGAGGTGGTGGAGATCGGCCCGGCGGAGGCGGTCTACGCCCGTAAAGCGCATCCCTACACGGCCGCGCTCTTTGCCGCGATGCCGTCGATGGACCCGGATGCGCGCACCGAGGAGCCGCCCCTGGCGGGCGACCCGCCAAACCCCATCGATCCGCCCACGGGCTGCCGCTTCCACACCCGCTGCCGCTTCGCCGAAGCGGTCTGCACGGCGGTGAAGCCGGCGCTGGCGTCCGTTCCCGGCGAGGCCCGGGGAGGGGAGGCGAGAGCGGAGGCCCACGTCGCCGCCTGCCACATGCTGGTGGCCGGCTCCGGCCATTCGGCCGTCGGAGCCGCCGCATGACGAAGCCTCTCGTCGACATCCGCGATCTCAATGTCACCTTCTCCGGCGAGCGCACGGTGCACGCCGTCAACGGCCTCGACCTCTCGCTCGCCCCCGGCGAGGTGCTTGCCATCCTCGGCGAATCCGGCTCGGGCAAGAGCGTGATGCTCAAGACGCTGCTGCGCCTCCTGCCGCCGCGTCGCACGGCCATCTCCGGCATGATCTCGGTCGACGGCGTCGATGTGCTCTCGCTTTCGGGCCGCCGGCTCGCCGACTACCGCGGCCGCACGGTTTCCATGGTCTTCCAGGAGCCGATGCTGGCGCTCGATCCCGTCTATTCCATCGGCGACCAGATCGCCGAGGCGGTGATGCGCCACGAGGGCCTCGGCCGCCGGGCGGCGATGGAGCGGGCGCTCGACATGCTGACGCGCGTGCGCATTCCCTCGCCCGAGCGGCGGCTGAAGGTCTTCCCGCACGAGATGTCCGGTGGCATGCGCCAGCGCGCCATGATCGCATTGGCGCTCGCCTGCCGGCCGAAGCTGCTGCTAGCCGACGAGCCGACGACGGCGCTCGACGCCACGGTGCAGATCCAGATCCTGCTCCTCCTGCGCGAGCTGCAGCGCGAGTTCGGCATGGGCGTCATCTTCGTCACCCACGACATCGGCGTCGCGGTCGAGATCGCCGACCGGATTGCGGTCATGTATGCCGGCAATGTGGTGGAGACGGGCACGGTCGCCGAGGTCATCCGCGACGCCCGCCATCCCTATACGAAGGGCCTGCTTGCCGCGAATTTGCACGGCGCCGTCAAGGGTGCGCGGCTTGAGGCGATCCGCGGTGCGCCGCCGGCGCTCGAGAGGCCGCCCGAGGCCTGCTCCTTCGCGCCGCGGTGCGACTTCGCCGACGAGCGCTGCCGCGCGGCTCTGCCGCCGGTCATCGTGCCGGGGCCGGGTCGCCGCGTCGCCTGCCTTCTCGCGGACAGGCTGGAGGCGGCTGAGTAGACCTTCAGGCGGCCGCGGCCGACAGGGTCAGCGCCCGGCGGATGGCGGCCGGCACCGGCTCGATGATCGGGACGGCGGAGCGGGGCGTCAGCAGCTTGGCGACGCGGGCGAGCGGCCCGCCGCCGATGATCACGGCCTCGGCGCCGTCCTCTTCGACGGAGGCATCGACGGCCGCGGCGAGCGCCGCTTCCAGCCGGGCCGGAGCCGCGGTCAGCTCGGTCGGGTCGCCTTCCGTGAGGCGCGTGCCGCGGAACTGGGCCGTGTAGCCGAGCGCGGCCGCGCGTGCGTTGATGGCCTCGACGAGGCCGGGCGTCGTCGTGACCACGGCGAACGGACGTCCGCCAGCGGCCGCCTCGGCCATGCCGGCTTCCCCGATGCCGATGACCGGGCAGGGCAGGGCGTCGCGCGCCGCATCGAGGCCCGGGTCGCCGAAGGCCGAGACGATCACCGCATCGACGCGCTGCCGGCCGGCCGCGATCTCGGCCGCGAGGTCCTTGGCCATCTGCGCGATGGCCTCGCCGCTCTTCGACAGGGCCGTCTGGTCGACGATCATGCGCGCGCCGAAGGGCGCCGTGCGCCCTGTTATCATGGCCGAACCCGCCGCCGCCTCGCGCGCGATGGCGACCATGGTGTCGGTCGTTGCCTCGTTCGAATTCGGATTGAAGAGGACGATGTGCACGTTAACTCCACGACCTCGTCGACGCTGCCGGCGGTGCTCCGTCATGGGACGGGAGGCACCCGAAAGTGGTCCATGGGCGGGCAGGTGCAAGCCGCGTGCCGCAACGTTTTCGCGGCCCGCAGCCTGCAGGTCGGACCGCCCGCGAGCGGTGCGCCATCTATGACCGAAGATGCCGCGAGCGCATATTCCCTCCCCGCATGGCTTGCATGCGGCAGCAGGGATGGCGCTGCAACGGCAGCGTTGTCAGCCCGAGCGGTGTGACAGTCCGTGGCCGCAGTCGCGGCTGGTGGGAAGCGCGATCGCTCCCGCCGATATGCCCGGCGGGCTCCACGGGGACAATCATGACGGACCCATTCAGCTTTGAAGAGCACCTTCGCAGCCATCAGATCGATAACGTCCTTGGTCATGACAGCTCGATTGGGGACCGTCATTGCTTGCCCGCAAATTGCGAGAGTAACGGATCCGGTGTCTGTACCGACCATTGCGAGGCGGATAAGTAGCAAGATGCAGGTGCCATGCGCCACCAGTGAAGGCTCCGCGGCGTGGCCGCGACAGATGGGGAGTGATCCGGGATGTTCGATTTGAGCGGCAAGTCGGCGCTGGTGACGGCGGCTGGACAGGGCATCGGTTTCGCGTCGGCCGTGGCCCTGGCCAGGGCCGGCGCCAGGGTCTTCGCGACGGATATCAACGAGGCGGCCTTTGCTGCGCTCAAGCAGGCGGATGCCCGCATCGAGCCCTTCCGCCTCGATGTGCTGAGCGACGCCGACGTTTCCGCCGCACGCGAGCGCACCGGTGCCGTCGACATTCTCTTCAACTGCGCCGGAATCGTCCATGCCGGGGCGATACTCGACTGCCCGCCGGAGGATCTTGCCTTCGCGCTGCAGCTCAACGTCACGGCAGCCTACCGCACCATCCGCGCCTATCTGCCGGGCATGCTCGAGAAGGGCGGCGGCTCCATCATCAACATGGCTTCGGTTGCCTCGAGCGTGAAGGCGGTGCCCAACCGCTTCGCCTACAGCGCCTCGAAGGCGGCTGTGATCGGTCTCACCAAGTCGGTCGCCACCGACTATGTGGGGCGCGGCATCCGCTGTAACGCCATCTGCCCGGGCACGGTGCAATCCCCCTCGCTCGACGAGCGGCTGAGGGCTCAGGGCGATTACGAGGCCGCCAAGGCTGCCTTCATCGCCCGCCAGCCCATCGGCCGCATCGGCAAGCCGGAGGAGATCGCGGCCCTCGTCGTCTATCTTGCCAGCGACGAGGCCGCCTATACCACCGGCCAGGCCCACGTCATCGACGGCGGCTGGACGATGTGAAGCCGCAACCGGCCGGAGGGGGACGCCGACGGCGCGCCCGGCTGGACGAACGCTGACGGTTCGGGCATTTGCTCCCTTCGAACAATTGACGGATGCCCCGCGCCGCAGCCAAATCCGTGCTTGCGGCAGGGGCGCCGATGCGCCGGAGGGACGAGATGACATTCGACGTGGGCGCCCGCCTCAGACAGATCAGGCAAGCCGCCGGCCTGTCGCAGCGCGAGCTGGCGTCCCGCGCCGGCGTGACCCACGGGCTCATCTCGCTCATCGAGCAGAACAAGAACAGCCCGTCCGTCGCCTCGCTGCGCAAGATCCTCGAAGGCATTCCGATGACCATGGCCCAGTTCTTCGAGGAGGACCGGCCGGTCAGGAACAAGGTGTTTTTTGCCGCCGACGAGCTCGTCGACCTCACCTCGCGCCTGCACCAGGTCAACGGCACGCGCGCCCGAGGCAAGCTCACGCTGCGCCAGGTGGGCGACGCCCATGCCCACAACCTGCAGATCCTGCACGAGAGCTACGAGCCGGGCGCGGACACGGGGCTCACCATGCTCGCCCACGATTCGCACGAGGGCGGCGTGGTGCTGACGGGCGAGCTGGAGGTGACGGTGGGCGACGAGGTCTGCGTGCTCAAGGCCGGCGACGCCTATCTCTTCGACAGCCGCATCCCGCACCGCTTCCGCAATGTCGGCAAGGGGCGCTGCACGGTCGTCAGCGCCTGCTCGCCGCCCTATCTGTGAAATGAAAAGGGCGGCCCGCGAGCCGCCCCAACTTCTTAAGCGCTTCTTGCATTGTAGCCAAACATCGACTTGACCTCGAGGAAATCCTCGAGGCCGTAGCGGCCCCACTCGCGGCCGTTGCCGGATTGCTTGTAGCCACCGAAGGGGGCGGCGAGGTCGCCGGGCGAGCCGTTGATGTGCACCATGCCGGCACGGATGCGCCGCGCCACGGCGCGGGCGTGGTCGAGGTCGCCGGAGGTGACGTAGCTCGACAGGCCGTAGACCGTGTCGTTGGCGATGGCGATCGCCTCCTCCTCGTCCCGGTAGGGCAGGATGGAGAGCACCGGCCCGAAGATCTCCTCGCGCGCGATGGTCATGTCGTTGCGCACGTCGGCGAAGACGGTCGGGCGGATATAATAGCCGCGGTTGAGGTGCTCCGGCCGGCCGGGGCCGCCGGCGACGAGCCGGGCGCCCTCGGCGATGCCCTGCTCGATAAGGCGCTGGATCCTGTCGAACTGCACTTTGCTGACGACGGGGCCGATGGTCGTGCCCTCGGCGCGGGGATCGCCCACCACCGTCGCCGCGGCCACCTCGCGCGCGACGGCGATCGCCTCCTCCTGCCGGTCGGCGGGCACCAGCATGCGCGTCGGCGCGTTGCACGACTGGCCGCTGTTGGAGAAGCACTGGCGCGTGCCGTGGGTGACGGCGCGCACGATGTCCGCATCGGGCAGGATGATGTTGGGCGACTTGCCGCCGAGCTCCTGCGCCACGCGCTTGACCGTGTCGGCGGCCGCCCGCGCCACGGCGATGCCGGCCCGGGTCGAGCCGGTGAAGGAGACCATGTCGATGTCCGGATGGGTGGCGAGCGCCTGGCCCACCGTCGGCCCGTCGCCGTTGACCATGTTGTAGATGCCGGCCGGCACGCCGGCCTCGTGCATCACCTCGGTGAAGACGATGCCGGAGATCGGGGCGACCTCGCTCGGCTTGATCACCATGGTGCAGCCGGCGGCGAGCGCCGGCCCGACCTTGCAGGCAATCTGGTTGAGCGGCCAGTTCCACGGCGTGATGAAGCCGCACACGCCCACAGGCTCGCGGGTCACCACGGTCTCGTTGACGACCTCGTCGAATTCGTAGTCGCGCAGGACGCGCAGCACCTCCGAGAGATGGCCGAGGCCGGCGGCGGCCTGTGCCTGCCGGGCGAAGCTCATCGGTGCGCCCATCTCGTCACTGATGGCCTCGGCGATGTCATCGTAGCGCTTCTTGTAGACGGCGATCACCGATTCAAGCAGCTCGACGCGCTCCTTGCGGCTCGCATGGGCGAAGCGGCCGAAGGCGCGCTTGGCCGCGGCCACGGCCTTGTCCACATCGGCCGTCTCGCCGAGCGCGATGCGGGCATAGGCCTCTTCGGTCGCCGGATTGACGACCTCGAGCGTGCGCCCGCCGGAGGCCGGCACCCAGGCACCGTCGATGTAGAACTGGAGATGGTCCTTCATGGCTTCGCTTCTCTTGATTTATGCCCGCGACCGAGCGCCGCTGGACGCTCAAAATTCTATGCATGACAGTGGTAGGATGGTTGCTGGCTCGCCGCAAGCGGGGATCGTCAAGGCCGGCAGCAGAGTGCCTCTGCCGACCTAAGACGGGCCAAGGCGTCGCCAAACGGCAGCGCTGCAAGAGGAATGCAGCCGGGGGACAGCGCCGGAAGCCCGTTTCGGATGTTGGCAGGCTCGGCGATTGGTCCGGCTCCCCGCCTATTGAGAGGGCTTGCCTTCCGCGGCCCGCTCAATATTTTGAGCGAAACGACAACCGGCAGCCGCGGCAGGACGAGAGGCCATGACGACGCAGACATTGAGCAAGCGCCAGAAAGAGGCCGTGCCGCAGGGCATCGCCACCAAGCACATCTTTGCGGCTCGCGCCGAGAACGCCGAGCTCTGGGATGTGGATGGCAAGCGCTACATCGACTTTGCCGCCGGCATCGCGGTGCTCAACACCGGTCACCGCCATCCGCGCGTCATCGCCGCGGTGAAGGAGCAGGCCGAGAGCTTCACGCATACCTGCTTCCACGTCGCGCCCTACGAGAGCTACATCCGCCTCGCCGAGCGTCTCAACGCCCTCACGCCGGGCGACCACCCGAAGAAGACGATGTTCGTCACGACCGGCGCCGAGGCGGTGGAGAATGCCGTCAAGATCGCCCGCGCCCACACCGGGCGCCCGGCGGTGATCGCCTTCGGCGGCGCGTTCCACGGTCGCACGCTGCTCGGCATGGCGCTCACCGGCAAGGTCGCGCCCTACAAGAAGGGCTTCGGGCCCTTCCCGGCCGATGTCTATCACGTGCCCTATCCGAAGACCTATCACGGCGTCGGCACCGCCGAGGCGCTCAAGGGGCTCAACCAGCTCTTCCAGAGCGACGTCGATCCGGCCCGGGTCGCCGCCATCATTGTCGAGCCGGTGCAGGGGGAGGGCGGCTTCTATCCGGCGCCGGCCGATTTCCTCGCGGCGCTGCGCGCGCTCTGCGACGAGCACGGCATCCTGCTCATCGCCGACGAGATCCAGACCGGCATCGCCCGCACCGGGCGCATGTTCGCGGTCGACCATGCGGGCGTGGTGCCGGACCTCGTCACCATGGCCAAGGGGCTCGGCGGCGGCTTCCCGCTCGCGGCGGTCACCGGCCGGGCCGAGGTGATGGACGCGGCCCATCCCGGCGGGCTCGGCGGCACCTACGGCGGCAGCCCCATCGGCATCGCCGCCGCCTATGCGGTGCTCGACGTGATCGAGGACGAGAAGCTGTGCGAGCGCGCCGAGACGATCGGTGCCATGATGCGCGAGCGCCTCACCGAGATGGCCCGGCGCAACAGCTTCAACGCCATCGGCGACGTGCGCGGCCTCGGCGCCATGGTGGCCTTCGAGCTGGTCAAGGACCGCACGACGCGCGAGCCCGATGCGGCACTGGCCGGCCGGCTCGTAGCGAAGGCGCAGGAAAAGGGCCTCATCCTCCTCACCTGCGGGCCGGATGGCAATATCATCCGCCTTCTGGCGCCCCTGACCATTCCGCAGGAGCAGGTGAGCGAGGGACTCGATATCCTCGAAGAGGCGCTGGCCGAGGCCGTCAGCGCCTGAGCGTGGGACAACCCCTTTTCAAGAGGATGACATGAACGGCGCCGACCGGCTGTGCGAGACGCTGCTCGCCAATGACATCGACGTGTGTTTCGCCAATCCGGGCACGTCCGAGATGCATTTCGTGGCGGCGCTCGACCGCCGGCCGCAGATGCGCTGCGTCCTCGGCCTGTTCGAGGGCGTGGTGACCGGCGCGGCTGACGGCTATGCGCGCATGGCGGACAAGCCGGCGGCCACGCTCCTCCACCTCGGGCCTGGGCTCGCCAACGGCCTCGCCAACCTGCACAACGCCCGGCGCGCTCGCACGCCGATGATCAACGTCGTGGGCGACCACGCCACCTATTTCCTCAAGCACGACGCGCCGCTGGCGAGCGACATCGACAGCCTCGCCCGTCCCATGTCGCAGTGGTACGGCCGAATCGGCCGTGCCGAGGAGGTGGAGGCGAAGACGCTGGAAGCTTACGAGGCGGCCATGCGCCTGCCGGGCGTCGCGACGCTCGTGCTGCCGGCCGATGCCGCCTGGGGCGAGCTGCCGGCCGGGACTCCGCCGCGCCGGGCGTCGTTGCCGCCCTTCCGCTCCGTCACGCCGGAGGCCGTGCGTCAGGCCGCCGAGACGCTGCGCTCGGGTCGGCGCGTCGCGCTGCTCCTGACCGGCCGCGCATTGCGCGCCGATGCGCTCGCCACGGCCGACAGGATCGCCGCCGCGACGGGCGCGCGCCTCCTGATGCAGACCTCCAACAGCCGCGTGGAGCGCGGGGCGGGCCGCGTCGCCATCGACAACGTGCCCTATCCGGTCGACGCGGCGCTCGCCGCCCTTGCCGATGTCGACGCCATGATCGTCGTCGGCGCGAAGATCCCGGTCGCCTTCTTCGCCTATCCCGGCAAGCCGGGCCTTCTCGTGCGCGAGGATTGCGAGATCGTGGACCTCGCGCGCCCGGGCGACGACCTTGCCGAGGCGCTCGCCTGGCTCGCCGACGAGATCGGCGTCGCGGCCGAGGCAGCCGTGCGGGTGAGCCGGGGCTTCACCGACGAGATGGCGCTGCCGGGTGGCACGCTCACGGACGATGCGGTGGCGCTTGCCGTGGCGCGCATGCTGCCGGAAGGCGCCATCGTCTGCGACGAGAGCATCACGGCGGGCGCCCGCTTCTTCGGGCTCTCGCAGGATTCCGCCCCGCACGACTACCTGCGCATCACGGGTGGGTCGATCGGCATCGGCATTCCGCTCGCGGCTGGCGCCGCGGTGGCGTGCCCGGACCGCAAGGTGGTGGCGCTGCAGGCCGACGGCAGCGGCATGTTCACGGTGCAGGGGTTGTGGACCCAGGCGCGCGAGCGGCTCGATATCGTCACCGTCGTCTTCGCCAACCGCAGCTACGCCATCCTCGAGGGCGAGATGCGCAACGTCGGCGTCAACCACTTCGGCCGCAATGCCGAGCGCATGCTGACGCTCGACAATCCAGCGCTCGACTGGGTGTCGATGGCGCGCGGCATGGGCGTGGAGGCCGGGCGCGCCGAAACCGTCGAGGATTTTGTCCGCCTCTTCGACGGCGCGCTGCGCCAGCGTGGCCCCTTCCTCATTGAAGCAGTTGTATGAACCGGGGACATGTCGTTCCCGGGTGTCGAATATAATTGACGCAGATGCTGTATGATGCATCTTAATTGGGCGCTTGCTCCATCGCTGGGCAGGGGTAGGCGCAATGCTGACGGGAGCGCCGGCGAGAACGGCCACAAGGCCACCGCCGCCCGTCAGGAGGAGACGATCGCAAGCGGGGAAACCGGCCGCGAGGGCCGGGCGTGCAAGGTGGCGCATTCGCCTTGCCGTGCCTTCATTCCCTTCTTCGTCTCGCACCGGATTGGCACAGGCCTTGCGACGCCCTGGCAAGGCCATGGCCGTGAGGCAGGGCAAGCAGCAAGGGGGAGTGGATGAAGAAGTCTAGCCGGTTGATCGCGGGGCTCGTCGGCCTTGCCGGTCTCACGCTCGCCGCGGCGGCGGGTGCGCAGGAGAAGCCGACGCCGGGCGGCACGCTCAACATGATCGCCCAGCCCGAGCCGCCGATGCTCATGGTCGGGCTCAACACCCAGGGGCCGACGCTCTACGTCGGCGGCCAGATCTACCAGGGCCTCCTGAGCTACGGGAAGGACCTCAAGGTCCTGCCGTCGCTCGCCAAGGCCTGGGAGGTGTCGGAGGACGGGCTCACCTACACCTTCACCATCCAGGAGGGGGTGAAGTGGCACGACGGCAAGCCGTTCTCGGCCGAGGACGTCGTCTTCACCGCCGACAAGTTCCTGCGCGAGGCGCATCCGCGCTGGCGCTACATCGCCAACACCTACATCGAGAGCATCACGTCGCCCTCGCCGGATACGGTGGTGTTCAAGCTCAAGCGGCCGTTCTCGGCCTTCCTCTACGCCTTCGAGCTCAGTTCCTTCCCGGTGGTGCCGAAACACGTCTATGACGGCACCGACTATCGCACCAACCCGGCCAACCAGACGCCCATCGGCACCGGTCCCTTCAAGTTCAAGGAGTGGAAGCGCGGCTCCTACATCCACCTCGTGAAGAACGAGGACTACTGGAAGCCGGGCATGCCCCACCTCGACGAACTCTACTTCCGCATCGTGCCGGACGCGGCCTCGCGCGCCGTGGCCTTCGAGAAGGGCACCGTCGACGTGCTGCGCGGCGGCGACGTGGAAGGCTTCGAGGTGCGGCGCCTGTCGAAGCTCCAGGGCGTCACGACGACGACGGATGGCTGGGAGATGTATTCCCCGCTCGTCTTCATGCAGTGGAACATGCGCAAGGCCCCGTTCGACAACAAGCTCGTGCGCAAGGCCATCATGCATGCGATCGACCGGGACTTCATCGTCCGCAACGTCTGGTTCGGCCTCGGCAAGCCGGCGGTCAGCCCCTTCGCCTCGACGACGCGCTTCTTCTCCGACGACGTGTCGACCTATCCCTTCGACCTTGCCAAGGCGAAGGAACTCATCGCCCAGTCCGGCGTGAAGCCGCAGGAGCACACCATCCGCCTCATGCCGATCCCCTACGGCACGCAGTGGGACCGCATGGCCGAATATGTCAAGCAGCAGCTCGAGCAGCTCGGCTTCAAGGTGGACATCCGCGCGGTCGATGCCGGCGGCTGGTCGCAGGCCCTGTCAGAGTGGGACTTCGACATCACCTTCAACTTCACCTACCAGTACGGTGACCCGGCGCTCGGCGTCGCTCGCCATTACCTGTCGACCAACATCATTAAGGGCACGCCCTTCGCCAACAACGAGGGCTACCAGAACCCGGCCGTGGACGAGCTGTTCCTCAAGGCCGCGAGCGCGGTGGACGAGGCGGAGGCCAAGGCCGCCTATGCCGAGGTGCAGAAGATGATCACGGACGACGTGGCGCTCGGCTGGCTGTTCGAGCAGCGCAACGTCACCATCATGCGCGACAAGGTGAAGAACCTCGTGCGCACCGGCATCGGCGTCAACGAGTCGATGGACGACGTCTGGATCGCGAAGTGACGCGCCGGTCGATCTGACGCGGGTCGATCCCTCAAGCCCGGCGCCGCCCGCGCGACGCCGGGCGGGTGGGCGAGGGCATCCGTGCCCGCCCCCCTGCGCCCGCTGGCCGGGGGCCAAGCCAAACTCCGGAGTAAAGCGTGAAGACGCTCGAGTTCCTCATCCAGCGCCTCGCCAAGGCGGCCTTCGTCGTCCTCGGGGTGGTGATCCTCAACTTCCTGCTCATCCAGCTCGCGCCGGGCGACCCGGCGGCAGTGCTGGCGGGCGAGGCGGGTGCCGGCGACGAGCAGTTCATCGCCCAGCTCAGGGCCCAGTTCGGTCTCGACCAGCCGCTCTACGTGCAACTCCTCAGCTATCTCCAGAACGTCCTGTCCGGCGATCTCGGCTATTCCTACCGCAACCAGGTGCCGGTCGCCGATCTCATCATGGAGCGCCTGCCGGCGACCCTGCTCCTGACCGGCAGCGCCTTCCTCTTCTCGCTTGTCCTCGGCATTGTGCTCGGCGTGCTCGCCGCCTACAAGCGCGGCAGCCTCGGCGACAGCCTGATCATGACGGGCGCGCTCATCTTCTACGCGACGCCCCTCTTCTGGGTGGCGCTGATGGCCGTCCTCATCTTCTCCATCCATCTCGACTGGCTGCCGCCCTTCGACATGGAGAGCATCGGCGCCGGCTATACCGGCTGGGCGCGGGTCATGGACATTGCCCACCATCTGGTGCTGCCCACCGTGACGCTCGGCCTCTTCTTCACGGCCGTCTACACGCGCCTCACCCGCGCCTCCATGCTCGAGGTGATGAACCTCGACTTCGTCAAGACGGCCCGCGCCAAGGGTGTGCCCAAGGGGCGCATCATCCGCCGCCACGTGCTGCGCAACGCCATCCTGCCGGTCTTCACCTTTGCCAGCGTCCAGGCCGGCCAGCTCGTCGGCGGGGCGGTGCTGACCGAGACCGTCTTCGCCTGGCCAGGCATCGGCCGGCTGATGTTCGACGCGCTGATGCAGCGGGACTATCCGGTCCTGCTCGGCGTCTTCCTCGTCACGGCGGCCGTCGTCGTCCTCGTGAACCTCGTGGCGGATCTGCTCTATCGCTTCGTCGATCCGCGCATCGAAACTGCAGGGTAACGGCCATGAGCTTCCTTCGCCGCTATGCGCAGAACGTCGGCGCGCTGATCGGCCTCGCGATCCTCGTGGTCGTGGTCCTCGTCGCGCTCGCCGCGCCCGTCCTCTATCCCGTCAGCCCCTGGCAGGGCGTGGGCGAGCCGCTGCTCGGCCCCTTCGAGGATCCCGCATATCCGCTCGGCACGGATCTGCTCGGCCGCGACATCGCCGCCGGCATCGCCTATGGCGCGCGCGTCTCGCTCCTCATCGGCATCATCTCGACGGCGGTCGCGGTCGTCATCGGGGTGGCGCTCGGCGCGCTCGCCGGCTTCTACGGCGGGCGCGTGGACGACATGCTGATGCGCTTCACCGAGTTCTTCCAGACCATCCCGGCCTTCGCCATGGCGGTGGTGCTGGTGGCCATCTTCAGCCCCAACATCACCTCCATCACGCTTGCCATCGCCGTCGTCTCCTGGCCGCCGGTGGCGCGGCTGGTGCGCGGCGAGTTCCTGAGCCTGCGCTCGCGCGAGTTCGTGCAGGCGGCGGTGGTTGTCGGCCAGACGGGCCCGCGCATCATGGCGACGCAGATCCTGCCCAATGCCATCTCGCCCATCATCGTCACCGCCTCGCTGATGGTCGCGACCGCCATCCTAACGGAGAGCTCCCTGTCCTTCCTCGGCCTCGGCGACCGCAACATGATGAGCTGGGGCTTCATGATCGGCGCGGCGCGCACCATGCTGCGCGAGGCCTGGTGGCTCAGCGTCTTTCCCGGTGTCGCCATTCTCGTCACGGTGCTCGCCATCAACCTGATCGGCGAGGGGCTGAACGACGCCATGAACCCCCACCTGCGCGGTCGCAAGGGGTGAGGACGAGACGATGAAGCCGACCACACCTCTCCTCAAGGTCGACAACCTGTCGATCGAGCTGCCCGCCGGTTTCGACCGCAAATATGCCGTCGAGAACCTTTCGTACACGCTCGAAGCCGGCGAGATCCTCTGCGTCGTCGGTGAATCCGGTTCCGGCAAGTCGATGACGGCCAACGCCATCATGGGGCTGCTGCCGTCCTACCTGAAGCCGTCGTCGGGCCGCGTCCTCCTCCAGGGGCGCGATCTCCTGGTCATGAGCGAAGCCGAGCTTGCGCGCGAGCGCGGCCGCACCGTCTCCATGATCTTCCAGGAGCCGTTATCTGCGCTCAATCCGCTAATGACGGTGGGCGAGCAGATCGCCGAGGTCATGTTGGTGCACGGCGAGGGCGATGCCAGGAGCCGCGATGAGCGCGTGCTCGAACTGCTGGACTACGTCGGCCTGCCGGACCCGGCGAGCCTGCGCCATTCCTATCCCTTCCGCCTCTCGGGCGGGCAGCGCCAGCGCGTCATGATCGCCATGGCGCTCGCGCTCGAGCCGGCGATGCTCATCGCCGACGAGCCGACGACGGCGCTCGACGTGACGACCCAGGCGCAGATCCTCGAGCTCATCCGCCGCATCCAGCGCGCCAAGGGCATGGGCGTGCTCTTCATCACCCACGATTTCGGCGTCGTCGCCGACATCGCCGACAAGGTGGTGGTGATGGAGAAGGGGCTCATCGTGGAGCAGGGCACGGCGGACGACGTGCTCAACCGGCCCCAGCATCCCTATACGCGCCGCCTGATCGCGGCCGTGCCGCATCCCGACGAGAGCGCCACGCGCGCCGAGGCCGCCGGCGAGCCGCTCCTCGAGGTGCGCAACCTTCAGAAGACCTACCGCAGCGGCGGTGGTCTCTTCACACGCCCGCGCATCGTCAAGGCGGTGGACGATGTCAGCTTCACCCTGCGGCGTGGCGAGACGCTCGGCGTCGTCGGCGAATCCGGCTCCGGCAAATCGACGCTCGGGCGCTGCATCCTCAAGCTCACCGACGTGGACGGCGGCCAGATCCGCTACCGCGGCAAGGACCTCGTGCCGCTCTCGCAGGCGGCCTTCCGGCCCATGCGCCGGCACCTGCAGATGGTGTTCCAGGATCCCTTTGCCTCGCTCAATCCGCGCCACACCATCGGCCGCATCCTCACGGACGGGCCGGTCGCCAACGGTGTGCCGATGGACGAGGCGCAGAAGAAGGCGCGCGACCTGCTCGCCCTCGTCGGGCTCGACCCCTCGGCCTATGACCGCTACCCGCACGAGTTCTCGGGCGGCCAGCGCCAGCGCGTCGGCATCGCCCGTGCGCTCGCGCTCGATCCCGAGCTGCTGGTGGCGGATGAGAGCGTGTCGGCACTCGACGTCTCGGTGCAGGCGCAGGTGCTCGACCTGATGCAGGACCTGCAGAAGAAGCTCGACATCGCCGTCATCTTCATCACGCACGACCTCAGGGTCGCGGCCGAGGTCTGCGACAAGATCGCGGTGATGTATCGCGGCGCCATCGTCGAAGCCGGCCCCCCGGCCGAGGTCTTCAATGCGCCGCGCCACGCCTATACGCAGAAGCTCATCGCGGCCATCCCGGGTCGCCACTGGAACCCCCGCGCCGCCGTCGCCTGACGAGGGCGGGCGCCCCGCGCAGCCAAGGAGCCGAGCGCCATGCGCGCATTTTTCCACCCGGACCAGCACCTCCACGACCCAAAGCAGTTCATGCGCGTCGGCCGCATCGCCGATCCGACCGACCGGCCGAGCCGCACGGAAGCCCTCATGGCGGCGCTGACGCGCGTCGGCATCGCGCCGCAACTGCCGGAGGACTACGGCACCGCGCCGGCGCTCGCCATTCACGCGCCGCACTATCTCGACTTCCTCGCCATGGCCTACGAGCGCTGGGTGAAACTGCCGAACGCCGGGCCGGAGGTGCTGCCCAACGTCTCGCCCTACTGGAACGGCAGCCCCGACCGGGACGGTCGGCCGCCGTGCCGCTCCAGCCACGTCGTGGCCGAGGCCGGCTACTATCTCGGCGACCTCGCCGTGCCGCTCGGCCCGCAGACGTGGCGCTCGGCCCTCTCATCGACCCATACCGCGACGGCCGCGGCCGATGCCGTCCTTGGCGGCGAGCGCCACGCCTATGCGCTGTGCCGCCCCTCGGGCCACCACTGCCGCACGGACCGGGCCTCGGGCTTCTGCTATCTCAACAACTCGGCCATCGCCGCGCAGCGGCTGCGCTCGCGTTTCGCCAAGGTGGCGGTGCTCGATGTCGATGCCCATCACGGCGACGGCACGCAGGAGGTCTTCTATCGCCGGGCCGACGTGCTGACGGTCTCCGTCCATGCCGACCCGCAGATCTACTATCCCTTCTACATCGGCTATGCGGACGAGCGCGGCTCGGGCGAGGGCGAAGGCTTCAACCTCAACCTGCCGCTCGCCGCCGGCAGTGGTGATGAGGCGTTCCACGCCGCCGTGGCCCGCGGGCTCGAAGCGGTCTCCGCCTTCGGCGCCGAGGCGCTCGTCGTCGCCCTCGGCTACGACAGCCACCGGGAGGATCCGCTCAGCGTGCTCTCGGTCACGACGGACGGCTTTGCCGGCGTCGGCCGGCTGATCCGCGCCGCCGGCCTGCCGACCGTCGTCGTGCAGGAGGGCGGCTACCAGGTCTCCGTCATCGGCGACTGCCTCGAGCGCTTCCTGACCGGGCTTGCGGGATAGGTCTCGTGATCGTCCGCGTCCGCCATAGCGTCGGCGCGCGCGTCAGGCCCCGGGCCTTCGACGCGATCGAGCACGTGCGTCTCGGCGAGGCGGTGTACCAGCGCATCGCCGAAGCGCTGGTCAAAGGCGAACTGCGCCCCGGCGTCCGGTTGAAGATCCGCGACATTGCCGAGGAGATGGGCACGAGCGTCACCCCGGTGCGCGACGCCATCCTGCGTCTCGTGCAGGACGGGGCGCTCGTCCAGCGCAGCCCGCGCGACATCCGCGTGCCCGTGCTGGAGCGGGACGAATATCTGGAGATCCGCCGCATCCGCCTCGAGCTCGAGGGTCTTGCGGCGGAGGATGCGGCGCGCAAGGCGACGCTCGACGACATCGGGCGCCTCGCCGCCATCCTCACCGACAACGAGCGCGCCTTCGCCGAGGGGCGCCTCGACGAGGCGGTCGCGCTCAACCAGGTGTTCCACTTCGCGCTCGCCGAGATCGCCGGCCTCGGCCAGCTGCGCGCCATCCTGCACCGGCTGTGGCTGAAGATGGGGCCGGTCATCTCGGCCGCCTACGAGCGCGGCGGACGCACCATGATCGATCATCACCATGCCGTGCTCGACGCCGTGCGCCGGGCCGACCCCGCCGGGGCGCGCGCCGCCATCCAGCAGGACATCGCCTGCGGCGGGGACGTCATCCTCGGCACCGACGTGCTTGCTTCCCCTTCCGACGACTGATTTGCGAGCTCCGCCATGGCCAGCATCCCCTCGTCCCTCCCGCGTGATACGCGCATCGATGCCGAGCGCCTCTGGTCGACCATCGAGCGTTCGGCCGAGATCGGCCTCGGCCGCGAGGGCGGCCTGTCGCGCCTTGCGCTGAGCGATGCCGACAAGGAGATGCGCGACGTCTTCGTCGGCTGGTGCCGGGAGGCCGGCCTTGTCGTGACGGTCGACAAGGTCGGCAACATCTTCGCCCGCCGCGCGGGGCGCGAGAACGACCTGCCGCCGGTCGTGATGGGCAGCCACCTCGACACCCAGGCCAACGGCGGCCGCTTCGACGGCATCGTCGGCGTGCTCGGCGCGCTCGAGGTCGTGCGCCGGCTCAACGACATCGGCCACGTCACCCGCCGGCCCATCGAGATCGTCGACTGGACCAACGAGGAGGGCGGGCGCTTCTCGCCGCCGATGACGGCCTCGGGCTGCTTTGCCGGCGCCTACAGCCTCGATTTCGTGCATGGCCGGCCGGGCGACGACGGCCCGACGTTCGGCGAGGAGCTGAAGCGCATCGGCTATCTCGGCGAGGCGCCGGTCGGCGGGCGTCCGCTCGACGCCTATTTCGAGCTGCACATCGAGCAGGGGCCGATCCTTGACGCCGAAAGGATCGAGGTCGGCGTCGTCACCCACGCCTATGCCTCGCACGGCTTCCTCGTCGCCTTCCGCGGCGAGACGGCCCATACCGGGCCGTGGCCCATGGAGAAGCGGCGCAATGCCCTCGTCGCCGCCGCGCGCCTGCTCGTCGCCGTCGACGACATCGGCTGGGACCATGCCGCGACCGGCGGCAAGGCGACGGCCGCGCGCCTCACCGCCTGGCCCAACAAGGCCGGCATCCTGTCGGACTGGGCCGAATGCGTCTGCGACGTGCGCCACGACGATCCGGCGACTGCCGCGGTAATGGCCGAGCGCGTCACGCGCGCGGTCGGCGAGGCGGCGGCGCGGGCCGGCTGCGCGGCCGAGATCCTCGACCGCTGGCAATGGGGCGGCCGCATCTTCGATGCCGACATGGTCGCAGGAGTGCGCGAGACGGCGCGCAGCCTCGGCTACAGCCATCGCGACCTGCCGAGCCAGGCGGGGCACGACGCCTATTTCCTGGCACGGGTCTGCCCGACGGCGATGATATTCACGCCCTGTCGTGGCGGCATCACCCACAACAACAACGAATTCGCGAGCCGCGACGAGCTGGCCCCCGGCGTCAACGTGCTGCTGCATGCCGCCGTGGCCCGGGCCGACCGCTGAAGCGGCCGCCGCACGGAAAGAGGATGATGACGAGCCCTCGCACCCGGCCGCCGGCCGGCAATCTCCTGGCCACCGGCGTGCCGCCGCTCGACGCAGCCGAGGCGGAGCGGCTGGCGCGCGCGCATTTCGGCCTCGCCGTCACCGCCCGGCCGCTCACCGGCGAGCGCGACAGCAATTTCCTGGTCACCGATGCGGACGGCCGGCGCTTCGTGCTCAAGCTCGGCAACCCGGCGGAGGAGCGCGCGGTCATCGATTTCCAGACCCGCGCGCTGCAGCATGCGCGCTCGCGCGATCCGCGCCTGCCCCTGCCGCAGCCGGTGCCGGCGCGCGACGGCGCCCTCATGGTGGACATCCCCGGGCCGTCCGGGGCGCGCGTCCTGCGCATCCTCTCCTATCTCGACGGCCTGCCGCTGCCCGAGGCACCGTGCAGCCCGGCCCAGCGACGGGCGATCGGCGCGCTCCTGGTCCGGCTCGACGCCGCGCTCGGCGACTTTACGCATCCGGCGGCCGACCACGCCCTGCTGTGGGACCTGCAGCAGGCGGCGAAGGTGCGCGAGCTCTTCCCCCACCTGCCGCCGGGGCGAGACCATGGCCTGCCTCGGCGCTTCCTCGACGCCTTCGAGGAGCACGCCCTGCCGGCGCTGCCCGGCCTGCGCCGGCAGGTGATCCACAACGACGCCAATCCGCACAACCTCCTCGTGGCGCGCGACGCGCCTGAGGTGGTGTCGGGCCTCATCGACTTCGGCGACATGGTGCGGGCGCCGCTGGTGCAGGAGCTCGCCGTCGCCGCCGCCTACCAATTGCTCGACGAGGGTCATCCGCTCGCCGGTGCCGCCGATGTGGTGGCGGGCTTTGCGCAAGGCATGGCCCTTGAGGCAGAAGAGTTAGCGGTGCTGTTCGATCTCATCGCCACGCGGCTCGTACTCATCGTCGCCATCGGCGGCTGGCGTGCGGCGCGCTATCCGGATAACGCCGCCTATATCCTGCGCAACAACGCCGCCGCCTGGGCCGGCCTTGAGCGCCTTGCCGCGCTCACGCGCGACGAGGCCCGGGCCTTCCTGGCCGCCGCTGCGAGGGGAGACAGCCCATGACCATGATCAATGCCTACGATCCCGCCGGCGCCGGAGCGGTGCCGGAACGCGAGCGGCAGATGATCGCCCGCCGCCAGCGGCTGCTGGGACCCGCCTACCGCCTGTTCTACGAGAACCCCGTGCATGTGGTGCGCGGGGAGGGGGCGCGGCTCTACGACCCGAACGGCAACACCTATCTCGACGTCTACAACAACGTCGCCTGCGTCGGGCACAGCCATCCGCACGTGGTGGAGGCGATCGCCCGCCAGGCGGCGGTGCTCAACACGCATACGCGCTATCTCAACGACCTCGTGCTCGACTATGCCGAGCGCCTCCTCGCCTGCTTTCCGCCCGCGCTCGCGCATGTGATGTTCACCTGCACGGGCAGCGAAGCCAATGACCTTGCCCTGCGCATCGCCCGCGCCCACACCGGCGGCACCGGCTTCATCGTCACCCGCTTCGCCTATCACGGGGTCACCGGCACGCTCGCCGGCATGTCGCCGTCGCTCGGCGAAGGCGCGCCGCTCGGCGAGGCGGTGCGCACCGTGCCGGCACCCGACAGCTATCGCACGGAAGGCGACGTCGGTGCCCGCTTCGCGCAGGATGTCGAGGCGGCGATCGCCGACATGAAGCGGGCGGGCATCCGCCCGGCCGGCCTCATCGTCGACACCATCTTCTCGAGCGACGGCATCTTTCCCGATCCCGCCGGCTTCCTCGCGCCGGCGGTGGAGGCGATCCGCCGGGCCGGCGGCGTCTTCATCGCCGACGAGGTGCAGCCGGGCTTCGGCCGCACGGGCTCGCACATGTGGGGCTTTGCCCGCCACGGCATCACGCCGGACATGGTCAGCCTCGGCAAGCCCATGGGCAATGGCCACCCGATCGCCGGGCTCGTCGTGCGCCCGGAGGTGGTGGAGACCTTCGGCCGCACGGTGCGCTACTTCAACACCTTCGGCGGCAATCCCGTCTCCTGCGCAGCGGGCATGGCGGTGCTCGACGTCATCGAGAAGGAGGGCCTCCTCGACAATGCGCGGCGCGTCGGTGCCCATCTCAAGGGGGGGCTCGACAGCCTCGCCCAGCGCCACGAGGTGATCGGCGATGTGCGCGGCGCGGGGCTGTTCGTCGGCGTCGAGCTGGTGCGCGACCGGGCGAGCCGTGCGCCAGCGGGCGATATCGCCGCGCGTCTCGTCAATGGCCTGAGGGAGCGGCGCATCCTCATCAGCGCCGCCGGTCCCGCCGGCAATGTCCTCAAGATTCGCCCGCCGCTCGTGTTCTCCGAGGCCGATGCGGACCTCTTCCTCGCCGCTGTCGACGAGGTGCTCGGCGGCCTGGCCCAATGAGCACCGCGGACGCCGCCTCCGGCACACCCGCTCCCGTCGCGCTCGAAGGGCGGCATATCGGGGCCGTGCTGCTGCTCGCGCTGCTGTGGGGCCTCAACTGGCCGGCGGTGCGCATCGCGCTCGATGAGATCGCGCCGTGGACGCTGCGCACCATCGGCCTCTCGCTCGGCGGGGCGGTGCTGATGGGCGTCGCCCGGATGCGCGGCCTGCCGCTCCTGGTGCCGGCGCGGGCGGTGCCGGTGCTCGTCCTGACCGGCCTTCTCTCGATCGCCGCCTTCAACATCCTGCTCGCTTTCGCGCAGCTCGCGGCGCCGACCTCGCGCGCGGCGATCCTGACCTTCACCATGCCGCTGTGGGCCGCGCTCTTCGCCCGGCTGCTCCTCGGCGAGCGCCTCGACGGGCGCAAGCGCGCGGGCCTTGTGCTCGGTGTCCTCGGCCTTGCGGCGCTCGGCGTGCCGCTCGTCCTCGCCGGCGCCTGGTCCTACGGCCTCCTGCTGGCGCTCGGTGCCGGCATGGCCTGGGCGCTCGGCACCGTCATCGGCAAGCGCCATCCCGTTCCCGCCTCCGCCCTCGTCATCGCCGGCTGGCAGCTCCTCATCGGCGCCGCCGCGGCGGCGGCCGGCATGCTCGCCTTCGAGGGACTGCCGGCGCCCGTCCTGCCAGGGCCGAAGGTGCTCGCGGCGCTCGCCTATCACGTGCTCCTTGCGCAGGCGCTCGCCTATCTCGTCTGGTTTGCGGCGCTGGCGCGCGTGCCGGCCGGCACGATGAGCCTCGGCACTTTGCTCGTTCCCGTCGTCGGCGTCCTCGGCTCCATGCTCCTCATCGGCGAGCGGCCGGCCGTCACCGACTGGCTCGGCCTTGCCCTCCTCGTCGCCGCGGCGGCAGCGGTGCTGCCCCGTCCGCGCCTGTCCTGAAACGTGTCCCGTGAGGTGATCCGATGGCTTTCCAATGCACCGTCCCCGCCGTTCCCACCGTGCAGGTCGACGACGCCAACATTCGCATCACGCGCTGGGATTTCGCGCCGGGCGCAGTGACCGGCTGGCACAGCCACGGCTGGCCCTATTTCGTCGTGCTGCTGACGGACGGCATCCTGCGCATCCACGACGGCAAGCAGGTCCACGACAACCACCTCGTCGCAGGCCAGTCCTACATGCGCCAGGCGGGCGTCGAGCACGACGTGATGAACGGCTCCGACCATCCGCTGTCCTTCATCGAGATCGAGGTGAAGAACCCGGCGGCTTTCGCAGGCACGCCCGGCCAGGGCTGATCGCGCCTTACGTGGCCGCCGCGATCTCCGCGACGCTCGGCGGGGCGGCCTTGATCGTCTTGGTCACCACATAGGTGAAATAGCGCTCGATGCCGATTTCGGCCGTCAGCAGCCGGTCGATGAGGCGCTGGTAGCTGTCGATGTCGCGCGTCATGACGCGCATGATGTAGTCGACGCCGCCGCCCGTGGCGTCGCAGGCGACGATCTGCGGCTCGCGGGCGATCGCATCCTCGAAGCGCCGGAAGTCAGCCTGCGCGTGGCTGCGCAGCGTCACCTCGACGAGCACGGTCGTAAAGCGGCCGATGCGTTCGAGATCGAGCCGCGCCTCGTAGCCGCGGATGAGACCGATCTCCTCGAGCCGCTTCAGCCGCTCCCAGCAGGCGGTCGGCGACAGGTTGACCGCCTCGGCGAGCTTCAGCTTCGTGATGCGCCCGTCGCGCTGCAGCACGGAAAGGATGTTGAGGTCGATCCTGTCGAGTTTTGCCATCGCGTCCCGCAGCCGGATATTGTAATGATGCCGAAGCGGCATTGTAGCGGGTCAATCCATGGTGCGACACATCGAAATTGACGCCGGCGGCGAGGCGGGCCATGGAGAGGCGGCATCCGGATCGGCCGGGGGATGGCATCCGCTGCTGCCGCGCCGGCCCGGCGCGACCAAGCACAAACTGCTCACCGAGGCGATCATCGCCGATATCGAGGCGGGCCTCCTGCCGCCGCGGGCGCGCATGCCGACGCACCGAGAGCTCGCCCGCCGCATCGGCGTCTCCGTGCAGACGGTCAGCATCAGCTACAAGGAGGCGGAGCGGCTCGGCTACCTGAGCGGCGAGGTGGGGCGCGGCACCTTCGTGCGCAGCCGCATCACCGAGCAGGCCGACCGCTTCATGCTCGACCGCAGCCCGGGCGACAAGGCGGACCTGTCCATCATCCGCGCCGTCTATACGGAGGCGCACGAGCGCGCCTCGCGGGCCATGATGACCGCGCTCGCCGAGGCGGACAACAGCGCCTTCATGCGCCCGTGCCGACCGATCGCCGGGCTTGATGCGCACCGCGCCGCCGGCCAGCAATGGGTGGCGCGGCTTGGCGTCAGCACCGACCGCAACCGCATCCTCATCACCAACGGCGCGGCGCACGGCCTCTTCCTGGCCGTCGCCGCCGTGGTGCGGCGCGGCGACGTGGTGCTGACGGAGAGCCTGACCGACCACGGCATCATCGGCCTTGCCAACGTGCTCGGCTTCACCTTGCGCGGCCTGCCGACCGACGGGGAAGGCGTGCTGGTGGAGGCCTTCGAGGCCGCCTGCCGCAGCGGGGACGTCGCCGCGCTCGTCATGGTGCCCACCCTCGGCAATCCGACGAGCCACGTGGCCGGAGCCGAGCGGCGCCGGCAGATCGCCGAGGTGGCGCGCCGGCATGGCGTCTTCGTCATCGAGGACGAGGTCTACAAGCCGCTGGTCGCCGAGCCGTTGCCGGCTTATGCCGAACTCCTGCCGGACCTTGCCTTTTTCGTCACCAGCTTCACCAAGTCGGTGCTGACGGGGCTGCGCGTGGGCTATCTCGTGGTGCCGCCGCAATATGCCATCCGCGTTGCCAGCATCCTGCGCGTGACGAGCTGGAGCGCCACCAACCTTGCGGCGGAGATCGCGACGCGCTGGGTGGAGGATGGCACGGCGGACGAACTCGTGGTCCTGCAACGGGCCGAGGCCCGGGCGCGTCAGGCAATCGTCGCCGATGTACTCGGCGCCTATGTGGCCGGCAGCCATCCGCTCTCGCTCAGCGCCTGGCTCGCCGTGCCGCCGCACTGGAGCGAGGAGGGGCTCGTGCGCCAGCTGGCGCGCCGCGGCATCGCGGTGACGCCTTCCGATCCCTTTGTTGCCGGTGAGGAGCGGCCGGCGGGCGGCATCCGCATCTGCCTCGGCGGACGGCTGTCGCACGCGGCCCTGCGCGAGACGCTGGAGGCGGTACGCGATACCTTTGCCCAATTGCCGCCGATCTACGATGTCGATGCCATCGCCTGACGAAAAATTGTAATGATTTAATGTTTTGATTGACATGATACATGCGCGGTCCGAGCATGCTCCCGAACCAGTGACGGGAGCTGCCTTCCCCCATGTCATCTGTCGGGTCCAGGTCAATCGACGCGCCACCCATCGACGCTCTGCCGGTCGGCCTCGCCGCTATCCGGCACGCGCGGGGCGCGCTTGCAGGGAAGGTGGTGGCGACGCCGCTGGCGCATTCGCCGAGCCTGACGCGGCGGCTGGGCGCGCCCGTCTTCCTCAAGCTCGACAGCCGGCAGGAAACCGGCAGCTTCAAGTTGCGCGGCGCCACCAACGCGCTCCTTGCGCTTGGTGATGATGCGCGTCGGCGCGGCGTCGCCACGGCCTCGACCGGCAACCACGGCCGCGCGCTCGCCCATGCGGCGAAGGCGCTCGGTATCCGCGTTGTCGTCTGCCTCTCGGCCCTCGTGCCGGCCAACAAGGTTGAGGCCGTGCGGGCGCTCGGCGCCGAGGTGCGCATCGTCGGCCGCTCGCAGGACGACGCCCAGGTCGAGGTCGATCGCCTCGTGCGCGAGGAGGGGCTGACGGCCATCCCGCCCTTCGATCATCCGGACGTCATCGCGGGCCAGGGCACCCTCGGCCTCGAGGTGGTGGAGGAGCTGCCGGAGCTTGCCACACTGCTCGTGCCGCTCTCCGGCGGCGGGCTCGCGGCGGGCGTTGCGGCGGCGGTCAAGGGCGTGAAGCCGTCCGTGCGCGTGATCGGCATCTCCATGGCGCGCGGCGCGGCCATGCAGGCGAGCCTCGCGGCCGGCCGGCCCGTCGCCGTGGAGGAGGTGGAGACGCTGGCCGATTCCCTCGGCGGCGGCATCGGGCTTGCCAACCGCTACACCTTCGCCATGTGCCAGGCGCTGCTCGACGATGTCGTGCTCATCGACGAGGCGGAGATCGCCGCCGGCATCCGCCACGCCTTCCACGCGGAGGGCGAGGTGGTGGAGGGCGCGGGTGCGGTCGGGGTCGCCGCCATCCTCGCCGGCCGGATCGCGGCTGACGGCCCGGTCGTCGCGCTCGTCACGGGGCGCAACATCGATCCGGAGCGCCATCGCGCCATCGTCGCGCAAGGAGATGCCGCATGAGCCGCATGCTGATCCTCGGCGAGGCCGAGCTGCGCCGCATCGTCGCCCTCGACAGGAGCGCCGTCGACGCGGTGGGGGGGGCCTTCGCCGCGCTCGCGACGAAGGCGGTGGCGATGCCGCCGATCATGCGCATCGATATCCCCGAACACCGCGGGGAGGTGGACGTGAAGAGCGCCTACGTGCCCGGTCTCGGCAGCTTCGCCATCAAGGTGAGCCCCGGCTTCTTCGACAATCCGAAGATCGGCCTGCCGAGCCTCAACGGGCTCATGATGCTCTTCTCCGCCCATACCGGGCTCGTCGAGGCGCTGTTCCTCGACAACGGCTATCTGACCGACGTGCGCACGGCTGCAGCCGGCGCGGTGGCGGCCACACACCTCGCCCGGCCCGATGCGCGCGTCGCCGCCATCCTCGGCGCCGGCGTGCAGGCGCGCCTGCAGCTCGAGGCGCTGACGCTGGTAAGGCCGATCGCCGAGGCGCGCATCTGGGCGCGGGACGCGGAGAAGGCGCGCGAGACGGCGGCAGCCATGGCCGACAAGCTCGGCATCGCCGTGACGGCTATGGTGGATCCCGAGAGCGCCGTGACCGGCGCCGATGTGATCGTCACCACGACGCCGGCCGAGACGCCGATCCTCCAGGCGGCCTGGCTTTGCGCCGGCCAGCATGTCACGGCCATGGGTTCGGACGCCGAGCACAAGAACGAGATCGACCCGGTGGTCTTCGGCCGGGCCACCTATGTCGCCGACAGCCTGAAGCAGACGCGCCGGCTCGGCGAACTTCACCATGCCATCGCCGCCGGCGTCGTCGCCGACGAGGCGATCTTTGCCGAGCTCGGCGCCGTCGTCGCGGGCCTGGTTCCGGGCCGGCAGAGCGAGGACGAGATCACTTTGTGCGACCTGACGGGCACGGGCGTGCAGGACACGGCTATCGCCATCCTCGCCCACCGCCGCGCGGTGGAGGCGGATGCCGGCATGGCCTTCGACACAACGACAGGGACGGGAGCGGACGCGTGAGCGCAGCCACACTCAACTTCTCGCGGGAGGAATATGCCGCGCGCCTCGCCAAGACGCGGGCGGCGATGGAGAAGGCGGGCATCGATCTCCTGATCGTCACCGACCCGTCCAACATGCACTGGCTGACGGGCTACGACGGCTGGTCCTTCTACGTGCACCAGTGCGTGCTCGTTGCCGGCGACGGCGAGCCGGTCTGGTACGGCCGCACGCAGGATGCCAATGGCGCCAGGCGCACGGCCTGGATCGGCAATGACAACATCCTCGCCTATCCGGACCACTACGTGCAGTCCACCGAGCGGCATCCGATGGATCTGCTGTCTGAGATCATCACCGATCGCGGCTGGGGCAATGCCGTCGTCGGCGTCGAGATGGACAATTACTATTTCAGCGCCGCTGCCTATGCCTCGCTGCAGAGGCACCTGCCGAACGCGCGCTTCAAGGATGCGACGGCGCTCGTCAACTGGCAGCGCGCAGTGAAGAGCCCGACCGAGCTTGACTACATGCGCAAGGCTGGCCGCATCGTCGAGAAGATGCACGCGCGCATCCTCGAGGTCGTGAAGCCCGGCCTGCGCAAGAGCGACCTCGTCGCCGAGATCTACGACGCCGGCATTCGCGGCGCAGACGGCTACGGCGGCGACTATCCCGCCATCGTGCCGCTCCTGCCCTCGGGCGCCGATGCCTCCGCTCCGCACCTGACCTGGGACGACGCGCCGATGCGCGCGGGCGAGGGCACCTTCTTCGAGATTGCCGGCTGCTACAGGCGCTATCACTGCCCCCTGTCGCGCACTGTCTTCCTCGGCAAGCCGACTGAGGCCTTCCTCGATGCGGAGAAGGCGACGCTCGAGGGCATGGAGGCGGGGCTTGCCGCGGCGAAACCCGGCAACACCTGCGAGGACATCGCCAATGCCTTCTTCGCGGTGCTCCGACGCTACGGCATCGTCAAGGACAACCGCACCGGCTATCCCATCGGCCTCAGCTATCCGCCCGACTGGGGCGAGCGCACCATGAGCCTCAGGCCCGGCGACCGCACGGTGCTGGAGCCGGGCATGACCTTCCACTTCATGACAGGGCTGTGGCTCGATGACATGGGCCTCGAGATCACCGAGAGCATCGTCATCACCGACGACGGCGTCGCGTGCCTGTCGAACGTGCCGCGCCAGCTCTTCGTCAGGGACTGAAGACCCGTGCTCATGAACCCTGCTTCGCGCCCCTCACCGGTCGTGCCGACCGTCGACCTTGCCGCTCCCGGCGTGCGGCACGGACACCTGCGCCTGCCCTACAGCCGCGACGACAGCGCCTGGGGCTCCGTGATGATTCCGATCACCGTCGTCGTGGGCGGCGAAGGGCCGACGGCGCTCCTCACCGGCGGCAATCACGGCGACGAATACGAGGGGCCGGCGGCGCTCTTCGACCTCGCGCAGCGCCTCACGCCGGAGGCGGTGAGCGGGCGTGTCATCATCGTGCCGGCCATGAACTACCCGGCCTTTGCGGCCGGTACGCGCACCTCGCCCATCGACCGCGGCAATCTCAACCGCTCCTTCCCCGGCCGGCCCGACGGCACGGTGACGGAGAAGATCGCCGACTACTTCACCCGCCATCTGGTGCCGCTCGCCGATATCGTGCTCGATTTCCACTCCGGCGGACGCACGCTCGATTTCGTGCCCTATGCGGCCGCGCACGAACTGCCCGACAAGGTGCAGGAGGCGCGCTGCTTCGCGGCGGTGGCCGCTTTCGGCGCTCCCTATTCGATGCGCATGCGCGAGATCGACGCGGTCGGCATGTACGACACGACCGTCGAGGAGATGGGGAAGGTCTTCGTTACCACCGAGCTCGGCGGTGGCGGTACCGCGAGCGCGCGCACCATCGCCATCGCCCGGCGCGGCGTCGCCAACGTGCTGCGGCACGCCGGCATCCTCGCCGGACAGCCCGAGCCGGCCGCGAGCCGCTTCCTCGACATGCCGTCGGACGACTGCTTTGTCTTCGCCGAGGAGGCGGGCCTCGTCGCCTTCGCGAGGGACTTGGGCGAGGAGGTTTCGGAAGGGGAGGTGGTCGCGCTGATCCACCCCATCGCGCGCACGGGGCTCGCCCCCCTCGCGATGCGCGCGAAGCACGGCGGCATCCTCGCCGCGCGGCATTTCCCCGGCCTCGTCAAGCCGGGCGACTGCCTCTTCGTCACCGCAACGCTCGAGGAGGCGCCCTGACCCGTTCGCCGCCCTGAAGCCCTTGCGGCTTCAGGGCGGCCAAGCCATTTCCGCCGGCGGCAGCGCCGAAAGCCGAACCAATCGGCATGCGGATGATTGAAGACCAGAGGAGAAGATCGATGAAACTGTCTCTTGCCACCGGTGCCGCCGCTGTTGCTCTCGTTCTCGGCCTTGGCACCGCGCAGGCCGCGAGCCTCGATGACATCAAGTCTCAGGGTTACATCCGCGCCGCCACTGCCAACGAGGTGCCCTACGGCTACATGACCCCCGACGGCGCCGCCGCCGGCATCGGGCCAGAAGTCGCCATCGCCGTGCTGAAGCGCATGGGCATCACCGAGATCAACTGGACGGTGACGCCCTTCGGCACCCTCATCCCCGGCCTCAAGGCCAACCGCTATGACTTCGTCGCGGCCGAGCAGAACATCTCGCCCGAGCGCTGCAAGCAGGTGGCCTTCACGGAGCCGAACTCGAGCTACGGCGAGGGCCTGCTCGTCAAGAAGGGCAACCCCAAGGGCCTGACGACCTACGCCGACATCGCCAAGGACCCGTCGCTGAAGGTGGCCGTCGTCTCCGGCGCCAACAACATCGACTTCCTGCGTGCCGTCGGCGTCAAGGACGAGCAGGTGGTGTTCATCACGGCCAATGCCGATGCGCTCGCCACCGTGCAGAGCCGCACCGATGCCTATGCGGCGACCGAGCTCACCGTCGCCAACCTCGCCAAGGGCCAGGGGGCGGTCGAGCAGGTGAAGCCCTTTACCGACCCGGTCGTCGACAACAAGCCGGTGCGCAACTACGGCGGCTTCGCCTTCCGTCCCGAGGACAAGGATCTTCACGACGCCTTCAACAAGGAGCTCGTCGCGTTCCGCAAGACGGACGAGTACAAGAAGATCCTCGCCTCCTACGGCCTCAGCGAGGAGAGCATCAAGGCGGCGTCCGAGAAGAACGTCGCCGACTTGTGCGCCGGCAAGTGAGCCTCGGCTAGAGCGCAGCGTCGCGTCCGGGCGGGCCGGACGCGACATTCCCGTCCACGATGTCCGACCGGGAGGGCCGTGATGGACTGGCTCACCTATCTGCCATCCCTGGCGCAGGGCGCCCTCGTGACCGCATGGATCACGCTGGCCTCCATCGCCATCGGGGCGGCGCTCGCCTTTGCCGCCGGCATCGCCCGCGTCGAGGGCGGGCGCGCCGTCTCGACGCTCGCGCTGTGCTACACCGAGGTGTTTCGCGGCACCTCCCTGCTCGTGCAGCTCTTCTGGCTCTATTACGCCCTGCCGCTGGTCGGCCTATCCTTCGATCCGGTGACGACGGGCATCGTCGGCCTGTCGCTCCACGTCGGCGCCTATGGCTCGGAGATTGTGCGCGGGGCGCTCAGCGCCGTGCCGGTGGCACAGCGCGAGGCAGCGCGTGCGCTCAATTTCGGGCGCGTGCACACGCTTGTGCGCATCTGCCTGCCGCAGGCCATCGTCGAGATGATGCCGGCCTTCGGCAATCTCGCCATCGAGACGCTGAAGCTCTCCTCGCTCGTTTCGCTCATCTCCATCGCGGACCTGACCTTCCGCGCTCAGTCCATCCGCAACATCACCCTCGACAGCGCCACCGTCTACACGCTGACGCTCGTCGGCTACTTCCTGATGTCGCTGGTGCTCATGCTCGCCATGCGGCTCATCGAGCGGATGGTGCGGCGCGGGGCGGCCTTTCCGAGGGCGGCGCACGCATGATGTACGGTTACGCCTGGGACCTCACGACACCGCTCACCTATGCGGCGTCCATCCTGCCGATCCTGCTGATCGGCCTCACCGTAACGCTGCAGGCGGCGGCGGCCGGCTTCGCGCTCGCCCTCGTGCTCGGCCTCGCCTTCGCGCTCCTGCGCCGCAGCCGCATCAAGGCGGTGGCCCTGACGACGGCCTTCGTCGTCGAGTTCCTGCGCGACACGCCGCTTCTGGTGCAGCTCTTCTTCCTCTACTACGTGCTGCCCGACTACGGCATCACGCTGCCGGCCTTCCTCACCGGCGTCATCGCGCTCGGCCTGCAATATTCCGCCTATACGTCCGAGGTCTATCGCGGCGGCATCGAGGCCATCCCGCGCGGGCAATGGGAGGCGGCGACGGCGCTCAACATGACGCGCTGGCAGACCTATCGCGACATCGTCATCCCGCAGATGGTGCCGCGCATCGTCCCCACCATGGGAAACTACCTCGTCGCCATGCTCAAGGAGACGCCCGTGCTCTCCGTCGTTACCGTGCTCGAGATGCTCGGCCTCGCCAACATGATCGGCGAGCGCACCTTCGAATATCTCGTGCCCCTGTCGATGGTCGGCATCATCTTCCTTCTGCTTACCCTCATCTGCTCGGCCGGCATCCATCGACTTGAGAAGGTGCTGCCGAAAGCCGGGATACCGCTGCGATGAACAAGGTCCTTGCACAACAGCCGGATGCGGCGAGCGCCGCCGCCACTCCCGTCATCGAGTTCCGGGGTGTCACCAAGCGCTTCGGCGGGCTCACCGTGCTCGACGACTTCAACTTCGCCGTCGCGCCGGGCGAGAAGGTGACGCTCATCGGCCCCTCGGGCTCGGGCAAGTCGACGGTGCTGCGCATTCTCATGACGCTGGAGCCGTTCCAGGAAGGGCAGCTGACGCTCGCCGGCATTCCCTATCACGAACCGCACGGCAAGGGCCCCTTCCGCGCCAGCGACCGGCACCTGCACCAGATCCGCAGCCACGTCGGCATGGTGTTCCAGAGCTTCAATCTCTTCCCGCACATGAGCGTGCTGCGCAACGTCACCGAGGCGCCGGTCGCCGTGCTCGGCCTGTCGCGTGCCGAGGCCGAGTGCCGTGCCATCGACCTGCTGCGCATGGTCGGCCTCGCCGACAAGAAGGACCATTATCCCGCTCAGCTCTCCGGCGGGCAGCAGCAGCGCGTCGCGATCGCCCGCGCGCTCGCCATGCGCCCGCGCGTGCTGCTGTTCGACGAGCCGACCTCGGCGCTCGACCCGCAGCTCGTCGGCGAGGTGCTCGGCGTCATCCGCAACCTCGCCAGCGAGCACGACCTCACCATGCTGCTCGTCACGCACGAGATGCGCTTCGCGCGCGAGGTGTCGGACCGGGTCTGCTTCTTCGACAAGGGCCGCATCGTCGAGGAGGGCGAGCCCGAGCGCATCTTCACGGCCCCGGCCGAGCCGCGCACGCGCGAGTTCCTGCAGTCGGTGCTCGGCTGAGGTGGCGAAAATTTTTCGCCCTCGGGCCGAAATACCGAAACTTCGTCGGCGGCGGGAGGCGAGAAAGGACCAAGTCTCGGCGTCGCCGCGGCTAGCCTCGCGGTGAAGGACTTCGCCGGAGGAGAACCCATGAACGCCCATGCCGCGACGGCTCATGCCGAGCAGCACCCCCAGCACCACCCGGGCTATGGCCGCCTGAAGGACCCGCGACTCATGCGCACGCTCGGCTATGTCGACGGGCGCTGGACGGCGGCGCCCGACGGTGCCGTCTTCGATGTGAACGATCCCGCCGACGGCACGCTCGTCGCCCGTGTTGCGGCGCTCGGGGCCGATGCCGCCGATGCGGCCGTTGCGGCGGCGCATCGCGCCTTCCCCGCCTGGCGAGCGCTGCTGCCGCAGGAGCGGGCGGCGCGGCTCGGAACCTGGTACGACCTCATCATGGCGGCGCGCGAGGACCTCGCCGTCATCATGGTGATGGAGCAGGGCAAGCCTCTCGCCGAGGCCCGCGGCGAGATCGACTATGCCGCCTCCTTCGTCGCCTGGTATGCGGAAGAGGCCGTGCGGGTGAATGTCGAGGGCGTTACCAGCCATCTGGCCCACGCGGAGATGATGGTGCGGCGCGAGCCGGTCGGCGTCGCCGCGTTGCTGACGCCGTGGAACTTCCCCTCCGCCATGCTGACGCGCAAGGCGGCCGCAGCGCTCGCCGCCGGCTGCACTGTGGTCGCCCATCCCTCCTCCTACACGCCCTTGTCGGCGCTGGCGCTCGCCGAGCTCGGCGAGCGGGCCGGCCTGCCCGGGGGCGTCTTCAACATCGTGACGGGCGATGCGGCCACCATCGCCGGGCGCTTCTGCGAGGACGAGCGGGTGCGCGCGGTGAGCTTCACCGGCTCGACCGAGATCGGCCGGCAGGTGGCGATGAAGGCCGCCGCCGGCATGAAGCGGCTGGTGCTGGAACTCGGCGGGCACGCCCCGCTCATCATCTTCGACGACGCCGACCTCGACCGTGCCGTTGCCATCGCGATCGACGCCAAATTCGCCACCTCGGGGCAGGACTGCCTCGCCGCCAACCGCATCTATGTCCAGCGCGGCCTCTACGCGGCCTTCTGCGAGCGCTTCGCCGCCCGGGTGAGGACGCTCAAGGTCGGCCCCGGCCTCGCGTCCGGGACCGATATCGGCCCCCTGATGCATGCGCGCGCGGTCGCCAAGGCCAAGGCACATGTGGACGATGCCGTGCGGCGCGGGGCGCGCTGCCTCGCGGGCGGGGAGGCGGAGGACGGCACGCTGTTCTTCCAGCCGACAGTGCTCGTCGATGTGCCGGACGAAGCGGCCATCATGCGCGAGGAGACATTCGCGCCGGTCGCCCCCGTCACGTCCTTCGACGACGAAGCGGAGGTGATCGTCCGGGCGAATGCCAGCGACTATGGCCTTGCCGCCTATGTGGTGACGCGGGACGGGGCGCGGGCCCTGCGTCTCGGCCGGGCGCTCGACTACGGCATGGTGGCCGTCAACCGCGTCAAGCTTACCGGCCCGCCCGTGCCCTTCGGCGGTGTCAAGCTCTCCGGTCTCGGCCGCGAGGGCTCGCGCCACGGCCTCGAAGCCTTCACGGATCTCAAATACCTCTGCCTCGACCTTTCTTGATCCCGGAGACGACCATGCTCGACAAGACCATCCTGCCCGACAACGAACTCACCGCCTGGGACCGGGACCACTTCTTCCACCCGTCGACCCACATGGGCCAGCACGCTCGTGGCGAGAGCCCTAACCGCATCATCGCCGGCGGCGAGGGCGTCCATATCGTCGACCGGCAGGGCCGGCGCAGCCTCGACGCCTTCGCCGGGCTCTACTGCGTCAATGTCGGCTACGGCCGGGAGAAGATCGCCGAGGCCATCGCCGAGCAGGCGGCGAAGCTGCCCTATTATCACGCCTATGTCGGCCACGGCTCCGAGCCGTCGATCCGCCTCGCCAAGATGATCATCGACCGCGCGCCGCAGGGCATGGGCCGCGTCTTCTTCGGCCTCTCGGGCTCGGATGCCAACGAGACCAATGTCAAGCTCGTCTGGTACTACAACAACGTGCTCGGCCGGTCTCAGAAGAAGAAGATCATCTCGCGCTGGCGCGGCTATCACGGCTCCGGCCTGATGACCGGCAGCCTCACGGGCCTTGCAGCCTTCCACAACCAGTTCGACCTGCCGCTGCCGCCGGTGCTGCACACCGAGGCGCCGTACTACTTCCGCCGCCCCGACCGGAGCATGAGCGAGGACCAGTTCTCGACCTGGTGCGCCGAGAGGCTCGAGGCGCTGATCCTCGCCGAGGGGCCGGAAACGGTGGCGGCCTTCATCGGCGAGCCGGTACTCGGCACGGGCGGCATCGTGCCGCCGCCGGCCGGCTACTGGGAGAAGATCCAGGCCGTGCTCGCCAAGTACGACATCCTGCTCATCGCCGACGAGGTGGTGACCGGCTTCGGGCGCCTCGGCTCGATGTTCGGCTCCGACCACTACGGCATCCGGCCGGACCTCATCACCATCGCGAAGGGGCTGACCTCGGCCTATGCGCCGCTCTCGGGCGTCATCGTGTCGGAGAAGGTGTGGCGCGTGCTCGAGGAGGGCTCGGACAAATTCGGTCCCATCGGCCACGGCTGGACCTATTCGGCCCACCCGCTCTGCGCCGCGGCAGGCGTCGCCAATCTTGAGCTCGTCGACGAGCTCGGCCTCGTCGCCAATGCGGCGGAGGTCGGCGCCTATTTCGTGAAGAACCTCAAGGAGGCGCTCGTCGACCATCCCCATGTCGGCGAGGTGCGCGGGGAGGGGCTGCTCGCCGCCGTCGAGCTCGTGAAGGACAAGCACGACCGCGCCTTCTTCGCGGCGGACGAGAAGGTCGGGCCGCGCGTCGCGGCAGCGCTTCTCGATCGCGGCGTCATCGGCCGCGCCATGCCGCAGGGCGACATCCTCGGCTTTGCGCCGCCGCTGTGCCTGACGCGCGCGGAGGCGGATGTGGTCGTCGCCGCGGCGAAGGCGGCGGTGGAGGCCGTGCTGCCGCGGTGAAACGACGGGGCGGGCCGCCGGCCCGCCTCCGCTCACGCCGCGCTGTCGATATCGGCGCGGCGGCCCACCGCCTGGCCGGCGGTCGCAGTCTCGACGAGATCCGCCTGGGTGCGCTCGCTGACGAGCACCTCGCTCACGCTTTCGGGGCGGACGATGCCGGCAAGTTCCCCGTCCTCGGTGACGACCGGCAGCGGATGGGGACTTTCGAGCAGCGTCGGGATGGCGCTCTCGATGGCCGTATCGGCGGTGACGGCGGGATGGGCCTCGGCCACGGCGGCGACGGCTTCTCCGGTGCCCTGCGTTACCGCCGCGCGCTCCAGCCCTTCCTTCGTCACCACGCCGGCAAAACGCCCGTCGTCGACCACGTAGGCGACGTCGGATTTGGTGCGGCGCATGGCGGCGAGCGCCTCGCCGATGCTCTCCTCGCTGAGGCGCAGGGCCGGCGGCTGCATCAGGCTGTCGACGGTCAGCGCGCGGGCGCGGTTCACGTCGCGCACGAAGGCCTCGACGTAAGGGTCTGCCGGGGAAAGCAGGATGTCGGTAGGCGTGCCCACCTGCACGAGCCGCCCGTCCTTCAGGATGGCGATGCGGTCGGCGAGGCGCAGCGCCTCGTCGAGATCGTGGGTGATGAAGACGATGGTCTTGCCCGTGGCGCGCTGCAGGGCGACGAGCTCGTCCTGCAATTCGCTGCGGATGAGCGGGTCGAGCGCTGAGAAGGCCTCGTCCATGAGGATGATGTCGGTATCGGCGGCGAGCGCGCGGGCGAGGCCGACGCGCTGCTGCATGCCGCCCGACAGCTCCCCGGGATAGCGATCCTCGTAGCCCTTGAGGCCGACGCGCTCCAGCCAGTCGCGGGCGCTTGCCTCGCGCTCGGCCCTGGGGAGGCCGCGGATCTCGAGCCCGTAGGCCGCGTTTTCGAGCACCCGCCGATGCGGCAGCAGGCCGAAGCGCTGGAAGACCATGGCGATGCGCCGGCGGCGCAGGGCGATGAGATCCTTCTTCGACAGGGCCATGATGTCCGTGCCGTCGATGCGCACCGCCCCGGCGGTCGAATCGATCAGCCGGTTGATGTGGCGCACCAGCGTCGACTTGCCCGAGCCGGACAGGCCCATGACGACGAAGATCTCGCCCGCCTCGATGGAGAGCGTGATGTCGTCGAGGCCGAGGACGTGGTTCGTCTCGGCGAGCAGGGCCTTCTTGTCGGCCCCGGCGCGCACGCGCGCGAGGGCTCCTTCGGGATCGTTGCCGAAGATGGTGACGACATGGTCGAGTTCGATGAGCGGCATGGCGGCTCCTCTCAGGCCTCGGCACTGCGGTGGCGCTGCAGGCGCCGGCCGTAGGCCTGGGTGATGCGGTCGATCACGACGGCGAGGATGACGATGGTGATGCCGCCGACGAGGCCGGTGCCGGAATCGTTGCGCTGCAGGCCGAGCAGCACCGTCTCGCCGACGCCGCGCGCGCCGATCATCGAGGCGATGACGACCATGGACAGCGCCAGCATCGTGGTCTGGTTGATGCCCTGCATGATGGTGGGCAGGGACAGGGGAATCTGCACGCCGGTGAGGATCTGGGCGCGCGTCGCGCCGAAGGCGCGGCTCGCCTCCACCACCTCGCCGTCGACCTCGCGGATGCCGAGATCGGTGAGGCGGATGAGCGGCGGCAGGGCATAGATGACGGTGGCGAGGATCGCCGGCACCTTGCCAAGGCCGAAGAGCATCGCCGCCGGGATGAGATAGACGAAGCTCGGGATGGTCTGCATCAGGTCGAGCACGGGGATGAGCCCGCGGCGGAACATCCGCGAGGAGGCGGCGAGGACGCCGAGCGGCAGGCCGACGAGGATGCAGAAGCAGACCGACACGAGGATGATGGCGAGCGTCTGCATCGCCTGGTCCCACATCCCGAGCGCGCCTATGAACCACAGCCCGGCGGCGGCGCCGACGGCCATGAGCGGCTTGCGGCTCGCCGCCAGCGCCACCGCCGCGATGATCAGGATCATCGCCCAGGGCGGCAGGGCGCGCAGGCCGCGCTCGATGAAGAGCAGCGCCTGGAGGAGGACGTTGGAGAAGGCTTCGAAGGCGTCGCCGTAATCGACGACGAGGAAATCCACGAGGTCGTTCGTCGCGGCCGCGATCGGCCCGCGGATGTCGGGAAAGATGTTCATGCCAAAGGTGTCCGGTGGGGCGCCTCACCGCCGGGGGCGGCGAGGCGCTGGGGCAGTCAGAGCGCCTGCTTGACGCGCTCGGCGATGTCTGCCGGCACCCACTGCGTCCAAAGATCCTCGCGGGTCTTCAGGAAGTTCTCGGCGGCCTTCTCGGCCGAGCCGTCGTTGTCCTGCATGTAGGCGAGGGCTTCGGAGACGAGCGCGCTCGTCGTCTCGTACTTCTCGAGGAAGGCGACCAGGTTCGGCGCCTTCTTGGCGAATTCGGCATTGGCGCCGATGAGCACCTTGGTGAGGGGATAGGCGGTCGCCTTCTCCACGTCCTCGGCGTTCTTCGTCTCCATCAGCGTGTTCCAGACGGCGTCGTCATAGGCCGGCTCCTCGAGCTGGACGACCTGATCGCCGATCTTGCCGAGCACCCAGGTGGGGCCCCAGTAGTAGAAGACGATAGGCCGCTTGCGCTTGATGTTGCTCTCGATGGCCGCGATCAGAGCTGCGCCCGTGCCGGGGCGGAAATTGACGTAGGTTTCGTTGAGGTCGTAGGCGGCGAGCTTCTTCGTGTTGATGACCTCGCAGGCCCAGCCGGAGATGCAGTTGTAGAAGCGGCCCTTCTCCGGCTCCTCCTGATCCTTGAACAGCTCCTTGAACTTCGGCAGGTCCGACACCGACTTCAGGTCCTTGGCGGGGGCGTCCTCGCCCTCGACGAGGTAGCGCGGCACGAACCAGGCCTGGATGGCGTCGGGATAGTTGACGCCGATCTCCACCGCCTTGCCGTCCTTGACGCCGTCGCGCCACACCTCTGGCGCCGTGTTCGACCAGATCTCCATCACGACGTCGACGTCGCCGCGCACCGCACCCGTGTAGAGCGGGATGGTGGAGCCGGGGATCGAATCGGTCTTGCAGCCGTATCCCTTCTCCACGATGAAGCGGGCGACAGCATTGTGAAAGAAGTTCGAATCCCAATCGAGATCGCCGAAAACAACAGGCCTGTCGACCTCGCAGCTCTGGGCGGCAGCGGGCGCCGCGGCGCCGATGATGGCAGCCAAGGACATCGCGGCGGTAAGGCCGATCGTCTTCGTGATTTTCATTAGCTCTTCCTCTTGGTTCCGTGAATTTGATTCTTTATATTTCTTGTTCTTGCGCAAGAAAATCGATGTCAAATACAACAAGCATTGCGCAGACATGCGTCTGCGCAGTTGATGATTGCTGCATATGTATGATGCGGCGCACGTTAGGCGATATAGCCTCGCATTGCAACCCTTCAGGGCCGCAAGGGATGGCGGATATGATCGGAGAAAGCCTGGCGTGCGCCGAATGGCGCGATCAATACATATGATGATCTGCGCAATGCTCGTGGATCGGTACTCCCGCCTTGCCGGCGTCAGACGACGAAGTCGTAACGGGCGAATTTTCCGTCGGCGGTCTTCTCGACACGCATCAGGAGGCGCTCGTCGAACAGGCGGTCACGGGCGTTGCGCGCCTCGCCGGGAAAATAGAGCTGCGTCGTCAGCACGTCGCCGCCGCGGCGCTGGACCTTCACGTGATAGTGGCGCGTGCGGCCGGTGTAGAGAGCGGGCACGATGGTGGAGAACCACCAGCGTCCGCCCTCGTCGGTGAACTGGTGCCCGCGCAGCCTGTAGCCGGCATTGTCGTATCGCCCCTCGTCGTCGGCGTGCCAGAGCTCGACGAGGGCCCCTGCCTGCGGCCGGCATTGTTCGTCGAGCACGAAGCCGGCGAGCGTGATCGGCTCACCGCCGGGCACGTCCTCGGCGAAACTGCGCCGCTCCGGCGTGCCCGGCTTGTAGAAGGGCCCCTCGGTTGCGGGCGGCGTCGGCTCCAGCCCGTCGCAGGCCGGCGTGCGTGTGAGCGGTGCGGGGACCGGCTGCGCGCCGGAAGCCGAGGCGAGCAGGGAGGCTGCGGGTGCCGAAAGGAAGGCGTGGAGGACGGAGCGGCGGGATGGCAGCATCGCTTGTTCTCCCCTCGATCGGGAGCCACGGATCTGAGCCCGGGTTCGCAGCGGGCTCCCTTCAAGAAATGGGAACGGCGGCCCATTGTTCCAGCGGTGCGGGTCCAGTTGCCTGCGGCCTTGCTCTTGCCGGCCGCTTCGGCTTGCATGGACGGCGGGGGCCGGGCATTCGCCGGGATGGACGGGGGCACATCATGATGGTCGACAGGGTTCTGGGCAGGCTTGCCGCGGGCCTCGTCCTCTTCGTCGGGCTCGCCGGCGCGGAGCGAGCGCAAGCCCAGAGCGCGCCGGCGGCGCCCGTCACCGTCTGGAGCGTGCCGGACATCGATCATCTGCCGGATGACGAGAACGGCCGGCTCGTGCGCTACGGCCGCTCGCTGGTGGCGGCGACCTATGCCCATGTCGGGCCGGAGGTGGCGGATGCTTCCCGGCGCTATGCCGGCAACAATCTCGCCTGCCGCAACTGCCATCTCGACGAGGGGCGCAAGAAATTCGGCCTGCTTCTCGTGGGTGCCTTCGTTGACTACCCGCGCTACAGCACCCGGCGCGGCGAGGACGTGTCGATCGAGGACCGGGTCAACAGCTGCATGACGCGATCCATGAACGGCCGGCCCCTGCCGGCGGACGGTCGCGAGATGCAGGCGCTCGTTGCCTATATCCGTGTGCTCTCGAATGGCCTGCCGAAGGATGCCGCCGTGGCCGGGCAGGGCCTGCGGGCGATGGCGGAGCTCGATCGACCGGCCGATCCGACGCGCGGCGCCGGTATTTATCGCGACAACTGCGCCCGGTGCCACGGCATCGGCGGCGAAGGCGTGCGGCGCGGCGTCAGGGGCGATGCGCTCGGCTATGCGACGCCGCCGCTCTGGGGCGAGGACAGCTTCAACGACGGGGCTGGCATGAACCGGCTCATCACCATCGCCAATTTCGTGCACGACAACATGCCGAACGGCACGAGCTGGGTGATGCCGCGGCTCCCCCCCGAGGACGCCTGGGACGTCGCCGCCTTCGTCGTCTCGCAGCCGCGGCCGCGCAAGGGGGACCTTGCCGCGGATTTCCCGGACAAGCTCGACAAGCCGGTGGATGCGCCCTACGGCCCCTATGCCGACGGCTTTTCGGAAAGCCAGCACCGCTACGGGCCGTTTGGGCCCATCCGCGCCGAAGTGGCGCGGCTGAAAGCGGGGCAGAGCCGGTGAACATTTCCATCCCATAGAAATTTATGCTATTCATGTTTTCCATGGAAAGAAGCGTTTGAAAGAAGCGACCATGGCGCAGATCCTCGAGCGGCGAGCCGATGTGCCCGACCCGGGCACGGTGCTGACGAAGGCGCTGTTGCGGGCGGCCGACCGGCTCGACATCACCGCGCGGGCGCTCGCCGGCATCGTTGGCCTCAGCGAAGCCACCGTCTCGCGCATGAAGCGCGGTGACTACGTGCTCGAGACCGGCACCAAGGCCTTCGAGCTGTCGGTCCTGTTCGTGCGTCTCTTCCGCTCGCTCGATGCGATCGTCGGCGGGGACGAGACCGTCGCCCGCGCCTGGCTGCGCAATCCCAACACCCTTCTCGGTGCCCGGCCGCTCGACCGGATCGGCACCGTCGCCGGTCTCGTCGATGTCATCGCCTATCTGGACGCCCGCCGCGCTGTCGTGTGAGGCGCGTCCGCATGCGGGGCGTTGCTGGCGGCTCATCGAGGCGCAGCATCGCGTCGCGACGCTCAAGCTCGTCGACAACCTCGATGAGCAGAAGCTTCTCGAGGATCTCATCGAGGAGACGAAGCCGGCGCTGCCGCCCGAGTGCCGCCATCTCGACTATCTGCTGGCCACGCCGTTCCGCTACGGGGCGGAATATCCCAGGGGCTCGCGCTTCCGCCGCGCCGGCCGCACCGCCGGCGTCTACTACGCTGCCGAGACGCCGCGCACCGCCGTGGCCGAGATGGCCTTCTACCGCCTCCTCTTCTTCGCCGAATCGCCGATGACGCCCTGGCCGGCGAACACGACCGACTACACAGCCTTCTCCGCCGCCGTCGCCGTGGCGCGGGCGCTCGACCTCACGGCCCCGCCGCTCGTGCGCGACAGGGCGCTGTGGACCGACCTTCTCGCCTATGACGCCTGCCAGGGGCTCGCCGATGCGGCGCGGGAGGCGGGCATCGCCGTCATCCGCTATGAATCGGTGCGCGATCCCGAGCGCGGCGCCAATCTCGCGGTGCTGACCTGCGCCGCCTTCTCCGAGCCGCGCCCGCTCGAGCGGCAGACCTGGCGCATGCGCCTCGGGCCGAGCGGTGTGCAGGCCGTCTGCGACTTTCCCGCGAGCGGCCTCGAATTCGGCCGCGAGGCCTTCGCCGACGATCCGCGCCTTGCTGCCTTCAACTGGGAGCGGCCGACGGTTTCGCCCCGCCGCTGAGCTCCGCCCGCCGCGGCGGCAGCATCGCCGCAAGCGTGATGCCGGCGAGCGCGACGACGGCCACGAGGGCGGCGAGGCTCGGCCAGCCGAGGCTTCCGGCGAGGAGCCCCGCCGCGGCCGGGCCCACGAGCAGCCCGAGGTTGTTGCCCTGCATCAGCAGCCCCATGGTGGCGGCCGCGCGGTCGGGCCGCGGTGCGTAATGCGGCGCGGCATCGAAGAGGACGACGGGGATGAGGCCGGAGATAGCCGAGAACATGAGGCACGACACATAGGCGCCGGCACCCGGCATCGACGGGGTGAAGATGCCGAGGCCGCAGACGGCCATGGCCGCGAAGCCGATGACAAGCAGGCCCCGATGGCCCCAGCCCCGGGCGATGAGGCGGCCGCAGACAAGGTTGCCGCCGGCACTGGCGAGGATGGCGAGTGCGGTCAGCAGGCTCGCCGCCGCCGGCGCGACGGCCAGGCGCTCGCCGAGGATCGTCGGCAGGAAGCCGAAGGCGGCGAAAAAGGCCATACAGAAGGCCGCGAACAGCCCGGCGAGCAGCCATGGTCCGCGCCTGCCGAGGGTTTCGCGCGCATCCGCGCCCATGCCTTCCGGCGGAAGGGGCAGGGAAAGGCTCTTCGTACGCAGGGCGACGAGCAAGGCACAGCCCGCGAGCAGCGCGGCATTGCCGAGCCATAACCCGCGCCAGCCGAGGACGGGCAGCAGCGGTGCCGCGGCGAGGATGATCGTCATGCCCACCGGCATGAAGGTGCTCCACAGCGCGAAGACCCGGCCGGCGCGAGGCGCGGGCGTGATCGCCGCGAGAAGCGCCGGAGCCGCGACGACGACCGCGAGGAAGCCGAGGCCTTCGATGGCGCGGCTCGCGAGGAGGAGGGGCGCGCCGCCGGCGCCGGCCCCGATGGCGCTGCCGAGCGCCTGCAGGAGAAGGCCGCCGACGGCGAGCCGGCGCATGCCGGCGCGCCCTGCCGCGAGGCCGATCGCCATGCCCGCTACGGCGCCCACGATGGCGAAGGCCGAGAGGAGCCAGCCGGCGGCGGCAAGGGATAGGCCGAGATCCGCACGCACCGCCTCCAGCGCCAGCGGCGCCTTGCCGACCTGGAAGGCGGACAAGATGCCGGCGCCGACGATGAGGCCCGTCGTGCCGCGCCCGCCGGTCATGCGTCCGCCTTTGCGCGGATGTCCCGCCGGGCGCGGCCGAAAGCGAGAAGGCCCGCGATCTCGGCGACGTGGCGGCCCTGGAAGCGGGCGCCGGCGAGCTCGTTCTCGCTCGGCCGCCGGTCGCCGCCGTTGCCGTCGTCGGCGAGCGTGGAGGCGCCGTAGGGCGAGCCGCCGGTGATCTCGTCCATGCGCAATTGGCCCTTGAACGTGTAGGGCAGGCCGACGACGACCATGCCGAGGTGCATCATGACCACATGCGCCGTCAGGATGGTCGTCTCCTGCCCGCCGTGCTGGCTGCCGGTGGAGGTGAAGACGGCGCCGACCTTGCCGACCAGCGCGTCCCGCGCCCAGAGCCCGCCGGCCTGGTCGAGGAAGTTCTTCATCTGCGCCGCCATGTTGCCGAAGCGGGTGGGCGTGCCGATGACGATGGCGTCGTAGTCGGCGAGCTCGGCCACCGCGGCGACGGGCGCCTCCTGCGTCAGGTCGTAGCCGGCCCGGCGCGCCACCTCGTCGGGCACCAGCTCCGGTACGCGCTTGACCGCGACCTCGGCTCCGGCCGCGCCGGCCCCTTCGGCAACCGCGGCGGCGAGGGCGGCAATATGGCCGTAGGACGAGTAATAGAGGACGAGCACCCGCGGGCGCACCTCGTTGCCGTGCCTGCCGTCCGTTATGTCTTCGCGTGTTCGCATGTCGTGCATCCTCTCAGCGCGTGGCACAGAAGAGATGGACGCTTGCATCGATCGATATAAGTGAGAAAATTTTGCTCTGAACGATCGAAGATATAGATCATGCTGGATGCACTCACTCTCGATCAGCTCCGGGTTTTCGTCGCGGTTGCCGAGGCCGGCAGCTTCCGCGCGGCCGCCGCGCGCCTCGGCCGCGTGCAGTCGGCCGTCAGCCATGCGATGGCCAATCTCGAGGCGGAGCTCGGCCTCGCCCTGTTCGACCGCTCCGGCCGCCGTCCGGTGCTGACCCGGGAGGGCAGGGCGCTGCTCGAGGATGCGCGGGCGGCGCTGCTCAAGGTCGATTTCCTGCGCGCCCGGGCACGCGGCCTCTCGCAGGACCTCGAGATCGAGCTGCCGATCGTGGTCGACACGCTCTTTTCCCTGCCCGTCATCGCCGCCGCTCTGCGCGACCTCAGGGCGAGCCACCCGTCCGTGGCGGTACGCGTCTCCTTCCTGCCCCTCGGCGGCCCGCTCGTTGCCGTGCGCGAAGGCCGCTCGACGCTCGGCATCAACGTGGGCGGCGATTTTCCCGACCCGCGCATCGCGCGCCGCATCCTAACGCGGCTCGCCTTCGTCGCCGTCGCCGCCGCCTCCCATCCGCTCGGCCGGCGCGATCCGCAGGAGCCCCTCGGCACGGAGGACCTCGCCGACCATCTGCAGATCGTGCTCGAAGATTCCTCGCCCCTGTCGCAGGGGCGGGACTTCGGCGTCCTGTCGCCCAACACATGGCGCGTCGACAGCCAGGAGGTGAAGCACGCCCTCATCATCGGCGGCCTGGGCTGGGGCCGCCTGCCGTTGTGGCTCGTGGCGCACGATCTCGCCGAGGGCCGCCTGGTGCGGCTCAACGCGACGGCTTTCGGGCCGGGCGGGGAGGCCATCGTCACCGCCTATCTGGTGCACCGGACGGACGCGCCGCTCGGCCCGGCGGCGCGCGCCTTCGGTGCGGCGCTCGAGCGGCACGCCGTCGCCTGTCCTGCGCTCTTGAGCGGTGACAAGCCGGACGCGTCGTGAGAAGACGGTGTGAGCTCCCGACCCAGCCGCAAGGTGCGACCCCATGCGTATCGAACCCGTCTTCCTGTTCGATCTCGACGGAACGCTCGTCGACAGCGTCTACCAGCATGTCCTCGCCTGGAAGGAGGCGCTCGATGCCGAGGGCATCGACCTGTCCGTCTGGCGCATCCACCGCAAGATCGGCATGAGCGGCGGCCTCTTCACCAACCAGCTCCTGCGCGAGACGGGCTTGGACATCTCGGCCGAGCGCGTCGACCGCCTGCGCCAGGGTCACGCGGCGGCCTACAGACGCCTCGCCGGCCAGGTGCGGCCGCTGCCCGGCGCGCGCGAACTGCTCGCCTGGCTCACCGACAACGGCATTCCCTGGGCAATCGCCACCAGCGGCCGCATGGAGACGGCAGCGCTCAACATCGAGGCGCTCGGCGTCGACCCTGCCAAGGTGCCGGTCGTCACGCGCGACCAGGTGAAATATGCCAAGCCCGATCCCGACCTCTTCGTCGCCGCTGCCGGCCGGCTCGGCGCGCCCATCGAGACGGCGGTCGTCGTGGGTGATGCCATCTGGGACATGCTGGCGGCAACGCGCTGTCGCGCCCTCGGCGTCGGCCTCCTGAGCGGCGGCTACGGCCCGGACGAATTGCGCCAGGCCGGCGCCTTCCGCGTCTACGACGACCCGGCCGACCTGCTCAAGCACATCGACGAGGTGGGCGGCCGTCGCTAGCTCCCCCTCAGGAGGCGAATCCGGTTATCGTCCGCGCCATGGCGCCCAAGACGACGACACCCCATGTGCTTTCCAAGGCCGCGGCCAGGCATATCTGGATCGCCGCGCAGCGGCTCGACACGCCCGAGCCCTTCGGTGCAGGACCGGAGGCGACGCAGGCTGCGGTCGAACATCTCGGCTATGTCCAGATCGATACCATCAACGTCATCGAGCGCTGCCATCACCACATCCTGTGGACGCGCATCCCGGCCTATCGCCGCGAGGATCTCGCCCGGGCGCAGAGCGTCGACAAGAGTGTCTTCGAATATTGGACGCACGCCCTGTCCTACGTGCCGACGCGGGACCTGCGCTTCTACCTCGGGGCGATGAAGCGCTACCGCCGGCAGCCGCGGCCGTGGTTCGCCTCGGTCAAGAAGGCGGATCTCGGCAAGGTGCTGACGCTCGTCAGGAGCGAGGGGCCGCTGACCATCCGCGACATCGAGGACGACGTCCTCGTCGAGAAGGACCACCCCTGGGCCAGCCGCAAACCGTCGAAGCGGGCGCTGCAGCTTGCATTCTACACGGGTGTGCTGACGGTCAGCGCCCGCAACGGCATGGTCAAGACCTACGAGCTGATGGAGCGGCATTTCGGCTGGGACGCACCGCCGAAGCCGGCTTCCGAGAAAGAGCGGGCGGCCTATCTGCTCGACCGCGCGCTGAGGGCGCAGGGGCTCGTGAGCCTCGATTCCATCTGCTATCTCGACGCCGGCAGCAAGCCCGCCGTGCGGCAGGCGATCGAGGCGCGGGTGCGCCGCAAGGAGCTCGTGCCCGTCGTCCTCGCGGGGGAGGAGAAGCTGCTCCACTGGGCCCGGCCGGAGGTGCTCGCCACGGCGGGCGGCGCGCCGTCCGATACGGTGCACATCCTTTCGCCCTTCGACCCGCTGATGATCCAGCGCAAGCGCACGCAGCTTTTCTTCGGCTACGAGCACCGCTTCGAGGCCTATGTGCCGAAGGACAAGCGTCGTCTCGGCTATTTTGCGCTGCCTGTCCTCGTCGGCGACGAGATCGTCGCCGCCATCGACCTCAAGGCGGACCGGGAGAACGGCAAGCTGCTCATCCAGCAGTGGACTTGGTTCACCGATGGCAGGCGTGACGGCCTGAAGACGCGCATCGACGAGGAACTGCACCGCTTCGAGCGCTTCCAACTGGCGCGTTGACCGGACGGTCCGCTGGATCAGCGCATGTCCTGAAGGCGGTCGCGCAGAGCGCTTGTGGCTCGGCAGGCAGGGCCCTGCGCAGGCCGTGACAAGGCGGGCCCTTCGTGAGAAGAGGGGCATAACTGCCGCGCGATCTGCGATAATAGCCAGGGGCCATGGTCCGCATCCTCGCCGTCTGCCTCGCCGCCCTGTTCGTCCACCTTGCCCTTCCGGCGACGGCGGCCGGAGCGGGCACACGTACCGTGCGGGTCCTGACCTCCTTTCCCCCGCAGTTCCTCGAGCCTTACAGGCGGGCCTTCGAACAGCGCCATCCCGACAGCACGATCGAATTCGTGCAGCGCAAGACGACGGCGGCGGTGGCCGAACTCGTCGGCGGCCGGCAGAAGGCGGACGTCTTCTGGGCTTCGGCGCCCGATGCCTTCGAGATCCTGAAGGCGGCCGGCCGGCTGGCGCGCCTCAAGCCGCGCCCGACAGGCGCGCCGGAGCGTATCGCCGGCTATCCCGTGAACGATCCGGACGGCGCCTATCTCGGCTTCGCCCTGTCGGGCTACGGCTTCGTCTACAATCCCGACTACATGGCTGAGAAGGGGCTGCCGGTGCCGCGCGGCTGGTCCGATCTTGCGGCGCCAGCCTATGCCGGGCACGTCGGCATCAGCGCGCCCTCGCGCTCGGGCACCATGCACCTCATGGTCGAAGCCATCCTGCAGGTCTACGGCTGGGAGCGCGGCTGGGGCCTGTGGTCCGAGATCGGCGGCAATCTCGCCACCGTCACCGCCCGCAGCTTCGGCGTCTCGGCCGGTGTCGCGCGCGGACGCTTCGGCATCGGCCCCTCCATCGATTTCCTCGCCAACCAGGACGGCCTGCCGCGGGGTGCCATGGCCTTCGCACTGCCGGAGGAGACGCTGTTCGTCCCCGCAAGCATCGCGGTGCTCAGCGATGCGGACAACCGCGAGGGCGCCGAGCGGTTCGTGGATCTCGTGCTCTCACCCGATGGGCAGGCGATCCTGCTCGATCCGGCCATCGCCCGGCTGCCGATCTCACCTGCCGCCTATGCCGTCGGGGATGTCGCGACCGGCAGCCCCTTCAGGCGCGAGGGTTTGTTCGCGCACGGCCTGTTCGATCCGCGCCTGTCGGCCGCCCGCTATGAACTCGTCAATATCATCTTCGACGAGATGATCACCTTCCGTCGTGCCGAGCTCGCGCGTCTCTGGCGGTCGGTGCGGACGGTGGAGGCGGCGCTGGTCCGGCGCGGCGATGCGGAGGCGGCGCGCCTGGTCGGCGAGGCGCGCGAGGCCCTGACGCGCTCGCCCATCGGTGCGGACGAGGTCATGGACCTCGAGCGGTGGCGGAAGCTGGAGCGGGTGCGGCGCGGCGTTCCTGCTTCCGAGCCGCAGGCACGGCTCGAAGCGCGCATCAGGGCGGCCATCGACGACAACCTGCGCCGGGCCGGCCGAGCCGTGGGCGAGGCGGCCGCGCGGCTCGACGTGCAGGCAACGGGGCGCGGCGTCACCGGTGCAGAGGTCTCCCGATGAACCGCAGGGCGAGGCTTGGTATCGGCGGGCGCCTCCTCCTCGCCTTCCTTGGCGTCGGTGGGCTGGCCGTCGGGGCCTGCATCGTCGGCTGGCTGTCCTATGCCCGCCTCAGCGAGGAGTTGAACGCGGTCGCGACCGATCATCTGCCGGCGCTCGCCTTTTCCGCCCGTCTCGCGGAGGCGGGCGCCAACGTCATCGCCAGCACGCCCGACCTTGCCGTCGCCGAGCGGCGCGAGGCCTATGATGCGATACGCAAGACGCTCGTCGGGCGGCTCGCCGTGCTGCGTTCGGTGCTCGACACGCGCAGCAGCGAGGATTCGCTGTCGCCGGAGCTCATCGTCGTGACCGAGGGCATCGAGGCCAATCTTCAGGCCATCGACCGGGTGGCGGAGCTGCGCTTTCCGCTCGGCGAGCGCGTCCGGGAAATGAGCGAGGAACTGCGCTGGCTGCAGGCGGACCTCATCGAGGAGGTCGAGCCGCTGATCGACGACGCTCGTTTCAACATGGAATCGGCCATCGGTCGTGTCGGGCCGGGCGATGCCGCGGAATCGGGCCGCCGCACGCTGCGCGAGGAGAGTCGCAAGAGCGAGGCCCTGCTTACCATCAACGCCCACGCCAATCTCATCGTCGGGCTCCTCGGGCGGCTCGCGACCGTGCCGACCGTGGAGGATCTCGACGCGACGAGCCATTTCATCGGCGAGATAGCCGACCAGCTCGACATCGAGACGAAAGCGCTTGCGAGCTGGACCGACACTGTCACGGTGAGCCAGATCGTGGCGCGCCTCCTGGCCGTTTCCGATAACCGGGCTGGTCTTGCCGCCCTGAAGCGGGCAGAACTCGCAGCCATTGCCGAGGCCCAGGCGCTGCTGGCAGAGAACCGGCGTCTTGTCACCCAGCTCGGCGCGCTCGTCTCGCAGGAGGTCAGCCGCACGGAGCAAATCGCGCGGCGGGCGGCGGAGCGCTCGGCCGCCGCCATCGTCGTCGGGCGCAACCTCCTCCTTGCCATCGCCATCGCCTCGCTCGCCATCGCCATCGTCGTCGGCTGGTTCTACGTGCGCCGCAGCCTCGTCGCGCGCCTCGAGGGGCTGACGCTCGCCGCGACGACGATCGCGAGCGGGCCCACCATGCCGGTCCTGCCGCCGCCGACCGACGACGAACTCGGCGACCTTGCGAAGGCGCTCGCGGTGTTCCGGCAGACGCGGGACGATCTCGTCCAGGCCGCCAAGCTCGCCGCCCTCGGCCAGATGGCGGCCGGCATCAGCCACGAACTCAACCAACCGCTCGCCGCGATCCGCTCCCACGCACACAACAGCGCCGTCCTCATCGCGCGCGGACGCATGGATGAGGCGCGGGCGAGCCTTGAGCGGATCCAGGGCCTGACGGCCCGGATGGCCGAGCTCATCCGCCATCTCAAGCGGTTCGCCCGCCGGCCGGCGCCGACGCTCGAACCGGTGGACCTGAAGGCCGTGGTCGATGGCGCGCTCAGCCTCTTCGCGCAGCGTCTCGACGAGGAGCGTGTCGCTGTACGGCTTAATTTCCCCGACGGCCCAGTGACGGTCGAGGCGGAGGAGATTCGCCTGGAGCAGGTCGTCGTCAACCTCGTCTCGAACGCGCTCGACGCGCTCGACGGCGGCGGAGAGCGGCACATCGCCATCGGCGCCGAAGCGAAAGGCGGACGGATCCTCTTGTCCGTCAGCGACAGCGGCTCGGGTATCGATGCGGAGGCGCGAGCAGCCGTCTTCGACCCGTTCTTCACCACCAAGCCGGTGGGGCAGGGGCTCGGCCTTGGCCTGTCGATGTCCTACAACATCGTCAAGGACTTCGGCGGCGCTCTCTCGCTGGCGCAGACGGGGCCGGCGGGCACGACCTTCGTGGTAGAGCTTGCTGCAGCGGGGCAGGCGTGAGCATGGCAGACGGAATGGCGGCAAGCGTTGTTCTGGTCGATGACGATCGCGAGGTGCGCGACGCCTACCGGCTGACGCTGGAGCTCGACGGGCTTGCCGTGACGGCCGTCGGCTCGGCGCGCGAGGCGCTCGACCTCCTGACCGCGGACCAGCCGGCCGTGATCCTCAGCGACGTGCGCATGCCGGGTCTCGACGGCTTCGGCCTTCTGGAGGCTGTGCGCGCGATCGATACGGAGATCCCGGTCGTGCTCGTGACCGGCCATGCCGACGTGCCGATGGCGATCAAGGCGGTGCGGGCCGGCGCCTGGGACTTCGTCGAGAAGCCCGCCGATCCGGTGCGGCTCGCCGAGACGCTGCGGCGCGCTCTCGCCCACCGCGCCCTCATCCTCGAAAACCGGACCCTGCGGAGGGGGGCGGCCGACCGGGACCCCTTCGCTGGCCGTCTCGTCGGCCGCTCGGCCGCCATCGAGCGGCTGCGCCGCACTCTGCGCACCCTTGCCGATGCAGAGACGGACGTGCTCCTCTTCGGCGAGACGGGCACGGGCAAGGAGGTGGCGGCGCGGGCCCTGCACGATTTCGGCCGGCGCGCCAAGGGCCGCTTCGTCGCCGTCAATTGCGGCGCGATCCCCGAGACGATGATCGAGAGCGAGTTGTTCGGCCACGAGCCGGGTGCCTTCACCGGCGCCCGCGAGCGGCGCATCGGCAAGATCGAGCATGCGAGCGGCGGCACGCTCTTTCTCGACGAGATCGAATCGATGCCCCTGCCGGCGCAGGTGCGGCTGCTGCGCGTCCTGCAGGAGCGCACCATCGAGCGGCTCGGCTCGAACCGGGAAATCCCGGTCGACCTGCGCGTCGTCGCCGCGACCAAGGCCGATCTCGCCGAGCTCGCGGGCCGCGGCGCCTTTCGCGAGGATCTGGTCTATCGCCTCAATGTCGTCACGCTGCGCCTGCCGCCGCTGCGCGAGCGGCGCGAGGACGTGCCCCTGCTCTTCGCCCATTTCCTCGATCTCGCCGCCCAGCGGCAGGGCCGGGCGGCGCCTCCGCCCGACCCGGCGCTCAGCGAGCGGCTCAGGCAGCAGGACTGGCCCGGCAACGTGCGCGAGCTGCGCAACGCGGCCGAGCGCTATCTCCTCGGGCTCGACGAGGACGAGCCGCAGCAGCCCGTGCGCGGCGGCGCGGGGCTCCAGAGCCTCGAGGAGCAGATGGAGGCGGCCGAGAGGCGCATCATCGAGGAGACGCTGGCGCAGTTCTCCGGACGCATCGGGGTCACGGCGGAAGCGCTCGGCATCACGCGCAAGACTCTCTACCTGAAGATGAAGAAATACGACCTCGGCCGCGGCACCGCGATCGACGCCTGATGTTACCGTCCTGACCCATCGGCCGTCGGCGCTGTTACCCGCCTGACCCGCCGGGGTCGGCTGTCGGCTGTGCGCAAGCCCTTGCTGAGGGCGGTTTCCGGCATCTGGCCCGCTTGTTGCTGGAAGGGGTGTGCTGCCTTCGGGCGGCCCAGCAGAACAGCCCATTCGGGAGGAAAAAGATGCCACGTCATTACGCCGCCGCTGCGGCGCTGATCGGCGCTGCCCTGTTCACGGGTGTCGCCTTTGCCCAGACCGGCAAGGTCACGGTCGTGACCTCCTTCTCCAAGGACGTGACGGACCCGTTCAAGCAGGCCTTCGAGAAGGCCCATCCGGGCGTCACGCTCGACGTGCAGAACCGCAACACCAATGCCGGCGTGAAATATCTCGAGGAGACGAAGGCCAACAACCAGGTCGACCTGTTCTGGGCCTCGGCGCCGGACGCCTTCGAGGTGCTGAAGGGCAAGGGCCTGCTCGAAGCCTACAAGCCCAAGGCCGAGGGCATCCCCGACAAGATCGGCTCCTATCCGATCAACGATCCCGATGGCTTCTATTCGGGTTTTGCCGCCTCCGGCTATGGCATCATGTGGAACGAGCGCTACGCCAAGGCCAATGAGCTGCCGGAGCCGAAGGATTGGCAGGACCTCGCCAAGCCGGTCTATTTCGACCATGTCGCCATGGCGGCGCCGTCGCGCTCGGGCACGACGCACCTGACCATCGAGACCATCCTGCAGGGCGAGGGCTGGGAGAAGGGCTGGCGCACGCTCAAGGAGGTGTCCGGCAACTTCCGGCAGATCACCGAGCGCTCCTTCGGCGTGCCGGAGGCCGTCAATTCCGGCCAGGTCGGCTTCGGCATCGTCATCGACTTCTTCGCCTTCTCCTCGCAGGCTTCCGGCTTTCCGGTGAAGTTCGTCTATCCGACGGTGACGACGATCGTGCCGGCCAATGTCGCGGTCGTCGCCAATGCGCCGAACAAGGCCAGCGCCCAGGCCTTCGTCGACTATCTCATCTCGCCCGCCGGGCAGGAGGTGCTGCTCGAGCCGAGCATCCGCCGCCTGCCGGTCAACCCGGCCGTCTATGACAAGGCCCCGGCCGACTATCCCAACCCCTTCAAGGATCCCTCCCTCGGGGCGCGGGTGAAGTTCGACGTCGAGGTGTCGGAGAAGCGCTCCAACGTCGTCGACGTGCTCTACGACCAGACCGTCACTTTCCAGCTCGATGCCCTGAAGGCGGCGACCAAGGCCATCCATGACGCCGAGGCGGCCCTCGCGAAGAAGGACAACGCCGAGGCCCGGGCCCTCGTCAGCGAGGCGCGCGACCTCGTCGCCGCCATGCCCATTACCGCGGAACAGGCCGCTTCACCCGAGATCACCGGCGCCTTCACCGGCGGCAAGGAGAAGGGCGCCCGCCAGGCCGAGCTCGAGCAGCAATGGTCCGCCTTCGCCAAGGAGCGCTATGCGCGGGCGCAGGCGAAGGCCGAAGAGGCGCTCAAGCGCGCGCGCTGATCCCGCGCCACGACCGGGCGGCTCCCCGGCGGGGCCGCCCCCACGTTTCCATGTCCATTCGGGGGAGCGTCCATGGCTGACGCCACGACCGCCGGGCGTGCGCATGCGCCGTCCGGACCTTTCCGGCATTTCATGACGTCCGCGACGCCGGGGCAGCTCGCCCTCGCCCTCGCGATCACCGTCTTCCTCGCCCTCTTCCTCATCATCCCGGTGGGGACGGTGATCTACGTCGCCTTCACGGAGAAGGGCACGGGCACTTTCACGCTCGTCAATTTCGTCGACTTCGCGCGGACCGACCTCTTCATCCGCTCCTTCTGGAACTCGGTCTATGTCTCGGCGATGTCGGTGGTGCTCGCCTCGATCTTCGCCCTGCCGCTCGCCTATATCACCACGCGCTTCGACTTCCGCGGCGCGATGCTGATCCAGACGCTGGGCTTCCTGCCGCTGATCATGCCGCCCTTCGTCGGCGCGGTCGCCATGCTGCTGCTCTTCGGGCGCAACGGCACGGTCAACCTCCTGCTCAACGACTGGTTCGGCTTCCGCATCCCCTTCATGGAGGGGCTGAACGGGGTCATCTTCGTGCAGGCGGTGCACTATTTCCCGTTCATCCTCATCAATCTTTCGGCGGCGTTGCGCAACATCGACCGGGCGATGGAGGAGGCGGCGCAGAACCTCGGCTGCTCGGGCTTCCGCCTGTTCCGCCGCATCGTCTTCCCGCTCGCCATGCCCGGCTATATCGCCGGCGCCTCGCTCGTCTTCGTCAAGGTCTTCGACGACCTCGCAACGCCGCTCCTGCTCAACGTCAAGGACATGCTGGCGCCGCAGGCCTATCTGCGCGTCACGTCGATCGGCATCGCCGATCCGATGGGCTACGTCATCTCGGTGGTGCTCATCGTGATGTCGATCCTCGCCATGTGGGTGTCGGCGCGGGCGATGCGCGGCAAGGACTACGCCACCGTCCAGCGTGGCGGCGGCGGCCTCGCCAAGCGGCAGATGCGGCCGTGGGAGAGCGTCGCGGCCTATGCGGCCGTCTTGCTCATCCTCCTGCTCGTGCTCGCGCCCCACATCGGGCTCCTGCTGCTGTCCTTCGCCACGATCTGGTCCTTCAGCCCGCTGCCCGACGGCTTCACCCTCGCGCATTATGGCCGCGTGTTCGGCGAGAGCTTCGTCTACGTCAAGAACACGCTGATCTATGCCTCGCTCGCCGGACTCATCGACGTGGTGCTCGGCACGGCCATCGCCTATCTCGTGCTGCGCACGAAGCTCATCGGCCGGCAATGGCTCGACTGGGCGGCGACGGCGGCGCTCGCCATTCCCGGCGTCGTGCTCGGCATCGGCTATCTGCGCACCTTCTACGGCGTGCAGCTGCCGGACGGGACGCCGCTCGCGACGCTGTGGATCGTGATCGTGCTGGCGCTCGCCATCCGGCGCCTGCCCTATGCGCTGCGCGCCTGCTATGCCGCGCTCCAGCAGATCTCGGTTTCGCTCGAGGAGGCGGCCGAGAACCTTGGTGCCACGAAGGTGCGCACGGTGCGCCGCATCGTTCTGCCGCTGATGGCCGGCGGCATCCTTGCGGGCTTCGTGACGAGCTTCGCCACGGCGGCGGTCGAACTGTCGGCGACGCTGATGCTCGTGCAGTCGAACGCGGATGCGCCGCTCGCCTACGGGCTCTACGTCTTCATGCAATCGGCCGCCGGGCGCGGGCCGGGGGCGGCGCTCGGCGTCATCGCCGTGCTGCTCGTCGCCCTGTGCACCTTCGCCTCGCACCTCATCATCGAGAAGAGCCAGAAGGCCAAGGGGGCGGGGCACTGATGCGCCCCGCCGCCCCCAAGGGAAAACGCCAATGAACCAGCCCCTTTCCGTCTCCACCCTCGGCGCCCAGGCCGTCGACGTGGATATCCGCAGCGTCGATCTCTCCTACGGCACCAACCATGTCCTCAAGGGCATCGACCTCCACATCCGGCCCGGCGAGTTCTTCGCCTTCCTCGGTCCGTCGGGCTGCGGGAAGACGACGCTGCTGCGCCTGATCGCCGGCTTCAACCGCGCCGACGGCGGCGAGGTGCTGGTCGGCGGGCGGGAGGTGTCGCACCTGCCGCCGTGGAAGCGCGACGTCGGCATGGTCTTCCAGTCCTATGCCCTGTGGCCGCACATGAGCGTGAAGCGCAACGTCGCCTTTGGCCTCGAGGAAAGGAAGGTGCCCAGGGCCGAGATCGAGCGGCGCGTCGCGGCCGCGTTGGAACTCGTCGGCCTTTCGCATCTCGCCGACCGTCGCCCTTCGCAACTCTCCGGCGGCCAGCAGCAGCGCGTCGCCGTGGCCCGCACCATCGCCATTGAGCCCAAGGTGCTGCTGCTCGACGAGCCCCTCTCCAACCTCGACGCGAAAATGCGCGTGCAGGTGAGGCGCGAGCTGCGCGATCTGCAGCAGCGCCTCGGCCTGACGACGATCTTCGTCACTCACGACCAGGAGGAGGCGAACACGATCTGCGACCGTATCGCCGTCATGAACGACGGCGCCGTGCAGCAGGTCGGCTCGCCCATGGAGCTCTACGAGAAGCCGGCCAACCTGTTCGTCGCCAGCTTCCTCGGCACGGCCAACATCGTGCCCGGTCGCGTGATCGAGGAGGGCGGGGCGCGCCTCTTCGAGATCGACGCCGGCGTGCGCTTGCCGATCCCGGCTCATGTCACGGTGCCGGAGGGGGCCAAGCTCGTCTTCCGCCCTCAGCATGCCTCGCTCGGGGCCGACGGCGCCCGCGACGTGTCCCTGCCGGGCACGGTCCTGCACAGCGAATTCCTGGGCTCGACGGTGCGCTACGGAGTCAAGGTCGGCTCCGCCGAGGTCTCGATCGACGTACCTTTCCAGTCGGGCGAGGCCATCCACAAGCCGGGCGCCGCCGTCGAGGTGGGCCTGTCGCTGAATGCGGCTGTCTGGCTTGCATCCTGAAGGGATGTGCAGCGGTCCGCCGCGTGGCATATGCGTTGCGGCGATTTCTCGCGCGGCGGTGTCCTCCCGCCGCCGCGCGACGCCGCTCCACATTCGCGCTTCCCAATCCGAGAGCTTCCCATGACGCCCCCCAAGGCCATTCTCTTCGACCTCGACGGAACGCTCGTCGACAGTGCCCGCGACCTGACCGACGCGGTCAATGCCCTTCTCGCCGAGGAGGGGCTGCCGCAGGTGAGCCTTGCGGCGGTCAAGTCGATGATCGGCGACGGGGCGGCGAAGCTCGTGGAGCGCGCGCTCGCCGCGACGGGGGGCGACCTGTCCCGCCTGCCCGCCCATGTCGTGCGTTTCCTCGCCATCTACGAAACGGGCGCCGCCGGTCACACGGCGGCCTATCCCGGCGTGCCGGAGGTGCTCCATGAGCTCAAGCGGCGCGGGCTGAGGCTCGCCGTCGTCACCAACAAGCCCTATGCGGCGACCATGGATATCCTCGAGGCGCTCGGCCTCGCCGGCTTCTTCGGCGCGGTGATCGGCGGCGACAGCCTGCCCGAGCGCAAGCCGCACCCGGCGCCGCTCCAGGCCGCGCTGGCGCGCCTCGAGGTCTCGCCCGAGGCGGCGATCATGGTCGGCGACAATTATCACGACGTGGAGGCGGCGCGGGCCGCCGGCGTGCGCGCCTTCGCCGTGACCTACGGCTACAGCCACCGGCCGCATGCGGAGCTCGGCGCCGACCGCCTCCTCGACACCATGTCCGAGCTGCCGCTCCTCCTCGACGAGGCGGTCGCCGCCTGAGCCTCAGGACCCATCCCATGCGACTGATCCTCGTGCGCCACGGCGAGACGGTGTGGAACGCCGAGCGCCGCCTGCAGGGCCACGCCGACGCCCCCTTGTCGGAGCGCGGCATCGCCCAGGCGCGGCGGGCGGCCGCCTTCTTCGCTGCGGAGCCGGCGCCCGGCCTCGTCGTCTCCTCCGACCTCGGCCGCGCGCGCCGCACGGCCGAGATCCTCGGCTTTCCCGACGCCGTGACGGATCCCCGCCTGCGCGAGATGGACCTCGGCGATTGGACGGGCCGCTTCATTGCGGAGATCGAGGCCGAGGACAGGCACGCCTATCGCGATTGGCGGCTCGGCACCCATACGCCGCCCCGGGGCGAGACGTGGCAGGCGTTCCGTGGGCGCGTCGGCGCGGCCATCGCGGACATCCTCGCCCGCGCGCCCGGGGACGCGGTCGTCGTGACGCACGAGGGCGTCGTGCGCGCCACCTGCGACGTCCTCGTCGGGCTCGCGCCCCAGCGCCTCGCGCCCCTCGTGCCGGGCGCCGTCACCGTCTTCGCGGTGAACCGCGCCGTCTCGCCGGCTGCCGCGCGCCTCCTGACGTTCAACTATGTTTCAGCGCCCGACGACCTGAAGATCCGCGGCCTCGACCACGCGCCGGTCTAGCTACCGCACGAAGCCCATGGGCTCGCCGGTGTCGGGGTGGCGCATCACGCCCATGGCGATGCCGTAGATGGTCTCGAGCTGCCGCGGCGTCATGATCGCGTCCGGCGTGCCGCGGGCGAGCAGGCGGCCGCCGCGCAGGGCGACGATCTCGTCGCAGAAGCGCGCCGCCATGTTGACGTCGTGCAGCACCACGATGACGGCGAGGCCGCGCTCGTGCGCGAGACGGCGCACCAGCGCCAGCACCTCGACCTGATGGGCGACGTCAAGGGCGGAGATCGGCTCGTCGAGCAGCAGGCATTCGGTATCCTGCGCCACCAGCATGGCGAGCCAGGCACGCTGGCGCTCGCCGCCGGACAGGGTGTCGACCAGCCGGTCGGCGAAGATCTCGACATCGGTGAGCGCCATCGCTTGGGCGACCTTCTCCCGGTCGATGGCGGAGAAGCGCCCGAGCGCGCCGTGCCAGGGATAGCGGCCGAGCGCTACGAGTTCCTTCACCAGCATGCCCGTGGCGGGCGGCGTCTGCTGCGGCAGGTAGCCGACCTTGCGGGCAAACGCCCGGTCGCCCCATTCCGGCAGCGGCCGGCCGGCGAAACGCACGGTGCCGGCCGACGGCTGCTGCTGGCGCGCCAGCAGCTTGACCAGCGTCGACTTGCCGGAGCCGTTGTGACCGATGAGGCCGACGACGCGCTTCGCCGGGAGGGTCAATGAGAGCGGTCCAAGCAGGGTGCGCTCGGGCAGCGCGAAGGCGACATCGTCGAGCGCGAAGAGCGGGCCGGTCATGTCGGATGCGGCTTCGGTCGGGCGAGTCGGGAGGTCGAGCATCGGGAGCCTCGTCAGGTGCCGACGGTGAGCATGAGGAGGTCGGCGGCTGCCGCCGGCTGCATGGCCGCACGCTGACCGGCGTTCTGGTCCCGGCAGTGCGCCCGAGCGCCGGAATACGCCCACGGAGGGGCGGCGCGCAATGGGCAATGCACGAAGCACGAGCCTTTCCATCCGACCCGGACCGCAGCGCCGGGAAATGCTTGCCGGAGCTGGCGGGTCCCCCTCGTACGCGCCCCGCGTCCGCGAGGGCGGCAACGACGGCGTCCGTCGTGCGCTGCACATGCGTGCCGATGGCGTCGACCGCGCGGGTGGTGTCGCACTCGAGCGCCGAACCGAGCAGCGCGCGGTGCTCGCAGTGGATGTCCCGTGTCAGCAGCGTGCGCACGCGGAAAAGGGGACGATAGCGCTTGGGATGCTCGAACATCATCCCTCTCAGGCGCAGCAGCCAGGCCGAGGGTCAGTCGAAGACGGGCGGCGGACGTGGGGGGCCGAGAACGTCGCCGAGCCACGGCATGTCCGGGTCACCACCGAGATCGTGCACTCCGGCGATGAGGCGTTCGACGGCGGGTGCCGACAGCGCCATGCCGCACAGCCCGCGCGTCTTGTCGAAAAAGGCCGCCTCGCCGACCGGATTGGCCGGCGAGTCGAGCGGATTCGTCACGCGGGTCGCGAACGAGCGTCCGTCCCGCGTCGCAATCCGCATGAAGGACTCTTCGGTTGTGAGGACGGCGTCGTCGACGGTGAGCGCGAGCAGCGGCACCGGCTTCCTTGAAATCTTCAACTAGCATTACTATTTGCGGACAAATAAATACCGCTGATCTTGCAACTTGTTATCGATAATAATTCACGGTAGATTTGTTGTGTTGTAGAAAAGTGTTTCAACTTGGCGTTGTTCCAGCCCAAACGCTAACCACTCCCGACCCTGAGCGGCTCTCATCCCCCCTAATTCGACAACCTGCTCAGGGTCGTTCCCTTTTGCAGAGGAATCGCCCGAGGCGGACGCGCGGCTGCTTTGTTGATGAGCGAGTCGAACGGTTGGGAACATGCGGCGCGCTGGTGCCGTCGGCATCATCGCTGCGCCGTTCCTGCCGCTGCCATCTCCGGAACCCGCGGCGGGGCAGCATCGGCGGCAGCGGTTTGGTCACATGGCGCGCGGCCTCTCCCGTCCGGCCCGGGTCTCCAGCGCCGTCAGCGCCTTTTCGAGGAGCCGGCGCGTCTCGCCTGCCGAGCCTGCGTCGAGCGCCTTGATGTCGAGAAAGAGATCGAGGCCCTGGACCTGGCCATGGATGACGTCGGCTTCGGCCGCTCCGGAAAGTCCCCGCACGACATAAGGCACGACGGCGCGGCTCACGCCCTTGACCGCGATCGGCGCAAGCGCCTCGGCTTCGACGATGTCGCGCACCAGCGCATAGGTCTCGTAGCTGATGACAATCGAACCCGGCTGTGCGACGGCCTGCAGGCGCGCCGCAAGGTTCGCCTCCGCCCCGATGATCGTGTAGTCCATGCGGTTGTCACTGCCGAAATTGCCGACGTGACAAAAGCCGGTGTTGATGCCCATGCGCACCTCGAGCGGCTCGGCGAGGCCGCGCTTGCGCCATTCGGCGTTGAGCCGGCCGAGCGCCGCCTGCATGTCGAGCGCCATGCGCACGGCCGCGGCCGCGTCCTCCCGGACGCCGCGCGTATCGGGATCACCGAAGAAGAGCAGGATGGCGTCGCCGACGAACTTGTCGATGGTCGCCCCGTGGCGCAGCGCGATGACCGACATCTCGGTGAAATATTCGTTGAGGAGCGCGGTCAGGTCCTCCGGCTGCAGGCGCTCCGTCAGGGCCGTGAAGTCCTTGATGTCGGAGAAGAAAATGGTGAGCTTCTTGCGCTCGGCGGTTATGGCGACCTCCTTGGCGCCGCTGAAGATGCTGCGGTAGACCTGTGGCGAGAGATAGCGCGCGATCTTGGCCGAGACGGTGCCGAGGAAGGCGTTCGCCTGTGCGAGTTCGCCGTTCATGTGCCGGATGACAGCCGCCTGCCGGCTCTGCATGCGGATGAAGGCGAGGCCACACGCCGCCACCACGGCGAAATAGACGAGCAGGGACTGGAAAGAGAAGATGCTCGCCTCGATGGGCCGGCGCACGGTGACCTCCTGCACGCCGCGCACGTCGCCGACGCGCCAGTTCTGCTTCGGGCTGTCGGGATGGCTGTTGTGGCAGGCGACGCAGGCCGGGCCCATGACGATGGGCGTCGCGATGCGCACGGTGCGGTCGACGAGCGTGCCCGAGACGTCGACGACCGGCCTTGCCGCATCCTGCCGCAGTTGTTCCAGGGCCGTCTGCTCGAAGGCATCGATCGGATGGCCCGCCCGCTTGCGGAAGGGAAAATCCGAGAAGATGCGGATCTTGACCGCTCCATCGCGCGCGCTGATGCGCTTGCCGAGCTCGATGGACATGGCCGTCGGCATGGGGGCGTCCTCGCCATGGCTTTCGCCGTCGAGCCGCCCGAGCACGTCATTGGCGTAATAGGTGCGCATCTCGTCGATGAGCACGCCGATCTCGGTCGCCTCACCCTGCATCATCCGGGTGGACAGGCCCCTCAGGTCGAGCCACACCGCAAGGGGAAGTCCGACGACGAGAGGCAGGACGAGAACGGCGAGAGAGAATGTCGCCGTCCGGTGCCGGTGACGTTGTATGTGCGGAAGAGGAGCGCGCATGGCTGACCCACGAGCCGGTGGCCCGCCGCCGGGCGGGAGCCCGGCCGGTAGTGCCGATGGGGTCGAGAATGCACGAACCGCATTTCAGGCACATTGCGTCCGAAACGTTTTCGATTTCGTCATTTGCGATTCTGCCGCAATATTCGTTCGATTCTGGCTATTTCAGATTTCGTTTGGGCTTCGCTTTCAACGCGGAGTTTCTGCCTCGAGGTCAACACCTTCGAAGACATGGCGCCCGAGCGGGTCGATGCCGAAGCCTTTCACTTCCTTGCGCGTGGCCATGAAGACGATGGAATGGGCGAGGGGAACCCAGGGCGCCTCGCGCTTGAAGACCTGCTGCGCCTGCCGGTAGAGCGCCTCGCGCTCGTTGCGGTTGCTCGTGGCCTTGGCGCGCGTGACGAGCGCGTCGTATGCGGGCAGGCACCACTTGGCGACGTTGTTGCCGCCGGGCCGGGCCGCCGCGCAGCCGAGCAGCACGTTGAGGAAATTGTCGGGGTCGCCGTTGTCGCCGGTCCAGCCGTATAGCGCGAGGGGCGGCTCGCCGGCCTGCAGCTTGGCGCGATACTGGTCCCATTCGGTGGTAACGAGACGGGCACGGATGCCGATGCGCGCGAGATCGGCCTGCACCAGCTCGGCGACGCGGCGGCCGTCGGGATTGTAGGGCCGGCTGACCGGCATGTACCAAAGCTCGGTGTCGAGCCCGTCCGGATAGCCCGCCTCGGCGACGAGGCGCCGGGCCTGCCCGGGGTCATAGGGGTAATCTTCGATCGCCTCGTTGTAGGACCACAGCAGGGGTGGGATCGGATTCTTGGCCACCGTGCCTGTGCCCCGGTGCACAGCCTCGATGATGGCACGCTTGTCGATCGCCATGTTCACGGCGTGCCGCAGCTTGACCTTGTCGAAGGGCGGGCGCGCGGCATTCATCGCGAGATAGCCGATGTTGAGCCCTTCCTGCTGGAGGAGGCGCAGCGATGGATTGGCGGCGATGGTCTCCCGGTCGCTCGGGTTGGGGAAGGCCATGACGTGACATTCGCCCGCCTTGAGCTTGGCGAGCCGCACGGCCGGATTGGGCGTGATGGAGAAGACGAGGGTGTCGATCTTCTGCCGCCCGTTCCAGTGGTCGGCGAAGGCCCGGTAGCGGATGGCGATGTCCTTCTGGTAGCCGACGAGCGCGAACGGCCCGGTGCCGACGGGATCGGCATCGAGCCGCGCGGGCTCGCCCCGGCGCAGAAGGAGATCGCCGTATTCCGCCGACAGCATCACGTTGAAAGGCATGGCGAGATTGGCGAGGAACGGCGCTTCGGCGCGGGCGAGGCGGATGCGGACGGTGTGGTCGTCAACCTTCTCGATGGCGCGGATGAGGTCCGGCATGCCGAGGTCGCGGAAATAGTCGAAGGTGGCCCCCGGCGTGCCATGGAAGGGATGATCCTCCTTCCATTGCCGCATCAGGGAAAAAAGGACGTCGTCGGCGTTGAAGTCGCGGGTCGGGGTGAAGACGGCGTTGGCATGGAACTTGACCCCCCGCCGCAGACGGAAGGTGTAGACCGTGCCGTCCGGCGAGATCTCCCAGGATTCGGCGAGCGCCGGCACGATCCGCGTCGTGCCGGGCACGAATTCGACGAGGTTGTTGAACATTGGCCGTCCCGCGTTCATGCCCGTCGTCGTGGTCACGATCTGCGGGTTGAGGGCCTCGGGGCTGCCTTCCGAGCAGAAGACCAGCGTCTTGGCGGCGGCGGGCGAGGCGGCGAGGGCGAGCCCGCAGGCGGCCGCCACCAGATGTTTCACCATGTTCTCCCCCTTTGTCAGAGCGCCGCGAGGGCTTCGGGCCGGGGTTCGCCGGCAAGCTGCTTCGGCATCTCGATGCGGAAGGCGGTGCCGGCGCCCGGACGACTCTCCACGTCGATGCGTCCCTGCAGCTTGTTGGTGACGAGGTTGTAGACGATGTGGAGCCCGAGCCCGGTGCTGCCACGATGACGGGCGGTGGTGAAGAAGGGATCGAAGATGCGCCCCAGATGTTGCGGCGCGATGCCCTTGCCGTCGTCGCGCACGGTCAGTCGCAGCAGCTCGGGAGCGTCCTGCACGGTGACGGTGATGCGCCCGCTCTCGCCCTCCTCATAGGCATGCAGGGCGGCATTGATGATGAGATTGGTCAGCACCTGCGCGAGCGCCCCGGGATATGTGCCGACCTGCAGGTGGACGGGACAGTCCACGGTGACCATGTGCCGCGTCTTGCGCAGCAGCGGCCCGAGACTGCGAATCACGTCGTCGAGCCAGCCCTTCATCTCGAAGCGGCGCGGCTCGTCGCTCACCTGGTCGACCGCGACCTGCTTGAAGCTGTGCACGAGGTCGCTCGCCCGGCCGAGGTTGTCGAAGAGCAGGCGTGAGCCCTCCTTCATGCGATCGAGGAAATGGGCAAGGCGCGAGCGCGCCAGCTGGTTGCCGTCGAGCGCCCGCTCGAATTCCTGCGCCTCGTCACCCAGCAGCGTGGCGGTGGTCAGCGCGATGCCGAGCGGGGTGTTGATCTCGTGGGCCACGCCGGCGACGAGCTGGCCGAGAGAAGCGAGCTTCTCCGCCTGGATGAGGTCCGCCTGCGTCTGCTGCAGCTCGGCCAGCGTTTCGTCGGTCCGTTCCTTCGCGTGGCGCAGGTCGCGCTCGCGTCGGCTGATCTCGGTGACGAAGACATTGGCCGCCCGCGCCATGTCGCCGAGTTCGTCGCGCCGGTCGGATTCGGTGATGCGCCCGGCGAGCGGGTCGGCTGCGAGTGCCAGCATGCTGCTCTGCAGGCGGCGCAGTGGCATGGTGATCGACTTGGCGGCCGCGAAGGCGACCACCGAGCCGAACAGCAGGCCGATGGTGGCACCGATCACGAGCACGTGACCGATGAAGGCGCCAAGCCAGTCGGCATCGCCCGTGAAGAGGTCGTTGAGCGAGCGCGCCTTGGCCACCATGGCCGCCGCTGTCCGGTCCATGTCGGCGATCATCGCGTTCTGCTTGCGGATGCCCTCGATCGTGGTGCCGAGCCGCTCGCCCCACTCGGTGATGGCATCGATCATGTCGGTCTGGATGAGGGGTGAGATCGGCAGGGCGGCTGCGATGGCGGCGAGTTCGCCGCTGCGCGCCAGCTTGCGCTCGGCGACGTCGGCATCGCGGCGGGTGAGCGCCTCGTGCGTCTCCTGGCCGAGCTTTAGGGTGGAGACGGCGACGTTCTGGGTGGCCTGCTCGGTCTCGTTGGCCTCGACGGAATAGGTGAGGAGCTGGGCCACCTCTTCCTGCAGGGCACGCTGGGCCGTCACCTCGATCTTGAGCAGGCGGTCGCACCATGCGAGCAGGCGCTCGGCGACCGTGCCGGTCTCGGCGGGCCCCGCCGCAGCCGCGGCGCGCGTGAGGTCGTCCAGTTCGCGGGTGGCGCCGCTGCGCCCGGCACCCAGCGCCTCGGCGAGGCTGCCGGCGGCATGGCTGATCTGCGCCACAGCGAAGCCATGGTCATTGCCGTCGGGCTGTCGCAGCGCCGTCTGCAGGCCCCACAGGGTGGCGCGCAGCTGATAGGCCCGGTCGACGATGTCGCGCAGGCGCCGCAACTGCTGGTCCTTCTCGGTCAGCGTCGTGATGATGTCGGCATTCGAGGCGTGCTGCCGGGCACGAGCCTCGTCGGCCAGATTGACGAGCCTCGCGGCGCGCAGTGACATCTCGGCGATGAGACGGTCATTCACTGTCGTCACGGCGATATATTCGTCCATACGCGCGACATAGCGGGCGAGCGTGTCCTGCAGGCTCGCCACCTCGCGCCGCTGCGCCTGTGTGCGCGCGAGCGGGCCGAGCGCGGCGAGCTGAACCTGGGCGCGCGCCGCCCGCTCGCGGAAGCGCTCCGCATGCGGGTCGCGCTCGACCGGATTGGCGCTCACGTAATCATCACGGACGGTCATCGCGACGAGAAGGTCGCGATAGATGGCGCCGGCGAGGACGGCCCCGCTGCGGGCGCGTTCGGCTTCGTTCAGCAGCAGCCACGCGGCGACGGCAATGCCGGCGGCAATCGCGATGGGAATGCCGCCGACGAGCATGATCTTGTTCCTGATCCGCATGATCCCTCCGACCGACTGGAGGGCATCCTGCCCGCTCGCCGTTGCGGGGCTTTTGCGTTGCCGGTGCCGGGAGCCGCCATTTCTTTGCGGACGTGACATGATGTTTCGCGCCCGTGGCCGGGCGCGAAACGGGAGGCCTATCCGCCGTCGGGCTCGAAGGCGTAGCCGAGGCCGCGCACGGTGCGGATGAAGCGCGGGTTGGCCGGATCGGGTTCGATCTTGCGGCGGATGCGCGTGATGCGCACGTCGATGGCGCGGTCGAAGGCCTCGGCATCACGTGCATCGGCGACGTCGAGCAGAAATTCGCGCGAAAGCACGCGGCGCGGATGATCGGCGAAGGCCTTGAGCAGCAGGAATTCGGACTTGGTCAGCGGCTGCGACTGGCCCGCCTCGTCGCGCAGGCGGTGGGTGTCGACGTCGAGCCACTTGGTGCCGAAGCGGACGCTGCGGCCGGCTGCGGGCTGGGAGGCGCCGGCCCGTGTGCTGCGACGCAGGACCGAGCGGACGCGCGCAACGAGCTCGCGCAGCTCGCACGGCTTGGCGAGATAGTCGTCGGCGCCGAGCTCGAGCCCGACGATCCGGTCGATGGCGCTCGCGGTGGCGGTGAGCATGATGACCGGCACGTCGCCCGCCGCCTTGAGCTGGCGCACCACCGACAGTCCGTCCTCGCCAGGCATGTTGAGGTCGAGCACCACGAGGTCCGGCTGCTGCCTGGCCATGAAATGGCGCAGGCTGGCGGCACCGTCGCATAGGGTCACGGCAAAGCCGTGGAGGCGCAGGTAGTCGCCCACCATCTCACGGGTGGCCGGCTCGTCGTCCACCACCGCGATATGCGGCCCCGTGTTCGTCATGGCGGGTCATCACCGTCGTCGAGGGGCAGAAGGAGACTGAAGGTCGTGCCGCGGCCCGGACCGTGGCTCTGCGCCGTCACCGTGCCGCCGTGCAGCTCGGCGATGCGGCGGGTGATGAACAGGCCGAGGCCCGTCGCGCTCTCTCCGCCCGTCGGCTGGGCCGAGAGGCGCTGGAAGCGGCCGAAGAGGCGCATCTCGTCCTCGGCCAAGAGGCCCGGTCCCTCGTCGCGCACATGGCAGGCGGCGCCGCCCGGCTCGCGCGCGAGCGACAGCGTGATGTTCGTGCCCCCGGGGCTGTACTTGACGGCATTGGACACGAGGTTGTCGAGCGCCTCGCGCAGGCGGTCGGCGTCGCCCGTGATCATGAGACGCTCCGGCACTTCCATGGTGAGGCGCTGGCCCTTGCGCTCGGCGAGGATGCGGTTGCTCGCGGCGACCTCGGCAACGAGCACGGCAAGGTCGACCGGGCCGCGGCGCAACGCGATGTCGAGGGCATCGCCCATGGCGTCGGCGATGAGCGCATCGATCATCCGGCACATGTGGCGGGCGGAGTTGCGCACGTGTTCCACCTGCGCGCGCATGGTCTCGCGCGGCGGCGGCTCCTGGCGCACGAGATCGTCCAGCATTTCCATTCGACCGAGAATGATGCCGAGCGGGTTCTTCAGGTCGTGAGCGATGGTGCCGAGCATCTCGGATTTCAGACGGTTGGCCCGGGCGAGTTCCGCGCTGCGGGCGGCGAGGCGCTCATTGGCCTCACGCAGGCTGGCGGTACGCTCGGCCACACGCTGCTCGAGCAGGGCGTTTGCGTCGGCGAGCTCGCGGCGCGCTGCCCCGAGACGCTCCAGTTGGGCATAGCTGCGCAGCGCCGCGGTCAGCGTGGTGAAGAGCCGGTCGGCGGTGAGCTCTGTCTTCGCCTTGTAGTCGTTGATGTCGTGGTCGATGACGATGCGTCGCTCCGGCGCCTGGCCGGGCTGGCCGGTGCGCAGGACGATGCGGACGGTCTCGTTGGCGAGGTCGCGGCGGATGAAATCGACGAGGCTGAGGCCGGCGTCGTCACGCTCCATGACGACGTCGAGCAGGATCACCGCGATATCAGGCCGCTCGGCGACGAGCCGGCGACCTTCGGCGGCCGAACTCGCGCTGAGGATCTCGAGGCCGCGCCCGTCGAGCCGGTAGTCCCGCAAGGCGAAGAGCGTCGCCTCGTGCACGGCCCGGTCGTCGTCGATGACGGCGACCGTCCAGGGTCGCGTCCCGCTGGCCTCTTCGTTCTGAGGCATATCGTCGGTGAGGTAGAAAAGATCGCTCTTGTCCACCAGCACGCCTCGCTCCCGCCCTGCGGCAAGACTAGCACGATCATGCGCCTGCAACATCTGCGGCCCCTGCCGAAATGCAGGGCAGGCAGCTTGGCCGATGCCGCTCACACCCAGTTGCGGATGCGCGGCCCTGCCGGGCCGGCAAGATCGATCCTCTTTGTTTGCAGGCTGGTGCACCGTCGGGAGCGGCCGGCCGAAGGCAGGTCGTGTTGTGCGTTCCGCAAAATTTTGGCTGAAAGTTGCTATTTATGAACTTAGGACGCGCAAGTTGCGAGACGAAGAGGCGCGCCGGAACCTCAGACGACGGTGAGCCGCACGTCGACATGGAGCGGGAATCGCCGAGGCGCCGGCTTCAGAGGCGAAGGGTTTCGGCGCCGCTCGTGGCCAGCACGGTGGTGGCTCCTGCTTCCTGCCGGATGCGGCGGATCTCCGCCGCGCCAAGGCAGCTGAAGCCTGTCGACAGGGCATCGGCTGTCGTCGCGTCCGGGGCGATGACGGAGAGGCTGTCATAGCGGCGGGGGGAGCGACCGGTGCGCGGATCGATGAGATGGTCGAACCGCCCGGCGGCATCGAAGCGCAGACCGTATCCGCCGGAGGTCGCGACGGCGCAGTCGTCGAGCGCGACGGTTTCGATGAGTTGGCCGGCGGCGTGGGGATCGGCGATGCCCGCGCGCCAGGCCGTCCCGTCGGGCCGCTGTCCGAAGGCTCGCGCCTCGCCCATATCGACGAGGCTCGATGCGATGCCGCCAGCGCGCAGCAGCGTCACCACGCGGTCGGTGATCCAGCCCTGGGCGATGCCATTCAGCGTCAGCGCCATGCCGGGGCGGGCGAAGGCGATGCGGTTGCGGTCCACCATGACATGTTGCAGGCCGACCCGATGCAGGGTCTCGGCCAGGCGATCCGCGGGCGGCCCGTCCGGGGCGGCCGTCTCCTGCGCAAAGTGGCGGATATAAAGCTCCCACAGCGGCTGCACGGTCGGATCGAAGGCGCCTGCGGTCAGCGTGTGGAAGCGCCGGCACGCCTCGATGAGCGCGACGAGTTCCGGCGGCGGCGCCTCCAGCACGCCGCGCCGGTTGAGCGCGGCGAGGGCCGAATCGTCACGATAGAGGCTGAAGAGCGCTTCGAGACGGCGCACCTCCGCGACGGCGTGGGCGGCGAGCCGCTCGGCCGCGCACCGGTTCCTGTGGTGGATCCTGAGCGTCGCGACGGCGCCGAGCGCCGTTCCGCGCCAGACCACCACCTCGCCGTCCGCCGGCTGCGCCAGGGCAGTGCCGATCGGCAGAAGCGCAAGGCCGGCGGCGGCGGCGCTGATGCCGATGAAGCGGCGGCGCGTCGGGACATTCGTCATGGCAGTCTCAATGCAAGACGTGGTTGGTAAGGGCTCCGGTCGCATCGGCCCCGCCGGAGCCGAGCACGTAATCCTCGGGTACCTCGGCGAAGGTGACGACGCGCCCGCCGTTGTCGGCGGCGAATGCGTCCGCGGCCGCTCGCTCGCCGAAGGGCACGACCTCCGCCGCCCCCATGCCGCCGCGCCGCGTGCTGTCGATGACGAAGAAGGCCTTGCGCGCCTCGACCCAGTTGCGCTCGCCCGGCGCCTCCCAGCTCGGTGCCTTGCCCATGTCGGAGACATAGATGGCGAGGATGTCCTTCGGCTCTTCCGGCAGCATCGTGAAGGCGAGGGCGTCGCGGGCCGAGGAGAACCAGACCGGGTGCAGCCGGCTGTCGAGGATGATCTGGCCCTTGGGCCCGGGATGCTCGAGCACGTTCATGCCGCAATAGGCGCCGAGCGCCTCGCGCGTCAGGGCATGGGGCGGCGGCGGGGCGGCGGCCTCCTCCTGCCGGCACCCGGCGACGGTGGCCATGGCGAGGACGAGGCCGACGGCCAGAAGGCGTTTCATAGTTCTCTCCGCGAGAAGGCAAGCGTGGCGAGCGCGAGCGGCGCGAGCGCCCAGGCGCCGAGGGCGCCGAGGAGCAGCGACGGGCTCATGGCGGCGGAGCCGGCAAGGCCCGCCATGCCGGCGAACTGGCTGACATTGGCGAAGCCGGTGAGATTGAAGAGCCGGTAGGCATCCGTCGGGTTGGCGAGCAGGAGGGCGTTGAGCACCGGCGCGGTGACGGTGCGGCCCTGGTCCATGACCATCAGCCCGAGAAGGCCCATATCGTAGATGAGCACGAAGACGAGCCACACGCCGACGGCGATGCCCGCGGCCGTGCCACGATCGCGGGAAGCGGCACTGATGAACTGGCCGATGGCGACGAAGGCCGCGCCGAGGAGGACCGAGGAGCCGATCATGGCAGCGAAGGCGAGCCAGCTCGTCGCGTCGATTTCCGCCCCGCTGGCAAGCAGCGCTGCCGCCGCCGCGCCGTAGCCGACGAAGGTGGCAAAGCCGAGCACGGCGACCTGGCCCGCGAACTTGCCGAGGATCACCTGCGAGCGGCCGACCGGATAGCTGAGGAGGAGCAGCATGGTGCCGCGCTCCACCTCGCCGACGACGGCGTCGTGCGCGATGAGCAGCGCGATGAGCGGCAGGAGGAAGATCGTCAGGCTCGACAGGCTGACGATGACGACATCGAGCGGCTGGGCGCCGGTCGCGCCGGAGGGTGCCGCCCCGAGGAAGGTGAGGGACAGGGCGAGGCCGGCGAGCAGCAGGGTCGTGGCCAGCACCCAGCGGTTGCGCAGCCCGTCCCGGATTTCCTTGCCGGCGATGATCAGGATCGTTCTCATGGCCGCGCCTCCCCGGAGCGCAGGAAATGGGCATAGAGCTCGTCGAGGCTCGGCGGCGTCACCTCGATGTCCTCGATCCGCGTTTCGTCGGCGAGGGCGCGGCGCACGACCTCGATCTTGCGGGCGTCATCAACGGCGATCTCGACCGCGTGGCCGTTGACGCGCTGTAGCGGGCCGCAATCGGCGAAGCGCCCCGCGAGCCCGTCGAGCCCGCCAACTGCCGTGAGGCGCACGCGCACCGGCAGGCGGGCGAGCCGGCGCAATTCGGCGAGGGAGCCGTCCGCCACCATGGCGCCTCGGTTCATGATGACGACGCGCTCGGTCTCGCCTTCGAGCTCCGAGAGGGCGTGCGACGCGAGCAGGATCGTCGTGCCGCGGCCGCGCAGCTCCTGCAGGATCTCGTAGAAGCTCTGGCGCAGCGCCGGATCGAGGCCGGTCGTCGGCTCGTCGAGCAGCAGCACGCGCGGCGCGCCGATGAGGGCCTGCGCGAGGCCGAGGCGCTGGCGCATGCCCTTGGAATAGGTGCCGACGCGGCGGCTGCCGGCGGCGCCGAGGCCGACGCGTTCGAGCAGGGCGAGCGCCTCGCCGACCGGCTCGCCCTTGAGGCGGGCGTAGAAGGCGAGCGTCTCGCGCCCGGTCAGCGCCGTGTTGAAGGACACGCTCTCGGGCAGAAAGCCGAGGCGCCGGCGGGCGGCGAAGGCGCCCGAGGCCGGGTCCTCGCCGAGCACGCGCACGCTGCCGGCGGTCGGCTGGATGAGGCCGAGCATCAGTTTCATCAGCGTCGTCTTGCCGGCGCCGTTGTGGCCGACGAGGGCGACGATCTCGCCTTCGTCGAGCGAGAATGAGACGTCACGCACCGCCTCGACGGTGCGGAAGCGCTTGCCGACGCCCGAGAGCGCGACGGTTGCGGTCATGACCGGTCTCCTTGCGGCAGGTGCGGCGGCGGCGCGGGCGGCGCCATCAGCGGCCGGCTGTCGACGACCCCGCCGGGGTAGAGGGCGGGAAACTGCGATTGCGCCCAGCGGATCACCTGCACCGCCGGGCTGTTGAGCAGCACCTTGGCCTGCGGCGCCGTCCACAGCACCCGATCGACGATGCCGTTGGGCCGGTAGGCGATGTCGGCGATGCCGTCGCCGTCGAGGTCGAAGGCGGGGTTGTCGCTCCAGTAGTTGCCGCGCCCGTCCTTCGACCAGTCGAGGAAGCGGGTGCCGACATATTTCACCTGCGTGCGGTTTCTGATGAAGGCGTTGCCCGTCATGGCATTGCCCTCGGACCCGGCGGTGAAGTGGATGCCGGTCTCGCAGCCCTCGAAGCGGTTGCCCTCGAAGCGGTTGTTGTTGGCGTTGTAGATGAAGACACATTTCTCCGGGCCGGTGCGTGCGGCGCCGTCGGCCTCGCGCGCCTCCGCCCCGCCGACCGGCAGGCCGTGCTCGCCGGCATCGGCCGAAAGACCCGCGTCGCGCCAGCGCGTCGCCGGCAGCATGCGCCCGCGCACGACATTGCCCGCGATCACCGAGCCGTTGGCGTAGTTGAAGAGGAGGCCGTGGTCGCGGTCTCCGTCGGAAAGATTGTCGCGCACGGTAAGCCGGTTGGAGAACATGATGGCGAAGCCGATGGCGTTGCCGCGCGAGATGTTGCCGGAGACCTCGCTGTTGTTGGTGTACATGTAGTGGACGCCGAAGCGCAGGTTGTGGAAGCGGTTGCCGCGGAAGACGTTGTCGCGGCTCGACATCACCATGATGCCGTCGCGGCCGAAGCTGATGTCGTTGCCGATGATCCTCGCCCCCGGCGCATTCCACACCGAGACGCCGTTGCCCGCCTCGCTCGAGCGGCCGCTCGTCTGGCCGACGATGACGTTGTCGCGCACGAGGGCCCCGGCGGCGCCGTGCACGTAGACGCCAAAGAGATTGTTCTCGATGCGGTTGTGCTCGACGAGTGCGCCGCCGGCCGCGGTGCGGGTGAGGAGAATGCCGGAATCGAGCGTCTCCAGGCTGCGCCCCGAGCCGCGCACGGTGAGCCTGCGCACCGTTACGCCCGGCACGGTCACGGTGATGACGCTGCCCTCGCCGCTGCCCGCGACGGTCGCCGCATCCTGCCCGTCGAGCGTCACCGCCCGGCCGATGGTGACGGGCCCGCGATGGACGCCCGGCTGAAGGCGCAGGATGTCGCCGGGCTCAGCCCGGTCGAGCGCCGCCTGCAGCGCCTCGCCAGGGGAGACGACGATCTCCCCCGCCGCGGCGGCTGAGGACAGGCTGGCGGCAAGGGCCGCCGCCGGCAGGCTGCGCAGGATGGTCGCGAGCGCACACATCGCTCAAGGTCCTTCTGGAACGGGGCGTGATGGCCTTGCCCCCTCTCCCCGACGGAACGCGGGATTCCGGGTTCCGCCGTTGTCTGGGCAGGTCGGGCAAGCCCGGCCAGCCCGCGGGGAGAGGGGGATGAGGCCCCCGGCCTCGTCTTCGGCTCAGGCGTTGCGCGGCTCCACGAACATCCGGCCCTTCATCTCCATGTGCATGGCGTGGCAGAACCAGCTGCAGTAGTACCAGTACACACCGGGCCGGTCGGCCGTGAAGGTGACGGAGGCCGTGGCGTGCGGCCCGACTTCCATGTTGATGCCGTAGTTGACGATGCAGAAGCCGTGCGTCAGGTCCTCGATCTCGTCGAGGTTGGTGACGAAGACCGTGACCTCGTCGCCCTGCTGCACCTGGAAGGTCTCGAGGCTGAAGGTCGGCGCCACCGACGTCATGTAGACGCGCACCTTGTTGCCGTCGCGCACGATCTTGGTGTCTTCCATGAGGTTGACGCCATCGGCCGCGGCCTGCTTCACCGCATCGGCGAAGAGCGGGTCGTCCCGCTGCCACACGTGCACCGGATTGACCTTGGAGCGGTGCACGATGGTCGCGTCATGCGGCTCCGCGAAACTCGGGCCGTCGTGGACGATGACCATGCGATCGCCGGAGATGTCGATCAACTGGTCGTTCTCCGGCTTCAGCGGGCCGACGTTGAGGTAGCGGTCCTTCGAGAACTTGTTCAGCGATATCAGCCATTTGCCATCCGCCTCCTTGGTCTGGCCCATGGAGGTGTGGTTGTGGCCGGGCTGGTAGTGGACGTCTAGCTTCTGGATGATGGGGTTGACCTTCTCACCCTTGTAGGCGCGCTTGGCGGCGTCGATGTTCCACTTGCAGACCTGGCTGTCGATGAACAGCGTCGTATAGGCGTTGCCCTTGCCGTCATAGGCCGTGTGCAGCGGTCCGAGGCCGAGCTCCGGCTCGGCGACGACCGTGTCGCGCGGCTTGATCTTGTCGTCGAACAGGTCGTCGAACCGGCGCACGTCGAAGACCGTGACGGTTGGCGAGAGCTTGCCATTGGCGACGACGTGGATGCCGTCGGGTGCCGTGTTGATGCCGTGCGGACTGTTGGAGACCGGGATGTAGCGCGTGTAGGGCGAGCCCTTGCGGCCGTCGATGACCGGCACGCCGCCCATTTCCTTGAAGTCGCCCTTCTTCACCGCCTCTTCGATGCGCTTGAGGTTGAAGACGACGATCCAGTCCTGCTCGTTCGCCATCATCTCGGGCAGGGTCACGCCCTCTTCCGAGTTGTAGCAGGTGGCGAAGGCATACTTGCCCTGGTAGTCGGCATCGACGTTGTCGAGGTTGCCGTCGACCATCACCTGCCAGGCAACCTTCATCGTGTCGCCGTCGATGGCCGAGAAGATGGCATGGTACTGCTTGTGGTCGTCGAGCACGTTGCCGGTGTTGGGGATCGGCGCGCGGTCCTCGCCGTTGGCGAAGACATAGCCGGTGCGCGGGTACTTCTGCACGCGAAGGCCGTGCACCGTGTGCTGGTTGGGCAACTGGATGATCTTGTCGCACTTCATCACGTCGCAGCGGATGCGCGCGACGCGCGTGTTGGCCTTGTCGTTGACGAAGATGTAGCGCCCGTCGTAGCTGCCGTCCGTGAACGACATGTGGGGATGGTGCAGGTCGCCGTTGAGATAGGTCTTGAGGCCCTGCTTGGCGAGGAACTCCCGCGTCTCGGGCAGGAGGCCCTCGGTCAGCACCTTGAGGCTCTCGTTGGTCTGGCCCCAGCCGGTGGCGCTGCAGCGGTTGAACACCGGCACGCGCATCAGTTCGCGCATGGAGGGCAGGCCGACGATGCGCAGTTCGCCCGTCTGGCCGCTCGAGAAGAAGACGTAATATTCGTCAAGCTCGCCGGGATGCACCTCCGCCTTCTGGCCGGCGCGCGCGGCGGGCCGCGTCTGGGCCTCGGCGGGGTTCGCAAGCGGGCCTGCGAGCGTCGTCAGCGCAGCCGTGCCGCCGGCACCGGCGACACCCGCCACCGCCGCGACGGAGGCGGTCGATCCGAGTAGCTGTCGCCGGCTGACGCCGGCCTTCGTCTCTACCGACTTCGTGTCTTCCTGTGCCATCCGAGCCTCCTTTTCGCTCATGAGGGGGCACCCGCCGTCTCGGCGGGCCGGGCCGCATCAGCCACGGCCTTGCCGTTGCGCGTGATGATGGGCTTGTTGGGGGCTTCTCCCGCGGGGCGGGGAGCGTTCTGAGCCAGCCAGCGCTCGCGCTTGACGCGCACCTGGATCATGTGCGGGCAGCGCTGGTCGTCGTGGTAGAGTTCCTGGCAGTGCATGCAGTAGATGCACTCGTTGACGTTGATGTGCCCTTCGGGGTGGATCGCCTCGACCGGGCATTCCTTGGCGCAGCGGTGGCAGGGCGAGCCGCACTCCGGCCAGCGCTTCAGCCATTCGAACATGCGGATGCGGCCGGGAATGGCGAGCGCGGCGCCGAGCGGGCACAGGTAGCGGCAGAAGAAGCGCTCGATGAACAGGCCGATAGACAGGAGCGTCAGCGCATAGATGACGAAGGGCCATTCGCGCGCGAACTTGAGGATGATTGCGGTCTTGAACGGCTCGACCTCGGCCCATTGCTCGGCGAGCCCGACCGAGTGCAGCGACAGACCGAAGAGCACGAGGAAAATGATGTATTTCAGCGGCCACAGCCGCTCATGCAGGCCCCAGGGCAGCGTCAGCTGCGGCACCTTGAGGAAGCGCGCGAGGTTGTTGGTCAGTTCCTGCAGGGCGCCGAAGGGGCACAGCCAGCCGCAGAACGGTCCCCGCCCCCAGAAGAGCAGCGCCGCTGCCACCGACGACCACAGGATGAAGACAAGCGGCGCGGCGAGGAAATATTCCCAACTGAAGCCCGTGATCAGCGCATTGGTGAAGGTGATGACATTGACCACCGACAGCTGGGCATTCATCCACCAGCCGAGCCAGAAGAGCGTGAAGGCGAGATAGCCGCGCCGCACCCAGGTGAAGAGCCGCGGCCGCGACACGAGCCAGTCCTGGAAGAAGAAGATCAGCGTCAGGACCGCGATGGCGACGGCGGCGATCGAGATGTTGACGGTGTTGTCGCGCCAGATGCGCTCCCACAGCGGCATGGCGAGCACGTCGTCCATGCTGGCCGACGGGCGTGCTTCAGCCAGTGCCGGCGCCGGGGTGGGCGCGGCGGGCGTCTCGGCGACGAGATAGCGCTCGGGCAGCCGATAGGCGAGGTCATAGGTGAGGAAGGCCTTGTCGCGGGCCCCGACCGGGCGCTGCACGAGGAGTTGCAGGTCCCATTCCCGCGCCGGATCGAAGGGGAAGTGCTCGGGCACCACGAAGAGCGCGATCTCGGGCAGGTCCGGCGCTCCGTCGGCCGCAAGGTCGCCGAGCCGGGTGTGGTTGCGGTCGCGGAAGCGCGTCGTGCTGCCGTCCTGCACGAGCTCGATGCGGTCGAAAATACCGCCGCGGACGTAGCCGGAGCCCTTGAAGGAATAGGCGCCTTCGCCCGCGACGAGGAGGGCGTGCTGCCCGGGCGCGAGCCGCTTCGTCAGGCGCTCGTAGCCTTCATCGCCGAGGAGGCTGCGGCCGATCGTCGGCACCGAGACGGGCGCGGCATAGAGGTCGATGAAGAGGTCTTCGTTCTCCCCTTCCGCTTGGGCCGCCGCTTCCGCCTGGCCGGCCCTGGCGAAGGCCTCGTTCACCTCGCCGACGGACAGGTTAAGGCGCCGCACGGAGCCGTCGCCGACGAGGTCCTCCCAGCTACGGATCTCGCTCACGGACATGTCGATGGCGCGCGCCACCGGCGCTGCGACCGGCGCGGCATCGGTGCCTCCGCCGAGGCGGCCGCTGCGCACGAGGCTCACGGCCGAGCGCACGACGCTGTCGCCCATGACGAGGACCGTGACGGTGGCGCCGCTGACAATGTCGACCTGCGGCGGGCGCTCGGCGCCGTGCGCCACAGCGGCCATGTCCTTGCCGATGAGGCTGTTGACGGCGGCAACGATGCGTTCTTCCGGGATGCCGATGAGAACGATCGGCTCCTTGTGGTCGACGAGCCTGATCGACCGCACGACGCCGCTCGCCTCGATGCCCACGAGCATCTTGATGGGCTTGCCGGAATAGCCGACGGCATTGGCGAAGTCGGAATTGAGATAGACGAAGCCGAGCCGCTCCTCGCCGCGCATCACCGGCGCGATCGGCGGCTCCCCCTGGGGCGGGCCGAAGCGCTCCGCCTGTGGAAAAATGTCCTGCGGGGCGACCTTGCCGAGGTAGCGGTCAAGCTCGCCCGCTGCCGCCGGCTGCCCCGCCGCGGCGAGAAGGAGGCACGCCGCAACGAGAAGCGGCACGGCCAGGAAGGCGAAGGGGGTGCGGCGGTTCATCATGTCTCGTCAGGATCGTCGCCTGCCCCCGAGTTGGGCGCGGCGTGCATCCTGTTTGGGCGCATTCGGCCTCCGGCACTTTGAGGCGCATCAAATTGGCCGATCGGCATGCCGCGGGCCGTCGCCCGCGTCGTTAGGCGCGTCCGCGTGCGACATCGTCGTCCATGGCCGGAGCCGGGGGCGATGATCCTGGTGCTGCCGCAGCCCGACAGCGAACTTTATGAAGGTGGAAAACGCGATGAAGCGGTGGTGAGGGAGGGCGTCGCTGTTCCCGGCTCGCCCTTGTTCGGAAGCGTCCTCTTCCCGGCGCGCCGTATCAGGCGGCCCCGCCGCGCCGCAGGTTGGGCAGGAAGATGGTGAGGAGCCCGAGCAGCGGCAGGAAGGAGCACAGCCAGTAGACATAGGCGATGCCCTTGGCGTCGGCGACGACCCCGAGCAGCGCCGCCGCGATGCCGGCCGTGCCGAAGGCGAGACCGAAGAAGATACCCGCAACCATGCCGACGCGGCCGGGGACGAGTTCCTGCGCGAGGACGACGATGGCCGGGAAGGCGGAGGCCATCACGAGGCCGATGACGGCAGAAAGCACGATCGTCCACTCGAGGCTGGCGTAGGGCAGGGCGAGCGTGAACGGCACGGCGCCGAGGATGGACACCCAGATCACTGCCTTGGCACCGATGCGGTCGCCGATCGGGCCGCCGAGGATCGTGCCAGCCGCCGCCGATCCGAGGAAGACGAACAGCATCACCTGCGACAGCTGCACGGACACGCCGAACCGGTCGAGCACGTAAAAGGTGTAGAAGCTGGAGATGCTCGCCATGTACACGTTCTTCGAGAAGGTGAGGATGGCGAGCACCACGAGGGCGACGACGATCTTGTACCGGGCGATCGAGACCGTGCGCGTCGCCTTCGGGCGTTGCGTCACCCGCGCCTGGTAGCGCGCGTACCAGGCGCCGACCTGCCACAGGATGGCCATGCCGATGAAGGCGATGAGGGAGAACCAGGCGACGCTCGCCTGGCCGCGGGGCACGACGATGAAGGCGGCGAGCAGAGGCCCGAGCGCCGAGCCGAAATTGCCGCCGACCTGAAACAGCGACTGGGCGAGGCCGTAGCGTCCGCCGGAGGCGAGACGCGCGACGCGCGAGGCCTCGGGATGGAAGATCGCCGAGCCGATGCCGATGAGCGCCGCCCCGGCGACGAGGAGGAGGTAGTCGCTGGCGAAGGCGAGAACCATCAGGCCCACGAAGGTCGAGCCCATGCCGACGGGCAGCGAATAGGGCATGGGCCGCTTGTCCGCGTAGAGGCCGATCATCGGCTGCAGCAGCGACGCCGTACCCTGGAAGGTCATGGTCAGGAGCCCGATCTGCCAGAAGTCGAGCCCGTAGTCGCGCTTCAGCATCGGATAGATCGCCGCCAGCAGCGACTGCATGACATCGTTGATGAGATGGCACAGGCTCACCGCCGCGATCACGAGGAAGGCCGTGTTCTCGGCATGGGATCTGGCGGTGACGGGCGTGTCGGTCACGGGCTGGGCTCCGATGGCTTGCTGCTTCTTCCATAGGCCGCTTGCGGGCGTACTGCTTTCGTGTTTTGGTCCAAAAGTTTCGTGGCTGGGCCAAGTCTGAGGGTGGCGCATGAATGGGCGTAGCGTCATGCAGCCCCTGCATGTCGATCGGCAGCGCCGGGAGTGGATCGACAGCGCGCAGGCGGCGGTCATCGCCCTGCCGGCGGACTATCCGGACGGCCATCACGTCACGCGCCACCGCCACACGCGCGCGCAGCTGCTCTATGCCCTGTCCGGCGTCGCCATGGTCCACACGGACAGCGGCCGCTGGATGGTGCCGCCCGGCCATGCCATCTGGCTGCCGGCGGGGATCGATCACGCGGTCGACATGCTCGGCGACGTCGCGATGCGCTCCGTCTATGTCCGCCCCGCGGCCATTCCCGGCCTGCCGCAGGATTTGCGCGTGGTCGCCGTCACCAGCCTCATGCGCAGCCTCATCGTCGAGGCGATGGCGCTGGCGCGCGATGTGCCCGCGGCCGGCCGCGACGCGCTGCTGCTCGACCTCATCCTGCACGAGATTCCGCGCCTTCCCGAGCGGCCGCTGGCGCTGCCCTTTCCGGCCAATCCCCAGCTCGTCGCGCTGTGCCGCCGCTTCCTCGCCGAGCCGTCGGCGCATGTCACCATCGACGCCTGGGCGAAGGCCGCCGGCATGAGTCGGCGCAGCTTCACCCGCACCTTCCAGCGCGAGACCGGGCTCAGCCTCTCCCTGTGGCGCCAGCAGGCCTGCGTCTTCGCCGCGCTGCCGCGCCTTGCCGACGGCGAGCCGGTGACCCTTGTGGCGCTCGACCTCGGCTATGAAAGCATCGCGGCCTTCATCACGATGTTCCGACGCATGACGGGCGAGGCGCCGCGGGCCTGGCTGAAGCGCGGGCAACGTGCGGTCGCAGCCGGTGAACGGGTTGCGATCACGCAAGCGTGACCCCACCTGTCGGGCCTGCACCCTCGCAAGGACCGATCCATGCCCACCATCCATGGCCACGACGCGGCTGTCGCGGAGGCCGAGCCGGACGCCGCGTCCGGCAAGCCGGAAAAAACCGTCGAAACGGCACGCGCCGACGCTATCCTGCCGCGCATGCAGCCCATCCTCTCCATCACGAATCTCTCGAAGACCTATGCATCCGGCTTCGAGGCCCTGAAGGGCATCGATCTCGAGATCCGGCGCGGCGAGATCTTCGCGCTGCTCGGGCCGAACGGCGCCGGCAAGACGACGCTGATCAGCATCGTCTGCGGGCTCGTGACGCCGAGCACGGGCACCGTGCGCGTCGACGGGCACGACATCATCGCCGACTACCGGGCCGCGCGCTCCATCATCGGCCTCGTGCCGCAGGAACTGACGACCGATTCCTTCGAGACCGTCTGGGCTACCGTGAGCTTCAGTCGCGGGCTCTTCGGCAAGCCGGCGAACCCGGCCTATATCGAGAAGGTACTGAAGGACCTCTCGCTGTGGGACAAGCGCAACGCCAAGATCATGACGCTGTCGGGCGGCATGAAGCGCCGGGTGCTCATTGCCAAGGCGCTGGCGCACGAGCCGCGGCTCCTCTTCCTCGACGAGCCGACGGCCGGCGTCGACGTCGAGCTTCGGCGCGACATGTGGAACGTCGTGCGCACGCTGCGCGACACGGGCGTCACCGTCATCCTCACCACCCACTACATCGAGGAGGCGGAGGAGATGGCGGACCGCATCGGCGTCATCAACCGCGGCGAGCTGGTGCTCGTCGAGGAGAAGGATGAACTGATGCGCAAGCTGGGCCGCAAGGAGTTGACGCTGCATCTGCAGGTGCCGCTCGAGGCGCTACCCCCGGAGCTCGACGGCTATGCGCTCCAGCTGTCGGAAGACGGGACGGAACTGACCTACGTCTACGATACCCAGGGCGAGCGCACCGGCATCACCACGCTGCTGCAGGACCTCTCGGGTGCAGGAATCCGCTTCCGAGACCTGCAGACGCGGCAGAGCTCCCTTGAGGAAATCTTCGTCAGCCTCGTGAGGAACGCCCGATGAACCTTCACGCCATCAGCGCCATCTACCGCTTCGAGATGGCGCGCGCCGGGCGCACGCTGCTGCAGAGCATCGTCTCCCCCGTCATCTCGACCTCGCTCTACTTCGTGGTCTTCGGCGCGGCCATCGGCCCGCGCATGGCCGAGATCGACGGCGTGAGCTACGGCGCCTTCCTCGTGCCCGGGCTCATCATGCTGACGCTGCTGACGCACAGCATCTCCAACGCCTCCTTTGGCATCTATTTCCCGCGCTTCGTCGGCACCATCTACGAGGTGCTGTCGGCGCCGGTCTCGCCGATGGAGATCGTGGTCAGCTATGTCGGCGCGGCGGCGACGAAATCGATCATCCTCGGCCTCATCATCCTGGCGACGGCTGCCCTCTTCGTGCCGCTGCGCGTGGAGCATCCCTTCTGGATGCTCGCCTTCCTCGTGCTGACGGCGGTGACGTTCAGCCTCCTCGGCTTCGTCATCGGAATATGGGCCGACAATTTCGAGAAGCTGCAGCTCGTGCCGCTGCTCATCGTCACGCCGCTCACTTTCCTCGGCGGCAGCTTCTATTCCATCGACATGCTGCCGCCCTTCTGGCGCGCCGTGAGCCTGTTCAACCCGGTCGTCTATCTCGTCAGCGGCTTCCGCTGGAGCTTCTACGGCATCTCCGACGTCAACATCGCGGTGAGCGTCGCGATGACCCTCGCCTTCCTCGTGCTCTGCCTCGCCGTCGTCAGCTGGATCTTCCGGACCGGCTACCGCCTCAAGACCTGAAGCGCGCTCGCGGCCGCCGCTGCAGGCGGCCGCATCCTCCTCAGCGTTGCTCAAGGCGCAACTCTCCGGCACGAAAACAGTTCTATTCGCAACGCAATTTTGCCGGCATGGTGCCCCCTTGCCGGCCAGATCGTGGGCGCGAGCGTTCGAGAATCGACGACGGCCGGCGCCACAGAGGGGGTCTTCTCATGGCTACCAGCCGCGGCGGGGCGATCGGTCCCGCGCTCGTTCTTCATCTGGCGGTTCTCGCTATCGTCGTCGTGTCCGAGATCATCGGCCTCATCCGCGTGCCGATCGGCATCGGGGCGGTGATCCTCCTGCCGATCCTCTACGCCTTCGCGCTGGGCATCATCTTCAATCCCAATGTGCTCAAGGCGACGGGCAGGGTGCTCAACCACGACGCGACGAAGCTCGCCGGCACCATGATCACCATCGCGATCATGCCGTTCATCGCCCGCTTCGGCACGACGGTCGGCCCGCAGATCGAGAAGATCATCGCCGCCGGGCCCGCGCTTATCCTGCAGGAGCTGGGCAACCTCGGCACGATCCTCATCGCCTTCCCGGTCGCGGTCTTCCTCCTGCGCATGGGCCGCGAGGCCATCGGCGCGAGCTATTCCATCGACCGCGAGCCGAACCTTGCCCTCATCGCCGACAAGTACGGGCTCAACAGCCCGGAAGGCGCCGGCGCCATGGGCGTCTATGCCACGGGCACCCTGATCGGCACCTTCGTCTTTGCCCTCATGCCGCCGCTCGTGCACGGGCTCGGCATCTTCGACGTGCGTGCGCTCGCCATGTCCTGCGGCGTCGGCTCCGGCTCGATGCTCGCGGCCTGCACCGGCGGTCTCGTCGCGGCCGTGCCGGACCAGAAGGATCTCATTCTCGCCCTCGCCGCAGCGAGCAACATCCTGACCTATGCCACGGGGCTCTATGCCGGCCTCTTCCTCGCCCTGCCGCTCACCGAGTGGCTTTACCGCACCTGTGCGCCGGCCGACCGCGCCAGCACGATGCACTGAGGAGCCTCAGCCATGAACAACGAGATCGCCATTTCCGATGCGCCGGCCGAGGGTCGTGCGATCGACCTCGCCAGCCATGCCGTTCAGCTCCTCGTCGTCTGCGCCGTCGCGCTCGTCGGCAACTGGGTGGCGACGAACGTCTCGCCGCTCGAGGCATTGCCGGGCATGGCGTGCCTTTATGCCATGACGATCGTCGGCCTCGTCATTGCCAAGTACATGCCGTTCTACCTGCCGAGCGTCGCCTGGATCTCCCTCGTCGCCATCATCGCGACAATCCCCGGCGTGCCGGGAGCCGCCTTTGTCAACGAGGCGGTCGGCAAGCTGAACTTCCTCGCCATGGCGACGCCGGCGCTCGCCTATGCGGGCCTCGCGCTCACGAAGAACGAGTTCGCGATCGCCCGCAAGTCGGGCTGGAAGATCGTCATCGTCGCCATCTGCGTGATGTTCGGCACCTATATCGGCTCGGTCGTCATCGCCGACCTCGTGCTGCGCATCACCGGCTGAGAAGGTTCCCGAACCATGGCAGTGCAAAAGGTTGCGGTCGTCGGTCTCGGCCGCATGGGACAGGGCATGCTCGCGACCCTGGCGCGGGCGGGCGTGCCGGTGATCGGCTATGACGTCGCTGCCGGCGCCCGTGAGGCGGTGGCAACGGTCCCCGGCGCCGAGGTCACCGCCGACCTCCCCGCTATCTGGCGCGAGGCTGAGACGATCGTCCTGTCGCTGCCCTTCCCGGCCACCGTCGAGGCGGTGCTGACGGGGGAGGGCGGCCTCGCCGCCTCGCCCGCGAGCGGCCGGCTCGTCATCGACACTTCGACGAGCGATCCGGACCTGACGCGCGCCTTGCACGCCCGCCTCGCCTCGGCCGGGCACACGCTCGTCGATGCGCCCGTCAGCGGCGGCCCTGCCGGCGCCGCGGCCGGCACGCTCGCCATCATGGTGGGCGGGACGGCCGAGGCGGTGGCCCGCGCGAGGCCCGTGCTCGACATCCTCGGCCAGAAGGTCTCGGTCGTCGGCGGGCCGGGCGACGGCCACATCGCCAAGCTGGTCAACAACGTGCTCGTCGCCGGCCAGCTCATCCTCGCCGGCGAGGCGATGCGCGTCGGCGTCGCCGCGGGCGCCTCGCAGGAGGGGCTGATCACGGTCGTCAACGGCGCTTCCGGCCGCAGCGCCGTCACGGAGGTGAACTATCCGCGCTGGATCGCGAGCGGCAGCTTCGATTCCGGCTTCACCATGGGCCTCATGGCCAAGGACGTCGGCCTCGCGCTCGCGCTCGCCGAGCGCACGGGCCTCGCCATCCCCATGCTGCGCGAGGTGCGCGAGCGCTGGAATGCGCTGACAAGGGGCTGGGGACCGGCTGCCGACTTCAACCGCGCCGCTCTGGGAGATCCTGCATGACCGACCCTTCCGCGACCGCCCTTTCCGCAGCACCTGCCGACGCGCGCTCGCTCCTTTCGCCGTTCTGGGGGGAGGAGGCCCGGGTGGCGAGCCTCGTCGCCGGCCGCCTCGTCGACGGCGCCGGCGACACGGTGACGGTCGCCGACCCGGCGAGCGGGCGCACCCTCCTCACCTATGCCGATGCGGGCGAGGCGCTCGTCGCCACCGCCGCGGCGGCGGCCGATGAGGGGCGCAAGGCGTGGTGGGGGCTGACGGCTGCCGAGCGCGGCCGCATCCTCCATCGCGTCGGCGCACTGGTGCGCGAGCGGGTGGAGGATCTCGCCCGCATGGAGGCGGTCAATGTCGGCAAGCCGCTGGCCGATGCGCGCGCCGAGGCGATCAAGGTCGCCGAGATGTTCGAGTACTACGCCGGCTGGTGCGACAAGATCCACGGCGAGGTCATCCCCGTGCCGACCTCGCACGTCAACCAGACCATGAAAGTGCCCTACGGCGTCGTGCTGATCATCACGCCGTGGAATGCACCGCTCTTCGTCGCCGGCTGGAATGTGGCCCCTGCGCTCGCCACCGGCAATGCGGTGCTGCTCAAGCCTTCCGAGAATACGCCGCTCACCGCGCTCGCCCTCGGCCGGCTCATGATCGAGGCCGGCGTGCCCGAAGTAGCCGTCGGCGTGCTGACCGGCCTCGGCCACACGACGGGTGCGGCCGCCATCCGCCACCGCGCCGTGCGCAAGGTGGCCTTCATCGGCTCACCGGCCACGGGCCGGCGCATCGCGGCGCTATGCGCCGAAGGCGTCAAGCCCTGCGTGCTCGAGCTCGGCGGCAAGTCAGCCAATATCGTCTTCGCCGATGCCGACCTCGAAAAGGCCGTGGGCGGCGCCGCCGGCGCCATCTTCTCCGGCGCGGGCCAGAGCTGTGTCGCCGGTTCGCGGCTCCTTGTCGAGCGCAGGATCTACGGTGAGGTCGCCGAGAGGCTCGCCGCGCTCGCCGAGAAGATCGTGGTCGGCGCGCCGCTGGCGGCTGGCACGCAGGTTGGCCCCGTGCAGAACGCGCGTCAGCACGCGCGCATCGAGACGATGGTGGCACAGGCCCGGCGCGACGGTGCCCGGCTTCTTGCGGGCGGCGCCCGGCCGGCGGGATGTGACGACGGCTTCTTCTATCGCCCGACGGTGCTCGCCGATGTTACCAACGACCTCGAGATCGCCCGCGAGGAGGTGTTCGGCCCGGTGGTCGGCGTCATTCCCTTCGACGGGGAGGCGGAGGCGCTCGCCATCGCCAACGACAGCGACTTCGGCCTCGCCGGTGCGGTCTGGACCCGCGACGTCGGGCGCGCCATGCGTATCGTCTCGCAGCTCGAGGCGGGCACGCTGTGGGTCAATTCCTACAAGACGATCAGCGTGATGACGCCGTTCGGCGGCTTCAAGGACAGCGGCTTCGGCCGCTCGAGCGGGCGCGAGGGACTTGACGAATACCTGCAGACCAAGAGCATCTGGATCGAGACAGCAGAGAAGCCCGGCTTCAGCTTTGGCTACGGTTGATGGAGATGGCGGCGCGCGCAGCCGGCGGGGCCTGACCCAGGCCCGCGGGCGGCTGGCGCGCGCCCTGCGCTCCATCGACGACCGCTCGTTGCAGTATTTCCGGGCCGCCTTCGATGCCGGTTCCATCCGCGGCGCAGCCGAGGCCATGGGCGTCGCGCCCTCCGTGGTGAGCCGTGCCGTGCGCGCCATCGAGCTCAACCTCGGCGTGCCGCTGCTGGAGCGCGGGCGGCGCGGCATCCGCGCCACCGTCGCGGGCGAACTCCTGGCGCAGCATGCGCAGGAACGCTGGCGGCTTGACGAGCGCCTCATCGAGGAATTGTCGGCCGTCGAGGGCGGGGAGCGCGGCATCGTGCGCTTCGCCATCGGAGAGGGCTTCATCGCCGCCACCTTCCGCACGCGCGCGGCGCGCTTCCTTGCCACCCATCCCAATGTGACGCTGCATGCGGAGACGGCGGGCACCGAACAGATGCTGGAGCGCCTCGGCGCGGGCGAGCTCGACCTTGCCCTCGCCTTCAGCCCGCGCCTCACGCCCGCGCTCGATTGCCTAGCCGAGGCGGCGACGCCGGTCTTCGCGGTGATGCATAAGGGCCATGCCTTCGCCGGCGCGGAGCGTCTGCCGCTGTCGGCCTTCGCCGATGTGCCGTGCGCGCTCCAGCTGACACGTTACGGCACGCGCCGCGCCATCGAGCAGGCGGAATGGCTCGGCGGCTTTCGCCTGCGCAAGCAGGTGGAGAGCAATTCCATCGCCCTACTGCTCGAATTCGCGCGCGAAGGCAGCGGCGTCACCTTCCTGCCGCGCTTCGCCATCCACGGCATCGATGGCGGGCTCGCCACCGTCGCCCTAGCCGACGGGCCGCTCGTGGGGGCCCGATCCATGCTGCTGAAAAAGCGGGGCCGCGCCCTCGGCGCCGCGGCACAGCTCTTCGCCGCCGACATCACGGCGATGATGGCTCGGCTCGGCCGCATGGACGAGGCGCACTGAGGAGTGCCCGGCGCTTCAGCGCACCGCCACCGTTCCGTTCGCGGCGCCACCGCTCGCGATGCCGCCGGGTGTCACCGCGCTGACGGAAACCTGCAGCACGTCGCCGGGATAAAGCTCCGTGTCCTCGTCCGCGAGGAAGCGCGCGCGGCCTCCATCGTCCTTGCGGACGATCATCACCTGGGGCTTCAACGCGGCGCTCGGGCCGGCGTCGGGCAGGTCCAGCGTCCGCTGCCGCACGAGCATCAGGCCGTTGATCCGCGAGCGCAGGCCTTCGGCCCTGCCGTTCGCTTCCTGCAGGTCGCGCAGCAGAACCATGCGTAGCTCCACATCGAGCCGGTCGAGCTGTGACTGCATCTCGACGCGCAGCCGCCGGACCTGCATCAGGCGCGAGGTCGTTTCGAGCCGCCGGGACGCCGACAGCATCACGGCTCGCCGCGCATCCGTCACCCGCGGGCTGATAAGCTCGCCGCGGCCGTAGAGCTTGGTGGCGCGCTCCAGTTCCTCGGCATCGTCGGCGGCGCTCTTGTCCTCGACCTTCTGGCGCTCGGCCAGGACCTCGATCTCGTCGTCGCATTCCTTGAGGGACCGCACGAGGGCGTCCCGGCGGCGCTGCTGGTCAGTCTCGACGGCGGCGACGCGTTCGGATTCGAGGGTCAGGATCTGGGTGGCGCTCGCACGGGTGATGGGCCCGCCGACGAGGGTGGAGAAGTCGAAGGGTGCGTCCTGCCCCAGCAGCTTGCGCAACCCCCAGATCCGTGCCTCGATCCGCACGTATTCCGCCCACAGGGCGCCGAACTCGGCCTCGAAATTGGCCGTCTCGGCGAAGCGGTCGCCGGTGCCGAAACGCACGAGCGAATAGCTGCCGGCGGCCGTCACGGCCTGACGCACGGTCATGGACGGGCGATAGACGTATTCGCCCGGTTTCAGAACGTCGCCGTTGACGTAGATCGGTCGGTATTCGACGACGCTGGCCGTGACCTCGTCCGGGCCGATGATGATGTCGACTTGGCTGCCATCGGGCATCCGGCGCTGAAAGACCTTGGCGGCGAGCGCCGCCTGGACCTGGTCCTGCAGCTCCGCGGCGGTGAGCCCGGCGACCTTCATGGTGCCGATCAGCGGAAACGCGATATGGCCGTCGATGCGCACGGGCAGGCGGCGCTGCAATTCGGGTGCTGCCGTCACGACGATCTCGATCACGTCGCCAACGTCGACCCGGAAATCTGCCCTTGCCGGGACGAGGAGGACGAGCAAGGCGGCCACGAGGACGAAGGGAAAGGGAAGCCGGGCGGACAGCCGGCGAGGAAGCGGGACCAGCATGGCCTCGCCGGCAAGCCGCCGTGCGACACCGCTGCCGCCATCACCCGTATCGTGCCACATGCGGCAAGAAGAGCCTGTCAGATCCATGGTCGTGGCCCCGATGGTTGGTTTGGCGGTGCCCCTCCGAACCTGCCCGTGCGCGATCCGGTCGGGCCGGTCCCGCAGGGGCCCGCGTCACGTCAGCGCCCGGCAAGGGCTGCGTGCCGCTGTGGATGCCGCCGGGGCCTCGGCGAGCGAGCGCTCCTCTGCATCGTCCGCCACCGTCGACAGGTAGGATTGATGGCTGAGGGCCCAGATGGCCGCCTGGGTGCGGTTGCGGACCTTCATCTTTCTGAGCAGCACCTTGAGATGCGCCTTCACCGTGCCTTCGCTGACGGCAATCTTGCGCGCGATGAGCTTGTTCGAGTCGCCTTGGACGAGGCAGCGCAGGATGAAGTGCTGACGCGGCGAAAGGGCAGGCAGCCCATGCTCCGGGACGTGCGCGAAGGATGTTGCGGCCGTCTCCATGCCGAATGCCGCTAGCTTGACGTCGGCGCCCGGCTCCGGCTCCGGATCAGAGCGCTTGGGGGTGTCGTCGTCGCCGCCCGCCGCGTCGCTGCGATCGGGCGAACGCTCGGTGTCGTCGGCGAGATTGAGCGCCCACAGCACCGGCTGCACGACCGGCTCGCCCAGCATCACGAGCTCGAGCGCCTTGATGAAGACGTCGCAGGCTGACACATGGGCAAAGCACGCATTGGCGCCGGCCCTGAGCGCGGTGGCAATGTCGCTGCGGCGGAGGCTCTCGCCGAAGACCGCAATGCGCGCCGTCGGGCAGGCGTCCCTGAGCGATCGGATCTGCCTGATCTTGTGATCAAAGTCGGAATCGACATCGACGATAATCAAAGCCGAGCCCGAGACGGGAAGAGCCGATATATCGAGCCCGTCGAGTGCGGGGGCTGACATGATCTCCGTAAAACTGGCGCCACTCAGAACCCGCGCTAAACCTTCCCTTAGAAGTGTATTTGAGGATACAACAATAGTAATGGCAGGAATTTGTCTCATCCCCACATCCCCTGCCAGCGTGATCCCGGACATTAAAAATTTATCTTAAATGATGCATGTGTCAACGCGGGGCAGTTAATCTGTTTAAATTAGCTGCCGGAATTTGGCGTTGCCGCTCATGGGTTTCAGACCTTTCTCCAAGGATCGATTGGGGCGGGCGGCGTCCTGCGGGGCCGCGCCGTCAGGACCGCGGCGCGGCCAGGCGCAGGAGACCGGGCGCGAGCCCCAGCCGCCGCCAGATCCAGAGCGCCATGGCGGCATTCCAGGCGAGCAGGGTGCCCGCCGATCCGAGGGCCGCGCCGGCGACGCCGAAGAACTGCACCAGCACCAGGCTGACGACGATGTTCGCGCCGGCTGCGCCGACGAGCAGTGTCGCGGCGCTGCGCTCGTGCCCCGTCATGGTCATCACATAGAGTTGAGATCCGGCCCCGACGGCGAGCACCTGCGCGACGAGCAGGATGCGCAGCGGCACGACGCCCTCGCCATAAGCTGTGCCGAAGGACGACATCAGCGGTTCGGCGACAACGAAGATGACGGCCGCGATGGCCGCGGCCGCGGCGAGCGTCCACTGGGCGGTGCGCTGTACCAGCGCCTGCAGGGCGTGCCGGTCCCCGGCCGCGTGCAGGCTGGAGATTGCCGGCGCAAAAAGCGTGTTGACGGCCACCCGCGGCAGGGTCACGAGCAGCGCGACATTGAACGCCAGGCTGTAGATGCCGGCTTCCGTCGTATGGTCCATCCAGCCGAGCACGATGACGCCGGTGCGGTTGAGCAGCACCTCGGTCGCCCCGGCGATCATCAAGGGCAGGGCCGCGTTCCGCCAGGCGGCCGTATCGTACTCGGGCGGGACCTCCGGTCCGGGCAACGGATGATGGGTCCGCATGGCGTAATGGGCGAGCAGCAGGCCGGTCACGGCACCGGCGAGGGCGGCGGTCAGGGCCCATTGCGCACTGATCTGGCGGCCGACAAGAAGGGTCGCAATCGTGACGAGCACGACGAGGCTGCCTTCCCGGACGATGCGGTCCGGGGCGAGAGCGGCGACGACGGCGCCCGAGGCCCGAAGCACGGTGCATTGGACCCGCAGCAGCGCGACGAAAGGAACCGCGGCAAAGCCGATGAGAAACGGCACGGCCAGGTCGTCGTCCGGCTGCCAGGCCAGCGTCAGGCAGGCGCTCGCAAGGGTGAGGGTCAACCCGACGACGGCGACGCTGCGCCGGGCGTAGCGCACGACGCCGCGCATCAGCGCCCAGGCTTCCTTCGCTCGGTAGACAGGCACGAAACGCAGCAGCGCGACATCGAAGCCGAGGGTCGAGACATAGATGAGGACCGTCGCCCAGGCCGTCACATAGGCGTAGATGCCATAGTCGTGTACGCCGATGAGGCGCGCGACGACGAGCTGCGAGAGATAGGTGATCGCATAGCCGGCGCTGTAGACGAAGAAGGCGACGAGGCCGCCACGCCGCACGCGCCCGGCAGCCGCGGCAGCCGAGAAGAGATGCGCCTCCGCGCCTTTGCCGTCGGCCGGTTCGCCCGCGGGGGCGTCTACTGCCGGCACGGTCTTCATCGGTTTCATCCGCCGGACCTCCTCAGCTCCTGGTGCTGCGCGGAACGGTATTGACGAACCACCTCCTGCTCGATCCGCTCGAGGCTGCTCTCGGTCGAGGGATCGTCCACCGAGCAGGCACACAGGACCGGATGTCCGCTGCGGACGAGCAGGTCGCGGAGCTGGTGCGCGACCGGAACGAAATCCGGCCTGTCGCGGCGCTCGAAGAAGCGCTCGATGAGCTGCAGGCGCGACAGCCGCTCGATCGTCCGCTTTTTCAGCAGCGTCGGGGATACGCTCACGAGCACCGAGAGCTGCGCGAGCGGGATGCTTTCGAGGAGCGTGACGAGCGACGCGACGTCGGCGTGACCGGAAAGGATCGCCAGGGAGCAGAGCTCCTGGACGAGCCCTTGGTCGAAGATCGTGATCCGCCCCAGTCGCGCGGCGCCGTACCAGGCCTGCGCCATGCGGCAGATGTATTGGGCCTCGCGCAGCCGCGTGAGGATGCCGCGCGGGGGCAGGGTTTTGAGCATGCGGTTCGCGAGGGCGATCTGCTCGGCATTGGCGAGGGGGTGGCGAACGATCGACAGGGTTTCGGCGACGGACCTGCGCATGCGGCGGATGGGGGCGAGCTGGCGTGTGAGGCGGTCCGGCCCGCGCAGTGGAACGAGTTCCGTCGGCCTGCTGCTGTGCCAGAGGACCGTGTCGTAGCCCTGCGCGTTCAGCCGTGCGGCGAGCATGCGCGCCAGCGTCGTTTTGCCGGCGCCCGGAGGACCGAAAAATTCGACGATCATGGGGCCTGCCTTTCTAGAGGCGCTGCCAGATTTCTCTCTTTGCCCGCAGGATCACCTCCTCGAGTGGCCGGTCGGCATCAAGGCAGACGATGTCCGCGCCGCCGAAGGCGAGTCCGGACAAGGCGTCGAGTCTTTGACGGATCACTGTCGGATCCATGGCGGGCTCGCGCAGCGCCAGGGACTCGGGTGCCGCCAGGAGCTTGAGCACCAGGTGGGGTGGCAGCCGCCGGGCCCGTTCGTAGACCGCCCGTTCGTGCCGCCGCAGCCAGCCCGGCACCGCCGGCAGGCGCTCCAGCAGCGGGCCGTCATTGAAGCGCCGGCTCTCGCACTGCGGATAGCGGTCGGTCAGCACGAGAAGGCCGCGGTTGGCGCCCCGCCATGCCGCGGCGAGCTTGGCACGCTTGTCGGCCGCCACCGCCAGGGCCCAGACGGTGAGCAGAAGGCCGTAAGCAAAGGACGGAGCGGCGGCCGAGGGCTTGCCGTGCGAGGCGACACGCGGCTTGCTGCCGGCGGCGCGGGTCGCGAGCGGCAACAGCCATTTGAGCGGCCGCAGGACCAGCGACGGGCGACCGTCACCGGTGCCGAAATAGATCGGCAGGACGTCGAACTTCGGACTGAGCCATTGCGTGAGGGCCGAGAGCAGCGTGGATTTGCCGCTGCCGTCGACCCCGACGAGCGCCACCACGAGGCCGCCGGCGGCAGGGCGGCGGTTCCACGGGCGCGGCAACTGCACGACGTCGCGGTTGAACCGTCCGAGAAGCCAGGACATCGACCGGCCTGCGCTGCGCAGCGCGCTCTCCGTCCCGTTGTAGGCACGGGCGCCGTCGGCCAGATGGTGCCGGATCGCCCGGCCGAGGGGCGAGTGGCGGTCCGGCAGGGGGCCGTTCAGGGCATCGGAGAACGCCACCGCGAGATCGTCCGGCAGCAGCGCCGCGGCCAGCGCATACACGTCTTCGCGCGACACCTTTCCGCGAAGGCCCTGCCGGGCGGTAGCGAACGCCGCGCGTTGCGCGCGCCCGCGGCGCAGCGAGACGGGGTCCCAACCGCCGCATTCGAGGCAGCAGCGCGTCAGAAGGAGCAACGCCTCCGAGGCCGGGTCGAGGTGCCTCACGGGCAGGTGCTCGTGGGAGACGGCCCGCGCCAGCACCGCCTCCTCCCACGGCAGGTGCCAGTGCCGCGTCAGCGGTCCGCCGCTCACCAGCCGGGTGTGCAGGTGGATATGAACGAGACGCCCGTGGCCTTCGTCGAAGCCCAGATAGGTGAAGACTCCGACCGGTTCCCGATCCCTGACGGAGGGGAAGAACTTGAAACCGGCGGACAGCAGGATCGCCTGGGCCCGGCCGTGGTCGGCGCGCGAGACGAGGAGATCGAGGTCGCCGTCGCCGCCGAGGGCAGCGGCGAGCTTCTCCGTGCCCTTCCAGTAGCAATAGCAAATCTGTTGCTGGCCGAAGCGCGCGAGGAGGTCGAGGACGAGATCCGGCCGCGGCGCGTGCGGTGGCATCGGCCGCAGGGCCCGCAGGCGGCGCTCGGCTCGGTGCGGTTGGACCATCAGGCGCTCCTCTCGACAGGGCCGGCGTCCTCGGCCGTCCGTGCGGAGGGGCGATCGGCCGGTGGCCGGTCGGGACCGGGGCCGAATGCCGGTGGGTCACCACCGGTGTCGCCGAAGGAGAGCCGCGCCTGCTGCTTGAGCTTCACATGCGAGAGCACGGCAAAGGTCGCGCCGGGGCCGGGCTCGTCCATCGCGCGGAATCGGCGCAGGAAGCTCAGCGCATGTTCGGCGACGTCACGCTTCGTTGATGCCCAGCGCACAACGAAGAGCACCTGGTCGGCGATGGACGGCAGCAGCCGAGCCTCCGACGCGCCCAGCACCGGCGGTCCGCCCACGACGATGACGTCGTAGGACTTGCGCAGGTCCGTCAAGAGCCGCGGCAGCCCTTCCGGCTCGAAAAACAGCAGCGGATCGACGCCAAGACGCGACAGGCCGAGATAGTCCACTCCGAGCTCGGGCTGGGGAGCAATCATCTCCCGCATTTGCTCGCGCGAGGGCGAGCGCCGGTTGCCTGCGCGCGCCGGCTCGCGCGAGCGTTCCGCTGCCGGAAGGATATCGAGGTCGATCAGGAGGACCCGGCGGCCAAGGGTGCCGAAATAGGCCGACAGTGCCGCTGCAAGCGTCGACTTGCCCTCGCCGGCGAGGCTCGAGGTGACCAGGACGACCCGCGAGCCGCGGCCGGTGTGATGTGCCTGCAGGGCTGCCGCGATGTTCCGCACCGCTTCCGAATAGGGTGAACCGGGATGGTTGAGGATGTGGAGCCTCGGCGCACCGATGGCGCCGGCGCGCACCCGCGGGAAAAGGCCGATGCATGGAATCCCCAGGACCCGCTGAACTTCCCGGTCGCTGCGCAGGCTGCGGTCCGCTCGTTCCAGGATCAGTGCGAGCCAGCAGCCCGCCATGAGGGACAGGAAGGCGCTCGGCACCACGAACAGGAGCGGATTGTGCGAGCTCGGCCAAGTCGGCACGGCGGCACGCGATTGCACCCCGATGCCCGGCCGGATGCTCGCTTGCGCTTCCTTCATCTCCGTGCGGCGGCGCAGCAGGTTTTCGTGGAACTCGGCGGCCTCGCGGCTGAGGCGGGTCAGGTCGCGGATCTCGCGGTCCGCGTCGACAGCGCCGCCCGGCCCGGAAGGCGCTTCGACGCGGCGTCGGATCGCATCCTGCACCGCCTGCTGTGCAGCCTGCACCTCGCGCCGCGCGGCGTCGACCTGACGGTCGATGTCGTGCAGCTGCGCCACCGCATCCGCCTCCATCTGTTGTTGGAGGCTGTCGACATAGGCCTCAGCGATGCGGTTGGCATAGATGGCTGCGGTACGCGGGTCGGGCGAGGTGAAGGCCACCGTGATCAGCCGTGAGCGCCGCTCCTGGAGGACCGTTGTCCTGCGGTAGAGGTTCTCCAGGAAACGGTCGGCCTCGCTGCGTCCCGACAAGGACGGGATCCAGACGGTGAGACGCTGCAGCATCCGCTGGCCGATATCCTGTCCGGCTGCCTCGGAGCGGCCTCCGGCCGCGCTCTCCGGCGCACCGAACGACGGTGCAGCGGGCGCCTGAGCGTCGGGTTTCGCAAGTTGCAGCGGCTGCAGGCGGCTCGCGACACGCCGGAGGTGGTCCCGGGAAGCGATGAGGGCGAGGTGAGTGTCGATGATCTCATCGAGGATGCGCTCGGGTGCCTGGCCGCCGCCGTCGGGGCGCTCCACGGTCAACTGGGCCGTCGCGGTGTACTGGGGCGGCACAACGAGCGCGAGGATCGCAGCCAGCAGCGTCCCCGCGGCGGCGATGGCGACGATGAGCCAGCGCCTGCGCAGAAGCGCCTGAATGAGGTGAAGGAAGGGGGGAGCAGCCGTCGGATCCTGGAGCGGTCCATGCCCGCGATCGTCGGCGAAGTTCTTGGACCGGCCGGGTTCGGCGAGGCGCAGGATGCCTTCCGTGTTCAGTACGCGCATGGTTCCCGGTCTCCCGTTGGAAAGGCCGCACCCGTCCTTTGTCGGGCGTCCGCGGGGAACGGCCCGGCCGTCGCCGCGAGGCAGAAGACCAGAGCGAACCAGACGACCGGCTGGCGCAGGATGAAATGAAACAGGCTGTAAGCGGCGAGGCCGCACACGAGCGTCGTGACGGCATCGAGCCGGCCGCGCCAGGCGCCCACGAGGATGCCGCCGATCAGCCATCCAAGACCGAGAAGGGCCGGGAGCCCGCCCTGCACGAAGACGTCGAGCACGGTGTTGTGCGCCTCGAAATTCGGGGCGAGCCTGACCTCCGGCTGCGGAACGTCTTGCGGCCCGCCGCTCGTGCTGCGGCGCCCGATGGCAATCTCATCCGGGATCTTCAGGTGCGGGCCGGGACCGAGGCCGAGCGCCAGGGCCTCGAGCCCGCGGCGCATGGCTTCGCTCCAGATGGCGATGCGCAGATTCGCCGTTTCGCGCGTCTCCCGTTCGCCGCCGCCACGCATGGCATGCGCGGCGACAGCCTCTGCCTGCTGCGCGAGCGACGAGCCGAAGGGAGCGGCGAGCGCGACGGCAAAGGGCAGGGACAGGGCGAGTGCCCAGGCCGCGGCCGAGCGCAGCGGCAGGGGGTTCACCTCGGCGAGCATCCACGTCCTCAGCTTCATGAGGACGTAAACGACGCCGGATACCGCGATGACGAGGAGGAAGGCATCGCTCTTCGTCAGGCGCCCCACGACGACGGCGACGACGATGCATAGGCCTGCAGCCAGCCGCGGCAGCGGCTGCCGCGCGGTGTCGGCGAGGTGGAGCGCGAGGAGCCCGATGATGGCGCTCGTCAGGGCAAGCTGGTTGGCGTTCTCGGTGAGGCCGCGCAGCCGGTCCCATTCCCAGGTTGCGAACTGCCCGCCGCCCGCATCGAACCAGCCGAGGACCGCCTGAAGCGCAAGGAGCCCCGTGCCGAGACCGACGAACAGCCAGATGCGCGGACGCAACCGGCCGCTTGCCTCGAGATGGATGACGCCGAAGCAGCTGATGAGGGCGGCGAGCCCATAGGCCGCGATGTCATGATAGAACCAGCGGGGGTCATGCATGTCGCCCATGGCATAGCCCGTCATAGCACCGAGACAGAGGGCGGCGGCGAAGGCCGACCAGAAGATCAGGAGGCGGCTCAGGGCGTGCGTCAGTGGTGGGCCGAGCCGGGCCATCTCGCGGGTCGCCGCGATAGCGAGCCACAGGAGGAGGAGCGCCTCCCCCGGGCCGATTGGAATGGCAGCCACGCGCAACTGTGAGGTCGTGGAGAGCAGAAGGCCAATGATGAGCATGAGATCCAGCAGCATGGCTCACCCCGACGACGATACGCTCGGGCCCGAGGCTGCGGCTCCGGACCTTGCAGCGAGCTTGGCGGGCGGCAGCGGCGCATAGGCCGGCCATAGCCGAGCTGCCCCGCCGAGCCGGCAGAGAATCTCTTCATAGAGGGCCGCGTAGCGCTCGACGGTGACGTCGAGATTGAGCTCCTTGCGGACATGGGCCGAGGCGCGCGCGGCGTAATTCCGCGCCGTGGTCCGGTCGCGCAGCAACTGAAGGATGGCCTGCGCGAGGCGGGCCGGCGAACGGGCAGGGACGACGAGCCCGCTTGTGCCGTGGTCTATCACATCTGTGCACCCCGGCATGTCCGTCGTTACGCAGGGCAGGCCCGCAACGCAGGCCTCCATCAGCGCGCGGGGCACGCCCTCGCGCAGCTCGGTCGGAAAGGCGAAGACATCGGCCATGCGCAGCAGCGACGGCACGTCCGCCCGTACTCCGAGCGCGCGCACATAGGGTCGATGCCGGTCGATCTCTGCCTTGCCGATGGCCAGCGGACCCTCGTTCTCGCGCGGGCCGATGAGGAGGAAACGCACGTCAGGCACCTGCCGATGCACGATGGCGGCCGCCGCGAGCAGCGTCGCGATGCCCTTCTGTCGCGTCAGACGCGCGACGGTCACGACAACAGGTACCTCGCCGAGCGCGAGTTCGGCGCGAAGCGCCGTGGGCGAGGGTCCGTCCGCCACCGCGCGGTCGAACCGCGCGATATCGATGCCCGAGCCCGGGATGACCCGATGGCCGGCCGTGCCGAGGAGACGGTGTCGGGCGAAGAACACCTCGTCGTCCCGGTTCTGGAAGACGAGTTCGGTCGTCAGGCGGGAGGCCTTGCGCTGCAGGAGGGTAAAGACCGGCCTGAGGCCGAGGGCAAGCGGCGACCGAGACGAATGGAGCCAGCCGAGCCCCGTGATCGTGCTGACGACCGGCACGCCGCCCGCCGCATGGGCGGCGAAGGGCACGAGGATGTCGGGCTTCGTATCGAAGCACTGGATGATCGTCGGCCGCAATTCGCCGATCAGCCGGGACAGTGCCGCGATCGCCGCCCGGTCGGTGCGCGGGGCGAGGAAGCGGCTCATGGCATAGGGATGATAGTCGATCGCCGCATTGGCGAATGCGCCCGCATCGCCCGTGCCGGCCGCCGACACGTTGAGGCCGCGCTCGCGCAGCGCGAGGAGGAAGGGAATGCGCAGGGCGTGGTCGTCACCGCCGATGCACAGGAGATGCGGACGCATGCCGTGCATCACGCCCTCCCGGACATGGGGGTCGCCTGCGCCCGTGCAGCCATTGGCCGGCACGCGGCCGGCGCCGTGGCGGGCTCTGCGATGGCTTCGCCGATGGGGCGCCAGGACAAGGCGCCTGCCAGGGCGTCCAGACGTCCGGCACAACGGGTGAGATTCACGCGCTGACGCATGGCATCGAGCGTGCGCATGCCGGCCACGTGCGGCTGCCCGGGGTCCATGTCCCAGGGGTGAATGTAGAACACATAAGGGATGCCAGTGCGCAGGATCCGTTCGACACCCACGCGCCACAGCCCGTAGGGCACCAGCCGGAAATAGCCACCGCCCCCCCAGGGCAAGGCGAAGCGGCCCATGGGAAGGCAGGAGATGCAGATTTCGTGGAGCCCGTCGATCACCTCGAAGGGGCCGGTGCCCGGGCTGATGCCCTCGAGGCGGCCGTAGCGGTCGTGCGCCGTGGTGGGGAAGAACGAGGAATCATAGGCGAAGCCCAGATCGCGCAGGATCGGCAGTGCCCAGTTCGTGATCGAGAAGCAGGGTGCGCGATAGCCGCGCACGGGCCGGCCGGTGATATCCTCGAGGACCATCTTCGATCGTCGCACATCGTCGCGGAATTGGTCGGGAGTCAGCGAATAGACGGGTTCGTGCCAGTAGCCATGCGACGCCACCTCGTGGCCGGCACCGGCGATGCGGCGAACGAGATGCGGATAGCGCTCGCCGACCCATCCGAGGATGAAAAATGTGCCGCGGATCGAGCGTCGTGCGAGGATGTCGAGCACGCGCGAGGTATTGTGCTCGACGCGGCTTTCATAGTCCGGCCAGCGGTCTTTCGAGACCAGCGATCCATAATTGTAGCTGTGAAACCAGTCCTCGACATCCACGGTCATGAAACAGGCGCGCGCCCCGTCCGGCATGTGACTTCTCCCCTTCACTCCTGAACTCGGGCGCTTTGTTCGTTCTTGCTGCTCCGGCGTTTGGATGGAGATTGACTGGCACCTCCCGGTTCTGTGCTTGCCGAGTTATGGGAAGAAACGCGGCAGGCATGGCGGGCGCTGATTTTTTCTTTCCAGCGCCAAGTGGAACCTTTTCAGAATACCACACGGGCATGGTTGGACGCCGGTTCTGTAGGGGTATATCCCTAAAGTGGCGGCCGGCATGCGACGCACGCGGACGTGTCATACCCGGAGCGATCTATGAGCGGGATGTATCGCGGAAGATCGCGAGGGGATGCGCGCGCCTGGCAGGAAGAGCCTGCGGTCCTGCCTTTCTGGCCAGCGACGCACCGCCCCCGCGCGTATAGATTCCCGTCGCTAAGGGCAGTGGCGCCGCGGGAGCGTGTGGCACGATGGCATCCATCGAGATCGTGGACTTGGTCGGAACGCGGCTGGAGCAGGCCTGGGATGCCTATGTCGCATCGGCGCCGAACGGCTCCTGCTATCATGCGCTCGTCTGGCGGGAGATCCTGAGCCGCAGCTTCGGCCACGATCCATACTATCTTGCCGCCCGCGCGGGCGGTGCCATCGTAGGCGTTCTGCCGCTCTTCGAGATGAAGAGCTGGCTGTTTGGGCATTATCTCGTCTCCCTGCCTTTCGTGAATTACGGCGGCATCCTCGCCGACCGGCCCGACGTCGAGGCGGCGCTCGCCGAGGCCGCGATGCACCTGGCCGTCCGCCGCGGTGCCGGCCACATCGAGCTCAGACAGTCCTTCGCCTCCGGCCTCGAGGCCGCGCGGGGCTGGCAGGTGCGCCATCACAAGGCGGCGCTTGTCGTGCCGATCGAGCCCGACCCCGAGCGGCACTGGGTGGCGCTGAGCTCGCGCCTTCGTGGAAAGGTGCGCAAGGCCGAGCGCGCGGGCGCGGTCTTCTCGCGCGCCGGCACGGACGGGCTTGACCGCTTCTATCGCGTCTTCGCCAAGAACATGCGCGATCTCGGGACGCCGGTACACCGGCCGCAGTTCTTCCGCACCATCCTCGAGCGTGTGCGCGGGGCGCAGATCCTGCTTGTCGAGCTCGACGGCCGGCCCGTGGCGGCGGCGCTCGCTATCCCTTCGCGGGATACGATCGAGCTGCCCTGGATTGCGTCGGACTACGACGTCTCATCCCGGTACGTGAACGAGTTCCTCTACTGGAAGGCCATCGAGATGGCGTGCGGCGCGGGGGTCCGCCATCTCGATCTCGGCCGCTCCACCATCGGCGCCGGCACCTACACCTTCAAGCTGCAGTGGCAGCCGGAAGTGGTGCCGCTGTTCTGGTCCTACTGGCTGCCCGCCGGCGGGACCCTGCCGGAGCTGGCGCCGACCAATCCCAGATTTGCGCTTGCCATCACCTGCTGGAAGAAGCTGCCGATCAGGGTCGCGAACGGCATCGGCCCGCACATCGTGCGCAACATCCCCTGAGAAGGTGGCACGGGTCGCGGCCGTCAGCGCACGGCGTCGGGCCATTCGATGCGCGCAACGTAGTCCGCCACCGGGCCGCCGGGCACGCCCCAGTTGCTCGACCAGATGACCTGCGAGCCGTCCGGCGATGGCGAGGCATGGATCTCGCTGTCATAGTCGGACCGGTCGTTGTAGGTGTGCACGATGCGCCGCAGTTCGCCGCTTCCGTCGGTGCGCAGTGCGACGATCTCTCGGTAGAAGGGCGCCCAGTCCGGCGCCTCCGCAACCTTGTCGTAGGTGCCCTCGTAGCTGAGGAAGACCCAGCCGGGGCGCCCGATGTTGCGCACCGAGGCGTGCGACGCATAGCCGGGCGGGGTGAGGTCGGTGACATGGCCGTCCTCCAAGCGCCGCTTGATCACGTGCCACTTGTCCGGGTCGGCCTTGCTGATGCCGATGTAGACGTCCCGGCCGTCCGCGTCGATCGCCATGTCGCCATGCCCGGGCCGGTGATGTTCCGGCCAGAGCTGGACCTGTCTCCCGTCGACGGTAAAGACATGCACCGTCTCCGTGCGCGTTGGCAGGGTCTGGAAGCACATGATGAACCGACCCGTGGCGGAGATGCCGCAATAGCCGTTGTCGCCGGGCAGGGCGGAGACGGCGATGTCCGGGAATTTCCGGCGCTCTTCGAGATCGTAGGCAAAGGCAACGAGCGCGCCGGACTTGTTGCGGGCGCCGAGGACGAGGCGGCGGCCGTCTGCCGAAATGTTGCCCTTGTAGGGGCCGAAGGAAAGGTCCCAATAGCCGTCCGGCCAGTAGACCACACGATGCTCGTCCTTTTGCGGCGACCAGAGGGTCACACGGTCGTCGTAGACGCAGACCATCTCTTGTGCCCGCGTCGGATGCCACTTGCAGTCCTCGTCCATGGGGCGGTGAAACAGCGGCTCGTACGTGCGACCGTCGAGGAAGCACATGCCCGAGCATCCGTTGGTGATCGCGAGCAGACTCTGGTCCGCGTTCCACGCCTGCGTGCTCGAATAGCGGTGCCGGCAAAGCGCAGCGTCGCAGGCCATGGTCCTGCCCATCCGGCCGCCGGGATCGGTGACGCGCGTGAAGGAGGTACCGAACACGGGGTCGCGAACGGTCTCGAGATAGCGCGGCCGGGGCATCGCCGGCGTCGAGACGACGACAGGACGGGAGGGAAAGGCGGCGCTCCCGGCAAGAGGCAGGACCTCGGTCGCCCGGCCGGCGAGGCCGACCGGCAACAGTACGAGAACGCACAGAAGGATGCCACGCACGTGGGCCGACGTACTGCCGGGATCGGGCCTGCCGTCTGGTTCGCGGGATTGGCGTCGCATCACCCTTCGCCCTGAGGATTGTGCGCGTCAGGGTGGAATTGGCAGCACCGGCCGGTCAATTGCCCGAAAGGAAATTTCAGGGGGAGCATTCGGCAGGGTGGACCGCGAGCCGGTGTCCGCCCCTTTCGCCGGACGGGACAGGGTTCGAGCCCGCCGACGCCCGCCCCGCCTTCGTCGCACGATCGATGCGCTCAGGTGGACGGACCTCTCGGCCCGCTTGCGGTGAGAGGACGCGGCCGCCGGCTGGATTTACTTCGGACATCTACCCTTTTGCGCCCTGTACACGTCGAAAACCTCGCTGTTTCATCGTCAGGTGCGGCCGATCTGCGTATTCCGGTGCCGCTGGCGAGGGAGGACAAGATGAAGGTCGTCATCCAGTGCGGAGGCCTTGGCACGAGGCTGCGTCCCTATACCATGGTGCTTCCGAAGCCTCTCATGCCGGTCAAGTCGAAGCCGGTCCTCGAACTCCTCCTGCAATGGCTGCGGCGCAACGACTTCACCGACGCCTACATCACCACCGGCTACCTCGGGCATCTCATCCGCAGTTTCTGTGGCGACGGCCACCAGTGGGGGATGAATATCAGCTATACCAGCGAGAAGGAGCCGCTCGGCACCATCGGCCCGCTGACTATGCTGCGCGAGGAGCTCGACGCCACTTTCCTCGTCATCAATGGCGACGTGCTGACGGACCTCAGCCTCGGCGCCTTCACCCAGGTTCACCGCGAGCAGGGGGCGCTCGTCACCGTGGCCGCATCGGTACGCAAGACCAAGCTCGACTTCGGCGTCATCGAACAGACCAACGGACGCATCGTCGGCTTCAAGGAGAAGCCTTCGCTCACCAACATGATGAGCATGGGCGTCTACTGCATGGAGCCGCGCGTGCTGGACTACATCCCGGCCGGCGTGCCCTTCGGCTTCGACGACCTCATTCATACGCTTCTTGCCCGCGGCCTACCGGCCCACACCTTCGCGCATGATGGCCTGTGGCTCGATATCGGGCGGATCGAGGACTTCCAGATCGCGCAGGAACTCGCCTGGGACGACCAGTTGCCAGCCTTCGAGGTCGTGGCGGCCGCCTGAGCGGCTGCCACAGCCAGCGTCGACATGGCTCGGGGTTTTGGGGGCTGACGATGTTGCTCGTATCGGAACCCGTTCTTGGCACCGAGGAGACCTCAGCGCTGTCGGAGGTCATCGAGAGCGGCTGGATCACCATGGGGCCGCGGGTGCGCGCCTTCGAGGAAGCCTTCGCCGCGGCGCACGGCCTGTCCGACTGCATCGCTGTGAGCTCATGCACGGCGGCGCTGCATCTCATCCTCCTCGCCGCCGGGATCGGCCCCGGCGACGAGGTGCTGGTGCCCTCGCTCACCTTTGCCGCCACGGCCAACAGCGTGATGTACGTGGGGGCGAAACCGGTCTTCGTCGATATCGAATCCCTCGATGTGCCGCTCATCTCGCCCGCGCGCGCCGAACAGCTCTGCAGCGCCAGGACGAGGGCGGTGATCCTCGTCCATTATGCAGGAGCGCTGGCGGACAGGGCCGCCTGGCGTGCCCTGGCCAATCGGCACGGCCTGCTGCTCGTCGAGGATTCGGCCCATGCGGTCGGCGTCGAGGGACCCGGCACCATCGGCGACGCGGCAGCCTTCAGCTTCTACGGCAACAAGAACATGACGACCGGCGAGGGCGGCGTCGTCACGGCGCGTGATCCGGCACTGCTCGAGCGGGTGCGGCTGCTGCGCGGCCACGGCATGACGAGTGGCACCTTCGCGCGTCTCAACAGCCGCACGCCGCACTATGACGTGACGCTGCTCGGCTTCAACTACCGGATGGACGAATTGAGAGCCGCCGTCGGCCTCGTCCAGCTCGCTCACCTGCCGGCGTGGAACGCCAGCCGTCGTGCCTTCAGCAGGCTCTACCGTCGGCTGCTTGACCGCGTCTGCCCGGACGTGCGCGTGCCCTTCTCGGACGAGCGGGCGTCGTCGCACCACATCATGCCGGCCCTCCTGCCGGCCGCAGCCGATCGCGACCTCGTCATCGAGCGGCTGCGGGACGCGGGCATCCAGACGACCATCCACTATCGGCCGGTGCATCACCTCACCCTCTACCGAGAGCGGCCGGATATCGGGCCGCTGCCGGTGACCGAGGAATTCGCCAGCCGCGAACTGACGCTGCCCCTGCATCCCAAGATGACGGCCGCGGATGTCGAGCACGTGGTCAACGCGCTCGCCACCGCCCTTCGCACCTAGGGTGTAACGCTGCAACGGACTTGGCGAGGCGCACATGACGACCAACCGGAGGCGGGCCTATCATGCCGGGCTGGCACGCCTGTTCGACATCAGCTTCGCTACGATCGGCCTCGCGGTGCTGAGCCCGGTAATCGCGCTCGTCAGCATCGCCATCGTCGCCGAGACGGGCAGGCCGGTCCTGTTCGCGCAGACCCGGCTCGGCGTTGGCGGCCGCCATTTCCGGATGCTCAAGTTCCGCAAATTCCGTCCGGACACGCGCAACGCAGGCTTGCCGCTGACGATGAAGGGCGATGACCGCATGTCGCGCGTCGGGCGTTTCCTCGCCCTCAGCAAGCTCGACGAACTGCCCCAGCTCGTCAACATCCTGCGCGGTGACATGGCCGTCGTCGGCCCGCGCCCGGAGAGCCTCGAGCTCGCCGACTGCTTCACCGAAGCGACCCGCCCCGTTCTCGCCTACAAGCCCGGCATCTTCGGGCCGAGCCAGTGGGCCTTCCGCAACGAAAGCGCGCTCTTTCCGCCCGACGTCGATCCCATCGCGTTCTACCGGCAGACGCTGTTCCCGGCCAAGGCGCAGCTCGACCTCGCCTATTATCCCGGACGCACGCTCGCATCCGATGTCAAGTGGATCGCTCTGTGCTGCCTCGCCATCCTTGGCTTCGGCAGCGAGCCGGAGCGCGCCATCGCGGATGCCGGCGTGACGGAAACCCCACCGCTTCACCTGCGCTAGCAGCATGCCAGTCGAGAGGCACGCCATGGAACGCCCTCCCATCATTCCATCGCAGCCGCACATACCGGACTACAAGAAGGCGAGGGTGCTGGTGACGGGCGCCGACGGCTTCATCGGCTCGCACCTCACCGAGCGGCTCGTGGAGACGGGTGCCGACGTGACCGCGCTCGCGCTCTACAATTCCTTCGACTCCGTCGGCTGGCTCGACCATCTGCCGGCGGATGTCGTGACAAGGCTCAGGATCGTGCGCGGCGACGTGCGCGACGCCGCCTTCGTGCGCCGCCTCCTCGCGGAGCAGGAAGTCGTGTTCAACCTGGCGGCGCTGATCTCGATTCCCCATTCCTATTCCGCGGCCCAGTCCTATGTGGAGACCAACGTCCTCGGCCTCATCAACATCCTCGAGGCCGCGCGCGAGCACCGCGTGCGGCGCGTCGTGCAGACCTCCACGAGCGAGGTCTACGGCACGGCGATCACGGTGCCGATCGGCGAAAGCCATCCCCTGCAGGGGCAGTCGCCCTATTCGGCCTCCAAGATCGGCGCCGACATGATGGCCGAGGCCTACGCCCGGAGCTTCGACATGCCCGTGGCCATCCTGCGCCCCTTCAACACCTTCGGCCCGCGCCAGAGCGAGCGCGCGGTCATCCCGACAGTCCTGCGCCAGATACTCGATCCCGACGCCGCGACCGTGCGTGTCGGCGATACCTCGACGAGCCGCGACTTCACCTACGTGGAGGATACGGTGGCGGCTTTCCTCGCCATCGGCTGTGCGCCGGACATCGAATTCGGGCGGCCGTACAACGCCGGCAGCGGCAAAGGCATCGCCATCGGTGAACTGGTCGATCTTCTCATGGCGCTGACGGACCGGCAAAAGCCCGTCGAGCAGGACACGAACCGGCTGCGCCCCGCCAATTCGGAGGTACGCGTCCTCCTGGCGGACAGCACGCGCTTCATGAAGGCAACCGGCTGGCGCCCGAAGGTGGAATTGCGCGAGGGGCTCGTGCGTACCATCGCCTTCTGGCGCGAGCGTTTTGCCCGCAATGCTGTCCGCAGGGACAGGTCACATGTCACGTAAGGCCGGGCAATCCTGCTTCAACCGGCCCGCTCCGAAAGCCTCATCAGGCCCGCAGGGACAGGAGGTGCCATTGCGGTACTATTTCCATCTGTCGACAGGGCGCGAGATCGTGCTGGACGACTGCGGTCTCGAGCGGTCGGACCTCGATGAGGTTCGTACCGAGGTCATGCAGGCCATCGAAGAGTTGCGCGACGAGAATCCGTTCGCGAACTGGGACGGGTGGCGGTTCGACATCACCGACGCCACCGGCAGCAGGCTCTTTTCGGTCTTCCTCACGAGCCCCCTGCACTGACATCATTGCTGCGGCTGGTGCGTATCGGCGGCGGCCGGCCCAGAAGACCAGCCGATAGCCGCCACCGCAATCTTAGCTCGAATGGACGGCGCTCGTCGTCGGCCCCGCGCTCGCCTTGCGCCTTGCGCCGGGCCGGGCGCCGCAGCGCAGGCGCGGGGCCCATCCCCGGTTTCGGACGCAGCGGTCAAGCGCGACAGCGCCAGGGTCGATGCACCACTCCTCACCCGCCCGGATCCTCGGTGCGGACGAGCCGTAGCGCGTTCGGCGATTACCGTTTCTCGGTGCCGATGGCGATGCGTTTCGCCTTGCTTGCGGCTTTCTCGCTCTTCGGCAGCGTCACCGTGAGCACGCCGTTCCGGAAGCTCGCGCTCACCTTGTCGTCCTCGATCTCGTAACCGAGCCGGATGCGGCGCTCGAAACGACCGTAGAAGCGCTCCGAGAACTGGCGATCCTTGTCCTCGGTTTCGGCCTTCTTTTCTCCGCGCAGCGTCAGGGTATCGTCATCGAGGAGCACCTCGACGTCCTGCTCCTCGAGGCCGGGCAACTCTGCCACGACACGGATCTCCTTGTCGTCGTCGCTGACCTCGATGCTCGGCCAGGCGGCGGAGAATCCGGCGAGGCGGCCGGGCCCGTCGCGGAAGGGCCTCTCGAAGCCCCGGAAGACGTCGTCGAACAGCCGGTTCACCTCGCGATGAAGGGCGAGGAAGGGGTCGCGCTCCCGATAGGCGACGGGGGCGGTTTCGTCGTTTCGACCCCAGGGGATGAGATCGCGAATGGTCATGAGTCTCCTCCATTGCTCGGGATGAAGCGGCTCCGAAGCGGAGCGCCGGCTTGGCGCGGCAGAAGCCGGAGGAGAGCGGTCGAGCGCGACCCGTTCTCCATGCCCTCGACAAGCGGCATGGAGCAGCGGGCGCTGCGGAGCGGACCCGCGGTCCGCCGGCCCCTGTCGCGGCAACCGGCATCATTGATCTAGGTGGAGACCGGCGGGCTTCAAGAGGCCCGCTCATGGCTTGGGAACGAAGCTGTGCCGCACCACGAGCCGGGCTTCGATGCGCTCGCTGATAAGGGGGCCTGTCGGGCGCCGCTGGCGCGCATCGAGCACGGCGACGGCCCGGCCGGCCATCAGCTCCGCGTCCTGGCGGAAGGTCGTCAGCCGATAGGCGAGCCAGTCGGCTTGGGGTATGTCGTCGAAGCCGATCACGGCGACATCGCCGGGCACGGTGAGGGCAAGATCCGTACGCGCCGCATCCGTGACGCCGAGCGCGACGAGGTCATTGACGCAGAAGATCGCTCGCGGCCGCGGCTGTCCGGCGAGCAGGGCGCGGCCGGCGGCAAGGCCCCCAGCATAGTCCGTGTCGGTCCCGCGTGCGACGGCGACCCTGGCGCCGAGGCGGGCGGCCTCGTCGCAGAACGCCTGTTCACGCTCGACGATGCTCGGTGTCGCCGATCGCGAGCCGGCGAGACCGAGCCGCGTGAAGCCGCGCGCCACGAAGAGGCGGGCCGCGAGGCGCGCGGCGGCGCTATTGTCCACCATCACGTGATCCGTTTCCGGCTCGGAGCGACCGATGACGACGAGGGGCTGCCCGTTGCGCCGGGCGAGATCGACGAAGGAGGCCGGCGGCGAGCCGGAGAGGATGATGGTCGCTTCGGCGCGATGGCCGAAGAGCGTCTGCTGGGCTGCGGCGAGTTCGTCCTTCGTCTCGCCCGTGTTGATGAGCAGCGGCACGCTGCCGCGCCGGATGAGCGCCTTGGCGAGCGCGGCGGAGAGATCGGCTCGGAACCCGACTTCTGGCTTGGTCGCGACGATGCCGACGAGGCGGCTGTGGTTGGCGAGAAGGCCGCGTGCAAGGTCGTTGACCTGATAGCCGAGCTCGGCGGCGGCCTTGATCACCTTCTTGCGCGTTTCCTCCGCGATGCTGGCGCCGGGCGTGAAGGCGCGCGAGACAGCCGAGCGCGACACGCCGGCGCGGTGCGCCACGTCCTGGGCGCTGACGAAGCGCGGCTTGCCGGTCGTTCGGATCCTGGCGGCGGTGTCGTCCACGGTCATGCGGCTTTTGCTTCAGTGGCCGACGCGCGACAGCACGTCCGCCTTGAGGAAACGTTCCACCACCAGCATGAAGGCGATGGAGGGCACGAGCAGCAGCAGCGCCGTGATCGAGGCGATCTGGTAGTTGCCGCCGGCGCCTGCCGTATAGAGCAGAAGCGGCAACAGGTTGACATCCGGCGCGCCGACGAAGAACGAGCCGGTGAATTCGTCGAGGGATTCGAGGAAGACGAAGATGGCGCTCGCCATCAGCCCCGGGGCGGCGAGCGGCAGGGTGACGTCGCGGAAGGCGCGCAGCGCGCTCGCGCCGATGGAGCGGGCGGCCTCCTCCAGCTCCCGGTCGACCGCCGAGAAGGCGGCGGTGGCGATCCACACCGCATAGACGAGCCCGTGCGTGACGTGGACGAGGACGACGCCGGGAATGGTGCCGTTGAGACCGAGTCCGTAGAACAGCCGCGCGATGTTGACGTAGACGGGCAGGTTCGGGAACGCCTGCGGGATGAGGAAGGCGATCAGGATGAGGCTGCGCAGCGGCAGCTTGAGCCGCGCCAGCGCATAGCCCGCCGGCACGGCGAGCGCGAGCGCCGCGATCACCGTCAGGGTTGCGACGAAGACGCTGTTCGCCAGGGATTCCATGGCATTGCCGCGCGGCGAGAAGACACGCTGCCAGTAGCTGAAGCCGTATTCCAGCGGCAGCGCGTGCGGGAAGTACCAGCGCTCCGCCACCGTCCACAAGACGAGATTGGTGAGCGGCCCGAAGATGATGAAGGCGAGAAGGCCGAGGACCAGCCCGCGCGGCAGCCACCAGAGGTCGATCCGCGGCAGCCGGCGGCCGGTAGCCGGTGTCGTCGTCGCGAGGCTCGTCATGCCCGGCTCCTCACGTTGTGCCTGAGGTAGATCCAGGCAATGCTCGCCGTGATGAGCAGCGAGATGAGGCCGAGCGCATTGGCGACGCCGTAGTCGCGATAGGCGTTGAGGCGGAAGGCGATGTCGGCGGTGATCATGGTCGGCGACTGGGCGTTGATCATGAGCGGCACCGACAATACCGACATCATGGTGACGAAGGACAGGACGAGCCCGACGATGAGCGTCGTCGCCACCTGCGGCACGACGATCTCGATGAGGATGCGCAGGCGCGAAGCACCGAGGTTGCGCGCCGCCTCGATGGTGCCGCGGTCGAGCGAGGCCATGGCGCCGGAGACCAGCAGGGCCACGAAGGGCGCCTGCTTCCAGACGAAGGCGATGACGATGCCGCGCCAGTCGAGGAAGCTCGTCGTCTCGAGCGGCGTCAGGATACCGAGGGAGACGAGCGTGTTGTTCATCATGCCGTTCTTGGCGAGAAAGGTTCGCAGCACCTGGCCGACAACGATGAAGGGGATGAACAGCGGCCAGCGGTAGAGCCAGCGCAGGACGGCGACGGCGTGCGGGTTCTCGCCGAGCGTGAGATAGCCGCCGATGGCGATGGCGACGAGGCCGATGATCGCCGTCGACAGGCTGACGATGACGACCGTGAACAGGATGTCCTGGCTGTAGAGGGCGAAGGCCTTGTCGAAATTGCCGAACCCGTAGCGGCCCTCGACCTCGAAGGCGCCGACGACCGAGGCGCCGAGCGGCACGATGAAGAGCAGCGTGATCGTGGCCAGCGCCGGCAGGACGAGGATGAGGCCGAGGAGGCGTTTCGACATGGGGTGATCCGGTTATGCCGGGAACATTGTAGTGGAACGGTGCCGCCCCTCCCCCCTTATGGGGGAGGGGGCAGGGAGGGGGGCAGCAGGCAGGAGGTCGTGCTCCTGCGTCGCGACGCCCACCCCCGGCCCTTCCCCCACAAGGGGAGAGGGGCGAATGGCGCCCGGCTGTTCCGCCGGGCGCCAATGGCCCGCTCAGTTCGAGACCTGCCGCTCGTAGGCCTCGAGGATCGCGTTGTTGTAGGGCGCGATCGGGAAAGGCTTGCCGTTCTTGGCGAGGTCCTCCGGAGTGATGTCCTTGAACAGCTTGTTCCAGGTCGCGTCGTCGAGCTCGGCCTGGACGTGCTGGGCGTCGATGCCGGGATACCAGTTGAAGCGCTTGACGATGCCCTCGGCCTGTACCTTCGGGCTCGTCGCCATGGCGACGAACTTCTCGGCAAGCTCCCGGTTCGGACTCTTCGCCGGCACCACGTAATGCATCGGCTGGCCGGGCATGCCGGGCTCGGGCAGGATGAGCTTGAGGTCCGGCGGCAGGCGCCCGTCCGCCTGCCAGGAATAGAACATGTCGACCCACACCGGGCCCATGGCGATTTCGCCGCGGCTCAGGAGGTCGAGCGTGCCGGCGTTGCCGGGGGTGAGGGTCGCGTGGCGCGTGAAGTCCTTGAGGCTGGCAAGCGCCTTGTCCCACTTCTTCGTCTCGGCTTCTTCGAAGGGGCCGTTCTGCAGCTTGCCGGCGTCGCCCTCGCCGAAGGCGTAGATCCAGCCCATGACGAAGCTGACACCGGAGGCGCCGCCCTTGATGCCGTTGTAGCCGAACTGCTTGGGGTTCGCCTTGGCCCATTCCGCGAGCTCGGCATAGCTCTTCGGCGGGTTGGCGAGAAGATTGGGGTTGTAGGCGAGCGCCGTTTGGCTGTTGAACATCGGCATGACATAACCGCTCACCCTGGTGCCGAGCGCCATGTCGGCATTGCCGCGGGTGACGAGCTTGCCGCTCGGGATCTTGTCGCGATAGGCCTCGAGATAGCCCGCCTCCACCATGGGGCCGGCGAACTTCTCGTGCACGACGGCGACGTCGACGTCCCATTTGGCGCTGCCGGCCTTGGCCTGGGCCTCGAAGCGCTCGAGGATCTTCTGCGAGCCGGCATCGCCGGGCCCGGTACCGACCACGCGCACCTTGGCGCCGGGATTTTCCTTTTCGAACAGCGGGCCGAGATATTCACTCACATATTCGACCATGTTCTGGTCGCCGGCGGTGACCACCGTCAGCTCGGCTGCCGCGGCCGGCGTGGCCGCCAAGCCGAGGGCGAGAGCCGCATTGAACAACGTTTTCATCGTTCGGTCTCCGTTATGGCGGGCGCGGGGCCCTGTGTCAGGCTCCGGCCAGTTCGCTGGCCTTGTCTGTCTTGTGTCCGGCAAACTCGGCCGCGGCCGGTTCGGCGCCGGGCGGGTTGAACAGGAAGAGCGCCTCAGGCGGCACGCACACCTTCACGGCCGCGTCCGGGGCGAAGGCCTGCGGCGCGTCGGCGAGAACGGTGTCGGGGCCGACGGCGACGGCGTGGCGCCAGTGGCCGCCGGGATAGCTCGCGCTCTCGATGCGGCCGGATAGAACCAGCGTGCCCTCCGGGACATGCGCGGCATCGCCTGCCGGCACGAGCTTGGCCGCCTCGGCGCGGAAGCGGGCGACGACAGGTCCGTCGGCGAGCGGCCGCCCCGAGAGTGGCACGGCACAGGGCTCGTTCGTCGGTCCGGCCGTGATGGCGAAGCGGTCGCCCGCGACGGTTCCGACAAGGCCGATGCTGTTCTCCGCACCCATGAAGGCGGCGACAAAGGACGAGACGGGCCGGTTGTAGACCTCCTCCGGCGTGCCGGCCTGAGCGATGCGGCCGCTGTCAAGGATGACGATGCGGTCGGCCATCACCATCGCCTCCTCGCGATCGTGCGTGACATGGATTGCGGTGATGCCGAGCCGGCGCTGCAGGGCGCGGATCTCGTGCCGCACGGAGAGGCGGATGCGGGCGTCGAGGTTCGACAGCGGCTCGTCGAGCAGCAGGATCTCGGGATCGATGGCGAGCGCCCGGCCGAGGGCAACGCGCTGGCGCTGGCCGCCCGAGAGCTCGGCCGGCTTGCGGCGCGCGAGGCCGGTGAGACCGAGCAGCGCCTCCATCTCCGCGACACGCCGGGCGATCGCCTCGGCCGGCTGGTGACGCAGCTTGAGGCCATAGCCGATGTTCTGTGCCACGGTCATGTGCGGCCACAGGGCATAGGACTGGAAGACGAGAGCCATGCCCCGCTTGTCCGGCGGCAGGCGCGTCACGTCGCGGCCCGCGACGGAGACGGTTCCCGCCGAGGGCATCACAAAGCCTGCGATGGTCCGGAGCAAGGTGGTCTTGCCGCAGCCCGAGGAGCCGAGCAGGGCGACGAATTCCCCCTTGGCGATGGCGAGGTCGATGCCGTCGAGCACCGTTGTCGCGCCATAGGCGACGCTCGCCTTCTTGACCTCGAGAAACGGCGCCAGTGTCATCGAGCCCCCCGTTGCACAGGTGTGCATCGCGGAACGGCGATGCCCTGCAAGCCAGGTCGGGACATAGGTCCCATTCATAACATCCCGATGACGGTTTGGGCAGACCGGTTGCGGCGTTGCCGCCCCCTTGAGCAGGACGCTTTCTTCCCCCGGGAGCGGTTCTTGTGGGATTGTGAATGAGCGGGTGGGCCGCCTCTCCGCTCGCCATGGCCGGCCTTATCCCGGCCATCCACGATTTCGAGGCCCGCGTCAGGCGCGGGTATGACGGCGCAACGGGTTTGAGACGGTTTCACACGCACGGTCAACGGTTTGAAGCGAGGTGGAAGGCGTCGCGAGGGTTGGCCGTGCCGTCGCGGCTTGATCGGACCGGCGTCCGGGGCGACACTTCACGAAAAAATCGAACAGACATATGGGGAGGAGCGCAGCCATGAGGCAGGAGCAGGCCGCCCATATCGACGAGGTCGTGCGGGTCGCCGTCGGCGAGCGGACAGCGCGCGATGCGGTGATTCAGGAGTCGTGGCGGCGGTGCGTGGACGAGCACAAGCTCGATCCCGTCGTGCTGCGCGATGCGCAGATCCTGCCCCAGGCGCAACTGCGCGAGCATCGCGACGCCATGGACGAGTTCCTGCACACCGCGCGCGTGGGGCTCGAGACGCTCTATCGGCAGGTCTGCGGCCTCGGTTATGTGCTGCTTCTCACCGATGCCAAGGGGGTCACAGTCGATTTCATCGGCGATCCCACCTTCAACGACCAGTTGCACCGGGCCGGGCTCTATCTGGGCGCCGACTGGGCCGAGACGCATATGGGTACCTGCGCCGTCGGCACCTGCATCGCCACCGGCGAAGCGCTGACGGTGCACCAAAGCGACCATTTCGACGCGACGCACATTCCACTCACCTGCACTGCCGCCCCAATCTTCGATTCAGGCGGCACGCTCGCAGGCGTTCTCGACATCTCGGCACTGAAGTCGCCGGAGCCGAAACAAAGCCAATACCTCGCGCTCCAACTCGTCAAATCCTATGCTCACAAGATCGAGAACGCCAACCTCCTCAACAATTTCCGCAGCGAGTGGATCCTCAAGCTGGCGGCGAGCCAGGAATTCGCCGACGTCGATCCCGACTGCGTGCTGGCGATCGATGCGGGCGGGCGCATCATCGGCTTCAACGACCGCGCGCGCCGCCTCCTGCTGCGCGAAGCCGCCTTGCGCTCGATGCGCAATCCGAACCCGCTCGGGGCGATGATCAGCGACTATCTCGACTGCCGGATCGACGACCTGCCCCTCTTCGCCCATTCGCTGCCGACGCGCCAGCGGGCGGTCCGGCTGCTGGCGAGCGGCACGACCCTCTTCGCCCAGAGCCTGCCGCCGCCGGCTCGCGCGTCGCAGCAGCCTGCGCCGGCACGGAAGGCGGCCTTGGCTCGTCCGCTCGAGACGCTCCATGGCGGCGACCCGATGATGGAGGAAGTCGTCGCCAGGGCCGCCCGGCTCGTCAACACGCAGATGAGCATCCTCATCCATGGCGAAACGGGCACCGGCAAGGAGCATCTCGCCAAGGCCATCCACGCTGCGAGCGCGCGAGCGGGAAAGCCCTTCGTCGCCGTGAACTGCGCGGCGCTGCCCGAAACGCTCATCGAGAGCGAATTGTTCGGCCACGAGCCGGGCGCCTTCACGGGCGCTGCGGCCAAGGGCAAGAAGGGCCTCGTCATCGAGGCCGACGGCGGCACGCTCTTCCTCGACGAGATCGGCGACATGCCGCTCGCGCTGCAGACCCGCCTGCTGCGCGTGCTCGCCGAGCGCGAGGTGACGCCCGTCGGCCGCACCCGGCCGGTGCCGGTTAACATCCGCGTCATCGCCGCCACGCACCGCGATCTCGTCGAGCTGGTGCGGGCCGGCGAATTCCGCGAGGACCTCTACTTCCGCCTCAACAGCGCCGTGCTCGCCCTGCCGGCGCTGCGCCAGCGCGCCGATCTCGTCTGGCTCATCGGGCACCTCATGGCCACGCACGGCGACGGCGCGCTGCCGCGGCGGCTCTCGCCCGCCGCCATGAACGCCCTTAAGGCCCATTCCTGGCCCGGCAACATCCGCGAGCTGGTCAATTGCCTCGACTATGCCCGCGCCGTCGCGACGAGCGACGTCATCGACGTTGCCGATCTGCCGCCGACCATCTTTGAGGAGGCACTGCTTCATTCCCCGGTGCCATCGCCGGCCCGCGCCGCCGTCCCGGAGGAGACGGCGCGGGCGGAGCGCCTCGTCGAGGCCTTGCGCGCGCGGCAGTGGAACGTCTCGGCGGTGGCGCGGGAATGGGGTCTCGACCGCTCCACCATCCACCGTCGCATGCGCCGCTTCGGCATCGTGCCGCCGCATAAATTGAGCTGACGGGCGCCACACCTGTTGCAGGCGGGGCGCCACAGCTGGGGCGCCGGCGCCTCACCAGTCCCGCCTGAGAGAACAGCCGGATTGTTTGTTTGCAATGACTTGGCGCTGATCGCGCCGTTGGCATCGTCCTTGCCGCATCCTTCGCAAAAGACGACAAGCGAAGGGAGGACGGCTTGGGGCCCATCGTCGGCATCATTGCCAATCCGGTCTCGGCACGCGACATCCGCCGTGTCGTCGCCAATGCGGCGAGCCTGCAGATCGCCGATCGCGCCAACATCGTGCTGCGCGTGCTCGCCGCGCTCGCCGCCTGCGGCATCGAGCAGGTGGTGATGATGCCGGAGCACGGCGGCATCCGCGGCCACGTGATGCGCGGCATCGAGCGCTCGCGCAACCAGGGCGAGACCCGCTTTCCGCATGTCACGCATCTCGACATGCCGGTCACCGGCACGGCGGAGGACAGTGCGCGTGCCGCCCGCCTCATGCACCGCGCGGGCGTCGCAGCCATCGTCGTGCTCGGCGGCGACGGCACGCACCGGGCCGTGGTCAAGGAATGCGGGCGGGTGCCGATCGCCGGCATCTCGACGGGCACCAACAACGCCTTCCCGGAGCATCGCGAGCCGACGATCACCGGCCTCGCGGCCGGCCTAGCCGCCACCGGGCGCGTGCCGGCCAGAGTCGCCTTCGCGTCCAACAAGCGCCTCGACGTCGCGGTCGGCGAGCGGCCGGCGGAGATCGCGCTCGTCGACGTCGCCTTCGTCACCGACAGCTATATCGGCGCCAGGGCGCTGTGGCGCACCGAGACCTTCCGCGAGCTCTTCGTCACCTTCGCCGATCCGGAGGTGATCGGCATGGCGGCCATCGCCGGGCTGATCGAGCCGGTCGGGCGCGGGGAGGCGGGCGGCATGATGGTTTCGCTGGCGCCCGCCGCGACGGCGCGCACCGTCCTCAGCGCTCCCATCGCACCCGGCCTCGTGGTGCCCGTCGGCATCGACGACTGGCGGCGTATGCCGGCGGGCATCCCCTTCCACCCGCATCTGGCCGCCGGCTCCGTCGCTCTCGACGGCGAGCGCGAGATCTTCTTCGACGGGCGGGAGGCTGTCTCGGTGACGCTCACGGCCGATGCCTTCCGCACCGTGAACGTGCCCGCCGTCATGCAGTTCGCCGCGACGCACGGGCTCCTCAGGGCCGGGGCATCCCTGCTCGCCACGGCTCTCGCCTGAACCAACGACAACCCCAAGGGTCGACCAAAGGAGGAAATGCCGATGTCCACCAATCCCTTCCCGCTCGACAAGGCGGACCTGATGAAGGCCTACCGCACCATGCGGACCATCCGCGAATTCGAGGAGCGGCTGCATGTCGAGTTCGCCAAGGGCGACATTCCGGGCTTCGTCCACCTCTATGCGGGAGAGGAGGCCTGCGCCACCGGCATCATGATGCACCTGACCGACGTCGACCGCATCGCCTCCACGCACCGCGGCCACGGCCACTGCATCGCCAAGGGCGTCGATGTCCACGAGATGATGGCCGAGATCTACGGCAAGGCGACCGGCGCCTGCCGCGGCAAGGGCGGTTCCATGCACATCGCCGACCTCGCCAAGGGCATGATGGGGGCGAACGGCATCCTCGGCGCCGGCGCCCCGCTCGTCTGCGGCGCCGGCCTCGCGGCCAAGTTCCGCGGCGACGGCGGCGTCGGCATCACCTTCTTCGGCGATGGCGCCTCCAACCAGGGCATGGTGCTGGAGAGCATGAACCTTGCCGCCGTGTGGAACCTGCCGGTCATCTTCGTGGTCGAGAACAACGGCTATGCGGAATCGACCTCGGTCGATTACGCCACCGCCGTCGATTCCTATGTCGACCGCGCCTCCGGCTTCGGCCTGCCGGGCGTGACCGTGGACGGCACGGACTTCTTCGCCGTCTACGAGGCGGCCGGCGAGATGATCCGCCGCGCGCGCGAGGGCGGCGGGCCGGCGCTGCTCGAATGCAAGATGGTCCGCTTCTTCGGCCATTTCGAAGGCGACGCCCAGACCTACAAGGCCAAGGGCGAGAACGACTACAACCGCGAGCACCGCGACTGCCTGAAGATCTTCGCCGCGCGCGTGCGCGAGGCAGCCGTTGTCACGGCGGACGAATTCGCGGCGATCGACCGGGAGGTCGGGGCGCTCATAGAGGATGCGGTGGCTTCCGCCAAGGCCGCGCCGCTGCCGTCGGCACGCGACCTCACCACCGACGTCTACGTCGCCTACTGACGCTCGACAGCCAAGAACATCCGGAGGAAACCGTCATGGCCCGCAAGATCAGCATGAAACAGGCGATCAACGAGGCGCTCGACCTCGAGATGCGCCGCGATCCCGCCGTCATCGTCATGGGCGAGGATATCGTCGGCGGGGCCGGCAGCCCCGGCGAGGAGGATGCCTGGGGCGGCGTGCTCGGCGTCACCAAGGGGCTGCACGCCAAATATCCCGGCCGGCTGCTCGACACGCCCCTGTCGGAATCGGCCTATATCGGCGCCGCCATCGGCGCGGCCGCCTGCGGCATGCGCCCGGTGGCCGAGCTGATGTTCCTCGATTTCATGGGCGTGTGCTTCGACCAGATCCTCAACCAGGCGGCGAAGTTCAAGTACATGTTCGGCGGCAAGGCCAAGACCCCCGTCGTCATCCGGGCCATGGTGGGTGCCGGCTTCCGCGCCGCGGCCCAGCATTCGCAGATGCTGACGCCCGTCTTCACCCATGTGCCGGGGCTCAAGGTCGTCTGCCCGTCCAATGCCTATGACGCCAAGGGCCTGCTCATCCAGGCCATCCGCGACGACGATCCCGTCATCTTCTGCGAGCACAAGAACCTCTACGGCCATGAGGCCGACGTGCCGGAGGAGGCCTATGTCATCCCCTTCGGCGAGGCGGCGGTGGTGCGCGAGGGCAAGGACGTCACCATCGTCAGTTACGGGCTCACCGTGCACCGGGCGCTGGAGGCGGCCGAGCGGCTCGCCAAGGAGCGCATCGAGGCCGAGGTGATTGACCTGAGGACGCTCTCGCCCATCGACTGGGACACGGTCCTCGAGAGCGTCGAGACGACCGGCCGGCTCGTCGTCGTCGACGAGGCGAACCCGCGCTGCTCCATCGCGACGGATGTGTCCGCGCATGTGGTGCAGGAGGCCTTCGGGGCGCTGAAGGCTGCGCCGCAGATGGTGACGGCGCCGCACACGCCGGTGCCGTTCTCGCCCGTGCTCGAGGACCTCTACATCCCAACGGCGGATGCGATCACCGCCGCGGTGTCGAAGATCGCGCCGCGCGCCATGGCAGCTTGAGGGGAAGGACATGACGGATCAGCGCATCAAGCCGGTGGTGATGCCCAAGTGGGGCCTTGCCATGGAAGAGGGCAAGGTCACGGGCTGGCTGAAGCGGCCCGGCGACCGAATCGCCGTCGGCGACGAGATTGTCGAGGTCGAGACCGACAAGATCGCCGGCGTCGTCGAGGCGAGCGAGGCCGGCGTCCTGCGCCGCGCCATCGGCGAGGTCGACACGGTCTATCCGGTCAAGGCCCTCATCGGCGTCGTCGCCGATGCCGACGTGCCGGAGGCGGAGATCGACGCCTATGTGGCCGGCTATGTCACCCCTTCCGCCGACGAGGCGGGCGAGGAGGAAGCCGGCCCGACCTACGAATTCGTCGAGACGCCCGCCGGCCGGCTGCGCTATGCGCGGCGCGGGGAGGGCGCCGAGACGATCGTGCTCGTGCACGGCTTTGGCGGCGATCTCGACAACTGGCTGTTCAACATCGATGCGCTGGCGGACAAGGCGACGGTCTATGCGCTCGACCTGCCGGGCCATGGCCAGTCGGCCAAGGCGATGCCGGAGGGAGGCGTCGAGGGCCTCGCCCGCGCCCTCCTCGGCTTCATGGACGCGCTCTCGATCGAGTGCGCCCACCTCGTCGGCCATTCCATGGGCGGCGCCGTGTCGACGCTCGCGGCCAGCGCCGCGCCGGGGCGGGTGAGATCGCTGACCCTGATCGGCTCGGCCGGGCTCGGGGAGGAGATCAATGCCGACTACATCGCCGGCTTCGTCTCGGCCGCCTCCCGGCGGGAGCTGAAGCCGGTGGTGGAACAGCTCTTCGCCGATCCGTCCCTCGTCAGCCGCCAGCTCGTGGAGGACCTCCTCAGATACAAGCGCCTCGACGGCGTCTCGGCGGCGCTCGAGGCGCTGTCCGGCGCCTTCCTCGCCCACGGGCGGCAGAAGACGCTCGTCGCCTCCTCCCTTGCCGCACTCGACATCCCCGTCCTCGTCGTCTGGGGCGCGGAGGACCGCATCATCCCGGCCGCCCATGCCGAGGCGCTCAATGGCCGCGCCAAGGCCGAGGTCATCCCCGGCGCCGGGCACATGGTGCAGATGGAAAAGGCAAGCCGCGTCAACGAGCTGATCGGCGCCCATATCACCGCCTGAAGACCGCTGAGAACGCCGTAGACCTGCAACGGAGGCCGGCCCGTCGTGGCCGGCCGAGGAGAAAGCCATACCGTTCGGACTGAAGGACAGGAGCATCATCGTGACCGGCGCCGTGCTCGGCCGGGCGTCGACGGCGCAGGATCTTGTCGGCGTGGCCTGCTTCCTTGCGTCGCCGGCCTCGGACTTCATGACCGGCCAGTCACTGCTCGTCGACGGCGGCATGGTCTTCGTCTGAGCGAGAGGCTGGCCGGTTCGCGCCATGCGGCCTTAAGTCTAGGGTCACACGGCTTGTCCGCTCGGGCCGGCGCCACTATCGTCGGTGGCAAGGGGCGGCCATAACGCCCGCACGGTGGGAGGAAGCCACATGCGCGATGCGTCGGTGGCACGCCACGTTGACCGCATCGAATCAGCCATCGCAGGCAGCGAGGCGGCGCATTCGGCCCTCGTCGCGTCCTGGCAGCGCTCCTGTGCCCTGCACCGGCTCGATCCCGCCGACGCCCGTGGTCCGCAGACGCTCACGGGTCCGGAGCTGCAGCGGGCGCGCGAACGGCTGGATCTGCTGATCCGGTCGGCGCAGGACAGCCTCGACCGCCTTTACCAGGCGGTGGGAGGCGTCGGCTGCTGCGTGCTCCTCGCCGATGCCGACGGGGTGCCCGTCGACCGGCGCGGCGCCCCCGCCGACGACGAGACCTTTCATCGCTGGGGCCTGTGGACCGGGACGGTCTGGAGCGAGGCGAGCGAGGGGACGAACGGCATCGGCACCTGCCTCGTCGAGCAGCGTCTCCTCACCATCCACCGCGACCAGCACTTCCACGCCCGCAACAGCGGCCTCAGCTGTACCACCGCCCCGATCCACGACCATGAGGGCCGGCTCGCGGCGGCGCTCGACGTGTCGTCCTGCCGCGCCGACCTCACCGAGGGCTTCGTCAACCTCATCGCCGTCGCGGTGAGCGACGCGGTGCGGCGCATCGAGGCGGAGAATTTCCGGCGCGCCTTTCCCGACGCCCGTGTGCTCCTGGCGCCATCGCCGGAGCGTGGCGGGGGCGGACTGATCGCCGTCGACCGGCACGACCTCGTCATCGGCGCGACGCGCGCCGCCCGGCTTGCCTTCGGTCTCCACGACGACGACCTCAGGGGCTCGCTGCCGGCCGCGGATCTCCTTGCCGGCGGGCCGGGAGGACGCGAGCAGCTGGCGGATGCCGAGCGCGGCGTCATCCAGCGCGCGCTGGCGCGCTCGCACGGCAATGTCTCGGCGGCGGCCGCCTCGCTCGGCATGAGCCGCGCCACCTTCTACCGGGCACTGAAGCGGCTGCGCCTCGACGCCGCCCACTGATCCCGACCCGAAAATCTCCCGCCGAACTGTCTCAGTTCTGAAACACTCGCCGGCCGGCAGGCGTGCGGGAGCGGCTGACGGACTCCGGTCCGGGGGGCAAGCTTCCTCACCGGCTCGCAGCAGCCTTCTCGCAGAGCCTTGGGAGGAAAGAGAATGAACAAGGTCGATGTCTCGCGCACCGCGCGCTCGCCGTTCGCCGCCCGCTACGGCAATTTCATCAACGGCACCTGGGTCGAACCGAAGGCCGGCCGCTATTTCCAGAACACCTCGCCGGTGAACGGGCAGCCGCTCTGCGACATCGCCCGCTCGGACGCGGCGGATATCGAGGCCGCGCTCGACGCCGCCCATGCCGCCAAGGGCGCCTGGGGGCGCACCAGCGCTGCCGAGCGCGCCGCCGTCCTCAATGCCATCGCGCAGCGCATGGAGGATAACCTCGACTTCCTCGCGCGGGCGGAGACCTGGGACAACGGCAAGCCGATCCGCGAGACGACGGCGGCGGACATTCCGCTCGCCATCGACCATTTCCGGTATTTCGCCGGCGTCGTCCGCGCCCAGGAGGGCTCGATCGGCGAGATCGACCATGACACGGTGGCCTATCACTTCCACGAGCCCCTCGGCGTCGTCGGCCAGATCATCCCGTGGAACTTCCCCATCCTGATGGCGGCGTGGAAGCTCGCGCCGGCGCTTGCGGCCGGCAATTGCGTGGTGCTGAAGCCGGCGGAGCAGACGCCGGCCTCCATTCTCGTCTGGGCCGAACTCGTCGGCGACCTTTTGCCGCCGGGCGTGCTCAATATCGTCAACGGCTTCGGCCTCGAGGCCGGAAAGCCGCTCGCCTCGAGCCCGCGTATCGCCAAGATTGCCTTCACCGGCGAGACCACGACCGGCCGGCTCATCATGCAATATGCCAGCCAGAACCTCATCCCCGTCACGCTCGAGCTCGGCGGCAAGTCGCCGAACATCTTCTTCAAGGACGTGCTCGCCGAGGACGACGACTTCCTGGACAAGGCGGTCGAGGGCTTCGTCATGTTCGCGCTCAACCAGGGCGAGGTCTGCACCTGCCCGAGCCGCGCGCTCATCCACGAGGCGATTTATGACCGTTTCATGGAAAAGGCGCTCGCGCGCGTCGCCGCGATCGTGCAGGGCGATCCGCTCGACCCGGCGACGATGATCGGTGCGCAGGCCTCCGGGGAGCAACTCGAGAAGATCCTGTCCTACATCGACATCGGCCGGCAGGAGGGTGCCGAGGTATTGGCTGGCGGGGAGCGCAACGCGCTGCCCGGCGACCTCGCCGGCGGCTATTACGTCAAGCCCACGGTCTTCCGCGGCCACAACCGCATGCGCATCTTCCAGGAGGAGATCTTCGGCCCGGTCGTCTCCGTCACCACCTTCCGGGACGACGAGGAGGCGCTGTCGATCGCCAACGACACGCTCTACGGCCTCGGCGCCGGCATCTGGACGCGCGACATGAACCGTGCCTATCGCTTCGGCCGCAGCATCGAGGCCGGGCGCGTGTGGACCAACTGCTACCACGCCTATCCGGCTCACGCCGCCTTCGGTGGCTACAAGCAGTCCGGCATCGGGCGCGAGACGCACAAGATGATGCTCGATCATTACCAGCAGACCAAGAACATGCTGGTGAGCTACAGCCCGAAGAAGCTCGGCTTCTTCTGATACCGACAGGGAAGGGCGGGTCCGACCCGCCCTTCCGCAGCGATGCAGGGTGCTACCCATGGACATGGCGGAGGAAAAGGGCACGTCGCGCGTCACGGCGACGGCCGCGGCGCTTGCCTTCATCGCGGAACTCGTCGCCGAGCACGGTCCGGTCCTCTTCCACCAGTCCGGCGGCTGCTGCGACGGCTCCTCACCCATGTGCTACCGGCGGGACGAGTTCATGCTCGGGGACGGCGATGTCCTCCTCGGGCACATCGGCGGGGCGCCGTTCTATATCGGCGCGGCCCAGTACGAGGCCTGGAAGCACACCGCGCTCATCATCGACGTCGTGCCGGGGAGGGGCGGCATGTTCTCGCTCGACAACGGGCGCGAGCGCCGCTTCCTGGTCCGCTCGCGGGTCTGCGCCCTGCCGCAGGCCGTGCAGCGCTGAATCAGACCGCCCGAAGGCGCCACGCTCTACAACAACACCAGCCCCGAGCGGGTGGAGGAGGTCTTGGCGGCCGCCTTCCTGCGCTCGCCCGTCGATCTCTCGGTCAACGCCATCCTCGTCAACACCGGCGAGCGGCTCGTTCTCGTCGATGCCGGGACGGGCACCCTGCTGGGCCCGACGCCCGGGCGGCTGCCCTCGGCGCTGATGGCCTCCGGCTATTCGCCCGACCGGGTCGACGACGTCGTCCTCACCCATGTCCATACGGACCATTCGGGTAGCCTCGTCGTCGATGGGGGCAGGTCTTCCCCAATGCCACCGTCCACGCCCACCGCCGCGACATCGACTACTGGCTGAGCGAGGCCAATCGCGTCGCGGCGCCGGCGAACAAGAAGGAGCTCTTCGAGGGCGCCGTCGCCTCGCGGGAGCCCTACCGCAAGGCGGGCCGTCTCGTCCCCTTCGACGACAACGCCGAGCGCCATCGGGTCGTTCCGGCATGGCCGGAAGGCCCCTCACTGTTGCATTCGGGCCATCGATGCTATAAGGCCGGACGACCTTTTGCAGGTTTCATCTGCTGGTTGGGGAGGACGCCATGTCTCACGACGCCCTCTTCCAATTGGGGATGGGCTCAGTCGGACTGGATGCCACCCAAACGGAAGAACCTTTTGGGGCGCGCGCCAAGAAGGCGCACGCGACGGCGCCATGCGCCACGGATCGGGGCATCTGTCCTGATGCGGTGAAATGGCCGCCCGCACGAACAGCGGACAGAAAGACACGCGAACGGGGCAACAGCGCCAAAGCGCTTTTCCCCGCGGCGGGTCTTGCGGCCTGCCAGGCATAGCCGTTCCCCGCCCATAACAGTCGTTCCGCGCACCGGCACCGATGGCCATGCGGCCACCGGATGGTCTCGCGCCAGACGGCATTTCAGCGCTGCGGCCGGGGGCCGCGGCGCGCCAACCATCAACCCGGACGGGCAAGACATCTTGAAGCTGCAGACGCCCTATTACCTCATCGACAAGAGCGCGCTCATGCGCAACCTGCGCGTGATCGAGCGCGTGCGCGAACATTCCGGCGCGAAGGCGCTGCTGGCGCTCAAGTGCTTCGCCACCTGGTCCGTCTTCGACCTCATGCGCGAGTACATGGACGGCACCACCTCCTCCTCGCTCTTCGAGGTCCGGCTCGGGCGCGAGACTTTCGGCGGCGAGACGCACGCCTACAGCGTGGCCTTCGCCGATCACGAGATTGACGCGGTCGTGGCGAATGCCGACAAGATCATCTTCAACTCGATCGGCCAGCTCGAGCGCTTCGCCGATCGCGCCGGCGCGCTGGCGCGCGGGCTGCGCCTCAACCCCGGCGTCAGTTCGTCGGACTTCGACCTCGCCGACCCCGCCCGCCCGTTCAGCCGGCTGGGGGAATGGGACCCCGAGAAGATCGCCCCCGTCGTCGACGAGCTAGACGGCTTCATGATTCACAACAACTGCGAGAACGCGGATTTCGGCCTTTTCGACCGGATGCTCGGGCAGATCGAGAACAGGTTCGGGGCCTTTCTCTCCAAGGTCGATTGGGTCAGCCTCGGCGGCGGCATCCATTTCACGGGCGAGGGGTACCCGCTCGAATTGTTCTGCGAACGGTTGAAGGCCTTCTCGCAGCGCTTCGGCGTCCAGGTCTATCTGGAACCGGGCGAGGCGGCGGTGACGAGGAGCACCACGCTCGAGGTGACGGTGCTCGACACGCTCCACAACGGCAAGGACCTTGCCATCGTCGACAGCTCGACGGAGGCGCACATGCTCGACCTGCTGATCTATCGGCAGAGCGCCAAGGTCAGCCCCGACAAGGGCCCGCACCGCTATATGGTCTGCGGCAAGTCGTGCCTCGCCGGCGACATCTTCGGTGAGTTTTCCTTCGAGGCTCCGCTGAAGCCGGGCGACCGCATCTCCATCAACGATGCGGCCGGCTACACGATGGTCAAGAAGAACTGGTTCAACGGCGTCCACATGCCGTCCATCGTCGTGCGTGAACTCGACGGCAGCCTTCGTGTCGCGCGCGAATTTTCCTTCGAAGACTACAAGTCGAGCCTGTCCTGAGGCTCATGCGGAACGAAAGGAGATCCGAGCCCAAATGAAGAAGAACGTTCTGATCATCGGTGCCGGTGGCGTGGGCCAGGTCGTGGCCCACAAATGCGCGCAGCATAACGACGTCCTCGGCGATATCCATATCGCTTCGCGGACTTTCGCCAAGTGCGAGGCGATCATCCAGTCCGTCCACGAGAAGAAGAGCCTGAAGACGGCCGGCAAGCTCGTCGCCCATGCGCTCGACGCCCTTAACGTGGAGAAGACGGCAGAGCTCATCCGGGCCACGAACAGTCAGATCGTCATCAACGTGGGCTCGGCCTTCCTCAACATGTCGATCCTCACCGCGTGTATCCGCACCGGTGCGGCCTATATCGACACGGCGATCCACGAGGATCCGCTGAAGATCTGCGAGACCCCGCCGTGGTACGGCAACTACGAGTGGAAGCGGCGCGAGGAATGCGCCAAAGCCGGCGTGACGGCCGTGCTCGGCGCCGGCTTCGACCCGGGCGTCGTCAACGCCTATGCGGCGCTCGCGCGCGATGAGCATTTCGACCGCATCGACTCGATCGACATCATCGACGTGAATGCCGGCGACCACGGTCGCTACTTCGCCACCAACTTCGATCCCGAGATCAACTTCCGCGAGTTCACGGGGCAGGTGTGGTCGTGGCAGAAGGGTAAGTGGACGTCGAACAAGATGTTCGAGGTCCGCAAGGACTGGGACCTGCCGGTGGTCGGCACACGCACGACCTACATGACCGGCCACGACGAGATCCACTCGCTCTCGCAAAACCTCGGCGTGCCGGACATCCGCTTCTGGATGGGCTTCGGCGAGCGCTACATCACCGTCTTCACCGTGCTGAAGAACCTCGGCCTTCTTTCGGAGCAGCCGATCCGCACGGCCGAGGGGCAGGAGGTCGTTCCGCTCAAGGTGGTGAAGGCCGTGCTCCCGGATCCCTCGTCGCTGGCCCCGGACTACACGGGCAAGACCTGCATCGGCGACCTCGTCAAGGGCGTCAAAAACGGCAAGCCGCGCGAGGTCTTCATCTACAACGTCTCGGACCATGCGGAGGCCTACGGCGAGGTCGGCAGCCAGGCGATCTCCTACACGGCGGGCGTGCCCCCGGTCGCGGCCGCGCTCCTCATCGCCGAGGGGACCTGGGACGTCGGCCGCATGGCCAATGTGGAGGAACTGCCGCCGCAACCCTTCCTCGGCCTTCTCGGGCGGATGGGCCTGCCGAGCCGCATCAAGGACGAGGCCGGCGACCGGCCGCTGACCTTCGATACCGACGGCGGCGGCGTGGCGGCCAAGGTGGCCGTGCGGAGGGCGGCAGCCGGCTGACACGCATGGGCTTTTCGTCGGGCGGCGAGGCCGTCATGTCCCCGTCGCCCCGCGAAGCCGCAGGTTCGGCTTAGGTTTGCCCCTGTGCTGAAAGCTTTTGTTGGCTTTTCGCGCGTACAGTTGCGCTGACCGACGGAGCCCCCTCACGCCGCGCGCCGAGCATGCAATCCGAGCAGATCCTCAACGTCCTTTATATCGTGGCGATCGTTGCGGAGGCGATGACGGCGGCCCTTGCCGCCGGCCGGCGTTCCATGGACTGGCTGGGCGTCGCGATGCTCGGAGCCATCACCGCGCTTGGCGGCGGATCGGTACGGGACGTGCTGCTCGGCCGCCATCCGCTCACCTGGATCGAGCATCCCTCCTATCTCCTCGTCACGGCTGGGGCGGCGCTCGCCACGGTCTTCATCGCCCGCTACATGCATCACCTGCGCCACCTCTTCCTCTTCCTCGATGCGGTCGGCCTCGTCGTCTTCACCGTGATCGGCTGCAACATCGCGCTCGCGCTCGGCATGCCCTACGTCATCGTCATTGCCTCGGGCATGATCTCGGGCTGTGTCGGCGGCGTGCTGCGCGACATCCTGTGCACCGAGGTGCCGCTTCTGTTTCGCGCCGAACTCTATGCGACGGTTTCGATCCTGGCAGGCGCCCTTTACATCGGGGGCCAATATGCCGGCCTGCCGCATGCCCTCGCCATGGGAATCGCGATGCTCACGGGCCTTGCGCTGCGTCTGCTTGCGCTGCGCTATGGCTGGAGCATGCCGAAATTCGTCTATACCGAGAAGCTGCACTGATGCCGACGGCGGTGATGGCGGTTCAGCGGATGCCGGCGCGCAGGAAGGACTGCACGAAGGCGCGCTGGAAGATGAGGAAGGCGACGAGGAGCGGCGCGGCCGTCATCAGCGTGGCGGCCGAGATGATCGACCAGTCGATGCCCTGGTCGGTGGAGGAGAACACCGCGAGCCCCACAGTCAGCGGGCGTGTCTCGACCGAATTGGTGATGATGAGCGGCCACAGGAAGTTGTTCCAGTGGTGGCTCACCGAGACGAGGCCATAGGCGACGAAGACGGGTCGCGCCAGTGGTACGTAGACTCGCCAGAGCACGCCGAGGGTGGAGCAGCCCTCGACGATCGCCGCTTCCTCCAGTTCCTTCGGTACGGTCATGAAGGTCTGGCGCAGGAGGAAGATGCCGAAGGCCGAGGCCATGTAGGGCAGCGCCACCGCGCCGATGGTGTCGACGAGGCCGAGGCCGAACATCGTGCGGTAATTCTCGACGATGAGGATGTCCGGCATCACCATGAGCTGCATCAGCACCAGCGCGAACAGCACCGATTTGCCGGGAAAGGTATAGCGCGCGAAGGCATAGGCCGCGAGCGTGCAGACGAGGAACTGCCCGGCGAGGATCATGGTGACGATCGCCGTCGTGTTGAGGAGATAGCGGCCGAAGGGCGCTGCCTCCCAGGCGGCGACGAAGTTCGCGAGCGTCAGTGGCGCCAGGAGATCGAAGCGCGTGGCATAGGCCGCAGGGTGGAAGGCGGTCCACACCGCATAGGCGAGCGGCAGGATCCAGAGGAGGCCGAGAAGCCAGGCGCCGACCGTCTCGATCGCGCCGGCAGAGCGGTCGGCGATGCTCATCGATAGTGGATCCGTCGCTCGAGGAAGAGGAACTGCACGGCGGCCAGCACGGCGAGGATGGCAAGAAGCACGGTCGTCAGGGTCGCCGCATAGGCCGAATCCCAGAAGCGGAAACCGATCTCGTAGATGTAGTAGAGCAGCAGCGCCGTGGCATTGTCTGGCCCGCCGCGGGTCATGACCACGATGTGGTCGACGAGGCGGAAGGCGCCGATGACCGCATTGACCAGCACGAACAGGGTCGTCGGCATCAGGAGCGGAAGCGTCACGCGCCGGAAGAAGGTGAAGCGGCTCGCCCCCTCGATGGCCGCGGCCTCGCGCAGGTCGTGCGGGATCGTCTGCAGGGCGGCGAGGTAGAAGATCATGAAGAAACCCGCCTCCTTCCACACCGCAACCGCGATCACGGCATTGAGGGCGGTGTCGCGCGAGCCGAGCCAGTTCGTCTGCGCCACGCCGAAGAGGCCGAGGACCTGGTCGAGCAGGCCGTAGCCGGGCGTGTAGAAGAAGAGCCAGATATTCGCGACCGCGATCATCGGCAGCACGGTGGGCGTGAAATAGGCCATCCTGAGCGCCGCCCGGCCGGGCAGGCGGGCATCGACGGCGAGCGCCATGACGAGCGCGAGGATGACCGAGAGCGGAATGGTGAGGGCCGCGTACCAGACGTTGTTCGCCATCGCCTGCCAGAAGACGGGATCGTCGAGAAGATGACGATAGTTGTCGAGGCCGATGAAGACCTCCGGCCGGTTGCCGCGCGGCGTCGTGTAGAGCGCGCCGATGAAGGTGCGCACCGCCGGCACGTGCGTGAAAGCCGCCAGCAGCACGACGGCGGGCAAGAGCAGCAGCGAGGCGTGGATCGAGGCGCGCAGACGACTCACGGGCGGGTCCGGAAAGGGCCCGCGCGGGTGAGGAAACCGCGCGGGCGAGGTCGGGTCACTGGAAGGGGCGCAGGACGCGGTCGGCCTCGGCCTGGGCGTCCTTCATGGCCTGGCCCGGCTCCTTGGCGCCGGTCAGCGCCGCTTGCAGGCCGTCGTTGAGGGCCTTGGTGACGCGCTGGTTGTCGTGGGTCGACAGTTCCGCCACCGCGACGTCGAGCTGGTCGCGGGCGACCGCCGCAGCCGGGAACTCGGCGACATATTTCTTCATCGCCTCGGTCTCCCAGGCGGCGGGCGTGACGGCGACATAGCCGGTGGCGATCGACCAGGCGGCCGCCTGCTCCGGCGCCGTCGCCCACTTGATGAAGGCGAGGGCGGCCTTGCGCTGCTCGGGCGAGGCGTTCTTGAAGACATAGAAGTTGCCGCCGCCGGTGGGCGAGCCACCGCGCACCTTGGCCGGCAGCATGGCGACGCCGAAGGGGAAGGGTGCGTTGTTGCGCACGTTGGTCAGGTTGCCGGTGGTCGTCCACATCATCGCGACCTTGCCCTCGAAGAAATCCTTCGGGGTGGTGCCCCACTCGACGATGCCTTGCGGATGCACCTTGTACTTCTTCGAAAGGTCGACCCAGAACTGCAGCGCCTCGACGACGCGCGGGTCGTCATAGGTCACCTTCGTGCCGGCCTCGTTGGCGAGGATGACGTCGTTCTGCGTCGTCAGGGCCTGGAACAGCCAGTAAGGGAAGCCCGACGACGGGATCTGCACGCCCCAGCGGGTCACGTTGCCGGAGGTGTCGCGCTTCGTCAGCTTCTCGGCGGCCGCGACCATCTCGTCCCAGGTCTTCGGCGCCACATCCGGATCGAGCCCGGCCTCCTTGAAGGCATCCTTGTTCCAGTACTGCACGATGGTGGAGCGCTGGAAGGGGATGCCCCAGGTCTTGCCGCCGGTACGGCTGTTGAGCATGAAGCCCGGGTAGAAGCCGTCGAGCCAGGCCTTGTCGGCGTCGGACACCAGCTCCTCGAAGGGGACGATCGCGTCCTCGTCGATCAGCGTGAACATGTCCGTCGAGAGGATGACGGCGAATTCCGGCGCATTGCCGCCCTTGAGCGCGGTGACGACCTTGGTGATCGTGTCCTGGTAGCTGCCGGAATAGATCGGGTTGACCTTGATGTCCGGATTCGCGGCCGAGAAATCGGCGACCATCTTGTCGATGATCTTGGTGATGGGGCCGCCAACCGCGACCGGATAGTACATGTTGACCGTGGTCTCGGCCGAGGCCGGCGCCACGGCGAGCGCGAGCGACGCGGCAAGCGCTGCCGCCCCGCAGCGGACCTGCGTGAAGAACTTCATGCCCCTTCTCCCCGTTCGGGTGCGTTGCAGCCGTTGCCGTTCGCCTCGACGCGCCGGCCGCTGCCCGCGTCGAAGAAATGGAGATCGCCCGCCGCGCAGCTGACGCCGACGACCTCGCCGATCCGATGGCGGGCATGCCCGTCGGTGCGGGCAATGAGCTTCGCCCCGGCGGCGTCGAGGGTCAGCAACGTATCGGCGCCGAGATATTCGATGGCCTCGATCGAAGCCGCGAGCCCGCGCCCGGGGGCGCCGACCCGCAGCCGCTCCGGCCGGACGCCGATGCTGCCGCCAGCGGCGGCAGGGACACCGGGCAGGAGGCCGGCACCGATGGCGGCGGGCAGCAGGTTCATCGGCGGCGTGCCGAGGAAGCGGGCGGCAAAGCCGCTCGCCGGGCAATCGTAGAGCTCGGCGGGCGTGCCCTGCTGCTCGATGCGCCCCTCGCGCATCAGCACGACCCGGTCGGACATCGTCATGGCCTCGACCTGATCGTGCGTGACATAGATCATCGTCATGCCGAGCCGCCGCTGCAGGCTGCGGATCTCGGCGCGCATCTCCTGGCGCAGCTGGGCGTCGAGGTTCGACAGCGGCTCGTCCATGAGGCAGACGGCGGCATCGGCGACGATGGCGCGGCCGAGGGCGACGCGCTGGCGCTGGCCGCCGGAGAGCGCGGCGGGCTTGCGGTCGAGAAGCTGCGTGAGGCCGAGCGTCTGCGCCGCCCGCTTCAACCGCTCGTCGCGCTCGGCGCGCGGCACGCGCCGCACCTTCAATCCGAACAGGATGTTCTCGGCTACCGAGAGATGCGGAAACAGCGCGTAGGACTGGAACACCATGGCGATGCCGCGCTCGGCGGGCGAGCGGCGCGTGACGTCGCGCCCGCCGATGGCGATGGCGCCCGCGCTCGGCTGCTCGAGCCCCGCGATGAGGCGCAGCGTCGTCGACTTGCCGCAGCCGGAGGGACCGAGCAGGACCGTGAATTCACCCGACGCGCAGGTAAAGCTGATGCCGTCGACCGCCGGCGAGCCGCTCCATACCTTCGTCAGATTGTCGACGACGATCTCTGCCATGTCCCGCAACGCTGTTTGCCCATCCTGACCAGTCATGAAACGTTATCGGGCAGTGATCGGCGTTTCGATTGTTTCTGTTATGACACAGGGTGTGAATTGAGCAACCAGCGCTCGGGTATCCGGCAAGCGGCGTAGCGAAGGCGGGTGACGCTTCGATGAAAGATCGGCGACAGTTCCGTGACGCTCCGCCGGTCCTTGTGGATGTCCGGGCGGCCTGCATGTCGGCGGCGTTGGTTGCGTGTCCTACGACCGGAACGGCGCCATGAGCCGTTGCATCATGTCCATATGTCGGGTAGTCTCGACATATGGAAAATGAACAGGCTCTTCTCGCCTTTGCGGCCTTCGCCCAGCCCACCCGTTTCGAGGTGTTCCGCCTGCTCGTCGAGAGCGAGCCGGACGGGCTCGCGGCAGGCGAGATCGCACGGCGCCTCGCCGTGCCGCACAACACGATGTCCTCCCACCTCGGCATCCTCGCGCGGGCCGGTCTCGTCAGCGCCGCGCGCCGCAGCCGTTCCATCGTCTACCGGGCGGAACTCGACACGGTGCGCGCGCTGACGGCCTTCCTGCTCAAGGACTGCTGCGGCGGACGTCCCGAGATCTGCGCGCCGCTCGTCGCCGAGCTTGCGCCCTGCTGCCCTCCTGCCCGAGCGAACGTCCAAGCCACCCACGAGGCCTGATCATGGCTGACCCGATCTACAACGTGCTCTTTCTGTGCACCGGCAATTCCGCCCGCTCCATCCTGGCCGAGAGCATCCTCGCCAAGGACGGGGCAGGGCGGTTCCGCGCCTTCTCCGCCGGCAGCCGGCCCAAGGGCGTCATCCATCCGCTGGCGCTCAAGGTGCTCGAAGGTTACGGCTATCCCACCGCGGGGCTGCGCTCGAAGAGTTGGGAGGAATTTGCCGGGAGTGACGCGCCGGTGATGGATTTCGTCTTCACCGTCTGCGACAGCGCGGCTGGCGAGGCCTGCCCGCTGTGGCCGGGCCAGCCGATGACGGCCCATTGGGGAATCGAGGACCCCGCCGCCGTCGAGGGAACCGACATCCAACGGGAGGCTGCCTTCGTCGCCGCCTTCCGCTACATGAAGAACCGCATCTCCGTGTTCACGGCGCTGCCTGTGCGGAGCCTCGGCCATATCGCGCTAGGCTCCCGGCTCGCCGAGATCGGGCAGCTCGAAGGGGCGACGAAGCCGCGCCCGAGCGCGGCATGAGGACCGTCATGGACGTCATCATCTATCACAATCCCGCCTGCGGCACCTCGCGCAACGCCTTGGCGATGATCCGTAATGCGGGCGTCGAGCCGCATGTGATCGAATATCTGAAGACGCCGCCGACGCGAGCCATGCTGCACTGGCTGATTGCGCGCATGGGTATCCCGGCGCGCGCCCTGCTGCGCGAGAAGGGTACACCCTATGCCGAACTAGGCCTCGCAAACCCGGCGCTGAGCGACGATCAGCTCCTCGACGCCATGCTCGCCCATCCGATCCTCATCAACCGGCCCATCGTGGTGAGCCCGAAGGGCGTGCGCCTGTGCCGCCCGTCGGAGGAGGTGCTCGACCTCCTGCCGCCGCAGCGCGGCGAATTCGTCAAGGAAGACGGCGAGCGCGTCATCGACGAGCACGGCCGCCGCGTCGCGACGGCCTGAGGAATTCCCATGTCCACCTTCGAACGCTATCTGACCCTGTGGGTCTTCCTGTGCATCGTCGCGGGCGTCGCGCTCGGCTCGCTGGCGCCTTCCGTGTTCCACGCCATCGCCGGGCTCGAGGTGGCGCGCGTCAACCTGCCGGTCGCCGTTCTCATCTGGCTCATGATCGTGCCGATGCTGGTGAAGATCGACTTCGCCGCTCTGCGCGAGGTTGGCCGGCACTGGCGCGGCATCTCCGTGACGCTCTTCGTCAACTGGGCCGTCAAGCCGTTCTCGATGGCGCTGCTCGGCTGGCTTTTCATCGGTTACCTGTTCCGGCCCTATCTGCCTGCCGACCAGATCGACAGCTATATCGCCGGCCTTATCCTGCTCGCGGCGGCGCCGTGCACGGCCATGGTCTTCGTGTGGTCGAACTTGACGAAGGGCGAGCCGCACTTCACCCTGTCGCAGGTGGCGCTCAACGACGCCATCATGATCGTTGCCTTCGCACCGATCGTCGGCCTGCTGCTCGGCCTGTCCGCGATCACCGTGCCGTGGGACACGCTCATCCTGTCGGTGGCGCTCTACATCGTCGTGCCGGTCATCGCCGCGCAGGTCATCCGCGCCCGGCTTCTCAAGACGGGCGGCGAGGCGGCGCTGGCGCGCTTCCTCGGCGTCCTGCAGCCGCTCTCGCTCGTCGCGCTGCTCGCGACGCTGGTGCTGCTCTTCGCCTTCCAGGGCGAGCAGATCCTGGCACAGCCGCTCGTCATCGCGCTCCTTGCGGTGCCGATCCTGATCCAGGTCTATTTCAACTCCGGCCTCGCCTACCTCCTCAACCGCATGAGCGGCGAGGCCCATTGCGTCGCCGGACCCTCGGCGCTCATCGGCGCGTCCAATTTCTTCGAGCTCGCGGTCGCCGCCGCCATCAGCCTGTTCGGCTTCAACTCCGGCGCGGCGCTCGCCACCGTCGTCGGCGTGCTCATCGAGGTGCCGGTGATGCTGTCCGTCGTCTGGATCGTGAACCGCTCGCAGGGATGGTACGAGGCGCGGGGCGCGCGGGTCTCCGAGGCACCGCGTTGAGCGGCGGGGCAACCGTGCATGTCTTCCCCGGCGCTTCCGTCCCCCGGTGATGCGCAGCCACGAGGGGAATCGCCCGCGCGACAATCTATAGATTGATCAGGACGGCGAAGTACTGGCACATTCCGCGCGCATCACGCGAATCCATGCCCGCCTCGTGCTCCACCTGAAGTCCCTCGTGAACGAAGCCTCCATCCGCGGCCGGCCCGCGCAGCGCCCGCTCTTCCGCCACTTCGAGGACGATCCGCGCGCCGATGCCGCGCAGGATGCCTGTTTGCATGGGCCGGACGTCATCGTCGCGCCGGTCGTCCGCCGTGCCGGTTCGGCCTTCGCGAAGCTCTTCGCCTGTACGAGGACCCTCTGAGGCATGTCGCCGGGCGAACTCATCGGTTTTCTGGCGCTCGCGTTCGCCGCCGCCTATGCCCAGACGTTGACCGGCTTCGCCTTCGGCCTCATCACCATGGGCGGCGTCGGCCTCACCGGCCTCCTGTCCCTGCCCGATGCGGCGATGATCGTCAGCGTGCTGACGCTCGTCAACGCAACGCAGATGCTGCTGAAGGGCTGGCGCGATGTCGCCTGGCGCGAGTTCGCCTTCGTCATGGCCGCGAGCGTGCCGCTGCTCTTTGCCGGCTACTGGCTGCTCGAATGGCTCGCCGACGCCCGGGCCGACATGCTGCGCCTCGTGCTCGGTGCGGTCATCATCGCCTCCAGCCTGCAGCTGGCCATGCGGCCGGCGCCGCTCGCGCAGAAGTCCGGCGGCGCCTCCTTCCTCTTCTTCGGCGGTATCGCGGGCCTCATGGGCGGCATGTTCTCGACGGCCGGGCCGCCGCTCGTCTATCACTTCTACCGCCAGCCGCTGGCCCTCGCGACGATCCGCGAGACGCTCGTCGGCGTCTTCGCGCTCAATGCCGTGTTCCGCATCGGCCTCGTCGCCTTTTCCGGCAACCTGCCCGGGCCCTCGACGCTGACCGGCCTCTTCGCCATCCCGGCCGTGATGGCGGCGACCTTCGCCGCGCGCCGCTGGCCGCCGCCGATCGCTCCGCAGGTGATGCGGCGCATCGTCTTCGTCCTCCTCTTCCTGTCGGGGGTGTCGCTCGGCGTCCCCGCCGTCCTGCGCCTCCTGGGAGTGCATTGATGACCGTACACGACAAGACAGCCGGCCGCCGCGTGCTCGACCTCAGGGACCCGTCGCTGCTGACGGGCAAGGCCTATGTCGGTGGCGAGTGGATCGAAGCGCCGGACGGCCGGACCATTCCCGTCACCGATCCCGTCGACGGCGCGCTCATCATGGAGGTGCCGGACCTCGGGCCCGAGACCGCCCGCCGTGCCATCGATGCGGCTGAGGCGGCGCAGAAGGCATGGGCGAAGCGCCCGGTGAAGGAGCGCAGCCAGATCCTGCGACGCTGGTACGAGCTCATCCTCGCCAATGTCGACGACCTCGCGCTGATCCTGACGACGGAGCAGGGCAAGCCGCTCGCCGAGGCCAGGGGCGAGATCGTCTCCAATGCCGCCTATCTCGAATGGTTCGCCGAGGAGGCGAAACGTATTGACGGCGACGTCATTCCCGGCGCGCGTCCTGACCAGCGCATCGTCGTGCTCAAGCAGCCTGTCGGCGTCTGCGCGGCCATTACGCCCTGGAACTTCCCCAACGGCATGATCACCCGCAAGGTTGGCCCGGCGCTGGCGGCCGGCTGTACCATGGTGCTCAAGCCGGCGGCGCAGACGCCCTTGTCCGCCTTCGCGCTTGCCGTGCTCGCCGAACGGGCGGGCGTCCCGAAGGGGGCCTTCTCAGTCATCACCGGTGAGGCGCGGCCCATCGGCGAGGAGTTTTGCCGCAATCCGAAGGTCGCCAAGATCACCTTCACCGGCTCGACCGGTGTCGGCCGCTGGCTGATGCGCGAAGCCGGCGACGGCATCAAGCGCCTGTCGCTGGAGCTTGGCGGCAATGCGCCCTTCATCGTCTTCGACGATGCGGATCTCGATGCCGCCGTCGAAGGCGCGATCATCTCCAAATACCGCAACGCCGGTCAGACCTGCGTATGCGCCAACCGCATCTACGTGCAGGAGACTGTGGTCGAGGCCTTCACCGAGAAGCTCGTGGCCAAGGCCCGCGCGCTCAAGCTCGGCCGCGGCACCGAGGACGGCGTCGCGATGGGTCCGCTGATCGACGAACGCGCCGTCGCCAAGATGGAGGAGCACGTGGCGGACGCCCTCGCCAAAGGCGGCCGGCTCGTCCTCGGCGGCCAGCGTTCCGACCTTGGCGGCACCTTCTTCGAACCGACGGTGATGACCGGCATTACCCAGGAGATGAGGGTCGCGAAGGAGGAGACCTTCGCCCCGCTCGCGCCGATCATCGCCTTCCGCGATGAGGAGGAGGTGATTGCGATGGCAAACGATACCGAATTCGGCCTTGCCTCCTATTTCTACGCCAGGGACATGGCGCGCGTCTGGCGCGTGGCCGAGGCGCTGGAAAGCGGCATGGTCGGCGTCAACACTGGCCTCCTCGCCAACGAGATGGCGCCCTTCGGCGGCGTCAAGCAGTCCGGCATGGGGCGCGAAAGCTCCAAGTACGGCATCGAGGGCTTCCTGGAGCTGAAATACGTCTGTCTCGGCGGCCTGTGAGGCAGCGCGTCCACGCTTCTCCTCTGTCAGAAGGTCGTTGTCATGACGACATGGACAGCAGGACGATGGTGCCGGGCGAAGGTCAGCGGAAGCGCAGGTTCTGCCGGGTGAGTTCGCCCACCGAGGCGCAGCCCATCAGCTTCATGTCGCGTTCGATCTCGTTGCGCATCAGCTCGAGGGCGCGCTCGACGCCCACCTGTCCGGCGGCGGCGAGGGGGAAGAGGTAGTAGCGGCCGAGCCCGACCGCCTTGGCGCCCAGCGAGAGCGCCTTGAGCACATGGGTGCCGCGCTGCACGCCGCCGTCCATCATGACGTCGATGCGGTCGCCGACCGCATCGACGACCTCGGCGAGCTGGTCGAAGGCGGTGCGCGAGCCGTCGAGCTGGCGCCCGCCGTGGTTGGAGAGGACGATCCCGGTGCAGCCGATCTCGACGGCGCGCCGCGCATCCTCGACCGACATGACGCCCTTGAGGCAGAACGGCCCGCCCCATTCGCGCACCATCCCCGCGACGTCGTCCCACGACATGGAGGGGTCGAGCATCTCCGTGAAGTAGCGGCTGATCGACATTACGCCGCTACCCATGTCCACATGGCTCTCGAGCTGCGGGAGTCGGAAGGGCTCGTGGAGGAAATGATTGAGGGCCCAGGCCGGCTTGATGGCGAATTGGGCGATGCCGGAGGAATTGAGCCGGAAGGGGATGGCAAAGCCCGTGCGTTTGTCGCGCTCGCGGTTGCCGCCGGTGATGCTGTCCACGGTCAGCATCATCACCTCGATACCCGCCTCCTTGGCGCGGGCCATCATCTCGCGGTTGAGGCCACGGTCCTTGTGGAAGTAGAATTGGTAGACCTGCGGTCCGCCGCTGATGCGGCGCGCCTCCTCGAGGCTGACAGTGCCAAGCGAGGAGACGCCGAACATCGTGCCGAAGCGCGCGGCGGCGGCCGCCACCGCACGCTCGCCCTGATGGTGGAAGAGCCGCTGCAGCGCCGTAGGCGAGCAGTAGACCGGCATCGCCAGCCGCTGCCCCATGACCGTCACCGACATGTCGACGTCACCCACGCCGCGCAGGACATTGGGCACGAGATCGCAACGGTCGAAGGCCTCCGTATTGCGGCGATAGGTGACTTCGTCGTCGGCGGCACCGTCGATGTAGTTGAAGATCGGCCCCGGCAGCCGCTGCCGCGCCATGCGGCGGAAATCATGGAAGTTGTGGCAGTCTCTGAGACGCATCTGTGCCCCTGTCGCTGGACAGTGACCGCCAGTAGCATATCGGTGGCGCGAGTCCATGCGCTGCCGCAACGATTGCTTCGGAAAGCTGGCGAGGGCGATGCGGCGGACGGGCTGGCCGGTGTCGCCGCGCCCGTTTCCGCGCGCAGATCATCGCGGCGGGCTGATACCGGCGATGGTTCAGGCGCTCGCCGGCGCCCGGCGGTCGAGGAGCCGGCGAAGGGTCGCGGCATCGGCAAGGAACGCCTCCGGCGCATCGTCCCGCACGAATTCCAGCATGGCGTAGCGCACTCCCTCGAAGCGGCTTTCCGGCAACGCCGCGAAGACGGCCGACCACCACGTCGCGCGGTCGGCGAGCGCATAGCGCCGGCGCGCGCCGTCCCATGCGAAGACATGGACATGGGAGACACGCGGGCCGATGCGGGCGATCTCCTCGCGGGCTTCGTCGAGCGGCAGGCCCGGGCGCGGCTGCCAGTAGAGATGGACATTATCGTGCGCGATCTCGTCCATCAGGCTTGCGGCGGAGCCCGTCTCGTCGGTGAGCGAGTTCGGGTGGTATTCGAGCGAGATGGAGATGCCGGCCGCGCGCCCCAGCTCTCCCATGGCGTGGATGAGGTCGGCCGCCTCGCTGCGCTCCTTGGTGTCATAAGCGGCGGAGGGGCGCTCGCGCCGGCCCGGCCAGATCCGCACGTTGCCCGCTCCGAGCGCGTGGCACGTATCGAGGACGTGGCGAAAGTCGTCGAGCCCATGGTCCGGCGGGTACAGATAAGAGCCGTAGGAGGCGGGCAGGAGGCCCGCTTCCTCGGTGATGCGGCGCACGTGGCGCGCCATGACGACATCGCCGGCGGGCACGTGCACGTCACCGCCCCATTCGATGGCGGCGAGACTCGCCTGCCGGGCGAGCGCCACGATCTCCCCCGGCGGCAGCTGCCGGAAGGTGACGGAGCAAAGGGCCGGTGCGAGCCCGATCATGCGAGCCGCTCGAGCAGGGTCGGATGGACCTCGTAGAGCAGCGGCTCGCCGGCGCGGAAACGGGCGATCTCGTCCACCGCCATCTCGCCGAGCCGGGTGCGCTCGGTGCCGACGGCGCCGGCGATATGCGGCGTCAGGAACACGTTCGGCAGGTCGTAGAGCGGCGACGTGGGCGGCGGCACCTCCGGCTCCGTCACGTCGATGATGGCGCTGATGCGGCCGGTGCGCAGCTCGGCGATCAGCGCCTCCTCGTCGACGATGATGCCGCGCGCCGTGTTGATGAGGGTCGCGCCGTCGCTCAGGCGTGCCAGCATCGGCCCCGAGATCATGTGCTGCGTCGCGGGCAGGGCCGGCGCGTGCAGCGAGACGACGTCGGAACGCGCCATCAGTTGCCCGAGGGGCACGGCTTCGACGCCGAGAAGCGCGGCTTCCGCCGCATCGACATGCGGGTCGTAGAGCAGCATGGTGAAGCCGAAGGGCTGCAACAGGGCAACGACCCGCCGGCCGATGCGCGAGGCGCCGACGATGCCGACCGTCTTGCGGTAATTGCCGATCGGCTGGCCCTTGAGCGCATCGATGCGCCCGCGGTGGCGATCCTCGCGGTAGAGCCGGTGGAAGCGGAAGACCTGCTTGGCCGCGAAGAGGATGGCCGCCAGCGTGAACTCGGCCACCGGCACCGCATTGGCCTCCGCCGCATGGGTGACGCGGATGCCGGCGGCATAGACCTCCTCACCGATGAAATGCTTCACCGTCCCCGCCGCATGGGCGACGAGCCGGAGGTGCGGAGCGAGGCCGAGCACCGCCGCATCGATGGTCGGGCACCCCCAGCCCGTCACGAGGATCTCGGTGGCGGCCAGGACGGAACGGGCGCGCGCGTCGTCGAAGCGCTCCAGCGGCACGGGATCGACGATGCGCCCGAGTGTTGCGAGGCGTGCCAGGAGATCCGGCGGCAGCACGTGGCCGGTGCGGGCCGGATCCATGGCGAAGGCGATGCCGGGCTTCATCGCGGCGCCTCCTCGATCATGATCGCGCTCACCCGCTCGCCCTTGGTGGCGAATAATCGCTCCACGGTCGGCAGGTCCGGCGCCGGGGGCGGGCTCGCCCACGCCGCCCGCACTGCCGCGAGGTCCGGGCTCGCGAGCGCCGCCGTGACGAGAAGGCTCTCGCCCGCGGGAACAGTGGCCCGCAGCTGCGGCACCGTGGTCTTGGCGACGATGAGGTTGGTGTTCGGCGCGACCTTGCTGGCGATGCCGCGCCGCGTCACCGTGGAGCCGAGGTCGGCGATGCCGCTGAAGTCCGTGGCGCTCGTGACGCAGGCTCGGCCGTCCGCCTCCTCGGTCCTGTCCGCGGCGCCGTCGGCCCGGGCGATGGCAAAGCCGCCTTCGGCGGTCAGGAGCGGCCGCGGCGTCACGATCCGGTGGAGGCGTATGTGCCACAGGCCCGCCGGCACAAGCCACGTATCGACCAGGACGTCGGGAAAGGGCCGCCAGCGCGCGAAGAGGCTGTCCCCGGCGATTTGCGCCTCCTCGTTGCCCTCGCGCACGCGGAAGTGCAGGCCGTCGTCGCTGAAGGCGAGCATGCCGTCGAGCGCGGCGAGGCCGAAGTTGCGCTCGTCGCTTTCGACACTGAAGCCGTAGCGGCTCGAATAGACGAACTTGGCGTATTTCTCGGAGCCGAAGCGCATGGCGAGGTTCTCCTGCCCGCAGGAGAGCGCCACCACATTGCCGGGGCTCTGCGTCATCACCATGCCCGGATGCCGGAGGGGGACCGGCTCCGACGCCGGCTCGGCCGGCTCTTCCCGGGCCTGCCAGAAGGGGTGGCTCTCGGGCAGCGCCAGCGGCAGGAAGGCCTTGAAGGCCCAATAGGGCGAGCCGGCGGAATTGTAGTTCTCCGACATGAGGAGATTGGGATAGCCGTAGCCGACGGAGAGCACCCCGTCGCGATGCGCGATGGGCTTGTCCGCCCACCAGCGCAGGTGCCTGAGGTAATGGCCCTTCACCACGCCCCAGGGCAGCGCCTCCTCGTCGGCGAAGGCGAGCGCCCCCCAGAAGCCGGCCATGGCGTAGCGATAGGTGAGGCTGCGGCCGAAGGCGAGGGCGCCGCCCACATCATCGAACCAGTGGCGGATGTCCTGCGCGAACAGCCGCGCCCGCTCGCGGAAACGCGCGGCGCGCGGATCGCCCGGCGCGGCGAGCGCCGCATAGATGAGGCCGTAGAAATGCATGGCGAAGGGAATGTAGTGGTCGATACGGCGCACATTGCCGTCGCGATACCAGCCGTCGCCGAGATACCAGCCGTCGATCTCGTCGAGATAGGCCTCCGTCAGGCTCTCGTCGAAGGCGACGCCGACGTGCTTCAGCCCCATGTCGACGAGGACGCGGAAGAAGCGCCAGTTGTTGTCGGCATAGTCGTGGCGGCGGGCCTCGAGGAGATAGTTCGCGACATTTTTGCGCGCGCGGGCGTCGAGCGGCTCCCAGAAGATGTCGGGGCAGAGGCGCAGCGCCAGCCCGATCACCGCGAGCTCGACGAGCCGCTGGTCGCGCGGGCCGGCCCGGCCGATGAAGCCGGGATGCTCAGGATCGAGCCCGTTGGCGAGGCCGTCGCGGTACATGGCCCAGTGGGCGAAGGGCTCGCCGCCTTTCGCGAGCGGCAGGAGCCCCCAGAGCGGCCGGGCGAAGCCCTCGAAATCGGCCGCGGCACGGTCGAAATGCGCCGCCGCGGCGTCGAGGCGCACGCGCGCGCCGCCGCCCGGGTCGAAATAGGGCAGCAGCGGCGCGAAGCTGTCGTCGAGCGCCTTGACGACATCGGCGCGGGTCCGCAGCGGGTTGCCGGCGAAGGGATTGCTGCGCGAGGGATCGATGGGCATCGGGGGCTCGCCTTGTCTGGGCGGATCGCTGGTGGTGGGCGCTGATCTCATGGGCTCTGACGCGGCCCGGCCGGGCGGTCGCTTCCTTACGATCCGGGCGGGGCGACGCTGCCGCCGGCCTGCGGCCGGACCGCGAGCAGCACCTGCCGCGCCGGCTCGTGCGGGGAGGCGAGGCGCGCCTGCATCAGCGCCAGGGCCTCGCGGCCGAGCTTTTCGCGCGGCACGTCCATGGTGGCGAGCCGCGGGCTCGCCATGGCCGCGCAGGGCAGGCCGTCGAAGCCCATGAAGGAGATGTCGTCGGGCACCCGGCGGCCGGTGCGCTGGGCCGCCTCCATGGCCCCGACGGCGATGAGGTCGTTGAGGCACAGCACGGCCGTGACGTCCGTCCCCTCCGCGATGAGGGTCTTCATCGTGTTGATGCCCTCCTGCAGCCCGGTCTCGCCCTGCTTCAGCTCCACGACCGTGCCGCGCGCGCCGGGCGTCGCCGCGATGGCCGCCTCGAAGCCGCGGATGCGCTCGCGCAGGGTCGGCCGGACGCTGCGCGTCAGATAGGCGAGGCGCCGGTGGCCAGCCGCGAGCAGGATCTCGGTCGCCTGCCGCGCCCCGTAGAAGTTCGACGGCGAGACGCAATCGAACGTGAGGCCTGGATCGGCGCCATTGACGAGGACGACGGGGATCCCCGCTTCGCGCAGCCAGCGGCCGGTCGCCTCCGGCGCATCGACGCCGACGAGGAAGAGCCCGCCCGCCCCCGCCTCGGCGAGGTGGCGTTCGAGCTCCTCCCGCGTGATCGCGTCGGCATAGGTGAGGCGCACCGCGAGCGGCATGCCGGCGTCCTCGGCGGCTTCACGGAGGCCCCTGAGCACGCCGTCGTAGAAGGAGCTGAGGTCGGCCGTCGCCTGCACGGCATGGACCAGGGCAACGAGCTGATGACCGGGGCCGGAGGCCTGCCGGCGCGCGAGATAGCCGATCTCTTCCGCCACCTCGAGCACGTGGCGACGCACGCTGTCGCTGATGCCCGGCTCGTTGGCCAGCACGCGCGAGACCGTGCTGATGGAAACGCCGGCCCGTTCGGCGATGTCCGCCTGGCGGGGGCGTCTTGCTGATATGGATGCGGCGTCGGTCATGGGCTCATGTTTGCGTGAGTTAATGCAAATTTGCAATACAAGAAAACATTTGCGCTCATTTTCCTGTTTGCATATCCTTCTGCAAAATTGCGGACCGGCGAGCCTTGTCTGGTGTCCGGCCGTCATAACCCGGAGGAGGAAATGATGCGCTTGGATCGGCGGAGCTTTCTGAAATCGTCCCTCGCCGCGGGTGCCGCGACCGCGCTGCCGGCGCTCGCCGGCGGCTCCGCGCAGGCGCAGCAGACGGTCCGGCTGCGCGCGACGTGGTGGGGTTCGCAGGACCGGGCCCAGCGCACGCTCGCCGTGGCCGAGCTCTTCTCGAAGACCCATCCGGGCATCTCGGTCATCGGCGAGCCCGTCGGCGGCGACGCCTACTGGCCGAAGCTCGCGACCCAGATGGCCGGCCGCAACATTCCGGACGTGTTCCAGCTCGAGCCCAACACGCTGCCCGACTATTCGGGGCGCGGCGCCTGCCTCGACCTCACGAAATTCCTGCCCAAGCCCCTCGACATCGAGGGTTTCGGCCAGCGCATGGTCGATCTTGGGCGTGTCTACGACAATCTCTACGGCGTCGCGCTCGGCCTCAATTCCTTATCGATGTTCTACGACACGGCGATGTTCGAGAAGGCGGGCCTGCCGGCGCCGACGCCGGACACGACCTGGGACGACTATGCCCGGCTCGTGACGGAGCTGAACAAGGCCGTCGGCCGCCCGGGCGAATACTGGGCCTCGCCGGACGGCAGCCGCTATCACTACGTCTTCCAGGTCTGGCTCGGCCAGCGCGGCAAGACGACCTTCTCGGAGGATGGCGGCATCGGCTTTACCGTCGACGACATCAAGGAGTTCTATACCTACTGGCAGGGTCTGCGCGACAAGAAGGTCATCGTGCCGGCCGACGTCGCCTCCATCGACGACAATTCCATCCAGAACAACTGCCTCGCGCTCGGCAAGTCGGCCATCGGCTTCACCTATTCCAACCAGCTCGTCGGCTACCAGCTGCTGATCAAGAACAAGCTCGGCATCGCCATGGTGCCGCAGGCGGGCAACGGGGCGCCGTCCGGCCACTTCTATCGTCCGGCGCTCATCTGGAGCATCGGCGCGAGCTGCAAGCACCCCGAGGCGGCGGCCGAGTTCATCAGCTTCTTCGTCAACGACATCGAGGCGGGCAAGATCCTCGGCGTCGAGCGTGGCGTGCCCATGTCGCCGAAGGTGCGCGAGGCGATCCTGCCCAATCTCAACCCGACCGAGCAGGCGACGGTCGCCTATGTCAACATGCTCGAGGACCGGGTGATGGACTATCCGCCTCCCGCGCCGATCGGCGCCAACGAATACGACCGCAACGTCTTCCGCCCGGTTGCCGACCAGCTCGCCTATGGCAAGCTGACCGTCGCCGAGGCGGCCGAGAAGCTTGTGGAGGACGCGAAGGCGGTGCTGCGCAAGCGCTGACCCGAACAGCCGCGGTCGTCAGCGATAGCCGGCGGCCTGCAACTCGAACATCTGCGCATAGCGACCGCCGCGGGCGACGAGCGCCTGATGCGTGCCGGCCTCCAGGATGCGGCCGCCCTCGAGGACGATGATGTGGTCGGCCATGCGCACGGTGGAGAAGCGGTGCGAGATGAGCAGCGTCGTCTTGCCCGCGCTGAGGTCGCGGAAGCGCTGGAACACCTCGTATTCGGCATGGGCGTCGAGCGCCGAGGTCGGCTCGTCGAGGATGAGCACCTCGGCGTCACGCATATAGGCGCGCGCGATGGCGATCTTCTGCCATTCGCCGCCCGAGAGGTCGATGCCGCCGCCGAAGCGCCGGCCGAGCGGCTGCTCGAAGCCGAGCGGCAGCCGGGCGATGATCGCGCCGGCGAGGCTGCGGTCCGCCGCCTCGGCGATCCGCTCGCGGTCGCCCGCCGCGCCGATGTCGCCGATGGCGATGTTCTCCGCTGCCGTGAAGTGGAAGCGCACGAAATCCTGGAAGACGACGCCGACGCGGCTGCGCAGCATGTCGAGGTCGTAGTCGCGCAGGTCGCGGCCGTCGAGCAGGATGCGGCCCTCCGTCGGATCGTAGAGCCGCGCGAGGAGCTTGACGAGCGTCGTCTTGCCCGCGCCGTTGGCGCCGACGAGGGCCAGCACTTCCCCGGCCGGAATCTCGAGGTCGAGATGCCGGATGGCCCATTGCTGCGCGCCCTCGTAGCGGAAGCCGACGTCCTCGAAGACGAAGCCGGAGCGGATCGACTGCCGGACGGGCACCGGATCGGGCGGCGAGACGACGCGCGGTGCGATCTCGAAGAAGGAGAACAGGTCCTCGAGATAGAGCGCCTGGCCCGCCACCTGCGAGAAGCCGAGCAGCAGCCCATCGAGCAGGCCCTTGAGGCGCAGGAAGGAGCCGACGAGGAACGTCATGTCGCCGACGCTGAAGTCGCCCGCCATGGTGCGCCAGATGACGGCAGCATAGGCGACGTAATAGGCGAGGGTGCCGAAGGCGGCGAACAGACCGCCCCAGAAGGCCCGGCGGGTGGCGAGGCGCCTGTTGTCGCGGTACATGGTCTCGGCGAAGCGGCGGAAACGCTCGATGAGGAAGCGCTCCAGGCCGAAGAGCTTGACCTCCTTGGCAGTCTCGATGCTGGAGCCGAGATAGCGCACGTAGTCGAGCTGCCGCCGCTCGGGCGTGCGGAAATAGTCGAGGCGGTAGCCGAGCGCGTTGAACTTCAGTTCACCGAGCAGCGAAGGCAGCAGCGCGACGAGCATCAGCATGATCAGCGAGGGCCAGTAGGCGACGAGCGCGATCATCAGCGTGACGGCGCCGAGGATGTCCTGGATCTGGCCGAAGACGAGGCCGAGCAGGCTGGTGCGACCTGTGACCTGGCGCCGGGCGCGGTCGAGCCGGTCCTGCTGCTCGCTGCTCTCGAACTGCTCGAGGTCGAGCGAGGCCGCCTTCTCCATCAGGCGGATGCTGGCGAAGTTGCTGTAGGTCTCGGCGAGGAGGCTGTCGACGAGCGAACTGAGGCGGCCGGAGACATCCGCCACGATCGCGAGGCAAAACTCCAGCGCCACGAGCGTGCCGACATGCGCGAGCCGGCCGCTCTCGATCCAGTCGCTGAGCGACCAGTCGGGATGCGGCACGCGCGCCTCGGCGACGACGGCATCGATGATGAGCTTGCCGACATAGAGCATCAGCACCGGCACGACGGCGCGTGCGAGGCGCAGGGCGATGCTCGCCGAGGTCAACGCCGGGCTCGCGGCCCAGACGAGGCGGATGAAGGCCGGCAGATGGCGCAGGGCACCGACGCGTTCGCGGAACGATTGGGGTGTGCGCAGGACGGTGGCCATGCTGCGTCTCTACCTCTTCCGCGCCCGCCGGTCGAGGTCGCGGCGCATAGCGTCCGGCAGGGATCGTTTTGCCGGGCCGGGCGTTCCACCAGGGGAGATGGCGAGACGCGCTGCATCGGGTGTCGGGCGGCATGCTGCCGTGATTGCCGCGATGACACCGCCAGAGCGGCACAGTACGATGGATCAAGATCCTGCCGAGGAGATGAGACCATGCAGGAGATGCCCGCCTCCAGGGCGTACCGTCTGCTCGAGGCTGGCCCGGTGGTCCTCGTCGCCACCGTCCGCGATGGAAAGCCGAACGTCATGACGGTGGGCTTCCACATGGTGATGCAGCACACGCCGCCGCTGATAGGCTGCATCATCGGCCCGTGGGACTACAGCTTCGGCGCCTTGCGCGACAGCGGCGAATGCGTCATCGCCATCCCGACGGTCGATCTTGCGGCGAAAGTTGTCGCCATCGGCAATTGCTCCGGCGAGACGACCGACAAATTCGAGACCTTCGGCCTCACCTCAGTCCCCGCGCGCGATGTCGTCGTGCCACTCGTTGCCGACTGCCTCGCCAATATCGAATGTCGGGTGGCGGATACGAGCCTGGTGGACCGCTACAACCTCTTCATCCTGGAGGCGGTGCGCATCTGGATTGACGCGGACCGCAGGGAAAAGCGAACGCTCCACCACCGGGGCGACGGCACTTTCACCGTCGACGGCCGCGTGATCGACCTTCGGGAGCGGATGGTGAAGTGGAAATACCTGCAGGATTGAGCGGAGGCATAGTCGGCCGGCGCCCCTGGCGCGGGAGCGGGGGGGGCGCTTTCTATCCGCTGGCGGCCGACTGGTCGGAGTCGGAGCCGTCGAGCTGGATACGATTGCGGCCGGCCATCTTGGCGCAATAGAGCGCCTTGTCTGCGCGCGAATAGAGGCTGAGGGCGATGTCCCCCTCCCTGCAGGCAGCTATTCCCGCCGAGAATGTATAGCCGAAGTCGGGCCGCTCGGTGAGCGGACGCGATTTGCGGACGATGACGAGCATCTTCTCCACGATCAGGGCCGCTTCCTCGAGGGAGGTGCCCGGCATGACGAGGACGAATTCCTCGCCGCCGACCCTGCCGAAGCAATGGGTGCGTTGAACGAGGCCGTGCACCTTGATCGTGAAGTCGCGCAGGATCTGGTCGCCCGTCTGGTGTCCGAACCGGTCGTTGATGGCCTTGAAGCCGTCGATGTCGAGGACGGCGAGGCAGCCGCGCACCGCAGCGCCGCGCTGCAGCATGTCCTCGATCCGCCCCATCACGAAGCGGCGATTGGCCACTCCGGTCAGTTCGTCGGTGTAGGAGGCCTTGATGGCGAGGTCCCGGTCCTGGCGGACCGCGCGGCTCCTGGCCCGCAAGCCGGTGATGTCGCTGGCGATGCACAGCATCCAGCCGTCCGCCTGCATCGTTTCCGTCATCCACAGCCAGCGGCCGTCGAGCAAATCAGTCTCGAAGGCGCGGAAGCCCATCTTGCCGCGGCGCGACTGCGTGGAACGCAGCCACTCCTCGAAATCGGCCGCGTGGATGACCGTGCCCCGGCTGGCCTGATGGTTGCGCCGCATCAGGTCGGCCCACAGCGGCATCTCGCCCGGCTCGATGAAATAGGCGGCGCGAAAGGCCTTGTTTGCGTAGCGCAGACGATCGAAGCCGTCATAGACGGCGATCAGGACTGGTGTCTCTTCGAAAAGCCCAGACAGCTCTTGGACGACTTCCTCCATGCGGTCGCATCCTACCCATCGGCGCCGTGGAGAAAACTAAACTTTGAACGGCTGCCCGCCGCGTCAGCGCGCGGCGGGCGCGCTTGCCGGGCGTCCACGGACCCTTGCGGCCCGCCGGCCCTTGCAATTAGGGAGACCATGACCGATGTCGGCCTTGGTCCGGCCTGCGATGGCGATCCGCTCGCCCTGTCCGCAGCTTGGACGGGTTCCGGGCCGCCTTTCTTGCCACCGCCTCGACGATGATGGCGACCGCCTTCGTGTCAGGCGGCCTCTCATCCGCTCCGGTCGTTTTCATTCCGGAACTATCCTTCGCTCGATGGCTCATTAGCCAGTTGGGTGACGTCGTCCATCACGCAGCCCTTCCGTGCGGCCCAAGGCGTGCTCGATGAGCGACTGGATCTCCCGCGCCGCGGCGGCCTCGGCCGCGAAGCTCGGCTGCATGACGGCGCCGGGATCCTCCTGCTGGTCCATGATCGTCAGGCGATCCTCCAACGCGGCCTTCAGATCGTCGGCGCCGTTCCTCACGAGATGCCCGACGACGATGGCGAGGACTTCCTTCAGGCCGTTGATGCGGCCTTCGAGTTCGAAGGGACTGAGCTCTGACATGGGACGGCCCTCAACCTGTCTCGACATCGGTCGCGCCGGCCTCGCGAAAAACCTGCTCGGCCCGTGCGGTCTGGCTGCGGCTGACGTCGGCCGATATCGCGATGCTGCCGCGCAGTGCGGCGTCGAGGTCTGAGTTTTCGGCACGGGCGGCCTCCCGTGGGGCGAAGGTCCCGCGGATGGTGCTGATACTGTCATCACCCATGGCATCCACTCCCTTGTTTCGCCCAAAGCGTTCGAGAGCCGAGATTGTTCCGGGGGCAGGAAGCCCTGTGCATCCTCCTGATGGCCGATGCCGTCGCAGGCTGTTCCGGAGCAAGGTGGGCCTCGCGCGAAAACGGCGGCGTGCTAGCATTGCCCCGGTCGTCGTGTACCTCGATCGTCTCGCGAGGGAGTGGATCGCATGGCTGCGTTCACCGCCGATCTCGGCGGCACCCGCTACGTCTTCGCCGGGCTTGCCGGGCTGCTCGCCGCCGCCTCTCCGCCGCGCTCCGGCGACGAGCTGGCCGGCATCGCGGCGACGAATGCCGCGCATCGCGCTGCCGCGCAGCAGGCACTTGCCGATGTGCCGCTCGCCCATTTCCTCGACGCGGTCGTGGTGCCCTACGAGAACGACGAGGTCACGCGCCTCATCATCGACGGCCACGATGCCGCGGCCTTCGCGCCCGTGGCCCACATGACGGTCGGGGACTTTCGCGACTGGCTGCTGTCTGACGCGGCGACGACGCCGGTCTTGACGGCGCTGGCGCCCGGGCTGACGCCGGAGATGGTGGCGGCGGTGTCGAAGCTGATGCGCAACCAGGACCTGATCGCCGTTGCCCGCAAGTGCCGCGTCGAGGTCGCCTTCCGCACGACGCTCGGCCTGCCGGGGCGGCTCGCCAGCCGCCTGCAGCCCAACCACCCGAGCGATGATCCTGCCGGCATCGTCGCTGCCACGCTCGACGGGCTTCTCCTCGGCAGCGGCGATGCCGTCATCGGCGTCAATCCGGTCACCGACAGTGTCGGCAATGCCATCACCCTGCTCGAGGTGCTGGACGAACTGCGCCAGCGCCATGCCATCCCGACCCAGAGCTGCGTGCTCACCCATGTTACGAACACCATCGAGATCATGGCGCGCGGCGGGCCGGTCGACCTCGTCTTCCAATCCATTGCTGGCACCGAGGCGGCCAACCGCGGCTTCGGCGTCGATCTCGCCATCCTGCGCGAGGCGCACGAGGCCGCGCTATCGCTGAAGCGCGGCACGCTCGGCAACAATGTCATGTATTTCGAGACGGGGCAGGGCTCGGCGCTGTCGGCCGATGCCCACCACGGCGTCGACCAGCAGACGCTGGAGGCGCGCGCCTATGCCGTCGCCCGCGCCTTCCGTCCGCTGCTCGTCAACACCGTCGTCGGCTTCATCGGGCCGGAATATCTCTACGACGGCAAGCAGATCATCCGCGCCGGGCTCGAGGACCACTTCTGCGGCAAGCTGCTCGGCCTGCCGATGGGCGTCGACGTCTGCTATACCAACCATGCCGAGGCCGACCAGGACGACATGGACACGCTGGCGACGCTGCTTGCCATTGCCGGGGTCAACTTCCTCATCGCGGTGCCGGGGGCGGACGACGTGATGCTCAACTACCAGTCGCTCTCCTTCCACGATATCCTCTACCTGCGCTCCACTCTCGGCCTGCGCCCCGCGCCGGAATTCGAGGCCTGGCTCGCGGGGACGGGCCTTGCCCGCCCCGACGGGCGCCTGCGCGCGCTCGATCAGGACGCCTTGCCGGCGCAGCGCTTCCTCGCCCTTGCGGGTGGCACCGATGGCTGAGCAGCCTCCCGTCCGGCACGGGCCCGATCCGCAGCCGCCCGATCCCTGGGCGCGGCTGAGAGCCGCGACCCCGGCCCGCATCGGCCTCGGCCAGGTGGGCGATGCCCAGCCGACGCGCGCGGTGCTCGCCTTCCAGGCCGCCCATGCCCTGGCGCGCGACGCCGTCCACGCCCGGCTCGACGCTGCCGCGCTCGCGGCGGCGCTGGCCGATCCGCCGGCCATCCGCGTGCGCAGCCTCGCGCCGGACCGGCCGACCTATTTGAGGCGCCCCGACCTCGGCCGCCGGCTCGATCCTGCCTGCCTGCCGCCGCTGCCCAAGGGCGACCACGACCTTGCCCTCGTCGTGGTGGACGGCCTCTCCGCCACGGGCATCACTGCCCACGCGCCGGCGCTCGTCGCCGCCATCCTGGCGCGCCTGCCGCGCCACCTCGGGCTCGCTCCGCTCGTCGTCGCCGAAGAGGGCCGCGTCGCCCTCGGCGACGAGATCGCCGAGGCGCTTGGCGCCCGGGCGGTCGTCGTGATCATCGGGGAGCGACCCGGTCTGACGGTGCCGGACAGCGTCGGCGCCTATCTCACCTATGCGCCGAAGCGCGGCACGCGCGACGCCGAGCGCAACTGCATCTGCAATATCCATCGCAACGGCGGGCTCTCCTACGCCGCCGCGGCCGACAAGATCGTCTGGCTCGCCGGCGAGATGCTGCGGCGGCGCCTCAGCGGCGTCGCCCTCAAGGACGATCAGCTCGTTTCCCTGGCCGGCTCGGCCTCGTAGGCATCATGCAGCAGCGCGATGAACGGCCTTGCCTCGGGCAGGACGTTCGAACCGATCGCGGTCACTGCGATGCCCGGCGTCCACGAGTTCATCACGGCCGCGCCGGATAAGGATTGGAGCTTCTCCAGGGTGATCTCCTCCCGGCGCTGGGGGATCCCCAGGCGCTCGAGCTGCCGCTGCACGATGCCCATCGTCGTGCCGGTCAACATCGCGGCCTTCGGCCAAATGACGGCGTCGCCATCCCAGAAGGCGAGGTTCCAGACGGTCGCCTCGCTCAGCCGCCCGTGCCGGTCGCGAAAGGCGGCGTCGTCGAACCCCTGGCGTATGGCCTGGTGCAAGTAGTGGGTCTTGCCCACCTCGCCGACATGCTTGATGGCGGCGAGCGGCCGCTCGTAGTCGACCGCAGCCAACCGGAGCGGCCCCTTTGGGCCGCTGGATGGTGCCGCCGTCCGCACGAGAACCACCGGCTCGGCATCCATGCTGTCCGCCGTGAACTCGCCCTTGCGCGAAAAGACCGTGGCCGTCAGGGACAGGTCTTCGGGGCCCGCCGCGATTGCCGCCGCGATCCGGGACGCGACTTGCTCGTCGGGCAGCGCCCTTCCGAAAAGCGCCATGGATGCTTCGCGCAGGCGCGCCAGATGCAGATCCAGTCCTTTGACCCTGCGGCCGCGCACCTGCATCGCCGAGAAATGGGCAAACCCGGCGAAGGCCCGGGGTATCAGCTCATCGGGGGTGGCCGCGTGGCCGTCGATCCAGGCCCCGTAAAGGCTGGCGTCAGAAGACATGGTCTTGCTCCTCGTGGTGTTCACATCGACGAGCAACGGCCTTAGGGTCTGACAGCGCTGTCAGAGTCAAGGCGTGATATGAGGATCGGCGAGTTGTCCCGGCGCACCGGCGTGAGCGTCCGCATGCTGCGCTATTACGAGGCCGAGGGGCTGCTGAAGCCGCAGCGCACCACGACCGGCTATCGGGACTACGACCCGGCCGAAGTGCGCACGGTCGAGCGGATCAGGCTGCTCGGCTCGGCGGGCATGACGCTGGCGACCATCCGGCAGTTTCTGCCGTGCGTGCGCGGAGAGGGCCCGGTCTTCGAGCCTTGCGATGAATTGCGCACCCTTCTCAAGGACCAGATCCGCCTCGCCAATCTGAAGGCGCAGAAGCTGGCCCAGAGCCGGCAGATTCTCGAGAGCTTCCTGCTCGAGATCGGGGAGCGCTAGCGTCAGCCGCGGCGCGCGTGGAGGATGAAACGCCTGTAGGTGAGGGTGCGCAGCTTGTCGGCGAAGGCCGCGCCCCGGCGCTGCGCCGCACCGATGCGCGCATGGCTGCCGCGGCGGATGTCCGTGAAGCCGGCGGCGGAGACGAGCCCGGCGAGGGCTTCAAAGGTCAGGCCGTCGCCGAAGGGCAGTTGCTGCATGATCGCCGCGTGCCGGGCGCGGCTCGTCGCGTCCCGTCCGCCCGGCACGGCCGGAGCCTGCTGCAGCCGGGCGATGAGCCACGCCGCCAGCCGCCCGACGAGGCCTTGCCGCACCCAGTTGCCATCGAAGATGATGAGATGGCCGCCCGGCCTGAGGACGCGGTGCCAGTCGGCAAGGGCGGCGGCGGGGTCCGTCAGCGTCCACACGAGATGGCGGCACACCACGGCGTCGTAATGTTCGTCCGGCTCCATCGTGTTCTCGGCATCGGCGAGGACAAAGCGCGCCCGCGGATTGTCGCGGTGCTTGTCCCGCGCCAGCTCCAGCATGGCGGGCGAGAAGTCGAGCCCCCTCACCTCGTGGCCGAGCCCGGTCAGGACGCGCGTCACTTCGCCCGTGCCGCTGGCCAGCTCTAGGACGTGCAACGGCGCCGTGCCGAGCCTCTCGCGAATCTCCCGTGCCCAGGCGTCGAACGGAGGGCCGGCGGCGATGCGATGCTGCACGTCGCCGTCGAACGTCGGCGCCCGGTCCGACCAATAGGCGCGGATCTCCTCCTTGAGCGAGAAGTTCGACAAGGGAGCGGGTTGGGTCATGGCGCCTTCCTGTCCTCACGCCTGGTCTTTGCGGGTCGTGTGCGGGCGCGCAGTATTAGGCCGATACGGAAGCGTGAACAAGCGCTTTCGTGAGGGACAGTGCGCTAATTCTTCTTTCTGGTTCTTTAAAATTTTTCTAATTCATGTAATGAACATTGTATCAGTTAAAAAAGATAGCGATTGACCCGTCCGAATACATTCTCTACGTGCCTGCACCAACTAGCCCGGTATGGTGGAAGGCGAAAATGCAGTTTCTTCGCAAGATGGCGGTGGCGGTCACACTGGCGGTGTCTCTCGTGGCTCCCCTGGCGGCTCGGGCCGAGACCGTCAAGGTGACGGACGTGCTCGGCCGCGAGGTTGAGGTCAAGGCACCGGTCGAGCGCATCATCCTGGGCGAGGGGCGCCAGATCTATTTCGTCGCCACGCTCGACAAGGACGATCCCTTCAAGCGCATCGTCGGCTGGCGGGACGACCTGCCGAAGGCCGACCCGGACAATTACAAGGCCTATCTCGCGCGCTATCCGGATATCGCGAAGCTGCCGACCTTCGGCGGCATGAAGGAGGGCTCGTTCGACGTCGAGCAGGCGATCGCCCTGAAGCCCGACGTGCTCTTCATGAACATCGAATCGAAGGTCGCGAGCGACGAGGCCAAGCTGATCGAGAAGCTCGCCGCCGTCGGCATTCCGGTCGTCTATGTCGATTTCCGTGAACGGCCTTTCGAGAACACCGAGCCATCCATGCGGCTCATCGGCAAGCTCTTCGGCGAGGAGGAGAAGGCGGAGGAGTTCATCGCCTTCCGCGCCGCCGAGATCGCCCGCGTGACCGACAGGCTGAAGGGCGCGAAGGTCGACCAGCCGCTCGTCATGATCGAGCGCGCGGGCGGCTATTCCGACGACTGCTGCATGTCCTTCGGCCGTGAGAACTTCGGCAAGATGGTGGAGATCGCCGGCGGCCGCAACCTCGCCGCCGACCTGATCCCGGGAACCTTCGGCGTCGTCAATCCCGAGCAGATCGTCGCCGCCAATCCGGACGTCGTCATCGTCACCGGCGGCAACTGGGACGCCTATGTGCCGGGCGGTGCCTGGGTGGGCCTCGGACCGGGCACGGACCTTGCCGAGGCGCGCCGCAAGCTCGCGAACCTCACCCAGCGTCCGGCCTTCGCCCACACCGCCGCCATCGGCAACGGCCGCGTCCACGCCATCTGGCATCAGTTCTACAACAGCCCCTACCAGTTCGTGGCCATCCAGGCGATCGCCGGTTGGCTGCATCCGGATCTGTTCAAGGACGTCGATGCCGACGCGACCCTGAAGACCCTGCATGAGCGCTTTCTGCCCCTGCCGTACAAGCCGGGCTACTGGGTGTCGCTGGAGAAGGTGCAGTGACGGTGACCAGCGACACGATCGCCGCCGAGCAGCCGGAGGGAGCGCGGTTCGCCTACCGCGCTCGCACTCTCCGCAAGCAGCTCATCCTGCTCGCGCTGGCGGTCCTGCTGCTCACGAGCCTCGTCGCCGACATGATGCTGGGCCCCGCGCGCTACGGCGCGGGCGAGGTGCTCGCGGCGCTGTTCACGCCGGATGCGGCGCCCGTGGCGGTGCGCGTCGTCATCTGGGACATCCGCCTGCCGGTCGCGCTCATGGCCGTCGTCGTCGGTGCAGCGCTCGCGATCGCCGGAGCGCAGATGCAGACCATCCTCAACAACCCGCTGGCGAGCCCCTTTACCCTCGGCATCTCGGCGGCGGCGAGCTTCGGCGCCGCGCTCGCCCTCGTCTTCGGCATCGCCATCGTGCCTTTAGCCATCAATTATGTGGTGGCGGTGAACGCCTTTCTCGCCGCCATGGCCGCGGCGCTCATCATCCACGTGCTCAGCCAGCGGCGCGGCGTGACCACCGAGACCATCGTCCTCCTCGGCATCGCGCTCGTCTTCACCTTCAACGCCCTCCTGGCACTCCTCGAGTTCTTCGCCTCGGAACAGGCGCTCGGCGCCGTCGTGTTCTGGACCATGGGCAGCCTGACCAAGGCCACCTGGCACAAGCTCGCCATCACCACGGCCGTGCTGGCGCTGTGCCTGCCCGTCTTCGTCCGCCGCGCCTGGGCGCTGACGACGCTCCGGCTCGGGGACGACAAGGCGGCGAGCTTCGGCATCGACGTGCGCCGGCTCAGGCTCGAGACCATGCTGCTCGTCAGCCTGCTCGCCGCCGTCCCCGTCGCCTTCGTCGGCACCATCGGCTTCATCGGCCTCGTCGGGCCGCACATCGCCCGCATGATCATCGGCGAGGACCAGCGCTTCTTCCTGCCGGCCTCGGCGCTCGCCGGGGCGGCCATCCTCTCGGCTGCCTCGGTGGTGAGCAAGTCGCTCATCCCGGGCCTCGTCTTCCCCATCAGCATCGTTACGGCACTGATCGGCGTGCCGTTCTTCTTCAGCCTCATTCTCTCGACTCGGAGGCGGTCATGGTGAGTCTTGAACTCGTCGGTGTCGGTGTCAGCTACGGCCGGCGGGAGATCCTCGCCGGCATCACCACGCCTCCGCTGCGGGGCGGGGAGGTGGTCGCGGTGATCGGCCCCAACGCCGCCGGCAAGTCGAGCCTCTTTCGCCGCATCGCCGGCCTGACGCGCGGCCCGGGCGAGGTCCGCGTCGGCAGCCCCACCGGGCGGGTCCCGTGCTACCTGCCGCAGGACATGGCCGTGAACGCCGTGCTCACGGTCCACGAGTCCATCCTCCTCGCCAAGAAGCAGGGCGGCTCCTGGCGCGTCAGCGACGACGAGCTCGCCGCCATCGACGCCGTGCTGCGGGCGCTCGCCATCGAGGATCTCGCCTTCCGTTCCCTCGGCGAACTGAGCGGCGGCCAGCGCCAGCTCGTCTCCATCGCCCAGACCCTGGCGCGCGAGCCGGAGATCGTGCTGCTCGACGAGCCGACGAGCGCGCTCGACCTCCACCGCCAGTTCGAGGTGCTGTCGCTCGTGCGCCGACTCGCCAGCGAGCGGGGCCTGTGCGTGCTCATCTCCCTGCACGATCTCAACCAGGCGCTGCAGGTGGCGGATCGCGTCATGGTGCTCGCAGGCGGCCGCCTCGCCGCGCTCGGCTCGGTAGCCGAAGTGATCACGCCGGCGCTCCTCGCCGAGGTCTACGGCATTGCCGCGCGCATGGAACGGACCGCATCCGGCGCGCCCTATGTCGTCGTCGAGGGCTCGCTGAAGGAGGGCGTCACCCCTCGACAGAGCCGCGCCGCCTGAGGATGACCGGTCCCTAGAACTCCGCGACCTTGCCGAAGGCGGAGCCTTCGAGCCGTTCCGGCCGGTAGGGCGCCGGATTGACGATGGGTTTCGTGCCCGTGATGAGGTCCGCGATCATGTGGCCCGCGCCGGGGCCGACACCGAAGCCATGGCCGCTGAAACCAGCGGCGAGGATGAAGCCCGGCAGGGCTGCGAGCTCGCCGATGGCCGGCACGCCGTCCGGCGTACTGTCGATATAGCCCGCCCAGCGCGCCGCGACGGGGACCGCCTCGAGGGCCGGCAGCAGGCGCCGCGCCCGGGCGTGGGTCTCGGCGATCTGGCGCGGATCGGGGGTGGGATCCAGGATCCGCGTCGCCTCCATCGGCGTTGGCGCGTCGAGCCGCCAGCGTGCGAGCGTCTCGTGCCCGGCCCGCCAGCCTTGGAGCCCGCCCGGGGCGAGGCTGCGCCAGCGCCTGAGGAACATAGGCACGAACTGGCGGGCGAAACGCAGCTGCTGTGGGGTCGGATCGACGCGGGCGCCGCCGCTGATCGCCAGCGTATGGCCGCCGTCCGCGCGGCGCGTGACCGAGACCTCGGTCGTATGGAGCGCATCGGGCAGACCCGCTGCGCCGGGGGCGACGGAGAGGATCGACGCGCGTACGGAAGACTGGGGAAAGCGGATGCCGCGCTGGTTGAGGAAGGAGGAGGCCCAAGCCCCGCCCGCATGGACCACGGTCGCGGTGCGGATCGTGCCCTTCTCCGTCACGACGGCAGCGACGCGACCGCCGGCCGTCTCGATGCCGCGCGCCGCGCAGAACTGATGCACCGTGCCGCCGGCAGCCATGATGCCGCGGGCGATTACCGGAGCGGCCCGTGCGGGGTCGGCTGTGCCGTCGCTCGGGGAAAAGACGCCGCCCTTCCAGCGCCGCCCGGTCGCGCTGCCGCGGGCGGAGGCCTCCTCGCTTGAGAGCATGTGCGTGACGACCCCTTCGCTCGCGGCGAAATCGCGCCACTTGGCCCAGACGGAGAGCTGGGCCTCGTCGTTGCTGAGATAGAGCAGGCCGCAGCGGCGGAAGCCGAGGTCCTCGCCGATCTCGGTGGCGAGGCGGTCCCAGAGCGCGAGGCTGTGCGTTGCCATCGGCAACTCGCGGGCGTCGCGGTTCTGCTGGCGGCACCAGCCCCAGTTGCGGCTCGACTGCTCGGCGCCGATCCGGCCCTTTTCCAGCAAGGCGACCTTGAGGCCGCGGCGCGCGAGATAATAGCCGGTCGAGACGCCCACGATGCCGCCGCCGATCACGACGACATCGGCCCGCTCGGGCAGGGTCGGGCTGGTCTCGATCTCGAAAAGTGGCGCCGGCATCGTGGGTCTCCCTGGACGCAAAGACCCTAGCGCCCCCGCAGAAGGCGCGGGCACCGTAGATCGATCCGACGCGGCATTTCCTTTCGCGGGTACCCCAGCCATCTGCGATATTATTCCGTTAATGCCGGCAAGCTTCTCGATTTTTCTACGGCACTATCTGCTGTATGGTGGGTGCAGGCTGTCGCCTGCACCCGGCTCGCGAGAGCAAGACGGCGCCTCGACGGCGAAGCGCCCAGCCCGACGAGGTTGCGATGAAGCTCGATCAGATTGACGTCAAAATCCTCTGCGAGCTGCAGAAGAACGGCCGGATCACCAATGTCGAGCTGGCCGATCTCGTGCACCTTTCGCCGAGCCCCTGCCTGACGCGGGTCAAGAAGCTGCAGCAGGAAGGCTATATCCTCGGCTATTCGGCCCTCATCAACATCGGCAAGCTCGGCCAGACGCTGACGGTCTTCACCGAGGTGACGCTGAAGAACCACCGCCAGATCGATTTCGCCCGTTTTCTCGCGGCCGTCGACAAGCTCGACCAGGTGGTCGAGTGCCATCTCGTCTCCGGTGGCTACGACTATCTCGTCAAGTTCGTCACCAGCGGCATCATCGAATATCAGACGCTCATGGAGCGGCTGATCGACCTCGATATCGGCATCGACAAGTATTTCAGCTTCGTCGTGCTGAAGTCGCCGATCGTGAAGCCGCACCTGCCGCTGACGAGCCTCTTTCCCGTCAGCGCGTGACGGCTCTCAGCGCTTCGCGAAGGCGGCCACGAGCTCGGGGTCGCGCTCGAGCCGGTCGAGCCATGTCGGGTCGAGCTTCGGCACCGACGCCATCAACAGGCGGGAGTAGGGGTGCCCGGCGGCGCTGCCCACATCCCTGGCCGGCAGTTGCTCCACCTTCTCACCGCGATACATGACCGCCACCTCGTCGCAGATCGCCTGCACGGTGTGGAGATCGTGGCTGATGAAGACATAGGACAGGCCGAGTTCCTGCTGGAGGTCCTTCAGCAGGTCGATGATGGCGGCGGCGACCACCGTATCGAGCGCCGAGGTGATCTCGTCGCACAGGATGAGGTCGGGATCGGCGGCAAGGGCGCGTGCCAGATTGACGCGCTGCTTCTGGCCGCCCGACAGCTCCGCTGGAAGCCGGTGCTTCAGGGTGCGCGGCAGATGCACCAGGTCGAGCAGCCGGTCGATGCGGGCGTCGCGCGCCGCGCCGCGTAGTCCGTGATAGAAGGCGAGCGGCCGGCCGAGGATGTCCGCGATCGACTTCGCCGGGTTGAGCGCGGTGTCCGCTGACTGGAAGACGATCTGCAGTCTGCGCAACTCGTCCGGGCTGCGGTCGCGCGCCCGGGGGGCGACCGGCTTGCCGTCCAAATAGATGTGGCCCGAGGCGGGCGGGATGATACCGGCGATGGTGCGGGCGAGCGTCGACTTGCCGCAGCCGGATTCGCCGATGATGCCGAGATTGCGGCCGCGCTCGAGCCTGAAGCTGACCTTGTCGACGGCGAGGATCGGCGGCGTCCCGTCGGCGCCGGGCTTGCCATAGCCGGCGCTCACGGCCTCAAGCTCCAGAACCGGCCGGGCGGTGTCGCTCTCCGCTGCCGGCTGTGCTGTGACCCGGCCGGGCGGAGAGAAGGCGGCGAGCAACGCGCGCGTATAGGGATGCTTGGGCGCGGACAGGATCTCGCGCGTCGTGCCGATCTCCTGCACCTCGCCGCCCTTCAGCACGACGATGCGGTCGGCGATCTGGGCGACGACGGCAAGGTCGTGCGAGACGTAGACCCCGGCCATCCGGCTCTGCCGCATGACGGATTTGAAGGCCCGCAGCACCTCGATCTGCGTGGTGACGTCGAGCGCCGTGGTCGGCTCGTCGAAGATCACGAGCTTTGGATCACCGATCAGCGCCATGGCCGCCGACAGACGCTGCAGCTGGCCGCCGGAAACCTGGTGCGGGTAGCGTGTGCCGATCGTCTCTGGCGAGGGCAGCGAAAGGGCGCGGAACAGTTCCACCGCCTTGGCCTCGGCCGCGGCGCGCGGCATCAGACCGTGGATGCGGGTGATCTCGATGACTTGATCCATGATGCGCTGCGCCGGGTTGAAGGCCGCAGCCGCGCTCTGCGGCACATAGGCGACCTCGCTGCCGCGGACTCTGGTTCGCCCCTTCTCGCTCAGCTGTGCCATATCCCGTCCTGCGACGCGGATGCTGCCGCCGGCGATGCGGCAGCCCGTCCGCGTATGGCCGAGCAGGGTCAGCGCAATCGTGGTCTTGCCCGAGCCGCTCTCGCCGATGAGCGCGACGATCTCGCCTTCGGCGATGTCGAAGTCGACACCCTTGATGATGTCGACGCGCCGGCCGGCATCGGTCGTCGCTTCGACCTTGAGGTTCCGGATCTCGACGAGGTGGCTCATCAGGCGCTCCGATCCCGGATCTTCTGCGGCAGGTTGTCGATCAGCAGGTTCACCGCGATCGTCAGGCTCGCGATGGCAAAGGAGGGCGCCATCACCGCCGGAGCGCCGAAAGGCAGGCCACCGATGTTCTCGCGCACCAGCGCTCCCCAGTCGGCCTCGGGCGGCTGCACGCCAAGCCCGAGGAAGGACAGGCCCGAGAGCAGCAGCACGATGAAGACGAAGCGGATGCCGACGTCGGCGAAGACCGGGCCGATGATGTTCGGCAGGATCTCCGAGCCGATCAGATAGCCCAGCTTCTCGCCGCGGATGCGGGCCACGGTCACGAAATCCATCGTGTTGACGTTGACGGCGAGCGCCCGGGCGAAGCGATAGGAGCCAGGCGTATAGATGATGGCGAGCGTCAGGATGAGCACCGGGATCGAGGAGCCGACGCCGGCCACGACGACGAGGCCGAAGAGCTTGCTGGGGATGGAGTTCAAGGCATCGAGGAAACGGCTGAGGGCCGCATCGAACCACCCGCCGCTGACGGCAGCGGCCATGCCGAGCGTCACCCCGGCGGTGCAGGCGATGAGCGTCGCGGCGAGCGAGATGCCGACCGTGTAGCGCGCGCCCAACAGGATGCGCGAGAGCATGTCGCGTCCGAGATAGTCGGTCCCGAGCGGGAACTCGGCGCTCATCGGGCCGAAGTAGTCGAGATCGACGATGTCGCCGACGCCGTGCGGCGTCAGGTAGGGCGCCAGGACCGCGACCGCCGCCCAGATGATGACGACGGCGAGGCTCGCCCAGCCGGTCAGGTTGAACCGGTAGCCCGGAAGGCGCGGCTTGAAGGTGGGGGAGACGTCGATGGCCATGGCTCAGCGCAGCTTCGGGTTCGACAGGATGGCGATGATGTCCGCCGTCGTGATCAGCAGCAGGTAGACGAAGCAGAAGATCATCGCGCAGCTCTGGATGAGTGGCAGGTCGCGCGTCGACACCGCATCGACCATCAGTTTGGCAATGCCGGGATAGTTGAAGATCGTCTCGACGATGATGACCCCGCCGAGCAGGTAGGAGAGTGACAGGGCCACGGCGTTGACAATCGGCCCGAGTGCATTGGGCAGCGCATGGCGCAGCACGATGCGCGTGCGGGACGCGCCCTTGAGCCGCGCCATCTCGACGTAAGGAGTGTTGAGCGCCTCGATGACGGCTGCCCGCGTCATGCGGATCATCTGCGCCGAGATGACGAAGCTCAGGGTGAAGACCGGCATGGCGTAGATGCGGATGAGTTCGCCGAAGGAATCGACGTTGCGCGTGATCGAGAGCGAGGGCAGCCATTTCAGCCAGACGGCGAAGATCAGGACGCCCGCGGTCGCCACCATGAACTCGGGGACCGATATCACCGTGATCGTGGCCGTCGTGATGGCGCGGTCGTAGAGCGTGCCGCGCAGCATGGCCGAGGTGATGCCCAGGGCGAGCGCGATCGGCACCGAGAACAGTGCCGTGGCGGCCGCGAGCTGCAGCGAGCTCTTGAGGCGGCCACCGATCAGCTGCGCGATCGGCATGTTGTTGGCGTAGGACGTGCCGAGATCGCCCGTCACCAGGCCGCCGAGCCAATAGAAGAAGCGCAGGATCGCCGGATCGTCGAGATGCATGGCCGCGCGCAGGCCGGCCACGGCCTCGGGTGTCGCGGCCTGGCCGAGGAGAACCTCGGCCACGTCACCGGGCAGGATCTGCGTCGCGCCGAACACGACGAAGGACACCACGAAGAGGGTGAACAACGCGACGAGAAGGCGGCCGCCCAGCAGGGACAACAGGTGAGTGTTCATCGGGCGCTCCTGCAGCTGATGGCTCCAGGGAGAGTGTGACACGAGGAAGGAGGACCGGGCCACATGGGACCCGGCCCGCGAGCACCTCGTGCCGGCCGGATGCCGTCCGGCAGCGAAATGCCTTGTGCTCAATGTGCTACAAGGCAAGCAAGATTCAGGCCTCGAGCCACACGTATTCGGCGAAGGCATAGCCCATCATGCCGCCGAGCGGGTTGGGCTGGAGACCCTTTAGCTTACTGGAGATGGCGTCGACGTTCGAGATGTAGACGGGGATCGCGGTGCCTGCCTCTTCGGCGACCATCACCTGCATCTCGCCGTAGATCTCCTTGCGCTTGGCCTCGTCGAGCGAGCCGCGGGCCTCGAGGAGCATCTGGTCGAACTTCTCGGACTTGTACCGGCTCTCGTTCCACGGTGCGGTGGAGGCATAGAGCAGCGAGAACAGGATGTCCGGGGTCGGCCGCGGGTTGATGTTGCCGAAGTGGACGGGCGCCTTCAGCCAGTAGTTCGACCAATAGCCGTCGGACGGCACGCGCTGGATGTCGAACTTCATGCCGATGGCGTTGCCGGCCTGCTGAACGAGGACCGCCATGTCGATGGCCGCATTGGCCGCCTCGGAGGTGACGATGGGGATCGACTGGCCGAGGAGGCCCGCTTTCTCAAAGTGGAATTTCGCCTTCTCGGGATCGAACGCCTTCGGCTTCAATTCCTTGTTGTGATAGATATTGGCGGGTGAGACGGGCTGGTCGTTGGCGATCTCCGCAAGACCGCGCAGCGCCGATTTCTGGATCTGCTCCCGGTTGAGCAGGTATTTCATGCCCGTCACGAAATCCATCTTGTCGCCCGGAGCCATGTCGAGGCGCATGTTGAGGTTCGTGTAGTTGCCGGAGGTCGTCTTCGACAGGGCGACGCCAGGCTGGCTCTCGACGAGCCTCATCGAGCGCGGGCTGATCGCGGCCGCGAGCTGGATGTCGCCGGCCAGGAGCGCGTTGACGCGGGCCGTATCCTCCGAGATGGCAAAGAATTCGAATGAATCGAGGTTTGCCCCGCCAGGCTTGAAGTAGTTCTTGTTCTTCACGCCGATCGAGCGCACGCCGGGCTCGAAGTTTTCGCAGACGAAGGCGCCCGTGCCATTCGCCTTCGAGAAATCGGTGGTGCCATCGGCGATGATCATGAAATGGTGCATCGCCAGGATGGTCGGCAGGTCGCTGTTCGGCGCCGCCAGCGTGATCTGGACCGTCAGCGGGTCGACAGCCTTGAAGTCGACCATCTGCTTGGCAATGGCGTTCACCTTCGAGCCGGTGGCCGGATCGAGATGCCGTTTCAGCGAATAGATGACGTCGGCAGAGGTGAGCGGCCGGCCGTCGTGGAAGGTCACGCCTTTCTTCAGCCTGATCGTCCAGACCTTGGCATCCTCCGTGCCGATCGCCTCGGCGAGTTCCATCTGCAGGACGCCGCCCTGGTTGAGGAAGGTGAGCCGATTGTAGAAGGCGCAGCAGCGGACATAGTCCGTCGAGAGTGAGGCCTTGGCCGGGTCGAGCGTGTCGGCGGTGGAGGACGACCAGCCGGCCGCCTTCAGGTGGCCGCCCTTGACCGGGGTATCAGCCAGCGCCGTGCTGGCGCGGGCGAGTACGAGGCTGCCGGCGGAGGCCGCGAGGCCGCCGGCCATCAACATCTGCAGGAGGTCGCGGCGGTTGGCGCCGCGGCGGATGGCATGTTCGACAAGGGCGTCGTCAGCGCCCGTCCAGCTGGAGGTGATCTTCTCGCTCACGGTCTTTCCCTTCTCTGGTTTGTCGCCGGCGTTTGCCGCCGGCTTTTTGTCCGGTTCCGCCTTTCAGGCGGCCGGTTTGGTCCCGGCGGCATCGGCGAGGCCGGCCATCGAGATGAAATGGAAGTCGGGCTCGGTGAAGCGCTCGGGCTCGATCGTGCCGCCATAGCCGGGCTGGGCATGGCGCCGCTGGATCCAGCAATTGGTGAGGCCGAGCCGGCGCGAGATGCCGATGTCGTGGTACTGGCTCTGCGCCACGTGCAGGATCTCGTCGCGCGAGCCGCCGTCCTTCTCGACGAAGGCGAAGACATGTTCGAAGAAGGCGGGATCGGGCTTTTCCGTCCCGGTGTCGTCGACCGTGAAGCCGGCGTAGAACGGATCGCCGAGGGCGCGGGAGAAGTGCGCGAAGGCCCAGCGCTGGGCATTGGTCATGGCGATGAGCTTGTAGCGCCGCGCCAGCCGTGCGAGCGCGTCGGCGCTGTCGGGGAAGGGCCGCCAGTCCTTCACGCTGTCCCGCAGGCGCTGGCCATGGGCGGCGCCCGAGGGCAGGCCCAGCTGCGGCGCGATCACACCATAGACCCGGGCGAGGTCGTCGGGGAAGTGCCCGGCATCCGGCATGTAGCGGGCGGCGCGATAAAGCGCGAGGGCCTCCTCGCCGTCGAAGGAGACGCCGGCCTCCCGGGCGATCTCCTCAAGGCAGCCGACGAGGCCGCCCTCGAAATCGATCAGCGTGCCCACGACGTCGAAGGTCATGTAGCGGAAATCGGCGAAACTCTTGGCCATGGTCCCTCCGCCTCATCCCGCGTATCGCCGGCGGGACATCCCGTGATCACCTGCAAAGCACAGTCACGTCATCGCCGCGCCGCTCAGGCGCCTCTTGCGATGCTCACGCTCTGTTCCCCTGCCGCGTCTGCGTCGGCTCTGAACGCTACTGTCTCACCGACCGGATCGCCGGATTCGCCGAATGTCGAAAATCCGGCGGCACAAAATTCCGAATTCGCCGGCCTGGCGGAATATCGGCTGCGGCGCCGGCCGGGCCGCAGCCCCTGCCTCATGCCATCGCGGCGCGCACGTCCGGGTCGGCGAGCGTCTCGTCGAGCGTCGCCCGCGTGCGCTCGACGATGGCGTCGATCTCGGCCTCGGTGCAGCACAAGGGCGGCGCAAAGCCGAGCACGCCGTTGCCGAAGGCGCGGATGATGAGGCCGTTGTTCCAGGCCCGGTCGAAGATACGCTGCGCCGGCAGAGAGGCCGCAGGCAGAGGGGTCTTCCGCGCCTTGTCGATCACGAGCTCGACGGCGGCCAGCATACCGCGGCCGCGCACCTCGCCGACGAGCGGGTGGTCGGCGAGGCTGCGCAGCCCCTCCATCAGCCGCCTGCCGGCCTTGCGGCCGTTGTCGAGCAGCCCCCCTTCATAGAGGCGCAGCACCTCGAGTCCCACCGCGGCGCTGACCGGATGGGCGGAATAGGTATAGCCGTGGCCGATCGTCGCCGCGCCCGCCCCATCGGCGATGACATTGTAGACGTTGCTCGACATCAGTACGGCCCCCATGGGCACGTAGCCGGCGGTCAGGCCCTTGGCGGTCGTCATCAGGTCAGGGATGATGCCTTCGTCCTCGCAGGCGAAGAGCGGGCCGGTGCGCCCGAAACCCGTGATCACCTCGTCGGCGACGAAGAGGATGTCGAGCTCCCGACACAGATCGCGCATCGCCTTGATCCAGCCGGGTGGCGGCACCAGGACGCCGCCCGACCCCTGGATCGGCTCGCAATAGAAGGCGGCGACGCGCTCGGGGCCGCCGAGGGCGTCGACCTTCGCCCTGAGCGCCGCGAGCGACGCGGCGATGACGGCCGCCGGCTCGGAGCCGGCCGGATTCCGGTAGGTGTAGTGCGACGGAATCTTGTGCTGCCAGTCGTAGGGCACACCGAAGCCGGCATGGAAGACGGGCAGCGCCGTCAGCCCGGCGCCGACGGTGGACGAGCCGTGATAGCCCTGCTCGATGGAGATGAACTGGTCCTTCTGCGGCTTGCCGCGCGCCTGCTGGTAATAGCGGATGAAGCGCACCGTGCTGTCGATGGCGTCGGAGCCGCCCAGCGTGAAATAGACATGGTCGAGATCGCCGGGGGCCCGCTCGGCGAGCGCCGCCGCGAGCCGGATGGCCGGTTCGGAGCCGAGGCCGAAGTAGCCTGTCGCGTAGGGCAGTTCCCGCATCTGGTTGGCGGCGGCCTCGACGATGCTGTCGTGGCCATAGCCGGCATTGACGCACCACAGCCCGGCAAAGCCGTCGATGAGCTGGCGGCCGGTCGCGTCGGTGACGGTCGCGCCCTTGGCGGAGCGCAGCACGCGGACTCCGGCCTTCTCGTGGCCGCGATAGGAGGCGACCGGGTGGACCCAGTGGGCGCGATCGAGCTCGATCAGCGAATTGCTCAACATGACGGTTCTCCGGTTATCCGAGCGCCTGGCTGGCGAGGGCGAATGGCTTGCAAGGGACCGACGGACCGGGCCGCGCGGGCCCGGTGCACATGGCGATGCCGCCGCCCACCTCCTCGAGGCCGCAGGCGGCGAGCCAGGGCGAAAGGTGCGTGAGCGCGGGCGTGTCGACGCGCAGGAAGGCGCCGGGGCGGGCCGCCATCAGAAAGGCGATCAGGGCCTGCGCCTCCTCTTCACTGCCGGCGATCACCGGCCCGATCACCTCGCCGCGCCCGAAGGGACGCAGCACGCCGTAGCCCGCAACCTGCCCGTCGGCAGCGCGCAGGACGGCCATGCGCCCCGCTTTGGCGAGGAGGTGCAGCAAGGGGCCCCGGTCCATGCCGAGGGCGAGACGATCGAGCGCGGCGATCGCCGCCAGGTCTCCGGCGCCGGCCCAGGCGACCCGGCCACTTTGCGGCATCGCAACCGCTGCGATCCCGTCGGGCACGCCTTGGTGCTGGCGGATCTCGTGCGTCGCGCGGAAGCCGAGCTTTTCATATAGCGGCAGCCCCTCCGCGGTCGCGATGAGGCGGCATTCCAGCGGGCCGGCGGCGGCGAGGGCCCTGTCCATCAGCCGGCGGCCGAGGCCGCGGCCGCGCATCTCGGCGGCAACGATGACCATGTTGATGGTCGCGGCGGTGTCGCCGAAGGGCGTCATCATCGCCGTGCCGACGACGGCGCCGTCCTCCAAGGCGACGAAGCCGCGGCTGAGCGACAGGACCATGGCCCAGTCCTCGCGCCGATGCGGCCAGTTCGCCTCCCGCGACAGGACGTGGGCGCCGTCGAGGTGGCTTTCGTCGAAAATCGCGAGGTCGATGGTGTCCTGATTCATGTGCCTCGGTCCGTTTCCCTTGCTCCATGAATAAGACAGACGCCGGCGCAGTTGCTCTTGTGGATCGGGGCCGAGCGACATCTTCGACCGAAGGAGTGGGCGGGGACCGCATGGAATGCCAAAGCCCCCCATGCAATGGGTGGGCGAAGGGTCCCTTCGGCAGGCCGCGCGGCGGTGGCAGGCGCAACTCTCTGCCAAAGGCCGCAAGGCTGACGGCACTTTGTGCTTCCCTGCGGCGGCAATGCGGTGCCCGGGGCCGGATCCGCCCGGACTATGATCGGTGTGGGAGCGAACCGACCTTTCGCCAGCAGGGAATGAACCCATGAGCGCCTTCAAGCCCAAATACGTCACCTTCGATTGCCACGGCACGCTGATCTACTTCGCCATGGCCGATGCCGCGCGCACGCTCTACGGCGAGAGGCTTAACGAGCCGCGCATGCAGCAGTTCCTCGCCGATTTCGCCGCCTATCGGCTCGACGAGGTGCTCGGCGCCTGGAAGCCGTATGAGGAAGTGGTCTACAACGCGCTCGCGCGGACCTGTCGCAGGAACGATGTCGCCTTCCGCCCGGAAGATGCGCGCTGGGTCTACGAGCAGGTCCCGACCTGGGGGCCGCATCCGGACGTGCCGGCCGGCCTCGCGAAGGTGGCCAAGGAAATCCCGCTCGTTATCCTCTCGAACGCGATGGATGCGCAGATCCCGTCCAATGTCGCCAAGCTCGGCGCGCCGTTCCATGCCGTCTACACGGCCGAGCAGGCCGGCGCCTACAAGCCGCGCTTCAAGGCCTTCGAATACATGTTCGACATGCTGGGCTGCGGGCCGGAGGACATCGTGCACTGCTCGTCCTCGTTCCGCTACGATCTCATGTCGGCACACGATCTCGGCATCAGGCACAAGGTCTGGGTGAACCGCGGCCACGAGCCGGCGAACCCCTACTACGGCTACGTCGAGATCAAGAACATCTCGGGACTTCCCGGCGTCTTCGGCCTGTGAGGCTCAGCCCATGCAGTTCCGGTCCTACTGGCACGACACGGCGTCGCCCTTCGCGGGCGCAGCCTCCGGCCCGGTCGAGGGCGCCTATGACGTCGCCGTCGTCGGCGGCGGCTTCACGGGGCTCGCTGCCGCGCGTGCGCTCGCGATGGCGGGTGCAAAAGTCGTGGTGCTGGAGGCCGGCACCGTCGGTTGCGGCGCCTCCGGCCGCAACGGCGGCCATCTCAACAACGGCCTCGCGCACAGCTTCATCGCCGCCAAGGCGGCGCTGGGGACCGAGCGGGCGATCGCGCTCTACAAAGCCTTCGACGATGCGGTCGACACGATCGAGCGCCTCGTCGCCGAGGAGGGCATCGATTGCGCCTTCCGCCGCGCCGGCAAGCTGAAGCTCGCCTCCAAGCCCGGGCATCTCGACGCGATCGCGCGCAACTTCGAGGCGGTGCATCGCGAGGTCGATCCCGACACGGCCCTCCTCGGCCGGGCGGATCTTGCCGGCGAGATCGGCTCCGACGGCTTCCATGGCGCCATGCTCTCGAAGAAGAGCGCCATGATGCACATGGGTCGCTTCGTCACCGGCATGGCCGACGCGGCCGTGCGGCACGGCGCGGTGATCCACGAACATGCGCCCGTGACCGCACGGCGGGAGAAGGGCGGTCGGCATCTCCTCGGCACGCCGCGCGGCAGCCTTTCGGCCAGGGAGGTGCTGCTGGCGACAGGGGCCTACACGAGCGGGCCCTTCGCCTGGTTCCGGCGGCGCATCATCGCGGTGGGCAGCTTCATCATCGCGACGCGGCCATTGAGCGAGGCCGAGATCGCGGCGACCATGCCGGGCAACCGCACCGCGGTGACCTCGCTCAACATCGGCAACTACTTCCGCCTCGCGCCCGACAACCGCCTGATCTTCGGCGGGCGCGCGCGTTTCTCGGCCACCTCCGATGAGGCGTCCGATGCAAAGAGCGGCGCCATCCTGCGGGCGAGCCTTGCACGCATCTTCCCCCAGCTGGCCGATGTCGAGATCGACTATTGCTGGGGCGGCCTCGTCGACATGACCAGGGACCGCTATCCCCGCGCCGGCCGTACCGACGGCGTCTGGTATGCCATGGGCTATTCCGGCCACGGCGCGCAGTTGTCGACGCATCTGGGCATGATCATGGCCGATGCGATCCTCGGCCGGTCCGACCGCAATCCCCTGAAGGACCTCGCTTGGCCGGCGGTGCCCGGCCATTTCGGCAAGCCCTGGTTCCTGCCGCTGGTCGGGCTCTATTACAAGATGCTCGACCGCATCCAGTAGGCACATGATGCTGCAGGCGCCGGGAGGATCCCCCGGCGCCTTTTCCATGCGCTCAGGCAAGGCCGCCCATGTGGAAGGCCTTGACCTCAAGATATTCCTCGATGCCGAGCTGCGAGCCCTCGCGGCCGAGGCCGGACTGCTTGACGCCGCCGAAGGGCGCGACCTCCATCGAGATGGCGCCGGTGTTGAGCCCCACCATGCCGAATTCGAGCGCCTCGCCGACGCGCCAGGAGCGCCGCAGGTCCTGCGTGAAGAAATAGGCCGCGAGCCCGAAGGGCGTTCCGTTGGCGATCCCGATCGCCTCCTCCTCGTGGCGGAAGCGGAAGAGCGGCGCCACCGGCCCGAAGGTCTCCTCGCTCGCGAGCAGCATATCGGTGCTGGCGTCGCCGAGCACGGTCGGGGACGCGTATTGCGGCCCGTCCGGCACCTCGGCGGCGCTCGCGAGCCGCCGGGCGCCCTTGGCGAGCGCGTCCGCGACGTGGCGCTCGATCTTCTCGATCGCGGCGGCATTGATCATCGGGCCGATGGCGACGCCCTCCTGCGTGCCGGGGCCGACCTTCATCGCCGCGACCTTGGCCGACAGCTTCTCGGCGAACCGGTCGTAGATGCCGTCCTGCACGAGGATGCGGTTGGCGCAGACGCAGGTCTGGCCGCCGTTGCGGAACTTCGAGGCGAGGACGCCCTCGATGGCGAGGTCGAGATCGGCATCGTCGAAGACGATGAAGGGCGCATTGCCGCCGAGCTCCAGGCTGAGCCGCTTGATGCTGTCGGCCGCCTGGCGCATGAGCAGGGCGCCGACGCGCGTCGAGCCGGTGAAGGAGAGCTTGCGCACCGCGGGGTTGCCGGTCAGTTCCGCCCCGATCGGCGTCGGCATGCCGGTGACGATGTTGATCACGCCCGCCGGAATGCCCGCGCGCTCGGCGAGCACGCCGAGCGCCAGCGCCGAGAAGGGGGTCAGCTCCGAGGGCTTGATGACCACCGTGCAGCCGGCGGCGAGCGCCGGGGCGACCTTGCGGGTGATCATTGCATTGGGGAAGTTCCAGGGCGTGACGATGCCGCAGACGCCCACCGGCTGCTTGAGCACCACGATGCGCCGGTCCGCCGTCGGGGCAGGGATCGTCGTGCCGTAGATGCGGCGCGCCTCCTCGGCGAACCATTTGACGAAGGAGGCGCCGTAGCGGATCTCGCCCCGCGCTTCGGCAAGAGGCTTACCCTGCTCGCGCGTCAGGATCAGCGCGAGGTCCTCCAGATGCTCCAGCATCAGCGCGTGCCACGCCTCCAGCAGCGCGGCGCGCTCGGCGGGCGTCCTGGCACGCCAGGGCTCGAAGGCGGCGGCCGCCGCCTCGATCGCGGCGCGGGTCTCCTCGGCGCCGGCATCGGGCACCGTGCCGAGCACCGACTGCGTGGCCGGGTCGATCACATCGAGCGTCCGGCCGGCGGAGGCTCCGCTCCAGCGGCCCCCGACGAGGCAGGCCTCCCGGACGAGGCCGGGATCGCGAAGGCCTTCGATGGTCATGTCGTTCGTCTCCTGTCAGGCGAGTGCCGCGAGCACGGCGGCGGTGATCTCGGTGGTGCGGTGCTTGCCGGGCTCTGTGCCGATGCCGCGTGCGGTCGCAGCTTCGATGGCGGCCATGACGGCCGCCGCTGCGGACCGCTCGCCCAGATGCTCCAGCATCATCGCCCCGGACCAGATCGCCGCGATCGGATTGGCGATGCCGAGATGGGCGATGTCCGGCGCCGAGCCGTGCACCGGCTCGAACATCGACGGGGCGGTGCGGTCCGGATTGATGTTGGCCGAGGCGGCGAAGCCGAGCCCGCCCTGGATGGCGGCGCCGAGATCGGTCAGGATGTCGCCGAACAGGTTGGAAGCGACGACGACGTCGAGGCTCTCCGGCGCCATCACCATCCGCGCCGCCATCGCGTCGATGTGGTAGTTCGTGACCGTGACGTCCGGATAGTCGGCGGCGAGCCGCGTCGTGACCTCGTCCCAGAACACCATGGAATGCTTCTGGGCATTCGATTTGGTCACCGAGGCAAGCTTGCCCCGCCGCCGGCGCGCCTCTTCGAAGCCGAAGCGCAGGATGCGCTCCACCCCCTTGCGCGTGAAGATCGACGTCTCCACCGCGACCTCGTCGTCCGTGCCGTTATGGACGCGGCCGCCGGCGCCGGAATACTCGCCCTCGGTATTCTCGCGGATGCAGAGAATGTCGAAGGCGCCTGCGCGCAGCGGCCCCTTGACGCCCGGCAGCAGGCGGTGCGGCCGGATATTGGCATATTGCACGAAGGCCTTGCGGATCGGCAGCAGCAGCCCGTGCAGCGAGACCGCATCGGGCACGCGCGCCGGCCATCCGACCGCGCCGAGCAGGATGGCGTCGAAGCCGCGCAGGGTCTCGATGCCATCCGCCGGCATCATCGTGCCCGTCCGCTCGTAGAAGTCGCAGGACCAGGGAAAGGTCGTGCCTTCAAGGGAAAAACCGGCGCCGCGCGCCGCCTTGCCCAGCACCTCCCAGGCGGCTTCGGTGACGGGCACACCGATGCCATCACCCGGAATGAGGGCGATCTTGTAGGATTTCACTGGTCTTCCTCCTCAGATGGCGATAAGGACGCTCTTCGACCTGCGGTTCGCGAGATAGGCCTCGCGGCCGAGGTCCTTGCCGAGCCCCGATTGCTTGTAGCCGCCGGTCGGCAGGATGTGGTCGCGCGAGCGGCCATAGCGGTTGATCCACACCGTGCCGGCCTCCAGCCGGCCGCTCAGGCGCAGCGCGCGCGACAGGTCCCGCGTATAGAGGCCGGCGCAGAGACCGTAGGTCGGATGATCGGCAAGCGCGAGCGCCTCCTCTTCCTCGCGGAAGGTTTGGACGGTGAGCACCGGCCCGAAGATTTCCTCCGCGACGGCCCGGGAGTTGGCGTCGACGCCGTCGATGAGGGTCGGGGCATAGAAATAGCCCGGCCGGTCGAGGCACTCCCCGCCGAAGCGGCACTGGGCGCCCTGCGCGAGGGTGGCATCGACGATGCTCTTTATGCGGCCGAGCTGGCGCGCGGAGACGATCGGCGCATAGCCCGTGGCCTCGTCCCAGGTCGGGCCGGGCCGGATCGCCGCCATATGCTTGGTGATCAACCCGATGAGCTCATCCGCGACGGTTGCCTCAACGATGAGCCGGGAGCCCGCGACGCAGACCTGGCCGGCATTGGCGAGGATGCTGCGGGCGATGGCGCCGGCGGCGAGCGCAAGGTCAGCGTCGGCGAAGACGAGCTGCGGGCTCTTGCCGCCGAGCTCCAGCGTCATCGGCTTGATGCCGGTGCGCGCGACATTCTCCATGATCGCCGCCCCGGCGCCCGTCGAGCCGGTGAAGCTGATCTTGGCGATGTCGGGATGGCTGGTGATCGCCGCGCCGGTGGTGCGCCCGTCGCCGAGCACGACGTTGATCAGCCCCGCCGGCAATCCCGCCCGCACCGACAGCTCGGCCATGAAAAGCGTGGCGAAGGGCGTCATCTCCGACGGCTTGAGCACCACGGCATTGCCGGCGGCGAGAGCTGGGCCGAGCTTCCAGGCGGCCATCGAGATCGGGAAGTTCCACGGCGTGATGGCGCCGATGACGCCATAGGGCTCCGTCGCGATCATGCCGACGCTGTCGGCGGCTGTGGGGGGCGAGGTCGCCCCCTTCCTTGTCGGCGAATTCCGCGAAGAAGCGGATCTGCTCGACCGTGATCGGAATGTCGACCCTGATCAGCTCCGCGACCGGCCGGGTCGACGCCACCGCCTCCAGCCGCGCCAGCGTCATCGCCTCGGCCGCGATGAGATCGGCCCAGCGGTGGAGGGCATCGACGCGCTCGCGCGGCCGCACCCGGCCCCAGCCGCTGGTCGCGAGGGCCATTCTGGCGGCGCCGACGGCGCGATCGACGATGCCGGCATCGGCGACCGGACAACTGGCGAAGGCCACGCCGTCTGAGGGGCGGTGAAGCGTGATGCCATCGGCCGCGGCCACGCGCTCGCCGCCGATGAAATGGACCTGCGGCATGATGACCGCGGCAGGATCGAAACTCAGCGACAAGGGCTCATCTCCGGATGCGGCCGCAAGCCTCACATGCCGCGGTCCGCAGGTGCGATCGGAAGGACGGGCTGGCTCGACGGGAAATCCCGTTCGCCGCGCCCGTGACGGAGAAACCTGCCGCCACGCGTTCAGCCGACGACGACGTAGATCTTGCGCACGGTCTCGATGGTCTTCCACACGCCGACATAGCCGGGCTTCATGACGAAGCTGTCGCCGGCACGGAAGATGCGCGGTGCCTTACCCTCTTCCGTGAGCTCGACGACGCCTGACAGGATGTAGCAGAACTCGAAGGTCTCACCCTTGATGGAGCGGGTCTCGCCGGGCGTCGCCTCCCAGATGCCGGTCTTGACGGTGTCGTCGCGGGAGGCGTCCTGTGCCCAGGTCTTGAAGGCGGGATCGCCGGCGATGAGCCGGTCGGGCGCCGGCCTGCTGTGCCTGGGCTCGTCGGTCGGGGCAAGATCGAGCTGAACGAGAAGGGACATGGGTCAACCTTTCCTGGTGGGGGTGTCAGTAGCCGCGGCCGCGGTCGACGAGGCCGATGAGCGGCAGGCCGGCCCGGTGGCGGCGGATGTTGTCGATGACGGCCTTGGCCGCCGGCGCGGCCTCGACCTTGCTCGCGACGTGCGGCGTCAGGATCACCCCGGGGTGGTTCCAGAGCCGGTGATCCGCCGGCAGCGGCTCCGGGTCGGTGACGTCGAGGACGGCGCCCGACAGGTGGCCGCTGTCGAGCGCCTCGATGAGGGCCGCCTGGTCGAGATGCTGGCCGCGCCCGACATGGACGAGCCCGGCACCGGCGGGGAGCCGCGAAAAGAGATCGGCGTCGAGGATGCCGACGGTTTCCGGGGTGAGGGGCAGCAGGCAGATCAGGATGTTGGTTTCGGCGAGGAGGGCGGCCAGGCCCTCCTTGCCGTGGAACGAGCGGATGCCGTCGAGCGACCGCGGCGAGCGGCTCCAGCCCGCGATCGGGAAACCGAAGGGCTTCAGTCGTTCGATGACGGCCGAGCCCATCATGCCGAGGCCGAGCACGCCGACGCGTCGTTGCGTTGCCGGGAGGAGGTCGTGCGCCTGCCAGCGCGCCTCCTTCTGCTGGGTGATATAGAGCGGCAACTGCCGATGCAGGGCGAGCACGCCGAGCGTGACATATTCCTGCATCATGCGCGTGATGCCCTCCTCGACCATGCGCACCACGAGGACGTGCGGGGGCAGGGCATCCGTGTTCAGCTGGTCGATGCCGGCGCCGATCGAGAACAGGATCTCGAGGCTGGAGAAGCGGCCGAGATCGTCCGGCGCCGTCCAGGTGATCAGGTAGCGCACGTCGGCGGGATCGAAGGCGTCGCCGTTCCGCACGAAGCGGATGTCGGGGAGTTCCTCAGCAAAACGCACCGCGAACACCCTGGCGCGCTCCTCGGTGGAGTTGAAGAGGAAGGTCAAGAGGCGTTCTCCGGCAACATCGGGATATCGGGGGCGCGAACAAGATAGGCCGGGCGCAGCGGCCGTCCCTTCGTTTGTGTGCGCGCCGACGGTCGAACCTGCCGAAATGCCGCGGAAGAACAGTGCTTCCTGTCGAGAGAATGGTTTAGAAAGAGCTCTGGGCTGGTGGCCCGATCGTTCCCGCCCGCGCGGCGGGGACTCGCCGGAGCTTTCGATTTTGGAGACCGACGTTCAACTGCAGCTGGATGCCTTCGAGGTCACCCTGCGCGATATCGCGGTAGTGGGCATCGACCAGCTGCACGCCCTGTCCGTCGCCGTCGGCTGGCCCCATCGTGAGAGCGACTGGCGCATGCTGCTCGACCTGGGACGGGGCATCGCGGCCGTCGACGAGATCGGCCGCGTGGTCGGCTCTGTCATGTGGTTCCGCTATGCACCGGACTTCGTCAAGGTCGGCATGCTGATTACGTCGCCGCGCCTGCAGGAGCAGGGTGCCGGACGCTGGCTGATGCAGCGCGTGCACGAGCTGAACAAGGGGTCGGTGTTCGGCCTCACGGCGACGCGTGCGGCGAGGCGGCTCTATCGCTCGCTGGGTTATGGCCATGAGCAGAAGGTCCTGCAGTGCCAGGGCCGGGCCGTTGTGCCCGCGGATGTGCGGGCCGTCGTCGCGGGCAGCCTCAGGCCCGTCCGCCCGGCGGATCACGATGCGCTGCTCGATCTCGACCGGGCGGCGGTGGGCTGCGACCGGTCCGCCATGTTCCGCCGGCTGCTGCCGCTATCGACGGGTCACGTGCTTGTCCGCAACGGCGAGACGGTCGCCTTCGCGCTCTGCCGCCAGTTCGGGCGCGGCCATGTCATCGGTCCGGTGATCGCTGCCACCGAGGAGGACGCGATTGCCGTCGCGATGCCGCATGTCGAAGCTCACGCCGGCGGTTTCCTGCGCGCCGATACGCCGGCCGCCAACGCGGCCTTTACCGGCTTTCTCGCCGCCGCCGGCATGCAGGTCCATGACACGGTGACATCGATGGGGCTTGGTCGCGCACCCTTCAGGCCGGCGAGCGCCGATGGCCCGCGCCGCATGGCGCTCGCCAGTCACACACTCGGCTGAGGCGCCGATCGTCGCGACCGGCTCGCAGGACGCGAGGCAGGGCTGCATCGCATCTGTGCGACGTTAGGACGGGGCCCGGCACAGGCGCGGATCGAGATCGTCACGCAGCGCGTCGGAGGCTCATACAAGATCGATCATCGCCGGATCGCGGGCGCAATTGACGATCGGGGTCTGGCCGTTAGCGTCCGTCGCCGCCATCCTGGCAGTATGGGTTGCGCCGACGGCGATCTCTCCCCTGGCGCTCGGCCGCTCGATGGCCGCGAGGTGGAAATCGACGGGACGGGCGCCGATGGCGCAGCCGCCGGGCAGCGAAATAGGGCCTCTCCGAGCCGGGCCGCGAGCGGCCCGAGCATGCGGAAAGAGGCCCGCATCTTGCGGACGTAGATTGCTTCGGTGTTGGTCAGCGAGCCGGAGGAAATCGAGAGTACGCGGGATGGGCCCACGTCCATCGCGGTGCCGAGCCGGCGCAGCAGGGCTAGCATCGTATGCAGGTCGGCAGCATCCGCAACATTGCTCAACGGGAGCGATTGGCCGCTGAGGAGGCTAGCCGCCAGCACCGGCAGGGCCGCGTTCTTCGCGCCGGGACCTGGACGGTACCCTCCAGGCGCACGCCGCCGATGATCGCGTGTCTGTCCAAGGCGCATGCCTTCCTGCGGGGCAGGCCGGCCGACCCCGCCAAGCGGATCGGAGAGAGCCCGTTGTCAACCAGTTGCGGTCTTCTTTCGAGCGCTTCGTCACGCCAGCGGGGTCGTTGCGGGGAGGGGGTTGTGCACGGCATCCTTGGTTCAAGCTGCTTGGAGTCGATGACCCATCCCGTGAAAGTCCGTTGCGTCGGTTCTCCGCGCAGTTTACTCCGGTATCATAGTGGTTATGGAGCGGTGGCATGACCAGGGCAGGCCTGATCGGCCATACCGAACGCCGCAGCCTCAAGTACCGGAACCTCGAGAAGCTTCTGGGCGAGTAGATGCTGCGCGCGCTCGTATGGGGACAGGAGAAGGTGATTGGCACCGTCTGGGCGGTGCTGCCGTCGCTCCAGCGGGTCATCCCGCTGGCAAGCTCCATCGCCGCGCGGGGACATCGTGGCGAACGTCACCGCTGCAGCCCGGCCGCGGCCCGAGCAGCTCTCGAAAAGGCGACATTCCAGGTCAAGCTCGCCATCTTCGTGGTGCAGGGCCTGTCGCCGGCCGAGGCCGAGCAGGCCTCGCGCGCGTCCGGCGAAGACCTGCCTGCGGTGACGGCGGCGGCTTTCGAGGGAAGGTCACAGCAGCCCGCCGATGCCCCGAAGGACGAGAGCTGATGGCGATCCGGAGGGTGTGTTGAATCCTATGACTGAGATGGAGCGGGAGACGCGGGAGGCACCGCAGGCTGTCGCCCGGCTTCTCGACGCCAGCCTCGACGACCTGACGGCGCTGGGTCGCCGCCTGTCCGGCATGGCGCCGCCGATCGTCGCCACCTGCGCGCGCGGCACGTCTGACCATGCGGCGGGCTATCTGAAGTACCTCCTCGAGATTGCGACCGGCACGCCCGTCGCCTCGCTTGGGCCTTCGCTGGCGTCGGTCTACGACGCGCCCTTGCGCCTGCGCGGCGCCGTGCTGTTCACGATCTCGCAGTCGGGCCAGAGCCCGGACATCGTTGCGCTGCAGGCCGCCGCCCGGGCGGCCGGGGCGCTGACGGTCGCCCTCGTCAATGTCGACGACAGCCCGGTGGCGCAGGCGGCCGATGTCGCCATCCCGCTCCAGGCCGGCGTCGAGCGCAGCGTGGCGGCGACGAAATCCTTCATCGCTGCCGCCGCCGCGGCTGCCACCATTGTCGCGGCCTGGGCCGGCGACGAGCGCCTGCTCGCAGCGATCCGGGGTCTGCCCAAGAGCCTTGCCGAGGCGCTGGCCGCCGACTGGTCCGCGCTCGAGGAGCCATTGTCGACGGCCTCTTCATGCTACATGGTCGGCCGCGGGCCGGCCCTGGCCATCGCGCAGGAGGCGGCGCTGAAGAGCAAGGAAACCGCTGCCATTCATGCCGAGGCCTTCTCGACTGCCGAGATCATGCACGGCCCCTTGCGCCTCGTGCGCGCGGATTTCCCGATCCTCGCCTTCCTGCCGGAAGACAGGGCGGCCGCGGCCGGGCGCGCCGCCTTGCAGCGCCTGCAGGCGGCCGGCGGCCACGTCTTTCCGGCGGCGACAGCCGACGCGCCCGGCAAGCGGCTGCCCGTCGCGGCGACCGGTCACGCCCATCTCGATCCTCTGTCGATGGCGGTGTCCTTCTATGGACTGATCGAGAAGGTCAGCCGTCTGCGCGGCTTCGATCCCGACCGCCCGCCCCATCTCCTCAAGGTTACGGAAACCGTCTGATGTCTCTCACCGCCATGGTCGGCGCCCGCGTCTTCGACGGCGATCGGATCCGGGAGGAGGCGGCGGTCCTCGTCTCCGGCGGCACCGTCCTCGACGTGGTGCGGGCGCAAGACGTGCCCGCGCATGCCGAGCGCCGCGTGCTCGACGGCGGGCTGCTGGCGCCGGGTTTCGTCGACCTGCAGGTCAACGGCGGCGGCGGGGTCATGCTCAACGACGGGCCGAGCGGCGAGGCGATTGAGCAGATCGCGGCCGCGCACCGGCCTTTCGGCACGACGGGGCTGCTGCCGACGCTGATCACGGACACGCCCGCCGTGACGGCGGCGGCCATCGCCGCCGCGGCAGAGGTGGCAGGGCGGATCCCCGGCGTTCTCGGCCTTCATCTCGAAGGGCCGCACCTGGCGCCCGCCCGCAAGGGTGCGCATCTGGCCGAGTTGATGCGTCCGTTGACGGAGAACGACGTTGCCCGCCTGATCGAGGCGAGGGAGCGCATCGGGGTGCTCATGGTGACCGTGGCGGTCGAACAGGCGCCGCTGCGGCTCATCCGCCGCCTGGCCGATGCCGGCGTCATCGTGAGCCTCGGCCACACCGATGCCGGCTATGACGCAGCGCGGGCGGCCATCGATGCCGGCGCGCGCGCGGTCACCCACCTCTTCAATGCCATGAGCCAGCTGGGCAACCGCGACCCGGGCATGGTCGGCGCCGCCCTGGCGGCCGGCGCCGTGTTCTGCGGGATCATCGCCGACGGCCACCACGTGCATCCGGAGAGCCTGCGCGTGGCGCTGGCGGCCAAGCGCGGGCCGGGACGGCTCTATCTCGTCACCGATGCGATGGCCTCGGTCGGCTGGAGCGGCGACAGCTTCACGCTGGGCGGGCGCACGGTCTATCGCCGCGGCGGCCGGCTCACGCTCGCGGACGGCACCCTGCTGGCCGGAGCCGACATCGACATGGCGAGCGCGGTGCGCTATGCGGCGCGGGACCTCGGCCTCGGCACGGAGGAGGCGCTGCGCATGGCTTCCCTCTATCCGGCCGAACTGATCGGCGACGCAAGGCGCGGACGCCTGCGCCGTGGTGCAGTCGCCGAGATCGTGCATCTCGACGACAATCTCTGCGTGCGCGGCGTCCTTGGGTTCTGATCCCCGATCCGGCCATCTGGTTCCATAAGAACGCTTATGCGATTCTGGAGAACTGTTCGAGCGACCTCGCCCTCTTCCCTTCCGAACGGGAGGCGGCGGGGCCGATAGGCGGAGCGCGTTCAGAAGAACTCGTCGAGCAGACGGTAGAAGGCCAGACGATCGGGATCGACCGTTCCGCCGTAATGCCGCAGGAAGGGTTCGACCCAGTCCTCGCCGAGATTGTGGCGGATGCTCCAGCTTGCCAGCGCCAGATCCTGGTGGCGGTCGGCCACGCCGAGCCTGCCGCAGTCGACGAAGCCGGTGAAACGCCCGTCCTGGGCGAGGAGATTGGGCAGGCAGGCGTCACCATGCGTGACGACGAGGTCCTCGCCTTCGGGACAGCTTGACAGCAGATCGTTGAAGAGGTCGGCCGCGCTGCGGCCGCGGCGCTCATCGTCGAAATCCTCCTCGTCTACCAGCCCGGCATCCATGCGCGTCCGGGCGAGCGCGATACGCGGGCGGAGTCCATGATCGAAGGGGCAGGTGCGTGCGGCGAGCGCGTGCAGCCCACGCAAGGCTTCCGCCGCGATGGTCACAATCTGCCCGGGCGCGAGATCGGTCGAGGAGGCAAGGTCGCGGCCGGCCACGGCACTCATGAGAAGCCAGCAGCACTGCGCCTCCTCGGCCTCGGCGAGGACCCGCGGGCAGGCGATACCCTGCCCGGCCAGCCAGCGCAGTCGCGCTGCCTCTCCCGGCAACTCACACAGCGGTCCGACCGGCTCCGCCTTCACGAACAGGGTCGGACGGCCATGTGCCTCGAGCCGGTAGACCGCCGCCTCGGAGCAGCCGATGGTCTGCGGCCGGCAGGCATAGCCGGCAAGATCGCCGACCCAGGCACGGGGCAACTCCACGGCCATCTGCGCATTCGCCAGAACCATCGGCTGCATTCCTTTCCGCACCCGTCCGGGCTGCCGGTCGCCGCCCCAGTATTCGAACCAAGCAACTAACCATCCCGTCGCCCACAGGCAATGCCGGCCGCAGACCCTAGATGACGTGCGCACGATGTTGCGACGGCGGTTGCGCCGGCCCCCTGCCGGCCGAAGCGATTCTCATGGCATCCATCATGTGGATCGACTGCTGAGCCATGTGCCGCTCGAGTGGCGCGGATGCGCCTGTTGCCGGAGGTGGCGCAGATGGCGAAACTGCTGGTGTTGCGAAGCGGGCCGCCACGATCTAACCCACCGCATATCAGGGCAAGCTTTCCTGCCCAGAGAGAACGGCATGATGAGCACCGCCAGCGACGCTCGCTTCTGGGACAGGTCTTCCCGCAGATATGCTCGCTCCGCCATCGCGGACCAGCTTGGGTACGAGCGCACTCTCGAACGCACGCGCGCCCATCTGCGGCCCACCGATGATGTGCTGGAACTCGGTTGCGGCACGGGAACGACGGCATTGCGACTTGCAAGCGGCGTTCAGAGCTATCTCGCGACGGACCTTTCCCGCGGCATGATCGCGATCGCAGAAGACAAGCTGGCGGCAGAGCCGGTCCCGGCACTGTTGTTTCGCACGGCGACGGCCGAGGAACTGGTCCACGACGAAGGCCGGTTCGACGTCGTCCTCGGTTTTAACTACCTGCACCTGGTGCGTGACGTGCCGGGCACCTTGCGTGGCATTCACACGCTGCTGAAGCCCGCAGGTCTGTTCATCTCGAAAACCCCTTGCCTCGGAGACATGAACCCGCTCATCCGGCTGCTCCTGCTGCCCGCGATGCGGGCTGTCGGACAAGCGCCGCATGTCAATTCGTTCGATACATCCGCGTTGGACCAGCTGATCACCGGTGCGGGGTTCGACATTCTTGCCCTGGAGACCCACGCCAGCAGAGGAAGGGACCGGCGTCCCTACATCGTGGCCCGCAGGCGATGATCACTGGACCGGTCGTCCATTCACCACGCATCTATGGCTGCGGGCAGTCCGCGCCTTCTGGACAGCCGCGCCGGCCAGGTCCGCGCGGGCCGCGCTCCGCCGCTGGACCGGACGGCTGCTGACGGGGGGCCTGCATGCGCGGCTGTTCGGGCGCGGGCCGTTCTGGACGCGGCATGGCGGCGGGGGCGCGGGGCTGTTCTGCGCGACCCGGCCGTGCGTCAGGCATGACCGGTGCGCGCCCATCGAAACCGGATGGACGTTGCGGCTGCACCGGCCCTGATCGTTCTTGTCGGGGCGGCGCCTCGCGAACGGACGGCTGCGGCATGCGTACCGGGGGAGCGGTCTCTGAAGGCGCGGGCTCGCGTCGGGGACGGGTGCCGGCGGGCGCCTGCCTCGCCGGTTGCCGCGGCTGAATTTCGCTCGGCGCCGTCTGCCGACCGGGAGCGCCCGCAGCGGGCGGGCGCTCAGGCGGGGCGGCGTCTCGCCCCGGCCTCGACGACCTTTCCGGCGTGCTGCGCTGCGCTGGGGCCTGGCGCTCGGCGGGCCGAGTTTTCCTTTGCGGCCGAGCCTCGTCGCTGGGCTCCGTCCGCTGGCCGCGAAGCTGGTCGGGCACGGGTACCGGCGCGGGTGGCGCCGCGCCCTCGCCCGGCACCGGCAGTTCGCCCGGCGCGCGGCGCTGCCGCGGCGCTTCGCGATCTGCCGGTCGAGGCGTTCGCTCTCGCCGTGGCCGGACCTGATCGGCAGGAGCCCTTTCCGGGTCGCGCAGGTGGCCCGGCGCGGATGCGGGCGGCGCCGCGTCCCGGTCCGGTACAGGCGGTTCACCCGGAGCGCGGCGCTGGCGGGGCGCCTCGCCTGGCTGGGCGGGCGCGGGTGAGCCGGGCCGGGCATCATCGGCCGGCTGCGGCGCCCGGTCGCCCTGTGGGGCCGTGCGCTGCGGGGCAGGCGGGGTCGGGGGCGGTGGCTGATCGGTGTCCGGGCGCGCGCCTTCGGGCGCCGCCGGCGCAGGCGCGGTTCGCGGCACCTGAACGTCGATGACCCGTTGCGGATCCAGTGCCGGACGGAAAACGCCTTCCGGCCGCCGCCGCGCTGCGCTCGGCAGGGGTACTTCGGTGGGGATCGGCAGGAAGCCGGCTGTCGGCGGAGGCGGCGGCGGCAGGCGCTCGAATTCGGTCGGCCGCGGCGGCAGGATGGCGACGGGGAGCGGTGGCGGTGGCGGCAGGTCGCGGATCTCGTAGATCTCGGCATAATCCTCGAACTCGTCCGGCAGCCGTGGCGGCAGGTCGTCATATTCGATGATGTCGAACCGGCGCGGCGGCTCGAGCGCGACCGACAGCCTCGAAAGGCGGCGGCGGCTGTCCACGGCATGCGGCCCGCGCGGATAGCGGTGCAGGTAGGTCCAGTATGCTTCCGGCGAATCCGTGAGGAGGGTGCGGCGCCAGATCAGCGCTTCGCGCCGCTCGGCAAGGATGACACGCACGCGCCGGGCCATCGGATCCCGCGGATAGATACGCAGGAACTCCTGGTAGACCGGAATGGTGTCCTCCTCGATGGCATAGACATAGGCTTCCGGAGCCGGAAGCCGCGCGATCGAACGGCGCGGCGGCGGGCCGGCCACCGGCGCCGATCCCGGCTCGGGCTCAAAGAAGAAGAAATCGGCATCGCCGATATTGACGCTGTCCCAGGGCGTCTGCCGGCCGCCCGTCTCCTCGTGCACGCGCAGCCGCACCCGCCCGAAGAGCACATCGATCGGCAGGCCGGGCTGCTGCATCATTTCGGCGAGCGCCGTGGCATAGGGGCCGTAGGGGCCCTGCCCTTCCGGCGCGACCGAGTTGGGCGCCGCGGAGTAGGCAATGGCGAACCCCTGCGGGGGGTCGATGATGGCGAGACCTGGCGCGATCGGCTGCCCGCCAAGCTCCGGATGGGGGCGGGCGGCGTCGAGGATCACGATGCGTACGCCGGCCGAGGCGCCCGCCAGCGAGCGAAGCAGATCCGAGATCCTGAAGCCCTCGAGCGGAACATCGCTGTCGTTGCTCAGCCGCGCATCGACGGGCAGGAAATAGTTCTCTCCCTCAAGCTGCAGCGCCTGTCCCGCCAAATAAACGACGATAGCCGCATCCCGGCCCGCTCCCTGGACCTTGTCCAGGAACGCCCGCATGGCATGGCGCAGGTCGTCGCCCTTCAGGTCACCGCCCCCCGACACGTCGAAGCCGGCGGTTCGCAAGGTCTGGGCCACGAGGCCGGCGTCATTGAGGGTGGTCGGCAGGCGGCCGCTCGGATAATCGGCCTGGCCGATGACGAGCGCAAACCGTTCCTGCTGGGCGAAGGCGGTTCCGGCGCCCACGGTCAGAGCGAAGGCCATGATGATCAGAAATAGGGTCCGGCGAAGCATATCGCGTTTTCCTTTGCCGCAGCCAGCCCCGGGTTTCCTGTCACGATGCAATAATGATTAGACTGAAATGAGCTATTGATAATCGTTCTCATTCCAAAAGAACCATGCTCAAGTAAATAGGTCATTGTTGATTATTTTATGCTTGTCACCATGTGTTTGCTATGGCCGCTCGGCCCTTTCTTTGTAAGTCTGGTCCAGTGCTGTCGGGTCGCTTTGCGTCCCTTCGGCACGAGGGAAACGCCCGGCCGGACATTTCGTTCCAGTGCGGAGGACGTCCAAAGGCTGCGCGAGGTGCCGGTCGCGGATGGCACGGCACCTCATCAGACGCAGCAGCCCGCAAAAGCGTGAGCCGGGCATTTCGGGTCGGTCCGGGGCGGCGACGCCTGGTGTCGCGGAATGGCTCCGGCGGCATCCTGATGCGCGTCACGGGCCATGACGCTGACGTGTTCCATCGGAAAAGTCCCGATCAGCCGATCCTCGCGGGTCCCATAGCCATGGATGACGGGCGTCAGCTCCGGGGCAGCCCCGGCGGCCGCAGCTGCCGCTTCTGCGCTGCTATGCGGAAGGGTGCATTGGCGGCGCCGTATCCACGATAGCCGCCGCGGCGCTCGACGATCTCGAAAAAGAAGCCCTCGCTGTAGTTGGTGCTGTAGACCTGGAAATATTCACCGCCGTCGTCGCGGTCGTAGAGAATGTTGTGGGTGCGCAGCTGGTCGAGCAGCTCCGGCTGGATGCCGAAGCGGGCCGCGAGATCGTCGTAGTAGTTGGGCGAGATTTCCAGTGCCCGAAAGCCACGTTCTGCCATGGCCGCCGCACTCGCGAAGATGTCATCCGTGCGGAAGGCGAGGTGCTGCACCGACGAGCCGAAGCTTTCGGCGATGAAATGCCCGGCGAGGGTCTTGTGGTTCTCGGCGCCGTTGAGCGTCAGCCGGACGGCCCCGTCGGTGCTCGCGACCACTTGGCTGCGCACAAGTCCACCGGGATCGACCACGTCCACCATCGGCGATTTCTCCATGCGGAAGATCGCCGTGTAGAACAGGATCCAGGTCAGCATCTCCTCGTAGTTCATCGTCTGGGCGACATGATCGATCCCGACGAGTCCCACCGCCTGCCCCGTCTGTGGGGCCTGCGGCAGAGGTTCGAACTCAATGTCCCAGACGTGATTGGTGCGGTCGTCGATGAAATAGATAACGCCGCCGCCGACTCCCCGGATGGCCGGGATCGCCAGTTCTCCGGGCCCGTGCTTCTGCTCGAAGGGTTCGGCGCCGAGCGCGCGGGCGCGGGCCACCGTGGCGTCGGCGTCCCCGACCTTGATGCCGAAGGCATAGGCGTTGGTGCCGTGCACCAGATAGGACGAGTGGGCAAAGCCCTCGTGTTCGGTATTAATGACGATGTTGATGCCATCGTCGGCTGTGCCCTGCCGCCACAGCACGACCTCCTTGTTGCGGTGCCTGGCGTGCGGGGCAAAACCCATCGTCATGAGCAGAGAGCCGAGGGCGCCCGCTTCCTCTTCGTTCGCCGCGAATTCGACGAAGGCGACGCCTTCCACCCGCACCGGCTCCGGCATCGCCGGCACGTCGATCGCGATGGCCGGCTCGGACCGGCGGACCTGGTCCATGAGGTTGACGAGCGAGCGCCGGCCGTCGACCGCGATCGACCGGGGCGAGCCGCCGCGGAACTGGTCGTTGAAGATCTCCAGTGAGAGCGGCCCGACATAGCCCGTCGCCGCCACCGCGCGCATGAAATCGACGACCGGGAGGTCGCCCTGGCCGGGCATGTTGCGGTAGTGCCGGCTCCAGGAGAGCAGGTCCATCGTCATCTTCGGCGCGTCGGCGAGCTGCACGATGAAGATGCGGTCGCCGGGAATGGCGCGGATGGTGTCGACGTCGATGCCGCGGGCCAGCGTGTGGAAGGAATCGAGGATGAGGCCGATCGCCGGGTGGTCCGCGCGGCGCACGATCTCCCACGCATCGCGGTGGTCGCCGATGTGGCGGCCCCAGGCGAGCGCCTCGTAGCCGACGCGCAGGCCGCGCTTGCCCGCCCGCTCGCCGAGCTCGCGGAAGTCGGCGGCGGCCCGGTCGATGCCGCCGAGCGCTGCCGGCGAGACATTGGAGCAGACCAGCATCAGGTCCGTGCCGAGCTCCTGCATGAGGTCGAACTTGCGCTCGGCCCGGTCGAACGCGCGGCTGCGCTGCGGCTCGGGCAGGCCCTCGAAGTCGCGGAAGGGCTGGAAGAGCGTGATCGCGAGACCGTGGTCGCGCACCATGCGGCCGACCTCCGCCGGCGTCCCGTCGAAGGCGAGAAAGTCCTGCTCGAAGATCTCGACCCCGTCGAACCCGGCCGCGGCGATTGCTGCCAGCTTCTCCCGCAGGTCGCCGCTGATCGAGACCGTGGCGATGGATGTCTTCATGGCGATCCTCCATCGATCATCTCGATCAGGGCACGGATGCCGTGGACGTAGCCGCGCGGCCCGAGCCCGGCGATGACGGCCGTGGCGGCCCTGGACACAAGCGAGTGGTGATAGATCTCCTCGCGCCGATGGATGTTCGAGATGTGGATTTCGACGATCGGCCCGGGGAACATCTTCAGGGCGTCGAGCAGCGGGATGGAGCGGAAGCTCAGCCCCGCCGGATTGATGAGGATGCCCGCTCCCCCGTCGATCGCCTCGTGCACCCAGTCGACGAGCTGGTACTCGGCATTCGTCTGGTGGAAGCGCACGGGCGTGTCGCCGGCCGCCTGCCGGCACATGGCCTCGATCTCGGCCAGTGTCGTCGTGCCGTAGACGTGCGGCTCGCGCGTGCCAAGCCGGTTGAGGTTGGGCCCGTTGAGAACGAAGATCGGCTTCACGGTCATCCCCCGTATCCGAGCAGGCGCGGCAGCCACAGGACGGTGCCTGGCACCAGCGTGACGATGGCGAGCGCGCCGAGCATGGCGAACAGGAAAGGCAGGACGTTGAGGACGATATCGCGCAGCGGCACCTCAGCGATGCGGGTCATGATGAAGAGCAGCAGCCCGTAGGGCGGCGTGATCAGCCCGAGCATGATGTTGAGGACGACCACCACGCCGAAATGCACCATGTCGATGCCGAGGGCCCGCGCCGCGGGGATCAGCACCGGCACGATGACGAGCAGTATCGTGGTGCCCTCGAGCACGCAGCCCAGGAGAAGAAGCAGCACGTTGACGAGGAGGAGGAACTGCGTCGGCGTGAGATTCCAGCCGAGCAGCAGGGCAGACAGCGATTGCGGAATGTTCTCGACGGTGACGACGTAGTTGAACACCATCGCGCCGGCCAGCAGCATGCCGATCGAGGCGGTGGTGCGCCCGCTGCTGAGGAGCGCGCGATAGAGCTGCCCGGGCGTGACGCTCTGGTAGATCGCGACGGAGATGAGGAGCGCATAGCCTGCCGCCACGGCCGCCGCCTCTGTCGGCGTCATCACGCCGCCCCGGATGCCGACGAGCAGAACCACCGGCAGCATGAGTGCCGGCAGGGCCCGCAGCGTGAGGCCGGGCAACCGGTGTAGCGGAACAGGCTTCTCGACGGGGAAGTTCTTGCGGCGTGCGTCGATGGCCACGATAGTCATCTGCGCGAGCGCCAGCATGATCCCGGGCGTGATGCCTGCGAGGAACAGGAAGCCGACCGAGGCGTCCGAGACGAGCGCATAGATGACGAGCGGAATGGAGGGCGGGATGATCGGCGCGATCACGGCGGTGGCCGCCGTCAGCGCGGCGGCATAGCTCGCGGGATATCTGTCGTCCTTCGTCATGAGCTGCTGCATCATCTTGCCCGTGCCGGCCGCATCGGCGATCGCCGAGCCGGACATGCCCGCGAAGATGAGGGATTGCAGCACGTTGACCTGGGCAAGGCCGCCGCGGAAGCGGCCGACGACGGCATTGCAGAAATGGAGCAGCCGCTGCGTCATCGTCCCCGCGTTCATGATTTCGGCGGCGAGGATGAACATCGGCACGGCGAGCAGGAGATATCCGGTATAGAGGCCGTTGAGGATCTGCTCGGCCGCCGTGCCCATGTCGAGTCCGGCGAGCCACAGATAGAGGATCGAGGATGCGATCATCGCATGGCCGATCGGCAGACCGATGAGCGCCAGCACGCAGATCGAGGCCAGTGCCAGCCAGAATGGGTCGATGACGATCATGTGGTGGGGCCCGCCTTGGCAGGATCGGTTTCGTCCGGCTCCCGACCCGTGAGAGCGTGCCAGCCGAGCCACAGGTAGCGGGCGAGGACGGCGACGACGAAGATGACGTAGATCGAGAACAGCCAGTCGAAACGGATCTTCAGATAGGCGGTCCTCTGCACCTTCATGAAGCTTACGTAATCGTAGACGGCGGGAAGCGACCAGCCGTAGAGCACGAGGAGCGCGGCCGCGGCCATCACCGTCATCACGCGGCGCACGCGGGGGCGGACCGCGCCGTAGACGAGGTCAAACCGGATTTCCTCCTCCTCGCGCACCACGAAGGCGGCCCCAAACAGGACAACCCAGATCCAGAGGACCACGGTGAGTTCGTTGCTCCAGCCGGTCGGCCATTGCAGGAGATAGCGAAAGATCACCTGGAGCAGAAAGGCGGCGAACATCACGCCGATCATGACGACGACGAGGTTCTCGCCGCGTCGATAGAGCCAGCCCGCCAGGAGCCGCGCACCGTGCCGCATCGGCTTGTCTCCCGTGGACGTACCGCCGGCCCCTCGTGGGCGGCGGTACGCCGCGTGACGTTCTCAGAGGGCGTTGATCTTGTCGACCATGCCCGCGGGCCAGCTCGCCGCGAGGTCCGACGCAAGATACTGCTGCTGCACATGGCTGCGGAAGGCCTCGACGTCGGGCTCGTAGATCTTCAGCCCGGCCGCTTTGAACCGTTCGGCGAGCTCGCTCTCGCGGGCGAGGTGCTTCTCGGTCGAGAAGTCGATCGCCGCGTCCGCCGCCGCCTGGAACCGCGCCTGTCGGTCGGCATCCATCCCGTCCCAGACTTTCTTGGATACGGTCAGGAGGTCGAAGCCGACGAGGTGAGAGGTCAGCACGATCTGCTTCATCACCTCATAGAATTTCATGTTCTCGACGTTCGGCAGCGGATTGTCCTGGCCGTCGATGGCGCCTGTCTGCAGGCCGGTATAGACCTCGGCATAGGCCATCGGCGTCGGGTTGGCGCCGAGCGCGCGGCCCAGGAACTGCCAGGCGTCGCCGCCGGGCATGCGCAGCTTGATCCCCGCCATGTCGGCCGGCGTCTTGATCTCCCTGTCGACCCTGAGGCCGACCTGGCGCACGCCGAAATAGGTCGGGCCCAACACCCTCACGCCGAGCTGGTCCTCGGTCATCTTCTTCATCTCGGCGCCGGCATCGCTGGCGAAGAAGGCCTTGAGATGCGCGGCGTCGCGGAAGAGGTAGCCGGCGGTCAGGATCGACCAGGCGGGGATCTGGTTGGAGATGTCCTGCGGGGCGATGTTGCCCATCTCGAGGTTGCCGCGCTGCAGCGCCACGAGCTCGGTGCCCTGCTTGAACAGGTTGCCACCGTAATAGCCCTCGAAGGTGAAGTCGCCGGCGATCGCGTCGGCGAACTTCTTCATCATCTCGGCGCGGATGTCCTGCTCGGAAAAGACGGCTGAGAAGCGAAGCTTCGGCTTGTCTTGCGCGAGCGCCGGGACGGCCGAGGAGGCTGCGAGAATGCCCGTCCCGACGAGGAACTGGCGGCGTGTGGCATGCAGTTTCATTTGAATTCCTCCCTGTTCTTCTTTCCGAAACTGGCCCGCTATTCCGCAGGCTCGTGTGTGAATGCCGCGAAGGCGGCCTTCATCCGGTCGGCGTCGGGCGCGATGCCCGTGAACAGTTCGAAGGCGCGGACGGCCTGGAAGACCGCCATGCCTTCGCCCGAGAGGGTGCGGCAGCCCTTGCGGCGGGCCGCGCGCAGCAGTTCCGTCTCGAGCGGGAAATAGACGATGTCGGCGACCCAGTGGCGCGCCTCGATGCAGTCGGCCGGGATGGGCATACCGGGCAGTTTCGCCATGCCGACCGGGGTGGCGTTGACGATCCCCTGCGCCGCCTTCGCGGCCTTGGGCAGGTCATGGACGACCACCGCCCGGCCGGCGCCGAAGCCGGCCTCCAGGTTCTGGACGAGTGTCCCGGCCCTCTCGGGCTCGACGTCGGCAATGGCGAGCCGTTCGACCGCCGCAGTCGAGCAGCGCATGCGCCACGGCCGCGCCGGCGCCCCCGGCCCCGAGCAGAAGTACGCGGTCGCAGGTGGCACCCGCCATCCCCGCGCGAAAGCTCTCGCGAAAGCCCCAGACGTCCGTGTTGTGTCCGAAGCGCTTTCCGGCCTTGAGCACGACGGTATTGACAGCGCCGATCCGGCGCGCCGCCTGCGACAGCCCGTCGAGCAGCGGCAGAATCTCCTGCTTGTAGGGAAACGTGACATTGAAGCCGGAGAAGCCGAAGAATTCGGCGAAGCGGATGATCTCGGCGATCGGCGGGGCGCGGTTGCCCATCAGTTCCGTGTCGAACAGACGATAGACATAGGCGAGGCCCTGCGCACGCCCCTCGGCTTCGTGCATGGCCGGCGTGCGGGACAGCTGGATGCCGCGGCCGAGCAGGCCGACCAACACGGCCCGCTGGGACCGCTCCCCTCCCCGTCCCGTTTCGGCCGTGGTTGTCGTCCCATCCAAGAGATCGCCTCCTCCGCGGGGCCCCGTTGTCTCGTTTCTCGTTCGCCCCCGAAGCCAACTTTGAACCATCTGGTTAATTCTGGCAAGCGTTTTGAACGATCCGGATAATTCATATAGAAAGACTGAGTGGATGCAGGACGATTCAGGCGATGGACGAGGCAGGATCGGATACCGGGGAAGGCCACCGGTCGCGGTGGCTGGAAGCAGGACCAGCCGGCGTGCAATCGAACATCCTCGCGGTCGCCATGTCGGAGTTTGCCGACAACGGCCTGTCAGGCGCGCGCATCGACGAGATCGCCGCCAAGACCCGAACGTCCAAGCGCATGATCTACTACTACTTCGGCGACAAGGAAGGTCTCTACCGCCGTGTGCTCGAGGAGGCCTACCGAAAGGTCCGCGAAGGGGAGCGCAAGCTCGATCTCGACCACCTGCCACCGGTCGAGGCGCTCACGCGGCTCGTCGAATTTACCTTCGACCATCACAGCCAGAACCCCGATTTCATCCGGCTAGTAATGATCGAGAACATCCATCACGGCGCCTATCTCGAGCGCTCGGACCTGATCGGGCGGCTGAATGCGGGCGCCATCGAGAAGCTGGAATTGATCTGCCGTCGCGGGCGCGAGGCCGGACTGTTCCGCGATGATGTCGAGCCGCTCGAACTGCACTGGCAGATCAGCGCGCTCAGCTTCTTCAACGTGTCCAATCGCGCGACTTTCTCGCGGATCTTCGGCGGCCGGCTCTACAGTACCGAAGGCCAGGAGACGATGCGCCGGCACGTGGTCGAACTGATCCTGCGCTTCATGCTCAAGGACAAGAGGTCCTGACGCTCGCCCGCCGCGGCTGGGCATCGCCGGCATGTTTCAGGGCTGCTTGCCCAGCCCCACAGAAAAATCCTGCTCCAGCACCACGATGCCGTCGCGCATCACGCGGTAGCTCGCCTGATAGAGCCCTGGCCGCCAGCCGTCCTGGGGCCGCTTCCTGCCGCATACAGCAGTGTCTGCGCCTGGTTGCGCTCCATCGGCTTGGCCCGGTTCTCGGCGATGACATGCCCCGATGGGTCCTTGACGGTCAGAAGCTGGATGTCGCCGGCCTGAAGCCCGATCGCGCGGATATAGGCCACGAGCGCGGCGGCATCGGCGCCGTCCGGGGCCTGCCCGGTGCGGGCTTCCTCGACCATCTGCATCGTCACCGGGCCCGAGGCAAATCCGTGGTTGATGATCGCGCGCGGTCGATAGGCGAGGCCCGGCTGCAGTGCCGGCGCCCCACAGGCTCGCGCCCGCGCCGCAGGAACCGGGCGAGGCATCGTGGGCGAAGGGATCGATGATCCGGCCGCCATGGCGCACCGTGAAATGGACGTGCGGATACTGGCTGAGGCCGGAAAGGCCGACGCGCCCGACCGGCTGCCCCGCCTTCACCATCTCGCCCGGCTTCAGCCGCAGGCTCCCCTTGGCGAGGTGGCAGTATTGCGTCTCCCCCACCCCGCCGTGGTCGATGACGAGGCCGTTGCCGCATTCCGTGTTCTGCACGGCCGAATGGTCGCTGCCCGCGACCGGCACGTCGGCCATGCCGTCGCGCTGCCGCAGGACGCGCCCGTCGGCAGCGGCGAGGACGTCGACGCCGTCGCGCTGCGCGGCCATGCTCGGCAGGCGGAAATCGGTGCCGTTGTGACCGTCCTGCGCGCGGGCCCCGCACATGTAGTCCCGGGCTAAAGGGGATGGATCGGCATCGACATAGGTTTGGATGAAGCAGTTGCGGCCGATATCGCAGGCGAGCGGCAGTTGCAGGACGGGGGCGCCCGCAGCGACGGCACCGGCCGCCCCGCCGAGCATCGCGAGCGCCGCCGCGATGACCGTCCGCGGATGAGGCATCGTGCGGTTGCTCATCGCCTGCATCTCCTGTCGTGCAGCGGGCCCCTTGGGGAAGGCGGTCGGCTCTCCGCCTCCCCGCCTGAAGGGCGGCACGGTGAGCATGTAGAGCAGGACGAGACCGGCTTGTCGATTGATGCCGAGCTTGAGAATGATGCGTTTCGTGCAGGTTGTTGCGCCGCCTCGGTGAGGTCGAGGACGCCGCCCATCCGAGACGGCGGCTGGCCGCACAGGACGCAGGCCACGATCCTCTCTTCGCCCATTTGGGATCGATGCGCTGGGCGCCCGCCGCTCGATCGGCCTGAGGGCGACCAAGACGTTACCGGACCCGATAGCGTCGTGAGAGAATTCATATTTCAGTTTATAACTATTATAAACCAAATATACGTCATCGTTTCATAGAGGACTTCCAATAAATTTCCATTGATGGCGCTGCGCACCGTGTTTATACACGATTCACTACTTGCAAGATGTGGCGAAAAGCGGCATGCGGCCCGATTCCGACACACTCGTCCTCTATCTCATGCACCGCCCGGCGCTCATCAACTATGCCGCGCCGATCGTTGGCTGCCGGCGCGGGCGGAGGATGTGGTGCAGGAGGCCTATTTGCGCTTCGTCCAGGTCGCACGGGACGAAAAGGTGTTGCAGCCCGTGGCCTATCTCTATCGCATCGTGCGCAATCTCGCCGTGGACTGGGTGCGGCGCCTCGGCGCCGAGGTGCGGGAGGACGCCGGCACGGCCGAGCCGCTTGCTGCCGACACGCCCTCGCCCGAGGACGAGGTGCTCTACCGTGACGAACTGCGCCGGCTCGCCGAAGCACTGGCGGAACTGCCCGAGACGACGCAACGTGCCTTCACCATGCACCGCTTCGACGGCCTGACGCTGCAGGTCATCGCCGACAGGCTCGGCCTTTCCGTCGCGGGAGCCCACCGCCTCGTACGCGACGCGCTCGCCCATTGTGCTCGCCGGCTCGGCGACGATTGAGCGAAATCCGGTTCCGAACTGAAAAAATCCCCTCCTCGGAACGTCTCTAAGGAGATAAGCAGGGCCGGGACGACCGGACGCCGCAGGAAGCGACGGGACATGGCGGAGCGCGCGACAAGGGGGAAGACCCGGTTCTCGATGAGGCGCTCGACTGGCTCCTCGCCATCGAGAATGCCCCCGCCGATCAGGCGCTGCGCCGGGCGCGCGACGCGTGGATCGCCGAGAGCGACGAGAACGCCCGCGCCTGGCCGCGCCGAGCGCACCTGGCAGCTCACCGGCGCGCTCGCCGGTTTGCGCGAGGCGCCGCTCGACAGTACGGTCCCGAAACCGGACCCGCGACAGGGGCCCGTCGCCGCTCCGGCGGGTCAGTGCCCGCCGCCGCGCCGCCGCGCTGTTCCGCGCTGGGCGGCCGCAGTCGCAGCCGCGATCGTCGTCGGTTTCCTCCTCGCCGCCGGCCATGAACTTCTGAGCCGGAGCGCTGCGGACCATGCGACCGGCACGGCCGAGATCCGCCATGTCGCGCTGCCGGATGGTTCCCGCCTCGTCCTCGGCGCACGCAGCGCCGTCGACGTCGATTTTTCGGTGCAGGAGCGGCGCATCCGACTTCTGTCCGGCGCCGCATTCTTCGATGTGCGCCCTGACGCCGCTCGGCCGTTTGTCGTGTCGGCCAAGGACGTTCACGTGACGGCCGTCGGCACCGCCTTCTCGGTGGAGATCGGCCCGCGCTGGCTGAGCGCCGCCGTTGCCGAAGGCCGCGTGCGCCTTGAGCGGCCGGGTGGCGCGAGCGAAATCGCGGCGGGCGAGAGGTCGCCGTCGACCGCACGTCCGGCAGCGAACGGCGGCGCCAGCGCGCGCCGGGGATGTCGCCGGCTGGCGCGAGCGGCGCCTCGTCGCCGACAACGAGACGATCGCCGATGTTGTGGCGAGGCTCGCCGATCACCACCGCGGGCTGATCCTGACGCTCGACGGCACGCTCGCCGAGCAGCGAGTCACCGGCATCTACGACCTGTCGCGGCCCGTCGAGGCGCTCGGCGCAGTCGTGCGGCCCTATGGCGGCTCCGTGCACCGGATCACGCCCTATCTCGTGTTCGTCGGCGGCCGCTGAAAGCTCACGAAAAGCATGTCTTCTGAAAAATCCTGCGCTCCCGTTCGTCATGTCCCACGGGGCTGGCGCGATCGCCGGCGGAGTCACGGCGGCGCGGCCGCGAGCGAAGGAAGACGAGCGATGGGGCGTAGGGTATCGGGTGCCGAGGTGGGGGCGTTGCGCGGCCGCGCGGACAGGGGGCATGGCTTGCCGCGACGGCGATGGCGCTGATCATCGCCGGTCCGGCAATGGCGCAGACGGCTGCACCCGCCGGGCAGACGAGCAACGCGCGCCAGGCGGGCGCCGCACGCGCGTTCGACATACCGGCGCAGCCGCTGTCGAGCGCCCTCGCCGCCTTCGGCCGCCAGGCGGGCCTGCAGGTGAGCGCGGCGGCTGATGCTGTGGCCGACTTCGATTCACCCGCCGTGCGCGGCACCATGAGCGCCGAGGCCGCGTTGCGCCGCCTGCTCGCCAACACGGGCGCGAGCTTCCGCATTGCCGGTGGCACGGTGACGGTGTCGCGCGGCGCCGCCGGTGCCGCGGCGCCGGCCGCCGACGGTTCCATCCTGCTCGACACCATCAATATCGAAGGCACCGCCGAGACGGCCCTACGGCCCGGTCGACGGCTATGTCGCCACGCGCACCGGCACGGGCGCCAAGACTGATACGCCCGTCATCGAGGTGCCGCAGTCCATCTCCGTCATCACCCGCGACCGCATTGAGGCGCAGAAGGCGCAGACGCTGCCGGAAGCCCTGCGCTACACGCCCGGCGTCCTCGCCCAGCCGTGGGTCTCGACCCGCGTTTCGACCAGTTCAAGGTGCGCGGCTTCGAGATCACCTCCGTCGGCGGCTACCGCGACGGCATGCGCATGCCGACGGTGGGCATGATGAGTTGGGCCTACGATCCTTACGGTGTCGAGCGCATCGACGTGCTGCGGGGCCCTCCTCCGTGCTCTACGGCGCGGCATCCCCCGGGGGTATCGTCAATCTCGTGACCAAGCGCCCGCCGGCGAGCCCCTTCGAGGTCGAGATCTCGGCGGCAGCGACGCCAACAAGCA
>NZ_CP018095.1:955000-3560297 GCF_001887265.1 Chelatococcus daeguensis | reverse complement strand
CGCCCCAGCTCCTCGTTCTTCTTGTTTGGTGCAGAAAGCACCCGTGCGATGCAGGTCACCCCGCAGCGCCGCTGGACGCTTTTCGCTACCGACGATTGAGTTCCGCAAAAAGAACCCCGTCTGCCGTCGCCATCTCGCGGCAACGACACCCCGGTGCTCTCGCTGCAATCGAATCCGGACCAGCTATGTAGGAAAAGTTCTTATTCGTTCGTTCTTATGCCGCTTGTCCGATCCCTTGCCTGTATCGACAGGCTTTTCCGCAATCCACGGGGATGAGTCAATGGGTTCGAGCTGAAGCAACTGCGTGGCACGACGCTTTGTCTTCGAGACAACACGAACCCCTCCCCCGAAATGAGGCTTAATGCTTCTGACTTGCTATTGAGAGCCTCAGCCGTGGCGGCGAGGTGAGATGACCCTACGCCAAGGGCCGATCCGACGCAACACGACTATCGGTTGTGTTGTCATACCGGGGCGCGCAAATCGATCGGCGGGCTCTCGCGAGGCGGGGGCAATTGCGTGCAACTCCTTGTGGATCCAGCGAGTTTAAAGGCGCGACCGAAAGCGTGGAGGCGCTTCGAAGGCATTGTTTCGATCGGCCGACCGACGCGTCCGGGCCGCCTCGGGCGGGAGGGATTCGGGCCGGGTGCAGCCCTTTGCCCCCTAAAGTTTTGTCAGCACGGCATTTTGTCTGCGCGGTCACGGCGACCAGGCTGCGGTCGCACCACCCCGGCAAGACGCCGTTTTGTCAAGCCGTCCGACGCCGGAAAACCTGCCGGCGATGGCGCCGTTTCTGCGCCGTGCCGAGTCGCCGGGCCGGTGCCCCGGTCAGGCCGCCAGAACGGTCCGTGTCGCCGCCCCAAAAGGAAAGAGCCCGGCCAAGGCCAGGCTCCTTTGGACCCGTTCGCAGGCCCGCTCGGCGGCATGGTGGGTGCCGCCTCTGTGGCCTCAGGCCTGCAGTGCCTTGATGCGATGCGTCAGGCGCGCGACCTTGCGCGAAGCGGTGTTCTTGTGCAGCACACCCTTCTGGGCGGCGCGCATCAGCTCCGGCTGAGCGTTCTTCAGGGCGTCGAGCGCGGCCTGCTGGTTGCCCGTCGCGATCGCTTCCTCGACCTTGCGGATGAAGGTGCGCATGCGGCTGCGGCGCGCCTTGTTCACGGCGGTGCGGCGGGCGATCTTGCGCGTCGCCTTCTTGGCCGACGGGGTGTTCGCCATGGTGATCCTCGTATCGTCCCGATCTGGCCGCGCGGCAAAGGGCCGGGCGATCGGGATCGGTGGTGGCGGTTGAACGGAAATGACAGCGATCAAGCCGCTGTCCATGAGGGCGGGCTTATAGTCTCTCGCAGCCCGAGCGTCAACGGCCTGTCGCATTCGGCGGCCGGGAATCGTCGGCGGGCTGTCAGAGGAGCAGGCCCCGCAGCCACTGACCGAGCGGATTGGCGCCGTCGAGCAGGAGGCGCAGCGCCATCAGGCAGCAGACGGCGACGATGAGCGGGCGGATGAGGCGCGCGCCGTGGCGCAGGGCCATGCCGGCGCCGAGACGGGCACCGACGAGCTGGCCCGCGGCCATGGCGAGGCCGAGCGGCCACAAGACGGCCCCGGTCGCGGCGAAGAGCATGAGCCCGCCGAGATTGCTCGCGAAATTGAGCAGCTTGGTATGGGCCGTTGCCCGTACCACGCCGAAGCCGAGCAGCGTGACGAAGCCCAGCATGTAGAAGGAGCCTGCGCCGGGTCCGAGCAGCCCATCGTAGAAACCGACAGGAGCCACGACGGCGAAGGTGAAGGCGAGACGGCCGATGCGGGCGCGCGCATCCTCGTCGCGCACCTTGCGCGAGACGGCGAAATAGACGGCGATGGCCATGAGGAGGATCGGCATCGCGGCGGCCACGAGCGCGACCGGCAGCACCTTGACGGCGAGGGCCCCAATGACCGCGGCGATGCCCGCGACAACCGCGAAGGGCGCGGCTCCGTGCCAGTCGATCATCCCCGCGCGGGCGAAGCGATGGGTGGCGACCGCCACCCCGAAGGTGCCTTGCAGCTTGTTGGTGGCGACGGCGGTGACAGGGTCGAGTCCCGCCAGCATCAGGGCCGGCACCGTGATCATGCCGCCGCCGCCGGCGATGGCGTCGACGAAGCCGGCGGCGACCGCCACGACCGCAAGCAGGGCGACGATGTCGAGTTCGAGACCGGCCATGGATGACCGGCCTCCCCTGCCGGATCGGACATGCGCCTCCTCTATAGAGACCGGTCAGCGGTTCTTGAAGTCCGCCTTGCGCTTGTCCACGAAAGCGGCCATGCCTTCCTTCTGGTCCCCGGTGGCGAACATCGCATGGAAGAGGCGGCGCTCAAAGCGGATGCCCTCGGAAAGCGTCGTCTCGTAGGCGCGGTTGACGCTCTCCTTCGTCATCATAACGATGGGCAGCGACATGTCGGCAATGGTCGCCGCCGTCTTCAGCGCGTCATCCAGAAGATCCGCCGCCGGAACGATGCGCGCCACGAGACCGGAGCGTTCCGCCTCCTCGGCGCCCATCATGCGGCCGGTCAGGCACAGCTCCATCGCCTTGGCCTTGCCGATGATGCGCGTCAAGCGCTGGGTGCCGCCGGCGCCCGGCATGACGCCGAGCTTGATCTCCGGCTGCCCGAACTTCGCCGTGTCGGCGGCGATGATGATGTCGCACATCATGGCAAGCTCGCAGCCGCCGCCGAGGGCGAAGCCGGCGACGGCGGCGATGATCGGCTTGCGCCGGCTGGCCACGCGGTCCCAGTTCGTGATGAAATCCTCGAGATAGGTCTCAGGATAGGAGAGGTTCTGCATCTCCTTGATGTCGGCGCCGGCCGCGAAGGCCTTCTGCGAGCCGGTGATGACGATCGCGCCGATGCCCGCATCCTTCTCGAAGCCGTCGAGCGCCGTGTTGAGCTCTCCGATGAGCTGCGAGTTGAGGGCGTTGAGAGCCTCAGGACGGTTGAGCGTGACAAGGCCGACCTTGCCGCGCGTCTCCACGAGGATGGTTTCATAGGCCATGGGCGAAGTCCTCCAATGGGGTTGCTGAACGGCTACCCGAAGGTGGATGCCCGCGTCCATATGCATTCGCGCAAAGCCGCCGCCGCCTTCTCATGCGCTCACCGCTGGCACTGGCTGCACCAGAAGGTGGAGCGGCCGGACTGGACGAGCCGCGCGACGGTGCCGCGGCAGCCGGGGGTCAGGCAGGGCGCATGCTCGCGGTCGTAGACGCGGAAGGCGTGCTGGAAATAGCCGAGCGAGCCATCCGTTTTCATGTAGTCACGCAGCGTCGAGCCGCCGGCGGCGACGGCTTCGCTCAGCACGTCGCGGATCGCCGACGCGAGCCGGCCGGCCGCCGCCGTCGGCCGGCCGGCCTTCGTCATGAGCGTGCCGGCGGCGCGCAGCGGCGACAGGCCGGCCCGGTGCAGCGCCTCGCATACATATATATTGCCGAGGCCGGCGATGAGGCGCTGGTCCATCAGCGCCGCCTTGAGCGGCGTCTTCCGCCCCGCAAAGAGGCGGGCGACGAGCGCACCGTCGAGGGCATTGCCCAGCGGCTCGACTCCCAGGCGGCGAAAGAGCGGATGGGCATCGAGCTCGCTGCGGGGCACGAGCGTCATGAAGCCGAAGCGGCGGGCATCGTTGTAGGTGATGCGGGCGCCATTGGAGAGCTGGAACACGACATGATCGTGGGCGGCGTTGCGGCCGGCCTCCTGGTAGAAGTCGCCGGGCTCGCGCAGTGCGCCGCCCGCCTCCTCGACGATGAAGCGGCCGGTCATGCCGAGATGCATGACGAGAATGTTGCCGCCGGAAAGGTCCGCCATCAGATATTTGGCGCGCCGGCCGAGCGCGACGATCTCGCGGCCCTGCAGCCGCTCGGCAAAACGCTCCGGAAGGGGGAAGCGCAGATCCGGCCGGCGCTGGTCGACGGCCGTGATGCTGGCGCCGACCATCGCCGGCTCGAGGCCTCGTCTCACCGTCTCGACCTCGGGCAGTTCGGGCATCGCGTGTCAGGCTCCAACCCACCGGGTGCCGCCCGATGCGGCGGTGCCGTTGTGCCGCGTCCGCCGCCTCCTGTCCATGGCTGTGACCCTCCCGTTCCGGGCATGGCGGCTCCGATGCGGCGGCCATTGACGCGAGTGGGCCCGCCGCGCTCCCATGACGGACAAGGGCAAGATCCCGAAACACGACCGGAGGGACCCCATGGATCGCATTCTTCTCGTCACGGGCGGCAGCCGCGGCATCGGCGCCGCAACCTGCCGGCTTGCCGCCGCCGAGGGCTATCACGTCGCTGTCAATTACGTCAGCGATGCCACCGCGGCCGAGACGCTCGTCGCCGAATGCCGCGCCAAGGGCGTGCGCGCCGAGGCCTTCAAGGCCGACATGGGCGAGGAAGAGGACATCCGCCGGCTCTTCGCCGAGATCGACGACAGGCTCGGACGCCTCACCCATTTCGTCAACAACGCCGGCATCACCGGGCAGGTCAGCCGCCTCGATGCCGCGTCGAGCGAGACGATCCGCGCCTGCATCGACGTCAACGTGACCGGGGCCATCTTCGCGGCGCAGGAGGCGGTCCGGCGCCTGTCGCCGAAGCATGGCGGGCGTGGCGGTTCAATCGTCAACGTCTCATCGGCTGCCTCGCTGCTCGGTGGTCCGAACGAATATGTCTGGTATGCGGCTTCCAAGGGAGCCATCGATGCGCTGACCATCGGCCTGTCGAAGGAGCTCGCGGGCGAGAACATCCGCGTCAATGCCGTGCAGCCCGGCCTCATCGAGACCGACATCCACGCCCGGAGCTCCAACGCACCCGAGCGGCTGGCGCGGCTCACGCCGCTCATCCCGATGGGCCGCACCGGCTCGGCGGAGGAGGTGGCGCGCACCATCCTCTTCCTCCTGTCGGATGCGGCCTCCTATGTCACCGGGGCCTTCGTGCGTGTGACCGGCGGTCGCTGATCAGACAGCGCCTCGTGTCGCAGCGGCTGGAGCGGCGGCCTGCCCTCGATGGCGGCAAGGCGCGGCAGCTCTCAGGCCAGGGAGGCGATGATCTCGCGATAGGCCGCTTCGGGGAAGGCCTTCAGCGTGCGCGTGCGGACATTGCCGAGCTGGCCGACCTGGAGGGCGAAGCGGGCGGCGACCGCATCGTCGGGCGCCTCGATGACGAGCACCATGTCGCAGTCGCCCATGCACAGGTAGAACGCGCGCATGGCGCCGGACATGTCGGTCAGCGCCTTCTTGGCCGCATCGAGCCGGCTCGGCGATTCCTTGATGTTGCGGATGCCCTGGTCCGTCCAGTTGGCGAGCACGATATAGGTTGTCATGGCGCTCCTCCCGGCGGCCCTCGGCCGCCGCGGCGCTCATTCCGGCCAGTCCGCCCCGTGCCGGATCGTGCCCCGCCAAGCGCCGCGGAAGGGGGCGCAGGACGCGGGGCGGAAGCAGCCAGTGTGGACCTCGCGGAAAGGCGGGGCAAGCCCCCGGGGACAGGGGGGAGAGGCGCGGCCCAGCCGCGGCCCGAGCCGGCGGGTCCGGCTCGCCACCGTGCACGAAAGGCTGTTCCCACGCCCGCCAAAGCCGCTTAGAAGCATCGCAAACCATGGACGAGCGGCCGAGGGCCGGAGGAGAGAAGCGATGAGGCCATCCAAGCGTGCGCCGGACGAACTGCGCAAGGTTTCGCTGGAGCGGGCGGTGGCGCGCTATGCCGAAGGCTCCTGTCTCGTGAAGTTCGGAGACACGCATGTCCTGTGCACCGCCTCGCTCGAGGAGCGGGGGCCGCCATGGCTGCGCGGCACCGGCCGCGGCTGGGTGACGGCCGAGTATTCGATGCTGCCGCGCGCCACGCTGGAGCGCACGCGCCGCGAGGTCACGAGCGGCCGCCCCTCCGGCCGCACGCACGAGATCCAGCGCCTCATCGGCCGCTCGCTGCGCGCCGTGGTCGATCTTTCCGCCATCGGCGAACGGCAAATCGTCATCGATTGCGACGTCCTGCAGGCGGACGGCGGCACGCGCACGGCGGCCATCACCGGGGCGTGGGTCGCGCTGCACGATTGCCTCGCCTGGATGAAGGCGCGCTCGATGGTGCAGGGGGAGGCCCTGAAGGACCATGTCGCCGCCGTCTCCTGCGGCATCTTTGCAGGCACGCCGGTGCTCGATCTCGACTATGCCGAGGATTCAGCGGCCGAGACCGATGCCAATTTTGTCATTACCGGCTCGGGCGGGCTCGTCGAGGTGCAGGGCACGGCGGAGGGCAAACCCTTCTCGGTGGAGGAACTGATGACCCTCGTCGAGCTTGCGCGAGCGGGCACGGCCAAGCTCGTCGACCTGCAGAAGATGGCCGTGATGTGAGCGGGGTGAGACCATGGCGCGCAGGCTCGAAGGCAGGATCGTCATCGCCACGCATAATGCGGGCAAACTCAGGGAGATGCAGGAGCTCATGGCGCCCTTCGGCGTCTCGGCTGTCTCGGCCGGCGACCTCAACCTGCCCGAGCCGGAGGAGACCGGCATGACCTTCGCCGAGAATGCGGCACTGAAGGCGCATGCGGCGGCGAAGGCTGCGGACCTGCCCGCGCTCGCCGACGATTCCGGCATCTGCGTTGCCGCGCTCGACGGTGCCCCGGGCATCTTCTCCGCCCGCTGGGCCGGGTCGGGCAAGGATTTCGCTCATGCCATGCGGCGCGTGGAGGAGGAACTCGCCCGCCGCGGGGCGACGAGCGCCGAGGAGCGGCGGGCGCATTTCGTCTCCGCCCTCGTGGTCGCCTGGCCGGACGGGCACGAGGAACTGTTCGAGGGCCGCGTCTTCGGCACGCTGGTGTGGCCACCGCGTGGAGACCGGGGATTCGGCTACGACCCGATGTTCCAGCCAGACGGGCACGAACGCACCTTCGGCGAGATGGCAAGCGACGAGAAGCACGGCTGGGGCCACGGCGAGGGCCTGTCGCACCGGGCGCGCGCCTTCTCGAGGCTGGCGGCGGCCTGCCTTCGAAAGGACACGGGGGCCGGGTAGGCGAAACGAAAGGTCGGCAGCGCCTGCTGCTCCTCCCTCCCCCACAAGGTCGTGGGGAGGACCGGGGTTTGGGGCGGATCGCCGACCGGGCTGCGGGCATTCGCGGTGCAGGTGCCCCAGCCAAAGCCCCTCCCGCCACAAGCGGGCGAGGGGAACTGCGGTGCGCTCCCTTGAACGCGCGCGAATGCATATAAACGATCATCATCGATCAACGCGGCAGGACGAGCCTTGACCCATCCCACCGCCGATGCCGGCTTCGGCGTCTATCTGCACTGGCCGTTCTGCGCCTCGAAGTGCCCCTATTGCGACTTCAACAGCCATGTGAGGCACGCGCAGGTCGACGAGCCGCGCTTCATCGCCGCCTTCGAGCGCGAGATCGCCCACAATGCCGCGCTGACCGGCCCGCGCGAGGTGACGAGCATCTTCTTCGGCGGAGGAACGCCCTCGCTCATGCGGCCGGCGACGGTCGGGGCCATCCTCGATGCGGTGGCGAAGCACTGGTCGGTCGCGCCGGGCGCCGAGATCTCGTTGGAGGCAAACCCGACGAGCGTCGAGGCCGAGCGCTTCCGCGGCTATCGCGACGCCGGCGTCAACCGGGTGTCGCTCGGCGTGCAGGCGCTCAACGACAGGGACCTGCGCCGCCTTGGGCGCATGCACACCGCGGCCGAGGCGCTCGCCGCCGTGCGCATCGCGGCCGACACGTTCGAGCGCTATTCCTACGACCTCATCTATGCCCGCCCGCACCAGACGCCGGCCGAATGGGCGGCCGAGCTTGAGGAGGCCATCGGCTATGCCGTCGAGCACCTGTCGCTCTACCAGCTCACCATCGAGCCGGGCACCTGGTTCGAGCGGCTGTTCACTGCCGGCAAGCTCACGGTGCCGGACAGCGAGACCGGGCGCGCGCTCTATGACGTGACGCAGGAGGTCTGCGCCCGGCGCGGTCTGCCGGCTTACGAGATTTCCAACCATGCCCGTCCGGGCGCCGAGTGCCGGCACAACCTCGTCTACTGGCGCTACGGCGAATATGCCGGCATCGGGCCGGGAGCGCACGGGCGCCTTGTGACGGATAAGGGGCGCGTCGCGACGGCGACGATTCGCGGACCGGAGGAATGGCTGTCGGCGGTGGAGCGCGACGGCCACGGCGTCGAGAGTCGCGAGACGCTCTCGGAGGAAGCGCAAGGAGATGAATTTCTGCTGATGGGCCTGCGCCTTGTGGAGGGCATCGATCCGGCGCGCTTTGCCGCGCTCGCCGGTCGGCCGCTCGATGCGGGCCGGCTCGACGCGCTGATCGCCGACGGGCTCATCACGCGCGATGCGGCGGGCCGGCTGCGCGTGTCGGAGGCGGGCTTTCCCGTTCTCGACGCGCTGGTGGCCGACCTCGCGGCCTGAAGGATCAGCCGCCGGCGCCGAGCTGGCGGGGCGCCGGGGAGACCGAGGCCGCCGTCCCGTTGCGGATTTCGAGCACGGCGAGACCGCGCTCATTGGTGCCGTTCGGGTTGAAGCGGAAGACGCCGTCCGCCCCGGCGAAGCCGGAGGCATTGGTCAGCACCGGCTCGCTGAAGCGCTGCTGACCCTGTGTGCGCACGAGCGCAGCGGCGAGCGAGACGGCATCATAGCCGAGCGTGGCGATGCGCGTGGGGTCGCTGCCGTACTTGGCGCGGTAGCGCTGGGCGAAGGCATTGAAGCCGGCCGTCTCGGGCGCGGCGAACCAGCCGCCCTGCAGGCCGGCCTGGGAGAAGACGCGCGCCTCGTTCCACACGCCGGTGCCGAGCATGCGCACCTTCTGCGGGTCGACGCCGGCGCCCTGCAGTGCCTGGGCGACGGCGATGAGCGAATCGCCGCTGTCCGGGATGAAGACGGCATTGACCTGCGGCGAGGCGCCGCCCGCAACCGCCGCGATCTTCGCTGCCTGGGCCGCGGCACTGGCGCGGTCGAAGGTCTCCATGGCGACGATGCGCCCGCCGTTGCGGGCCACTGCGGTCTGGAAGGCGGCCTGGGCGACGCGGCCATAGGCCGTATTGGGGATGAGCGCGGCGAAGGACCGCTGCCCCTGGCGCGCAGCATAGGCGACCACGCGCTCCACCTCCGATTCGGGCATGAAGCTCAGGAGATAGACGCCCGGCGCGGCAGCGCCGGCATCGGTCGAGAAAGCGATCACCGGCCGGCCGGCGCCACGGGCGACCTGTCCAGCGGCGCGCACCGCATCCGCAAAGAGCGGCCCGAGGATGAGCTCGGCGCCCTCGGAGATGGCCGCTTGGGCTGCGGCGCGCGCCCCGTCGGCCGTGCCGCGATCGTCCTTGACGAGGATCTGGATGTCCGGCTCGCTAAACTCGCTCATGGCGAGCTCGGCGGCATTGCGCAGGGAGATGGCGGCCGCCCCGGCCTGGCCGCCGGCCGACAAGGGCAGGAGCAGCGCCACCTTGACGTTGCCGGTGCCGATAGTGGTGCCCGGCACGCTGGGCGCGGCGGACTCGGGCGCTACGCCGTCCGTGCCCGTCATGTTCGACAGGCCGCCGCTGCACGAGGCGACGAGCGCGCCCGTCGCCAGGACCAGCGCTGCCTGCTTGAGGCGACGCCAGAGCGAGGGAGCTGCGTCCGGGCGGGCAAGATTGCGGGCAAGGAAGCGCGTCACGGCAGACTCCTGAACACCTCTCGGCTGGGGTGCGGCCGGCAGCGGGCCGAATGAGCCGGCATTCTTCGCAAGTCGCGCAAGGATCGCAACCAAAAGTAAACGCTCCCCTTCCGGCCGCCGGCGCGCATGATCTGCCCAGAGCGAGGCGGCGTCTGCTATGGAAGGCGAAAGGCGCGTGGCAAAATTCTCGTGAACAGGGGCGCGGCATGCCAGGGTCGCGGCGGCAGGGACGGTCATGACGAGCAGAATCAGGGACATCGCGGGGCGGGATGCAGCAGGCCGGGGTGACGCCACCGGGCGGCCCGTGGCGCGCTTCACCGCCTTCGGCCTCGCGGCCGAGGCCGAGCCGCTCGCGCCGGGGCTGCATCTCGTCGCCACGCCCATCGGCAATCTGAAGGACATTTCCTTCCGGGCGCTCGGCACGCTCGCGGCGGCCGATGCGATCCTCGCCGAGGACACGCGGGTGACGAAGACGCTGCTCGCCCACTACGGCATCACGACGCCGCTCCTCGCCTATCACGAGCACAATGCGGCGCAGATGCGCCCGCGCGTCCTCGCCCGGCTGAAGGCTGGCGAAGCGCTCGCGCTCGTGTCCGATGCCGGCACGCCGCTCGTGTCGGATCCCGGCTACAAGCTGGTCGAGGCGGTGCTGGCCGAAGGCATCTCCGTCACCACCGTGCCCGGTCCGTCGGCCGTGCTGACAGCGCTCGTCGTCTCGGGCCTGCCGACGGACCGTTTCTTCTTCGAGGGCTTCCTGCCGGCCAAAAGCGCCGCAAGGCGCGCGCGGCTGGCCGAGATCGGCGCCATTCCCGGCACGCTGGTGTTCTTCGAATCGCCCCGGCGCCTCGCCGAGATGCTGGCTGACGCGGCGGCGGTCCTCGGCGAGCGGCCGGCGGCGGTGGCGCGCGAACTGACCAAGCTCTACGAGACGGTACGGCGCGGCTCCCTTGCCGCGCTGGCGGTCGAATATGGGGCCGAGGCACCGCCGAAGGGCGAGATCGTGGTCCTGATCGGGCCCAAGTCGGTCGATGCGGAGCGCCACAGCGAGGCTGACGTCGAGCACATGCTCAAGGAGGCGCTCTCAGGCCATTCGCTCAGGGATGCGGTGGCCCTCGTCGCCGGCGCCACGGGCCTGCCGAAACGCGAGGTCTACCAGCGCGCGCTCCGGCTCGGCGAGGCGGACACGTGAGCGCGGCGGCCCGCGATCGCCAGCCGAGCCGACAGGCCCGCGCGCAGCGGGCCGGGCTGCGTGCCGAGGTGCTGGCCGCGCTCGTCCTCACCCTCAAGGGCTACCGTATCGTCGCCCGGCGCTATGCCGCCGCCGGCGGCGAGATTGACCTCATCGCCCGCCGCGGCGACACCGTCGCCTTCGTCGAGGTCAAGGCCCGCGCCCGGCTCGACGATGCGCGCGGGGCCATCTCGGCGCAGAAGGCGGCGCGCATGGCCCGCTGCGTGCGGCACTGGCTGGCGCGCAACCCCTGGGCGGCGGGGCTGACGCTGCGCTGCGACGCCGTCTTCCTCGCCCCGCGCAGCCTGCCGCGGCACCTGCCGGCGGTCCTGTCCCTCGCCATCGATTGAACGGCCGTTCGCGCGGGCGCTTGCCTTCAGCCGCGCCCTCGCGCATGGATCGGGGCCACGCCATATAGGGATGGTTTCGAGAAAGGACACCGACCATGGGCCTCACCGTTGCCGTGCAGATGGACCCTATCGAGCGCATCAACATCGCCGGCGACACGACGTTTGCCCTGATGCTGGAGGCGCAGGCGCGCGGGCACGACCTGCTCTACTACACCCCCGACACCCTCTCGATGCGCGACGGCATGATCACCGCGAAGGCCCATCCGGTGCGCGTGCGTGACGTGGCCGGAGAACACGCGAGCCTCGGCGAGCCGGAGCGCATCGACCTCTCTCGCGTCGACGTCATCCTCCTCAGGCAGGATCCGCCGTTCGATCTTGCCTATATCACGACCACGCACATGCTGGAGCGCCTGCATCCCCGGACGCTGGTGATCAACGATCCCGCCCATGTGCGCAACGCGCCGGAAAAGCTCTTCGTCACCGAATTCCCGCACCTGATGCCGCCGACGCTGATCACGCGCGACAGGGACGACATCGAGGCCTTCCGCCGCGAGATGGGCGAGATCGTCATGAAGCCGCTCTACGGCCATGGCGGGGCGGCCGTGCTGCGCGTGGCGCGCGACGACCCGAATTTCGGCTCGCTCTACGACCTCTTCGCGGCGACCTTCCGCGAGCCATGGGTCATCCAGCGCTTCCTGCCGCAGGTGAAGGATGGCGACAAGCGCATCATCCTCGTCGACGGCGAGGCGGCCGGCGCCGTCAACCGCGTGCCGGCGGAGAACGACATCCGCTCCAACATGGTGAGGGGCGGGGCGGCGAAGCCGACGGATCTGACGGCGCGCGAGCGCGAGATTTGCGAGACGATTGGCCCAGCCCTCAGGGAGCGGGGCCTCGTGCTCGTCGGCATCGACGTGATCGACGGCCTGCTCACCGAGATCAACGTCACGTCACCCACCGGCATCCGCGCCATCAAGCGCTTCGGCGGGCCCGACCTCGCCGTGTCGGTGTGGGACGCGATCGAGCGGCGGCGGAGTGCCTGAGCCGCGTCCGCGCCAGCGCATGAGGGCCTGTCGGCCAGTGCTCAGGCCCGCTGCAGGCGGGTCTCCAGGGCGGGTCCCTTGGCCAAGGTCTGGTAGACGACGCAATAGCGCTCGGTCAGCTTCATCAGCTGGTCGAGCTTGTCCTGCGGCGCATCGGTATCAATCGTGAACGACAAGCGGATGGCCTGGAAGCCGACCGGCGCCTCCTTGTCGACGCCGAGCGTGCCGCGGAAATCGAGGTCGCCCTCGGCCTCCACCGTGCCGGAGCGCAGCGGGATCTCGAGCGCCGTCGCGACGGCCTTCAGCGTCACGCCGGCGCAGGCCACCAGGGCCTCCAGCAGCATGTCGCCCGAGCACAGCTCGAGCCCCGTGCCGCCCGTCGCCGGGTGGAGGCCCGCCACCGCGAGGGCGCGGCCGGCCTCGACCTTGCAGGCGATATTCGCCTCGTCCAGAGCGCCGCGCGCCTTGAGGGTGACGAGGGCGGCGTCGGCGTTTTCGCGATAGGCGTTCTTGAGCGGCGCCTGCAGGGCGCGGAGGGACTGGGCGTCCATGGATCGTCCTCGTCGGTCGGCGGGGCGCCGCCGTCGTTGTCGGGGGCGCGTATCTTCCCGTGTGCGCCGTGCGGCGGCGGGCGTCAAGGCGCTCGCAGACCATGCCCTTTGGCACGGCCTGTGCTATTGCGCGAACGACGACGCGGGGAGCCATCGGGCATGGATCGCAGAACGGGGCCCATCTACGGATCGGAGGACATCGCGGCCGAGGTCGCGGCGCTGGAGGCGCGCCACGGCCAGGATCGCGACCGGCTGCGGCGCGAGCTCATCGCCTGCCTCTCGGCCGGGCTCGTCAAGGGACGGGCGGCGGTGGAGGAGAAGCTCCTCGCCGAGCAGGACGGGCTCGCCTGCGCCCGCCGGCTCTGTGCGCTCATGGACGGCGTCGTGCGGGCCGTCTACGGCGTCGTGGTGCGCCATTTCTATCGGGTGGACAATCCCTCGACCGGCGAGCGCCTCGCTGTCGTCGCCACCGGCGGCTACGGCCGTGGCACGATGGCGCCGGGCTCGGACGTCGATCTCCTCTTCCTCCTCCCTTATAAGAAGACCGCCTGGAGCGAGAGCGTCGTCGAGGCGATGCTCTACATCCTGTGGGACCTCAAGCTGAAGGTGGGCCACGCCACGCGCTCGGTGGACGATTGCCTGCGCGAGGCGCGGGCGGACATGACGATCCGCACCGCGCTGCTCGAGACGCGCTATCTCACCGGCGAGAAGGCGCTCTACGAGGACTTCCTCACGCGGTTCGATGCCGAGATCGTCGAGGGCACGGCCCAGGCCTTCGTCGAGGCCAAGCTCGCCGAGCGCGACGCGCGCATCTCCCAGCGCGGCGCCTCGCGTTATCTCGTCGAGCCCAACGTCAAGGAAGGCAAGGGCGGCCTGCGCGACCTCAACACCCTGTTCTGGATCGCCAAATACGTCTATCGCGTGCGCGACCAGCGCCAACTCGTCAAGGCGGGGCTGTTCACCCAGGCCGAATACAAGCTGTTCCACCGCTGCGAGGAATTCCTCTGGCGGGTGCGCTGCCACATGCATTTCGCCACCGGCCGGGCGGAGGAGCGCCTGTCCTTCGACCTGCAGCGCCTCATCGCCGCCCGCATCGGCTACGGCGCCCACGGGGGGCTCTCGGCGGTCGAGCGGTTCATGAAGCGCTATTTCCTCGTCGCCAAGGACGTCGGCGACCTGACGGCGATCGTCTGCGCGGCCCTCGAGGCGCGACAGGAGAAGCCGCGCGCCATGCTCGACCGCTTCGTGCGTCGCCTGCGTGGATCCCGGCGCAGTGCCCTCGAGGTGGCGGGCTTCGCCATCGAGAACAACCGCATCACCGTGGTCGACGAGGAGGTGTTCCTGCGCGATCCGGTCAACCTCATCCGCCTGTTCTGGCTGGCCGACCGGCACAACCGCGCCATCCACCCCGACGCGAGCCGCCTCGCCACCCGCTCGCTCAAGCTCATCGACCGGGCGGTGCGCGAGGACCAGGAGGCGAACCGTCTCTTCCTCGACATCCTGACCTCGCGCAATGCGCCGGAGGTCGTGTTGCGGCGCATGAACGAGGTCGGCGTGCTCGGCCGCTTCGTGCCGGATTTCGGCCGCATCGTCGCGATGATGCAGTTCAACATGTACCACCACTACACGGTGGACGAGCACCTTTTGCGCTCTGTCGGCGTCCTCGCCGAAATCGAGGCCGGGCGGCTCGAGGCCGAGCATCCGCTCGCGAACAGCATCATCGGGGGCATCCGCCACCGGCGCGTGCTCTATGTGGCGCTCTTCCTGCACGACATCGCCAAGGGGCGGGACGAGGACCATTCCATCGCCGGGGCGCGCGTCGCCCGGCGGCTCGGCAGGCGCTTTGGCCTCGACGAGGGCGAGATCGACACCCTCGCCTGGCTCGTCGAGAACCATCTCGTCATGTCCACGGTCGCCCAGAGCCGCGACCTGGCCGATCCGCGCACCATCGCCGATTTCGCCGCCCTCGTGCAGACGATGGAACGACTCAAGCTGCTCCTCATCCTCACCGTCTGCGACATCAAGGCGGTGGGGCCGGGGGTGTGGAACGGGTGGAAGGGCGAGCTGCTGCGCACGCTCTATTACGAGACGGAACTCGTGCTGTCCGGCGGCCACTCGGGCGTCGGGCAGGCGGAGCGCGTCCGGCGCGCCCAGGCCGCCCTGCGCGAGGCCCTGCCGGACTGGACGGACGCGGCCTTCGAGGCTTATGCCGGACGGCATTATCCTGCCTACTGGCTCAAGGTGGAACTGCCGCGCCGCGTGAAGCACGCCCGTTTCCTTGCTGCAGCGGAAGCGCGCGGCGACACGACGGCGACGGCTGTCGAGACCGACGGCTTTCGCGGGGTGACGGAACTGACCGTGCTCGCTCCGGATCACCCGCGCCTCCTGGCCATCATCACCGGCGCCTGCGCCTCGGCCGGCGGCAACATTGTGGATGCGCAGATCTTCACGACGACCGACGGGCTGGCGCTCGACACCATCTTCGTCTCGCGTGCTTTCGTCGAGGACGAGGACGAACTGCGCCGGGGCGAGCGCATCGCCCGCGCTATCGAGCGGGCGCTGAAGAGCGAGGTGCGAATCGCCGATCTCGTCGATTCGAGGCGGCCCTCGTCGGGGCGCGAGCGCATGCGCGCCTTCCACGTGCCGCCGGAGGTGGCGCTCGACAACAAGCTGTCGCAGCGCCACACGGTCATCGAGGTCTCCTGCCTTGACCGGCCGGGGCTGCTCTACGACCTCACGACGGCGCTCGGCAAGCTCAACCTCAACATCGGCTCAGCCCATATCGCCACCTTCGGCGAGAAGGCCGTGGACGTGTTCTACGTGACGGATCTCACCGGGGCCAAGATCGTCAGCGGCAGCCGCCAGGCGGCCATCAGGCGCACGCTGATGGAGGCGCTGCGCAAGGAGGACGACGGCCTTCCGCCCGGGCGCGGCGAAGCGGCGCGCACGAAGGCAAGTCCTTGATTTTTCCGCTACGAGGGCTGATATCGGCCTCAATATCGTTCAAGCCAGCAACGGAACAGCATGACCCAGAAGCCGACCCGACCCGAGCCGGTCGACGAGACCCTTGCCGCGGCCGATGCTCCTGAGAATGCGGCGCCGGAGGCGGCGCAGGCCGCGAGCGAGGCACTCGAGGCCCTCGTCAGCGAGCGCGACGACCTCAAGGACAAGCTGCTGCGCACCCTGGCCGAGATGGAGAATCTGCGCCGGCGCACCGAGCGCGAGGTGGCGGACGCGCGCGCCTATGGCATGACCAGCTTCGCCCGCGACATGCTGACAGTCGCCGACAACATCCAGCGCGCACTTGAGAGCGTGCCGCCAGAGGTGCGCGACAGCGACACCGTCAAGCCCTTCGTCGAAGGCGTTGAACTGACCGAGCGCGACCTCCTCAAGACGCTCGAGCGGCACGGTGTGCGGAAGCTCTCCCCTCAGGGTGAGCGCTTCGACCCCAACCTGCATCAGGCGATGTTCGAGGTGCCGGACCCGAGTGTGCCCAACGGCACCGTGGTCCAGGTGGTGCAGGCGGGCTTCGTGATCGGCGAGCGTGTGCTGCGGCCGGCCCTCGTCGGCGTCTCCAAGGGCGGCCCCAAGCCCGGCAACGGGGATAACGACGCGACCGCGCCGGGTGGCGAGCCGAAGCTCCAGTAAGCCGGGCGCGGGCACCCCCTCCCTGGCCACCTCCGTCGGCAGACGTTGTCGTCCCGCCTTTGGAGGGACGATGCGTTACCACCGGCGGAGGAGACGATGCCCGGCACCTTCGTAGGAAACGAGCTGGCACCGACAACGTCGAGGCGATCAAGACTTTCGATGCCGCGAAGCTCGGCTGGAGCTTCGCGCCCTTCGCCATTCCTGACGGCGATTATTTCGTCGCGAGGGTCGGCGAGACCTTCGCCGGCGGCGTGACGGGCCTTGCCTGCGGCGCCCTGCCGGAAGCCCGCGAGCCCTACTGGTTCTCCTTCATCAGCGTGGCCGACGTCGATGCAGCGATCGCGCGGGCCCTCGCCCTCGGCGGCAGCATCGTGCGCGCGGTGGTCGACGTCCCCAATGTCGGTCGCGTCGCCATCGTGCGCGATCCGCAGGGGGGCGCCGATCGGCTGGATGACGCCTGTCGGCTGAGCCTTACGAACCGACCGACAGGCCGGCGGCGATGGTGCGGGCGCGCTGCTCGAGGTCGCCGCGCTGGTTCTCGCGCGCCATGACGACGAGGCGCAGGTAGTTGGAGCGCTCGAACCGTACGATCTGCATCAGGAACAGGCGCTGCTTGGTGCGCACGTCATCGGCGGTGGCGACGATCTCGTGCATTGGCACGCCGTTCTCGTCCTTGCCTTCGATGCGCTGGATGGCGAGATTGGCGATTCCGGGCAACGTGGAGAAGGCCTGCTTGGCGAAACGGTCCTGCTCCAGCGTGCCGGGAATGGCCGCTTCGCCCGAGGAGACGATGACGAGCGGCTGCTCGGCCTCGCGCACCACGTCCTTGGGGCCCTGCGTCATCAGCACACTGTTGCCGGTGGCGACGCGCACGATGCGGAAGCCGGCGAGTTCGCCCATGCGGAAGGGCAGGGAGGCGAGTTGCTCGTCGACGCCCGGCGGCGCGCGGAAGGCGATCGTCTTCAGGCTCTTCTCGACGGTTGCGCTGTCATAGCCGGCGGTCGTCGCTGGCGCCTGCACCGTCACGAGGGCGGTGGTCTTGCCGTTGGTCGCCACCAGAATCCATTTATCGAAGACGGTGGTGCCCTGTTTCTGCGTACCCTCGACGAGAAAGGCCTTGAGGCCTTTGCCGAGCGCGAAGGGCGCGCGCTTGCGCACCGTGACGCCCTGGCCCTTGAGCGCGTCGGCATTGAAGCCCTTTTCGATGTCGGCATAGGCCTCGGCCGGCATTTCGACGATGATGATGCTGGCGCCCGCCCTCTCGTCGACATAGCCGGAGAACTGGCCGGCCGGCGTCATCGATGGTGGCGGCTCGAACCCGACGCTGAGGCCCGGAAGGAAGGGCGGCTCGGCGGCGCGCACGGAGGGCGCGGCGCTCAGGCCCGCGACCACCACGAGGGCCATCGTGACAAGACGCGGCAGCAGGGATGCCATACGCTCGTTCTCCTTGCGGGGCGGGCAGCGTGGCGGTGCCGCCGTCCGATGATGGTTTGTCAGGGCCGCGTGACGCGGCGCAGGGTCAGATTGATCCGGCCCGGCTCGCGGAGCAAGGTCGAAGTGCCCGGCATGATCCTGTCGATGCCGTGAAAGGCGAGCCGCGCCGGCCCACCGAAGAGCAAGGCGTCGCCCGAGGCGAGGCGCAGCGAGACCGTGGGATCGCGCCGGCCGGTGCCGCCGATGCGAAACAGGGCGGTGTCGCCGAGCGACAAGGAGAGGACGGGCGCGTCGAAATCCTCCTCGTCCCTGTCCTGGTGCAGACCCATGCGCGCGCCGGGGCCGTAGAAGTTGACGAGGCACGCCTCCGGCGGATGCGGATAGCCGGCAAGCGCCTGCCATGCCTCCATGAGGGCGGCGGGGATCCTGGGCCATGGCCTGCCGGTCTCGGGATGGGTCGGCTGATAGCGGTAGCCTGTCTCGTCCGAGACCCAGCCGAGCGGGCCGCAGTTCGTCATGCGCACCGAGAAGGGCTTGCTGGTGCGCGGCATGCGCGGGGTGTAGAACGGCGCCTCGCGCGCCACCTCGCGCAGGGCGGCGGCGAGCGCGTCCTGCGCCGGACGGTCGAGATAGCCGGGCCAGTGCAGGACGCCCGGCCGCAGTTCCAGCGCCTGTGTCATCGCCCTCGTGGCCGAACCTCAGCCCTTGAGCACGTCCTTCGATTCGACCGTCGTGTCCGCCTTGAGGCGATAGACGAGCGGCTCGCCCGTGGCGAGCTCCATCGTCGGGATCGTCTCGGGTGTCAGCCGGTCGAGCACCATCACGAGGGCGCGCAGGCTGTTGCCGTGGGCGGCCACGAGCACCTTCTCGCCGCGCATCACGCGCGGAAGGATCTCGCCGATGTAATAGGGCAGCACGCGGGCCGCCGTGTCCTTCAGGCTCTCGCCGCCGGGCGGCGGCACGTCATAGGAGCGGCGCCAGACGTGCACCTGCTCCTCGCCCCACCGCTTGCGCGCGTCGTCCTTGTTGAGGCCCGACAGCTCGCCGTAGTCGCGCTCGTTGAGCGCCTGGTCGCGGATGGTCTCGAGGTTCTCCTGGCCGAGTTCCTTGAGGATGAGGTCGCAGGTGTGCTGCGCGCGGCTAAGGTCCGAGGTGAAGGCGATGTCGAAGGTGAGGCCGAGCGCCTTGAGGCGCTTGCCGGCGGCCTTCGCCTCGGCCACGCCCTGCTCGGTGAGGCCCGGATCCTTCCAGCCGGTGAAGAGATTTTTCAGGTTCCAGTCGCTCTGGCCGTGGCGGACGAGGACGAGAAGACGCTCCATTGGTATCTCCGGATCGGGTTGGCTTACAGCGCGGCGATGCCGAGCACGTCGGACATGGTGTAGAGGCCGGCCGGGCGCTCGCGCGCCCACAGCGCTGCGCGCAGGGCGCCGCGGGCGAAGAGCGCCCGGTCGTCGGCCTTGTGGGTGAGCTCGATGCGCTCGCCGTCGCCGGCGAAGACCACGGTGTGCTCGCCGATGACGGAGCCGCCGCGCAGGGTGGCGAAGCCGATGTCGCCGGCCCGGCGCGCGCCGGTGTGGCCGTCGCGCACCCGCACGGCATGCTCGCGCAGGCCGACCGCGCGGCCCTCCGCGGCAGCTTCGCCGAGCATGAGGGCCGTGCCGGAGGGGGCGTCCACCTTCATGCGATGGTGCATCTCCAGCACCTCGATGTCGAATTCCGGCCCGAGCGTCGCCGCGACGCGGCGCACCAGCGCCGTCAGCAGGTTGACGCCGAGGCTCATGTTGCCGGACTGGACGATCCGCGTCGTGCGCCCGGCCTCGGCGAGCACGGCAAGATCGCTATCCGTCAAGCCGGTTGTGCCGACGACATGGACGATGCCGGCCGCGGCCGCGGCGCGGGCGAAGGCGGCTGTGGCGGCGGGGGCGGTAAAGTCGATGACGCCGTCGGCCTCGGCGAAGGCGGCCGCGACGTCGTTCGTCACCGGGATGCCGAGGTTGCCGGTGCCGGCAAGATCGCCCGCGTCCTTGCCGATGAAGGGCGAGCCCTCGCGCTCGACGGCGGCGGCAAGCGCCGTGCCGGGTGTCTCGTGCACGGTTTTGACGAGCATGCGCCCCATGCGTCCGGCTGCTCCGACGACGACGAGTCGCATGTCCGCCATGGTGTCTCTCCCGCGCTGGCCGGCGCCGCTGCGCCCGGCCGTGGCCGGTGGTATAGCGGCGCGGGGGGCTTGCGCCAAGACCGCGCCTGCAAGGACCGCGCCCGCACCACCCTCAGGCGAGCGCCAGCACCATGGCGGCGCGGCGGGCGGGATCATGGCCGTGCCGCGCCTCCTCGGCCAATTGCTCGCGCAGGAAGGGCGGCTGCTCCTCCGGCGCCATCTCGCGAAAGCCGAGCGAGGCGTAATAGGGCCCGTTCCAGGCAATGTCGCGATAGGTGGTCAGCGTGACCTTGGCAAAACCCTGCCGGCGCGCCTCGGCGCAGACGGCGGCGATGAGCGCGCGGCCGAGGCCGCGCCCCTGGTGCGGCAGGGCAACCGAGATCTCGCCGATATGGACCATGCCGCCGCACGGCCGGGCGAAGAGGAAGGCGACGGGCACATCGTCCGCATCGGCCGCGACCCAGTGCCAGCCGAGGTGCCGGGCGTGGCTCTCGACCAGCGCGGGCGGCTCACCGGCGACCCAGGCAAGATCGCTCGCCCGGAAGCGTTCGCCGGCCGAGCGCTCCACGTCCGGCAGGCGGGCAAGGTCCGCCGCCTGCGTCGGCCTTATGCGGTAAGGGGCGGGCGCGCCGGGCTCACCCGTCGGACGGCTGCGGTCCGTCATAGCCCTCGATGATGATGATATCGGCGATGGCATGGCCATCGCGCTTGGCCTTGGCGGCCTTGTACTCGGGCGAGTGCCAGCAGGCGACGGCGGCCTCCCGGTCCGGGAACTCTATGACGACATTGCGCTGGCGCGCGCCGCCTTCCACGGCCTCGAAAGCGCCGCCGCGCACGAGGAAGCGGGCCCCGTACTTGCGGAAGGCGTCGCCGTTGGCGGCGACATAGGCCTTGTAGGCCTCCGGGTCCTCGACGTCGACGCGGCCGATCCAATAGGCTTTTGCCATTCTCTCCTCCCTCAGGCGGTCAGGTTTGCGGAAATCTCGGCGACGATCGCCTCGGCCGCTGCGCGTGGATCGCTCGCGGCCGTCACCGGCCGGCCGACGACGAGGTGGTCGGCCCCGGCGCGGATCGCCTCGCCCGGCGTCATCACGCGCTTCTGGTCGCCGACGGCGCTGCCGGCCGGGCGCACACCCGGCGTGACGAGCAGCATGGACGGGCCGAGGGCGGCACGCAGGGCGGCCGCTTCGTGCGGCGAGATGATGAGGCCGTCGATGCCGATGTCCTTCGCCTGATCGGCGCGGCGGCGCACGGTCGGCCCGACGCCCTCAGCATAGCCGGCGGCGACGAGATCGTCGTCGTCGTAGGAGGTCATCACGGTCACGGCGAGGAGCTTCAGACCCGTGCCGGCACGCCCGGCATGGGCGGCGCGCATCGTCTGCGGATAGCCGTGGACGGTGAGGAGATGCACGCCGAGCCGTGCCACCTGGGCCGTCGCACGCTCGACCGTGTTGGGGATGTCGTGCAGCTTGAGGTCGAGGAAGACCTTCTTGCCCGCCTTCACGAGCCGCTCGGCGACGGCGAGGCCCCCCCCGCCGTAAACGAGCTCCATGCCGATCTTGTAGAAGCTGACGGCATCGCCGAGCCTGTCGACGAGCGCCAGGGCCTCGTCGGCGCTCGGCACGTCGAGCGCGGTGATCAGGCGATCGCGAGCGTTCGTCTGCATGGACGTATCCTTTGCGGCTGGTCGAAGGGGCGCCAGCCGTGTAGCACCTTCCGCGGCCCGCTGTCGAAGGCGAATATCGGGAAGGCGAAGAGATTGCCGCCGCCCGGCGCCTGGTCGAAGCGCCGTGTGATCGCCTCGCCCGCGAGGTGGCAGTAGAGCAGCGTGCCGACGCCGCCATGGCCGACGAAGCAGACATCGCGGCTGCCGTCCTCGCCCTTGAGCGCGCCTTCGACGGCGGTGACGATGCGCCGCTGGGCGTCGCGGGCCCGTTCCCAGCCGCGGATGCTCTCGTCCGGATGAGCGAAGAAGAGATTCGCCGTCGCCTCGAACTCCGGCGGCGGCAGGAAGCCGGTGGCCGAGCGGTCGTTCTCGTGCATGGCCTCGCGCACCTCGACGGCAAGGCCGAGGTGCTCGGCAAGGATCGTGGCGGTCTCGACGGCCTTGCGCTCGGTGGAGGAGACGATGCGGCCGATACGGCGCGTCCAGGCAAGGCCGGCGGTGTCGCGTACGCGCTCGCGGCCGCGGTCTGACAGGCCCCACTCGGGCACGGGCACGACAGGATCGATGGCGACCTGAGGATGCGTCAGGTAGAAGGCCGTGGCCACGCGCTACGCCCGACGGGCGCGATAGACCCATACGCGTGCCGGCGGCAGGTTCCACCACACGCGGTTGGAGGCAGTCACAGAATAATGCGCGGCGTCCTTCGGGATGGGCGGCACCACCGCGTAGGTGAACTGAACGAAGGGCGCCCCGCTCCGCATCAGGTCGAAGGCGTCGTTCAGCAGCGCGACCCGCATGGGCAGGGGTTTCGTGAACAGCGGCAGGCTAGAGACAACGGCGGCGGCGGGACGGGCGGCGCTATCGCCGAGGGTTTCCGCCAGGCCGTAGGCATCGCCCTCGACGACGGTGGCCGCCGGGAAGCGGCGCCTGAGCAGCTTGCAGAAATCGGGATTGAACTCGACGAGGATGAGGCGCTCGGGCGCCACGCCGCGGCGGATGATCGCCTCGGTGACAGGTCCCGTGCCCGGGCCGAGCTCGATGACCGGGCCGTCGAGATGCGGGTCGACATAGCTTGCCATGGTGCGGGCGAGCATCCGCCCGGAGGGGCTCACCGCACCCGTGACGAGCGGGCGCTCGACCCAGGACTTGAGGAAGCGGGCTTCGTCTTCGAGCGGGGGCTTTTCCTCGCGGCGGCGCAGCTCAATCACGGATCGACACTTTCCGGTCTTTCGGGACGAACAATAGCTGGAACAGCCAGCCGGCGCGGTCAAGCCCCTTGCCGGTCAGGCATTGCCGCTGACGCCGCCGCCGAAGCCTTCGAAGAAGTCCTTGACGCGCGAGAAGAAGCCGGTGCTTTCCGGATGCGTCTCGCGCGAGGATTCTTCCTCGAATTCCATGAGCAGCTCGCGCTGGCGCTTGGTGAGCTTCTGCGGCGTCTCGACCACTACCTGGATGTAGAGATCACCGAAATCACGCGAGCGCAGTACCGGCATGCCCTTGCCCCTGAGGCGGAACTGCTTGCCGGTCTGGGTGCCCTCGGGCACTTTCACGCGGGCTTCGCCGCCGTCGACCGTCGGTACGTCGAATTCCCCGCCGAGCGCGGCCGTGACCATCGAGATCGGCACACGACAGAACAGGTCCGCCCCATCGCGCTGGTAGATGGGATGCGGCTTCAACGACAGGAAGATGTAGAGGTCGCCGCTCGGTCCGCCGCGCAGGCCCGCCTCGCCTTCGCCGGCAAGGCGGATGCGCGTGCCGTCCTCGACGCCCGGAGGGATGTTGACGGAGAGCGTGCGCTCGCGCGTCACGCGCCCCGCGCCCGAACAGGCGGCGCACGGGTCGTCGATGATCTCGCCGCGGCCGTGGCAGGCTGGGCAGGTGCGCTCAATGGCGAAGAAGCCCTGGGAGGTGCGGACGCGGCCGTAACCGCCGCAGGTCGGGCATTGGCGCGGCTGCGAGCCGGGCTTGGCGCCCGAGCCGTCGCAGGCTTCGCAGACGATCGAGGTCGGCAATGTGATCGTCGCGGTCTTGCCCTTGTAGGCGTCCTCAAGCGTGATCTCGAGGTTGTAGCGCATATCGGCGCCCCGTTCGCGGCCGCCACCGGCATTACCGCGGCCGCGGGCGCCTGCGCGGCCCATGAAGTCGCCGAACAGGTCGTCGAAGATGTCCGCCATGGAAGAGGCGAAGTCAGCGCCGAAGCCTTGGGCGCCGTTCATGCCGCCGCCCTGCTCGAAGGCGGCATGGCCGAAGCGGTCATAGGCCGCGCGTTTTTGCGGGTCCTTCAGGGCCTCGTAGGCCTCGTTGATTTCCTTGAAGCGCGCTTCAGCGGCATGGTCGCCAGGGTTGCGGTCGGGATGGTAGCGCATGGCGAGCTTGCGAAAGGCGCTCTTGAGCTCGCCATCAGAAGCGCCGCGCTCAACGCCGAGTATTTCGTAGTAGTCAGCCTTGGCCATGCGACCTCGTCCTCGACGATCGAACCGGGCCGATCCCCTGGGCCTTCTCCATGCGGACGCCATGCCGGCGCGCGGGAGATGAATTCAACATGCAATGACGAGGGGACCCGGCGCAAGCGCCGGGCCCCGTTATGCGCGGGTTACGCGCTCTTCTTCTTGTCGTCGTCGACTTCCTGGAAGTCGGCATCGATCACGTCGTCCTTGGCCTGACCTGCGCCATCGGCGGATTCAGCGCCGGCCTCACCGCCTTGCGAGGCCTGGTAGATGGCCTCGCCGAGCTTCATGGAGGCCTGCATCAGGTCGTTGGTCTTGGCCTGGATGCCGGCGATATCCTCACCCTCGAGCGCGGTCTTGAGGGCGGCGATCGCATCCTCGATGGCGCCCTTCTCGGCAGCCCCCACCTTGTCGCCGTGCTCCTTGAGCGACTTCTCGGTGGCGTGGATGAGACTCTCGCCCTGGTTCCTCGCCTCGACCAACTCGCGCCGCTTCTTGTCCTCGGCGGCGTGGGCCTCGGCGTCCTTCACCATCTTCTCGATGTCCGCCTCCGACAGGCCACCCGAGGCCTGGATGCGGATGGCCTGCTCCTTGCCGGTCGCCTTGTCCTTGGCCGAGACGTTGACGATGCCGTTGGCGTCGATGTCGAAGGTCACCTCCACCTGCGGAACGCCGCGCGGGGCCGGCGGCAGGCCGACGAGGTCGAACTGGCCGAGCAGCTTATTGTCGGCCGCCATCTCGCGCTCGCCCTGGAAGACGCGGATGGTGACCGCCGTCTGGTTGTCCTCGGCGGTGGAGAACACCTGGCTCTTCTTGGTGGGGATGGTCGTGTTGCGCTCGATGAGGCGCGTGAAAACACCGCCCAACGTCTCGATGCCGAGCGACAGCGGGGTCACGTCGAGGAGCAGCACGTCCTTGACGTCGCCCTGCAGCACGCCGGCCTGGATGGCGGCGCCGATGGCCACCACCTCGTCCGGATTGACGCCTTTGTGCGGCTCCTTGCCGAAGAACTGCTTCACGACCTCCTGCACCTTGGGCATGCGCGTCATGCCGCCGACGAGGACAACCTCGTCGATGGCGCCGGCGGAGAGGCCCGCATCCTTCAGCGCCTTGCGGCACGGCTCGATGGTGCGCTGGATGAGATCATCGACCAGGGCCTCGAACTTGGCACGCGTCAGCTTCAGCGCCAGATGCTTCGGCCCGGAGGCATCGGCTGTGATATAGGGCAGGTTGATCTCGGTCTGCTGCGCCGAGGAGAGCTCGATCTTCGCCTTTTCGGCGGCCTCCTTGAGGCGCTGCAGGGCGAGCTTGTCCTTGCGCAGGTCGATACCCTGCTCCTTCTTGAACTCGTCGGCGAGATACTCGACGAGGCGCATATCGAAGTCTTCACCGCCGAGGAAGGTGTCGCCGTTGGTCGACTTCACCTCGAAGACGCCGTCGCCGATCTCCAGGATCGAGATGTCGAAGGTGCCGCCGCCGAGGTCGTAGACAGCGATCGTGCCGTTCGACTTCTTGTCGAGGCCGTAGGCAAGCGCGGCCGCTGTCGGCTCGTTGATGATGCGCAGCACCTCGAGGCCGGCGATCTTGCCGGCGTCCTTCGTGGCCTGGCGCTGGGCGTCGTTGAAATAGGCCGGAACAGTGATGACGGCCTGCTCGACCTTCTGGCCGAGATAGGCTTCTGCCGTCTCCTTCATCTTCTGCAGCGTGAAGGCGGAGATCTGCGACGGCGAATATTCCTTGCCGTCGGCCGTGACCCAGGCGTCGCCGTTGCCCGCCCTGACGATCTTGTAGGGCACAAGGCCCATGTCCTTCTTCGTCATCGGGTCGTCGAAGGTGCGGCCGATGAGGCGCTTGATGGCGAAGAAGGTGCGCTCGGGGTTCGTCACCGCCTGGCGTTTGGCCGGCTGGCCGACGAGGCGCTCGCCGTCGTCGGTGAAGGCGACGATGGAGGGCGTCGTGCGGGCGCCTTCCGCGTTCTCGATCACCTTGGGCGTCGTGCCTTCCATCACAGCGACGCAAGAATTGGTGGTGCCGAGGTCGATACCGATAACCTTACCCATGGATGTGATCCCTCACTTTCAAGCAGACCGCCGTGCCGGATCCCGAAGCGATCCGGCCCATGGCTTGACTCTAACCAAACTCAGGCACATCGCGGCCTTGGCTGTCGCGCTGCGCCCCTAACCGACAATCCGCACGTCGGGCGCGTATATAAGGACAGGCCCTGCGGCAGGCAAGGCGACTGTCACATGCGCCCGGCGGCGGTGTCTTCTGCCATGAGATGGATGCGGGGGTGGCGCTTCGCAAGGCTTGCGACCGCACCTGCCCGCGGCTTGCCCTGAACGGGAGGCGGCTTCAGCCGCCTGCCCGTCCGGCCTCCCAGCCGAGGATGGCCTGCTTGCGCGTAAGGCCCCAGTGATAGCCGGTGAGGGCGCCCGAACGGCCGAGCACACGGTGGCATGGTACGACGAAGGAGATGGGATTCTTGCCGACGGCAGCGCCGACGGCGCGAGCCGCGCTCGGCTTGCCGATGTGCTCTGCAACCTGCGAATAGGTGGTGGCGCGGCCGAGCGGTACCTTGAGCAGGGTGCGCCACACGCGCACCTCGAAGTCCGTGCCGATGAGGACGACCTTGAGCGGCCGGTCGGCCCGCCACATGGCGGGATCGAAGATGCGCGCGGCGAGCGGCCTGGTCACGGAGGTGTCTTCCACGTAATGCGCCCGAGGCCAGCGCCGGCGCATGTCGGCGAGCGCGGCCTCGCGGTCGCCCCCGTCAACGAAGCCAAGGCCGGCGAGGCCGCGGTCCGTGGCGACGAGGATGGCCTCGCCGAAGGGCGAGGGGTGGAAGCCGTAGGACATGACGAGGCCCGCGCCGCCGGCCTTGTAGGCACCCGGCGTCATCGCCTCGTGGGTGACGAAGAGATCGTGCAGGCGACCAGGGCCCGACAGTCCCACTTCGTAGGCCGTTTCGAGTACGCTTGCGGAGGCATCGAGCAGGGCCCGCGCGTGGTCGAGCGTGATCGCCTGCAGGAAGGCTTTGGGGGAGAGGCCGCACCAGCGCCGGAAGAGATTGTGCACCTGCGTCGTCGTCAGGCCTGCATGGGCGGCCATGTCGTCGAGCGAGGGCTGGCTGCGCCAGCGCTCGGAGATGAAGGCGATGATGCGCCGCACGCGCTCATAGTCGCCGGCGGCCGTAGCCGCACCCTCCGTGACGGGCAGGTCGTCGACGGCGGGCAGGGTCTTGATCGCGCTGTCCAGCATGGTCCGGCAAATCCTCCGGCGGCAAGCATAGGCATCGCGCCGGCCCGTGCCACCCGAAAGCTGCTCGGCCTCTCTTTGTCAACACAGCCTAGAGGCAAGTCCGCTCCGCTGACGCCAATCCCGCTCTCCGCGGCGACGACCGCCACTGGGCTGCGCCCCACGACCGCCTCGTCGCCTCCGAGCCGCCCGAGAGCCTCGGGCAGGATCTCGTCGGCGAGACCTGGGATCTCGTCCTGTAGGGCGCCCCTGCCCCTCAGCCGCCGACGTTGAAGGCTGCGAGCGCCGCCATGTTGACGATGTCGCTGTCCTTGGCGCCGAGCGGTACGATCTGTACCGGCTTGTCGAGCCCGACGATGAGCGGGCCGATGACTGTGGAGCCGCCGAGTTCCTGCAGCATCTTCGTCGAGATCGAGGCCGAGTGGAAAGCCGGCATGACGAGCACGTTCGCCGGCCCTGACAGGCGGCAGAAGGGATAGACGCTCATCACGTCGCGGTTGAGCGCGACATCCGCCGCCATCTCGCCGTCGTACTCGAAGTCGCAGCGCCGCCCGTCGAGGATGCGCACCGCCTCCTGCACGCGCTCGGAGCGCTCGCCCGTCGGATGGCCGAAGGTGGAAAAGGCGAGCATGGCGACCCGCGGCTCGTAGCCGAGACGGCGGGCGACGCCCGCGGCCTCCACCGCGATCTCCGCGAGATCCTTCGCGCCCGGCATCTCCGTGATGGCCGTGTCGGCGACGAGGACGGTGCGCCCGCGCGCCAGCACGATGGAGACGCCGATGACCCGGTGGCCCGGCTTCACGTCGATGACGCGGCGCACGTCCTCGAGCGCGATCGAATAGTTGCGCGTCGTGCCCGTCACCATCGCGTCGGCGTCGCCGAGCGCCACCATGGCGGCCGCGAAGTGGTTGCGGTCCTGGTTGATGAGGCGCTGGCAGTCGCGGAAGAGATAGCCCTTGCGCTGCAGCCGGTCGTAGAGGAACTGCGCATAGGTGGCATTGCGGTGCGACAGGCGGGCGTTGTGCACCTCGATGCCGTCCTTGGCCTCGAGGTCGATGCCCGCGAGCCGCGCCGTCTCGTAGACGCGCTCCTCGCGCCCGACGAGGATGGCCGTGCCGAGCCCCTGGTTGACGAAGGAGACGGCGGCGCGGATGACCTGCTCCTCCTCGCCCTCGGCGAAGACGACGCGCTTTGGAAAGCGCCTGACGCGCTCGAAGATGCGGTTGAGCGTGCCCGCCACCGGATCGCGCCGGGCCGAGAGCTGCGCCTTGTAGCCGCGCATGTCGACAATCGGTCGCCGTGCCACGCCCGTGTCCATTGCCGCCCGGGCGACGGCGGAAGGCACCACGTGGATGAGGCGCGGATCGAACGGCACGGGGATGATGTAGTCGCGCCCGAAGCGCGGGCGCGCGCCCTGGTAGGCGGCCGCCACCTCGTCCGGCACGTCCTCGCGCGCGAGGTCGGCGAGCGCCTGGGCCGCGGCGATCTTCATCTCCATGTTGATGGTCGTCGCCTGCACGTCGAGCGCGCCGCGGAAGATGTAGGGGAAGCCGAGGACGTTGTTGACCTGGTTGGGATAGTCCGAGCGGCCCGTCGCCATGATGGCGTCGTCGCGAATGGCCGCGACCTCCTCCGGCAGGATCTCCGGGTCCGGGTTCGCCATGGCGAAGATGATGGGGTTCGGCGCCATGGAGGCGATCATCTCCGCCGTCAGCGCCCCCTTGGCGGAAAGGCCGAAGACGACGTCGGCGCCGTCGAGCGCGTCGGCGAGGCTGCGCGCCTTCGTCTCGGCGGCATGGGCCGACTTCCACTGGTTCATGCCCTCCTGGCGGCCCTTGTAGACGGCGCCCTTGGTGTCGCACAGGATGACATTGTTGGGCGCGAAGCCCATGGCCTTGATGAGTTCCGCGCAGGCGATGCCGGCGGAGCCGGCCCCATTGATCACGAGCCGCGTCGACTTAACGTCCCGGCCGGTCAGGTGCAGCGCGTTGATGAGCCCCGCCGCGGCGATGATGGCCGTGCCGTGCTGATCGTCGTGGAAGACCGGGATGTCCATCAGCTCGCGCAGGCGCTCCTCGATGATGAAGCAGTCCGGCGCCTTGATGTCCTCAAGATTGATGCCACCGAAGGAGGGCCCGAGATAGCGCACCGCGTTGATGAAGGCGTCTGGATCCTCGGTGTCGACCTCGAGGTCGATTGAATCGACGTCGGCGAAGCGCTTGAAGAGGACGGACTTGCCCTCCATCACCGGCTTGGAGGCGAGCGCGCCGAGGTTGCCGAGGCCGAGGATGGCGGTACCGTTGGAGATGACGGCGACGAGATTGCCCTTGGTCGTGTAGTCGTAGGCGAGGCTGGGATCCTCGTGGATCGCCTTCACCGGCACGGCGACGCCCGGCGAATAGGCGAGCGAGAGGTCGCGCTGGGTCGCCATCGGCTTGGTGGGCACCACTTCCAGCTTGCCGGGCCGCCCCTGCGCATGGAACTGGAGGGCTTCCTGGTCGGTGAAGGTCGGGCGGGAGCGGCGCTTGGCGGTATCCATCGTCTTATTGTCTCGGGCGTTTCCTGTCGGGGGCGAGACCTTACGGCAGTCGTGCGATCCCCCTCAAGCGAAGTTCTCCACGATTTCTGCAAAACATCCATGCAACGGTGGATGAAACGCCCGTAAGGCTCTGCTAGCGTCCCCGCCCATGAGCCGGGAAGTCAGCGCTGCGAAGGACGATCTGGAGGAGACCGGCGGCAGCGCCGCCGCGCCTGCCGCCACGCACAAGGCCGCGCGCTCCGAGGCCGAGCCCCAGCGCATGACGCCGATGATGGCGCAGTATGTGGAAATCAAGGCGGCGCACGCGGACTGTCTCCTCTTCTACCGGATGGGCGATTTCTACGAGCTGTTCTTCGAGGATGCCGAGATCGCCTCGCGCACCCTTGGCATCGTGCTCACCAAGCGCGGCAAGCACCTCGGCGAGGACATCCCCATGTGCGGCGTGCCGGTGGAGCGCGCCGAGGACTACCTGCAGCGCCTCATCGCCGCCGGCCACCGCGTCGCCGTCTGCGAGCAGACGGAAGACCCCGCCGAGGCGAAGAAGCGCGGCGGCAAGTCCATCGTGCAGCGCGGCGTCGTGCGCCTCGTCACGCCCGGCACGATCACCGAGGACAGCCTGCTCGACCCGGCGCGGGCCAACCTCCTCGTCGCGCTCGCCCGCCGCCGCACCGGCGAGGACAGCTATGCCTACGGCCTCGCCGCCATCGACATCTCCACCGGCCGCTTCACCGTGACGGAGACGGCCGCCGCCGGGCTGTCGGCCGAGATCGCGCGGCTCGACCCGCGCGAGATCGTGGTGCCGGACACGATCTACGACGAACCTGCGCTGCGCGATCTGTGGCGCGAGCAGCGCGCCGCCGTCACGCCCCTGGCGCGCGACGGGCTCGATCCGGCCTCCGCCGAGCGGCGGCTGAAGGATTTCTTCGGTGTCGCCAGCCTCGACGCCTTCGGCGCCTTCTCGCGCGCCGAGATCGCCGCCGCGGCCGCCGCCCTCGCCTATGTCGAGCGCACGCAGCTTGCCGCCCGCCCTGCGCTGTCGCCTCCGCTACGCGAGGACGTTTCCGGCACGCTCTCCATCGATGCGGCGACGCGCGCCAATCTCGAACTGATGCGCACCCTCTCGGGCGAACGGAGCGGCAGTCTCGTTTCGACCATCGACCGCACGGTGACGCCGGGCGGCGGGCGTCTCCTCGCCGAGCGTCTCGCGAGCCCGCTGACGAGCGTCGCCGCGATCCGCGCCCGTCACGACGCCGTGGCCTTCCTCCTCGGCGAACGGCCGCTGCGCGAGCGCCTGCGCCAGGCTCTCTCCGCGGTGCCCGACATCGCCCGTGCCCTGTCGCGCCTGACGCTCGGCCGCGGCGGCCCGCGCGACCTCGCCGCCGTGCGCGACGGGCTCGCGGCGGCGGAAGCGGTCGCGTCCCTCCTCGCCAGCGCCGCCCCACCTCCGGAATTGGCGGCCGCTGCCGAAGCGATGCGTGGCGTCGCGCCGGGCCTCGCCGAAAACCTCTCCGCCGCCCTCGCCGATGAACTGCCGCTCCTGAAGCGCGACGGCGGCTTCGTGCGCGAGGGCTACGACGGGACGCTGGACGAGGCGCGCGTGCTGCAGGTCGATTCGCGCCGCTTTATCGCCGCGCTGCAGGCCCGCTACGTCAACGAGACCGGCTGCCGGACGCTGAAGGTCAAACACAACAATGTCATCGGCTATTTCGTCGAGGTGCCACCCGCCATCGGCGAGGACCTCGTCAAGCCGCCGCACAACGCGACCTTTGTGCACCGCCAGACCATGGCGGGGGCCATGCGTTTCTCCACGACCGAGCTCGGCGAGCTTGAGGCCCGCATCGCCTCGGCGGCGGAACGCGCGCTCGGCATCGAGCTTGCCGTCTTCGAGCGGCTCGGCGATGCCGTGATCGGGGCGGGCGAGGCCATCAAGCGTGCTGCCGAGGCGCTCTCCGTCGTCGATGTCACGGCGGCGCTCGCGCTTCTTGCCGACGACCTCGGCTGGACGCGCCCCACCGTCGACGACAGCCTCGCCTTCTCCATCGCCGCCGGGCGCCATCCGGTAGTCGAGGCGGCGCTGAAGCGCGCGGGCCAGACCTTCGTCGCCAACGACTGCGCGCTTTCGCCGCCCGAGGGCGAGAAGGCCGGCCGCATCACCCTCGTCACCGGCCCCAACATGGCCGGCAAGTCGACCTTCCTGCGCCAGAACGCTCTCATCGTCGTGCTCGCCCAGATGGGTGCCTTCGTGCCGGCGGCGCGGGCCCATATCGGCATCGTCGACAAGCTGTTCTCGCGCGTCGGCGCCGCCGACGACCTCGCCCGCGGCCGCTCGACCTTCATGGTCGAGATGATCGAGACCGCGGCCATCCTCAACCAGGCGGGCGAGCGTGCGCTCGTCATCCTCGACGAGATCGGCCGCGGCACCGCGACCTTCGACGGTCTGTCCATCGCCTGGGCGGCGATCGAGCACCTGCACGAGGTCAACCGCTGCCGGTCGCTGTTTGCCACCCACTATCATGAGCTCACCGCCCTTGCCGAACGTATGCCCCGTGTGGAGAACGCGACCGTGCGGGTAAGCGAATGGAAAGGCGACGTCGTCTTCCTGCACGAGGTCGTCCCCGGTGCAGCCGACCGCTCCTACGGCATCCAGGTGGCCAAGCTCGCCGGCCTGCCGCCCCCGGTCATCGCTCGCGCCCGCGCCATCCTCGATGAGCTGGAGAAGACCGAACGGGAAAAGCCCGTCGCCACCCTCGTCGACGACCTGCCGCTCTTCGCCGCGATGCCGCCGCGCCCTGCCGCCGCGGCACCGCAGAAAGACGCGCTTGGCGAAGCACTCGACGGCATCGATCCGGACGAGATGTCACCCCGCGAGGCGCTCGAGGCGCTCTACGGCCTCAAGGCTCTGCGGGCCGAACGCGACCGTCACTAGTCAGGCCGCTGCCGCGACCCGGCGCAGCCGCCTCAGCCGCAGCGTGAAGAGCATGCCGTTCCACATGACGCAGATGGCAAGGCCGATCAGCAGCGCGGCGGCCGACCCCAGGGGAATGGCGGCGAGGTGAACCGCCGTCAGCGCGGCCGCAAAGCCCGCGAGGCCATAGACGCTGCTCGCCGCGACGGCACCGGCCGCCGGCCCGCCGATGGCCCGGTGAGTCACAACGAGAATACTCGAGATGACGATGGGGAAGAGGGCGAGAATGCCCGAGGCGACCGCCCCGATATGCCAGCTGACGACGCTGAGAACGCCCACGAGCGTCGCGACGGCGAGCGCGCGCAGCATCAGGTCGACCGGACGGGGACCATCCGAGGCCGGAATCACGACCCGCGAGAAGCGCCGCGCCAGCGGCACCCCCACGGCAAGGGCCGCGGCATTGACAAGCAGGCCGAACCACAGCGGCGGCGTCATCGTGCGGATGGCGAGGGCGGCGAGGAGCCACACGCCGATCGCTCCGGCGATGCTGCCGAGCCCGCCCGCGCCACGCCGGGCGAGCACCGCATAGGTCATGGCGAAGATCACCGTGACGGCGTTGATGCTGACGCTGCCGACCGCGCTTTCGGCGATGAAGGCCGGGCCGTGGTCCATGGCGAGCACGACATAGGCCGGGCCGGCGGAGATCGGCAGCGTCGCGATCAGGCCGCCGACGAAGGGCCCCGCCTTCTGCGCCACGAGCGAGCCCGAGACAACGATCGCGGCGACGAGCACCATCTTGACCGGCAGCGCCAGGAGCGCGGCATCGAATTCCATGTCCCGGACCTTCATCCCCGACGGCGCGCAGCAGCCGCCAGACAAGGGCATAGCGCGTTGGGGCGGGCGAAGCCCGCGACGTCTTTGCAACCCTGCCCTGCCGCCGCCGAAAGCGGATACCCGCCGCAATGGCGCCGGCTTTTGTTCTCTTCCTGTTCTTGAGCGGGACCGCGATCGCCGTTAAGGTGCGCCCGGGCCGGGGGAAAGAGCATGGTGGCGAGGGTCGCGACGGTCGCGTTCGAGGGCATCGAGGCACGCGCCGTCGACGTGCAGGTGCAGATCGCGCCGGGTAATGTGGCCTTCACCATCGTCGGCCTGCCCGACAAGGCGGTGGCCGAGAGCCGCGAGCGCGTGCGCTCGGCCCTGATGGCGGCGGGGCTCGCTTTGCCGGCCAAGCGCATCACCGTCAATCTCGCCCCGGCGGACCTGCCCAAGGAGGGCTCGCACTACGACCTGCCCATCGCGCTTGCCGTGATGGCCGCCATCGGCGCGGTGCCTGCGGATGCCCTTGCCGGCTATACAGTGCTTGGCGAGCTCGCGCTCGATGCGTCCGTCACGGCCGTCGCCGGTGTGCTGCCGGCCGCCATCGCCGCCAATGCGCGCGGGCACGGCCTCATCTGCCCGGCCGCCTGTGGCCCAGAGGCCTCCTGGGCGAGCGGCGATCTCGACATCCTCGCCCCGCGCTCCCTCGTCCAGCTCGCCAACCACTTCAAGGGCACGCAGGTCATGGCCCGACCCGCGCCGGCGGTGACGCGCCCCGGCGCCGACCTGTCGGACCTGAGGGACATCAAGGGCCAGGAAAGCGCCAAGCGGGCGTTGGAAATCGCCGCCGCCGGCGGCCACAACCTGCTCATGAACGGCCCGCCAGGCGCCGGCAAGTCGATGCTGGCGCAGCGCCTGCCCTCGATCCTGCCGCCCCTCGCCCCGGCCGAGCTGCTCGAAGTGTCGATGATCCAGTCCGTCGCCGGCCTCCTCGCCGAGGGCGCCCTGACGGACCGCCGGCCCTTTCGCGCACCTCATCATTCCGCCTCCATGGCCGCGCTCGTGGGCGGCGGTCTCAGGGCCCGGCCCGGCGAGGTCTCGCTCGCCCACCACGGCGTGCTCTTCCTCGACGAATTGCCTGAGTTCCAGCCCCAGGTGCTCGACAGCCTGCGCCAGCCGCTGGAAACCGGCGAGGTGCTGATCTCACGCGCCAACCACCGTGTCAGCTATCCGGCCCGCTTCCAGCTCGTCGCCGCCATGAACCCCTGCCGCTGCGGCCGCGCCACCGAGCCCGGCTTCGCCTGCCGGCGCTCGCCCAACGAGCGCTGCATGGCGCAGTACCAGGCGCGGCTGTCCGGTCCGCTGATCGACCGCATCGACCTCGTCATCGAGGTGCCGGCCGTCACGGCGGCGGATCTCATCCTGCCGCCCCCGACCGAGGGCTCGGCGGAGGTGGCGCAGCGTGTCGCGCGCGCCCGTGCCGTGCAGAGCGCCCGCTATGGCGCGCTCGGCCTCGCCGAGGTCACCACCAATGCCCGCTGCCCCGTGCCAGTGCTCGAGGAGGTGGCGCGGCCGGACGATGCCGGCCTTGCCCTCATTCGCGAAGCGGCCGACGCCATGCGCCTCACAGCCCGCGGCTATCACCGAGTGCTGAAGGTGGCGCGCACCCTCGCCGATCTCGACGGCGAGGAACGGGTCGGGCGCCTGCATCTCGCCGAAGCGCTGTCCTTCCGCACGACGCTCGAACGGCTCGCCGTACCAGCCTGAACGGCTTAACGGGCGATTCAGCACGCCTGCCAACGCAATCTCAACGCCTCCATGGGAGTTTGCGCAGCAACGAAAAGCTGAGCTGATCTGCCGGATGGACCTTCTGACCACCTCTCATGACCTCGTGACCGGCGCTGCCGCGCTGATCGCTGTCGCGACCGTGGTTTGGCTCATCGCCCGGCGTCGGCGGACGCTTCTTTCCCAGATCGACCGGCTCGAAGCGGAGATCGAGACGCTGCACGATTCGGTATGGGAACTGTCCGAAAGCCGCGAGCATTATCGCAGCCTGGTCGAAGCCCAGGGCGACGTCATCGTGCGCCGCGCCCAGGACGGGCGCATCATCTACTGCAACGACGCCTTCGCCCGCCTCGCCGGCCGGGCGCGCGAGGAACTCATCGGCAGCCACTGGCAACCGGTGGTGCGCGAGATCAGCGACGTACGCCTGTCGACGACAGGTGCGCGCATCTTCGACGAGGCCATCGAGTTCGGCAGCGGCATCGTCTGGATCTCGTGGATTGAGACCCTCGCCATCGGCGACAGCGGCGCCGAGCGCCAGCGCGTCGGCCGCGACGTGACGAGCCGCGTCGCGGCCGAACACGACCTGCTCGACGCACGCCACCGCGCCGAGGCGGCGAGCGAGGCCAAGTCCCGCTTCCTCGCCACCGTCAGCCACGAGGTGCGCACGCCGCTCAACGGCATTCTCGGCATGGCCGATCTGCTCGCCGACACGCGCCTCGATCCCGAGCAAGCGACCTATGTGCGCGCCGTCAAGACCTCCGGCGAGGTGCTGCTGTCGCTCATCGACGACATCCTCGACTTCTCCAAGATCGAGGCCGGCAAGATCGCCCTCGTGCAGGAGCCGTTCGACCTGCGCAGCCTTGTCGAGAACGTCGTCGAGCTTCTGGCCCCGCGGGCTCAGGGCAAGGGTATCGAGATCGCGAGCTTCGTTGCACCCGACCTACCGTCGCTCGTCATGGGCGACCGCGATCGCCTGCGCCAGGTGCTGATGAACCTCGCCGGCAATGCGGTGAAGTTCACCGACCAGGGTGGCGTCGGAGTCAGCATCGAGGTCGAGTCCGACGGACTCATTGCCTTCAGCGTCGCCGACACCGGTCCCGGCATCCCCAAGAGCCGCCAGGACGCCGTCTTCCGCGAGTTCGAGCAGGTGGACGACACGGCGAGCCGCCGCCATGGCGGCACCGGCCTCGGCCTCGCCATCTGCCGGCACATCGTCGAGCGCATGGGCGGCACCATCACCGTCGAGAGCGAGGAGGGCCGCGGCGCCACCTTTCGCTTCACTATCGCTCTCGCGAGTGTCGGCGGCGACAGCCGCACCGCGCTGCCGCCGCCGACCAAGGTCGATCTTTCCGGCAAGCGCGTGCTCATCATCGCCCACTCGCCCTTCGAGGCGCCCTTCATCGCCCGTCGGCTCACCGCGGCCGGGGCGAGCGCCGAGATCTGCGAAAGCGAAGAAGCCGCGAGCGCGGCGATGACAGCCGGCAGCTATGACGTCGTCCTCACCGACTGCGCACTTGGCGAAGAGGCGGCGCGCCGCCTCGCCGCCCTCGCCCGGCGTTCCGGCGTGCGGCGCAGCCTCGTCCTCCTCTCGCCCTTCGAGCGGCGCGAGTTCGGCCCGCCGGCTGCCGCCGGCTTCGACGGCTATCTGGTGAAACCGGTGCGCGCCCTGTCCCTGATGCAACAGATCGCGCACGAGCCCACTGCGCTGCCGCCGCAGCAGATCCATTCGGCGCAGGCCCAGGCCCTGCCGCCGCCGGGCGGACACGAGCCGCGCCGCCGGCGCGTCCTCCTGGCCGAGGACAACGAGATCAACGCGCTGCTCGCCCTCAAGCTCCTCGAAGCGGCGGGGGCCGAGACGCTTTGGGTGCGTGACGGTGTCAAGGCCGTCGCGGCCGTGCGGCGGGTACTTGCCGGCCACGAGGAACCGTTCGACCTCGTGCTGATGGACGCGCGCATGCCAGAAATGGACGGTCTCGAGGCGGTGCGCCGCATCCGCGCTGCCGAGGCCGCCCATCCGCGCCCGGTGCATGCGCGAATCGTCATGTTGACGGCAAACGCCTTCGCCGAGGACCGCGCGGCGGCCCTGGCGGCCGGGGCCGACGATTTTCTTGCCAAACCGTTTGAACGTCAGAAGATTCAAGAACTTGTTGATGGCGCCGGTACTGCCGGCGTGGCTCGGGCCTGAGCTCATCGCCCCATCTCGTCGTTGTCACAAAACTTTCCGAGGCTTATGGTTCCGTTAAGAAATGCGGCGGATTGGCTGCGTCGGCAAACCGGCGCGCCGGTTTGCCGATGCCGCCTTCGGGGCAGACGGTCTGGGGCACATGGTTTACGATCCGACACAGGTGAAGACCTCGCAAGGGGCCGCGCAGCCCGACGTCATCCGGGTCGCGCCACGCGGTTTCACGAACATGCTGCGCCCCAGCAACTGGGGAACCGCCACCGCAAACGCGCTGCTGCCGTTCCGCACCCCGGCCCCGGCCGATGCCGGCGGTTTGCCGACCATCCTCGGACGAATCGGCTCCCTCGAGGTGCGTCTCGCCCGCACCCGCAAGGAGATCAAGCAGGCGCAACGGCTGCGCTTCCGCGTCTTCTACGAGGAGATGTCGGCGCTGCCGAACGCGACATCCATGCTGTCGCGGCGCGACATCGACGAGTACGACGCCATCTGCGACCATCTGCTGGTGCTCGATTACGACGTGCCCAAGAAGGCCTTCCGCACCCCCAGGCCGCAGGTGGTCGGCACCTATCGCCTGCTTCGACAGGACGTGGCCGACCGGCACTGGGGCTTCTACACGGCCGGCGAGTTCGACATCCAGCCGCTGATCGACACCAATCCCGGCAAGCGCTTCCTGGAGCTCGGCCGTTCCTGCGTGCTGAAGCCCTATCGCAACAAGCGCACCGTCGAACTGCTGTGGCACGGCATCTGGACCTACGTGCTGCACCACCGCATCGACGTGATGCTGGGCTGCGCCAGCCTGGAGGGTACCAACCCGGATCAGATGGCTCTGCAGCTCAGCTTCCTGCACCATTTCGCCCGCGCGCCCGAGAACTGGCGGGCCCATGCGCTCGCCGGCCGCGGCGTCGCCATGGACCGCTTGCCCAAGGAGGCCGTCGATCCCAAGGCCGCGCTGCATGCACTGCCGCCGCTGGTCAAGGGCTACCTGCGCCTCGGCGCCTTCATCGGCGAGGGGGCCGTGATCGACCATCAGTTCGGCACCACGGACGTGCTGGTGGTATTGCCCGTCGAAGCCATCAACCCGCGTTATATCGACCACTTCGGCCCGGCCGCAAACCGCCACGCCGCCTGACGGGGTCTCAAGGTCGCCCGGCAAGCTCCACCTGCGCCAGTGCGGCAATCCCTTCACGGTAAGTCGGGTAGGCGAGCGACACGCCGAGTTCCTCGCGCAGGCGGCGGTTGCAGACGCGGCGGTTGTCGGCATAGAAGCTGCGCGCCATCGGCGACAGGTTGGCCTCCGCGAAAGGAACCTCCGGCGGCGGAGCGATGCCGGCGAGTTCGGCCGCATAGGCGACGACGTCCTGGGGCGGGGCCGGTTCGTCGTCGGCGACATTGTAGATCGCCCCCGGCGACGGCCGCGCGAGAGAGGCGGCGAGCGCGGCGGCGATGTCCTCCACATGGATGCGGTTGAAGACCTGGCCGGGCTTGACGATGCGCTGCGCCTCGCCGCGCAGGAGCTTGGCAAGCGGGCTGCGCCCCGGTCCATAGATGCCGGCGAGCCGGAAGATCTGCACCGCCTTGCCGGTCTTGCCGCCGAGCGCCAGCCATGCCTCTTCGGCAAGGACGCGCTGGCGCGTGCGCCCCATGGAGGCATTGAGCGGCGCGCTTTCATCCACCCAGGCACCACCATGGTCGCCATAGACGCCGACGGTGGACAGATAGGCGATCCACCCGAGCCTCGGCGCCCCTGCAATGGCCTCGCGCCCGGCCGCCAGCACCACGTCCCCCTCGGGCCCCGGCGCGATGCTGACGATGAGCGCATCGGCTTCTGCCAGTGCAGCGGCCGCCGCCTGCGGCAGGTGCCCGCCTGCGAAGACGAAGGCCTCGATCTCGCCCGGTGCCGCATTGACCGTGGCCGCCTTCTCGGCGGTGCGCACCGTCCCCGAGACGCGGCCGAAGCGCTCGCGATACCGGGCGATGAAGTGGCTGGCGCTGTAGCCGAGACCGAAGACGAACAGGTTCACGTCAGACCCTCCCCTGCACTCCCGGCGAGCGCCAAACGCCATTCATCGCGCACGGTCATGTCCTCTTCCCCGTCCATGCGAAGCGCAGCCAGCGCCACGAAGTCATCCGCCGGCAACAGCCGCGACAAGGCCCATACGGCCGTGCCGCGTATCAGGGCACTCGGCTCGTCGAGCAGACGCAAGGCGGACTCCGCGAGTGCCGGCAAGCCGGAATTGCCGATGGCGACAAGCACGTTGCGGATGAAGCGTTCGCGCCCCGTGCGCTTGATCGGCGAGCCGGCGAAGAGCTGCCGGAAGGCGGCCTCGTCGAGCCGTGCGAGCGCAGCAAGCGACGGCGCCGTTAGATCCGGCCGGGCAGCGAGGCGCGCCTCCCGCGCTTCCCGCGCGAACTTGTTCCACGGGCAGACGGCGAGGCAGTCGTCGCAGCCGAAGACCCGATTGCCCATGAGGGCGCGCAGGTCGCGCGGGATCGGCCCCCTGTGCTCGATGGTGAGGTAGGAGATGCAGCGTCGTGCATCAAGCACGTAGGGCGCCGGGAAGGCCGCCGTTGGGCAGATGTCGAGGCAGCGCCGGCACGAGCCGCAATGGTCCTTTTCCGGCGCATCGGGCGGCAGCTCCGCCGTGGTGAAGATGGCTCCGAGGAAAAGCCAGTTGCCGAAGGTGCGCGACACGAGCACCGTGTGCTTGCCCTGCCAGCCGAGACCGGCCGCCTCCGCGAGCGGCTTCTCCATCACCGGCGCGGTGTCGACGAAGACCTTGACGTCCGCGCCGCCCACGGAGGCGAGGAGCGATGCCACCTGCTTGAGCTTGCCCTTGATGATGTCGTGATAGTCGCGGTTGCGCGCATAGACCGAGATGGTCGCCCGCTCGGGCCGCGCGAGATTGGCCAGCGGATCCTCCGCAGGGCCGTAGTTCATGCCGAGCAGGAGGATGGAGCGCACCTGAGGCCAGAGCCGTGCGGGATCCGCCCGCTCGTCTGCCCGGTCTGCCATCCACGCCATGCTGCCCTGGCACCCTTCCGCGAGCCACGCGCCAAGCCGCTCCGGCAGTTGCGGCACGGCGGCCGGATGCGTGACCTTGAGGACGTCGAAGCCCTCGGCCGCGGCCCGTGCGGCAATCGCGCGTCTGAGCGCCTCGCCCGTCAGAAATCGAGATCCGCGTAGTGGGCGGCCGGCGCCATGCCCGGCACCCTGTCGTTCAGCAGCGTCCGGAAGGACGGCCGCGATTTTACCCGTGCGTACCACGCCTTCGCCGTTTCGTCCTCGTCCCAGGGCACATCGCCCAGATAGTCGGCGCAGGACAAGTGCGCCGCCGCCGCGAGGTCCGCATAGGAGAGCTGCGCGCCCGCCAGCCAGTTCCGCTTCGCCGCCAGGAAGCCGATGTATTTCATATGATAGCGGACATTGCTGCGCGCCGCACGGATGGCGCTCATGTCCGGCGGTCCGCCGCCGGCGTCGGCCCCCATGAAGCGCTTGTAGATCTTCTCGGTGACGAGATAGCCCGACACCTCCTCGAAGAACTTCTGGTGGAACCACTCCATCAGGCGCCGCACCTCGACCCGGTCGGCCACCGTCTGCGGCAGGAGGCGGCGCATCGCGTCGAGCCCGCCGCTCCGCGTCTCGTCGAGATATTCGGCGATGACGGAGGCACCGGGCACGACGAGCCCCTGTTCCTCCACCAGCACGGGGACGAGCCCGGCGGGGTTAAGCACCAGGAATTCGGTGCGCCGCTCCCACGGCTTTTCCTCCACCAGGGATAGTTCGGCACCGATCTCGCCGAAGATGAGCCGTATGAAGCGGGAGTGCGGACAGAAGGGATAGTGATGCAGGGTCGCCATGATACGCGCGGACTATGCTGACAGACAGGCGGCAATAAGGCGGGAGCGGTCACCTTCCGGCATATCCGCGCGCGCAGACCGGCTGGCACGATGGCCATTCCCCGTATAGAACCGCTGCCGGGCCGAGACAACTCGATTCGTTTCTCGGAACACGACGTCGCCGCCCCTTCTCGCAACTCTTCACAGCCCGCCCACAGCCCGCCGCAGGATCGCCGCATGACTTTCACGGACGCGCTCGAAGCACTCGTGCTCGGCCTCATCGAAGGCTTGACGGAGTTCATCCCGGTGTCCTCGACGGGCCACCTGCTGCTCGTCGGCCATTTCATCGGCTTCGAATCGAATGGCAAGACCTTCGAGGTGCTGATCCAGCTCGGCGCCATCCTCGCCATCCTGTCGGTCTATTTCAGCAAGCTCCTCACCGTCGCCCGCGGCCTGCCGACGGACCCCGGCATGCGCCGTTTCGTCCTCGGCGTCCTCATCGGGTTCCTGCCGGCAGCCATCATCGGCGCCATCTTGCACGGCTTCATCAAGGAGGTGCTGTTCGATCCGACGATCGTCTGCATCTCGCTCATCCTCGGCGGCATCATACTGCTCGCCGTGGACGGCCTGGCACTGAAAGTCGAGCATCGGGATGCCATGCACTACCCGCTGCCGATGTATCTCAAGATCGGAATCTGCCAGTGCCTCGCCATGATCCCCGGCGTGTCGCGCTCGGGTGCAACCATCGTCAGCGCCATGCTGATGGGTGCCGACAAGCGCTCGGCGGCGGAGTTCTCCTTCTTCCTCGCCATGCCGACCATGGCGGGGGCCTTTGCCTACGACCTCCTGAAGAACTACAAGAACCTTTCCTTCAACGACGGTGCCCTCATCGTCATCGGCTTCGTCTCGGCCTTTGTCGCCGGCCTCTTCGTAGTGCGCTCACTGCTCAACTTCGTCTCGCGGCACGGGTTCGCCCTCTTCGGCTGGTGGCGTATCGTCATCGGCGCCGCCGGCCTGGCAGGCATCCTCGTCTACGGTTGAGCCACCGTCATGCCGTCTCGGCTCATATCGTCTTGGCCTCGTAGCGACACAGGTCGTTGATGAGGCAGCGGCTGCAATCCGGCTTGCGCGCCTTGCAGACGTAGCGTCCGTGCAGGATGAGCCAGTGATGGGCGTGGCGCCGATAGGGCTCGGGCACGACTTTCTCGAGACCCATTTCAACCGCGAGCGGAGTTTTGCCCGGGGCGAGCGGGATGCGGTTGGCGACACGGAAGAGATGTGTATCGACGGCGATGGTCGGCGCACCGAAGGCGATGTTCATGACCACGTTCGCCGTCTTGCGGCCGACGCCCGGCAGGGTCTCGAGCGCCTCACGCGAGCGCGGCACCTCGCCGCCGAAACGCTCGATGAGCTGACGCGACAGGGCGATGACGTTTTTCGCCTTGTTGCGGTAGAGGCCGATGGTCTTGATGGCCTCACGCAGCGACTCCTCGCCAAGAGCAAGCATCTTTGCCGGCGTGTCGGCGATGGCAAAGAGCGGGCGCGTCGCCTTGTTGACGCCCGCGTCCGTCGCCTGGGCCGACAGCACGACTGCGACGAGCAAGGTGTAGGGATTGACGTATTCGAGCTCGCCCCTGGGCTCGGGGTTGGCATCGTGGAAGCGTCTGAAGATCTCGGCGACCGTCGCGGCATCCGGCACGACTGGGCCCTTGCGGCCCCTGCCGGCACGGGCCGGCAGCTTCCCGGTCGGCACCACCCCGGCCGATCCAGCGGCCTCCGCCTGCCGGGGTCGGGAAGTCGCCGTGTCGCCGGCGGGAGAAGAAGGATGCTTCACGCGCATGCCGGTCCTATAATGGACGGTGATGACGAGCGACAAGCCCTCTCTCCCGCCGAGTCCGGACGCGGTGAACGATCCCGCGGCGGAACCGCTGTTCCGCGCGCTCATCACGCCGCACCGCTCGCTGGGGCAGAGCGCCTTCCGCCTGGTCATGACGCTGATGTGCGTCGCGACCTTCGTCTCCAGCGTCCCCTTCATGCTCGCCGGCGCCTGGCCGGTTGCAGGCTTCTTCGGCCTTGACCTGCTCGCCATCTATCTCGCCTTCCGCGTCAACTTCAGCCGCGCCCGCAGTTTCGAGGAAGTCGTCCTGAGCCGGATTGAGCTTCTCCTGCGCAAGGTCGGCCACCGCGGCGACCGGCGCGAGTGGCGATTCAATCCGGCCTGGACCCGGCTCGAGCGCGTCTGTGACGAGGATTTCGGTTTGCAACGCCTGACAGTCGTGTCGCGCGGCGAAAGTGTTTCCGTGGGCAACGTCCTGTCGGCCGATGAGAAGGCGGACTTCGCCGACGCTTTCTCGGCCGCTCTCGCGACCGCAAAGCGCGGGTGAGTCTTCCGGCAGCGACACTTGGATGAAGGCGGCTTCACCGCTATTATTTGAACAACGGAGTGACGCCCTGCCCTAGGCTGTGTTGACAAAGGGGGTTCCCGCTCAACGAGCGACGTGGGTTAGGCCAGCGTCCAGATGATAGACAGCACCGTCGTGCGTGCCTACCAGCACTCGGCGAAGCGTCCGACGCCCAGGGTTTCGGCCCGATGATCGATCAGCCTGGACCGGAAGCGAAGGTGTTGATCGCCGACAACGGCTACGACAGCAATGCCATCCGCGACGATCTGCGGGCACGCGGGGCAGAGCCGCTCATCCCCATGAAGCGCAATCGTCTCGCGCGGCTCCCGGTCGACAGCGTCGTCTACGCTCTGCGCAACCGCCTCAAGAACGACCGCCGGATCGCCACCCGTTACGACAAAGCCTCGGCCAGTTAGCTCGGCTTCGCAATCATCGGCGCCATCCGCCTGTGGATCAGGCACTTTGTCAACACAGCCTAAGCGGAGCGGACCTGGCGCACGAAGGCGTCGACGGCCTCGTTGAGGGCGAGCGCCTGCTCGTCGAGTTCCGTCGCTGCCTGCAGCACCTGCTCGGCGGCGACGCCGGCGCTCTGGGCGTCGAGTCGCACGTCGCCGATGTTGCCCGAGACAGCCTGGGTGCTCGTGGCCGCCTGGCGGGCGCTGACGGCGATCTCCTCGGCGGCGCGGGACTGGGCCTTGGCGACATCGGCGACGATGGAAACGGCCTGACCGATGTCGGCCACCGTGCCGTCCATGGAGGCCACGGCCCGCACGGCCGCCACGGAGGCGCTGCGGATGGTCTCGATATTGGCGGCGATCTCGGCGGTTGCCCGGCTCGTCTGCACGGCGAGGCTCTTGACCTCGCTCGCCACCACCGCAAAGCCGCGGCCGGCGGCGCCGGCGCGTGCAGCCTCGATGGTGGCGTTAAGGGCGAGAAGGTTCGTCTGATTGGCGATGTCCTCGATGAACTCGACGATGGTGCCGATCTTCTGCACCGCATCGACAAGGCCGTCCACGTCGGCGCGGGTCATGGCGACATGTTCGGAGGTCTCGCGTGCCTTGCCGACCGTGACCATGGACTGGCGGGTCAACTCGTCGATGGAGGCGTGGATCTGCTCCGCCGCGCCGGCCACGGTGCGCACGTGCGCCGAGGTCGCCTCGGCATCGGCGGCGACCTCGGTCGCCTTGCGGCTGGTGCCCTGCGCCGTGGTGGCGAGGTTGCCGGCGGCCGCCCGCATGTCATCGGCAGCCCGCGAGAGCTGGCGCAGCGCCTGCCCGACCCCGTGCTCGAAACGGTCGGCGAGTTCGCGCAGCGTGCGCTGGCGCGAGCGCTCGTTCTCCGCCTTCAGCTCCTCAGCGGTGATACGGTCGGTCACGTCGATGACAAAGCCGTCCCAGATGATCTCGCCCCTGTTGCCCGTGCGTGGTGTCGCCTGGGTGCGCAGCCAGACGATGCGGCCGTCCTCCGGGCGGATGACGCGGATCTGCACGTTGCACGGCACGCCATCGCGGGCGGAGAGGTCGAGCGCCTCGCGATATGCGGGGAGATCCTCCGGGTGGACGAGGCGGTGCAGACTGTCGGCGCTTTTCATGATTTCGGCTGCCTCGATGCCGAATATCTCGATGGCTCCCTTGGAAACGAACGGGAAGGAGATGCGGCCGTCCGGATGCAGCACGCGCTGGAAGAGCACCCCCGGCGCATTGTCGACGATGCCGCGCCGCAACAGCTCGGTCTCGCCGAGAGCGTGCACCGCCGAGCGCCGTTCCCGATCCCAGAGAATGAGCAGGCCAGTGAACTCGACGCCGAGCCAGTTCACGACGACATGCGGAACGGCAATCGTCTGCAGTGCGGCGAGGGTCGCTTCCCAAGACGGAAGGGCAGCTAGGCTGAACAGCGGCAGGATGCCTGCCATGGCCCCGAGGGCGTGGATGTCACGATGATTCAAGGCGCGTCGCTTGCGACGCAGAAACAGATGATAGGCCGATCCGGCCACGGCACTCGTGCCGATGCCGATGAGCCCTGCGGCAAGTCCGGTTCCTCCCGCGTCCCAGCGCACCACCATCGCCATCGCGGCGGTGATCACGGCGCTCGCGATGCCGCCGACCGGAGCGGCGAGCGTCACCATGACGTTGCGTGCGTCGAACAGCAAACCCGGAACCGGAACAGCCGGCCGATACATGCTCACCATGGCGACGAGACCGAAGACAACGCCGACGGCCACCTGCCAGACCAGGGGCCATCGCGCCAGCGGCGGCGCGAGAATCGCGAGCAGCACGGCCGACAGCACGAGAAACGATGCGCTCTCGACGAACGGAAGGAAGTAACTGAACGAGGGCATTCCAGTCGTCGCTTTGATGGCGGCTGGGCAGCGAGACTACGCCTGGAGCGTAAACAAAGCCCTGCGCCGCCGTTGCATTCCTTCACGATACGCAAACCCTCTTCCGCGGCGATCCCGGATGGGGCCGTGCGGCTTCGCTTGCGGGCAGCCTTCTTCTTCGCCATCAAGGACGGCATGACGCATCAACCGTTACGCGAGCCCTTGCCAGTGGATGACGCGCTGCCGGCCCTGCGTGCCGCGCTCGCGGCCCGCAATGCCGCGGTCCTCGTGGCACCGCCCGGCGCCGGCAAGACGACGCGCGTGCCGCTCGTCCTGCGCAACGAGGCCTGGTGTGCGGGGCGTGTCATCGTGCTCGAGCCGCGGCGTCTCGCAGCGCGCGCGGCGGCCGCTCGCATGGCGGCCACTCTGGGCGAAACGGTCGGCGAGACGGTTGGCCTCCGGGTCCGGCTGGAGACGCGCGTTTCGCGCAAGACACGCATCGAGGTCGTCACCGAAGGCGTGTTCACGCGCATGATCCTCGACGATCCGGCGCTCGAGGGCGTGTCGGCGGTCCTGTTCGACGAGTTCCACGAGCGCTCGCTCGATGCCGATCTCGGCCTCGCGCTCGCCATCGAGACGCAGGAGGCCCTCAGCGCGAATCTGCGGCTCCTCGTCATGTCGGCGACGCTCGATGGCGCGCGCGTTGCCGCGCTCCTCGGCGATGCGCCGGTGATCGAAAGCGAAGGTCGCGCCTTTCCGGTCGAGACGCGCTATCTCGGCCGCACGCCCGGCCGGCGCATCGAGGAAGACGTGGCCGATGCCGTGGTGGCAGCGCTCGGTGTCGAGGCCGGCTCGCTCCTCGTCTTCCTGCCCGGCCAGGGCGAGATCCGCCGCGTGGCGGAGATGCTAGGCGCGCGCATCCGTGACCCAAGCGTCGACATTGCGCCCCTCTACGGCACCCTTGATCGTGTCGCGCAGGACCGGGCCATCGCGTCTGCGCCGCCCGGGCGGCGCAAGGTGGTCCTGGCCACCGCCGTCGCCGAGACCTCGCTGACGATCGCCGGTGTCCGGGTCGTCATCGATTCCGGTCTCGCGCGCGTGCCGCGCTACGAGCCCGACATCGGCTTGACGCGGCTCGAGACGGTGCGCGTGTCGCGCGCCTCGGCCGACCAGCGGCGCGGCCGCGCCGGCAGGACGGAGCCGGGCGTCTGCTACCGGCTGTGGGAGGAGGCGGGCAACGGCGCGCTCGAGCCTTTCGCACGGCCCGAGATCCTGACCGCCGACCTTGCACCGCTGCTGCTCGACTGCGCGGCCTGGGGGCTCAGCGACCCGATGCGGCTGCGCCTCCTCGACGCGCCGCCCGCCCCCGCGCTTGCCGAGGCGCGGCGCCTCCTCGTCGAGATCGACGCGCTCGACGGTAGCGGGCGGCTCACGCCGACGGGCCGGCACCTGCACGACCTGCCACTACCGCCGCGCCTCGCGCGTATGGTCCTCGCCGCCGGCACCGCGGCCGGCACTGCAGCGGAGATTGCCGCCATCCTCGTCGAGCGCGGGCTCGGTGGGAGCGGCACGGATCTCGTCGAGCGGCTGGAGCGCTTCCGGGCCGACCGTTCACGTCGGGCGGCCGACATGCGCCGCACGGCGGCCGGCTGGGCCCAGCAATCCGCTGCGGCCGGGCTGCCGGCCGCGGCGGCGAACGATGACCCCGGCGTCCTCGTCGCGCTAGCCTATCCGGACCGCATCGCACGCGCGCGTGGCAAGGCGGGTGAGTTCCTGCTTGCCAACGGCCGCGGCGCCTTCGTCGACTCGGCCGACCGGCTGGCGCGCGAATCCTTCCTTGCCGTGGCCGAGATCGCCGGCGGCGGCGCAAGCGCCCGCATCGTGCTGGCGGCGCCGATCACGCCAGCTGGCATCGAGGCTATCGCAGGCCATCACATCGAGAACGTGGAAGAGGTGGTGTTCGATCGGGCCGCCCGGGCCCTGCGCGCCCGCAAGCTACGCCGCCTCGGCGCCCTCGTCCTCGCCCAGCACCCGCTTGCCGTGCCGGCGGACGAGGCTTCCGCCGCCGTGCTGGCGCGGGGCGTCGCAGCCATCGGCATCGATGGCCTGCCCTGGACGAAGGGCCAGCAGCAACTGCGCGAGCGTGTTGCCTTCCTGCGCCGCGCCGAGGGCGAACCTTGGCCAGACCTCACGGACGAGGCCCTGGCGCAAACTGCCGAGCGCTGGCTCGCCCCCCATATCGTCGGCTTGACCAGCCTGTCCGGGATCGACGCCGGCCATCTCGACGCGGCGCTGCGCAGCCTCGTGCCCTGGGAGCTGATGCGCCGTCTCGATACCGAGGCACCGACCCATTTCGAGGCACCGACAGGCTCGCGCATCCTCGTCGACTATGGCGGGGAGGAGGGACCGTCCATTGCCCTTCGGGTGCAGGAACTGTTCGGGCTCGACCGGCATCCGACGCTCGCCGGCGGGCGCGTGCCGCTCATCCTCGAACTGCTGTCGCCGGCGCACCGGCCCATCCAGATTACGCGCGACCTGCCGGGCTTCTGGCGCGGGTCCTGGGCCGGCGTGCGAGCTGACCTGCGCGGCCGCTATCCCAAACATCCCTGGCCGGAGGACCCGGTCAGCGCCACGCCGACGACGCGCGCCAAGCCGCGCGGCACTTAGCGATGCCCCCGCGCCGTCAGGCCGATGCCGCGACGGGCAGCAGCCGGGCGGCGGTGGCAGGGTTAAGCGCCATGGGAATATCGTAGACGAGGGCAAGGCGCATCAACGCCTTCACGTCGACGTCGTGCGGATGTGGCGACAGCGGATCGACGAAGAAGATGAGCATGTCGATGCGACCCTCGGCAATCATGGCGCCGATCTGCTGGTCGCCGCCGAGCGGCCCGCTCTTCAGCCGCGTCACGCTGAGCTCCGGGCAGCGCTCCATGACGCGCGCGCCGGTCGTGCCGGTAGCATAGAGCGTCGTGGCGGCGAGTTCGTTGCGATGCGCCTCGGCGAAGGCGGCCATCTCTGCCTTCTTCGCGTCATGGGCGACGAGGGCGATGGTGGGGGTGGCGGCGGGTGTCTCGGTGGTCTCAGTCATGGCGGCTTTCGCTGGAGGCCGGAGGAAGGCTCCCCGGTCTTAGGAAAGCGGCCACCTTTGTGCAATCGCGCTTTTGCTGTCCCCGCGTCCCGCTCGTCTCGCAGGCGTCGGGGGCGGGATCCGACAGGGCATCGGCATCAGTTTCCCATGCGCTCGTTCCAGCGCCATTCGCCGACAAGGCAGGAGGCCTTCTTTTCCGCGGCCGTGCGCTCGACCTGCGGCGCAGGCCCGCTGACGCCGGCGATCTCCATGACGAGCTTCTTGCGGATGGTGTCCTGGAACTGCTCGATCTCGCGCACGGGCACCATGAACGCGCCGAGGCCGCCGATGACGCAGTCGCGGTAGTAGGCGTCCAGATCGGCGATGTCCATGTAGCTCGAGCGTTTGTAGAGCAGCGGCAGGCCGTTGATCGTGATGTTGCGGGCGACCGCCTCGTCGCGGGCGTCGGTCACTGGCCGGCCCTGGTTGTTCGGCCCGTCGCCGGAGATGTCGATCACCTGCCGCATGGCCGCGACGCCGCTGCTGCCGAAGAGGTTGGCGGCGAAGTCGATGGCACCGGAGATCGAGGTGCGATAGGCGCGCCGGATGGGCGCGGCGGCGATGCGCTCCACGAAGGCATCGGCGCTCTCGGGCCCCTCGATGACCTGCCAAGGAACGATGATGTCCTGAGAGTTCGAGCCCGCCCATTCGACATAGGTGGCGGCGATGCGGCCGACGGGGCCGCGCGCGATGGCGTCAAGCACGGGCGTCGAGCGCAACGCCTCGACATAGCCCTTGCGCTGCAGGCGCTGCTCGTCCTCGTCCATGGAATAGGAGATGTCGACGGCGATGACGAGCGCGACATCGACCTCCTGCGGCCCTGCCTGCGCGAGCGCTCCTGCCGGCAGCATCATGAGGCCGGCGAGTGCTGCCCCGGCCAACGATCCCCACGGCAGTGTCCCAATTGCCGGATGGCCCATCTCGCGTCTCCTCTCTCCCAGTAGGCGAGGGGGACCATCAAGTGTGCCACTCCCGGCGAAACGATGGAACGTCCCGCCCTGGCCGGCTCACGATTTCGTGCGCGAGGCCACCACGGCCGAGACGATGCCAAGCGCCGCCGCGAAGGCGCCGTCGGCATCGAGCCGGGTGGTGTCGAGCTGGTGCGCATCAGGCGCCACCGCGAGGGGGGCCGTGGGGCGCTCGGCGTCACGCCGGTCGCGGCGGCGGATGTCCTCGAGGATCGCGGCCTCGTCGGCCGGCTCGCCGCGCGCGACGAGTTCGCGCCAGCGGCGACGGGCCCGCTCCTCGGCGCTCGCCGTGACGAAGAGCTTCACATCGGCCTCGGGGCAGATCACGGTGCCGATATCGCGGCCGTCGAGCACTGCCCCGCCGGGCTGGCCGGCGAAGGCGCGCTGCAGGGCAATGAGCGCCTCGCGCACACTCGGCATGGCGGCGACGATGGAGGCGGCCTCGCCCATCGCGCGACCGCGCAGGGCGCCCTCGTCGAGACGTTCGAGGTCGAGCTCCCGGGCCGCCGCCGTTGCCGCCGCAACATCGTCCAGAGTTTCCCCGGCTGCGAGAAGGCGTTGCGCCACGGCCCGATAGAGCAGACCGGTGTCGAGATGCGGCAGGCCGAAGTGAGCGGCGAGCCGGCGCCCGAGCGTGCCCTTGCCGGAGGCGGCGGGGCCGTCGATGGCGATGATCATGGCATCCCCCGCCCGTCAGCCGATATCGGCGCCGAGGCCGTGCATCAGCGGCACGAAGGTCGGGAAGCTCGTCGCGATCATCGTGCCGTCATCGACCTGCATCGGCTTCTCGCTGGCGAGGCCCAGCACCAGGAAGGACATGGCGATGCGGTGGTCGAGATGCGTCGCAGCCGTGCCGCCGCCCGGAACACGCCCGCCGCGCACGATGAGGTCGTCACCGGCGATCTCGGCATCGACCCCGGCCGCGCGGAGGCCGGCCAGCACGGCCTCGAGCCGGTCCGATTCCTTGACGCGCAGCTCGTGCAGGCCGCGCATCACCGTCTCGCCCTCGGCGAAGGCGGCGGCGACGGCGAGGATCGGATACTCGTCGATCATCGACGGGGCGCGCTCGGCCGGGACGTCAATGCCCTTCAGGGTGCCAGCGCGCACGCGCAGGTCCGCGACATCCTCGCCGCCCTCCTCGCGTCGGTCGAGCACGGCGATGTCCGCGCCCATCTCCATGAGCGTGGTGACGAGGCCAGTGCGCAGCGGGTTCATCATGACGCCTTCGAGGACGATGTCCGAGCCCGGCACGATCAGCGCGGCGACCAGCGGGAAGGCGGCAGAGGAAGGATCGGCCGGCACGACGACGGGTCGCGCCGTCAGCTCCGGGTGGCCGACGACGGTGATGCGCCGGCCGTGGATGCCGTGGGGCTCGACGCTCACCTCGGCGCCGAAGTGGCGCAGCATGCGCTCGGTGTGGTCGCGCGAGGCCTCGTTCTCGACGACGGTGGTGCGGCCTGGCGCATTGAGGCCGGCGAGCAGCACGGCCGACTTGATCTGTGCCGAGGCGACAGGCGTCTCATAGACGATCGGCACGGTCTCGCGCGCACCTTCCAAAGTGATGGGACAGCGCCCACCCTCCGCCTCGGACACGACTCGCGCGCCCATTTTCACGAGCGGGTCGAGGATGCGGCGCATGGGGCGCTTGCGCAGGGAGGCGTCGCCGTCGAAGGTCGCGGTGATCGGATGGCCGCCGACGACGCCCATCATCAGGCGAGAGCCGGTGCCGGCATTGCCGAAGTCGAGCACGCCGGCCGGGCGCGAGAGCCCGCCGATGCCGACGCCTCGAACCCGCCAGCGCCCCTCGCCGAGACGCTCGACATCCGCGCCGAGCGCGCGGGCGGCATCCGCCGTGCGCAGGACGTCCTCGCCCTCGAGAAGACCGCTGATCGCCGTCTCGCCGGCGCTCAGGAGGCCGAAGATCAGCGAGCGGTGGGAGATGGACTTGTCGCCGGGCACGCGCAGGCGGCCGGCGAGGCTGGCCCCGCGGCGGGCGATGAGCGGTTGCGGTGTTGCGGAATGGGAAGACACGGTCGCTCGGTTCCAGTTGAAAGGGCGGCATGCGCTCCCTAGCGCATTTCCTCGCCGGATGAAATCGCCGGGCCGCCCGCCGAAAAAACTGCGATTAGGGTTTGACAGGCGGCGGACACATGACTAACGGGAGCGCTCAACCTCAACCCCGGAAGAGAGCACCACCGTGGCGAAACCGGAACTCGGCACGAAGCGCCAATGCCTGAGCTGCGGCGCCAAGTTCTACGACCTCAACAAGGATCCGATCGTCTGCCCGAAGTGCGGGACGGTCTTCGTCGTCCAGGCTCTGCGCGGCCGCGCGGAGACAGCGCGGGCCGAGGAGGGCGAGGAAACCGAGCTCGAGACGGGTGCGGACATCGTCTCCCTCGACGAGGTTGCTGCCGGCGAGAAGGCCAAGGAAGGGGCTGTGGATGACGATGTCGATATCGAAGATGATATTGACGACGACGACACTTTCCTGGAAGAAGACGAAACCTCGGACGACGACGTGAGCGATCTCATCGACGGCGACATCGACGACGATGAAGAGGCTTGATACAACGGCGCGTTGAGGATATAGACCCGGCCGTCGCCCTCGCGGCGGCCCCGTGCGGAACCCAAGCCGCACCGGTTCTGATGGGGCCATAGCTCAGTTGGGAGAGCGCTTGAATGGCATTCAAGAGGTCGGCGGTTCGATTCCGCCTGGCTCCACCAAACTCATTCTCCACTGTGTAGCCTCCAAAAAATAGCGTATGTTGCGCAGCAGCATGGGTGCATCCGGCCACCGTGGCCCGCTTCCGGGCCGGAGCGCCATCTGACGGTCCCGCCGGCGGACGTCCTCTCCTCCTTCGCCTTCAGCCGCGCGGCAACGACCGCGGCGCGTGCGCCGTGCTCTTGACCCGTCGGCGGAGGGACGCCATATGCTTGGCAACGAGGATGCCGCCCAAGGCGGGTCCAAGGATCCGAAGTGCCTGAGAGGGCTTCGCAATGTCGCGTGTACCGTCCTTGTCCTCCCCGTTTCTGCTCGGCTTCGACGAGATCGAACGAGCGCTCGATCGCGTCGCCAAGGCGACGTCGGACGGCTATCCGCCGTATAACATCGAGCGGCTGCCGCGCACCGACAGCGAGCCGGACCGGCTGCGAATCACGCTCGCGGTCGCCGGCTTTACCCGGGACCAGCTGGAGATCACCGTCGAGGAGAACCAACTCGTCATCCGCGGGCGGCAGAGCGACGACAAGACACGCCACTTCCTGCATCGCGGCATTGCCGCGCGGCAGTTCCAGCGAACCTTTCTGCTGGCTGATGGAATGGAGGTGCTCAGTGCAGACCTCTCGAACGGCCTTCTGTCCGTCGATCTCGCAAGGCCGGAACCGGAGCGGATCATCCGCAAGATCGACATCCAGGCGCGCGGGTGAGCCGCGGCCGAACACCGACACCGCTTCATGAGGAGGGTGCGATGAACGACAACGATACTTTCGAATTCCGCGGCGATGTCCACGATGTCGCGGCGCTGGCGCAGGCTGGTGGCGGCAAGGTTGCCTATGTGCGAGCCATCCGCTCCGAGCGGGTGCGCGAGATCTTCCCGCAGGCGCCGGACATTCAGCCCGGTCTCGATCTCTTTGCCTTGCTGGCGGCCGACGGCACCCCCATCCTTCTGACCGATTCGAAGGACGCCGCCATCGCCAATGCCTGGGCAAACGACCTCGAGACGGTCAGCGTCCACTGACCTTCTGGACAGCGAGGTTTTCCACCGCGCCGACGAGCAGGTCGAGGTCCTGCGGCCGCGACAGGCGGTGGTCGCCGTCCTTCACCAGCGTGACGACGGCCTCGTCCCCCGGCAGATGCTCGACGAGCTCCATCGCGTGCTGCCACGGCACGTCCGGGTCCTGCATGCCCTGCAGGATGTGGATCGGGCAGCCGGTGGCGATGGCGCTGCCGAGCATCAGGTGGTTGCGCCCGTCCTCGATCAGGCGGCGCGTGATGGCATAGGGCTCGGGTGAATATTGCGAGGGCTGCAGGTAGCGGCCCTCGCGCATGATCTCGTCCCGCACCGCCTCCGGCATCTCGCCCCACATCAGCCGCTCGGTGAAATCGACCGCGGGGGCGATCAGCACGAGGCCGCCGGGTGCGGCGGGCGAGTTCTTCGCGCGCAAGGCGCGCGTGGCGAGCAGCGCCAGCCAACCGCCCATGGAGGAGCCGACGAGGATCGGCGCTTCACCGGCCTCGGCCTCGATCACGGCGAGGCTGTCGGCGAGCCAGGTGGAGATGCAGCTTCTCTCGAAATCGCCCTCCGATTCGCCATGGCCGGCATAGTCGAAGCGCACGAAGGCATGGCCGGTGCGCACCGCCCAGTCGTCGAGGGCCGAGGCCTTGGTCGCCAACATGTCGGAGCGGAAGCCGCCGAGCCAGACGACGGCGGGGGCCGCGCCTTCACGCTTGCGCAGCGCGAGGCGGTACTCGTCCCCATTTTCCTGTCGCTTCAGAAATTGCGGTTCGGGCGCGCTCATCCTAAACACTCCGCAGGGGCTGTTCTCAAGTTCAGCGTTTCGGAGGCCTCATACACCGGTGGCAGTTTTGACGCGACCCGGCATGCCGGCACCTTTTCCCACTTCGACCGAGCACCCCCTGACGGGGCGCACGGTGCTGCAGATCGTTCCCGAGCTCGAGATCGGGGGGGCAGAGCGCACGGCGGTCGATGTCGCGGCCGGCCTCGCCGCCGTCGGCGCGCGGGCGCTGGTGGCGACCGCCGGCGGGCGGCTCGTCGGCGAGCTCCAGGCCAAGGGCGGCGTTTGGATACCCTTTCCCGCCGCGAGCAAGAATCCGCTCGCCATGCTGGTCAACGCCCGCAAGCTGATGCGCATCTGCCTCGACGAGGGGGTGGAGGTGGTGCATGCGCGCTCACGCGCGCCGGCCTGGGTGGCACTGACGGCGGCGCGAGCGCTCGGCCTTCCCTTCGTCACAACCTATCACGGCAGCTATTCCGGCCGTTCCAAGGTGAAGGTCACCTACAACTCGGTGATGGCGCGCGGCGACGTCGTCATCGCCAATTCGCGCTATACGGCCGAGCTCATCTCCGCCATGCATCCCTTCGCCCGTGAGCGGCTGCGCGTGATCCACCGCGGCACCGACCTCTCGGTCTTCTCTCCTTCGGCCGTGTCACCGGCCCGGGTCGATGCGCTGCGCCGGCAGTGGAACGTCGCGCCGCACGAGCGCATCGTGTTGCTCGCCGCGCGGCTGACGGGCTGGAAGGGACACCGGGTACTCGTGGAGGCGGCGCACCGTCTCGCCGACGGCGGCCTGCGCGATGTCGTGTTCGTCTTTGCGGGCGACGCCCAGGGGCGCGACGGCTATGTGCGGGAGATTGACGGCCTTATCGCCGAGCGCGGGCTGCAGGGCATTGTGCGTCGCGTCGGCCATTGCGCCGACATGCCGGCGGCCATGCTGGCGGCCTCCGTCGTTGCCGTGCCCTCGACCGAGCCGGAGGCCTTCGGCCGGGTGGCCGTGGAGGCGCAGGCCATGGGCACGCCCGTGGTAACGAGCGACCTTGGTGCGGTGCCGGAGACGGTTCTCGCCCCGCCGCAGGTCGACGCCGGGGCGCGTACGGGCTGGCACGTGCCGGCGGGCGATGCGCCGGCGCTGGCGGCGGCTCTCGGCGAGGTGCTGTCGCTCGGCGCTACCCAGGCCGAGGCACTGCGCCTCAGGGCCCGGGCGCATGTGGAGGACATGTTCTCGCTCGAGCGCATGGTCTCCGACACGCTCGACGTCTATGCCGCCCTGATCGAGGCGCGTGCCCCACGGCGGCGCGCTTGATCTGTTGACTTTTCCTGCCTTTGTGCAGAATGTCCGCGTTTCAGCCAGAACGAGCGTACCGGCGCGGCAGCGTCGCGGCTTGGCATCGGCGGATCGGTCCGAAGAGGTCGGGCCATATCGCGCTGCCCGAGGCCGCAGGATGTATCCGCAACGGCGCCGAACGAGGAGTTACGAACCATTCGCAGGCCTATGAGAGCAATGGCGATGCCCCAGAAGGAGGGGCCGCGCGCCAACCGGGACATCCGTGGTGTCCGTGAGGTCCAGCTCATTGACGAGAACGGGCAGAATCGCGGCATCGTGTCGTTCTTCGATGCGCTGAGGATCGCCGAGGAGGTGGGGCTCGATCTCGTCGAGATTGCTCCGAACGCGACACCGCCGGTCTGCAAGCTGCTCGACTACGGGCGCTACAAGTTTCTCGAGCAGAAGAAGGCCGCGGAGGCGCGCAAGCGCCAGAAGACCGTCGAGGTCAAGGAAATCAAGCTCCGGCCGGGCATCGACACCCACGACTACGAGGTGAAGATGAAGGCCATGCGCCGCTTCTTCGAGGAGGGCGACAAGGTCAAGGTGACGCTGCGTTTTCGCGGCCGCGAGATGGCGCACCAGGATCTCGGCTATAAGCTGCTGGTGCGCGTCAAGGAAGAGATGAGCGAGATCGCCAAGGTGGAGAGCGAGCCGCAACTTGAAGGCCGCCAGATGATCATGGTGATGGCGCCGCGCTGACGCGCCGGCCACTCTCGTGCCAGATGGTCGAAGGCCGCCGGCACCGCCGGCGGCTTTTTCTATTGGACGGGTCAGCGGCTTCTATTTACTTCTCTAGGCCGTAAACCCATAAACGGCTCTGGGTTCCCTGACGGTAGCAATTGTGATTCAAGCTCCTTTTCGGGAGCTTTGCGATGGGCCGCTACGATCTGACGGATTTCGAATGGGAGGCGATCCGGCCTCACCTTCCCAACAAGTCGCGGGGCGTGCCTCGCGTGGATGACCGGCGGGTTCTCAATGGCATCTTCTGGTGCCTGCGCTCCGGCGCGCCGTGGGCGGACATGCCGGCGCGCTACGGGCCGCCGACCACGATCTACAACCGCTTCAACCGATGGCGGAAGGCGGGCGTCTGGGATCGGCTCATGGACGCGATCACAAGGGCTTACGATGGTGACGTGCAGATGATCGACACCTCTGTCGTCCGCGTCCACCAGCACGGGGCGACGGCAAAAAGGGGGGTGTCGATCGATGTCTGGGTCGCTCCCGAGGCGGGCTCACGACCAAGCTCCACGCGCTCGTCGACAGCCGAGGCAGGCCGATCCTCCTCAAGCTCACGGCAGGCCAAGCCAGCGACCTCGCGAGTGCCAAAGACCTGATCGGGCATCTCGCGCCGGGCTCAATGCTGCTGGCCGACAAGGGATACGACGCCAACGACCTGCGCGCTGCCGTCGCCGAGCGGAACGCATGGGCGAACATCCCGCCCAAGCGCAACCGCAAGGACCCGATCTGCTTCTCCAGGCACCTCTACAAGGCGCGCAACCTCGTCGAGCGCTTCTTCAACAAGATCAAACACTTCCGCCGTATCGCCACCCGCTTCGACAAGACGGCGGAAAACTTCCTCGCCGCCGTGAAGCTCGCGTCCATCCGCATCTGGCTACGCGGTTATGAGTCTACGGCCTAGATCGGTGAAGGGCATGTAAGCTTTTATGAATTGAATGACAGGCTGACCCCTAGGCCGTAAACCCATAAACGGCTCTGGGTTCCCTGACGGTGGCGATTGTGATTCAAGCTCCTTTTCGGGAGCTTTGCGATGGGCCGCTACGATCTGACGGATTTCGAATGGGAGGCGATCCGGCCTCACCTTCCCAACAAGTCGCGGGGCGTGCCTCGCGTGGATGACCGGCGGGTGCTCAATGGCATCTTCTGGTGCCTGCGCTCGGGCGCGCCGTGGGCGGACATGCCGGCGCGCTACGGGCCGCCGACCACGATCTACAACCGCTTCAACCGATGGCGGAAGGCGGGCGTCTGGGATCGGCTCATGGACGCGATCACAAGGGCTTACGATGGTGACGTGCAGATGATCGACACCTCTGTCGTCCGCGTCCACCAGCACGGGGCGACGGCAAAAAGGGGGGTGTCGATCGATGTCTGGGTCGCTCCCGAGGCGGGCTCACGACCAAGCTCCACGCGCTCGTCGACAGCCGAGGCAGGCCGATCCTCCTCAAGCTCACGGCAGGCCAAGCCAGCGACCTCGCGAGTGCCAAAGACCTGATCGGGCATCTCGCGCCGGGCTCAATGCTGCTGGCCGACAAGGGATACGACGCCAACGACCTGCGCGCTGCCGTCGCCGAGCGGAACGCATGGGCGAACATCCCGCCCAAGCGCAACCGCAAGGACCCGATCTGCTTCTCCAGGCACCTCTACAAGGCGCGCAACCTCGTCGAGCGCTTCTTCAACAAGATCAAACACTTCCGCCGTATCGCCACCCGCTTCGACAAGACGGCGGAAAACTTCCTCGCCGCCGTGAAGCTCGCGTCCATCCGCATCTGGCTACGCGGTTATGAGTCTACGGCCTAATATATGCCCATCCGCTGAAGTATATTACAGCTACGGGGCTTGCTGCCAGTGCTCCGTCGACCAACGTGGTGCGGGCTCTGTCCATGGGGGTGTCTCCACGCATTTGTAGAAAGGCTTAACAAATAATCGTTCATGACAAAATCGGGCATTCGCTGGGAATGGAGCGAGACCCTACCTTCCGTAGCGGGGTTGAATGAAACATCCGATCGCACGATGGCGATCTTTTCCGCCGCGTGAACGGCACCCATTGCCTTTCTCGTCCATCTCTGGCATAAGCCCGGCCTCGTTCAGATCGCCCGGCTCGTTACGGGCTGCCGTGGCGGTCTGCAGCGCTTTCGAGCACATGGGCCGGTGATCGGCGCCGTTCGGGGAGCGGGCTCGCGGGATTGTCCGCGAGAGGCAAAGGCTTCGTGAAGGCACCGGCAGCGGCGGACAAGGGAAGCAAAATGCCCAAGCTTAAGACGAAGTCGAGCGCCAAGAAGCGCTTCAAGATCTCCGGGACCGGCAAGGTCATCGCCGCGCAGGCCGGCAAGCGCCACGGCATGATCAAGCGGACCAACAAGTTCATCCGCAACCAGCGGGGCACCACCGTGCTCTTCGAGGGCGACGCGAAGAACGTCAAGAAGTTCTTCCTGCCCAACGGCTGAAGCCAAACGCCCCCAGTTCCAGGAGATTAGCTCATGGCCCGCGTCAAGCGTGGCGTGACCGCTCACGCCAAACACAAGAAGGTCCTCAAGGCCGCCAAGGGTTTCTACGGCCGCCGCAAGAACACGATCCGCACCGCCAAGGCGGCTGTCGATCGCGCGATGCAGTACGCCTATCGCGACCGCAAGAACAAGAAGCGCACGTTCCGCGCCCTGTGGATCCAGCGCCTCAACGCTGCGGTGCGCGAGCACGGCCTGACCTACAGCCGATTTATCGACGGCCTCGGCAAGGCCGGGATCGAGATCGACCGCAAGGTTCTGTCGGACATCGCCATCCGCGAGCCGGAGAGCTTCAAGTCGATCGTCGAGAAAGCCAAGGCTGCGCTGCCCGCAGCCTGATGCCTGTGGCGCCTGCCGGGGCAGGATCATCCGATCCCGCCCCGCGGCCGTGCCGCAGCAGCGCATCCGCCCTACCGAGGCCCTGGAAGCGATGAGCGGCGCCCTGCGCCGCTCGCCTCATCGCGGCCCGAGGGCTTGACGGTCCTTCGGCCGTTGCCGACAAGCGGTAACCACCCCGAGGGACCGATGACCGATATTCCTACTCTCGAACGCACGCTCATCGGCGCCGTCGCCGCCGCGGCGGACGAGGCCGCGCTCGAAGCCGTGCGCGTCTCCGCGCTGGGCAAGAAAGGCAGCGTTTCCGAGCTCCTGAAGACGCTCGGCGCCATGACGCCAGAAGAGCGGCGCGAAAAGGGCCCGCTCATCAACGGCCTGCGCGACCGTGTCAATGCCGCCATCGCCGAGCGCAAGGCCAAGCTCGAGGAGAAGGCACTCGCCGCGCGCCTCGCGGCCGAGCGCGTCGACGTCACGCTGCCGCTCCAGGAAGGGCCGCAGACGCGCGGGCGCATCCACCCCATCTCGCAGGTCATCGACGAACTGACGGCGATCTTCGCCGACATGGGCTTCTCCATCGCCGAGGGGCCGGACATCGAGACCGACTTCTACAACTTCACGGCGCTCAACTTCCCCGCCGGCCATCCGGCCCGGGACATGCACGACACCTTCTTCCTGCCGCCTGACGACAACGGCGAGCGCAAGGTGCTGCGCACGCACACGAGCCCGGTGCAGATCCGCACCATGCTCGGCCAGAAGCCGCCGATCCGCGTCATCATCCCGGGCCGGACCTACCGCTGCGACTCGGACCAGACGCACACGCCGATGTTCCACCAGGTGGAGGGGCTCGTTATCGACAAGTCCTCCCACATCGGCCACCTGAAGTGGATCCTCGAGGAGTTCTGCAAGGCCTTCTTCGAGGTCGACCAGGTGAAGATGCGCTTCCGCCCCTCCTTCTTCCCCTTCACCGAGCCGTCGGCGGAGGTGGACATCCAGTGCTCGCGCAAGGGCGGCGAGATCCGCTTCGGCGAGGGCGACGACTGGCTGGAGATCCTGGGATGCGGCATGGTGCACCCCAACGTGCTCCGCAACTGCGGGCTCGACCCGGACGAGTACCAGGGCTTCGCCTGGGGCATGGGAATCGACCGCATCGCGATGCTGAAATATGGCATGCCGGACCTGCGTCCCTTCTTCGAGGCGGACGTGCGCTGGCTGTCGCACTACGGCTTCCGCCCGCTCGACCTGCCGACGCTGGCCGGCGGCCTGAGCGTGTGAGGAGGGAAGACAGATGAAGTTCACCCTCTCCTGGCTCAAGGACCACCTCGATACCGACGCGACGGTCCAGGACGTCGCCGACACGCTCAACCGCATCGGCCTCGAGGTCGAGGCAGTGGAGGACAAGGCGGCGCTCTTCGCGCCCTATGTCATCGCGCATGTCGTCTCGGCCGAGCAGCATCCCAATGCCGACCGGCTCCGCGTCTGCATGGTCGACACCGGCCGCGGCGAGCCGCCGGTGCAGGTCGTCTGCGGCGCGCCCAACGCGCGCACTGGCATGAAGAGCGTCTTCGCCCCGGCCGGCACCTACATTCCCGGCAAGGGCATCACGCTGACGGTCGGCACCATCCGCGGCGTCGAGAGCCGCGGCATGCTGTGCTCGGCCTTCGAGCTCGAATTGTCGGACGACCACGAGGGCATCATCGACCTGCCCGAGGATGCGCCGGTCGGCCAGCCCTTCGCGGCCTATGCGGGCATCGACGATCCCGTGATCGAGATCGCCGTGACGCCGAACCGGGCCGACGCGCTCGGCATCGCCGGCATCGCACGCGACCTCGCCGCCGCGGGCCTCGGCCGTTTGAAGACGCCAGCGGTCACGGCCGTTCCCGGCAAAGGCCCGTGTCCGGTCTCCGTCTCGCTCGCCTTCACGGGCGAAGACGCGCACCTGTGCCCGGCCTTCGCGCTGCGCCTCGTGCGCGGCGTGAAGAACGGCCCGTCGCCCGCGTGGCTGCAGCGGCGCCTGAAGGCCATCGGCCTCAGGCCCATCAACGCCCTCGTCGACATCACCAACTACATCACCTTCGACCGCGGGCGGCCGCTGCACGTCTTCGACGCGAAGAAGGTCACGGGCAACCTCGTCGTGCGTCATGCGCGCGACGGCGAGGAGGTGCTGGCGCTCGACGGGCGCAACTATGCGCTCGACCCGTCGATAGTCATCATCGCCGACGACAAGGGCGTCGAATCGATCGGCGGCATCATGGGCGGCGAGCATTCCGGCTGCGACGAGACGACCACCGACGTGCTGATCGAATCGGCGCTGTGGGACCCGCTCAACATCGCCCAGACGGGGCGCAAGCTCGGCATCGTCTCCGACGCGCGCTACCGCTTCGAGCGCGGGGTCGATCCTGCCTTCTGCGAGCCGGGCCTCGCGCTCGCGACGCAGATGGTGCTCGACCTGTGCGGCGGCGAGGCGAGCGAGGCGACGCTCGCCGGTTCCATCCCCGATACCCGGCGGGCGCTCGCCTTCCCCTATGCGGAGGTCAAGCGCCTCACCGGCCTCGACCTGCCGGCCGAGACTATGCGCGGTACGCTCGAAGCGCTCGGCTTCCTCGTCGCCGGCGCGGGCGACGTCGTCGAGGTGATGCCGCCGTCGTGGCGGGCGGATATCGAGGGCAAGGCCGACCTCGTCGAGGAGGTGATGCGCATCACCGGGCTCGACAACGTGCCGGCCGTGCCCTTCCCCCGACTCGAGGCGGCGGTCGCCAAGCCCGTGCTGACGCTGCTGCAGAAGCGCACGCGCCTCGCCAAGCGCACGCTCGCCGCGCGCGGGCTCGTGGAGGCCGTCACCTGGTCCTTCATCGGCAAGGCGGAGGCGGAGCTGTTCGGCGGCGGCGATCCGCGCCTCGCGCTCGCCAACCCGATCGCGTCCGAACTTTCCGACATGCGGCCGAGCCTCGTCCCGGGCCTCGCCAGGGCGGCGCAGAAGAACGCCGACCGCGGCCATCCGGACGTCGCGCTGTTCGAGGTCGGCCAGGTCTTCGCCTCGGACGAGCCGGAGGGGCAGACGATCGTCGCCTGCGCCCTGCGGCGCGGCACGGCGCGGGCCGAGGGTGTCGGCCGCCGCTGGGACGGCGAAGCGAAGCCCGTCGATGTCTTCGACGCCAAGGCCGATGCCATGGCGCTGCTCGCCGCGCTCGGCATCCCGACGGGCGGGCTGCAGATCGTGCCCGGCGGTCCGGACTGGTACCACCCGGGCCGCTCGGCGACGCTGCAGTTCGGCCCGCGGGCGGTCCTCGGCGCCTTTGGCGAGTTGCATCCGCGCATCCTCAAGGCGCTCGACGTCAAGGGTCCGCTCGTCGCCTTCGAGCTGACGCTCGATGCGCTGCCGGCGCCCAAGGCGAAGCCCACGAAGATGAAGCCGAAGCTGGCGCTGTCGGACTTCCAGCCGCTGACGCGCGACTTCGCCTTCGTCGTCGACCGCGAGGTCGCAGCGGCGGAGATCGTCAAGTCGGCCGGCGCGGCGGACCGCAACCTCGTCACCGAGGTCACGGTCTTCGACGTCTACGAGGGGCCGCACGTCGGCGAGGGCAAGAAGTCCGTCGCCATCGCCGTGACGCTGCAGCCGACCGACAAGACGCTCACCGATGCTGAGATCGAGGCCGTCTCGGCGAAGATCGTCGAGCAGGTGGCGAAGAAGACCGGGGCGACGCTCAGGGGATAGGGCGGCATCATTGGCCCGCGTCTCTCGTTGTGCCGGATAGGCGCGATCGAGTCTTCGGAGCCGAGCGACCTGTCTCCCTCCTCGCCGCAAGCGGGGGGAGCGAGGTGTGGCGCTCCGGCTGTTGCGCCCTGTATAAGGGGCCGTCTCCGGAGCCGAACGTCGTGCGCCTTCTCGCCGTCCTCGCCCTCGTCTGCCTTGCCTGCGCCGCGCTGGCCCAGGGCAAGCCGCGCACGATCGCGGACTGCGAGCGGATCGACGAGCCGCTCGCCTACAACGCCTGTCTAGCCTCCTTCGGCCCCAGGCAGGGGCAGCGCAATTTCGTGCCGGCAGGAGAAGCCGCGGCGGAAAGTGCGCAGCGGGCAGCGCCGGCGCGCGGCATGAAGGGCGCCGTTTCCTCCGGCCGCCGCAAGGACGGCAAGGCCTTCGTCATCTTCGACGTGACGCCCGGCAAGCGCTGAAGTTCAGCCGTCGGCGGCGACGGCCGCCGTGCCGCTCAGCGGGTTCTCCGGGTCCCATCCGTACGTCAGGGTCTCGAAGCGCATGGAGCGCGCATCGACCATCAGCAGGCGGCCGACGAGCGGCTCGCCGAAGCCGACGATGGCGCGGATGACCTCGAGAGCCATCAGCGAGCCCATGACGCCGGCGAGCGCGCCGAGGATGCCGGCCTCCTCGCAGGTGGGCACCGTGCCGGGGGGCGGCGGGCTCGGAAAGAGACAGCGGTAGGTGGGGTTGGGCGTGCCGTCCGGGCCGCGCTCGAAGGGGCGCAGCGTCGTCAGCGACGCGTCGAAGGTGCCGAGCGCCGCCGTGACGAGCGGCTTTTTCTCGTAATAGCAGGCATCCGCCACGGCATAGCGCGTGGCGAAATTGTCGGAGCCGTCGGCAACGACGTCATAGGCCGCGACGAGGGCGCGCACATTCTCGGCATTCAAGCGCAGCGGGTGGCGCGCGACGGTGACATGAGGATTGAGCCGGGCGATGGCCGCGGCGGCGCTGTCGACCTTCGGCGTACCGACGTCCGCCGTGCCGTGGATGATCTGGCGCTGGAGGTTGGACAGGGAGACGACGTCGTCATCGACAATGCCGAGCGTGCCGACGCCGGCCGCGGCGAGATATTGCAACAGCGGCGCGCCGAGCCCGCCGGCGCCGATGGCGAGAACGCGCGCCTTCTTCAGTTTCAGTTGCCCGGGGCCGCCGACATCGCGCAGCACGATGTGGCGGGCATAGCGCTCGATCTCTTCGGGGGACAGGCTGGCAGCATTCGTCATGGCGCGACAATAGCCCCGGGCGCGGCGGGCCGGAAGGCGGCGCGGTGATGGCTGTGCATGGTGCCTGCCGGGCGGGTCGGGCGGCTCTTGGAATCCGCTGCCGAGCCGTGCCATCGTAGATGCCAAGCGGGCGCGGCCAGGAAGCCGACGCCCGCATGCCACGAAGGGGAAGCTTCCATGCGTTTCAGGACCCTCGGCCTCGCGCTCGCCGGTCTCGCCGCCAGCGCCGCAGCCGCGCTCGCGCAGGATTTCAAGCCCGCCATCGTCTATGACCTCGGCGGCAAGTTCGACAAATCCTTCAACGAAGGCGTCTATGACGGCGCCGAGAAGTTCAAGGCCGAGACCGGTGTCGCCTATCGCGATTTCGAGCCGCAAAACGACGCCCAGCGCGAGCAGGCACTGCGCCGCTTCGCGCGCGACGGCTATTCCCCCATCGTCGCCGTCGGCTTCAGCCAGGCAAGCGCGGTAGAGAAGGTGGCCGGCGAATTTCCCGACCTGAAGTTCGCCATCATCGACATGGTGGTCGAGCGGCCGAACGTGCAGTCGATCCTTTTCAAGGAGCAGGAAGGCTCCTTTCTGGTCGGCATGCTGGCGGCGATGGCCTCGAAGACCGGTAAGGTCGGCTTCGTCGGCGGCATGGACGTGCCGCTCATTCGCGCCTTCGCCTGTGGTTACGTGCAGGGTGTCAAGCACGCCAACCCGCAGGCCGAGATCTTCCAGAACATGACCGGTACGACGGGTGCGGCCTGGAACGACCCGGTGAAGGGCGGCGAACTTGCGAAGAGCCAGATCGACCGTGGCGCCGATGTCGTCTACCACGCCGCCGGCGGCACCGGCATCGGCGTGCTGCGCGCGGCGGCCGATGCCGGCAAGCTCGGCATCGGCGTCGATTCCAACCAGAACGGCCTGCACCCGGGCAAGGTGCTGACCTCGATGCTGAAGCGCGTCGACACGGCGACTTACAAGACCTTCATGGATGCCAAGGACGGAAAATGGCAGTCTGGCGTCGTGAACCTGGGGCTCGCTGAGGAGGGCGTGGCCTGGGCGCTCGACGATAACAACCGCTCGCTCATTACCCCGGAGATGAAGGAGGCGGTCGACAAGGCTGCCGAGGAGATCAAGGCCGGTACCATCAAGGTGCACGACTATCGCTCCGACAACAAATGCCCCGTCTGAGCGGCCAGGGTTGTCACGCGTGATGAGCGCAGCGGTCGAGCCTCCGGCGATCGAACTCGTCGACATCGACAAGCGCTTCGGGCCCGTGCGGGCGAACGACCGTGTCAACCTCTCGGTGGCGCGGGGCACGGTGCACGGCATCGTCGGCGAGAACGGCGCCGGCAAGTCGACGCTGATGTCGATCCTCTACGGCTTCTACGAGGCCGATGGCGGCGAGATCCGTGTCGACGGCACGCCGGCCCGCATCCGCAGCCCGGCTGATGCGATCCGCCTCGGCATCGGCATGGTCCACCAGCACTTCATGCTGGTGGACAGCCTTTGCGTTGTCGAGAACGTCATGCTCGGCGCCGAGGGCGGGGCGCTTCTCGACCGGGGCCTCGCCCGGGCGCGGGCGGAGCTTGACCGCCTCGCCGCCGACCACGGCCTTGCCGTCGACGTCGATGCGCGCGTCGGCGACCTGCCGGTCGGCCTGCAGCAGCGCGTCGAAATCCTGAAGGCGCTCTATCGCGGCGCCGATGTGCTCATCCTCGACGAACCCACAGCGGTGCTGACGCCGCCGGAGGCGAAGGCGCTCTTCGGCCTCTTGCGCACGCTGCGCGAGGCAGGCAAGACCGTGCTCCTCATCACGCACAAGCTCGAGGAGATCATGGCGGTGACCGACCGGGTCTCGGTGATGCGCCGCGGGCAGATGGTCGCCACGCTCGACACCGCCGCGACATCCCCGCCCGAACTCGCCGAACTCATGGTGGGCCGCAAGGTGCTGCTGCGGGTGGATAAGCGCCCGCTTGCCGCCGGTGAGCCGCGGCTCGCGGTGGAGAACCTCTCCGTCGTCGACGAGCGAGACTGCCTGCGCGTAGCGGAGGTGTCCTTCACCGTCCGGGCCGGCGAAATCGTCGGCATCGCCGGGGTTGCCGGCAACGGTCAGAGCGAGCTCATGGAGGCGATCGCCGGCATGCGACGGCCGACGCTCGGCACCATCGCGCTCGACGGCACGGTGCTGACGCGCGAGGCGCATACGCCGCATAACCTGCGCCGGTTGGGCCTTCTGCACGTGCCGGAGGACCGGCTGCGCACCGGGCTCGTGCCGGCCTTTCCCGCCTATGAGAGCGCCGCGCTCGGCTTCACCGACGATCCGGCCTACGGGCGCGGCCTGTTGCTGGAACGCGGCCGCATGATCGCCCACCTGGCCGACAGGATGGCGGCGTATGACGTGCGTCCGCCCGACCCGCTGCTGAAGACCTCGAAATTCTCCGGCGGCAACCAGCAGAAAATCGTGCTGGCGCGAGAGATCGAGCGGGCGCCGAAGGTGCTGATCGTCGGCCAGCCGACGCGCGGGGTCGATATCGGCGCCATCGAGTTCATCCACCGCCGGCTGATCGCGCTGCGCGACGCCGGGGTTGCCGTTCTTCTCGTTTCCGTGGAGCTCGAAGAGATCATGAGCCTCGCCGACCGGATCCTCGTCATGTGCGGCGGGCGCATCACCGGCGAGCGGCGGCCGGAGGCGACGGACGAGCGCGACCTCGGCCTCCTGATGGCGGGCGTGGAGGGGCGGGCATGAGCACGCCGATCGACCTGCCGCGCTGGGCGGACGTCATCCTCGTGCCGGCGCTCAGCGTCGCGGCGGCCTTCGCGGTCGCCGGTCTCGTCGTCGCGGGCATCGGGGAAGACCCGTTCATGGCGACGCGCCTCCTGATCGCCGGCAGCCTCGGCTCGGTCGAAGGCGTCGGCTTCACGCTCTACTACACGACGAACTTCATCTTCACCGGCCTTGCCGTGGCGCTCGCCTATCACGCCGGCCTCTTCAACATCGGCGGCGAGGGGCAGGCGACGGTCGCCGGCATCGGCGCGGCCCTCGTCTGCCTCTACGCCGATTTCCTGCCCGGTGTCCTCCTCATCCCTGCCGGCATCCTCGGCGCGGCGGCCTTCGGCGCGCTGTGGGGCTTCGTGCCCGGCTACCTGCAGGCGCGACGGGGCAGCCACATCGTCATCACGACGATCATGTTCAACTTCCTCGCCGCGACGCTCATCGTCTATCTCGTCGTCAATGTCATTGGCGAGCGGGGTGTCACGGAGACGCGCGCCTTCGCGCGCCACGCCGTCATCCCCTATGTGCACGAGGCGCTGCGGGCGCTCGGCATCGCGGCGCCAACCTCGCCGCTCAACTTCACCTTTCTCCTCGCCCTCGCCGCGGCGGCAGGCGTGTGGGCGCTCGTCTACCGCTCACGCCTCGGCTACGCCATCCGCACCGTCGGCGCCAATCCCTCCGCCGCCGTCTATGCCGGCATCTCGCCGGCGCGCATGATCATGGTGGCCATGACCCTGTCGGGCGCGCTCGCCGGCGGGCTCGCGGTCAACGAGCTCATGGGTGTGCAGCACCGGCTGCTGCTCGAGTTCACCTCCGGCTACGGCTTCGTTGGCATCGCCGTGGCGCTAATGGGCCGTGCGCATCCGGCGGGCGTCATCTTCGCGGCGCTTCTCTTCGGCGTGCTCTACCAGGGCGGGGCGGAACTCGCCTTCGACATGCCGGCCATCACCCGTGACATGGTTGTCGTCATCGGCGGCGTGATCGTTCTGTTCGCCGGCGCGCTCGAGGGGCTGTTCAGGCGCCTTGCGGCGCGGCTTGTCGCACTCGGCACGGGGTTTGTGGCGGCGCGGCGCGTGCGAACGGCCGAGGAGGGGTGAGCCATGGACCTCGTCTCGCTCCTCGCCGTGCTCGATTCGGCCGTGCGGCTGTCCATACCGCTCCTGTGCGCCTGCCTCGCCGGGCTTTGGTCCGAGCGCTCGGGCGTTGTCGACATCGGGCTCGAGGGCAAGATGCTGGTCGCCGCCTTCGCGGCGGGCGCCGCCGCCCATGCGAGCGGATCGGCCATCCCGGGGCTTTTCGCCGGCCTTGCGGCGTCCGTCGCGTTCGCACTGGTGCACGGCTTCTCGGCCATCAGCCAGCGCGGCAACCAGATCGTCTCGGGCGTCGCCATCAACATGCTGGCGGCAGGCCTGACGGCAATCGTCGGCAATGCCTGGTATCACCAGGGCGGGCGCACCCCGCCGGTGGACGGGGCGGCGCGCTTCGGCGAGATCACGCTGCCGGGCGCTGAGGCGCTGTCGGGCATTCCTTTGCTCGGGCCGCTTTACCGCGAGGTCGTGTCCGGCCATTCGCTGCTTGTCTATCTCGCGATTCTTGCTGTTATCGCCACATGGTGGACGCTGGCGCGCACGCGTTTCGGCCTGCGCCTCAGAGCGGTCGGCGAGAACCCGGCCGCGGTTGACACGGCTGGCATTTCCGTCGCCGGGCTGCGCTATGCCGCGGTGGTCCTTGCCGGCCTCCTGTGCGGGCTCGGCGGCACCTATCTCGCGCTGGCGCAGGCCGCCGGCTTCCTGCCGCACATGACGGCGGGCAAGGGCTTCATTGCGCTCGCCGCTCTCATCTTCGCCAAGTGGCGAGCCTGGCCGGCGCTCGGCGCCTGCCTGCTCTTCGGTCTGCTCGACGCGGTGGCCATCCGCATCGAGGGCGTGCCGCTGCCTGTCATCGGCCGAGTGCCGGTGCAGGCCATCCAAGCGCTGCCCTATCTCATGACGGTCGTCCTGCTCGCGGGCTTCATCGGCCGGGCTGTGCCGCCGCGGGCTTCCGGCATCCCCTATGTCAAGGAGCGGTGAGATGAGCCTCCTCGACGACCTCTTCCGCGCGGCGCGTGCGGCGCGCGAGAAGGCCTATGCGCCCTATTCGCGCTTCGCCGTCGGGGCCGCCGTGGCGACGCCGGGCGGCGAGATCTTCGCCGGCTGCAACGTGGAGAACGCGTCCTACCCGGTCGGTTCCTGCGCCGAAGCCGGCGCCATCGCCGCCATGATCGCGGCAGGCGGGCGGCGCATTGCAGCGGCCCTCGTGGTGGGCGAGGGCACGGCGCTCGTCACGCCCTGCGGCGCCTGCCGGCAGCGCTTGCGCGAATTCGCGCGCGAGGATACGCCCGTGCATGTCTGCGGGCCGGAAGGGTTGCGGCGCAGCTTCACGCTCGGGGAACTGCTGCCCTTGTCCTTCGGGCCGGACAATTTGACGAACGACGGGTGAGGCCATGACCGGAACGGCCGAGAGCGACGTGAAGCTGCGGGACGAGGCCCTCGGCCTGCTTGCGGAGCGCGGCATCGCGGGGCCCTTCGACGCCGCGCTGGTGCTTGGCACCGGCCTCGGCAACATCGTCGAGGATGTCGAGGAGGCGCGCGAGGTGCCCTATGCCGACATTCCCGGCTTTCCGGTCAGCGGCGTCTCGGGCCATGCGGGGCGGCTCATCGCCGGCCGCGTCGAGGGGCGGCGGGTCCTCATCTACGGGGGGCGGGCGCATTACTACGAGACCGGCAATGCGGCCGTCATGCGCGCGCCGATCAATCTCCTGACCGGGCTCGGCAGCCCGCCGCTCGTGCTCACCAATGCCGCCGGCTCGCTCCGGGCGGATATCCGCCCCGGCAGCCTCGCCCTGATCACGGACCACATCAACTATTCCGGTCTCAACCCGCTCATTGGCGACACCGGCGATGGGCGCTTCGTGCCCATGACGCACGCCTATGACGAGATGCTGCGCAAGCGGATGATGCTGGCGGCGAAGACGGCCGGCATCACCCTCAATTCCGGCGTCTACATGTGGTTCTCGGGGCCCAGCTTCGAGACGCCGGCGGAGATTCGTATGGCCCGTATGGTCGGCGCCGATCTCGTCGGCATGTCGACTGTGCCCGAGGTCATCCTCGCCCGCCGCTTCGGCCTGCGCGTCGCGGCCTTGTCGGTGGTGACAAACCTGGCCGCCGGCCTCGAGGGAGCGACCCCGAGCCACGGCGAGACGAAGGACGTCGCAACCCTCGCCGCCGTGACGCTGCGGCGGCTGCTGCGGGCCTTCCTCGCGACGCGTGACGAGCGGTGAGAGGTGGCGGCTGGCGCTTGATGCCCTTCAACAGGCACTCTCTGCAAGTCCATCCTCGCATCTACTTTGCACGATGCCCTGAATAATCAATTCACCGGCGTCTCTATTCTCATATCCATCCGGCGATCGTAGATATCCGCCATCCAATTATATGAGCTGAATGCAGTGCGGCTCGCGGCCGCGGGCCCGGACCATCCGGCGCGAGCGTGGCGCGCCGCGAACATCGATCGCTTTGCCGCGATCGGGAAGGAACGACCATGATCGTGCACGGATGGAGCGCAGGCGTTCGCATGTTGCGCGCGCGGCGCTACCGGCGGGCAGCCTTGGCCGCCGTGATTGCGGGGCTTGCTGCACCGGGAGCGTGGGCCACCGAGCCTGCGTGGCCCACCCTGTCCTATGACTACATCGCGCTCGACGAGGATGTCCGGGACGTGTTGACGGAGTTCGGCAACCACATGCGCATTCCGGTGAAGCTCAGCGACCGCGTGCGGGGCCGCGTGCGCGGCGGCATCATGCCCGCGGCGCCGCGGACATATCTCGACGACCTGTGCGGCCGTTTCGGGCTCTCCTGGTACTACGACGGCACGACGCTGCACATCTCGTCGAGCGACGAACAGCGGACGGAGATTGTCGAATATGGCTCGGCTTCCCCGGAGGAGCTGCTGAAAGCGCTGCGCGAACTCGGGGTGGCCGACGCGCGCTATCCCGTCCGCCTCGCGCAGGGGCGGAGCGTCCTTTCGATTTCCGGACCGCCGGTCTACCGAGCCCTGGTGCGCCAGACGCTGGCGTCGCTGATGAAGGGGGGCACGCCGGAGGCACGTGTTCGGGTCTTTCGCGCCGGTGCTGAGAGTTCGTCGTGATCTTTCGATTGTTCGTGGCGCGTGTAGACAGAGTTATGCCTGTAGCGACTGTCGCCCGGCGGGGTGTCGCCGGTATGATCCTTGTAATCGATTGTATTCATTATCTTAAATTGCGGGGAAGCGAGGCAGCATGAACGAGATGCGCGGGATCGACAAACTGGAGCGGCGACAGTCCGGCGGGCTCGATCAGGAACTTATTGAAAAGATGCAGATCTTCATCGAGCAGGCAAAGAATGAGCGTCCCAGGGCGGGCGACACCGCGAATGCCGCTCCGCTCGCCATGCTTCGTTCGGCCGAGGCACCCGCCGTGCCCGGCGACGGAAGAGAGTGAGCCGACGTCGATCCGACTTCTTCTGCGCGCCATCCGGCAGCCGACGGCGCATCCGCTTTCGCCATGGAACTGGTCATGAACGCTACTTCAGCCATCAGCGGCTTTCTGGGCGACGCCGTGAAGCCGCTCGATCCAGCCGAGCCGACGCAGCCGGTGCAGGCATTTCAGTGGTCGCTGAACGAGGTGAAGACGCTTTGGGCAGCCGAACAGGCATCCTCCGACGCGGGCGACGGTCTGCCGGCTGTGGTTGGGGCGGTGCGTGACGGCATTCTGCCCTTCTTCGAGCGGCGGCGCAACGATGCGGATCTGTCCGGCGAGGTGAATACCGGCCGGGCTGAGGGGGACGCGAACGCCTTCTTCGAGAAGATCAAGGAACAGGCTGGCGAGGAGCGGCAGCATCACCTCTCGATGCAGCTCATCATTGCAGCATTCACGGGTCTGATCAGCACGCTGAAGATGCTGCTGAGGGGCTGAGCCATGCCGGTCGTGCCCGCTTCGTCGTCCCGCCCGTGCCGGCTCCGCATCGCAGCCGCCATTGCGCTCGCGCTCGTCGTCGCGGCCTGCAAGGCCGAGCTCTACGGCAATCTCGACGAGCGGCAGGCCAACGAGATCGTCGCGGCCCTGCAGCACCATGGCATCGCCGCCAGCCGGGGCGCCGACAAGGAGGGTCGCATCACCGTCTCCGTCGACGGCCGCGATTTCGCACGCGCGTTCGATATCCTGAGGAACAATGGCCTGCCCCGTCGCGCGCATGCCACGCTGGGCGAGGTCTTCAAGCCGGAAGGGCTGGTGGCCTCGCCGCTGCAGGAGCGGGCGCGCATGACTTATGCCCTGAGCGAGGAGCTGTCGCGGTCGGTGGGCGAGATCGACGGCGTCCTGTCGGCGCGGGTGCATATCGTCCTGCCCGAATATGCCCCGCTGCAGCACGCGTCCACGCCGGCCTCCGCCTCTGTTCTCATCCGGCACAGGGCGGGCGTGCCGATGGGCGAATATGTGCCGCAGATCAAGACGCTGGTGGCCAACGGTATTGCCGGGCTCACCTATGACGGGGTATCCGTCGTGCTCGTCCCCGCGCCGGAGCGGCCGGATACGCTAGCGGAGGCAGCACCGGTCTCCTTCCTCGGCATGTGGCTGCGTCCCGACAGCCTCGGCTGGGCCCGCTTGCTGATGGGCCTCGCCGCGCTCACCATCGCGGTCCTTGCTGCCGGGCTCGGCTATGCGGTCTGGCGGAGCCGGTCCAGCGTCTACGCGTTGGGGACGACGCGGCGGGAGGCCGAGAGGCCCCCTGAGGCCGGGCAGGGGGCCGTCTTGCCGCGGGAGGCGGCGTGATGACGATGCCCGCCCCCGTCAGCGAGGATGAGAGCCGGTGGTGCGCCTTTCTGCGCCTGCCCGGCGGTTATGCCCATCCGCAGCGTTTGGCCGAGACGCTCGGCGGGGCCATGACGCCGGACCTCTGCGCCGCGCTGCAAGCGGAACCGCGCTTTGCTGCGCGGCTGACGGCATTGCTCGACACCGCCGGTCTCGTGCCGCCGGCCGGCGCCGCGCTCGACTGCGCGGACGTCGATCGGTCGATCGCCGTGCGCGGGCCGCACGAGCTCACGGCCGCCGCTCTTCGCGCCGGTGCGCTCTATTGGGCGGACGCCATCGCCAACGTGGTTCTCGCCCCGGACGTGGAAGCGCTGCGCCGGTCGCTTGATGGCGATCTCATCGCCTTCGGCCTCGCCAACCGGGCCGCCGGGGCGCAGGGCCTGCGCTTCGACGACCTCACCGGTGCGGCGGAGGTTGTGGCGCGCGACGGCTGGTACAGCTTTCTGGCATGGGTCGCGCAGCTCCCGGCAGCGGTGGCGGGGCGGCTGATGCTCAAATTCGAGGATGGGGCGATCACGCCCGGGCCGGTTCCCGATCCCTTCGGGGAAATCGGGCCAGGGCTCTATCGTCAGGCAGCAGGATGAACATGAGCAGCATGGATCGCTTATCGACCCTGGGCGGCGGCAGCCGGATCGTGCGCGGCCCGGAGGTGGACATCTGGCAGAAGGCAGCGCTGACCCTCCGCAAGGCGCAGGACTTGGCGTCGTCGGAGATGAGCCGCGGGTACAGCGAGGGCCATGAGAAAGGCGTCCGCGATGGCCTTGCCAGCGTGAAAGAGAAGAAGGCCGCAGCGGCCGAGCAACTGGCCCGGACAGTCGCGGCCGTCGATCGCTATCTCGGTTCGCTCGAAAGTGATGTGGCCGACCTCGCCATGGGCATCGTGCGCCAGGTGCTGGGCTCCTTCGACGACGGCGATCTCGTGGCACGGCTTGCCAGCGAGGCCCTGGCCAATTTCCGTCGAGCGAAGCACCTCAAGATCACCGTACATCCCGACGCCTGCGCCAAGGTGCGCGACGCCGTCAGCGCCCTCGCCGAACGGGAGGGCCTCGCCGTCACCATCGCGGTTGCGGGGGATCCAGCCCTGGGCACAACGGATTGCCGCCTCGCGAGCGATTTCGCCATCGTCGATGCGGATCTCGAGACGCAACTCTCCGCCTTGGCCCGTGCCCTGCCGCGACGGGAGGCGCGGGGGTGATGAGCGGCGACGCCCTCGACATCGATGCGCGTATCGCGGGCATTCTCCCGAAGCTGCGACGGCAGGCGGAGACCGTCAGCCCGCGCGTCGTCAAGGGGCGCATCCTGCGTGCCGTCGGCGTTACCATCCACGCCAGCGTCGCACAGGTGCGGCTGGGGGAGGTTTGCCGGCTTCGCGACCCCGTTTCCGGCGTCGCGGTTCTGGCCGAGGTCGTCGGCCTGCTGGAAGATGCGGCGGTGCTGACGCCGCTCGGCGACCTTTCCGGCCTCTCCAGCGCGACCGAGGTCATCCCCACTGGCAGTGAACTGCGTGTGCCCGTGGGGCCGGGGCTGCTCGGCCGCGTGCTCAGCGCGCTCGGCGAGCCGCTCGACGGCGGTGCCTGGCCGCCGCCCGGCATGGTTGGCACCTATCCCCTGCAGGCGCCGCCGCCGCCGCCGATGGCGCGTGACATCATCAAGGAACCGCTGCAGCTCGGCATCCGCTCGCTCGACGGGCTCGTGACCTGCGCGCGGGGCCAGCGCATCGGCATCTTCGGCGAACCGGGCGTCGGCAAGTCGACGCTGCTCGCCCAGATCGTCAAGGGCACCGAAGCCGACGTGGTCGTCATCGGCCTCATCGGCGAGCGCGGCCGCGAGGTGCGCGAATTCCTGGAGCGCGAGCTCGGCGAGGAGGGCCGGCGCCGGTCGGTGACGGTGGTCGCCACCTCGGACCGACCGGCCATCGAGCGTGTCAAGGCGGCCTATGTGGCGACGGCCATCGCCGAATACTTCCGCGATCAGGGTCGCAGCGTGCTGCTGCTCATGGACAGCGTCACGCGCTTCGCCCGAGCCCAGCGCGAGATCGGCCTCGCTGCGGGCGAGCCGCCGACGCGGCGCGGCTTTCCCTCGTCGCTCTTTGCGGTGCTGCCGCAACTGCTCGAGCGCAGCGGCCCGGGGCAGGGCGGTGCCATCACCGGCCTCTATACGGTTCTCATGGAAGGCGACGGCACACAGGACCCCATTGCGGAAGAGGTGCGCTCCATCCTCGACGGCCACGTCGTTCTGTCGGCGGAACTCGCCCATCGCAACCATTTCCCGGCCATCGACGTCCTGAAGAGCCGCAGCCGCCTGATGGATGCGGTGGTCACGCCGGAGCATTCCCGCCTCGCCGGCCGCGTGCGCGACCTGATGGCGCGCTACGCCGAGGTCGAGTTGCTGGTGCGGGTGGGCGAATACCAGCGCGGCAGCGATTCGCGGGCCGACGAGGCCATCGATGGCATCGATGCCATCAATGACCTGCTGCGCCAGGGGCAGGCCGAGCGTTCGACGATGGCCGAGGTCCAGCAGCGCATGCGGATGCTGGTGTCATGACGCAGGAGCGAATGCTGGCATTGCTGCGTCGCCTGCGGCACCGCGGTCTCTCGCGCGCGGAAGAGGGCATCGTGCGCGCCCAGCGTGGACTGCGCCAGGCCGAAGCGGTCGCGTGCGCGGCGCAGGCCGCCGTCGAGGAGCACAAGGAGGCTGCGCGGCAGGAGGAAAGGACCTTGCTCGGCCGCATGGCCGCGCGTCTTGCTGGTGCTTCCGACCTCGCGCGCCAGCAGGCGTCGCTCGATGGGGCAGCCGCCGAGACGAGACGGCTTCGTGCCGGTGTGGCGGCGGCGGACGCTGAGCGGGGAGCGCAGGAGGCGGCGCTTGCCGAGGCGCAGCGGGAGCTGCAGCGGCGGCGTCGCAAGCTCGCCAAGCTTGACCTGCTGCTGAACGACAGGCAGGAGCAAAGGCTGCGGCGGGACGAAGTGCTCGTGGAGACGGAGGCCGAGGATCGCGCGGCCGCATTGTCCGGGGGCAGCCATGGCGCGCCGGCCGCCCGCCGCTGACATGCCCGCGCCACGCAAGAGGGCAGCCCCCCGCAGGCGTCCCGTGGGCAGCCGTCAGGCTGCGCCCTTCGTCCCGGTTGCGCTCGACGTCGCGGCGATGCAGCTGTGGAATGCCGCCTACCGTTTGCGCAGGCCATGGTACACGCAACTCGCCGGGGTGCCGGCCCACATCATTTTTGCGCCCCGTCCGGTCCCGGCTGCGCCCGGTGTCGTCGTGGAGCTGACGATCGCCGGCCGGCCGGCGGCGGCCTGGGTACCGGCAGCCTTCGCCGAGGAGGTTCTGGCGGCGCTGCCACAGCAGTTCGACCCGGCGCGCCTGTCTCCGCAACACCTCGCCATGCTTGCCGAATTCGCCACGCTGCCGGGGCTTCGCGCATTGGAGGACCAGCTCGGGGCCGCGATCGTGCTGGTTTCGCTGCAATCGCAGGTCCCCGATGAGAGGCGGGGCCCCTGGGTCGATGTCAGGATCGTCAGAGACGGACGGGAGGAGGTTCCCGCCCGGCTGCTGCTGCCGCCCGAGACGGGCGAGGAGATTATCGCCGCGCTCGGCGATGGGCCGTCGCCGGGCGGGCACGACGACCTGCCGTGTTCCGTCGCGGTCCGCATCGGCGCGACGGCGCTTGCGGTGGCGGATGTCGTTTCGCTGCGCGTCGGCGATGCGGTGCTGTTCGACGCCACCGCCGGTCCCGATGCGGCCGTGGCGGTGGTCGCGGATTGTCTCGCGGCGCCGGCCGTGGTGGGGGAGGCTGGCATCCGTCTTGAGGACTTCCCGCGGCCGGCGGCCGGATCGATGCTGGAGTGGTGCATGACGACAGCGGCGCAGAATGAGGGACACGGAGCCGATGCCGAGGATACGGCGCTTGCCATGGTCCCGGTCCACCTCGTCTTCGAGCTCGGGCGGATCGATCTGCCGCTCGCCGAGGTGCAGCGGCTGGCGCCCGGCGTCACTCTGCCACTCGCTGTGCCGGTGGCCGGCGAGGTCGACATTCTCGGCAACGGCCGGCGTATCGGGCGCGGCGTGATGGTGCGGATCGGCGAAAGCATCGGCGTTCGGATCGTCAGGCTGGCCGGCCATGGGTAGCGGCGAGGTCAACCTCCTCGGTATTGCCGTCGTCTCGGTCGCCCTCGGCCTACTGCCCTTCTTCGCCGTGCTGACCACAGGCTTCCTGAAGATAGCGATCGTGCTGATGATCGTGCGCAACGCGCTGGGCGTGCAGCAGACGCCGCCCAACGTGGTGCTCTATGCAGTTGCGATTGTCCTCACGGTCTACGTGTCGGCGCCGCTCCTTGCCGCGATCCACCAGAAGCTGAGCGAGCAGGATATCGATGTCCGCTCCGTCCAGGGGCTCATGACCGTCGGCCAGGAGGTCGCCGGCCCTCTCCGGGACCACCTTGCGCGTTTTGCGACGCCGCGCGAGCGGCAGTTCTTCCTGTCGGCGACGCAGCGCATCTGGCCGCAGCAGGCCCAGGCGGGCCTCAGTGAGAACGATTTCGTCATCCTGCTCCCGGCCTACATCAGCTCGGAGCTGACGCGTGCCTTTCAGATCGGCTTCCTGCTCTACCTGCCCTTTCTCGTCATCGATCTCGTGGTCTCGAACATCCTGATGGCGATGGGGATGATGATGGTCTCGCCCATGCTGATCTCGGTGCCGCTGAAACTCTTCCTGTTCGTTGCGGTCGACGGATGGTCGCGGCTGATGCACGGCCTCATCCTGAGCTACGCCTGAAAGAAGGAGGCCGCTGCCGCCATGTCGCTGCGTGCCGCCTTGCCCGGAGGTGCCCGTGGGCCAAGACTATCTCGCCACCAAGATGGTCGATACGCTCGTGACCATGCTGATACTCTCAGGGCCACCGCTGGCGGCGGCCGTCGTCCTCGGCGTCGTCGTCGGCTTTCTGCAAGCCGTCACGCAGATCCAGGATCAGACGCTGCCGCAGGCCGTGAAGCTGGTGGTCGTCGTGGTGCTCGTCATCATCCTCGGGCCGGCGCTCTCGGCTGTGCTGCTCGCGCAGACGAACAGGATCCTCGACGAGTTTCCCTTCGTGGTACCTTAGAGCCGGTTCGGACCGGATTGCATCGCGATCCGGTCTGCAGAACGATTTCTGTCCTGAAGTTTGGAACGGGATCCGATCAGGTCGGAGCAACCTGATCGGATCCGGCTTCAGAGCATCGTCCGTCGAAGCGGATGCCGGTTCGGCGAAGACAGTGCCCGATTCCCAAGAGGCAAGCGCCCTGTCCGTTTCGCCTGGGTCGAGCCGCAGGGGGATGCCTTGACCCTCGAACTCCTGTCACAGGCGATCCACGCCATCCACGCCCAAGTTCTGACGCTCGCCCTCGTCTCGGCGCGTCTTTTGGGCGCCATGGCGATCGCGCCGGCGTTCGAACGGCTCGGCCTGACCAACACGATGCGTGGCGCCGCCGCCATCGCCTTCGCCGCGCCCATGGTCACGCTGGCGCCGTCGTCGATGTTCGAAACCGGCCTTCCGACGTTGTTCGTCGGCGTGGGGCTCGCCCTGAAGGAGGCGATGGTCGGCTTCCTCATCGGCTTCATCTTCGGCATTCCGTTCTGGGCCGCCCAGGCCGCCGGCGACATCATGGACCTGCAGCGCGGCGCGACATCGGCCACGCTCGTCGATCCGAGTTCTGGAACGGATGCGGGCGTCACGGGCACATTCCTGACGCTTGCGATGCTCGCGATGTTCTTCAGTGCCAACGGCGTGGACGCGATGGTCGCCGCCGTGTACCACAGCTATTTGCTGTGGCCGCTGGACCGGCTCTGGCCGCAGTTCGAGCTCTCTCACGCCGACGTCGTGCTGCGGCTGCTCAACGACGTCACCTTCCTCGGCATGCTGATGGCGGCGCCGATCATCGCCGCGATGCTGCTTGCCGACGTGGTGCTGGCCTTCGTGGCCCGGGCCGCGCCGCAGCTCAATGCCTTCAGCCTCTCGCTGGCGCTGAAGAACCTCGTCTTCATGCTGCTGATGGCGATGTACTGTGCCTTCCTCGTCACCTACATGCGCGACGGCCTCGCCTATGGTCTCAACAGCGCCCAGATGCTCGGCGAACTGGCGCCACGGCGGTGATGGTCTGGCCGATCCGGTTCCTCAGGCACCGGCGGCCTCGATCCCGGCCTCCTGTGGTGACTCCCGTGCCGCTTCCTGCGCGGCGGCCTGCAGGACGAGGAGACCGTCGGGCGTGACGGTGACGGTGGCGACCGTCTGGACGAAATAATCGGGCGCGATCTCGTCATAGGCGAGCACCGGCAGCCGCAAGCCTTCCTGCAACAGTATCTGGCGCAAACCGAGGCGAATGTCGCGCTGGGCGAGGACGACCGGCGTGGGGGCGGGCACGGGATTGTGCAGGTGTTCGCGGATCCGCGCGGCGAGGAGCGCAAGCGAATCGCGCGCGCCGGTGCTGCCGAAGCTCTGCTGCAGCACCACTCGCACGAGCTCCTCGATCTCGCGCTCCAGCACATAGGCGGCGATGACGCGGTTCTCGTCCGCCCAGCGGAAGCAGATCTGACGCCGCAGCGTGCTGCGCACGAAGCCCTCGAGCGTGATGATCTCGCGGTGATACTGCGCCCATTCCACGATGGCCTCGAGGATGAGGCGTAGGTTGCGGATCGGCACCTGCTCGGCGACGAGGCCGCGCAGCAGCTCGGCCAGCGTTTGTAGTGGAATGAGCTTCTGCACCTCGCCAACGAGCTCGCCGTACTCGCCCTCGATCTGCGCCAGGAGGTTGCGCGTCTCCTGCAGCCCGAGGAAGTGCATGGCGGTGTTTCGGAGCGTCTCCTCCACCCGGTGCAGGAGAACCTCTCCGCGCTCGCGGGCCGTGAAGCCGGCGGCCTCCAGGGCCGCCCGATGCGCCTCGGGCACCCAAAGGGTCTCGGCATGATGCTGCGTCGCGCCCTCCTCCTCGAAGGGCAGGCCGGCGAGGTCGAGGTCCATCGCGCCGGCCGTGACGGCGAGGTGCCCCGCCGGCAGGGTCCCTCTTTCCTCCGGCGTGCCGTCGAGGTCGAGACTGAAGGCATCGACCGGCAGGGCGGCGTCGAAGCGCACGACGAGGTTCGGCACGCGCAGCCCGATCCGTGTCAAGAGCGTCGCGCGGATGCGGTCGATCTCGATCGTAAGGGGAGCCGGCGGGATCGCGGCGGCAAGATCCGGCCCGAGCCGCAGGACGAGGCGCGGCTCGAGCGCTCTGGTGGTCGCCTTGAGGCCATCGGCGGCCGCGGCCGTGTGCGCGGTGCCACGCAGCATGAGCCATGTGCCCCCGGCGAAAGCGGCGGCCAACACGAGGAAGACAAGAGTCGGGAATCCGGGGAGAAGGGCAAGGGCGGCGAGCACCGCGGCAACGAGCCCGAAGGCGCGCGGGTCGCGCGAGAGCTGGCCGAAGATGGCCGAGCCGACATCCTGATCCCCGTCGCCGCTGACGCGCGTAACCACCGTGCCGGCGGCCATCGACACGAGAAGGGCGGGGATCTGCGCGATGAGGCCGTCGCCGACAGTCAGCAGCGAGTACCGCAGCGCCGCCTCGCCGAGGCTCATGCCGCGCTGGAGGACGCCGATGGTCAGGCCGCCGAGCAGGTTGATGATGATGACCACGAGGCCGGCGATGGCATCGCCCTTGACGAATTTCATCGATCCGTCCATGGCGCCGTAGAACTGGCTCTCGCGCTCCAGCAGGCTGCGCCGCCGCTGTGCCTCCGGCTGGTCGATGGCGCCGCTGCGCAGGTCGTTGTCGATGTTCATCTGCTTGCCGGGCATGGCGTCGAGGGTGAAGCGCGCGCCGACCTCGGCGACACGCTCGGCGCCCTTAGTGATGACGACGAACTGGGCCACGGTGATGATGAGGAAGACGATGAGGCCGACGGCCACATTGCCGCCGATGACGAAGGTGCCGAAGGCCTCCACCGTCTCGCCGGCGTCGCCCTGCAGCAGGATGAGCCGGGTGGTCGTGATGGCGAGCGCGATGCGGAACAGCACCGCCATCAGCACGATGGTCGGCAGCGAGGACAGGTCGGTCGCCCGTTTGATGTAGAAGGCGACGAGCAGGATGAGCGTGCTCGCGGCGATGTTGCAGGCGATGAGCACATCGACGAGCGCCGTGGGTAGCGGGATGATCATCATCATCACCGCGACCACCACGAGCAACGCGAAGGCGATGTCGCCCCGCTGGGAAGCGGCCAGGAGGATCTTCTTGAGGAAGCTTGCCGGCATCAGGGCGGTCCGCGTTGCTCGACGTAATCCATGAAGGCGCGGCGCGCTCGGCCCGCTTGCCCGAGCATCCAGAGCGCCCGGCTTTCGAGGAGCCTGAGGGCCGGCGGCACGGCCGGCTCCAGATGCTTGAGACGCTCGATTGCCGCTAGCGCGCCTTCGGGCCGGCCGGCGAGGAGCAGTGCCTGTGCGAGGCTGCGCTGCACGCCCACGTCGTCGGGCAGGAGATGCTCGGCGAGCCTTAGCAGCTCTAGCGCTCGGTCATGCTGGCCGTAGCGGCTGTAGAAATGTCCGAGGGCGCGCAGGAGGCGCGCCGCTTCATGCCGCTTCTCGTTCAGACGGCGCCCCCTATAGCGTAGAGACGGGTGAGAAGATCGCGCCGCTGGTCGCGCTCGGCCGCGAGGATGGCGGCGGTGTCGCCGGGAAGGCCCTCGAGCGAGGGCACGATCTCCGCTACGATGGCGTCGAGCAGCCCGAGGCAGGCCGGCCCGGCGACCAGGGACATGTCCTCCGGCGGCGGGCGCACATAGCTTTCGACCAGCCCCTCGGCGGTGTTCGGCAGCGGCGTGCTGACGCCAGCCCTGCTTCGCGTCGAGGATTGGCGACGGCTGACCGGGGCGAGGGGATGTGATCGGACCTCGCCCTTCACCTGGGACCGTGCGTCGCGGCCAGGGGAGGATGCAACGTCGCGGTTCGCCGGCGGCGCGGGCGCCGGCCTCGCAACGGGCTGGACGGTGTGCCGCACCTGGTCGATGTTGCTCGTGGTCATCGTCGTTCCTTCCTCCGCTCCGACGGGCACGACGCTTCAGTAGGTGAGCCTCACGACATTGCCCTCCCGAGCGAAGGTGATCGCCTCGCGATCGATGCGCTCGATGCGCCAGCCGCCTTCGACGACAGCGCCCTCGTGGTGCTTGCGCCCGTCGCCCGTCACAACATAGGGCGTGTCGCCGAACCAGACCGCACGCAGGCGCAGGCCCTGAATGGGGAAGGAATCCGACGTCGTCACCTGGGACACCAGGAGCGGATTCGGAGCATAGGTGGCGTCGAACCAGCTCCGCGTCTCGGTCCAGGCCGGCATCTTCTTCTCCGGCACCATGCCGGCGACGACGACGCGGTTACCGTCGACCGCGACCTGCAGACCGGCGAGATCGGCGGCGGCGAGGCGGGACCTCAGCTGCTCCGCGGCCTCCGCCGGCGTCGAGCGCATCGGCGGCGCGACGCCGTCAGTCCGTCCCGCGGGCTCGCCGCCGGGGCTGCGGCCCCTGTCCATCAAAACGGGCGGCAGGGCGGCTGCGAGGACCAGGGCGAGGACCATGCCCGCCAGATGGAGCGGGTTGCTGGCGGCGCGGCGGGCGAACTGCACGGCATGCGAAAGAGGTGGCATGCGGCTGTCGGTGATGCGCAGCGTCGCGCCGCCGAGACTGATCTCGGCGGGCAGGCGGACGACGCGACCGTAGCCGCCGGGCAGGAGGCCATGGCCGGCGATATCGATGTCGCCGCCGCGGGCCTCGACCTTCATCGAGCCGCGGCCGATGCGGATGGTGGCATGGTCCGGCACAATGCCCGGGTCGGCAAGGACGATGTCCGCCTCCGCCGTGGAGCCGATGCGGTAGACCTTGTCCAGAAGCTGGAACGAGGCGCCGGCATGGCAGCCGTTCACGACGGCCACGGCGGGGCCGGCCGGAGGCTGGTCGGCCATCTCCTGCGGGTTGCCGGCGTCCGCCGCGAGGCGGGTGGCGACGGCCCGCCCGGCGCCGATGACATTCGCCCGGCCGCTGGATGTGGCGGTTCGAAGCTGCATGGCCGTTCTCGAGAGACCGTCGACGTGAATGAAAAGGGCGTATCGCAATGGCGCGGTGCCGGCATGAAGTCGACACCGTATAAGTGCTGCAGACAGGCAGGCCGTCCGGTCTTACTGAACGCGGGCGCCCTGGATGGCGGCGTTCGCGCGGTCCTTGTTGTTATCGATCACTGTCTGGATCTGCTTGTCGATCATCGTGCGCTGCGCTTCCTTGAGCTGGAAGGCCATCTGGTCCTTCTGGAGCTGCCGCATCTGCGTGCTGAACTGCTCCAGTTCCGAAGCACTCGACGACGCGCTCTGGGTTGTCATAGGAGGGGCGCTTATGGTCATCAGTAAATCCTTTCAATTGTAATATATATCGTCGTGAACAGATTACGTCTCGGCGTTGAGTGAGAGCTATATATCATTCAATGCGCTCAGCCGAGCGTGTATAGCATAACATCGGATGTGTTCATATCAATAAATACATTGACTGTATTCGTGAATAATGAATTCGGAACGGTGTATTGATCGATCGGTGCGGCCGGCGGGCTCGCCCCTGCGGTGCCACGTCGCGCATCGCCGGGCTTTGCCGTCAAGCGACGGCTTGTGAAACAAGGGTGCCACGCAATGGCCGATTCTTCCGAAGAAAAGGAACTCCCCGCCTCCGACAAGAAGCTTCAGGATGCACGCAAGAAGGGCCAGGTGGCAAAGGCCGGCGATATCGTATCGGCTGCCATCGTGGCGGGAATCGTGCTGCTCGTGGGTTGGCTCTGGCACGGCTGGGGCGAGCGGCTGCTGGCGCTGACGGATGCCATGGTACGGGCCACGACCGCGCCGACCGACCTCTTGCCGGCGCTTATCGAGGCAGGAGCCGCCTGGATCGCGCTGGTGCTGCCGGTGCTGGCAGTCTCCCTCATTCTGGCCCTGGCGGCGGGCATGGCCGCGACGGGCGGGCCGCTCTTTGCCATGGAAGCGATCAAGCCGAAGCCCGAGACCTTCAGTCCCGCCAGTGCGCTGAAGCGCATCTTCGGAATGCGGGCATGGATCGAGATCGGCAAGAGCCTCGTCAAGGTGATTGTGCTTGCGGCCGCCTTCGTCTCCGTCGTCCGGCTGTGGCTCTCGCCGCTGATGGAGATACCGGCCTGCGGCCTTGCCTGTTTCGGCCCGATGCTCGTCGCGATGCTGAAGGCGACGGCCTATGTCGCGGTGGGTGTGTTCGCCGCCGTCGGCATCGCCGACATCCTCCTGCAGCGCCGCCTTTTCCTGCACGAGATGCGCATGACCAAGACGGAGATGAAGCAGGAGCGCAAGAACCAGGAGGGCGATCCGCACATGCAGGCCGAGCGGCGGCGTCTGCGGCAGGAGCAGGCGCGCATGCCGGTGCGGCTCGGCCTCGCCGCCACGTCGCTGGTGGTCACCGACGGCAAGCATCTCATCGGCCTCAGATACACGCCGGAGGAGGGGATCCCGTCCGTCGTCTTCAAGGCCCAGGGCGCGCGGGTCGCCCAGGCCCTCGAGGAGGCGCAGCAGCGCGGCCTGCGCATCGAGGCCGATGCCGAAGCCGATGTCGTCGCGGGCCTCGCCACCCATGGCCTCGGCGAGCCGCTGCGGGAAAACCTCTTCCGCCCCGTCGCCATGATGCTCGTCCGCGCCGGCGCGCTATGACCGATGATTCCGCGGCCCCGCCTGTGGATGACTGGGTTTATTGTGGACGACCGGCGCGGTGACAGCATCTGCAAGCTGCCCGCCGGGTGCCGCCATGACCCGTGCCCGCATCTGTATGCCAATTGCGCACGGTTGTCGGGCCAGTCCCGGCGCGAGGGCTCAGCCGCCGACCGGCGCATGCCGGCCGGGTCCGATGCTCCCGCTTCCTGTCAGCAGGTAACAGGCACACCGGGGCGAACGCCGAGCGGGTCCGCCGCCGATCGGTGATGCATGCCCGGCTGGCACAATCGGGCTGGCAGCAGCCCTTCGGCTGCGACTTCAGCAGGGGATCGCCATGTTTCTGAACAGAAGGTGGCAGCGCAAGGACCGGCTTTGCGTCGGCCCGGCGCGCATAGACCGGCAGACGATGACATACGTGGTGCTGCGCCTCGTCATCGTTTCCGGCGTCTTTCTCGCGATCGCGATCGGTGCACGGGGGCTGCAGGCCGCCCCGTCGCGAACTCTCGACCTCTCCGTCAGCCAGGGACGGATGCTGCAACTTGACAGGCCAGCCGCTTCGGTCTTCGTGGCCGATCCGGACATCGCCGACCTCAAGGTCGTCACGCCCAATGCGGTCTACGTCTTCGGCAAGAAACCGGGTGTCACCAATCTCATCGCCCTGTCGGCCAACAACGAGCTGCAGGCCGAGGTGAGGCTGCGCGTCGTCGTCGACAGTACGCCGCCGAACGAGGCCGTCGGCGCGCTTCAGCCGCAGTCGAACGTCGACGTCTCGCTGTTCGGCAAGCGCCTCGTCGCGCGCGGGAACACGGGCTCCGTGGCCGAGGCGATCGATGTCGGCGAGGTGGCCAACGCCTATTCGCCGGACGGGCAGACGCCCTACAACAGGACGACCGTCGCCGGATCCCAGCAGGTCAACATCCGCGTCCGCTTCGCCGAGATCTCGCGCAACGATCTCACGGTGCTCGGCATCGACTGGAACCTCGCCTTCCGCGCCGGCTTCTTCTCGCTCGGCACGGTCAACAAGGGGGGCGGCGGGAGTGGCGGCGTCGGTTCCGTCAATGTCGACGTGCTGGTGCAGGCCCTGCAGCGCAACGGCATCATGACCGTGCTGGCCGAGCCCAACCTGACGGCCGTGACGGGGCAGGAGGCGACCTTCCTCGCAGGCGGGGAGATTCCCATCCCGGTGCCGGGCCAGAACCAGGCGCTCTCCATCAGCTACAAGCCGTTCGGCGTTTCCCTGGCCTTCACGCCGATCCTTCTGCAGGAGGACCGCATCGCGCTGCGCGTGCGGCCGGAGGTCAGCACGCTGTCCGCGGCCGGTGCCGTCCAGTTGCGCGGGCTCGAGATTCCCGCCCTTTCCGTGCGCCGGGCGGAAACGACGGTGGAGGTGGCGAGCGGCCAGACCTTCGCCATCGCCGGCCTCTTCCAGCGCAACCTCGCCCAGTCGCTGGAGAAGATCCCGATGATCGGCGATCTGCCGGTGCTAGGGGCGCTCTTCCGCTCGCAAAGCTTTCGCCGGGACGAGAGCGAACTCGTCATCCTCATCACGCCCTACATCGTGTCCCCGGTGGGCGACAAGCGCCTGGCGACGCCACTCGACAGGCCACGACGGGCGCTTGGCCAGCAGGCCGCTGCGCGGGTGGTCAAGGGGCCATCCTCCGGCCTCATCTTCAAGTAACGCGGAGAAGGGACCATGACGATGATTGCGCGACACCGCGCTGCCGCCGCGTTGGCAGGCGGCCTTGCCGCAGTCCTGGCGGTTTCCGGCTGCGCGCGGACGCCGCCCGACTATTCGCCGCATTACGGCAATGCGGCCGGACGCGCCGGGCGCTCCGCAGTGACCGTGCCGGTCAGCGGCCTCGTCCCGGAGGCGTGCATGATTCCGGACCCGACGGAGACAAGCGACCTAGGGCCCTTCCTGCCGCCGGGCTGCGCCAATGCCTACAACCTGATGCACATGTCGGAACGCCAGCGCGATCTCGTCTACGGCCGCCGCATGGGCCGCGCGCCCGGCCTGCCGACCTTCCGCGCAGCACAGCAATACTTGACGGGCGGTGAGCGCGACCCCGGCAAGAGCGTGTCGGCCGACAAGTGACGGACCGTCCCTCACGTCTCAGATCATCACGGTGCCGAGGGCCGCGCCCTTGGCCCTGGCATCGCCCGAGGTCGCGATTGTCCTCGCCTGGGACAGCAGCTTGTCGACGTCGCCCTGGCCGAGGTCGCCATGGGCCGTCTTCCGGGCCTCGGCGGCCTTGCCGGTCAGGCCGAGCACGAGCACCCGGGCGCGGATGTGCCGCTCCTCCGCCGTCGGCTGGGCGACGACCTCGGCGATGAGCGCCTGTGCTTCGACGTCCCGGCGGGCGAGGGCGGCGACGAGGGCGAGATTGGTCTTGATATCAAGGTCCTGGCCATCGAGCGCGAGGGCCTTGCGATAGGCCGCCTCGGCCTCGGCGAAACCGCCGGCGAGCGTGTGGGCGACGCCGAGGCGGTTGTAGGCGGCGGCGCTGCCGACCTGGGGCGCCGCCTTGGCGATGAGCGCCAGGGCCTGCGCCGTCTCACCCTTGCGCAACTTGGCCGAGCCGAGGCCGAGCAGGACCGCGGCATCCGCCGGCTTCAGCCTGAGGGCGGTGGAATAGGCGCGCTCGGCACGTTCGTTCTCGCCAAGCCCCAAATAGGCGTCGCCGAGGCGGGTGTGGAGCGCGGCATCGTCGCCGGCGATCTCGCCTGCGCGATCGTAGAGCGCGAGCGCGGTCTGCGTCTCGCCACGTCGGGCGATATCCTCGGCGAGGAAGATGAGGCGTCCGGCCTGCGATGTCTCAGCCGCGATGGTCGCGGCCGCCTGCGTGCCGGGGCCGGCCGTCATGCAGCCGCCAAGCCAGATCGCGAGGAATGCGGCCGTCGCCGGTGATCCAGGCCCGTGAACCATGCAGCCCCTCCCACAATCGACACAGGCGGCGCGTGGCAGCGCCGCACATCAGACGTCGTGTCGATTGCTAGCGGACTGCCCCGCCGGCAGGCGCGGGCGGAGCAGTCGACTTGAAGGCAGCCTGTGCACGTGGTGCGGACGGGGTCCGATCGGCAAACGCGCTCTCAGGCCTCGCGGACGGCAACGAGGCCCTTCGGCTCACGGGCGACCACGAGCGGGTTGCGCAGCGGGCGGCCGAAGCCTTCAGCCTCGATCTCGAAGATGTCGCCCTCCTGCGTGCGCACGCCGTCGGCGAAGCTCAGGGTCGCCGTGCCGAAGTAGTGAACGTGCACGTCGCCGGGGACACGGTGCTCGGCATACTTGAAGTGGTGATGCTCGAGGTTGGCGAAGCTGTGCGACATGTTGGCCTCGCCCGTGACGAAGGGCTTCTCCCACAGCACCGCGCCGTCGCGGCGGATGCGGCTCGTGCCGCGGATGTCGACGGGCGGCGGGCCGATGAGCACCTCGGGGCCGAAGCTGCTCTGGCGCAGCTTGGAATGGGCGAGGAAGAGGTAGTTCTTGCGCTCCGTGACGTGGTCGGAGAACTCGTTGCCGAGCGCGAAGCCAACGCGCACGGGCGTGCCGTCCGGGGCGATGACGTAGAGGCCGGCGAGCTCCGGCTCCTCGCCTGCGTCCTCGGCGAAAGCCGGAGAGACGAGCGGGGCACCCGGGGGTACGATGAAGCGGCCGTTGCCCTTATAGAACCATTCGGGCTGTACACCGACGCTGCCCGCGGCCGGGCGCCCGCCCTCCATCCCCCAACGGAACATCTTCATGGAATCCGTCAGTGCCGCCTCGTCGGCCTCGACCGTCGCCTTGTGCATCTTGTCGCGCGTGTCGGCGCTGCCGAGATGGGTGAGGCCCGTGCCGGTGACATGACAGCGGGTCTCGTCCGGATGGTCGATGGGCGGCAGCAGGCGGCGGTCGGCGATGACGGCGTCGTAGTCGACGCTCTTGTCGCCGAGCCGTCTGCGCACGAGGTCGACGAGTGGCGTGTTCGCCGCCACCGCGTCGAGCGCCAGCGCATAGACGCTCTGCGTATCGTTGAGCACGGCAAGGCGGCGGCCGTCGTCGGACGGCACGCCGACGCGCCGCATGCCGGCTTCATCGAAGAACTGAACGAGGCGAAGGGACATCGGCATTCCTCCCGTCATCAGTGGTTGTCGCGCGGCACGGCCGAGCCGCTCTTGCCGACGAGGAAGTCGAGGTCGGCACCGTCGTTGGCCTGCAGCACGTGGTCGACATAGAGCTTGACGTAGCCGCGGTCGGTGTGCGGCGCCGGCGGCTGCCAGGCGGCGCGGCGGCTGGCGAGCTCCTCGTCGGAGACGTGCAGGGTGAGGCTGCGCGCGGCGACGTCGAGCGTGATCATGTCGCCGCTGCGAACAAGGGCGAGGGGCCCGCCGGCGGCGGCCTCGGGCGCCGTGTGCAGCACCACCGTGCCATAGGCCGTGCCCGACATGCGCGCGTCGGAGATGCGGATAATGTCGGTGATGCCCTTCTTGAGGATTTTGGGCGGCAGCGGCATGTTGCCGACCTCGGCCATGCCGGGATAGCCCTTGGGCCCGCAATTCTTGAGCACCATGACACAGGTCTCGTCGATGTCGAGGTTCTCGTCGTCGATGCGGGCGTGGAAGTCCTCGATGTCTTCGAAGACGACGGCCCGGCCGGTGTGCTTCATGAGATGCGGCGAAGCCGCCGAAGGCTTGATGATGGCGCCATCGGGGGCGAGGTTGCCGCGCAGCACGGCGATGCCCGCGTCCGGCTTGAACGGCGCATCGAAGCTGTGGATCACCTCGCGGTTCCAGCACGGCGCGTTCTCGTTGTTCTCCCAGATGGTGCGGCCGTTGACGGTGAGCGCATCCTTGTTGAGGAGGCCGCGCTCGCCGAGCTCGCGCAGCACCGCCGGCAGGCCGCCGGCCTCGTAGAAGTCCTCCATCAGGAAGCGGCCCGACGGCATCAGGTCGACAAGGCAGTGCACGTCGCGGCCGAGCTCATCCCAGTCGTCGAGGTCGAGCTCGACGCCGATGCGGCGCGCCATGGCGATGAGATGGATGACGGCATTGGTCGAGCCGCCGATGCCGGCATTGGCGCGGATGGCATTCTCGAACGCTTCGCGCGTCAGGATCTTCGACAGGACCACATCCTGGTTGACCATCTCGACGATGCGCCGGCCGGCCTCGCGCGCGAGGTGATTGCGGCGCGCGTCGACGGCGGGGATGGCGGCGTTGCCCGGCATGCCGACGCCGAGCGCCTCCACCATGCAGGCCATGGTCGAGGCCGTGCCCATGGTCATGCAGTGACCGTGCGAGCGGTGCATGCAGGCCTCGGCCTCGTGGAACTCCTCGAGCGTCATCTTGCCGGCGCGCACGTCCTCGCTCATCGACCAGGTGTTGGTGCCCGAGCCGATGTGCTTGCCGCGGTAGATGCCACGCAGCATGGGGCCGCCGGAGATGCCGATGGTGGGCAGGTCGACGCTCGCCGCGCCCATGAGGAGCGCGGGCGTGGTCTTGTCGCAGCCCATGAGCAGCACGACGCCGTCGAGCGGGTTGGCGCGGATCGATTCCTCCACGTCCATCGAGGCGAGGTTGCGGTAGAGCATGGCGGTGGGGCGTAGCAGCGTCTCGCCCAGCGACATCACCGGGAATTCGAGCGGGAAGCCGCCGGCCTCCAGAATGCCCCAGCGCACGTGCTCGGCGATGGTCTTGAAGTGCGAGTTGCAGGGGGTGAGCTCGGACCAGGTGTTGCAGATGCCGATGACCGGGCGACCGTCGAACTGGTCCTGCGGGAAGCCGCGGTTCTTCATCCACGAGCGGTAGAGGAAGCCGTGCTTGTCCTGCTTGCCGAACCACTCCTGGCTGCGGAGCTTCTTCTTTGTGCCGTTGCTCATGGGGTAAGGGTCCTTTTCCCGGCGTCGATCAGTTGGCGGGGTTGCGGCGCTCGAGCTCGACGAGGAGCCCCGAGTGGTCGAGGTCGCCGGCATTGGCGAGGAGGCCGCGGAAGAGGTCGGCTGTCGCAGCCGTGAAGGGCGTTGCCGCCAAGCCGAGGCGCTCGGCGGCATCGAGGGCGTTGTCGAGGTCCTTGAGATGCGTGACGGAGCGGCCCTTGGTGGTGAAGTCGCGCTCCACCATGCGGGCCCCATGCAGGTCGAGCACGCGGCTCTCCGCGAAGCCGCCGCGCAGGGCCTCGCGCACCTTGGCCGGATCGGCGCCGCCGCGCGCGGCGAGCATCAGCGCCTCGGCCACGGCGCCGATGGTGACGCCGACGATGATCTGGTTGGCGAGCTTGGCGAGCTGGCCGGCACCATGGGGGCCAACGCGCGTCGCCCGGCCCATGGGTGCGAAGACGCGCGCGATGCGGTCGAAGACCGTTTCGTCGCCGCCCACCATGATGGCGAGCGTGCCCTCTTCGGCGCCCACCGTGCCGCCGGACACAGGCGCATCGAGATAGGCGATGCCCTTTTCGGCGAGACGCGCTGCATGGTCCTGTGCTTCGGCCGGCTTGATCGAGCTCATGTCGATGAGGACGGCACCGGGCCGCATGGCGCCGGCGACGCCCTGGGCGAAGACGACGTCCTCGACGATGGGGCCGTTCTCCAGCATGGTGATGACGATCTCGGCCTCCGCCGCCGCCGCGGCGGCACTGCCGGCGACACGCGCGCCGAGCGGGGCGAGCGCCTCGGCCCTCTCGCGTGAGCGGTTCCACAGGACCAGCGGCCAGCCGGCCTCGATCAGGCGGCGCGCTTGGCGCGCGCCCATAAGGCCGAGGCCGAGAAAGGCGACGGTCGGCTTGGTGTCGGTCATCGATCCATCCTCGCACATTCCTCCGATACATCCGGCCGGCTCTGCCAGTTGGCGGCGCAGCTCTTGAGAATGGCTCTAGACGAAAGATCGATAACCGCCTAATCGCTTTCTTCGATCAATCGATATAAAAATGGATATCGATATGGCGACAGGGGAGCGGGTGACGGTTGCTGCGTTACCAGCGCTGGAGGCGGCCGTGCGGCGGCTCAAGCTGCGCCAGTTGCAACTGCTTGTCGCGATCGGCGAGTACGGCAACCTGCACCGCGCGGCGGAGGCGGTGCACATCAGCCAGCCTGCGGCGTCCAAGTTGCTCGCCCAAGTGGAAGAGGCGTTAGGCAGCAGCCTCTTCGAGCGCCTGCCGCGTGGCCTCAGGCCGACCGCGGCTGGCGACGCGCTGCTGCGCCGGGCGGGCAACATCGTCGCCGAATTGTCGGCAGCGGGCGAGGAACTGGCGGCCATCGCCAGCGGTCGCGGCGGGCGCGTGCGCCTCGGCTCCATCGTCGGTGCGGTGCCGGGCCTCATCAGCGCCACGGCCGTGTCGCTGCACCGCGCGAGCGACCCGATCGCCCTGTCGCTCGTTCTCGGCACGAGCGGCACATTGCTCGCGGCGCTGCGCGAGCGGCGGCTCGACCTCGTCGTCGGGCGCATCCCCGTGACGAGCGAGCGGCACGACCTGTCGTTCGAATTCCTCGTCGACGAGCGGCAGGTGGTGGTCTGCCGGGCCGATCACCCCATCGCCATGCGGGCGGCGGACCTTGCGTTGCGCGACCTTGACCTGCGCTATCTGATGGGCGCGCCCTGGGTGGTGCACCCGCCCGGCAGTGTGCTGCACGCACGTTTCGAGGACATGTTGCGGCGGGCGGGCCTACCCTCGCCGGCGAAGGCGATCGAGACCGATTCTGTCGACATCACCATCAACCTGCTGCTGGCGGGCGACTTCCTTGCCGTGCTGCCGCGCAACACGGTGGCGCCCTGGATCGAGCGTGGCTTTCTCGCTGTTCTGCCGGTGGAGCTGTCGCTCGATCTTGGGGCGGTCGGCATCATCACGCTGATCGACCGTCCCCTGTCACGCGCGGCCGAGCGTGTCGTCGAGGGCCTGCGGCGCCATGCGCAGGCCGGCGAAGGTCAGCCGAGCGAGCCGTAGCGCTCCCGGAGATAGGCGTAGAGCGCCCGCGCGCCCTGGACCTCGCCGCCCTCCGGCCGCCCGGGCTTCGTCGAGGGGTTCCAGGCATAGATGTCGAGATGGGCGTAGGCCGTCGCCTTCTCGACGAAGCGCTGGAGGAAGAGGGCGGCGGTGATGGCGCCTGCGAATCCACCGCTCGAGACGTTGTTTACCTGCGCGACCTTCGATTCCAGCATGGAATCGTAGGCGCCCCACAAGGGCAGGCGCCACAGCGGGTCGTTGACGGCGAGGCCGAGGCGCTGCAGGTCGCCGGCGAGGCCCTCGTCGCGGGTGAAGAGCGGCGGCAGGTCCGGGCCGAGGGCGACGCGCGCGGCGCCGGTCAGCGTGGCGAAATCGACGATGAGCTCAGGCGCCTCCTCGTCGGCGAGGGCGAGCGCATCGGCGAGGATGAGCCGGCCCTCGGCGTCGGTATTGCCGATCTCGACCGTGATGCCCTTGCGGCTCCGAAGGATGTCGCCGGGGCGGAAGGCGGCGCCGGAAATGGCGTTCTCGACCGCCGGGACGATGAGGCGCAGACGCACGGGCAGGCGTGCGTCCATGATCATCTGAGCGAGCGCGATGGCGGCTGCGGCGCCGCCCATGTCCTTCTTCATCAGCAGCATGGCGCTGGAGGGCTTGATGTCGAGCCCGCCGGTGTCGAAGGCGACCCCCTTGCCGACGAGGGTGATCTTGGGCGCATCGGCGGCGCCCCAGGTGAGGTCGACGAGACGCGGCGGCACCGCCGAGGCGCGGCCGACCGCATGGATCATCGGCAGGTTCTGCTTCAGGAGTTCGTCGCCGACGATCGTTCGCACCTCGGCGCCGAAGCGCGTGCCGAGCGCCCGGATCGCCTCCTCGATGCCGTCCGGGCCAAGGTCGTTGGTGGGTGTGTTGACGAGGTCGCGCCCGAGCGTCACCGCTTCGGCGATCCGCGCCAGTTCGTCGCCGTCGACACCTTCGGGCAGGACGATACGGCAGCCGCCATCCTTCTTGTCCCGGTAGCGGTCGAAGCGATAGGCGCCGAGGAGAAAGGCGAGGGTGGCCGTCTCGGCCGTGCCGGGCGGCAGCGTGGCGAAGTGATAGGTGCCCTCGGGCAAGAGGCCGGGCAGCTTGCCGGCCAGGAAGGGATCCGCCCGGCGGCTGTCCGCGGGATCAATACCGAACAGCACGGCGGCGATGGCGCCCTCGGCATCGGGCAGCGCGAGATAGCGTCCCGGCTTCGGCGCGAAACCGTGCGCCTCGGCGAAGGCGCGGGCACTCGCCGGCAGGCTGTCGCGCACGCCCGGCCAGCTCTCCGGCTGCACGAGGTGAATGGCGATGGAAGGGGTGTCGATGGCGGCGACGAGCGCGTGCACGGTCACGGGTCCTCCTCTATGAACCCGTCGTCGATAGCACGGGCGTAGCGCCGCCGCGAGGGCGGTGGGGCCTGCGGGCGGGGCCGACGCGCCCCGGCAAGGGAGGGAGAGCCCTCCGGGCGGCATTCCATCTGCGCCGCCGCGGGGCACCGGATCACAGATCCTTCTGCATCATGAGCAGGTCGAGCGCGCGGCCGAACTTGCGGCCGATGCCTTCGAGGCGGCCGACCTCGCGGAAGCCGAAGCGGGTGTGGAGGGCTCGCGAGGGATCGTTCGGCAGGCCGATGGCGGCCACCATCACCGCGCGTCCGTCGCGCCTCGCTTCCGCAATGAGTGCCTCCATCAGCGCGGTTGCCACGCCGCGGCGCTGGAAGGCCTCGCCCACGTAGATGGAGCTCTCGACCGTAAGATCATAGCCTGCCCCGCTGCGGAACGGGCCGTAGGTGGCGAAGCCGGCGACCTGCGCCGTGTCGCTGGCCGGAGGCAGCTCCGCGACAAGGACAGGAAAGCCCTTGTGCGTGCGCTCCCGGAACCAGCCGAGCCGTTCGTCGAGATCGGCCGGCTCGTGGCGCCAGATGGCGAGGCTGTTGAGGATGTGGTGGTTGTGCAGGGCGAGGATGGCGGGAACGTCCGCCTCGCGTGCGTGACGGATGGTCGGCATGCGTCAGAGCTTCTTGTAGAAGAAAGTGGTGGCTGCGGGCACGCCGTCGGTCGCCAGCGCATGGTCCGGCACCACCCCGAACGCCTGCCAGCCGCAGGCGCGGTAGAGGGCTTCGCCGGCACTGCCCGTCTGCGTGTCGAGGAGGAGGAGCGTGCGCCTGGCGGTGCGGGCCGCCTCTTCCGCCGCGCTCAGCAGGCTCCTGCCGATGCCGCGGCGGCGGTGGCGCGCGAGCACCAGCATCTTGCCGATCTCCGCTCGGTGCGGCGCATTGGGCTGATGAGCATAGGTGAGGATGACGGTGCCGACGATGCGGCCACCCTCCTCCGCGACGAAGAGCACGCGGCTGCCGTCACTGATGCCCGGCAACTGGCTGCGCCAGAAGGCGGCAGCCTCCTGCGCCGTCAGGCCGGCGAGGAAGTTGACCGAGGCGCCGTGCACCACGGCATCGACGAGCACGGCGGCGAGCTCGCCGAGCCGGGCAGTCGCCTCGCCGGCCGTCAGCGGGCGGATGGCGACGGGTCCCGTGGGCGACCCGTCAGTGACGGTGGCGACTTCGTTCATGGCGTCTCAGCCCTTGCGCTCATCGATCGGGGCGAGCACGACGGCGTAGCGTACCGGCCGCGTGCCCGGGTTGTTGTAGACGTTGGGGCGGTCGAGCCGCATGTGCAGGCAGTCGCCCGCGTGGAGCAGGAAGACTTCGTCACCGATCGTCTTCTCCAGCGTGCCGTCGAGCACCCAGACATGCTGGTCGATGCCACGCGACAGCCAGGGGTGGTCGAAGGCGACCCGCGCGCCAGGCGGCAGGGTCACGTCGACGATCTCGACCGGCGAGCCGGTGCCGGATGGCGAGACGGCGCGCCGCACGTAGCCGGTTTCAGGATCCTGCCAGACGGGCTGATCCCCGGCGCGCTGCAAAGGACTCGCCACCGGCGTCTCGCGGGCGAAGAGTGAAGCGAGGCTCACGCCGAGCCCGGCGCACAGCCGGCCCAGCAGCACGGCGGTGGGGCTCGATTCCCCGCGCTCGATGCGGGAGATCATGGCACGGCTGATGCCTGCCTGCTCCGCGAGCGCTTCGAGCGTCAGCCCCGCCTTGCGGCGCAGCCCCTTCAGCCTGCGGCCGAGCGCCCTGGCGATATCGTCGTCGGTCAGCTGCTTTTCCATCATATGAGAATTATCTTCTCGTATATTGGAATCTGGAAGCCCGAAGAATGGGCAGGGATGCCTGCACAATAGGCATTGACACTGCCGGTCTCTTGGGCCGCTGGGCAGCGGAGAGACGACGCGAGGCGCGGTTCATCGCTCCGCCGCTCCGGTTAACGCCTCGTTAGGGTTAACGATCTATCAATTGCATCGGGCGCATTGATGCGATGTCAGTATGGGGGCGATCATGGCGGCTCAATCGTGCAGGCCGGCTGCGCTGCGCCGGATGTTCATGGGCGTCTGGCGTGCTGGGGCGGTGGCGACTCTCGCCCTGTCGCTCGCCGGCTGCCTGTCGCGCGACGACGTCACCGGCTCGATCGGTCTCATCGGCTCGCGTGCGGCCGAGCCGCAAGCGCCGACGGCGCGCGGCGAGGCCGAGTGGCGTGCCGCCGCGCAGGAGTGGGGCAAGCGCTACGAGGCGCGACCGACGGACAGGCAGGCTGCGCTCAATTATGCGCAGGCGCTGCGCGCGCTCGACCAGCGTTCGCAGGCCGTTGCGGTGCTGCAGCAGGCGGCGCTGCACAGTCCCACGGACCACGACGTGCTGGCCGCCTACGGCAAGGCGCTCATCGACGTCGGGCGTTTCAAGGAGGCGGAGGGCGTGCTCGCTCGCGCCCATACGCCCGACAAGCCCGACTGGCGCGTTCTGTCGGCGCAGGGCACGGTGGCCGACCAGCTCGGCGACCATGTGGCGGCCCAGCGCTACTATCTCACGGCTCTCAAGATCGTGCCGGGTGAGCCAAGCGTCTTGTCAAACCTTGGCCTATCCTATGCCCTCGCGAAGCAGCCCGCCGAGGCCGAGCGCGTGCTGCGGCAGGCGGCCGCACATCCGCAGGCGGATGGGCGCGTGAAGCAGAACCTGGCGCTGGTGCTAGCGTTGCAAGGCAAGATGGGCGAGGCCGAGCAGGTGCTGGCCCAGAGCCTACCGCCGGCCGAGGTCGCGGCCAACATGGCCTATCTGCGCCAGGCGGCCGGCCGTCGCAGTTGACCTCAGGCGGGCAGGGCCGGCACGGCGCAGGCGCCGCCCTTCGTCGCGCTCTCGAGCGCGGCGATGCCGCACAGCACCGACATCGCGCCAGCTCGGGATCCGGCGCGCTGGCGCAGCCTGTCCTGCGCGCCGGGCCTGAAGATCATGTCGCGCATGCGATTGTCGCCGCCGTAGTGGCCGCCCGGCTCGTGCGGCACGCGGATGCGCTCGACGCCGCCGCCGAAGCTGCGGATCAGCAGGATCTCGTCGACCGCCGGCGCTTCCCACGGCTGCTTCTCGTATTGCCGCAGCTCGATGCGGCCACGGTGGCCGTTAAAGGCGATGTGGTGGCCTTCCACCGGCATGTAGGTGTTGAGCGAATATGACACCTGCACGCCGCTGGCGTAGCGGATCGTCGCCGTCATCGTGTCGGGAATATCGATCTCCTCGCGATAGACGCAGGCGTCGCGGAAATAGCCGTCGACCGCGGAGGGCTCCTCGTAGAGCGTGTCGAGGAAGGGATCGGCCGAGAGGTCGAGATAATAGTCGCACCTTGCCTTGTGCGGGCAGGTCCGGCAGCGCTCGCCGCGGAACGGCCCCTTGCGGCCGTAATGCAGCAGCTCGCCGTGGGCCTTCACCTCGACGGGGTCGGAATCGAGGTACCAGTTCAGCAGGTCGAAATGGTGCGTCGCCTTGTGCACGAAGAGGCTGCCCGAGCGGGCGCGGAAGGCGTGCCAGCGGCGGAAGTAGTCGGCTCCGTGCTGATTGTCGAGATACCAGTGGAAGTCGACCGAGACGACCTCACCGATGGCGCCGGCATCGATCAGCTCCTTGATGCGGGCGGCGGTGGGCGCAAAGCGGTAGTTGAAGGACACGTCAACCCGCCGGCCGGTGCGCTGCTCCGCCGCGCGGATGCGCTCGATCTTCTCGGCCGTCGTCGTCAGCGGCTTCTCGCTGATGACGTCGGCACCCGCCTCGAGCGCCTCGACGATGATGTCGTCGTGGGTGTCGTCCGGCGTGCAGACGACAACGAGCTGCGGCTTCAGCTCGGCCATCATCTGCGGGAAATCCGCATAGAGCGGCGCGGCCGTGCCGATCATGGCCCGGGCCCGCTCCGCCCGCATTGTATTGAGGTCGCAGATGCCGACGAGTTCGACATAGTCGCCCCAACCGGCGAGCAGTTCGCGGCCCCACATGGTGGTGCCGCGATTGCCGACGCCGACGAGTGCGTAACGGGTGCGATTGGAACCCTCAGCCATGGCCGCTTCCTCCTCCGCCGGAGGCGCTAGACGCCATCCGGGGCTGCATCCGCCGCGTTCCCCGGGGAGCGGTTCGCAGCGGTATTTTGTAACTGGTTGGTGATTTGTGGAAGCCGAAAGCGCTCCCTGTCAAGGGGCGACTGGGCGCTCCTGCCACGACGCGACATCGGGCGCGGCGCCGAGACGAGCGATTTCTCGCGGGTGCAGGGGCGCCAGGGCCACTCGAAAAGCGGGCAAGCGCTGGGCATGGCCATGCACTGGCCAGCGCGGACGCTTGGCAGCGGCAGAAATGGCAAGTGCCCGGCGGCGATGGACGTGGTCGTGCGCAAGATGCTCCAATGGCCGAAGCGGGTATTCTGCGCCGGGTGCGATCAGCGCTTGACAAAGCGTCCGGCCACCGTCACGTTAGTAACTGAACGGTTATAAATCGGCGAGAAAGCCGGTAACCCGTCCCGCTTCCGGCGGGGATGTCCTGAGGGAGGACACGCGAATGTCGATCACGCTCAGCAGGCGAAGTGTACTTTCCGGTGGCGCGGCGGCCCTGTCGCTCGCGGCGTTCGGTAGCGGTCCGGTATGGGCCCAGGCGGCGCGCCTGCGCTTCCTGTGGTGGGGCTCGCAGGAGCGGGCGGACCGCACCTTTAAGGCGATCGAGGCTTACAAGGGCGTCGCCTCCGACGTCTCGATCACCGGCGAGTTCGCCGGCTGGAGCGACTACTGGCCGCGTCTTGCCACCCAGGTCGCCGGGCGCAACGCGCCGGACCTCATCCAGATGGACTACCGCTACATCTTCGAATACGCGCGGCGCGGGGCGCTGAAGCCGCTCGACGATTATCTCGACAAATCCCTGAACATCGCCGACTTCGGGCAGATGAATATTGATTCCGGGCGGGTCGACGGCAAACTTTATGGCGTCAATCTCGGGGTCAACTCGAGCATCGTCCTCTACGACGAGGCGGCGTGGGAGAAGGCCGGCATCGAGCCGCCCCAGCCCGGGATGACCTGGGAGGCCTTCGCGGAGAAGGGTGCGGCGCTGAGCGCCAAAAAGACGAAGCCGGGCTTCTATGCCTCGGCCGATGCGAGTGGCGTCGAGCCGGCGCTCGAGAACTGGCTGAGGCAGCAGGGCAAGGCCCTGTTCACCGCGGACGGAGCGCTCGGGTTCGGGCCGGAGGACGCGGCGAAGTGGTTCGCGATGTGGGCCGATATGCGCAAGAGCGGAGCCTGCGTGCCCGCCGACGTGCAGGCGCTGGACCAACTCAACATCGAGACCAATCCGCTGACCACCGGCAAGGCGGCCACCGCCTTTGCTCATTCCAACCAGTACATCGGCTATCAGAAGCTCAACAAGTCTCGCCTCGGCGTTAGCTCCTACCCGAAAGTGAGCGCAGATTCGCCATCGGGCCATTATCTGAAGCCATCCATGCTCATCAGCGTCGCGAGCGGTTCGGCCCACCCGGATGCTGCGGTGGCCTTCGCCAATTTCCTTGTCGCAAATTCGACAGGCGTCGAGATCCTCGGCGTCGAGCGCGGCGTGCCGGCCTCCGAATCCATGCGAAACGGGCTGGCACCGAAGCTGAACGACCTCGACTCGGTGATGGTGAAATACATCGCCGACATCACGCCCGGTGTCGGCGCACTGCCGCCGCCGCCGCCTCCCGGCGCGGGTGAGCTCGCCTTCGCGCTGAAGCGCGTCGCCGAGGAGGTCGGCTTCGGTCGGGCCACGCCGGAGGCCGGCGGCGAGAAGCTGGTGCGTGAAGCCCAGACCATCCTGAAGCGCGGCTGAGGCGCCGGTGATGACGGTTCATCCCACCGTCTGGGTGGACGAGACCCGCCCCGCCGCCGCACCGCGACGGGGCACCCTGAGGCGGATGCTGGCCCGCAACGCGCCGGGCTATCTCTTCCTTGCGCCCTGGCTCATCGGCTTCTTCGGCCTGACGCTGGGACCGGCGCTCGTCTCACTCTACCTGTCCTTCACCAACTACGACCTCCTGCGGGCGCCGGACTGGGTGGGAGCCGCCAATTACGTGCGCATCGCGACGGACGATCCGAAATTCGCCGCCGCGATGCGCGTCACCTTCATCTATGTCGTTCTGTCGGTGCCGCTGAAGCTCGTCTTCGCGCTCGCCGTGGCCATGGCCTTCAACCGCGGCATCCGCGGGCTCACCGTCTACCGCGCCATCTTCTACCTGCCGTCGCTGCTCGGCGGCTCGGTCGCCATCGCGGTGCTGTGGCGCCAGCTCTTCGCCTCCGACGGCCTCGTCAACATGCTGCTGTGGAAGGCCTTCGGCATCGAGGGGCCGAGCTGGGTCTCCAATCCGGACTATTCGCTCTATACGCTCGTCGTCCTCTCCATCTGGCAATTCGGCTCGCCGATGATCATCTTCCTCGCGGGCCTCCGGCAAATCCCGACCGACATGTACGAGGCGGCGGAGATCGACGGCGCGGGTAAGGTGCGCCAGTTCTTCAAGATCACGCTGCCGCTCCTGACGCCGGTCGTCTTCTTCAACGCGGTGATCCAGACCATCGAGGCGTTCAAGGCCTTCACCCCGGCCTTCATCATCAGCGAGGGCACCGGCGGGCCGATCAATTCGACGCTGTTCTACACGCTCTATCTCTACCAGGAGGCTTTCGGTTTCTTCCGCATGGGCTATGCCGCGGCGCTCGCCTGGATCCTGCTCGTCATCATCGCGCTGTTCACGGCCTTTTCGTTCCTCAGCGCGCGCTACTGGGTGCACTACGATGACTGACGCCACCGTCACGGCTGCCCCGCCGTCACGCGGCCGGCGCTCGTATACACGCTCCCTGCTGATTCACGGGGCGCTCATCGCGGCCTCCTTCGCCATGCTCTATCCCATCCTGTGGATGGTCTCGGGCTCGGTCAGGCCGCAGGACGAGCTCTTCGGCACGACCTCGCTCATTCCCTCGAGCGTCGATTTCGGCAGCTACCTGCGCGGCTGGATGGGGCTGCAGGTGAGCTTCGGCCAGTTCTTCTGGAACTCGCTCGTCATCTCGGTGCTGGCGACCATCGGCAATGTGCTCGGCTGCTCGCTCGCCGCCTTCGCCTTCGCGCGGCTGCGCTTCGGCGGGCGCAACTTCTGGTTCGCGCTGATGCTGGGCACCCTGATGCTGCCCTATCACGTGGTGCTCATCCCGCAGTACATCCTGTTCCTCGAGCTCGGCTGGGTGAACACGCCGCTGCCGCTCATCGTGCCGAAATATCTCGCCACGGACGCCTTCTTCATCTTCCTGATGGTGCAGTTCTTCCGTGGCATCCCGCGTGAATTGGACGAGGCGGCGGTAATGGACGGCTGCGGTCCCTTCCGCATCTATTTCCGCATCATGCTGCCACTCTCGTTGCCCGTGCTGGCGACAGCAGCGATATTCTCCTTCATCTGGACGTGGGACGACTTCTTCGGTCCGCTCATCTATCTCAACGACATCAACACCTACACGGTGCAGTTGGGCCTGCGCTCCTTCGTCGACTCGACCGGCACGTCTGACTGGTCGGCCCTGTTCGCGATGTCGAACCTGTCGCTCGTGCCGGTGTTCCTCTTCTTCCTCTTCTTCCAGCGACTGCTCATCGAGGGCATCGCCACCACCGGCATGAAACGCTGAGGCCCCGCGTCCCATGAAACCCGTTCGCTTCGCGGCCGTCGGCCTCAACCACGATCACATCTACGGGCAGGTGAACTGCCTTCTGAGAGCCGGGGCCGAGCTTGCCGGCTACTTCGCCGAGGAAGACGACCTTGCGGCGGCCTTCGGCGCGCGCTATCCCGGCGCGCCGCAGCTCGACGACCGGCGCCGGGCGCTGGAGGACCCGTCGATCGACCTCATCGTCTCCGCGGCCATCCCCGATGAGCGGGCGGGGCTCGCCATCGCCGCCATGCGCGCCGGCAAGGACGTGATGCTCGACAAGCCGGGCATGGTGACGCTGAAGGAACTCGCCGAGGTCAAGGCGGTGCAGGCCGAGACCGGGCGCATCCTCTCCATCCTCTATTCCGAGCATTTCGAGAACCGCGCCACGGTGAAGGCGGGCGAGCTCGTCGCCGCCGGGGCCATCGGCAAGGTCGTCTCCGTCACCGGCTTCGGCCCGCACCGGCTGCGCGAGGCGACGCGCCCAGCCTGGTTCTTCGAGCGACGACGCTACGGCGGCATCCTCGTCGACATCGCCTCGCACCAGTGCGAGCAATTCCTGTTCTTTACCGGAGCCGAGACGGCGGAGGTGCTGTCGGCGAGCGTCGCCAACCGCGCCCATCCCGACCGGCCGGGCCTGCAGGACCATGGCGACATCCATCTCGCCACGACGGACGCCACCGGCTTCATTCGCGTCGACTGGTTCACGCCCGATGGCCTGCCCACCTGGGGTGACGGGCGTCTCTTCCTCACCGGAACGGACGGCACGATCGAGCTGCGCAAGTATATCGACATCGCCGGGCGGCCGGGCACCGATCACCTCTTCCTCACCGACCGCAAGGGCGTGACCTACATCGATTGCTCGCAGACAGCCCTGCCCTACGGGGATCAACTCGTGTCCGACATCCGCTACCGCACCGAGACGGCGATGCCGCAGGCACGCTGTTTCGCCGCGATGGAGATCGCCCTCAAGGCCCAGGCCCTCGCGGAGGCGCAATCATGACCAGGCGTTTCAATGTCGCTGTCGTCGGCTGCAACATCGGCCGCTCACACATCGTCGAGGGCTATCAGCCGCATGGCGACAAATACCGCGTTCTCGCCGTCTGCGACCTCGACGAAACGCGCCTTTCGTCCGTCGCCGAGGAATTCGAGGTGCCGCGGCGCTGCCGCGACTTCGATGAGCTCCTCGCCATGGACGACGTCGACATCATCGACATCTCGACGCCGCCGGCGACGCACCGGCCGATGGTTCTGAAGGCACTCGCCGCAGGCAAGCATGTCGTCTGCGAGAAGCCGCTTGTCGGTTCGCTTGCCGAGGTCGACGAGATCATCGCGGCGGAGGCGAAGGCCAAAGGCCGGCTGATGCCGATCTTCCAGTACCGCTACGGCGACGGGGCCATGCAGGCCCGCCGCATCATCGAGAGCGGCCTTGCCGGCAAGCCCTATGTCGGCACCTGCGAGACCCTGTGGAAGCGGGGGCCCGACTATTACGACAATCCCTGGCGGGGCCGCTGGGCGACCGAGCTCGGCGGGGTCCTGATGACTCACGCCATCCACATCCACGACCTCATGACCTTCCTCATGGGGCCGGTGGAGCGGCTGTTCGCCCGCACGGCGACGCGGGTCAACACCATCGAGGTGGAGGACTGCGTCTCCTCGAGCTGGCTGATGGCCTCGGGCGCCCTCGTCTCCGCGACCGCCACCCTCGGTTCGCACGAGGAGATCAGCCGGCTGCGGCTATCCTTCGAGAACGTTACCTTCGAGAGCACGCACGCGCCCTATTCGCCCGGCGACGGCCCCTGGCGCGTCATCCCGGCGAACGAGGCGGTGAGCCGGCAGATCGAGGAGCTCTTGGCCGGCTTCCCGCCTGTTGGCCGGCGATTCAACGGCCAGATGGAGGCCTTCCACCGGGCGCTTCTCGCCGGCGATCCGCCGCCGGTGACGAGCCTCGACGCGCGCCGGGCGCTCGAACTGGTGACGGCCTTCTACCATTCCGCCGCGACGGGCGAGGACGTTGCCCTGCCGCTCGATGCGGCGCATCCCAAATACCTGAGCTGGCGGCCCGCCGCCTGAACGGGAGGACGAGAACCATGGCGAGCAGCATCAATCTCGCGAAGATCGAGAAGAGGTTCGGTTCCGTCGAGGTCATCCACAGCATCGACCTTGCCATCGAGCCGGGCGAGTTCACGGTCTTCGTCGGCCCGTCCGGCTGCGGCAAGTCCACGCTTCTGCGCATGATCGCCGGGCTCGAGGACATCTCGGCGGGCGAGTTGAGCATCGACGGGGAGCGCGTCAACGAAGTGCCGGCCTCCAAGCGCGGCATCGCCATGGTGTTCCAGTCCTACGCGCTCTACCCGCACATGAACGTCTACAAGAACCTCGCCTTCGGCCTGCAGACGGCGGGCTATCCGAAGGCGGAGATCGAGGCGCGGGTGAAGAAGGCGGCCGACATCCTGCAGATCGGCCATCTCCTGCAGCGCCGGCCCAAGGCGCTCTCCGGCGGCCAGCGCCAGCGCGTCGCCATCGGCCGCGCCATCGTGCGCGAACCGAAGATCTTCCTCTTCGACGAGCCGCTGTCCAACCTCGACGCCGAACTCAGGGTGCAGATGCGCGTCGAGATCGCCAAGCTGCACCAGACGCTCGGCAGCACCATGATCTACGTGACGCACGACCAGGTGGAGGCCATGACCATGGCCGACAAGATCGTGGTACTGCGCGACGGACGCATCATGCAGGTGGGCCGGCCGCTCGACCTCTACAACAACCCGGCCAACCAGTTCGTCGCCGGATTCATCGGCTCGCCCAAGATGAACTTCCTGAAGGCCCGTCTCGCCGACAGCGACCCTTCGCGCCGCACCATCGAGGTGGCCGGGCGCGCGCTCACCCTGGAGCGGCCGCTCGCGGCGCGGACGGGCGAGCCGCTCGTCTTCGGCCTCAGGCCCGAGCACGTGGAAGCGCGCGACAACGGCGCGAGCCTCGGTGAAGCCTCGGTGCAGCTCGTCGAGCATCTCGGCGGCTCGACGGTGGTCTACACCAGCACCGCCGACGGCCAGAGCGCGACGCTGTTGCTCGACGGCCAGCGCCACATCCGCGCCGGCGAGAGGCTGCCGCTCGGCTTCGACGTGGAGCGGGCGCATGTCTTCGGCGAGGACGGCCGCAGGGTCTGAGGCGCGGCGCCGCCTTCGGACGGAGGGGGAAGACTTCCTCCGCTGGCCTCAGAGCCCTGGTCCGGCGGCGGCCTCCATGTGCACGCCGCGCCCATCGAGGAACGCGGCGGCGATCAATTCGCGCGTATAGGCTTCGCGCGGCTTGTCGAAGATCGCCTCGACCGAGCCGCGTTCGACCACTTTGCCCGATTTCATCACCATGATCTCGTCGGAGAGCGCCCGCACCACGGCGAGGTCGTGGCTGATGAAGATATAGGCGAGGCCGTGCTTCTCCTGCAGGTGGCGCAGCAACTCCACGATGCTCTTCTGCACCGAACGGTCCAAGGCCGATGTGGGCTCGTCGAGCACGACGAGCGCCGGCTTGAGGATCATGGCGCGCGCGATGGCGATGCGCTGGCGCTGCCCGCCCGAGAATTCGTGCGGGAAGCGGTGGCGGGTGGCCGGGTCGAGCCACACCTCCTCGAAGGCGAAGGCGGCGCGGCGGTCGCGCTCGGCGCGGGTCAGGCCCGGTTCGTGCACGAGGAGGCCCTCGGTGACGATCTCGCCCGCGGTCAGCCGCGGCGACAGGGAGCCGAAGGGGTCCTGGAAGACGAGCTGCATGTGCCGGCGCAGCGGCCGCATGGCGGCCCGGTCGAGCGGCATCAGCGCGCGGTCCTCGTAGCGCACGAGGCCGGCCGCCGGCATCAGGCGCAGCAGGGCGCGGCCGAGCGTCGACTTGCCGGAGCCCGATTCACCCACGACGCCGACGGTCTCGCCGCGGCGCACGGTGAGATCGACGCCGTCGACCGCGCGCAGGTCGTGCCGCCTGCGGCCGAACAGGCCCTCGTGCCTGGTGAAGACGACGCGCACGTCCTCGGCCGTAAGCACGGTCGGGCTGTCGGGCGGCGGCGGGGACTTGCGGCCGCTCGGCTCCGCCTCGATCAGCATGCGCGTATAGTCGTGCCGCGGCCGCTCGAAGAGCGTGCCGGTCGCGCCGCTCTCCACCACCTCGCCGCTCTTCATGACGTAGGTGCGGTCGGCGAAGCGCCGGACGATGCCGAGGTCATGGGTGATGAAGACGATGGCCATGCCGAGCCGCGCCTTGAGCTCGGACAGGAGCTCGAGGATGCGCGCCTGCACGGTGACGTCGAGCGCCGTCGTCGGCTCGTCGGCGATGAGGATGTCGGGATCGTTGGCAAGCGCCATGGCGATCATCACGCGCTGGCGCTGGCCACCGGACAGTTCGTGCGGATAGGCGGCAAGGCGCCGCTCCGGATCAGGGATGTGCACGAGGTCGAGCAGCTCGACGGCGCGCCGACGGGCCGCCGTGCGGGAGAGCCCGGCGTGGCGCATCAGCGGCTCCGCGATCTGCTCGCCGATGCGGTAGAGCGGGTCGAGCGAGGTCATCGGCTCCTGGAAGATCATGGTGATCTTGCGCCCCCGGTAGCGGTTGAGCGCGCGCGCCGGCAAGCCGAGGATCTCCTCGCCGCGGTAGCGGACGGAGCCGTCGGCGCGGCCGTTGCGGGCAAGAAGGCCCATGACCGCCATCATGGTCTGGCTCTTGCCGGAGCCGGATTCGCCGACAATGGCCACCGTCTCGCCGGCGTCGACGTCGAGGTCGATGCCCTTCACGGCCTCGACCGCACCACTCTCGGTCTCGAAGCGGACGCTGAGCCCGCGGACGCTGAGCACGGTATCGGCCATCAGCGGTCCCTCGGGTCGAGCGCGTCGCGCAGGCCATCGCCGATGAAGTTGAGGGCGAAGAGCGTGGCGACGAAGAAGATGGACGGGAAGATGATGAGATAAGGCGCGCTCTGGATGTTGGCCGCGCCTTCCGAGATGAGCACGCCCCAGCTCGTCAGCGGCGCCTGCACGCCGAGGCCGAGGAAGGAGAGGAAGCTCTCGAGCAGGATGATCTTGGGCACCATCAGCGTCACGAAGACGACGACGGGGCCGAGGAGGTTCGGCACGATGTGGCGCCTCAGGATGCCGCCCGTGCCGACGCCGAGGGCCTCCGCTGCCTGCACGAACTCGCGGCGCTTCAGCGCCAGCGTCTGGCCACGCACGATGCGCGCCATGTCGAGCCATTCGACGGCGCCGATGGCGACGAAGATGAGCACGAAGTCACGGCCGAAATAGACGACGAGCAGGATGACGAAGAAGACGAAGGGCAGGGAATAGAGCACATCGACGAAGCGCATCATGAGATTGTCGACGCGCCCGCCGGCAAAGCCCGCGATGGCGCCGTAGGCGACGCCGATGACGAGGCTGACGAAGGTGGCGAGCAGGCCGACGAGCAGGGAGATGCGGCCACCGACCATGATGCGCGTCATCAGGTCCCGGCCGCTGCGGTCGGTCCCCATCAGGAAGAGCTGGCGGTTGACGCGGCCCGCGACGACGAGCGTGCGCCCCTCGTCCAGCGTCTCGACCACGCGCGGATCGGCAAATTCGTCGAGCCGTTCGATGTAGCGCGTGTTGCGCGGGTCGATCGGCCGGTCAGAGCGCAGCGTGACGCGGAAGCTGTCGCCGTCGACAGAGAAGTCGGCCATGGCGAGGCGGGCCCGCTCCAGCGCCTCGCCCATGGCGCCGGCGAGCGCCGATTCCTTCGGATAAAGCTCGAGGCTCGGCGGCATCGCGACATAGGAACGGTAGACGCGGTCGTAGGGATGCGGCGACAGCCAGGGGCCCGCGACGCAGAAGAGGGTGATGAGGGCAAGGACGATGCTGCCCGCGACGGCCGCGCGGTTGCGCAGGAGGCGCCGCATGGCGAGCGCCAAGAGGCTGTGGCCGGCGGGGGCGGGTTTCGCCGCGGCGGCATCGGTGGCGAGCGTACCGTCAGTCATAGCGCACCCGCGGGTCGAGCGCCGCATAGGCGAGGTCGACGAGGAGGTTGAAGACGACGACGAAGCCGGCCAGCGTCACGACCGTGCCCATGACGAGGGTGTAGTCCCGGTTGAGCGCGCCCTCGACGAAATAGGCGCCGATGCCGGGAATGGCGAAGATCTTCTCGATGACCACCGAGCCGGTGACGAGGGCGGCGGCCGCCGGCCCGAGATAGGAGATCACCGGCAAGAGCGCCCCCTTGAGGGCGTGGCGGATGATGACATGGCCGGGCAGGCCGCTCGCCCTGAGCGTACGGATGTGGTCGGCGCGCAAGGCCTCGATCATGGATGAGCGGGTGAGCCGTGCGATCACCGCCATCTGCGGCAGGGCGAGCGCCACCGTCGGCATCAGCCGGTGGGCGAGGCCGCCGTCGCCCCAGCCGCCGATGGGCAGCAGCCCGAGCATGAGGCCGAAGACGAGCTGCAGGACGGGGGCGACGACGAAATTGGGCACCGTGACGCCGACCGTCGCCACGGTCATGACGGAATAGTCCGCGGCGCTGTTCTGGCGCAGGGCGGCGAAGACGCCGGCCGCGACGCCGCCGAAGATCGCCAGGGCGAGGGCGCTGAGGCCGAGCGTGACGGAATAGGGCAGGGCGCGGCGCAGCATCTCGCCGACCGTGAAGTCGATCGCGACATAGCTCGGGCCGAAGTCGCCGCGCACCAGCTTGCCGAGATAGTCGAGGTACTGGACGTGGAGCGGCTGGTCGAGGCTGTAGGCGCGCCGCAGGTTGTCGAGCACCTGCGGGGCGAGCGGCTGCTCGAGGTCGAAGGGGCCGCCTGGGGCGAAGCGCACCAGGAAGAACGCGACGGTGACGATGACGAAAAGCGTGGGGGCGGCACTGAGGAGGCGGCGCAGGGTGTAGGTGAGCATGAAGTCTCCGCAGCGAACGGCGGCCCCGGCGGGGCCGCCCGGGATTCATCAACGCTCGATGCTGATGTAGCGGCTGCGATGCACGTTGCGCACATTATCGGCCCAGCCCTTCACCTTGTCGGAGACGAGGTGGAGCGACGTGCGGTTGAGGATGGGGATGAGACCCATCTCGGCGAGCAGGATGGCCTCGGCCTCGGCCATGATCTTCGCCCGCTCCGCGGGATCGAGCGTCGCGTCGGAGGTCTTCACGAGCTCGTCGAACTTCGCGTTGCTGAACTGCGAATAGTTGCCGACGGCATTGCCGGTGACGCCGAGATAGAGGAAATTCTGCGCATCGGCATAGTCGCCGACCCAGCCGGCGCGCGCGACATCGAAGTCGCCCCTGTTCTGCAGATGGGCGTAATGCGTCTTGATGTCGGTGTTGAGTAGCGTGACCTCGGCGCCGAACACCTGCTTCCACATGTCGGCGATGGCGGTCGCCACCTTCTTGTGCGCGTCGTTGGTGTTGTAGCGGATCTCGATCTTGAGCGGCTTGCCGCCCGGGCCGTAGCCGGCCTCCTCGATCAGCTTCTTGGCCTCGTCCTCGCGGTCGAGCTGCGACAGCGCGGCGAATTCGGCCTCGGCCGGCGTGTAGCCGTTGATGCCCGGCGGCACGAGGCTGTAGGCGGGCACGGCGGCCCCGCTCCAGATCTTGTCGGCGAGGAAGTCGCGGTCGATGGCCATGGCGAGGGCGCGGCGCACGCGCGGGTCGCTGAACGGCTCCTTCTTGTTGTTGATGGCGTAATATTCGATGGCGAGATAGGGCGAGGTCCTCACCTGGCCGCCCAGCTTCTCCTTGAGGAAGGGCAGCTGGTCGATGGGGAACTGGTAGTTGGTGTCGAGCTCGCCGGCCATGAAGCGGCGCACCGCGGCGGCGTTGTCCTCGGTCGGGTAGAACATGACCACGTCGACCTTGACATTGGCCGCATCCCAGTAGTGCGGGTTCTTGACCACCTTGATGTGGTCGCCCGGCACGTTCTCGGCGAGGCTGTAGGCGCCGTTGGAGACGAAGTTGCCCGGCCGCACGAAGTCCTTGCCGAATTTCTCGACGCTCGCCTGATGCATCGGCAGCGCCGTCTGGTGCGTGAGCAATTCGAGGAAATAGGGCGTCGGCCGCTCGAGCGCGATCTCGAGCGTCAGGTCGTCGACGGCCTTCACGCCGAGTTCCTCGGGTTTGATCTCGCCCTTGTTGATCTTCTCGGCGTTCCTGATGGGGTAGTGCAGCGAAGCGTATTTCGCCGCCGTCTGCGGATCCATGATGCGGCGGAAGGAGAAGACGAAGTCGGAGGCCTTGACGGGATCGCCGTTCGACCACTTGCCGTCGGCGCGCAGCTTGAAGGTGTAGACCGTCCCATCCTGCGACATGGTCCAGCTCTTGGCCGCGCCGGGGACTACCTTGCCGGCCGCGTCATAGGCGACAAGACCCTCAAGCAGATCCCACAGGATATTGGCCTCGACGTCGATCGAGGTCTGGTGCGCGTCGAGCGTCTTCGGGTCGCCGGCATTGCCGCGGTGATAGACGGTCTCGGCCTGCGCCAGGGTCGTGAGCGCGAACAGCGCAGCGACGGCGCAGAGGAACGGTCGAATACGGCTCACAACTGCCTCCCGCTTCTGGATTGCGCCGGCATTTGAATTAAAGTTGAGCGAGTCCAAGTCTTTCCGGCGCGTCGACTTTGCCGGGCGAAGGAAAGCACTCGCCTTTCACGCCGTCAATCACACTCGCGGACGCGAAGTGCATGGGGCGGTACCGAAATAGCAGCCGGAGCAGGCGCTCAGTTAGGTACGGCGCGTGGGCCGCCGTCGGGATCGGTGGCCTCGGGCTCCTGCGAGATGGGGGCAGTCGTCGGGTCGAGGATGTCGAAAGGCCGCTCGGCGCGCACGGCCGGGGGCGGTCGCGAGGCGATGCGTATCCGGGCCACGGCAGCGAGCAGGAGAGCGACCGATGCCATGAAATACAGGAGGCCGTCGATATCGAGCCGCGCCATCACGCCCGAGCCGATCATCGGGCCGAGGGCCGAGCCGAAGCCGCTGACGAGCACCAGCCGGCCGCTGACCGCCACCACGCGGTCGGCGGGCATGCGGTCGAGCGCGTGGGCGACGCTGACCGGATAGAGGGTCGACATGAAGCCGCCAAGCAGCGCCGCGACCGGCAGGACCGCGGCCGGGTTGGGCGGTAGCACCGCGAGCAGCAGGGCCGAAACCGCAAAGCCCACCGCAAGGCCGGCGAGGACCAGGCGGCGGTCATTGCGGTCGGACAGGCGTCCCACGGGCACCTGCAGCGCAAGCCCGCCGAGCACGGCCACCAGCATGAAGACGGCGATGGTGTCCTGCGTGATGCCGTCGCGCAGCATCCAGGCCGGCACCAGGGCATAGAAGGCGCTGGTGATCATGCCGCCGATGACGCAGCCCGTTACGGCAACCGGCGCCTGGCGGGTGAGATCGCCGTAGGGCAGCGTCGCCTCCGGCATGATCCCGGGCGCTTCCGCCCGCGTTAGCGTGACCATGACGAGCGCGAGGGCGAAGAGCACGATGATGACGTAGAACGGGGCGGCGGACTGGATCGTCAATTGCCCGATCAGCAGCTGCCCGATGGCGAGGGCCGTGAAGGTGCCGACCATGTAGACCGAGAAGACGCGGCCGCGCTGGCTCGCCTCCGCCTTGGCGTTGAGCCAGCTCTCGGTGGTGATGAAGAGGCCGACGCAGCCGAGGCCGATGGCGGCCCGGCAGGCGATCCAGACGGTGGGCGAGACGGCGAGTGGCATGGCGGCCGTCGCGGCCACGACCATGCCGGCGAAGGCCGCATAGGCGCGGATGTGGCCGATGCGCCGGATCAGCCGTCCCGACCAGACGGCGCCGGCGGTGAAGCCGATGAAATAGGCGCTGAGGACGACGCCGGTGTTTGTCGGGCCGAAATCCTCCATGGTCAGGCGCAGCGAGAGGAAGGTATTGAAGAAGCCGTTGGCCAGTTGAACAAGGCTCGTCGCAGCAATGAGCGTTCCGATCTGCACGAGCATCGGCCGGCCTCCTCGGTCTGGTCGTGGTGGAAGATCCCTACGGGCGAAAAGTGGAGTGAATGCGTCCCTGAAACCGCTGCTCCGCCATCGGGTTCCGAAACCGCCGCATTCAGTTGCCCGGAGACGTCAGAGCGCAACCGCCGCATGCGGGGGACGCACACAGCCCGCACCGGCGACGCGGGTCCGCCCTGTGGCGGGCGTAGTTCGCCAGCCGGTGCGTGGCCCAGGCATCGGTGCGCCGAAGCCACTGGAGCCTCATGAACCGTCCGCAGCGGCGTACCGCGACCTCGGGCGCGGCACCGACGCCCTCGCCGGCGGCCACCATGTGGCAAATGCCGTTGAAGTGCGACGCTGCGGCACGGGACCGCGATGCTCGCACGGCTAATCCGTTGGCGAGATTGGGTTCACGGTGCGCTTCACGTATCTTTCCGCGTGAAGGTCATGTGCGTCACGCCGCTGGGCGAGGAAGTGGCTTCGATCTGGTAATCGCTCTCGAGGCCCTCCAGTCCGTCCCAGAGACGTACGCCCCGGCCGAGCAGGATCGGGACCACCGCGATATGCGCATGGTCGACGAGCCGCGCGGCCAGGAAGTCTCGAACGACGATCGATCCGCCGCCGATGCGCACGTCCCTGCCGCTGGCCGCCTCGCGGGCGAGCTTCAGCGCTTCGGCCGGCGGGGCATCGATGAAATGGAAGGTCGTGCCGCCTCCGATCGCGATCGACGGGCGCCGGTGGTGGGTGAGGACGAAGACCGGCGTATGAAACGGCGGGTTCGACCCCCACCAGCCCGTCCACTCCGGGTTCTCCTGCCAGCCGGGAGGGCCGAACTTCCCGGCACCCATGATCTCGGCGCCGATGCCGGGATAGAACTGCCGCGCGAAGGCATCGTCGACGCCGCCGGTGCCGCCGGGCGGCAGGCCGAACATCTCGCGGCCCCACCGGGTGGCGAACATCCATTGGTGCAGCCGCTCGCCGGCGTGGCCGAACGGCTCGTCACGGCTCAGGCCCTCGCCGGTGCCGAAACCATCGAGCGAGACGGAGAAGTTCTGAACGCGGGCAAGCGACATGGCTGGTGCTCCTCTTCGTCGGGTGCCCGGCGCCTCGGCGAGGCCGTTTCGCCGCCACCGCCCGGGCTCACGATGCGCGGGCTTCGTCCGCCAGCTTCCTGCGCCGCGCCAGTTCCGCGTCGGACGGCGCGTCGGCGACGAACGATCCCGGTTTCACCTCCCCCGCCGGCCGGTACGTGTTGATCACCACGCCGGTCGATGAGGTCGTCGTGTCGGCGAGCGCGAGCGCCCGCGCCGGGAGGCGGTCCTCGAACAGGCGCTTTCCGCGCCCCAGGATAAGCGGAAAGATCCAGACGCGGTATTCGTCGATCAGCCCGGCGGTTGTCAGCGTCTGCAACAGATCGCTGCTGCCCCAGGTCTGGATGTCCGGGCCGTCGCCCGATTTCAGCCGCGGGATCTCGGCTGCCACGTCGCCGCCGATGCGGATGGAACCGGCCCAGTCGAGATGGTCGAGGCTGCGCGTGGCGACGTATTTGGTCGCCGCGTTGAAACGGTTGGCGATCGGGTTGTCACCGGCGTGCGGCCAGTAGGCGGCGAAGATCTCGTATGTCCGGCGCCCCAGAAGAAGGTCGAAGGGCTCGGCTATGCTGTCGATGATGCGCTTGTTCATCATGTCGTCCCAATAGGGCACGAGCCATCCGCCAAGAGCGAAGCCGCCCGTGGTATCCTCTTCCGGGCCCCCCGGAGCCTGCATGACGCCGTCGAGTGACACATAGGCGGTTGCGATGATCCTTCTCATGTCGGTTGCTCCTGCTGGTGTTCACTGCCGGACCCGCGAGGCGGAGGCCGTGGGGGAGCCGCGTGTTCGGCCTAACGGCCTGCCGTCATGCGGGGGTATTCGAGCTGCATGGCGACCACGTCGGCGGTGGCGCCTCCGTAGCGCGCGGCGATCGCGTCGAGCGTCCGGTCGAGCGCATGGGCCGGCCGCTCGGCCGGCAGGGGCAGGATGCGCCGGGTTTCCGGCCAGTCATCGGCAAGGCTTTCCGGGATGAGCCGAAGGCCGCTGCGGGTCTCGATCGCATCCGCCGAAGCGGCGAAGCTCGTGACGTGCGACCGGTAGGTGCGCGACCAGGCATCGGCCATCAGCGCCAGCGACACCTCGTCCACGCCCGGCTCGAGGCGGAGGCCGAACTCGTCCCGGTTCCAGAAGGCGATCCTGTTCGCGAGCACGGTCACCGCGAAGGGGCGCGTGAGCCTGAACGCGCCGCTCGCGTGCCGGGCATCCCAAGCCCCGATGCCGAGGTTGCGGGCCACTGCCTCTGCCTTGGTCCGGCCAGCGATCGCCTCGATCAGCGTCAGCATCATCGGCATGGAGGCGCTGATGCCCGTGGTGGTCGTGACGGCCTCATCGCTCACCATGCGCCGGTCGGCGACATGGGTGGTCGTCGGGCTCCATCGCAGCATTTCGCGCAGATAATACCAGTGGGTCGTCGCGCGCCTGCCATCGAGCAGGCCGGCAGCAGCGACGACCTTGGCACCGGCGCAGATGCCGATGATCCGCGCCTTCTTGGCCGCTTGGGACGTAAGCCAGGCGAGCACGGCCGGGTCGTCGTCGCGGCTCATGGCGGGCACGATGACATAGTCCGCCCCTTCGGGATGCGCGGCGTCGAATTGCGCGAGCGTCGCATCGGGGACGACCCGGAGGGCCGGATAGAGCGTCACCGGCCCCGGGCCGGTTGCGAGCATCATCACATCGGCAACACCGGCGCGCCGCAGGATTCCCGAGGGCACCAGATAGTCGGTCGTCTCCGTGGCGTTGTTGAGGGCGATGACGGCGATGAGCGGACGCGCGCGTTTCGCGGGTTTCAGTGCAGCGAGCATGGCCTCCGCCTCCTCCCGTGGGACCGGCGGCGCCGCGACAGCTGCCGGTGCTGCCGGCAGGCTGAGGATCCAGCCTCCGAAACCTGCGAGGCAGAGGATGAGGACCACCATAACGCCTGACAAGAGGTGGACCTTCGACATACGCAGCTGCTCCGGCATCGAGCGCCTCCCAGCGCTTCCCGAGCAACACTAGATGTCGTCCGTTCTGGCAAGAATGACAAATAACCGCTAATTTCTGCCAATGCATCACGTGGCCTTCGTGGTCTATCCCGGTTTCGAACTGCTCGATCCCTCGGGGCCGGCATCCGTGTTCACCGGCGCCAATCGTGCTCTCGGTCAGAACGGGAGGTCCGCGTTCTACCGAGTCACGCTGCTGTCGGCCGCAGGCGGGGCCGTGGAGAGCAGCAGCGGGGTCGCGGTCGAGACGCGGTCCATTACCGATGTGCGCCCTGGGGACGTCCAGACCGTGCTGGTCGTCGGCGCGGAACGGGAGCACCTCCTGCCGGCGGTGGCGGACCCGGTGTTGCGGGCCGCTCTGCCGCCACTCGTCCGGCAGGCCGAGCGCTTCGGCTCCGTCTGCACCGGCGGCTTCGTGCTGGCGGCGCTCGGTCTCTTCGACGGCCATCGCGTCGCGACCCACTGGGATGCATGCCGACGGTTTGCCGACGCCTTTTCGAAGGTCGCGGTGGATTCGGACGCGCTCTATGTCGTCGACGGGCGGCTCTGGACCTCGGCCGGGGTGACGACCGGCATCGACATGGCGCTGGCGATGATCGCGCACGACCTCGACGCAACGATCGCCGGCGAGGTCGCGAAGCGGCTCATCCTCTATGCCCGCCGCCCCGGCTACCAGTCCCAGTTCAGCCCCGTCCTCAAGGCGCAGGTCAAGGGCGACAGCCCGTTCGCGGACCTCATCGGATGGATTCAGGCCAACCTCGATGCTCCGCTCGATGTGCCATCGCTCGCCGCCCGCGCTGGCATGACCGAGCGCACCTTCCACCGCCGGTTCGTGGCCGCGACGGGCGAGACGCCCGCCCGTTTCGTGGAGACCGCGCGGCTCGATGCGGCGCGCATGCTGTTGTCGCGGGGGCTCTCACTGAAAGCGGTCGCGGCGCAGGTCGGCCTCTTTCCGCCCGCGCGGCTCACGGAAGCCTTCGAGCGCCGGTTCGGTGTCGCGCCGCGACTCTTTCGCGCCATGCATGCCGTGCTGTAAGGCTCGCAGGTGGCAGGCCGGCTTTGTGCCGGCGCAGCTGCGCGCGATCCTTCGAGCACGCGACCAGGCACGGAGTGATGGCTGCCTTCCTCCGGCGGGCCGATCCGTCACTTCCAGCCGAAGACCTGGATAAGGGCCGGGGTGATGATGACGACGAAGAGCACCGGCAGGAAGAAGAGGATCATCGGCACGGTGAGCTTGGGCGGCAAGGCCGCCGCCTTCTTCTCGGCCTCGTTCATGCGCTGGTCGCGGCTCTCCTGCGCGAGTACGCGCAGGGCTTGGCCGAGCGAGGTGCCGTAGCGCTCGGCCTGGATGAGCGCGGTCGCGACGTTCTTGACGATGTCGAGGCCCGTGCGGGTGCCGAGATTCTCGAAGGCGGCGCGCCGGTCCGGCAGGTAGGAGAGTTCCGCCGTGGCAAGCGTCAGCTCCTCGGCGAGCGGCACGGACTGGGGACCGATCTCCTGGGCCACCTTGCGGAAGGCCTGCTCGATCGACATGCCGGATTCGACGCAGATCAGCAGCAGGTCGAGTGCGTCCGGCCAAGCCCGGCGGATCGAAGTCTGCCGCTTCTGGATGGCGTTGGAGACGAAGAGCTCCGGCAGCTTGATGCCGGCATAGGCGGCGAAGATGACGATGCCGAGCCGGATGGCGAGCGGCTGATGCAGCTTGAGGAGCACGAAGACGTAGAAGGCCGTGACGAGGCACAGGCCGATGGGCAGCACCATGCGGAAGAACAAGAAGGCAATTTCCGCCTGCTGGCCGCGGTAGCCGGCCATTGTCAGGCGTGCCCGGGCCGTGTCGGTGCCGAGCCAGTGGCCGAGGTTGAACCGGTCGACCACCTGCTTCATGTAGGCCTTGGGCTGCTGGCGCAGGGAAGCGCGCTGCTGGCCCATCATGCGCTCGCGCTCGCGGGCGCGGATCTTGTCCCGTTCCAGTGCCACCGCCTTCATGCGCTTGTCGAGCGCGTTGCGCTCGACAAGCGGCAGGGCGAGCGTCAGCACCGTACCGGCGGCGGCGATGGCCGCAAGGAGCGCCAGCATGAACTGACTGTCGAGCAGCCGGTCGGTGAGGGCCTCGACGATCGCCACCCGTGCCTCCTCAGAAGTCGAAGTCGATCATGTTGCGCATCACGATGATCCCGACCAGCATCCAGCCGCCCGAGACGGCGAGGGCGATCTTGCCCGTGTCCTTGAGCCACAGAAGTTCGATGTAGCTGGGGCTCGTGATGTAGACGAGGATGGCGACGACGAAGGGCAGCGAGGCGATGATGCCGGCGGAGGCCTTGGCTTCCATGCTCATCGCCTGGATCTTGCCCTTCATCTTCTTGCGCTCGCGCAGAACGCGCGAGAGGTTGCCGAGCGCCTCCGACAGGTTCCCGCCCGCCTTCTGCTGGATGGCGATGACGATGGCGAAGAAATTCGCTTCGGGAATGGGCATGCGCTCGGGCAGTCGCGCGCAGGCGTCCGTCACGGAGAGGCCGAGCGCCTGCGCCTCGACGATGGCGCGGAACTCGGAGCGCACCGGCTCGGCCGCCTCCGAGGCGATGATCTTCAGGCAGTCGCCGAGTGGCAGGCCGGCGCGCACGCCGCGCACCACGACGTCGAGGGCGTTCGGCAGTTCCTCGACGAAGCGTTTCATCCGCTTGCCGCGCAGGTGGGCGAGCAGCCAGCGCGGCAGGCCGAGGGCGCCGACGAAGAGGCCGGCGAGTGCCATGGCGGGCCGATGCGTCATGAGGAAGAGGAGGAGCGCCGTGGCAAGGCCGAGCCCGGCGCTGACGAGAAAGAAGCGCGGCTTCGTCCAGGCAAGGCCGGCCTGGGTGATGCGCATCTCGAGGGAGAGCCTGTTGCGCCGCTTCTCGCGGGCCTCGATCTCCTTGAGGCTCTGCGCCACCTGTTCGCGCTTGCTGGCGGTGGCCGCGTTGAGCCGCTCGGCGGCGCGCTGGGCGGAGGTGCCGACGAGCGCCTTCTGCCGTGCCTCGGCCCGCTTCTCGCCCGACAGCCAGGGATAGACGAGGACGTAGGCGACGCCGCCGACCGCCACCGTCACCAGCGCCGCGACGGCGAGGTTCGCGGGGGCGAAGGAACCGAAGAGGGTCAGCAGCATCTCGTCCATGGTGCGGCCTTCACGCGATGGCTTCGCCGCCCGTGCGCTCCATGGCATCGAGCGCGGCGGCAAGGCGCTGGTCCTCGCCGAAATAGCGCGCCCGCTCCCAGAAGCGCGGCCGTCCGATGCCCGTCGACCGGTGCTGGCCGAGGAGGCGCCCGTTCGCGTCCTCGCCGGTGATGTCGTAAGTCATGATGTCCTGTGTGATGATCACATCACCCTCCATACCCATGATCTCGGTGATGTGGGTGATGCGGCGCGAGCCGTCGCGCAGGCGCGCGGCCTGGATGATGACGTCGACCGAGGCGCAGATCATCTCGCGGATGGTGCGCGAGGGCAAAGCGAAGCCGCCCATGGTGATCATGGATTCGAGGCGCGACAGCGCCTCGCGTGGCGAATTGGCATGGAGCGTGCCCATGGAGCCGTCGTGGCCAGTGTTCATGGCCTGCAGTAGGTCGAAGGCTTCCGCGCCGCGCACCTCGCCGACGATGATGCGCTCGGGGCGCATGCGCAGGCAGTTGCGCACGAGGTCACGCATCGTCACCTGGCCCTGGCCCTCGAGGTTGGGAGGGCGCGTCTCCAGGCGCACCACATGCGGCTGCTGCAGTTGCAGCTCGGCCGCATCCTCGCAGGTTATGATGCGCTCGTCGTGGTCGATGTAGCGGGTGAGGCAGTTGAGCAGGGTCGTCTTGCCCGAACCCGTGCCGCCCGAGATGATGGTGTTGCAGCGGACGCGGCCGATTATGCGCAGCACCTCGGCGCCCTCCTGCGAGACGGAGCCGTAGGTCACCAACTGGTCGAGCGTCAGCTTGTCCTTCTTGAACTTGCGGATGGTGAGCGCTGGCCCGTCGATGGCGAGCGGCGGCACGATGACGTTGACGCGCGAGCCATCCGGCAGGCGCGCGTCGCAGATGGGGGACGCCTCGTCCACGCGCCGGCCGACCTGACTGACGATGCGCTGGCAGATGTTCATCAGTTGCTGGTTGTCACGGAAGCGCACGTTGGAGCGCTGGATCTTGCCGGCGACCTCGATGTAGGTGTGGCCCGCGCCATTGACCATAATGTCGGCAATGTCGTCACGGGCGAGCAGCGGCTCGAGCGGGCCGTAACCGAGCACGTCGTTGCAGATGTCGTCGAGCAGTTCCTCCTGCTCGGCGATCGACATGACGACGTTCTTGAGGGCGATGATTTCGGTGACGATGTCGCGAATCTCGTCGTGCGCCGTCTCTGTGTCGAGCTTGACGAGCTGCGACAGATCGATCGCTTCGATGAGGGCGCCGAAGATCATGCTCTTCGTCTGGTAATATTCCTCCGAGTGGCGCTTTTCCGGCCGCGGCGGCTCGGGCTGCGGGGTCGATGGCGCCGGCGCGGCGCGTGGCGGCGGATCGACCCGCGCCGGCGCGGCGGCCGGAGTGGGCCGCGCCGGCTGGAAGGCCGGTGCCGCCCCGCCGAGGGGGCCGTTCTGGCTCGTCCGCTTGCCGAACATGTCGCGTCCCGTTTCTGTGCCGCCGCTATGATTTGCGCCGGGCGAGCCGGGCGATGATAGGCGTCAGGAAGGCACTAGCCCGCCCCCGCCGCTGCTCGGCCCGCCCGGTGATGGCTGCGGCGAGCTCGTCGAAGACGGCGGGCACCTTGCCGGAGGGCTGCACCTCCGACAGCATCTGCCCGCCGTTTGCCGCCGTTCCGAAAAGCTGCGCATCGAAGGGAATGGTGGCGGCGAGCTCGGCGTCGAACGCCTTCAGGAAGTCGGCAGCCGTGATCTCCGGCCGCTTGGGCACGCCGACACGGTTGAGCACGAGGCGCGGCTTGCGGTCGTTCGGGCGCGTCTGACGCAGGAGGTCGGCGAGATTCTTGGCGTTGCGCAGGTTGGCGAGGTCCGGTTCGACGACGATGACGATCTCGTCGGCGGCGATCAGCACCCGGCGCAGCCAGGCCGTCCAGACGTGCGGCATGTCGAGGACGATGGCCGGGATCGAGGCGCGCAACACGTCGAGAAGCTGGTCGAAGGCGCTTTCGTTGAGGTCACAGGTGCGGTCGAGCACGGCCGGGGCGGCCAGCAGGCTGAGATTGTCGCTGCAGCGCGACAGCAGGCGGTCGACGAGATTGGCGTCGACCCGGTCCGGCGAGAACACGGCCTCGGCGATGCCCTGCGGCGGGTCCTGGTTGAAGTCGAGGCCGGCGGTGCCGAAGGCGATGTCGAGATCGGCGATGACGGTGGCCAGATGCGCCGACCGGGCGATGGACCAGCCGAGGTTGTGCGCCACGGTGGAGGCGCCGACGCCGCCTTTGGCGCCGATGACCGCGATGGTGCGTCCCAGCGGCTCGGCCCCGGGCGTCGCGAACAGATCCGAAATGGCGGCGATTGTGTCGACGACGGAGAGCGGGGCGATGAGATAGTCGCTGACGCCGCGGCGCACTAGCTCGCGATAGAGCTGAACGTCGTTGACATGGCCGACGACGAGCACCCGGGTGCCGACGTCACAGACCTCCGACAGACTGTCGAGATGGGTGAGGATCGCCTCGCGGTCGCTGTTCGTCTCGAGGATGATGACGTTGGGCGTAGGGGCGTGGCGGAAGGCCTCGACCGCCGCCGAGGCGCCGCCCATGGCGAGCTTGGTTTGGGCGCGGGCGAGGCGCCGGTCGGCAGCGACGATCTCCATTACCGCGGCGACGGCCGGCGTCTCGCAGAAGGCCTCGATGGTGACGCGCGGCACCGGCGCGATCAGGCGCTCTCCGGTCTCGTTGCGCGCAGGGTCATGGGCGCTCGCCATCAGTTGCCTCCGGCCGCGTCGCTGATCTGGGTGGCGTCGATGGTGTATTTCGTCGAGGGATCCTGCCCCTGGCGCAGCTTCTCGTTGGCGTTGAGCCGCTTGACAGTGTCGACACGCCCCTCGGGCCGCGACCGGGCAAGGTCGAGCGGATCGGCGACCTGCGCCGCGAAATTGGCCTGGTAGGCGCAGCCGAGATTCCAGTAGGGCCGATTCTTCCAGCCGTCGACGCTGCTGCCGCTGGCGAGGTCCTCAGGCCACTCGCCGCACTTGCTGTCGACGCGGGCGCCCAGCTTGGCATAGCTCAGACGGATGGGCGCCGCGAGCATCGGCTCGGTCGGATTGTAGCGCGCCACGGTCAGGGCGGAGGCCGGTACGCCAGCCTCGGAAAAGACCTGCCGAACCGCCTGCAGCGCCCCGTGGAGGGCGCGTTCCTGTCCGGTGCCGGCCGGCATGTAGGCGGTGACTAGGCTCTTGCCGTGGCGGCGGTATTCGGCCGCGTAGGCGAGGATATCGGCGCGCTGGCGGGCATCGATGCCGCGGGCCGATGTCACGAAGACGTCCAGTGTCTCCGGCGCGTCGACAAGGGTGATCGGGTGACGCTCGCGGAAGTCGGCCGGATAGGTCGCGTTGGTCACGTAGCGGTCGGCTCCGCAGGCGGCGAAGGGCAGGGCGAGGAGCGCCGCGGCAAGACGAGGGAGGGCTGTGGAGCGGGTGCGGGGCATGGCGGCGTCTCCGCGCGAGTGGCTGGTCCCGTCAGTCATTGATGAAACCGAAGATACCGCGCGCCACGGCGGGCTGCGGAGCGTTGCTGCCCTTGCCGTAAACGCGGTTGAGGCGTCCGAGGAAGACCGTCTGCGGATCCATGGCGTCGGCAAAGCCGGCGTCAGGCCGGGTAACGGCATTGGCGCTCATGGGCTTGGCGATATAGGGCGTGACGGCAATCATCAGCTCGCTCTCGTCGCGCTGGTAGTCGCGCGAGCGGAAGAGCGTGCCGAGGATCGGGATGTTGAGCAGGCCCGGGAAGCCGTTGATGGCCTGGCGCGACTTCTGCTGGATGAGGCCGGCCGTGACGAGCGTGCCGCCGGAAGGCAGTTCGACCGTGGTCTCCGACCGGCGCACGGTGAAGCCGGGGATGATGAGGGTGTTGCTGCGGTAAGTGTTCTGGTTGTCGATCTCCGACACCTCGGTCGCGACGCGCAGGCTCATGCGTGCTTCCGACTGCACGACCGGCGTGAAGGTGAGGGCGACGCCGAACTTCTTGAAGGTCACCGTCGTCGTGCAGTTGCTGCCGTTCGGACCCTGGCAGTCGTAGCCGGTCGGGATCGGCACCTCGCCGCCGACGAGAAAGGTCGCCGTTTCGCCCGAAACGGCGGTGAGCGTCGGCTCGGCGAGGGTGCGGGCGACGCCGGCCTGCTCGAGGGCGCGCAAGGTCGCGGAATTGCCGCCGCCGCTGACGCCGATACTGCTCGCCGGCGATTCATTGCCGAGACCGAAGGCGTTGGTGACGGCCCCGGTCAATGTCATGTCGCCGAGCCGCCATTCACCGGTCGTGTCGATGCCGAGCTGCTTGACGACGTTGCGCTTGATCTCCGCCACGGTGACGCGGAGCATGACCTGATCCTTGCCCCGGATCGTGAGCGCGTTGATGACTCGGCTCGGGGAGCCGCCCGCTCCTTGGCCGCCACTTCCATTGGCGCCGCCGGTGTCGCCGAGGAAGGCACCGGCGATATCGCTCGCTTGCTGGGCCTCGCCCGCATTGGCGACGGAGCCGACGAGGAGCACGGATTCGCCCGCCGGCTTCACCTCGATCTGGGCATGCGGCATGGCCGTGCGCAAGGTCTGACGCAGGATGTTGAGGTCCCGGCCCACTGTGATCTCGAAGGCCGCGATCTGCCGGCCGGCGGCGTCCATGACAAAGATGGAGGTGGCGCCGTCGGCGACGCCGATGAGGAAGACCTTGCGCGTCGAGCGCACCACGGCATTGGCGATCTTGGGGTCGGCGACAAAGACCTCCTTGGCGTCGCGCGGCAGATCGACCACGATCGAACGGCCGATGGAGAGGTCGATGCGGCGGGCGATGGCATGCTCGTCGCCGCCAACAGCGAGCGTGGGGGCGGCCATCGTTCCCTGCGGGGAAGCCGCCGCCGGCAGGGCGAGTGCCGCGGCGGCGAGGCCGGCGAGCAGGAGAAGCCGCAGGCTCCTCCGCTCGGCGGTTCCGGTGGCTTGCGGCCCGGGCGCCGCCGGCTGTGCTGTCTTGTGCATCGGGGCTGCCATGGCTCAGCGTCTCGGGGTCTGCACCGGCACGCCGAAGCGCACGATGGTGAGCGGGCCATCGTCGCCGCGGGTGATCGCGCCGGTATCGTTGGCATCGGCGAGGGAGCGCAGGGCGAGCGAGATCTGCCCCACCTTCTGGGCGAGCGTCAGGATTTCCGCCTGGGCGGGATCGACCTCAAGCGTCGCCGTCTCGCCGGTGACGACCTTTTCCCCGTCCTTCTCCTGCACGGTCTGGCCGATGGCGAGCACGCGGATGTTGGTGAGGACGGTCTCGGCCACCGTCACGTCGACGCCCTGTTGCTTCGAGGCCTCCTCGTCGCGCCAGGTGCGGATGACGTCGACATGGTCGTTGGGCAGGATGAAGCCACCGGCGGAGGAGGCGCCGCGGTTGTCGATGCTGATGGCGATGGCGCGCTTGCCGGTGGGCAGGATGGCTGACATGAAGCCCGAGCCGTCGGCCTTGATCAGTCGCTCGTGTCGGACGGGCTCGCCCGCCAGGATGGCGGTGCGTGCGATCGCGCCGGAGATGTCCTCCATGGCGCCGGGGCTTGCCGCGCGGGTGATGGCGCCCTTTGGTACGCCATCCTCCGGCCAGGCCTGCCAGCGCAGGTCCGCCGCCTTGAGGCCGTTGCCCATGGGTACGTCGACGGCGGCGACGAGCACTTCTTCAATCTTCTGCGCCGGGGCGGTCGCGACGGGAGCCGGCGCGGGCGGCGGCTTGCGGCCTGCAGCGAGATAGGCTGCGGCCACGCCCGCGACGAGCGCGACGCCGAGGATGACGAGACGGGCTGGTTTCATGTCGATCAGAGACCCGGACGAGGGTCACTCCCCCATTGTCGCGAATCTGATCAGCCAATCGTCAAATTATGGTTAACAGAACGTATGTCCGACCGCTCGAATGGTGCGCGTGGGTGGATCCCTCAACGGGCTATGAGCGCTGCCTGCCAGATGTCCGTGTGCGGATAGACGAAAAGCGCGGCGCCGGCGAGGGCGACGCCATAGGGAATGCCGCGGTTGGCGGCATGCAGGCGCTGCGCCCAGCCCCAGCCGAGGGCGAAGGCCGGCAGCGGCGTTCTGCGCAGCTTCAGGAACACGAGGGTGAGAAGGCCGCCGAGGACTGAGGTGACGATGAGATAAGGCACCAGGTGGCCGAAGCCAAACCAGAGCGCGGTCGCCGCCGCGAGCTTGGCATCGCCCCCGCCGATCCAACCTGCAGCGAAGAGGGCGAAGGTGATCCCCAGAACGAGACCGCCCGCCACCAGATGCCAGCCGATCACCGGCAGCGGCAGGCTGGCGGCGAAGGCGACGAGGAAGAAACCGGCGACAAGCGCGAGGCTGACCTTGTTCGAGATCGTCATCGTCGCAATGTCGCTCGCGGCCGCGAAGGCCATGAGCGCAGGAAAGAGCGTAAGGATGGCGATGTCGATCATGGCTGCGACTCCAAGGGATGTTTGATCTGTATCCAGACATCCGGAGCTTCAAATAGGGATAACGGCCCCGCATAGGGCCGTTATCCTACAAAGCGCAAATTTTAATTTGCCGCCTTCTGCAATTCTCCGCTGACCTTGCCGAAGATGCTGCCGAGATCCGTTCCGAGCGTAGTAAGCGCGGTAATGATGGCAACGGCTACTAAAGCGGCAATCAGACCGTATTCGATGGCGGTGGCGCCGGACTCGTCGCTGACAAAACGGGAAAACAGCATCTTCATGGATGAACTCCTGCTATCACTGCTGCACTGTCCGCCGGTTGTTTTCGCTGCACCGCTCGGAACTGGCGTCGACGTTATCGCCTGCTTCTTTCGGCAAAGTTAAAGTGATCAGAGAAAGTGGCACATGCTGACGACTTGCGCAACATAGTTAAACGTAGGTTATTACAATTGTCGACAAATAGTAACTGTCCCGTCCGGAGGAGGGGCGGCGGGGATGCCCAATCTGGTCCTGCGCCGGGTTTGTCGAAGCTGTTCCGCATGTGAGCGTTTCGGCGGCGCTGGGTGCACCGCTCCCGTCATGGCCGGGCTCGTCCCGGCCATCCACGCCTTGATGTTGCGCGACTTCCGGGAGGTGGATGCCCGCGACAAGCCCGGGCATGACGGCTGGAGGCGGTCGCGCACTCCAGCGCCGTGCTGTTGCACTGTTTGCATCAATGGACATGGGGGCGAGGTGCGTTAGGCAAAGTTTCACCATTCTCCGGCAAGTTGTCGGCAATATTCGTGGGAAGGTGAGGGATTGGCGGCATGATGGGGCGCTGGAACATGAGCTTGGCCTATGGCCGGGCCGGACTTGCCGCGGTTGCCGTAGCGCTTGCCTGTCTTGCGGCCTCCTCGCCGGCACAAGCGCTGACGGCGGGCGAGACGGTCACGGTCACGGCCGACCAGGCGCGGCTCGTGCGCCTGCCGGCCGGCGCGCAGACGGTCGTCGTCGGGAATCCGGCCATCGCGGACGTGAACCTGCAGCGCAACGGCGTCCTCGTCGTCACCGGCAAGAGCTACGGCACCACCAATCTCATCGCGATCGACGCGGGCGGCAATGTCGTTGCCGAATCCCTGATCCAGGTGGAGGCGCCGGCGGCGACGGTCGTCACCGTCATGCGCGGCACCGGGCGGGAGTCGCTGTCGTGCACGCCGAATTGCCAGCCCATGCTGACGCTCGGCGACGACATGAGCTACTTCTCCGAGCGGACAGAACAGGCCAAGCAGCGCAACAAGCTCGCCACCGGCGAATAGTTGCCGTAACCATCGTTCCGGCTTTTGCTGGCGCTGCGGATTGCATGGCCATATCTTGCATCCCGTTGAAGGAAGGCACTGTCGGCCGGTGCGGGCGGCGGCGATGACGATGGGCAGGGGGAAAGCCAAATGGGCTCGACCAGGCAACGTTCCCGCCGTTTCATATCCCTGTTGCGGCTGTTCGGCCGCAATGACGAGGGCGCGACGGCGGTCGAATTCGCCATCGTCGTCATCCCCTTCATTGCCCTGATGTTCACGCTGATCGAGACAGCGCTCGTCTTCTTTACGGAACAGTCGCTCGAGACGGCGGTGCAGAATTCGGCGCGGCTCATCCTTACCGGCCAGGTGCAGGCCGGCGCCTACGGCGGCTCGATGGACGAAAAGCTGAAGAGATTCAAGGAGGACGTGTGCGCGCAGGGCCCCTTCGTGCTGGTCAGCGCGGAGGAGTGCCGCGCGCGCGCCGCCATCGACGTGCGCACCGTCGCCGGTTTTGCCGGGGCGGACACGTCGCTACCCATCAACGACCGGGGCGAGGTCGACACGCGCGACTTCACCTTCTCGCCGGGCCAGGCGGGCGACATCGTCGTGGTGCGCGTCGCGCTCGAGGTGCGGATCTTTGTGCCGCTGCTCAATCCCGGCCTCGGCAATCTCGCCAACGGCAACCGGCTGATCATGTCCTCGGCGGCCTTCCGCAACGAGCCATTTCCGCAGCCGCAGGCCTCGGGGGCATGAGTGCATGAGCGTTGCCGGCAAAATCTCCGCAGCCCCGACCCGTTTGACAGCGCGGTTCCGTGCCTTCAGGTGCGATCGGCGTGGCGTTGCCGCGGTCGAGTTCGCGCTCGTGCTGCCGCTCATGCTCATCATGTATCTCGGCATGGCCGTGACGACTATCGGCATCAGCATCGATCGTAAGCTGACCATCGCCTCGCGGGCGCTGGCCGATCTCACCGCCCAGCGCAGCCGCATCAGCGACAGCGAGAAGGACAACATTTTCGCGGCCGCGGCGGCGGTGATGGCGCCCTATTCTCCGGCCGCGGCGGAGCTTGCCCTCTTCAGCGTCTACATCGACAGCAAGGGGGCGGCGCGCGTGTGCTGGTCCGATGCCAACAAGGCCGGCATCGCGCCGGCGGCGGGGTCGGCCTACACCTTCCCCGCGTCGGCGGCGGATCTTGCCAGCAACGTCAGTTCTTCCGTCATCGTCGGCCAGGTGACCTACCCCTATTCCACCGGTCTTGCCGGCGTCTTCGAGATGCTGGGCCTGTTCGGCAATGTCTTCGACAACGGCGTCCTGCGCATGACGGAGACGACCTACATGCGCCCACGCTCGGTGGCGCAGGTCGCGCGCGACGGCCAGTCGACCTGCAAGGTGAGCTGAACGCGGACCCGCGCCGGCGACTTGTGCGCGCCGCCGCCGTGGCGCAGATTGCAGCCCGCGATTCAGCCTCAGGGAGCCAGCCGCACCATGATCGACCGTGAGGTCGCGACCAGGACGCGCATCACCACCGTCGTCTTCGACGTCGGCAACGTTCTGATTTCCTGGGATCCGCGCCACCTCTACCGCCGCATTTTCGACGGTGACGAGGAGCGGGTCGAGCGCTTCCTGGCGGAGGTCTGCACGCCGGAATGGAACCTGGAGCAGGATCGCGGCCGTTCCTTCGCCGAGGCAATTGCGGAACGCGTGGCGGCGTTCCCGCAGTGGCGGGCGGAGATCGAGGCCTATGACCGGCGCTGGGACGAGATGGTGCCGGGTGCCATCGAGGGCACGGTGCGCATCCTGGAGGCGTTGCGCGCCGCCGGTGTGCCGACCTATGCCATCACCAATTTCTCGGCCGAGAAGTTCGCCCTCGCGCGTGCGCGCTTTCCCTTCCTCGAGGGCTTCCTCGGCACCGTCGTCTCGGCGCAGGAGAAGCTGGTTAAGCCGGACGAGGCGATCTACCGCCTGTTCGTCGAGCGTTACGGCCTCACTGCCGCGGAGTGCCTCTTCATCGACGACAGCCCGGCCAATGTGGCGGCGGCCCGTGCCGTCGGCATGGCCGCGCACCATTTCACCGATCCTGTCCGCCTGGCGCAGGCCCTCAGGGCCGAGGGCCTGCCCGTGTGATACAGACGGTCAGATCGTCTGGTTGTACGTGCCGACTTCCGGGTTCTCGCGCAGCACCGTGTCGACGGCCTTGAACATCTCGCGCATGCGCGCTTCCGACACCGGGCTCTCGACGACGACGACGAGTTCCGGCTTGTTGGAGGAGGCGCGCACGAGACCCCAGGTGCCGTCCTCGGCGACGACGCGCACGCCGTTCACCGTGACGAGGTCCGCGATCTTCTGTCCGGCGACGGCCTCGCCCGCGTCCTTCATTGCGACAAAGCGCTTCACCACGCGCTCGACGACCTCGTACTTCACCTCGTCGGCGCAGTGGGGCGCCATGGTTGGCGAGCCCCAGGTCTTCGGCAGGTCGCGGTAGAGATCGGCCATCGACTTCGTCGGGTTGCGGTCCAGCATGTCGCAGACGGCGAGGGCCGTCAGGATGCCGTCGTCATAGCCGCGGCCGACCGGCTTGTTGAAGAAGAAGTGGCCCGACTTCTCGAAGCCAGCGAGCGCCGAAAGCTCGCTGACGCGGCGCTTGATGTAGCTGTGGCCGGTCTTCCAGTAATCCACCTTCACGCCATTCTTCTGCAGGGCGGGATCGGTGTTGAAGAGGCCGGTCGACTTCACGTCCACCACGAAGGTGGCACCGGGGTGGAGGTTCGACAGGTCGCGCGCGAGCATGACGCCGATCTTGTCGGCGAAGATCTCGTTGCCCTCGTTGTCGACGACGCCGCAGCGGTCGCCGTCGCCGTCGAAGCCGAGGCCGACGTCGGCGCCCGTCGCGCGCACCTTCTCCGCCATGGCATGAAGCATCTTCATGTCCTCGGGGTTGGGGTTGTAGCGCGGGAAGGTGTGGTCGAGCTCGGCATCGAGCGGGATCACCTCGCAGCCGATCGCCTCCAGCACCTTCGGCGCGAAGGCGCCGGCCGTGCCATTGCCGCACGCGGCGACGACCTTGATCTTGCGCGTCAGCTTCGGCCGGTCGGTGAGGTCGGCGATGTAGCGGGCGGGGAAGTTCTCGACGAATTCATAGGCGCCGCCGCCGGTGAGGTCGAAGCTTGCCGACAGCACGATGTCCTTGAGCCGGCCCATCTCCTCGGGGCCGAAAGTGACGGGGCGGCGCGCGCCCATCTTCACGCCCGTCCAGCCGTTGTCGTTGTGCGAGGCGGTGACCATGGCGACCGCTGGCACGTCGAGGTCGAACTGTGCGAAATAGGCCATCGGCGACAGAGCGAGGCCGATGTCCTTCACCCGGACGCCGGCGGCCATGAGGCCGGAGACGAGGGCATATTTGATGGCCGAGGAATAGCCGCGGAAGTCGTGCCCGGTCACGATCTCGGGCTTGACCCCCATCTCCTTGATGAGCGTGCCGAGGCCCATGCCCAGCGCCTGCACGCCCATGAGGTTGATTTCCTTCTGGAACAGCCAGCGGGCGTCATATTCGCGAAAGCCGGTCGGCTTCACCATCGGCAGCGATTCGTAGTCGTAGGTGTTCGGCGTCAGGGCCGGCAGAGGCTTCGGAAACATGGAGTTGGCTTCGTCCTTCTGATGGGCACTCGGGATAACGGGCTATGGCTCGGCTCCAAGCCTCGCCGCCAATGGCGGCGGAAGCTGGACCGAGGGGATCAACGTCGCTTTTGCCTCAAGGTTTCAACACCATCGTGTCGGCAGTGGTCTCGAAGCCGCCGAGGCGGGAGAGGAACGACATGCCGAGGAGCCCGCCGGTGGCGAGCGCCTCGCGCTTGAGGATGACGGCATCCACGTCGCGCACGACGATGCTTCCGAGCCGCACCTCGCGCAAGATGCTGCGAGCGCCCAGCGTCACACCGTTGGCGGTGTTCAGCCGGTGCCTGTAGTCGCTCGGGAAGGGGCGCATGCCGACGCGCGCCGCATCGTCCTCGTTGAGGACGACAAGGCTCGCGCCTGTGTCGACCAGCATACGCACAGCGACGCCGTTGATGTGCGCCGCGGCCACGAAATGACCGTTGCGGTCCTTGGTCAGGTGTTCGCTCGTGCCGCTCGCCGGCGATGGGGCAGGGATGTCGACGGCTGAGGCGGCCGCCTCCGTGTCGGCGGGTCCGCCCGGCCCCGAGAGGCGTCCGGCAAGATCGGCCGTGACGAACAGGGCGAGCGCGACCACGACGAGCGCCGCCGCCGTGGTTTTCACGATGAACCCCGTCATGCAGCCCTTCCTCGCGCGCGGCGACGTCCGGCGCCATCATGCGGGGCAAGCATGAACGGCGCGTGAACTGCCGGCGTGGACATCAGAACGACGTGCGCTGGCGGATGGCGGCCGAGAGCGTGCCCTCGTCGAGATAGTCGAGCTCGCCGCCGACAGGCACGCCATGGGCGAGGCGCGTGATCTTCACCGGCAGCTGCGAGAGGAGGTCGGTGATGTAATGGGCTGTCGTCTGGCCGTCGACGGTGGCGTTGAGGGCGAGGATGACTTCCTTGACCTCCGGCGCAGCGGCGCGCGCAACGAGCCCCTCGAGGTTCAGATCCTCCGGCCGCACGCCGTCGAGCGCCGAGAGCACGCCGCCGAGAACATGGTAGCGCGCGTTCATGACGGCCGCGCGCTCCAGCGCCCACAGGTCGGACACGTCCTCGACCACGATGAGGACGGAGGGGTCGCGCCGCGCATCGGCGCAGATGGCGCAGGGGTCGCTGGTGTCGACATTGCCGCAGCTGGAGCAGACGACGACGCGCTCGGCGGCGATGCGCACAGCCTCGGCGAGCGGCGCGAGCAATTGCTCGCGCTTCTTGATGAGATGCAGCGCCGCCCGCCGGGCCGAGCGGGGGCCGAGCCCGGGCAGGCGGGCGAGAAGTTGGATGAGACGCTCGATCTCGGGTCCGACGGGTGAGGGCATTATTCTTACTGCAATTTTGTTTTCAGTTCCGCCCCTGCGAGTGAATGGCGGACAATCTGAAGTATAGCTTCTTGCGCGGCGCCTTTAAGCTCGTTCACCTTTTCGGCGGCGGCTGCTTCTTCCATCTTTCCGCTTGTAGCATCCAGTCCTGCCTGTCGCAGTACCTGGTCAAGGGAAATCTGTATATTCTTTGCCGTCTGAATCCTGTAAAACATCTCGTACAAAAAATATCGAACTTCTTCCCGTAATTTCTCGTCCGTTACAAAAATCATATGCTCCATATTTCTATTAAAAATCTGTATAGTTGTTTCTATTATGTCGATAATCTTGTACGATATAAATCCATTGATCTTATAAATATTGTCAAGCTCAATAGCCATGTCATGGACATATGATATTGTATATTTACAAAGCGTTCTCACGCTTAGGTCACGCTCACGTTGCTGTCTGGTGAACTGCCAACGCAAAGACCAATAGGCACCCGCAAGCGTAAATACGCCCGCCACGATACCTCCGAGAATTGCAGCAAGGCTCTGTTCTAGGAACACGAAATACCCCTCAGAACGGCAGCTTCATCCCGGGCGGCAGCGGCAGGCCCTTGGTCAGTTCGGCCATGCGCTCCTGGGCGAGGCGTTCGCCCTTCTGGCGCGCGTCGTTGCTGGCGGCGACGAGGAGGTCTTCGAGGATCTCCTTCTCGTCGGCGTTCATCAGGCTCGGGTCGATGCTGACGGCGCGGACTTCGCCCTTGGCGGTCATACGGATGGAGACCACGCCGCCGCCAGCCGTGCCCTCGACCTCGAGGTTGCCGAGCTCGGCCTGCATGTCGGCCATCTTCTGCTGCATGGCCTGCGCCTGCTTCATCAGGCCCATCAGGTCCTTCATGGTCGTGGCTCCCGCTCAAGCGATCAGAACATCGGGCGACCGGACGCCGGTCCGATCAGAAGTCATCGTCGATATAGAGCTCTTCGTCCGCCGGGGCGAGCCCTTCCCCCACCGGCTGCGCCGGAGCTTCCTCGGCCGTGATGTTGCGCACGTCGACGATCGCGGCGCCGGGAAAGCGCTGCATCACCGCCTGGACGAGCGGGTGGCCGGCGACGCCGCTGAGGCGCTCGGCAGCTTCCGCTTCCGCCTTCTCGTGCAGGGTCGGGGTGTCGGATTCGCGGGCGATGGAGACGACCCAGCGCCGACCCGTCCACTCCTGCAGGCGGCGCGAGAGGTCGCCGGCGAGCGTCTTGCTCGCCCCGTCGACGAGCGCAAATTCCACGTGCCCGTCCTCGAAATGGGCGAGGCGCACGTCGCGCTCCAGCGCGCGCTTCAGCCCGATGTCACGCCTTTCGCCGGCGAGCGCCACGAGGTCCTCGAAGCGGGCGAGCCGCATCTGCGGCACGGCGGGCTCCATGGCCGGGGCCGCGGCGGGCGCCCGGGCGAGGGCAGGGCCGCTCGCGGCCAGCATCGGGCGCGGGCTTTCGGTGCCGCTCATCGTCGCGCCGCCACCGGCGGGCCCGGCACCGCCGCTGCCCGCGGGCGCGGAGGCATTGCCCTCGCGCAGGAGGCGCAGCGCCTCATCCGGCGTCGGCAGGTCGGCGGCATAGGCGAGGCGCACCAGCACCATCTCGGCGGCCGCGATGGGTCGGGGCGCCGCCTGCACCTCCGCGATGCCCTTTACCAGCATCTGCCAGGTGCGCGAGAGGATGCGCACCGAGAGCCGCGCCGCAAAGTCGGTGCCGCGCGTGCGCTCGACGTCCGTTATGGCGGCATCCTCACCCGCGGCCGGCACGAGCTTGAGGCGGGTGACGAAATGGGTGAAGCCGGCCAGGTCGGTGAGAATGACGGCGGGATCGGCACCGGCGTCATACTGGCTCTTCAACTCGCCGAGCGCGGCCGGCAGGTCGCCGCGCATCACATGCTCGAACAGGTCGATGATGCGGCCGCGGTCGGCGAGGCCCAGCATGGCGCGGACCTCCTCGACGCCGACGCGGCCCGCCCCGTGGGCGATGGCCTGGTCGAGCAACGAAAGCGAATCGCGCACCGAGCCCTCGGCGGCACGGGCCACCATGGCGAGGGCTTCCGGCTCGGCCTCCACCGCCTCGGCAGCGCAGATCCGCGTCAGATGCGCGACGAGCGTGCCCGCCTCGACGCGGCGCAGGTCGAAGCGCTGGCAGCGCGAGAGGATGGTGACGGGGACCTTGCGGATCTCCGTCGTCGCGAAGACGAACTTGGCGTGCGGCGGCGGCTCCTCCAGCGTCTTCAGGAAGGCGTTGAATGCCTTCTCCGAGAGCATGTGAACCTCGTCGATGATGTAGACCTTGTAGCGGGCCGAGACGGGGGCGTAGCGGATGCCGTCGATGATCTGACGCACATCGTCGATACCGGTGTGCGAGGCGGCGTCCATCTCCATCACGTCGACATGGCGCGATTCCATGATGGCTTCGCAGTGCACGCCGAGCTCGGGCATGTGGACGGTGGGGCCGGTGACGCCGGGGCGCTCGTAGTTGAGGGCGCGGGCGAGGATGCGCGCGGTCGTCGTCTTGCCGACGCCGCGCACGCCGGTCAGCATCCAGGCCTGCGGGATGCGGCCGGTCTCGAAGGCGTTGGAGAGCGTGCGCACCATCGCCTCCTGCCCGATGAGATCGGGGAAGGCGCGGGGCCGGTACTTGCGGGCAAGGACCCGGTAGGCGCCGGACTTCGGCGCGGGGGCCGGCTGCGGCAGGCCCGGCAGGGCAGGCGCATCGTCCGGTGCGCCGCTTTCGTCCGTCACGGTGTCGAAATCCGTCATCGGCCCCTTCACGCTGCGGCTCACGGGAAGCGTGGCCGCAACCACGTGTCCGACGCCGTGGGCGACGTCCCGAGAGCGAGGCCAGATCCCGGTCTGATAGGTGGGAGGCTGAACGAAGACCCGCCCGTGCTCGTTAGGGCTGCTTCCTTCCGGACCTGACCCGGTTGGCGAGTGGAACGTCCAACGCCAACCTCCCGCCCCCTATATCGGGGATCGTGGCCGCTTGTGCAAGCTTCAAGCGGGAGCCGCTCCACAGCGCGGGCGCGCGAATGCGCGCCCGCCCACTTTCGTCGTTGGCCGATCGCCTCGGCAGGCCTATAGATTGGGCAATTGCCGGACCGACCGGATGCGGACCTCCCCGACATGCCAGACAGCGCCACCGATGCCTTCCAGCTCGATGCACGCCTTGAGGCGGACACGCGCGCCATTGGCGAGCTTGGGCTGTCGCGTCTCCTCCTGATGAACGACAGCCGCTTTCCTTGGCTCATCCTCGTGCCGCGCCGGGCGCAGGCGCGCGAACTCGTCGATCTGTCGGAAGCGGACCACGCGGCGCTGAGCGCCGAGATTAGGCAGGTGTCGCAGGCGCTGCGCGATCTCGTGCCGACGGACAAGCTCAACGTGGCGGCGCTGGGCAACATGGTGCCGCAGCTGCATGTCCACGTGATCGCGCGTACGAGGGGCGATGCCGCCTGGCCGGGCCCGGTCTGGGGCGCCGGCCGTGCCGAGCCTTATGATGTCGCCGCGGCCGAGCGCCTCATGGCGGGACTGCGCGCCCGGCTTGGCCTATGACAGGAATGGAATGTATGGCCCGCAACATGTCCGACAACACGGCCTTACCGGCCGGCGAGATCTTTCCTGAACGGTCGGCGCGGATCGGCTTCTCCCGCAACCGTCTCGTCCGCCACTCCGAGCGGCGCGAGAAGGCGAGCGACATTGCAGCGATGATGGCGCTGCCCGAGGCGCGCTCCTTCGTCATCGCCGGAGACGTCCCGATCCTCAGGCGCGATGGCGAGGCCTTCACGCCCCGCTTCACCATGGCCGAGGCCGGGGCGCTCGCCCCGGTCGCCGAGACGGCCCTGCTCGGCACGCTCGACGGTACGCCGTTGTTCGCGACGCTGATCGCAACCGGCGAGGTGGAGCGGCTCAAGGAGACCGGCCTGTTCGCCATCGACCTGCGCTCCATCGCCGTGCAGGGTCTGTTGCCGCAGGACGAACTCGGCCCGCTCGGCGAAGGCAAGGCCCTGATGGATTGGCACCGCCGGCACGGCTTCTGCGCCAATTGCGGAGCGCGGACGGCGAGCGCCAGCGGCGGCTGGCGGCGGGATTGCGCCGCCTGCGGGGCCCAGCACTTTCCGCGCACCGACCCGGTCGTCATCATGCTGGCGGTTCGTGGAGACCGTTGTCTGCTCGGCCGGCAGGCGCGCTTCGCGCCCGGCATGTATTCCTGCCTCGCCGGCTTCGTGGAGCCGGGCGAGACGGTGGAGGACGCCGTGCGCCGCGAGACCATGGAGGAGGCAGGCATCCGCACCGGGAGGGTGCGCTACCTCGCCTCGCAACCCTGGCCGTTTCCGTCGTCGTTGATGGTCGGCTGCCTCGCCGAGGCCCTCGACGAGGATCTCGTGGTGGATGCGATCGAACTGGAGCACGCGCGCTGGTTCACGCGGGCGGAGGTCGGTGCCATGCTGCGCGGCGAGCACCCGGACGGGTTCACCGCCCCGCTGCCCTTCGCCATCGCGCACCACATCCTCAAGGCCTTCGTCGAGGAGGGCGAGAGCTTCTGAGCCGCCGATCAGCCGCCTGGCCGCAGTCGGGCGAGCGCATCGGCGGCGACGATGTCGGATGCCGCAAGGCCCGGTGCCGCCCGGCCGGCGCGGGAGAGTGCGACCGGCTCCTCGTGCCAGACGGCGAGATCGTTGAGATCGGGCCAGATGACCGCTATTTCCTCGAGCATCGTCTCGCCGGCGCAGGTGCTGCGCGTGCCGGCGACGGTGCCGCCCAGCGCGCGGGCGAAGGCCACCGCCGCCACGTTGTCGCGCGGAATCCAAAGGCCGGCGCTGGCATGACCAGAGGCCATGAGCGCATGGGCGAGGCCGCCCATCAGGCGTCCGCCGATGCCGCGGAACTGGAGCCGTCGGGCGACATAGGGGGGCGCGATCTCGGCTGCGGTGCCGAGGCTGCCGTCAGTCGCGGGACCCGCGGCGGCGAAGCCTACAATTGCGCCGGCCCGCTCGGCGACGAGCGCGGCGCGGCCGCTGCCGTCGCTGTCGAGCCCGACGAAGCGGATGCTGCGCTCGCCGACCGGCACGGTCTGGGTCGCGAGCACATAGTCGGACAGGATGCCGCGGTAGGTCTCCCGCCAAACGTCGATGACGAGACGACCGATGGCCTCGATGTCGGCCGGTGTGGCACGTCTGATGATGATCGACATGGCGCGGCTCCCTGATCTAGCGATTGGCGTGCAGCCTCGACCAGGAGAACGGCCACAAAAGGGCGACACTGGTACGACAACACGACTTTCGCTGAGCCGGCTGACGGGGCCAGCTTCATCTTGTTGCGGTACCATATCACGTTGCGGCAGGCCGCGCAGCACCGCGGCCCGCGGCTTCTACTCGGCCGCCTCGCGAATATTCTCGCGATAGGGATGGGCGGGGAAGACACCGAGAATGTTGAGCTCGCGCGAGAAGAAGCCGAGTTCCTCCAGTGCCAGCTTGAGCGACCTGTCATCCGGGTGGCCTTCGACCTCCGCATAGAACTGGGTGGCGAAGAAATGTCCCTCGATCATGTAGCTCTCGAGCTTCGTCATGTTGATGCCGTTGGTGGCGAAGCCGCCGAGCGCCTTGTAAAGCGCCGCCGGCACGTTGCGCACGCGGAAGACGAAGCTGGTGACAGCCTTTCCGTTGCCGGCTTCCGTCCACTGCGCCGTGCGCGACAGGATGACGAAACGGGTGGTGTTGTGGGCCTCGTCCTCGACGTCCTCCATGAGCGTGTCGAGGCCGTAGATCTCGCCGGCGAGCCGCGTGGCGAGCGAGGCCGAGGCGGGATCGTTCCATTCCGCGACCATGCGGGCCGATCCTGCCGTATCAGCCGCGACCACGGCCTTCAGACCGAGCTTGCGGATGATCTTGCGGCACTGGCCGAGCCCGTGCACGTGGCTGTAGACCGTCTTGATCGTGGCGAGCGTTGCTCCCTTCGGCGCGAGCAACTGGAAGTGGATGGGCAAGAAATATTCGCCGACGATGTGAAGGCCGGAGGTCGGCAGGAGGTGGTGGATGTCGGCGACGCGCCCGGCAATCGAGTTGTCGATCGGGATCATGCCGAGCTCCGCTCGCCCCTCCTGCACCGCGGCAAAGGCGTCCTCGAAGGTCGCGCAGGGCAGGGGTTCCCAGTCGGGATAGACGTCCTTGCAGGCAATGTGCGAATTGGCGCCGGGCTCGCCCTGATAGGCGATGATCTTCTTGGCCATTGGGGAAGTCCTCGCGGATAAAAGGTCAGCGGCGCGGCGCGAGCATGGCGCGGGCGCGTTCGAGATCGTGCGGCGTGTCGACGCCGAGTGGCACGTCGTCCACGACGACGATGTCGATGCGCATTCCGGCTTCGATCGCCCGCAGCTGCTCGAGCCGCTCGCGGCGCTCCAGCGGCGAGGGTGGCAGGGCGACAAAGCGCGCGAGCGCGGCACGGCGATAGGTATAGAGGCCGATGTGATGCAGCAGCGGCCCTTCGCCGTAGGGTGCGGTGGCGCGGGTGAAGTAGAGCGCGCGCAGGTGCCTTGGCGCGATCTCGCTGCCGATGGCCTTGACCACACTCGGTTCCGTCCGCTCCTCCTCGCGGGTGATGACCGCGGCAAGCGTCGCGATGTCGACGGCGGGGTCGGCGAGGGGGCGCGCCGAGGCCACGATGACGCGCGGATCGATGGTTGGCAGGTCACCCTGCACGTTGACAACGATGTCGTGCCGGCCATCGGGGTCGAGGCGCTCGAGAGCCTCGTAAATCCGGTCCGAGCCCGACTGGTGGTCCGAGCGCGTCATCACCGCGCGTCCGCCGGCTTTCGTGACGGCCTCGGCGATCGCGGGCGTGTCGGTTGCCACGGCGACCGGGCCGATGCCCGCTTCCTCGGCCCGCCGCAAGACGTGCACGATCATCGGCTCCCCGTGGATGTCCGCGAGGGGCTTATCCGGCAGGCGTGTCGCGGCGAGGCGGGCGGGGATGAGGACGATGGGATCGGGCATGTCGGCGTTTCGCTGGTCGTTCTCGTTGCGGCCGCCGGATATCCGCGGGGAGCGGCCGGTGCGCCGGGCGCTTATAGCAGGCGCTGCGCCGTCCGTCCTCCCCGACGCGCGGTGGACAATTGCGCGCGCGAGGGCGGTGCGACGACATAACCGCACGCGCCTTATTGCCAAGCGCCCGCCAAAGCGGGTAATCATCCGCCGCCGCAGGGGGCTCGCCCCGTGCGGCGCCTTGCCTTTGCCGACACCTCGTCCGTAGCGACGGACCGGAGCTGCCGACCGATGGATTCCTTCGAGCTCAACAAGATCGCGGGCGCCGTGCTGGGCACCCTTCTGTTTGTCATGGGCCTCAATATCGTGGCGGGTATCGTCTTTGCCCCGCACCGGCCCGCAGTGCCCGGCTACGACCTGCCTTCGGCCGAGGAAGCGACCGCGGGTGGCGGCGAGGCCACACCCCAGACGCCGACGGTGCCGCTGCCCGAACTCCTGGCGAAGGCCGACCCGGCCCGCGGTGAGAAGGCGGTTGCCAAGTGCAAGGCCTGCCACACCTTCGAGAAGGGTGGCCCCAACAAGGTCGGCCCGCACCTGTGGGACGTCGTTGACCGGCAGATCGCGGAAGTGTCGGACTTCAGCTACTCTGCCACACTCAAGGAACACGGCGCCAACGGCGAGAAGTGGACCTTTGAGCACCTCAACGAGTTCATCGCCAACCCGCGCGGCTATATGAAGGGCACGATCATGGCCTTCGCCGGCGTTGCCAAGCCGGAAGAGCGGGCGGATATCCTCGCCTACCTGCGCACCCTCTCCGACAATCCGGCGCCCCTGCCGGCAGAGTGAGAGGGATATCCGGGACAGTTGAAACGGCCGGGCCATTAGCCCGGCCGAATCGTTTCTGGACGCCGCGCCGGCGCTTCTCCCGCCACACAATTTCGACAACCGGGGTTCCGCTGACCCTGCCGGCCGTCTTAGTGTGCCGATCATCGCGCCCGTCAAAAGCAGGGGCGCGCAGGAGGCTGGCCGCCTGGTCCGTTGATCGGCGCACCCGGCTTCGTGACGTAGGAGACGAGACACGTGAACGGACCGCTGTTCGACCCGACGCGCTTTTCTTTCACCCGGCGCGCCCTGCTCGCGGCGGGCGGCGCGACGGCCGCCGGACTGTTCATGCCGCGCATGGGGCTGGCCGACGAGGCCGAGGTGCACGGCCTGTCCGCCTTCGGCGACCTCGCCTATCCGCCGGACTTCAAGCACTTCAGCTACGTTAACCCAAACGCGCCGAAGGGTGGCACGCTCTCGCTGCAGATCAAGCAGGCGGGCGGCAACCAGAATTTCGACACCTTCAACACCCTCAACATCTTCGTGCTGCGCGGCGACGGCGCGGCGGGGATGGACCTGACCTACGACACGCTGATGGCCGGCTCGGGTGACGAGCCCGATGCACTCTACGGCCTCGTGGCGCGTGCCGTGCGCATCTCGCCGGATGAACTGACCTACCGCTTCGTGCTGCGGCCTGAAGCGCGCTTTCACGACGGCTCGCGTATCACGGCCGAGGACGTCGCCTTCTCGCTCGATACCCTCAAGACCAAGGGGCATCCGAACTACCGCGCCATTCTCACGGAGGTCGTCGGCGCGGAGGTGGAGCGCGAGGATGTCGTTGCCATCCGCCTGTCGCCGCAGCGCAGCCGCGACCTGCACCTCGTCGTGGCGAGCCTGCCCGTCTTTTCCAGGGCCTACTGGAACGGGCGCGACTTCGAGGCGACGACGCTCGAGGCGCCGCTCGGCTCCGGTCCCTACCGGGTCGGGCGCTTCGAGGTTGGCCGCTTCATAGAGTTCGAGCGGGTGGAGGACTATTGGGCGCGCGATCTGCCGGTGAATGTCGGCGGCAACAATTTCGGCCGCATCCGCTACGAGTATTTCCGCGACCGGCAGGTGGCCTTCGAGGCCTTCAAGTCCGGCGCCTTCAATTACCATGAGGAATATACGGCCCGCATCTGGGCGACGGGATACGACTTCCCCGCCGTGCGTGAAGGCCGTGTCAAGCGCGAGGAGATCCCGACGCGCTCGGCCGTGCCGACGCAGGGCTGGTACTTCAACACGCGCCGCGCCCAGTTCCGCGACCCGCGCGTGCGCGAGGCGATCGGCCTCGCCTTCGATTTCGAATGGACGAACAAGAACATCATGTATTCGGCCTACAAGCGGCTGACCTCCTTCTTCGAGGCCTCGGAGATGAAGGCGACGGGCATGCCATCGCCGGAGGAACTGGCGCTCCTCGAGCCGTTCCGGACCGATCTACCGGAGGAGGTCTTCGGCGAGCCCTACGTGCCGCCGGTGTCCGACGGCTCCGGCAGCGACCGCGCCCTGCTGCGGCGGGCGGATGAGCTCCTGCGCGATGCGGGCTGCAAGCGCGAGGGGCGGCGGCTTCTCTTGCCGGATGGGCAGCCCTTCACCATCGAATTCCTCGACTTCCAGCCGACGCTGCAGCCGCACACCCAGCCCTTCCAGGAGAACCTGCAGCGGCTCGGCATCGAGGCGCGCTCGCGCATCGTCGATGCGGCCCAGTACCGGCGACGCATGGACGAATTCGACTTCGACATGGCGAGCATGGCACTGACCGGTAGCCTGACGCCCGGCGACAGCATGCGCGTCGTCTACGGCTCGGAGGCGGCGAAGACGCCAGGTTCGCGGAACGTCGCCGGCATCGCGAACCCTGCCATCGACGCGCTCATCGAGCGCATCGGCCGGGCCAAGACGCGCGCGGAGCTCACCATCGCCTGCCGGGCGCTGGACCGTGTCCTCAGGGCCGGCCGCTACTGGGTGCCGATGTGGTACAAGGACCAGACACTCGTCGCCTACTGGGATGTCTTCTCGCGGCCGGACAAGACGCCGAAATACGGCTCGGGCGCGCCGGGCACGTGGTGGTACGACACTGCGAAGGCAAAGCGGATCGGCGTCGAGCGATGAATATGTCGGACGAATTTAGAGGCGTTGCCGGCTTGCCGCGAACGATCCTGAAGATCGAAGCGCTGCTGACCTGGGGGGCTGCGACATTCGCGTTCTCCCTCACCGGGGCTCCCTGGTGGCTCTATGCGGCGCTCTTCTTCGTGCCGGACGTCAGTTTCCTTGGCTATCTGGCCGGTGCGCGGATCGGGGCAATCGCCTACAATGCTCTTCACTCGCATATCGCGCCCGTTCTGCTCGCCGCGGTCGGGTTTGCGCTGGGGGCACAGGAGGTGCTTGCGGTGGCTGCGATCTGGGTCGCCCACATCGGTTTCGACAGGACGCTCGGCTACGGGCTGAAATACGCAAGCGGCTTTTGCGATACACATCTCGGCCCGGTCGGCAGAAAGGCGGTGGCGTCGTAAATGCTGGCCTACGCGCTGCGACGCATTCTCCTCATGGTGCCGACGCTGTTCGGCATCATGCTCGTCTCCTTCGTCATCGTGCAGTTCGCACCGGGCGGCCCGGTGGAGCGGGTGCTCGCACAGATCCAGGGCACCGACGCCGGCGCCACGGCCCGCTTCGCAGGCGGCGGCGCGGGGGATGCCGGCCAGTCGCGCTATCGCGGCGCGCAGGGGCTCGACCCGGCCTTCATCAAGGAGCTCGAGCGGCAGTTCGGCTTCGACAAGCCGGCGCCCGAGCGCTTCGCCAAGATGATGGTGGACTACGCCACCTTCGACTTCGGCCGCAGCTACTTCCGCGACATCGCCGTCGTCGACCTTATCGCCGAAAAGCTGCCCGTGTCGATCTCGCTCGGGCTGTGGATGATGCTGATCTCCTATGCCATTTCGATTCCGCTCGGCATCGCCAAGGCGGTGCGCGACGGCGAGCGCTTCGACACCTGGACCTCGGCCGTCGTCGTCGTCGGCTATGCCATCCCGAGCTTTCTCTTCGCCATCCTGCTCATCGTGCTCTTTGCCGGTGGCTCCTTCTGGCAGCTCTTCCCGCTCAGGGGGCTGACCTCGGACAACTGGCGCGACTTGTCGCTCATGGCCAAGGTCGGCGACTATCTGTGGCACATCGCGCTGCCAGTGCTGGCGCTCACGCTCGGCGCCTTCGCGACGACGACGCTGCTGACCAAGAACTCCTTTCTCGAGGAGATCCGCAAGCACTACGTGCTGACGGCGCGGATGAAGGGCCTGTCGGAGCGGCAAGTGCTCTACGGGCACGTCTTCCGCAACGCCATGCTGATCGTGGTCTCGGGCTTTCCGGGCGCTTTCATCGGTGCCTTCTTCACCGGCTCGCTGCTGATCGAGACCATCTTCTCGCTCGACGGACTGGGGCTCCTGTCCTTCGAGGCCATCGTCAACCGCGACTATCCCGTCGTCTTCGCCAATCTTTACATCTTTGCCCTCATCGGCCTTCTCGTGAATCTCCTCTCCGACCTCACCTACATGTGGATCGATCCGCGCATCGATTTCGAGACGCGCGAGGTGTGACGTGGCCGAGACCTCGACCCTCACGAAGCCCGAGAAGACGGCCAAGCTCGCCCCGCCGCTGCCGCGCCGAGGGGTTTTGCGCCTGTCGCCGATCAACGCCCGTCGTCTCGCCAATTTCCGGGCGAACCGGCGCGGCCACTGGTCGTTCTGGATCTTTCTGGCGCTCTTCGTTCTCAGCCTTTTCGCCGAGTTCATCGCCAATGACCGGCCGATTCTCGTCTCCTACAAGGGCGAGTTCCTGATGCCGGTGCTCATCGACTATCCGGAGGAGAAGTTCGGCGGCTTCCTCGCCGTCACCGACTACCGCGACCCTGCCATCGCCTCAGAGATTGCCGAGAACGGCTGGTCCCTGTGGCCGCCGATCCGCTTCTCCTACAACACGCACAACCGCAACCTGCCGGTGCCGGCGCCCTCGCCGCCGACGTGGCTGCTCAGCGACGCCGAGTGCCGCCCCTCCGCCGAGCGTGTCGGCGGCAGCACCTGCGCCGACATCGAATGGAATTGGCTCGGCACCGACGACCAGGGTCGCGACGTCGTGGCGCGGCTCATCTACGGCTTCCGCATCTCCGTCCTCTTCGGCCTGACCCTGACTGTCGTCTCCTCGCTGATCGGCGTCGCGGCGGGCGCGGTGCAGGGTTATTTCGGCGGCTGGATCGACCTCCTCTTCCAGCGGCTGATCGAAATCTGGACGGCGATCCCGGCGCTCTATCTCCTCATCATCATCTCGGCCGTCATCACGCCGGGCTTCTTCGTGCTGCTCGGCATCCTGCTGCTGTTCTCGTGGGTGGCGCTCGTCGGCGTGGTGCGGGCCGAATTCTTGCGTGCGCGCAATTTCGAATATGTGCGCGCCGCCCGGGCACTCGGCCTGCCGAACGGGACCATCATGCTGCGCCACCTCCTGCCGAATGCCATGGTGGCGACGCTGACCTTCCTGCCCTTCATCCTCAACGGCTCGATCACGACACTGACGTCGCTCGACTTCCTCGGCTTCGGCCTGCCGCCGGGCTCGCCGTCACTCGGGGAACTGCTGGCGCAGGGCAAGAACCACCTCGAGGCGCCGTGGCTCGGCCTCACCGGCTTCTTCGTCATCGCCATCATGCTGTCGCTGCTGATCTTCGTCGGCGAAGCGGTGCGCGATGCCTTCGACCCGCGAAAGACCTTCGGTTGAGCCATGACTGCCCCCCTCCTCTCCGTCCAGGACCTGTCCGTCGCCTTCCGCCAGGCGGAGCAGGAGACGCTTGCCGTCGACCGCGTGTCCTTCGACGTCGCGCCGGGCGAGACGGTGGCCATCGTCGGGGAATCCGGCTCGGGCAAGACGGTGACGGCCCTGTCGGTGCTGAAGCTGCTGCCCTATCCGGCCGCGCGTCATCCGTCCGGGCAGGTGCTGTTCAAGGGGCGGGACCTCATCGCGGCGAGCGAGGCGGAGATGCGGGCCGTGCGCGGCAATGACATCACCATGGTCTTCCAGGAGCCGATGACCTCGCTCAATCCGCTCCACACCATCGAGCGGCAGATCGGCGAGATCCTCAGGCTGCACCGCGGCATGAGCGGGCAAGCCGCCCGCGCCCGCACGCTCGAGCTGCTCGAGCTCGTCGGCATCGCGTCGGCCGGCGAGCGGCTCGAAGCCTATCCGCACCAGCTCTCGGGCGGCCAGCGCCAGCGCGTCATGATCGCCATGGCGCTCGCCAACGAGCCGGACCTGCTCATCGCCGACGAGCCGACGACGGCGCTCGATGTCACGGTGCAGGCGCAGATCCTCGCCCTGCTCGCCGAACTCAAGGCACGGCTCGGCATGGCGCTGCTCTTCATCACCCATGATCTCGGCATCGTGCGCCGTATCGCCGACCGGGTCTGCGTGATGACGGAGGGGCGTATCGTCGAGACCGGCCCGGTGGAAGCGGTCTTCACGCGGCCGCAGCACGCCTATACGCGCAAGTTGCTCGCAGCCGAGCCGAAGGGCGAGCCGCGGCCGGTGGCCAAGACGGCGCCCGTCGTCGTCGAGGCCGGGCCGCTCAGGGTGTGGTTTCCCATCAAGAAAGGGCTGCTCAGGCGAACGGTCGGCCACGTCAAGGCGGTCGACGGCATCTCGCTGTCCATCCGCGCCGGCGAGACGCTCGGCGTCGTCGGCGAATCGGGCTCCGGCAAGACGACGCTCGGGCTTGCGCTCCTCAGGCTCATCGCCAGCCAGGGGCCCGTGGTCTTCCTCGGCCGGAACATCGACGGCCTCAGGCAGAAGGAGATTCGACCGCTGCGCAAGGACCTGCAGGTGGTCTTCCAGGATCCCTACGGGTCGCTGAGCCCGCGTCTGTCCGTCGCCGAGATCGTGGGTGAGGGGCTCGACGTGCAGAAGCCGGGCCTGTCCTACGATGAGCGGCGCGAGATCGTTGCCCGTGCGCTCGCCGATGTCGGGCTCGACCCGGTGGCGATGGACCGCTACCCGCACGAGTTCTCCGGCGGCCAGCGCCAGCGCATCGCCATCGCGCGCACCATGGCGCTCGACCCGAAGTTCGTCGTGCTCGACGAGCCGACCTCGGCGCTCGACATGTCGGTGCAGGCGCAGATCGTCGATCTGCTGCGCAAGCTGCAGGCCGAGCGGGACCTCGCCTACATGTTCATCTCGCACGACCTCAAGGTGGTGCGGGCGCTCGCCAATGCGCTCATCGTGATGAAGGACGGTGTCGTCGTGGAAGAGGGGCCGGCGGAGACGATCTTCGCGGCTCCGAAGCACGAATACACGCGCAGGCTCTTCGCCGCGGCCTTCGCGCGAGCCGCAGAGGCGACCTGAAACAATCTGCAAAGTTAAATGACTTCGCAGGCTGCCGGGCGCACCTTACAACCGGCCTCCCACACATTCCTCTGAGACCCGACGCCATGCCACGCGCCCTGCTTATCGTGCTCGATTCGGTCGGCGCCGGCGGCGCCCCCGATGCCGCGGCCTTCGGCGACGAGGGGGCCAACACGCTCGGCCATATCGCCGCGGCCTGTGCCTCGGGCGAGGCGGACAGGCAGGGCCTGCGCCGGGGGCCGCTCGCGATCCCCAACCTCGCCCGCCTCGGGCTCTCGCAGGCCTGCGAATTGTCGACCGGGCGCCCGCTCGCCGGCGTGGCGCGGCCGGACGAGCCGGCGGGGCAGTGGGGCGTCGCGCGCGAGACCTCCATCGGCAAGGACACTCCCTCCGGCCACTGGGAGATCGCGGGGCGGCCGGTACCCTTCGCCTGGGGCTACTTCCCGAACACGCGCCCCGCCTTCCCGCCGGAGCTCGTGGCGAAGATCGTCGCGGCGGCGAAGCTGCCCGGTATCCTCGGCGACAGGCATGCTTCCGGCACCGCCATCATCGAGGAGCTCGGCGCCGAGCACGTAGCGAGCGGCAAGCCGATCCTCTACACCTCCGTCGATTCCGTGCTGCAGATCGCCGCGCATGAGGAGACCTTCGGCCTCGAGCGGCTCTACGAGCTGTGCCGCATCGTCCGCCCCTTGGTCGACCCGCTCAGGATCGGCCGCGTCATCGCTCGGCCGTTCGTCGGCACGCCGGACGGTGGCTTCACCCGCACTGGCAACCGCAAGGATTTTGCCATTCCCCCGCCGGAAGGAACAATTCTCGACCGGCTCGACGATGCCGGCCGCGCCGTCGTCACGGTGGGCAAGATCGGCGACATCTTTGCCCATCGGCACACGGGGCGGGAGATCAAGCCGCACGGCAACGACGCCGTGCTGACGGCGACCCTCGAAGCCTTCCGCACGCTGCCGGACGGTGGCCTCGTATTCTCCAATCTCGTCGATTTCGACACCGAGTACGGCCACCGCCGGGATGTGGCCGGCTATGCTGCCGCCATCGAGGCCTTCGACCGGCGCGTGCCGGAGATCGAGGCCCTGCTCGGACCTGCGGATATTGCCGTCGTCACCGCCGATCACGGCAACGACCCGACCTGGCGCGGCACCGATCATACCCGCGAGCAGGTGCCGGTGCTTGCCTTCGGTCCGGCCGTCGCGCCGGGGTCGATCGGCCTCAGGACAACCTTCGCCGATATCGGCGAGACGCTCGCCGCCCATCTCGGCTTGCCAGGTTCGGGGCCTGGCAGGCCGTGGTCCTTCATCTGATATCTGCCGCTAGCGGCCGTCGCGCCCGAGGCTCGCCATGCGCGCGAGCCAGAGCCGGCGCTTCTCCTCGTTGGCCGTGCCGACGCCGCCGAACAGGCTGCGGCGGATCGGCCCCAGGCCGACGAAGGAAAGGATGTTGCGCTCGAGGCCGCGCAGGCCGTGGGCACCGTACCACCAGCGGTAGACGAAGGCCGGCATGCCCATCGTCACGACGATGCGGACGGAACGGCCGGTGAGCAGCTTCTCGGGCACCCCGCCGTCGTTGTAGCGAAAGGCGGTGCCGGGGCGCAGCACCTGCTCGAGGAAAGCCTTGGCAAGGGCCGGCAATGTCCCGAGCCAGAGGGGGAAGACGAGGACGACGTGGTCCGCCCAGGCGAGTGCCTCGCCCGCCTCAGCAAGGCCTTCCGGCATCAGCCCGAGCTCGAAATCGTTCTGCGTGCGCAGGAACGGCACGTCGAGCCGGGCGATATCGACCTCCTTCACGCTATGGCCGCCGGCGCGGGCGCCTTCCGCATAGGCGGCCGCCAGGGCGCGGCACAGGCGGGCGGGATCATTGTCGGGGTGGCCCTGGAGAATGGTGATCTTACGCATGCACTCATCCCATCGAGAACAGGCGCTATGTTCGGCGCAGGCGACGCCGTTTGGTTTGATGCAGGTCACACGCGCACCATTTGCGCTGCGAGTTGACGCCATCGCCGCGGTGCAGCAAGCTCCCTCCGGTCGAGACCCTTCGAGCCCTCCAGCCTTTTCGGCGAGGGCTCGTTCTCTTCGGGGCACAGGCCATGACGACGCCGAATCGGTCGAGCCATATCCGTCTCACCTCCCATCCCGAGCCCGAGACGCCTGCGCGCTTTCCCATCCGCTGGGGCGCGGACACGCCCGCGGAGCGGGGGCCGGTGATCGGCACCGTCACCAATCCGGGCCTGCGCAATGTCATCGGCGCGCATGGTGGTGCCTATGCGCTCTACCGCGCGCTCGCTGTCTCGTCCGGCGCGCTCAACCCGCTGGTGCGGCCCGACCTCACCAACACCGATCCCGTTGTCGCCATCGGGCCGCATCCGCAATGGAGCGAGCCCGGCCGCATCGTCTCGCTCGATCCCTTCGGCCACATGGTGGCGAGCGCCTTTGCTCGCGATGTGGCGGAGGGGGCTGACATCCGGCCCTCCATCGCCGTCACCCGGGCGCGGCTCAACCTGCCCGAGATCCTCGCCGCCATCGCCGGCCACCGCCTCGCGGCCGACGGCACCATCCTGCACGCCTCCGGCGACATCGCCGTCACCAAGATTGCCATCGATCCGGTTTGGCACCTGCCGGGGGTCGCCGAGCGCTTCGGCACGAGCGAACAGAAGCTGCGGCGCACGCTGTTCGAGCAGACGGGTGGCATGTTCCCGGAGCTCGTGACGCGGCCGGACCTGCACGTCTTCCTGCCGCCCATCGGGGGTACCACGGTCTATATCGTCGGGGAGGTCGCGGCGCTGACCGACGAGAAGCGCACCATCGCTTGCCGGGTGCACGACGAGTGCAACGGCTCCGACGTCTTCGGCTCCGACATCTGCACCTGCCGCCCCTATCTGGTGCACGGCATCGAGGAATGCGTGCGCGAAGCGCAGAAGGGCGGCGCCGGCGTCATCGTCTACAACCGCAAGGAGGGGCGGGCGCTCGGCGAGGTCACGAAGTTCCTCGTCTACAACGCCCGCAAGCGCCAGGAGGGCGGCGACCAGGCGGCCACCTATTTCGAGCGCACGGAATGCGTTGCCGGCGTGCAGGACGCACGCTTCCAGCAGCTGATGCCGGATGTGCTGCACTGGCTCGGCATCCGCCGCATCGACCGGTTCGTCTCCATGTCCAACATGAAGTACGACGCCATCACCGGCTCGGGCATCGAGATCGGAGAGCGGGTGCCGATCCCGGACGAACTCGTGCCGCCCGATGCGCAGGTGGAACTCGCGGCCAAGAAGGCGGCCGGCTACTATACGCCGGAGACGCCGCCGGACGAGGCCGCGCTCAAGGCGACGGTCGGCCGCGACCTCGATCGCTATTGAGGGACTGGCGGGTGATGACGGAATTGTCGGTGCGTACGAGCGAGGCCGGGGGCGTTTCGCCCGATGCGGTCAGGGCGCTGCTGTCGGCGCGGGCGGTGCGCGAGCGGGCTCGCACCATGCTCGGCCTCGCTGAGGACGGACGCCTCCTCCACTGCGCCGTCGATATGGACCGGCTGCCCCTCGTGGCGGATTATGTCGTCGACACGATCCGGGCCAATTACCCGACGCTCGCCATCCCCTTCCACGCCCGCTGGCGGCATTTCGCGGCGGGCGGCCATGACCGCTGGGGGGCGCTCGCGGCGCGAACGCGCTGGCCGGATGCCGCCGGCAAGGCCCGGGCCGCCTTCGACCTCGCCATCCTCAGCGTACTCCTCGACGCCGGCGCGGGTCCCGTCTGGCGCTACCGGGAGGACGAGACGGGGGAGGCCTATGGCCGCTCCGAGGGCCTCGCGGTCGCCTCGCTGCGCATGTTCGAGGCGGGGCTCTTCTCCTTCTGCGCCGAAGATCCGCTGCGTGCCGACGCCAAGCGGCTGCGCGAGGTGACCGCGCGCGACCTCGCCACCGGCTTCAAGGCGAGCGAGCAGAACGCGCTCGTCGGGCTCGAGGGCCGGGCCGCGCTGCTCTACGGCCTCGGCACGGTGGCTGCGGCCAAGCCCGAGGTCTTCGCCCGCGCCGACGGGCCGCGCCCCGGCGGGCTGTTCGATGCCCTGGTGGCCGAGGGCGCTGGCGGCGAGGTGCCGGCGGAGCTGATCCTGCACATGCTGCTCGCCCATCTGTCCGCGGTCTGGCCGGCGCGGCTCACCATCGCCGGCATCGAACTCGGCGACACGTGGATGCACCCGCTGATGCCGGGCGAGGGGGGCACGGCCGGCCTCGTACCCTTCCACAAGCTGTCGCAATGGCTGGCCTATTCGCTCATCGAGCCGCTGGAGGAGGCGGGGCTTGTCGTCACCGGCATCGATGGGCTCACGGGCCTGCCGGAATATCGCAACGGCGGCCTCCTCATCGACCTCGGCGCGATTCGCCTGAAGGATCCGGAGGATCTGGCGCGCACCCACGAGGTGTCCTCGCCGCTGGTCGTCGAGTGGCGGGCGCTGACGGTGGCCCTGCTCGACGCGGTGGCTCGCCTCGTGCGCGAACGGCTCGGCTGCGACGAGCGGGCGATGCCGCTTGCCCGCGTGCTCGAGGGCGGCACCTGGGCGGCCGGCCGCCGCATCGCGCGCGAGACTCGCGGCGACGGTTCTCCACCGCTTTCCATCGCCAGCGACGGCACGGTGTTCTGATTCCGCCTTCCCGCGGTGGCGCGCCGGTGCTTATTGTCGGGCAAGCGGCGCAGAACCGCACGTGTCAACCATCCAGAGGCCGGGGCCGATCCATGGAAGGCGTTACCGTCGTCGACCATCCGCTGGTGCAGCACAAGCTGACGCTGATGCGCGACAAGTCGCGCTCCACCAAGGGCTTTCGCCAGCTGCTGAACGAGATCGGCATGCTGCTGTGCTACGAGGTAACGCGCGATCTGCCGCTCGAGGACGTCGACATCGAAACGCCACTGATGCCGATGCGCGCGCCGATGCTGGCGGGCAAGAAACTCGTCTTCGCGCCCATCCTGCGCGCCGGCGTCGGATTCCTCGACGGCATGCTCGATCTCGTGCCCTCCGCGCGTGTCGCTCACATTGGTCTCTACCGCGATCCCGAGACGCTGACGGCCGTCGAATATTACTTCAAGGCCCCGGCCAATCTCGCCGAGCGTCTCGTCATCGTCATGGACCCGATGCTGGCGACGGCCAATTCCGCCGTGGCCGCCATCGACCGGTTGAAGGAGCGCGGTGCCAAGGAGATGCGTTTCGTCTGTCTGCTGGCCGCTCCGGAGGGTATCGAGAAGCTGCGCGGCGAGCATCCCGACGTGCCGATCTGGACCGCGGCCATCGACGAGCATCTGAACGACCACGGCTACATCATGCCGGGCCTCGGCGACGCCGGTGACCGCATGTACGGCACCAAGTGACTGCAGCCATGATCGTCGTCTTCGGTTCGCTCAACGCCGATCTCGTCACGCGCGTAGGGCACATTCCGGCGCCGGGCGAGACCGTGATCGGTCCCGGTTATGCCGTGCACCCCGGGGGAAAGGGTGCCAACCAGGCGCTCGCCGCCGCCCGGGCGGGCGCGCGGGTGATCATGGCCGGGGCGGTCGGGCATGACGGGCTCGCCAAGGCGGCGCTCGGCCTCCTCTCCGCCGAGGGTGTCGATCTCTCCCTTGTCGCGCGTCTCGATGAGCCGACGGGCGCTGCCTTCATCACGGTGGATGCGGCGGGCGAGAACGCCATCGTCGTCGCGGCCGGCGCCAATGGCCATGCACGCGCCGAGACGCTCGCCGGGATTGCCTGGGAGGACGGAGCGATCCTGCTCCTGCAACGCGAGGTGCCGGAAGCCGAGTGCATCGCCGCCGCGCGCATCGCCAAGGCTCATGGCGCGCGCGTCATGCTCAACCTCGCCCCGGCAGGACGGCCGGACCCGGAACTCGTGGCCCTCCTCGACATCCTTGTCATGAACGAGCACGAGGCGCGGGTCATGGCCGACGCCCTTGGCATCGCGGAAGGCAACCCGGATGCCATCGCCCGCGTGATCGACGCCCGCCACGGCATCGCGGCCATCGTGACGCTCGGAGCCGAAGGGCTCGTCGCCTGGACGGGCGGGGTGCGCCGGGCCGTGCCGGCGCCGCCCGTCGCGGTGGTCGACACGACGGCGGCGGGCGATACGTTCTGCGGCGCTTTCGCCGCAGCGCTCGCCGGTGGCTACGGCTTCACCGGAGCCTTGCAACGTGGCGTTGCCGCCGGCAGCCTCGCCTGCACGAAGGCCGGCGCGCAGCCGAGCATTCCGGACAAGGCGGCGATCGAGGCGCTGGTGGCGGGGCAGTTCGTTTGAGGATGTGAGGCCGGCGGCTTCCATGGGCTGTCATGCCCCCGCTTGTCGCGGGCATCCGCGCCGCGCCGAACATCGCGCAACGCAAGGGCGTGGATGGCCGGGACGCGCCGGCCATGACGGAGCGGCGGAAACGCAAAGAGACCCCCGATGGGCCGGTGCACCGCTTATCGAACGGTGCCCTATTCCGCCGCCCTGACGGGGCTGGCAATGGCCGGGCGCGGCTGCTCGGCATCGTCGAACTCGAGGGCGTCGATGCGCTCGCCGCGCTTGACGATCTTGTCGGTCGAGATGCGGATCTGGCCCACATCCTCCTGGGCCTGGCGGAAGTGGGTATCGAGCCTTTCCACTCGGTCGCTCAGGCGCTTCACGTCGTCGAGCAGACGCCGCACCTCCACCTGGATCTTCTGCGCCTCCTCGCGCATGCGTGCGTCGCGCACCAACGTCTGCATCACTTGGATGGCGAGCGCCAGGAGCGAGGGAGAGACGACCACGACGCGCGCACGGTGTGCGCGCTGCACCACGTCGTCGAAATATTCGTGCAGGTCGGCATAGATGGCCTCGGACGGCACGAAGAGCAGCGCCATGTCCTGCGTCTCGCCGGGGATGAGGTATTTCTCGGCGATGTCGCGCACGTGGGTCGCGACATCCGCCTTCACGCGCTGGCCGGCCTGCCGACGCGCCTCCTCGCTTTTGGCTTCGCGAAAGGCCGAAAAGCCCTCGAGCGGGAACTTGGCGTCGATGACGAGCGGATGGTCGCCCGGCAGGTGCACGAGGCAGTCCGGCCGCGTACGGTTCGACAGCGTCGCCTGGAAGGTATAGGCACCCGCCGGCAGGCCGTCGCGGATGATCGCCTCCATCCGTCCCTGGCCGTAGGCGCCGCGCGCCTGCTTGTTGGCCAGGATGTCCTTGAGGCCGACCACCTCGCCGGTGAGATCGGTGAGGTTCTTCTGCGCGGCGTCGATGACGGCGAGGCGCTCGTTGAGGCGGGCGATGTTCTCGCTCGTCTGGCGGGCCGTCGTCTCCAGCCCCTGGCCGACCCGGTGCTGCAGGCCGTCGAGCCGCTCGCTCAAGAGGCGCGCGAGATCCGCCTGGCGGGTGCCGAAGATCTCGGCCATCGTCTGCATGCGACCCTGCATCTCCGCCTGCAGGCGCGTCATCTCCGCCACCTTGTCGTCGAACTCGCGCGCACGTTCCGCCGCGGCGGCCGCCTCCAGCGAGCGCTCGCGCCCCGCTCGGGCGGTGCTGCGGGCGAGCAGCGCGAGCAGCAGGATGACGGCGAGCGCGAAGCCGAGCGCCACCTGGGCATAGGTGAAGGCGTGAGCGCCGATGGTGAGGGCGATGTCGTTCATGCACCCAACGCTAGCCGATTCGTGCGCCCGATGCGAACGAAAGCGGAACACGTTGACCGGCGCGACGGGAATGATTATGTCGCCTGTGTTCCAACCCAGCGTGTGCCATGACCATCCGTCGCATCATCGTCATTCCCGATCCCCGCCTGAAGCAGCCGTCCGCACCCGTCGAGGCGGTCACGGACGAGATCCGCCAGTTGGCCGACGACATGCTGGAGACGATGTATGACGCGCCGGGTATCGGCCTCGCGGCCGTGCAGATCGGCGTCATGAAGCGCATCCTCGTGCTCGACGTCTCGCGCGAGGGCGAGGACAAGCGCCCGATGGTGTTCATCAACCCGCAGATCGTGTGGTCCTCGGAAGAGACGAGCACCTACGAGGAAGGCTGCCTTTCCATCCCCGAATATTATGAGGAGGTGGAGCGGCCGGCGCGCGTGCGGGTTCGCTATGTCGACCTGGACGGCAAGGCGCAGGAGATCGAGGCGGACGGGCTGCTCGCCACCTGCCTGCAGCACGAGATCGACCATCTCGACGGGATCCTCTTCCTCGATCACCTGTCGAAGCTCAAGCGCGACCGCGTGATGAAGAAGTTCTCCAAGGTGGCCCGGCGCGAGGCGGCAGGGTAATCAGCACCATTGCCCGTCATGCCCGCCCCAGCCGCGGGCATCGACGCCTCATTGCGCAACGTTGAGGGCGTGGATGGCCGAGACGCCACCGGCCATGACGGGTGGAAGGCGGGCCATCGCGTAGATCCTGTTTCTGTCGGCAACGGCGGCTTTCGGCTGTGAGCGGCAGCAGAGTGCGGCGGCCGCGGAGCATGGGGCTTGCCCTTGCCTGCCGCAGGCGTTTAGGGAAGGGCGCTTGCGGCGCCGCTCGCCGCCCCACATCCGGCAGGTGCCATGTCGCTGCGCATCGTTTTCATGGGCACGCCCGATTTCGCCGTGCCGACGCTCGCCGAAATCGTCGGCCAGGGCCACGAAGTCGTCGCCGTCTACACCCGCGCGCCGGCCAGGGCCGGGCGCGGCATGGGCGAGAAGCGCTCGCCGGTGCACGAGATGGCCGAGCGTTTCGCCATCCCCGTCTATACGCCCAGGAGTCTGCGCGGCCCGGAGGAACAGGAGACCTTGCGTTCGCTGGCGGCCGATGTCGCGGTGGTCGTCGCCTATGGCCTCATCCTGCCCGTGCCGGTGCTGGAGGCGCCGAGGCTCGGCTGCCTCAACCTGCATGCCTCGCTGCTACCGCGCTGGCGTGGCGCCGCTCCCATCCAGCGCGCCGTGATGGCAGGCGATGCCGAGACTGGTGTTGCCGTCATGAAGATGGAGGAGGGGCTCGATACCGGGCCTGTCGCGATGGTGGAGCGGATCGCCATCGCTCCGGACATGACGGCCGGTGAGCTGCACGACCGACTTGCCGTGCTCGGCGCCGACCTGATGGTGCGCGCGCTCGCGGCGCTTTCACGCGATGCGCTCTCCTTCGTGCCGCAGGCCGCTGAGGGTGTCGCCTATGCCGCCAAGATCACCAACGAGGAGGCGCGCATCGACTGGTCGCGTCCGGCCGGCGAGGTGCACAACCTGGTGCGCGGCCTGTCGCCCTTTCCCGGCGCCTTTCTCATGGTCGACCTCGGCAAGGGGGCCGAGCGCGTGAAGGTGCTGCGCACGCGCCGCGCTGACGGCGCCGGGCCGCCGGGCACATTGCTTGCGGGCGGGCTTGTCGTCGCCTGCGGCGAGGGCGCCGTCGAGCTTCTGCAGGTGCAGCGCGCCGGGCGCGACGTGACGAGCGGCGAGGAGTTTCTGCGTGGCGCCCGTCTCGCGCCAGGCACCGTACTGGCGTGATCATGCCGCGCTACAGGCTCATCGTCGAATATGACGGCAGTCCCTATGTCGGCTGGCAGTGGCAGGAGACGGGGCGCTCCGTGCAGCAGGCGCTGGAAGAGGCGCTCGCCCGCTTCTGCGGCGAAAGCCCGCGTGTGCAATGCGCCGGGCGCACCGATGCCGGCGTGCATGCCATCGGCCAGGTGGTGCATTTCGACCTCTCCCGGCCGTGGCGCACGGATACGCTGCGCGATGCGACGAATGCGCATCTGAAGCTCATGGGCGATGCGGCGGCGGTGCTCCTTGCCGCCGAGGTGCCGGCGGATTTCGATGCCCGCCGCTCCGCCGTGAAGCGGCACTATCTCTACCGCATCCTCAACCGACGGCCGCAGCCGGTGCTCGATGCGCGCCTCGTCTGGCATGTGCCCGGGCCGCTCGACGCTGCGGCGATGCACGAGGCGGCGCAGCACCTCGTCGGCCGACACGATTTCACGACCTTTCGTGCCGCGGAATGTCAGGCATCCGGTCCCGTGCGCACGCTTGACCGGCTCGATGTCAGCCGCCTCGGCGACGAGATCCGCATCGAGGCCTCGGCGCGCTCCTTTCTGCACCACCAGGTGCGCTCGATGGTCGGCACGCTGGAGCGCGTGGGTGCTGGCAAGTGGCGGCCGGAGGACGTGCGCCGCGCCCTTCAGGCGCGCAACCGCAAGGCGTGCGGGCCGATGGCGCCGGCGTGCGGGCTGTATCTCGTCGGCGTCGATTACTGATCGTCAGCCGACGAAAGTGCGCACCAGCACGAAGGTGGCGATGTCCATGGCGACGATGAAGCCGGCAAGGCCCGCGGAGATGCCGAGCGCGATCCGGGCGAGGACCCAGCGGAAATAGAAGACGATGAAGCCGAAGGCGAGGGCGTAGAACACGGCCAGGCCCGCCGTGGCGAGGCCCAGCACATGCAGCGCCGGCGGTAGGGCGAGCAGGAGAAGGGCCGCCACGTTCGACCAGTTGTAGGCGACGATATAGCCGACATAGCGCCGCTCGAGCCCCATGAGCCGCACGAAGCCGAGCATCAGCAGCGGAAAGAGCAGCCAGGCCGAGGCGATGACGAGCGCCTGGGCGAACAGGATGTCGGGCATGTCGAAGAGCCCGCCGTCGTGCATCCAGTCCGGGCCGGAGCGGGTGAAGCGGGCGGCGGCGACGCCGACGACGAAGGCTGGCGCGGCGAGCGCCATGGCGAGGAACGAATGCCAGAAGCCGGTGAAGCTGACGTCGAAGGTTTCGAGCGCGCCCTTGCTGCGGTTCAGGACCTGCCAGCAGCCGCGTAGCGAGCGGGCTACCTCGTCGGCCGTGATGAGCATGTCAGCCTCGGATGTTGCGTTGCATATAATACGAAAGTCGTAGGCCTTTTGTCTAGAGGTGGCGCGTCCCGCTCAGCCGTCATGCCCGCGACAGGCGCGGCCATGACAACAGGGAAGCGTCGCGCTTTGCCGCTTCACGTCTGGTGGCGAGCCGGGGCAAGAGCCAAGCGACAGGTGCCCGAATGTTGCTCGCGAAGGCTGCATGAGGCCTTTCTTAACCGCGCGCACGGGTCGTGCTTGCCCGCCGATCGCCCGGCCGAAATAATACGGAACCGAAACGATCCGGCCCCCTTGCGTTCCATGCCCGTCGAACTGCGGCCCCTCGAAGCTCTCACCCTCTGGCATCGCGTCACACTCGATCTCGTGCGCGAGGACGGGCAGGATCTGTCGCATGACCTCTCCGCGCGGCAGCTTGCCATTTTGCTCACGATCTATCTGGAGCCGCCGCCGCACACGGTGCGCGGGCTCGCCGGCAAGCTCGGCGTGACGAAGCCGGTCATCACACGCGCGCTCGACACAATGGGCCGGCTGGATCTCGTCGCCCGCCGCAGGGATGATGCGGACCGCCGCAATGTCGTGATACAGCGGACGGTGAAGGGCGCGCTCGCCGTGGAGCGGCTGGGCGACCTCATCGTCGCGCATGGCAGGGTGCTGCCGCGATAGAGGGATACACGGAAATGATGCTGACCGATCCGCGCACAACCCCCGCCCGACCCGACCTCGCGGCCGATTTCCTCGCGGGCACGGTGGTGGCCACGCGCTACGTCAGGGCGCGGGAGCAGCGCATCGTCGCGGCGAGCGCGCCGCTCCGGCGGGAGCCGCGGCCCGATGCGCTGCTCGACACCGAGGCGCTCGCCGGCGAGGCCGTGCGCGTCTTCGAGGAGGAGGAGGGCTGGGCCTGGGCGCAACTCGCCGGCGACGGCTATGTCGGCTACCTGCCGGTGTCGGCGCTCGGCGCCTTCGAGCCCGCGCCGACGCATCGGGTGGCCGTGCTGCGTACCTTCGTCTACCCCGGCCCGTCCATCAAGCTGCCGCCGGTTGGGGCGCTATCGCTCATGGCGGGCGTGACGGTGAGCGGTTTCGAGGGCGATTTCGCGCGGCTTGCCGATGGCAGCGCCATCTTCGCGCGGCACCTCGCCTTCGTCGGCCCGCCGCTTGCCGATGATTTCGTCACCATCGCCGAGCGCTTCGTCGGCGTGCCCTATCTGTGGGGCGGCAAGACCAGCCTGGGCATCGACTGTTCGGGCCTCGTGCAGCTCGCGCTCTCGGCTGCCGCCGTCGAGGCGCCGCGCGACAGCGACCTGCAGGAGCGGACGCTCGGCTCGCCACTGCCTATCACCGAGGAGTTCACGGGGCTCAGGCGCGGCGACCTCGTGTTCTGGAAGGGGCATGTCGGCATCATGGTCGACAGCGCCAACCTGCTGCACGCCAACGGCCATCACATGGCGACGGTGATCGAGCCGCTCGCCGTCGCAACGGCGCGGATCGAAGCCGCCGGCGCCGGGCCGGTGACCAGCATCAAGCGGCTCTAACGCTCAATATCCCCGCTGCCGGTCGACGAGGTGCTCGAGCGGCTCGCCGGCCTCGAAGCGCGCGATCTGGCGGGCGACGAGGCGGATGATGCTGTCCGGATCGCTCATGGCGGCGTTGTGCGGCGTCACGATCACGCTCGGGTGGTCCCAGAAGCGGGAGCTGTCGGGTAGCGGCTCGGTCTCGAACACGTCGAGCGAGGCCGCCATGAGCGTGCCGTCGTCGAGCGCCCGGAGGATGTCCTCCTCGACCTGCAGCCCGCCGCGACCGGCATTGACGAAGACCGGGCCACCGAGGCGCCCGCCGCGGGCGAGGCCCTTGAACAGGGCGTAGTTGGCGATGCCGTGCGTCTCCGGCGTGAGCGGCAGGAGAAGGACGAGGATGTCGGTGCGGGCGAGGAAGGCGGCGCGCTCCGCCTCGCCGGTGAAGACCTGGAGCCCCGGACAGTCCTTGGGCGTGCGGCTCCAGCCCGCGACGTCGAAGCCCATGACGGCGAGCTTGCGGGCGGCATCCTGCCCGAGGACGCCGAGCCCCATGACACCGACCCTGACGTCGCGCGCGGCCGGCTGGTGGCGGTCGTCCTCCCACATATGCGCGCGCTGCTGCGCGTCGTAGCGGCGCTGCTGGCGCAGGTGCATCAGGCAGTGCAGGACGACATATTCGCTCATGCGGTTGGTGAGGTCGTCGTCGACGACACGCGTGATCGGCACGTCCGGCAGGTCGGGATCGCCCATCAGGTGGTCGACGCCGGCGCCGAGGGAGAATATCGCCTCCAGGTTCGGCAGGCCGCGAAAGGCGCCGGGCGGGTGCTTCCAGGCCACGGCATAGGTAACCGCCGCGGGGTCGTAGGCATCGCCGAGGCGCACGACGCGCCGGCCCGGCAGCAGCCGCTCCAGCCGCTCGACCCAGGAATCGACGTGCCAGCCCGTGAGGGCGACGAGAATGGTCATGCCACACGCTCCGCCATGCGCTCGAGGATGATGCCGCGCCCGGCCGGCTTGTCCTGCCCGATCACGTAGGCCCGGCGCAGCGTGGCCTCGGCCGCATCGGCCGCGCCTTCGCCACGGGCGTGCACGATGGCGAGCGGCCGGCCGGGACCCACCTCGTCGCCGGGGCCGGCAAGGTCGGTGAGGCCAACGGCATGGTCGATCGCATCCTCGGCGCGGGTGCGGCCGCCGCCGAGCGCGATGACCGCGATGCCGACGGCGCGCGTGTCGACCGACGTGACGAAGCCGGTGCGATGCGCATGGACGGCGCGCACCACCGGCGCGCGGGCGAGGTGGCGCTCGCTCGCCTCGACGAAATCCGTCGGCCCGCCGAGCGCCGCGACCATCATGCCGAACCGTTCGGCCGCCCGGCCGCTGGCGATGGCCTCTTCCATGCGCACACGGCCGTCGCCAATGCTCGCCACGATGCGACCGAGGAAGAGCATCTCGGCACCGAGCCGCATGGTCACCTCGTGAAAGCGCGGTTCGCGCCGGCGGCCGGTGAGATAGTCGACCGCATAGGCGACCTCGACCGCATTGCCCGCCGCGCTCGCGAGCGGCGCGTCCATGTCTGTGAGAAGCGCGCTCGTCGGCAGGCCGGCGCGGTTCGCCACGGTCACGAGGCTTTTCGCCAGCGACTGCGCCTCCTCGAGGCTCGCCATGAAGGCGCCGGAGCCCACCTTGACGTCCATGACGAGGCCTTCGAGCCCGGCGGCGAGCTTCTTCGACAGGATCGAGGCGGTGATGAGCGGGATCGACTCGACCGTCGCCGTGACGTCGCGGATGGCGTAGAGCCGCTTGTCGGCGGGGGCGAGGTCGCCCGTCTGGCCGATGATGGCGCAGCCGACGTTGCGCGTGACGGCGCGGAAGGTGCCGGCATCGGGCTGCGAGACATAGCCGGGGATGGCATCGAGCTTGTCGAGCGTGCCGCCGGTATGGCCGAGGCCGCGGCCGGAGATCATCGGCACGTAGCCGCCGCAAGCGGCGACGGCGGGCGCGAGGGCGAGGCTCACCGTGTCGCCGACGCCGCCGGTCGAATGCTTGTCGAGCACCGGGCCGGGCAGGTCCCACTGCAGCACCTCGCCCGAGCGCATCATGGCCTCGGTCAGCGCCACCCGCTCGTCGAGGCCCATGCCGCGGAAGAAGACGGCCATGGCGAAGGCCGCCGCCTGGCCCTCGGTGACCCGCCCACGGGTCAGACCCTCGATGAGGAAGAAGATCTCCTCCTCGGTGAGCGCCGCTCCGTCGCGCTTCTTGCGGATGATTTCCTGCGGCAGAAAGCCCATGCGCGCCTCGTCGGGAATGCGCCGTGCCGGCGCCTGAATCGTGCCGCCGCAGGGTGCCCGCGCCGCGCCGGCTTGTCCATGCCGGTGGATCACGTCAGGACGGCATGAAATACCGGCTGAGCACCGTCTCGTAGATGGCGGTGAGCGCCTCGATGTCGCTGACGCGGGCGCATTCGTCGACCTGGTGCATGGTTTCGCCCACGAGGCCGTATTCGATCACCGGGCAATGGTCCTTAATGAAGCGCGCGTCGGACGTGCCGCCCGTGGTCGACAGCGCCGGCCGCCGGCCGGTATGGGCCTCGACCGCATCCTGCACGAGGGTGACGAAATCGCCGGGCTCGGTCACGAAGGCAGTGGCGTTGGTGGGCGCGAAAGCGACCTCGTAGCGCACGGCATTGCCGGCCGCCGCGGCGAGGCGGCGCTCGATCTCGGCGGCGAGCGTTGCGGGCAGCCACGTGTCGTTGAAGCGGATGTTGAAGGTCGCCCGCGCCTCGGCCGGGATGACGTTGGAGGCGGGATTGCCCACGTCGAAGGTCGTCATCTCGAGGTTCGACGGCGCGAAATGCGCGGTGCCGGCATCGAGCGGCTCGGCGAGCAGCGCCGAGATGAGGCGCACCATGCCGTGGACAGGGTTGTCGGCGAGGTGCGGATAGGCGACGTGGCCCTGCCGGCCGTGCACCGTCAGGTGGCCGGTCAGCGAGCCGCGCCGGCCGATCTTGATCATATCGCCGAGATGCTTCGGGTTCGTCGGTTCGCCGAGGATGCAGTGGTCGAAGCGCTCGCCCCTCGCCTTGGCCCATTCGAGCAGCTTGACGGTGCCGTTGACGGCCGGGCCTTCCTCGTCGCCCGTCAGCAGGAAGCCGATGGAGCCGCCGAAGCCGGGATTGGCCATCACGAAACGGATGGCGGCCGCGAGCATGGCGGCGACGCCGCCCTTCATGTCGCAGGCGCCGCGGCCGTAGAGGACACCGTCCTCGATGGTGCCGGAGAAGGGATCGTGGCGCCAGCGTCCGGCGTCGCCGGGCGGCACCACGTCGGTGTGGCCGGCGAAGAGGAGATAGGGCGCACCCGTGCCGCAGCGCGCATAGAGGTTCTCGACATCCGGCGTGCCGGGCGTCGAGAAGGTGACGCGCTCGGTCGCAAAGCCCGCCTCGGCGAGCACCTTCTCGCAGAAGGCGAGCGCCCCGGCCTCGTCAGGCGTGACGGAGGGGCAGCGGATCAGCGCCTCGGCGAGGGCGACGGGGTCGGCTGAGGTCATGGGGAGCCTCGGATAGGCGGCTTTACGGCGTCATGGCCGGGCTTGTCCCGGCCACGACGTCCAAATGACGATCGACGAGCCTCAGTCCCGGAGAAGCTCGTTGATGCTGGTCTTGGCCCGTGTCTGGGCGTCGACGCGCTTGACGATGACGGCGCAGTAGAGCGAGGGGCCGGGCGTGCCGTCGGGCAGCGGCTTGCCGGGCAGGTTGCCGGGCACGACGACGGAATAGGGCGGCACGCGGCCGACGAAGACCTCGCCCGTGGCGCGATCGATGATCTTGGTCGAGGCGCTGATGAAGACGCCCATGGACAGCACCGAACCCTCGCCCACGATGACGCCCTCGACGACCTCCGAGCGGGCGCCGATGAAGCAGTCATCCTCGATGATGACCGGATTCGCCTGCAGGGGCTCCAGGACGCCGCCGATGCCGACGCCGCCGGACAGGTGCACGTTCTTGCCGATCTGCGCACAGGAGCCGACCGTGACCCAGGTGTCGACCATGGTGCCCTCGTCTACATAGGCGCCGAGATTGACGAAGGAGGGCATCAGTACGACGCCCGGCGCGACATGGGCGCCGCGGCGCACCACGCAACCGGGCACGGCGCGGAAGCCGGCGGCCTTGAACGCGGTCTCATCCCAGCCGTCGAACTTCGAGGGCACCTTGTCCCACCAGGTGGCCTTGCCCGGCCCGCCAGGGATGACCGCCATGTCGTTGAGGCGGAAGGAGAGGAGCACCGCCTTCTTGAGCCACTGGTTGACCTGCCAGGCGCCGTCCACCTTCTCGGCGACGCGCGCCTTGCCGGAATCGAGCAGCGCGAGCGCCGTCTCCACCGCCTCGCGCACGGGGCCGCGCGTCGCGGGCGAGATGCCGGCCCGCTCTTCCCAGGCGGTGTCGATGGTGGTGGCGAGATCGGCGTGCGTCATGGCTGTTCCTTGGCTCTTCCTCAGCGGCATTCGTCGAGGCTTTGTGGCAGCGGTGCTGCCGGTGTCAAGTCGCGGGGGAGGGCCGCCCCGCGACGTGGCAGGTCGATCCTCCCCCGCCTATTCGGCAGGCACGTAGATCTCGGCGCCCTTGTCCTTGAACTCCTGCGCCTTCTGCTCGAGGCCGACCATGCGTTCGGCTTCGGCCCTCAGGTCCTGCGTGATCTTCATAGAGCAGAATTTCGGGCCGCACATGGAGCAGAAATGCGCCACCTTGTGCGCGTCCTTGGGCAGGGTCTCGTCGTGAAAGGCGCGCGCCGTGTCCGGGTCGAGCGAGAGGTTGAACTGGTCCTCCCAGCGGAACTCGAAGCGCGCTCGCGACAAGGCGTCGTCGCGCAGCTTGGCCGAGGGATGGCCCTTGGCGAGGTCGGCCGCATGCGCCGCGATGCGGTAGGTGATGACGCCGGTCTTCACGTCGTCGCGGTTGGGCAGGCCAAGATGCTCCTTGGGCGTGACGTAGCAGAGCATCGCTGTGCCGAACCAGCCGATCATCGCCGCGCCGATGGCCGAGGTGATGTGGTCGTAGCCGGGGGCAATGTCCGTCGTCAGCGGGCCGAGGGTGTAGAACGGCGCCTCGCCGCAATGGGCGAGCTGCTTGTCCATGTTCACTTTGATCTTGTGCATCGGCACGTGGCCGGGGCCCTCGATCATCACCTGGCAACCCTTGTCCCAGGCGATCTTGGTGAGTTCGCCGAGCGTCTCCAGCTCCGCGAACTGGGCCGCGTCGTTGGCGTCGGCGATGGAGCCGGGGCGCAGGCCGTCGCCGAGCGAGAAGGAGACGTCATACTTGCGCATGATGTCGCAGATCTCGTCGAAGCGCTCGTAGAGGAAGCTCTCCTTGTGGTGCGCGAGGCACCAGCGCGCCATGATCGAGCCGCCGCGCGAGACGATGCCGGTGACGCGCCTGGCCGTCAGCGGCACGTAGGCGAGGCGCACGCCGGCGTGAATGGTGAAATAGTCGACGCCCTGCTCCGCCTGCTCGATGAGCGTGTCCTTGAAGACCTCCCAGTCGAGCTTCTCGGGCTCGCCATTCACCTTCTCCAGCGCCTGGTAGATCGGCACGGTGCCGATCGGCACCGGCGCATTGCGCATGATCCAGGAGCGGATGTTGTGGATGTTGCGGCCGGTGGAAAGATCCATCACCGTGTCGGCGCCCCAGCGGATGGCCCAGACGAGTTTCTCCACCTCTTCCGCCGCCGAGGAGGTGACGGCCGAATTGCCGATGTTGGCGTTGATCTTCACCAGGAAGTTGCGGCCGATGATGGTCGGTTCGAGTTCCGGGTGGTTGATGTTGGCGGGGATGATGGCGCGCCCGCGCGCGATCTCCTGGCGCACGAATTCGGGCGTGATAAAGGGCGGAATCGCGGCGCCGAAAGCCTCGCCGTCGGCGCACCGCTCCTCGGCGCCGGCGAGCATGGCGGCGCGGCCAAGGTTCTCGCGGTGGGCGACGTAGACCATCTCCTCCGTGATGATGCCGGCGCGCGCGAATTCGAGCTGTGTCACCGGCTCGCCCGGCTTGCCCGCGAGCACCTCGCGGCGGGCGGGGCAGTGCGGCACAAGCTTGTCGGCCGAGACGTTGCCGTTGTCCTCCGGCTTGACGGCACGGGCCTCGACCCTGGCGAAGCCGCGCTTCGCAATCCAGTCGCCGCGCACCGGGGCGAGACCAGCGGCAAGATCAATCACCGCCTCGGGATCGGTGTAGGGGCCGGAGGTGTCGTAGGTGCGGAACGGTTCCTCGCCGGAGGTCGGCGCAAGCGCGATCTCGCGGAAGGGCACGCGGATGTCGGGGCGGCCTTCGGGACTGGTGTAGATCTTCCGCGAGCCGGCGATGGGGCCGGTGGTGACGGCGTCCGGAGTTGCAGCTGCCGTCTTGGCGGTCGCGGGCTTGGTATGCACTGTCATGTGGATCTCCTCCTCGCTCGACAAGGAGACCCGGGCATCAGCGATTTGTTTGGGATTGGCGTCGATCGCGCGTTTCCGTCCCTTCGCCGGCATGACCCGGATCAGGTCCTAAGGGTCACCGCGTTGTCTGGACGTTTCGCGCCCGTCGCCGGCGGTATCTCAGCCCCCTAGCGGGGCCCCCCTCGGAACATGGGGCGAGAGTCTTGGGCTTTTGGCGCTCTTTGTCAACGAGGCATCTGAGGGAAACAACGGCTACTCCTCGTCGGTGGTTCGACTTGCCATACGATGTAAAACGCGATTGAGAATCTGAGCGATTTCCTGCATTCCCATGCGCTGAGCTAGGGGGATAAGAATCAAAAGCTCAAGTACAAGTAATGCTATAGGCCCGCCAAAGTTCGGCATGACGGAGAAAAATACCACATTTAGCAGGAGTGCAAGGCAGACAATTCCAACAAACCGATCCTCGCGACGGGCGTCGCGTTCATATGCTAGCTGTTTCTGAAGTTCTTCAATTTGCTGATCTTGTTTTGTGGGTTCCGTCGAAGCGAGAACGTCGAAGCTCTTTTGCCTTGGGGTTCCCTCATCGGCTGCCATTATTCAGCTTCCGATATTCGTTCAGAATGTCGTCATTTGAGATAATTATATGTCGTACGCCGGGCACATAATTAGTATCCCACGCGCCTCCAGGGCGATGTGTGGCACTCACTAACCTTCCTGGGCCTGCTTTTCCGAGCTTTTCATAAGCTTCATCAAGTATTTCTCTTTCCGGTCCCGCGCCTAGGTCAGCAACGCCGTGGAAGATATTCTCCACCGGGTCAGCGCCAAATATCTTCGCCTTGTGGTAAAGATCTGGATGAACAGGACCATAATCCCAGGCCTCGAAGTGCCCTGGGACCAGAGGCTCTCCGCCCGTTCGCCCAAGGTAAAACATGTGGGCGAGATACAGGATTTTTTGTAGCTCTAGGCCGTAAACCCATAAACGGCTCTGGGTTCCCTGACGGTGGCAATTGTGATTCAAGCTCCTTTTCGGGAGCTTTGCGATGGGCCGCTACGATCTGACGGATTTCGAATGGGAGGCGATCCGGCCTCACCTTCCCAACAAGTCGCGGGGCGTGCCTCGCGTGGATGACCGGCGGGTGCTCAATGGCATCTTCTGGTGCCTGCGCTCCGGCGCGCCGTGGGCGGACATGCCGGCGCGCTACGGGCCGCCGACCACGATCTACAACCGCTTCAACCGATGGCGGAAGGCGGGCGTCTGGGATCGGCTCATGGACGCGATCACAAGGGCTTACGATGGTGACGTGCAGATGATCGACACCTCTGTCGTCCGCGTCCACCAGCACGGGGCGACGGCAAAAAGGGGGGTGTCGATCGATGTCTGGGTCGCTCCCGAGGCGGGCTCACGACCAAGCTCCACGCGCTCGTCGACAGCCGAGGCAGGCCGATCCTCCTCAAGCTCACGGCAGGCCAAGCCAGCGACCTCGCGAGTGCCAAAGACCTGATCGGGCATCTCGCGCCGGGCTCAATGCTGCTGGCCGACAAGGGATACGACGCCAACGACCTGCGCGCTGCCGTCGCCGAGCGGAACGCATGGGCGAACATCCCGCCCAAGCGCAACCGCAAGGACCCGATCTGCTTCTCCAGGCACCTCTACAAGGCGCGCAACCTCGTCGAGCGCTTCTTCAACAAGATCAAACACTTCCGCCGTATCGCCACCCGCTTCGACAAGACCGCGGAAAACTTCCTCGCCGCCGTGAAGCTCGCGTCCATCCGCATCTGGCTACGCGGTTATGAGTCTACGGCCTAAGTTTGATAACGTCCAGCTGGACTGTTGTGCTAGCCGCTTTGCGGCTGAGAGGACAGGCACTGTCATATCAACCTCTTGAAGCGGGTGTGAAAGCTTTGTTGAAAGCGAAAACACCGAAAGCTACTATAGCAGATCGTCCGGCTACTTCATTCTGCAGCTTTCTGTCCACGACCTACGGTCAATATAGTGTGCCATGAGATTGATTGCAAAAGGCCGGGGCCAGCCCGGCCTTTTTGGGGGGAATCGATTCCGCCCGCTCAGAGCCCGAGCTTCTTCTTGCGCTGTGCGAGCGTCCTCAGGCGCAGGGCGTTGAGCTTGATGAAGCCGGCGGCGTCGCGGTGGTCGTAGGCGACGGCGCCTTCCTCGAAGGTCACGAGCTCCTGGTCGTAGAGCGAATAGGGGCTGTCGCGGCCGACGAGGTGGACGCCGCCCTTGTAGAGCTTGAGGCGCACCTGACCCGTCACGAATTCCTGGCTCTTGTCGACGAGGGCCTGCAGCATCTCGCGCTCGGGCGAGAACCAGAAGCCGTTATAGACGAGCTCGGCATATTTCGGCATCAGCTCATCCTTGAGGTGTGCGGCGCCGCGGTCGAGCGTGATCGACTCGATGCCGCGGTGTGCGACGTAAAGGATCGTGCCGCCGGGCGTCTCGTACATGCCGCGGCTCTTCATGCCGACGAAGCGGTTCTCTACGAGGTCGAGGCGGCCGATGCCGTTGGCGCGACCGAGCTCATTGAGCTTCGCGAGCAGGGTCGCCGGCGACATCTTCACGCCGTCGACGGCGACGGGGTCGCCCTTTTCGAAATCGATGCTGATGTAAGTCGGCGTGTCGGGCGCGGCCTCGGGGTCGATGGTGCGCGAGTAGACATAGTCCGGCACCTCCTGCGCCGGGTCCTCCAGTACCTTGCCCTCGGAGGAGGCGTGCAGGAGGTTGGCGTCGACCGAGAAGGGCGCTTCGCCGCGCTTGTCCTTGGCGATCGGAATCTGGTTCTGCTCGGCGAATTCGAGGAGCTTGGTGCGCGAGGTCAGGTCCCACTCGCGCCAGGGGGCGATGACGGTGACGTCGGGCTTGAGGGCGTAGTAACCGAGTTCGAAGCGCACCTGGTCGTTGCCCTTGCCGGTGGCGCCGTGGGCGACCGCATCGGCGCCGACCTTCTCGGCGATCTCGATCTGTTTCTTGGCGATGAGCGGACGGGCGATCGAGGTGCCGAGGAGATAGAGGCCCTCGTACTGGGCATTGGCGCGGAACATCGGGAAGACGTAGTCGCGCACGAATTCCTCGCGCAGGTCCTCGATGAAGATGTTCTCCGGCTTGATGCCGAGGAGCAGGGCCTTCTGGCGCGCGGGCTCCAGCTCCTCGCCCTGGCCGAGGTCGGCCGTGAAGGTGACGACCTCGCAGCCGTAGGTCGTCTGCAGCCACTTGAGGATGATGGAGGTGTCGAGGCCGCCGGAATAGGCGAGGACGACCTTCTTCACGCGCTTGTCGGACATGATCGGGAACTCGTGAGGCTCGTGTGAGCGGCCGCTGCCGCCATGAAGCAGTGAAAGCGGGCGGACTATAGTGAGGCTGCGGCCGGGTGCAAGCCGTGGATAGCGGGGACGGAGAGCGGTGGCGCGTGCATGCCACGCGAAAGCCGCGATTATGGGTGAGGGAACGTCGCTTCCCCGCCCCGCCTCCTCCAGCGTTTCGAGTTCTCAGTGCCGCAACGTCCCGTCCTCGACTTCTGGTATGACTTCGCCTCGACCTATTCCTATCTCGCCGCCATGCGCATCGAGCCACTCGCCGAGGCGGCGGGCGTCGAGCTAAGGTGGCGGCCCTTCCTGCTCGGGCCGATCTTCGCCAGCCACGGCTGGACATCCTCGCCCTTCAACCTCTATCCGAGCAAGGGGCGCTACATGTGGCGGGACGTGGCGCGAGAGGCCGCTCAGCTCGGCCTGTCGCTGACGCGACCCGACCCCTTCCCGCAGAACAGCCTGATAGTGGCGCGGCTCGCCATCGCGCTGCGCGAGAAGGGGCTGGCGCCGGCCTTCACGCGCGCCGTCTTCGCCGCCCAGTTCGGCGAGGGGCGCTCGATCTCGGAAATGGCCGTCATCAGCGATATCCTGCGCGACCTCGACGTCGATGTCGCGTCTACCGTTTCGTCTGCGCAGGGCGATGCGGTGAAGGCACGGCTCAGGGCCGAGACGGAGGAGGCGCGCACGCGCGGCATCTTCGGTGCGCCGACCTTCCTCACCGCCGACGGCGAGATGTTCTGGGGCAACGACCGGCTGGAAAGGGCGCTTGCCTGGGCGGCGGGCGAGCGCCCCATGGGGCTTCTCTAGGGCGCGGCGACGCCGCTTTGCCGGCTGCGGGGGTTGCGTCGGCGCGGCGGCGCGATTATGTTGCGGCCATCCTGACATCCAGAATGGTTCGGATGGAACCGTGACGGAGTGGGCCCCGGCGGGTCCGCTCTTTTTCGTTCTGGACGTCGGCATCTTTTGCTGCGCGCCTCTTCCGGGGCCGCGCCACCGGCTGGAGGACGCCGTATCATGGAGCTCGACGAGGCCCGCATCATCGAGGAGACGGGCGTTGCCGCGCGCGTCGCCGCGATCGTCGCGCCCGTGCTCGGGGATCTCGGCTATAGACTCGTGCGCGTCAAGGTGACGGGCCAGAACGGCTGCACCGTGCAGATCATGGCCGAGCGGCCGGATGGCACGATGACGGTGGATGACTGCGAGGCGGTGAGCCGCGGGGTCTCGCCGGTGCTCGACCTCGAGGATCCGATCGAGCGCGCCTATCACCTCGAGATCTCCTCGCCCGGCATTGACCGGCCGCTGGTGCGCGCCTCCGATTTCGAGCGCTGGAGCGGCCACGAGGCCAAGGTGGAAACCAGCCTGCCGGTTTCGGGCCGCAAGCGTTTTCGTGGTATTCTTCTTGGGTTGGCCGACGGCGGCGTCAGGCTGCGGCGCAGCGACGCAAGGCCGGATGAGGAGCCCGAGGTGACGCTCGCCCTCGCCGATATCGCGGAGGCGCGGCTCGTCCTCACAGACGCCCTGATCACCGAGGCGCTGCGTCGCGGCAAGGCTGCCCAGACGGGCGACGATGCCGGCGAGGATGCGGGCGACGGCACAGGGGACGCAACCCACTAGCCGCAGCGGGGCTGCGGCAGCGCATTTCATCCTGCCGGCCGGGCGGTATGCCGGGCGGCGGGGCATCAGGAGGAGGAGTGACGGACATGGCCGTCAGCGCCAACAGGCTCGAGCTTTTGCAGATCGCGGACGCGGTTGCCCGGGAAAAGGTGATCGATCGCACCATCGTGCTCGCGGCGATGGAGGATGCGATCGCCAAGGCGGCGCGCTCGCGTTACGGGGCCGAGACGGACATCCACGCCGAGATCAACCCGCGCACGGGAGAGCTCAGGCTGGCGCGCCACCTCCAGGTGGTCGAGGATGTGGAGGACATGGCGACGCAGATCAGCCTCGACGATGCCCGTCGCCACAATCCGGCCGCCCAGGTCGGCGACGTGATCGCCGACACGCTGCCGCCCTTCGACTTCGGCCGCATCGCCGCCCAGTCGGCCAAGCAGGTCATCGTGCAGAAGGTGCGCGAGGCGGAGCGCGACCGGCAGTACGAGGAGTACAAGGACCGCATCGGCGAGATCGTCAACGGCACCGTCAAGCGCGCCGAATACGGCAACGTCATCGTCGACCTCGGCCGGGGCGAGGCCATCGTGCGCCGCGATGAGCTGATCCCGCGCGAGACCTTCCGCCCCGGCGACCGCATCCGCGCCTATCTCTACGATGTGCGCCGCGAGACGCGCGGGCCGCAGATCTTCCTCTCGCGCACGCATCCGCAGTTCATGGCGAAGCTCTTCGCCCAGGAGGTGCCGGAGATCTACGACGGCATCGTCGAGGTGAGGGCCGTGGCGCGCGATCCGGGCTCGCGCGCCAAGATCGCGGTCATCTCGCGCGACAGCTCCATTGACCCCGTCGGCGCCTGCGTCGGCATGCGCGGCTCGCGCGTGCAGGCCGTGGTGCAGGAGCTGCAGGGCGAGAAGATCGACATCATCCCCTGGTCGCAGGACGCGGCGACCTTCATCGTCAACGCGCTGCAGCCAGCCGAGGTGGTGAAGGTGGTGCTCGACGAGGATTCCGAGCGTATCGAGGTCGTGGTGCCGGACGAGCAGCTGTCGCTCGCCATCGGCCGGCGCGGCCAGAACGTGCGCCTCGCCTCCCAACTCACCGGCTGGGACATCGACATCCTCACCGAGGCCGAGGAATCGGAGCGCCGTCAGAAAGAATTCGTCGAGCGCACCAAGCTGTTCATGGAAGCGCTCGACGTCGACGAGGTCGTTGGCCAACTGCTCGCTTCGGAAGGTTTCAGCTCGGTCGAGGAGATCGCTTATGTCGAGCTGCCTGAGCTTTCGACCATCGAGGGCTTCGACGAGGAGACCGCGCAGGAGATCCAGACCCGTGCCGAGGAATATCTCGCCAGGCTCGAGGCCGAGCTCGACGCCCGGCGCCGGGAGCTCGGCGTCGCCGACGAGTTGCGCGAGATCGACGGCGTGACGACGGCGATGCTGGTCGCCTTCGGCGAGAACGGCATCAAGTCGATCGAGGATCTGGCCGGCTGCGCCACGGATGAACTCGCCGGCTGGACCGAGCGCAACGGCTCCGAGACGACTCGCCACAAGGGCATCCTCGATGACTTCGAGGTCTCGCGCCAGCAGGCCGAGGACATGATCATGGCCGCGCGTGTCAAGGCGGGCTGGATCGAGCCCCCGGCCGAGGATGAGGCAGAAGGTGAGGCCGACGGCAGCGGCTCGCCGGTGCAGGAACAGGAAGGCTGACGCGAGGTATCCTGCGGGTGCCGGCGGGGATTCCCGCCGGCCGCTTGAGGAGTTGGACGTGCCGCGCAGCAAGGACGAAGGGCCGCACCGGCGCTGCATTGTGACGCGGGCCGAGCGCGATCCGGACGAGATGATCCGCTTCGTCGCGGCGCCGGACGGCATGATCGTGCCCGATTTGCGCCGCAAATTGCCTGGGCGGGGCGTATGGGTCGGTGCCAGTCGTGCGCTGGTCGAGGAAGCTGTTCGCCGCAAGGCCTTCACCAGGGGGCTCAAGGCTCAGGTGACGGTGCCCCAGACGCTGGCGGGCGACGTGGAGGGGCTCCTGCAGCGTGACAGCGTGCAGGCGCTCGCCCTGGCCAACAAGGCGGGTCTCGTGGTCGCCGGCTTCGGCAAGGTGGAGGAGGCGGCGGCGGCCGGACGCGTCAAGGCCATCATCCATGCCGCGGAGGCGGCGGCCGATGGGCGGCGCAAGATCGCGCAGGCGCTTTTCCGGGGGCTCGGCGAGCGCGCCGCAGAGGTCGACGTGGTCGAAGTTTTTGCTGGCCACGATTTGGATTTGGCATTGGGGCGCTCTCATGTGATACATGCTGCCCTGATTGCCGGGCCGGGCAGCGAGGGATTTCTTGCGCGGTGGCGCCGGCTGGCGCGCTACCGCAATGGAGAAGGCGGCACGCCGCCCGGGGAGGAAGCCCCGGGCGCGCCGCGCGAACGAGATTTGGACAAACACGAAGGCGCAGGATTCGAGCCGAATGAGTGACACGAAAAACCCGACCGACAAGACGCTGAGCGTGACGCCGTCCAAGACGCTCACGCTGAAGCGCCCCGTCGAACAGGGCGTGGTGCGCCAGAGCTTTTCCCACGGCCGCTCGAAGGCGGTCGTGGTCGAGAAGGTGAAGCGTCGCGTCATCGGGCCCGGTGGCGACCAGCCGGCGCCGGCTCAACCGCAGGCGGCGCCCGCCGCGCCGGCCCCACGCCCGGCTCAGCCGCAGGGCGGCCGGCCGGCGCAGGGGCGCGGTCCGGGGGGGCAGCGTCCGTCCGGCGTCGTGCTGCGTTCCCTCACCGACGACGAGCGCGATGCGCGCCTGCAGGCCCTGCAGGACGCCAAGCGTCGCGAGATCGAGGATCGCCAGCGCGCCGAGGAAGAGGCGCGCCGCCGCGCCGAGCGTGAGGAGCAGGAGCGTCGCGAGCGCGAGGCCGCCGAGGCGCGCAAGCGTGAGGAAGACGAGCGGCGCCGTCTCGACGAGGAGCGCAAGCGTAAGGCTGAGGACGAGGCACGCCGCCGGCTCGGGACGGACGAGCGCCCGGCTGCCGCTGAGGCGCCGCGCGCCGCCGTCCCGCGCGGCGAGATGCGTCTGGCGACCCAGGCCGAGGCGCCGCGCCGTCCCGCCGGGACGTCTGCCGGTCGGGCCGGCGCCGAGGACGATGGCGAGAGCCGCGCCCCGCGCCGGGCACCCGGTGCCGCGCCGCGTCCGACCCCGGCGCCCGCTCCCAAGCCGAGCCGTGCCGGAGGCGAGGAGCGGCGCCGCGGCCGCCTGACGGTGACCGCCGCGTTGACGGGTGGCGACGAGGAGCGCACCCACTCGGCCGCCGCCTTCCGCCGCCGCCTGCAGCGCATGAAGGGTCACGGCCACAACGAGCCGAAGGAGAAGATCAGCCGCGAGGTCGTCCTTCCAGAGACGATCACCATCCAGGAACTCGCCAATCGCATGTCGGAGCGGGGCGTGGACGTCATCCGCCTGCTGATGAAGCAGGGGCAGATGATGAAGATCACGGACGTGATCGATGCCGACACCGCGCAGCTCATCGCCGAAGAGATGGGTCACACGGTCAAGCGCGTCTCCGAAGCGGATGTCGAGGAGGGTCTCTTCGACGAGCCGGACGCGGAGGGCACGCTCCTGCCGCGCCCCCCGGTCGTCACCATCATGGGCCACGTCGATCACGGCAAGACGTCGCTGCTCGACGCAATTCGCCACGCCAATGTGGTGGCGGGCGAGGCCGGCGGCATCACCCAGCACATCGGCGCCTATCAGGTGACCTCGCCGCTGGGCGGCAAGATCACCTTTATCGACACGCCCGGCCACGCGGCCTTCACCGCCATGCGCGCCCGCGGTGCCAAGGTGACGGACATCGTGGTGCTCGTGGTCGCTGCCGATGATGGTGTCATGCCGCAGACGGTCGAGGCCATCAACCATGCCAAGGCGGCCGGCGTGCCGCTGATCGTGGCGATCAACAAGATCGACAAGCCCGACGCCAATCCCCAGCGCGTGCGCACGGAGCTGCTGCAGCACGAGGTGGTGGTGGAATCGATGGGCGGCGAGACGCTCGAGTTCGAGGTGTCGGCCAAGGCCGGCACCAATCTCGACAAGCTGCTCGAGGGACTGCAGTTGCAGGCCGAGATCCTCGACCTCAAGGCCAATCCGGAACGCGCGGCCGAAGGCACCGTCATCGAGGCGAAGCTCGATCGCGGCCGCGGCCCCGTCGCCACCGTGCTCGTGCAGCGCGGCACGCTCAAGGTCGGCGATATCGTCGTCGCCGGCGCCGAGTGGGGCAAAGTGCGCGCGCTTGTCGCCGACAATGGCGAGCAGCTCAAGGAGGCCGGTCCGTCCATGCCGGCCGAGGTGCTCGGCTTCAATGGCACGCCCGAGGCCGGCGATCGCGTGGCGGTGGTCGAATCCGAGGCCCGTGCCCGCGAGATCACCGGCTACCGCGAGCGCCTGAAGCGCGATCGCCTTGCGGCGCGCGGCGCCAGCCAGGCCCGCTCGCTCGCCGACATGATGCGCGACCTCAAGGAAGGCGCCGGCCGCAAGGAGTTCCCGCTCGTCGTCAAGGGCGACGTGCAGGGATCGATTGAGGCCATCGTCGGCGCCCTCGAGAAGATCGGCAACGAGGAGGTGCAGGCACGCGTCATTCATGCGGGCGTCGGCGGCATCACCGAGAGCGACGTGACGCTGGCGGAGGCCTCGGGCGCGGCCGTCATCGGCTTCAACGTGCGTGCACACAAGGAAGCACGCGAGGCTTCCGACCGCCTCGGCATCGAGATTCGCTACTACAACATCATCTACGACCTCGTGGATGACGTGAAGCAGGCGATGTCGGGCATGCTGGCGCCGACGCTGCGCGAGCACATGCTGGGCAATGCGCAGATCCTCGAGATCTTCAACATCACGAAGGTCGGCAAGATCGCGGGCTGCCGCGTCACCGACGGCGTCGTGCAGCGCGGGGCCAACGTGCGCCTCATCCGCGACAATGTCGTCATCCACGAGGGCAAGCTCAGCCAGCTCAAGCGCTTCAAGGACGACGCCAAAGAAGTCCTTGCCGGCCAGGAATGCGGCATGGCCTTCGAGAACTACCAGGACATGCGCGCGGGCGACGTCATCGAGTGCTATCGCGTCGAGGAAATCAAGCGCACGCTGTGAGGGCTGCATAGAAGGCAGGTCCGCCGGGCAGGGCAGAGGCTCTTCCCGGCGGATATTGGCGCGCGACCTGCGGCCCCTTCTTCGGCCGCGGTGCGGGCGTGTTGTTGCAACCGGCCGCGAGGCTGCAGGACCCGGTCCGATCCCGGGGAGAAGACATGGCCAAATCACGTTTCGACACGGGCGCCGGCCCGTCCCAGCGGCAACTGCGGGTCGGCGAGGCGGTGCGCCACGCGATCGCCGAGATCCTCGCGCGCGGCGAGGTAATGGACGAGGTGATCGCCTCGCACGTCATCACCGTGCCCGAGGTGCGGATGAGTCCGGACCTCAAGCTGGCGACGGTTTTCGTCATGCCACTCGGCGGGCAGGACGCGGAGCCGGTGCTCGCTGCGCTCGAGCGCAACCGCCGCTTCCTGCGCGGTGAATTGGCACGCCGCATCAACCTCAAGTTCGCGCCCGACGTGCGCTTTCGTCTCGACGAGAGCTTCGACGAGGCGCGGCGGATCGACACGCTCCTGCAGAGCGACAAGGTCCGACGCGACATCGCCCGCCCCCAAGGGGCGGACGACAATGACGACGACGAAGCCTGACGGGCATGGATCACCTCTCGATGAGCCAGGACAAGGAACGGCCGGGCGGCGGCGTCGCGCCGGGCACCGGGGAAGGCGGCCCTCAGCCGCGCGAGGGCCAGCGTGGACCGCGGCCACCGCGGCCAAAGAAGCGCGATGTGCACGGATGGGTGGTGCTCGACAAGCCGGTCGGCATGACCTCGACCCACGCGGTTGCCATCATCAAGCGCATCTTCAACGCCAAGAAGGCCGGCCATGCCGGCACGCTCGATCCGCTCGCCTCCGGGCTCCTGCCCGTGGCACTGGGCGAGGCGACGAAGACCGTGCCTTTCGTCATGGACGGGCGCAAGGCCTATGCCTTCACCGTCAGCTGGGGCGCGGAGACGGACACCGACGACGCCGAGGGCACGGTGGTGGCGACGAGCGAGGCGCGGCCCGACCGCGCCGCCATCGAGGCGCTGCTGCCGCGTTTCACGGGCACCGTCATGCAGGTGCCGCCGCGTTTCTCCGCCATCAAGATCGACGGCGAGCGGGCCTACGACCTTGCCCGCGACGGCGAGGTGGTGGAACTGCAGGCCCGCCCGGTGCAGATCGACCGCCTGAGCCTCGTTGCGCATGACGGGCAGTCGAGCGTCTTCGCCGCCGAATGCGGCAAGGGCACATATGTCAGGGCCATCGCCCGCGATCTCGGCCGGGCGCTCGGCTGCCTCGGCCATGTCGCGACGCTCCGGCGCACGCGCGTCGGCCCTTTCGAGGAGGCCGACGGCATCTCCATCGACGCCCTGCGCGAGCTCGAGGGGCTCGACGATGCGGCCCGGGCCGAGAAGGGTCTGAGGCCCGTGGCTGTCGGACTTGGGGGCCTGCCGCAGGTCACGGTCACACGCTCGGACGCCGGCCGGCTGATGCGCGGCCAGTCCGTGCTCTTGCGCGGGCGCGATGCGCCGCTCGACGAGGGCTGTGTCGCCGTCTTCGCCCACGGAGCGCTGATCGCGCTGGGGGATCTGGAGCACGGGGAGCTGCATCCGCGGCGCATCTTCAACCTGCCGCAGGCGCGCTGACGGCCGCTCTGGCCTTGGCGCGCCAATGGGTATATAGAGACCGCTTCGCGTGGGGCATGTCTTCGCGCGCAGCATGCCGACCGCGCTGGACGACATCCCGGCCCGGCCGGCGGCAAACCGCCTCCCGCGAGAGCGGCGGCGGCATGGATGACATCAAGCGAAAGGATGAACCGATGTCGATCACGGCCGAGCGCAAGCAGGCGCTTCTCAAGGAATATGCCCGCGAGGCGAACGATACGGGCTCCCCGGAAGTGCAGGTTGCGATCCTCACGGAGCGCATCGTCAACCTGACGGAGCATTTCAAGGTCCACGCCAAGGACAATCATTCCCGGCGTGGCCTTCTCAAGCTCGTGTCGCAGCGTCGTTCGCTGCTCGACTACCTGAAGAAGAAGGATGAGGGCCGCTACCGCACCCTTATCGAGCGTCTCGGCCTTCGTCGCTGAGACTTCTGCCCGGAGCGTCCGCGCTCCGGGCATTTTGCCAGGTGCCGCATCATGCGATGCGGCCGAAGACTGGTGTGGCGCTCCCGGGGCGCAGCACCTCGAGCTGGAAGGGCCGTTGCATGTCGATGCAACCCTTCGGCTCTGCGTCAGGTCCTTCCATGGGGAGGGGCCGCGAACCGGCCAGGCTGACGACCATGGCAGGATCGCCAGACGCTTCCCGCCGTTCGCGCCCTTCAGGGCCGGCGGGGCGGGCAGCCTCTCGCCGTCTTGCTCATGGCGTCGACCACATGGCCCGACCATGAGAGAAAAGACATGTTCGATATCCAACGCGTGGAACTGGACTGGGCCGGCAAGAAGCTGACCCTCGAGACCGGCCGCGTCGCCCGCCAGGCCGACGGCGCCGTGCTCGCGACCTATGGCGAGACCACCGTGCTCGCCACCGTGGTGGCGGCGAAGGAGCCCAAGCCCGGCGTCGACTTCATGCCGCTCACCGTCAACTACCAGGAAAAGGCCTATGCAGCGGGCCGCATCCCGGGCGGCTACTTCAAGCGCGAGGGCCGGCCGAGCGAGCGCGAGACGCTGATCTCGCGCCTCATCGACCGGCCGATCCGCCCGCTCTTCGTCGACGGCTGGCGCTGCGACACCCAGGTCATCATCACGGTGCTGAGCCATGACCTCGAGAACGATCCCGACATCGTCTCGATGGTGGCAGCCTCGGCGGCGCTGACCCTTTCGGGCGTGCCCTTCATGGGCCCCGTGGGCGCGGCGCGTGTCGCCTATATCGGGGGCGAGTACAAGGTCAACCCGACCTCCGCCGAGATGGAAGGTTCCGACCTCGACCTCGTCGTTGCTGGCACGGCCGATGCGGTGCTGATGGTGGAGTCGGAAGCCAAGGAACTGCCGGAAGACGTGATGCTGGGTGCCGTCATGCACGGCCACGCCCATTTCCAGCCGGTGATCGACGCCATCATCCGCCTTGCGGAGAAGGCCGCGAAGGAGCCGCGCAACCTCGAGGCGGCGGACGTCTCGGATGTGGAAAAGGCCGTGCTCGAGATCGCCGAGGCGGACCTGCGCGCTGCCTACCAGATCGTCGAAAAGCAGGACCGCTACGCCGCGGTGGACGCCGCCAAGGCCAAGGTCATGGCCGCGCTTTGCCCCGAAGAGGGCGAGGCCCGTTTCGAGGCCGAAAAGGTCAAGGCCGTCTTCAAGGAGGTTCAGGCCAAGATCGTGCGCTGGAACATTCTCGATACCGGCACGCGCATCGACGGCCGCGACGTCACGACCGTGCGCCAGATCGTTGCCCAGGCCGGCTTCCTGCCGCGCGCGCACGGCTCGGCGCTGTTCACTCGCGGGGAGACGCAGGCCCTGGTGGTCGCGACGCTCGGCACGGGCGATGACGAGCAGTTCATCGACTCGCTGGAAGGCACCTATAAGGAAACCTTCCTGCTGCACTACAACTTCCCGCCCTATTCCGTGGGCGAAACGGGCCGCATCGGTTCGCCCGGGCGTCGCGAGATCGGCCACGGCAAGCTCGCTTGGCGCGCCATCCACCCGATGCTGCCGCCGCATCACGAGTTCCCCTACACCATCCGCGTGGTCTCCGAGATCACCGAGTCGAACGGCTCCTCGTCGATGGCGACGGTGTGCGGCGCCTCGCTGTCGCTGATGGACGCGGGCGTTCCGCTGCGCCGTCCGGTGGCCGGCATCGCCATGGGTCTGATCCTGGAGGGCGAGCGCTATGCGGTGCTGTCGGACATCCTCGGCGACGAGGACCACCTCGGCGACATGGACTTCAAGGTGGCCGGCACCGACCAGGGCGTGACCGCGCTGCAGATGGACATCAAGATCGCCGGCATCACCGAGGAGATCATGCGCGTCGCCCTCGACCAGGCGAAGGCCGGGCGCATGCACATCCTCGGCGAGATGGGCAAGGCGCTCTCGGGCGCCCGCGCCGAGCTCGGCCAGTACGCTCCGCGCATCGAGACCATCAAGATCCCGCAGGACAAGATCCGCGAGGTCATCGGCTCGGGCGGCAAGGTCATCCGCGAGATCGTGGAGAAGACCGGCGCCAAGGTCGACATCTCCGACGACGGCACCGTCAAGGTCGCCTCGTCCGACCTCAAGTCGATCACCGCGGCGATCAACTGGATCAAGGGCATCGCGGCCGAGCCGGAAGTCGGCGTCATCTACGAGGGTACGGTGGTAAAGACCACGGACTTCGGCGCCTTCGTCAACTTCTTCGGCTCGCGCGACGGCCTCGTCCACATCTCGCAGCTCGCGCCGCAGCGCGTGCAGAAGGTGACGGACGTCGTCAAGGAAGGCCAGAAGGTCAAGGTCAAGCTGCTCGGCTTCGACGAGCGCGGCAAGGTGCGCCTGTCGATGAAGGTCGTCGACCAGGAGACGGGCGAGGACCTCGAGGCCAAGGGTAAGTCCGACGCCGAGACGGCGGCTGAGTAACGATCGGCCAGGGTCCGGACAGACCTGTGCTGTCCGGCCCTGCGGGAAGCGCTTCTATCGGCCTCACCGATGCTCGTCGCGGCCGCGGCGCCTGTGCCTGTCGCTCCAGGCTGCAGGGCGTCGATGCCTGCAGCCAGCGCGGGCATGATGGCGGAGACGACGCGGCTGACAGAAAGCCGCCGGAGTGATCCGGCGGCTTTCTCCTTTGCGGCAAGCTTCCGACCCCGGCTACTGGCTCGACCAGATGATGCGAGCCATCCAGGCGATGTCACCAAGGGGAAGAGCGCGGTCCTCGTGCTCGGGGTTGAGCGAGCGCAGCTCCACCGTGCGGGCGGTGCGGCGCTTCAGCTCCTTGGCCATGAACTCGCCATCGGTCGTCTTGACGACGACCCGGTCACCGCGTCGGACGCTCGATGTCGGCGATACGATGATGACGTCACCGTCACGGTAGAGCGGCAGCATCGAATCGCCGGAGATTTCCAGCGCATAGACCTTCTCGTCGATGCCGTCGGGAAAGGACACCTCGTCCCAGCCGGAGCCGACGGGGAAGCCACCGTCGTCGAAGAAGCCGCCGCGTCCGGCCTGGGCGAAGCCGATGAGCGGAATTGTACGGTGAGGCACCTGTTCCTGATGGCGGACGACCGACAGGAAGTCGTCGATCGTCGCGCCAGTCGCATCCAACACCTTGGCGATCGATTCCGTCGAGGGCCAGCGCGGCCGTCCGTCCGCTCCGGTACGCTTGGAGCGGTTGAAGGCCGTCGGGTCGAGTCCGGCCTTGCGCGCAAGGCCCGAGGCGCTGAGGCCGTGCCGGGACGCCAGGGCGTCGATCGCGTTCCAGATCGCTTCGTGCGACAGCATGCCCACCTCCCGCTCCTTGGGAATGGCGCATCGCGCAGCGGGGGCACCGCCACGTTAGGATGACAATCTAACTATAGGACTTATTGCCCCGTTTGTCTCGTGCGAATTCTTGACGCAAGAGCCCCTGAATGGAGGGGCCTGCGCATTGATCTTCGCAGCGCGAGCCCCTACAGCGGGTGGGCACTCGCGGGAGCATGGCGGTGGCGTTGGTATACAAGATCTGTCCGCGGCAGATGTGGGCCGAAGCGGAGGCTGCCGGTGTGTTTTCCGGCGCTCCCGTCGATGTCGCGGACGGCTTCATTCACTTCTCGACGGCCGCGCAGATGCGCGAGACGGCGGCGAAGCACTTCGCCGGCCAGAATGACCTCGTGCTGGTAGCCATCGAGGCAGCGGCCCTTGGTGAGGCGCTGCGCTGGGAGCCATCGCGCGGCGGGGACCTCTTTCCGCATCTCTACGGGCCGCTTGCCCTTTCGGCGGTCCGCTCGGTCAGGCCGCTGCCGCTCGGCGCGGATGGGCTCCATCAGTTTCCGGACGACCCGTAAATGTTCTCGCTCCTCGCATCCTTGGCGCGGCCGGCGCTGCTCGCCCTCGATCCGGAACTCGGCCATCGCCTGGCGATCCGGGCGCTCTCGATGGCTTCGGCCGCGACGCCCGAGCCCGACGCGCCGGCGCTGAGCGTGAGGGCCTTTGGGCTCGAATTTCCCAATCCCGTTGGCCTGGCGGCGGGCTTCGACAAGAACGCCGAGGCGATCGAGGGGGCGCTCGGCCTCGGCTTCGGCTTCGTCGAGGTGGGCACGATGACGCCGCGTCCGCAGCCGGGCAACAGTCGGCCGCGGTTGTTCCGCCTGGTGCGGGACGAGGCGGTCATCAACCGGCTCGGTTTCAACAACGAGGGCCACGCGGCCGGGGTTGCGCGGCTTCGCCGCCGTGGCGGACGGCCCGGCGTCGTCGGCGTCAACATCGGGGCGAACAAGGATACCGAGGACCGGATCAGCGACTATGTTGCCGGCATCCGTGCCTTCGCGCCGCATGCCGCCTATTTCACCGTCAACATCTCCTCGCCGAACACGCCCGGCCTGCGCGACCTGCAACATGCCGCAGCTCTCGATGACCTCATCGCCCGTGTGCTCGACATGCGGGATGCCGTGGCCGGCGAGCAGGGGCGACGGCCCGTCCTCATCAAGATTGCGCCGGACCTGACGCTGCCGGAGCTCGATGCCGTCGTCTCGGTGGCGCGCCGCCGCAGCATCGACGGGTTGATCGTATCCAACACCACGGTGACGCGCCCGCCCGGCCTCGTGGAGACGATGGTCGGCCAGGAGGCTGGGGGCCTGTCCGGCAAGCCGCTCTTTCCGCTCGCCACGGCGATGCTCGCGGCCACCTACCAGCGCGTTGAAGGAGCTTTCCCGCTCATTGGCGTCGGGGGCATCGATTCGGCGGAGACGGCCTGGACGAAGATCACTGCCGGTGCCACGCTGCTGCAACTCTACACGGCCCTCGTCTACAAGGGGCCCGGCCTCGTGCGCGACATCAAGGCAGGGCTGCGCGCGCGGCTGGCGCGCGAGAAACTAGACAGCCTGTCGGCTGTTGTCGGCCGAAACGCGGCCGACCTCGCCCTGAAGGCCTGAGCGGTTCAGCCAGCCACCGGAGGAGAGGGCCGCGCGGGCAAGGTGAGGGGAGGGAGCCCCTGGCCGATGCTGCGGCCACGACGCTGCTGGCGCCGACGAGCGCCGTTGCGAGACCGAGCGGTTGCGTCGTCACATGTGCCTGCGTGTTGGCGGCGCCAGCAACACCAAGTGTCGATGGGTGGCCTCGAACCGGCGCGCGGCGATGGCGGGAACGGCGCGGACTCCGCTCACGGCCGGCGCACCCCTAGCGGCGGCCGAACAGTCGCACGATCAGCCAGACCGGCACGACGATGATGGCGCCGTACAGCAGCCATTGGCCAACCTCATGGAGAGCGGCGAAGCCGCGGCCAACGACGCGGCGGATGAAGTCGACGATGCCGTCGATGAGGCCGAGCGGCGTGATGCCGAGGAAGGCCATGATGGCGCCGACGAGAACCGACAGGAAAATGAGCTTGATCAGGACCGACAGGGGCGAGCCGCCGAGAAAACGCTGAAGCGAGCCGTTCGCCATCGTCCAATCCCCTGTGTGCTGCGGCCGGCCCTTCGCTCTGGACCGGGCTGGCCTCGCATGGTTTCCTCGCATCGGCGCCTGCCGGCCGCCGCGCATGTCGCATGCAACGTGACATGGACGATCCCTTCCTCGCGCGCAAGGTCCCGATGCTCGATCCCCGCCTCTTCCATCCCGATGCCGTCGATGCCGAAACCGCCGCCCTCAACGCGGACATCCTCGCCCGACTCACCGGCGCGCCCGACCAGTGGAGCGCACCCGCGGCCGTGGTGCGCGAGAACCGCGCCAAGGGGCTCGGGCCCTTTCCGCCGCTGCCGAAGAGCCCGCGGGCGAAGGTCGTCACCATCGACGGGCCAAGCGGGCCGCTTCACCTGCGCGTCATCGCGCCCGAGACGCCGCGGGGCGTCTTCCTCCACATCCACGGCGGCGGGTGGATGCTGGGCGCGGCCGACGAGCAGGACCCCTTCCTCGAATTTTTCGCCGAGCGGCTCGGCTTCGCCGCCGTATCTGTCGACTATCGCCTCGCGCCCGAGCATCCCTACCCGGCCGGGCCGGACGATTGCGAGGCGGCGGCGCTGTGGCTGGTGCGCGAGGGGCGCGAGCGCTTCGGCACCGAGCGCTTCATCATCGGCGGCGATTCCGCCGGGGCGCACCTGTCGGTGGTGACGATGCTGCGCCTGAGGGAGCGGCACGGCCTCACGCCCTTTGCCGGCGCCAATCTCATCGCGGGCGTCTACGACCTCGCGCTGACGCCGAGCGTCCGGCGCTGGGGGGAGGAGAAGCTCATCCTCAACACGCGCGACATCTTCCTCTTCGTGCAAGGCTTCCTGCGCCGGGAGGGGGATGTGCGCGCTCCCGACGTCTCGCCGATCCATGCCGATCTTTCCGGCCTGCCGCCGGCGCTCTTCACCATCGGCACGCGCGATCCGCTCATCGACGATTCGCTCTTCATGGCAGGGCGCTGGGCGGCGGCCGGCAACCGCAGCGAACTCGCCGTCTGGCCGGGCGGCTGCCATGTCTTCACGCGCTTCGACATCGGCCTGACGCGCGAGGCGCTGGCGCGGATGGAAGGTTTTGTGGCGTCGCTCTAGATCAGGCCGCGCTCGGCGCGGGCACCTGCCCGGCGGCGGCGATCTTGGCCGCGGCGATCACCGCCTGCGTGCGGCTCTCGACGCCGAGCTTCTGCAGGATGGCCGAGACATGGGCCTTGACGGTCGCCTCGGACACGGAGAGCTCATAGGCGATCTGCTTGTTGAGCAGGCCCTCCGACAGCATCATCAGCACGCGCACCTGCTGCGGCGTGAGGCTGGCGAGGCGCTTGACGAGCTCGCCCGTCTCGCGGTCGACGGGGGCGGCGAGGTCGATGTCGGCCGGCGTCCAGTTGCCGCCGGCGAGCACGGTGCGGATGGCCGTGCGCATGTCTTCGGCGTCGAGCGCCTTGGGGATGAAGCCGGCGGCGCCGAAATCGATGCAGCGGCGGATGACCGAGGGTTCGTCGTTGGCCGAGACGATGACGACCGGGATGTCCGGATGCTGGGCGCGCAGGTACATCAGCCCGGAGAACCCCTGCACGCCGGGCATGGCGAGGTCGAGCAGCACGAGATCGGCGGAGGCGTCCGCATTGAGCGCGGCGCACATGTCGGCGAAGGAGCCGGCCTCGACGATGCTCGCGTCGGCGACCACCCCCGCCAGCGCCTGGCGCAAGGCGCCACGGAACAGCGGATGGTCGTCCGCTATGATGATGCGTGCTGCGGAATCGCTCACGGCCCACCCCATGCTCTGCCGTGCTATTTTTCGCCCCGGGGCGACGAGACGGCAAGCCCCGCGTTCGTCGGTCCCGCACCCGTCAGGCAAAATCCGCACAATCGCCGAACCTTGCGGGACTGAGCCGAGCACGAGTTTGCCATGAGCGGTGCGTCATGTCACACCAAGATACTGCGGACAATAGCGGGAGCGGGAGGCTCGGGGCATGATGGCTGGCGGCAGGCCGGTGGGTCAGGCGCAGCGCCTTCTGCTCGCGGCGGCGATGGCGTCCGTGATCGGGCTGATGTGGCTGCTCGAGCGGGTCGGCGTGCCCGAATCGCTCCTGACCCCCGTGCTGCTCAGCCTGCCGCTGATGCTGTTCCTCCTCGTCGGTCTGGGGGCGCGGACGATGAGCCTCGCCACCTTCGATGCCGCCGACCGCAGCCTGCCGGCGGCGGTGGCGACCCTCGCCCTGCCGGTCGTCGTGCTGGCACTCCTCGTGCTCGCCGGCAATGCACCCGCCCTGCGCTGGGGCGCCGTCGCCGGGCTCGTGCTGCATGCGGTCCTCGCTCCCTTCCTCCACGATGTCGCCGCCCCGACGCCCGCCGGCACCCTCGCCGGGCGCTTCGGCGCGCCGGCGCGCTGCGCCGTTGTCGTCGTCCTCATGCCCGTCACCTTCATCGCGCTCACCCTGATGCTGCAGGATGCGGCCGTCGTCCTCGCGCAATCGCTCGCCGTCGGCTATCCCGCCGCCTTGCGCCTTCTCTTCGTCCTCGCCGCGGTGGTCGCCATGGTGGGCGGGCTGAGGGCCGTCGCCGCGACGCTGGCCGTCCAGGGTGGGCTGGTGGCAGGCTTTGCCGGACTGCTGGCCGCGGCCCTTGCCGCGGCGTGGTGGCACACCTTCGCCGCAAGCCTGCGCTCGGGGATGGACACCGTGATGCCCTTTACCCGGGCGGGCGCGCCGCTTCTGACCTGGCTCGCGGCCGGGCCGGGGGAGGAGATCGTGCTGGCGCCCTTCCTCGTCGCGATGCTGGGCGTCGCGGCTTTGCCCATCGTGACCTGCCTTTCCGGGGCCCTGCCGGGCAGGGGCCTTGCCGGCCGCGTCTCGCTGCGGGCGGCGGTGGTGCTTGCGGCGGTCGTCCTCGTCGCCGACGCCGCCGCGGTCTATCTTCCGGGGGCGCTGCTCGAAGGCTCCTGGCTGCTCAGGCAGATGTCGGCCGTCGCGCATCTGTCGACGATGCTGGCGGGCGTCGCCGCCCTCGGTTTCCTTCTCGGCCTCATCCTGTCGCGCGACGTCTATCGGGTCAGCGCGCCGCGGGCCTCCACCGCCCGCAAGACCGTCATCGCGCGGCTCGCCGTGCTCGCGGCCTTGGGAGGCGCCGCGGCAGCCGGTCCGCTTGCGGGCAGCATTGCGCCAGCGGTCGCGGTGAACCTCATCCTCGGCGTTTCCGCCGGCACGCTCCTGCCGGCGCTTCTCTTCGCGCTGCTTCCCGGCGGGCGGGGCTGGGCGGTCGCGATCGCCATTCTCGGCGGTGCGGCGATCGTCGCCTCGACCGAGCTGCCCGCGCTGGCGCCGGCCCTCATCGCCGGCACGCCAGCGCTCGCCTGGCCTGCCGCGTGGCTCGGCTCGGCGGCGCCGCTGTGGGCGGCGGCCTGGACCGTCGCCGTGATGGCGCTGGGCCTCGCGCTGTCGCGCTGGCGGGGCGGCACCGCCGGTCAGGCGCTCGCATCGTCCTGAGCGGCGCCGATCGCCGTGACGAGCACCTCCCGCGCGTGCGGACGTTCGCGGTGCTCGATGAGATAGATGCCCTGCCAGGTGCCGAGCGCCAGCCGCCCCGAGACGACGGGCACGGCGAGCGAGGCGTCGGTCAGCATGGTGCGGATATGGGCCGGCATGTCGTCCGGCCCCTCGATGGCGTGCACATAGGCTCGGTTGCGCGGGGCGAGATGGTCGAGGGCCGTCGCGAGATCCGCGCGCACATCCGGATCGGCATTCTCCTGGATGGTCAGCGAGGCCGAGGTGTGCCGGCAGAAGACCGTGAGGAGCCCGTCGGCGATGCCGCTCGTCGCGAGCCACCGCCGGATGGCATGGGTGATATCGGTGAAGCCGGGCCCGCGCGTGCGCACCACGAGGCGCGCGCTCGCCTGGCGCGTCACGGGCCCGGCGCCGAGGGGCGTCGTCTCGATGGCATCGTGTTGCGTCATGTCTTCCCCGCCCTCGTCTTCATCGTTTCCCCGCGCGGCAGGAGGCCGGCGAGATAGTCGAGCCGGTCGGCCTCGCGCGGCGGCTTGTCCCAGCGGATGCGGCTGATGCGCGGAAAGCGCATGGCGACGCCGGACTTGTGGCGCGTCGACTGCTGGACGCCCTCGAAGGCGACCTCGAGCACGAGGCCGCGCTCGCCCGTGTGGACGACCTCGCGCACCGGGCCGAAGCGGTTGACCGTCTCCCGCCGCACGAAGCGGTCGAGTTCCTTCAGCTCCTCGTCGGTGAAGCCGAAATAGGCCTTGCCGACGGGCACGAGCTCCTCGCCCTCGGGCCCGCTGCGCCACAGGCCGAAGGTGTAGTCGGAATAATAGGACGAGCGCTTGCCGTGGCCACGCTGGGCATACATCAGCACCGCGTCGACGAGGTGCGGGTCGTGCTTCCACTTGTACCACAGGCCCTTGGGCCGGCCGGGGACATAGGGGCTGTCGCGGCGCTTGAGCATGACGCCCTCGACGGCCTCGGCATCGATGCCGGCGCCGGCTTCGCTTGGCCGGGCACGCGCCGCGACCAGTTCCTCCCAGCTAACGAAGGGTACTAGGGGGGAGAGGTCGACGCGCCCGCCCGCGAGCCGCGCGACGAGCGCCTCGAGCCGCCGGCGCCGCTCCGCGAAGGGCAGGGGGCGCAGATCCTCCTCGCCCTCGCCGAGCAGGTCATAGGCGCGGATATGGGCGGGGAATTCCTGCATCAGGCGCGGTGTGATCGCCTTGCGGTTGAGGCGCTGCTGCAGGACATTGAAGCTCTCGACGCGCCCCCCGCGCAGGACGAGAAGCTCACCGTCGAGCGCTCCGACGAAGGCGTCCTCCGCGATGAGGGCCTCGCACAGGTCGGGAAAGGAGCCGGTGATATCCTCGCCGGTGCGGGAATAAAGCCGGACGATGCGCCGGCCCTCCGGCGTCAGCTCGCGCACGGCCTCGATGCGGATGCCGTCCCATTTCCATTCGGCGCAGAATTCGGCCGGGTCGAGGCGCGAAAGCTCCTCCTCGTCGAGCGGGTGCGACAGCATCGGCGGGCGGAAGGGGGCGACCACAAGCCCCTCCGGCCGATCCGCACGACCTTCGAGCCAGGCGAAGAGCGGCTCGTAGGGCGGCGTCAGGCCGTGCCACAATTCCTCGACCGCATTGGGATCGACCCTGCCGAGCCCGGCGACGGCCGTCTTGGCGAGGCGAGCGGAGACGCCGATGCGCAGCGCCCCGGTGATGAGCTTGAGCAGCGCCCAGCGCCCGGTCTCGTCGAGCGCATCGAGCCAGCGCGCGAGAAGGCCGGGCAGTTCGGTCTTCGCCGCCATCGAGAGGCCCTCGACCACGTCGGCGAGGCGCGGCGGCGGGGCGTTGTGGCCAGTGCCCGCCTGCGATGGCGGCGGCCACATGAGAGCGACGGTTTCGGACAGGTCGCCGACATAGTCGTAGGAGAGGGCGAAGAGCACCGGATCGGTGCGCTCGGCAATGAGCGCGCGCACGAGACCGGGCTTGGCGTTGCGGAAGGAGAGCCCGCCCGTGAGGGCGGCGAGGGCATAGCCGCGCTCGGGATCCGGCGTCGTGCGGAAGAAGTCCTCCATCAGCCGCAGCTTGGCGTTGCGGCGCGGCTCGAAGGCGAGGCGGTCGAGCAACTCTGCGAAGTCGTTCATGCCGAGGGCTCCGCGACGGCTTCCGCCTCCGCCTCGTCGTCGCCGTAGCCGAGCATGTTGAGGGGACGTGCCGCGAGCCCCTCGCGCGTGCACCAGTGCACCAGCGCCTCCTCCTCGCCGTGCGTCACCCAGACCTCGCCGGCGCCGGTCTCGCGGATCGTGGCGCACAATTCGTCCCAGCCGGCATGGTCGGAGACGACGAGCGGCAGCTCGACGCCGCGCTGGCGGGCGCGAGCGCGCACCCGCATCCAGCCCGAGGCGAAGGCGGCGACCGGATCGGGGAAGCGCCGCGCCCACAGGTCCTGTAGGGCGCCCGGCGGGCACAGCACGACCGCGCCGCCGAGGCTCTCGCGGCTGCCGGGCTCGACCTTGCGCAGGTCGCCGAGGGCGATGCCGAGCTCGCCGTAGAGCTGCATCAGCCGCTCCATGGCGCCGTGCAGGTAGACGGGCCGGTCGTAGCCGCGCTGGCGCAGGAGGGCGATGAGCCGCTGCGCCTTGCCGAGAGGATAGGCGCCGAGGAGGTGCGCCCGCTCGGGAAAGAGCGTCAGGGAGTGCAGCAGCTTGTCGATCTCGCCGACGGCATCGGGATGACGGAAGACCGGCAGGCCGAAGGTCGCCTCCGTGATGAAGACGTCGCAGCGCACGGGCTCGAAGGGTGCGCAGGTGGGGTCGCCCACGCGCTTGTAGTCGCCGGAGATGACAATGCGCAGGCCGCTCGCCTCGATGAGGATCTGCGCCGAGCCGAGCACGTGACCCGCCGGCAGGAAGGTGACGCGCACGGGCCCGAGCGTCACCGCCTCGCCGTAGCGCACCGCCTGGGCGGTGCCGCAGAAGCCCTCGCCATAGCGCGCCGCCATGATGGCGAGCGTCTGCGCCGTCGCGAGCACGGCGCCGTGGCCGGCGCGGGCGTGGTCGGAATGACCGTGGGTGATCAGCGCGCGCGGCACCGGCCGCAGCGGGTCGATATGGACGTCCGCGAGGGGGCAATAGAGCCCGGCCGGAGTGAGCGAAAGAATGTCGCGCGCCTGCATGGACGCAAGATAGGTGCTTCCTCCGGACCGGTTAAGCCCGCGAGTCCCGGGTGCCGTCACTTTCGGCTTGACGAAGGCGACCGCCTGACGTTCTTTCCGCCGCCTCCAACCTCATGACCCCCACCCCCATGCGGCCCACGAAGCTGATGACCTCCGGCGACCTCCTCGTCGATCGACGCTACACCTTTGCCGAGAGCCTGATGCGGGAAAAGGACTGGGAGGCGGCCGCCGAACTCATCGGCGAGATTGTGCGCCTTGCGCCGCACTGGGCGCCGGCCTGGATCAGCCTCGGCGAAACGCTGGCGGCGCTCGGCCGGAAGGACGAGGCGCGCGATGCCTTCACGACGGCGCTCAGGTTGTCGCCTGAAGACGAGCTCGGTGCTGGGCTGCGCCTCGCCCGCCTCGGTGCGCTGCCCCCGACCGGCGCCATGTCGGCCGGCTATGTGCGGGCGCTCTTTGACGAGTATGCGGGGCATTTCGACCGTCATCTCGTCGAGAAGCTGGCCTATCGCGGCCCCGATCTCATCCTCGAGACGCTGTGTGGCATCTGCGGGGCGACCGGCCGGCCGCCTCATTTCCGCCTGGCGCTCGACCTCGGCTGCGGCACGGGGCTGATGGGCGAGGCCGTGCGTCCTTATGCCGTCACGCTTGCCGGCTGCGATATCGCCCCGCGCATGGTGGAGCGGGCGCGCCGGCGCGGCTGCTACGACCGGCTCGCGGTCGCCGAACTGACCGCGTTCCTCGACGGCGAGGCACCGGGCAGCGCCGACCTCGTGCTCGCGGCCGACGTGTTCATCTATGTCGGCGACCTCGCACCCGTTTTCGAAGCGACTGCCCGGGCGCTCGGCGACGGCGGTCTCTTCCTGTTCACCGTGCAGGACGTCGGCGACGCGCCGCTTGGCTTCGTGCTCGGCGAGGACATGCGCTTCGCCCACAGCACCGGCCATGTCGAGACGCTGCTCGCCGCGGTCGGGCTCGATGGCGTGGCGTGCGATCCCGCTGTCCTGCGCCATGACGGCGGCCGGCCGGTGCCTGGTTTCGTCGTCGCGGCGCAGAAGCCGGTCCGGCCCCTTTGACAGTGGGCGCGGGATGACGGATCGCGCACGAGGCGCTACCTCTTGGGGGTGACGCCGCATCTTCCGTCGCCCGCCGCGGCTGCTCTGCCGCCTGCCTTCTCCGCCTGGTTCGCCAGGCGCGGATGGCACGTGCGTGCGCACCAGCTCGATCTCCTCGCGAGCGCGCGGGCCGGGCGCTCGGCCCTGCTCGTTGCCCCGACGGGGGCCGGCAAGACGCTCGCCGGCTTCCTGCCGAGTCTGGTCGAGCTCGCGGAGGCGCCGGACCGGGCCGGCCTCCACACGCTCTACATCTCGCCGCTCAAGGCGCTCGCCGTCGACATCGCGCGCAACCTCGAGGCGCCGGTCACGGAGATGGGGCTGCCGGTCAAGGTCGAGACGCGCACCGGCGATACGCCGGCCCACAAGCGCGCGCGGCAGATCGAGCGCCCGCCGCATATCCTCCTCACCACGCCCGAGCAACTCGCGCTGCTCATCGCGCATCGCGAGGCCGAGGCGTTCTTCGCGGGCCTGCGGCGCATCGTGCTCGACGAACTGCACGCGCTCGTGACGTCGAAGCGGGGCGACCTCCTGTCGCTTGGCCTCGTGCGGCTGCTCGCGCTCGCGCCGCAGGTGACGACGGTCGGCCTCTCGGCGACGGTGCGCGAGCCGGAAGTGCTCGCCCGCTATCTCGTGCCGCAGCGCGAGGGGGTGGCTTCACCCGACATCATCACGGTGAAGGAGGGCGCGCGGCCGCATATCGGCATCCTCGAGAGCCGGCTCGCGCCGCCGCTTGCGGGCCACACGGCGCTGCATGCCATGGAGGAGATCTACCGGGCGATCCGGGAGCATCGCCTGTCGCTCGTCTTCGTCAACACGCGCATGCAGGCCGAGTTCGTCTTCCAGGAGCTGTGGCGGATGAACGACGATGGCCTCGCCATCGCGCTGCATCACGGCTCGCTCGACGCCGGCCAGCGCCGGCGCGTCGAAGCGGCGATGGCCGAAGGGCGGCTCAAGGCAGTGGTCTGCACCTCGACGCTCGACCTCGGCATCGACTGGGGCGACGTCGATCTCGTCATTAATGTCGGCGCGCCGAAGGGCGCGAGCCGGCTGATGCAGCGGATCGGCCGCGCCAACCATCGCCTCGACGAGCCGTCGAAGGCGTTCCTGGTGCCAGCCAATCGCTTTGAGGTGCTGGAATGCCGGGCCGCGCTCGACGCCGTTGCGGAGGCGGCGCAGGATACGCCGGACGCGCGCACCGGCGCCCTCGACGTACTCGCCCAGCACGTGCTGGGCCGGGCCTGCGCCGGGCCCTTCGATGCCGATGCGTTATACGAGGAGGTGCGCGGCGCTGCGCCCTATGCCGACCTGCCGCGCCGGGATTTCGACGATGTCCTCGCCTTCGTCGCCACCGGCGGCTATGCGCTGAGGAGCTACGAGCGCTTCGCGCGGATCGTCAAGGGTAAGGACGGGCTGTGGCGCGTCACCACCCCGCGCGTTGCCCAGCAGTATCGGCTCAACGTCGGGACCATCGTCGAAGAGCCGATGCTGCGCGTGCGCCTCGCCCGCCCGCGCCGGGCGGGCGGCATGACCGTCGTGCGCGGCGGGCGGGTGCTCGGCGAGGTGGAGGAATATTTCGCGGAGGGGCTGACGCCGGGCGACACCTTCGTCTTCGCCGGCGAGGTGCTGCGCTTCGAGGGCATCTATGAAAACGAGGTCACCGCCTCGCGCACGGCGGCGGGCACGGACCCGAAGGTGCCGTCCTATGCCGGCGGCAAGTTCCCGCTGTCGAGCTTCCTGGCGAGCCGCGTGCGCACGATGATCGCAAGCCCGGACGACTGGCACCGCCTGCCGAGGCCAGTGGCAAACTGGCTGAGGGCACAGAAGATGAAGTCGCGTCTGCCGCGGCCGGGGCAACTGCTCGTCGAGACCTTCCCGCGCGCCGGGCGCCACTATCTCGTCGCCTATCCCTTCGAGGGGCGGCTCGCGCATCAGACGCTCGGCATGTTGCTGACGCGGCGCCTGGAGCGGGCGCGCCTCAAGCCGCTCGGCTTCGTCGCCAACGACTACGGCCTCGCTACCTGGGGCATTGCCGACATCGGCCTCGCGGTCACACAGCAGCGCCTGTCGCTGGCCGATCTCTTCGCGCCGGACATGCTGGGCGACGACCTCGAGGACTGGCTGGCGGAATCGGCGCTGATGAAGCGCACCTTCCGCCATTGCGCGATCATCGCCGGCATGATCGAACGGCGCTTTCCTGGGCAGGAGAAGACCGGCCGCCAAGTCACCATGTCGACCGACCTCGTCTATGACGTGCTGCGCCGGCACGAGCCGGACCACGTCCTCCTGCGCGCGGCGCGCGCCGATGCCGCAACGGGGCTGCTCGACGTGCGCCGGCTCGGCGATATGCTGGTGCGCGTCGCGGGGCGAATCGTGCATGCGCCGCTCGATCATCTCTCGCCGCTATCGGTGGCGGTGATGCTCGAGATCGGCCGCGAGATGGTCTATGGCGAGGCCGCCGAGCACATGCTGGCGGAGGCCGAGGCGGCGATGATGGACGAGGCGATGCAGTGAACGCGATGGATGGCGAGACCGGCACAGCGGGCGCGGCGCAGGTTCTGCGCCTGGGGCGGCTCGATCTTGTCGCCGATCCCGCCGGTGCGCTCTTCGTCGCGGACCAGGGGCTGCTCGTCGTCGCCGACCTCCATCTCGAGAAGGCGTCATCCTTCGCCAGCCATGGCATCTTCCTGCCGCCGTACGACACGCGCGCCACGCTCGCCGCGGTGGCGCGCCTCGTCGCCCGCTATGCGCCTCGGGCCGTCGTCGCGCTCGGCGACAGCTTCCACGATGCGGATGCGCACGCGCGTCTCGATCCACGCGACCGCAAAGCGCTCGCCGCCCTGCAGCGCGGCCGCGACTGGCTGTGGGTGACAGGCAATCACGATCCGCGGATGCCGCGCACGGCTGGCGGCGAGAGCGCTGCGGAGCTGCGCCTCGCCGACGTGGTGCTGCGGCACGAGCCTGCCGAAGACGGCACGGCGGAGATCGTCGGGCACATGCATCCGGCGGCCAAGGTGCGGCTCACCGGCCGCTCCCTGCGTCGCCGCTGCTTCGCTGTGGGGGCGCGGCGCATCGTCATGCCGGCTTTCGGTGCTCTGACGGGCGGGCTCAACCTGCGCGATGCCGCCTTCCGGCCGCTCTTTCCCCAAGGCGTCACGGCCCACGTGCTCGGCCAACGGCTCTACGCCATCGGCTGGCCGCTGCTGCTGCCGGATTGAGCTTCGTCAGTCCCGCCGGAAGATGATCGTCGCGAGCCAGCCGAAGAGCACCGCCATGGCGACGACGCCGAGGCCGTAGAACATGGCGTGATCGTGGGCGAGGGTGACCGTCGCCTGTTCGAAGCCGGTTTTCACCACCTCGAAATTGGTGGTCTGCCGGGCGAGTTGCGCCCCGTCGACGAAGAGAGCCACCTCGACGTCGTAATTGCCGGTGGGGGCGACAGCGGGCAGAGTGATGGGCGCGCGGAAGATTGACGGCGTCAGGAAGGTGACGCCGCGCGGCTCCTCGGTGAACAGCCCCTGGTCGTTCTTGAGCCGCAGCAGGGCCTCCCGGAACGGCTCCTCGCTCGCCAGATGTTCCATGCCTGGCGTCGCGATCTGCATATCGAGGCCGAGCCGGTAGCGCGTGAGAAAAGCCCCGCCCGCGATCTCGTCGATCGGCCGCGACGAGAGAACGGCGAGATAAGTCGGAAGGTCGACGAAGCGGCGCTGCGATGTGTTGAGCCAGAGCGGCCCGACCCGCTCCTTCTCGCGCACGATGGTCGTGCGCCGGGGGCCGCGCACGGTGATGACGACGTCATACGGTGCGGCCCGTGCCACCGTGCGCTCATCACGTTCAATGGCGCCGAAGACAACGATGGACGAACCCGTGTAGGTGGACGTGATCGCGACCCTGTGTGTCGACAGGGACAGGATCAGTGTCTCGGCAGCCGCCGGCGCGAGCGATGCGCAGACCGCTGCGAGAGCGGCCGCGGCGAACAGCAGCCGGGGCATCGCCGTTCTTGCCCACCTCGTCGCCGTCATGGCCGTGCCCCCACGGTGACGAGCGAGAAGGGCTCCTGCGGTCTCACCACGAGATCGATGGCAAAGCGGATACCGACCCCGAGGACGAGAATGGCAAGGAGCAGGCGGAAGGACTCGCCCTTGAGATTCTGGCCGGCGCGGGCGCCGAATTGCGCTCCCATGACACCGCCGATGATGAGCAGCATCGCCAGCACCACGTCCACCGACTGGTTGGTGAAGGCGTGCAGCAGCGTCGCCGCCATCATCGTGAAGAGGATCTGGAAGAGGGATGTGCCGACCACCACGGCGGCGGGGATGCGGAAGAGATAAATGAGCGCAGGAACGAGAATGAAGCCGCCGCCAATGCCGAGCACCGCTCCGGCGAAGCCGATGAGTATGGCGAGCGTGACGATGGGGATGACGCTGCCATAAAGCTTGGAGCGGTGGAAACGCATCTTCCACGGTAGGCCGAGATACCACGGATGCTCGCCCGAGCGACGCGAGAGGGGGACGACGCCGCGGCGCGTCGCCCACATGGTCTTGAGGCTTTCGGCCAGCATCAGCGAGCCGATGATGCCGAAGAGCGTCACGTAGCTGACGACAATGACGAATTCGAGCTGGCCGAGGCGGCTCATCACGTTGAAGAACCACACCCCGAGCAGCGTGCCGACGAAGCCACCCGCGACCAGCACGCCGCCGAGCTTGAAGTCGAGCGCCTTGCGCCGCCAGTAGCCGAGCGCACCGGTGACCGAGGAAGCCGTGATCTGCGAGGCCTGGGTGGCGACCGCGATCGCCGGCGGGATGCCGAGGAAGATCAGAAGCGGCGTCATCAGGAAACCGCCGCCGACGCCGAACATGCCCGAGATGAAGCCCACCGCCGCGCCCATGGCGAGGAGGGTGAACATGTTGACGGACATTTCGGCGATGGGCAGGTAGATGTGCACGGCACGGTACTCGGACGCTCGGTCGAATGCGACAGCGGCCGCGGGCCGTCGGCACGCGGCTGCTTCGTCAGTCTAGGGAGCGTCCCTTAACGTGGGGTCAAAACCAAGGCATGACAGCCACGGTTATGCACAAGCCCGTGTGCCGTCCCGTCGCCACAGCCCGGAGGCTGCCGTGAGCGCGTACGGGCCGTCAGAGTTGTGACACCGTCCCGGGCGGTTTCGGCGCCCCCGGCGAGGGGGCAGCGGTGCTCAGCTCCCAGCCGCCCGCGGGCACTTCATTGGCGATGCGGTCGGGCACCTTGACCTGCCAGCGCGCGAAAGCCTCCTTGCCGATGGCCAGTTCGCTCGCCGTCAAGCTGCGGGCGAGTTCGTCCCGCTTGGCGGCCGCATCCTTGTCGCCGTCGCGGGCGAGGACCGACAGCCACGTATAGGAGGCGACGAGGTCGCGCTCGGTGCCGAGACCGCGCGCCAGGAGAACGGCGAGATTGAACTGGCTGTCGCGCACGCCGAACTCCGCTGCCTTGCGGAACCATTGCACGGCCGTCTCGTAATCCGGTTTGCCGGTGATGCCCTCGGCATAGAGCACGCCGAGATTGTGCATCGCCCGTGCATTGCCGGCCGCAGCCGCCTTCTCGTACCACATGCGCGCCGTGCCGACGTCGCGCGGGACGCCGATACCCTTTTCGTAGTGGCTGGCGATACGATATTGCGCCGGCACGAGACCGGCAGTCGCCGTCGCCTCGAACAGCCGGGCGGCTTGGGCCATGTCGCGCGGCACTCCGCGACCCTCCGCGAGGCGGCTGGCGACCTCGTAGACGGCGGCGGCGTCGCCCGCGGCCGCCGCCTTGCGCAACGGGGCGGGCAGGCCCTCCGCCGGCAGGTCGGCGACCTTGCTCGGCGGGATGGAAAGGGGGGCCCGTGGGCTCTCCTCGAGGCGCGAATTCCGGTCCGGGGCGGGGGCCGGCGAGGCGCTGTCAGGGACGGCCGGAACTACCGGTAGGGAACCCGTCGTCGCGGGGCCGCTGTCGGTGACGAACGGGTTCGCGGCGAAGGGGTTCAAGACGTCGGGGGAGGGAGCATCCGCCTGTACCGGTGGTGATGATCGCGCCTCGGCCTCCTCGCGGGCAGCGGGCGCCGTGGCGTCATGGGCCGCGGCGGGTTCCGCATCGCCAGCGGGGTGGGGCTTGCCGGCGAGGCCACCCAGCACCTGCGCCGCGCCGACGGCGATGACGATGGCGGCGAGACCGATCAGCAGGGGCTTGCGCCGGGCGGCGACGCCGTTCCTGAGCCGCGCGACCGGGGAGGCGACGGTCTGACGGCGCGTAGCCGCCGTCGGCCGCGGCTCGGCCCTGAGCGCGGGCGCGGAGTCGTCCTCGGACCGGGACAGGACCTCGACCTTGTTGGCGTGCAAGGCCGGATCGGGCAGCGCGGCGGCGGTCTCCGCCGCCGCAGCCTGCGCGGCCCGCCGGGCGGCCGCGATGAAGCTTGCTTTGACCGCCGCGGTGGGCGCCTCGTCGAAAGCCGGAGCAGCAGCCGCTGTCTCCTTCTCCGAAGGCACGGCCGTCAGGGTCGGCTGCGCCGCGAGAAACGCGGCGGATGGCGTGGCGGCATCGAGAGTAGGCGGCGGTGCCGGCCGATCGGTCTCGTCTTCCCGGCCGTGGGAAGGCTGGTTTGCCCTCAGCAAAGCGTCGAGGCTGGTGCGCAGGTCTTCGAACTCGGCCGAATCGGCCGGATCGTCGTCGGGCAGGCGCGGCAGGGTGCCCGGCGCCGGCCGCCCCTCGGCCATGTCTTCCTCCAGCAGGGCGAGGCGGTCGACGATCCGCTCCAGCGTCTGGTGCACGGCTTCCAGCGTATCTTGTGTCCTCAGGTCGGTGCTCGCCTGGGTCGTCCTCAGTGCGGCCAAGTCGCGTTTGAGCTGGCCGATCTCGGCGGGCATGGTCTCGTAGGCATCGGGAAGGGCGCTGCGGGCCGCTTCGGCGGCGCGGCGAGCTACCTGCTCGATGGCTTCGGCCGTGCCGTCCTGCAACTCGCGCATCTCCTCACGCAGCTGATGGCGCAGGTCGGCGAGGAGGTCGGCCATCGTCCTTTCGAGCGAGGACATGCCGTGCGCGATGCGCTCCCGCTCGGCGAGTGCCGGGGCCGCGCCCACCGCATCGATCCGCTCGGCCAGCTGACCGATCTGCCGTTCGAGTGCGTCGAGGCCAGCGCTATCGGTCTCGGTTGCGCGCACCTCCTCGATGCGTGCCGTCAAGGCGTGGATCATGCCCTCGATGCGCGCGAGATCGGGAGCCGGGCTCGGGCGCTCCAGGTGCTCGTTCAGACGGTCGAGCCGGGCGAGGACGTCGCCGATCGGCATCGCCGCCACTGGTCGCAGGGCCTCGTCGATCTTGCGCGACAGCGCCTCCAGGCGGGCGACAACGGCCTCCTGTTCGAGGCGGGGGGCGGCGTGGCCAGGCGTTCCGACCTCCCGTGCAATCGGCGTCTGGTTGCGGCGCGGCCGCTCGTCGAGCCGCCGGTTCATGGCGGCAAAGCGCTCGCCAAGGGTTGGGCTGTCGTCGAGTTCGCGCTGCCGACGACGGATCTCGGCGACGGCCGCCTCGAGCCGCCGACGGGCCGTTTGCTCCTCGGTTATCAGCGGGCCGACGGTCTCTTCTTCGCCAGCGTCGTTTCCCGCCCCGGCGGCGACGGCCTCAAGCCGGTCCCCGACGTCGTCGAGCGCGTCGCGGAGCGCGGCGGCGTCTTCGTACCAGCGCGAGACGGCAGCAGGTGTCCTGTCGGCAGTGAGATGCCGCTCGATGTCGTCGAGCCGCCGGCCGATGGCCAGAAGGGCCTTACCAATGGCGCCGGTCGTCTCGTCCTGCCGCTCGGCCATCGAGCGGGTGCTTTGCGCGACATGCGATTCAGTGCGCTCCATCCAGCGGGCAATCGAGTCGAGTGCGCTGGCCGTGCGTGCTGCGGCGCCCCGCGTCTCGGCGAGGGTGCGCTCACTGACGCGCGCCACGATCTCGTCGAGGCTCGGCATGTCGAGGCCGGCGCCAGCCTCGGGACGACGCGGGGCGGCGGCGGTTTGCATGCGTTCGCGGGCAAACCGGGCGAGCCGCTCGCTGACCTCGGCGAGCGAATCGTGTCCCGATGCGGCCACGCGGGTGTCGCCGTCGGCCGCCTGGTCGGCGATGACGGTGCTGAGCCATGCGCCGAGCGTCATTCCCGCCTTGCGCGCCGCCTCCTTGGCCGCATCCCGCGCCTGCGGGTCGATGCCCTTCACACTCCAGGGGGCGGTCTGTGCCATCGTGATCCCACTGCGCTGCCGCAGGCACGTCCTGCGCGATGCTGCCGGTGGGTCAAGTTCTCCTGATTATGGTAAAGAAGCCGTTAACCATAACAGACAGGATTGCGCGTACGGCCTGTCCGCGGGGCGCGTGGGGCGCCGGGAAGGCAGCGCAATGAAGGCGGCCCGACGCACGCCCTTTCGACAGGCGCCGATATGGTTTATATATGAACCATGATGTGCCCCGCCCCCGCTCTGCTGGCGGTTGCCGGGCGGGCGCAATGCGGGAGGAGCCACGGAATGCCGAGCTACAAGGCACCAGTCGAGAATGTCCGTTTCCTGCTCGAGGACGTCTTCGGGATCGAGCGCTACAACAATCTGCCGGGTTTCGCCGAGGCGAGCCCGGACCTGATCGCGGCCATTCTCCAGGAAGGCGCGAAGCTCTGCGAGGAGGTGCTACAGCCGCTCAACCGTACCGGGGATCTCGAAGGCTGCACCCGCCACGACGACGGGCGCGTGACGACGCCGAAGGGCTTCAAGGCGGCCTATGACGCCTTCGTCGAGGGCGGCTGGATCGGGCTCGCGGCCGATCCGGACTACGGCGGCCAGGGCCTGCCCTATACGCTCGCGGCGGTGATGAACGAATTCGCCTCCTCGGCCAACATGGCGCTCGCCATGTATCCGGGCCTGACCATGGGCGCCATCGCGGCGCTGATGACCCACGGCACAGAGGAACAGAAGAAGACCTATCTGCCCAAGATGATCGCCGGCGCCTGGTCCGGCACCATGAACCTCACCGAGCCGCATTGCGGCACCGACCTAGGGCTCATCAAGACAAAGGCCGTGCCGAACGGCGACGGCTCCTATGCCATCACCGGCACCAAGATCTTCATCTCGGCCGGCGAGCATGATCTCACCGAAAATATCGTCCACCTGGTGCTCGCCCGCATCGAGGGGGCGCCGGAGGGCACCAAGGGCATCTCGCTCTTCGTGGTGCCGAAGCGGCTCGTCAACGGCGACGGCTCGCTCGGCGCGGCGAATGGCGTGTCCTGCGGCTCCATCGAGCACAAGATGGGCATTCACGGCAACGCCACCTGCGTCATGAACTACGATGGGGCCAGGGGCTGGCTCGTCGGGACCGAGAACAAGGGCCTCAACGCCATGTTCGTGATGATGAACGAGGCGCGGCTCGGCGTCGCCATCCAGGGCCTCGCCCAGTCGGAGGTCGCCTACCAGAACGCCGTCGCCTATGCGCGCGAGCGCCTGCAGGGCCGCTCGCTCACCGGCGCCAAGGATCCGGACAAGCCGGCCGACCCCATCCTCGTCCACCCGGACGTGCGGCGGAACCTTCTCTCCATCCGTGCCTTCAACGAGGCGGCGCGGGCGCTCGTGCTATGGACGGCCCTGAAGAGCGACGTCGCGCATCGCTCTGGCGATGCGGCGGAGAAGCAGGCGGCGGACGACCAGCTCGGCCTGCTCACGCCGGTCCTCAAGGGCGTCCTCACCGATGTCGGTTTCGACAATGCGGTGAAGGCGCAGCAGATGTTCGGCGGCCACGGCTACATCGCCGAATGGGGCATGGAGCAGTTCGTGCGCGATGCCCGTATCGCCATGATCTACGAGGGTGCCAACGGCATCCAGGCGCTCGACCTCGTCGGCCGCAAGCTGCCGCGCGACGGCGGGCGGGCCGTCATGGCCTTCTTCAATGAGGTTGGCGGCTTCGTGAAGCAGCACGCCGGCGACGAGGCCATGGCGCCCTACGTGAAGCCGCTCGAGGCCGCGCTCGGCCACCTGCAGCAGGCGACCATGTGGTTCATGAACAACGCCATGGCCAAGCCGGACAATGCGGGCGCCGGGTCCTACGACTACATGCATCTCTTCGGGCTCGTGGCCCTCGGCTACATGTGGGCGCAGATCGCCAGGACTGCGCTCGCGAAGAAGGCGAACGGCGGCGATGCGGCGGACATGGAGGCGAAGCTGCTCGCCGGCCGCTTCTTCATGGAGCGGACGATGCCGGAGAGCGCCGTGCATCTTGCCCGGATCTCCTCCGGCGCCGACACGATGATGGCGATGCCGGCGGAGATGTTCTGAGTTCGGCCTCTCCCATCGCGGAGAGGCGCAGTGAGCCAAGCGAGCGGGGTGGGAAGGCCGGGCTCTGCCGGTCCCACCCCAAGCCCTGCTCCTCCCCAAGGGGAGGGGAGCCCAATGCCGGGAGGCCTTCATGCCTGACGCTTACATCTATGACCATTTGCGTACGCCGCGCGGCCGCGGCAAGGCGGACGGCGCGCTGCACCAGGTGACGACGCTGCAGCTCGCGACGACGGCGCTCAGGGCGCTGCGCGAGCGCAACGACCTCGACACGCGCCTCGTCGACGACGTGGTGCTCGGCTGCGTCGATCCCGTCGGCGAGGCGGGCGGCGACGTCGCCCGCGCGGCGGCGCTCAATGCCGATTACGGCCACCACGTGCCGGGCGTGCAGATCAACCGCTTCTGCGCCTCCGGCCTTGATGCGGTGAACTTCGCCGCGGCGCAGGTCATGTCCGGCCAGCACGACCTGGTGGTGGGCGGCGGCGTCGAATCCATGAGCCGCGTCGGTATCGGCGCCTCGGGCGGGGCCTGGCCGGTCGAGCCGGAGATCGCCGTGAAGTCCTATTTCATGCCGCAGGGCGTTTCGGCCGATCTCATCGCCACCAAATACGGCTTCACCCGCGACGATTGCGACGCCTATGCGGTGGAAAGCCAGAAGCGCGCTGCCAAGGCCTGGGAGAGGGGTTATTTCAAGAAGTCCGTCGCGCCGGTCACCGACGTCAACGGCATCGTCCTCCTCGACAAGGACGAGCACATGCGGCCGGGCACGGACATGCAGACGCTCGGCCAGCTCAAGCCCTCCTTCGTCCAGATGGCCGACATGGGCGGCTTTTCAGCCGTCGCCATCGATGCCCATCCCGAGGTCGAGGCGCTCGACCATGTGCACCACGCCGGCAATTCGTCCGGCATCGTCGATGGGGCAGCGGCCGTGCTCGTCGGTTCGCGCAAGGCGGGCCGCTCGGCCGGCCTGAAGCCGCGGGCGCGTATCCGCGCCTTCGCCAACATCGGCTCGGAGCCGGCGTTGATGCTCACCGGGCCGGTGGATGTGACGAAGAAGGTGTTGAAGCGTGCCGGCATGACCATTGCCGACATCGACCTCTTCGAGATCAACGAGGCCTTCGCCTCCGTCGTGTTGCGCTACATGCAGGCCTTTGCGCTCGATCCGGCCAAGGTCAATGTCAACGGCGGCGCCATCGCCATGGGCCACCCGCTCGGCGCCACGGGTGCCATGATCCTCGGCACGGTGCTCGACGAACTGGAGCGCACCGGCAAGGAGACTGCCCTGGTGACGCTGTGCATCGGCGCCGGCATGGGCACCGCCACCATCATCGAACGGGTGTGAGGACAAGATGAAGTTCGAGAACTTCCGCTTCGAGACCGACGCCGAGGGCATCGCGGTCGCGACCTGGGACATGCCCGGCCGCTCGATGAACGTCATCACGCCTCAGGTGATGGAGGAACTCGCCGCCATCATCGACACGGTGGCGGCCGATGCCGCCATCAAGGGCTGCATCATCACCTCCGGCAAGAAAGCGTTCTCCGGCGGCGCGGACCTGACCATGCTGCAAGGTCTCGGCGCCGAATATGCGAAGCTCGCGAGGACGAAAGGCGAAGAGGCGGCGATCGCCCATTTCTTTGCGGAATCGCGCAAGCTCTCGCAGCTCTATCGGCGGCTGGAGACTTGCGGCAAGCCGTTCGCGGCCGCGATCCACGGCGTGTGCCTGGGCGGCGCCTTTGAGCTCGCGCTCGCCTGCCACTTCCGCGTGGTCTCGGATGTCGACGCGACGCGGGTCGGCCTGCCGGAGGTCAAGGTCGGCCTCTTCCCCGGTGCCGGCGGCACGCAGCGCGTGGCGCGGCTGATGCAGACGGGCGATGCCCTGCAGATGCTCTTCAAGGGCGAGCAGATCCGCCCGCTGATGGCGCGCAACATGGGCCTCGTCCACGCCGTGGCGCCGCGCGACAAGATCGTCGAGACAGCCAAGGAATGGCTGCGTGCCGGCGGCAGCGCCGTTGCGCCGTGGGACGAGAAGGGCTTCAAGAACCCCTCCGGCCGCGTCTATTCGCCCGCCGGCATGCAGGTGTGGCCGGCGGCCAACGCCATCTACCGGCGCGAGACGCACGACAATTATCCGGCGGCGAAGGCGATCCTGCAGGCGGTCTACGAGGGCCTGCAACTGCCGATGGACCTCGCGCTCGAGGTGGAGAGCCGCTATTTCGCTAAGATCCTGCGCTCGAAGGAGGCGGCGGCGATGATCCGCACGCTCTTCGTCTCCATGCAGGAGCTCAACAAGGGTGCGCGTCGGCCGGCGGACGTGCCTCAGGCGAAGCTGCGCCGCGTCGGCGTCATAGGAGCCGGCTTCATGGGCGCAAGCATCGCCTATGTCACCGCGCTCGCCGGCATGGAGGTCGTGCTCATCGACCAGAGCGTGGAGGCCGCCGAGAGGGGCAAGGCCCATTCGCACAAGCTGATGACCGACCAGATCATGAAGGGGCGTGCCAAGACGGCCGACCGCGAGGCATTGCTCGCCCGCATCACGGCGAGCGACGACTACGGGCTCCTGAAGGACTGCGACCTCGTCATCGAGGCGGTATTCGAGGACCCGAAGGTCAAGGCCGAGGTCATCGCCAAGGCGGAGGCGGCGATGCGCCCGCGCGCCATCTTCGCCTCCAACACCTCGACCTTGCCCATTACTGGGCTTGCCGCCAATTCGGAGCGGCCGAAGCAGTTCGTCGGCATCCACTTCTTCTCGCCGGTCGAGAAGATGATGCTGGTGGAGGTCATCCTCGGCAAGAAGACGGGCGACCGGGCGCTCGCCGTGGCGCTCGACTACGTGCGCGCCATCAGGAAGACGCCCATCGTCGTCAACGATGCGCGCGGCTTTTACGCCAACCGCTGCGTCATGGCCTATGTGCGCGAGGGACACCAGATGCTCGTCGAGGGCGTGCCGCCGGCCATGATCGAAAACGTGGCGCGCATGGCAGGCATGCCCGTCGGCCCGCTGTCGCTCAACGACGAGGTGGCGCTCGATCTTGCGCTCAAGATCCTCAAGGCGACGAAGGCGCAGGTGGGGCCCGAGGCTATCGACCCGGCGCAGGAGCAGCTTCTCGTCGAGATGGTAGAGAAGCGCGGCCGCCTCGGCCGCAAGAACGGCAAGGGCTTCTACGACTATCCCGAAGGCGGCAAAAAGCGGCTGTGGCCCGGCCTTGCCGAGTTGCAGGAGACGAAGCTCGACCCCGACGCCATCGACATCGAGGAGCTGAAGCAGCGCTTCCTCGTGGCGCAGGCGCTGGAGGCGGCGCGGGCGGTCGAGGAGAAGGTCATCACCGATCCGCGCGAGGCGGACGTCGGCTCCATCCTCGGCTTCGGCTTCGCGCCGTTCACCGGCGGCACGCTGTCCTACATCGACGGCATGGGCGTCGCGGCCTTCGTCGATCTCGCCAAGTCACTGGCGAAGAAGCACGGTGAGCGCTTCAAACCCTGCCGCCTCCTGATGCGTATGGCCCGCGAGCGCACGAGCTTCTATGCGGCACCCGCCGAGAAGCCAGACCGGAAGAAGGCAGCGTAAGAGAAGGCGTCGTAGGCGTGTCATGCCGGGCGTGTTCCGGCCATCCACGCCTCGTCGTTGCTCAACCCGCAAAGGCGTCATGCCCGCGACAAGCGCGGGCATGACGCCGCGATGCAGGTGTCATAGCCCGGCGGCTATTTTCCATGAACCTCTGGTTGCGCCTTCTCTGGCTCCTCCTCGCGACGCCGTTCCGCGGCCGGCTCGCCGTGCCCGACGGCGTCTCGCGTCTGTGGTTTCACGTCGGGCTCCTTGATCTCGACACCAACGGCCACATGAACAACGGCCGCTATCTCACGCTCATGGATCTCGGGCGCATGGACCTCATCCTGCGCAGCGGGCTGTGGCGGGCGGTGCTCGCCAACAAATGGACGCCCGTATTGTCGGCGGCGAGCATCCGCTACCGGCGCGAGCTGCGGCTGTTCCGCCGCTTCCGGCTCGACAGCCGCATCGTTGCGTGGGGCGACAGCTGGTTCGTGATGGAGCAGCGCTTCATCGCGTGCAACCGCCGCGGCGAGGAGATGGTGGCGGCCGTCGCGCTGCTGCGCGGCGGGCTCTACGATCGCCGCGCCAAGGCCTTCGTGTCCGTGGCGCAGTTGCTTGCAACGGTGGGCGTCAATGCCGCCTCACCCGAACCGCCGGAGGAGGTCCGGGCCTTCCTCGCTGCGGAGGCGGCGATGAAACACACAGCCAGGGATGCGCCGAAGCGGGCTGGCACCGAGGCGCCGGGCGGCTAACCTGTCCCCTAATGGAATCGGGAGGCCCCGCCGCATGCGCCAGATCGATTATTATTTCTCGCTCGTCAGCCCCTGGGCCTATTTCGGCCACGCGCCCTTTCTCGCCACCGCTCAACGGCACGGATGCACCGTCACCTACAAGCCTGTCTTCCTCGGCGAGGTCTTTTCCGAGACGGGCGGGCTGCCGCTCGCCAGGCGCCATCCCGTGCGCCAGCGGTACCGGCTCGTCGAGCTGCAGCGCTGGCGCGAGAAGCGGGGCGTGCCGCTCAATCTCCAGCCGGCATTCTGGCCCTTCGAGGTGTCGCTCGCCGACCGCTGCGTCATCGCCCTGCAGGCGGCGGGCATCGATCCGGCCGCCTTCACCGCGCGCGCCTTCGCCGGTGTGTGGGCGCGAGACGAGAATCTTGCCGACGAGGCGGTGCTGGCGGCGATCGCGACGGAGGTCGGCGTCGATGCCGGGATGATGCTCGCGGGCGCCCACGGTGAGTCGGCCAAGGCCACCTATGCCGGCAACATTGCGGACGCCATCGCAGCGGAGGTCTTCGGTTCTCCGTCCTACGTCATCGACGGCGAGGTGTTCTGGGGTCAAGACCGGCTCGACCTTCTCGCCGACATGCTGGCGAGCGGGCGGCCGGCCTACTCGAGCGACGTCTGAGCCCTATTCCGCGGCGATCCTGAGCGCCTTCCAGCGCGTTAGCAGTGCGCGCAGGGCCGCCGGCTTCAGCGGCTTGTGCAGCACGTGGATGTCCTTGGCGGCGGCCTCGGCGCGCACGGAGGGCGAGCGGTCGGCGGTGAGCAGTACCGCCGGCAGCTCGCGCGCAAGCTTCCAGCGCAGGGCGACGATCGCCTCGATGCCGTCGCCCTCATCGAGGTGGTAGTCGGCGATGATGACGTCCGGCCGGGCTCCCTTGCGACGCAGCACGTCCTGGGCCTGCTTCAGGCCGGACGCGGCCAGGACGGTGCAACCCCAGCCGCCGAGCAGCACCTGCATACCCTGCGTGATCTGCTTTTCGTTGTCGATGGTAAGGACGACGAGGCCATCGAGCGGGGCGGCCGGCGCGGGCTCCACCTCGGTGGCGACCTGACCCGCCGGCAGGGCCGTGACGAGAGGGACCTCGACAGCGAAGACGGAGCCGCGGCCAGGGACCGAGCGCAGCGACAGCGGATGGTCAAGCACGCGGGCGATGCGCTCGACGATGGAGAGGCCGAGACCGAGGCCGCGCGCCTCGCGCGCGCCCTGTTCGAGCCGCAGGAACTCACGAAAGACGACCTTCTGTTTCGAGGCCGGTATACCAAGACCCGTATCCCACACCTCGATACGCAGCCTGTTGCCGCGCCGGCGGCAGCCGACGAGTACCTTGCCGGTCGGCGTATATTTGATGGCGTTGGAGATCAGGTTCTGCAGGAGGCGGCGCAGAAGCCGCCGATCGGTCCTGACCGTGCCCGAGGTATCGACGAAGGCAAGTTCAAGGCCCTTCTCGCGCGCCATCGGGCCGAACTCGCGCCGGAGGGCGCGGAACATGTCGTCCAGGCGGAAGAGCGACGGCTCGGCCTTGAGCGCGCCAGTGTCGAGGCGCGAGATGTCGAGAAGGGCGGTGAGGATCTCCTCCACCGCGTCGAGGGCGCCGTCGATGTTCTCGGCGAGCGCCGCGTCTCCGGACTTGCGGTCGCGCTCGACCAGCGAGGTGGCATAGAGGCGCGCCGCGTTGAGCGGCTGCAGGATATCGTGGCTGGCGGCGGCGAGGAAGCGGGTCTTGGAGGCATTGGCCTCGTCGGCAGCGGCCTTGGCGCCGCGCAACTCCTCATTGAGGCGCATGAGCTCTTCCGTCCGCTCGCGCACGCGCCGCTCCAGCGTCTCGTTGGCGCGCTCGAGCGCCTCCTCGGCGCCGACGGTTTCGGTAATGTCGGCGTAGGTAGTGACGAGGCCGCCGTCGGGCAGGTGGTTGGAGCGGATCTCGATGACCTTGCCGGAGGGATAGAGCCTCAGCCGGACCGGCTCGGTGTCGTTGACGAAGCTCTCGAGGCGCGCGGCGATGAGGTCATCGGGGTTGCCCTTGCCGTAGGAGCCGCGCTCGGCATTGAAGCGCACGATCTCCTCGAGACCGACGCCCACATGCACGAGTTCCTCCGGAAGGTCGTAGAGCTCGCGGAAGGCCCGGTTCCAGCACATCAGGCGCAGGTCCTTGTCGAGCACCGTGATGCCCTGGCGCGCGTGGTCGAGGGCATGCTGCAGCAGGTCGCGATTGTACTGGATGGCCGCCGAGGCGTCGTCGAGCAGCTTGAGAGCCGCCTTGGTGGAGACGTTGCGCCGGCGCAGCAGCAGCGACAGCACAAGGCGCGAGGAGGCCGCGCCGATGGCCGAGGCGAGCAAATGCTCGGCAAAGCGCAGGAGGTGGATGTCCGCCTCGGCGTTGCCGTTTGGAGTGACGCCACGGCTGGCGGCGAAACTCATGAAAGCAGCGTCCGTCCGTTCCGTGCCGAGATAGCGTCCGACGGTGGAGCGCAGGTCGTCGACGGTAACGGCCGAGCGGCGCAGGCGGAAGGCCTGGGCCATGGGGGCGCTGTCGCGGGCGATGAAGACGTTGGCCTGCAGCCGCTCCATGGGATTGGCCGGGCGCATGAGCGAGAAGCCGACATAGGCGGCGAGGTTCACGGCGAGGCTCCAGACGACGCCGTGTGTCAGCTGCGGCAGGTCGGTGCCGAGAAGGGCCGTGGGCTTCAGGGCGGCGAGCCCGAAGGGCCCGTTGCGGACGACGTCGTGCCAGAAACCCTCGCTGCCGGAGAGGCTCGGCAGCAGCAGCGTATAGGCCCAGATGGCAAAGCCGGCGGCGAGGCCGGCGCTCGCGCCGAGCGCTGTGCCGCGCCGCCAGATGAGGCCACCGAAGAAGGCCGGGCCGATCTGGGCCACCGCGGCGAAGGACAGGAGGCCGATGGCGGCAAGCGCCGCCTCGCCGGAGGCGCGATAATAGACATAGGCGAAGAGGATGACGGCGACGATGGCGATGCGCCGGACCATGACGACGAAGCGGCCGAGGTCGCCGGCATCCGTCCGTTCGTCCTCGCCGCGGCGGCCCCGCCGGCGCAGCACGAGGGGCATGACGAGATCGTTCGAGATCATGATGGCGAGCGCTACCGAATCGACGATGACCATGGCGGTGGCGGCCGAGAGGCCGCCGATGAAGGCGACGAGCGCCATCAGCACCGCGCCGTCGTGCAGCGGCAGGGCCAGAACCGTCATGTCGTAGTCGATGGAACCGCGCGGGAAGATCACCTCGCCGGCGAGCGCGATGGGAATGACGAAGAGGTTGATGAGCACGAGATAGAGCGGGAACATCCAGGCTGCACGCCGGATGTCGGCCGGATGCCGGTTCTCGACGATCATCATGTGGAACTGGCGCGGCAGCAGGATGGCGGCGCCGGCGGCGAGCAGCGTGAGCGTGAGGAAGCTCACCGGCTCGGACGTGCGCGCGACAATGCCGGGGTCGGCAGCCTCGCCCGCCCGCCGCCACAGGTCGCCGAGGCCGTCGAACATCCAGAAGGTGACGAAGAAACCGACGGCGAGGAAGGCGAATAGCTTGACGACACTCTCGAGCGAGATGGCGAGGACGAGGCCGTCGTGATGCTCCGTCGCATCGATCTGGCGCGTGCCGAAGGCGACGGCAAAGGCGGCGAGCACGCCGGCGACGAGGAGGGCGAGGTCGCCGAAGATCGAGCGGCCGAGCCCATGATCCTCCGTCGCCGCGAGGAAGACCTCGAGCGAGGACGACACCGCCTTGAGCTGCAGGGCGATGTAGGGCACGGCCCCGACTACCGCGATGACGGCGACAAGCGCGGCAACGCGGTCGCTCTTGCCGTAACGCGCGGCCACGAAGTCGGCGATCGAGGTGATGTTCTGCGCCTTGGCGAGTTGCACGATGCGTCCGACAAGGCGATGGCCGAGCCCTATGACGAGGATCGGCCCGACATAAATGGTGAGAAAATCGAGCCCTGAGCGCTCGGCGAGGCCGACCGAACCGAAGAAGGTCCAGCTCGTGCAATAGACGGCGAGGGCGAGCGCGTAGATGGTGGCGCGCATACGCCCGTCCATCACGCCTCGGGCGAAGGTGTCGCCCGCATGGGCGACGGCGAAGAGACCGCACAGATAGACGAGGGCTGCGAGAACGACCACCCAGCCGGCGAGCATGTCCGACAACGCCTCCAACGACACCCGGTCGCGCCGCGCGACCTTCAGGAAGCCTACCGCCGCCGCGCGGCGATGGCCATTGAACTAAAGCGCAGCCGCCAGGGTCGGCGACGAGGCGGCATGTGCAATTTGCCCGTGTATCGCCTCCGTGCTTGGAGTAACCTGCGGCGCGTCACGACACCACGTCGCTTTCGGCAGGGAGGGGCAGGATGCTGAAGGAATTCAGGGAATTCGCGCTCAAGGGCAATGTCGTCGACCTTGCCATAGGCGTCATCATCGGCGCGGCCTTCGGCGCGATCGTATCGTCGATGGTCGACGATATCATCATGCCGATCGTCGGCGCCATCACCGGCGGGCTCGATTTCTCCAACTACTTCCTGCCGCTTGCATCCGAGGTGACGGCCAATTCGCTGGAGGAGGCGCGGAGGCAGGGAGCAGTGCTCGCCTGGGGCAATTTTCTCACCATCGCGCTCAAGTTCGTCATCATTGCCTGGGTGCTCTTCATGGTCGTCAAGGCGATGAACCGGCTTAAGCGCCAGCAGGAGAAGGCGCCGGAGACGGCCCCCGAGCCGCCGGCGGACGTCAAGCTGCTCACCGAGATCCGCGACCTTCTCAGGAGCCGGAGTGTCTGAGAGCGCGTGCGGCGGCCGTCGCCCGCGCATCCTTCATGAAGTTTGATCGGTTCATCGCCACAATTCATGGCTCGTGGCTCTGCGATGGTGTAGGAGCGCGGCAGTCCAAACTGCCGGCGAGCATACCCTCGTGACTGATCTTTCCCTGTTGTCCAGCCTGCGTCGCGAAGCCCGCGAGGCCCCCGCCAGCGGCATCGTCGACGTCGTCAACCACGGCCGCACGCGCCCCGGCCTCATCCCCCTGTGGGTCGGCGAGGGCGACATGTCGACGCCGGCCTTCATCGCCGAGGCGGCGACACGCTCGCTCGTGGCGGGCGAGACCTTCTACACCTGGCAGCGCGGCATTCCGGAGCTGCGCGAGGCTCTCGCACGCTACATCTCGCGCCTCTACGGCAAGACCTATGAGGCTGAGCGCTTCTATGTCACCGGCTCCGGCATGCAGGCGCTGCAGATCGCCGTGCGCATGCTGGTCGGCAGCGGCGACGAGGTTGTCGTGCCGACGCCGGCCTGGCCGAATTTCGGGGCAGCCATCGGCATCGCCGGCGCGACGCCTGTCCCCGTGCCGATGCAGCTCAGCAATGCCGGCTGGACGCTGGATCTCGACCGGCTGGCGGGCGCAATCACACCGGCGACGCGGGTCATCTGCGTCAATTCCCCCGCCAACCCGACCGGCTGGACCGCGAGCCGCGAGGAACTCGCCGCCATCCTGGCGCTCGCACGCCGGCACGGCCTGTGGATCATCGCCGACGAGATCTACGGCCGCTTCGTCTATGACGGCTCGGAGCGCGCGCCGTCCTTCCGTGACGTGATGGATGCGGAAGACCGCATCGTCTTCGTGCAGACCTTCTCGAAGAACTGGGCGATGACCGGCTGGCGCGTCGGCTGGCTCGAGGCCCCGCCCGCCCTCGGCGACGTGATCGAGAATCTCATTCAATATGCGACCTCCGGCGTTGCCGTTTTCATCCAGCGCGCCTGCATCGCCGCGCTCGACCAGGGCGAGGGCTTCATCGCCCACCAGATCGCGCGGGCGAGGGCCGGGCGCGACATCGTCTGCCGGGGCCTTTCCGCGACGGGCCGCGTGCGCTTCGCGGAGCCGGCCGGGGCCTTCTATCTCTTCTTCAGCGTCGACGGCGAGGACGATACGCGCCGCCTCGCCATCCGCCTCGTCGACGAGGCGAATGTCGGCCTTGCGCCCGGCACGGCCTTCGGCGCCGGCGGCGAGCGCTTCCTGCGCCTGTGCTTCGCCCGCAAGGCGGAGGATCTCGAGGAGGCTGTCGCCCGCCTCGCCCGCGCGTTGACCTGAGCGTCCTTCGCCCCCGGCAGGGCCGCCCTGCGCCGGGCGCCCTTGGCGAAGCCGTTCGGGCGGTGCATTGAAGGGACATCGCCGAAGACAGGGAGACGGACGGGCGAATGCTGCGCGATCGCGAGACGGTGCGAAACGGCCTTCGGCAGGTTGGCCAGATCCTCGTTGCGGCGGCCGGCGGCTTCGTTTTCCATCTCCTCGACGTTCCGGCCGCCTGGCTGTCCGGCTCCGTCGTCGCGGTCGGACTGCTGTGCGCCGCCCGCCGCGCGGTGCCGATGGCGCCCGGCCTCGCCGATGCGGCCATGCTGCTCGCGGGCACCTCCATGGGGGCAGCCGCGACGCCGGAAGCGATGGCCGCCTTCGCCCGCTATCCGGCGAGCCTCATGCTGCTGGCGCTGAGCGTCGCGGCCGTCGTCATCACATCCGGCCTGTGGCTGGTGCGGCTGTCGCGGTGGAACCGGCTCGATGCGCTCCTCGCCTCCATGCCGGGTGCATTGTCCACCGTCATGGCCGTCGCGGCCGACAGGAACGCCAGCGTCGGCCCCATCGCGGTCGTCCAGTCCTTCCGCCTCGCCGTCCTCGTCGTCGTCCTGCCGAGCGTGCTCTTCGCGCTCGAGGGCGGGCAGGGCGGCATCGTCTTCGGCGGCGTGGCGATGAGCGCCCTGTCGCTCGGCGCGGTGCTCCTCCTCGGCTGGGGCGTCGGCGAGGTCCTGCGCCGGCTGCGCATGGCCGCGCCGCTGCTGCTCGGCGCCACGCTGGTCAGCGGCACGGCGCATGCGCTCTCCATCGTCGATGGGCTGATGCCGCCCAGCATCACCACCTTCGGCCTCGTGCTGCTCGGCTGTTTCATCGGTGCGCGCTTCCGCTCGGTCGACCGGCACGCGCTCGTCGCCAGCATGCCGGCCGCCTTCGCCTCCTTCGTCCTGTCCATCATCGTCGCCTCGGTCTTCGCCTTCGCGGCGGCGGGCCTTGCCCATGTGCCCTTCGGCACGGCACTGGTCGCCTTCGCGCCCGGCGGGCTCGAGGCGATGACGGTGCTCGCGCTCATCATGGGGCTTGATCCGATCTTCGTCGGGTCGCACCACCTCGCCCGCTTCCTCGGTATCGGCATCGCGCTGCCGATGATCGTCGGCTGGATGGGTCGCCGCCGGCGCGCGTGATCGCCCGCACACGGCGGGCCCCTTCATCGTCGTCCACCCGGATGCCGGTGCGGTCTCGCACAGGCGGCCTGGCACGGCGCGTGCTGAGCTTCCTCTCGATGTTTCATGAGGGGAGGTGCCGATGATGGGTTCTGCGTCAACTTCGGCCTACGAACGCAGCCGGCCGGCCGGCCGGCGCAAGCGGGTCCGCAAGGGCACGCTGGTCTGTTCCATCCTGCACCTGTGCGGCGAGACGAGACGGCGCATCGCCGACTATGATCCGCGCCTGTGGTCCGTCATTTCGGTCAAGGACGGGCATGCCCTTCCCGTGACAGCGCTCGAGGATGCCGACCTGTGTGCAGCGGCTCCGGACCTCGCGCTCGTGCTTGCTCATGCACGGCAGGCCGGCTTCCGCTACGTGGTTCTGAGCGAAGACGGCGCAGCGATTTCCGGCCTGCCGCTCTACCCGTCCTGATCCGTTCCGGGCGGGTAGCTGTGCCTGCCACCATCGGTGTCGCGGATGGTGAGCCGTTCTGTGTCAGGGGATGTCTCGATATAGGACGGGCCAATAGGCACCTTGCCATGGCCGCCGGGAATGTCGAGCACATAGGTGGGCTGGCACAGGCCCGACCAGCGTCCGCGCAGTGCGCGCATCAGGGCCTGTCCCTCGCCGATACCCGTCCGGAAATGGCTGGTGCCCGGGGCGAGATCGCCGTGGTGCAGGTAGTAGGGCTTGATGCGGTTCTCGACCAAACGGCGCATCAGGGCCCCGAGCACGGCGGGATTGTCGTTGACGCCCGCGAGCAGCACCGTCTGGCTGAGCAGCACGATGCCGGCATCCACCAGCCGGGCGAGGGCCCGGCATGCCTCATCACCCAGTTCGCGCGGGTGGTTGGCGTGGACGACGACATAGGTCGCCTTGCCCGACGCCTTGAGGGCTTCAACCAGCGCATCGTCGATGCGGCCGGGCTCCACCACGGGCACCCGGCTGTGGAAGCGCACCACCTTGACATGATCGATGCCCGCCAGCGCCTGCATCACCTCGCCCAGGCGGCGGGGTGAGGCGACGAGCGGGTCGCCGCCGGTCAGGATGACCTCCCAGATCGCCTCGGTGTCGCGGATATAGGCGAGGGCCGCGGCGAGCGCGTCGCCCGAGAGCGTGCCGTGGCCGGAGGGGCCCACCATCTCCCGGCGGAAGCAGAAGCGGCAATAGACCGGGCAGACGTGCACGAGCTTCAGGAGCACCCGGTCGGGATAGCGGTGGACGATGCCCTCGATGGGGCTATGGGCATCGTCGCCGATGGGATCGGCCCTCTCCTCGGGGCTTGTGACGAGCTCGGCTGCATCGGGCACGAACTGGCGGGCGATGGGATCGTCGGGGTCGTCCGCGTCGATCAGCCCCGCCACGGTCGGCGTGATGGAGACGGCATAGCGCGCGGCGACGGCCTCGAGCGCTTCGAGCTTCTCCGGGGGCGCAAGACCGGCGTCGACGAGTTGCCGGGCCCGCGTGAGCGGGCGCCTGAACGGAGCGGTCATGGCCGGCCCTCCTCTTCGCGCGGCATCGGTGTCCAGATGACGTCCTCGATGCGCCGAGCGCCGGCGAGCAGCATCACCAGCCGGTCGAAGCCGAGCGCGCAGCCGCTCGCTGCCGGCATCAGGGCAAGCGCGGCAAGGAACTCCTCGTCGATGGGGTAGCGTTCGCCGTAGATGCGTTCCTTCTCGGCCATGTCGGCCTCGAAGCGCCGGCGCTGCTCGTGTGGGTCCGTCAGCTCGCTGAAGGCATTGGCGAGCTCGACGCCGCAGGCATAGAGCTCGAAGCGCTCGGCGAGGCGCGGGTCATCCGGCTTGCGGCGGGCAAGGGCCGCCTCGCTTGCCGGATAGTCGGTGAGGAGGGTCGGCCGGCCGCAGCCGAGCCCGGGCTCGATGCGCTCGGACAGGATGCGGCTGAAGATGTCCGACCAGGTGTCGTCGGCGGCGGTGCGGATGCCACGCTCGCCGGCGAGCGTGGCGAGCCGGTCGCGGTCGTTGTCCGCCCCGTCCGGCCCGAGGGTCGGGGCAAGATCGATGTCGGCATGGCGCGCGAAGGCCTCGACGACGGTGAGTTCCTCCGGCTCGGCGAAGGGGTCCGCCTCGCGGCCGCGGAAGGCAAGGCGCGTGGCGCCCGCCGCCTCGGCGGCGCGCGGCAGGAGGCGGGCGCAGTCCGCCATCATGGCGCGATAGTCGGTTTCGGCCCTGTACCATTCGAGCATGGTGAACTCGGGATGGTGCAGGTCGCTGCGCTCGCGGTTGCGGAAGACGCGGGCGAAATCGAAGATCCGCGTCTCCCCCGCCGCCAGCAGCTTCTTGCAGCCGAATTCCGGCGAGGTGTGCAGGTAGAGCGGGCGCGGCGCGCCATCGGCGCCGAGAAGGGCGCTGGCGAAGGCGTGCAGGTGCGTCTCGTTGCCCGGTGAGACCTGCAGGATGCCGCTTTCGACCTCGGTGAAGCCCTCGTCGGCGAACAGGCGGCGCAGGGCCTCTTTCACGCGGCCGCGCGTGAGCAGCAGCGGCCGGCGATCGGCATGGAAATGGGGGCGCCACCAGGCGGTCGTGTCGAGCATGGCAGGACTTCTAGCGCGGCCGGGCGAGCGTGAGAAGCCGCGCGACGTGGGGGAAGCGAAAAGCGGTTCCCACTTTCCGCTCCGATGCTCTATGGTGCGCGCCGACGTTTCGCGGGCTGGTCGGATATTCGAACCGGGGCTGCCCAAGGACAAGCGACAACAGAGGTTACTTCAGTGAAGGTCATCGCCAGTTCCGTGCGCAAGGGCAACATTCTTGAGGTGGACGGTCAGCTCTACGTCGTCCTTTCGGCCGAGAGCTTCTTTCCCGGCAAGGGCACGCCGACCACGCAGATCGACATGCGCCGCCTGTCCGACGGCACCAAGACGAGCCAGCGCTACAAGACGACCGAGCAGGTCGAGCGCGCTTATGTCGAGGATCGCGAGCACACCTATCTCTATCAGGATGGCGACAACTACATCTTCATGAACCCCGAGACGTACGACCAGCTGCCCGTGCCGGCGGACGTCGTTGGCGATCAGGCCGTCTACTTGCAGGAGGGCATGGCCTGCATGATCTCCATCTACGAAGGCAATGCCGTTGCCATCGACCTGCCGCAGCGCGTGATACTCGAGGTCGTCGAGACGGAGCCGACGGTGAAGGGCCAGACCGCCTCGTCGTCCTACAAGCCGGCCATCCTGTCGAACGGCGTGCGCACCATGGTGCCCCCGCACATCGGCACCGGCACCCGCATCGTCATCATGACGGCGGACGGCTCCTACGTGGAACGCGCCAAGGACTGACGGGCGCGAGATGCAGCAAGCGAGCCTGCCGCCTCAGGCGGCGGGCACCGCCGGGCGCAAGCGCGGCAGCGACCAGGTATCGGTCGGCCGGCTGTGCCCGCGCAGCGTCATGATGCCCACATGGACGAGGCCGGACAGCGGGCCCGCATCGCCATCGCAGGCCTTCAGCGCCGCCGCCCGCGTCTCCGTGCTCAGCACGATGGCGGCATCGATTTCCTTGCTCAGGCTCTGCAGCCGGCTCGCCACGTTCACCGTGTCGCCGATGACGGTCACCGACCGTGTCGTCTCCGAGCCGATGTCGCCGAGCATCACCTCGCCCGTATGCAGGCCGATGCCCATGTCGAGCGGCGCCTCGCCGCGCGCGCGCCGCCGCTCGTTGATGCCGGCGAGCGCCTCCTGCATCTCGCGCGCGCAGGCGATCGCGCGCAGCGCATCGTCGGGCGATGGCTCGGGCATGCCGAACACTGCCATGAGGCCGTCGCCGAGATAGCGGTCAAGCGTCCCCTCGTGGCGGAAGACGATGTCCGTCATGCTGGCGTGGAAATCCCTGAGGAGGGCGATGGTCGCCTCGGGCCCCTCCGCCTCCGACAGGAGGGTGAAGTTGCGCAGGTCACAGAACAGGACGGTCGCCGGCTGGCGGTGTGGCTTCTCGAAGGGGCGGCCGAGTCGGGCGATGAGATCGACCATGTTGGGCGAGAAGTGCTTGGAAAGGTTGACCCGCTCGGCAATGGAGCGGCGGCTCTCCGTGATCGCGGCATAGAGCACGAGATGCGTCTCCACGATGGAGACGAGGTAGAGCTGCACGAGAAGCAGCGCCACGGTCTCCCGGCGCAGGCCCTGCTGCGCGGCGTAGATATTGTCCGCCACCACGGTCACGGCGATGAACGCGCCGGACAGGACGATGGCCGTGAAGGCGCGCGGCTTTGTGGTCAGTGCCGCTGCGGCGAGCGTCGGCCCGAACAGGAGCAGCATGGCCGCATTCTCGACATCGGGCGTGAAGTCGACAAGCCAGGCGGCGACGGCAGCGACGATCAGCGCCAGCCAGCAGGCGAGGCTGACGAGTGACGGCCGGCCGAACTCCTCGCGGCCGTTCCAGGCCATCAGCAGCGGCGTGACGAGCACGGTCCCGGCAAGGTCCGAGATGAACCAGGTCATGAAGCGCGGCGGCAGGTCGACGAGGCGCTCTGTGCCCGGGAAGGCGCCGGTCAGGTAGAGGACGAGAACGCCGATCAGGGCCGCGACGGCGGAGATGACGAGGCAGCCGGCAATGAGGAAGACGACCATGTCCCGCGTGCGGCCGAACATGTCGTCGGCACCGCCGGCCAGGCGGCAGGCATGGCGGGCGGCGAGGGCGCCGACGATCGTCGCCCCGACAAGGAGGAGCTCGGCGGCGAGGCGCAGCGGCTCCGCATAGGCGTTGGCGACCGTTGCCGCGCCGCCGATGGCCACCGGCAGGAGGCCGGCCGGCCCGTGCCGGAGGACGAGGAACAGTGCGATGCCGATGGCCGGCCAGACCGGCACGATGCCGTCGGCGCCGCCGGCGAACATCTGCGCGTAGTACGCCAGCACGAAATAGGCGAGCGACCAGGCCAGGACCCGCGCGATCGACAAGTGTTGCCTCCCCATTGCCTTCCCGCGGCAGGATAGAGCCCCCGGCGCACGGTGCAACGCCTGCGCCTTCGAGGGCGCCGGACAAAAAAGCCCCGGCCAGGGGCCGGGGCAAGGCTCGGGACGAAAAGACAGCGCTTACCAGCTCGGCAGGACGGCGCCCTTGAAGGTCTCCTCGACGAAGGCCTTCACCTCCGGTGAGTGGTACGATTCGAGCAGCGTCTTCACCCAGGGCTTGTCCTTGTCGGCACTGCGCACGGCGATCAGGTTGACATAGGGACCCTTGGCGTCCTCGCGCAGGATGGCATCCTGCGGCTTGAGGCCCGCCGAGACGGCATAGTTCGTGTTGACCGCCGCGGCGGCGACGTCGTCGAGCGAGCGCGGCGTCTGGGCGGCGTCGACCTCGAGGAACTTCAGCTTCTTCGGATTCTCGACGATGTCGGCGACGGTGGGCTTGAAGCCGACGCCGTCCTTCAGCTTGATGACGCCCTTGTCCTGCAGGAGGAGGAGCGAGCGCCCGCCGTTCGTCGGGTCGTTCTGGATGGCGATGGTGGCGCCGTCCGGCACCTCGTCCCACGACTTGTGCTTCTTCGAGTAGATGCCGAGCGGGAAGTTCACCGTGAGGCCGACGCTCTCGATCTTGAAGCCGCGGTCGGCCACCTGGTTGTCGAGATAGGGCTGGTTCTGGAACGAGTTGGCCTGCAGCTCGCCGGCGTCGAGCGCGGTGTTAGGCACGACATAGTCCGAGAACTCGATGATCTCGATGTCGAGGCCCTTCTTGGCGGCGACGGGCTTCACCGCCTCAAGGATCTGGGCGTGCGGGCCGGGCGTCACGCCGATCTTGATCGTCTCCGCCTGGGCGGAGGCCGCGCCGAGGCCGATGGCGGCGGCAAGGGCGGCGGTGAGAATGCGGATGGACATAAGGAATAACCCCCAGTGGTGTGGAACTGCGGAAACGAGATCAGGCGTGGCGCAGGCGCTTGTTGAGCCTGAGCGCCAGGCGATCACCGAGGCTCTGCACGCCCTGCACGAGGACGATGAGCACGATGACGACGGCGGCCATCACCTCGGGCATGAAGCGCTGGTAGCCGTAGCGGATGCCAAGGTCGCCCAGCCCGCCGCCGCCGACGACGCCGACGATGGCCGAGTAGCCGATGAGGCTGACGATGGCGAGGGTGAGGCCCAGCACGATGCCGGGCAGTGCCTCGGGCACGAGCACCTTGGCGACGATCTGCAGGGGCGAGGCACCCATGGCGCGGGCCGCCTCGATAAGCCCTTGGTCGACCTCGCGCACCGCCGCCTCGATCAGGCGGGCGATGAAGGGCGTCGCCGCCACCGTCAGCGGCACGATGGCCGCCGTGGTGCCGATTGAGGTGCCGGCGACGAGGCGCGTGAAGGGAATGATGGCGACGACGAGGATGATGAAGGGCGTCGAGCGCGTGGCGTTGACGATGAAGCCGAGCGCCCCGTTGAGCCACGGCGCCGACAGGAGTTCGCCGCGGCGGCTCGTGGCGAGGAAGACGCCGAGCGGCAGGCCGAAGAGCGTGCCGAGCGCCGTCGCGACGAGCACCATGTAGAGCGTATCGGCGGTCGCCTGCAGGATGAGGCGGGCGATTTCAGGCGACATGGCCGAGCACCTCCGTATCGAGATCGCGCTCCTTGAGGAAGGCGAGCGCCTTGTCGAGCGACGTGCCGTCGTTCGGCAGCCCGACGATGAGCGTGCCGAACGGACGGCCGGCAATGGAATCGACCGCGCCGCCGAGGATGTTGACGTCGATGCCGAGCTCGCGCGTCACCTGCGACAGCACGGGATGGGTGGCGAAGGGGCCGCGGAAGACGATGCGCACGACCACCTGTCCGCCGGGGATCGGCTCGTCCCGGATCTGGTCGGCGACGAAGGCCGGCAGCTCGCGGCCGGATTCGGCGGCGAGGAAGCTCCGCGTCGTCTCGTGCTGCGGCCGGGTGAACAGGTCGAAGACGTCGCCCTGTTCGACGATGCGGCCGGCGTCGAGCACCGCGACGCGCTGCGCGATCGCGCGGATCACCGCCATCTCGTGGGTGATGAGCAGGATGGTGAGGCCGAGCTCGCGGTTGATGGTGCCGAGGAGGTCGAGGATCGAGCGCGTCGTCTCGGGGTCGAGCGCGGAGGTCGCCTCGTCGGACAGGAGCACCTTGGGCTGCGTGGCGAGCGCGCGGGCGATGCCGACGCGCTGTTTCTGCCCGCCGGAGAGCTCGGCCGGATAGCGCCCGCGCTTGTCGGCGAGGCCGACGAGATCGAGCAGCGGCGTGACCCGCGCCTTGATCGTCGCGGCGTCGGTGCCCGCGATCTCGAGCGGCAGGGCGACGTTGTCGAAGACCGTGCGCGACGAAAGGAGGTTGAAGTGCTGGAACACCATCCCGATCGAGCGGCGCACGGAGCGCAGCGCGCCCTCGCCGAGCCCGGCAACGTCCGTGCCGTCGACGATGACGCGCCCGGCGGTGGGCTTCTCGAGCCCGTTGACGAGGCGGATCAGCGTCGACTTGCCGGCGCCGGAGCGGCCGATGACGCCGACGACGGAGCTGCGAGGCACGGCAAGGTCGATGCCGGCGAGCGCATGTACGGCGGCCGAACTCTTGCGCGCCGGGAAGGACTTGGCGACCCCCTCGAAGCGGATGATGGCATCTTCCGTCTCGTCGCTCGCGGGGATCGCTGCGTCGGCGGTGATGGGGGCATGGGCGTTCACGGTCATTCTCTTTTCCGGGGGCGTGCGGTAGCCTTGCCGCCTTATGCCGTCATTCGGCCGCGGGCGCGAGCCCCCCGTTGATCATCCTTCAGCGCGAGGCGGGCGGCGCGCTGGGCCGTCCACGGGTCGGCGAAGATGCGGCCGTTGAGCGGCGCGTAGGCCCGCGCCGTGGCGTGAAAGCGGAACCGCTCCCCCTCGCGCGCCAGGATGCCGGCCGCCTCGCCGCCCACCTCGATGATGTAGGCGTGGAACATGGCGTTCTCCCGGGGCGTGGTGCATGCGAGCGGCGGGACCGCAGCCCCTCTCCCAACGTTGCGCGGAGAGGGACGGTCCGGCTCGGCGAGGATCGCCCGGCCTCACCAGGCCGGCAGCACCGCGCCCTTGAAGCGCTCGGCGAGGAAGTCGGCCACCTCCTTGGACTGGTAGGCGGCGACCAGCTTGGCGACGAAGGGCTTGTCCTTGTCGGCGGCGCGCACGGCGACGAAATTGCCGTAAGGATTGTCGGTCCGGCTCTCCTGCACCAGCGCGTCGTCGGTGGGGTTCAAGCCGGCGCCGAGCGCGTAGTTGGTGTTGATGACCGCGCCGTCGAGGTCCGGCAGCTGCTTCGGCAGGAGGGCGGCGTCGGTCTCGACGAAGCTCACCTTCTTCGGGTTCTCGGCGATGTCGAGCGGCGTCGCCGTCAGGCCCGTGCCGTCCTTGAGCTTGATGAGGCCGTTGCCGGCGAGGAGGTGCAGCGCACGGCCGCCGTTGCTCGGATCGTTGGGGATGCCGATCTTGGCGCCCTCGGGCAGGGCCGCGAAGTCCTTGTGCTTTGCGGAATAGAAGCCGATCGGCTCGACGATAGTGTAGCCGACCGGCACGATCTTGTAGCCGCGGGCGGCGATCTGTGCATCTAGATAGGGCTTGTGCTGGAAGGCGTTGGCGTCGATGTCGCCGCGGTCGAGCGCCTCGTTGGGCAGCGTGTAGTCCGAGAAGGCGATGATCTCGATGGTCAGGCCGTCCTTGGCCGCGACCTTCCTGGCGACCTCCGCGATCTCCTCCTCGTCGCCGCCGATGACGCCGAGCTTGATGGTCTCGGCGGCGGCGAGGGCCGTGGAGCCAAGGAGGAGGCCGGCTGCGACGAGCGCCCCGAAGGCGCGGCGGTCGAGAGCGAAACGGATCATGATGTCCTCGTGCGTTGTCCGTGCCGGTCCCGCCAAGCCGGCGAGGCACCCGGAATGTCACGGATGAGCGGATCGGCTGAGAAGGCGCGATTCCGGCTGATGAAAGAAAGGTAGCTTCAGAAAACGGCCGCACCGGGCCGGCTGCGGAAGGGTCCGTCAGCCCATCATGGCGCGACAACACATTCGCCGGCGGGGCCGGGGTGTCGCTTCGTCATGGAACTTCGCCAGAGGCCTCATCGTCATCTCCGATCCTCGAGCCACGAAGACCGTTCGTGGCGCTTTAGCGTTTGGTGACGCGGCGCAAGCTGCATGGGTCAAATCACCGCGGTGCGGCCGCACGGGCAGCCGACACGGGGCGCACTATCGATCCGGCCAACCGGCCTGTCAATCGAAAAATTCCGCTAAACCGGACGATTCGTGCCTTTCTAAGAAACATACTACTCATCTCTGACGTAAAATTGTCCTATTCACATACAGTGCAAAGAATTGTACGATCGGGCAAATATCAGACTGGGATGTGGAATATCGTGCTCACGCCCGAACAGCTCTCGTTGCTCCGCCATGCGGTCATCATCCTCGGTGCCTGGCTCGTCTTCCTGCTGCTCGCCTATGGGGCGCCGCGGCCGGGCGGCGATGGTCCTGCCGCCATGCGCCTCGGCGCGGCGGGCGCGGCTCCGACGACCTCGCAGTGGGATAAATAACAAGTTAGATTTGTATTTTTAATCCAATTTTCGCGTGGTATTGTGTTTAAAGATCAAATTCACGCAAAAGAACGGTGAATTCGTGGGCGGCCTGCGCTACTTCCCGATCTCCTACGATGTCGGCGACCGGCTGGTCGTGATTGTCGGCGGTGGAGACGAGGCTTTTGCCAAGCTGCGGCTGCTCGGACGGTCGCAGGCGCGGCTGCGGCTCGTCGCGCCGGCACTGGAACAGGCCCTTGCGGCGTTCGTCGAAACGAACGGCATCGATCACCGCGCCCGCACTCTCGCTGCCGACGATCTCGCTGAGGCGGCGCTCGTCTTCATCGGCACGGGAGACGAGGGCGAGGATGCGCGCCTCGCCGCGCGTGCCCGCGCCGCCGGCGTGCCCGTCAATGTGGTCGACCGGCCGCACCTGTCGGATTTCGCCGTGCCGGCCATCGTCGACCGCGCTCCCGTGGCCGTCGCCATCTCAACGGACGGGCTCGCGCCGGTTCTCGCCCAGCGGATCCGCGCTGCCGTCGAAGCGATGCTGGCGCCGGAATTCGGCCGGCTGGGCGAGCTTGCCCGCGCGTTGCGCGCGGCCGTGACGGCGGCCATTCCCACCAACAGCGCGCGCCTCAGGTTCTGGAATCGCCTGTTCGACGGCCCGGCGGGGCGCCTCGCGCTCGCCGGCGATCTCGGTGCGGCGCGCCGGGCCGCGCTCAGCGCCCTGTCCGCCGGCGCTGCAGAAGACGGCGTCGTCTGGCTCATCGGCGCCGGCCCCGGTTCGTCCGATCTGCTGACCCTCCGGGCGCAGCGCTTGCTGCTCGAGGCCGACGTCATCGTCCATGACGGGCTCGTGCCGCAGGAGGTGGTCGACATGGGGCGGCGCGACGCCGAACGCATCGCTGTCGGAAAGGCCAAGGGGCGACATTCCGTTTCTCAGTCGGACATTGATGCTCTCATGGTGCGCCTCGCCCGACAGGGCAAGCGCGTGGCGCGCCTCAAGGCGGGCGATCCGCTCGTCTTCGGCCGGGCCGGCGAGGAGCTCGCCGCGCTCAGAGCCGCCGGCATCCGCGCCGAGGTGGTACCCGGCGTCACCGCCGCGCTCGCGGCCGCCGCCGATGCGCAGGTCTCGCTGACGCTGCGCGGCGTCGCCTCCTCGCTCACCTTCGCCACCGGCCACGGCGCCGAGGGCGGCGAGCCGGCCGGCTGGCCGGCCATCGCCGCTGCCGGCGGCACCGTCGCCGTCTACATGGGACGCACGGTGGCTGAGGAGACGCAGGCGCGCTTCATCGCCGCCGGCGTCGCGCCGGATACGCCGGTGGTCGCCGTGGAAAACGCCGGGCGGATGACGCGCCGGCTGTTCGCCGGCACGCTCGCCGACCTGCCGGCGCTCTCTGCGCGGGCCGATGTCGACGGTCCCGTTCTCATTCTCGTCGGCCCCACGCTCGCCCATAGCGAACTCAAGGGGGCCGAACCCATCGCCGAACCGATCCCCCGCAGGCAGCCGGCGCTCGCCGGCGCCGCCTGAAGGAGCGCCTGATGAAGAAGGATGCCAAGGGCGCCGGTCCCAAGGTCGTGACCGCCAATGCCCTCGACAGCGGCCTCGTGGTCTTCCGCACGGTGGACGGGCGCTGGTCCACCGACATCGCCGAAGCCGAGGTGGCCGAGACGAAGGAGGCAGCCGAGGCCCTGCTCGCCCAGGGCGAGGCGGACAGCGCCCGCAATCTCGTGGTCGACGTCTATCTCGTTGCCATGACCGAGAGCGACGACGGTCGGCTCGTGCCGGTGCTGCTGCGCGAGGCCATCCGCGCCGCGCGGCGCCCCACCATCGTCATGCCGGGCGAAGATCCGTCCGTCATCGCCGCCTGAACCTGCGCATCCGGAGACGACAGTCCCATGTACCGCTACGACGAATTCGACCGGCAGTTCGTGGCCGAGCGCGTGGAGGAATTCCGTGACCAGGTGGCGCGCCGCCTCTCGGGCGAGCTGACGGAAGACGAGTTCAAGCCGCTCCGGCTGATGAACGGCGTCTATCTGCAGTTGCACGCCTACATGCTGCGCATCGCCATTCCCTACGGCACGCTGAATTCCCGCAAGCTCCGGCGCCTCGCCCATATCGCGCGGCGCTACGACCGCGGCTTCGGCCATTTCACGACGCGCCAGAACCTGCAGTTCAACTGGATCAAGCTCGAGGAGGTGCCGGACATCCTCAAGGAGCTCGCGGAGGTCGAGATGCATGCCATCCAGACCTCGGGCAACTGCATCCGCAACGTCTCGGCGGACCATTTCGCCGGCGCGGCCGCGGACGAGATCGCCGATCCGCGCGTCTACGCCGAGATCCTCCGGCAGTGGTCGTCGCTGCACCCGGAGTTCACCTTCCTGCCGCGCAAGTTCAAGATCGCCGTCGTGGCGGCGGAGGCGGACCGCGCCGCCATCCAGGTGCACGACATCGGCCTGCAGGTGAAGCGGAACGAGGCCGGCGAGACCGGCTTTGCCGTCTGGGTCGGCGGTGGCCTCGGTCGCACGCCGATGATCGGCCGCAAGGTGCGCGACTTCCTGCCCGAGGCGGAACTGCTCAGCTATTGCGAGGCGATCCTGCGCGTCTACAACATGCACGGCCGGCGCGACAACAAGTACAAGGCGCGTCTCAAGATCCTCGTGCACGAGACGGGCGTCGACGAGATCGCGCGCGATATCGAGGCCGAATACGAGGACATCCGCGCCCGCGGCGCCCTGACGATGCCGCAGGAGGAGATCGCGCGCATCCGCGCCTATTTCGCGCCGCCGGCCTTCGCGGAGCTGCCCGCACGCTCCTCCGCCTTCGAGGCGGCCAAAGCCGACAGCCGCAGCTTCGCCCATTTCGTCGAGCGCAACGTGGCTCCGCACAGGGTGCCGGGCTACGGCATCGTCACCATTTCGCTGAAGGCCATCGGTGCCCCGCCCGGGGATGCGACGGCGGAGCAGATGGAACTGATCGCCGACCTCGCGGAGCGCTACAGCTTCGACGAGGTGCGCGTCAGCCACGAGCAGAACCTCGTGCTGCCGCACGTCAGGCTCGACGACATCCCGGCCGTCCACGCGGCGCTCGCCGAGGCCGACCTTGCGACGCCGAACGCCGGGCTCGTCACCGACATCATCGCCTGCCCCGGGCTCGACTACTGCTCGCTGGCGAACGCCCGCTCCATTCCCGTCGCGCAGCGCATCGCGGAGCGCTTCGCCGACATCGAGCGGCAGAAGGAGATTGGCGAGCTCAAGATCAAAATCTCCGGCTGCATCAACGCCTGCGGCCATCACCACGTCGGCCACATCGGCATCCTCGGCGTCGACCGCAAGGGCGAGGAGTTCTACCAGATCACGCTCGGCGGCTCGGGCGACGAGACCTGCTCGATCGGCGAGATCGTCGGCAAGGGGTTCTCGTCGGACGAGGTCGTCGGCGCGGTGGAAACCATCGTCGAGACCTATCTCAGGCTGCGCGAAGGGCCGCAGGAGACCTTCCTCTCCGCCTTCCGCAGGCTCGGCGAAGCGCCGTTCCGGGAGGCGCTCTATGCCGACGCTTGAGGAGTTGACGCCCGGCAGCGCCGCGCCTGCGCTCGCTGCACGGGCGAGCGAACTCGAGGCCGCTCATGGCGACCTCGGCGCGCTCGCCATCATGCGCCTCGCCATCCGCAAGCTCTTTCCCGGGAGCATCACGCTCGTGTCGAGTTTCGGCGCCGAATCGGCGGTACTGCTGCACATGGCCGCGACCATCGACCGCGACCTGCCAGTGACCTTCGTCGATACCGGCCGGCTGTTCCCGGAGACGCTCGCCTATCGCGACGAACTCGTCGATCTGCTCGGCCTCACCGATGTGCGCACCGTCGGGCCCGATGCTGCGGCGACGGAGCGGCTCGACCCCTATGGCGCCATGTTCGCCATCGACGCCGATGAGTGCTGCCGGCTGCGCAAGGTCGAGCCTCTGGCGCGCGCGATCGCGCCGTTCGAGGCCTGGATCACGGGCCGTAAGCGCTACCAGGCCGCGACGCGAACGGCGATGCCGGTTTTCGAGGCCGATGCGACGCATATCAAGGTCACGCCACTCGCCGCGTGGGGCATGGAGGAGGTGCGCGCCTATCTCCGCGCGCATGACCTGCCGGTCCATCCGCTCGTCAGCCGCGGCTATCCTTCGATCGGCTGCGCGCCCTGCACCACGCCGGTTGTGGCTGGCGAGGACCCGCGCGCCGGGCGCTGGCGCGGTTCGGCCAAGATCGAATGCGGCATCCACGTCTCCAGGGCGGGTGTCGAGAGGAGGAGCGCCTGATGGCTCTCTACAGGAACGGTTCCTTCGTCGCGGACGATCCCTGGCGCATCCTCGGCGCGGACGAGGCCTTGCCGGCCGAGGGGCCGGTGGCGCTGCCCAAGGCGCGCTTCATCGCCGAGCGTGACGGGCTCGCCGGGCGCAATGCGCCGCTCGGCGTCGTCATCGAGGCGGGGGAGGGGCTCGACGGGCTGGAGGACGACATCAACCGCCTGTCGCTCGTCGTCCTGACCTTCCCGAAGTACACCGACGGGCGCAACTATTCGACGGCGCGCATCCTGCGTGAGCGCTTCGGCTATCGCGGCGAATTGCGGGCCATCGGCAACGTGCTGCGCGACCAGCTACGCTTCATGCTGCGCTGTGGCTTCGATGCGCTCGAGATCACGCACGAGGGCACGATTGCGGCGCTTCGCGACGGCCGCATCAACCTCGTCTCCCTGCACTATCAGCCCGCGAGCCGCGACGAGGCTGCCCCGCCCACTGCCGGCGGGCATCCCTGGCGCCGCAGCTCCGCCGGCCGTCTCTGATTTCGCGAAGGACGCCAACGACCATGTATCGCTCCGACGCCGCCGCTCTCTCCATCCTCGAACCGGCCCGGGCCGAGGCGGCCCACGCCGGCCTCACGCCGCATCTTGCCCGCCTCGAGGCGGAGGCGATCCATATCATGCGGGAGGTGGCGGCCGAGTTCCGCAATCCGGTGATGCTCTATTCCATCGGCAAGGACTCGTCGGTGATGCTGCACATCGCCCGCAAAGCCTTCTTCCCGGGCAAGCCGCCATTTCCGCTCCTGCATGTGGACACGACGTGGAAGTTCCGCGAGATGATCGCCTTCCGCGACCAGACGGCGCGTGAGCTCGGCTGGGAGCTTATCGTCCACATCAATCCGGAGGGCAAGGCGCGTGGTATCGACCCGTTCCGCTCCGGCTCGTCCCTGCACACCCAGGTCATGAAGACGGAAAGCCTGAAGCAGGCGCTCGATAAGTATGGCTTCGACGCCGCCTTCGGCGGGGCGCGCCGCGACGAGGAGAAGAGCCGCGCCAAGGAGCGCATCTTCTCCCACCGCAACGCGCAGCACGGCTGGGAGCCGCGCAGCCAGCGGCCGGAGCTGTGGAACCTCTTCAACACCCGCATCAACCCGGGCGAGTCGATGCGCGTCTTTCCCCTGTCCAACTGGACCGAGCGGGACGTGTGGCACTACATCCTCGCCGAGAAAATCCCCGTCGTGCCGCTCTATTTCGCCAAGGAGCGGCCGGTGGTCGAGCGCGACGGCGCACTCATCATGGTCGACGACGAGCGCATGCCGCTCAACCCTGGCGAAAAGCCCCAAATGCGGAAGGTCCGGTTCCGCACGCTCGGCTGCTATCCGCTCACCGGTGCCGTCGAATCCGATGCCGAGACGCTGGAGGCCATCGTCGACGAGCTGATGGCGTCGCGCGCCTCGGAACGGCAGGGCCGGGTCATCGACCGGGACGACAAGGCCTCCATGGAGCGCAAGAAGCGCGAGGGGTATTTCTGATGAACGCCGTCGCAACGCTCGCCCGCCCCGCCCCCTTGCCGGCTGCGCCCGCGCGCGGCCTCCTGCGTTTCCTTACCTGCGGTTCGGTGGACGACGGCAAGTCGACGCTGATCGGCCGTCTGCTCCACGAAACGGGCGCCATCTTCGAGGACCAGTTCGCGGCGCTCGAGAAGGACTCGCGCCGCCACGGCACGACGGGCGGCGACATCGACTTCGCCCTGCTCGTCGATGGACTCGAGGCCGAGCGCGAGCAGGGCATCACCATCGATGTCGCCTATCGTTATTTCTCGACGCCGCGCCGCTCCTTCATTGTCGCCGATACGCCCGGCCACGAACAGTACACCCGCAACATGGCAACCGGCGCCTCGAACGCCGAGCTTGCCATCATCCTCATCGATGCGCGCAAGGGCGTCCTGACGCAGACGAAGCGCCACAGCGTCATCGCGGCGCTCACCGGCATCCGGCACGTCATCCTCGCCGTCAACAAGATCGACCTTGTCGGTTTCGACGAGAAGCGCTTCGACGCCATCGTCGCCGACTACGCGGCCTTCGCCGGCAAGCTCGGCTTTGCGTCCATCGTGCCGATCCCGGTCTCGGCACGCTTCGGCGACAATTTCGCCGCGCCGAGCGCCAACACCCCCTGGTACAACGGGCCGACGCTTGTCGGCCACCTCGAGGAGGTGGAGGTCGAGGCGGCGCGCACGGACGGGCCGCTGCGCTTTCCCGTGCAGTGGGTCAACCGACCCAATCTCGACTTCCGCGGCTTCTCGGGCACGCTCGCCGGCGGCGTCGTGCGCGTCGGCGACGAGGTGGTGGCCTCCTCCTCCGGCAAAACGAGCCGCGTGACGCGCATTGTCACGTTCGACGGCGACCGGGAGACGGCCCGTGCCGGCGATGCCGTGACGCTGGTGCTCGCCGATGAGATCGACGCCCCGCGCGGCGAGGTGCTGGCCGACCCGAAGGCGCGGCCGGCGGTCGCCTCCCGCCTCGCCGCCCGGCTCGTGTGGATGAGCGAGGACACGCTCGCGCCGGGCCGGTCCTATCTCATGAGGCTCGGGACGCGCACCGTGCCGGCCACCGTCCGGACGATCCGCAGCGCCATCGATGTCGAGACCTTCGACGCGCGCGAGGCGGGCAGTCTCGCCCTCAACGGCATCGGTGTCGTCGAGATCGACACCGTGGCTCCGGTGGTTTTCGACCCCTATGACGAGAACCGCGCCACGGGCGCCTTCATCCTCATCGACCGCTTCACCAATGCGACGGTCGCGGCGGGCATGGCGGTCGAGGCCCTCGGGGCGACGAACGTGCACCGCCATGGCTTCGATGTGGATCGGGCGGCGCGCGCGGGGCTCAAGCACCAGCGCTCGCTCGCCGTCTGGTTCACCGGCCTGCCGGGCTCCGGCAAGTCGACCATCGCCAATCTGGTGGAGCGCAAGCTGCACGCCCTCGGTCGCCATACGACGGTGCTCGACGGTGACGACCTGCGCCAGGGGCTCAACGCCGATCTTGGTTTCGACCTTGCGAGCCGCGCCGAGAACGTGCGACGGGCCGGCGAGGTGGCGCGGCTGATGCTGGATGCGGGCCTCGTCGTTCTCTGCGCCTTCGTCTCGCCCGTGCGGGCGGATCGGGAGCGGCTGCGCGAGCGCTTCGCGCCGGGCGAGTTCGTCGAGGTCTTCGTCGACACGCCGGCGGAGGTCTGCGCCGCGCGCGATCCCAAGGGGCTGTATGCGAAGGCGCAGGACGGAAAGATCGCGACGTTCACTGGCGTCGGCCAGGGCTACGAGCCACCGCTATCGCCGGACCTCGTGCTCGACGCGGCCGCGGCCGATGCCGAGGCACTCGCCGAGCGGGTCGTCGCCTTCATCGAGCCGCGTATCTCGGGCGCGAGCCTGACGGCGGAGGATTCGGCGGCGCTGTGAGCGTCGCCGGCCCGCGGAAACGGCCTCACGCCGTCTGGCGCGCGACCGGCTTCTTCTCCTCATCCGGCCGGTCGGGCTCGGGCTGCGGAGCTGCCATGATCGCGTCGGCCAGCTGGTCGATGCGCTGCAGCAGCGAGGCATCATCGTCCACTTCAGCCGGCAGCTTGCGAATGTCGCGTTGCAGGCGGTTGAGTTCCCGCTGCAGGCGGGCCCGGTCGGCGCGGGCCTGCTGCAACGCCCCTTCGAGCGACAGTTTCTCGGCGCGCATCAGTTCGACCTCCTCTTCCAAGGCGCGGACAGTCGACCGCCCCCTCTCGTCAGCCGCTGCCGCCTCGGCCCGGAGCTTAGCGATGAGATCGTGCGCATGGGCCAGATCCGCATCGCGCTCGGCGACGACGTTCTCGCGCCGCGAGGCGGCGGCCGATGCCTCGGTCAGGCGCGCGGCATAATCGACCTCGCTCGCCTCCAGCACCTCGATGCGTGTCGCCTGCTCGCGGCGCATCTCGTCGAGCGAGCGGATGCGGGCCGACAGCACCTCCTCATGCGTGCGTGCGCTCTCGAGCAGTTGGTCGCGCTCGGCAAGGCCGGCCTGCGCGGCGGCGAGATCGGCCCGCGTGGCGGCGAGTGTTTGCTCGAGATCGGCGATACGATCGCTATGGTTGGCGAGCTGTGTTTCGAGGCCCGCCACGGCGATGCGTTTCGTATCGATGTCGATCAGCGCATCCTTGTGGGCCGCATCGAGCGCGCGGTAGGCCTCGTCGCGGGCGCCGAGCCTGTCGGTCGTCTCCTTGAGAGCCGCCTCGAGCCGCGCCGCTTCCTCGCGCGTCGCCTCCAGCGTGGCGAGGGTTTCCGCGAGGCGGCTTTCGAGATCGGCGATGGTGGCGGCGAGGGTCGCGCCTTCATCCTCGAGCTGCTTCAGTTCCGCCGTTCGCCGGCCGATGTCCGCGAGCGCCGACGCATGCCGGTTCCGCGCCCGTTCGAGCTGTTGCTCGAGACGGCGCAGCGCCACGGCGAACTCGGCCCGCAGGTGGTCCTTCTCGGCCGTCAGCTCCGCGATCGACAGGGGAAACTGTGCTTCGAGTCGCCGGCGGATCAGGCGCTCGGCCCGGCGGTTTACGGCGGGAAGCACGACGACCGCCAGGAGCGTGGCCGCGAGGAACCCGAGCGCGAAGATCATCAGCGCTTCGATCACGGCCCCGCTTCCCCTTCACGCCCGTTGCGACCGGCCCGCCCCGAGGCCGGCTTTTCCTGAAAATGGCACGCCTCTGCCGCTCTTTCCAGTCAGGCCTCCGTCGAGCGAACCGCTGCGGCTGGACGCTCAGAAGGGATTCCACGTCGCTTCGGGCGTGAACTTCAGGTAGCCGAGGTTGAGGCCGAGGCGGGCGCCGACGCCGGTGCGGATCGGGACAATGGTGATGCCGTTGGCATTCAATGCCGTCATGCCGAAGCCGGCGACCAGATAGGCCGAGCCGTTGACGCCGGCAAAGCGCTGGAACAGCGCGTTCACCGTCGGCAGATTGTAGACGAGCATCATGGTGCGCGCGCCGTCTCCGCCGAAGTCGAAGCCCACCGAGGGGCCCTGCCAGAACACGCGCTGATCGCCGGCATTGCGGGTGTAGAGCACGCCCTCGCCGTAGCGCAGGCCGCCGACGAAGGCGCCCGACGCCTCCTGGCCGACGATGTAGCCATTGGGCTCGCCCCAGCGGCGTACGGCTTCCTCGATCGTCAGCGCGAGCCCGCGCGAGACGTTGCCGAAGGCCTTGTGGCCCGATTGGACGAGTTCCTGGGGCGAGAACGTGTCCTGCCGTGCCGGCGCGCCCTGGGCGAGTGCGACACCGGGCGCCACGAGAAGGAGTGCCGCGACGATCGTCATGGCGGCACGCCAGGCCGCTTTCCAGCTGGCTCGCATCAGCAATACTCCATTCACTTAAGCCCGCCCGCTTCCCATCATGGCGCACAAATCGTTAACGAGATTGCTAAACGGAGGCGAAAGGCCGTTCGTTTCCCGCAAGGATCGCTCCGGCAGCCCTTCTGCGAGGTATTGTGGCAGCGAATCGCGAACGATACGCTCTGCGCCAAAAATGTCGGTGCGAAGGCAGCGCGCTCAGGGCCTGCGGCCTGCTGCGGCGATCGGTGCGGCGTCGCGGGCAAGTGCCGGGTCGCCCCAGGCGATGAAAGGGCCGTTGGCGAAGCCGCCCGTCGTGTTGCCGTAGGTAAGGCGCACGCCGTCCGGCGTCGTCACGAGGCCACCTGCCGCGCTGACGAGCGCATCGCCCGCGGCGACGTCCCACTGCATGGTACGTCCGAAGCGGGGGTAGACGTCCGCCTCGCCCGCGGCGATGAGACAGAACTTGAGGGCCGAGGAAGCGCTGCGCCGCTCGCGCGGGGCAAGGGCGGCGAGGAAACGGTCCGTTTCCGGATCGCCGTGGCGGGCGCTGGCCAGCGCCGTCAACCCCTCGCGCGAGGCTGGCCGGGTGCGGATAGGGCGCAGATTATGTCGCGCTGGCGGTGGGCCGCCGGCAGGCGCGGTTGTCGCGTAGGCTGCTGCGCCGCCAATCCAGAAACGGCCGTCCGCGGGCGTATGGATGACGCCGGCGATCGGGCGGCCCGCGACGACGGCAGCGATGTTAACCGTGAATTCCGATCCGCCGGCCACGAAATCGCGCGTGCCGTCGAGCGGATCGACGAGGAAGAAGGCCTGCCCCTCGCCCAGAGGCGCCGCAGCATCGGCGCTCTCCTCCGAGATCACGCTCACGTGCGGGAAGGCGCGGGCAAGCGCGCCCGAGATGAAGGTCTCCGCTGCGATGTCGGCGTCCGAGCAGGGGCTGCCGTCGTCCTTGGTGCGGGTGGCGAAACCCTGGGCACGGCTTTCGAGGATCCGCGCGCCGGCACCGTGGGCAATGGCGGCGAGGGTCAAGGCGAGGGCGTCGGCGTCGGCAGGGAAGGACGGCATCAGAGGCGCTGGGTCATGGCGAACAGGGGCGGTTGTGCGCAAAATGGCAACGAATTGCAAGCTGCGCACGGGGCGCTCTTCTAGGTCTTGTCGGGGCTTCCGGCCCCGCGCGAAGCAGTGTATCACCGAAAATCGTTCGCGCCCCGTTCCGGGGTGCATCCACCTCGCGTTAGCCCCTTTCGCGGAGCCGCCATGACCGCCGCCGTTACGCTCGATGCGCTCGATCTCGCCGCTCTCCTGTGCAGCCGCGTGTGCCACGACGTCATCAGCCCGGTGGGCGCCATCGTCAACGGGCTTGAAGTGCTCGAGGACGAGAACGATGCGGCGATGCAGGAATTCGCGCTCGACCTCATCAAGAAGAGCGCCCGGCAAGCCTCGGCCCGGTTGCAGTTCGCGCGCCTTGCCTTCGGCGCGGCCGGCTCCGCCGGAGCCTCGATCGATCTCGGCGACGCGGAGAACGTCGCCAAGGGCTTCATCCAGGACGACAAGGTCGCGCTCATCTGGAACGTGCCGCGCCTGCTCCTGCCGAAGAACAAGGTCAAGCTGCTGCTCAACCTCATTCTCCTCGCCACCAACGCGATCCCGCGCGGCGGCTCTATCACGGTCGACGCCGAGGTGGACGGCGACGATGCGCGCTTCACCATCGCCGCCAAGGGCGTGAGTGCGCGCATTCCGACCCATGCGGAGCAGTTGCTCGCGGGCAAGGCGGAAGGCGGCAGCGTCGATGCGCATGCGATCCAGCCGTTCTACACCGGGCTCGTGGCGCGGGCGGCGGGCATGGACGCGCGCTTCTCGCTTGTGGACGACACCGTGCTGATCAAGGCCGGCCCGGCTGGTGACTGAGCACCTGCGCGTCATCCGTGCAGGATGGCGCGGGATTTCAACCTAACTTAAACTCTTAGCCCTGACACTGCCCCTCGGATCGCAGAGGCGTGGGCGGCCGCCATTGGCCGCGCGCGCGCTTTTCGGGTGTGCGTCATGGATGAACTGCTGCGCGAGTTCCTGACGGAGACGAGCGAGTATCTCGACACCGTCGACATGGAACTCGTGCGCTTCGAGCGCAACCCAAACGACAGCGCCATCCTCCGCAACATCTTCCGCCTCGTTCACACCATCAAAGGCACCTGCGGCTTCCTGGGCCTGCCGCGGCTCGAGGCGCTCGCCCACGCCGCAGAAACGCTGATGGGGCGCTTCCGCGACGGCGAGCAGGCGGTCACGAGCCGCGATGTCACGCTGATCCTGGCGACGATCGACCGGATCAAGCACATCATCACCGAGCTCGAGCGCACCTCGGTCGAGCCGCCGGGTCGCGACGACGACCTCATCCTTCCCCTCGAGCGCTCCAGCGGCGGTCCCGGGCGGCGCGGCATCGATCCTGCCATCCTCGTCGCCTTCGACGAGCCGGATGTGCAGCCCCCCGGTGAGGGGAGCTCCGCGCCGTCGCAGCAGGGCGCGGTCGCCGCCGAAAGCGCGGATGCCGCGGGCGGCCGGCAGCAGACCATCCGCGTGGCGGTGAACACGCTCGAGCATTTGATGACCATGGTCTCGGAACTCGTCCTGACGCGCAATCAACTGCTCGATATCGCCCGCCGGCATGAGGACAACACCTTCAATGTGCCGCTGCAGCGCCTGTCGCACGTAACGGCGGAGCTGCAGGAAAGCGTCATGAAGACCCGCATGCAGCCCATCGGTACGGCCTGGCAGAAGATGCCGCGGCTCGTGCGCGACCTCTCGGCCGAGCTCGGCAAGCCGATCGATCTCGTCATGCGCGGCGCCGACACCGAGCTCGACCGTCAGGTGCTCGACATCATCAAGGATCCGCTGACGCACATGGTGCGCAACGCTGCGGACCACGGGCTCGAGAGTCCTGCCGAGCGGCGGGCGCTGGGCAAGCCGGAGCGCGGCACCATTCGCCTCGACGCCTATCACGAAGGCGGAACCATCACGATCGAGATCGCCGACGACGGACGCGGCCTCGACCTTCCAGCCATCAAGGCCAAGGCGATCGCCCGTGGGCTCGCGCCGGCTGCCGAGGTGGAGCGCATGAGCGAGGCGCAGGCCGCCAAGTTCATCTTCCATCCCGGCTTCTCGACGGCCGAAGCGGTGACTGCGGTGTCGGGGCGTGGCGTCGGCATGGATGTCGTCAAGACCAACATCGAACTCATCGGCGGCGTCATCGACATTCATTCCGAGCCCGGACGCGGCACGATCTTCACTGTGAAGATCCCGCTCACACTGGCCATCATCGCGGCGCTCATCGTCAGCGTCGGCGACCAGCGCTTTGCCATTCCCCAGATGGCTGTGCTCGAGCTGGTGCGCGTGCGGCCCGGTGCCGAGCAACGAGTCGAGACGGTCAACGGCGCGCCCGTGCTCAGGTTGCGCGAGCGGCTATTGCCGGTGATGTCCCTTGCGCGCCTCCTCGGCCGCGCCGGTACGAAAGAGGATGACGATGGCTTCATCGTCGTCATCCAGGTCGGGCGGCAGCGCTTCGGGCTGCTCGTCGAAGGCGTCTTCCATACCGAGGAGATCGTGGTCAAGCCGATGTCGCGCAAGCTACGGCATCTGCAGGTGTTCTCCGGCAACACCATCCTGGGTGACGGGGCCGTGGTCCTCATCATCGATCCCAACGGCGTGTCGCGCATGCTCGGCGCGCAGGGGGGCGATGCGGCGGCCTTTGCCGATGCCCTGGCGGACATGGAGGAGACGCGGGAGGAGGAGGTCGAGGCCACGGCGCTGCTCGTCTTCCGCGCCGGCGGGCCCGGGCAGAAAGCGGTGCAACTCTCCCTCGTCACGCGGCTCGAAGAGATCGATGCGACGAGGATCGAGTGGATCGGCGACCGCCCCTTCGTTCAGTACCGTGGCCGCCTAATGCCACTCGTTACAGCCAGCGAGCGGCTGGTGATCCGCAAGGAGGGGATGCAGCCGATCCTCGTCTTCTCCGATGCCGAGCGGGCCATGGGGCTGATCGTCGACGAGATCGTCGACATCGTGGACGAGCGGCTTGCCATCGATCCGGTACCGCAGCGTCCGGACCTCGTCGGTTCGGCCGTGGTGCGTGGGCAGGCGACGGAACTCCTCAATATCGCACATTTCCTGCCGCTCGCGCACGAAGACTGGCTGCGCCGGGCGGCGCTGCCCAATGCCCCGGTGCGCACCGTTCTGCTCGTCGACGATTCCGACTTCTTCCGCGGCATGCTGGCCCCGGTTCTCAAGGCGGCCGGCTATCGCCTGGTGCTTGCCAGCAGCGTCGACGAGGCGCTCGAGGTGCTTGCCTCGCAACGTGTCATCGATGTGGTGGTGAGCGACATAGAAATGCCCGGAAAAACGGGCTTCGATCTCATCGAGAGCATGCGGATCGACCAGCGCACGCGGCATCTGCCGGTGATCGCTCTGTCGTCCTATATCAGCCCGGCCATCGTCGAGCGGGCGAGGCGCTACAGCGGGGTGGAATTCGTGGCGAAGTTCGACCGCGGCGGCCTGCTTGCGGCGCTGGCGGCGACCGTCGATGGTTATGGAGCGGCGGCATGAGCGCGATCGATCCCGCCATCAGCGCCAGCGCCGTCGACGATGGCATCCAGTATGTCACGGTGACGGTTGGCGAGCAGCTATTCGGCATTCCGATCGACCGGGTGCGCGATGTGTTCGTCGTCGGTGGGCTGACGCCCGTCCCGCTCGCGCCGCCCGAGATCCGGGGGCTCGTGAACCTCAGGGGCCGCGTCGTCACAGCCGTGTGCATGCGCCGCCGCTTGGGTCTGCCGGCACGTGAGGAGGGGGCGGGGGGGACCGTGATGGCCGTCGGCCTGGAACAGGGCGATGAGAGCTTTGGCCTGATCGTCGACGGGGTGGGTGAGGTGTTGCGCGTGCCGGCCGAGACGCGCGAGCCCAGACCGCCCCATCTCGGCGGCCGCTGGGCATCCCTGGCGTCGCACATCCACAGGCTGGACGACCGCCTACTCGTCGTGCTCGATGTGGATGCGGTGCTTGCCTTCGATGGGGAGGGAGGGGCCAGTTGATCTTTGTCCCCTATGCCGCCCTGGCCGAATATGATCGAGCGTTGACTGGGAGTCTCGCAGCATGAAGCATTGTCTTGTCGTCGACGACTCGGCGGTCATTCGCAAGGTGGCGCGCCGCATCCTCGAGGCGCTCGCCTTCGAGGTGAGTGAGGCCGAAGATGGGGCCCAGGCCCTCGCCCGATGCCAGCAGGCCATGCCCGAGGCCGTGCTGCTCGACTGGAACATGCCCGTGATGGACGGCTACGAGTTCCTCAAGGCGTTGCGCCAGTTGCCCGGTGGTGATCGTCCGAAGGTCATCTTTTGCACTACAGAGAACGACGTCGCCCATATCGCCAAGGCCCTGCAAGCCGGTGCCGACGAATACATCATGAAGCCCTTCGACAAGGACATCGTGGAAGCGAAGTTTCAGGAAGTCGGGCTGGTCTAAGGCGCTGCGCAAGGGCGGCAGGGCCGGCTGTGGCCGATCCGCGCCAGAGGCATCGGCGGGGGCGGTATCGTGATACGGGTCATGGTCGTCGACGATTCGGCCGTTGCGCGCGCCCTTGCGCTGCGCTGGCTGAGCGAGGAGCCGGGCATCGACGTGGTGGCCGAGGCCGAGACCGGCCGCGTCGCGCTGGCCCTTGTCGCGCGCGCCGACCCTGACGTCATCGTGCTCGACCTCGACATGCCGGACATGGACGGTTTGACCGCCCTGCCTGAGCTGCTCGCGGCGAGGCCCGGCGTCGCCGTTCTCGTTGTCTCGACGCTCACGCGACGCAATGCGGAGATCTCGCTGCACTGCTTGGCGCGCGGCGCGGCGGATTACGTGCAGAAGCCCTCTTCGCGTGGGGATGCGGAGGCGCTTGTTGCCTTTCGCAACGAACTCGTCGAGAAGATCCGGGCGATCGCAGGGCGTGGGGCGAATCCGGATGCCGCTGCCGGGCCTCCGCGCCTTGCCGCGTCCCGTTCCGTTGCCACGAGGCCGGCTTGTCTTGTTGTGGGCGCCTCGACCGGCGGCCCGCGGGCGATGATGCGCCTGATCGGCCAGTTGCCGGCATCTGTCCTCGCGCGCCTGCCGGTTGTCGTGGTGCAGCACATGCCGCCGATTTTCACGGCTGTTTTTGCAGAGCACCTCGCCGCCATCGCAGGCTGCGAGGTGCGCGAAGCGCGCGACGGCGAGGCTGTGCGGCCAGGCGTGATCCATGTCGCGCCCGGCGGGCTGCACACGGGGCTCGTCCGGCGGGGAGCCGACGTTCTCCTTCACGTCCATGATGGCCCGCCGACCAACGTCTGCCGGCCGTCCGTCAATGTCCTGTTCGAGGCGGCGGCCGCCGTCTACGGTGGCGCGGCGCTCGCCATCGTGCTCACGGGCATGGGCCGGGACGGGCTTGTCGGGGCGCGCAGCCTCGCGGCCGCCGGCGCGCCCATCGTGGTGCAGGACGAGGTTACCAGCATTGTCTGGGGTATGCCGGGTGCGATCGCGCGCGAAGGGCTGGCGCACGCCATTCTGCCGCTCGACCGCATCGCGCCGGCGATTTGCGGTTTCATGGAGGGGGGCGCCGATGACTGACGCCGATTTCGATTACCTGTGCACATTCATCCGCGCCCGCTCGGGCCTCGCGCTGACGCCCGAAAAACGCTATCTCCTCGAAAGCCGCCTGCAGCCGCTCGGTCGCACGCGGGGCTTCGAGACGCTGGAGGCGCTGGTGAGGGCGCTGCGGGCCGGCGGCGATGCGGACCTCGAGCGGGCCGTCGTCGAGGCGATGACGACCAACGAGACCTTCTTCTTCCGCGACAAGACGCCCTTCGACACGTTGCGCAACGACGTCCTGCCCCGGCTTCTGGAGGCGCGGGCCAGCACACGGATGCTGCGCATCTGGTGCGCCGCGGCCTCCACCGGACAGGAGCCCTATTCGCTCGCCATGATGCTCGATCAGATGGGCGAACGGCTCGCCGGCTGGCGCATCGAGATCCTGGCGACGGACCTTTCCACCCAAGCGCTTGAGCGAGCCCGCGCCGGGCTCTACAGCCAGTTCGAGGTGCAGCGCGGCCTGCCCGTCCAGCTCCTGCTGCGCTATTTCACGCAAGCGGGCGATCAATGGCAGATCGCGCCAGAGTTGCGTGGGCGCATCACCTTCCGGCCGTTCAACCTGATGCGTGACTTCGCGCCACTGGGCACGTTCGACGTCGTGTTCTGCCGCAACGTCTTGCTGTATTTCGACATGGCGATGAAGGCGGACATCCTGGCGCGGATCGGGCGGCAGATTGCGCCGGACGGCTGCCTGTTCCTCGGCGCGGCCGAGACGGTGATCGGCCTCGGCGAGGAGGTGGAGATGCATCCCACCCTGCGCGGCGTCTACGTGCCGCGGCGGCGCGGCGCGACCCGGGCCGCGTGAACGGGGCAGCCGGCAGGGGCCATCGTCGCTGCCGGCCTCCATGGTGAGAGGTGGACAAGAAAAAAGCCCCGCGATGCGGGGCTTTCTGTCGTGGCGCCTCTTGCCGGTTGGGAGGCGGCCTCAGGCGGAGATGCGCTCCTCGATCTCGCCGGGCTCGCGCAGCACATAGCCGCGGCCCCAGACGGTCTCGATGTAGTTCTTGCCGCTCGAGGCATTGGCGAGCTTCTTGCGCAGCTTGCAGATGAAGACGTCGATGATCTTGAGCTCCGGCTCGTCCATGCCGCCGTAGAGATGGTTGAGGAACATCTCCTTGGTCAGCGTGGTGCCCTTGCGCAGGGAGAGGAGCTCCAGCATCTGGTACTCCTTGCCGGTGAGATGCACGCGGTTGCCTGCCACCTCCACCGTCTTGGTGTCCAGGTTCACCACGAGGTCGCCGGTCGTGATGACCGACTGGGCGTGGCCCTTGGAGCGGCGCACGATGGCGTGGATGCGCGCGACGAGTTCATCCTTGTGGAAGGGCTTGGTCAGGTAGTCGTCGGCGCCGAAGCCGAGACCCTTGACCTTGTCCTCGATACCCGCAAGGCCGGACAGGATCAGGATCGGCGTCTTGACCTTGGCGACACGCAGGCTCCGCAGCACTTCGTAGCCGGACATGTCCGGCAGGTTGAGGTCGAGGAGAATGATGTCGTAGTCGTAGAGCTTGCCGAGATCCACGCCCTCCTCGCCGAGATCGGTCGTGTAGACGTTGAAATTCTCGGACTTGAGCATGAGCTCGATGCTTTGCGCGGTGGCGCTGTCGTCTTCGATGAGCAATACGCGCATGTCAGGTCCCCAACCTCGCCCCGAGGCCCGCGCTGGCGGTGTCCCGGCTTTCCGACGCTGCCCGCGTTACGCCGCGGTGCTGGCGTCCGATCTTCCCACTCGTTCCGACTCGCGACGCTACGCCCAAATGGTTAACAAAAACTGATTCCCTCTTGCAAGAACCTCTCGTCGAAACATGTGAAAGTCGACGTAAAAGATTGAATCGCAGTCGGTTTCCAGTCTCTACACAGTTAACGCAACGCATGAGGAAATCGGCGCAAGTGATTCATGTGACTCGCTTGCTCCGACACGGCAGGCCGCGCTGCCGGCAGAGCCGACGTAGCCGCAGTCTTAACGACCTCGGTAAATGAAAGGTTGACGGGCCCATCCTCGCCACAGGAGGGGGTCCATCCTCGCCCCCCGTTGGATAACTCGCGCACTTGCGGACGCTCCCGCAGGGGTTCTCCGGGTTGCGCTGTTGCAGGAATGTCGCAACGGCGATGTCATCGCCGTCGCCACGGCGGCGAATGCCGGAGAGTAAGGAAGAACTAACCTCCGTCGGCGATGGTTCGACAGGTCAGCGGCCTTTTTGCGGCGGCTGTGCCCCCGTCTTTGGCGGCTTGTCGAGGAGTAGTACAAGCGATGAAGTCGCGGAACACGCTTATTCGCCTGAAGCGCTTCCATGTGGAGGAGAAGCGCCGCAGGGTCCACCAGATCGAGACCATGTCGGCCGAGTTCACGCGCATGGCCGACGAACTGGCACGCGAGATTGCAGCCGAGGAAGCGCGGGCCGGCATCACCGATCCGGCTCATTTCGCCTATCCGACCTATGCGAAGGCGGCGGCGCAGCGGCGCGACAACCTGGTGCGCTCGGCCGAGGAACTGCGTGGTCAGCTCGACGACGCCCGGGCCGAACTCGACGAGGCTCTGGAGGAACTGCGCAAGGTCGAACTGCTCGACGATCGCGAGGCGGTTCGCGATTCCAACCGCGAGATCGTCGCCCACGCCTGAACGCGCCGGCGGTTCAGCGCGGCGGCGCGATCAGCGGAACGTGTGGCGCAGCCTCTGGCGGCAGCAGGCCGGCGAGACGCGGGTCTTCCATGACCTCGACGGCCCGCTTGTAGGGACGAAACCCCATCCGGACATAAAAGGGCAGGGCGCCGGGGTGGTCGAGATGGCAGGTGTGCACCATCAGCCGTCGGATCGGCCGAGACCACGCCCGGGCGAGGGCAAGCTGCATCAGCGCTTGCCCGGCGCCGCGGCCCACGGCTGCTTCCACGAGCCCGAAATAGACGATCTCGGCCTCGTCGCCGCCACGGAAGTCGAGCTCCAGCAGGCCGGCGTCCTCGCCGGCGAGCACGACGGCATAGGCCTCGACGTCCGGATCGGCGAGGATCCGTGCCACCTCCGGGATCGGCATTGCTAGGCGGCTGACCCACAGCCACGGTCCGCCGACGGTCCTGAACAGACCAAGATAATGCTCGACATCCGGTGCATCGAGCCTCAGCAGGGACAAATCGACGCTGCCCATCCTGCCGACCGCCGGCGGCGCGGTCATCTCGAGGTAGGTGACGACCGTGGCGAGCTTGCCGGCGGGAATGTCGGTATAGCCGTCGCAAAGCATGGCCGGCGCTTCTCCTGATCCTGATCGGGCCCTTTTGCCGCAGCCCCTGGAGTCAGTGGCGGGAGCCTGCCCCAGCCCTTGCACGACAAGGTGCCCTGGCGTCAAGAAAGCCTTGCGGGCGCGCCCCCGGTCGGGCACAGATGCCGGCAGGGATTGGCGAAGAGTGCACCCCGCGGTGCATCCGGGACTGCACTGCGGAAGCATTTGGCAGCAGGGGCGAAGCTCAAGGATCGATGAAGAAGAAGCTCGAGTATGTCTGGCCGGTCATCGGCCTTGCTGCGGTCGTCTTTTCCGTCTGGCTCCTTTACCGGGAGCTGAAGGACATTTCTGCCAGCGAGGTGCTCGACAGCATCGCCGCCATCCAGCCGAAGCAGTGGCTGCTCGCCGGCCTGTCCACTATCATCGCCTATGGTGCGCTGGCCTGGTACGACCGCATAGCGCTCCTGCATCTTGGCAAGAAGCTATCCTGGGCTGTCATCTCGCTCGTCTCCTTCACGACTTACGCGCTGTCGCACAACATCGGCGCCTCGGTGCTGTCAGGCGCCATGGTGCGCCTCAGGGCCTATGGCACCATGGGGCTCAGCCTCGCCGAGGTCGGTGTACTCGTCGCTCTGTGCTCCTTCACCTTCGGTCTCGGCAGTGTCCTGCTCGGCGGGCTCGTGCTCGTCGGTGAGCCGGAGATCGTCAACCGGCTCGTCGAGGACGCGCCCATATGGTTGTCGCGGCTCGCTGGCATAGCCATGCTCGCCTTCGTTGCGCTCTACGTGCTCGGGTCGTGGCGTGAGTTCAAGCCGCTGAAGATCGGCAATTTCGCCATCTACTATCCGCGGCTCAACATCACGCTGCGCCAGCTGTTCGCGGCTCCGCTCGAGCTGCTCGGCGCCGCCGGCATCATCTATTTTGCGCTGCCGGAAGCCGGCAACCCGGGCTATTTCGTCGTCCTCGGCGTCTTCCTCGCCTCCTTTTCGGCGGCGCTCATCTCGCACGCACCCGGCGGCCTCGGGGTGCTCGAATTCGTCTTCCTCAAGGCGATGCCGGACATGGATCCGGCGGACGTGCTCGCGGCGCTGCTCGTCTTCCGGCTGTTCTACCTGCTGATCCCGCTCGCCTTCTCGATCGTCGTCGTGGTGCTGTTCGAGCGCTCGCGCATCGCCCGCACGCTCAAGGAGCGGGTCACGGCGAAGGTCGGCACCGGCAAGGCCGGCGCGTCGCGTTCGGGAGACGGCGCGTCCTGATGCCGGCGCTGCACACGCGCCTGCGCCGGCTCGCCTTCGGTCTCGGTACCGTCACCGGTCTTGCGCGCCGCGGCTATTTCATCCCCGACCGGCACGCCCGCGAGGCACGCTCCGCACCCTATGCCGCGCTCGAACCTTTGTTCGCGGCCGCCGAGCCGGCGATGGAGGCGACGCTCGCGGCGATCGACGCGGTGGCGGCGGAGCTTTCCGCCATTCCGGCCGAGGGAGCGGGGCTGCGGTGGCGGCAGATGTGGTTTCCCCGGCTCGACGCGGCGGCGGCCTATGCCATCGTGCGCCGCGAGAAGCCGACGCGCATCGTCGAGATCGGCTCCGGCCATTCCACCCGCTTCATGGCCCGTGCCGTCGCGGACGGCGGCCTCGCGACCGCGATCACCTGCATCGATCCGGCGCCGCGCGCCGACATCACAGCCCTTACCGTGACGCACCGGCCGGTCGTGGTCGAGGATGTGGAGAGCGACGATTTTCCGCCATTGGCGGCGGGCGACGTCCTGTTCATCGATTCGAGCCACATCGCCATGCCGGGCAACGACGTCGACCGGCTGTTCCTCGACATCCTGCCGGGGCTGCCGGCCGGCGTCCTCGTGCATGTGCACGACATCTTCCTGCCCGACGCCTATCCGCAGGCGTGGGGCTGGCGCGGCTACAACGAGCAGATGCTCGTCGCAGCCCTGTTACAGGGCGGCGGCTATGACATCGTCTTCACGAGCCACTACGCCGCAACCCGCCTCGAAGGGGCGGTTGCGGCGAGCGCCGCAGGCATGCTGCCGCTGGTGGACGGTGCCTTCGAGACGAGCCTGTGGCTGCGCAAGCGCTGAGGAATCCGCTGGTTCAGGCGGGAGCGTTGCGCGCGATGCCGCTGCCGGCCTCCGGCACGGCAAAGCCGGCGGCCGTGTAATCGGCGAGCTTGTTGCGCAAGGTGCGGATCGAGATGCCCAGCATGCGCGCGGCATGGGTTCGGTTGCCGCCGCAGTGGACGAGCGTCGCGAGGATCAGTTCCCGCTCGACGACGGCCATGGGCTGGCCGACGAGCGCAAGCGCGGCGGGGAGGGTGGGCGGGAACTCCCGTGGGGTCGCATCGCTCATCGGGCCGCACCGGCATCGCATGCCGTCATCAGCGAAGGTCCGACAACGAACCGGCCATGTGCCCGATAGGCCCATGCCTGCCGATATGCCCATCCCTGCCGAAGCGACCCTGCGTGCCGTGAGGGCTTCATTCCCATACCACCGTCTCCGTGCGTGATGGCGCGAGCCGCAAGCCCCCGCCGCTGTGCGTGCGGATGTTTTCGCGCTTATGGTTAGGGAGCGGTTAAACGGCTCGCGACAATTGTCGTGTCCGGATGGCAAACGGTCACCGAGGGCGCCTGCCGTTGCTTCGGAAGCGGAAACGCCGACCCCTGGGCCGGCGTTTCCTTGTCTTTCCGAGGTTGCGTCCGGGACCGCACCACCCGGGGGAGACGGTTCACTGTCTGTAGTGCTGGATGCGCGTCGTCCGCAGGCCGGCGAGGCCGTGCTGGTCGATGGATTGCTGCCAGCTCAGGAACTCCTCCACCGTCAGCGTGTAGCGCTGGCAAGCCTCGTCGAGGCTCAGCAGGCCACCGCGTACGGCGGCGACGACCTCCGCCTTGCGCCGGATGACCCAGCGCTTGGTGGACGACGGCGGCAGGTCGGCAATCGTCAATGGACTGCCGTCGGGCCCGATGACGTATTTCACCCTCGGGCGTTGGGGTTCGGTCATGATACGCTCACACTAACTCGACTGACCAACGTCGAGAGGGAGCTTAGACCTGCGTGATTTAAGATTTGCCTAAAGCAAAGGCTGCAACGCTTCCCGGCCGATGAAGCCGTCACGACGCTGCGAAGGCGGCAGGAATTGCCCGGTCCTGGCGGAGCGAGACGTCCGCCGCCGCAAAGCCGACACACGGCGCGCCTAAGGGGAACACCGGGTTTTACTGCGCTTGTCGGGCATTATATGTATGCCCAAGCCAGCTGCACCCCCGCATTGCCGGGCGGGGAGGAGAGGATGAGCCATGCTCAACAGCCTTGATCTCGCCAAGCCACCCGCCGAGACGCGCGTGGTCGTCGCCATGTCGGGCGGGGTCGATTCCTCCGTCGTCGCCGCGATGATGAAGCGCGACGGCTACGATGTCATCGGCATCACCTTGCAGCTTTACGACCACGGCGCCGCAGTCCACCGCCGGGGGGCCTGCTGCGCCGGCCAGGACATTCACGATGCGCGCCGGGTGGCCGAGCGGCTCGGCATCGCCCATTACGTGCTCGATTACGAATCGCGCTTCCGTGACGCCGTGATCGAGCGTTTCGCCGAGAGCTATCTCGCCGGCGAGACACCGATCCCCTGCGTTGAGTGCAACCGGTCGGTGAAATTCGCCGATCTTCTGGAGACGGCGCGCGACCTCGGCGCCGACGTGCTGGCGACCGGCCATTACGTGGCCAGCCGCCTTCTGGCGAACGGCCGCCGCGGCCTCTTCCGCGCCGCCGACCCGGACCGTGACCAGAGCTACTTCCTCTATGCGACGACAGCCGCGCAGCTCGATTTCCTGCGGTTTCCGCTCGGGGACATGGCAAAGACCGAAACGCGGGCGCTCGCCCACGAATTCGGCCTCACGGTGGCCGACAAGGCCGACAGCCAAGACATCTGCTTCGTGCCCAACGGGCGCTATACCGACATCATCGAGCGGCTGAAGCCCGGCGCCGTGGCGCCCGGCGACATCGTGCACGTGGACGGCCGGGTGCTCGGCCGGCACGAGGGCATCATCCACTACACCGTCGGCCAGCGGCGCGGCCTCGGCCTGTCGGTCGGCGAGCCGCTATTCGTCCTCAAGCTCGATGCGGAGAAGGGCCGGGTCATCGTCGGTCCGCGCGAGATGCTCGGCACCGAGAGCATCAGGCTGCGCGACGTCAACTGGCTTGGCCCGGTGGCGCTCGACGCGCTGCCGCCCGAGGGCCTGGAGGTGGCCGTGCGGGTGCGCTCCACGCGCCAGCCCTGCCCGGCCTTCCTGCGACGCGATGCGGAAGGTGTGGAGATCGTGCTGGCCAGCGCCGAGGAGGGTGTTGCACCCGGTCAAGCCTGTGTCATCTACGATGGTGTAGATGGGCGGGCGCAGGTGCTGGGCGGCGGCACCATCCGCGCCACGCGCCCGATGCCGATGCGTGAAGCGCTCGGGGAGGGAGCGGCGGCCTGACGCGGACGGTTCGACGAGGGGGACGATGGCAGCGGCCGACATCCGGGGGCCTGATACGGCCTCGATGCGCAAGGCCTACGCGCGATGGGCGCCGGTCTACGATGTGGTCTACGACAAGCTGACGGCGCCGGCGCGCCAGCGGGCGGTTGCGGCTGCGCTCGCCTGCGGCACGCACATCCTCGAGGTGGGCGTGGGCACCGGCCTGTCGCTCGAGGCTTATCCGACGAGCGCGCGGGTGACCGGCGTCGACCTGTCCGAACACATGCTGCGGCGGGCGCAGCAGAAGGTCGACCGGCTCGGCCTTCGCCAGGTCGAGGCGCTCGCGGTGATGGACGCCTGCCGCCTCGGCTTCCCGGACGGGACCTTCGATGCCGTGGTCTCGCAGTTCGTCATCACCCTCGTGCCCGATCCCGAGGCCGCGCTCGACGAATTCGCGCGGGTGCTGCGGCCGGGCGGCGAAATCGTCCTCGCCAATCATTTCGGTGCTGCCGGCGGCGCGCTCGCCAGCCTCGAGGAGGCGGTGGCGCCGCTCGCCAGCAAGGTGGGCTGGAGCTCGGCCTTCAAGGCGGAGCGCATCGCTCGCTGGGCGCGCTCGCGCGGGGTGGCCGAAGTCGTCTCGCTCGAGTCGGTCTTCCCCGGCGGCTTCTTCAAGGTCATGCAACTGCGCAAGTTTGCCTGACCATCGGGGAAGGCGAGACACCGCGGGTCTCTCCCGGCGGGCAATCCAAGGGCGCACCGCCTGCTGCACAATACGTGGAAAGCGCGCGAGCTTCCTTGACAGCCGCCGCGCCACCTCCTTATATCCCGCCGCACGGTGTCAGGCGCCGTGCCCGAACGGGGCGGAGTAGCTCAGCTGGTTAGAGCAGCGGAATCATAATCCGCGTGTCGGGGGTTCGAGTCCCTCCTCCGCTACCACATCTGCGGTGTCCGTCCCGGGCACCAGGCTAACAGACAGACCATACCGAAGACATGGGCGACAACCTCGTGCCGAACGGGTTGTCGATGAAATATCCGAAGCCGTAGCCCACGAAGCTTGCGAGCCCAGTGCCTTCATAGGCTGCGGCTGTAGCGAATGGCCGCGCAGCATTCGCACTTGCGGGCGCTGAAACCCTCCGCCTGGGTCCTCGGCGCTTTCAACGGTCCGCACCCGCCGCCGTCCGCACGCGCTGACAAGTCGCGTTCAGTACGCTCTTGCGCGATCAAAAAATATCGCTACGAATCCGAACGTGAAAATTTCTGATCACGCGCCGGTTGCGCCGGCAAGGTGAAACGATCCCGGATGGCCACGGCTTTCGACGAACCCTCCATCGCGCAGCGCATTGCCCGCGCCGTTCTGTCGCCGTCGCATCGCCGGATCGCCGACTATGTCCTCGACCACCCGCTGCGGGTCGCGGCCATGCCCATCGATGAACTGGCGTCGATCGTTGGCGTGTCGGTGGCCACCGCCAACCGCTTCGCCCGCGCTCTCGGCTTCGACGGCTATGCGCAGTTCCGCACCGCGCTGGTGCTCGGCTTCGAGACGGCGCTGGCGCCTGTGGAGAAGCTGCGCGGAAAGCCGGAGAAGCCCGCGAGCGCCGCCGATATCCTGGCGGCAACGCTCTCGGAGACGGCCCATAATATCGACAGGACGCGGCAGGGCCTGGATACGGAGGCCTGCAAGCGCGCGGTCGCTGCCATTCTTGGCGCCCGGCGCGTCTTCATCCTCGGCCTTGGCAGCAGCGTCTGGCTCGCCGGTCTTCTCCTGCGCAAGCTCGAACTCTTCTGCGATCAGGTACAACTGCTCGCCAGTATGGAGGGCTCTTCGCACGCGGCCCGCATCCTGCACCGGGTCAAGCCGGGTGACCTCGTCATTGCCATCGCCTTCCCGCGCTATCTGTCGGACACCTTGCTGCTGACCCGGCGCGCACGGGAGGCGGGCGCCGACGTGCTGGCCCTGACCGAGAGCCCCGGCTCGCCGCTCGCCTCGCTCGCCACGATCGCGCTTTTCGCCCACGGCGAGAGCCAGTTCTTCGCCAATTGCGAGGCGAGTTCGCTGGCTCTGATCGAGGCCCTGAGCAGCGCCGTCGCCCACGCCTCCGGCCGATCCGTGGAGGCGGCGGCCGAACTGGCGGAGGCCGTGCTGCCCTGGCTGCACGGCAACCATGCGGGGGCGCTGAGGCCATCGAGCGCGTGGGACAGGCAGGCGCCGTCGCCCTCTACGCCCCGGCGGGGCCCGAAACCACGCCAGGGCCGCTGACCGTGCGCGGCGGCCCCCTTGCCACCTTCGCCATTCCTCCGGCCCTTGCCGGCTAATCAACTTCGTGAGCGAACCCGCCCCGCCATGACGTCCCCCGCGATCCTGACCGCTCCCGCGCCGGACCCGACGCTTCACCTTTCGGAGAACCGGGTCCTTGCCGTCGATGGCCTGTCGGTGAGCTTCTCGACCTTCGAGCGGACGGTCTCGGCCGTGCGCGATGTCTCCTTCCACGTCGACCGCGGCGAGACGCTTGCCATCGTCGGCGAGTCCGGATCGGGCAAGTCGGTGACCTCGCTTGCCATGATGCGCCTCGTCGAGCATGGCGGCGGGCGCATCGATGCCGGGTGCATGCTCTTCCGCCGCCGCTCCGGCGCGGTGCTCGACCTCGCGACGGCGGGGCCGAGGACGATGCGCGCCATCCGCGGCGCCGATATCGCCATGATCTTCCAGGAGCCGATGACCTCGCTCAACCCGGTTTTCACCGCCGGGGAACAGATTGCCGAATCGATCCGCGTGCATCAGGGCAAGGGCATGGCGGAAGCCCGCGCCGAGGCGCTGCGCATGCTCGATCTCGTGCGCATACCGGAAGCGCGCAGCGTGCTCGACCGCTACCCGCACCAGCTCTCGGGCGGCATGCGGCAGCGCGTCATGATCGCCATGGCGCTGTCCTGCAAGCCTTCCCTCCTCATTGCCGATGAGCCGACGACGGCTCTCGACGTCACCATCCAAGCGCAGATCCTGCAGCTGATCCGTGCACTGCAGGACGAGATGCACATGGGCGTGGTGTTCATCACCCACGACATGGGCGTGGTCGCCGAGGTCGCCGACCGCGTGCTCGTCATGTGTCGCGGCGAGAAGGTGGAGGAGGGCGCCTCCGCCGGGTTGTTTGCGGCACCGCGGCACCGTTACACGCGCGCGCTCCTCTCCGCCGTGCCGAGGCTTGGCGCCATGGCCGGCACCGACCTGCCGCGCGAGTTCGCGCTTTTGCGCATGGACGACGAGGCGCCCGTCAAGGAGGCTGCCCCGCAGGCGACGGTGAAGCCGGACGCGGCGCCGATCCTGCGTGTCAGGGATCTCGTTACCCGGTTCGAAATCCGCGGCGGCCTCTTCAACCGCGTCACGCGTCGTGTGCATGCGGTCGAGAAGGCGAGCTTCGATCTCTATCCCGGCGAAACCCTGTCGCTCGTCGGCGAGTCGGGCTGCGGCAAGTCCACCACCGGTCGCTCGCTGCTGCGCCTCGTCGAGAGCCAGAGCGGCGCCATCGAGTTCGACGGCCGCAACATCCGTGAATTGCCGCCGAGCGCCTTCCGCGACTTGCGGCGCAACATCCAGTTCATCTTCCAGGATCCGTTCGCCTCGCTCGATCCGCGGCTCACCGTTGGCTATTCCATCATGGAGCCGCTCTTGGTGCACGGTGTCGCGAAAGGGGAGGCGGCGCGCCAGCGCGTGCACTGGCTGCTCGAGCGGGTCGGCCTCACGCCGGCCCATGCCCAGCGCTATCCACACGAGTTCTCCGGCGGCCAGCGCCAGCGCATCGCCATCGCCCGCGCGCTCGCTCTCAACCCCAAGGTGGTCATCGCGGACGAGGCGGTCTCGGCCCTCGACGTGTCGATCCAGGCGCAGATCGTCAATCTCCTGCTCGAACTGCAGCGCGATCTCGGTATGGCCTATCTGTTCATCTCGCACGACATGGCCGTCGTCGAGCGCGTCAGCCACCGCGTGGCGGTGATGTATCTCGGCCAGATCGTCGAGATCGGCCCGCGCCGCGCCATCTTCGAGAACCCACAACATCCCTATACGCGCAAGCTGATGGCCGCGGTCCCCGTCGCCGATCCGGCGCGCCGGCACCTGCGCCGCGAGCTGGTGACGGACGAATTGCCGAGCCCGGTGCGCGCGTTGGGCGACGAGCCGACGGTCGAGCCTCTTGTCGAGGTCGGCCCCGGCCATTTCGTCGCCCGTCACCCGATCGGCGCCTTCGGCCGATGACTGCCCCTCTTGATCGCTTCACTGCAACGGGAGCCGTTCCAATGAAAAGTCCACTTCCACGAGGTTTGACAATTGCGTCCGGCCTTCTGGCCCTCGTGCTCGGCACCGCGCCAGCACTCGCCGCCAAGGATGTCGTGCTCGCCATCGGTGGCCAGCCGGAGACACTCGACCCCTACAACACCAACACGACTCTGACCACCGCCGTCACCAAGTCGTTCTACCAAGGCCTGTTCGAGTTCGATAAGGACCTCAAGGTGCGGCCGGTGCTGGCCGAGAGCTATACAGTTTCGGATGACGGCCTCGTCTACACCTTCAAGCTGCGTGAGGGAGTCAAGTTCCACGATGGCACGGATTTCAACGCCGAGGCCGTCAAGGTTTCACTTGAGCGGGTGCTCAATCCCGAGAACAAGCTCGCCCGCTACAACCAGTTCAACCGCATCGACAAGGTCGAGGTCGTCTCGCCCTACGTCGTCAAGATCACGCTGAAGGACGCTTTCGGACCGTTCATCAACTCGCTCGCCCACGCTTCGGCGGCCATCATCTCGCCGGCGGCCCTCGCGAAATACGGGAACAAGGATATCGCCTTCCACCCGGTCGGCACTGGCCCCTTCGTCTTCGAGGACTGGAAGCAGACCGATTACGTCAAGGTGAAGAAGTTCGACGGCTACTGGAAGAAGGATTTCCCCAAGGTCGATTCCATCACCTGGAAGCCGGTGCTGGAGAACAACACCCGTGCCGCCATGCTGCAGACGGGCGAGGCCGATTTTGCCTTCCCGCTGCCCTATGAGCAGACAGCCGCCCTGCAGGCGAACGACAAACTGGACGTGATCATCGGCCCGTCGATCATCGAGCGCTACGTCAGTTTCAACACGCTGCAGAAGCCCTTCGACGACATCCGCGTGCGTCAGGCGATCAATTACGCCATCAACAAGGAGGCCCTTGCCAAGGTTGCCTTCAACGGCTTCGCCTCGCCGGCCGAGGGCATCGTGCCGGAGGGCGTGCTCTATGCCCACAAGATGAAGCCCTGGCCCTATGACCCGGCCAAGGCCCGCGAGCTTCTGAAGGAGGCGGGCTATCCCAACGGCTTCGAGTCGATCCTCTGGAGCGCCTACACCACCACGACGGCGCAGAAGGCCATCCAGTTCCTGCAGCAGCAACTGGCCCAGGTCGGCATCAAGGTGCAGATCCAGGCGCTCGAGCCCGGCCAGCGCACCGAGTGGGTGCAGTCATGGCCCGATCCCAAGACGGCGAAGGTGCGCATGTACTACGCCGGCTGGTCGTCCTCGACGGGTGAGGCTGACTGGGCGCTGAGGCCGCTGCTGTCCACCGAGGCCTGGCCGCCGAAGCTCAACAACACCGCCTATTACAGCAACGAGGAAGTGGACGCCTATATCGCCAAGGCCCTGCGCTCGGTGAAGGACGAGGAGAAGGCGGAGCTCTACAGGAAGGCACAAGAGCAGATCTTCAAGGACGCGCCCTGGGCGCCGCTGGTGACGGAAAAAAACCTCTACGCCACCTCCAAGCGTCTCTCCGGCGTCTACGTCATGCCTGACGGCAATATCGAGGCAAGCGAGATCGCCGTTTCGGAGTAAGAGCGGGAACCCTTTTCCCGCACGCAAGTCGGGCATGCCCAACTTGCGCAAGAATATTGCGGATCTCGGGAAAACCCGAGATCCGATGCGGGGGAGAAGGACGCCGCCCGCTTGCAACGCGTCCCGTAGCTTGTCCAGCCAGGTCGATCCGGAGCCATGCTGCACTATTTCCTCAAACGGCTGCTGGGGCTCATCCCCACCCTCCTGATCGTCTCGGTGCTCGTGTTCTTCTTCGTGCACATGCTGCCGGGCGACCCGGCGCGGCTCGTCGCCGGGCAGGATGCGGACGAGCAGACGCTCGCCCTCGTGCGCAGCGAACTCGGCCTCGACAAGCCGCTGCCGCAGCAGTTCGTCAGCTATTTCACCCACCTCTTCGAGGGCGACTTCGGGCGCTCCATCCGCACGCGCCGGCCGGTCTCCACCGAGATCGCCGAGCGCTTCATGCCGACGCTGCTCCTGACGCTCACCAGCATGGTCTGGGCCGTTGTCTTCGGCATGGCGATCGGCATCGCCTCGGCCGTCTTTCGCAACCGCTGGCCAGACCGGCTCGGCATGACATTGGCGGTCTCCGGCATCTCCTTCCCCGCTTTCGCGCTCGGCATGCTGCTCATGCAAATCTTTTCCGTCGGGCTCGGCTGGCTGCCCACCGTCGGCGCCGACAGCTGGAAGCACTACATCCTGCCGTCGCTGACGCTCGGCGCAGCGGTCGCGGCCGTCATGGCGCGCTTCACGCGAGCCTCCTTCGTCGACGTGCTGCACGAGGATTTCGTCCGCACCGCGCGGGCCAAGGGTCTCAACGAGCGTATCGTCATCCTGAAGCACTGCCTGCGCAACGCGCTCATTCCGGTCGTGACCATGATGGGCCTCCAATTCGGCTTCCTGTTGGGCGGTTCCATCGTCGTCGAGGCCGTGTTCAACTGGCCGGGCGTCGGCCGTCTCCTCGTCGATGCCGTGGCGCAGCGCGACTATCCGGTCATTCAGGCGCTGGTGCTGATGTTCTCGCTCGAATTCATCCTCATCAATCTCGTCGTGGATCTGCTCTACGGCGTCATCAACCCCACCATCCGCTACAGCTGAGCCGGCCATGACCGATACCGCGACCGAGCTCGTCTCTCCCGCCTCCGGCACCACGGGCGAGGCCGTACGCACGCCCCTAAGGGAATTCTGGCGCCGTTTTCGCCGCCAACCGGTGGCGCTCGCAGCGCTCACCTTCGTGGTGCTGCTCACGCTACTGGCCGTGCTGGCGCCGTGGATCGTGCCGTTCGACCCGGAGAACTACTTCGATTACGACCAGCTCAATGCTGGCCCGTCGTGGTCGCACTGGCTCGGCGTCGACCCGCTCGGGCGCGACATCTTCAGCCGCATCGTGATGGGGGCCCGCATCTCGCTTGCCACCGGCCTTGCCTCTGTGGCGCTCGGCGGGCTCGTCGGCACGACGCTCGGCCTCCTCGCCGGCTATTACGAGGGCTGGTGGGACCGCATCGTCATGCGCATCTGCGACGTGCTCTTCGCCTTCCCCGGCATTCTTCTCGCCCTCGGCATCGTTGCCATTCTCGGCGGTTCGCTTTTCAACGTGGTCGTCGCCGTCTCCGTCTTCTCCGTGCCGGCCTTTGCCCGCCTCGTGCGCGGCAATACGCTGGTCCTGAAGCGCATGACCTACGTCGAGGCGGTTCGCAGCATCGGCGCTTCCGACTGGACCATCCTCGTGCGCCACATCCTGCCGGGCACCGTCTCCTCCATCGTGGTCTATTTCACGATGCGCCTCGGCACCTCGATCATCACGGCCGCGAGCCTCTCCTTCCTCGGTCTCGGCGCCCAGCCGCCGACGCCGGAATGGGGCGCGATGCTCAATGACGCGCGCGCCGACATGGTCAACGCGCCGCATGTGGCGCTCTTCCCGAGCCTTGCCATCTTCTTCACGGTGCTCGCCTTCAACCTGCTCGGCGACGGGCTGCGCGACGCGCTCGACCCGAAGATCGACCGCAAATGAGCATCATGTCCGTCCGGGATGCCACCCCGCCGCATGTCGGCACGCTCACAGCCGGCCCGCGCAACGCGATCACCGACGTTGCCGGCGTCAGCGTCGGCCATGCGACGCTCGCCGACGGTTCCGTGCAGACCGGCGTCACGGTGGTGCGTCCGCACGCGGGGGACCTCTACCGCGACCGGGTGCCGGCGGCGGCGAGCGTGATCAACGGCTTCGGCAAGAGCATCGGCCTCGTGCAGGTGGAGGAACTCGGCGTCATCGAGACGCCGATCGCGCTCACCAACACCTTCTCGGTCGCCGCCGTGGCCGAGGCGCAGATCCGCCAGACGATCGCGGCCAATCCGCAATGCGGGCGGCGCCTGCCGACGGTCAATCCGCTCGTCTTCGAGTGCAACGACGGCTACCTCAACGACATTCAGGCCATGGCGGTCGGAGATCTGCATTACCGCGGCGCCTGCGCCGCCGCCGGCCCGGATGTCGCGGAAGGGGCGGTCGGCGCCGGGCGCGGCATGGCGAGCTTCGGCGTCAAGGGCGGCATCGGCACGGCCTCGCGCCGCGCCGAGGTGGCGAACGGCCGCGTTTTCACCGTCGGCGCGCTGGTGTTGGCGAATTTCGGCCGGGCGGCGCAGCTCATACTCGCTGGCCGGGCCATCGGACCCGTGCTCGCGGAGCGGCTCGCCGCCACGAGGGAAGACGCCGCCGGAGGGGAGGGCGAGGCACAGGAGAAAGGCTCGATCATCCTCCTCATCGCCACCGACGCGCCGCTCGACACACGCCAGCTGCGACGACTCTCGCTGCGCAGCGCCGCCGGCCTCGCGCGGACCGGCTCCGTCTTCGGCCACGGCAGCGGCGACATAGCGCTCGCCTTTTCCACCGCCTATACGCTGCCGCAGGAGGCGGCTCGCCCCATGCCGGCCATCGCCATGCTGAATGATGCGCTCATCGATCCACTGTTCCAGGCTGTCGCCGACAGCACCGAGCAGGCCATCATCCATGCGCTTTGGCGGGCCGAGACGGTCACCGGCCGTGACGGCCACCGGCGGCAGGCGCTGCTCGAGGTGATGCCCGATCTTCCCTCCCTCCTTTCGGAGCGCACCCCATGAAGGTTCTCATCTCCGTCGACATCGAGGGCGTTGCTGGCGTCTACCACCCCGAGCAGACGCGCGCCGGCAACGGCGAATACGAGCGGGCCCGCCTGCTGATGGCGGAAGAGGCGAATGCGGCCGTGGCCGGGGCCTTCGAGGCCGGTGCGCGCGAGGTCATCGTCAACGATTCCCACGGCGGTTTTCGCAACATGCCGGCCGAGCGGCTCGACGCGCGCGCCCGGGTCGTGCAGGGCAAGCCGCGCTATCTCAGCATGGTTGCGGGCGTCGAGGAGGGGGTGAATGCCGTCTGCCTCATCGGCTATCACTCGCGGGCCCATGGTCGCGGCATCCTCGCCCACACCATCAACAGCTTCGCCTTCGCCCGCATCGCATTCAACGGGCTGGAACTCGGCGAGGCCGGCATCTACGGCGCGCTTGCCGGCGAATATGGCGCGCCCGTCGTCATGGCGAGCGGCGATGACGTCTTCATCGACGAGAACCGCGAGCTGTTCCCGCACACCGTCTTCGTCGAGACCAAGCGCGCCACCGGCTGCAACAGCGGCATCAGCCTCTCGCCGGAGCGGGCGCGTGCGGCGATCCGCGCCGGCGTGAAGGAGGCGCTCGTCTGCCCGCCGGCGCCGCCGTTCCGTTTGCCCGGTCCCATTACGGCGCACATCCGCACGCAGACGCCCGCGCTTGCCGATCTCTTCTGTCAGTGGCCGACGCTGAGCCGCCTGTCCGGCGACGAGATCGGCTTCGAGGCGCCAACCGTCGAGGCAGCGGTGCGTATCGTCAATTCGCTCTCGGCGATGTCGACCATGCTGCGCTGACGCGCCGCATTCCCCTTGCAAGGACGCAGATCTTCCCTTGCCGCTCCACGCCCGCCAACAGATCGGACATTCCAGCCATGGCAGAGACTTCCGCGCCGCGCATTGTCTACGTCAACGGGGCTTTCCTCCCCATCGAGACCGCTTCCATCCCGGTCATGGACCGCGGCTTCCTTTTCGGCGACGGCATCTATGAGGTGACGGCGGTCCTCGATGGGCACCTGATCGACAACGAGCCGCATCTGGCGCGGCTCGAGCGCTCGCTCGGCGAGATCGACATTCCCAATCCGCATTCGCGCGAGGCGTGGACGGAGATCCAGCAGGCGCTCGTCGCCCGCAACAATCTCTCGGAGGGCCTCATCTATCTCGAGGTCACGCGCGGCGTTGCCGAGCGTGACTTCCTCTCTCCCGCCGGCCTCACGCCGACGGTGGTGATGTTCACCCAGGCAAAGTCCGTGCGCACCAGTGCAGCGCTGGCGAAGGGTGCCGCCGTCATCACCGTGCCCGACCTGCGCTGGGCCCGGCGCGACATCAAGTCGACCTCTCTCCTTGCCCAGGTGCTCGCCAAGCGCGCGGCGGCTGCCGCGGGCGTCAACGAGGCCTGGATGGTCGAGGACGGGACGGTCACGGAGGGGGCCTCCTCCACCGCCTTCATCGTCACCAAGGCCGGTGAGATCGTCTCGCGCCCCCTGTCCCACGCCGTGCTGCCGGGCGTGACCCGCCGTGCCGTGCTGCGTCTCGTCGCAGAAAAGGGCCTGACCTTCGTCGAACGTCCCTTCACCGTGGAGGAGGCGCTCGCGGCTGAGGAGGCGTTCTTCACCAGCGCTTCCAGCCTTGTCATGCCGGTCACGTCCATCGACGGCCGGCCGATCGGCGGCGGCAGCCCGGGGCCGCTCACCCGCGAGCTGCGCCAGCTCTACATCGAGGCCGCGCTCGAGGGCCGGTGACCGGCCCCGCTCTCGCCCGGTCTCAAGGCCGGGCGAATTCTTCCGTCACCTCGAACACCTCTGCATGGGACGCGACATGGAAGCGTCCCTCCGCCGTCACCCAGCCACGGAACATGCCGTCCGTGTTGTAGGGTGCCGTGACGGAGCCATCGGCCGCGACCGCGACGAGGCCGGCGCCGATGCCGTAGGGCGCGAGGTCCTCGTGGATGACCTTGGCCGCCGCAGCCGTGAGGCTTTCGCCGAGATAGGCCATGCGGCTCGCCACCTCGTGGCCGACCGCGTGGCGGATGAAATACTCCCCCTTGCCCGTGCCCGAGACGGCGCAGATGCCGTCGCGCGCATAGGTGCCGGCGCCGATGATGGGTGAATCGCCGACGCGCCCGACGGGCTTGTTGGTATAGCCGCCGGTCGAGGTCGCCGCGGCGAGCCGACCGGCGCCGTCGCATGCCACTGCGCCGACCGTGCCGCGCTTCTCCGCCTCGCTCGCCAGTCGCGTGGTACCGGCCGCGGCGCGGGCCTTCATCCGGGCGAGCGCCTCGAGGCGCCGCTCCGTGGTGAAATACGAGGGGTCGACGACGGCGAGGCCGGACTCGCGCGCAAAGGCGTCGGCGGCTCCGCCGGCTAGCATCACGGCCTCACCGCTCTCCAGGACGGCGCGCGCCGCTTTCACCGGATTACGGATGCGCCTGGCGGCGGCCACCGCCCCGGCGGCGAGCGTGCTGCCGTCCATGATGGCGGCGTCGAGCTCATGCTCGCCCGCCGCGTTGAGCGCCGCCCCGTGACCGGCATTGAAGTGGGGTGAGTCTTCCATCACCACCACCGCGGCCTCGACCGCATCGAGCGCGCTGCCGCCGCCCGTCAGGACCGCCCAGCCCGCCTGCAGAGATCGCGCAAGATCGGCGCGCGCGGCCATCCATTCGTCCTCGCTCAGGTCGAGCTTCGCCATGACGCCACAGCCGCCATGGATGGCAAGCGCGATCGGCCTCATCAATGACCTCGCTGATAGATGGTTCAGATAAGGGCCGGCAGCGAGCGCCGGCCGCGATTCGTGATCGCAACCCTATCCTGTCGCGCGCCGATGTTCACGGCCGAGACCTGTTCATCGGCGCTGTACCGGCGTTCTTGCGCGCAGCTTACCCGGGTTATGCGTCAGCGGTACGAACCTTCGTCCGACGCCCTCGAACGTTGCCGCTGTCGTCCGCCAGCGCGAGGACGTAGCGACCATAGTCGCTCTTGCCGAGGGCCTCGCCGAGAGCGCGCAGCTGGGCGCGGTCTATATGACCCATAGCAAAGGCGATTTCCTCCGGACAGGCGATGCGGAAGCCCTGGCGCTTCTCGAGCGTCCGCACGAATTCGGCCGCTTCGACGAGGCTATCCGGCGTGCCGGTGTCGAGCCAGGCATAGCCGCGCCCCATGGGCAGGACAGACAGCTTGCCGCGCTCCAGATAGGCGCGGTTGACATCGGTGATCTCGAGTTCGCCCCGTGTCGAGGGCTTGAGATTGCGGGCAATGTCAACCACATCGGCGTCGTAGAAATAAAGGCCGGTCACCGCCCAGCTGGAGCGCGGCGTCACCGGCTTCTCCTCAATGGTGCGGGCCTGCCCGTCCTCGTCGAACTCCACGATGCCGTACCGCTGCGGATCCTTGACGTGGTAGGCGAAGACCGTTGCGCCCCCGGACAGGGCCTGTCGTCGTGCCTGCTGCAGAAGATCCGTCAGGCCATGGCCGAAGTAGAGATTGTCGCCGAGGATGAGGGCGGAGGGGCCGCCCGCCACGAAATCGGCCGCGATGTGATAGGCCTGCGCCAGCCCTTCGGGACGTGGCTGCTCGGCATAGGTCAGGGCAAGGCCCCACTGCTCGCCGGTGCCGAGCAGCTGTCGGAAACGCGGCAGGTCGGCCGGCGTCGAGATGACCATGATCTCGCGGATGCCGGCGAGCATCAGCGTCGTCAGCGGGTAATAGATCATCGGCTTGTCGTAGACCGGCAGCAACTGCTTGGAGACGACATGCGTCATCGGATGCAACCGCGTGCCGCTGCCGCCAGCGAGAATGATGCCCTTCATGCCCTTCTCCATTTCCCTTCTTCGGCGGCAAGGCAGCGCGCCACGACCCCGGCGAGCGAGACGCGCCAGGGCGGCAGCGCAACGCCGTGCACCGCCGCGATCCGGCTACAGTCGAGCCGCGTGTCCGGCGCGCGGGCCGCGGGCGTCGGATAATCGGCCGTGCCGATGCGCTCGACTCGGGCGGATGGGCCGCCGCGCATCGCGCTTTCGGCAAAGACGGCCTCGGCGAGGTCGGCCCAGGTCGCTTCCCCCGATGCACTCATGTGGAAGAGGCCGCGCAGGGCCACCTCGCCCGGCCGCGCCACGAGGTTGCGCGCCACCGCGATGATGCCGTCGGCGATGGCAAGGGCGGAGGTCGGGGTGCCGCGTTGATCCGCCACGACGCGCACGACGTCGCGGTTTTCCGCGAGCGTCAGCATGGTGCGGACGAAATTGCGGCCAACGGGGCTGTACACCCAGGCGACCCGCAGGATCGCATGGTCCGGCGCGGCTGCGGCGACCGCGGCTTCGCCGGCGAGTTTCGAGCGGCCGTAGACGTTCACTGGGGAAGGCGCGTCCTCCTCCCGGTGCGGCCGGCCGATATGCCCGTCGAAGACGTAGTCCGTCGACAGATGCACCACCGGCACGCCGAGCCGCGCCGCCGCCGCCGCGACCGCGCCGGCGCCCGCTTCGTTGACGGCATGGGCGAGCTCCGGCTCGCTCTCGGCCTTGTCGACGGCCGTATAGGCGGCCGCATTGACGATGACCTGCGGCGCCGCGGCCGCGAGGGCCGGCAGGATCGTTGCGGGCGCCATCAGGTCGAGCGCCGGCCGGCCGAGGGGAACGACCTCGACGCCGAGGGCGCGGCCGCGCTCCACGAGCGCCCGCGCCACCTGGCCCTCGCGGCCCGTGACGGCGATGCGCAGCGGCTGCGCGCTCACGAAAAATACTCCGGCAGCTCGGCGAGGCGCGGATGGGTGCGGTCCTTGCCGGACAGGATGGCCGCCGCGCGTGCCACCGGCCAGTCGATCGCGAGATCGGGGTCGTCGAAGGCGAGGCCGTGGTCGTGCTCGGGCGCGTAATAGGCGGTGACCTTGTAGATCACCTCGGTGTCCGGCTCGAGCGTGCAGAAGCCGTGCGCGAAGCCGACCGGCACGAGGAGCTGGCGCCCGTTTTCGGCCGACAGCTCCACCGCCACGTGGCGGCCGTAGGTGGGCGAAGACCGGCGGATGTCGACCGCGACGTCGAGGATGCGGCCGCGCACGACGCGCACGAGCTTGTCCTGCGCGAAGGGCGGGCTCTGGAAGTGCAGCCCGCGCACGGTCCCGGCGGGACCGGAGAGCGAGTGGTTGTCCTGCACGAAATCGAGATCGATGCCAGCCTCGGCGAAGCGGCGGCGGTTCCAGGTCTCCGTGAAGAAGCCCCGCTCGTCGCCGAAGCGCCGGGTGGTGATGATCTTCACCGCCGGAATGGCGGTGTCCTCGATGGTCAGCATGGCTCCTCGATCCGTTATTGCTCTCAGGCGCCCGTGCCCAGCCGCTCGCCGCGATAGATCCCGTCGCGCACGCGCTGCCACCAGTCGCGGTTGTCGAGATACCAGCGCACCGTCTTGGCGAGGCCGCTCTCGAAGCTCTCGGCCGGCCGCCAGCCGAGCTCGGCGGCGATCCGCCCCGCATCGATGGCATAGCGCCGGTCGTGGCCCGGCCGGTCGGCCACGAAAGTGATCAGCGTTTCGCGCGGGCCGATGGTCGGATCGGGCGCCATCTCGTCGAGCAGCGCGCAGATGGCGCGCACAACTTCGATGTTGCTGCGCTCGTTGTGGCCGCCGATGCAATAGGTGGCGCCGACAGCTCCCTCTTGCACCGAGATGAGCAAGGCCCGCGCGTGGTCGTCGACATAGAGCCAGTCGCGTACATTGTCGCCCGTGCCGTAGACCGGCAGCGGCCGCCCTTCGAGTCCGTTGAGGATCATCAACGGGATGAGCTTTTCGGGGAAATGGTAGGGCCCGTAGTTGTTGGAACAGTTCGTCACCACGACGGGCAGGCCGTAGGTGTGGTGGAAAGCGCGCACGAAATGGTCGCTCGCCGCCTTCGAGGCAGAATAGGGCGAGCGCGGGTCGTAGGGGCTTGCCTCGGTGAAGTAGCCCTCCGGTCCCAGCGAGCCGAAGACCTCGTCCGTCGAGATGTGATGGAAACGGAAATCCCGGCGACGCCCCTCCGGCAGGGTGCGCCAGTGGGCGAGCGCCGCCTCCAGCAAGGTGGTCGTGCCGACGACGTTGGTCGTCACGAAGGCAGCCGGCCCGTCGATGGAGCGGTCGACATGGCTTTCGGCGGCGAGATGCATGACCACATCGGGCGAGAAATCCGCCATCGCCGTGCCCACGGCCGCGCGGTCGCAGATGTCGGCCTTGAGAAAGTGGAAGCGGTTGCTGCCCGCCACGGGCGCGAGCGAATCGGGATTGCCGGCGTACGTCAGCTTGTCGAGCACAAGGACCTCGTGCTCGGTTTCCGCTATGAGACGCCGCACGACTGCCGAGCCGATGAACCCTGCGCCGCCGGTGACCAGAAAGCGTCGTGCCATGGCTCCTCCCGAACGGCCTGTGCGCTGTTGAAACGAGCGTTCCGCATGGCTCAAGCAATGGCGTCAGATTGCGCATGGAGCCGGTGGAAGTCCTTTCCTCCTGCGCAATGCGGGCGGCTTTTTTGGCATCTCGCCGGCATGCGGGCAAGCCCTTGGTGGAAAGCCGGTCAGCCCGTCACTTCCCAGTGCCGGCGCATATCACGCGACAGGTTTGGGTTATAGAACGGATCAGCATCGAGCGCTGTCGCCCAGCGGCGGCGCATCTCGGCCACGTCCTTGAGGAACTGGCCCGTGCGCTCGGGCGAATCGTGCGGGCCGAAGGTCAGCGATTCATGATGGTAGAGTTCAGCCTGCGGCGTCCACAGGATGCGCTGGCCCGCCCGGCGGATGCGCAGGCACAGGTCAACGTCGTTGAAGGCGCAGGGTAGCGCTTCGTCGAAGCCGCCGAGCGCCTCGAAGAGGCGCCGCGGCATCACCATCGCCGCGGCGGTGACGCAGGATAGGTCCTGGTCGAGCGCCGCCCGGCCGAAATAGCCCGGGCTGCCGCGCCGCACGTGCCGGTGGGCATGATCCGCCACGCCACCGATGCCGAGGATGACGCCAGCATGCTGGATCGTATCGTCAGGATAGTAGAGCATCGCCCCGACCGCCCCTACCCCCGGCAGTCGGGCGCGCAGCACCATCTCCTCCAGCCAGTCGGGCGTGATCGGTGTCACGTCGTCGTTGAGGAAGCAGAGATAATCTCCCCGCGCTTGGCGCGCAGCGTGGTTGTTGACCCAGGAATAGTTGAAGGGTGCCCGCTCGTAGGTGACCACGCGCAGCCGCCTTTGCCCGCCCAGGGCGGCGAGGTAGGCCGCAGCCTCGGGCCGGGCGGCATCACCCGTTCCCACGGCAAGGATCACCTCGAAATGCGGATAGGTGGAGCCGGCGAGTAGCGCATCGAGCGAGCGGCGGGCGACCTCGCCGAGGCGGCTCGGCACGATGATGGAGACAAGCGGCCAATCCGCGAGCCGGGCATAGCGCACGCGGTAGAAGCCGCCGACGCCGGGCTCGACTTCAGCCGCGATGCCCTGCCGAGCGAGGTGCTCGAGGATCGCTCGGCGCCCGGCCTGCCAGGCATAGGGCTTGACCGCGGGCGACGACGCGGTCGACTGCGGCAGGGCGCGCCAATGATAGAGCACGCGCGGCACGTGGCGGATGCGCGCCGGCTCCGTCAGCTCGGCGCAGCGCAGCGCGAGGTCGTGGTCCTGGGAGCCTTCGAAGCCCTCACGCAGCCCGCCCGACGCGGCGACAAGCGAGCGGCGGAAGACGCCGAGATGCGAGAAGGCGTTCTGGCCGAGCATCAAGGACGGGTTCCAGTCGCCCTTGAAGTGGGGATCGAAGCGCCGGCCCTTCGCATTGATCTTGTCCTCGTCGGAAAAGATCATGTCGACGTCCGGATGTGCGACGATTTCGCGCGCGATCCAGTAGAGTGCGTCCGGTGGCAGTTCGTCGTCGGCATCGAGGAGCGCGACGAACTCGCCGCTCGCCAGGGCAAGAGCCGAGTTGGTGTTGGCGCTGATGTGGCCTCGTTCGGCGCGCAGATGAAGCTTGATACGCCCGTCCTCCGCGGCCGCCGCCGTGAGCATGGCGCGCACGTCGGCGCGCGTCGAGGCATCGTCGGACAGGCACAACTCCCAATGGGGATAGAGCTGGGCACGGATCGATCCGATTGCGGCGCCGAGCCAGCACGGGTCCGTCTCGTACACCGGCATCAGCACGGAAATGAGCGGCGGGTTGGTCATGGCGGCGACGTCCGCCGCGATGCGCGCCCGCTCCTGCGGCCCCGGGTACTGGCGCGCCACCCAGGCGGCATAGCGGGCGTCCGGTCCCCGCCGCCGCGCGACCAGGGCATCGAGCCGGCGCTTGGCCTTGACTGCCAGGGGAAACGATTTCGCCGCCCGGCGCAGCCGGTCGATGAGGCGCCAGCGGCCGGACGGTGGAGGAAATAGCAGCAAGCTCCGCTCCGCGATTGTCACCGGCCGAGCCGGAGGACGGAGGCCCCTCGGCCGAATCACCGCATCCGTACCCTCATCACCTGCGGCCGAATTACGCTGCGCCGCTGCAGCGGGCAAGGCGCGACCCGAATCAAAGCCTGCCGTGGAACGCCGCAGACCGAATCGGGTGCGGCCGCTAGTGCCTTCGGTTTCGCACTTTTCCGCCGCTCGCGCCGACACGCCGCAGCGCGACAGCCATTCGCTCGTGCTGCCGATGGACAGTCGGAGCGATTGGTTTATTCCTGTTCCGAATGCACCCGCGGTCGGGGTCAGCAGAAACGATGCCAAGCACTGTGCATGAGTCCGTGACCGTGGTCATCCCACTGTTCAACGGCGCGGCCCATATAGAGGAGGCTCTGGCGGGCGTTTGCGCGCAAAGCGCTGCGCCGCAGGAGGTCGTCGTCGTCGATGACGGCTCGACCGACGACGGCCCGGACCGGGTCCTGCGCTTTGTCGGCCGTCTGCCGCTGCGTCTCCTGCGCAGGCCGAACGGCGGGCAATCCGCGGCCCGCAATATCGGCGTTGCCGAAGCTCGCAGCGACTGGATCGCCTTCCTCGACCAGGATGACGTGTGGTGCCCGCAGCATCTTGCCAATCTCAAGGCAGCTGTGGACGGCGGCACGGACCGGACCGGCTGGGCCTACAGCGACGTTGCCGTCGTCGATGCGGGCGGGCGCCTGCTCGAGCCGTCCCTCCTGCGTGGCCGGCCGGGACGGCATCCCAAACGAAGCCTCGATGAATGCCTTGCGCAGGATATGTTCGTGCTTCCGTCGGCGGCCCTCGTCTCCCGTCACGCCTTCACGGCGGTCGGCGGCTTCGACGAGCGTCTCAGCGGCTATGAGGATGACGACCTCTTCCTGCGTCTGATGTGCGCCGGTTTCCACAACATCCATGTGGACGTGCCCACGGTGCTGCGACGCAGGCACGAAGGGGCGGCCTCGCATGCGGTCAGGATGGAACGGTCGCTGATGATCTACGCGCGCAAGCTCCTTGCCGGCTTCCCGGACCGACCGGAGGAGCAACGGTTTCCGTCACGCGACCTAATCGCCCCGCGCTTCTGCTGGACCCTGCTGGCCCGCTGGGCAATGGCAGAGCGGGCCGGCAATCGGGAAGCGGCTGCGCTCGCCCGGGCCGGCCTGCGCGAACTCCTGTCCCATCTGCGGCCCAATCGCCGCCGCATCGGCGCGGCCATTCTCCATATCGCCTCGCTGCCTGTCGTCGGCGGTGCATGCCTGCGCGCAGCCCACGGCCTGCGCCAGCATGCGCGGCGTACGTCACGGCCCATGCTTGGCGCCGCGAAGGCCAGACGCTTGAGCCCTCCGTGGCAAGAGCGCCAAGCCGTCTGCCGTGGCCTCGACGTTGATCCGACCAACCAAGCTCTCCCACCTTCCCATCCTCGTGCGACAGAATGGCCCTGACACCGAGTAGAACGGACTGGCGGCGTGCCGTGGACGACCTTCTGGCGGGGTTCGGTGCCTGGCAGATGTGGCTGCTGCTCGGCCTCAATGACATCAGGCAGCGTTACAAGCGCTCCCGTTTCGGACAGTTCTGGATTACGCTAAGCACCGGCATCTTCGTGGCGGGAATCGGCATCGTATACGCGTATCTGTTCAATCATCCGGTCGACGAATACATACCTTATCTGTCTGTGAACATTGTCTTCTGGACGTTGGTTGCAGGTATCCTGACCGACAGCACGACGGTCTTCACGCAAGCCGGACACTATCTCGGACAGCAGGCTCTTCCGAAAACCGCCTTTGTGATGCGTGTCCTCGTGCGCCAGCTTCTCGTGCTGGCGCACAACGTAGTTATCATCGTGCTGGTCTATCTGGCGTTTGGGGTGGCGCTTCCCGCTACCGCCGCCTTCGTCCTGCCGGCGCTGGTTGTCCTGCTGCTTGCGGCCTTCCTCGCTGCGATCACGATCGGTCTCCTGTGCACGCGATTTCGCGATCTGCCACAGATCATCCAGAGTCTTCTGCAGGTTGCTTTCTTTCTGACGCCCATCATGTGGCGCGTCGAGCAGCTTGGCGACAAGGCCCATTACATTGTCGGCTACAACCCCTTTGCCATTTTCCTGATGCTCGTCGTAGAGCCGCTTCACGGCAAATGGCCGAGCTGGGATCTCTATGGCCGGGCCTTCGTCATTATCGCCATCATGGCGCTGGTCGCGGCCCCGCTTTTTGCACGCTTTCGCGCGCGCATCGTCTACTGGTTGTGAAGGAGGCGGCAATGCCCTCCATCAAGCTGCGCGACGCCTCCGTTGCCTTCCCCATCTACAACTCGCGCAGCAGGTCGCTTCGCAGCAGTCTTCTCGCCCGTGTCGGCGGCACGGTCCAGGCGGACGACGATGGTGCCGTCACCGTGCGCGCGCTGCAGAACATCACTCTCGACCTCGCTCCGGGTGACCGGCTTGCTCTCGTCGGCCACAATGGCGCTGGCAAATCGACACTCTTGCGCGTCTTCTCGGGCGCTTACGAGCCGTCCACCGGCGCTGCCGAGATCAAGGGCCGCGTATCGTCCCTGCTCGACATGACGATGGGCATGGATATGGAACTGACCGGGGCAGACAACGTGGTGCTGCGCGGTGTCTTCCTGGGCATGTCGATCGCCGAGGCGCGCAGTCGGATTCCGGAAGTCGAAGAGTTTTCCGAACTTGGCGGCTTCATGCATCTGCCGATGCGCACCTATTCGAGCGGCATGCGCCTGCGCCTCGCCTTCGCCATCTCCACGGCCCGTGTACCGGACATACTGCTGATGGACGAGTTCATTAGCGTCGGCGATCAGACATTTGCCCGCAAGGCGCGGGAGCGCCTCGAGCACATGATCGACAACGCGCGCATCATGGTTCTCGCCTCGCATTCCGCGCAAATGATACGGCAATACTGCAATCGGGCGATCCTTCTCCAAGGAGGGTGCGTCGCTCGCGAAGGCGCCGTGGACGAAATACTGGCCGCGTATCAGCAAGGGCAGCAGCCGTAACGACAATCAGCTTGCGAGTGCGGCGTCTCGCCGGGCGGATGAGCACTCGGCCTTTCGCGGCGGCGGCAACCACCTCGATGAGCGCTCCGGCGCCGAGGTCGGCGATGCCGATGGTTGCGCGGGCGGGCAGGGCGTTGCGAGATGGCCGCCGCCGATCAGCACCGTGCCGTTGCCGAACTGCTTGAAGGAGAGCTTGCGCCCCGCGCCGATCACGACCGGTGCGATGAGGGCGGCACGCGCGAGGCGATCATCAGCATCGGCGCCACGGCTTCGACCGGCAAGGGCTCGCCGGGCCTGCGGCGATGTCCCCGCCCGGCCGTCAGAGCTTCATCGCCCGCAGGCGGATGGCGTTGCCGATGACGCTCACGGACGAAAGCGCCATGGCCGCCGCCGCGATGACCGGCGAGAGCAGGATGCCGAGGAAGGGATAAAGGACGCCCGCGGCAACCGGCACGCCAAGGGCATTGTAGATGAAGGCGAAGAAGAGGTTCTGCCGGATGTTGCCCATGGTGGCGCGCGACAGGTGCCGCGCCGCAACGATCCCGGTGAGGTCGCCCTTGAGCAGGGTCACGTCGGCGCTCTCCATGGCCACGTCGGTGCCGGTTCCCATGGCGATGCCGATGTCCGCCGTCGCAAGCGCCGGGGCATCGTTCACGCCGTCGCCGGCCATGGCGACGGTGCGCCCGGCGCTCTTGTAGCGCTCCACCACGGCACTCTTCCCGTTCGGCAGCACCTCGGCCTCGACCTCCTCGATGCCGAGCCGGCGCGCGACGGCCCGGGCGGTCGTCCAGTTGTCGCCCGTGAGCATCACCACGCGGATGCCCTCGGCGGCGAGGCCGGCGAGCGCCTGCGGCGTCGAGGCCCTGACGGGGTCGGCGATGGCGATGGCGCCGGCGATACGGCCGTCGATGCCGACGAAGATGGCCGTGGCGCCGTCCTGCCGAAGGTCGTCCCCCTGCTGCTCGAGCGGCGCGGCATCGATGCCGTGCTCGGCGAGGAAGGCCTTGTTGCCGAGCACGACATGGTGGCCGTCGGCCGTGCCGAGCGCACCCTTGCCGGTCGGCGAGTCGAAGTCGGCAACCGGAGCCGTCGCGATGCCGCGTCGCTCGGCCGCCTCGACGATGGCCACGGCGAGCGGATGCTCGCTCGCTCGCTCGACGCTGGCCGATAGGCGCAGCACCTCGTCCTCGGTGAAATCGGGTGCCGGCACGACCGCCGTGACGGCGGGCTTGCCTTCGGTCAGCGTGCCCGTCTTGTCGACCACGATCGTGTCGACCTTCTCCATGCGCTCCAGGGCTTCGGCGTTCTTGATCAACACACCTGCCTGGGCGCCCCGCCCGATGCCGACCATGATCGACATGGGGGTGGCGAGGCCGAGCGCGCAGGGGCAGGCGATGATGAGCACCGAAACGGCGGCGACGAGGCCGAAGGCGAGGCGTGGTTCGGGCCCCCAGACGCCCCAGGCCGCGAAGGCGAGGAGCGCCACAACGATCACCGCCGGCACGAAATAGCTCGAGACCTCGTCGGCCAGCCGCTGGATGGGCGCGCGGCTGCGCTGCGCCTCGGCCACGAGTTGGACGATCTGCGACAACATGGTGTCGCGACCAACCTTCCGCGCTTCGATCACGAGCGCGCCGGACCGGTTCATCGTGCCGCCGATGACCTTGGTGCCGACCTCCTTGGTCACGGGCATCGACTCGCCGGTGACCATGGACTCGTCGACGGAACTGCGCCCTTCGACGACCTCGCCGTCGACCGGCACCTTCTCCCCCGGGCGCACCCGGAGACGGTCGCCCGCCACGATGGCATCGAGCTGGACCTCCTCCTCTGTTCCGTCCGGTCCGATCCGGCGGGCCGTCCTTGGCGCGAGATCGAGCAGGGCGCGGATCGCCCCGCTGGTGTTCTCGCGCGCCTTGAGCTCGAGCACTTGTCCGAGGAGGACGAGGACGGTGATCACGGCGGCGGCCTCGAAGTAGACGGCGACCGACCCGTCTCCCTCGCGGAAGGCGGTGGGGAAGATGCCGGGGGCGAGCGTCGCGATAAGGCTGTAGAGCCAGGCGATGCCGGTGCCCATGGCGATGAGCGTGAACATGTTGAGGCTGCGGTTCACGAGCGAGTGCCAGCCGCGTACGAAGAACGGCCAGCCGGCCCACAGCACGACCGGCGTCGCGAGGAGCAATTGGACCCAATTGGACTGCTGCTGGCCGAGATAGTGGCCGAGGCCCGTCAGGTGGCCGCCCATCTCCAGAGCAACGATCGGCAGGGACAGGGCCAGGCCGATCCAGAACCGGCGGCTCATGTCGACGAGTTCGTGGCTGTGGCCACCGTCCCCTTCGGCCACGACCGGCTCCAGGGCCATGCCGCAGATCGGGCACGATCCCGGCCCCGCCTGACGGATCTGCGGATGCATCGGGCAGGTGTAGATCGCCTGCTTGCCGGGGGTGCCCCCGGCCTTTTGCTCCGCCGCCGGCCCGGCGTATCGCGCCGGCTCCGCCTCGAATTTCGAGCGGCACCCGGATGAGCAGAAATAATAGGTGCGGCCGGCATGCTGCGCCCGATGTGGCGTGGTGTGCGGGTCCACTATCATTCCGCAGACCGGATCCTTCACCGTCCCGGCCTCGCCCGCAGGTCCGTCACGATGGTGGTGCCCCGCGTGGGCACCAAGCGCGCGATCGTCGGCGTGGCCGTCAGGACCACCGTGCGGATGTCTCATGCCGACCCTCTGCCTTGGCGTGGAGACCAAAGCATCGCCCCTTCCACGGTGGGAAGGTCAAGCGACCATTTGGTGGCGGTTCACGATCGTTACCGCCTCATTTCCCGAGGTCGGTCGACGAGTGATGCAAACTGACCTATCAGAATAACAACTGAGATCGTCGAGTTGCCGTTGCTTCCCCTGACGGAACTGCTGAGCCCCGCGCCGCTCACCGGCGGCGGCAGCGGCGGCATGGCGGGGAGGTCTATCGATTGCATCCGACGAAATGTGATCCATTGCGCCAACAGGCTCGGGCTGCGGCTGATCATGAATTTCTCCAGGCTCCCCTGCGAAGAGACGGGTGAGGAACATCGGCAGTTCCTGCTCACTTCGCCCGTGCAGCTCTTCCTCGCGGGGCGGCGTGCCGAAACGGTCTGTTGCCTGCGGTGACGATGATCCAACCAGCTACCCATGATGCGGGACCACCTGACCGTTGGCCGATCGGGCCCGGCGTGCCGCCCTGGCCCGCGGACGGCGAAGTGCACGTCTGGAGTGCAACTCTCGACGAGGGCGACTGGGCGCAGGCGGAGGGAATCCTTGGCTCCGACGAGGTGGCGAAGGCGGCGGCTTACCGCTTCGCGCACGATGGCGCGCGCTTCAGCCGTGCGCGGATCCTGCGCCGCCTCGTGCTTGCTCGCTATCTGGGCTGTGCGGCCGGCGACATCGCCTTCGGTGAGACCGGGATCAGGCGGCCGTGCCTTGCCGATCGGGAAGGGGCGCGTGTCCAGGGCCTCGATTTCAATACCTCGCGCAGTGCGGACATGGCGCTGATCGCCGTTGCGTCCGGCATGCGTGTGGGCATCGACATCGAGGTGGCGCGCGTCATGGACGATATCGACGAGATCGCGCGTCAGCATTTCCATGTGAATGAATGGCTGGCCATCGCCGGCGAACGTGCCCCTGCCGCGAAGCAAAACGTCTTCCTGCGCTGCTGGACGCGCAAGGAGGCGCTGACCAAGGCCATGGGTGTGGGGCTGCACTTGCCGCTGCATGCGTTCTTCGTCGGCACTGAGCCCGAGGCGGCGCCGTTCCGGGCGTTCTTTGACGTCGATCCGTCCGGTCAGCCGGGGTGGTGGCTCACCGACCTGTCGGTGCCGCCGGCCTATGCGGCCCTTGCCTCCGACGGCGTTCCGAAGCGGCTGCATCTCTGGCGCATGCGCCTCTGACACGCTGTGCGGCTCGCCGCCGCGCCTCGTCCACGGTCATGTGCGGCGGGTGTTCCGCAAGTCGGCGGGCGGTCGCCAGTGCCGACGACTGAGACGGACCGTGCCATCACGGATTGCAGGTGGTCAGGAGGACGGTGCCGCAATAGGTGAACATACTTGCGGCCAGGGCGGCGATGGCCGCGAGACGGGCAGCCGAATGAAGAAAACGGTCCGTCGCGGTGTCAGAGCGCTGCTGTCGCGCGCTTAGCCCGACGACGAGAGCGACGTGCAGCGCGAGGAAGATCCCGAGCAGCAGAAGGAGCTGCAGGCGCTGCAGCGACAGGCCGAGCACGAGGCTTCCCCTGTCCCAACCGAAGGCGCAGCCGATGGAGAGCATCGCATAGAGCGCCACGAAGGCGACCGCCCAGAGGCCGAAGCCCGCGGCGAGCGACAGGAGCAGGATCTTGCGGCCGGACGTTGCATCGATCATGGCCGCGTCTCCGGGACGACGGCCAGAAGCGGCAGCGCGACGGCAAGGGCCAGCGCGACGATGGTGGAGACGGCCGTGTAGTCGTGCCACAGCGCCGCGATCCGCAGGTCGAGGCTGCGCCGGCGCGAGAGATAGCCGCCGCCCTGGCGCCAGAGGCAATAGCCTGCATAGACGAGGCCGATGCCGGCATGCAGCCCGGCATAAAAGAGAAGGGTGAAGGTCACGGCATGGAGGCTGTGCGTCGTCGGGCCGGGCACGGCGGCGGCCAGCGCGGCGAGAAGCGCGACGGTGGCCGCATGCATCAATGCGCCGAGCCCGAGCCAGAGGGCGGGCGAACCACCCGCTCTCAGGACGGTGACGGCCTTCCTGCCCGCGATGGCGGCCAGCACAGAGACGGCGACGCAGCCCGCCACGGGCACCGGTGCGGGCAGGACGACCTCCCCCGGCGGCCAGCCCGGCGCCACGAGCCAGAGGAAGAGCGCGCCGAAGACGAGGGAGAGGAAGAGCGTCCCGTCGCCGGCGAGCGTGAAGATCATCGCCCACCATGAAGGCGGTCGTTCGGCCTCCCAGTGTGGCGGCAGCTCCCTTCCGCGGCCCACCGGCAGAAGGCCGAGGTCCGCCTTCGCGGCGGTGGCCGCCGTCCAGCCGAGAAAGAGCCACACCACCGCGATGAGTGGCAGGAGCGACAGGAGGTAGAGCTTGAACAGCAGGCAGAGCACGAAGGCGCAGGTGGCGAGACCGCTCCAGAGGGGCAGGCGTGTCGGTCCCGGCAGTACGATCAGCTGCTCGGGCCTGCCGGACACCATGTCGACGCCAAGCGTCTCGAGCCAGCGGTTGCGGGCGAAGCCGAGATAGCCCTCGCCCCGCGCCAGCCGGTTGCCGAGGCCCCCCGGCTCCAGCCTGTCTGCCCGGTCGGTGATGTCCGGCAGGGAGGCGAAGGCGTAGGGCGTGGGCGGCGTGGGCATCGCCCATTCGAGGGTGCGGGCCTGGTGGGGATTGCGGCGAAAGCCCTTGCCGAAGCGGATCTGCACGAGAACGTCGGCCGCGAAGAGGGCGAAGCCGGCCGTCATCACGAAGCCGCCGACGGAGGACAGGAGGTTCAGCCAGTCCCAGCCGGCCTCGGCGGCATAGGTCGCGACGCGCCGCGGCATGCCGAGGAGGCCCGTCAGATGCATCAGGAAGAAGGTGAGGTTGAAACCGCCGAAGATCAGCCAGAAAGCCGGGACGGACAGGCGGTGGTCGGCGAGGCGGCCCGTGAAGTGCGGGAGCCAGTAATAGGTGGCCGCCATCATCGGGAAGACGAAGCCGCCGATCAGCACATAGTGCAGGTGCGCGACGATGAAGTGCGTGTCGTGGGCCTGGTGATTGAATGGCACCATGGCGACCATGACGCCGGTCAGCCCGCCGATGACGAAGATGACGAAGAAGCCGGCGAGATAGAGCATCGGCACGTCCCAGCGCAGGCGTCCCTGCGCCAGGGTGGCGATCCAGGCGAAGATCTGCACGGCGGTGGGGATCGCCACCAGCCCGCTGGCGGCCGAGAAGAAGGCGAGCGCCAGATGCGGGATGCCAACGGTGAACATGTGGTGCACCCACAGCCCGAAGGAAAGGAAGGCCACCGCGATCACGGCCACGACGATGATGCGGTAGCCGACGAGCTCATGGCGGGCGAAGGTCGGGAGGATGGTCGATATCGCCCCGGCCGCCGGCAGGAAGATGATGTAGACCTCGGGATGAGCGAAGAGCCAGAACAGGTGCTGCCAGAGCAGGGGATCGCCGCCCCGCGTCGGGTCGAAGAAGGGCAGGTCCGCGGCGCGCTCGAGCTCGAGGAGGATCGAGCCGAGGATCAGCGGCGGGAAGCCGAAGAGCATCATGAAGGCGACGATCAGCAGGTACCACGCCATGATCGGCATGCGGTCGAGGGACATGCCGGGCGCGCGCAGCTTCAGCACCGTGACGATGATCTCGACCGCCGCCGCGAGCGCCGAGATCTCGACGAAGGTGATGCCGAGCAGCCAGACGTCGGCGCTGATGCCGGGCGTATAGGCGGAGGAGGAGAGCGGCGTGTACATGAACCAGCCGCTCGCAGGCGCGACGCCGGCGAGCATGGCGCCGACGAGGATCGAGCCGCCGAGCACGTAGCACCAGAAGCCGTAGGCGGTGAGGCGCGGGAAGGCCATGTCGCGCGCACCGAGCAGCTTGGGCAGCAGGTAGATCGCGAAGCCCTCGAACATCGGGATCGCGAACAGGAACATCATGACCGTGCCATGCATGGTGAAGATCTGGCCGTAGATCTCCGGTCCGACGAAGGCGCTGCCCGAGGTGGCGAGCTGCACGCGGATCAGCATGGCGAGCAGGCCGCCGATGACGAAGAAGACGAAGGCGGCGATGATGAAGCGCTTGCCGAGAATGGTGTGGTTGACCGCCGAGAGCCGTCCCCAGCCGGGCGGCGTGCCCCAGATCGCCGACAGTTCCCGGTGCAGGCGGAGGGCGGAGGGAGGCGCGGCCGGCGGGGCCTCGCGCGATTGGTGCGGAGCCGTCGTCATCGCGCGGCCTCCGAGGTCAGCGCCGCCTCGTAGTCCTCCGGCGCGTGGGCGATGACGGTGAAGCGCATCGGCGCATGGCCCTTGCCGCAATATTCGGCGCAGATGCCGCCATAGTTGCCTGGGGCGTCGGCCCTCAGCCGCACGATGTTTTTATGGCCCGGGATGGCGTCGATCTTGCCCCCGAGCCGCGGGATCCAGAAGGAATGGATGACGTCCTCGCTGGTCACGGCGAAATCGATGTCACGCCCAACCGGGATGTGCAGCACGTCCCGCGTCGCCACTGGCGTGCCGGGATAGCGGAACTCCCACGCGAACTGGCGCGCGACGACCTCGATGCGCAGGGTCTCGGCGCCCTGGCGCGGCAGCAGGCGCTCGCCGAGCGTGAAGGCGCCCGCGACCAGCGCGGTGAGCCCGAGCGAGGGAACGACGAGCCCGCCCCACAGGATGAGCCGCTTCGGCGTCAGGAGAGGGCGGATGGAAGGGATGAAGGCGCCCGCGAGCGCCAGCGATGTCGCGAGGAAAATGATGGTCGCGCCGGCGAGCATGATCCACCAGATGAGCGCGATGGCCTCGGCCGCGGGGCCCGCGGGGGCGAGCGTCGAGTAGTCGCCGCTGCAGCCGGCGGCGGGAAGGGCCGCGGCACCGGCGGCGGCGCGGTGGAACCATGGATGTGGGCCGACGTTGTTCGAGATCGGTCGAGGAATGCGATGAACGACAAGAGCGAGGCGCCCAATCCGGTCATGGAGGAGGTCGCGGGGAAGGACACGAGTTCCACCGTCGCGGTGGCCGGCCATCCCATCCATGCCATGACCGTGCATTTCCCCATCGCGCTCGTCGTCGTGACCCTGGGCTGCGATGTCTTCTACTGGTGGAGCGGGGATCCGTTCTGGGTGCGGGCGGGCCTGTGGTCCTCGGGCGGCGCCTTCGCCGCCGGCATCGGCGCGGGCCTTGTCGGCACCGCCGAGCTGCTGCTCGTGCCGGGCATCCGGGTGCGCGTGGCGAGCTGGAGCCACGCGGTGGCCGCGATGAGCCTCATCGCCGTCATGGGCTTGAACTGGGGCCTGCGCCTTTCCGGCGACATCGAGGTACTGCCACACGGGCTGCTCGTTTCGGCCCTGGCCATGGTCCTGACAGGGATGGCGGGCTGGCACGGCGGCAAGCTCGTTTTCGATCACGGTATCGGCCTCATGATTTCGGACAGGGACTGAGGCCGCAGAATCAGGCGGCGCAGCGCCCCCGGCTCGCCAAAGGCATCGGGTAGCAGGGCCGGCAGGTCGGGCTTGCCCAGCACGACGGTCAGGATCGACGTGACCACGGCGAGTGTCAGCAGTGTTGTGGCCGTGAAGCGCCACAGGGGGTAGATCTCATCCGCGTCAAAGAGCCGGATGATGACCTGACCCGTCATGATGTGGATGGCGGTCATTGCCCCGGCGAGGGCGAGCTTCAGCGAAAACCAGGGCTCGAACGTCTCGCGCAGGAAGATGAGGGCGGTTCCGGAGGCGATGGCGAGGAAGGCGGCGGGCGACAGCACGTTGACGTAGAGAAACCGCACGAGCGCCTGCAGGCGGTGGAGGGAAGCCGTGCTGTCGACATGCGCGCGCTGGACGTAGAGGGCCGGCAGGCTGATGAGGGCGCCGCTCCACAGCGCGATGGCGGCGATATGCACGAGCTTGAGCCAGATCATCCCGCCCGCGGCTCCGCCGTGCCGGCACCGAGCCGCACGAATGCCAGGTAGAGCGCGGCGGCGAGATAGGGCAGCGCCGCCGGCACCCACATGACGAGACCCGCGAGCTGCTGGTCCTGCCGCGGGTCGAGGCCGAAGGCCGCCGTCGTCAGGAAATGAGCCTGGTACAGCGGTTCCCGGGCGAAGGTGAGCAGCGCGCCGAGGAAGCCCATCTGCACCACCGTCGCGAGCAGCACGAGGAGCGCCGCGCCGGTGCGGGTATCGCGCAGCACCGCCCGCCACAGGAGGACGCCCGTGCCGAGCAGGCTCAGCTGCATCAGCCAGTAGAGCCCCGGCGAGCGGATGGCGGCGTCATAGAGTGCCGGCGCGTGCCAGGCCCAGAACACGAGGCCGTGAAGGGCGACGAGGAGCGCGAGGCCCCTTGGCCGGCCGCCGCTGCGGGTGGGGAAACTCGCGGCGAGCAGAGGCGCTGCCACGGCGACGAGCAGCACGTGGTGGACAGCGCGGGCCGAAAACAGCGCCGCCGTCAGGGCGCAGAGCGGCGACATGAACAGCGCGGCGACGAGCAGCACCGCCAGCGCGAAGGCGGCGCGCCGGTCGCGCTCGCCCCGCATGGCATAGAGCGCGATGAGGAGAAGGCACAGGACAGCCGCGGCCGCGTCGGTATTCCAGCTCGCCGGCAGGGTCGCTGGCGTCGGCGCGGGACCGCAGTAGATCTCGTCCATCATGGGCCTCGGCGTTCGAGCGGCCGTGTCACGGCGGCTATTCGATGACGGCGCAGGCGATCCTGTTGCCGGCATTGCCGGAGGGCTGGCTCTCGTAGTCGTCGGGCTCGGCGTGGATCATGAGCGCGCGCCCGACGATGCGGGCCTCGCCCTTGTCCAGAGTGACGGCGGGATTGAAGACATCGGCCCGCAGCGTTCCGTCGCTGCCGACGTACTGGTTCGGCATGTCGCCGGCATGTGGTCCGCCCGCCACCTTGTAGCCGTGTTCCTTAGAGGTCGGGTTGAAATGGCCGCCGGCCGAATTGTGCCCCGTCATATGGTCGCAACTGCCCGTCTCGTGCACGTGGAAGGCGACCCGCTGGCCGGCGGGCAGGCCCGTGATCTCGATGGCGATCAGGACGCCGCCGCTGGGAACGGCGGTCAAGCGGGCGTTGCCGTTCGCCTCGCCCTTGGCATCGACGAAATTCGCCGTCGCGGTCGCCGCTTCCTGAGCGAGGGCCCCGCCAGCCGTGAAGGCCAGCGTTGTGGCGATAGCTCCGATCATTCTCATGGCAATCTCCCTCCTCCACAGGTTGCCGGCAGCCGCGACGCCAGGCATGGCGCGGGCGTCCCTTGACGCGGGTGTCTGGCAGTGGGGCTGGCGGTGCGGCCGCGGGCGTCCGCGAACCGCGGCTCGAAGCGCCGAGGGCCAATGGTGACGCGCAGCCGCTACGTCCGGCGGGCCCGATCTGCCGTCGCCAGACGGGGGATATCAGGAGGTATCGCTCAGGGACGCGCCCGCCGGACACTCGCAGCCTCCGTTACGCCCATGGGTAACGTCACCAAGGCCGAATGGTTCCGCCAGGGTGCGGCCCGGGCGCGGGACGCCGATCCGTGCCGCTATTTCGCAAAATAGAGCGACAGGCGCTCGGCGGCATTGCGCAGGTGGGTTTCCGCCGCGCGCCGCGCGCCGACCGGGTCGGCCTTGGCGATCATGTCGAAGATCGCCTGGTGCTCGGCCTGGACTGCCTGGGTCAGGCCGCCCATGCGCGCCGTGTTGGCGCGGGCGGTGCGGATGAAATGGCGCACGCGCCTGTCGAGGAAGTCGGACAGGTCGCGGAAGAAGGGATTGCCGGTCGCATCGACGATGGCGCGATGGAAGGCCATGTCCTCGTCGACACCCGGCTCGCCGCGGTCGATCGCGGCCTGCATGGCGTCGAGCTGCGCCTGGATGGCGGCGAGGTCCTCCTCGCCGCGGCGCTGGGCGGCCAGCTCCGTCGCTGTCGCCTCGACCGCCATGAGCAATTCGACGATGTTGCGGATCTCGTCGCGGTTGGTGAAATCCTCGACGTCGAGGCGGAAAACAGCAAGTGCGCCCGGCTCGGCGATGAAGGCGCCGGCGCCCTGGCGCGTGACGACGAGGCCGTCGTGCTTCAGCCGGCCGATGGCCTCGCGGACCGTCGGCCTGCTGACGCCGTAGCGTTCGGAGATCTGCTGCTCGGTCGGCAGGCGTTCGCCCGGCCGCATGCGCCCGGCGGCGATCTCCTGGCGCAGCCTGTGCGCCAGCGTGTCGGCGAGCGAGGGGGCTCGGTCGAGGAAATCGTGGGACTGGGTCATCGCATCATTCCAGGCATCGACTGGCCTTCTCCGCCCCTGTGGCGCCTTCAGCTCGCAATGTACAGCCCACCGTTGACATGCACAGTCTCGCCGGTGACGAAGGAGGCCCAGTCGGATGAGAGGAAGGCGACGACGCGGGCGACCTCGTCCGGCGTGCCGAGGCGCTTGAGGGGCGTCTCAGCAAGGAGCGCCGGCCCCCGCACCTCCATGAGATGCTGCACCATCGGCCCTTCGATGAGCCCTGGCGAGACGGCGTTGACCCTGACGCGCGGCGCAAGCTCCCGCGCGAGCGAGCGGGAGAAGGTGAGCACGCCGCCCTTGGCGGCGGCATAGTCTGCATGCGCGAGGCTGCCGCGGTGACCGGCCATGGAGGCGATATTGACGACGGCGCCGCCCTCGGCGAGATGCGGCACGGCGGCCCGGCAGGTGTAGAAAACGCCGTCGAGATTGACGGCGAGCGAGCGGCGCCAGTGCTCCTCGTCCATGTCCTTCACAAGCCGCTCCCGGTAGAGGCCGGCGGAGGTGACGACATGGTCGATGCGGCCGAAGCGTTCGGCCGTGCGCTGCGCCGCCGCCTCGGCATCCGCCTGCGACGCTGCGTCCTGGCGCAGCACGAGGATGCGGGCACCAGAGGGGTCGAGCTCGCCTGCGAAGGCAGCGAGGCCTTCGACGTCGAGGTCAGTCAGGGCGCAGTTGGCGCCGAGGGCATGGAAGAGACGGGCGATGGCGCGGCCGATGGCGCCATTGGCGCCGGTCAGCAGCAGGGTCCGTCCGGTGAAGTCGATGATCGGCGCGCTCATGTCATCAGCCAACCGCCGGCGACGTCGCAGACCTGGCCGGTCACGAAGGCGGCCTTGTCGGAGGTCAGGAAGAGGCACATCCCGGCGACCTCGTCGGGCGTGCCGAGCCTTTGCAGCGGCGTTGCCAGCCGCACGGCTTCGTTGGCCTCCGCGGCCGTGCCGCGCATGAGGGGCGTGTCGATGCGGCCGGGGGCGACGGCATTGACCGTGATGCCGGAGGGGCCGAGTTCGCCGGCCAGATGCTTGGTGAAGCCGATGAGCGCCGCCTTGGTCGCCGCATAATGCACGCCGACGATGTCGCAATAGGTGCGGCCGGCGACGGAGGAGATGCTGACGATGCGCCCGTATCCGGCTTCGCGCATCTGCGGCACGACCGCGCGCGTCACCAGGAAGGCGCCCGTCAGGTTCACGTCGAGCACGCGGCGCCACTCCGCCGCCTGCATCTCCCAGACGAAGGCCTTGCCGCCGGCGCTGCCCGATTTTGGCGAGATGCCGGCGTTGTTGACGAGCAGCGTGACGGGACCGAGCGTCTCGGTGCCGTGCCTGACGGCCGCCGCGACCGACGCCTCGTCCGCGACGTCTGCCGCCACGGCGACGGCGCGCCAGCCCCGGGCCATCGCGACCCTGGCCGCTTCTTCTGCGAGCGCCCTGTCGTGGTCGAGATAGATGACGCCGGCGCCTGCGGCCGCATGGGCATCGGCAATGGCGCGGCCGATGCCCCGCCCGGCGCCCGTCACCAGCGCCACTCGACCGGCATGGGAGCCCGCGTCAGTCACGGCGCATCTCCAGCATGATCTTGCCCTGATGGGCGCTCGATTCCATCAGCTCGTGCGCGGCGCGCGTCTCCGCGAGGGGAAAGGTGGCGTGCACGATGGGGCGCACCTTGCCCGCGTCGAGGAGCGGCCACACCTTCGCGCGCAATTCGTCGGCGATCGCCTTCTTGAGCGCGACGGAGCGGGCGCGCAGCGTCGATCCGGTGATGGTTTGGCGTTTCAGCATCAGCGGCATCAGGTCGATCTCGACCTTGCTCGTCTGCAGGAACGCGATCTGCACCAGACGGCCCTCGACGGCGAGGACGCTGAGGTTGCGCGCGATATAGGGGCCACCGACCATGTCGAGCACGACGTCGACGCCGCGCCCGCCGGTGAGCGCCTTGACCTCGGCGACGAAATCCTTTTCGCGGTAGTTGATGGCGGCATCGGCGCCGAGACCGAGGCAGAAGTCGCATTTCTCCTGCGATCCGGCGGTGGCGTAGACAGCGGCGCCGAAGGCCTTGGCGAGCTGGATCGCGGTGGAGCCGATGCCGCTCGAGCCGCCGTGGACGAGCAGGGTCTCGCCCTCCCGGAGCCGCCCGCGGGTGAAGAGATTATCGTAGACCGTGAAATAGGTCTCCGGCAGGCCGGCCGCCTCGGTCAGGGAGAGCGGCGCGGGCACGGGCAGGCACAGCGGCGCGTCGGCCACGCAATATTCCGCATAGCCGCCGCTGATGACGAGGGCGCAGACCTTCTCTCCAAGCTGCGGGCTCGTCACGCCTTCGCCGACGGCAACGACGGTGCCGGCGACCTCGAGCCCCGGGATGTTGCTCGCGCCGGGAGGTGGGGGGTAGTTGCCGGCCCGCTGCAGGCAGTCCGGCCGGTTGACGCCGGCCGCCGCCACTTCGATGAGCACCTGTCCGGGGCCGGGTGTCGGGACGGGCGCGGTTTCGACGCGGATCACCTCGGGGCCGCCGGCGCCGTCGAAACGGGCCTGCCGCATGGAAGCGGGAACGGTCATGGACTTTCCTCCGGCTGTGCAACTTGGCCGGCCCGGGAGCGGGCCACCGTCGCATCTAATCATCGTCGTCGTTCGTAGCAATTTGCTACTTGTCAGGCAACTTGGTTATCTCCATTATCCGCGCCGGACCGGGAACAATAAGACCGGCCGCCGGCCCAGGGACTGCCAAGAGGCCGCCTGCCATGGGGCTGCCCGCGCGGCGCCGCCGCGGGGTAGAAGGAGGAAACGATGAAGGTTCTTATCAAGGCGGCGCTGGCCGCCGGCCTGGCGCTGTCCGCAGCGCCGTCTTTCGCTCAGGATGCCGTCAGGATCGGCGCGCTCTATCCTTTCTCCGGCGGCCTTGCCCTGCTCGGCGACGAGAGCTTCCGCGGCCTGGAGCTCGCCATCGAGGAGCGCAACGCCGCCGGCGGCCTCAACGGCCGCAAGATCGAGATGGTGCGGGGCGACGCCGTCGATCCCAACCAGGCGGTGGGCGAGGCGCGGCGCCTCACCTCCGTCGACAAGGTGTCGGTGATCTTCGGCACCTATTCCTCGTCGTTGTCGCTTGCCGCGACCCAGGTCGCCAAACTTGCCGGCGTGCCTTACTTCGAGCTCGGCGCCATTTCCGATCCGATCACCGAGCGCGGCTTCAAGAACGTCTACCGCACCAATCCGACGGCGCGCATCTTCGCCAACCGCATGGTCGATGCGGTGGCCGAGGCGGTGGCGCCGGCGCTCGGCACCGACGCCAAGAGCCTCAAGGTGGCGATCATCCACGAGGATTCGCTCTATGGCCAGACGGTCGCCGGCTACCAGCAGGCGCGCGCCAAGGAGGTGGGGCTCAACCTCGTCGAGACGCTGCCCTATTCGGCGAAGTCGGTCGACCTGACGCCGGTCATCCTGCGCCTCAAGTCGGCCGGGGCCGACGTCGTGCTGCAGACCTCCTACCAGAACGACACGGTGCTCTTCTTCCGCCAGATGAAGGAGCAGGGCTTCAAGCCCAAGGCCGTGATGGGTGCGGGCGGCGGCTATTCCCTCCGTGACACCATGCAGGCGGTGGGCCCCGAGAATATGGAGGGCGCGCTCAATGTCGACTTCACCCAATATCGTACCAATCCCAAGGCCGCTCCCGGCATCGAGGAATTCGTGAAGAAGTACGAGGCAAAATACGGCACGGCGCCGCGCTCCGGCCACAGCCTCGCCAACTACATGGGCGCCAAGGTGCTGCTCGACGCCATGGCCGCCGCCAAGGATCTGACGGCCCCGGCCATCCGCGAGGCGGTGATGGCGGTCGATGTCACCGAGGGCACGACGGCGACCGGCTGGGGCGCCAAGTTCAACGAGGCTGGCCAGAACGAGCGCGCCACACCCTTCCTGATGCAGTGGCAGGGCGGCGAACTCGTCACGGTCTTCCCGGCCGATGCCGCGGTCGCCGAGATAAAGACCGGCATCGGCGCCGAGTAGCGTGCCCGCCCGAACCGGGGCGTGCCTGCCGCGCCCCGGTCAGCAACGAAGAACAATTTTTCGCGGTCGGGAGGCCTCGCGATGGACGTGCTTGTCCAGCTCATCCTCAACGGCATCATGCTCGGCAGCATGTACGCCATCATCAGCGTCGGGCTGACGCTGATCTTCGGCATCGTCAGGGTCGTCAACTTCGCCCATGGCGAATTCCTGATGGTCGGGATGTATGCGGTCTATCTTCTGTCGCTGCATCTTGGCCTGCACCCCTACGTCTCGGCGGTGCCGATGGTGCTCATGCTGTTTGCCGTGGGGGCGCTGGTGCAGCGCTTCATCATCCAGCCGCTTCTCGGGGCCGACGAGCACATCCAGATCTTCGCCACGGTCGGCCTCTCCACCGCGCTCATCAATCTCGCGCTCCTCGTCTTCGGCGCCGATCTCTATTCGGTGCAGGCGCCCGGCGTGCGCCAGCCGCTGTCGATCGGCGGCTACACCGTGCTCCATGCCCAGGTCGTGATGCTCGCGAGCGCGCTCGTGCTCGTCGCCGGTCTGCACCTCTTCATGCAGAGGACGCCGCTCGGCCGCGCCATCCGCGCCACGGCTCAGAACCGCAACGCGGCCCAGCTCATGGGCGTCCGCGTCGACCGCATCTACGTCATCGCCTTCGGCCTCGGGGCCGCCTGCGTCGGCCTTGCGAGCGCGCTCATCTCGCCGCTGTTCCCGGTGACGCCGACCATCGGCACCTATTTCGTGCTGACCGCCTTCGTCGTCGTTGTGCTCGGCGGCATGCGCAGCATGTACGGCGCCTTTCTCGGCGCCATGATCATCGGCATCGTCGACAGCCTGTCCGGCTACTACATCGCGCCCGACCTCAAGGAGGTCGTCTATTTCGCGATCTTCATCCTCATCCTCATCTTCAAGCCGACCGGCCTGTTCGGCTTCGGCCGCGGCACGGAGTGAGCCCATGACCGTAAGAGTCTCGTTGAGCGAAGCTCCCCCTGCCGGCCGTCTCGCCGCGCTCATGGCCTGGCTCGGCAACCCGCGCGTCTACACGTCGCTCGCGGCCCTGTCGCTCATCCTCGTCATTCCGATCGTCGTCGATTCGCCCTTCATCGTGCACGTCTTCGTCACGATCTGCGTCTTCGCCGGCCTGTCGACGGCCTGGAACATCGTCGGCGGGTATGCGGGGCAGTTGTCGCTCGGCCACATGGTGTTCTACGGCATCGGCGCCTATACGACGGCGCTGCTCATCCAGCACTTCGGGCTGACGCCGTGGCTCGGCATGTGGGTCGGCGCCGCCGTCTCCGTCGCGGTCTCGGTTTTCATCGGCTATCCGTGCTTTCGCCTGCGCGGCCCGTTCTTCGCGCTCGCGACCATCGCCTTCCTTGAAGTGGTGCGCCTGCTCGCGATCCATTTCCACGGCTTCACCGGCGGCTCGGCCGGGCTCATCGTGCCGCTCAAGCTCGGCTGGGCGTGGATGATCTTCCAGGACAAGATCAACTATCTCTACATCGCCTTCGGCCTGCTATTGGCAACGCTCGCCGTCTCCTACGCCATCCGCACCTTGCGCCTCGGCTACTGTCTCACCGCCGTGCGCGAGCGCGAGGACGCCGCCTCGGCGGCCGGCATCTCCAATACGGACGTCAAGCTCAAGGCCGTGATGATCTCGGCGGGGCTGACGAGCCTCTTCGGCTCCTTCCACGCCATGTATCTCACCTTTCTCGAGCCGGAGACGATGTTCTCGCTGGCGAACTCCGTGTCGATCGCCATGTTCGCGCTCATCGGCGGGCTCGGCACGGTGGCGGGGCCGCTCCTCGGCACCGTTCTCGTCGTGCCGATCGCCGAGCTCGCGCGCGGCTGGCTCGGCGCTTCCGCCAACGGCCTGCACGGCTTCGTCTACGGTGTCGTGCTCGTGCTCATCACCCTGACGCTGCCGGGGGGCCTCGCCGGCACCTTCGGGCCGCGTGTCACGGCCCTCATCGACAGGCTGCCGGGCCGGCGCGTGGCGCCCGACAGGGAGGCGCCGGCCCTGCGCCACATCGAAGGTACGCCCGGCGAGCCGGTGCTGGAGACGCGCGACCTCGTCATGAAGTTCGGCGGCCTCACGGCGACCGACCATGTGTCGATCACGCTCAGGCGCGGCGAGATCCTCGGCGTCATCGGGCCGAACGGCGCCGGCAAGACGACTTTGTTCAACCAGATCTCCGGCTTCCTGAAGCCAACGTCCGGTACGGTGGTCATCTATGATGGCGAGGGCCGGCCGGTGACGCCGGCGCGGGCGGACGAATATGCCCGCCTCGGCGTCGGCCGCACGTTCCAGATCGTGCAGCCCTTCGGCAAGCTGACGGTGATCGAGAACATCATGATCGGCGCCTTCATGCGCCACACGTCGGTGGACGACGCACGCGCCGCGGCCCTGCGCATCGCGCGGCTCGTCGGCCTCCTCCACGTGAAGGACGTCGAGGCGCGCAACCTGCCCATCGGCGATCTGAAGCGCCTCGAGGTTGCCCGCACCCTCGCCACCGAGCCGTCGATCCTGCTGCTCGACGAGGTCATGGCGGGCCAGAACCAGACCGACACCCAGAAGATGGTGGAGCTCATCCGCACCATCCGGGACACGGGCGTCACGGTCATCGCCATCGAGCACAACATGCAAGCCATCATGAGCCTGTCGGACCGCATCGTCGTCATCGATTCCGGCAAGGTCATCGCGGAGGGCGATCCCCGGGAGGTGGTGCGCAACCGCCGCGTCATCGAGGCCTATCTCGGAGAGGACTTCGTCGATGCTCAAGGTCTCTAATGTCACCGCCGGCTACGGGCGCACCGTCATCCTTCAGGACGTGTCCATCGAAGTCGGGCGCGGCGAGGTGGTCACCATCATCGGTGCCAACGGCGCGGGCAAGACGACGCTGCTGCGTGCCATCTCGGGGCTCGTGAAGCCGAGCGCCGGCCGCATCACGTTCGACGGCACCGACATCGCCGGCATGGCGCCGGCCGACATCGTGGGCCGCGGTCTCATCCAGGTGCCGGAGGCGCGCCAGCTGTTCCCGGTGATGAGCGTGCGCGACAACGTGCTCATGGGCGCCTACCATCCCGCCGCGCGGGCCGGAGCGGACAGGCGCTTCGCCGAGGTGCTCGACCTCTTCCCCCGCATCGGCGAGCGGCTCGACCAGCTCGCCGGCTCCTTGTCGGGCGGGGAGCAGCAGATGGTCGCCATCGCCCGCGGGCTGATGGCCAATCCCAAGTTGCTGATGCTGGACGAGCCGTCCCTCGGCCTCGCGCCAATCATCGTGCAGCAGATGTTCGGCATCGTCGATCGCATCTGCGAGATGGGCACCACCGTGCTCCTCGTCGAGCAGAAGGCGTTCCACGCGCTCAAGATCGCCCATCGCGCCTATGTCATCGAGAACGGCCGCATCGCCATCGAGAACACGGGCGCCGGGTTGCTCGCCGATCCGCACATCAAGACCGCCTATCTCGGCATCTGACAGCCGCGGGAACTCAAGATGAACATCACCGGAACCACCCGGGTCTGGGGCATCCTTGCCGACCCGATCCACCACGTGAAGACGCCGCAGGCGCTCAACCCCATGATGGTGGCGCGCGGCGTCGACGGCGTCATGGTGCCGATGCATGTCGGCGCCGGCGAGCTCGCCGCAGTGGTCGGCGCCATGCGGCACGTGCGCAACTTCGGCGGCTTCGTCGTGACCGTGCCGCACAAGACGGCGATCGCCGCGCTGTGCGACGAAGCCTCCGAGACCGTCCGGCGCGTCGGGGCGGCCAATTGCGTGCGGCGCGAAGCGGACGGCCGGTTCGTCGCCGACATGCTCGACGGCAAGGGCTTCGTGGCCGGCCTCAAGCGCGAGGGCATTGATCCCGAGGGGATGGGCGTCCTCCTCGCCGGCGCCGGCGGCGCGGCGAATGCCATCGCCTTCGCGCTTGCCGAGGCGGGCGTGAAGCGCCTCGCCATCGCCAATCGCACCAAGGCGAAGTCCGATGATCTGGCCGCACGCCTCAGCAAGGCCTTCCCCGCGCTGCCCGTCACGACGGAGCCGGGCGGCGTCGGCGGCTACGCCCTCGTCGTGAACGCGACCTCGCTGGGGCTCAGCGAGGGGGATCCGCTGCCGGTCGATATCGCGGGGCTGACGAGCGGCCAGACGGTGGCGGAGGTCATCATGCAGCCGGCGGAGACGGCGCTCATGGCCGCGGCCCGGGCGCGCGGCTGCCACGTCCATCCCGGCAAGCCGATGCTCGAATGCCAGCTCGACCTGATGGCCGATTTCCTGGGGATGCGCGCATGAGCACGGATCGCTCGCAGGATCTTGCCGGCCGCGTCGCGCTCGTCACCGGCGGCGGCTCCGGCATCGGGCTCGCCATGGTGCGGCTCCTTGCGGCGCGCGGCGCGCGCGTGGCGGTGCTCGACCGCGATGCGGAGGTGGCCGGGGCCCTGCCCGCGGGCGTCACGCTCCACACGGCCAGCGTCGAGGATCCGGACGCCGTGGCGCGGGCCTATGATGCGGTCGAGCAGGCGTTCGGACCGCTCGACATCGTCATCGCCAATGCGGGCGTGTCGCAGAACGGCCCGACGTTGGAGCTCGACCTCGCCGGCTGGCGGCGGGTGATGAGCGTCAATCTCGACGGCGTCTTCGTCACGGCGCACGAGGCGGGCCGGCGCATGGTGCCGCGCGGGCGCGGCGTCATCCTTCTCGTCTCCTCGATGTATGGCGTGGTCGCGGCGCCCGAGCGCCTTGGCTACTGCGTGTCGAAGGCGGGCGTTGCCATGATGGCCAAGGCGCTCGCCATCGAGTGGGCGCGCCACGGCGTGCGCGTCAACGCCATCGCCCCGGGCTACGTGCGCACGCCCTTCCTGGAGGAGTTGATCGCGCGCGGCCGGCTCGACCCCGCGGCCATGGAGGTGCGTACGCCCATCGGCCGCCTCATCCGCCCGGACGAGATCGCCCAACTCGCCGCCTTCCTGGCATCGGACGAAGCCTCCGCCATCACCGGCCAGGTCGCAGGCGCCGACGGCGGCTGGACCGCCTACGGGTACATTTAGGGGCTGCCATGGTCACCCGCACGACATTGTCCGCAGCAGCGCCCTGGACGAGGCTCGCCACCGGTCCGGAGGACTGGGATGCGGCCGATCCGGCTCTCCTCGGGACGATGCTGGCGCAGATGCATCTCATTCGCGCCTTCGAGGAGGAGGTGCTGGTGCTCGCGGGCGAAGGGCTGGTGCACGGGCCGGCGCACTCCTCCATCGGCCAAGAGGGCGGGGCAGTCGGCTCCATCGTCGGCCTGCGGCCGAGCGATCAGATCAATGGCTCGCATCGCGGGCATCACCAGTTCCTCGCCAAGGCGCTCGCTTATGCGGCGCCGGGGCTCGATCCGACGGGCGCCCTCCCGGAGACGGTCGACCGGGTTCTCTACCGCACGCTGGCGGAAATCCTTGGGCTCGAGCCCGGCTTCGGCCACGGGCGCGGGGGCTCGATGCACTTGCGCTGGGCCGAGGCCGGGGCCCTTGGCACCAATGCCATCGTCGGCGGCGGGGTGCCGCTCGCGGCCGGTGCCGCCATGGCCCACAAGCTCGCCGGGACCGGCGACATCGCCGTCACCTGCTTCGGCGACGGAGCCATGAACATCGGCGCGACGCTGGAGACCATGAACCTCGCCGCCGCCTGGTCGCTGCCGCTCCTCTTCTTCGTCGAGAACAATTTCTATGCCGTCGCCACCCGTGTCGACGAGGTGACGCGCGAGGCGCGCCTCTCCGGCCGCGCGCCGGGCTTCGGCATTCCCGCCTGGCGCGTCGACGGCATGGACCCGCTCGCGGTCCACCTCGCCACCGAGGAGGCAGCGGCGCTGCTGCGCGCGGGACGCGGCCCAGCGCTCATCGAGGTCGAGGTCTACCGCTATTTCCACCAGAATGGACCCTTCCCGGGCTCGGCCTTCGGCTATCGGCCGAAGGAGGAGGAGGCGGCGTGGCGCGCGCGCGATCCGCTCAAGCGCACCGCCGACGAGATGATCCGCCGCAAGCTCATCGACGAAGCGGCCGTCGCCGATCTCAGGGACCGTTGCGAGGCGCTGATGCGCGACATCGCCGGGCGTCTCGTCGAGCCGGAGGGCAATCGCCGGCGCATCCGCCCCGGCCTGTGGCCGGACAAGGCCTTCGTCGACGTCGGCATCCGTGCGCCCTTGCCGGCCCACCCGCCCGGGCGCCGCACCGAGGAGGAGGCACGGGGCCTGCCCATGGCCGAGCGCCGCTTCGTCGATGCCATTGCGGACCTGCTCAACCGCCGCTTCGCCACTGAACCCTCGCTCGTTCTCATGGGCGAGGACGTGCATCGCCTCAAGGGCGGCACCAACGGGGCGACGCGTGGTCTCGCCGATGCCCACCCCGGCCGCGTGCTTGGCACGCCGATCAGCGAGGGCGCCTTCACCGGCCTTGCCGGCGGGCTCGCCATCGACGGGCGCTACCGGCCGATCGTCGAGCTCATGTATCCCGACTTCATGTGGGTCGCGGCCGACCAAGTGTTCAACCAGATCGGCAAGGCGCGCCACATGTTCGGGGACGACACCGACGTGCCGCTCGTCCTGCGCACCAAGATCGCCATGGGCACCGGCTACGGCTCCCAGCATTCGCTCGATCCCGCCGGCGTCTTCGCCACCGCGCCCGGCTGGCGCATCGTCGCACCGGCGACGCCCTTCGACTACGTGGGGCTGATGAACGCGGCGCTTCTCTGCCGCGATCCCGTCCTCGTCATCGAGCACGTCGATCTCTACCAGATGACGGGTGCGGTGCCGGCGGACGATCTCGACTATCTCGTCCCGCTCGGCAGGGCACGCATCGTACGGCCCGGCACCGAGATGACGGTGCTCACCTACTCTGCCATGGTGCATCGCACGCTGGAGACGGTGGACGCGCTCGGCGTCGACGCGGAGGTCATCGACCTGCGCACGCTCGACCGCTTGAGCCTCGACTGGGAGACGATCGGTGCCAGCATCCGCCGCACGCACAACGTTCTCATCGTCGAGCAGGGTGCGCGCGGCACGTCCTACGGCGGCATGCTCGCTGACGAGATTCAGCGCCGCTATCTCGACTGGCTGGACCAGCCGGTGCAGCGGGTGCACGGGCGCGAGGCCTCGCCCACCATCTCCAGGGTGCTGGAGCGTGCCGCCTTCGCCGGGCCGGCCGAGATTGCCGCAGGCCTTGCGCTGACGATGGCCGAGAAGGGAAGGCCGCTCGATGCGGCGGCGCTGGGGGCGCTGGTGTGATGGCGGGCAGGACAGCCGCAGACAGCATGGAGAGCTTCGATTTCGTCATCGTCGGCGGCGGCAATGCCGGCTGCGTCCTCGCCGAGCGGCTGAGTGCCGGAGGGCGGCATAGCGTACTGCTCCTCGAGGCGGGCGGGCGTGACAGCGGCTTCTGGATCCCGATCCCCGCCGGCTTCAGCAAGCTTCTCGTCAATGACGTCTACAACTGGCGCTTCGCCACCGAGCCGGAGGACAGCGTCAAGGGCCGCTCCATCGCCATCCCGCGCGGCAAGGGGCTCGGCGGCTCCACGCTCATCAACGGCATGATCTACGTGCGCGGCCAGCCGCAGGACTACGACACCTGGGCGCAGATGGGCTGCACCGGCTGGGCCTTCGACGATGTCCTGCCCTATTTCCGCAAGCTGGAGGCTTTCGACGGTGCAGCGGACGAGACTCGCGGCCGGGATGGCCCGCTCGCCGTCACGACAGTGACCGAGCGTCCAGCGCTGGCCGAGGCCTTCATCGCGGCGGCGGGGGAAGCCGGCTTTCCGCGCAACCGCGACTATAACGGCCGTGACCAGGAGGGCTTCGGCTATTACCAGGTGAGCCAGCGGAATGGCCGCCGGGTCAGCGCGGCCGATGCCTATTTACGCCCGGCCCGCGGCCGGCCGAACCTTGCCGTCCGCACCCATGCGCACGTGCTCAGCGTGGATTTCGACGGCCGCCGCGCCACCGGCGTCACCTATCGCAGCGGTGGCCGTGACGTCAGCGTCAAGGCGCGCGGCGAGGTCATCCTCGCCGCCGGCGCCGTGCAGACGCCGCAGCTGCTCGAGCTCTCGGGCGTCGGCGATCCGACGGTGCTCACCGGGCTCGGCCTGCCGATGCGGCACGCGCTCGCCGGGGTTGGCGCGAACTACATGGACCACTTCTGCACGCGCATGAACTGGCGCGTGAAGCAGAAGGTGACACTCAACGAGGCGACACGCGGCTACCGCCTCGCGCTCGCCGTCGCGCAATATTTCCTGACGCGAAAGGGCATCCTGACGCTCGGCACCGGCCTTGCGCACGGCTTCGTCAGGACGCGGCCGGAGCTTGCCGGGCCCGACATCCAGTATTTCTTCATGCACGCGAGCTATGCCAATGCGGCCGAGCGCAGGCTCGACCGCGAGCCGGGCATGACCATCGGCGTCACGCAGCTGCGGCCGGAATCGCGCGGCAGCATCCACGCCCGCTCGCCGGATCCGCTCGCGCCGCCCGTGATCCGGCCGAATTTCCTCGCCGCGCAGGTCGACCGCGACTGCATGGTGGAGGGCATGCGCATCGCGCGCCGCATCGTCGAGCAGCCGGCCATGGACGCCTTCCGCGCCCACGAGATGAGCCCCGGGCCCGACTGCCGCAACTATGACGACTGGCTCGATTTCGCGCGCAGCAACGGCCAGACGATCTATCACGCCTGCGGCACCTGCCGGATGGGCACGGACGAGCAGGCGGTCGTCGATCCGCGTCTCAGGGTGCGCGGTCTCCAGGGGCTGCGCGTCGTCGACGCCTCCATCATGCCGACGATCGTCTCCGCCAACACCCAGGCGGCGGTCTTCATGATCGCCGAGAAGGGGGCGGATCTCATCCTTGCGGATGCGGCGCAACATTGGGACGTGGGTAGTGGTTTCAGCACACCGGCGATGGTGTCCAGAATCCCGGCGGGGCCGACCGAGGAAAACGCTGGCCATGGCCGGGGAGCATGACATACCGCCCGGGCGCTCCTCTGCGAGGCGGTCGATCTCGCCTATGCGAATGTCGTCAAAGGCGGATGACCCTTCGGTGCCGTCGCCGTGAGGGAAGGCGGCCATTCCTGCCCGATGTGCCTCGCCACCATGCGCCCATCCGGCGTCGGTGCGGTCGTCTATGCCTATACGAACGAGGATGCCGCGCTCCACGGTCTGTCGACTGCGGCGATCGAAGCCGATCTTGCGGGCCCTTCGCCGCGCAGTCGATGACCATCAGCCACGATCCCATCCGCCTCGACGAGCGTCCGGACCTCTATGCGGCCTGGCGTCAGTGGCAGCAGAGTAAGGAACGCCGCGACGGAAGCTGACCGGCGCGCCTGTCCGTGCGGCAACGCGCTTTCCTCCTTCACCCCGTGCGAGTAGAATTGGCAGACGATGAGAAGGGGGCTGCGGTGATCGCAAGCATTCTCTCGTTGCCTTTCGCCGGATCGTCATGGTGCCCTCGTCGCTCCGGGCCGGTCCGATTCGTGACTTTCCTCGGTGCCTTTCTTTTCGTCCTTGCCGCTGGCGTTCTAGCCCTTCCGGCGCAGGCCGATACCCGCCGCGTCGCGCTCGTCATCGGCAATGCACGCTATGACACCCTGCCGGCGCTGAAGAACCCGGCCAACGAGGTCGAGGAGGTGACGACGACGCTGCGGCGCGCAGGCTTCGATGTCATCGCCGGTATCGACCAGGACCGGTTGGCGCTGGAGGAGAGCATCAAGCGCTTCTTCCGCTCCCTCAACGGGGCGGATGTCGGGCTCTTCTACTATTCGGGCCATGCGGTGCAGCTGTCGGGCCGCAACTATGTGGTACCGACCGATGCCACCCTATCGACGGCCTATGACGTGGAGATCCAGACCGTCGATCTCGAGGCGATCCTCGACCAGATGCGGCGTACGGCGAAGACGCAGATCGTCTTTCTGGATGCCTGCCGCAACAATCCCTTCCGGGCCGAGCGCTACTGGGTAGCGGAGAAGCTGCGTCCGGTGGAACAGCGCCAGGGCCTTGCGGACATTCGCCCGGGCATCGGCACTCTCATCTCGTTCTCCACTGAGCCCGGCAACGTCTCCTATGATGGCGAGGGGCCGCTCAGCCCCTTCACGCAGGCCTTCACCTCCCGGGCTCTGACGCCCAACCAGGAAATCCGCTCGCTCCTCACGGACGTGCGCCGCGATGTCATCAAGGCGACCGGCGGCCGACAGGTGCCTTGGGAGAATTCCTCGCTGACCGACCCGTTCTATTTCATCTCGCGCGACGTGGCACCGGTGGTTGCGCCGATGCAGCACGTCCAGGTTGCCGCCGGCAGCACCATCCGCGTGGGTATCCCCGAGCCGCAGACCTACCAGGAGGCGGACCTCAAGGTTTCCTTCGACCTTTTGCCGGAGCAGGGCCGGATCCTGCTCGACGGCGTGCCCGTCGCCGCTGCTGAGCCCTATCCGGCCTCGGCTCTCGGGCGGATCGTCTACCGCAGCGAGGGGGTCGCGCCCGGTTTTGTCGGCATTCTGGGCTACACGGTATCCAACCGCTTCGAGCAGTCGAGCCGCGGGCTCGTTGCGCTCACCGTGACGGACGCGACCGTCGCGCAGGCCGGAGCGCGCGATACGAAAACCCGGCCGACCCGCTCCGCCGAGGCCGAAGACGGCGCCGTGATGGAGCGCTTCGCCAAGCGCCTCGCGGCGCACAAGGCGCGCGTGCCCATCGGCGTCGGCCCCGTGCCGCTCGGCTTTCCCGCTTTCGAGGCACCGGCCGGTGCGGGCGAGCCCATCGTCTCGGTCGATGCCATTCCGCCCAAGGGTGTGTTGCGGCTCGACGGTAAGACGGTGCTCGCCGGGGCACGCATCGGCGCTTCGAGCCTCGCCCGCCTCGCCTACGAGCCGCAGATCGGCACGCAGGCCCAGGCCTTTTCGCTGACGCTCGGCCTGCCGAGGGCGGCGGGACGCGCGCCCCTGGTGGCGAAGGTCGCCGTCGAGCCCGTGCTGCACGCCTGTGACGTGCTGGCCGGCGAGCCGCTCGACCTTGCCGGCGTTACGGCCGGCGTCCTGCCCAACGAGATCGACGGGCCGAAGGCACTCGCCGCCTGCAACGAGGCGCGCCGCGACTATCCGCAGGTCACGCGCTTCCTCTACCAGCTCGGTCGCGCCCAATTGGCGAGCCGCGAGCTCGACGCGGCCTGGGCGAGTTTCGAGGAGAGCGCCGCGCGCGGCCATGTGCGGGCGCTCAACCAGCTCGGGTATCTGTACACGGTCAATGCCGGCCGGCCGATGGATCGCGCCAGAGCCAACGACTACTATAGACGCAGCGCCGACCTGGGGGATCCCTACGGCGTCTACAACTACGGCCGGGCGCTCTTCTACGGTCGCGGCCTACCGCAGGATGTGCCGGGTGGCCTGGCGATGCTGCTCAGGGCAGCGGAGATGGGCCACACCTATGCGATGAACGAGCTCGGCGCCATCTTCCTCTACGGCCGCAACATGTCGCCGGACGAGGGCCGGGGCGTCGCCTTCTACCGGGCCGGAGCGGCGCGCAAGGACATCTATTCCTTCAACAATCTCGGCCTTGCCTATCTCGGCGGCACGGGCGTGGAGAAGGATCCGAAGCGGGCCTACGATTTCTTCACCGCTGCCGCGAAGGACGGGCACCCGGCCGCGCCCTACAACATCGGCCGCATGTACCGCGACGGCATCTTCGTGAAGCGGGACGCGGCGGCGGCGGCGCGCTGGTTCGAGCAGGCGGCCGAGCGCGGCGACAGCTGGGGCGCATCGGCCCGGGGCGAGCTCGTTCTGGCCAAGCCGACGCCACGCAACCGGCAGATCGCAGCACAGTTCTTCGCCCTCGCCGTGGCGCTCGACCGCACCAACGGCAATACGGCGGCGCGGGAGCGCCTCACGCAGCTTCCCGCCGAGGCCAAGACGGCCGCCGCCCGCGAATTCGCCCGTCAGCTCGGGCGCAGCTTCGACGCAGGGGGCGGTGCGCTCGACGACACCCTCGTCGCACTCGCCCGCGACGCCTGGCAGCAACGCAATCCCCGGGTCGATCTCTTCTGACGGAAAGGAAGACGCAGATGTCCCACGGTGCCACGACGAGCGTCGCTGTGGCGACGCTGCTGCTGCTCGGCGCAACGTCCCTCACGGGGTGCATGACGCAGACACGGCCCTATGACACGGCGATGGAGCCCCGCACCTCCCGCACGACGACGGCGGCACCGCGTGGAACGACCTCGCGGATACGGACTACTGCACCCACGAGGGCGCCGCGGTACTTCTCACCAAGCGATTCCGGTAACGGAGGAAATGACGGCGGCCCCGGCGGAGGAGGACCAGGTGGAGGTGGCGGCCCCGGCGGAGGAGGATCGGGCGGTGGTGGTCCAGGCGGCGGCGGAGATCCCGGGAGTGACGGCGGTGGCGGTGGGTGGCAGGGCTGAATGCTGCAGCTACTGATTCAACCGCGAGCAGAAGTAACAGCCAGCCAAGTGCAACGTCCCTACCGTAATGGCCGGGCTTGTCCCGGCCATCCACGCCCTTGATCCTGCATGCTGCTTCCACTGCGTGGATGCCCGCGACGAGCGCGGGCATGACGGCCTTGAGGGATAGGCGGGCGCTCCAGCCCGCCTGACAAGACGTTGCCGGCTGCTGACGCCGGGCCCTCACAGCCGGGCCCGGCGTCACCTGATCCTATCGATACCCGTAACTCGGCGAGGTCGGCATGGGCTGGCGCTGCGGCATCGGGCGATAACCGCCGTCATCGCGCATGCGTGGGGGGCGTGGCCGGCTCATGCCGCCGAAGATGGCGCCACCGATGATGTCGACCGCGATGGCTGGGCCGGGGTCATAGGTGCGCACGGGCCGCTCGACCCACACAGGCTCTTCAAAGTCGTCCGCCGGCGCGGGCGCGCGGCGCGGCTTGGTCGTGGCCTTCTTCGTCTTCTTCGGTGCCGGCGCGGGCGTCAACTTGGTCTTTGTGGGCTTGAGCGCGGGTGCCGGGGCGGGGCATACGGCTGCCAGCTGCAGCCTTGCGCGCTCCGGCGCGGTGGCGGCGAGGCGCATGGCCGCCTCGGCGTGCGAGGAGCCGGGGAACAGGCGCAGATAGAGGGCGAAAGCGTCCTTCGTGCCGTCGCGCACGGCCTCGGCCCAGGCCATCTCCTCCTGCCGCAGCGTCAGGATGCGGTGCACGCGCAGCGCCAGCAGGTCGTCGGGATGGGCGGCGAGGAACAGGCGGTAGGCGTCCAGCGTGTCCCAGTAGAGGGCGGTGCGGAAAGCCTCCGCCGCCGTCTGTCCGGTGAGGGCGGCGGTCGTGACCTGGGCGGCCCCCGTCGAGCCGGTGGTCTCAACCGTGTCGGCTGCCGTCTGCGGCGGTCCTTCGAAGAAGCTGAATGGCGTCGTCAGCGACGAGGTCTCCCATGGTGTCTGCTGGCCGCCGGTGGTCTCGTAGACGGCGAGGCGCACCTGGCGGAACAGCTGCTCCACCGGCAGGCCCGGCTCCCGTACCAGCTTGAGGAAGGCGGCGGCGAAGGGGCTGTGCTCGCCGGTGCCGTCGGCCGCCGTCGCGCCCGGGGAGGTCGAGAAGGCGACGAGGGTGCCGCCCTTCGATTCGATGCGCGCAAGGCCGGTCTCGCCCGCGGGGCCGGCGCCGGCACCGTCGAGGAGCGTCAACGCGAGACCGCGCGCTCCGGCCGGGTTGACGAAGGGATTGTCGCGGCAGGAATCGAGGATGACGATCTTGGTGCGCGCTTTCGTGGCGTCGAGGCGCTTCAGGATGTCGGTGAGCGAGACCGACTGGCCGGGCACGTCGGCATCGGTGCGGGGCTTGACGTCGATCGGCAGCAGGTAGTTCGTGCCGGCGAGCTGGACGGCATGGCCGGCGTAGAAAACGACGGCTGCCGCATCCTCGCCCGCCGCCTCGACCTTCTTGGCGAAGGCATCGAGTGTCGCCTGGAAGGCGGGCAGGGTGGCGTCAGCGAGGTGGACGACCTCGAAGCCCGCCTCCGTCAGGGCATCGCGCGTCGCCGCCGCGTCCCGCATCGGGTTCGGCAGCGCGGGGATCGCCTCGTAGGACGCGTTGCCGACGACGAGCGCGACGCGCTTGGCGGCTTCCGCCGGCCATGGGGTGAGGATGACTGCAACGACGGCGGCGGCGAGCCAGTTCACGAGATGGCCCGGCCGCATTGGCCGGGGAACCACGGCTGGACTGGTCATGAAAATACCCTCCTCAGCCTGCGAGACGGCGTCTCGCGCGCGCACCGGGCATCCATCATGGATGGCAGGCTGTCGGCCTCGTCTCTTCCGGGCGATTTCGCCGCGCAGGCTGCCGCGCCTGCCTGCCGGTGCAGTCCGACGTTAGGCGGGTCTTTCGCCAGCTGCCGTGAGGCGGCGCACATGCCGGCCCGCCGACCGTTCCCGCCGGCTTCCCGTGCCATCAGCCCTCATCGTGCTGTTGCGCACCGCTGCCGGTCTCTTCGTCAGGCATTCTACGCCTGTCTCGACCAGAAGACACGACTTTCACCCCTCCGCCGCACATGGCGGAGGGTTTTCTTTTGCTCGTTCATCAGCGCCAAGCATAGGCGAAGGTGCCTTCTTCGATGAAGACCCGCGCCTCCGCGACCGCTCCCTTGCCAAGGGAACGCTTCAGGAACTCGCGCGAGAGGGCGGGCAGCAGCGTGTTGGTGATGACGTTGTCGATCATGCGCCCGCCGGATTCCGGGTCGCGGCACAAAGCGACGATATGGTCCACCACCTCATCGTCGTAGATGAAGGTGGCGCCGTGGGCCTCGTCGATGCGCCGCGCGATGCGGCCGAGCTGCAGGCGCACGATGCCGGCGAGCACCTCCTGCGACAACGGCAGGTAGGGAATGATAACGATGCGGCCGAGCAGCGCCGCCGGGAACACGCGCAGCAGCTCCGGCCTGAGGGCGGCGGCGAGCGCTTCCGGATCGCCCGCATAGGCCGCGTCCTGCCCGAGCTCCATGATGACATCCGTGCCGACGTTGGAGGTGAGGAGGATGAGGGTGTTGCGGAAGTCGATGCGCCGGCCGGTGCCATCCTCCATCTGGCCCTTGTCGAAGACCTGGAAGAAGATTTCGTGCACGTCCGGGTGGGCCTTTTCGACCTCGTCGAGCAGGATGACGCTATAGGGCTTGCGCCGCACGGCCTCCGTCAGCCGCCCGCCCTCGCCATAGCCGACATAGCCGGGCGGCGCGCCCTTCAGCGTCGAGACCGTGTGCGCTTCCTGGAACTCCGACATGTTGATGGTGATGACGTTCTGCTCGCCGCCGTAGAGCGCCTCGGCGAGCGCCAGCGCCGTCTCCGTCTTGCCGACGCCCGAGGGGCCGCAGAGCATGAAGACGCCGATGGGCTTGTTCGGGTTGTCGAGCCGCGCGCGGCTGGTCTCGATGCGCTTGGCGATGATCTCGAGCCCGTGTGACTGGCCGATGACGCGCCGGTTGAGGATGTCCGGCAGCGCCAGCACGGTCTCGATCTCGTCGCGCACCATGCGGCCGACGGGTATGCCCGTCCAGTCCGAGACGACGGAGGCGACGGCCGCCTCGTCGACATGGGCGTAGATCTTGCGCGCCTCGGCTTCCATCGCATCGAGCGCGGCGAATTTCTCCTTGAGCATCGCGCGCGTCGCCTCGGCCTCGGGCTCTGTCTCGGCCTCCGTTTCCCCCTCTCCCTTCGGCGCGGCGAGCTTGTCGCGCAGGGCGTGGATTTCGGCGATGATCGCCTGTTCTGCCTGCCATTCCTCCTCGAGACGGGCGAGCTTTTCGGTGAGCGTGCCGATCTCGGTGTCAATCGCGGCGATGCGGTCCTCATCGGCGCTGCCGAGGTCGCGCTCAGCGACGAGCCCGGCCTTCTCCTTCTCGCGCGCAGCGATGGCAACGCGCGTGTCCTCGATCGTCGCGGGTGTCGTGGTCTGGCTGATGGCGACGCGGGCCGAGGCCGTGTCGAGCAGGCTCACGGCCTTGTCCGGCAATTGCCGGGCGGGGATGTAGCGATGCGACAGCTCGACGGCGGCGACGATGGCCGCGTCCGAGATGCGCACGCCGTGATGCTTCTCCATGGGGGCGAGGATGCCGCGCAGCATGTCGCAGCAGCGCTGAACGTCGGGCTCGTCGATCTGGATCGGCTGGAAACGGCGGGTCAGCGCCGGATCCTTTTCGAAGTATTGCCGATACTCCGCCCAGGTCGTCGCCGCGATGGTGCGCAGCGTGCCGCGGGCCAAGGCGGGCTTCAGCAGATTGGCGGCATCGCCCGTGCCGGCCGCGCCACCGGCACCGATGAGGGTGTGCGCCTCGTCTATGAAGAGGATGATGGGCTGCGGTGAACTCTGCACCTCGTCGATGACCGAGCGCAGGCGCTGCTCGAATTCCCCCTTCATGGAGGCGCCGGCCTGCATCAGGCCGATGTCGAGGGCGCACAGGCGCACGCCGCGCAAGGGCGGCGGCACGTCGTCGGCGGCGATGCGCTGGGCGAAGCCCTCGACCACCGCCGTCTTGCCGACGCCGGCCTCGCCGGTGAGGATCGGGTTGTTCTGGCGCCGGCGCATGAGCACGTCGACGATCTGGCGGATCTCTTCGTCGCGGCCGACGATCGGGTCCATCTCCCCCGCGCGCGCTTTCGCCGTGAGGTCGTGCGAGAAGCGGTCGAGCGCCGTGGTGCCGGCCTGCTCCGCCACGGCTTCCGCCCCCGGCGTACCGGCGGCCCTGAGGCCCGCGCCGTCGATCGGGCGCAGGTTCTCCTCCTCGGAGCTGGCCCAGATGGCCCGATATTCGCTCGCCAGCTGATCGACCGGGATCTTGCCGAACTCGCGCGAGGCGCTCGTCAGGGCGCGGCGCAGTTCGAGCGACTTCAGCGCGCCGACGAGGATATGGCCCGTGCGGATCTGTGTCTCGCCGAAGAAGAGGGTGGCATAGTGCCAGCCGCGGTCGAGCGCATCGATGACGGCGTTGGACACGCCCGGCATCTCGGTTTCGTTCTTGGCGAAGCCTTCGACGACATGGCCGATGTCGGCGAGCAGCCGGCCCCGTTCAAGGCCGAAATGGTCGATGGTCAGGGTGATGTCGGCCGCGTCGTGCTGCAGGATGTGGAAGAGCCAGTGCGCCAGTTCGACATGGCGGTTTCCGGCGCCCTTGGCCTGGCGGAGGGCCTGGATGAAGGTCTCGTATCCAACGCGGTTCAGCTTGCCGGTGACTGCTTCGAGCGAAATGTCGGCCATGGGGCGCCCCCTTGCTATCGGGCGTTGATGTTGCGGGCGCGCCGCAGACGCTCGGCGGGGTGGAAGCGCGCATCCCGCCGCACCGTTTCGTCGGTCGCCGCCCAATTTGGAGCCATCCAGCTCGTCCAGCCGAGTTCGCCGGAGCGGCCGAGACGTACGGGCTCGACGCGGCCGGCGGGCAGGGCGAGTTCCACGTCCCAGTCGAGCATGTCGCCGAGGACGTGGAAAACCGCATCCGCCAGCATGGCCGAGCGGTCGCCACCGGGCAGGAAGCGGCGATAGTCGGCAAGGCTGTCCGTGAAAAGGTGGACGCGGAACTTGTCCTCGACGCTGAAGACGCTGGCGCCCACGAGTACATCGATGCCGAGGCCGCAGTGTTGCCGGCCAAGATGCGTGCGCTCATCTTTCTGGAAGACGAGGCGCGAGCCGACAAATTCTTCGATCTCCACATCGATGTCGAAGAGGCCGGCGAGGAAGCTGCGCAGCCGCGAAGCCGAGCGCGCCTGGGGCGCAAGGAGCCCGGCGAAGGCGAGCTTCTCGGCATCCGGCACCGTGTCGCGCCCGCGCATATGCGGGGAGGCGATGCCGACGGCCGCGCCGATATAGGCGCCGAAACGGTCGAGGTCGGGCCGGTCGTGCTGGGCGATGGGCCGCGCATCGGCCCAGGCACGGAAGAAGAGCTGCAGAAAGCGGTGGTTGAGGATGTCGAGGAATCGCGGAAAGGCGTCGTCATGCGCCAGGTGCCAGGCGTGCGCCTCCTCGGTCGTGGCAAGCGGCAGGGCGCCCTGCGGGCCGAGCAGGCCGAGGAACTTCACGAAGAGCCGGACACGCTCGCGGCTGTCGCGGTCGGCGCGGGCGAGCGTCGAGGCGGGGAAGTCGAGGTAGGGATCCTCTCCGAGCGCAACGTAGTCGTCGCGGCGGGTGGCGCTGTCGCCGATGCGCGGGCACTCGGGATGGTTGCGCTCGAGATGGCGCAGGACCGTAAAGAAGTCGAAGCGCCAGGGCTCGCGCCGAAGAGCGTCGAGAAAACGGTCCTGAGCCGCGCGGCTGTTTTCTGCGGCCGACAGTTCGACGGCATCGGCCATTGCGGTGCGCGGGTTCTCGTTCACGGCGGGCCCCCGGCGGTCACATCAGCGTCCTCGATCCGGCGCGCGGCGGCCCGCGCAGGATCTCGCCGCGCTCTGTCGAGAAGATCACCGTCTCGGTGAAATGGTTGAGCGTGACATATTCGGTAAAGAAACGGTCGAGCACCGTGCCGAGCAGGAAGGCGCCGCTGCCTTCGAAGGCCTTCTCGTCGAGCGTGACCGTGATTTCGAGCCCGCGTGCGGCACCGGTGCCGGCGCGCGCGCGCAGCCGTCGCACAACCGGCCGGCTGGTCAGCGAACGGATGCCGCGCAGCCTGCGCTCGGTGGTGCTGTCGGAAAGATCCGCGAAGAGCGACAGGATCTCGCGCAGTGCCTCCGCATTCTGGCCTGCGCCGTGGCGGACGAGACCAAGATGGTTGAGGCTGAGCATGTCGATAAGCCGCCAGGCGACCGTGCCGGTCGAGGCGTTCTCGCCGCGGCTCTGCCGGTAGGAAACGACGGGCTCACGCGGCGGCGTCGGTCCGGCGATGCAGAAGACGTCGAGTGCCACGTTGTCGATGAGCCGGAAGTCCGCCCCGCCTTCGCCGATGGGCAAATGCTCCGGCAGGTGGCGGTTGGAGCACAGGGCCCGCACGCTGAGCTCGGCGATGCTCTCCCCGTCGCCTGTTCCGGCCGGCTCGCCGAGCGTGATGAAGACGTCTGTGCCCGTGTAGTCGGATGGTGCGCCCCAGCGGCGCTCTTCGGCGGAGCGGCGACGTGGCAGCCGGCGGATGGTGTAGAAGGGGCCGCCGGGATGGCTGGCCGCGGCGGCAGAATAGAGCGGCCGCACCGGCACCTTCTCGCGCCCGCCCGTGTAATGGGCATGCACCTCCAGGATGCGGTGCGGCTCATAGTCGAGGTTGCGGCTTCGGTCCGGCACGACGTGATATTCATGCTGGTTCGGCCGGACGGGAATGCGCTCCGTCGTCTTCTCGAACAGGTTGATCGCCGGCACCGCATAGAGGGCGAACATGCCCGGCTCCACCGCCGCCGGAAGGCGCGTGTGCGCCTCGTCGAAGGCCAGGAGGAGGTCGAGCGACCTGGCCTTGACCTGCGGCAGCACCTCGGTGAGCCGCTTCACTCGGAAGCCGAGAAACTTGCGGGGGAAGAGGAAATATTCGCGCAGCAGCTCGAAGCCGCGGAAGATCCGCTTGTCCTGAGGCAGGAGCGCCTCGTCCTCGCCGAAGCCGACCGCCTCGAGGATGTCGGCCGGCATCGGTATGACGATGGGGTCCCCATAGGTGTCGAGATAGCGGAAATAGACCCCGGTGCAGTGGCCGAAGATCTGCTCGTAGAGCGCGATCGCGTCCGCCTCCGCGCCGAGGATGTGGATGGGAAGATCCGTCGTGCGGCAGCCGGCGAACCAGCCCGTGGGCTCCTTGGCATCCTTGTCGGCCGGCTCGTCTTCGCGCCGCGCGGCAAGGCGGTGGGAGAGGGTGAGCCGCAGGCCTGCTGCCACGTCGGCCCCGCCGGCAGCGCCGAGCGCCTGAAGGCTCGCGGGATTGGCGATATATTCGGCCGCCGCCACGTCGAAGGGCCATAGCGTTACGTCGGCGGCGAGCCGGTAGCGGCAGGTCACGCGCCGGTCGCGCTCGCGGTAGGTTGCATCGAGATAGGCGCCGCGGCGGATGCGGCTGCCGTCACGCAGGCCCGGGTCGGAATAGGGCGGCACGATCTTCGCCAGCATCGCAGAGGGCGTCGGGGCAAGATAGTTCGGTACGAGCTGCTCGATGAGGTTGTTGGTGAACTCGGGAAACTCGTGCTTGAGTTTCAGCTGCACGCGGGCAGCAAGGAAGGCGGCGCCTTCGAGGAGCCCCGCGACCATCGGGTCCATGCGCTCGGCGACGAGCCCGCCGAGGCGTTCGGCGATGCCGGGATATTCCTCGGCGAATTCGCGCGCATGCTCGCTGAGCACCTGAAGCTCGCGATTGTAGAGCGCGAGAAACTCCCTGTTCATCGGCAGTCCGTTCCTTTCCGGTCGCCCTGTCGCAACCTCAGCGGCGGGCGACGACCACCTTGCCGGTGTCGAGCTCGACGTCGGCGACGAATTCGACGGAAGCGGCCAGGGGCTCGCAACCGAGCGCGGCCGCGATGAGGAAGCGCACGCGCAGCGCCGCGGCATCGACGCTGTCGTCGCGTACGACCGTCAGGGAGTCGCGTGCAAGGCGAGGCTCGAAGCGGGCAAGCGTCTCGGCAATCTCGGCGCCGATGCTGCCGACGGAGAACTCGTCGATCGAGCGGCGCACGAGATCCGGCCGGCCGTAGTTGAGGATCGAGCAACGCACGTGCTCGGCGGCGTCGAGCGGCAGCGAGGACGCGAGATTGACGGTGTTGAGAAGAATCTCGAGGTCGCGGATCACTTCCTGCCTGAGTTTCGGATCGGTGATAGCGAGGCGCGGGGCGCCGCGCCGCCCGGCGACGATGCGCTCACCCGCCTCGTCTCTCAAGTCGAGCTTCTTGCGCGCGTCGCGGGCCGCATGCGCCTCCCGGAATGCGTACATGAGCGGCGGGCGCAGCCTGTCCTTGCTCTTCGGGTTCACCATGGAACCTCACGCATCCTGCCCGGTATCGTCGGAAAGGCGCGGGCGCCGCCATCAAGGCGGCGCTGCCGGCCAGCCGCCGCTCTAGGCCGAGATGTTCTTCTTCGCATCCCACTTGAACTCGACCGGGGCGCCGAGAGAGCCGTCGGCCTTCTGTTCCTTGTAGGTCATCTTAACCTTGGCGAAGTTGAGCGCCAGCTGCTCCATGGGGATGCTCGACTCGGCGCCGTCGTGCCCGGCCGTGTTGATGGAGGAAATGATGATGTCCTCGAACTCGTAGACCAGGTACTCCTCCTGCTTGCCACCCGCCTTCCTCACGGTGAGCTTGCCCTTGGGGATGTGCTCGCCCTTGGCGCATTTGAGATAGAGCGTTGGGCTCGCCTTGTTCATCCTCATGGTGAAGACGATGTCCTGCAACTGCACCTTGCCGGCGCCGGCGCCGCCACCGTAATGGGCGGTGCCCGACTGGCTGGCGCCCCAGGAAAACGACAGAATGTCGATTTCCTCCTTATGCTTGTCGTCGTGCGATTCGCCCTTGATGCCGTCAAGCTTCAGAAAGTAGTCGACTGATGCCATCGTAGGTCTCCAACGGTTATCTGCAGCCCGGCTCGACCCTAGACACTGAAGGCCCTCGCTCTCGCGTGCCGCCACTGCGGCATCGGGCGGACCTTGTGCGGCAGGGCCCCGGCCCTGCCGTCGTTGTCAGGCACCTTTCACTGATTAACAGGTGCCGGAAGGCGGGATACGAGACTCAGGCCGACATCCATGCCTTCGAGCTGGTAGTGGGGCCTGAGATAGAATTTCGCCGCGTAATAGCCCGGGTTTTCCTCGTTCTCGAAGATGTCGATGCGCGCGTCCGCGAGCGGTCGCCGCGCCTTCGTCTCTTCTGTCGAATTGAGGGGGTCGCCGTCCACATATTCGAAGATCCAGTCCTGCAGCCACTTCTTGAGCTGCTCCTTCTCCTTGGTGGATCCGATCTTGTCGCGCACCATGCACTTCAGATAGTGCGCGAAGCGCGAGACGGCGAACATGTAGGGCAGGCGCGCGGAAAGGTTGTCGGATGCCGTCGCCTCGACCCCGTTGGGCCCGAAATAGGTCTTGGGCTTGTAGAGCGACTGGGCGCCGATGAAGGCCGCCTTGTCAGTATTCTTGCGGTGGACCAGCGGGATGAGCCCGGCCTTGGCGAGTTCGGCCTCGCGCCGGTCACTGATGGCGATCTCGGTGGGGCATTTGAGGTCGACGCCGCCGTCGTCCGTGGGGAACGTGTGGGTGGGCAGGTTGACGACCTCGCCGCCCGACTGCACGCCGCGGATGCGCGTGCACCAGCCATATTCCTTGTAGGCGCGGTTGATGTTGACCGCCATGGCATAGGCGGCGTTCATCCAGGCGTATTTCTCGCCCTTGTGCCCGTCCGTCTCCTCCTCGAAGGCGAATTCCTCGACCGGCTCGGACTTGGCGCCGTAGGGCAGGCGCGACAGAACGCGCGGCAGGCAGAGCCCGACATAACGCGCATCGGGGGAATCGCGCAGCGATTTCCAGGCCGCATAGTCCGGCGTGTCGAAGATCTTGCCGAGGTCGCGCGGATTGGCGAGTTCCGTCCAGGCATCCATACCGAGCAGCGTCGGATCGGCCCCGGCGAAGAAGGGCGTATGGGCCGCGCCCGCGATCTTGCTGAGGTCGCGCAGCAATTGCACGTCGGTCGGCGTGTGGCTGAAGTGATAGTCGCCGATCAGGCAGCCGTAGGGCTCGCCGCCCAATTGACCGAACTCGTGCTCATAGACCTTCTTGAACAGCGGGCTCTGGTCCCAGCGCGCGCCGGGAAAGAGGCGCAGGTTGCGGTAGATCTCGTTTTTCGAGATGTTCATCACCCGGATCTTGAGGGTCGCGTCCGTCTCGGAATTGAAGACGAGATAATGGAGGCCGCGCCAGGCGCTCTCGATCTGCTGGAACTCCGGCGCATGCAGGATCTCGTTCATCTGCGCCGTCAGCTTCTCGTCGATGCGCGCGATCATGCTCTCGATGGTGTCGAGCACGTCCTCCTGGATCACGCTGGTGTCGGCGAGAGCCTGCTGCACCAGCGTCGCGACGGCATTCTCGACTTCCGTCGCCGCCCGCTCGGTGCGGGGCTTGAAGTTCTGCTTGAGGATTGAAGCGAATTCATCGGCATCGCGCGTCGTCACGACGGCTTCGTTCGCCTGCCGTTCGGGTCCAGCTGCTGTGGCCATGGCACCCTCGCCTTACTCTTGCGCTTCGCTCTTGGCTGCCTCGCTCCCGCCCGGCGCGGAGGCGAGCCGCTCCTTGAGGGCGAGCATCAGCTGCGGATCGGCCAGAAGGGCCTTGATCTGGTCACTCGCCGCCGCCTTCCCGTCCATGTAGCGCAGGAGGTTGGCGAGTTGCTCGCGCGCCGCGAGGAGCCTTGCGAGCGCCGGCACCTGCCGCGCGATGGCGGCCGGACCGAAATCCTCCATCTTGCGGAAGCGCAGGGTGACGGAGAGCGCCTCGCCATCTTCAGTGCCGAGCCTGTTGGCGACCTTGAAGGACACGCCCGGCTCGATGGCCGCCATGCGCTGATCGAAGTTGTCCATGTCGAAGTCGAGGAAGTTCCGGTCCGCGATGTCGGGCTTTTCCATGCCGGCGTCGTTGCCGGACAGGTCTGCCATCACGCCCATGACGAAGGGCAGCTCGATCTGCCGCTCGGCGTCGTAGGGATCCTCGTAAGAAATGTGCACGCGTGGCGCGCGGTTGCGACGGATGAACTTCTGTCCGGAGTCTGCAGCCATCGGATATCCCCTTCTGCGCGTCAGCGCGTCCGTCAGGGCGCAATTACTCGGATTGCCCACGGGCAACTCGACGAGCCAAGAAGAGCAACGTCGTTTTCGCAAGCACGGCGTCAGTCTTCGGCATCGGATGACCTTAGCTGATCCGATAATACATCTTTTAGCAGACCGAGGAAATCGCGCTGTGCGAGCCCGCACGCGCGCTCGGTCAGGAGCGGAATGGGACTCGAGGGTTCCGCAGCGCGGTAATATGTGCCGACCGCTTCGATGAGCGTGAGCGCCTCGCGCCGGCTCGTTGCCGCCAGCTGCGGCCGCGGCCCGCCGGCGTCGTTCGCGGACGGCGCCGTTCCCGGAACAGTCGCGGCTTGTCCCCTGCCCGGATCTTCGTCGCCGTCCTCGCCGCCCATCGCCAGAGAAGCGGCCTCGTCCTCCAGGGGACCGCCGTCGTCCGGCAGGAGGCCGGCCAGGCGCTCCAGCGGCAGTTCCAGGACTTGGCGGCTGCCGATTTGGAAAGCGGCCCGATCGGCGAACTCCGGCATCAGGATGCGAACCACGTCGGCGAAGGATTTGCCGATCATCTCTCGCGCAAGGCCGACAAGGAGGATGGCCGGGTTCGACGGTTCCGCGCGGCGGAAATAGGCTGCTGCTGCGGCGAGCGCGGCGGAGGCTTCGTGCGGCGCGGCGATGACCGCAGTTGCCGGACCGGGGCCGGCGAGTGGCCGCGGCGCCTCGCTCGGCGAGTTATCCTGCGCCTTGGTGGGCGGAGCGGACCCGGCACCGGGATCCCGCCGGGCAACGGCCTCGTCGAGAAGCTTGAACATGGCGTCCGCCAGGGGGGACAGCCGCTCGAAGCTCACCGCCTCCGCGGCGCCGACATTCTCCAGCGTCACGAGGCGGATGCCCGCGAGTGCCGAACGCAGGACGGCGAGGGCATCGCGCGTCGAGACGAGGTCCGTCAGAGGCGTCTCGGTGAAGGCGGCCTCGATTGCGGCGACTCCGGGAGCGTCCTCGCCGTCCCGCGGTTCGGCGACGCCGCTTGCCACGAGGTGGCCGCGATAGCTGATCGCGCCGAAGCGGCGGCTGTGGGCGATTGGCACATGCTGAAGCGGCATGACCACCGTCGGCATGTCGTCGAGGGTTTGCAGCGCCGCGCAGCGCAGCGTGAAGTCGCCATCCTCACCGGCGGGATGCACCTCGCCCCAGCGCTCCGTTAGCAATGAGGCGATTCCGGCGAGGCAGGCAGCAAACTGGTCGAGATCGCGGTTGAGGATGAGGAGCTTGGCCAGCAGCACCAGGAGGCGCAGGTCGCGCGTGCCGGCGAGCAGGCTGGCGAGAGCCGAAATCTCCGCCGGGATGTCGATGCTCCCCCTGTCGAAGGGTACGAGCCGGCCCTCGGCGTCGTGGCTGAGGAAGGAGGCCGGCAGCAGGCCCTCGAGGCGGGCGACGAAGTTCATGTAGTTGGCATCGCCCGCGAGCTCGAGGTCAGGCCCGCAGGGCGCATCCTGCGAGACGGGGGCGGTGAGGGTGGAAAAGTCGATCTCCGGCATCGGCGGGCGAAGTTCCTTGCGAGGGGCCACCGAAATGCCGGAGATCGCGGCTGCAGCTCTTGCCGAGCGGAGAGCGTCTTCGCCGAAACGGACCTTCGGTTCTTCGCCGGCCGGCGTCCATTTCGGCGGCAAATGCTCTAGCGGATCTCCAGGCGCGTCTCGACGCGCCGGTTGGCGGCATCATAGGGGTTGGCCGTGCGCGGCCGTGTCTTGCCATAGCCTCTCGCCGTCAGCCGCGAGACGTCGATGCCCTTCTCGGTGAGATAGCGCACCACGGAACTCGCCCGGCGCTCCGACAGGCCGAGATTGTAGGCCTCGCTGCCGGTCGCGTCCGTATGCCCCTCAACGAGGAAGGTGGCGGTGGCGAGCCTTTGGTCGTTGAGCGCCTTGGCGAACTCGTCGAGGTTGCGACGCGCCTCGCGCGTCAGCACGTCGGAGTTGTAGTCGAAGGTCACGACGAGATCGAAGGGCTCTACCACCGGCTTGGCCGGGGCGGGCTTGCACTCGGCCTCGGTGCCGATGCACAGCCCGCGGGTCGCGCCGAGCTCCGGTTGCGGCGCGAAGTGCCGGATGATGTCGTTGGCATTGTAGGCTGTCTGCGCCGTTGCTGTTTGACAGAGGGGAACAAGCAACGCAAGCGCGAATACTGTAGGGACCTTGCTGCGCATGGGAGCACACCCGGTCTTTGACTGCTCGACGATGCTCCCATTTTCCTATATTGTCAAGTTCCGTACGTGCGCCACAACACGCGTCGAAGGCTGATCCATGAGCACCGATCTCAGTCAGGCACGGCGTATTGCTTCCTTCAAGACACCACTAGGCGACGATGCATTCGTCTTAACTCGCTTCGATGCTCGTGAGGGGCTGAGTGAACTATTCGAATACAGGATAGATGCTCTGAGTAAGCAGCGAAGCGCCAATCTCGAGCCACTCCTGGGCGAGAAGTGCTCCGTCAGCTTCCGGTTGCGCGACGGCAGCGAGCGGCATTTCAACGGCATTGCAGCCGAATGCCAACGTCTCGACGTGCGCGAGCACGAACAGGTCTACCGTTTTGTGCTCAGGCCCTGGTTGTGGCTTCTGTCTCAGAAGGCGACTTGCCGGATCTTCCACAACAAGCGCGCACCCGAGATCATTTGTGACGTTCTCGACAATGAAAGGGGCGCCCGCTACGAGTTGCGTCTGTCGGACGATTACCAGTTGATGGATTATTGCGTCCAGTATCGGGAGAGCGACCTCGACTTCGTGCAACGCCTCATGGAGGAGCACGGGATTTACTATTACTTCAAGCATACGGCCGACGGGCACACGCTGGTGCTGGCGGATTCCCGATCGGCGCACGAGGAACTGCGCCCCTCGGCGGCGCGCGGCGGGGCGCCGGCTGACGGTGCCTTTCCCTTCCTGCCGCGCGGGATGCACGATCAGCGTCAGTGCGAGCACCTCACGCATTGGCTCAGCGAGCGGCGTCTGCGAACCGGGCGCGTCGAGCTCAACGACTACGACTACACGAAGTCTGGCGCCGACCTGAAGCGTTCCAGGGAGGAGGGAGCCGCCCGGGCCAGGGCCTACGAGCTTTACGACTATCCCGGTCGCTACACCGATCGCAAGGACGGCGAACGCTTCGCCGAGATCCGTGTGCAGGCGGCGCAGGCGCAGGACGACAAGCGCCATGCCAGCGGCGATGCCGTGAGCCTCTATCCCGGGGCTCTGGTGCGCGTCGGCGAGGTGCCCGGCGAGAGCTACAAGGGCGACTATCTCGTGACCAGTGCCCGGCACGGCTTCTCGACCGAGGCCTACCGCTCGCAGGCGGGCTCGGGCGAGGACGAGATCTACAGCGGCTCCTACGAATTCCTGCCGACCGAGCGCCGCTTCCGCGCGCCGCTGGTGACGCCGCGGCCGGTCATCACCGGCCTGCAGACGGCCAGGGTCGTCGGCGAGAACCGGGAGGAGGGCGAGGAGATCGACGTCGACAAGTACGGCTGCATCTATGTCCAGTTCCACTGGGACAGGGACGACAGGACGACGTCGCGCCGCGTGCGCGTCGCGCAGATGTGGTCGGGCAAGGGCTGGGGCGGTCAGGTCATCCCGCGCATCGGCCAGGAGGTCGTCGTCGCCTTCCTCGAGGGCGACCCGGACCAGCCGCTCGTCGTCGGCACGGTCTACAATGACGAGCACGACCTGCCCTACGAACTGCCGGCGAACAAGACCGTGTCGGGCCTCAAGTCCAACTCCACGAAGGGCGGCGGGGGCTACAACGAGCTGAAGTTCGAGGACAAGAAGGGCGAGGAGGTCGTCACGCTGCACGCGCAGAAGGACCTCGCCTCCGTGATCCGGCACCAGGAGACGCGGGAGATCGGCTGGGACCTCAAGAAGCCGACCGGCGATTTCGCACGCAGGACAACCGTGAAGAAGGGCGACGATCATCTCGACATCGACCAGGGGTGCCTCTACGTCACGGCGAAGCTGAAGATCCGCTTCAAAGTCGGCATGAGCACGATCACGATGGATCCGACGGGGGTGACCATCAAGTCGCCGACCGTGACGGTGAAGAGCACGAAGACCAGCGTGAAGGGTGACGCGACCGTCGTCATCAAGGGTGGCATCGTCCAGATCAACTGAGGCCGGCCATGCAGCGGGTGCGCTTTCCCACGGCGAAAAGCTTGTTCGAGGCCTTTCCGGAAGCGGGGGAGGACATCGCCGCCCCGCCTACGGAAGAGCCGCCGCTCACCTTCGCCCGCCGTCTCGCAGCAGGCGAGACGCCGGAGGAGGCGATCACCTTCTGCGCCTATCTCCTGCCGCGGCGCGAGGCGGTCTGGTGGGCATGCCGGTGCGTCCGGGCGCTTGTGCCGCAGTCGGCCGGAGAGGAGGCGGCAGCGCTCGCCGCCGCCGAAGACTGGGTGCGCGAGCCGGAGGACGGGCGGCGCCGCGCCGCGCTCGCCCTCGGCTCGGCCGGCGACCACGGCCGCCCGGCCACCTGGGCGGCGCTGGCAGCGGCCTGGTCCGGCGGCAGCCTGGTGGAAGGGCACACGGTGCCGTGCCCGCCTCACCTCACCGCCAAGGCGGCGCAGACTGCCGTCCTTACGGCACTGGCACATGTGGATGCGCACGAGCGCGGCGGCCAGATCGCGGCCTGTCTCGAAACCGGGCTGTCGCTGCTGACGCCCGACGGCGAGAGGCGCTGAGCCGATACAACCGGCGCGCAAATTGGTCTAGGATCGGCAGGCGATGCGACGTGCGCGGCGCCGATGCGAGGAGGGCGAGCCCGGCGATGGCCCTGACGCTCACGATCGAGAACATGGCCAGCCTGCCCGACGGCGGCCCGCTCAGCGTCTCCGTCTCCGGCCCCCGCGGGCTCGATATCGGTCGCGACCAGCACCTCGACTGGACCCTGCCGGATTCGACCCGCACCGTCTCCGGCAAGCATTGCGAAGTGCGCTATCACGACGGTGCCTACTGGCTGACCGACGTGTCGACCAACGGCACCTATCTCAATGGCTCGGGGCAGCGCATGCAGTCGCCGCACCGGCTGCGCCATGGCGACCGCATCGAGATCGGCGACTACATCATCGCGGTCGCGCTCGATGCGACCGAGCCGGCGTCGCTGCCGGCAGAGGAAGCCCCCGGACCGTCTGCACGCGCGACCGGGTTCTGGAACAGCGCGCCCGATGCCGCCCCCCCCGCGCCGCGGCGCGACTTCCAGCCGGCGCGCGAGTTGCGTCCCGTGCGGCCGGATTTTCTCGACTGGGCGGTCGAAACGCCCGATGTCGCCGCGGCAGGGGGTGGCGCTGGTGCGGCAGGGCCGGCTCCCGCCCGTAGCGGCGTCCCTGCCGGCGAGGATCTGTCCTGGGCGGCGGCGCCCGTGCCGCAGCCACCGGCCGTTGCGCCCGTGCCGCCCGTCCCGACGCCGCGCCGGCCGCCGGCGCCTGCAGCTGCCAATCCGTGGAGCGAGCCGCCGGAGCCGTCGTCCGCGCCGCCCCCCGCACAGGAGCCTGCGCGTGCGGCAGAGCAGGGGCCGCCACCAGCGGTGCCGTTTCCTGCCGCGCAAGGCGCCGATTTCCTCGCCCGCTTCGCGCGCGGCGCCGGCCTGCCCGAGGAGGCGCTTGCCGGCCGTGATGTGGGCGAATTCGCGGAGCATCTCGGCGTGCTCATGCGCCTCGTCGCCGACGATCTCAAGCAGTTGCTCGCCGCCCGCGCCGAGGGCAAGCGCCTTGCCCGCAGCGCCAGCCAGACGACGATCCAGGCCGTCGACAATAACCCGCTCAAATTCTCGCCAACGGTGGACGATGCGCTGCGCCGGATGTTCGGGTCGCCGGAGAGCGGCTATCTCGATGCGCGGCAGACGCTGGCGCAGAGCTTTCGTGATCTCAAGATCCACCAGGTGAAGACCTATTCGGCCATGCAGCATGCGTTGCGCCTGCTGATGGAAGATCTCGCCCCCGAAGCCATCGACGAGGCGACCGGGGATGTGGGGATCGGCGGCCTCATCGGCTCGCGCAAGGCGCGGCTGTGGGATGCTTATGTTGCGCGCTGGCAGGCGAAGACGGCGCCGCACGAGCATGGCCTCGTCGATGCCTTCATGGTTTATTTCGCCGAATGCTACGACAAGGGCAGACGGGGCGGCTGAAGCGCGTCCCTTTGTGGGCCTGCAGTCAGGACCGGCCGAGGATCTCGTCCATCTTGTGCGGCTGCAGTTCCGGTGGCACCTCGTCGAGGCTCGCCTCATAGCGCATGAGGATGCGAATCTGATCGTGCACGTCCCATTGTGACTGGCCAGCTTCCGCGATTTCCTCCAGATTCACGATATTGCGCTCGATGTCGTAGACGGGTGAGGGCACCGATGGGCGCGATCGCTTCTGCTCCTCAGCGGCCGCATAGGCGGCGCGGGCGCCAGGAACCCACAGCGTGCGGTAGGCCTCGGCAATGTCCTGCCGGAGCGGAGCGTGGCCACGCAGCACGTATTCGGCGGCGGCGCGGAAGGCCTCGGTCAGGCCTTTGTTCTCGGCGGCGCTGTCGGCCTTGTTGAAATTGGCGGGCAGGGCGCGCACCTCGGCGAAGAGCGACTGCAGGGTGCGAGCACGGGTGATGTCCTTGAAATAGAGCCAAGGATAGCGGCCGTCGACCATGACCTGCCCTGGCAGCACGTGCGCCGCCTGGCGTGGGCGCCGTTCGCGGAAATGCTGCCACCGCGCCTCTTCGCATGTGACGCGGGGAAGGGGCGACAATGCCAGCGAGCGGTTCTGCGCATCGCGCAGCAGCGCGAGCCAGCACAGCACCTTCACGACATGGCCGTTGCGCGTCTCGGCATGGGATTTCGCGAGCTGCGGATCGCTCCCGAAATGCTCGACGGTCTGATGCGTGAACCGCGCCGCCTTGGCAGCCTCACGATCGGGAACCCTGCGCATGGCCATCGTGCTTCTCCCTTGCCGCGGCCCCCGCAGTCATCAACCTTCGTTCGCGCGGCCCCGCCGTGCGCCACGGCACGCGTTACGGACCGATGATGACGGTCGGCAGACCCATGGCGATCTTGTTGGGCGGGCCCACCGCCTCAACGATGGTGTCGCCCATGCGGCAGGCTGCGAGATTGTTGATGAGCACCGTCATCGAGCCGTCAACGACGACTCCCGGTCCATGCGGCGGGATCGGGAGCGGTGTCGCACACAAGTGAATGTCGGCGCCGCCAGCGGCTGCGGTGATGGTCGATCCCATCGCCGTGGCGGCGGCGGCCTTGGCCGCTTCTTCCGCGGCCTTGGCCGCGGGGGCGCCCGGCGTGCCGGCGGCGGCGATCGTCGCGGCCTCGGCAGCGCGGATGGTCGCTTCCGACGCCGCCTTGGCCGACTGGATGGCGGCCGCGGCTCCGGCGGTGACGCCGCGCCAGGCCGGCAGGCCGCCGATGAATACCGTGGGGCTGCCCGGCCCAGGCGACAGCAGGCCCGGCAGAGGATGGAGAACCGGGTCTGTGACCCGCGCGGCGAAACCTTTCGGCATCCGGCGATCCCCGACAAATGGGCTTCAGGGCTCGTGCGCGCCCGCACGTCAGTCATCTTGCGCCCGGGCCAACGTGCGATCAAGCGCACTGCTTGCGCGACGACTTCGGCCGGCCCCGCGACAACCTGCAGGCGACAGGTGACGACGGGGCGGGTGCAGTCTATACTTCTTCGGCGAGACCGGCGGGAAAGCAAATGTCTTGGTATAGCAAGGTCGTTTGGTCGGAAGGTCTCTTCCTGAGGCCGCATCACCTGCAGCAGAGTGATCGTTACCTCGAAAATCTGGTCGAGAGCCGCATCCGCCATATCACGCCCTATCCCTGGGGCTTTTCCGCGCTCGAAATCGACCGGGATCTCGCGCAGCAGAGCAAGTTCGGCCTGCGCCGGGCGAGCGGCGTGATGCCGGATGGCACGCCCTTCAGCGTGCCCGACAACAGTCCCTTGCCTGCGCCGCTCGACGTGCCGGAGGATGCCACCAAGCAGGTGGTGTGGCTGTCGCTGCCGGTCGCCGCGCCCAACACGCGCGAGATCGAGGACGGGGAAGCCGACAGCGCGAGCCGCTTCGTCTTGGCGAGTGCGCTAATGATCGATTCCACCTCGCCGCTCAGGGTGGAGGAACAGATCGATGTTGCCTATCCGCGCCTCGCCTATGAGCTGCGGCGGACGCCGAGGCCAGGCTTTGTCAACCTTGCCGTGGCCCGTATCGTCGAGGTGCGCGACCGAGCGGTGATCTTCGACGAGAAATTTGCGCCGCCGGTGCTGACGTGCAGCGCCCATCCGGTGGTGGACGGCTGGATCGACCGCGTCATCGGCTGGATGGACAACAAGCTCGAGGAACTCGCCCGCTATGCCGCCGACCCGACGGCGGGCGGCGGCCTGCAGAGCGCCGACTATCTCATCCTGCAACTGCTCAACCGGCACATCCCGTTGCTCAAGCACTTCCGCCGCTCGCGCTATGTCCATCCCGAGCGCCTCTATGAGGAATTGCTGCGCATGGCCGGCGAACTCGCCACCTTCGTCACAGCCGAGCGGAGGGCGCGCGACTACCCGGCCTATGACCACGACGATCTCGAAGCGGTCTTCGCGCCGGTCATTCGCGACATCCAGGACTTCCTCAGTGCCCAGATCGGTCGCCGCGCCATCCGCCTGGAGATCGTTGAGCGGGCGCCCAACGCCTTCACCTCGACCATCCGCGACCGGGCACTGTTCCGCAACGCGACGCTGGTGCTGGAAGTGGCCGCGCAACGGCCGCTGACGGAAATCCAGAACCACTTCCCGCATCTCTTCAAGGTCGGGCCCAACACCAAGATGAATGAGATCGTGCATGCCCATCTGCCGGGCGTGCCGCTCATCCACCTGCCGACGCCGCCGCCGCAGATCCGGGCCATCACCGATCATGTCTACTTCTACCTCGATCGAACCTCGCCGCTGTGGCCGGAGTTCAGCACGGCGACCTCCATAGGCATGCATTTCTCCGGTGATTGGCCGGGCCTCGAACTCGAGCTCTGGGCGGTACTGGAGGGACGGCGATGAGCGGCGACGACGGCAGCCCGCGCGATCCCTTCGGGCGCAGCGAACGCACCATCATCCGGCCACGGCCGGCGGGGCGCGGCCCGACGCCGCCGCCTCTGAGCGCCGGGCCTCCATCGGCTAAGCCTCCACCGCCTTCGGCATACCAGCCTCCCGGGTCGAATGCAGACGATGAATGGGTCGCCGCCGTCCCGCCGCCGCAGGCCGCTGGCGGGGAGGGGCGGGCCCTTGCGCTCGTGCTCCCGCGCGAGCAACTTCTCACCCCGAACGACAATCCCCTCATGCGGGCCGCCGGGCCGCTTCTTCTCCTTCTCGGCGAATTGCGGGTGGGCACGCTCAGGGCGCCCTACGCCCAGCTGATGGAACAGGTGGCCGACAGCATCTCGGAATTCGAGCGCGACGTGCGCGCAGCAGGTCTTCCCGCGGACGAGACGCGCGTCGCCAAATATGTGCTTGCGGCCACCGCCGACGACATTGTCCAGAACATTCCCGGCGAGGATCGGCATGTGTGGACGCAGTACAGCATGCTGAGCCGCTTCTTCGGCGAACGCGTCGGTGGCGTGCGCTTCTTCGACGAATTGGAGCGGGCGAGGGCCGATCCGAGCGTCAACTACGCCCTTCTCGAGCTCATGCACGCGTGCCTTGCTCTGGGCTTCCAGGGCGTGCACCGCACCTCGGCCGGCGGAGTGGCGGCGCTGCAGCAGATCGAGCGCAGTCTCTACGAGACGCTGCGCCGTGTGAAGCGGGCGAATGAGGAACTGTCGCCGCGCTGGCAGGGGCAGGCCGTTCCGGCGGAGGCGGCTCGCCTTCGGGTGCCGGTGTGGGCCGTCGCCTCGCTTGCCGGGGTCGTCCTTCTCGGTCTCTTCCTCCTTCTGCGCAGCCTACTCGGCAATGATGCCGAGGCCGTCGCGGCATCGCTCATCGCCGTCCACCCGACCTCCGAGATCGGCATCCAGCGGCGCGTCTTCTCGGCGCCGCCGCCTCCGCCGCCCTCCGCCCAGGCGAGCCGACTGCAGCAGGACCTCCAAGGCGAGAAGATCCTCGTTCAGGAGAGCGGCAACAAGGTGCTCATCCGCATCTCCGACCTGCCGCTGTTCGCGCCGGGGCAGGCGATGGTGCGCGACGAGTTCAAGCCGCTTCTGGCGCGCATCGCGGCGGCGGTGGAGAAGGAGCCGGGAACGGTCAAGATCGTCGGCCACACCGACAATGTGCCGATCCGCACCGTGCGCTTCCCCTCCAATTTCGTACTGTCGCAGGAACGGGCGAAGGCGGTCGCCGACATCATCAAGGCGCAGCTCACCAATCCGGGCCGCGTCGCCACCGAGGGCAAGGGGGCCGACCAGCCCATCGCCTCCAATGCCACGGCGGACGGGCGCGCCAAGAACCGTCGCGTCGAGATCCTCATCGAGCGGAGCCATTGACGTGCCATGCCCGCAGCAGACGCCAGAGGGACAAGCAGAGGCCGCCTGACGCTGGCAGGTGCGCTGGCGCTCGGCGCGACGCTCGCCGGGCTCGTGGCCTTCGGCCTGCTGGTGTGGCTGGCGGGGCCGCTCCTCGCCTTGGGCGAGATAAGGCCGCTGGAAGATGCCTGGGCGCGTGCCGCGCTCATCGGCATCGTCGTGCTCACCGTCGCAGGGCTTCTTGCCTGGCGCCTCTACCGGCGCCGGAAGGCGAGCCGCGAGCTGGAGGAGGGGATTGCCGCCAAGGCGACGGAGGAGAGCGACGCCGAGGCCCTCAAGGAGGGGATGAAGGATGCGCTCGCCACCCTCCGCCAGTCGAAGGGCGGCAGCGGCGACTATCTCTACGATCTGCCATGGTACCTCATCATCGGCCCGCCCGGGGCCGGCAAGACGACGGCGCTGATCAATTCCGGCCTCAAGTTCCCCCTCGCGCGCGGGGGCACGCCGCAGGCGGTCGCCGGCGTCGGCGGCACGCGCTACTGCGACTGGTGGTTCACCGAGGAGGCCGTGCTGATCGACACCGCTGGCCGCTACACGACGCAGGATAGCGACGCCAAGGGGGACCGCGAGAGCTGGCTTGCCTTCCTCGATCTCCTCAAGGAGAACCGGCCGAAGCAGCCGATCAACGGCGTCCTCGTCGCCATCAGCGTCGAGGATCTCCTGACCGCCGGCTCGGAGGAGATCACCGCCCATGCGGCGGCGATCCGCAAGCGGTTGATGGAGCTCAACCAGCGCCTCGGCGTCGATTTTCCCGTCTATGCGCTCCTGACCAAGACCGATCTCGTCGCCGGCTTCCGGGAGTTCTTCGGCAGTTTCACGGAAAGCCAGCGCCGCATGGTCTTCGGCCATACGTTCCAGACCGGCGACAGGACGCGCAATATGATCGCCGACGTGCCGGGGGAATATGACGCGCTGATCGCCCGGCTCAACGAGCTGCTGCCGGACCGCCTGCACGAGGAGCCGACGCCCCAGGCGCGGGTCGCCCTCTTCAGCTTTCCGAGCCAGATGGCGACGCTGAAGCGGGCGGTGGTCGACTTTCTCGACCGCGTCTTCGAGCCGACACGCTATCATGTCAATGCGACTCTGCGCGGTTTCTACTTCACCTCCGGTACGCAACAGGGCACGCCGATCGATCAGCTCATCGGCACGCTCGCGAGAAACTTTGGTGCCGAGGCCGCGGCGGGCGCGGCCTATTCGGGTCTTGGCAAGAGCTATTTCCTGACGGATCTCTTCCGCAAGGTCATGCTGGGCGAAGCCGGCTGGGTGTCGACGAATCGTGCCGCCGTGCGGCGCGCGCGGATGCTGCGGGCGGCCGCCTTCGGCGTGATCGCCGCCGCCGTCGTCGCCGCCGGCGCCCTGTGGTGGCTGAGCTACAGCAGGAACCGGGACCTCATCGCCTTCTCCGGCAATGCCGTTGCCGAATATCGCGAGATCGCCGCGCCCGTGCTGCGCGAGACGACGGTGGTGGAGCGCGACTTCGGCAAGATCCTGCCGCTTCTGCACAAGCTGCGTTACATGCCGGCCGGCTACGCCCAACGGGACGAGGCAACACCGCTTGCCGCCACCTTCGGCCTCAGCCAGCGCGAGCGCCTGCAGTCCGCCTCCGAGACCGCCTATCACGCCGCGCTCGAGCGCATGCTGCGCTCGCGCCTCATCTTCCGTCTCGAAGAGCAGATCGAGGCCAATCGCAACAACCCGAGCTTCCTCTACGAGGCGCTCAAGGTCTATCTGATGATCGGCGGCCAGGTGCCGACCGACGCCGATTTCGTGCTCGCCTGGATGCGGCGTGACTGGGCGGACAATCTCTTTCCTGGCGCCGCCAACGCACGCGGCCGCGAGGCGCTGGAGGAGCACCTCCTCGCCATGCTGGAGCTCGAGACGGGCGAGGCGACGATTGCGCTCAATAACGCGCTCATCGAGGACGCGCAGCGGACGCTGGCGCGGATGAGCCTCTCCGAGCGGGCCTACGAGCTGCTGAAGTCGCAGGCGCGCGGCCAGAGTCACAAGGACTGGGTGGTCGCCTTCCGCGGCGGGGCGGACACCGCCCTCGTCTTCGAGGGCACGGGCGGCGAGGACCTCGAAAGCATCCGCGTGCCCTATTTCTATACCTACGACGGCTTTCACGAGGCTTTGATCGCCCGCCTGCCGGACATCGGCGCGCAGGTCGAGCGCGAGCGCTGGGTGCTCGGCCCCGCCGGCCAGCAAGCGGCGGTGGCGACGCAATACCAGACGCTCTTCCAGGATATCCTGCGCCTCTATACGCGCGATTTCGTCGCCGCATGGCAGCAGGCTTTGCTGCGCCTCAAGCTGCGTCCGCTGACGGCGGACAAGCCGCAATATGTCGCACTGAGCGCGGCTGCGGCTGCGACCTCGCCTATCAAGCAATTGCTCGAATCGATCCGCGACGAGACCAGGCTGACGCGCGAGCGCCCGGCGGCGCCTGCCGATAGCGCCAGCAACGGCAAGGCAGCCGCGATGGCCATCGACGCGGCAGCGCGGGCTGCTTCGCAGCTTGGCGGTTCAGTCGGGCGCATCGGCTCTGCGGCCGGGCGCGTCGGTTCCATCGCCGGGCAGGCTGGCGTCGGCCAACGCGTGACTGGCGGGGCGGCCGGCCCGGCCCCCATCTCCTCCGATGGCCAGGCGCCCGGCGCCAATATCGAGGCGCTGTTCAAGCAGTTCCACGTGCTCGTTGATGGCGATCTCGGCCGCCGGCCGGTCGACCAGTTGCTGCAGAGCCTCAGCGAGATCAACCAGAACCTCGCCGTCTCGGCCATCAACCCGGCCCAAGCGACGCAGGCCAACAACGCGCTCGTGCCGCAGATCGCGGTGCTGCGGGCCACGGCCTCGCGCTTTCCCGCGCCGTTCGACCAGATGATCCGCTCGGCGGCGGGCGATTTCGAGGGTGATGCGGCCGGCGCTTCGGTGGTCAATTTGCAGCAGGCGCTCGCCGATCAGGTGACGCGCGTGTGCCAGCAGATCGTCACCAACCGCTATCCCTTCGTGCGCGGCAGCGGGCGCGAGGTGCCGCTTGCCGATTTCGCACGCCTCTTCGCCCCCGGCGGCATCATGGACCGTTTCTTCAGCCAGAACCTCGCATCCTATGCCGATCAGTCCGCCGCCCAATGGACGTGGCGGGGCGACAACCGGGTGGCGCAGTCGCTCTCGGCGGCGACATTGCGGGAATTCCAGCGTGCGGCGCAAGTGCGTGACGCCTTCTTCCCCACCGGCGGCAATATGCCGTCCTTCACCATGGCGGTGACGCCGCTGACGCTCAGCGGCGATGCGCAAAGCGCCCAGCTGGAGATCAACGGCACGGTTGTCGCGAGCCAGCAGGGCGTCAACACGCCGACCAACGTCAACTGGCCGGGCGGCGGCATCGGCCGCACGTCGATCACCCTCGGCGGCGGCTTCTTCAGCGAGGGAGCACGGCTGGAGCGGCAGGGCACGTGGTCCCTCTTCCGGCTGCTTGATGCGGGCTCCGTCCTGCGGCGCGGCGACAGCATCGTCGCGAGCTTCCTCGTCGGCGGCCGCGAGGTGTCCTACCAGTTCAACGTCGGCTCGCTGCTCAACCCGCTCGTGCTCCCGGCGCTCCGGGAGTTCCGCTGCCCGACGGGGCTGTGACATGCGCCTCGGCCTCTTCGGCAAGCTGCCGGCCAAGCGGGACTTCGTCGCCACCGGGCTGCCGCGCGACCTCATCGGCCTGTGGGAGAAGTGGATGGAGGGCGGGCTATCGACCAGCCGCCTCAGGCTCGGCGCGGGCTGGCAGGAGGTGTTCCTGAAGGCGCCGCTGTGGCGCTTCTGGCTCGGCGCCGACCTCTGCGGCGCGACCGTCGCTGGCGTCTTCATGCCCTCCGTGGATGGGATCGGCCGCTATTTTCCGCTCAGCGTCTTCGCCGTGGCGGAGGCGGGCGAGGCCTGTCCCCCGCCCGAGCTCGACCCGCAGGATGGATGGTTCGCTGGGGCCGAGGAACTCCTGCTCTCGGCGCTCGCCGAGGGCGCCACCTACGAAGGCCTGCTTGCCGCGCTCGCCACCTTGCGCCCGCCGGTCGCGCACCTTGTGCTGCCGCCACCGGAGGGGATGATGCGCCTCGCCGATGGCAGCGTCGCGATCAGGGCGCCGCTTGCCGCCCTGCCCGAGACGCTGGCTGCCCTCCGTGTCGAGGATTATGCTCGCGCCTATGCCGCTGCCAGCATGTGGTGGACGGCAGGCGGACCCGGCTTTCCTCCCCTGCTGCTAGTGGCCCGGCGCATGCCGGACCCGCATCTCTTCGCCGGCATGCTGACAGGCGCCTTCGACCGAGCCATTGCGTGACGGAGCCGCTACCGATGCACCAGATGGCCGCAACGTTCGAAACCGGTGCCGCCACTCATACCGGCAAGGTGCGGAGCCTCAACGAGGACCGTTTCCTCGCCCGGCCGCAGGCCGGCTTGTGGGCTGTGGCCGATGGCATGGGCGGCCACGAAGGCGGCGAAATCGCCAGCGCCGCTCTCATGACTGCGCTCGAAACCATCGGCGCGCCGGCATCGGCGCCCGATCTCCTCGCTCGCCTGGAGGATCGGGTGCTGCGCGCCAACCGGCAGCTCCGGGAGATGAGCCGCGCGCGTGGTGGCGTTCTCGGCACGACGCTCGCGGCGCTGCTCGTCTTCGACCGCGATCAGGCCTGCGTCTGGTCGGGCGACAGCCGCATCTATCGCGTGCGCGACGGCTCCATCGCGCAGCTCACGCGCGACCACAGCGAGGCGCAGGAGATGGTGGACCTGGGGCTCCTGACCGCGGACGAGGCGCGCGTCTGGCCGCGGCGCAACGTGATCACGCGGGCCATCGGCGTTAGCGATGAGCCGGAGCTCGAGATCCACCAGGGCCGGGTCGCGCCGGGGGACATCTTCGTTCTGTGCAGCGACGGGCTTACCGCCCATGTTGCAGACGAGGAGATCCTCGCCCATGTCGCCGGCGCGCCGCCGCAGGTGGCCTGCGATGACCTCATCGCGCTGACGCTGGAGCGCGGGGCGAGTGACAACGTCACCGTGGTGGCGGTGCGCTGCATGCCCGGGCCGCGGGCGGGAGGCTAGCCATGGACGAGAAGACGCGCATCGCGCCGGCCCGCCAGCGCATCGTCGCGGGCACGCGCCTCAACGACATCTACGAGATCGAGCGGCTCGTCGCGGTCGGCGGCATGGGCGAGGTCTACAAGGGCCATGCCATCCAGACGGGCGATGCGGTCGCCATCAAGACGATCCGGCCGGATCTTGCCGAGAACGAGGCGGCCATCGCGCTCTTCCGCAAGGAGGCCTCGGCGCTGCACGAGCTCTATCACGAGGCCATCGTGCGCTATTTCGTGTTCTCGCGCGACCCGGTGCTCGATCTCACCTATCTCGCGATGGAATTCGTCGACGGGCAGGCGCTGTCGGAGCGCGTGAAGGCGGGGCCCCTCAGCTTTGCCGAGGTCGACCTGCTGCGCCGCCGCGTCGCCGCCGGCCTCGCCGCCGCGCACGAACTCGGCATCATTCACCGCGACCTCTCGCCCGACAACGTCATCCTGCCCGGCGGCAACGTGGGGCGCGCCAAGATCATCGACTTCGGCATCGCCCGCTCGACCAGGCTCGGCGAGGCGACGGTGATCGGCAGCGGCTTCGCCGGCAAGTACAACTATGTCTCGCCCGAGCAACTCGGCCTCCACGGTGGGGACGTCGGGCCGAAGTCCGACATCTACAGCCTCGGGCTCGTCTTGGCGGAGGCGCTCCTCGGCCGGCCGCTGGACATGGGCGGCAGCCAGAGTGCGATCGTGGAGAAGCGCCGGGCCGTGCCGGATCTTGCCGGCATCGATGCGCGCATGCGGCCGCTCATCACGCGCATGCTGCAGCCACGGCCAGAGGACCGGCCGGCCTCCATGGCCGAGGTCGCCGCCTGGCAGCCGCCGGCGGAGAAGGCTCCTGCCGGGCGCCGGCCGTTCGTTCTTGCCGGGCTCGCCGGCGCCGCGGCTGTTGCGGTTGCGGCCGGGATCGCGGGTATGCCGCTGCTGCAAGCGTTGCTTGGTCCGCAGCCCGACGAGCGCAGGGTCGAAGCGCCAGTGCTGACGCCGGCATCGCGTCCTCCGGCCGTGGAGGAACGCGCGACACAGGGCGAACCGCCCCCCCTTGTCCCGGACAAGGGCACGCCGACGCAGCAGGAGACTGCGACAGGACCGGTGCCGCAGGCCGCCGTGCCGGCCGCGACAGTCACGCCTCCCGCTTCGGCGGCAGAGCAGTCTGCGCCCCCTGCCGCGCCAGGGCCTCCGGCAACGGAGATGGACGGTACATCTCAGGAAGCGCCTGCTTCGACCCCGGCCCCGGCGCGGACGCCGCCCCTGACCGGGCCGGCGGATGCGCGGCCGGAAGCAGCCGGTGCCGATCCGCCGCCGCTGCTTCCGGGCCCGTCTCAGGGCAGGACAGAGGTCGCCGCACGTCCGGCACAGCCGGAGCTCGTTCCCACGACGCCTGCCGTGACGGCGCCCGCGCCGGCCGGGCCGGTGCCGCGCATCGCCGAGATCACGCGCTATATCGACGAATACAGCGGCGGGGACTGCTTCTTCCTCAATCCCGTGGAGGTGAGCGCCAATGCCGCGCAGGTGGAGGGCTACGGCGCCGCGACGCAGCCCTTCGTGGCGTTCGACGAGGCCTTCCGGCAGGTCAACGGCTTCGAGGCGCAGATCAGCCTTCGGCAGGTGACGGGGGCGCAATGCCCGCTCGTCGCCTTCCTGCGCCAGATGGGACCGCTGCGTGGGGAGCCGCCGCGGCTCGACATCGCCGCCTTCAGCCTGCGCAGCGGCGAGACGCTGAGCGGCACGGTCGCCGGTACGGACGGGCGCGAGGTCACGGTGCTGCTCGTCTCCGACGACGGCTATGTGCACAACCTGGCGAGCTTCCTGAAGAAGGACGCCGAGGCGCTGTCCTTCAGCCTGCGCGTCGAGCGCACCAGCGGCACCGGGGCCCGGCCGCAGGTGGTGCTCGCACTCGCGAGCCCGGCGCCGCTCGCCACGCTTGCGGGCGGCAAGACCCTGGATGCAGCGACGCTCTTCCCGCTGCTTTTTGCCGAGATCGACCGGACGGGCCAGAAGGTGGGCGTCGCGGCGAAGTACTTCAGGCTGGAGGAATAGGCCTCAATCGACGCGTTTGCCCGGCGCCGGCTCCACGGCCGCCTGGATGCGCTTGACCTCGCGGTAGCGGGCGAGGCGCACCGAGATCATGGCCTCGAACTTCTTGTGCACTTCGGCGAGGGAGAGGGTGCCGCCGGCCTTGTCGTAGAAGATTGGCCGGTTGGCTTCCGCGGGCTTGGGCAGGAGCTCCGCGGCCACCCGGTCGGGCGCGCCTTCCATGGCGTCGATGAACAGCTCGGCACCGCCCGGGCCGAGGAAATGGACGAGATAGACCTCGCCGCCGGTTAGCGGCCGGCCGATGCGGCGTTCGATGCGCAGCGTGTCGCGCTTCAGCATCTCGGCGGCCAGCAGTGCCGAGAGATAGGGCTCGCGGCGCAGGTCGAGGATGCGGGCGCGCTCGCCGGGGTCGGCGACGACATGGCGCCGGTCGACGCGCTGGATGAGCGCCGCCTCGCCGGCGAGACCGTGCTTGGCGCCGAAGTCCTTCACCACACCGAGCCAGGTGCTCTCGATGAACTGGTAGAGGCCCGTTGCCGAGGAGGTCTTGGCCTTCACCTCGGTTGCGAAACTCGATTCCTTGTCTGCGACGGCCATGAGCAGGGAAGGATCGGCTCCGACCACGCGGGCGGCGCGCACGATCGTCTCGACGAGGTGGCGGCGGATCTTGATGGGGCCGAAGGTGAGGATCTGGTTGGCGTTGCCGGGGGAGGTGACGATGGGGTCCGCCCGCTCCTGCGGCACGATGGTCGGTTCTTCCTTCTCGATGAAGTCGACCGCCTGCTGGGCGGCGGCGAGATCGTCCTCGACGGCGGAGAGCAGAATCGAGGGCGGGGTCGGCGCCGCGACCAGCGCCGGCGCGCTGTCGGACGGCACTGTGGCGCTTTCCTGCCGCAGCGCAAGCACGGCGGTGCCGATGGCCGCCACGACGATGAGGCCGCTCGCCGCGGCAACGAGATGATGACCACGAAGGCGCGCCCGCACGGGCGCCACGGCTTCCTGCGTTGCCAGAGCGGAGGGATCAGCAGTCGGTGATGCCGCTGCCGCGCCGCCGTCTCCCACGCGCTTGGCTATGGCAACGTACCATCCGACGAGGGGGCCGGCGGCGTCCGCGGCCGCGAGGCGCTTCAAGGCGTCGTGCATGTATCGTGCGGTGCCAGCCGGGCAGCCGAGCCGGCGCTGTAGAGCCCGTGCCGAGGGGCCGCCGTTGCGACCGCTGCCGAGCTTCACGGCGAAGAACCAGTCCGACAGTGCAATGCGCAGCGGCTCGAAGGGCGTGCCGACGCAGGGGTAGAGGGCGTGCCCGCAGGCGCGGCAGGCGAAGGCGCGGTGCTTCACGTCGCGCACGAAGCCGCCGTTCCTGCCGCAGGCCGGACAGTCGAAGGCGGTGCCGCCGAAGCGCAGCGCCATGATGGTGTCGAGACAGGCGCTTTCCGGGAACGCTGCCCGGAACTGCCTCAGGGCGTCGTCCATGTCTGCCGTCCCCGCCCCTCTCTAAGGCGGCGGTGTCCCCGCTTCTTCTTCCTATTCATAGCACAGGAGGGGCGCCGACGGGTGCCGGCGCGCACGTGCGGCCCGCTTCCGCCGCGCGCCAAAGGCCGCTACAACCGGCAGGCGACATGGGCGTGGTGATGGACCCGGGCGACAAGGGGATGGTGGCGACGATGGCCGGCCAGTCCTGCGAGATCGGCATCCTGTTCGGCGACATCTCCGGCAGCACGCAGCTCTACGAGGTGCTGGGGGACCGCGCCGCCCTCGCCGCCATCGAGGGATGCCTGCGCGCTGCCACAGGCGTCGTCACGGCGCACGGCGGCGCCGTCGTCAAGACCATCGGCGACGAGTTGATGGCGGCCTTTCCCGATCCTGCAGCGATGTTCGATGCGGCGCTCGCCATGCAGCGCTGCATGGAAACCCAGGCGGGGCCCGAAGGTGCGAAGCGGCTCGCGCTGCGCATCGGCTTCCACTACGGGCCGGCCATCCGCACCGGGGCCGATTATTTCGGCAACACGGTCAATGTCGCGGCGCGCATGGTGCAGATCGCCCGCGCCGGGCAGATCATCACCAGTGGCGACCTCGCGGGGCTCCTCCCGCCGGCGCAGCGTGCGGCGACGCGGGAGCTGACGCGCTTTTCTGTCAAGGGTAAGAGCGAGGCGACACGCATTGTCGAAGTGGTCTGGCAGGAGAGCGGCGGGTTGACGGCCGTCGACGTGCTGTCCCGCTCGCCCCCCACCGTCCTGCGGCCGCTGCTGCAGCTCGATTGCGCCGGCATAGTGCGCATTTTCGAAGGAGAGCGCGAAGTGACCCTCGGGCGGGACGCGGGCAACGACCTCGTCGTTGCCCATGACCGGGTGTCGCGCCGGCATGCCACGCTCGGGCTGCGGCGCGACCGGTGGATGCTGACCGACCACAGCACCAACGGCAGCTTCATCGCTTTCGACGGCGAGCCGGAGCGGCCGCTGCACCTCGACGCCATCGACCTGCACGGCGCCGGCACCATCGGCCTCGGGCAGCCGGCGGCGCTGGGCGGGGGCGTGCGCTTCTCGGTGCTGCTACGCCGCCGGTGACGGCGCCGCGCGCCGTATTTACGCCCACTCTCCCTTGCGGAAAACGGGGACGCGGGTGCCGTCCGTCTTGATGCCGTCGATATCGATCTCGTTCGAGCCGATCATCCAGTCGATGTGGATGAGGCTCTTGTTGCCGCCGCGGGCGGCGATCTCGTCCGGGCTCAGCGCGCCGCCGCCCTCGAAGCACTTGGCATAGCACTGGCCAAGCGCGATGTGGCAGGCGGCGTTCTCGTCGAAGAGGGTGTTGTAGAAGAGGAGCCCGCTCTTCGAGATGGGCGAGGAATGCGGCACCAGCGCCACCTCGCCGAGGCGACGCGCGCCCTCGTCGGTGTCGAGCACCTTGCCCAACACCTCCTCGCCGCGGCTCGCCTTGGCCTCGATGATGCGCCCGCCCTCGAAGCGCACGGCGATCTCGTCGATGAGCGTGCCCTGGTAGGAGAGGGGCTTGGTGCTGACGACGCGACCCTCGACGCGCAGGGCGTGCGGGGTCGTGAACACCTCCTCGGTCGGGATGTTCGGGTTGCAGGTGATGCCGTTCTTCGCCGTCGAGGCACCGCCGTGCCATTCGTGGCCGTCGGCGAGGCCGACGGTGAGGTCGGTGCCCGGCCCGGTGAAGTGCAGCGCCGCGAAGCGCTCGCCGTTGAGCCAGGTCGTGCGCAGCCTGAGCGCCGCGTTGTGCGCCTCCCATGCGCCGACGGGGTCTTCGCCGTCGACGCGCGACGCGGCGAAGATGGCTTCGGCGAGGCGCGCGACCGCGACGTCCTCCTCGTCGCCGGGGAAGACCTGCTTGGCCCAGGAGGCGGTCGGGTAGGCGATGATGTTCCAGTTGATGTCGAAGCCGGCGATCTTCTCCAGCGCCGGCTGGTAGGCGAGCGAATTGGCCTTGTTGGCGCGGGAAACCTTAGCGGGGTCCTGACCGGCGAGCAGCATGGGGTTGTCGCCCACGATGGCGAGGCGAGCCGTGTCGGCGGTGAAGGCTTTGGCGACGCCCTCGTAGAGCCAGACCGGGGCGCGGTCGAAGCTCGCATCCTTGGCGAAGCGGTAGCGGGCGAGCGTCAATTCCTCGTCGGACAGGATGGGCGTAACGAGGCCGGCACCGGCCTTGTAGGCGTGCTCGGCGATGCGCCGCACCAGCGGCAGGGCGGCGACCGGCGCGGTGAGGAACAGGTCCTGCCCCTCGCGCAGCTGCAGGCCGACCCTGACAGCGACCTCCGCCAGCCGGTCGAGCTTCACGGGGTCGATCGATGCGACGATGGTGCGCTGGTGTGTGGTCATGAGATGCCCTGCCTGCGAGAAACCTGTGCGCATCGATATACGCTGGCCGGCCGCGATCACAATGGCGAATGCCGCCTTTATGGCTCAGGAGGGCATGCCGCGCGTCGCCTTTTCCGCCGGATAGAGCTTGCGGAAACGCGCCAGCCGTTCGGCATAGCCATCCTGTCCGCGCGGTGAAAAGCGTTCGCGCAGTGGCGGCTTGCGGCAGATCTCCGCCTCGCTGCCGGCCTCCGCGGCGAGCATGCCGAGCCGGGCCGCGCCGAGCGCCGCGCCCGCCTCGGCCCCCGCCGGCAGGTCGAGCGGCAGGTTGAGGATGTCCGCCAGCATCTGCCCCCAGAAGCGGCTGCGCGAGCCGCCGCCGACGAGCATGCAGCTATCCAGCCGCGCCCCGGCTTCGTCGAGCACGTCGAGGTCGTCGGCGAGGCCGAAGGAGACGCCTTCGAGCACGGCATAGGTGAGCGCGTCCGGCCCGTGCTCGGCCCGAAGGCCAGCGAAGAGGCCGGTGGCGTCGGCGTCGTTGTGCGGCGTGCGCTCGCCGGTGATGTAGGGAAGAAACAGGGGCGCGTGGATGCGGTTGCGCTCGCTTTCCGCAAAGCGCTCCACATCGGCGAGCAGGCCCGCGATGTCGCCGGCGCGGCCGACGAGGGTCGCGACCCAGGTGAGCGCCGAGGCCGCGGCGAGGGTCACGGCCATGCCGTGCCAGCGGCCGGGCAGGGCGTGGCAGAAGGCGTGCAGCGTGCGCTCGGGCAGGGCGGTCAGCCGGTCGGTGACGACGAAGAGCACGCCGGAGGTGCCGAGGGAGAGGAAGCCTTCGCCAGCGCGCGTCGCACCGATGCCGACGGCCGAGGCGGCATTGTCGCCGCCGCCGCCGGCCACCGGCACGCGCCGGCCGGCAAGGCCAAGGAGCGCCGCCGTGTCGGCCGAGAGGCGGCCGGACAGCTCCGAGCCCTCGACCAGTTCGGGCATATGGGCGCGCGTGAGACTGCAGGCCTCGATGAGCACGTCGTCCCAGCTGCGGGCGTTGACGTCGAGCCACAGCGTGCCGGCGGCGTCCGACATTTCCGAGACATAACCGCCGGTGAGGCGGAAGCGGATGTAGTCCTTCGGCAGCAGCACCTTGCGCGTCGCCGCGAAGACATCCGGCTCGTGCCGGCGCACCCACAGGAGCTTGGGGGCCGTGAAGCCGGGCATGGCGATGTTGGCGGCGCGGCGGGTGAAGTCCGGCACCCTCTCCTGCAACTCCCGGCACTCTGCGGCGCAGCGCCCGTCGTTCCAGATGATGGCCGGGCGCAGCACACGTCCCTCGCCATCGACGAGCACGGCGCCGTGCATCTGGCCCGAGAGGCCGATGCCGGCGAGGCCCCGCCATGCCTCGGGCGCGGCGTCCCGTACTCTGGCGGTGGCGGTAAGTGTCGCCTGCCACCATTCTTCCGGATCCTGCTCCGACCACAGCGGATGCGGTCGCGAGATGCCGACCGGCACGGTGGCCTCGGCGATGGTCGTCTGGCTCTCGTCGAGCAGCAGCGCCTTGACCGAGGAGGTGCCGATATCGAGCCCGAGATAGGTCGGCATGGAGATCTCCGATCAGATGGCGCGGCCGGCGCCGTCGAAGAGATAGGCCTGGGCAGGATCGAAGCCCGCGCGGATGCCCTCGCCCGGCGCGAGCGAACGACGGCCCGGCACTTGCAGGATCAGCGTCTCGCCGTTGCCGGTCTGCGCATAGAGCTGCGAGGTGGCGCCGAGGCTCTCGGCGAACTCACCGCGGAGGGCGAGGCATGCGGCCCCCCCGTCGCCCACCGAAAGATGCTCCGGCCGCAGGCCGAGCACCACGTCCTCACCCGGCTCGACCCTCGGCGCATGGCGCGTGGGCAAGGTGAGGTCGGCGGCGAGCGCCGGGTGCCGCACGGTGACGGCGCCGCCGTTCACCGCCGCGATGGAGACCTTGAGGAAGTTCATCTTCGGCGAGCCGATGAAGCCGGCGACGAAGATGTTGTCGGGGCGCTCGTAGAGGTCGGCCGGCGAGCCGATCTGCTCGACCCTGCCGGCGCGCAGCACGACGATGCGGTCGGCGAGCGTCATCGCCTCCACCTGGTCGTGGGTGACGTAGACCATGGTGACGCCAAGGTCGCGGTGCAGGCGCGCAATCTCGACACGCATCTGGCTGCGCAGCTCGGCATCGAGGTTGGACAGCGGCTCGTCGAAGAGGAAAAGCTTCGGGTTGCGCACGATGGCGCGGCCGATGGCGACGCGCTGGCGCTGGCCGCCAGAGAGCTGGCGCGGCTTGCGCTGCAAGAGGCTCTCGATCTGCAGGATGCGCGCGGCCTCGGCCACGCGCCGGTCGATCTCCTCCCGCGGGGTCTTTGCCATCCTGAGGCCGAAAGAGATGTTGTCGTGCACGCTCATGTGCGGGAAGAGTGCATAGGACTGGAAGACCATGGAGACCTGCCGCGCCGCCGGCTCCGTGTCGGTCACGTTGGCACCGTCGAGGTAGATGGCACCCTCACTCACCTCCTCGAGGCCGGCCACCATTCGCAGCAGGGTGGACTTGCCGCAGCCGGAGGGGCCGACGAAGACGACGAACTCGCCGCGCTCGGCGGTGATGTCGACATGGTCGATGACCGTCGCATCGCCGAAGCGCTTCACGATCTGCTCGAGCTTGAGAAAGCTCATGTCGGGCGGGCTCCTTTCATCTGTCCTGGCCGGAGGCGGCAAGAGCCTTCGCCTCCCGCTCGATGTCGTTGCGGAAGGCGAACAGCTTCAGATAGACGCCATAGGCGGCCTCGTGCGCGGCGCGCCAGCGCGGGTCGGGGGCGAGGCTCTCCTGCGCCGGAGCCATGGCGTCGAGCGCGGCGAAGAGATCCTGCTGCAGGCCGGCCCCGACGGCAGCGACCATGGCCGTGCCGAGTAGCACCGGCTCGGCGCTGTTGCTGAGGACGAGCGCGGCATCGCCGAGCGCGTCGCGGTAAAGCCTCACCATGAGCGGGTTGCGCAGGTGCCCGCCGGAGAGGGCGACGCGATCGAGCGCATAGCCGTGGGCATTGAGGTGCTCGATGATGTGCCGCGCCTGCAGGGCGAGCGCGCGGGCCGTGGCATAGTAGGTTTCGAGGAAGGCGCGGCGGCTCGTATCCTCGCCGACGCCGACGAGGATGGCGCGCACGCTGCCGTCGCCGAGCGGCGCGCGGTTGCCGAGGAAGTCGGGCACGAGATGCCGGCGCGCGGCGAAAGCCGGCCCCTCTGCTTCGAGGAAGGCGAGGATGTCGCGGACTGCGGCCGCGTGCGCATCGGCCGAGGCACACCGCGGCCCGCCGGGATGGTGGGCGAGCACAGCGTCGAGTGCCGCGCCGGCGAGCGACTGGCCGGCCTCGTGCATCCAGTAGCCTGGAAAGACCGCGTCCCTGAACGGACCCCACACGCCGGAGATGCGGCGCTCGTCGGGCGCGAAGGCCATGTAGCAGGTGGACGTGCCGCCGATAAGCGCCACCGTGCGGTTCATGTTGCCGGCAAAACCGCGACCCAGGACGCCGAGCGTGCCGGCCTCAGCGTCGATGAGGCCGACAGCGACGGGAATGCCGGCAGGCAAGCCCAGGCGGGCGGCGACGGCCTCCGTCACCCGGCCGTGCCGGTGGCCGACAGGTAGCGGCTGGGCCGCGAGTGCGCCGAGCTGAGGCAGCCGGCCGAGGCCGAGGCGCGCGAGGAGGTCGTGCCGCCAGGGCTCGGCATCGGCCGGCAGGTAGGCCCATTTGCAGGCGAGGCCGCAGAGGGAGTGACGGTCCTCGCCCGTCGCCCGGCGGGCGAGTTCGTCGCACAGGTCGCGGGCGCCGGTGACGCGAGCGAAGGCTTGCGGGTCGCGCCGCGCCAGCCAAGCGAGCTTCGGCGTGTGCATTTCTGGCGACATGGAACTGCCGGTATAGGCGAGCAGCCGGTCGCCGCTTGCGCCAATTTCCTCGGCTTCTGCCTCGCCACGGTGATCCATCCAGCAGAATACGTCCGCCTCGCCGGCGAGCGGCGGCGGTCCTTCGTAGGAGAGCGCGAGGGAGGAGGTGGCATCGAAGGCGAGGGCGGCGACCTGTCCGGCCGCCTCCGTGCCGGCCGCAACGAGACAGGTCCGGATCGCCTCTTCGACCGCCGTCCAGATGTCGTCCATGCGATAGACAGCATGATGCTCCGCCGGCCGCAGCAAGGGGAACTCCCGTGCAGCGGTGGCGAGGAGACAGCCGGCGAGGTCGAACAGGCCGGCGCGAGCCGAAAGGGTGCCGACGTCCACGGCGAGCAGGAGTTGCGGGGCGGACGTCATGGCACCTTCTCCAGTGGCATGCCGAGGATCGCGCGGGCGCAGTCCTCGTCGGTGACGAGGCGGTTGACGTAGCCGCCCGACAGGATGGCGTGCACGACCGGCGCCTTGTTGAGCCCGCCCGAGGCGAGGATGGAGCGCGGGACGACCTTCAGTTCCTGCGGCGAGAGGGCCATAACACACTGGTTGAGATGATGGGCGATGGGCCGCCCGTGCGCATCGAGAAAGGTGCCAAGGAGGTCGCCGATGGTGCCGGCAGCCTCGAGTGCCTGCTGGTGCTGGCGCACGGTCTGGGTGGTGGCGAGCAGCGAGTGGCTGGAGACGTCGCCGCAAGAGACGAGGGCGACATCCACCTCCCGCGCCCGGCGCATGACGTCGGCGAGTCCGTAGTGGGTCAGCAGGTCGTTGCGGCTGTGCTCGCTCGGGCAATAGATGGGGGCGGCGAGATAGTGGCATTCACCGCCGATGGCTTCGGCGAGGCGCGTCGCGACTTCGAAGGTGTTGGTGCCCGAGCCGCGCGTGAGCCCGCCCATGAGCGACACGACGCGGCTCGCGGGCAGGCGCCGTGGCCCGAGGCTCGCGACGCTGGCGCTCAGCGTGCGACCCCAGCCGATGCCGATGGACTGGCCGTCGCCCAGCAGGCGGCTCAGCATGGTGCCGGCGGCCTCGCCAATGACGCGCTGCTGGTCCTCATAGCCGGGTACGGCCGGCACCACCGCCACCTCGGCGAGACGATAACGGGCGGCGAGTTCCTCCTCCAGCGCCACGCACGAGGCGAGCGGCAGGCGCACCTCGATACGCACCGAGCCGTCAACACGCGCCTGGCCGATGATCTTGTTGACGCGCAGGCGCGTGAGGCCGAGCCGGTCGCCGATCTCCTGCTGGGTCAGGTTGCCGACGTAGTAGTACCAGACCACGCGGGCCGCGACCTCGTCGCCGGCGCTGCGCTGGGCGGCGCGCGGCGGGTCGGTCATGGTGGTGCCCGCAACGGGATCGTTCATCGCGTCATTCCCCACCGAGCACCGGCGCCAGCACCGCGACCGAGCGGCGGACCCGGTCGAGCACCGCGGCATCGGTCTCCTCGAACGGGTAGAAGACTTCGAGGAAGACGGGCCGGTCGGCAAGCCCGAAACGTGCGAGCGTCGCCGCGACGGCCTCCGGATCGACGATGCCGGGCTCGGTGAAGTCCCAGTGGCGGTCGAGGCGGCCGTCGCTCTGCTGGATGTGGATGGCGCCGATCTCGCGGCCGATCGTCTCGAGCCACGGTTCGACGCGCGCTTCCTCACCCGCATAGGGCGGCGAAAGGATGGCGTGGCCCCAGTCGAGGCAGTAGCGCCAGGGGACCGCGGCACCGGCGAGGTCGTCGCTCAGGCGCCGTGCCTGCCCGGGCGTCCACGGCCACTCGCGCCGGAGCGGCGTCGGCTCGATGTAGAGCTCGGTAAGGCCGTGACTCTGCGCCTTCTCGGCGAGACGTTTCAGGCGGGCGGTGAGGTCAACATAGTCAGCGGCCGGGATCGCGTCTGCCTCTACGGCGTCGAGCCGGGCGCCGATGGCGCCGAGGGGGCCGCCTGCGGCGCGGATGCCGGCCTTGCCGCAGAAGGCATAGGCGCGAGCGAGCCAGTGCTCGGCGGCGTCGCGTACGCCGGGCTCGGGATGAAGCAACTGGTTGAAGGTGTAGTGGGCAAGGCCGATGAAGCCGCTGTGCACCATGATGCAGTGCTCGGCGCAGGCCTTGCGCATGTCCGCGGCCGTCTTGTCCAACACCTCGTCCGGCCACAGCGGATCGACGAGGTCGAACGAGAGCTGCACGAGGTCGAGGCCGAGTTCCTCGCGCACGAGGCGGGCCCAAAGCGCGGGCGTCACCCAGCGCTTGACGCAGAAGGAGAGATTGATGCCGAGCGCCATCGCCGCCTCCCTATTTGGTCGCGCCCATGGTGAGGCCGCGGATCATGTGGCGCGAGACGATGAGGGCGAAGATGGTGACCGGCAGGACGATGACCGTGCCGGTTGCCATGATCTTGCCCCAGGGCAGCTCGTAGCCGGACATGAAGCTTGTCGCTGCCACTGGCGCCGTCTGCACATTGCGGCGGGTCAGCACCAGCGCATAGAGCAGTTCGTTCCACGAGAAGATGAAGCTGAAGATGGCCGACACCGCGACGCCCGGCAGGCCGAGCGGCAGGTAGATGCGCCAGAAGACGTCGAACTGCTTCGCCCCCTCGAGCCGCGCCGCCTGCTCCAGCTCGGGCGGGATCGAGCGGAACTGGTCCGTGCAGATCCAAACCACGATCGGCAGGTTGAAGGTGAGGTAGATGAGGATGAGGACGAGGTGCGTGTCGAGCAGACCGAGGGACTGGGCGAGGAGATAGACCGGCAGGGCGAGCACGATGGGGCTGATCATGCGGTTGGAGATGAACCAGAACCACAGGTCGGACTTGCCGCGGAACTCGAAGCGGGCGAGCGCATAGGCCGCTGGCGTGCCGAGGAGGACGGCGAGCGCGGTCGTCGAGACGGCGACGATGAGCGAATTGACGATGGCGGCCGTCACCTTCTGATCCGCCCAGATCTCGGCGTAGTGCTTAATCGTCGGCTCGAAGAGCCACATTGGTGGCGAGGCGAGCAGGTCCCCCTGGTCCTTGAAGCTCGACGAGACCATCCAGTAGAACGGGAACATGGCGAAGGCGAAGACCAGCACGAGGCCGGCCAGATGCGCAAAGCGTGCCGCGGGGCGGGACACCATCACTCGATCTCCCGGTAGAAGATGCGGATGTAGAGTCGGCTCAGCAGGATCGTGAACAGGAGCAGCAGCATCGCCTGGGCGGAGGCCGCGCCGAGATCGAACACGCGGAAGCCGACGCGCTGAATGTAGATGGAGATGAGCTCGGTCGCCGTGCCCGGCCCGCCGCGTGTCATGGTGAAGATCATGTCGAAGAGCTTCAGAACGTCCGCCGAGCGCAGGATGAGCATGGCCGTCAGGCCGGGCAGGAGATAGGGCAGCTGCACGTGGCGCAGCAGCGCCCAGTGGCTCTTCGTCTCCAGCCGCGCCGCCTCCTCGATGTCGACGGGCACCATGGAGAGCCCCGACAGGAAGATGAGGGCGCAGAATGGCGTCCACTGCCAGACGTCCATGATGACGATGGCGGCGAAGGCCCCGCTCGGATTGCCGAGCCAGTCGAAGGGCGCGAAGCCGAACCAGGACAGGAACTGGTTGGCGACGCCGAAGTTGCGGTTGAAGATGAGGTTGCCGAGGAGGCCGACGACGGCATAGGTAGTAGCGAGCGGCACGACGAGCGAGACGCGCGCAAGCGAGCGCATGAAGCCCCAACCCGGCCGGTGCAGCATGAGCGCGATGAGAAGGCCGAGCGCCACCTGGATCGGCATGACGGTGAGGAAGAACCGGCCCGTCAGCAGGAGCGTGTCCCAGAAGGTCTGGTCGCTCAGCACGCGCCCGTAGTTCTCGAAGCCGACGAAGGGGAAGCCCTCGCGCGCCCGGGTGAGATTGTAGCGGCGGAAGGAGGTGACGAGCGCGAACAGCATCGGGTAGAGGCCGATCGCGAGCAGCGTCACCACAGCCGGGGCGAGGAAGAAGAGCGGCGTCCAGCGGCCGTGCTCGAGCCGGCGCCTGCGGGCGGGCCTCGCCCGGGCCGCTTCCTGTGCCAGTGCCTGTCCCTCGACGCTCATCACGTCCCTATTCCAGATTGGTGTGGTTGGCGCGCATGGCCTCGGCGCTCACGCCGAGCTTATCCTTGAGCTTGAGGATCATAACCTCGAAGAGGATGTACTGCGCGCCCTCGTAGAGCGAGCCCATGGGCAGGACGGAGGAGGCGGGTCCCCGGTCGTCGGCCATGGTCTGGGCGGGGATGGTCAGGACCGTGTCGGCCTGTTTCGCCGCCTCGCCGCCGGGCTGCGCGGTGACGAGGAGGCACGCCGCGCCCGCCTTCCGCGCTTCGCCCATGAGCGCGAGAACCGTCGAGAATGCGCCCGGCCCGGCCGAGACGACGAGCAGGTCGCCTTTTCCGAGCGGCGGCGTCGTCATGTCGCCCACCACCGCGGCGTCTCGGCCGAGGTGGAAGAGGCGCATGGCGAAGCCCTTGATCTGCAGGCCTTCCCGACCGACGCCGTAGAGGGCGATGCGCCTCGCCGCGGCGATGCGCTCGACCGCGGCATCGACGGCCTGTTCGTCGATACGGGCAAAGACCGCGCCGAGCTCGTCGAGCGCGCGTTGATAGAGCGAGGGCATGGAAGAGGCTCCGCCTGTGCTGTCACACGTTGGGACGATGCCGGCCGGCCCGGGGTTCGCCCGGGCCGGCGGAGCGTCTCGTTACTGCAGCAGCGCCTTCTTGCCGTCGTAGTAGCCTTCCTTGGCGAGGATGTCTTCCATGCGGGTGCCGATCTCCTTGGCGCCCTGCTCGGTGGACACCTCGCCGAGCATCATCTTGGTGCCCCACTCGGCGATGATCTCGGAGATGGCCGGCCAGGCGGGGAAGCGCGGACGGAACTCCGGCACGCCCTTCTGCCAGGAGGCGACCATCGGCTCGACGAACTTGTACTTGGCCTTGATGTCGGCATCCTCGTAGATACTCTTGCGGCCGGAGACGCCGCCGGCTTCCACATAGGCGCGGGCGATGTCCTCGGAGGTCGCCCACTGGATGAACAGCCAGGAGGCCTTCTGCTCCTTCTCCGGCGCCTGGGCGGCGACGGCGAGCGAGAAGCCGCCGAGGGCCGGCAGGCGGCCAGCCGGGCCGGAAGGCTCGGGCGCGACGGCGAGGCAGTCGACGATCTTCGACGTCGCCGGGTCGATGAGCGTCGAATAGAAGGCCGACCATTCGGTGATCATCGCGACCTGGCCCTGTGCAAGGGCGTTGACCGCCTCGGCATGATCATAGGAGACGATGCCTGGCGGCATGTACTGCATCAGGTCCTGGCGGAACTTGAGGCCGGCCTGGCTCTCCTCGCTGAGCAGGTTCGACTTGAACTCCTTGTCGAGCAGCGAGCCACCGAAGGGCCAGAGCACGCGCATGAAGCTGTCGGCGGACTGCGTCTCGCCGCGACGCGACTGCAGCGCGAAGGCGAAGCGGTTCTTCGCCTTATCGGTGAGCTTCGGCGCGTAGGTCTCGTAGAGCTCCTGCCAGGTTTCCGGCGGCTTATCGAAGCCGGCTTCCTGCAGCATGCACTGATTGTAGAAGAGAAGGCCCGAATAGTTGTCGAAAGGCAGGCCGTAGACCTTGCCGCCCCAGGAGCCGAAGGCGTCGAGCAGCAGCGGGAAGAAACCGTCGAGATTGAGCTTCGGATCGGTGATCGCGGGGTCGCTGGTGAATTTCTCCACCGGTACGATCCAGCCGTTCTCGGCGAATTCGCCGATCCAGACGAGGTCGACGAGCGCGATGGTGAGGTCGCCGTTGGAGCTGAAGTTGAGGACCTGCTTCTCGCGCGAGCTCTCGTAGGGCACGATCTCGTAATTGACCTTGATGCCCGTCTTCTTCTCAAACTCCGGCAGCAGCTGGATGATGGCGCGATAGCCGGGGCGGTCGAGAAAGACGACGTTGATCTGCGTCCCCTTCAGCGGCTCGGCCGCCTTCTCGAGCGACCAGTCCTGCGCCTGCGCCGGCGCGCAGAGGGCCGCGGCAGCGAGCGCGAGCGCACCGGCCGCGGCATGCGTGAACAGTCTCATGAGCGTCTCCCCTGATTATTGTCGTTCGGAAAAATGATGCTCTTGACCATGCCGGGGGCGTCTTCGGCGTGCAGGCGGAAGGCCTCCGGCGCCTCGTCCAGCGTGAAGCGGTGGCTGACCAGCACGTTCACGTCGACCTTGCCGGTCGCGACGAGTTCGATGGCCCGCGGATAGACGTCCCCCATCCGCCGGGCGAACTTGATCTTGAGGCCGCGCCGGCGCGCCTCGGCGGCCGGCAGCGTGTAGGTGTCCCCGTCCGGGATGCCGACGAGGACGACGCGCCCGCCGATGCGGGCGGCGAGCACGGCATCGCGGAAGCCTTCGGGCGCATTGGTGGCTTCCACCACGAGCGGGCAGCCCTCGCCCTTCGTCCAATCGCGGATCTCGGCCACCGAGGCGCCCGCGCGCGTCGCGCCGAGCTTCGTGGCGAGGTCGCGGCGGTGCGGCTGCGGGTCAACGGCGAGGATCTCGCCGGCGCCGGCCGCCTTGAGTACCTGCAGGATGAGAAGACCGATCGGGCCGCAGCCGACGAGCGCCACCCGTTCCAGAAGCCGGGGCTTGGCGAGGTCGACTGCATGGATGGCGACGCCGAGCGGCTCCAGCATCACCGCCTCTTCGGGCGTGAAGCGATGGGCCAGCGGCACGATCAGGTCTTCCGGCACCCAGATGCGCTCGGTCATGGCGCCGTCGAACGGCGGGGCACCGATGAACTCGACGTTGGGGCAGAGGTTGGGGTGGCCCGAGCGGCAATGGTCGCAGTGGCCGCAGGCATGGTTGGGGTCGACCGCGACGAGGTCGCCGCGGGCCAGCCCGCGTGCCGGCAGGTCCTCGGCAAGATAGCCGGCAAACTCGTGACCCGGCACGAAAGGCGCAAGGATCCTGGCCGAGCCGATGCCGCCGTCCTTGTAATAGTGCAGGTCGCTGCCGCACAGGCCGACGGCCGCCACCTCGAGCAGCGCCTCGCCGGGCTGCCCCTCGCGCAGGTTGAAGGGGGCGACCCGTGCATCGTGCGCGCCGTGGAGGAAAAGAGCTTTGCCCATATGGTCGCCCCGTTGGTCGCCCGTTCCGAATGCGACTCCTTTATACAGATGTAATTCTGTCATTACAATCGTATCAGCGCGGCGGCGCGGGTTCAGTGACACGCGGCGGTTGCGGCGACTTGAAAGCGCCGCATTGCCCTCCCATATCAGCGTCTCGGGCAGGTTCCGATGCGCAGGATGCGCGGAAGGGCCGGGAGGACAGCTGATCTTGGGGTTGCGTCGACCGCACCCCGATGCCCGTTTACCCAGAACAAGAAGGACATTGCTGCGGCTATGATCGCGGCGGACAGATCATGAGTAAAATGGAGAAGTTGAAGAGCGTGGTTGCCCGGGCGCGTCCGGCGCCGCATGTGGTGGCGACCGGGCCTGCCCGGCGACCCGAGACGTCTCGTCGGTCGGGCGTGGCAATGATGCGCCGGGCCCAGGAGCCAATCTGGCATCCCGAACCTTGCGGTCTGTCGCGCGGCGAACTGCGGGCCATCGTCGCCGACGTGCTCGGCTGAGCCGGGCGTGAATGCAAGCGGAGCCGGCGAGGCCGGCTTCACGGTCATGACCCATGAACCAGGATGAATCCCAGGCTATCCGCCCGCGCTCGGCGGACCGGCAACCGGCCGGCGCCGAGGCGCGCCGCACCTATGAGCGTTATCTCGCGCTCGCTCGCGGCGAAGAGCGCATCGGACACCGCATCGAGGCCGAACGTTTCTATCAATATGCCGAACACTATCTGCGTCTGAGCAAGGGACGGAACGAACCGTAGCCGGCCCGCGCCGGCCCCTCGTCAGCGCAGGCGTGCGGGATAGTGCGGGGCGGGCCGATCCTGCTTGCGCAGCTGCGAGCGCAACATGTCGAACGGCCCGGCCTTGCTGAAGCGGAAGCCCTGCGCCGCGTCGCAGCCGATGGCGCGCAGGAACTCGAGCTGCACGTCCGTCTCGACACCCTCGGCGATGACCGTCAGGCCGAGATTGTGCGCGAGTTCGATGAGGGCACGGATGATGGCCGGGCTTTCAGCTTCCCGACCGATGCCGGCGACGAACGAGCGGTCGATCTTGATGCAGTTGATCGGGAAGTCCCGGAGGTGCGTCAGCGACGAATAGCCCGTGCCGAAATCGTCGAGCGCAATCGGCACGCCGGCCTCGCTCAGTTCCTCGACCGCGAGGCGGACGTTACGTGCCTGCTCGCCCATCAGCACCGTCTCGGTCACCTCCAGCTTGATCCAGGACGGTGGAATATCGCGGGCGCGCAATTGGCGCAGGAAGCGCTCGGCGAAGTCGCCGCCGGCGAATTCTGCCGCACTCGCATTGACGCCGATGACGATCGGTCCCTCGAAACCTTCGGCGCGCAGTTCGGCGAGATGGGAGGTCACCAGGTTGAGGACGCGCTCGCCGATGCGCCGAGCGCTGTCCTGGTCGGCGAAGGCGTGGGAAAAGGCCTGCGGTGACATAAGCATGCCGTCGCGCCCGCGGATCCGCACGAGAGCTTCATAGCCGCTGAGCTGGCCGTTCCGCAGCTTCACGATGGGCTGGTAGAATGGCACGAGCCGGTTGCTCGCAAGGGCCTTGCGCACGGTCTCGACGGCCAGCCGCCGTTCATCGAACAGCGATGCGACCTCCGGAGCGTAGGTTCCGACCGCGCCGCGCTCGCGCCGCTTGGCAGTGTAGAGGGCCACATCCGCGCATTTCAGCAGTCCGTCGGCTGTCGTGGCATCGGTCGGATAGGTGGCAAGGCCGACCGTCGTCGTCACGTAATGGCGATCGCTGCCGATGCGGATGGGCTTTCGAATGGCGGCGACGACACGAGCAGCCACCCGCTCGGCGCCGTCTACCTGGCTGCTCTCGTCGCAGACGATGGCAAATTCGTCGCCGCCGAGGCGGGCGAGGAACATATCCCGGCCGCTGCAGATCTGCCCGAGCCGTTCGGCGACCGCGATCAGCACCCGGTCGCCGACATGGTGTCCGCAGGTGTCGTTGATCTCCTTGAAGCCGTCAAGATCGAGCAGCAGGAGCCAGACGGGCCTGCCGGCGGCGGCGGCTCTATCCACCACCGCCTCGAGATGGGTCTTGAAAGCGGCGCGGTTGGCGACACCGGTCAGCCCGTCAAGGTGAGCCGCCCGCCACAGGGCCTGGGTGGCCTCGATCTCGCGAGTTACATCCTGGACGACGCCGACGACGCGCACGTGGCCGTCGTCGTCGCCCGCCACACGCTCCCCGATCGCGCGCACGGTGCGCCGCTCGCCGGCGGCGGTGACGAGGTCAGCCTCGAAGGAACAAGGACTGCCGGTGCTTGCGGTCAGCTCCAGCTGGCGTCGCATGGCGGCGCCGGCCTCCGGCGTGTAGCGGGCGACCACATCGTCGATGTGCAGGCGGCTGCCGATTTCGAGATCGTGCAGGCGGTAGACTTCGTCCGACCAGATGATTTCCCCCGTCGCGGCGTCATATTCCCATCCGCCAATCGAGGCGAGGTGCTCCGTCTGCGCGAGCAGCCTGTTGCGGCGGGCGAGCGCCTCGCTCTGACACCGGGCATTGGCCTCCGACACGGCAAGCTTGACCGCGTTGGCGTGGGCGCGGATCAGCCCCTCCACCACCTGGCCGAATTCGGTCAGTATGCGGGCCTTGTCCGCGTCGAAGCTCCTCGGCTTCGTGTCGAGCAGGCACAGCGTGCCCAGCTGGTGGCCGCTGTCGCTGCGCAGTGGGCAGCCGGCATAGAAGCGTGCGTAGGGTGGGCCCTGGACGAACGGGTTGTCGTGGAAGCGCGGGTCGGCGTGCGTGTCCTTGATCACGAAGACGCCATTCTCGACGAGGGCGTAGTTGCAGAAGGCGTAGCGCCGCGGCGTCTCCTCGATGTCGAGGCCGTGCCGGGCCTTGAACCACTGCCTGTCCTTCTCGAGGAAGGAGATCACGCTGATCGGGCAATCGAAGAAGGATGCTGCCAATCGCACCACGGCATCGAAGTCAGGCCCGGTGGGGGTGCCGACGATACCCAGCATCTCGAGGGACTGTAGACGGGCCTCCTCATCCCCTGCGATCGGGTATGGCAGCATGTGAAGACCCGCGTGCATTCAACGAATCGATCCATCATAGAATCTTGATGCCCGCCGACAATAGACTGCCTCGGTCCCTGCCGGCCCGGCGGACTGGCCACTGAAAGGGCATGCTTCCGGCCAATCCGAGATCAGTTTGCCCATCTCTTGGGCGGCTATGTGGCGGCTCCCACCTCGCTTCAGCTTTCCACGGGCGATTTGGCACGCAATTTGATAGGCTTCGTCAAGGCGCGTTGCTGCGGGAGGACACATGACGCCGAGAGCCTTCGACGAGATGGGCGGCTTCGGAGAGGGTTGCAGGCCGTGCTACGCGGCACTGAAGCGGTGGCTCGATGAGGCCCCTGCGGAACTCCTCGATCAGCGGCGCAAGGAGGCAGAACTCCTTTTTCGCCGCATCGGCATCACCTTCGCCGTCTACGGCGAACAGGCGGCCCAGGAGCGGCTCATCCCCTTCGACATCATTCCCCGCGTCATCGCCGGGAACGAGTGGCGCAAGCTGTCCCACGGGCTCGAGCAGCGGGTGAAGGCGCTCAACGCCCTCCTAAAGGATGTCTACGGCCATCGCGAGATCGTGCGTGCGGGTGTCATCCCTGAAGAGCTCATCCTCTGCAATCCCTACTTTCGGCCCGAGATGGCGCAATTGCGCCTCGCAGGCGACATCTACGTTGCGATCGCCGGCATCGACGTAGTGCGCGTCGATGCCGATACGTTCTATGTGCTCGAGGACAATGCCCGCACGCCCTCCGGCGTTTCCTACATGTTGGAGAATCGGGAGGCGATGATTCGGCTCTTCCCTGAACTGTTCTCCCGCCAGAGCATCGCGCCGGTCGACGGGTATCCGGACGAATTGCTCGCGACGCTTCACTCCATCGCGCCGCGACGCGGCGAGGAGCCGTGCGTGGTGCTGCTGACGCCAGGGCCCTACAACAGCGCCTACTACGAGCACTCCTTCCTCGCCGACAAGCTGGGCGTCGAGTTGGTGGAGGGACGTGATCTCTTCGTGCGCGACGAGACGGTCTTCATGCGGACCACGCAAGGGCCCAAGCGGGTCGACGTCATCTACAGCCGCATTGACGACGATTTTCTCGATCCGCTCGCCTTTCGACCTGATTCAGTCCTCGGCGTGCCGGGGCTGATGCTCGCCTATCGGGCGGGCAACGTGAGCCTGGCCAATGCGGTGGGCACGGGCGTCGCCGACGACAAGGCGATCTACAGCTATATGCCCGAGATCGTGCGCTTCTATCTCGGCGAGGAACCGATCCTGCAGAACGTGCCGACCTGGCGCTGCCGCGAGCCGGAGGCGCTCGCCTATGTCCTCGACCATCTCGGGGACCTCGTCGTCAAGGAGGTCAACGGCTCGGGCGGCTACGGCATGCTCGTCGGCCCGGCGGCGGATGCGGCGACGCGACGGCTTTTCGCCGAGAAGCTCAAGCGCCGGCCCGACAATTTCATCGCCCAGCCGACGCTGGCGCTCTCCACCTGCCCGACCTTCGTCGGCTCGGGCATCGCCCCGCGTCACGTCGACCTGCGCCCCTTCGTGCTGACCGGCGCCGACAAGGTGCGCATTGTCCCCGGCGGGCTGACACGGGTGGCGCTCGTCGAAGGCTCGCTCGTCGTCAATTCGAGCCAGGGCGGTGGCACGAAGGACACCTGGATCCTGGGCGAATGATGGCGAACGACCGATGACGCTTCTCTCCCGCACGGCCGACAATCTGTTCTGGATGGCGCGCTACATGGAGCGGGCCGACAGCGTGGCGCGCATTCTCGATGCCGCCTATCGCCTTTCCTCGCTGCCGACCGCTTACGGCGGGCTGACCAGCGAGTGGGATTCGGCCATCGCCACGGCGGGCTGCACCGCTGCCTACGCCGCCGCGCACGAGAAGGTGACGCCGGAGGCGGTGGTCCACTTCCTGGCCGTCTCGCCGGAGAATCCCTCCAGCATCCGGCGCTGCCTCGAGATCGCTCGCGCCAATGCCCGCGCCGAGCGCACGGCGCTGACCATCGAGATGTGGGAGGCGATCAACGACAGCTATCTGACCATGCAGGGTTGGGTCGACCGCGGCGTGTCGCTCGCCGATCTGCCGCGCTTCCTCGCCTTCGCCAAGGAGGCGGCACTGCGCTTCGACGGCTCGGCCCATCGGACCATGCTGCGCACGGACGCCTTCTGGTTCACCTGCCTTGGCCTGTGCACCGAGCGCGCCGACAATACCGCCCGTATCCTGGACGTGAAATACCATGTGCTCCTGCCGGATCATGCACGAGTCGGCGGCGGGCTCGACTATTACCAGTGGGCCTCCATCCTGCGCTCCGTCTCGGCGCTGACGAGCTATCGCTGGGTCTATCGCGACAGCGTCAAACCTTGGCTCGTGGCGGATCTCCTCATCCTCAAGGAAGACATGCCACGCTCGCTTGCTGCCTGCTACCGCAGCATCAACGGCTATCTCGACGAGCTCTCCACGGCCTATGGCTGGCAGGGCAACAGTCAGCGCCTCGCCCGCAGTGTTCACATGCGTCTCGGCAACACCTCCATCGAGACCATCTTCCAGTCGGGCCTGCATGAATTCGTCGAGAGCTTCCTCGCCCAAAACAACGAGCTCGGTGCAGCCATCGCCGAGCAATACCTGAGCTGAACCGGGCCATGCGCATCCGTGTGTCGCACACCACCCGCTACGATTATTCCCCGCCCGCAAAGTCGGCGATCCAGCTTCTGCGCCTGACGCCGCGCGGCCACGAAGGCCAGCACGTGCGCCACTGGCGCATCGATGTCGACGCCCCGTGCCGGCTTAAGGCGGGGGAGGACGCGCTCGGCAACATCACCCATGCCTTCACGCTCGAGGGGCCGATCCAGTCCTTCTCGGTGACGGTCGATGGGGAGGTGGAGACGCAGGACAGTGCCGGCGTCGTGCGCGGCACGGTGGAGCGCTTCCCGCCCGGCCTCTTCCTGCGCACGACGACACTCACCGAGCCAGACGATGCGATCCTCGCGCTTGCGGGCGAGGTGCGCGAGGCGATGAGGCGGGATCCCATCGTCGGTTTACACGACCTGTCGGGCATGATCCACGCCCGCATGGCCTTCGACACCGAGGCGACGACCACGGCGACGAAGGCGGGCGCGGCGCTCGCCCTCGGCCACGGCGTCTGCCAGGACTTCGCTCACATCTTCATCAGTGCCGCGCGCGTTCTCGGCGTGTCGGCGCGCTACGTGTCCGGCTATCTTCTGCGTCATGACGGGCTCGTCGTGCAGGAGGCGGGGCACGCCTGGGCCGAGGCCCATGTCGGCGGACTTGGTTGGGTCGGCTTCGACCCCGCGCACGGCCTCTCGCCAACGGACGCCTATGTAAGGCTCGCCGCCGCGCTCGACTACCACGGGGCCGCGCCGATCCTCGGCAGCCGCTACGGTGGCGGGCAGGAGAGCCTCGACGTCAGCGTGCGCGTGGAGCACGCCCGGCGCCAGATCCAGAGCTGAGGGTAGACGCGGGCTTGCCTCGGGGCGCGGCTTCGTTCTATCGCAACGTCGCCGCCCGAAAGCCGGCGGCGAGGGATATTGCGGGAAAGGCGGGCGCAGCCATGACCTATTGTGTCGGCATCCTGGTGCGCGAGGGGCTCGTGATGCTGGGCGACACCCGCACCAATGCCGGGCTCGACAACATCGCCACCTTCCGCAAGCTCACCGTGCTGGAGGAGCCGGGCGAGCGCGTGATCATGCTCGCCACCGCCGGCAACCTGTCGATCTCCCAATCGGTCATGACCCTGCTCACCGAGGGCATCGAGACGGACGCGGGCATGCGCAGGACGCTGATGGACGTCGAGAGCATGTTCGAGGCGGCGACGCTCGTCGGCGATGCGATCCGCAGGGTCTACGGCACCTACGGCGAGGCCCTGCAGCAGCAGAGCATGTCCTTCGACGTGACCTTCCTGATCGGCGGTCAGATCAAGGATCGCCGGCTGCGTCTCTTCCAGGTCTATGCCGCCGGCAACTTCATCGAGGCGACGCAGGACACGCCCTATTTCCAGATCGGCGAGCACAAGTACGGCAAACCCATCCTCGACCGTTCGATCTCCTATGACGTCGAGCTGCTCGATGCGCTGAAGCTCGCGCTCATCTCGATGGATTCGACCCTGCGCTCCAACCTGAGCGTCGGCCTGCCGGTCGATGTGGCGGCGTGCCGGCGCGACGAACTGAAGGCAGCCATCTCCTATCGCATCGCGCCGGACGAGCCCTATTTCCGCGACCTGCGCGAGCGCTGGTCGAAAGCCCTGCGCCAGGCGCATCTCGCCATCCCGCGCCCGCCGTGGATCGGGTGATCGCTGCCCACGGCTGGTGGTTATCACTTTGCGTGGTGCGAAGTGGAGGGCCGCGGAGCGCAACGGCCCCCGTCTTGGCCGGACTTGCCCAAAGCAGGTTGGGCCTGCCCGATTTGCGTCACTTCGAAGAGACGCAACGGGCGCGTTGCTGTTGCCATTCAAGCCTTTCAGCTTAGTGCCGGCGTGTGTGGAGGTCGCGATAAGCGCGGGCGGGACGGGGAGGGCGAGCCGGAGCGTTTTTCGGCATGGGCGCGCTTCGCATGAACCGACGGCCGCGCCGCGCTGGCATCATGCGCCATACGCGCCTCTTTGACGGCATTAAGACGGGCGACATGCATATCATGCATATATTTCCCCGCAGCTAGGTCTCGTCCTTCCTTGCCGGCGCGGGGCGGTCGCGGGTAGAACGGTCATCATCCTGAGAATGGCCGCACCCGCCTGCCGGCAGGGATGCGACGGATTTGTCATGCGAACCGACCTGTCGACCCAGCCCCAGACCGGTGGCGAGCGTTTCGCGCCGGCCTACCCGCCGTTCTTCGAGTTCGTGGCGCTCGTCGCGCTGCTGATGAGTCTTGCCGCCTTTTCGATCGACAGCATCCTGCCGGCCTTCGGCCCTATCCAGCAGGAGTTCGGCGTCGTCGACGGCAACGACCTGCAACTCGTCGTCTATGCCTATATGGCGGGCTTCGGCATCATGCAGCTGTTCTTCGGCCCGGTGGCCGACGTCGTCGGCCGCCGGCCGACGCTGATGGCGGGTCTTGCCATCTATGTCGCCGGCACCGGGCTCGCTTTGATGGCCGACGGCTTCCACATGCTGCTCGTGGCGCGCTTCGTGCAGGGCACGGGGGCGGCGGCGGCGCGCGTGCTCGTCGTCACCCTTGTGCGCGACCGCTATTCCGGTCGCGAGATGGCGCGCGTCATGTCGCTCGTCATGATGCTGTTCATCACCGTGCCGATTATCGCGCCGGCCGTCGGCAGCGCCATCCTCGCGGCGAGCGAGTGGCACATGATCGTCGTCGCCATGTTCGTCATGGCCGTCCTCATCTTCACCTGGTTCGCGCTGCGCATGCCGGAGAGCCTCAACCCGGCCTATCGCAAGCCCGCGGCCGTCAGGCCGATCCTCGTCGACGTGCGCCGCATCCTCGCCTCGCGCCTGTCCTTCGGCTACGCGACCGCGATCATGCTGATGCAGGGCTGCATCATGATCTACATCGGCCTTGCGGCGCAGGTCTTCGAGACCGACGGCTACCGCCTCGGCCCCGTCGGCTTCCCGCTCGTCTTCGGCCTGCTCGGGATCATGCAGGGCGTGGCGTCCTACCTCAATTCGCGGCTCGTCGGCCGTTTCGGCATGCGCCGCATGTCCCATGCCGCGCTCTGCGGCTTCTGCGTGACGACGGGGCTGCTGCTCGTCATCGCCCTTGCCACGGGCGGGCTGCCGCCGCTCTCCGTCTTCGTCGGCCTGCTGGCTGTCAGCCATTTCCTCTTCAGCCTGACGATGCCCAATTTCAACGCCATGGCGATGGACGAGCTCGGCGACATCGCCGGCACCGCCTCGTCCTTCATCGGCTTCTATTCCACCGTTGCGAGCGCGATCACCGGCGCCCTCATCAGCCGCACCTTCGACGGCACGGTCATTCCCCTGTGCGGCGGCTATCTCGGCCTCGGCCTTGCCTGCCTCGCCGTGGTGCTGTGGGCGGAACGGGGCCGGCTGTTCAATCCGCACCAGGCCGAAGCAACGCGATAGAGCAATGCCCGGCCGGGTTGTCCGGCCTGGGCTTTCATGGTCTCATCGCGCCTCTTTCCGGGCCTCAGGCCCCACAGCTTGCGGGATGATCCCATGACGCAGACGATGCCCATGCGGCGGCTCGGCCGCTCGGGCCTGACGGTGTCGCGCCTCGTCCTCGGCACCATGATGTTCGGCGGGCGCACGGACGAGGCCGAGGCCGGACGCATCATCGCCCATGCGCGCGAGGCGGGCGTCAATTTCATCGACACGGCGGACGCCTACAACGATGGCCGCTCGGAGGAGATCGTCGGCCGCGCCATCCGGGCGCAGCGCTTCGACTGGGTGCTGGCGACCAAGCTCGCCAATCCGATGGGCGAGGGGCCCAACCGGCGCGGCCTCTCCCGCCGTTGGATCATGCAGGCGACAGAGGATTCGCTGCGGCGCCTCGGCGTCGAGACCATCGACATCCAGTACCTGCACAAGGAAGACAACGAGACGCCGCTCGAGGAGACCGTGCACGCCATGGCCGACCTCATCCGGGCCGGCAAGGTGCGCTATTTCGGCGTTTCCAACCACCGGGCTTGGCGCGTGGCACGCATCGCGGCGCTGTGCGACGAGATCGGCATCGACCGGCCGGTGGTGTGCCAGCTCTACTATCATGCGCTCTATCGCCCGGCGGAGGTCGAGCTGCTGCCGGCCTGCACGGCGCTCGGCATCGGCACGGTCGCCTACAGCCCGCTGGCGCGCGGCGTGCTGACGGGCAAGTATGCGCCCGGTGCCGCCGCCCCCGAGGGCAGCCGGGCCGCGAGCGGCGACAAGCGCATGGGCGAGACAGAGTTCCACCCCGCCAATCTCGAAGCCGCCGCGCGGCTCAAGGCCCATTGCGACCGGCGCGGCCATGACATGGGCGCCTTCGCCGGCGCGTGGGTACTAGCCAATCCGCTGATGACCGGCGTCATCGCCGGGCCGCGCACCATGGAGCAGTGGCAGGCCTATCTCGCCGCGCTCGATCTTTCCCTCGACGCGGACGACGAAGCGGCCGTCGATGCCGTGGTGCGGCCCGGGACGACGGCCATTCCGCAATATATCGACCCAGCCTATCCGGTGGAGGGGCGGCCGGTCGCGTGACGCACTGCCGCCCGATCGGGCATTCTGCCTAGAGAACGAGCAGACCGATGCCGGCGAGTGCCATCGCCCCGCCGGCCGCGCGCGTCGCCATGAGCGGCAGGCGCGGCACGGCGCGGGGGGAGAGCGTGATGCCGATGCCGTGCAGCAGGGCCGTGGCGGCGACGAAGCCCACGGCATAGCCGGCCGCATCGGCGCCGGCCGCCATCTCGGCCCCGTGCGCATGGCCGTGGAAGACGGCGAAGGCCGCCACAAGTGCGGCGCCCGCGGCCGCCGGCAGCTTCAGGCCGAAAGCGAGCGCCGCCCCGAGCACCACGACGGACAGGGCGATGCCGATCTCGACGGCGGGCAGGCCGACATCGGCGATGCCGAAGAGGCCGCCGACGACCATGAAGGACAGGAAGGCGAGGGGATAGGACCAGACCGCGCGGCCGCCCGAGACGCCGGCCCACAGGCCGACGGCGACCATGGCGAGGACATGGTCGAGGCCACCGAGCGGATGGAGGAAACCGTCCATGAAGCTCGCGGCAGCGCCCGCTCCGGTGTGGGCGAGTGCCGGGGATGCGGCGAGGGTGAGGACGCCGAGGGCGGCAAGGCGGGCGGTTCTGGTCGGCATGGATGCTGGCCTCGTTGGTTGCGCTGTTGCTGCCGCATCACGCAAATGTCGGGCCATTCACGCAGCCGATTTCAGCCCGCCGGCCTCCTCGATGAAGCGCGCCACCGTCTCGACGCCTTCCCCGCTGCGGATGTTGGTGAAGACGTAAGGCCGCGACGGACGCATGAGCCTGGTGTCATGCTCCATCACGGCGAGGCTCGCGCCGACATGAGGCGCAAGGTCGATCTTGTTGATGACGAGGAGGTCGGAGCGCGTGATGCCGGGCCCGCCCTTGCGCGGGATCTTCTCGCCGCCCGAGACGTCGATGACGTAGATGGTGATGTCGGCGAGCTCGGGCGAGAAGGTGGCGGCGAGATTGTCGCCGCCGGATTCGATGAGCACGAGGTCGAGCCCGGGGAAGCGGCGCATCATCTCGTCTACGGCGGCGAGATTGATGGAAGCATCCTCGCGGATGGCCGTGTGCGGGCAGCCGCCGGTCTCCACGCCCATGATGCGCTCGGCCGGCAGGGCGCCGGTGCGCGTCAGGATCTCGGCGTCCTCTTTCGTGTAGATGTCGTTGGTGATGGCGCACAGGTCGTAGGTGCCAGCGAGGCGCTTGCACAGCGCCTCCATCAGCGCCGTCTTGCCGGAGCCGACGGGGCCGCCGATGCCGACGCGCAGGGGACCGTTGGGGGAGGGCATGGGTTCGTCTCCTTGAGGCTCGGCCCGTTCACGAGCGGAACAGGCGGGTATATTGCGTCTCGTGCCTGAGCGAGGCGAGATCGGAGCGGAAGGCGGCGCCGCCGAGATCGTCGAGGCCCGCCGCCTCGGCCTCGCCCGCCACCTGCCGGCAGAGGGGCACGAGCGCGGCCGTCACCGCCTGCCCGTCGGTCTGGCCGACGACCCCGAGGCGCACGGCGGCCGAGACGAGATTGGCCGTGAAGGCGGCGAGAAAGGCTTCAAGCGTCATGGCGAGCGGCAGGCCGTGGCCCGCCGCCGCGACGCCGAGCGCGACGGGATAGGCGACGTCGCCCTCCCACGCGCCGTTCAGCAGGTCGAAGGCGGGCGTCGGCCAGGTCTTGCGGGCCGTAAGCACGAAGGCATTGCCCTGGGTAACGGTCTCCAGCAGCCGCTCGCGGGTCGTGGCGAGGGCGAGCGCCAGCTCCGCGACGCCGGCGAGGGCAGCTCGGTCGCGGGCCGTCACAGCCCGGTGGGACGCGGCGAGCAGGATGGCGTCGTTGCGGCCGGCGCCGTGGGCGAGGATGTCGGCGAGCCAGTTCTCAAGGCTCGCCGCATCCCGGATATCGCCGGCCTCGGCCGCCCATTCGAGCCCGTGGCTGTAGGCGAAGGCGCCGACCGGGAAGGCCGGCGACAGCCACGTCATCAGGGTCAGCATGGGCGAGGCGCCGGCGGGCGCCGCCTCACCTGTGGTCATGCCCGTGATCGTGATGGTGGTGGCCATGCTCGTGATGGTCATGGTCGTGATGATCGTGGCCGCAATCGCAGGCGCCATGCTCATGGTGATGCGCGTGGTCGTGCCCATGGGAATGATCAGGCCCGTGGCTGTGACCATGCCCGTGATCGTGCCCGCCGTGATCGTAGGCGCCGCGCTCGGGGCGGAAGGGGCGTTCCACCCTGGCGACGGCGCAGCCGAGACCGCGCACCATCTCGGCGAGTACAGGGTCGTCGGAGATAAAGATGGCGTCCGCCGCGATCTCGGCCGGCGTGTGGCGGTTGCCGATGTGCCAGGCGACCTTGAGTAGCCTCAGCGGGCTCTCGGCGCGGATCTCAATGAGCTTTTCCGGCGCGGCGCGCACGGCGACGAGCCGCCCGTCCTCGAGCTTCAGGGCGTCGCCGTCGTCGAGCACGGTCGCCTTGTCGAGGTCGAGCAGGAAGGAGAGGCCGCCGTCGGCGGTCAGGGTCACGCGGCGGCGGTGGCGGTCGTCATGAACGAGGGTGACGGTGTCGACGACGCGCTCGGCCTTGACGGCCGGGCGGCGGACGACGGAAGCGGCACGGAGCATGATGTTCTCCAGTTCAGTCGGGCGATGTGCCCGCGTTAGTAGCAGGAAACGGCGTTTGTGCTACTAACCTGCCCGATGTCGGATGTATCTGCATCAGAACAGGAAATACCGCTGCGCCATGGGCAGCACCTTGGCCGGCTCGCAGACAAGCAGTTCCCCGTCGGCCGTCACGGCATAGGTCTCCGGATCGACATGGATATCCGGCGTCGCGCCATTGTGGATGAGCGAGGCCTTGGAGATGCCGGAGCGGGTGTTGTCGACGGGCAGCAGCTTCTTCTCGACGCCCAACCTGTGATCGATGCCGCGGTCGAGGGCGGCCTTGGAGACGAAGGTGACGCTCGTCTCCGTCAGGGCCTTGCCGAGGGCGCCGAACATGTGTCGGTAGTGCACCGGCTGCGGCGTCGGGATGGAGGCGTTGGGGTCGCCCATGGCGGCGGCCGCGATGGTGCCGCCCTTGACGATGAGGTCCGGCTTCACGCCGAAGAAGGCCGGCGACCACAGCACGAGGTCGGCGAGCTTGCCGACCTCGACCGAGCCGATGTGGGCCGAGACGCCGTGGGCGATGGCCGGGTTGATGGTGTATTTGGCGATGTAGCGCTTGACTCGCTGATTGTCGTTGCCGCTCTCGCCGGGCAGATGGCCGCGCTGCACCTTCATCTTGTGCGCCGTCTGCCAGGTGCGGGTGATGACCTCGCCGACGCGGCCCATGGCCTGGCTGTCGGAGGACATCATCGAAAGGGCGCCGATGTCGTGCAGGATGTCCTCGGCCGCGATCGTCTCCTTGCGGATGCGGCTCTCGGCGAAGGCGAGGTCCTCGGGGATCGACGGATCGAGGTGGTGGCATACCATGAGCATGTCGAGATGCTCGTCGAGTGTGTTCACCGTGAACGGTCGTGTCGGATTGGTGGAGGAGGGCAGCACGTTCGGCAGGCCCGCCACCTTGATGATGTCCGGCGCATGGCCGCCGCCGGCTCCTTCCGTGTGGAAGGCATGGATGGTGCGGCCCTTGAAGGCGGCGATGGTGTCCTCGACGAAGCCTGACTCGTTGAGCGTGTCGGTGTGGATCATTACCTGCACGTCGTAGTCGTCGGCGACGGAGAGGCAGCAGTCGATGGCCGCGGGCGTCGTGCCCCAGTCCTCGTGCAGCTTCATGGCGCAGGCGCCGGCCTCGATCTGCTCGACGAGCGCGCCTGGCAGCGCGGCATTGCCCTTGCCGGCGAAGGCAAGGTTCACCGGCAGCGCGTCGGCGGCGCGGATCATCTGCTCGATGTGCCAGGGGCCGGGGGTGCAGGTGGTCGCATTGGTTCCCGTCGCCGGGCCCGTGCCGCCGCCGAGCATCGTGGTGATGCCGGACATCAGGGCATCTTCCACCTGCTGCGGGCAGATGAAGTGGATGTGGGCGTCGAAGCCGCCGGCGGTGAGGATCTTGCCCTCGCCGGCGATGACCTCGGTACCCGGGCCGATGACGATGGTGACATTCGGCTGGATGTCCGGGTTGCCGGCCTTGCCGATCGCCGCGATGCGCCCGCCCTTGAGGCCGACGTCGGCCTTCACGATGCCCCAGTGGTCGACGATGAGCGCATTGGTGATGACGGTGTCGACCGCCCCCTGCGCGCGCGTCGCCTGGCTCTGGCCCATGCCGTCGCGGATCACCTTGCCGCCGCCGAACTTCACCTCCTCGCCATAGGTGGTGAAGTCGCGCTCCACCTCGATGAAGAGCTCGGTGTCGGCGAGGCGCACCTTGTCGCCCGTGGTCGGGCCGAACATGTCCGCGTAAGCCGCGCGGGAGAAGGGGAAGGGCATGGGCGTCCTTTCTGGCTAGACGGGACGGAAGAGCCGGCTTCGGCTCGCCTTTCCGTCGAAGGTCAGGGTGCCGTCGCAGCCTGCGCGCTTGTTCAGGGCGGCGATCAGGGCGTCGGCGAAGTCGAGTTGCTCCGCTTTCATGATTTCGAGGCCGTCGATGACGGCATCGCGGTCCGCGATGACATAGCCGGGGCTTTCCAGCAGCGCCTCGATGGCCATGATCACGTCGGTGCGGCTCGCCCGGTAACGCCGCTGCAGGTTCCAGACGAGCTCGACAAGGACGACACTGTTGACGAAGCCCGGCGCCTCGGCGCTCAATGTCTCGAGCAGCCGCACCGCTTTCGGCGATTGCGCCGGGTCGTCGTTGGTCAACGCCCGCAGCAGGACGTTCGTGTCGAGCCCGATCACGGGGCTTCATCCGAAGCGGAGCGCTTCGACCTTTCGTCACGCGCAGCCGTTTCCGCGGCAATGGCCTCATCGTCAGACCCGAAACGAGGATCGGGCTTGAGATGGGCTAGCATGCCGGCGAGCGCCGCGGCGCTCTTGGCCCTGATGCGCATCCTGATCGTGCCGTCGTAGCCCTCGAAGAACTCGACGAGGTCGCCGGACCTGATGCCGAACTTGTCGCGCAGGGAGGCAGGAAGGGTTATCTGCCCCTTGCTGGTAACCGTAGAGGCGCCTATGTGCGTCATATTAGATATCTCCTTACAAATTTGAAGGAGGATAGCATTTTAACGGTACGCCTTACAGTCTGCCCATCACCTGCTGGCGGAAGCCGTAGACCTTGCGCTCGCTGGCGAGCGCAACGAGCGTGACCTCGCGCGTCTGGCCGGGCTCGAAGCGCACGGCGGTACCGGCGGGGATGTCGAGGCGCATGCCGCGGGCCTTGTCACGGTCGAAGGACAATGACGGGTTCGTCTCGTAGAAATGGTAGTGCGAGCCGACCTGGATCGGCCGGTCGCCGGTGTTGGCGACGGTGAGCGTCACGGTCTCGCGGCCTTCGTTGAGGACAAGTTCGCCCGGCCCGGCCAGCGTTTCGCCCGGCTGGAGCGCGCCGGTTGCGCCACGGATGGGGTTGTGCACGGTGACGAGCTTGGTGCCGTCGGGGAAGGTCGCCTCCACCTGTACGTCGGGGATCATCTCGGCGACGCCGTCCATCACCTGTTCCGGCGTGAGCACATGGGCGCCCGCTTCCATGAGGTCGGCGACCGAGCGGCCGTCGCGCGCGCCTTCGACCACGAAATCGGTGATGAGGGCGATGGCCTCGGGGTAGTTCAGCTTGACGCCGCGCTCCAGGCGCCGGCGGGCGACCATGGCCGCCATGGCGATCAGGAGCTTGTCCTTCTCACGCGGGGTGAGGTTCATCGCGTCTCCTCCAGCTACCAGTAGCGCGGCACGCTGCGGCCGCGGAAAGTTTCGATCGTGCGCACGATGTCGGCGCGCAGGGCCGCCGGGTCGGGTCCCATCAGCCGGGCGACGAGCAGGCCGTTCCAGGCGCTCGCGCCGCATTCGCTCGTCGCGCCGGCGAGGGCCGCGCGCATGGCGTCGAGCCGCGCCTCGGCGTCGGGGGCGACGTGGAGGATCGTGGCGAGCGCGCGTGCTTCACCGCCGATGGCCGGGCGTGCGAGCCGGGCCGCGATGCCGCCGTCGAGCCTGACCGCCTCCGCGAAGATGAGCCGGCCGTCCCGGCGGATCGACCAGCGGTCGTCGAGACGCCCTTCGGTAACCGCCTCGCCCATGGCGGTGCGGCCGAAGACGAGGCTCTCCGCGAGGGTGAGCGAGGCGTCCGGCGCCATCTCGACGTCGAGCCGGCGCACGAGCCGCGCCCGGTCGAAGAGGATCATCTCCTGTGGCAGCCAGGCAAGATGGCTGCCCGCGCCGAGTCTGAGCGCGATGTCGATGCGGGTGGGAGCATCCTCGGCCCGGTAGAGTTTCTCCGCCGCCTGGCTGGTGACGAGGGCGCGGGCAGCGGGGGCGAGCGTGACGTCGACCCGCATATGGTCGCCGCCCGTCATGCCGCCGCCGGTGTTGATGAGGGTGCCTTCGCAGATTTCGGCGTTCCGCGGGAAGCGGATGCGGTAGCCCCCGCTCTCGGCCACCGTCAGCGCCTGTGTGCGCTCGCCGGCTGTCCCGAATGCGACGCGCACGCCGCCTTTCGCGCGCACGAAAGCGGGCACGCCGGGGACAGATGCGGCCGGAGCCGCGCCGGCGTGGCCCATGTCGGACCGCATATCAGACCGCAAGGCGCTGGCGGACATCGTCCTCCACCATGGTGTCGCGCGTGCCGGAAAGGACGATCTGGCCGCGCTCCATGACGGCGAAGGTATCGCACAGGTCGCGGGCGAACTCGAAGAACTGCTCGACGAGCACGATCGCCATGTCCCCCTTGCCGCGAAGATAGTCGATGGCGCGGCCGATGTCCTTGATGATGGAGGGCTGGATGCCCTCCGTCGGCTCGTCGAGCACCAGCACCTTCGGGCGGGTGACGAGCGCGCGCGCGATGGCGAGCTGCTGCTGCTGGCCGCCGGAGAGGTCGCCGCCGCGCCGGCCGAGCATGTCCTTCAGCACGGGGAAGAGCGTGAAGATCTCGTCCGGCACGTGCCGGTCGCCGCTCTTCAGGGGCGCAAAGCCGGTCTCCAGGTTCTCGCGCACGCTGAGCAGCGGGAAGATCTCGCGGCCCTGCGGCACGAAGGCGATGCCGCGGCGGGCACGATCATAGGGCTCGAGCCGCGAGATGTCCGCGCCGTCGAGGCCGATGCGGCCGGCGGAGATCGGCTGGCGGCCGACGATGGCGCGCATCAGCGAGGTCTTGCCGACGCCGTTGCGGCCGAGCACGCAGGTGACCTTGCCCGCCTCTGCGTCGAGCGAGACCCGGCGCAGCGCCTGGGCGGCACCGTAGTGCAGATCGATGGAATCGACGCTCAGCATGGCATTCTACCGTCCGAGATAAACTTCGATGACGCGCTCGTTGGCCGAGACCGCGTCGATGGAACCTTCGGCCAGCACCGAGCCCTCATGCAGGACGGTGACCTTGCAGCCGAGGTCGCGGACGAAGGCCATGTCGTGCTCGACGACGACGACCGAATGCTCGCGGGCGATCTCCTTGAGCAGATGCGCCGTCTCGGCGGTCTCCGCGTCGGTCATGCCGGCGACGGGCTCGTCGACGAGCAGGAGCTTCGGATCCTGCGCCAGCAGCATGCCGATCTCGAGCCACTGCTTCTGGCCGTGCGAGAGATCGGCCGCGAGGCGCCCGCGATGCTCGGTGAGGCGTACGGTCGACAGAATGGTGTCGATGCGCTCCTCGGCGATGCGGTTGCGGGCGCCGAAGAGGGCCGAGAAGGGCGAGCGCGCGCCGGCGAGCGCCAAGCGGATGTTGTCGGCCACCGTGTGGCTCTCGAACACCGTCGGCTTCTGGAACTTGCGGCCGATGCCGAGTGCCGCGATCTCGGCCTCGTCGAGCATGGTGAGGTCGATCATGCCGCCGAAGAAGACCTCGCCCTCGTCGGGTCGTGTCTTGCCCGTGATGATGTCCATCATCGTCGTCTTGCCGGCGCCGTTGGGGCCGATGATGGCGCGCATCTCGCCCGGCGCTATGGCGAGCGAGAGCTTGTTGATGGCGCGGAAGCCGTCGAAGGTTACGGAGACGCCGTCGAGATAGAGCACGGTGTTAGTGAGGGTGGGGCTGGTCATCGCTTCACTCCGCCGCCTCGGCCGCGATCCCGGCGGTCTTTGCCGTGGCCATCGCCTTGCGCTTCTCCCGCCGCTCGGAGAGCGTGCCGACGATGCCCTTCGGCAGGTAGAGCGTGACGACGATGAAGAGCGCACCAAGGGCGAAGAGCCACAGCTCCGGCAGAGCGCCGGTCAGCCAGGATTTCGCCATGTTGACGACGACGGCGCCGAGGGCCGCGCCGACAAGTGTGCCGCGGCCGCCGACGGCGACCCACACCACCGCCTCGATGGAGTTGGCGGGCGAGAACTCGCTCGGGTTGATGATGCCGACCTGCGGCACATAAAGTGCGCCGGCGACGCCCGCCATCATGGCCGAGACGGTGAAGGCGACGAGCTTGTAGTGCTCTACCCGGTAGCCGAGGAAACGCGTGCGGGATTCAGCGTCGCGGATGGCGATGAGCACCTTCCCGTAGGTGGAGGTGACCATGTAGCGCGCCACGCCATAGCCGAGAGCGAGTGCGATGACCGTCGCGACGAAGAGCGCAAGCCGCGTGCCCTGCGCCTGCACGGAAAAGCCGAGGATATCCTTGAAATCGGTGAGGCCGTTGTTGCCGCCGAGCCCCATGTCGTTGCGGAAGAAGGCGAGCATCAGGGCGAAAGTCATCGCCTGGGTGATGATGGAGAGATAGACGCCCGTGACGCGGGAGCGGAAGGCGAGCCAGCCGAAGACGAGGGCGAGTAGGCCCGGCACGGCGAGCACCATCAGGGCCGCCAAGGGGAAGATGTCGAAGCCCGACCAGTACCAGGGCAGTTCCTGCCAGTTGAGGAAGACCATGAAGTCCGGCAGCACGGGGTGGCCGTAGACACCGCGCGGGCCGATCTGGCGCATGAGATACATGCCCATGGCGTAGCCGCCGAGGGCGAAGAAGGCGCCGTGGCCGAGCGAGAGGATGCCGCAGTAGCCCCAGACGAGGTCGAGCGCCAGGGCGAGCAGCGCGTAGGAGAGATACTTGCCGAGGAGCGAGACCGCATAGGTCGGCACGTGCAGCGGCGATGTCTCCGGCAAGAAGAGGTTCGACAGCGGCACGAGGACGGCGAGGGCGGCGAGGACACCGAGGAAGATGGCGCCCTTGCCGTCGAGCATCGCAAGGAGGATGGGGCGTCGCGTCATGCTTCCACCGCCCGTCCCCTGAGGGCGAAGAGCCCGCGCGGGCGCTTCTGGATGAAGAGGATGAGGAAGACGAGGAGCAGGATCTTGCCGAGCACGGCGCCGGCGAAGGGCTCGAGGAACTTGTTGGCGATGCCGAGGGTGAGCGCCGAGACGAGCGTGCCCCACAGGTTGCCGACGCCGCCGAAGACGACGACCATGAAGCTGTCAACGATATAGCTCTGGCCGAGGTTGGGCGAGACGTTATCGATCTGCGACAGGGCCACCCCGGCTACCCCGGCGATGCCCGAGCCCAACGCAAAGGCCATGGTGTCGACCCATGGTGTGCGGATACCCATCGAGGCGGCCATGCGCCGGTTCTGCGTCACGGCGCGGATCTTGAGGCCGAAAGAGGTGGCCTTCAGCGCGACGATGAGGGCCGAGAAGACGGCGAAGCTGAAGACGATGATCCAGAGCCGGCCGTAGGTGATGGTAAGGCCGCCGAGGTCGAAGGCGCCGGCCATGTAGGAGGGGGCGCCCACCTCGCGGTTCGTCGGCCCGAAGAGGGAGCGCACCGTCTGTTGGAGAATGAGGCTGACGCCCCAGGTGGCGAGCAGCGTCTCCAGTGGGCGGCCGTAGAGATGGCGGATGATGCCGCGCTCGATCGCCACGCCGACGAGCGCGGCGACGAGGAAGGCCATGGGGATGGCGAGCGGCAGCGTCCAGTCGAACAGGCCGGGGGCGTGAGTGCGCGCCAGCTCCTGGATCACGAAGGTGGTGTAGGCGCCGATCATCACCATCTCGCCGTGGGCCATGTTGATGATGCCCATGACGCCGAAGGTGATGGCGAGGCCGATGGCGGCGAGCAGCAGCACGGAGCCGAGCGACAGGCCGTACCAGACATTTTGCAGCATCGACAGCACGGCAAGCCGCCGCTCGACGGCGGTGATGGCGCCTTCCGCAGCCTCGCGCACCGTCGGCGATCCCTGCGCGGCGGCAGCGCGCAGGAGCGCGAGCGCATCCTGGTCGGCCCGTGTGACGAGGATGTCGACGGCCTCGATCTTCTGAAGGTCCGAGGCTCCGGCATCGCCGAGCAGGATGGCGGCGCGGGCCTCGCCCATTAGGCGCCGGATGCCGGCGACCTCCTCGCGGGCGATGGCCTCGTCGAGCGTTGCGAGGGCAGTGGCATCGCGCGAGCGGAAGACTGCTTCGGCCGCCTGGCGGCGGGCGGCGGCGTCGGGCGCCATCAATGTCAGGGCGCCGAGCGCGGCCTCGACGGCGCGGCGGATGCGGTTGTTGAGGCGCACGGCCTTGGGCGAGGGAGGCGCTTCGGCAAGGGCTTCCCCCGTCGCCGCGTCCGACCAGCCGCCGTTCGCGCCCTCGATGACCACGCGCTTGTCGGCGGCGACCGCGAGGCGGCCGTCGCGCAGTGCCTCAATGATGGCTTGCGTGCGGGCATCGCCCGAACGGGCGAGGAGAGCGACGCCCTTCTCAATGTCGGGGAAGCGGCCGCTGGCGATGAGGAGGAGCGCGTCCCCGGTATCGGCCGGTGCCGCGCAGACCGGCGCGGCAAAAAGGCCGCAGGCGAGCGCAAGGATGAGGCAGAGGAGGCGTGACATCGCGCGTCTTTCGGGAGAATGACCGGCGGCCTGGATGCCGCCGGCCTGGTGCGTCGGGCGCCTACTGGGCGACTGGGCCCTGGCCGCCGCACTTGCCGGTCTTGACGTTGAAGTTGCCGCAGGAGAGCGGGGCGCGCCAATCGGCGATGAGGTCCTTCGACCCGTCGAGATAGTCCGACCACTCGTCGCCGACGACGAGGCCCGGCGTCTGCGAGACGACGGAGAACTGGCCGTCCTCCTGGATCTCACCGATGAGCACCGGCTTGGTGATGTGGTGGTTCGGCATCATCGTGGAATAGCCACCCGAGAGGTTGGGCACAGAGACGCCGATGAGCGCGTCGATGACGGCGTCGGGATCGGTCGAGCCGGCCTTCTCCACCGCCTTCACCCACATGTTGAAGCCGATGACATGCGCCTCCATCGGGTCGTTGGTGACGCGTTTGTCGTTCTTGGTGAAGGCCTTCCACTTGGCGATGAAATCGTTGTTCTCGGCCGTGTCGACGGACTGGAAGTAGTTCCAGGCGGCGAGATGGCCGACGAGCGGCTTGGTGTCGATGCCCGCGAGCTCCTCCTCGCCCACGGAGAAGGCGACGACCGGAATGTCGGTGGCCTTGATGCCCTGGTTGGCGAGCTCCTTGTAGAAGGGCACGTTGGCGTCGCCGTTGATGGTGGAGACGACCGCCGTCTTCTTGCCGGCGGAACCGAACTTCTTGATGTCGGCGACGCGGGTCTGCCAGTCGGAATGGCCGAAGGGCGTGTAGTTGACGGAGATGTCCTCGTCCTTGACACCCTTGGCCTTGAGATAGGCCTCGAGGATCTTGTTGGTCGTGCGCGGGTAGACGTAGTCCGTGCCCTCCAGCACCCAGCGCTCGACGCCCTCGTTTTCCATCAGGTAGTCGACGGCGGGGATGGCCTGCTGGTTGGGCGCGGCGCCCGTGTAGAAGATGTTGCGGGAGGATTCCTCGCCCTCGTACTGGACGGGGTAGAAGAGGATGCCGTTCAACTCCTCGAAGACGGGCAGGACGGATTTGCGCGACACGGAGGTCCAGCAGCCGAAGGTGGCGGCCACCTTGTCCTTGGTGAGGAGTTCGCGCGCCTTCTCGGCGAACAGCGGCCAGTTGGAGGCTGGGTCGACGACGACGGCTTCGAGTTTCTTGCCGAGGAGGCCACCTTTCTTGTTCTGCTCCTCGATGAGCATCAGCATCACGTCCTTCAATGTCGTCTCGCTGATGGCCATGGTGCCCGAGAGCGAATGCAGGATGCCGACCTTGATGACGTCCTGAGCGCTGGCGCCTGCGGCCGGCAACGCGATTGTCGCCGCCGTCGCGAGCGTTGCGAGTATCTTCTGGAAACGATTTCGCATTGTCGTTGCTCCACCCCCGGATGATTGTTGCCTCGGGAGGGCAGCAAGCCCCGTGCCAGCCGCGCCGGCGGCGCGCAGGCTGCAGGCGGGGCCCGATCGACAAACGCGCTGATGATTTTTTGGGCAGAGCGATGCCCGTTTGCTGCGCGCCCGTGCGTCCGGCAGTTGCAGCAACCGGGGTGTGGGCATCTTTCCTGCGCGGGGGGAGGTGTCGCATCCTTCTCCGGTGCTCAGTGAAAATCGCGCGACTTGGGCAGGATGCGCACGTTGCGCGGATGGCCCGCGGAGCGCGGATGTTGTGGATGGGCGGATTCGTCGGCGCGCGACAGCGTCGTGCGCGCCTCGTGCGCCTGCGACAGCGCGGCAAGGTCCTGCGAGCGGTCGTCCACCACCTCGGCCATGAGGTGGACGACGCCCTCCGGGCTCTTCTGCACCCGCCCGGCAACAAGGGCGAGCCGCGCGCTCATGACCTGCCGGCGGAAGCGCTCGAAGCGCCGCGTCCACAGGACGACGTTGGTGATGCCCGTCTCGTCCTCCAGCGTCATGAAGATGGCGTTGCCCTTGCCGGGGCGCTGGCGCACCAGCACGACGCCGGCGACCTTGGCGAAAGCGCCGTCCGGCAGGGCCGCGATCTCGGCCGTGGTCCTGACGCCCTTGCGCCGGAAGCCCTCGCGCAGGAAGGCCATGGGGTGAGCCTTCAGCGACAGGTGCAGCATCTGGTAATCGGCCACCACATGTTCCGACAGCGGCATGGCCGGCAGGGCGGCATCGGTTTCGTCCGCCAGTTCGCGTGCCGCGGCGGCGGCGAAGAGCGGCAGGGGCGCGTCGTCGGGCAGGCGGCGCACGGCCCACAGGGCCTCCCGCCGGTCGAGCCCGATGGAGCGGAAGGCATCGGCATCGGCGAGGATCTTCAGGGCTCGCTGCGGCAGGCGAGCGCGCTTCCACAGAGCTTCGACGCTGTCGTAGCCGACCCCGCGCGCGGCCAGGAGCGCCTTCGACCAGTCCGCGCTGAAACCGTCCACTTGGCGAAACCCCAACCGCAGGGCGAGCGCGCCGTCCGGGCGTTTCTCGAGCGTGTTGTCGTGGACGCTTGCGTTGATGTCGACGTTGCGCACCTCGACACCGTGTTCGCGCGCATCGCGTACGATCTGCGCCGGGGCATAGAAGCCCATGGGCTGGGAATTGAGCAAAGCGCAGGCGAAGACGGCCGGGTGGTGGCATTTGATCCAGGCCGAGATGTAGACGAGCTTGGCGAAGGAGGCGGCGTGGCTCTCGGGAAAGCCGTATTCGCCGAAGCCCTTGATCTGGTTGAAGCAGCGCTCGGCGAAGGCGCGCTCGTAGCCGCGCGCCACCATGCCCTCGACCATCTTCTTCTCGAAGGTATGGATGGTGCCGACATGGCGGAAGGTGGCCATGGCGCGGCGCAGGCCGTTCGCCTCTTCGGGCGTGAAGCCGGCCGCCACCATGGCGATCTTCATGGCCTGCTCCTGAAAGAGGGGCACGCCGAGAGTGCGGCCGAGCACCTGTCTCAGTTCGTCCGGCGGGCCATGTTCTGGCGAGGGAGCGGGATAGCTGACCTCCTCCTCGCCGTTTCGCCGGCGCAGGTAGGGATGCACCATGTCGCCCTGGATGGGGCCGGGGCGCACGATGGCGACCTGGATGACGAGGTCGTAGAATTCCCTCGGCTTGAGGCGCGGCAGCATGTTGATCTGCGCCCGGCTCTCCACCTGGAAGACGCCGATGGAATCGCCCTTGCAAAGCATGTCGTAAACGGCGGGATCCTCCCTCGGCACGGCGGCGAGATCGAGGTCGAGGCCGCAGTGGCTGCGCAGAAGATCGAAGGCCTTGTGGATGCAGGTGAGCATGCCGAGGCCGAGCACATCGACCTTCATGAGGCGGACGGCGTCGATGTCGTCCTTGTCCCACTCGATGAAGGTGCGCTCGTCCATGGCGGCATTGCCGATGGGCACCGTCTCGTCGAGGCGGCTGCGCATCAGCACGAAGCCGCCGACATGCTGGGAGAGATGGCGGGGAAAGCCGAGGAGTTGCGTCGCAAGGTCGACCGCGCGGCGGATCACCGGGTTCTTCGGGTCGAGCCCAGCCTCGCGGATGTGCTTGTCGGCGATCGGCGAGCCCCAGCTCCCCCAGACCGTGCCGGCGAGGCGGGCGGTCACGTCCTCCGTCAGGCCGAGCGCCTTGCCCACCTCGCGGATGGCGCTGCGCGGGCGGTAGCTGATGACGGTGGCGGCGATGCCGGCGTGGTCGCGGCCGTAGCGCTCGTAGATGTGCTGGATCACCTCCTCGCGCCGCTCATGCTCGAAGTCGACGTCGATGTCCGGCGGCTCGCGCCGCTCGCTGGAGATGAAGCGGGCGAAGAGGAGGTCGTTATCCTCCGGGTCGACGGCGGTGATGCCGAGCACGTAGCAAACGGCGGAATTGGCGGCCGAGCCGCGCCCCTGGCAGAGGATGCCATGATCCTCCGCATAGCGCACGATGTCGCGGATGGTGAGGAAGTAGCGCGCATAATCGAGTTCGGCGATGAGGGCGAGTTCCTCCCGCAGGAGCTTCTCCACCTTCTGCGATATCCCCTGCGGATAACGCAAGGCGGCGCAGCGCCAGGTCAGCTCCTCGAGCCAGTCCTGTGGGGTCCTGCCGGGCGGCACCGGCTCCTCCGGATAGTCGTATTTCAGTTCGGAGAGCGAAAAGTCGATACGGTCGAGGACCTGCAGCGTTTCGCCGATCGCCTCAGGCGCATCGCGGAAGAGCCGCGCCATCTCCTGCGGGGGCTTCAGGTGCCGCTCGGCATTGGCGGCCAGGAGGCGCCCGGCCGTGTGGATGGTGACGCCCTCGCGGATGCAGGTCAGCACGTCCTGCAGCGGACGCTGGGCGGGTTCGTGATAGAGCACGTCGTTGACGGCGAGGAGCGGCACATCGGCCCGGGCCGCGATCGCTTTCAGCCCGGCGAGGTCGCGCCGGTCGCTGCCGCCATGGGCCATGGCGGCGGCGAGCCAGGTGGCGCCCGGAGCGGCTTCCTTCAGTTCGCGGAGGATGTCGAGGGACATGCCCTCGGGCTGGCCGGGCATGACGATGAGGAGGAGGTTCCGCGCATCGGCCACGAGATCGGCGCGGGTGAGGATGCACTCGCCCTTGTCCGCTTTCAGCTTGCCCATGGTGAGGAGGCGGCACAGGCGCCCCCAGCCGGTGCGGTTCACCGGATAGGCGAGGATGTCGGGCGTGTCGTCGGCGAAGACGAGGCGGGCACCGACGACGACCCTGAAGGGAGGCAGCGTCTTGCCCTGTTCCTGCAGAAGCGTCCTGATCTCCTCGAGCGCCGAATGGGCCCGCACCACGCCGGCGACCGTGTTACGGTCGGCGATGCCGATGCCGGCAAGGCCGAGGAGGAGCGCCTGCTTGACGAGGTCCCCGGCCTTGGAGCCGCCGCGCAGGAAGGAGAAATTGGTGGTGACAGCAAGCTCGGCATAGGCTGCCGCCGGCATTGGGGCATGAGCGCTCATGCGAAGATCCCGTGCAGGAACCAGCGCGGGGCGGGCGCTTCGCCGAAGAGGCCCTGGCGGAAGACCCAGAAGCGCCGTCCCCTCGCATCCTCGACGCGGTAGTAGTCGCGCGTCGGCTCCTCACCCGCCTCGTCGCGCCACCATTCGGGCGCGATCCGCTCCGGTCCCTCGGCGCGGGCGATCTCGTGCAGCACGCGCCGCCAGCGGAAGCGCAGCGGCGGCCCGTCCGGCACCTCGGCAAGCGCCTCGATGGGCTGTGGCGGATCGAAGAGATGGACCGGCCGCGCCGGGGGATCGGCCGGCCGCTCGACGGGCCAGCCGCAAGGTGGCGCCGTCCCGTCGTCGTCGAGAGCCGCCGGCACCATGCGCACGGCCCTTTCGGGAATATGCGTGTCGACGAAGGCCGGGCGGAGGACGGCCGCGGCGCCGAAGCGGGCACCGAGCCGATCGATGAGGGCGGCGACCTCCTCGTCCTCGACCGTTCGCCCGTCGAGGCTCACCTGGCTCTCGCCGAGCGGCTCGCAGGCCGTGACGGCAAGGCGCAGCAGGTCGAAGCCGAAGCCGGGGTCGAGGGGATCGGCGAGCGCCGCGAGCCGCTCCCGGAACAGGCGCATGACGACGGCCGCGTCGCGCGCCGGCCGGCCGGTGGCGACCGCAAGGCGCGTGACCCGCCCGTCGGCGCGGAAGAAGGCGGCCTCGAAGCGCCGTCCGCCCTCGCCGCGCTCCGCGAGGATGCGGCCGGCGCGGTGGGCGAGCCCGGCGAGGGCGGCGTCGATGTCCTCCTCGCGGGCCACGGGCTCGGCGAAGCGCCGCTCGACGAGGCAGGGTGGCAGCGGCCGGCGCGGCGAGATGCCGATGTCTTCCTGGCCCAGGATACGCGCGAGACGGACCGGCAGGTCCGCGCCGAAGCGGGCGGCAAGCGGCGCGCGCGGGCGCTCCGCCAGGTCGCCCACGGTCTTCAGCCCCGCCCGGGTGAGGGCGAGCAGTACTTCCGGCGAGACGCCGAGCGCGGCCGCCGGCAGCGGCCGCACCGCCATCTCCTCCTCGCCGGGCGGGACGATGTCGTGCCGCCCGAGCGCCTTGCGGCCGAAGCGGGCGAGCGCCGCTGCCGCCTGGGGCGTGCCGGCGACGCTGCCCCGCACGGTCAGGCCACCGCGGGCGAGGCCCTGCATCACCGTCCGGCGCAGGCCGGCCTCGCTGGCGAAGAGATGGACGCAGCCGGTGATGTCGAGCACGAGGCCGTCGGGCTCCTCGATGGCGACGAGCGGCGTATAGCGGTCGCACCAATCGGCGAGGCGGGCGAGCAGGGCGGCATCGGCCGCGCGGTCCATGTCCACCGCGACGAGATGGGGAATGCGGGCGCGCGCATCAGCCAGGGTGAGGCCGGGGGTGAGGCCGAGCAAGAACCCCTGCCGGTCGACGGCGGCAAGGCGCAGCGCGCTCGAGACCTTCTCGACGAGGACGAGCGGCGCCTCAGCCTGTGCGGGCGAGGGGGGCGAGGTCCGGCGCTGCCGGTCGGCCGGCAGGAAGGGGAACCACAGGGCGAGATAGCGGCGCGGGCTCGCGGAAGAGACGGTGCTCACGGTGCCACTCCAGGCGCCAGCGGCGGCCCTCAAGGCCGGCGCGATGGCGCAGCAAGGTGATGTCGAAGGCGGGATGGCCGGGGGCGTTGGCGGCCAGCGGCCGGGACGGGGCGGCGGCGGCCGACCAGCGTGTCGCCGCCGCGCTCGGCCGGGGCGTCGCCGCGATGCGCAGCAGAAGGGCGGGAACACCGGATTGCTCGGCCGCGAGCGCGAGGCGGCGGCTCGCCGTCAGGTCGAGGGATTTCGGGTCGCCCCACGGCTCGATGACGACGGCGCCGAGCGCCGGGCAGCGCAAGGCCTCCGCCCCCGCCTGCAGCACGCAGGTGGCATCGGGCCCCGTCACCACGACGAGCAGGCCCGGGTCGAGCCCGAGGGCGGCAAGGCCCGGCGCGTGAAGCGCGCCGGTTTCCGCCACGGAAAAACCCTGCCGCACCCAGACTACGCGGCGGTCATCCGCCGCGGCTCGCGCCGCAAGGGCGGCGGCAAGACCGGCAGCGGCGCCGGCATCCGCCTCCTCGTGCGCGAAGATCTCGTGCACCGCGGCCCGGAGGAAGCCGCCGCCCAGCAGCCCATCCACGGCCGGCGCCCCGCATGTGAAGCGCCGGCCTGTTTCGGAAGCCGCCGGTTCGATCGCGGCAATGCTCCGCCGCAGCGCCTGCAATGTATCCTGCACCGCGCTCATGATTTTTGTTCCTGTTTCGTTCTATAACGACTCAGGAGAACGCGAGAGTCAATGCCGGGCCCGCGAGCGCCGTCAGTGGACAGCCGGCATGAGCGGCCGTACCTGGCGGCGGCCGTTCATGCCGCCGCCAGCAGATGTCCGATGGCGAAAGGGAAATGAGAGTGGGGATGCTCTTCAGCGGAAGAGGGAATCGACGTCGTCCTGCGACACGACGTTCATGTCGCCGGCGAGCGGCGGCCCGTTGAGCAAGGCCTCGTCGCCCTTCTCCTCCTCTTCCTCCACCTCGGCCTCGGCAAGGCTCGAGAGGCTGTCCGGCCCGCCCCAGATTTCCATCATGCTGGCGACACGCTCCTCGATGAACTTGAGCGTGCCGACCACCTTGCCGATGCGCTGGCCGGTGAGATCCTGGAAGTTGCAGGCCTCGAAGATGCGGATAACCTGCTCGTAGATGTGGTTGGCGAGTTCCTGCTGCTCGCCCGTGAGCTGCTCCATCAGCACGCCTGTGGCGTCGTTGATGGCCTCCGCCGAGGAGAGGATCGTCTCCGTGGCGCTCTCGGTGTCCGAGACGACGGCGTCGAGCTCGTCTGTCACGCGGCTCTTCTGCTCGCCACGCAGACCCTTGGCATGAAGTGTCGCGAGCTCCAGCTTCGTCCTCTGGATGCTGCGCTGGATGGCGTCGACATCCTGCCAAAAGGCGCCACCTTCCGAGATCTGACCGATTCGCTCGTCGCGGCTGTTGATGGCTTCGACCAGAGTGCGCAACTCGGCGAGCTGCTGCGTGATCTGTTCGAGCTGCGCCGACACCGCCGGGCTCCCCATGAGTGTGTCGCCGAAACCGGTCTCGACCATGGATTCGATGCGAAACGGCCGATGGCCCGCAGTCATCGGCACCTCCCTTTTTAAGGATTGGTCAATTCAGGGCGTTACTATACGTGCTCGGCTTCAACCAAGGCAAACGGTCCGGCTTCCGTCATGCAAGCTTCGTGCAAGTTTTCTGCAAGAGTCTCCGCGCAGCGAAATGCGCCCCTGTCAACAAAGTGCAAAGCGGTGGAGTGAACTATGGCGCTTGATCTTTCGATGCCGATCCTCGTGGTCGACGATTATAAGACCATGGTTCGCATCATCCGCAACCTGTTGAAACAGCTCGGCTTTCAGGATGTCGACGAGGCGGCCGACGGCACCGAGGCCTTCGCCAAGATGAAGGAGCGCGACTATGGTCTCGTCATCAGCGACTGGAACATGGAGCCGATGACTGGCTACGAACTGCTCAAGCAGGTCCGCGCCGACGAGAAGCTCGCCCACACGCCCTTCATCATGGTGACCGCCGAGGCGAAGTCCGAGAACGTCGTCGCTGCCAAGAAGGCCGGCGTCAACAACTACATCATCAAGCCGTTCAATGCGCAGACACTGAAAGGCAAGATCGAGGCGGTCTTCGCTGAGCAGTAATCCTCTGCGCATTCGTTCGAATGGGCCTGTGGCGCACGCCCTGCCGGGGGCAGGGCGTGCCACTTTGTATTTTAAGCGTGTAAATCCGATGGTTTCTGCTGGTCCGAGACGGTCTGGCAGGCTGCTGCCGGTCCGGCTTGTCTTGCCTGGCAGCAACTTTTAATATCAGAGACTTGTAGATGGGCGCGGCTCGACTTCGAGCGGATGCCCTCGACGATTGGGGGGCGGAAGTTGCGTCGTCCTGCGGCGTCTCGTTCCTGCTGGGCCTCCTCCTGCCGGGGGCCGGAATGAATTCCGAGAACAGCATCGCTCAGCGCCTCCGGGCGGCCCGGCGCCGCGCGGGCTTTGCCAGTGCGGCTGCGGCGGCGCGGGCCTTCGGCTGGAGTGAGGTGACCTACCGCGCCCATGAGAACGGCTTGCGCGGCATTCGGTCTGCCGTTGCCGAGCATTATGCGGCGTGTCTCAACGTCAGTCTCGCCTGGCTCCTGACCGGGGAGGGCCGACATCCCCGGCGACACCATCTCGACATCGCCGGGGAGGTCGGCGACGGCGGCAGCGTCCGGCCCCGGCTGAGGGCGGGGCCGCCGCGTGCGGTTTTCAGCGTCGAGACGCCCGTCGCCATGTCGCCACAGGCCATAGGCTTCCGGATCGCCGGGACGGCGCTGCAGCCGCGCTACGATCCCGGCGACATCGTTGTCTGTGACCGAACGGGGGATAGTCCGCGTAACCTCATCGGTCGGGAAGCCGTCGTGATCACCAGCCAGGGCCGCGGCTACCTGCGCATCGTGCGCAAGGTCATGCGCTCGGGCCTCGTCGATCTGCAGTCCGGCGACGGGCATGTGACGCGCGCCGTCCACGTCGCCTGGAGCGCGGCAGTCACATCGGTGGTGCGCTCCCGCCGGGGGTGACGGCTGGCCGCGATGCTGCCGCGCGCCCATGACACCCTGCCGGGACGTTCCCGCATCGCTGATGTCCCGCGCGTTCTCCACCGCACTCCAGGGCTCAAGTCATCGGGTCGGCTGAAGGCTGATGAGATGGCCGTTTCAAGCGCTTTTCGCGCGCTGGTGGCATGGCGCTGCCGTTAAAATTTTAGCGATAATTGTAGCGGACCGATGCAAAAATGACTCAGTGCAGCACATGCATTCCAAATCGATACAAAACGTATTGACCCTTAACGGATGATTAATAATTCTTGAATTGCTGATTCGCTGTTGGCGCGGCCGTTTCAGGTGTCGTCGTCAAGGCTTCAGGATCGCTGCGGCGTGTTGGGTGTCGTCGACGGATGATCGGTCGCTCCATGTGACGGCATCTTCCGTGCTCAGGCTTGTCCGGGCATTGCCTGTCGCTGTCGGCGGTCGAGTGCGGGGTGGAGTGCGTATTCCTCTCTCACGAGAGGGGAGATATGGAGCTGATATCTACAGAACGATAAAATCGCAGATATTATAATTGTGTAATGACCAAACGATATATGTCGCCTTATCAAGGTAAATCAGTGCTGCGTGCCTGATCTTGATTGATCGGGTGTGGCGTGATGACTGATTTTTCGAACGGGCTGGGGGGTCAGGCTGTGTATATCGTTGTTGACGAAAGGCAACTTGTCACATCCGGCTATGTGGCAAGCTTCGGACGCGAGGGCGTGCCGTCCATGGGCTTCTACTCGGGCGAGTTCCGGGAATGGCTGGAGACGGCATCGACCGTGGATCTCAATGCGGTGCAGGGGTTCGTGCTCGGCGACTTTGCCGACCGCTCGAGCTATCCCGAGCTCATCCGCAACCACAGCCGTGCGCCGATCATCGCGTTGAGCGAGACGCGCTCGCTGGAACAGACGCTCGAGCTCTTTACCGCCGGGATCGACGACGTGGTTCGCAAGCCGGTCCACGTAAAGGAAATCCTGGCGAGGGCAGAGGCCGTGTGGCGGCGCGTGAACAGCGCCGAAGAGAAGACCACGATTGGCCGGCTCAAGGTCTTTTACGACGGCCGCGATCCGGAGATCGACGGCGAGGCGGTGACGTTGCCTCGCCGCGAACGTCACATCCTGCAATATCTGGTGCGCGCACGCGGCCGGCGCGTCAGCAAGATGCAGCTGTTCAACGCCATTTACGGTCTTTACAACGAGGCGGTGGAAGAGAGCGTGGTCGAAGGCCACGTCAGCAAGCTGCGCAAGAAGCTGCGCGAGCGGCTCGGCTACGACCCGATCGAGGCCAAGCGCTATATGGGCTACATGTTCGTCGACCGCGGCTGAGCTGCCGCACGCCCTTATCCCCTTGAAGGCGCTTCCTCGCCGGCCGGCGAGGAAGCGCTTCTATTTTTGGCGTGCACGCATGGCAACAAACCGGTAATATTTGCAAGCTAAGGTGGAAAACATAGCGGATTGAGGCGGTCCTAGCTTGCGCCTCAAAGGCATGATGCCGCTCCGCTATGCCGGTTCAAATCCGGCATGTCCCTTTCAAACAATCCACATCTCAATGTGAAGGGACGAAAGCATGTCCAGCTTGCTGACCAATGCCTCGGCGATGACTGCTCTGCAGACGCTGACGGCCACCAACAAGAACATGACCGCGACGCAGACTCGCATCTCGACGGGCATGCGCGTGTCGACGGCGTCGGACAACGCCGCCTACTGGTCGATCGCCACCACCATGAAGTCCGACAACGCCGCCCTCTCGGCGGTGAAGGACGCCATCGGTCTCGGCGCCGCGACCATCGATACGATGTACACCGCGCTCGACACGACGAAGGAAATCGTCACCGAGATCAAGAAGAAGCTCGTCGCTGCCCGTGACGCCGGCGTCGACCGCGCCAAGGTGCAGACCGAGATCACCGACCTGCAGAACCAGCTCAAGAGCTCGGCCTCGTCGGCGGTGTTCAACGGCGAGAACTGGCTCGACGTCGACTCGAGCGCGACCGCCTACAACGCGACCCGCGCCGTCGTCGCCTCGTTCTCGCGGGCCGGCGGTGCCGTTTCGATCGACAAGATCGACATCGACATTTCCAAGATGCACCTGTTCGATGCGAACGGTCAGGTCGGCCTCTACGACGAGGCGCTTGAGGATGATACCGGCACTGCCTACACGTTCACTGCCGTGACCCAGCGTACGGGCACTGCCGGCGCGAAGATTTCGGTCTTCACCTTCGACATCAGTGGCGTGACGAACGCTGCTGCGGACCTCACGGAGCTTGAGAACGTCACGAAGGGCGTCGATGCAGTCCTCAACCAGCTGACGGACTCGGCCTCCTACCTTGGCTCCGTCAAGAAGCGCGTGGATATCCAGAACGACTTCGTCACTGCGCTGTCGGATGCTGTGACGCGCGGCATCGGCCAGTTGGTCGACGCCAACATGGAAGAGGAATCCACCAAGCTGCAGGCGCTGCAGGTGCAGCAGCAGCTCGGCATCCAGGCCCTCTCCATCGCCAACTCCTCGACGCAGAACATCCTGTCGCTCTTCCGCTAAGACGACGGTAAGCTGCACCGTGAAGGGGTCGCGCTTCGCAAGAAGCGCGGCCTTTTTCTATGAGGATGCTTCCATAAGTATCCGCCACGGCTGCGCGGCGGTTCGATTGACGGATGCTGGAGCGGGGGTTGCGAAGCGCAGCATTTCCCATCCTCGTGCCCGTGCTTGTCGCGGGCATCTACGCCTGGAACTTCGAGCAGCGTTGGAGGCGTGGATGGCCGGGACAAGCCCGGCCAAGACGAATAGGCAGGGTGTGCTGCACTCCCAGCCAAGATACCTGAACGGCGGTTCCCGGCGTCATGCCCGCGCTCGTCGCGGGCATCCACGTCTTGAACCGTCGGGCAACGTTGGGGGGCGTGGATGGCCGGGACAAGCCCGGCCATGACGACATATAGCTGGCTCAGTGCTGTCATAGGCTGGATGTTTGTATGTAGGATGGCAGGGATGATCGGCTCCCTGTGTCCTGCAGTGCCGGCACCCGCCACCACGCAAGCCCCGCACAAGCTTGCCCTTCTAATCTCGGCTCACCTATAGCGGATTGAGGCTGCGCTGTGCCGCGGCGCCCCTCAAAGGCATGATGCCGCTCCGCTATGCCGGTGCGAGCCCGGCATGTCCCTTTCAAACAATCCACATCTCAATGTGAAGGGACGAAAGCCATGTCCAGCTTGCTGACCAATGCCTCGGCGATGACTGCTCTGCAGACGCTGACGGCCACCAACAAGAATCTCTCGTCGGTCCAGAATCGCATCTCGACGGGCATGCGCGTGTCGACGGCGTCGGACAACGCCGCCTACTGGTCGATCGCCACCACCATGAAGTCCGACAACGCCGCCCTCTCGGCGGTGAAGGACGCCATCGGTCTCGGCGCCGCGACCATCGATACGATGTACACGGCGCTCGACACGACGAAGGAAATCGTCACCGAGATCAAGAAGAAGCTCGTCGCTGCCCGTGACGCCGGCGTCGACCGCGCCAAGGTGCAGACCGAGATCACCGACCTGCAGAACCAGCTCAAGGCCTCTGCCTCGTCGGCGGTGTTCAACGGCGAGAACTGGCTCGACGTCGACTCGAGCGCGACCGCCTACAACGCGACCCGCGCCGTCGTCGCCTCGTTCTCGCGGGCCGGCGGTGCCGTGACGATCGACAAGATCGACATCGACATTTCCAAGATGCACCTGTTCGATGCGAACGGTCAGGTCGGCCTCTACGACGAGGCGCTTGAGGATGATACCGGCACTGCCTACACGTTCACTGCCGTGACCCAGCGTACGGGCACTGCCGGCGCGAAGATTTCGGTCTTCACCTTCGACATCAGTGGCGTGACGAACGCTGCTGCGGACCTCACGGAGCTTGAGAACGTCACGAAGGGCGTCGATGCAGTCCTCAACCAGCTGACGGACTCGGCCTCCTACCTCGGCTCCATCAAGAAGCGCGTGGATATCCAGAACGACTTCGTCACTGCGCTGTCGGACGCCATCACGCGCGGTGTCGGCCAGCTGGTCGACGCCAACATGGAAGAGGAATCCACCAAGCTGCAGGCGCTGCAGGTGCAGCAGCAACTCGGCATCCAGGCCCTCTCCATCGCGAACTCCTCCATGCAGAACGTCCTGTCGCTCTTCCGCGGCTAATACTGACGCTTTGCCGAATGCGAAAGGCCGCGCCCGCCGGGCGCGGCCTTTTTCTTTGCAACCTCCGGACAAGGTTCGCGCGGGAGACTGCGGCACCACAACGCGACGTTGTGCGCCGAGGTATTGCGGCGGGATGCGCGGCATTGGTCTCTCGCCCAAAACCGCAGCGGTCCGCATCGCAAGGGCGACAAGAGCATTTTTGGCAGGAGCAAGAAGCAGTTCATGACCTCTCGTGCACAGGCCGAACAGCTCTGGGCCAACATCCGGGACCTGGGGACGCGGCGTCTGATCGCGCTCGGCTTCATCGGCCTTGCCGTCTTCCTCGTCGTCGGGCTCGGCGCCTATTACCTCAGCCGCCCGCAACAGGAGCCGCTCTACACCGGCCTGACACGCGAGGACGTGTCGCGCATGGGCGCCGTTCTCAAGGATGCCGGCATCCCGTTCGACGTGAGTGCCGACGGCACGTCGGTGCTGGTCAACTATGGCAACACGGCCCGCGCGCGCATGCTGCTCGCCGAGAAGGGCCTGCCGCAAAGCGCCAATTCCGGCTATGAGCTTTTCAATGATCTCGGTTCGCTCGGCCTCACCTCCTTCATGCAGGAGGTGACGCGCGTGCGCGCGCTTGAGGGGGAACTCGCACGCACCATCCAGACGATGAGCGGCATCAAGGCCGCGCGCGTGCACATCGTGCTGCCGGACCGCGGCTCCTTCCGGCGCGAGGAGCAGCCGGCCTCCGCCTCCGTCGTCATCCGTACGGAGACGGCCGACAGCGTCACGCCCGCGCGCGCCATCCGCCACCTCGTCGCAGCCGCCATTCCGGGCATGAGCATCGACAAGGTGACGGTGCTCAACACCGACGGCACGCTGGTGCTCGCCGGCGACGACGCAGCGAGCGCCGCAACCGGGCGGATGGCCAATCTCGAGCGCACCGTGAGCCTCGAGATCCAGGATAACATCCGCAAGACGCTCGTTCCCTATCTCGGCCTCAGCAATTTCGAGGTCAGCGTCGCCGCGCGTCTCAACACCGACCGCACGCGCACGAATGAGACGATCTACGACCCCGAGTCGCGGGTGGAGCGCTCGATCCGCACCATCCGCGAGACCGAGGTCTCGCAGAACAGCAACAACCAGAACCCGACGACCGTGCAGCAGAACCTGCCCAACGAGCAGGTGCAGGCCAACGGCGGCGAGGTGTCGAGCGAGGACAACCAGCGGCGCGAGGAAGTCACGAACTACGAGATCTCCAGCAAGACGGTGGAGACCGTGCGGGACGGCTACCGCGTCGAACGGCTGTCGATCGCAGTGCTCGTCAATCGCGAGCGCCTCGCGTCGCTGGCCGGCGAGGGCGCAACCGATGCGGCGATCGCGCAGCAGATCCGGGAGATCGAACAATTGGTCGCATCGGCGGCGGGAGCGATCACGGACCGCGGCGATCAGGTCAAGGTGTCCTCCGTCAGCTTCGTCGCCGATTCGCGCAATCTGGAGCCTGTCCCGCCGATCGGCATCGGCGAACTCCTGGTGCGCCAGTCCGGCAACTTCATCAATGCCGCGACCATCCTTGTCGTCGCCCTGCTCGTCATCTGGTTCGGTCTGAAGCCGGCCGTCGCCGCCATCCTCGCCCGTCCGCCAGCCGAGGAGACGCAAGTCGCTGCGGCGACCGGCGAGCCCGCCCTGCCACCCGGGACGGAGGTGCCGCAGATCGCCGGTCCGGCTGAAGGAGCCAATCTCATCGAGGAGCTCACCATACGCATGAACCAGTCGCCGCAGCGCCGGCTGGAGCAGATGGTCGAATTCAGTGAGGAACAGGCGGCGGCCATCCTCAAGCAATGGCTGTATCAGGAGGATGCCGCCTGATGCCGCGACCGCCGCTGGTCAGCTTTCTCATCGATTTCGACGCGGAGGAGCGCCGGCTGCCACAGCCGGCGCCCCGGCGCGCCGGGCCACCGCCCTTCGTGCAACCGCCGACACGTGATACCGAGATCATGATCGCCCAGGCGCTCGACAAGGGGCGCAACGAAGGCTGGGCCGCCGCCGAAGCTGCCTGGGAGGACAAGCTGCGCGTGGAGCGCGAGCAGTTTCAGGAGCAGTTGGCGGCGGCGCGGGCCGAATGGGCGCGTACGGAAGGCGAGGCCCTTGCCGGGGCGATGCACACTGCCTTCGATTCCATGCAGTCGCGCTTGTCGGCCGCGCTGGCGCGGACGCTGACGCCATTCCTGGAGCAGGCCCAGCGCCAGCGCTCGCTGGCGGCGCTTGCCGATGCCGTGCGCACCCTGGCAGAGACGACACGGCACGAGCTGATCGAGATCAGTGCGTCGGACGACCTCGCCGCCGCACTCGCCAGCCATCTGGGCGATCTGGCGGCCTCCGTGCGCTTTGTGCCCGGCGCCGGGCCGGACGTGCGTGTCGTCGCCGACGACACGGTCATCGAAACGCGGCTCGCCGACTGGGCGGCCGAGCTCGCGGCAGCCGTTGGGCAGGACGCGTCATGAACGACAAGACCCCTTCCGAAATCATCCTCGTCCGGCGCCAACTGGATGAAGAGGAAGCCCACCACGGCGGCGTGTGGAAGATTGCCCATGCCGATTTCATGACGGCGATGATGGCGTTCTTCCTGGTCATGTGGCTGATCAACGTGACCGACCAGACGACCCGCAGCGAGGTCGCGAAATATTTCAACCCGCTCAAGCTCGCCGACAGTGTCACGGACCGCAAGGGTCTGCGCGACCCGACCGTGGGTCACCCGTCCGGAGAGCCGGACAACCAGGGCCAGCCGCTCAACGTACAGCCCGGTCAGGGGCCGGGGGCAAGCACCGACGACGGCCGCCAGCCCCGGGAGCAGGGACCGGGCGCCGGGGAAGGCGTTGCCAGCCGCAGTGCGCAGGCGCCCCAGGCCCGGTACAAGGACAGCGCCCTCTTCCAGGATCCTTACGCCATCCTGGCGCAACTCGCCTCCGAAACAGCCGCAACAAACGATCCGAAGCCGGTCCCGACGAGTGTTGACCTCGTCATGGGCGAGACGGCGGACATTGGCATCACCGGCGGCGAGGCCCACCGCGATCCGTTCGATCCGACCTACTGGCGCACGGTACCGCTTCGGCCTGCGCGGGAGGAAACCCCCGGCGAGCCGCGCACCGTGAACGAGGCGCCGAAGGGGGTCAAACCGGACGCATTGGCGCGCGATGCGGCGGGCGTCCCGGCCGCGACGAGCGAGAGCGCGGCCGGTGAAAAGGCTGCTGCGGTTGCCGAGACCGGCGACGAACTGGCGGCCCTTCGGCAGGAGTTGCAGGCGGCCTTCTCCGGCGAGGGGGCGGCCGTGCCCCATCTCCAGATCGAGAAGTCGGGCGAGGGCACGCTGATCAGCCTCACCGACGAGGCCAATTTCAGCATGTTCGCCATCGGCTCGGCCGAGCCGCAGCCGCAGGTGGTCCGCATCATGCAGCGCATCGCCGAGACGCTGTCGAAGCGTCCGGGCAAGGTCGTCGTGCGCGGGCATACCGATGGCCGCCCCTTCCGCTCGGCGGATTACGACAACTGGCGCCTGTCGACGGCGCGCGCGCACATGGCCGTCTACATGCTGGTGCGTGGCGGGTTGTCGGACAGCCGGGTCGAGCGGGTGGAGGGCCATGCGGACCGGCTGCTGAAGGTTCCCGATGATCCGAATGCGGCGGAGAACCGGCGCATCGAGATTCTCCTCAAGGAGGAGAGCCCGTGAGGGCGCTGGCCGCCGCCGTTCTTGCCGGCTTCATTGCGCTCGCAGGGGCCGCGCCGGCCGCTGGGGAGGAGATGGAGGCCCAGCCATACGAGCTGGTGCGGACGCTGCAGCGCATGCAGGATCAGATCGCGGCGGGCTCGACGGCGGCCCATACCGGCCAGCGTGCCCTTCTCAAGCTGATCGAGGAGCGTTTCATGGCGGCGCCGGCGACGGTATGGCAGGAGCCGCGGAACGCGCGGGCTGCCGTCGTCTACCTGCTCAGCGGTGGACAACCAAGTGTCATCCGCCACCTCCTCGGCTTCGAGCAGAGGCCCAATGTGGACGAACGGCTGCTTCTCGGTGCGCTTGCCTATGTCGAGGGACGGGAGGACGAGGCACGCAACCTGCTCCAGCCGGTGGCGCCACGCGGCCTGGCACCGGGTCTCGGCGGGCAGATCGCCCTTGTCAAGGCGGCCCTCATGGTGCGTGACAAGCCGTCCGAGGCCATGGAAATGCTGGCCGTTGCCCGCCTGCTGATGCCGGGAACCCTGGTGGAGGAGGCGGCCCTGCGCCGCGAAATCTTTGTTGCCAGCCAGCTCGGTGACCTCGATCGTTTCGAGATGCTGGCGGAGCGCTACATGCGCCGCTATCGGCATTCCGTCTATGCCGGCAATTTCCAGCAGCGTTTCGCCGCCGCTCTGACGCGTCTCGATTTCACGAAGGATCGGGACCGGTTCGGCCGCCTCGATGGCATGCTCTCGGGTCTCGACCCGGCCACCCGGCGCGATCTCTATCTGCTCGTCTCGCGCGCCTCAGTTTACGAAGGGCGCATCGAGGCGGCCATCCATACGGCCCGGCAGGCACTGGCCCTTTCTCGTCCGGGTGAGGAAACGGCTGAACGTGCACGCCTCTATCAGGCTGCAGCCAAGATCGTGACCGAAAACGGCTATGACGAAGCGCGCGCGGAGTTGCGCCGCATCGATCGCACGCGCCTGTCGGCGGCGGATCTCGAACTGCTCGACATTGCGCAAGGGCTCGCAAGGCATATTCGCCAATGGCCGGCTGCCCTGCCGGAAACGGGCGAGATCGACGAGCCGATCGCGCCGGAGCCGAAGCAGAAGGAGGAACCGAAGCCGAAGGCCGGACAGGTGCGCCCTGGCGCGAAGCCTGCGGCGACGGCTGGCGCTGAGGCACCCCGTCCGACGCCGGCCAACCGGCCCCCCTCCGCTCGGGCACCGCAACGCGCGGCATCGCCGCCCGCCGATCCCCAGCAGCCGCTGCAGGCGGGGACGCCGGCCGCCAGTCCGGCTCGGCCGACGCCCGTTGCAACATCCGTCGTACAGCAGCCGACGCCAACGATCACGCGGGCGCAGGAACTCATCGGAGCGGTGGATGCCCTGCTCGAAGGGGCGAAGGGAGACAAAGAATGACGATGCTCGATCCGTCCTTCCTGCGCATGCCGGCCCAGCGCGATGTGGCGGCCGACAGTGGCGCGAGGGGCGAGGCTTACGACAAGCAGGGGGGGGATGCCTTCAGGACCCTCCTCGAGAAGGTACAGGGCGCGGGAGCGCGCGGCGCCGCAGCGCAGGCGGAGGACCGGGCCGACGCCATGCCCGCACGATCGCTGCGGGCGCTGGTCGAGCGGCTCGGCGAAGCGGCAGGCGCGGGGGAAGAAGCCGGGCCCCTCGATCCTCGCTCCGCCGAGGGTGAGGGTGCTGAAGCGCTGCCGGACAACGCGGAAGGAAAGGCGGGCGGTGGTGTGGAGGGCGGCGTTCGCCACACGCGGACAAGCGGGGCCGAAGGGCTGAGCCTGCCGGTGTCGGACCGACCAGGGCCGAAACAGGCCGCCGTCGAGCCGGACGGCGCGGTATTGCAGGAGGCGGAGGTCGACAAGCGTCCTGCAGCCGCCCAGCGGCTGACCGATACGAAGCAGGGCTTCGGCGTCGACATTGCGCCGCAGCCGAAGGAGCGCCCCTTGCCGAAGATGACGGTGGCCGGGCGCGAGACGCATTTCGAGCCGGTCGGCATGGTGAAGCCGCAGACCGGAGAGGGCGAGCCAGTCGAGGAGGCGCTGCCGCGGGTGAAGGGACGCATCGAGAGCGCGCCGCCTGTCGCGCTGCGCGAAGGCCGGCGCCAGGCCATTCCGGCGGCCGAAACAGCTGCACTGCGTGCCCCGAAGGTCGCGGTACAGAACGCAGGAAACGGGCAGGGGGAGGGGCTGCCGGCCCCGACGCTGCAGCGGCTCGGCGAGCGGCTCGCCGGGGAAATGCGCAGCCTGGCGTCCGGCAATGCGCAATCCGGCGCGGCGACGATGGCCGCGCATCAGGCGCAGACGGGGCAGCACGCAGGTGGGCCGGTCCGGATCCTGCATATCCAGCTGCATCCTGCCGATCTCGGCAGCGTGAGCGTGCGTCTGCGGCTCGTCGGCGATGGCATCGAGGTGCACATGCGCGCCAGCGATGCGCGCACCGTGCAGATGCTGCAGAACGACAGCGAGGCGCTCACCGGCGTTCTGCGCGCGGCCGGATACCGGCCCGAAGTGGTAACGCTCCAGATAAGCTCGGCCGATGCCGGTTCCGGCCAGTTGCAGCAGGGCGGCGGTCAGCAGACTGCTGGCCAGCAGGCGTTCCAGGGCGAGACTTGGGGGGGCGGCCGTGGCGCCTCGTCGTCGCGGGGCGAGGAACAGGCCCAGGGATCCCGGCGTGAGGGAGGGGGCGATGGCCATGCGGGCCGGGTTTCTGATCGCGATAGCAGCAGCGGCATCTATCTCTAACGCGGGCGCTTCCGCCAGTGGCGGCTCCGTCTGCGAGGGCGAGATCACCCGGGCCGCCGCCAAGTACGGCGTACCAGTCGGTGTACTCTATGCCGTCGGCCTGACGGAGACGGGCCGGCGCGGCTCCATGCAGCCCTATGCCATGAACATCCACGGCACGGCCTATTTTGCGCCAGATGCACAGGCGGCCGTGCGCCGCTTCCACGAGGCGCGTCGCGACGGCATCAAGCTGATCGACCTTGGCTGCATGCAGATCAACCACCACTACCACAGCGACCGCTTTCCCTCGCTCGAGAGCATGCTCGATCCGCGCCGCAACGTCGAATATGCCGCCCGCTTTCTCAAGGAGTTGAAGGAGCGCGAGGGAACCTGGACGATGGCCGTGGCGCGCTATCACGCGGGGCCGAACAATGATGCAGCGCAGAAGCGCTACGTCTGCCGTGTCATTGCCAACCTCGTCGCTGTCGGTTTCGGCGCCTGGACGCCCAACGCGCGCAGTTTCTGCGGCTGAGCCACGGGGAAAGGTCCCGGACAGCTTCGTGCAAGGTTAACAACCTATAAACGCCTCGGCATTCGACAGCAGGAGGCGTTCTGTTGGACCCCGTCTATCTCTTCAAGGTCGCGGCCCGCCAGGCCGACTGGCTTTCGGTCCGGCAGTCGACGGTCTCGGGCAACATCTCCAACGTCAATACGCCGGGCTACAAGGCGCGGGACGTCCTGCCCTTCGAGGAGGTCATGGACAAGACGCGCCTGACGCTCGCCGCCACCAACGCGCGGCATATCAGCATCGACGAGGCGGGCGCCAGGACGACGAAGGTCGGCAAGGGCGACAGCTGGGAGATCGTCCATTCGGGCAACAGCGTCAGCGTCGAGCAGGAAATGCTCAAGGCCTCCGAGATCAACCGCGACTACTCGTTGAATACGAATATCGTGCGGTCTTTCCACCGCATGTACCTGATGAGCGTGAAGGGATCCTGATGATCGACCCGCTACAGGCTTCCGCCCGTCTTTCCGCTGCGGGGCTCGAGGCCCAGTCGGTGCGTCTGCGCATCGTCTCCGAGAACATCGCCAACGCCCAGTCGACCGGCTCGACCGCCGGGGCCGAGCCGTATACGCGAAAGACCGTCACCTTCAAGGGTGAACTCGACCGCGCTCTCGGTGCCGCGACCGTCAAGGTCGACCGCATCGGCAAGGACAAGGCGCCCTTCCGTGTCGAATACGAGCCGGGCAACCCTGCTGCCGATGCGGATGGCTACGTCAAATATCCCAACGTCAACATGCTGATCGAAATGGCCGACATGCGCGAGGCCAATCGCTCGTACGAGGCGAACCTGCAGATGATCAAGCAGGCGCGCTCGATGATCTCCATGACGATCGACCTGCTGAGAAGCTCCTCATGATTGACCAGATCTCGTCCCTGACGTCGAACCTCGGCGGCTTGCAGTCGATCTCCCAGGCACGGCTCTCGGCGATGCAGGCGGTGAACGCCGCCGCCACCGTGCGCCAGACCACGAATTTCAGCGAGATTCTGGCGCAAGTCGCGGGCCAGGCGGTGGAGACCATGCGCACCGGGGAGGCAACGGCTCTCTCCGGCATCCAGGGGCAGGCCTCAGTCCAGCAGGTCGTGCAGGCCGTGATGTCGGCCGAACAGACGCTGCAGACGGCCATCGCGATCCGCGACAAGGTTGTTTCGGCGTACCAGGAAATCAGCCGGATGGCGATCTGAGGAGGATCCGATGAGAGCACTCGCCATCGCGGCGACGGGCATGAACGCCCAGCAGACCAATGTTGAGGTCATCGCCAACAACATCGCCAACATCAACACCACGGCCTACAAGCGGGCGCGCGCCGAGTTCGCTGACCTGCTCTATCAAGTTGAGCGGATGCAGGGCATTCCGAACGTCGCCGATACGGCGCCGATCCCGGAAGGGGCAACGCTCGGCCTCGGCGTGCGGGCGGCGGCCATCCGCTACGTGCACCGGCAGGGGCCGCTGACCCAGACGACGAACGAGCTCGATCTTGCCATCAACGGCCGCGGCTGGTTCCAGGTCACGGGGCCGGATGGCGAGCTCCTCTATACGCGCGCGGGCTCCTTCAACAAGAATGCCGACAGACAGCTCGTGACCATCGAGGGCTATCTCGTCCAGCCGAACATCGTGGTGCCGGAAAACACCATCGAGATCTCGGTCAATGCCACCGGCCAGGTCTTCGCAAAGGTGGCGGGCGAGGCAGCGCCGCAGGAACTCGGCCAGCTCGTCATGGCGAATTTCGCCAATGATGCCGGACTCGAACCTCTCGGCGACAACCTCTACCGCGAGACGACCGCTTCTGGAGAGGCTGTCCTCGGCGTGGCCGGCGACCCTGGCTACGGCAAGATCCTGCAAGGCTATCTAGAATCCTCGAACGTGGATCCGGTCAAGGAGATCACAGAACTCATCAGCGCCCAGCGCGCCTACGAGATGAACTCGAAGGTCATCCAGGCTGCGGACGAGATGGCGGCCACCGTCTCCAAGGGCATCCGTTGATCGGACTGGTGATCGCCATGGCAACCGGCACAGCATCGCGCATGTCCGGCATGATCCGGCCCCTGGCCGGCCTCATTGCCATGTTGGCGGCGCTCACGCCGACGCTTGTGCGCGCCGACATGCTGCCGGTCCCGGCGATGACCATCCGGCCCGGCGATGTCATCACGGAGAGCATGCTGACCGAACGAGCCTTCCCGCCCGGCTACACGGCCCGCTTCGCCAGCGTCGTGGACGCTGGGCAGGTGATCGGCAAGAGCGCGCGGCGCATGCTACTTCCGGGCAACCCGATCCCCTACAACGCGGTGAGCGAGCCCGAAATCGTGAAGCGCGGCGTTGCCGCACGGCTCGTCTTCGAGGGGGACGGGCTCATCATCACGGCGCTCGCGACGCCCCTGCAGTCGGCGGGCGCGGGAGAGCATATCCGCGTGCGCAATGTTGACAGTGGGCTCATCGTCTCGGGCGTCGTGCAGCCGGATGGATCGATCCGGGTGGGCGTCCCATGATGCGGCCCATATTTGCCATCGCCACCTGCGTCATCGGCGCATTATTGCTCGGCGGGCCCGCGGCGGCTGCAACCCGCATCAAGGATATTGCCAGCATCCAGGGCGTGCGCGACAACCAGCTCATCGGCTACGGCCTCGTCACCGGCCTGTCCGGGACAGGCGACACGCTGCGCAACTCGCCCTTCACCGAGCAGTCGCTACAGTCGATGCTCGACTACATGGGCGTGAACGTGCGTGGCAGCAACCTGCGCACGCGCAATGTCGCCGCGGTGATGGTGACGGCCAACATCCCGGCCTTCGCCGGTGTCGGCTCGCGTATCGACGTCACCGTGTCCTCCATGGGCGACGCGACATCGCTGCGGGGTGGGACGCTGCTCGTGACGCCGCTGACGGGCGGCGACGCCCAGGTCTATGCCGTGGCGCAGGGGCCGATCGCCGTGTCCGGCTTCTCGGCTCAGGGCGAGGCGGAGACGTTGACCCAAGGCGTACCGACGGCCGGCCGCATCCCGAACGGCGCGCTCGTCGAGCGCACGGTGCCCGGCGGGCTGCGCGACATCGGGCGGCTCGTCCTGCAACTGCACAACCCGGACTTCAGGACGGCGGCAAGCATCGCTGATGCCATCAACGCCTATTCCATGCGCCGCTTTGGCCGGCGCGTCGCAGGGGAGCGCGATTTCCGCAGTGTGGTCCTGGAGCGGCCAGCGAACGTCAATCCGGCCCGTTTCATCGCTGAGATAGGCGAACTGAGGGTGGCGCCGGACACACCGGCGCGCGTGGTTATCGACCAGCGCACCGGTACTGTCGTCATCGGCGCCGACGTGCAGATATCGACCGTTGCCGTGACCCACGGCAACCTGACGGTCCGGGTCACGGAAACGCCGATGGTCTCGCAGCCAGAGCCGTTCTCGGAGGGTCAGACCGTCGTCGTGCCGCGCACGGAGGTGCAGGCGCGCGAGCAGACGGGCCGCGTCGGCATCATCGAGGGCTCCAACCTGCAGACGCTCGTGCGCGGTCTCAACCAGGTCGGCCTGAAGCCGAGCGACATCATCTCCATCCTGCAGGCCATCAAGACGTCCGGCGCCCTGCAGGCCGACCTCGTCGTGCAGTGAGACCCTCGTGAAGTGCGGCGGAGGGACAGGCGGACAGTGGATGCGGGAAGACACGCTCGACCCGCGCGACGGGAGGAAAGGTCGCTGATCATGCGCATGTTTGCCACGATCACCGTTGCGGGTGCGATTGCCGGGCTCGGCCACGGGGCCGCGGCCCAGGATGCGGTGCAGACGGCGCGCGCCCAGGCGGAGGCGGCCCGCACCAATCCCTATTGCGCCAATGTGGCCGACGCAGCGGCAGACGCGCGCTTCGCCTGGCAGATGCAGACACTCTCCTCGCTCGAGAAGGACATCGAGCAGCGCATCGTTCAGCTGGAGAAGAAGCGGGCCGAATACGAGGAGTGGCTGCGCCGGCGCAACGAGTTCCTGAAACAGGCGGACGAGGGGCTCGTCGCCATCTTCAGTCGCATGCGGCCCGATGCCGCGGCCCAGCAACTCGCCAGTCTCAAGGACGAGAAGGCCGCCGCCATCATCGCCAGGCTCAACCCGCGCATCTCCAGCGCCATCCTGAACGAGATGGAGCCGGGGCGCGCCGCCCAGCTCACGGGCACGCTCATCGACAGTGCCCCGCGTGAGCGAGCGGCGGAGAAATCGTGATGAAGACGACCCTTTGCGGCACTTTCGCCGTTCTCCTCGCGCTGTTCTCCGGCGGCTGCGCCGTCAAGGTGGACGAGATCGGGCGCGAGCCCAACATGACGCCGGTAGGCTACGGCCTCAATGTGCAGCGTGAGCCGCTGCCCACGACCGCCTATGCCGCCTACAAGCGGCCGGGCAGCTATCATTCGCTGTGGTCTGATCGCACGCGCGACCTTTTTGCCGATCCGCGCGCGCGTCAGGTCGGCGATGTCATCACCGTCACCATCCTGATGGACGACAAGGCGCAGTTCGACAACGAGAGCGATCGCTCGCGCAATTCGAACGTCAACTTTGGCCTCGACCTCGGTTACGGCAACAGCACCACGAGCGACTCGATCTTCGGCAACCTCGCCATCAATTCGCGCTCGAACACCAAGGGCAAGGGGCAGATCGACCGTTCCGAGAAGCTGCGGCTCACGGTGGCTGCCGTCGTGACGGAGGTACTGCCGAACGGCAACCTCCTCATCAGCGGCTCACAGGAGGTTCGTGTCAACTACGAACTGCGCGTCCTCAACATCGCCGGCATCGTGCGGCCGTCCGACATCTCGCGCCACAACACCATCGCCTACGACAAGATCGCCGAGGCGCGGGTTTCCTACGGCGGGCGTGGGCGCAGCATGGAGGTGCAGCAGCCGGCGCTGGGACAGCAGATCTACGATCTCATCGTGCCGTTCTGACGCGGCGGGCAGGCGAGAGGCAGGCACATGGCGCGGGCGCCGTTATTGAAGAAGCGGAAGAAGGAGGCAGGCGGCGGCGAGCGCTGGCTACCTGCGCTTGTCATGCTGACGCTGATCGCGCTCGGTGTCGGCAGCTTGTCGGGCATTCACCTCGCCAATACCGTCAAGCGCCTCGCCAACGCGGAGAAGGAGGCGGCGCAGGGTACACCGCGTCCGCTCAAATATTCCGGCAACACCGTCATCAAAACGCTCGAGCCGGTGGTGGCGAACCTCTCCGAGCCGGCCGACGTGTGGGTGCGCCTCGAGACCTCGATCATCTTCGACAACGGCACCATCGAGAATCCGGACGTCATGGGCGGCGAGATCCGCCAGGACATGATGGCCTATGTGAAGACGCTGACACTGGCCCAGATCGAGGGCCCGAGCGGTCTGCAGCACCTGCGCGAGGATCTCAACGAGCGGGCCCGCGTGCGCGCCGACGGGCGCGTGCGGGAACTGCTGATCGAGACGATGATCGTGCAGTGAGGGCGACCGGTGATGACATTGCGTAACCGATCGATCCTTGCCGCAGGGCTGGCCCTGCCGATTCTTGCCCTGACGACGGGTGCCGCCTTCGCCCAGGCCAACAACCAGCTGCCAGACCTTGGCCAGCTCCTGCCGGGCGGTGAGGGCGCGATGACCGGCCGCATCGTGCAGATGATCGCGTTGCTCACGGTGCTGTCGCTGGCACCGGGGCTGCTCATCATGGTGACCAGCTTCACCCGTTTTGTCATCGCCCTGTCCTTCCTGCGCTCGGGCCTTGGCCTGCAGAGCACACCGGCGAACATCGTGATGATCTCGCTCGCGCTGTTCATGACCTTCTACGTCATGGCGCCCACCTTCGACAAAGCCTGGGAGGAGGGCCTCAAGCCCCTGACGGAGAACAGGATCTCCCACGAGGAGGCTTACCAGAAGGTCTCGGCGCCCTTCCGCGAGTTTATGCTGCGCCATGTACGCGAGAAGGATCTGCAGCTCTTCGACGACCTCGCCGCCGGTTCCTTCGCGCCGCGCGCCGAAGGCGAGGCGATCGACCTGCGCATCATCATTCCGGCCTTCATGATCTCGGAGCTGCGCCGCGGCTTCGAGATGGGCTTTCTCATCCTCCTGCCCTTTCTCGTCATCGACATGATCGTGGCGACACTCGTCATGTCCATGGGCATGATGATGATGCCGCCAACGGTGATCGCCTTGCCGTTCAAGGTGCTGTTCTTCATCCTCATCGACGGCTGGAACATGCTTGTCGGCGGACTGGTGCGATCGTTCTTCTGAGGACTCGTCGCTCGCCGATAGTTGATCGGCCGGTCGTTGACCGGACGTAGCGCCCTCCCTACCGTTTGCGTCCGCTTGCATCCGCCGCAAGGGAGCGCACCATGGGCTCGCAGCGCACTGCAGGACAATTCGCGCGCGTAATCGTGGCGCGCCTCTTCGTCGCATCGATGTTCGTGCTGCCGGTGCTGGCCGGCGCCGCGGCCCATCACGGCTGGTCATGGGCGGATGCAGACCAGATCGAGCTCAAGGGCACGATTCGCGACATCTATATCGGTCCCCCGCATCCGACCCTCGACATCGAGACCGCCTCCGATGGCGTATGGCGCGTCGAGCTCGGCAATCCGCGCCAGACGGAGCGGGCGGGCTTCGTCGAAAGCTCGGCCAAGGTCGGCGATGAGATCGTCGCCATCGGCAACCGCTCGCAGGATGCGGGCGAGAAACGGATGAAGGCCGTGCGCATCACTGTTGGCGGCAAGACCTACGACATTTATCCTGAACGCATCAGGACCAATTGAGCGGGTTCTTCAGCGAGGCGCTCCAGGCACTCGCCGCCTGGCCGGGCGCGGCGCTGCTGCGGCGCTCGAGCCTTGCCTATCTCCTTCTCAACGCGGCGCATATTGCCTCGATTGGACTCATCGTCGGCGCCATCGTGCCGCTCGATCTGCGGCTCGTCGGCCTCTTCCGGCGCCATCCGCTCCCGGTGCTGGCGTCCTTCCTGACGCGCATCGCGGCGGTGGGCGTCGTGCTCACCGTTCTGACAGGCGTGCTCCTGTTCTCGGTGCGCCCGGCCGAATATGTCGCGAACCCGGCCTTCCTCACGAAGCTCGGCCTCATCGCCATCGGTGCAGCCAATGCGCTGCTGCTGCGACGCAGTCGTCCATGGCGGGTGGTTGCAGCGGGCGGGCCGGTTCACCGTCGCGTGCGGTTCGCGGCTGTGCTGTCGATCGTCGCCTGGATGGGGGCCGTCGTCGCCGGACGGTGGATCGGGTTCCTGTGAAGGGAGCCTGCCTGCCGACTCACTTCAGCAGGGGTCGGTCCATGCTGTGTGGACGCGGTTGGGCGCCGTTGCCGCCTTCGCGGGTGTAGACGTAGTAGAGCACCTGCGCGACGGCCTTGAAGAACTCGGGCGGGATCATGCGATCGACTTCCGCGGCGTCGTAGAGGGCGCGGGCGAGCGGCTTGTCCTCGATGATGGGGATGTCGTGCTGGGTCGCGATCTCGCGGATCCTGAGGGCGATGAGGTCCTGGCCCTTGGCGACGACAAGGGGGGCGCCGCCTTCCTCGCGCACGTAGCGCAGGGCGACGGCGAAATGGGTCGGATTGGTGATGACCACGGTCGCCATCGGCACCGAGGCCATCATGCGCTTGCGCGACTGGTCGAGCGCCATGGAGCGCATGCGCGACTTGATGAGCGGATCGCCCTCGGCCTGCTTGAACTCGTCCTTCACCTCCTGGCGCGTCATGCGCAATTCGCGGTGCCAGCGCAGGCGTGCCCACACGAGGTCAGCCGCGACGAGCAGGATGGTGGCGACACAGACGGCCGAGACGAGCCGCAGTGCGATCGTCAGCAGCGTTTCCGGCAGGAGGCTCGGATCGGTGAACATGGCATTTATCGCCCGTGATTGCTCCGAGCCCAGCAGGATGAGGCACGCCAGGCCGACGACTGTGAACTTGAACAGGGATTTGAAAAATTCAACAAATCCCTGCTTGCCGAAAATCCGTTTGAAGCCGGCTGTCGGCGATATGCGCTGCCACTTCGGGCGGATGCGCTCGCCCACCACGCGCGGAGCGTTCTGGAAGAGGGATGCACAGGTGCCCGCTATGGCAATGACGATGACGATGGGCAAGACGAATTGCCCCGCATCCCAGGCGACGGCCTGCATCAGCACGGATGCGTCATGGCCATTCGCCAGCGAGAATCCGCCGGGCGTGTCGATTAGGCGTGTCAGCCGCTCGCCGAGCTGCGCCCCGTTGTCCCGCGTCAGGAACGAAAAGGCGATGAGGATTGCGCCGAGCGAGGCGAAGATCGACGTCTCGCGCGAATAGGGCACATTGCCCTTGTCGAGCGCGTCGCGGACCTTCTTCTCGGTCGGCTCTTCGGTCTTGCTGTCCTGATCGGGCTGCTCGGCCATGGCGTGCGCCTGGCGGCACCCTCACTCGTCCCGCCGGCCGGAGCCGTCCGGCCGTGCTTCCTGTCCGCGGCGCCCGTGCGCTCGGCTCAGCGAATGAAGGCGTCGTCGTCTCCTTCGGGGTTGAGGTCGATCTCGCCGCGCCCGGCGAGCTCGAGCGCCAGGTCCGTGATGGTGCGCCGTGCCTCCAGAACGTCGCGCTGGGCCGCCGGCTCGCGGCCGTTGAGCTCGTGCTCGACCATGCGGCGCACACGGGAGGCGAGTGAGGACAGGATGATCTCGCGGAAGGACTGGTCCGTGCCCTTGAGGGCCAGCACGATCCTGTCGTTGGGGATCTGGTCGAACAGCAGCGTGCGCGCCGCCGGCGTGAGATTGACGATGTCGTCGAAGGTGAAGAGCAGCCCTTTGAGGATTTCCGCCGACTTCGGTCGGGTAGCGCTGAGCGAGTTGAGCACGTCCTCCATATGGTCGCGTTCCATCTTGTTGATGATATCGGCCATCTTGGCGTGCGTATCCGCGCCCGCATTGCGGGAGAAGTTCAGCATGAAGTCTTCGTGAATAGTGCGCTCGATGATGCGCATCGTTTCGTCGACGATGGGCTTGAAGGTCAGCATGCGACGCATGATGTCGTTGCGCATGTCTTGCGGCAGCTGGCCCATGGCCTTGGCCGCGCAGGCCGGCTTGACCTTGGAGAGGATGAGCGCGGCCGTCTGCGGATGCTCCTTGAGGAGATAGCTCGCGAGCACGTTCTCGGAAACATTGGAGATACGGTCCCAGATCGAGCGGTTGGAGTTGCCCATCAGGCCGGACATGATCTCGGCGATTTGCTCGGGCGGCAGCACGCCTTGCAGCAGCTTCTCCACTTCGCTCGCCGTGCCGAAGAGATTCTTGCCGGTGGCGAACTGGGCCGCGAACTCTTCGACCAGGGCTTCGATCTGCGGCGCGGGGATGGGGCCGAGTTCGGCCGCCGTGCGCGTGATCTCCTTGATCTCCTCGGACGTGAAGTGCGTGAGCAGCCGGCCCGCGGTCGGCTTCTCCATGGCAAGCAGCAGCGCAGCTACCTTCTCGATGCCGCGCGTCAGCGTCCCGCGCGGCACGATCGGTTGCGGCGCCTTCGAGGGGATTGCCGTCGCCGCCATCAGCTGCCGAGCTCGGATCCGGGCGGGCCGACGATCTCGGTCAGCGACACGCCGAAGCGAGAATTGTCGTCCTCGACCACGACCACCTCGCCGCGGGCGATGACGCGGCCGTTGACGACAACGTCGACGGGCTCGCCGACGCGGTGATCGAGCGGCACGATGGCGCCGCGCCCGAGCTTCATGAGGTTTGCGACCGGCATCGTCGCCGAGCCGAGGACCACCTGCATGACGACCGGGATGCGCAGGATCGTGTCGAGGTTGCGCGGGCTGCCGAGCGGCTCGTCCTTGCCCGTCGCCCTACGCGGCTCGGTGCCCTGGGCGAACAGGGCCTCGTCGTGGGAGGCGGGCTCGCCGAGCCCGTCAAAGTCGTCGTCCGACTTCTGGTTCATTCGATCACTTCCTCGTCTTGCGCCGGTGCAGGAGCGTCACGCCGTCGTGTCCTCGCCGACGAGCCGCAGGGTGGCGCGTCCGCCCCCGGCCGGATGTTGGGCGGCCTTCTCCAGATTCGCCAGCGTGTCGTGCGCGGCAGCGATGCCTGCGTCGAGGCTGGCGAGCGTCTTGCGGGCCTCGTCGATGCGCATGGCGAGCTCAAGGAGGGTCTTCTGGCCATCGGTGGTGAAGCTGCCCATGGAGTGGCCGGCCGCCTTCAGCGCGTCCGCCGTGGCGTCGAGGGTGCGCTTGTAGTCGTAGTGGTTGCGGTCGAAGTGGCGCAGCTTGAGATAGGTCGCCAGCACGCAGGCGCTCGTCAGGGCGAGGGCGGCGAGAAGGACGTAGTCAACGAGAGAGGACGTCATCGATAAACTCCTGCTCCTGATCGATGTAGTCCTCCACGCGCAGCATGTAGGACCCGTCGGATTGGCCGAGGCGGCACCAGAAGAGCGGCTGGTCGTTGCCTTCGAGCTTGACGCGGCTGCGCGGCGTCGCCTGCAATTCGATCACCTGCCCGATCTTTAGATCGGCGATATCGCCGAGCGCCATTTCCCGCTCCTCGAGCACGGCTCGGAGCTTCACTTCGGTGCGGCTCACCTCGTTGCGGATCTGCTCCGTCCAGCGCGGGTCGCGCGTAGAATTGTCGCCGGAGAGCACGCGCGCCAGCGTCTGGCGCATCGGGTTCAGGGCCGACTGCGGGATGATGACGAACATCTCGCCGCCGCGATTGAGGGCCTGCAGCAGAAACTTGGAGACGACGGCGAGGTTGTTGCGCCGGCCGATCACCGCGAAGTCCATGCGCGTCTCGAGACGCTCGAACTTGAAGCGCGCGTCCGACACCATCGAGAACGAAGCCTGCAGGGCCTTACCCACCTGCTCGAAGATGGCCATGGAGATGCGCATCTCGATATTGGTGAAGCCGCGCTCGTCGTCGACGGGCGGCTCGGTGCCGTCGGCGCCGAGCAGCACCTCGACCATGGTGAAGACGAAGTCGCGGTCGAAGCCGACGAGGATCTCGCTGTCCCATTCCGGCACGTTGAAGACGCCGGCGACCGCGTTGGCTTCGTAGATCTCGAGGATATCGCTGACGCGACCGCTCTCGATGGTCGAGAGCGAGAAATAGGACGGCGAGGCCGAGAGGTGGCGCAGGTTGTCAGCGCAATACGTGGCCATGCGATCGAAGATCACATGCAGCATCGGCAACCGGTCGAGCGACAGGCCGGCCGCGTCGAGAAGCCTGTCGCGAATGTCGTTGCTGACGGCCTGGCTCATGCTGTTGTCCATGGATCAGGCAGCCTCCGCTGCGGCCGCATCGTTGCGGCCGATGACGGTCTCGTTCTCCACCTCGTCGATGGTCGGCCGCTCGGGCGCAGAGATGGCCTTGCGGCCGTGCTCCAGGGCGATCTGCGGCAGGGCGCCGTTCATGTAGGCGAGCAGCGTCTGCTTGACGATGATGTAGATGCGGGCCTGCTTCTCGCGTGTCAGCTTGATCTTCTGTGCGAGCGGGGTGAGCACGGCATAGGATGTGAAGATGCCGATGAAGGTGCCGATGAGCGCCGCCCCGATGAGGCTGCCGAGGATGGCTGGTGACTGGTCGATGGCGCCCATGGCTTTGACGATGCCGAGCACGGCCGCCACGATGCCGAGGGCGGGCAGGGCTTCCGACACCACGGTGAGCGAATTGTAGGGCTTGAGCTTGTGCCGGCGCATGGTGACGAGTTCCTCGTCCATCAGGGACTCGATCTCGTGCGGGCGGGCGTTGCCGATGATGAGCAGGCGCACGTAGTCGCAGACGAAGTTCGTCAGTTCCTGGTTCTTCAGCACGCGCGGAAAATTGTTGAAGATCGGCGAGTTGTGCGGATCGTCGATATGCGCCTCGACCTCGTTGCGGGCCTTGCTGCGCAGTTCGCGCAGCAGGTTGAAGAGGAGGCCCAGGATGGCGAGATAGTCGTCGCGCTTGGGCACGTCGCCGGCGATCGCTTCCTTGATCGCCTTGCCGGTGTCCTTCACGGTCGACATGGGATTGGCGATGATGAAGATGCCGAGGGCGATGCCGCCGATGATGACGAATTCGAACGGCTGCCAGATGACGGACACCTTGCCGCCGAGCGCCATGAACCCGCCGAGCATCGAGCCGATGGCGATGATCAGGCCGATGAAGAAACTCAAGTCCGATCTCCTCCGCTTGTCGGCGTGATGATTGCCAGTCCCTCCCGCTGGGCGGCGATGGCCGTTTCCTAGCCTGCGAGGCTTGCGCGGGGCTGAAAGCGGGTGGGGCGGCGCAAGGTCAGGCTCGGGCAAGCTAGAGGGTTCAACCTCCTCGCAGGAGGCTGCCGCAATGCTTTCGACCCTCGTCAGCTATCAGATGCTCACAAAGGACTTGGCGCGCTCGCTGGAGCGCACGGCGTCGGCGCCGCTCGTCTCGCGCGACAGCGAATATTATCTGGAGAACATCAAGAACGTGAAGTCGATCGACGACTTCCTGGGGGATCATCGCCTCTATTCGTTCGCCATGAAGGCTTTCGGCCTGGAAGACATGATCTATGCCAAGGCATACATGCGCAAGGTGCTGACGGAAGGTGTCGACGACAGCAAGAGCTTTGCCAACAGGCTCGCCGACAAGCGTTTCGCCGAATTTACCAAGACCTTCAACTTCGCACGCTACGGCGAGACGACGACAGTCTTCTCCTCGACCCGCGAGGGCACTGTCGAGCGCTATGTCCGCCAGCAGCTCGAGGAGGAGGCGGGGGCACAGAACGAGGGCGTGCGCCTTGCGCTCTACTTCGCGCGCAAGGCGCCGGAGCTGAAATCCGTCTACGGCATCCTGGCCGACAGGGCTTTGCTAGCAGTGGTCCAGACCGCGCTCGGCATCCCCCAAGAGGCGGCGTCGGCCGACATCGAGGTTCAGGCCAAGATGATCGAGGCCAAGATCAACTTCGAGGACTTCAAGGATCCCGAGAAGCTTGACAAGTTCTTGCAGCGGTATGCGGCCGTCTACGACGCCGTCAACAGTCCGGTGACCGTTTCGGCGCCGGTGCTCACGCTGTTCGGTAACAGCGGGCAGACGGCGGGCATGGGCGTCGACCTTCTCATGAGCCTGCAGAAGATCAAGACGGGACTGTAACAATGCAAGCTGCGCTCTATGTCGGGCTTTCGGCGCAGGTCGCGCTGGAGCGTCGGCTCAATACCATCGCCCAGAACGTCGCCAACATGTCGACGGCGGGCTACCGTGCCGACGAGGTGAAGTTCGAGACCGTCCTGTCGCGCACGGCGCGGGACTCGGTCGCCTTTGCGACGAGCGGCGAGAACTTCATCTCGCGCCGCGCCGGCGGTATCACGAAGACTGACAATCCGCTCGACCTCGCCATTGACGGGGAGGCATGGTTCGCCATCACGACGCCGGTCGGCATCGTTCACAGCCGCGACGGCCGCCTGCAGATCGGCAACGACGGCCTGCTTCGGACCGTGACGGGCTATCCGGTCCTCGACGTCGCCGGAGCGCCGATCATGATCGACGCCGAAGCCGGTCCTCCGACCGTCGGCCGCGACGGCACGCTGAGCCAGAACGGCCAGCAGATCGGCGCCATCGGCCTCTTCACAATCGTGCCGGGGGCCGATCTCGAGCGCTTCGAGGCATCGGGCGTCATCGCGCGGACGGGTGTCGCGCCTGTCCAGGATTTTGTCGCCAATGGCGTCGTGCAGGGCTATGTCGAGGAATCGAACGTCAATCCCATCATGGAGATGACGAAGCTCATCGCTGTCTCGCGCGCCTTCGACAACGCTTCGACAGCCGTGAACGATGGCGAATCCTCGCTGCGCGAGGCTATCCGCAGCCTCGGCCCGTCGAGCTGAGCCGCTTATGAACCCGCTCGAGCGGCTGGCCGCCGTCGTTTCGGCCGGTGCCCAGGAACTGCCGAGCGTGCGCGTCGGCGGTGTGGTGCGGGAGGTGACACCGACCTATTATCGTGTGGCTGGTCTCTCCCGTTTCCTCAAATTGGGCGATCGCGTCGCGCTGTGCGCCGGCGGGCGTGAGCACGCCGGCGAGGTCGTGCGCATCGACGACAGCGGTGCGACGGTCAAGCCTTTCGACGGCTATGTCGATATCGGCATCGGCGCGCGCGCCTATCGCCTCGGCACCATGGCCCTGCGCCCGCACGAGAGCTGGAAGGGACGCGTGATCAATGCCCTCGGCAAGGCGGTGGACGGGCTCGGGCCGCTGGGTGCCGGTGAGCGCGCCATGCCGGCCGACGCGCCGCCGCCCTCGGCCATGACCCGCGGGCGGGTGACGAAGCCGCTGCGCACGGGGGTGCGCGTCATTGATCTCTTCCTGCCCCTCTGCGAGGGTCAGCGCATCGGCATCTTCGCCGGTTCGGGTGTCGGCAAATCGACGCTCCTGTCCATGCTGGCCCGTGCCAGCGGCTTCGACACGGTGGTCGTCGCCCTTGTCGGCGAGCGCGGTCGCGAGGTGCGCGAGTTCCTGGAGGGGCCGCTCGCCGCGAGCCGCGAGCGCGCCATCACCGTCGTCTCTACCGGCGACGAGAGCCCGATGATGCGGCGCCTCGCGCCGCGCACGGCCCTCAGCATCGCCGAATATTTCCGGGACCGGGGCGAGTCCGTCCTGCTCATCGTCGATTCCGTCACGCGCTTCGCCCATGCGGCACGCGACGTTGCCCTTTCGGCCGGCGAGCCTGCCGTGGCGCGCGGCTATGCACCGAGCGTCTTCAGCGACCTGCCGAAGCTCCTGGAGCGGGCAGGACCGGGCGAAGAGGGCAGCGGTACCATCACGGGCGTCTTCTCCGTGCTCGTCGACGGCGACGACCACAATGACCCCGTCGCGGACAACATCCGCGGCACGCTCGACGGCCATATCGTGCTCGACCGGGCGATCGCCGATCAGGGCCGCTATCCGGCGGTCAACGTGCTCGCTTCCATCTCGCGCCTCGCCGACCAGATCTGGTCGGGCGACCAGAAGGAGCTGGCGCTGCGCCTCAAGGGCATGATCGCCCGCTTCGAGGACACCCGCGACCTGCGCCTGATGGGCGGTTACCAGACCGGCTCGGATGCGGCGCTCGACCAGGCGGTGACCCTGGTGCCGCGCATCTACGACGCCCTGCGGCAGGACCCCGGCATGCCGCCGAGCGTCGACGCATTCGGCGAGCTTGCGCAGGTTTTGCGCCAGTAGCGCCGGGCGGCTGCCGGCAAGCGGCAGCTTCACGCAAGCTTTTGCCCGTTTACTGGGGGCAACCACGGATAGCGAGGATAGGGTCCCATGAGCCTTTATGGTGTGCTGCGCACCGGCGTGTCCGGCATGAACGCCCAGTCGAACAAGCTTGGTACCGTTGCCGACAATATCGCCAACGCCAACACGGTCGGCTACAAGCGCGCCTCGGCGGAGTTCTCCTCGCTCGTGCTCTCCTCGGGCAAGGGCAGCTACAACTCGGGCAGCGTCGTCACCAACATCCGCTATTCCATCAGCCAACAGGGGCCGCTGGTCTTCACGACGTCCTCCGCCGACCTTGCGGTGCAGGGAAACGGCTTCTTCGTGGTGTCGGACGAAGGTGGCACACCCTATCTGACGCGTGCCGGCAGCTTCGTGCCCGACAGCGAGGGCAATCTCGTCAACACGGCCGGCTACTACCTGATGGGCTACCCGCTGACGAACGGCAACCCGAACGTCACGCTCAACAGCCTCGACGGTCTCGAGCGCGTCAACCTCGCCAACCTGGCGATGTCGGCGAACCCGACAACGCAGGGTTCGCTCGGCGGCAACCTGCCGATCGCCGCGGCAGCGGGGGACACGTTCCAGTCCTCGCTCATCGTCTATGACAACGTCGGCAACAAGGTGCAATTCAACGTCACTTTCGAGAAGACGACCAATTTCGACCCGCTCGCTCCCGCCAACCAGCAGTGGCAGGTCACCATCGACGGCGTCCAGCCTGCAGGCTGGACGGCCGGCCCGTTCACCCTCACGTTCGACACGTCCGGCCAGATCGTCGCCGGCGCCGCGCTAACGCCGATCAACATCCCCAACGGTCAGGCGATGACGCTCGACCTCTCGGGTATGCAGCAGCTCGCCTCCGACTATGCTCCGCTCGACCCGATCGTCAACGGCAATGCTCCGAGCCAGGTCGACAAGGTGGAGTTCGGCAAGGACGGCACGGTCTATGCCGTCTACGAGGACGGCACGCGCATCGCCACCTATCGCATCCCGCTCGCCAACGTACCGAGCCCCGACAAGCTCACACCGGAGGCCGGCAACGTCTATTCGGCCAGTATCGAGTCCGGAAATGTGCAGGTTGGCTTTCCTGGTCAGGCAGGGCTCGGCTCCATCCTTTCAGGCGCGCTCGAGCAGTCCAACGTCGACATGGGCGAGGAGTTGACGGCCATGATCGAGGCGCAGCGCAACTACACGGCCAATTCCAAGGTGTTCCAGACGGGTTCCGAGCTGCTTGACGTTCTCATGAACCTCAAGCGCTGACGGGACCCAGCCAGTCTTGCCGGAGCCCTCGTCATGAGCCTTTCCGTCGCCCTCAACACGGCCCGCTCGTCATTGCTGACGACCTCGACGCAGATCGCCGTGTCGGGAGCCAATACCAGCGGGGCGCTCGATCCGAGCTACTCGCGCAAGATCGCGATGTCCGTCACGGCCGGCGACGGCAGCGTGCGCATCGTCTCCATCGGCCGAGCGGCCGACACTTCGCTCTACTACCGCATGCTCGATGCCACGTCGCGCACGGCCGCGAGCCAGGCGCGGCTCGAGGGGCTCGATAAGCTGCATCAGACGGTGGGCGACACGGAAGATGCGCGCTCGCCGGCGGCGCGCCTCGGCAAGCTGCTCGACGCGCTCAACCAATATGCCAACGCGCCGCAGGACAAGGTGCTGGCTGGCCAGGTGCTGAGCCAGGCGAGTGCGCTCGTCACGACGCTCAACGAGGCCGCCAAGACCGTTACGACGACTCGCCAGGAGGCGGACGCCGAAATCGCCAAGTCGGTCACGCGCGTCAACGATCTGCTGGCGCAGTTCGAGGAGCTTAACCGCGCCGTCGTGAAAGGCACGGCGACGGGTGCCGACACAACTGACCTGCTCGACAAGCGCGATGCCGTCCTCGCCCAGATCTCGGAGGAGATCGGGGTTAACGTGGTCACCCGCGAGAACAACGACATGGTGCTCTATACGGACGGCGGCGTGACGCTGTTCGAGACGAGCGCCCGCAAGGTCGAGTTCACGCCGACGCTGGTCTATGGCGCGACGACTGTGGGCAACCAGGTCGTCATCGATGGCGTGCCCGTCACCGGCAACACCACGATGCCGCTACGCTCGGGCCGCATCGTCGGCCTGATGGAAGTGCGCGACGTGACGACGGTCGCCTACCAGAACCAGCTCGACGAGATTGCTCGCGCCGTCATCGAGATCTTCGACACCGGCACGGCAGCGGGCGGCCTCTTCACGCAGGTCGGCCTGCCCGCGGGCGGCGGACTGCGCCCGGGCCTTGCCGCCGACATTCGCATCAACGCGGCCTACGATCCCGACCAGGGCGGCTCGCTTGACGAATTGCGCGACGGCGACACCAACCCGACCGGCGATGCCAGCTATTCGGCCAGGCTTTTCGATCTTGTCGACCGGTTCAACGCGATCCGCGGTTTCGATCCTGCCGCGGGCATCCAGACAAGCGGCTCACTGGCCGATTTCTCAGCCTCCTCCGTCGGCTGGCTTGAGGCCCGGCGCTCGGGCGCAAAGACCGATGCCGCTTATCAGGAGACGGTGCTGGCCCGTGCCTCCGATGCACTGTCGACCGCAACCGGGGTCAATCTCGACGACGAACTCGCGCTGCAGCTCCAGCTCGAGCGCTCCTATTCGGCAGCCTCGCGCCTCATCGCGGTGATCGACGAGATGCTGCGCTCACTCCTCGAGGCGGTGAGGTAAGCGCCATGAAGACGACGTTCATCTCCACGTATTCGCTGCTCAACTCGCCGCGCTCTTCGCTGGTGCGCATGCAGGCGGATGCGGCGCGCTACAACCAGGAGATCGCCACTGGCCGGCATGCGGACGTAGGTCTCACGCTCGGCGGCCGGACGAGCCAGGCCGTGTCGCTGCGGGCCGAATACGACAACCTGACGGCGATGATCGACGCCAACAGCCGCACCAAGACACGGCTCGACGTTACGGTCGAGGCGCTCGGCAACATCCGCGAGATGGCGGACGAGTTCCAGGCCGAGCTCCTATCGGTGCCGCATGCGCAGCGCGGCAGCGAGGTGATCCGCAATGCGGCCCGCGACAAGCTTGCGGCGCTGATCGGGAGTCTGAATTCCGCCGTCGACGGCCAGTTTCTTTTCGGCGGCACCAACAGCGGTGTCACTCCGATCAACGACTATGCCGCGGGCTCCGCCAGCAAGGTTGCAGTCGATGCGGCTTTCTTCGCCGAATTCGGCTTCGCGCAGGATGACCCGGCTGTCGCCAACATCTCGGCGGCCGCCATGGCGACTTTCCTCGACAACGCCTTCTCTGATCGCTTCTTCGTCGATGCGAACTGGCAGGCGGACTGGTCCAACGCCGCCGACAGCGTCCAGCGCAGCCGTATCTCGCAAAGCGAGACGCTCATCTCCTCCGTGTCGGCCAACGAGGCGGCCTTGCGCCAGCTGGCCGCCGCCTACACGATGGTCTTCGATCTCGGCAGTGACAAGCTCAACACGGATGCGCTGCAGGTGGTGATCGACAAGGCAACGGAACTGATGGGCGGTGCCATCGCCCAGATCATCGACATCGAGGCGCAGATGGGCGTGGCCCAGAACCGGATCGAGACGGCCAATACCAACATGGAGGCGCAGAAAAAGATCCTCGCCACCCGTGTCGGGAAGCTGGAGGATGTCGATCCTGCCGAGGCGAAGGTGCGGCTCGACGCTCTCCTGACGCAGATCGAGATGTCCTATTCCCTGACGGTTCGCCTGCAGAGCCTCAGCCTGCTCAGATATCTGTAAACCTGCTAGTGAGGCGGACGGATGTATCGGCATTCCTATGCGGAAATCCTCGATGACGCGGCTTCGGAGGGGCGGGCGCGCGAGCGCATGGCCTTCGATCACGCCATCGAGCTCATGCAGGCGGCCGAGGCGAAAGGCGTCGATTCGCGCGAGGCCGTGGAGGCGATCTTCTTCCTCAACCGCTTGTGGAGCCTGCTGATCGAGGACCTGGCGAGCGACGAGAACGGCTTGCCTAAAGAACTGCGCGCGAGCCTCATCTCGATCGGCCTTTGGGTTTTGCGCGAAGCGCAGCGCCTCAGGCAGGAGATGGCCGGCAGCTTCGCCGCTCTCATCGAAGTCAACTCCGCCATTCGGAACGGTCTTGCATGAAGCGTTCGATGCAACTGTCGCTGCGCGCCGGCGAGCGCCTCTACATCAACGGCGCGGTGCTGCGGGTTGATCGCAAGGTTTCGATCGAGCTGCTCAACGACGCGACCTTCCTCATGGAAAACCATGTCCTGCAGATCGAGGACGCGACGACGCCGCTGAAGCGCCTCTACTTCGTCCTGCAGACGATGTTGATGGACCCGGCGACGGCGCAGGAGACGTTGAAGCTGTTCCGTCAGCTCTTCGATCTCGTCCCCTGCAGCTACAGTCAGACGCCCGAAGCCTCCTTCCTCGCGACGCTCGAGAAGGTGCGAAGCCTTGCCGAGGAGGGCCGGCCCTTCGAGGCCATGCGCGTCCTGCGCGGTCTCTATGCCGACGAACTGCCGCTTCTCGACGAGCACGAGCGGGAGGCCGAGGAGCCGCGCTTGCGCAAGCGGGCTGGCTAGGCCCTCGGCCAGATACCGGGAGAAAACCCATGACCGTATCCTCCGTATACAACGTGACGAACACGACGCAGACCAGTCAGTCGGCGGGTACGTCGAAGACGTCGGTAGACTACGACACCTTCCTGAAGCTCCTCGTCGCCCAGCTGAAGAACCAGGATCCGACGGAGCCGATGGATTCGACCCAGTACATGGCGCAGCTCGCCACCTTCTCGCAGGTGGAGCAGAGCGTGATGATGAACAAGAAGCTCGATTCCCTGCTCGTCGCCAGCTCTCTGCAGCAGATCGACGGGATCATCGGACGTACGCTGACGACGGCCGACGAGAGCATCTCCGGCAAGGTCAAGTCGGTCTGGATCTACGACGAGGGCGCCGTCGCGGAGCTCGAGGACGGCACGCGCGTTCTGCTGGGCCCTGGCGTCAATATCAGTTGAAGCCATGAACGAGGCTGATGCACTCGATATCGTCCAGGCGGCCATCTGGACGATCATCATCGGGGCGGGGCCGGCCGTCGCCGCGGCGATGCTGGTCGGCATCGGCATTGCGCTCCTGCAGGCACTCACACAGGTGCAGGAGATGACGCTGACCTTCATTCCGAAGATCCTCGCCATCTTCGTGGTCATTGCGCTCACCGGCTCGTTCACCGGGGCGCAGATCTTCGCCTTCACCGAACAGGTCTACGGCCGCATCACCACCGGCTTCTGAGGCGGCGGGCCGGCGCGGCGAACGAGGGAACAGGCGATGTCGGACGTGACGGCGGGGCAGGCGACGGCTGGCGGGCGCAGGGGGCTCGATGTCGGTTTCGCCATCGGCATCATCGCCATCCTCACCATTCTCTTCCTGCCGGTTCCCACGATCCTCATCGACATGGGCCTTGCCCTGTCGATCGCCTTTTCCGTGCTCATCCTCATGGTGGCCTTGTGGATCCACAAGCCGCTCGAATTCTCCGCCTTTCCACAGGTGCTGCTCATCGCCACGATGCTGCGCCTGGCGCTGTCCATCGCCACCACCCGCCTCATCCTTGCCCATGGCGACCAGGGCGTGACGGCTGCCGGCCACATCATCAACGGCTTCTCGCAGTTCGTGATGAGCGGCGACTTCGTCATCGGCATCGTCGTCTTCCTCATCCTCATCACCGTCAATTTCCTCGTCATCACCAAGGGTGCGACGCGCATCGCGGAGGTGGGCGCCCGCTTCACCCTCGATGCCATCCCCGGCAAGCAGATGGCGATCGACGCCGACCTGTCGGCGGGCACCATCGACGAGAAGGAGGCGCAGCGCCGCCGGCGCGAGCTCGAGGAGGAGAGCGCCTTCTTCGGCTCCATGGACGGTGCCTCGAAGTTCGTGCGCGGCGAGGCGGTGGCCGGCCTGATCATCACCGCCGTCAACATCTTTGGCGGGATCATCATCGGCGTCACGCGGCACAACATGTCGCTGGCTCAGGCCGCCGACGTCTTCACCAAGCTCTCGGTCGGGGACGGCCTTGTCTCGCAGATTCCGGCCCTCATCGTCTCGCTGGCGGCTGGGCTCCTCGTCTCCAAGGGCGGCACGCGCGGCTCGGCAGAGCAGGCGGTGCTCGGCCAGCTCGGCACCTATCCCAAGGCGCTGTTCGTGGCAGCCGGCCTCATGTTCACGATGGCCCTCGTGCCGGGCCTGCCGTTCCTGCCGTTCGTCGCGCTCGGCGGCCTCATGGCCTTCGTGGGCTACGCCATCCCCCGCCGCATTGCCGAGCGGGAGGCCCAGGCCGCCGCCAAGGTGAAGGAGAAGGAGGAGCAGGCGAAGCGCGAAGCCCAGGATTCGGTCAAGGAATCGCTCAAGACGGCCGAGATCGAGCTGTGCCTCGGCAAGCAGCTGTCGATGAAGCTGCTCAACGCCCACGGCGAGCTTGCACACCGGGTCGGCAAGATGCGGCGCAAGTTCGCGCAGCAGTACGGCTTCGTCGTGCCCGACATCAAGTTGACCGACACGCTGTCGCTGCCCGGCAAGACCTATCAGGTCAAGATCCACGGCACGGTCGTCGCGACCCAGGAAATGCGCATCGGCGAGATGCTCGTCGTCACTGGCGACGGCCCGCAGCCGGACGTGCCGGGGGAAATGACGCGCGAGCCGGCCTTCGGCATCAAGGCCATGTGGGTGGCGGAGACCTATTCGAACGAAGTGCGCCGACAGGGCTTCACCACCGTCGACAATGTCTCGGTGCTCCTGACACACCTTAGCGAGATCATCCGCAACAACCTCTCGCAGCTCCTGTCCTATAAGGACATGCGCGGGCTGCTCGATCGCCTCGATCCGGAGTACAAGCGCCTGATCGACGATATCTGCCCGGCGCAGATTTCCTATTCCGGCCTGCAGGCGGTGCTGAAGCTGCTGCTGGCCGAAGGCGTCTCCATCCGCAACCTGCACCTCATCCTGGAGGCCGTCGCCGAGATCGTGCCGCATGCGCGCCGATCCGAGCAGGTGGCCGAGCACGTGCGCATGCGCATCGCGCCGCAGATCTGCGGTGATCTCGCGGAGAACGGCGTGCTCAGCGTGCTGCGCCTCGGAAACCGCTGGGACCTTGCCTTTCACCAGAGTCTCAAGCGCGACGCCCGCGGCGACGTCGTCGAGTTCGACATCGACCCGCGCCTCGTCGAGCAGTTCGGCAACGAGGCTTCGCAGGTCATCCGGCGGCACCTCAACGAGGGCGCCACCTTTGTCCTCGTCACGGCGCCCGATGCCCGGCCTTACGTGCGCATGATCGTCGAGCGGCTGTTCCCGACCCTGCCGGTGCTGTCGCACGTCGAGATCGCGCGGGGCATCGAGATCAAGTCGCTCGGAACCATCTCGTGAGCGCTCAGCTTTCGCAGTCGCTCCTTGCCGTCTTCCTGATCTTCTGCCGCATTGGCGGCTGCCTCATGGTGGCGCCCGGCTTTTCGAGCGCACGCGTGCCGACGCGCGTGCGCCTGTTCATCGCGCTCACCGTCTCGCTCGCGCTGACGCCGCTGCTGCTGGGGCCGGTCGGCGCGCGGGTGGGGGATGCGGCACCGGCCGACATGCTGCGCCTGATCGCTTTCGAGACCTTCACCGGCTTCGTCATCGGCTTCATGGCGCGCCTGTTCTTCATGGCGCTCGAGACGCTGGCCGTCGCCATCGCCATGGCCATCGGCATCGGCGGCATGCTCGGCACGCCGGTCGATGACGGCGAGAGCCTGCCGTCGCTCGCGACGCTGATCACCCTGACGGCGGTCGCGCTCGTCTTCTTCGCCGATCTGCACTGGGAGCTGCTGCGCGGCCTCGTCGCGTCCTACCAGCGGCTGCCGCCGGGCGAGACCTTCGGCACGCGCCTGGCGCTGACGGAGGTCGTCGACAAGCTGACGGACGCCTTTCTCATCGCCCTGCGCATCAGCAGCCCCTTCATCATCTATTCGCTTGTCATCAACTTCGCCATCGGCGTCGCCAACAAGCTGACGCCGCAGTTGCCGATCTACTTCATCATGATGCCGCTCGTGATCGGGCTCGGCCTGTTGATCTTCTACCTTCTCTTCCGCGAATACATGACCCTCTTCATGCTCGGCTTCGCCGAGTGGCTCCGGAACGGATAACCCATGGACGCCCGCCGCAGACTGGACAAGATGCGCCGCCTCATGGACGTGCAGGAGCGGCTTTGCCGCATGGCCGAGGCTAAGCTCGTCGAAATCGAGCGCCAGCAGGCCGAGCTCTCCCGCGCGCAGACGGACATCCTGGCGAGCCTCAACGAAGGCGAGCCGCTGCACGGCCTGTTCGTGGAAACGATGGCCCGTCATCTCCACCGGCTCGCGGGCCACGCCGGGGAGCTGGAGGCGGCGCGGCAGACGCAGGCGCAGCAGGTGCTGCAGGAGGCGATGAAGCTCAAGCGCGTTGAGCGGCACGCAGCCAAGGTGGCGCGCTCCTCCCGCGAGGAGGAGGACAAGCGCAGCCTCGCGGAGATCCTCGACGCCCTGCAGGCACGCGCGACGCAAGCCTGACATAAGCCAGCGCGGGCAAATTACCCCACGGCGACAGACTCTATCCGCTCTGCGCCGTGAAAAGGGTAAGCCATGGCCATTCAGCCGCCGTCGGATATCGTGCTCGAGGTGACGCGCGCCGTCGAGCCGTCACGCTATCAGGCCGCGCTCCAGCGCCTCAAGAGCATGCCGGCGAGCGCCGCCGGCGTCGATTTCGCCGATACCTTCGACGCCGTCCGCCCGCCGGTGCTTGGCTCGACGCACGACGTGGAAGGGGCACTCACGGCGATGCGCAGTCGCGCCGCCTCGGTGCGCAGGAGCGACGGCGACCCTTATCGGAAATTCGAGGCGTTCGTTCTCCAGAATTTCTTCGAGGCCATGCTGCCGGAGAACGGCGAGGTCGTCTTCGGCACCGGGACGGCCGGCAAGATCTGGAAGTCGATGCTTGCGGAGAAGATGGGCGAGCAGGTGGCGGTATCGGGCGGCATCGGCATAGCCGACATGCTGCGTACGGCCACGGAGCGGTCGCAGCAGGCCAAGCAGCAGTTTGCACACAACGACGGAAAGGGTGTTTCCAGTCCCTTTCCAACTGCCGGAAAAGGTGAGGAGAACAGAGCATGACGTTCGATGATGGCAAGGGGTCCGATGCCGGAAGCACGGTCGGCGACGTCGGCGAACGCCGCGGCGAGGCCGGTATCCTTCCGCCTGGCAGTCCGCGGATTTCCGCTACGGGCACGGCGCTGTTGCGGGCTATGGACCGGCTTGAGTTCGTCGTCGACGTCGAGACTCGCGCACTCGAGACGCACCACGATATCGACCTCGACGAGACCAACCGTCGCAAGAGCCAGATCCTGCTCGAACTGAGCCGACTCATGAAGGTGGTCGACCAGGAGCCGATGGAGCGGCAGGTCATCGACCGCATGAGCGGAGTGCGCCAGAAGCTCGCTCGCAACCACGCGGTGCTCGAGCTCAACCTGCGCGCCATGAACGAGGTCGCCGAGATCGTTGCCGCCTCGATCCGCGCCGAGGATTCCGACGGCACCTACAATCCGGCCGGCCACCTCAAGGGTTCCGCTCGATGATGCGTCTGCTGCTGACCGGGTTCTGGGTGGCCGCCATCGCCTTGATGTCCAGCTACGCCACCGCCTATTGGGTCGCGGGCGGCAACCCGCTCGGCGCGCAGCAGACCTATCTCGAGGGCCTCGAATACAAGAAACTGGCGCCGATGACAGTGCCCGTCATCCTCGATGGCGAACTCCAGGGCTACATCGTCACACAGCTCATATTCACGGCGGACGCGGGCACATTGCGCGAGATGTCCGTCCCGCCAGACCCCTTCCTGATCGACGAAGCCTTCCGCCGCATCTATGCGGAAGACCGCATCGATTTCCGGAATCTCTCGCGTCAGAACCTGGCCGAACTGCTGCAAGTGATCAAGGATCGGACCAACGAAAGGATCGGTAGTCCGATCGTTCGTGACCTTCTCATAGAAGAAATCAACTACATCAAGAAAGACGAAATGAGGTCCTAAAACGGGATTTCTCATCAGTGATGCAATGAGTACGTTCCTTCCGGCGGGAAAGCGGGGCAAATGAAGATCTCCGGCAAGATATACGCAATTGTCGCAATCATGGGTGGCGTGACGATCATGGTCGCGGCGATGGCGGTCCATGCGCTCCGGCAATACGACGAGCAAAGCACCCTGCTCAACCAGACGGCGCAGCGCGCCTATTACGCCGAGCACCTGAACCGCCTCATCACGGCCGTCGTCATGGATTCGCGCGGCGTCTACATGTCGGAGACGAGCGATTCGGCGGTCCAGTTTGCCGAAGGCATCCGCAGACATCTCGAGGAGATGGACAAGACGCTGGCGAACTGGCGCCCGCTCGTTCCCCCGGACCGGCTCGGCAGTTTCGATGAGATGGCGGCGCGCGCCGCGGAGTTCCGCACGTTCCGCCTCGAGACGGCGCGGCTCGGTGTCGACGTCTCGCCGTCGGCGGCGAGCGAGCAGGGCAACAACGAGACAAACCGCCGCAATCGCAAGGAATTCCAGGCATTGCTCGACCAGCAGGTCGTTGCCATCCTCGGTCAGCTCGATCAGATCCGCGGCGGCATGCGCGACTTCCAGTCGCGCATGATGGGCCTCGTCATTGGCACCGCAGCGATCGGCCTCCTGCTCGGTGCGGGCCTCGCCGCCTGGCTCGGTACATTTCTCCTCAGCCGACCGCTGCGCCGGGTCACGGGCGCGCTGCAGCAGATGGCCGGTGGCGACTACGATGTCGCCATCGAGACGCGCCGTTCGCGCGACGAGGTAGGGGCGATCTGGAGTGCCACGGAACATTTCCGCGCGGCGCTTCTCGAGGGCGAGCGGCTGAAGGCCGAGCAGGCGGAGGCCGATGCGCGTGCTGAGGAGCGCAAGCGCGCGATGCTGAACGGTCTTGCTGATGCCTTCGAGGCGCAGGTCATGGGCGTCGTACGGTCGGTCTCGGCGGCGGCGGCTCAGCTCGAGCAGAATGCGGCGGCGATGAACGCTGCGGCCGAGGAGACGAACCACAAGTCGCTCGCGGTCTCCTCGGCGTCGGACCAGGCGACCAACAACGTGCACACGGTTGCTTCGGCCGCCGAGCAGCTCTCCGCATCCATTCGCGAGATCGGCCACCAGGTCACGAATGCCGCTGCCATCGCCAGCGAGGGTGCGCAGCAGGCGGGCTCGACCGTATCGGTGGTGCGCGGCCTCGACGATAGTGCCCAGCGCATCGGCGAGGTCATCCGCCTCATCAACGACGTCGCGGCGCAGACGAACCTCCTTGCGCTCAACGCCACCATTGAGGCGGCTCGCGCGGGGGAGGCGGGGCGGGGTTTCGCGGTTGTCGCCATGGAGGTGAAGAACCTCGCGGCCCAGACGGCCAAGGCGACCGAGGAGATCTCGGCCCAGATCGGCGCGGTCCAGGGCGCGACCGGCGACGTCGTGCGGGCCATCGAGGGCATCTCCGAGACGATCGCGCGCATCGACGAGATTTCGGCAACGATCGCGTCCTCCGTCGAGGAACAGGGCGCGGCGACGGGTGAGATTGCCCGCAACGTCCAGCAGGCGGCGCATGGCACGCAGGAGGTCTCGGCGCATATCTCGGGTGTGACGCGTGCTGCGGCCGACACCGGGCGTGTTTCGTCGGAGATTGTCAGTGCAGCAAGCGAACTGACGGATCAGGCGGGGCGGCTGCGCGAGGAAGTGGAACGCTTCATCGCACGGGTACGGGCGGCCTGATCGGTATGGGTTGAGAGGCCGGAGCGATCGGGGCTCTGGTCGGGACGGAATGGAAAGGAGCGGATGCGCGGGCCGACCATGGCCGGCATTGCTCCGGCGCCGGGGCGGGCGGGCCGCACGGCGGGCTTTGGGGAGTTGGGCGCATGGACGATCTGCTTCGGGAGTTTCTGACCGAGACGAACGAGAACATCGATGTCGTTGATGTCGAGCTCGTGAAGTTCGAGCGGGACCCCAACAACGCTCAGGTTCTCGACAACATCTTTCGCCTCGTCCATACCATCAAGGGGACGTGCGGCTTCCTTGGCCTGCCACGTCTCGGCGCGCTGGCCCATGCCGCGGAAACGCTCATGGGCAAGTTCCGCGAGGGCGCGCCGGTGACGACGGAAGCGGTCGGGCTCATCCTGCGCACCATCGACCGCGTGAAGGAGCTGCTCGTCGAGCTTGAAAACAACGTCGGTCAGGAGCCGGCCGGCACCGACGACGACCTCATCGCCCCGCTCGAGGCACTGGCCTTCGGGCCGCCGGCTCCGCCGGAGCCTGCGCCAGCTCCCCAGCGCAAGGTCTCCGTCGGCACGCTGAGCGACCAGGTGCTGGAGCGCGAGCTGCTGCCTGGAGAGGATACGCTCGACGAGATCGAGCGCGCCTTCCGCGAGGCGGAGGCTGAAGTGCCGCGGCCGAAGCCCATCACGAAGCCCGCAGCCCAGCCTGCCGCCAAGGCTCCGCCCGAGGCCGAGACGAAGGTCGAGGCGAAGCCCGCTCCCAAGGCCGAGGCCAAGGCGCCCGTCGCCGAGGGCGACGAGCAGGGCGGCTCCGGCAAGGGCTCGGTCTCCTCGCAGTCGCTGCGGGTCAATGTCGACACGCTCGAAAAGCTGATGACAATGGTCTCGGAGTTGGTGCTGACGCGCAACCAGCTCATGGAGATCGCCCGCCGCCAGGGCGACACCGAGTTCAAGGTGCCGCTGCAGCGCCTGTCCAACGTCACGGCCGAGCTGCAGGAAGGCGTCATGAAGACGCGCATGCAGCCCATCGGCAACGCGTGGCAGAAGCTGCCGCGCATTGTGCGTGATCTTGCCCAGGAACTCGGCAAGCAGATCGACCTCGAGATGGTCGGCGCCGAGACCGAGCTCGACCGGCAGATCCTCGACCTGATTAAGGATCCGCTGACGCACATGGTGCGCAACTCGGCGGACCATGGTCTCGAGACGTCGGAGGGCCGGCGGGCAGCCGGCAAGCCGGAGCGGGGCAAGATCCGCCTCTCCGCCTATCACGAGGGCGGGCACATCATCATCGAGATCGCGGACGATGGGCGCGGGCTCGACGTGGCGCGCATCCGCGCCAAGGCGCTGGAGAACGGCCTCGCCACCGAGGCCGAGCTCGAGAAGATGAACGAGGCCCAGATCCACAAGTTCATCTTCCACGCCGGCTTCTCGACTGCCGCCAAGATCACGAGCGTGTCGGGCCGCGGCGTAGGCATGGACGTGGTGCGCAACAACATCGAGATCATCGGCGGCACCATCGACGTGCGTTCGGTGCTCGGCCGCGGCACCACCTTCGTGATCAAGATCCCGCTGACCCTCGCCATCGTCTCGGCGCTCATCGTCGAGGCCGCTGGGGACCGCTTCGCCATTCCGCAGTTGGCGGTGATGGAGCTGGTGCGGGTGCACCACAAGTCGGGCCACCGCATCGAGCGCATCAAGAACACACCGGTGCTCCGGCTGCGCAACAAGCTGCTGCCGGTCGTCCCGCTCGCCGAACTGCTCGGCACCGCCGAACCGGAGGGCGGTGCCCCCGGCGTGGAACAGGGCGAGCAGGGCTTCATTGTCGTCATGCAGGTCGGCAACCAGACCTTCGGCATCGTGGTGGACGCGGTCTTCCACACCGAGGAGATCGTGGTGAAGCCCATGTCGACGCTGCTCAGGCACCTGTCGATGTTCTCGGGCAACACGATCCTCGGTGACGGCAGCGTCATCATGATCATCGATCCGAACGGCATCGCGCAGGCGGTGGCGCATTCGGCGACGCTCGGCTCGGGCGAGGCGGCCGGCATCGACGCCGAGCGCGCCTCTGGCAAGGGCAATGCGGTGGCGCTGCTGCTCTTCCGTGCCGGTGGGGCCGAGCCGAAGGCGGTGCCGCTGTCGCTCGTGACGCGCCTCGAGGAGTTGCCGGTCGAGAAGATCGAGCGCGCGACGGGGCGGCAGGTCGTGCAGTACCGCGGCTCGCTCATGCCGCTCGTGCCCGTCAACGAGCGCATCGAGCAGCGCGAGGGCGGCACGCAACCGGTGCTCGTGTTCTCGGATTCCGGCCGCTCCGTCGGCCTCATGGTCGACGAGATCATCGATATCGTCGAAGAACAGTTCGAGGTCACGCTCGCCTCGGATGTGCCCGGCATCCTCGGCTCGGGCGTGGTGCGCGGCCAGACGACCGAGATCATCGACATCGCCCATTACCTGCCGATGGGGTTCAAGGACTGGTTCCATCGCCGCGGCGCGATGCAGGGCGCGCCGGAGCGGCGCAGCCTGCTGCTCGTCGACGACAGCGCCTTCTTCCGCAACATGCTCGGGCCGGCCCTCAAGGCCGCCGGCTATGACGTGACGCTGAGCGACTCGGCGATCGCCGCCCTGCAGCTCTTCGAGCGCGGCGCCATGTTCGACGTTGTCGTCACCGACATCGAGATGCCGCACATGGACGGCTTCGAGTTCGCGGGCCGTCTGCGCCGCGATCCGCGAATGGAGGGTCTGCCGATCATCGCGCTGTCCGGTCTGTGCACGCCGGAGGCAATCGAGCGCGGCCGCTCCGTGGGCTTCTCCGATTACATCGCCAAGTTCGACAAGCCTGGCCTCCTCGAGGCGCTCAAGGAGTTCGCCGGGATCCAGCAGGAGGTGGCCGCATGACCAAGCCGACCGAGGCGGCGGGCAAGCCCGCCGACACCATCCAGTATGTGACCGTGCGTATCGCCGGGCAGCTCTTCGGCCTGCCCATCCTGTCCGTGCACGACGTGTTCATGCCCGAGCGCACGACGCGCGTGCCGCGGGCGCCGCGGGCCGTGGAGGGTGTGCTGAACCTGCGCGGGCGCATCGTGACGACGATCAACATGCGCCGGCTGCTCGACTTTCCCGATGCGACCGACACCCTGCAGCCGATGGCCGTCGGTATCGACTACAAGGGCGAGTCCTACGGGCTCATCATCGACACGGTCGGCGAGGTGCTGGCGCTCGACAGCTCCACGCGCGAGCCCAACCCCATGAATCTCGATCCGCGCTGGGCGCAGGTGGCCGACGGCATCCACCGGCTGGAGAGCGAACTGATGGTCATTCTCGACGTCGAGCGCGTCCTGTCCCTGCGGCAGGGGGCGATGGCGGCCTGAGCCGCATTGGTCGAAGCCGATGAGTATAGAGGCGGCTGATGAAAACGTGTCTGGTGGTCGACGATTCCCCCTTCATCCGGAAGGTGGCGCGCAAGATCCTCGAGGAATTGTCCTTCGAGGTGAGCGAGGCGGGCAACGGGCAGGAGGCGCTCGACCATTGCGTCGTCACGATGCCGGACGCCATCCTGCTCGACTGGAACATGCCGGTGGTCGACGGGCCGCAGTTCCTGGAGGCGGTGCGCGCCCTTGAGGGTGGTACCAGGCCCAAGATCGTGTTCTGCACGACGGAGAACCATCCTGGCCATATCGCGCGGGCGCTCATCGCTGGGGCGGACGAGTACATCATGAAGCCCTTCGACCGGGAGATCCTGGCTTACAAGTTCCAAGAGGTCGGGCTCATCGATGCCGATGCCCTCGCTGACGCCGGAAAGCCGCTCGCATGACCAATGTCACGGGAGTTGCCGCGGCGGGTGATCAGATCCGGGTCATGATCGTCGACGATTCGGCCATCGTGCGCGGGCTCGTATCGCGTTGGCTGGAGGAAGAGCCGGATTTTGCGGTCGTCGCAACGCACCGGCACGGGCGCCTCGCGGCGCAGGACATGACGCAGTCGCAACCCGATGTGGTCATCCTCGACATCGAGATGCCTGAGATGGACGGGCTCACGGCCCTGCCGCTCCTCCTCAGGGCCAAGCCTGACACCGTCGTGCTCGTCGCCTCCACATTGTCGCAGCGGGGCGCGGAGACGAGCCTCAGGGCGCTCGCGCTCGGGGCTGCCGACTACGTGCCGAAGCCTGATCCGACGGGGCGGCTTGCTACCTCAGCAGACTTCCGCCGCGAACTCGTGGAGAAGGTGCGCCATCTCGGACAGCGGGTGCGCTCCGGCTCGGCGGCTGGCCTGCGCCTGCCGCTCGGGCCACCCGTCGCCAAGCCGGCTGCCCCGGCGCCGGCTCCTGCGACGTCGGCCTTCCAGCCTCGTCCGCAGCCGCTGCGGGCGACAGAGAAGCTCAGGCCTTATACCGGCATCCCCGCACGCGTCCTGTGCGTCGGCAGTTCCATCGGCGGGCCGCAAGCGCTCATGCAGTTCCTGCAGGGGGCAGGGCAGGCACTCGCGCGGTTGCCCGTCCTCATCGTCCAGCACATGCCGCCGACGTTCACGACCATCCTCGCCCAGCATCTCGGCCGCACCGCCAACCGTGAGGCGGCGGAAGGAGTCGACGGCGAGCCGCTGGCGGCGGGGCGCATCTATGTGGCGCCCGGCGGCCGGCACATGCTGGTCGAGAAAGTGGGCGAGAGGCCCGTCATCCGCCTGTCGGACGCGCCGCCCGTGCATTTCTGCCGGCCGGCTGTCGACCCGATGTTCGAGTCCGTCGCGCGGGTTTTTGGCTCGGCAGCGCTCGGGGTCATCCTGACCGGCATGGGCAGCGACGGTGCCCGGGGCGCGCTTGCCATCGCGGATGCGGGCGGCAATGTCATCGCGCAGAACGAGGCGACAAGCGTCGTGTGGGGCATGCCGGGCGCGGCGATTGCCGCCGGGGCTTGCGCAGGCGTGTTGCCAATTGAGGACATCGGCCCCAGGGTCAGCCAGCTGATCGTCGGAGGTAGAGCATGATTGCGGCCGGCGATTACGAATTCCTGCAGCAATTCCTCAAGCAGCGCTCGGGGCTCAACCTGTCGCAGGAGAAGCAGTATCTCATCGAGAGCCGGCTGGCGCCCGTGGCGCGCAAGGTGGGGCTCGCCGGCGTCGAGCAACTCGTGGCGCGTCTGCGCACTGCCCCATCGGGCGCGGTCGCCGATGCCGTCGTCGAGGCAATGACGACGAACGAATCATCCTTCTTCCGCGACAAGACACCGTTTGAGACCTTCGTGTCCTTTGTGGTGCCGAGCCTCATCGACCGGCGCGGCTCGCGGCGCATCCGCGTCTGGTGCGCGGCAGCATCGACGGGGCAGGAGCCCTATTCCCTAGCGATGACGCTGAAGGAAAATGCGCACCTCCTGCCGGGGGTCACGGTGGAGATCCTGGCGACGGACCTGGCCGGCCACGTGCTGGAGCGAGCCCGGGCGGGGCTCTATTCGGCCTTCGAAGTGCAACGCGGGCTGCCCATCCAGTACCTGCTCAAGTATTTCGAGCAGAAGGGCGACCAGTGGCAGATCCGGCCGGAGATCCGGGCGATGGTGCAGTTCCGGCAGTTCAATCTGCTGCAGTCCTTTGCTGGGCTCGGCACGTTCGACATCATCTTCTGCCGCAACGTGCTCATCTACTTCGACATTCCGACGAAAGCGGACGTGCTTTCGCGCATGGCGAAGGTGCTCGCACCCGACGGGTACCTGGTCCTCGGCGCCGCCGAGACGGTAATGGGCATCTCCGATGCCTTCCGGTCCGCTTCGGGGCGGCCCGGGCTTTATGTGGCCAACCGGCTGGCGGAGGCCACGGCATGATGGGTGCCGTCCGGCCGTCCCTCTCCCTTTTCCCGTTCCCGCCCACCGCCGCGAGGGGCAGCGCTGCGCGGGATGAGTTCGCATGGTAGGAATAATGTCCGAAACGGTTCTTTCCCTGAACGAGCGCTTGGCCTTCTACAAGATCGACGCTGCGGCGCGTGGCGAGCTTGAGACCGCGTGGAGCCTCATCGCGCCCCACATGCCGCGCATCATCAGCGACTTCTACCGGCATCTCGCCAAATTCCCGATGACGGCGCGGCTCGTCGACAAGCGGCAGGACCGGCTCGCCAAGCTGCAAGCCGAGCACTGGCGCCGGCTCTTCACCTCGGGCTTCGATGAAAGCTATCTCACGAGCGTGCGGGCCGTGGCCGTGGCCCATGTGCGCGTCGGCGTCGAACCCGACTGGTACATCGGCGGCTACAGCGTCATCCTCGCCGAGCTGACGACCGTGCTTGCGCAGGAGACGCGGCTGCGTTCGGGCCGGCTGGCGCGGCTCGCTAGCGCCGTCGGCAGCGCGGTGATGTTCGACATGGGCATCGCGGTCTCCGTCTATCACGAGACCTTGCTGACTGCGGGCGAGGAGCGCCGCACGCGGCTGACCGGCGAGATCGACATCTTCGATCGGACCTTTTCGCACAGCCTGTCGGCGCTCAATCAGGCGGCGCACGTCATGCGTGGCGCATCCGAGCAGCTTGGCGAGGCGACCGGCCGTACGAGCGAGCAGGCCGACAACATGACGATGACCGCCGAGGAGATGGCTGAGCGGGCGGCCCGCAGCGCGGCTGCGGCGGGCACGATGGCGAAGTCCATCGAGGCTGTCGAAAGCTACGCGCAGCGGGCTTACGAGATTGCCGGCAAGGCCGCGGAGCAGGCCAAGGCGGCCGATGCCGGCGTGCGGGGCCTTGCCGAGGTCACAGAGCGCATCGGCTCCATCGTCGAGCTCATCGGCGGCATCGCGCGGCAGACGAACCTGCTCGCCCTCAACGCCACCATCGAGGCGGCGCGCGCGGGCGAGGCAGGGCTCGGCTTTGCCGTCGTGGCGCGCGAGGTCAAGACGCTGTCGACGCAGACGGCGAAGGCCACCCAGGAGATTTCCGACCAGATCGCGGCGATCCAGCAGGCCACAAGGGCGACGGTCGGCGACCTCGACGGCATCGGCGCCGTCATTCGCGAGGTCGTGCAGTCGGCCGAGGCGATCGCCGCCGCGGTCGAAAACCAGGCTGCGGCGACCCATTCGATCCTGACCGCAGTCGAGGAAATGTCGCAGGATGCACAAGGCGTGGCGAGCGCCGTGGCGACCGTGCGGGCCGCTGCGCAGGACATCGGCGGTATCGTCAACACCGTGCAGACGCTCGCGTCCTCGCTCGACGAGCAGGCAGCGAACATGAACGGCGACGTGCGCCAGTTCTTCGACCGTGTGGCGGCGGCGTGAGCGGCGAAGACGAACAATCGGGAAAGAAGAAGGGAACGCAGCGCGTGCGGCCCGGTCTCGAGGCCCTGTTGCAGCCCGGTCTGGCGAAGGCGCCGGACCGGGTAAAGCCGTTTCAGCCGCCGCGCTTGCCCGGCCCCGTCAAGAAGCGGGCGCAGCCGCCGAAGGCCGCGCCCGTTCCGCCCTCCGCAAGCCCCGCCCGCGCCCCCGGGGCAGCGGAGGCCATGGGCGGGCGCGAACTGTTGCCGGCGGCCGTCCGATACGGCGCAGATTCGGCCGCCCGCGGCGACGGCCAAGGACATGTTGTGGAGGCGCGCAACCGCCGGGCGCGCGTGCAGTTCTCCTTCGGTGGGGTGCCGGCGGACCGGTGGTGCGAATTGTCTTTCGCGCTCACCTGGGCTGATAACGAAAAGACCGGCGGCATACCGGATGCCATCCGCCTTGGCTTCGACTTCCAGACGGGCGACGGCGTCAGCCTCGACCTGCCCGCCGTCGCCGGGTTGATGCGGGGGCGGATCGACCCCTTCTCGATCGACGTCGCCGGACCTGCCGCGCCTGGCGGCAAGTTCGCGCAGGTGCGGGTGGCCTTCCGCCTGCCGGCCGATGCCGAGCGCGTGGAACTGACGGTGCGCAGCTGGCGCAACACGGCGCCGTTCGAAATCGCGACGCCCCGCCTGCGACCGCTGCCGCAGCCCCCCGCAGAGGCTGAGGTGCTGCCGGCAAGCCAGCTTCTCGACAGCGAGCCGCAATGGGAGACCTGGGGTGTCGTGCCGGGCGGCGGCCTCACGGTGCGCGGCCAGTTGTTCTGCGCGGCGCCAGCACCCGACATGGCCTTTGCGCGCATCGTCTATCGCGACGCACAGGGCCGGGCGTTGCCGCGTCCCTATGCGGGCACGCTCGAGGCGGAGGGCGTCGGCGCCTTCATCATGTTGCCGACAGACCGGCGCGTGCGCCGCTTCACACTGCGTCTCGATCCGCCCGCGGGAGCCAGCACGGTCGACATCGGCTTCCAGGCGCGGGGCCGCTCGGATATCCGCCGCATCCTGCCTTACGAAGTTTCGCTCGACGACGGGCTCCCGGCCGCAACCGAGGACGACGGGCTCGTGCTGCTCGGCCGGCTTGCCGAGCTGTCCGCGGCGTCCGCGAGCGACTCCCGCGGGCTTCTTGCGGCCTTTGTCGACGAAACGGCGCTGTCCGCGGCGCCGTTCGTCCAGACCGACCTCGCCGGTTGGCTCGCCGGCGGGCTGGGCACGGTCGCAGACGGGCGCCTTCGCCTGGCCGGGCATGAAGACTGGCCGCTGCCGGAGATGCTCGATTGGCAGGAGGATCCGTTCGGTTGCGGCCTGTGGCGCGCCCGCTATCACGCGCTCGGCTGGCTCCTCTCTCTGCCGGAGGATGGCGAGCGCAAGAGCCTTGCCCGGGCGGTTGCGCTCGCGCTGTCGTGGCAGGCGGCCACTCCACGGGCCGACGTCGACGACGAGGATCGCTACGGCGCGCGAACGACGGCCATCCGGCTCGAGGTGCTGCTGCAACTCCTCGCACGGGCGCTTAAGGCCGGTCTGCCGGCGGGCAAGAGCGCCGGGCTGCTTGCCGAAATCGTGCGGCACGCCCGGTTTGTCGCCGAGGCGCTCGGCGACAATCTCATCGGTGAGGCGCGAGAGCGGCTGCATGCGGCCGCCGCGCTCGCCGTCGTCGCCGCGGCGCTGCCGCGCCTGCCGCTCGCCGGACCGTGGCGCTGCATGGCGCTCAATCACATTGACTGGTCGATGATTCAGCTCTTCGCCGAGCCGGCGATGCCGAGCGTAGGCTCCTCGCACCTGCATTTCGAGGCGCTTGCGGTTGGCCTCGCGCTGCAGGGAGTGCTTGCTGCCCTGCCGGACACGGAGGGTTTGCGCCGGCGCATGGCCCTGCCGCTTGGTCGGGCTATCGCGACGGCCGTGGCGCTAACGGATCCTGACGGCTGCCTCGCGCCCTTCGGGGAAACTGCGGGCGGGGCGGAACATCTGCCTATCCTCAGGGACCTCATCGCCCGCTGCGGGCGGGACGTGATGGCCGAACCGGCGGTGGCAGAGATGCTGGCCGCCCGTGCCTCGGCGCCACGTGTGCTCGACCGGCAGGCGGGGCTCGTTACGGCGCGTCACAGGAACGGGCACGATTGGGCCTATTTCGCCGCCCGCTTCGGTGCGAGCGACGCCAAGGGTCACGAGGACTGCGGGTCCTTCGTTTATGCAGCCAAAGGCATCCGCTGGATCAGCGATCCGGGCGGCATTGACGTCAGGGGTGACGGCGCGCCGGGCAGCTACTTCCGCTCGGCGGCAGCCCACAACATCCTGCGACCGCTCGGTGCGGCGGGCGTCTCCGGCTGTGGCTGGCTAGCGGCCGAGGTCGCCCTCGAGGGAGCGAGTGCCTTCCTCGTCGACAGCAACGTCCACGGGACGTTCCATTATCACCGGCGACTCTTCCTGCTGCTCGACGATCTGTCGGGAATTGCCGTGTTCGACCGACTGACGGGTATCGAGCCCGGAGTCGATATCGCCGCCGAGGGCTTCCTCCATCTCGGGCCGGGTGTTGCCGGGGTGCTCGTGGCGGCCAATGTCGGCCTTGCCCTTGCCGGCAATAGCCGGCTGCAGATCGTTCTGCAGGCCCGTAAGGGCGCGCTGAACGGGGTGTCCTTCATCTGCGGACAGGAGGCCGGGCCGGGCGGCGAGCAGGGCTTCCTGTCGGGCGCCTGCGGGGAAAAAGAGCCGGCAAATGTTCTTCGCTATTCGGTGTCGGGGAAGAGTGAAGTCACCGCCGGCGTGCTGATCGCCACGGGCGATGCCGCCCGCCGCCGGCTTGCCGAATGCCTCGGCGACCCCCGCCTGACGATGCAACTCGAGATGCCTTTTGGGGCCATGGCATGAAAGTGACGCGCGAACTCACGTCCTCGATCGGGGAAGACGGCCGGGATCATGCCCGGCCGCTCTTGCAGCTGCTGTGCCGCAGGACGTGGCCGCTCCTCAGCCTCATCGTCCTTGCGGGATGCAATGCGGGCGACTTCAACAGCTGCGAGCGGTATTACACCAGTCCTTGGAACCCTCCGATGCGGTGCTATCGGCCCCTGCCGCCCTCGCTCGAGGTGGAAGCGGTCGTCGTGGCGCCTGCCGCCGCTGCGCGTCCGCGTGGCGGGATCGCGCGCGAGGAGCCGATGCCGTCCGTTCCGGTACAGCCCCCGCCGGCGAAGCCGACGGTGTCCCCTGCGCCGACGGGCCAGACGGCTGCCGGCCCGCTGCCGGCGCCGAAGGTGGTCAAGGGCTACACCCCACCACAGGCAAGCCATGCAAAGCCCGTACCGCAGCGGTCCCAGGTCTCTGGCCGATGGCGCATGACGGAGGCGGGCGGGAAGGCTTGTGAACTGGTGCTCACCAATGCAGGCCTTCTCGACCAGTACCGCGCCTCGACGAACGGCTGCGCAAGCGAGGCACTGCGCAGCATCAACGGCTGGGATCTGAAGGGGGGCGAGGTGGTGCTCTATGCGCGCGGCGCGATGATCGCCCGCCTTGCCGAGGATCACGGCGGTTATCGCGGCGTCGTGCTCAGCTCAGGGGCGGGCCTTGCACTGGCGCGCTGAGGTTGTCCTCCAGCTTCGCGCAAGGCTGGCAGCCTAAGCTGACCATGGTGTTGGTGGGAGAATTGCGTTCTTCGGTCCTGCGCGGGTCTCCGCGGCCGGTCTGACCGGAGAAGCGCCGGCGGCTCATTCGCTCAGCGAACACCGCCGAGTTGCGTCTATTCCGAAATGCGATCGAGAAGGCTCTCCGGCCGACGGAGTGCCCCATCGGCGAGGCAACGCCGGCCACCGGCAAGGGTGGGCGGCACCAAACGAAGGGCGACCGGCTGGCAAGAGCCGGTCTGCGAATGCGGGGTGGCTGGCATGGAAACTGCCAAGGTTCGAAACGGATTGGGTCGCTTTCTGGGAAAGATCGGCCTCAGGACGATCGGCGCGCGGCTGGCGGCGGTCGTCGCACTCTTTGCGGTGAGCACGGCTGCGATCGTGGCCATCCTTGCATCCATGCAGGCCACCTCGATCCGCGATGCCCGCGTGGACATGCTGCAGTCAGTGACGGGTGTCGTCATCAAAGCCATCGACCAGCAGTTCCAGGAAACGGCGAAGGGCCTCATCGGCGAGGGCTGGGCGCAGCAGCGCGCTCGCGCTGTGGTCCGTGCCATGCGCTACAACGGCGAAGAATATTTCTTCATCATCGACGACGAGGGCAATTCCATCGTCAACGGCGGCCAGCCAGCGATGGAGGGCAAGAATATCCTGGACGCAAAGGACGCCAACGGCGTGGCTTACGTCAAGGAAATGATTGCCATCAGCAAGGACAAGGGATCCGGCTACGTCGCCTACGACTATCCGCGGGCAGGTGGGGACATGTCGCAGGCAGTGCCCAAGCTCGCCTATGTCGAGCGCTTCGGTCCCTGGGGCTGGACCGTCGGCACCGGCGTCTATACCGACGACGTGACGGCGCGCATCCAGCACGCCGCGCTCGTGGCGGCTGCGGTCGGCTTCGCCTTCTTTCTCGTCATCGGCGGCTTCGCCTTCATCTTCGCCCGTAACCTCACACGGCGCATGCGCAACCTGCGCGACGTTATGCTGCGCCTGGCCGATGGCGACAGCAACGTCGTGGTGCCACCGGTTGTCGGCCGCGACGAGATCGACGAGATGACGGGCGCGGTCGAGGTCTTCCGCGAGAATGCCATCGAGCGCGAGCGGCTCGCCGCCGAACAGGAGGCCGAACAACTCGCCAAGGAAGAGCGGGCGCGCAATATCGAGGCGCTGGTCAGCCAGTTCGAAGCCGAAGCGATGGGCGTTGCGCGCGCTGTCGCCGCCGCAGCTTCGCAACTGCAGCAGAATGCGGGCGCCATGAACTCCGCAGCCGAAGAGACCAGTCGCCAGTCGACGACGGTTGCCGCGGCCGCGGAACAGGCGACGAGCAATGTCAACACAGTCGCCTCGGCCGCCGAGCAGCTCACGGCCTCCATCCGCGAGATCGGCCAGCAGGTCACGACGGCCGCCCGTGTCGCAAGTGCCGCCAACGGCCAGACGAAGTCGGCAGCGGACGTGGTGCGCGGCCTCGCCTCCAGTGCCCAGCGCATCGGCGAGGTGGTGAGCCTGATCACCGATATCGCCTCGCAGACCAGCCTGCTCGCCCTCAACGCCACCATCGAGGCGGCGCGGGCGGGCGAAGCGGGCCGCGGCTTCGCCGTCGTTGCCACCGAGGTCAAGAATCTCGCCGAGCAGACGGCCAAGGCCACCGACGACATCTCGGCCCAGATCGCAGCGGTGCAGAACGCGACCAACGACGTGGTGGCGGCTATCGACAGCATTACCGAGACCATCCGTCAGATCGACGAGGTGTCGACGACGATCGCCTCGGCGGTGGACCAGCAGGGCGCGACGACCAACGAGATCGCCCGCAACGTCTCGCAGGCTGCCCAGGGGACGCAGGAAGTGTCGTCGAACATCACTGGCGTCAGCCGTGCGGCGGCCGAAACGGGTGTCGTCTCCAGTCAGATCGTCGAGGCGGCCAACGACCTCGTGCGTCAGTCCGACGCCCTGCGCCAGCAGGTCGACGGCTTCATCCGACAGGTGAAGGCAGCCTGACCAAGGCGACCTAAGCCATCCCTGCGAGGGTTCAACGAACATCCGCCGCGCGACGGGCGCGGCGGATTTTCTTGTTTGCAAGGGAGCGAGCGGGGCACGGAGCAGTGGCTGCCGGTCCAGCCTTAAGCCTCGCGCCGGAAGCCCTCGCTCGCCACCATCAGCTCGCGCGTATAGGCCGTTTCGATGCGCCGGGCGGCGAGGTCGGCGGAGGTGAGGAGCTCCACCGGCCGGCCGTGCTGCATGACCAGCAGGCGCTCGCACATGTGCGTGACGACGGCGAGATCGTGGCTGACGAGAACATAGGTGAGCCCGCGCTCGCGGCGGATGTCCTCAAGGAGGTTGAGCACCTCGGCCTGCACCGAGGCGTCGAGAGCCGAGGTCGGCTCATCGAGCAGCAGGATCGACGGCTCGAGGATCAGGGCGCGGGCGATGGCGACCCGCTGGCGCTGGCCGCCCGACAGCTGGTGCGGATAGCGGAAGCGGAAGCCCTTGCCAAGCCCCACCTCGTCGAGGGCCTTCAGGATGCGCCGCTCGGCATCGCCGATGCCGTGCACGGCAAGCGGCTCAGCGAGCGCCCGGTCGATGGTGTGGCGCGGATGCAGCGAGCCGTAGGGGTCCTGGAAGACCATCTGCACCCGGCGGTAGAAGCTCTTGCTGCGCGCGTGACTGATCGTCTCGCCGCCGATGGAGATGGTGCCATCGGCGATCGGTGCGAGGCCGGCAACGGCCCGGAGAACCGTCGATTTGCCCGAGCCCGATTCCCCGACGAGGCCGAAGGATTCGCCCTCCCGCACCGAGAAGCTGACGCCATCGACGGCGCGAAAATCGTCGAATACGACTGCAAGGCCCTTGATCGCGAGTGCGTCCGTCATGCCGCCCACTCCGGCTTGCGGTCGAGCACTGGCAGGGGATGGTGGCTCTGCCCGAGCTTCGGCAGGCAGTTCAGCAGCCCCTGGGTATAGGGATGCTGCGATTGGTGCAGCCTGTCAGCCGCGATTTCCTCCACCACGCGGCCGGCATACATGACGAGCACCCGGTCGCAGAAGGAGGAGACGAGCCTGAGATCGTGCGAGACGAAGATCAGGCCCATGCCGCGCTCGGCCACGAGCCTGTCGAGGATCGAGAGCACCTGCAGTTGCACGGTCACGTCGAGGGCCGAGGTCGGCTCGTCGGCGATGAGCATGTCCGGCTCAGCAACGAGCATCATGGCGATCATGGCGCGCTGGCCCATGCCGCCCGAGACCTCGTGCGGATAGAGGTTGAAGACGCGCTCAGGGTCCCGGATCTGCACCGCCTCCAGCATGGCGAGCGTGCGCCGGCGCGCCTCGGCGCCCGAGCCGCGGCCGTGGGCGGCGAGGGTTTCCATGATTTGCTCGCCGATGCGCATCACCGGGTTGAGCGAGAACTTGGGATCCTGCAGCACCATGGCGATGCGCTTGCCGCGCAGCGCCCGGCGTTCCTTCTCGCTTGCCGCGAGCAAGTCGATGCCGTCGAAGACGAGGCGGCCGGCGGTGACGTGTGCATGCGGCGGGGTGAGGCCAAGGATGGCGCGGCCGGTCTGCGATTTGCCCGAGCCCGATTCGCCGACGATGCCGAGGCGCTCGCGTCCGAGGGTGAAGGAGACACCGCGCACGGCCTCCACCATGCCCGAGCGCGTGGGAAAGCTGACTCGCAGGTTTTCGACATGGAGGAGCGCGCTCATTGGCCGGCCGCCTTGGGGTCGAGCGCGTCGCGCAGGCCATCGCCCAGCAGGTTGAAGCCGAGACTGACGACAAAGATCGCGACGCCGGGGGCTGCGGCGACCCACCATTGGTCGAGCACGAAGCGGCGTCCCGAGGCGATCATGGCGCCCCATTCGGGCGAGGGCGGCTGGGCGCCGAGGCCGAGGAAACCGAGGCCGGCCGCCGTCAGGATGATGCCGGCCATGTCGAGCGTCACGCGCACAATCACGGACGATACGCACAGCGGCATAATGTGACGGGCAATGATGCGCGCGGGCGAGGCCCCTATCAGCCGCACCGCATTGATGTAGTCCGCATGGCGCAGCGTCAGCGTCTCGGCGCGGGCGATGCGGGCATAGGGCGGCCACGAGGTGATGGCGATGGCGATCACGGCATTGACGATTCCGGGCCCCAGCGCCGCGACGAAGGCGAGCGCCAGCACGAGGCGTGGGAAGGCGAGAAAGATGTCGGTGATGCGCATCAGCACGGCATCGACCCAGCCGCCCGCATAGCCCGCGATGGTGCCGATGAGGAGGCCGACCGGCGCGGCTATGACCGCAACCAGGATGACGACGAAGAGGGTGATGCGCGAGCCGTGCACCACGCGGGCGAAGATGTCGCGCCCCTGGTCGTCGGTGCCGAACCAGTGCATAGCGCTCGGCGGCAGCAGGCGGGCGGTGCGCAGGTCACCGTCGGTCACGGCCGAATAGGGCGCGATCATGTCGGCGAAGACGGCGACGAGGAGGAGGGCCAGGATGATGAAGAGGCCCGCCATGGCGAGCCGGTTGTCGGCAAAGCGAGACCAGGCGGCATAGGCACGGCCGAGGCGGGCCTGTCGGCGCGAGGCCGGTCGCTCGCTCGTCAGCCATGCGCGCCAGGTTTGAGCATCGTTGGTCATCTTGCGCGGGTCCGCTATCGGGCTCGGGTTCTGGGGTCGAGGACGCGGTAGAGCAGGTCGGACAACAGGTTGAGGCCGATGAAGACGGAGCCGACGACGATGGTGCCGCCGAGGACGGCGTTCATGTCCGCGTTCTGCAGCGAATCGGTGATGTAGAGGCCGAGGCCCGGCCAGGAGAACACCGTCTCCGTCAGCACCGAGCCTTCGAGCAGGTTGGCGTAGGACAAAGCGATGACCGTGACGAGCGGCACCAGCGCATTGCGCAGCGCGTGGCGCCAGATGACCGTTCGCTCCGACAGACCCTTCGCCCTTGCCGCCACGACATATTCCTGCCCGAGCTCCGTCAGCATGAAGGAGCGCGTCATGCGGCTGATATAGGCCATCGAGAAATAGCCGAGCAGCGACGCCGGCAGGATGAGATGGCCGAAGACGTTGCGGAATGCCTCCCACTCGCCCTGCATGGCCGTGTCGAGCAGCAAGATGCCGGTGACGGGCGTCACGGTGTATTCGTAGACCACGTCGATGCGGCCCGGCCCCTCCACCCAGCCGAGGCGGGCGTAGAAGACGAGCAGCGCCATCAGACCCAGCCAGAAGATCGGCACCGAATAGCCGACGAGACCGATGACGCGCACAATCTGGTCGAGGAAGCTGCCGCGCCGTACCGCTGCAAGGACGCCGAGCGGCACGCCGAGAAGGGCGCCGATGAGCGTGCCGAGCGTAGCGAGTTCCAGCGTCGCGGGGAAGACGCGGCGGATGTCGGTCATCACCGGGTTCGACGTCAGCACCGAGATGCCGAAATCGCCCGTCAGCGCCTTGCCGACATAGATGACGAACTGCTGGTAGAGCGGCAGGTTGAGGCCGAGTTCCTCGCGCACGCGCTCGACGACGTGCGAGGGCGCCCGGTCGCCGACGATGGCGAGCACCGGATCGACGGGAATGACGCGGCCGATGAAGAAGGTGACGGCGAGGAGGCCGAGATAGGTCAGCGCGACGACGACGAGAAAGCGCGCGACGGCCATGGCCGTGGAACGCAGGCGGGCGCGTCTGCGCCCGCCCGCTCCGGCGGAACCCGCGAGTGCCATGCGGGCCTCAGTTCTTGGAAACCCTGAAGACGTAGGTCGAATCGGAGGTGGAGCCGAGGACGAAACCTTCGACATTCTTCCGCACGCCCGCGGTCTCGACCATCTGGTAGATGATGACGAAGGGGCTCGTCTTCAGCAGGTCGCGCTGCAACTCGGTGTACATCGCCACGCGCTTGGCCGGGTCACGCTCGAGCACGGCGGCATCAGCCTTCTTGGTCAGTTCCGGAATATCCCAGGCGTTGCGCCAGGCAAGCGGCTTGGAGGCCGCATTGTCGGAATTGTCCGGGTTGCGCGCGAAGGTGTCTGCGTTGGTGTGGGGGTCCCAGTAGTCGGCGCCCCACTGGCCGATGTAGATGTCGTGATTGCGGGCGCGGTACTTGGTCAGCGTCTGCTTGCCGTCGCCGGGGATGATCTCGAGTTTGATGCCGGCCTGGGCAAAGGTACGTTGGACGGCCTCGGCAATGCCGGCGACCGGCTGCGTCTGACGTACGTCCATGGTGACGGAGAAGCCGTCCTTCAGTCCCGCCTTCTCCAGCAATTCCTTGGCCTTGGCGATGTCGAGCTTGTAGGGCTTCTCGTCGATGGCGCCGAGCAGACCCATGGGCAGGAAGGTCTGATGGATGGTGCCGATGCCCTTGATCAGCGTCGCGCCTATGGCGTCGTAATCGACCAGCCACTTCATCGCCTCGCGCACCTCGGGCTTGGCGAGGGTCGGGTTCTTCTGGTTGAGGCTGAAGTAGTAGATCGTGCCCTTGGGCCGGTTGGTGATGGCGATGTCGGCGTTCTTCTCCACCGCCGCCAGATCTTCCGGGCTCAGGTTGCGGGCGATGTCCACGTCGCCCTTCTCCAGCAGGAGACGCTGGGTCGCGCTTTCCTTCACGTGGCGATAGATGACGCGCGGCAGCTTGGCCTTCTCGCCGTAGTAGTTGTCGTTGCGCTCGAGCGCCAGGATCTCGTTGGCGCGCCAGTCGCGGATCTTCATCGGGCCGGAGCCGGCATAGTTCGTCTTGAGCCAGGCGTAGCCGAGGTCGCCGTCCTTCTCGTGCTCGAGCACGAGCTTCTTGTCGACGATGGCGGCGACGTTGGCGGTGAGACAATTGAGGACGAAGGTTGGCGCATAGGCCTTGTCGGTCTCGATCACGACGGTGAGGTCGTCGATCTTCTTCACTTTTTCCGCGACATTGTCCTTCGTCAGGCCAAACTGGGTGAGGATGAAGGCCGGCGACAGGTCAAGCTTGACTGCGCGCCGCAGCGAGAAGGCGACGTCGTCTGCCGTCAGCGGGTTGCCGGAGGCGAATCTGAGGCCGGGCTTCAGCTTGAAGGTATAGGTCTTGCCGTCTTCCGAGACCGTCCAGCTTTCGGCGACGTCGCCGTAGAGCTTGGAGGGATCGGCCACATCGAAGCGCACCAGCCGGTCATAAGTGTTGCCCATGATCTCGCCGGCGCTGATCTCGAAGGATTCGGCGGGGTCGAGCGTGATGATGTCGTCGATCGCCCAGGCGAGGACGAGCGTATCCTTCGGGGTCGCTGCGAGGACGACAGGGCTCGTGGAGGCAATGAGGACAGCCGCGGTGGCGCTCAGAAGGCCACGGCGGGTGAAGCCGCGAGCGAAGAGATTTTTCACGGCGATCATGGGCGTGTGGATGGGCGTTCGGGTCATGGACATGGATTGTTCCCCCATTTTGCGCCATACGAGGGCATGACGAGGGACGGGCGTCAAGAGCGCGCGATGGGCAATCCCGGGTGGAGAAAGGGCACAGGTGCCCATGCGGGAGGCAGTCCTTGAGGGGTATGTCCGCGAGGCTGTGCAAAGGCGGCGCCAGCGGTTATGAAGCGCTGTCCGCCGCTGCGGCGGCGGACGAGCTGGACGGGCCAGGCACATGACCATTCTCGTCACCGGCGCTGCCGGCTTCATCGGATACCACACGGCCGAGGCGCTTCTGGCGCGCGGCGAATCCGTGGTCGGCCTCGACATCGTGAACGACTACTACGACCCGGCCCTGAAAGAGGCGCGCCTCGCGCGGCTCGCCAGCCGCGCCGGTTTCGCCGAGGTGCGGGTTGATGTCGCCGATCGGTCGGGGCTCGAGGCGGTCTTTGCCCGCCATCGGCCACGCGGGGTCATTCACCTCGCGGCGCAGGCGGGGGTGCGCTATTCGGTCGAGAACCCGCATGCCTATGCCGGCAGCAATCTCCTCGGCTTTCTCAACATCCTCGAATGCTCGCGGCAGGGGCGCATCGAGCACCTGGTCTATGCCTCGACGAGTTCCGTCTATGGCGCCAACGCCGCCCTGCCATTCTCGGAGCGGCACGGCGTCGGCCATCCGATGAGCCTCTATGCCGCCACCAAACGCGCCAACGAGGTGATGGCGCATTCCTATGCGCATCTCTACGGGCTGGCATGCACCGGGCTGCGCTTCTTCACGGTCTACGGCCCTTGGGGGCGGCCGGACATGGCGCTGTTCAAGTTCACGCGCGCCATCCTCTCGGGTGAGGCCATCGACGTCTATAACAACGGCGACATGCGCCGCGACTTCACTTTTGTCGACGACATTGTTGAGGGCGTGGTGCGCGTGTTCGACCGGCCGGCGCGGCCCGATTCCGCCTGGAACCCGGCGTCGGAACACCCCGATCCCGGCACGAGCGGCGTTGCCCCCTTCCGCATCTACAATATCGGCCGCGGCAGCCCCGTGCCGCTGATGGACTTCGTCCGCGTCCTCGAGGCCAAGCTCGGACGCAGGGCCGTCTGCAATATGCTGCCGATGCAGCCCGGCGACGTGGCTGCCACCTTCGCCGACACGAGCGCCCTCGCGCGCGACACCGGCTATGCGCCCTCGACCTCGGTCGAGACCGGTGTCGGCCGCTTCGTCGACTGGTACCGGGAGTATTATGGTGTCTGACAGGCCGGACCGGGTCATTTCGGTCGTCGGTCTCGGCTATGTCGGCCTGCCGGTGGCCTGCGCCTTCGCCGCGGGCGGCTATCGCGTCATCGCCTTCGACATCGACGCGGGCCGGATCGCGGAACTGAAGGATGGCATCGACCGGACGGGCGAGGTCGAGCCGCAGGAACTGGCGGCGCCGTTGCTCCACCTGACGGGCGATGCCCAGGCGTTGCGCGAGGCAGACTTCCACATCGTCACTGTGCCGACGCCGATCACCCGCCAGCGCCTGCCCGACCTCGGACCGCTCCTCGCCGCCTCGCGCACTGTGGGGCGCGTGCTGAAGCGGGGCGACATCGTCGTTTACGAATCGACCGTCTATCCCGGCGCGACGGAGGAGGACTGCGTGCCGGTGCTGGAGGCCGAGAGCGGCCTTATCTTCGGTCGCGACTTCACGGTCGGCTATTCGCCGGAGCGCATCAACCCCGGCGACCACGCCCATCGGTTCGCCACGATTACCAAGGTCGTCTCCGGCTCGGATCCGGCGACGCGGGCGACGGTCGCGGCCGTGTATGGCGCGGTGGTGCGGGCCGGCATCCACGAGGCGCCGTCCATCAAGGTGGCGGAGGCGGCAAAGGTCATCGAGAACACCCAGCGCGATCTCAATATCGCGCTGATGAACGAGCTTGCCCTTATCTTCGACCGGGTGGGCATCGCCACGAGCGACGTGCTCGACGCGGCCGCGACGAAATGGAACTTCCAGCGCTTCTCGCCGGGCCTCGTCGGCGGCCATTGCATCGGGGTCGATCCCTACTACCTCACCGCCAAGGCCGAGGCGCTCGGCTACCACCCGCAGATGATCCTCGCCGGGCGGCGCATCAACGATGCGATGGGGCATTTCATCGGCGAGAAGCTGGTGAAGCTGCTTCTGGCGCGCGGGCGCGACCTGCACACGGCGCGCGTCGCCATCCTCGGCCTCACCTTCAAGGAGAACGTGCCGGACCTGCGCAACAGCCGCGTGCCGGACATCATCGCCGAACTCGGCGAATACGGCATCCGCCCGCTGGTGCACGATGCCCTGGCGGAAGCGCGCGAGGCCGAGCGCGCCTATGGCGTCGCCCTCGCCGACTGGGGGGCCCTCGACGCGCTCGACGCGGTGGTGCTCGCCGTCCCGCACGGCGCCTATGTCGCGGATGAGGGCGCCCGCATCGCCTCGATGCTGGCGCCGGGCGCTGTCGTGATCGACGTGCGCTCGGCGATCAAGCCGGGGCGCCTGCCGAAGGACGTCCTGCACTGGCGTCTGTGAGGAGGGGCGCAGCCTCCATTCACGCGCGCTTGTCATATTCCAGTCCTATTGCCCTTTCCGTGGCGGGGCGGCAAGAACGACGCCGGCTGATGCCAGAACTCGGGGGGCGGGGATGAAGTGGGCAGCAATCGCGCTGACGCTCGCGGCAAGCGTCGTGGTCGCCGGATGCAAGACGACGGAAGAGGCCAGCAAGGCACTGCGAGGCAAGTGGATCGGCCAGACCGCTGATGCCTTCTTCGTGGAAAACGGCCCGCCGCTGTCGCGCTACGAGCTTGACGGCGGCGGGGCCATCTACACCTGGCGCGGCGGCGAGACGAGCTACGTGCAGCCGGCGCGAGTGCAGACGCAAGGGCCTTCGCAGCCGCTCAACCGTTCCGAGCGCACGGTTACAACCGTGTCCAATCCGGCGCCGGGCACCACCGTCACGCGCACAAAGACCACGTCGACATCCTTCGGTGCCATGATGCCGACTGCCGTCATCGTCGAGCCGGCGCGGCGCGTCGACCTATTCTGCGAAGCGCAGATCGCGACCGATGCACAGGGCGTCATCACCTCGGTGCGCATCAACCGGGATACGGATGGGGCTGGCTTCTCCTTCTCGCGCTGCGCCGAGTTGTTCGGCGACGAATAGCGCCCGGGTCAGGCGGCGACGCCGTGGCGCATGCCGGCCTCGCCGGCGTGCCGCTAGAACGTCGACCAACGAGGAGACACCGGGCCCATGGTTACGATTGAAGCTGTCTTTGCCGGCAAGGCGGTACCCTATGCGCGCGAGGGCATTCTGAGCGCCATCGACAAGCGGCGCCTCGAGGCGCCGGTCGAGATCCTCGCGGAAGGGCTCACCGGCGACGAGCAAGGCGACCGCAAGAACCACGGCGGGCCGGACAAGGCGGTGCACCATTATCCGGCCGAACACTATGAAGCCTGGGCGAAAGAGGGCATCGATATGTCGTCGTTCCTGCCCGACCGGGCGGCCTTCGGCGAGAACTTCCGCACGCGGGGACTCGCCGAAGCGCATGTATGCATCGATGACATCTTCCGGGCCGGCACGGCGCTCGTCCAGGTCTCGCAGGCGCGGCAACCCTGCTGGAAGCTGAACCACCGCTTCGGCCGCAAGGACATGGCGCGGCGCGTGCAGGAGAGCGGCCGCACCGGGTGGTACTACCGGGTGCTGGAGCCGGGGATGGTCGCGTCGGGCGACCGGATGGTCCTCCTCGAGCGGCCGCAGCCGCAATGGCCGGTGTCGCGCGTGCTCCACGTCCTCTATGTCGACATGCTCGACCGCGAGGCTCTGGCGGAACTCGCCCGTCTGCCGCATCTGCCGGCCTCGTGGAAGGCACTGGCGGTGCGGCGGCTGGAGCGCGGGATCGTGGAGGACTGGTCGCGGCGGCTTGGCGAGGGCTGATCAAGCGGGGGCCGGCCCCGGCGCTGGCATGGCGAGTTCGATGCTGCGCTCGCTGGCGCAGGTGGTGTCGAGGGGCCGCGCGGCGAGTTGGCGCACATAAGCGCGTGTCAGGCGCTCGCGCAGCGGATTGAGCGAGCCGACCGCCTCGTCGTCGGCGAAGCGGCAGCTCAGCACGAGCCCGCTCTCCCGACGCACCGCCGTGAGTTCGACGGCCCTGCGGGCGCGCTGCGCCTCGTCCAGATAGGCCGGCAGCAGTGCTGCGAGATAGAGGCCGATGCCGATGGCACGGTCGAGATCAACCGTGACGTCGCGGGCGGCAACCTCGATTCTCACCTGCTCGGCAGGCAGCGCCGCGGAGCGGCGCAGGCCGTCCACCACGTCCTCCAGCAGCTCGGTGAGCGGGGCGTCGGTGATGTCACCGAGCGCGTAGCAGACGCGATAGGCGACGGCCATGGCCTGCACGTGATCCTCGATGAACCGGATGTCGTCGCGCCGCTCCGCGGGCAGCGCCTGCTTGTGCAGGCTGAGCAGGCTGACGATGACCTGGAAGTTGTTCTTGACCCGGTGATGAAGCTCGCGCAACAGCTGCGACTTCTCCTCGGCTACCGTCTCCAGCGCCTCGGCATGCTGGGCGATGTTCTCGGCCATGTTGTCGAAGGCCTCGCCGAGCTCGGCGAGCTCGCTCGGCGCGTGCACGAGCCGCACGGCCCGGACGGAGAAGCGGCCGCTGCCGTAGACCCGCGTCAGGCGCTTGAGGTAGTGCAGCCAGCGCAACACCAGCCGGTCGACGGCGAAGACGATGCCTATCGTCGCGCCCAACAGCATGATGACGGGCGGCATGATGGCGCCCCACAGCTGGCGCTGCTCGTTGCTGAAGAAGGCTGCCGACGGATACCCGGTGAGGACCGTCACTCCCGTCCGCGACGAGCGGGTTGCGAAATAGCGATAGCCATCGCCGCCGCGACTCTCGTCCATGAAGGCATGCGATCCGCTGCCGAACTGCTGGGCGGAGATCCCCCCACGCGGTAGCCAATCGGCCGGGATATTCTCGGTCCGGTACTCGGCGACGAGGCGGTCCGACGGTGAAAGGACGATCGAGCCGTGCTCCTGTGACACCCGCGCCGACCGCAGAGCAATCTCGAAGATGACGTGCGACACGGAGAAGATCGCGACCGTATCGCGGTTGCTTCTGGCGGTGATTGCACTTGCCAGCAGCACCGGGCCGCCGCTGACCGGGCTGTCGAGAACGGCGGTGAGCCCTTGCGCGAGTTGGGTGGACAGTCGCTCCCGGGTCGTCGTGCTGGCGCGGGCAACGAGGGCATCACGATCGAAGCCGTAGGCGCAGCGCAATGTGTCACCAGTAAAGACGGCAACCGCCGTCAGCTCCGGGTAGGAGCCGAGGACCGGGGCGGCGGCGGCGCTGCAACTGTCGGCTGCAGCGCCGGTCTTTGCGAGCTGCGATTCGAGCTCTGCCGCTGCAAGCTGTGCCTCCCGCAGCACCTCGTCAATCTGTGCTGCGACATAGGCGTTGGCCTGGGTGGCGGCATCGATCCGCTCCTGCCGCAGCTGGCGGTTCTGTGCCACCGTCCAGCCGAGAGCGATCAGCGCGGCCGGAAGAAGCACGAGCGCGAGTGCCGCCACGAGGCGGCCGCGCAGGCTGCGGCTGAGACTGTTGACGCCTTCTATCGCCTGGACCTTGCGGTCCTCGTTGGGACTGCCGGTGCCGGCATTGCGAAGGATCGTCATGGCTCGCCGGTCCACTGACCCATGGAGCGCGACCGGTGCACTGGGCGCATGCGCGATCCTAAGGGCACGGACGGCGACCGTTCATGCCAACACGCTTCCATCATCAGGGAAACCGCCAGCAAATCGATCGATCCTCATTGCTTTTCCTCGCCCTCGTCCGGTTCGTCCGCACGTGGGAGGGGGGCGCCCGTTCTGGCGTCGAGTTCCGCCAGCAGCTTCATGAAGCGATCAGGCACCTCCTGCCTCAAGACATCGTCGTAGACGGCACGCAACTGCTGGCCGATCTGAACCTGGACATCCTTGTCGAGGGCCGGACGACTGCGGGGGGCCCTGCCCCCAATTGGAGGCGCGCTCGACGCCGGTTCCTGCTGCCGTTGGGAGCGCCCACCGCTTGCGGCCTTGTCTTCGCCCATATGCCTGCTCGTGTTCCGTCTGCGACTTCCGCCTCTCCATCGATAATGGGCGGAGTTTTAAATTGTTCCTGACCCAACGGAACTTTTTTGAATGGACTCCGTTTGGTCATGATGGTGCTGTCGCCGCGCCAGTGGCGGGGCGGCCCCCACCGCGATGGCGGTGTGCAGACGACGACAACGAAACAGAGGTTGTTCATGTCCCTCGCTCAAGCGATTGCTCCCCATCTACCCTACCTGCGCCGTTTCGCGCGTGTGCTCGCGGGCAGCCAGAGCGGAGGCGATGCCTATGCCGTCGCGACATTGGAGGCGATTCTGGCCGATCCGGCGGCGCTCGACCGGCAGATCGACCTGCGTGTCGCGCTCTATCGCGTTTTCCTCACCGTTTGGCAGTCTGCCCAGCCTGACAAGGCGCCTGCCGCCACCGGTACGGAGGCGCAGGATGAAGGCTTCACGCGCCTTGAGCAGTTGACTCCGCGCCCGCGGGTCGCCTTTCTCCTCGCGGCGGTGGAGGGGTTCCCGACTGCGCATGTAGCCCAGGCCCTCAATTGCAGTGAGGACGAGGCGGCTGCGCTTCTCGCCGAGGCTGGCAAGGAACTCTCGGAACAGCTTGCGACCGACATTCTCATCATTGAGGATGAGCCCATCATCGCCATGGATCTCGAGACGCTGGTCGAAAGCCTCGGCCATCGGGTCATCGACGTGGCGCGGACGCATAGCGAGGCCCTCGAAGCCGTGAAGCGGCATCGGCCGGGCCTGGTGCTCGCCGATATCCAGCTTGCCGACGGTTCGTCCGGCCTCGATGCGGTCAACGACATCCTGGCCGAGGCCGAAATGCCGGTGATCTTCATCACGGCCTATCCGGAGCGACTGCTGACCGGCGCGCGGCCCGAGCCGACCTTCCTCGTCACAAAGCCTTTCAGCCCCGATGCCGTGAAGGCGGTCATCAGTCAGGCGCTGTTCTTCGAGCGGCGCTCGCATCAGGCAGGGCCGGTCGCAGCGGCGAGCTGATCGTGCCGCTGCCGCGCCTCCGCTGAGGGGCGCGGCAGGGGGCCTTCCTAACGGCTATTTCTTCTGAGCCGATCGTCCGGGAGGTTCCAGCAGGCGCCCAGAGACGAAGCCAGCGATCAGCGCGATGAGTATCAGCTGCTTGCCGTCGAGTGATCGGGCGAGTTCGCGCCCCGCCGCCAGGGCGGAGGCTTCGAGCGCCTCGTGCCGCGGCAAGCCCGTCGTCGCGGCCGTTCCGGCTGCGATAGCGCGCGGCCGAGCGCGGCCGGCACGCATCACCAGGAGAAGGATCGTGGCCGCGAGAACGAAGGCCCCGGCGATGATCAGCGGAGCGGCGATGGGCCCATAGAGCTGTTCAAGCCACCGATGTGCGGCGATCGCGGCGAAGACGAGTCCGATGCCGAGTGAGATGGCGGCCAGCAGGCCCAGAACGATGCCGCGCACGATGCGTGCCGCACCCTTCTGCACCTGCTGGCGGACCGCGCCGGTGACGAGCGAGAGCACCCCACCCATCACCGCCGGCTCATCATGCCGAGGATGAGACCGATGCCGCCGGCGATCAGCACCGCCGTGAGCGGATTGCGCTCGATGCTGCGCTCGATCTCAGAGCCGACGGACCGCACCCGTCGCTCGGCGTCGGCGGCCGCATCGCGCGTGGCCCGGGCGAGGTCCTCGGCCGTCGCCGTGAAGCGGTCCATCGTCTCGCCGGCTGCCGTGCGCACGCGCTCGCCGGTTTCATCAAGTTCGCGCTGAAGGAGATTGGAGATCGCCTCGGTCAGACGGCCGATGTCGCCTTTGAGGGCATCGATCTCCCGTCGCAACTCACTCGCCTCGGCGGACCCGTCATCGGTCTTGGTGGCCATCCTCTCCTCCTCGCTTTTGACATGCGCGACGGCGTCTCAGTGCCGGTTCAGCCAGGTCTCGACCTCGCGCTCGGCCTGTTCCTTGGCATAACCGTAGCGCTCCTGGAGGCGGCCGACGAGTTCCGTCCGCTTGCCCTCGATGACGTCGAGGTCGTCATCGGTGAGCTTGCCCCACTGCTGCTGAGCCATGCCTTTGAACTTTTTCCAGTTACCTTCGATCTGATCCCAGTTCATCTCCATCTCCATTGCAAGGAATTCTGAAAGGTCGCATTGCCGTGCCGGCTTTGCCTGGAAAGAACGTCCATGCAGCAGCGATGGTTCCGTCCGCACATCGTCGCCGATCGGTCGGAACTTCTCGTCCGGAGCCACGTTGGTGGATGGAGAAGCACAGGACTGTATGATGATCGTGACAGCGTTTATGGAGACCTTGTTATGTCCATGACGAGCGACGGAAGAGCCGGAGACGGCCGCAACCGACGCCGTGATGCTGCCGTCGGCGGCGGGCCAGCCGTTCGGATGCGCGAGACGGATGGCGGATCCCTCATGGTCGGCGAAAAGAACGGTGCAGCTATTGCGCCGTTCCCGGCCGTGCAACTGGCTGCGCCGCTGCCGGAGCACCTGACGCGGTGCCTCAGAGCCATGTACGACGATGTTCTCGACGAGCCGGTGCCGGATCGCTTCCGTCAACTCCTCGAAGAGCTCGATCGTCAGCAGGGGGCAGCCGATGCAGCCGACTGAGAAGACCAAGCAGGATCTGCTGAAGGCCATCCCGAGCCTGCGAGCTTTCGCTATGTCGCTCGCCGGCAATCCGGATCGTGCAGATGATCTCGTTCAGGAAGCGCTCATCCGTGCCTGGGCCAATTTGGGTTCCTTCACTGAGGGTACCAACATGGTCGCCTGGCTCTATACGATCCTGCGCAACGCCTTCTATTCAGAATATCGCAAGCGCAGCCGCGAGGTCGAGGATGTCGACGGCCGTGCCGCCGCAGCACAGGCCATGCCGCCCTCGCAGCTCGACCACATGAACATGTGTGACTTCCGTACTGCCCTGATGACCCTGCCTGCCGACCAACGCGAGGCGCTCGTGCTCGTAGGGGCCGCGGGCATGTCCTACGAGGAAGCGGCGGAGATCTGCGGCTGCGCGCTCGGTACCATCAAGAGCCGCATCAACCGGGCGCGCACGCGCCTTGCCCAGATGCTCTCCGTCGAGAACGGCGCCGATTTCAGCGCCGATCCCGAATGGCAGGCGGTCCTGGAGCAGCCGGCTCCCGCGGCACGCGCCGGCTGAGCGCGCTCAGCCGGCCTTTTTGCCGAAGGTGGCCTTCAAGGCCCTGGCGAGGCGTCGGCTGTCGCCGTCGAACAGCCTGTCCGCGGCACGGGCGATCTTCTTCTCCAGCCGCCGCTGCTCGCTGCAGACGAGGGAGTCGATGGCGGCGAATTCCGCCCCATCGACGAGGCCGGCGCGCGCGATGGTCTGGCGGGCGTCATGGAGGTCGTGGTGGCGACCGAGGAGATCGCGCAGGTCCTGCATGCGCTTGCGCCGCGTCTCGGTGAGCCGGCCCGCGGCCGCGAGAAAACCGAGATGGTAGCGATGGCGCACGACCCAGCGCCGCGCGGCATGCAGTTCCTCCGCGTCGCCGCTGGCGAGGCCCTTCGCGAGGCGCTGCCGCGCGCGGCGCCCGGTGCGCTTCGCGCCCTTGATGAGGTGCGGCCACGCGTCCGGCAGCGGCCAATTGTCGACGCCCGCGGCCAGTCGGAGCAAGATCTCGGCCACCTGTGCCGCGCGCCGGTGGCCGAGGGCCTCGGCTTCGGCGATGGTGGCATATTCGTCGGCCCACCGGCACAGTCGGGCCAGCAGGGCAGCGGCCGTGCCTCTGGCGCGGGGTACCAGGTCGCCGAGGGTTCCGGCAAGGACGCGCGCCTCACGTGCGCCCGCGAGCAGTGCTGCGCTGTCGCGCAGCTGCGTGTCGATATCGCCGAGTTGCCCGCATGCCGGGTCGGCGAGGCGCAAAAGCGCTCTCAGTGCCTTGATGCCTTTCCGCGTCTCATGGGCGGCCGGCGCCGGCATCGTGTCGAATGTGTCGAGCGCGCGGGACATGTCGGCGAGGAGGGCACGCGCGAGCTGTCGCAAGGCCTCGTCGGCGGGCAAAGAGGGGTCGAGCGCGTGTTCCGCGATGGTCGGCGGACGTGCATCCATGGCGTTATTCGCGGCATCATCAAGCCTGCTGTCAACGGCAAGGTGCGCCCGGGCGGCGAATAGGATCGTGGAGCACGTCGCGGGGCAGCTTTCAAATCCGCAGCTTCCTGATCTAAGCTCGTGAAAGCGCCGTCATCGGCGGCCGCGGGCGTGTGCCCGCATCTCGGGAGGCAATCGATCATGCAGAAACTGTTCTCGCGCCGCGATGTCGCGCGGCTCGGTCTGGGGCTCGGCGCGGCTGCGCTCATGGGGCGCGCAGCCTTCGCGCAGGGGCCGGCCTTCTTCCGCATCGGCACGGGCGGCACGGCGGGCACCTACTATCCCGTTGGCGGCCTCATCGCCAACGCGGTCTCCAATCCGCCCAATCTCATCGTGACGGCGCAGGCGGCCAACGGCTCCGTCGCCAATGTCAACGGCATCGCCTCCGGCGCCATCGAATCCGGCTTCAGCCAGGCGGACGTCGCCTACTGGGCCTATACGGGCACGGGCCTGTTCGAGGGCAAGGGCAAGGTCGACGTGCTGCGGCTCATTGCCAACCTCTATCCGGAGAGCATCCACCTCGTCGTCTCCAAGGCCGCCAACATCAAGTCGGTCGCCGACCTCAAGGGCAAGCGCGTGTCGCTTGACGAGCCGGGCTCGGGCACCCTTGTCGATGCCAAGATCATCCTCGGCGGCTGGGGCCTGACCGAGAAGGACGTGGCGGCGGACTACCTGAAGCCGAACCAGGCAGCCGAGAAGATGCGCGACGGCGGCATGGACGCTTTTTTCTTCGTCGGCGGCTATCCGACGAGCGCCATCGCGGAACTCGCGGCGACCAGTTCCACCGGCATCGACATCGTGCCGATCGACGGCGAAGGCGCGGCCAAGATCATGAACGAATACAAGTTCTTCGCGGCCGACGAGATTCCGGCCGACACCTACAAGGGCGTCGGTGCTGTCAAGACGCTCGCCGTCGGCGCCCAGTGGGTGACCTCCTCGAAGGTGCCGGATGATGTCGTCTACGAGATCGTCAAGGCGCTGTGGAGTGACAAGACCCGCCAGGCGCTCGACGCCGGCCACGCGAAGGGCAAGCTCATCCGCAAGGAGACGGCGCTCGCCGGCGCGGGCATCCCGGTCCATCCGGGCGCCGAGAAGTTCTACAAGGAAGCCGGCCTCTTGAAGTAAGAGCCTGGAGAGGCAGTAGGCAATCGGCCGTCGGCAGTCGGGATCCCGGCCGCCGAGGCGCGATTGCCTGCTGCCAAGCCTTTTGGGGCAGACAGCCCCGACGACTGCCGACTGCCCATTGCCGTGTCCCTGACAATGACCAATGCAAATCTTCACACGGTGACCGAGAGCCGGTCGCTCGAGGAGAAGTTCGATCCGGAGATGCGCTTCCGCCCGCTCCAGCCGGGCGTGGCGTGGCTGGTCGCGGGGCTGCTCTTCGCGCTGTCGTCATTCCATTACTACACGGCCGGCTTCGGCCTCCTGCGCGAGACGACGCATCGCGGCATCCACATGGCCTTCGTCGTCGGCCTCATCTTTCTCGTCTTTGCCGCCCGCAAGGTCGACCAGGACAGGCTCGCGCCCTCGCGCTGGTGGCGTCCCGGCGGCATCCCGCTTCTCGACTGGATCCTGGCCGTCGCCGCCGTCGCTGCCAGCCTCTACGTGCCGTGGATCTTCAGCGAACTCGCCTTCCGAGTCGGCAACCCGACGCCGACCGACGTCCTCATGGGCACGCTGATGATCGTCACGCTGATCGAGGCGACCCGGCGTGGCGTTGGCTGGCCCCTGCCGATCATCGCGACGGGCCTCATGGTCTATGCCTATTTCGGCCCCTCCATGCCGGGCATCTTCCAGCATCCGGGTGCCTCCTGGTCCAACATCGTCAACCACCTCTACCTGACGAGCCAAGGCATCTACGGCATCCCGCTCGGCGTCGTGGCGACCTATGTCTTCCACTACGTCCTGTTCGGGGTGCTGGCGACGCGCATCGGCCTCGGCAAGCTGTTCATCGATCTCGCCTCCTGCGTCGCCGGGCGCTTTGCCGGCGGGCCGGCGAAGATCTCGATCTTCGGATCGGCGCTCTTCGGCATGATCTCCGGCTCGTCTATCGCCAACACGGTGACGGTGGGCTCGCTCACCATTCCGGCCATGATCCGGCTCGGCTATCCGCGCCACTTCGCGGCGGCGGTGGAATCGACTGCGTCGACCGGCGGGCAGATCACGCCGCCGATCATGGGGGCTGCGGCCTTCCTCATGGTCGAGTTCCTCGGCATCGCCTATACCAGCGTCATCCTCGCCGCCGCCGTGCCTGCCTTCATGCATTTCTACGGCGTCTTCGCGCAGGTACATTTCGAGGCGAAGAAGGCCGGCCTGCGCGGCCTGACCGCGGCCGAACTGCCGAATCCGCTCAAGGTGCTGCGGGAGGGTTGGCAGACGCTGATGCCGCTCGCCGCGCTGCTCACGATCCTCTTCTCGGGCTATACACCCTATCTCGCCGCGTTCTGGGGCATCACCGCCTGCATGATCGTCGGCCTCGCGCGCGTGCCGGCGATCACCGTCGGCTATTTCGTGGCGCTCGCGATGGCGGTGGCCTTCGGCGTCGTCACGCAGCTCTGGTTCTCGGTGCCGATGGTGCTCTTCGCCATCGGACTCGGCGTCGCTGGCTGGCTGCGCGACGATCGGCACAAGGCGCTCGTCATCGACGTCGCCGACGGCTTCGTGGTGGGCGCCAAATATGCCATATCGGTGGGAGCCGCTGCCGCGACCGTCGGCATCATCATCGGCATCGTCACGCTGACGGGTGTCGGCTTCAAGATCTCTTACATCGTCACGAGCCTTGCGGCGCAGATAGGCCAAGGGGTACTCTCGGTCGTACCAGGCGAACTCCTGAGCGACAAGGGGCTCACGCTCTTCTTCACCCTCGTGCTGACCGCCATCGTCTGCATCCTGCTCGGCTGCGGCGTGCCGACGACGGCCAACTACATCATCATGGTGACGGTGGCGGCACCGACGCTCGCGCTCTTCGGCATCGAACCCGTGGTGGCCCACTTCTTCGTCTTCTACTACGGGGTACTGGCGGATGTGACGCCGCCCGTTGCCCTTGCGGCCTATGCTGGCGCCAGCATGGCGGGCGCCGACCCGTTCCGCACGGGCAACACGGCCTTTCGGCTCGCACTCGGCAAGGTGCTGGTGCCCTTCGTCTTTGTCTATGGCCCGGCTATGCTCATCGTTACACAGGGCTTCAACTGGCCGGACTTCCTGACGACGACGGCGGGCTGCCTCATCGGCATCACGCTGCTCTCAGCGGCCTTCGCCGGCTATGGCCTTGCCCCGCTCGCCGGCTGGGAGCGGTGGCTCATCGGCATCGCGGCGCTGCCCACCGTGGCGCCGGGGCTGACGAGCTCGCTCGCCGGCGTCGCCCTCGCGAGCCCGGTCGTCCTGCGCCAGATCCTTGCCATGCGGCGCGCGGCGGCGCCCGGCCTCGGCTGAGGCCGGCAGGTCAGGCCTTGACGTAGACCCAGGCCTCGCGGCCGGAGGCGAGGCGCACGAGGATGCGCCGGTAGTCCGCCACCTCGTAGGCGTCGGCGGCCGCCAGCTCGGCCTCGGTGATGGCGAAGACCTTGCCGGGGACTCGGTCGGCCGGGTCACCGGTGGGCGCGACGATGGGGTGGAAGCGGCTGCCGCTGGTGCGGACGACCTCCGGATCGGTGATCTCGACGAAGGATTGCCGGTATCCCGGCATGGCATCGTCGCTGCCGTCGAGCAGCCGGCCGAAGGAGGCGAGCTGCACGTTCTCCTGCTGCAGGGTGCCGTAGGAGAACAGGAGAACGGTGCGGCTGTCGCTCATCGGGTCGCCCTTCAGTCGAAAAATCGCGGGGCCGATACGTTAGCGCCTCGCGCCCCGCCGGCCAGTGGGTGTCGCCGCGGCAGGCTGCGACATCGTCGCGCGGGTTCCTGCGGCGCATCTCGCCCTTCGCCGCGGAACGAAGGTGGCCGCGCTTCGTTCGAAGACTGTCCCCGACAACGAAAGGGAGAAGACAGATGCAGGATATTTCCGGCAAGCGCGTCGCAATTCTCGCAACGAACGGCTTCGAGCAGTCGGAGCTCGAGGTGCCGCGCGACAAGCTGCGCCAGGCGGGTGCCGAGGTTCACGTGGTTTCGCTTAAGGCTGGCGAGATCAAGGGGTGGGACAAGAGCGACTGGGGCCGCCCGGTGCCGGTCGACAAGACCCGCGAGGAGGTCCGGCCGCAGGACTACGACGCGCTGGTGCTGCCCGGCGGGCAGATCAACCCCGACCTGCTGCGCGTCGAAACGAAGGCGCTCGCCTTCATCAGGAGCTTCTGGACCGACAAGAAGGTGATCGGTGCCATCTGCCATGCGCCGTGGCTGCTGATCGAGGCCGGCGTCATCCGCGATCGTCGCGTCACATCCTACAAGTCCATCAAGACCGACGTGATCAATGCCGGCGGCAAGTGGGAGGACAGCGAAGTGGTCACGGACCAGGGCCTCGTCACCAGCCGCAATCCCGGCGACCTCGACGCCTTCTGCGGCAAGCTCGCGGAGGAGATCCGCGAGGGCCGGCACGAGCGCCGCGCTGCGTGACCGCCGTGACCCGGACCGCACACGGGAAAGCGCCCCTCAGAGGGCGCTTTTTCCATTTCGGAGCGGACAACGTGCCGCCGCTACCATCCCGGAAGCGTCCATCAGCTTGACAGGGGCCCGGTCCCGATTCATAGGAGAATGAATGTTCATTCTCATCGGGTGAGTGTTGGGTAGCGACCTATGGGAGCGTTCGGCCGAGGGCGAGGGCAGCGCTGACAGGCGCTCGCGTATCCTCGATGCGGCCGAGCGGTGTTTCGTCCGCAGCGGCTTTCATCGCACGACGATGCAGGACGTTGCCGCCGAGGCAGGCATGAGTGCGGGCAATCTCTACCGGTACTTCCGCTCAAAGGGCGCGATCGTCGCGGGCCTGACGGAGCGGGACCGGGCGGAGATGGCCTCCGACCTGTCCGTCATCGGTGCGGGGGACGATTTCATCGCCGCCTTCCGTGAACTGGGGCGCAAGCACTTCGAGGACGAGCCGCGCGAAAGGGCGGTTCTGTGCCTCGAGATCTGGGCGGAGGCCACCCGCAACCACGAGGTGGCCGCAACGGCGCGGGAGTTCGAGCACGACCTCATCACGCGCCTGACCGACCTGATCGCCGCGGCGCAGGCAAATGGCTCGGTCTCGACGCAAAGCGAGGCGCGTGACATTGCGGTGCTGATCGCAACGCTTGCCGATGGGCTGTTCGTACGCCGGGCTCTCCTGCCGGATTTCGACGCCGAGCGGGAGGTCCGTCATGTTCTCACAATCCTTGGTGCCTTGTTGAAGGGACACATTTGTCTGTCACAAGGCGGTTGCGGCGCGGAGGCGTCCCCATGAAGGCCAGTCGAGTTCTTGCCGGCGTCATCCTGATCAGCGCCGTCGCGTGGATCGGATCGGGCGTGTTCGGCCGCGACGGCGAGCAGACCGCGGCGCTTGCACCGCAGGTCGAGAAGCAGGCGTCGGCGCTCTTTCGCGTCGCGGTGCTGCCGGCGACGGTGGAGGACCATGCGCGGCGCGTCGTCCTGTCCGGCCGGACCGAGGCGGACCGGCGCGTCAATGTGACGGCCCGCGCCGATGGCACCATCGATCAGCTCAACGTGCGACGCGGCGCGCGCGTCAAGACCGGCGACGTCCTCGCCGTCATTTCCGACGAGGCACGCGAGGCTCTGGTGGCGCAAGCCAAGGCCAAGCTCGAGCAGCGTCGCGTAGAGCTTAGGGCGCGGCTTACTTTGATCGAGCAGGGCAATCTCGCCCCGTTGCAGAAGCCGCAACTCGAGGCAGAGCTGCGTGCGGCCGAGGCCTCGCTTGCCCAGGCCGAGACGGAGCTGAGCAAGAACCAGGTGCGTGCCCCCATCGACGGCATCGTCATCGAGGTGCCGGTGGAGGCCGGCCAGCCGCTGCAGGTCGGCGCCAAGGTGGCCGAGATCATCAGCCTCGATCCCATGCTTGCCGTGGTCGAGATTGCCGAGCGCCAGCTCGGCGGCATCACAGTTGGCGATACGGCGAAGGTCAAGACGGTGAACGGCGTCGAGGCCACCGGGCGCGTGCGCTTCATCTCGGCGGCAGCAAGTCAGCAGACCCGGACCTACCGCGTCGACATCGAGCTTGCCAATGCCGATGGGCGGCTGCCCGACGGCGTGACCTGCGAGGTGGTGCTGGAGCTCGCGCCCCAGCCGGCCGCGCATGTGCCGCGCTCGGCGCTGACCTTCTCGGCCGAGGGACGGCTTGGGGTGCGCGTCGTCGGCGCTGGCGATGAGGTGGCCTTCGTGCCCGTCACGATCATCGAGGACGGGCTTGAGAAGGTGTGGCTCGGCGGCCTTCAGACCGGCCAGCGCGTCATTGTCCAGGGGCAGGATTTCGTCAAGGAAGGCCAGCGCGTGGCGCCCGTCGAGGCGCCAGCGGCAATGGTCAGCAAGGGCTGAGGCCCGCGCGACTGCCTGTATCCGGCCCGCCGGCTGGCGTTTCGGGGCCATCATGCATCTTCAATGGCCGGACGGCGCGAGCGGCCGTTCCGCCTGTAACGTTCGGGGACCGGGTCCATGGCCAATCCTGTCGATTATGCCATCTCCCACGCCAGGCTGACGCTTGCGACGCTGGCGTTCCTGCTCATCGCCGGCTTTTCAGCCTATCTGTCCATCCCGAAGGAGGCGGAGCCGGACGTCAAGGTCCCGATCATCTATGTCAGCGTCACCCAGCGCGGCATCAGCCCGCAGGATGCGGAGCGGCTCATCCTGCGGCCGCTCGAGACGCAGCTCAAGTCGGTGTCGCACGTCAAGGAGATGCGGGCGGCTTCCTACGAGGGCGGCGGCTACGTGCTGGTCGAGTTCGAGGCGGGTTTCGATTCCAATGCGGCGCTCGCCGACGTGCGTGCCAAGGTAGACGACGCCAAGAGCGACCTGCCGCGTGAGGCGGACGAGCCGAAGGTGCAGGAGGTCAATCTCTCGCTCTTTCCGGTGCTCGTGGTGGCGCTCGGAGGCAATGTGCCGGAGCGGACACTGCTGCAGCTCGCACGTCAGGCCGAGACAGCGATCGAGCAACTGCCGGGCGTGCTCTCGGCCGACCTGCGCGGCGCGCGGGACGAAGTGGTTGAAATCATCGCCGAGCCGATGCTGATGAAGAGCTACGGCATCTCGCTCGACGCGCTGGTACAATCGTTTTCCGCCGGCAATAGCCTCGTTGCTGCGGGCGCCATCGAGAGCGCGTCGGGGCGCTTCGCGGTGAAGGTGCCTTCGCTCATTGAACGGCCGGAGGATGTGCTGAAGTTCCCGGTGGCGGCGACGCCATCTGCCGTCGTCACGCTCGGCGACGTCGCCGAGGTGCGGCCGACTTTCAAGGATGCGACATCGATCACGCGCATCAACGGCAAGCCGGCCATGACGCTCGAGATCGTCAAGCGCACCGGCGCCAACCTCATCGAGACGGTGGATGCCGTCAAGCAGACGATGGCGAATCTGCAGAAGACCTGGCCGTCGACCGTGGAAGTGGCGTTCACGCAGGACAAGTCGAAAGACATCCGTACGATGCTGCACGAGCTGCAGAACAGTGTCATCACGGCCGTGCTGCTCGTCGTCATCATCATGCTCTTTGTGCTCGGCGGCCGTGCGTCGATCTTCATCGGCATCGCCATTCCGGCTTCGTTCCTCGCCGGCATCCTCGGCCTGCAGCTCGCGGGGCTGACGGTCAATATCGTCGTCCTGTTCTCGCTCATCCTCGCCGTCGGCATGCTGGTCGACGATGCGATCATCGTCTCGGAATTCGCAGAGCGGCGCATGGCCGAAGGGATGCCGGCGAAGGCGGCCTATTCGCTCGCCGCCAAGCGCATGGCCGGGCCGGTGATCGCCGCCACGGCGACGCGCGTCGCCGCCTTCTCGCCGCTGATGTTCTGGCCCGGCATCGTCGGGGAGTTCATGAAATTCCTGCCACTGACGCTGATCGCCACGCTCTCGGCGTCGCTTGCGGTCGCCCTGTTCTTCACCCCGACTCTCGGCGCCATCATGGGCCGGGCCACCGAGATCAAGGACGAGCGTGCGGCGGAAAGGGGCTTCTACATGCGCACCGTGCGCGTTGCCCTGAAACATCCCCTCGCGACGCTCGGGCTCGCGGTGCTGCTGCTGGTCGGCGTCATCCAGGCCTATGGGCGCTTCGGCAACGGCGTGGAGTTCTTCCCGGAGGTGGAGCCGGACTATGCTCTGGTGCAGGTGCGCGCGCGGGGCAATCTCTCCATCGCCGAGAAGGACAGGCTCGTGCGGCAGGTGGAGGAGACGCTGCTCGGCATGAAGGAGCTGGAGACCGTCTATGCGCGCGCCGGCGAAGGCCAGCGCGGCTCCGACGAGGTGACCGAGGACACGGTCGGTACCATCCAGTTCGAATTCGTAGATTGGCGCGAGCGGCGGCCGGCTTCCGTCATCATGGAGGAGATCCGCCAGAAGACCGCGGACATTCCGGGCGTTATCATCGAGGTGACGAAGCCCGCAGCCGGTCCGCCGACGGGCAAGCCCATCACGCTGCAGATCACCTCTCTCGATCCCGAGAAGCTGTTCCCCACGGCCGTGCGGGTGGCCGACATGCTGCGTGCCATGCCGGACACGCGCGACGTGGACGACGGGCTGCCGCTGCCGGGCATCGACTGGCGGCTCGACGTGGACAAGGCCGAGGCCGCCAAGTACGGCGCCAATCCCTCCTCCGTCGGTACGGCCGTGCAGCTTGTCACGAACGGCGTGAAGATCGCGGAATACCGGCCCGACAACACCGACAAGTCGGTCGACATCCTCGTGCGCTTTCCGGAAGACCGACGCAGCATCGACCAGCTCGACGACCTCCGGATGAACACGCCTTCGGGCTATGTCCCGATCGGCAATTTCGTCACGCGCACGCCGGACCAGAAGGTCGGCCTCATCAATCGCGTCAATGCCCAGCGCGTCGTGACGGTGACGGCCAACGTCGCCGAGGGAGTGCAGACCGCCCAGGTTCAGCAGGCGGTGATGGAGGCGCTCGGCAGGGAGAATTTCGGCGACGGCATCTCCTTCAAGATGAAGGGTGAGGACGAGGAGCGCGAGAAGGCCGGCGCCTTCCTGATGAAGGCCTTCGGCGCGGCGTTGTTCCTGATCTTCGCCATCCTGCTCGCGCAGTTCAACAAGTTCACCAGCGTCCTCCTGGTGCTGACGGCCGTCATCCTGTCGACCATCGGGGTGCTCGTCGGCCTCATGATCATGGGCCAGGCCTTCGGCGTGGTGATGACCGGCATCGGCGTCATTGCCAATGCAGGCGTCATCGTGAACAACAACATCGTGCTGATCGACACCTACGACCGGTTGAGGCGCGAAGGCTGGACGGCCTATGACGCCATCATCGAGACCTGCCGCGAGCGTGCTCGGCCGGTGGTGCTGACAGCGGTGACGGCGGTGCTCGGTGTTGCGGCGATCGCCTTCGGGGTCAACATCGACTTCGTGACGCGCGACGTCTTTGTCGGGGCGCCGTCGACGCAGTGGTGGGTGCACCTGTCGACGGCCATTGTCTTCGGCCTCGGCTTTGCAACGATCCTGACGCTCATCGTCACGCCGGCCGCCCTCATGGCCATCGCCAATCTCGCCGCCTGGCGCGACGCGCGCCGCGCCCGCCGGCGCGAGCGTAAGGCCGGACCGGCCGGTGGCGGCTCTGCGGCGGGTGCGACGCCGGCGGAATAGCCGAGACAGAACGGGGCCGGCCGGGCAGGGTGATTGCCGACAGGACCCCTCTCGTGTCGACGGTCTTGAGTCACAGCGTCATGCCCGCGCTCGTCGCGGGCATCCACGCCTGCGAGGTCGTGCAGCTTCAAGAGCGTGGATGGCCGGGACAAGCCCGGCCATGACGCTGGAAGCGTGGTTTTCGATATTATTCCGCCGCGTCCGGCACCTTCAGCACGCCGCGGCGGATCTGGTCTTCCTCGATGGATTCGAAGAGGGCGCGGAAGTTGCCCTCGCCGAAGCCTTCGTCGCCCTTGCGCTCGATGAACTCGAAGAAGATCGGCCCGAGCACCGTGCCGGAGAAGATCTGCAGGAGCACGCGCGTCATGGTGCCGCCGCGCGCGCCGACCTTCACGGCGCCCTCCCCGTCGATGAGGATGCCGTCCTTCTTCAGCCGCTCCACGTCCTCGCCGTGGCCGGGCACGCGCGCGTCCACCTTCTCGTAATAGGTCGGTGGCGGAGCGGGCATGAAGGGCAGGCCGTTTGCCTTGAGGCGCTCGACGCTCTCGTAGATGTCACGGCAGCCGCAGGCGATGTGCTGGATGCCCTCGCCCTTGTAATCCTTGAGATATTCCTCGATCTGGCTCTTGTCGTCGACGGATTCGTTGATCGGGATCCGGATCTTGCCGCAGGGGCTGGTGATGGCGCGGCTGATGAGGCCGGTCAGCTTGCCCTCGATGTTGAAGAAGCGGATCTCCTTGAAGTTGAACAGCTTCTCGTAGAAGCCGGCCCACACGTCCATGCGCCCGCGGTGCACGTTGTGGGTGAGATGGTCGATGTAATAGAGCCCGACGCCCGCGGGCTTCTTTTCGGAACTTGGCAACCGCTCGAAATCGGCCATCCAGTCGTCGCCCTTGTTGGAGACGAAATAGATGACCGAGCCGCCGATGCCTTCGATCGCCGGTGCATCGAGCGCGAGCGGTCCGCGGTCCTCGCGTACGGGCTTGGCATTGAGCGAGAGCGCGCGGTCGCGTGCAAAGGCGGGATCGACCATGCGCCAGCCCATGCCGACAGCGCAGGGGCCGTGCTCGGCTTTGAAGGCCGCAGCATAGCTCGCCGGTTCGTCATTGGCGAGATAGCAGACGTCGCCCTGGCGCCATAGCGTCACCGCCCGGCTCTTGTGCCGGGCGACAGGGGCAAAGCCCATCTTCTTGAAGAGATCGGCGAGCCTCTCAGGCTCGGGATGGGCAAACTCGACGAAGGCGAAGCCGTCGGTGCCCATGGGATTGGAAGCATCGATGACGGCCGGTCCGGCGTCATGCGGGAAGGGTCCCATGCTGTTGTCTCCTCTCTGGCTATGGAAGACAGAATGACGCATGATCGGCGCAAGGTGCTTGCAAACGGCGGCATCTAGGTCGGCAATGATGCTAGTTTGGTGCATGAAACGGAGGATGGATGCAGGAAGCGATCGCGCTCGACGGGTTTGACTGGCGTCTCCTCCACGCGTTGCAGGGCGATGCCTCGCTGACCAATGCAGGGCTTGCCGAGCGCGTCGGCCTGTCGGCCTCGCAGGTATCGCGGCGGCGCCAGAAGCTGGAGGAGGCCGGGATCATCCGCGGCTACCGGGTCGATCTCGACGGGCGCAGGCTGGGCCTCGGCGTCACGGTCTTCGTCCATGTGACGCTCAACACCCATTCGCGCGACAATGCCCGGCGCTTCCGGGATCTCGTGCGGCGCACGCCGAGCGTGCTCGAGGGCCACGCCCTGACCGGCGAGGCCGACTATCTCCTCAAGCTCGCCGTTGCGGATCTCGGCGAACTGTCGCTCGTCATCAACGATGTCCTCCTGCCGGACCCGAGCGTTGCCCGGGTGCGTTCGGAAATCGTGCTCGAGACGTTGAAGGAGGCGGCCGGACTGCCGCTGCCCGGCCTGCCCGCCTGAGGTGGGGCGGAAGGCTGGCCGGTGCGATTTGCGGCCGGGCGAAGCAGGGCTCCATCTGGCAATAGCCGCCCGGCGATCCTACCTGCCGGAAGGAGAGGGCGGCGAGCAGCGCCCGCAACAGGGAGAGAGGGATGTTCGACGCCAAGAAGCTTCTCGACGCGCTGGTCGGTTCGGCGGCTGCCGGCGGCAATACCGCCAGGCAGGGGGATGCCGGCCTCGGTAGCATGCTGAACGAAGTGCTCGGGCAGTTCACGGGCGGTGCAGGCGCAGCCGGACGCCCCGGAGCACCAGGGGTGGACGGCAACATCGCCGAGAAGGCGATGGGCTATCTCAACACGCCGCAGGGCAACATGGCGGCGAGCGCCGTCATCGGCGGCCTCGCGGGCCTGCTGATGGGCTCGAAATCCGGCCGCAAGCTCGCCGGCTCGGCCGCGAAGATCGGCGGCCTCGCACTGATCGGTGGCCTCGCCTATACCGCCTACCGCAACTGGAAGGCCGGGCAGCAGCCGGCCGCCTCGGCCGGTGCGCAAAACGGCGGAGTGCAGATGCTGCCGCCGCCGTCGCAGTCGCCCTTCAGCGTCGAGGGCGCCTCGCAGGACACGGCGCTCGTGCTGCTGAGGGCGATGATCGCCGCGGCGGCTGCGGACGGGCACGTCGATACGGTCGAGCGCGGCCGCATCATCGGCGGGCTGAAGCAGGCGGGCTTCGACATCGAGGCGACGCAGTTCCTCGACAACGAATTCGCCAATCCCGCCCCGATCACGACGCTCGCTGCCGCCGCGCGGACGCCGGAACTGGCGAGCGAGATCTACACGGCGGCGCGCCTCACGATCGAGCCGGACACCTTCGAGGAAAAGACGTTCCTGACCCAGCTCGGCGACGCGCTCGGCCTCGACAAGGCGCTCATCGCCCATATCGACGCCGCGGCGACGGCGGCGAAGGCGTAAGCCGCGGGCAGAACATGGGGCGCCGACGCGCTCGTCGAGGGGATGACGGCGTGACGCTCGCCCGGGATTGAAGGGCGTGGATGGCCGGGACAAGCCCGGCCATGACGGGCGGAGAGGTTCTGCCTCATTCCTCCTGTTCCATCTGCGTAACTGTCTCGGCCGTCATGCCCGCGCTTGTCGCGGGCATCCACGCCGTCCGTGCTCGCGCAAGGCTGAAAGGCGTGGATGGCCGGGACGAGCCCGGCCATGACGAACGGGGAAGTTGCGCCACGCTCTTCCCGCTCCCTTTGCGCAGCCGTCTCCACCGTTGTGCCCGCTCGTCGCGGGCATCCACGCCGTGACGTTCGCGCAGGGGTGAAAGGCGTGGATGGCCGGGACGAGCCCGGCCATGACGAACGGGGAGGTTGTGCCACGCTCTTCCCGTTCCATCTGCGCAGCCGTCTCCACCGTCATGCCCGCGCTTGTCGCGGGCATCCACGCCGTCCGTGCTCGCGCAAGGCTGAAAGGCGTGGATGGCCGGGACGAGCCCGGCCATGACGGGCGGGGAGGCTACGCTCTGCCGTTGAGCGAGGCAGGCTCGTCACGCCTTGCGCGAGGCGAGGAAGGCGCCCATGCGCTCGAGCGCCTTCAAGATGTTCTCGGTCGAGTTGGCATAGGACAGGCGGATGAAACCCTCGCCATGGACGCCGAAGTCCGGCCCGCCGATGACGGCGACGCCCGCCTCCTCGAGAAGGGCTGAGGCGAGCGCCTTCGCCTTCCAGCCCGTGCGCGAGACGTTCGGGAAGGCATAGAACGCGCCCTTCGGCGTGGCGCAGGAGACGTTCGGCAGCTTGTTGAGGCCCTCGACGACGACCTTCCGCCGCCGGTCGAACTCGGCCACCATCTCTCCCACGCAATCCTGCGGCCCGGTGAGGGCGGCGAGTCCCGCCCATTGCGCGGCGGCATTGACGCAGGAATAGGAATTGACCGCGAGCTTGCGCGCCGCCTCGTAGAGCGGCTTCGGCCAGACCGAGAAGCCCATGCGCCAGCCGGTCATGGCATAGGTCTTCGACCAGCCGTCAAGCAGGATCAGGCGGTCGCGGATCTCGGGATAGGCGAGCAGCGACACATGGCTCTTGCCGTCATAGGTCATCTGGCCGTAGATCTCGTCCGACATCACGGCGACGTCCGGGTGGTCGGCAAGGCCGGCGACGAGCCGGTCGATCTCGGCCTTGGGCGTGACGCCGCCGGTGGGGTTGGCGGGGGAATTGAGGATGAGGAGGCGCGTCCGCGGCGTGATCAGCGACAGGGTCTCCTCGGCGGAGAAGGCAAAGCCGTTCTCCTCGCGGATCGGCACCGGAACGGGCGTCGCCCCGGTGAACTCGATCATCGAGCGGTAGATGGGAAAGCCGGGATCGGGATAGAGGATCTCGGCCCCCGGCTCGCCGAACATGAGGATCGCCATGAACATGGTGACCTTGCCGCCGGGTACGATCAGCACCTCGTCGGGCGAGACGGAGACGCCGAGGCGGCGGTGGATGTCGGCGGCGACGCCCTCGCGCAGCGGCAGGATGCCGGTGGCCGGCGTATAGCCGTGGTGGCCGTCGCGCAGGGCCTTGACGGCCGCCTCGACGATGTGGGGCGGGGTCGGGAAATCCGGCTGGCCGATGCCGAGGTTGATGATGTCGCGCCCCTCGGCGGCGAGCGCGGTGGCGCGGGCCAGCACGGCGAAGGCGTTTTCCTCTCCTATACGCCCGAAGGCGTCGACGATCCTGAGCATTCTCACTCCCTAGATCTTCCGTTGATGTCCCGGTTGTTCATCTGCTTGCCGAGGGCGCAGGCGCGGTTGGCGCCCGTGCCCGGGGCGTTCTCGAAAGTGCATCGGCGCTCCGGTTGCGGTCCGCAGACCTTCGCGAGGTCGCGAAAGCCGACGCAGCGGCCGTCCGGGCCGCGGTAGCCGGGGCCGCCCTTGCAGCCGCAGCCGCGGCACGCCGGCCGCTCGGGACAGGCCGCCAGGACCGGACCGGCGCAGGCCAGCACGGCGACGGCGAACACCGCCGCGAACAGCCGCATGGTTCGGCCGCTGCGCCCCCTCCGATCGCTCCCCACCCCTCGCGTCCCCCGCCTGTTGCCAGCGTGAGGCAACCGAGCCCTGCCTCCAGCGCATCCGTTCAGCGATTGATTTTCCGCTGCATTTAGGGCGATGCTGGCAGGGAAATCAAACGGCTAAATCGGTTTTATAGCGCCTTGCCAAAAAGGCGTGAGACGGGAAGGACAACGCCACATGACTGCGCAATCCCGGGACAAATCGCAGCTGCGCTCGCGCCTGTGGTTCGACAATCCCGACAATCCGGGCATGACGGCGCTCTATCTCGAGCGCTACCTCAACTACGGCCTGACGCGCGAGGAACTGCAGTCGGGCAAGCCCATCATCGGCATCGCCCAGACGGGCTCGGACCTCTCGCCCTGCAACCGCCACCATCTCGATCTGGCGCACCGGGTGCGCGAGGGTATCCGTGCGGCCGGCGGCGTGGTGATGGAATTCCCCGTCCATCCCATCCAGGAGACGGGCAAGCGTCCGACCGCCTCGCTCGACCGCAACCTCGCCTATCTCGGCCTCGTCGAAGTGCTCTACGGCTATCCGCTCGACGGCGTGGTGCTGACGACGGGCTGCGACAAGACGACGCCGGCCTGCATCATGGCGGCGGCGACGGTGAACATCCCCGCCATCGTGCTCTCCGGCGGGCCGATGCTCAACGGCTGGTTCCGCGGCGAGCGCACGGGCTCCGGCACCGTGGTGTGGAAGGCGCGCGAGCTGCTTGCCGAGGGCAAGATCGACTACGAGAAGTTCATCGAGCTCGTGGCCTCCTCGGCGCCGTCCGTCGGGCACTGCAACACCATGGGCACGGCCTCGACCATGAACTCGCTGGCCGAGGCGCTCGGCATGAGCCTGCCGGGCTGTGCCGCGATCCCGGCACCCTACCGCGAGCGCGGGCAGATTGCCTACGAGACCGGCAAGCGCATCGTCGAGATGGTATGGGAAGACCTGAAGCCCTCCGACATCCTGACGCGCGAGGCCTTCGAGAACGCCATCGTGGTCAATTCGGCCATCGGCGGCTCGACCAATGCGCCGATCCACATCAATGCTATCGCCAAGCACATTGGTGTGCCGCTGAGCGTGGAGGACTGGGAGACGGTGGGGCACAAGGTGCCGCTGATCGTCGACCTGCAGCCGGCCGGCAAATATCTCGGCGAGGAATATCACCGTGCCGGCGGCGTGCCGGCGGTGGTCAACGAACTGATGAAGCATGGTCTTATCCACGAGAGCGCGCTCACGGTGAACGGCAGGACCATCGGCGAGAACTGCCGTGGGCGCGAGGCGGAGGACCGCGACGTCATCCGCAGCTTCGACAACCCGCTGATGCAGGATGCCGGCTTCATCGTGCTGAAGGGCAACCTGTTCGATTCGGCGATCATGAAGACGAGCGTGATCTCGAAGGAGTTCCGCGACCGCTACCTGTCGAATCCGAGCGACCCCGACGCCTTCGAAGGGCGGGCCATCGTCTTCGACGGGCCGGAGGATTACCACAGGCGCATCGACGATCCGGCTCTCGGCATCGACGAGCATTGCATGCTCTTCATGCGCGGCGCCGGGCCCATCGGCTATCCCGGGGCGGCTGAGGTCGTCAACATGCAGGCGCCGGATTATCTCCTCAAGAAGGGCATCACCTCGCTGCCCTGCATCGGCGACGGGCGTCAGTCCGGCACGTCGGGCTCCCCGTCGATCCTCAACGCCTCGCCGGAAGCGGCGGCGGGTGGCGGCCTGGCACTGCTCAGGACCAACGACCGGGTGCGCGTCGACCTGCGCAAGGGCACAGCCGACATCCTCATCTCCGGCGAAGAGCTTGCCGCCCGCCGGGCGGAGCTCGAGAAGAACGGCGGCTATCCCTATCCCGCCAGCCAGACGCCCTGGCAGGAGATCCAGCGCGCCATGGTCGATCAGCTCTCGGAGGGCATGGTGCTGAAACCGGCGGTGAAATATCAAAAGGTCTCCCAGACCTTCGGGGTGCCGCGCGACAACCATTGACGTCGTTCACACGGCTCGCCTTTCCCGACGGAGAGACCAGTGAGCTCCATCCACGACCGCCGCCACGCATTCCGCCGGCTGCACGAGGCCGGCGGCACCTTCGTCATGCCGAACCCGTGGGACGTGGGCACCGCACGCTTCTTGCAGAGCCTCGGCTTCAAGGCGCTCGCGACGACGAGCGCGGGCGTCGCCTTCTCGCAGGGCTTCCCGGACACCGACTGGGCCGTGCCGCGCGATGCGATGCTGGCTCATATCCGCGAGATCGTCGAAGCCGTGGACGTGCCGGTGAACGCCGATTTCGAATCGGGCTATGCGCACGAGCCGGGCGACGTCGCCAAGAATGTGCGGCTGTGCGTCGACACCGGCGTCGCGGGCCTCTCCATCGAGGACGCGACGGGAGAGCCGTCGCGTCCACTCTATGACCTCAGCCTCGCGCAGGAACGGATCGCGGCGGCGCGTGCGGCCATCGACGAGGCCGGCAAGGGCGTCGTGTTGACGGCGCGGGCGGAGTGCTGGCTCGTCGGCCATGCGGCGCCGCTCGACGAATCCATCCGCCGGCTCGTGGCTTATGCCGAGGCCGGGGCCGATTGCCTCTATGCGCCGGGCTGCAGGACGCCCGAGCAGATCCGCGCCATCGTGGAAGCCGTGGCGCCCAAGCCCGTCAACGTGCTCATTCCCGCCGGCACGACCATGGGCGTCGACGATTTTTCGGCCCTCGGCGTCAAGCGCCTCAGCGGCGGCTCGGCCTTGTGCCGGGTTGCCTGGGGCGCCTTCATGCAGGCGGCGCGCAGTGTCGCGGCGACCGGGCGCTTCGACGCGCTCGCCGAGGCCGTGCCCTTCGACGAGATCAACGGCTTCTTTCGCGACGACCTGGCGCACGGGCGGAGGCCGACGCGATGAACGCTCCGGTCATCGGCCCGGCGCGCGGCCTGCCGCCGCGGCGAGAGCACGAGGGGCGCACGGTCGTTCTCGCGCCGCTTGACGCGCGGCGGCATGCGGCCGACCTGTGGGCGGCCGTCGCCGGCCACGACAGCCTCTGGGACTACATGGCCTACGGCCCCTTCGCCGATGCGGAGGCTTTCGGCCTCTGGCTCGAGGGGCGGGCGGAGCTGAGCGACCCGTTCTATTTCACCGTGATCGACCGCGGCACGGGACGGGCCGTGGGACTCGCGACGCTGATGGAGATCCGCCCCGCCCACGGGGTCGTCGAGGTCGGTAACATCGTCTTCTCGCCGGCGCTGCAGCGCACCCCTGCGGCGACGGAGGCGATCTATCTTCTTGCGAAGCATGCCTTCGACGATCTCGGCTACCGCCGCTTCGAGTGGAAGTGCAACGCGGCCAATGCCGCCTCGCGTCGGGCAGCCGAGCGCTTCGGCTTCACCTTCGAGGGCATCTTCCGCCAGCACATGATCGTCAAGGGAAAGAACCGCGATACCGCCTGGTTCGCGATGCTCGACAGAGAGTGGCCGGCGCGCAAGGCGGCCTTCGAGGGCTGGCTGTCGCCCGACAATTTCGACGCGGCGGAGCGCCAGCGCGTCCCGCTCGCCGCTTTTCAGAAGAAATCTCAAGCGACAATCTAGGGAGTAACGCAAGTGGCTGGACGCCTATCGGGCAAGACATGTGTCGTGACGGCGGCAGGGCAGGGCATCGGCCGGGCCTGCGCCGAGGCCTTCCTGCGCGAAGGAGCCCAAGTCGTCGCGACCGATCTCGACGAGACCAAGCTCGCCGGTCTTGCGGGCGCGCGCTGCAGCAAACTCGATGTGCGCTCGACCGTTGCCGTCGAGGCGCTGGCGCGCGCCGTCGGCCCGGTGGACGTGCTGCTCAACGCGGCCGGCTATGTCCACCACGGCTCGGTGTTGGAATGCTCGGAAGAGGACTGGGATTTTTCCTTCGACCTCAACGTGAAGTCGATGCATCGCACGGTGCGCGCATTCCTGCCCGGTATGCTGGAGAAGGGCGCCGGTTCCATCGTCAACATCGCCTCGGGTGCCTCCTCCGTGCGCGGCATCCCCAACCGCTATGTCTATGGTGCCAGCAAGGCGGCGGTCGTCGGCCTCACCAAGGCGCTGGCGGCCGACTTCATCCGCAAGGGCGTGCGCGCCAACGCCATCTGCCCCGGCACCATCGAATCACCCTCGCTCGACGAGCGGATCGCGACCCTGGCGCGCGAGACCGGCCAGAGCGTGGAAGCCGTCCGGCAGGCCTTCATCGACCGCCAGCCGATGGGCCGGCTCGGCAAGCCGGAAGAGATCGCCGCTCTCGCAGTCTATCTCGCCTCCGACGAGTCGGCCTTCACGACGGGCCAGATCCATCTCGCCGACGGCGGCTTCGCGCTCTGAACGACGATTGGTCTAACGGGGCGAGCGCATCCCGTTCCCTCTCCGAGGGTAGGGAGGGGGTGGTGCAGCATGCAGGGCTTCATGGCTCTTGCGTCGCGACCGCACCCCAACTCTCCCCGCAAGGGGGAGGGGCTCCGTCCCTACCGCAATGCAAAGGAACCCCAGGTCATGCATATCCTCATCATCGGCGCGGCGGGCATGGTCGGCCGCAAGCTCACGGAACGGCTGGTCCGAGACGGAGCGCTCGGCGGCAAGACGATCACGCGCGCCACGCTGCACGACATCGTGGAGCCGCCCGTCCCGGCGGGTGCGCCTTTCGCCGTGAAGACGCTCGCCTCCGATTTCTCTCAGCCGGGCGAAGCCGAGAAGCTGGTGGCCGAGCGACCGGATGTCATCTTCCATCTCGCGGCCATCGTCTCCGGCGAGGCGGAGGCGGATTTCGACAAGGGCTACCGCATCAATCTCGACGGCACGCGTTATCTCTTCGACGCGGTGCGCGCGATCGAGGGCTATGTGCCGCGCCTCGTCTTCACCTCCTCGATCGCGGTGTTCGGCGCGCCCTTCCCCGACGCGATCGGCGACGAGTTCTTCACCACGCCGCTGACGAGCTACGGCGCGCAGAAGGCGATCGGCGAACTGCTCCTTGCGGATTACACCCGCCGTGGCTTCTTCGACGGCATCGGCATCCGCCTACCGACGATCTGCGTCAGGCCGGGCAAGCCGAACAAGGCGGCGTCGGGCTTCTTCTCCAACATCATTCGCGAGCCGCTGTCCGGTATCGAGGCGGTGCTGCCCGTGGGCGAGGACGTGCGCCACTGGCACGCGAGCCCGCGTTCGGCCGTCGGCTTCCTCATCCACGCCGCGACCATCGAGGGCGAAAAGGTGGGGCCGCGTCGCAACCTCACCATGCCGGGCCTCTCCGTGACCGTGGGCGAGCAACTCGAGGCGCTGCGGCGCATCGCCGGCGACAAGGGGGTGGCGCTGGTCAGGCACGAGCCGGATCCGGGCATCATGAAGATTGTCGCTGGCTGGCCGCGCAACTTCGATGCCAGCCGCGCCCTCTCCCTCGGCTTCAAGGCGGAGGCGTCCTTCGACGACATCATCCGCGTGCATATCGAGGATGAGCTCGGTGGCAAACTGGGGGTGTGACGGGAAGGAGCACGCAAGCTGACATTCTTCGATGTGGTCAGGCCCGCGCTGGCCGCCGGCACCCACGTCTTTGCCGGCTGAGTAACGTCAACGGCGAAGATGGCCGGGATAGGCCCGGCCAAGACGTGGGGAGACGGTGGCATTTTATCTCAACCGAACAGCCGTGGGGCATCAAGCGCCCGTGGCGGGCGAGGAAGGTCTGACTCGAACGCCCCCGGTCGCGCCTTCCCCCACGAAGCGGTGGGGAGGGGCGGGGCGATGCCGCAGGCCGGCGGTCGCCGATTGAAAGTTGGGAGAGAGCGTTGCTGGTCGGGGATTGCCGGCATGCTCGTGACGAACGTCGGCGCCCCCCATCCCTAGCCCCTCCCCGCCGCAAGCGGGGGGGAGGGGGACAGGGCCCTCTGGCGGCTGCGCTGCTTGATGAGTTCGGCTGCGTGTCACTTCCGCGGCCAGGGCGTCTCGGCCACGGGCGTCTTCGGGCCCTTGCCCTCGAACCAGGACACGAGGTTGTCGACGACGAGCCGGCCCATGGCGTTGCGCGTGTAGACCGAGGCCGAGCCGACGTGGGGCAGCAGCACCACGTGGTCCATGGCGATGAGCTCGGCCGGGACGCGCGGCTCGTCCTCGAAAACGTCGAGGCCGGCGGTGAGGATCTTGCGGTCGCGCAGAGCGGCGATCAGCGCCTTCTCGTCGACAACACTGCCGCGCCCGACATTGATGAGGATTCCGTCCGGGCCGAGTGCCGTGAGCACATCGGCGTTCACGATATGATGCGTCGCCGCCCCGCCCGGCGCGACCACCATCAGCACGTCCACGTCGCGTGCCATGGCGAGGAGGTTGTCGTAGTAGCGGTAGGGCACGTCGGCCTGGCGGCTGCGGCCGTGGTAGGCGATGTCAAGGCCGAAGGCGGCGCAACGCTCGGCGATGGCCTTGCCGATGCGGCCGAGGCCGAGGATGCCGACCTTGCGCTCGCGCAGCGTGGCGGTGAGCGGATAGGGCTTCTCCAGCCACTTGCCGGCGCGCAGATAACGGTCCACCTGCGGAATCTGGCGCACGGTGGCGAGAAGCAGACCGAGTGCGAGGTCCGCCACCTCGTCCGTGAGCACGTCTGGCGTGTTGGTGACGATGACGCCACGCTCGGCTGCCGCCTTCACGTCGATGCCGTCATAGCCGACGCCGAAATTGGCGATGATCTCGAGCGCCGGTAGCTTCTCGATCAGTGCCCTGTCGGCCTTGCCGGCGCCACCGGCCGCGACACCGCGGATGCGCGGGCCTACCTCGCGGAAGAAGGCTGACTCGTCCGCGACCTGGGCGAGCTTGTGCAAGGTGAAGTGCTGCGTCAGTCCATCCTCGATGAGAGGCATGATGGGGCGGACGAGGAGAATGTCGGGCTTGCTCACGGGCGCGTTTCCCTGGCTGTCGTTCGGTTTCGTCGGGCTTAAGCGTTTAAACGATTGAATTCAAGTTGAGACGCGGCTAGCGTTAGGTGAACAAGGATGCCGCCGACGCGGCACGCCAAGAATTGCCGGATACCGGCGATGGGGGGAACAGCCTTCGCGGGCCCAGGGGAGGGGACAGCGTGCGCAACCGGTGCGCGTCATCTCAGCTTTTCGCGATGAGCGGGTTTTCGTCTTGCGTAGCGATTGCGTTTGACGAACGATCTCGCGTGTCCTGATGCCTTCCGTGGAAGGCATCGGGGAAAGTGGTGATGCGGCCGGTGGCGCCGCTCGAACAGGGACGGTCGACTTAAATGGCATCGGTTGAAATTCGAGACGTGCGCAAGGCGTTTGGCGCGACCCAGGTCATCCACGGCGTGTCGATCGACATCGTGGACGGCGAGTTCGTGATTCTCGTCGGCCCTTCCGGATGCGGCAAGTCGACCCTGCTGCGGATGGTGGCCGGCCTCGAGAACGTGACCGGCGGCGAAATCCGCATTGGCGAACGCGTCGTGAACGATGTGCCGCCGAAGGAGCGGGACATCGCCATGGTTTTCCAGAACTACGCGCTCTATCCGCACATGACGGTGGCGGATAACATGGCCTTCTCGCTCAAGCTGCGGAACGCACCCAAGAGCGAGATCGAGGCCCGTGTCAAGAAGGCGGCCGACATCCTCGGCCTCGGCCATCTGCTTGACCGCTATCCGCGCCAGCTCTCGGGCGGCCAGCGCCAGCGCGTCGCCATGGGCCGCGCCATCGTACGCGACCCGCAGGTCTTCCTTTTTGACGAGCCGCTGTCGAACCTCGATGCCAAGCTGCGTGTGCAGATGCGCACCGAGATCAAGGAACTGCACCAGCGCCTGAAGACCACGACGGTCTACGTCACGCATGACCAGATCGAGGCCATGACCATGGCCGACAAGATCGTTGTCATGCACGACGGCATCGTCGAGCAGATGGGCGCGCCGCTCGAGCTCTACGACAGGCCCGCCAACATGTTCGTCGCCGGCTTCATCGGCTCGCCGGCCATGAACTTCATCAAGGGCAGCATCACGGCTAACGGCAAGGCGGTCTTCAGGACAGAGGGCGGCCTCGAGCTGCCGCTGGCTACGGCGCCGGCCGGTGCAGACGGGCGTCCGGCCGTCTATGGCATCCGGCCAGAGCATTTCGTTATTGACGAGGCGAACGGCATCCCGGCCGAGGTCGTCGTCGTCGAACCGACGGGCTCGGAGACCCAGGTCTTCGCCAAACTCGGCGGGCAGGACATTGTCGGCGTCTTCCGCGAGCGCGTCACCGTCGGCCCGGGCGACACCATCCCGCTCACGCCCAATCCCGCGCTCGTTCACCTGTTCGACGCGCAGACGGGTCAGCGCCTGTAAGGCTTCGGCCGCGGCCTTGCGGCCGCGGCTGCATGGCGGTGTCTTCATGCAGAATGGCCAAGGGACGGCCGCACCGCGCCCATGAGTTGCGTCCCATCATATCGGAGGATTGCCCATGACCATTTCGAGACGCGATCTGCTTCTCGGCAGCGCCGGCCTTGCCGCCGGCGCTGCCGGCATGTCCATGCTCGGCTCCGTGCCGGCCCGTGCCCAGTCCGCCATGAAGTTCACGCCCGAGCAGGGCGCCTCATTGCGGGTGTTGCGCTGGTCACCCTTCGTCAAGGGCGACGAGGACGCTTGGCTCGCCAATACCAAGAAATTCACGGAAGCCACCGGCGTCGAGGTGCGCATCGACAAGGAGAGCTGGGAAGACATCCGGCCGAAGGCGGCGGTCGCGGCCAATGTCGGCTCCGGGCCGGATGTCATGTGGGTGTGGTTCGACGACGCGCACCAGTATCCCGACAAGCTCCTCGACGTGACCGACCTTGCCAACGACCTCGGCTCGCGCTACGGCGGCTGGTACGCTGGCCCCGAGGGCTATGCCAAGCGCGACGGGCGGTTTATCGGCCTGCCGCTCGCCACCATCGGCAACGCCCTGTGCTATCGCGATAGCTGGGTTAAGGAAGCTGGCTTCAGCGAGTTTCCGAAGGACACCAAGGGCTTCCTCGAGCTCTGCAAGGCACTGAAGGCCAAGGGCCACCCGGCGGGCTTCCCGCACGGCAAGGCCGTTGGCGACGGCAACAACTACGCCCACTGGCTGCTGTGGAGCCATGGCGGCAAGATGGTCGACGAGAACGGCAAAGTCGTCATCAACAGCCCGGAGACGATCGAGGCGCTGAAATATGCCCGCGAGCTCTACCAGACCTTCATCCCCGGCACGGAGAGCTGGCTCGACGTCAACAACAACCGCGCGTTCCTCGCGGGCGAGATCTCGGTGACGGCGAACGGCGTGTCGCTCTACTACGCCGCCAAGAACGATCCGAAACTCGCCGAGATGGCGGCGGACATCAAGACGACCAACCTGCCGATCGGACCGGTTGGCCAGTCTGTCGAGCTGCACCAGACGACGACGGCGGTGATCTTCAAGTACACGAAGTTCCCGCAGGCGGCGCAGGCCTATCTGCAGTTCATGTTCGAGGCCGACCAGATGAACAACTGGATCCAGGGCTCGAGCGCCTATTGCTGCCAGACCTTGAAGGCCTTCGCCAGCAATCCGGTGTGGACGTCGGATCCGGTGCACGCGCCCTATGCCAAGGCCTCCGAGACGCTGCGCCCGAACGGTTATGCCGGGCCGCTCGGCTATGCTTCGGCAGCGGTCATGGCGGATTACGTGCTCGTCGACATGTTCGCCGAGGCAGCGACCGGCCAGCGCACGCCGGAAGATGCGGCCAAGCGCGCCGAGCAGCGCGCCAACCGCTACTACCGCGTCTGATCGATCACGAGGCGGCGGCGCCGCCGCCGCCTCCTCAAGGCCGCCGCGGCCCGTCAAACCCGGCCGCGTGGCGGTCTCGTTCACTGTGAAACCGGAGAGCGGCGTATGTCCGTCAGTGCCGATTCGATCCCGGCCGCCCCCTCATCGCGCTGGAGCCTGTCGCGGCTTGCGCACGACCATAATGTCCTCGGCGTCCTGTTCCTGTTGCCAGCGGCCGCGTTCCTGCTGGTCTTCCTCACCTATCCCCTCGGCCTCGGTGTCTGGCTGGGGTTCACAGACACGCGCATCGGCCGCTCGGGCATCTTCGTCGGGCTGGAGAATTACCAGCTCTTGTGGGAAGACCACATCTTCTGGCTGTCGGTGTTCAACACCATCCTGTACACCACCGTCGCCTCGGTGCTGAAATTCGGGCTCGGCCTGTGGCTTGCCCTGCTTCTCAACGAGCGCCTGCCGTTCAAGGCCTTCTTCCGCGCCATCGTGCTGCTGCCTTGGGTCGTGCCGACCGTGCTGTCGGCGATCGCCTTCTGGTGGATCTACGACGCGCAGTTCTCCATCATCTCCTGGGCGCTAATCAAGATCGGCCTGATCGATTCCAACATCAACTTCCTTGGCGACGCGACGAATGCGCGGGCCTCGGTGATCGCAGCCAATGTCTGGCGCGGCATTCCCTTCGTCGCCATCTCGCTGCTCGCGGGCCTGCAGACCATTCCGCCTTCGCTGCACGAGGCGGCGACGCTGGACGGGGCAACATCATGGCAGCGCTTCCGCCACATCACGCTGCCCATGCTGACGCCGATCATCGCCGTTGTGATGACCTTCTCGGTGCTGTTCACGTTCACCGACTTCCAGCTCATCTACGTGCTGACGCGCGGCGGGCCGCTCAATGCGACACATCTCATGGCAACGCTGAGCTTCCAGCGGGCCATTCCCGGTGGGCAGCTGGGCGAGGGCGCGGCTATCGCGGTCGCCATGATTCCATTCCTGCTTGCCGCCATCCTGTTCAGCTATTTCGGCCTGCAACGCCGCCGCTGGCAGCAGGGCGGGGCCGATTGAGGGAGACATCGATGAGCGCTCCAACCCACACGGCGCCCCGCGAGGCCCTCGTTGGCGACGAGGGCGGGATGGGCTATCTCGAGCGCCTGCCGCGGCGACTCGTGACCGTCTACCTGCCCCTTCTCGTCTTCCTCTTCGTCTTGCTGTTCCCGTTCTACTGGATGGCGATCACCTCCATCAAACCGAATGCCCAGCTGACGGACTACAACAACTACAGCCCCTTCTGGGTGGTCGACCCGACGCTCGACCACATTCGCTACCTCCTGTTCGAGACCTCCTATCCGGGCTGGCTGGTTAACACGATGATCGTCGCGGTGGCGGCGACCTTCGTGTCGCTCGTCACCTCGGTGTTCGCGGCCTATGCCATCGAGCGGCTGCGCTTCACGGGCTCGCGCTTCGTCGGCCTCGCCATCTTCCTCGCCTATCTGGTGCCGCCGTCGATCCTGTTCATTCCGCTGGCCCTGATGGTGTTCAACTTCGGCATATACGACAGCAAGCTGGCGCTCATCTTCACCTATCCGACCTTCCTCGTACCGTTCTGCACGTGGCTGCTGATGGGCTATTTCCGCTCCATCCCCTACGAGCTCGAGGAATGCGCGCTGATCGACGGCGCCTCGCGCTGGCAGATCCTCGTCAAGGTGTTGCTGCCGTTGTCGGTGCCGGGCTTGATCTCGGCCGGCATCTTCGCCTTTACGCTGTCGTGGAACGAGTTCATCTACGCGCTCACCTTCATCGCCTCGTCGGAGAACAAGACGGTGCCGGTCGGCGTGCTGACGGAGCTGGTGCGCTCGGACGTCTATGAATGGGGGTCGCTGATGGCCGGGGCGCTCATCGGCTCCCTGCCGGTGGTCATCCTCTATTCCTTCTTCGTCGAGCACTACGTCTCGTCGATGACCGGCGCGGTGAAGGAATAGGGCCGGCTGGCCTGGTCATCATGCCCGCGCTCGTCGCGGGCATCCACGCCCTTGCCAACATCAGCGACGTCAAAGGCGTGGATGGCCGGGACGCGCCAGGCCATGACGAGAGGGGCGTGCACCGGGCCGTTGCAGACGATACGTCGCTCAACCTGGACGGTCGTGCGTTGTGCTGGCGCTGGGTCGAGAAATGGCCGGGCCTGCGGTTCGCTATCCGCCCCTTGTCACCGCAGCGGGCAGGTCGAGTTGCGCACGACGAGGCGCGGCTCGAGGAGGACGCGGCGCACCTCCGCCTGCGGTGAGGCGATGCGGCGGATAAGCAGCTCGGCGGCGCTCTGGCCCATTTCGAGCTGGCGGTTATGAACCGTCGTCAGGGCCGGATACCACTGGGCTGCCTCGGCGACGTCGTCGCAACCGACGACCGAAAAGTCGACGCCGGCCTCACGCCCCGCATGGCGCAGGCCGAGCATCGCGCCGAAGGCGACGAGGTCGTTGAAGCAGACGGCGGCCGTCGGCGGATCGTGAAGTCCGAGCAGACTCTGCACGCTGCGGAAGCCGAGCTCGCGCGTGCCGAAGCCCTCGACGACGAGGGCGGGATCGAAGCGGATGCCATGGCGGGCGAGGGTGTTGCGATAGCCGATCCTGCGGTTGTGCCCGGTCGAGATCAACTCGTTGCCGCCGATGAGCGCAATGCGCCGGTGGCCGAGCGCGAGCAGGTGCTCGACCGCCAGCTCCATGCCCCGCGCGTCGTCGGAGCCGGCGAAGTCGAGAGGGGCGTCAGGCACCTCGCGCGACACCTGCACGACGGGAATGCCCGCTGACGTCAGGATGCGCAGGTTGGCGACCGTGGTGCCACCGGCAGGGCAGATGATCATGCCGTCCGGCCGATATTCCCGGAGCGTCGCGAAGACCTTGTTCTGCTTCTCGAGACTCTCGGCATAGGTGCCTAGCAGGATGGTGAGGCCGTTGCGGCTCGCCGTGTCCTCGATCGTGCTGAGCAGTTCGGTGAAATAGGGGTTGGTGATGTCGTGGAAGGCGACCGCGATGATGTTGGTGCGGGCGGTGCGCAGGCTGGCGGCGCTGCGGTTGTAGACATAGCCGAGCTCGCGGGCGAGTTCCTGCACGCGCTGCTTGGTGCTCTCGGCCACCACGGCGCTGTCGCGCAGGGCGAGCGAGACGGTGGCCGTGGAGAGGGAGAGCTTGTCGGCGATGACCTGCAGGGTTACGCGGCCGCGCTCCTGGCCTTCGGTCATCAAGCCATCGACGGTCATGGTCTGCGCTTCCCCCTGGTCTGCCCCGCTTCGCCGGAGCCCTTTGCTTGTCCAGCAAGGACGCATTTTCAATCGAATTAAGTCAAGGGGCCATTTGGCGAAACGACATTCTGCGCCGCGGCACGCGGCAAGATGTCCGTCTCAGCCTGCAGCCTGGCTCAGCGGGGTCTTCTGCACGCGCTCCCGGTACAGCAGATAGAGCCCGGATGCGACGACGATGCCGGCGCCCGCGAGCGTCCATCCGTCCGGCACATCGCCGAAGACGATGAGGCCGAGCGCGATCATCCACACGATCTGCGTGTAGATGAAAGGGGCGAGAATCGGGGCGGGGGCACGCCGGTGCGCCAGAATCAGCATCCAGTGCCCGAGCGCGCCGAAAGCGCCGACGGCGAACATCATGAGCCAGACCATGAGCGAGGCCGGAGCTGACCAGACGAAGGGAATGATCGGCGTCGTCAGCGCCACCCCGGCGAAGCCGGAATAGACCATCGTCGTCTCGGACGAATCATGGGCGGCGAGGACGCGCGTGGCGATGCTGTAAAGAGCATAGCAGACGGCGCCGGCGACGGAGAGCAGCGCGGCCGGATGCAGCCCGCCGATGCCGGGCCGGGTGACCACGAGGACGCCGATGAATCCGACGCCGATGGCGGCGAGGCGTCGCGGCCCCGCCCATTCGCCGAGGAGCGGGCCGGCGATCAGCGCGACGATGAGCGGCGTCGAAAAGAGGATCGACATCGTCTCGACGAGCTGCAGGTAGCGCAGCGCGAAGAAGTTGAGAATCGTTGACAGGAAGAGCAGCAGCGAGCGCCCGAGCTGCAGCGCGAGGCGGTTGGTCCTGAGAACGCCGGGATGCGTGGCGGGATTGATGAGCGCCGCCACAAAGATGATGCTGCCGATATAGCGCACCCACACCGTCTGGATGGGGTCCATGTAACGGTTGAGCCACTTGGCGCTGGTGTCGAGGCAGGCGAAGCACAGAAGGGCCCCGCACATCAGGGCGATCGCGACGAGCCGGTCCCTGCGCGCCCTTTCATCCGCCGCTTCGAGCGAGGCCTGCGTCATCCTGCCGATTTCAACCGTTTTGACCGAGCCATGCCCGACGCTAGACGAGGCGCGGGCGAAGAGCGAGTCGTCCCCCCGCAAAGCTCCCCTGCGCCTTGTGCGGTGCTGCGGCGATGCGGTGCTCAGCCAACGGAGGCGATCGCGGGCGCCTCCTCGATGTCGTCGGTGTCAGGATCCTCGTCGAGACTCTCGCCCTCGTCGGAGCTGCTGCCCGCGAGATTCCTGGCAGCCTTGCGCAGGAGCTTGCGCAGGCGCTTGCGGTCCTTGTTGTCGAAGCCCCGCAGTAGATCGTCCTCCACCTCGTTCCAGAGATTATCGATCGAGGCGGCGCGGCGGGCGCCCTCGTCGGTCAGCCTCACGACGACGATGCGGGCGTCACCCGGCTCTGTGGCGCGCTGGACAAGCCCCTGAGCCGCGAGCCGAGCGATGGTCTTGGAGGCGGTGGGCGGCTTGACGCGCAGGAGGCTGGCGAGCTCGCCCATGGTTAGCGTCTTGCCGCCGACGAGGGCCTGCAGCACCTGTTCCTGGCCCGGGAACAGGCCGAGGCCGTTGAGCCGCTCGCCGACGCGCGTGCGGTGGAGACGGGCGGCGTGGACCAATGCCCACCCGACACTCTTGGCGACCGGGTGCTTCATTGCGGGCCTCGAACAGTTTTGCTCACGGAAAGGCTTGCCTTGCCGTCGAAATAATGACCGGCAGGCCGTGACACTTCAATGACGGCCTGAGCCTATCGTCGGTCAGACACGGCCGAGGACGCGCGAAACCCTGGCGAGAAAGCGCCGGCGCTCGTCCGCCGTCACGGTGTCCATGCCGTGCAGGCCGAGCCAGAGGCGCTTGCACCTGAGGCCGCACAGGGCGCCGATGCCGGTCAGCAGCATGCGCCGGCCGGGCATGCCCATGAACCACCACCACCAGCGCGGGCTGCCGAGGGTGGAGACGACGGCGAGAAAGCGGATGTGGCCCATGGTGCCGAGGGTCGTCTTGCCGCGCTCGGGCATGCGGAAGGTGGCATGCGGCACGAAGACGCGATCGAGCCAGCCCTTGAGCATCGCCGGCGGCCCGTACCACCAGGTGGGGTGGACGAAGACGAGCCCTTCCGCCCAGCGCAGCAGGGCGAGATGGCCGGCGACCGGCTCCTCGTTGGTGCCGGGCGTGTGATAGCCGCGGCGCTCGTCCGCGCTCATTACCGGGTCGAAGCCCTCGGCATAGAGATCGAGCAGGTGCACGTCGTGCCCTCGGCCCGACAGGGCAGAGAGGGCGGTGTCGCGCACCGCCGCGGTGAAGCTGTCCGCGCAAGGGTGGCAGTAGACGAGGAGGATGCGCATCGCTGCCGCCCGGCGTCAGGCGGCGCGGTCGGCAAGGCCAGGAAAGAGGTAGGTCTTGCCCGACGTGTAATCGTAGTCCGGGTTCTCCCAGGCGATCATCTTGCCGGGGTTAAGGAGGCCCCGTGGGTCGGCCTCGCGCTTGAAGGCGAGTTGCACGGCATCGGTCTGCTTCATGCCACCCTCTTCGAGCGTGTAGCGATGCGGATTGAACACAGGCACGCCCATGTCCTCGTGGATGCGGATGATCTCGTCGAGGCGCTCCTCGCTGGTAAAGCGCACGAGCGGCAGGCCAAAGCAGGTGATCTTGCCGTCGAAGCGGACGAATTCGAGATGGGCCATCACCTCGTCGCCGAAGCGCTCGCGGGTCTTCTCGACGAGGTCGAGCTGGTTCGGGAAGGGATAGAGCGTCTGCAGATAGGTGATGCTCGGGTCGATGCGCAGGGCGCGCAGCGTCGTGTGATTCCAGGCGAGCTCGAAGGCAGGCGGCAGGCCGCGCAGCTCCTCGGGGCTCATCACGTCCTGGCGGAAGAGCACCTCCGCCCCCGCGAAGCGGCGGGTGAAGGCGAGGGTGGCGTCGAGCGCGTGCTCCGCCACCATGGCGACAGCGATGTGCTTCTCCCGCGGCAGGAATTTCTGGTGGCGCAGGAAGACGTCATGGGGAACCGGCGCAGCGATGACGGCGAGCTCCTTCAGGAGGAGCCCGTCCTGCTCGCCGAGGGCGTTGGCATAGGCCGCGGCCGCAGCCAGCGTGTCGAAGCCGACAATGACGTCGACCCAGGTATAGGCCGGCGCCAGCGGCACGGAGACTTCCGTGATGATGCCGTTGGTGCCGTAGGCATGGGCCACCTTGTGCAGGTCGTCGCCCGTGAGCGTCAGGACGCGCGGGCTCGCCTCCATGGTCGCGACCTTGAGCGAGAGGACGTTGCCGGCATCGCGCAAGCCGCCCCAGCGGATGGAGCCGACGCCGCCCGAGCCGCCGGCGATGAAGCCGCCGAGCGAGGCGGTGGCATAGGTGGACGGGAAGAGGCGCAGCTCCTGCCCGGAATGGGGCCGGGTCTGCCGGTCGATCTTGGCGAGCATGGCGCCGGGCTCGGCCACGAGGCGCCCGGGGCCGATCTCCTTGACCTTGTCCATGCCCGACATGTCGAGGACGACACCGCCAGAGAGTGGCATGGCCTGGCCGTAATTGCCGGTACCGGTGCCGCGCGGTGTGACCGGGATGCCGAGCTCGTAGGCGGCGGCGAGCACGCGCAGCACCTCGCTCTCGCTCGCGGGCGAGACGAGGATGTCGCCGGTGACGTTCTCGAGTTGGCGCTTGAGGGTCGGCGAATACCAGAAGAAGTCGCGGCTCTTCTGGCGCACGAGGGCCGGGTTGTCCTCTGTCTTGATACCGTCGATGCGGCTCTTCAGCCCCTCGATGTCGTAGCGGTGGGTCATCGGTCCTGTCCCTCTCGTTGCGCTGCGACCAGCCGGTCGAGTTCGTGATAGTCCGGCAGGGCCTCGTCGAGGGCCCGGCCGGCCACGACGACGACGCGGTCCGCCTGTGGCCGTGCCAGAAGTTCCGTCCAGCTGCGCGCCCGTGTTAGCACGAGGTCGGCCGGGCCACCCTCGGCGAGCCGGCCCGCGTCGGCAAGGCGCATCACGTCGCCCGGCGTCGTCGTCACCGTCGCGATCCAGTCGTCGCCGTTGTGATCGAGATGGGCGACGCGCGTCGCTTCGCGAAAGACCTCGACCATGTCGAGGTCGCCGTAAGCGTAGAAGGGGTCGCGCGTGTTGTCGCTCGCCACCATCACCGGCACTCCGGCGGCCTTCAGCTCGTGCAGGGGCGCGACGCCGCGCCAGCGTGGCGTGCGTCCCGGGCGGCGATCCTGCAGGTACATGTTGCACATCGGCAGCGAGACCACGGCAATGCCCGCTTCGCCCAGCTTGTCGATAACGCGCGCGGCATCGGTTTCATTCTGCAGGGCCAGCGAGCAGCAGTGGCCGGCGAGGATGCGGCCCTTGAAGCGGTGGCGCATGGCGGCGTCGGCGATGCGCTCGAGGCTGCGCGCCTCGGGGGCGTCGCTCTCGTCAACATGGAAGTCGAGGTCGAGACCGTTGGCTGCGGCGGCCATGAAGATGCGATCGAGGGCAAGATCGAGCGCCGCATCTGGCGCGGCGCCGAGGAAGGTGACGCCGCCGAGGACGCCGCCATGACGGGCGACGGTGGCGACGATGTCGCGGAATTGCGGCTCGTCGCCGGTGACGATGTCGCAGGTGAAGAGCGCGGTCGCCTGTAGGGCGATGCGCCCCTTCCACGCCTCGCGCATCTCGGCGAAGACCGGCCAGGAGATGGCGGTCTGCGGCCCGAGCGAGTCGAGATGCGTGCGCACGGCGCCCGTGCCGTGGGCGAGGGCGCAGCGCAGGGCGAAGTCCATGCGGGCGGCGACGTCTTCGGCGCTCCAGAAGGCAATGCGATCCCGCCCGGCGCTGTCGAGCGCGCCCATGAAGCTGCCGTCGGGGTTCGGCGTGCGCGGCCAGATGTGGCCCTTGTCGAGATGAGTATGCACGTCGACGAGGCGTGGCAGGACGATGCCGCCGTCGAGGCCGACCCGCGTCGGCGCGGACGCTGTTTCCTCGCCGCCACCGACGGGAGCGATGCGCGCGATGCGGCCGTCGGCCACGTGAATGTCGCAGCGCACGAGCCCTTCGACGGCGCCGCGTAAGGCCGCCGCGGGCAGCACCGCCGCCGGCACCGTGGCGTCGGCGAGGACGAAGGCCGACGTGTCGGGAAGCGAAAGGAAGCCGCGGCTCACCTCAGGCCTCCCGCTTGCGGGCGCTCTCGTGCCAGCGGTGCAGCAGGAGATGGCTGAGGGCCGTGAAGAGGAGGAAGATGAGGATGCCCGCCACAGAGATCAGGAAGAGCGCCGCGAACATGCGCGGGATGTTGAGCCGGTAGCCCGATTCGATGATGCGGAAGGCAAGGCCCGAGCCCTGGCCCGCCGTGCCGGCGGCGATCTCGGCGACGATGGCGCCGATCAGCGCCATCCCGCCGCCGATGCGCAGCCCACCGAGGAAATAGGGCAGGGCGGCCGGCAGGCGCAGGTAGACGAGCTGCTTGAAGCGCGAGGCGCCGTAGAGGTCGAAGAGGTCGCGCAGGTTGTGATCCGCGGAGGCAAGCCCGAGCGCGGTGTTCGACAGGATGGGGAAGAAGGCGACGAGGAAAGCGCAGACGAGCACGGCCGTGCCCGGCTCGAGATAGATGAGCAGCAGCGGCGCGATGGCGACGATCGGCGTCACCTGCAGGATCACCGCAAAGGGGAAGAAGGACAGTTCGATCCAGCGCGACTGGGCGAAGAGGATGGCGAGCAGGACGCCCCCGACGACGGCGGCGAACAGCGCGAGAAAGGTGATGCGCAGCGTCACGAGCAGCGAGCCGAACAGCACCGGCCAGTCCTTGACGAGCGTCGCCGCGATCTGCGACGGCGCCGGCAGGATGTAGGGAGGGATCTCGTTGAGCTGAACCGCCGCCTCCCAGCCGGCGACGGCGAGGAGGAGAATCGCGACCGGCAGGAGGATGGCGGCGAGGCGCGTCGCATCCATGCGCGAGGGGCCGGAGGTTGCGGGCGTATCGTCTGTCGAGGCGCTCATCGTGGGCTGCTAGAGATGGTCGTCGGGCGCCATGGCGCCGTGCAGGGCGGCCGAGGCCTCGCGGCACAATTCGGCATAGCGCGCCGTGGCGCGGAAGCTCTCGCCACGCGGCATCGGCGCGTCGACCTCGATCGTCGAGACGACGCGGCCGGGGCGCGCCGCCATCACCACGATGCGGCTCGACATGTAGACGCTCTCGTAAACCGAATGGGTGACGAAGACGACCGTACAGCCGAGCTCGGCCTTGAGGCGCAGGAGATCGTCGTTGAGCCTGAAGCGGGTGATCTCGTCGAGCGCGGCGAAGGGCTCGTCCATCAGGAGGATGGAGGGCTTCGTCGCGAGTGCGCGGGCGATGGAGACGCGCATCTTCATGCCGCCGGACAATTCGCGCGGATACGCGCCGGCGAAGGCGGCGAGGCCGACGAGCGCGAGGCTGTCACGGATCACGGGATCGGCCTTCGCCCGCGATACGCCCTTGAGGCGCAGGGGCAGCCAGACATTGTCCGCCACCGTCGCCCAGGGCATCAGCGTCGGCTCCTGGAAGACGAAGCCGATGTCGCCGCGGTGCTCGCCGGGATCGTGGCGGACGATGGAGACCTCGCCGCACGTCGCCCGGCCGAGGCCCGCCATCAGCCGCAGCGCCGTCGATTTGCCGCAGCCCGATGGCCCGAGCAGCGACAGGAACTCGCCCGGAAAGACGTCGAGGTTGAGGTTATCGAGCGCCATCGTGCCGTTGGAGAACGTCTTGCCGACCCCGCTGAGGGACACGACCGGTTCCCGGTCCGCGACGGTCGGCGACAGCGAAGCGAGCATCATTAGGTCTCGAGTGTCGTTGAATCTCGTGCCGCCGGGCGACACGCCGCGCATTCGTCTTGGCGTCGATTGCGTCAGTGCTTGCACTCCCCGCCCCGGCGCGTCAACCGCCGGGGGCGAGCCGCTGCCGGTTTCCGACCGCTTCCTCTTCCCGTCAGTTCAGGTCCCGATCAATTCTTGGGTTTGAGGTCGAGGCCGACACCCTTGTTCACGAACTGGAGGGTGTAGCTCTTCTTGTAGTCGAGGTCCGCCGGCACGACGCCGGCCTTCACCATCTTGTCGAAGAAGTCCTTCATGCGCTCGTCGGTCATCGCGCCAATGCCCTTATCGCTCGCGTCGCCCGAATCGACGATGCCGTATTCCTTCATCTTGGCGACAGAATAGGCGATCTGCTCGTCAGTCATCTCCGGGTTGTCGCGCTTGATGGCTTCGTTGGCCTTGGCGTTGTCGCCGTAGAGGTAATTGTACCAGCCGATGGCCGAGGCATCGACGAAGCGCTGCACGAGGTCGGGGTTCTTCTCGACGAGATCGCGGCGCGTCTCGACGGTCGTCGCATAGGTCGAGAAACCGTAGTCGGCGAGCAGGAAGACGTTGGGCTTGAAGCCGGCCTCGCGCTCGACGGCCAGTGGCTCGGAGGTGAGGTAGCCCTGCTGGCCCGCTTTCTTGTCCGCGATGAAGGGGGCGGCATTGTAGTTGTAGGGGCGGACCTGGCTCTCGCTGAAGCCGTACTGGCTCACCATCCACTGGTAGAAGGAGGCAAGGCCCTCCTTGGAGATCAGCAGCGTGGCGCCCTTGAGATCCTCCCACTTGTCCATGCCAGGGTGCGAGATGATGACCTGCGGGTCCTTCTGGAAATGGGCGGCGACGACGAGGGTCGGGATGTTCTCCTGGACGGCCGAGAAGGCCTGGATCATGTTGCCGCCCATGTAAAAGTCGAGCTTGCCGACCGGGAGCAGCATGCGGTTGTTGGACTGCGGCCCGCCGGGGACGATCTCGACGTCGAGGCCGTATTTCGCGTAGGTGCCGTCGACGACGGCCTGGTAATAGCCGCCATGCTCGGCCTGGGCGACCCAGTTGGTGCCGAAGCGTACCTTGTCGAGCGCCTCGGCACCGCTCGTTGCAGCGAGGATGGCAAGAGCAGTCACACCTGCTGCCAGTGCCTTTGAACCGTTCATGCGCTGCCTCCCTCTTGCGCAGCCTTCCAGCTAAGACGCCTGTTGTGCGATGCCAGCGCGCCGGTTGGCAAGGTTCAACGGCGATCCCGGCACGGCGCTGGCAAGACCCGTGCCGGACAGGAACGGTCCCGCCCGGTGCATGGCGCCCTTCCCATTCGGGCGTTGCCGTGATGCGGCGTGTCCGCGATGGTGTGGCAAGTCTCCGAGCAACGGACGGACAAGAATGAACAAGGCCCATAGCCCGGCGGGTGTCCGCCCGCCCTTCGCCCGCTACAGCCATGCCGTCGAGGTGCAGGCCGGCAGCCGCATGCTGTTCGCTTCCGGCCAACTCGGCATCAGCGTCAACGACGAGGTGCCGGAGGACGCCGGCGCCCAGGCCGAACTGTGCTTTCGCGCGATCGGCGCGATCCTGGCGGAGGCGGACATGGATTTCGGCGATATCGTGCGCATCAACGCTTATGTCACCGACAGGGCCTTCATGAAGGCCTATATGGAGGTGCGCGACCGATTCGTGCGCGAGCCGCCGCCGGCCTCCACGCTGATGATCGTCTCCGGCTTCACGCGCGAGGAGTTCAAGGTGGAGGTGGAGATCATCGCCGCCGCCAAGGGCTGACGCCGGGCTGACATTCCGCAAGCCGAGGATCTGCCGCCATGTTTCCCTCTCGCTACTGGCTCGATCTGACGAGCGACGACTTCCGCCGTCTGCCCATGGACGAGGCGATCGCCGTGCTGCCGGTCGCTGCTGTCGAGCAGCACGGCCCGCACCTGCCGGTCGGCGTCGATACCCATATCATGCAGGGCTATCTCGACGCCGTGGCGCGGCGCCTGCCTGACGATCTATTCGTGCTGTTCCTGCCGGTGCAGTCGGTTGGCAAGTCGAACGAGCATCTCGCCTATCCGGGTACACTCACCTTGTCGGCCGAGACGGCCATGCGGGCCTGGACCGAGATCGGCGAGAGCGTCGCCCGCGCCGGTTGTCGCAAGCTCGTCATCGTCAACTCGCATGGCGGCAACGTCGCTATCATCGACATCGTGGCCCGTGAGTTGCGCGTCGCCTGCGACATGCTGGTGGTCTCGGCTTCCTGGCATCGCTTCGGCTATCCCGACCTCTTCGCCGCGCGCGAATTGAGGCACGGCATCCATGCGGGCGAGGTGGAGACCTCGCTGATGCTCGCCTTCCGGCCCGACACAGTGCGCATGGACAAGGCCGAGAACTTCGAGCCGCGCTCGCTCGCCATGGAGCAACGCTATCGCCACATCGGCATCGGCACGGCAACGTCCTTCGGCTGGATGAGCCAGGACCTGCATGAGGCTGGCGCCATGGGCGATGCCGCGCGCGCCAGCCGCGAGAAAGGCGAGGCCTGCGCCATTCACGGCGCCGAGGCCTTCATCGCCATGCTGCGCGAGGTGGCGGATTGTCCGCCGCCGCAGCCGTGGCAAAAAGAGGGTTACTGAGCCCCTTCACTGGCTCGACCAGGGATAGATCCAGGTTTCGGTCAGCGCCTTGTCGCCGGCGCGCAGGAAAGCGCGCACATCGCCTGTCTGGCCCTCCGGCACCTCGATATCGATGGAGGCGCGGAAGCCGCCGATGGCCGGATTCGGCAGCACGAAGGCGCGCGTGACCTGGCCGGCCGAGATGCTGGCATCGACCTGCACCAGTTGCGGGTCGCCGAGATAATAGGGCAGGTCGTCGCCGTTGAAATCGACGAGATAGCGTCGCGCCCCCGCCGGCACCGGCTCGTCCGAACCGTGCGCCTTCGGCACGGTGACGAAGGTGTTGAGCACCTTGCCGCCGGGATGCATCTCCGTCTCCCGGTCGAGGGCGGTGATGCGGTAGCCGAAGGTCAGTTCCTGCCCGCGATCCGGCGTCTGGCGCGGGATCCATGCGGCGACGATGTTGTCGTTCGTCTCGTCGCCGGTGGGCAGTTCGACGAGTTCCACATGCCCCTCGCCCCAGTCGCCGCGCGGCTCGATCCAGTAGCTCGGGCGTGTCTGATAGTGCAGGTCGAGGTCCTGATAGTGTGAGAAATGCCGGTCCCGCTGCATCAGACCGAAGCCGCGCGGGTTCCTCTCGACGAAGGCGGCGATGGCGGGACGCGCGGGATTGCGCAGGGGACGCCAGATCCATTCGCCCGAGCCGGAATGGATGAGCAGGCCGTCCGAATCGTGCAGCTCCGGCCGGTAGCCCGTGTCGAGGTGGCGGTCGTTCTCGCCAGAGAAGAACATCGAGGTCAGCGGCGCTATGCCGAGCTTCGGGATGCTGGTGCGCGGGAACAGCGTCGCCGTCACGTCGAGGACGCTCTGCGCCGCGGGGTAGAGGTGGAACTGGAAGGCTCCCGCGATGGAGGGGCTGTCGAGCAGGGCGTAGATCGTGGCGCGCTCGGCATTGGCTTCCGGGTTCTCGATCCAGAACTCTCGGAAGACGGGAAATTCCTCGGGTTCCCCGCCGGCGTTGACGGCGAGCCCGCGCGCCGAAAGCCCGTAGTGCTGGTTGCGGCCGAGGAAGCGGAAATAGCTCGCGCCGAGGAAGGAGATGACCTCGTCGAGCACCTTCGGGTTGTTGAGTGGATAGTGCAGACGAAAGCCCGCGAAGCCCGTATTCACCGGCAGCGGCTTGTCGAGCTTGGTGCGGCCGTAGTCGAACATCTGGGCGGAGAAGGGCACCGGCGTTGGCACGCCTTCGCGGATGACGTTGATCGTCACCGGCTGGCGGAAGAGGAAGCCGGGGTGGAAGAGCTGCATGCGGAAGGGCCCGCCACTCTGGGCGAGCAGGGCCTTGTCCGGACGGAAGCGGATGTCGCGGTAGGCATCGAAGTCGAGCTTGGCCAATACGTCGGCCACGGCGCTCGCCGGCCGCTCATAGGGTAGAGAACCGAGATCACGGGCCCGGCGAACGACCTCCTCGAAGCTGAAGGGCGGGCGGGCCTGCGGGCCACGGGCGGCGGGATCGACCTGCTGGGCGATGCCGGTCCGCGGCATCAGGGAAGCGGCGGCGGCCGTTGCGACGAGCTTGAGAAGGGTGCGGCGGTCCATCGTCATCTGCTGCGCTTTTCTGGTCCTCGTCCCATGGGAACAACGAGGCCGGAACGGTGCCATTCCGACCTTTAAGATCCCATCAATCCGCCCATGCGGCAGCATCAAGGCGGGGCTGCGCTGGGGGCACGAAATTTTTCGACATTTTTGCACGCTTCGGGTCTTGAGAGCGGCAGGCAACGATACTATTAAACGCATGCCCAATTTCGCACGTGCCTGTGGTCGCGTGCCGGTCGGTGGGCATCCGGACAAGAGGCCGGACAGCCGCCCGAAGCGCAAGCGCTTCGAACACTTGACTGGCAGCCGGAGGCGAAACCGGCGCACTCCGCTCTCCGCGGGGGACGCGGCTTAAAGCAACGACGGAACGGGCTTTTTTGGTCTCTACCGACCCTCCAAAGGTCGGCTCGGGCTACCGAAGAGGCTTGTCCATCATTGCCAGGCGTGCGGAAGGCATTCCTTCCAAAGCGTAGGCAGCACGTTCGGGTGTGAAACCCCTCGTCGTCGTCACGTCTCCACAGCGTGGCGACGCAGGCTATCGCATCCGTGTCATGCCGGGCGGTTTCGCCCCTGTTGAGCTTTGGGAGCAGGTCGATGACCGAGCGCATCCGCGAATTTCTGCGCAACCGACGAGAGGATGGTCCCTGCCTCGTGGTGGACCTCGACGTCGTGCGCGACAACTACCTCGATTTTGCGCGCGCGCTGCCGGACACGCGCGTGTTCTATGCCGTCAAGGCCAACCCCTCGCCGGAGGTGCTGAAGCTGCTCGCCGGCCTCGGCTCGTGCTTCGATACGGCGTCCGTCGCCGAGATCGAGATGGCCATGGCCGCCGGCGCGACACCGGACCGCATCTCCTTCGGCAACACCATCAAGAAGGAGCGTGACATCGCGCGCGCCTTCGCGCTCGGTGTGCGCCTCTATGCCGTCGACTGCGCGGACGAGGTGGAGAAGGTCGCCCGCGCCGCGCCCGGCGCCAAGGTCTTCTGCCGCATCCTCTGCGACGGCGCGGGTGCGGAGTGGCCGCTGTCGCGCAAGTTCGGCTGCGAGCCGTCGCTCGCCGTCGACGTGCTGGAGCACGCCCACCGCCTCGGCCTCGAGGCCTATGGCGTGTCCTTCCACGTCGGGTCGCAGCAGGGCAACACCGAGGCCTGGGATCAGGCTCTCGGCTCCGCAGCCGGCATCTTCCGCGAGTGCGCGGAGCGCGGCATCAACCTGTCGATGGTCAACCTTGGCGGCGGCTTCCCGACGCGCTACCTCAGGGACGTTCCGACGGTCGAGGCCTATGGCTCGTCAATCTTCCAGGCGCTGTGCCGCCACTTCGGCAACGCGATTCCGGAGACGATCATCGAGCCGGGCCGCGGCATGGTCGGCAACGCCGGCATCATCGAGGCCGAGGTCGTGCTCATCTCGAAGAAGAGCGCGAGTGACGAGGTGCGCTGGGTCTATCTCGACATCGGCAAGTTCGGCGGCCTCGCCGAGACGATGGATGAGGCGATCCGCTATCCCATCCGCACGCCGCGCGACGGCGACGCGGTGGAGCCGTGCGTGCTCGCCGGGCCGACGTGCGATTCCGCCGACGTGCTCTACGAGAAGGTGCCTTATCCGCTGCCGGTCAGCCTGTCGATCGGCGACAAGGTGCTGATCGAGGGCACGGGCGCCTATACGACGACCTATTCGGCGGTCGCGTTCAACGGCTTCCCGCCGCTGAAGGCCTATCACATCTGAGCCGCGGACCGTCAGGGTCCCGGCTCCGCCATCGTCGGGAGCCGGGCGGCCGGCTCCCCTTCCTCACGAAGCAACGCAGGTTGCACGGAACGTCCCGCCCGCGGGACGGGGAAGGCATTGCCATGATCATCGGGAAAGAAGAGCCGCGTGACATCGCGGCACGCGAGGCGCTGCTCGACGAGGCCTTCGGAGCGGCGCGCTTCACGAAGACGTCGGAGCGCCTGCGCGAAGGGCGCCTGCCGGCCGAGGGGCTCGCCTTTGCCGCGCGCGAGGGCGGGCGGCTCGTCGGCACCTTGCGCCTGTGGCACGTCACGGCCGGTCCCTCACGGCCGGCGCTCATGCTCGGCCCGCTCGCGGTGGCGGCTGATAGGCGCTCGGCCGGCGTTGGCGGCGCGCTGATGCGCCAGGCCATCGCCGATGCCGCCGATCTCGGCCACGGGGCCATCCTGCTCGTGGGCGATGCGCCCTATTACGCGCGCTTCGGCTTCTCGGCGGCGCACACCGGCGGCCTGTGGCTGCCCGGACCCTTCACGCGCGAGCGCTTCCTCGGGCTCGAACTCGCCCCCGGCGCGCTCGGCGGGGCGCGCGGCCTCGTCTCGCCGACCGGGCTGCCGGCGGCGCTGCCCGATCTTGGCCAGCTCGTCGCCGCGGCGCACGAAGGCGGCCGGGAATACGCCCGGGCGGCCTGATTCCTGCTTTTCCGATTGACTGCGCCGCACGGACACGGATTCGTGCGGTCGCAGCCGTTTTGTCCGTCCCGCCTGCGGGACATCACCCGCCAGCCCAGGAGAGTGAAGAGATGACCGACTGGCCCGTGCATGCCCGCTTCGACGGCCCCATCGTCATGATCGGCTTCGGTTCCATCGGCAAGGGCACCCTGCCGTTGATCGAACGCCACATCGCCCACGACCGCTCGAAATTCGTGGTCATCGATCCCGATGCCAAGAACCGCGGCGTGCTCGACGAGCGCGGCATCCGCTTCATCAACGAGGCGATCACGCGCGAGAACTTCGACCATCTCCTCAAGCCGCTGCTGACGGCCGGACCGGGGCCGGGCTTTCTCGTCAACCTGTCGGTCGAGGTGTCGTCCACCGAGATGATGCGCCTCGCGCGCGAGTGCGACGCCTTCTACATCGATACCGTGGCCGAACCCTGGGCCGGCTTCTACACGGACCCGCGCCTCACGGTCTCGCAGCGCTCGAACTACGCCCTGCGCGAGGGGGTGCTCAACATGAAGGGCGCGCTTGGCCCGGGCCGCACGGCCGTCAACTGTTGCGGCGCCAACCCCGGCATGGTGTCCTGGCTCGTCAAGCAGGCGCTCCTCAACCTCGTGGCCGACCTCGGCCTCGACGAGCCCGAACCGGCGAGCCGCGAGGAATGGGCGCAGCTGATGATGAAGGCCGGCGTCAAGGGCATCCATGTCGCCGAGCGCGACACCCAGCGCGCCAAGTGGCCCAAGCCGCGCGGCACGTTTGTCAACACGTGGTCGGTCGACGGCTTCATCGCCGAAGGCCTGCAGCCTGCCGAGCTTGGCTGGGGCACGCACGAGAAGACGCTGCCGCCAGAGGGCCGCAGCCACGACTTCGGTTGCGGCGCCGGTATCTATCTCATGCGCCCCGGCGCGGGCACGCGCGTGCGCTCCTGGACGCCGACGGCCGAGGCCCAGCACGGCTGGCTCATCACCCACAACGAGGCGATCTCCATCGCCGACTATTTCACGGCGCGCGAGGGCGGGAAGGTGGTCTACCGTCCGACCTGCCACTACGCCTACCACCCTTGCGACGACGCGGTGCTGTCGCTGCACGAGATGGCCGGTGGCCAATGGAGGATCCAGGACATATGGCACATCCTCGACGAGGAGGAGATCGTCGATGGCATCGATGAACTCGGCGTGCTGCTCTACGGCCATGCGCGCAATGCCTACTGGTACGGTTCGCAGCTTTCCATCGAGGAGACGCGGCGCCTCGCGCCTTATCAGAATGCGACCGGTCTGCAGGTGACCTCCGCGGTGCTCGCCGGCATGGTCTGGGCGCTCGAAAACCCGGACCGCGGCGTGGTCGAAGCCGACGAGATGGATTTCCGTCGGTGCCTTGAGGTGCAACTGCCCTATCTCGGCCCCGTCGTCGGCCGCTATACCGACTGGACGCCGCTCAAGGACCGCGGCGTCCTCTTCCCCGAGGACGTCGACCACGACGATCCCTGGCAGTTCAAGAACGTCATCGTGCGCTGAGGCGGGGCCGACAGGCCCTCGTTTCCGCTTCGACAGCAGCAAGCGCCGTCGCGGTTGACGCGGCGGCGCGGGCATGGACAGACTGTTGGCAACAGTGCGGTCCGAGCGGCCCGCAGGGTGCCGGTCCGGCTACCCCGACGTCGTCCGGCGTCTGTCGCCAGCGTTGCCCTTATCCGCGTAGCCTTGCCCGAGTTGTCGCGCCCATGCCCTTATTCGACGACATCTACGCAGCCAAGCTGCGCGGCAATCTCGGCCTCGCCGATGCCGAATCAGTGATCGACCTGCGCGGCCTGGCCCGCCAGCGGGCGCTCGCGTCCATCAAGGAGATGCTGGAGCGCAGCCGCTTCGCCGCGGGCAAATCCGTCGCCGTGCTCATCGATCCGGCCTCGCCGACGAGCGGAGAGACCTTATTCCAGCCCGTCGGCCGCCTTCTGCTCGAGGCGCGGCGCAAGGGCTGGGTCGAGCGGCTCACGCCGCTTCCGGCTCGCGACGGCGCCGGTTTCTACGTCGCGCTTTCGGGCCGGCCGGACAACGGCGATTGAACGCCGTCAGCCGGCGTCCTCCGGCAGGCCCGCGCCGGCAATGGGCAGGGTCTCGTGGCGGTTGCGGAAACCCGCGATCAGCGGCCGCGCCTCGGCGATGGCGGCCTTGACCGCCGGCAGGTCGAGCGAAGCGGCGTGGCTCTCCCTGTCCTTCCACACCTCCGTCACCCACAGGGCGTCGGCATCCTCCATGTCATAGGCGACGACATAGCTGATGCAGCCCGGCATGTCGGCCGTGCCCTCGACGAGGATGGCCGCCAGCCTGTCACGCGCGCCAGGCGTGGCGATGATCTGGCCGAGCAGTCCGTACATGGCGTCGTCTTCCCCTGAGGATGCCGGTGTGACGACAGGTTAGGGCGGGCGAAGGGGACTGGCAATCGGAGGGGCGGCGCCTGTGCATGCGCCACCCCCGACCGGTCTCAGAACCGATATTCCATGACGATCTCGCCCCCGATGACAGCGCCGGTGTACCGGAAGCCGAAGCTCTCGTAGATCCGGCGCGCCCGCTCGTTCTCGGGATGCACGCCCAGGACGACGCAGGGGCAACCGGGCAGCCGCGAGAGCTGCTCGAGGATGTGCCCCAGGGCAGCCCGCCCATATCCCTTGCCCTGGAACCGAGCATCGATCATCAGGCGATAGATCCAGTAGTTCCCGTCGTCCTCATCGCGTGCATACATGGCGAACCCGACGGGCTCACCTGCCGCGGTTATGATGAGCGGCACGCAGGCACCATTGTCTTCTGCTTCCTCAAGCGATTCCGCGTTGCTCGCGATATACGCCGCCTGGTGCGGATGGGGCCGCAACGACAAGATCGAGCGATAGTCCTCACGCTTCGGTGGTCTCACTGTAACGGCGGCGCGCACTTCGGCAGCCCGCTGCTCGATGTCTTTCATGAACAATTCCGGAGTTGTTCGCGATCACCGCCCTTTGCCCGGAGTGGGATCGGCCGTGGCAATGCACACCGTTCTTCTCAAGCCCGCGGGGGCCGAGCAGAACCGGTGACTGGTGAGCTGGCTCAGAAGGGATCGGGCGCGACCGGGCCTAACGCCTGTCGCCCTGTTCGATGCCAGCGAGCGCGCTTGAGACAGAAGTCTTGGACATGAGCGCGCTCCCCGGTTCGCATTGCACATCGCAGGGAGCTAGCCGATTGGACGACGGCTTGCAAGCTCACGCAATTTAAGATCATTGGGGAAAATCATAAATAATGGCGTGGGATGGGTCTGATATCGGACCGTTTCCACACCAAGTGCGTCGACACGAAGTCCGAGCAGGGACTACTGCTGACCGGCACAGAATGCATCACTCATTGAGAATTTCGGCCGGGCCCGTCACTGCTGCGAATGTATTTCTCGATACCGCCGTGTGTCGAGTTCGTAGAACATGTCGCCCTTCTCGCTTCCCGGCAAGGGGGCGGGCCAGTCCAGGTGACGGGTCTCGACGTGAACGAAGCCGAGCTTGTCAAGGACGCGCCGCGAGCCGGTGTTGACTGTCATCGTTGTCGCCCTGACCCGTGTCAGGCCCATTGTCGCGATCCCGTGCTGCAGGACGGCAGTTGCCCCTTCGGTGGCGAGGCCCCGACCCCAGTCAGCCGAACGCAGCCGATAGCCGAGTTCGGCCGTGCCGGAGCGATCCTCCGCAGCGATCAGGGCAAACCATCCGACGAAACTGCAGTCCGAACGCAACCGCGCAGTCCAGATGCCCGGTTCGCCGCCGCGCGGTCGCAGAAAGGGTGCGGAGTCATCTTCAGGCAGTCCCGGCGGTCCGAGGAAACGCATGACCTCGGCATCGAATTCAAGGGAAGCAAGCTCTGGGCCATCGTCCGGCGAGGCGGGCGTCAGAGTCATGCGGGCCGTCGTGAGGATCGTTGCCGGCGCCAGGGCGCCCGGCGACCTGAAGGTTTCGGCCGGAAGCCGCAGACGGGTGCCGTCGATCAAGGCCATGGAGAAGCCCTTCGTAATAGGCATGATGTGCCGGCCAATCCGTGCGGCGCCTGGCGTCAAATCCCGCGATCCGGGAGCCTGCGCGCGACGCCGCGGAATTCAGCAACTACGGTGCCGTCGGACGCGGTGACCGTACCGTCGTAGACGCCCGAGCGTCCGGCCCCGGACCGACGCGACACTTCGGCGGTCAGCCGCTCGCCCTGCCGGGCAGGCCGCAGATATGTGACGGTGCAATGCTGCGCCACCGCCGTATCGCTTCCGCCATTGCAGGCGACGCCGAACGCGGCATCGGCGAGGGCAAAGATCACACCGCCATGACACGTCCCATGACCTTGAACCATCCCCTCGCCAACGACCAGCGAAATCCGCGCCCTGTCGCCGTCGGCGCTTTCCAGAACGGCGCCGAAACTGCGCATCAGCGCGTCACCCTCGAACATCTGCCGGGCCCTTTTCCCTTCACTTACACCCATTGCAAGTTGCCTCGTCCGTCTTTATGTTGCCAAAAGCAACCTAAATGGAACATTGGCAACATGCAAGATGCCGCCATCGCCGCCATCCGGCAGTTCAACCGCTTCCACACGAAGCTTGTCGGTGCGCTGAACGAACATCTGCTGGCCTCCGACTATTCGCTGCCGCAGGTCCGGGTGCTCTACGAGATCGCCAACGCCCCCCCGGCCGCGCCGCTTTCGGCCAACGATCTGGCCGAAGCCCTCCGGCTCGATCCCGGCTATCTCAGCCGCCTGATCGGCGGGCTCGAGGCGAAGGGGCTGATCCTGCGCGAGCCGGCGCCCGGCAACGCGCGCCGGCAGGAACTGCGGCTCACCGAGACGGGCCGTGCGGAGTTCGCCCGGCTCGACAGCGCCTCTGCCGCCGAGGTCGAGGCGCTGATCGCGCCCCTGTCCGAGCGTGACCGGCGCGAGCTTGTCGGGGCCATGGCGCGCATCCGGCAGCTTCTCGGCGACCGGACCGAGGACCGTTTTGTGGTCTTGCGGGATCCCGAGCCGGGCGATCTGGGCTGGATCGTGCACCGCCAGGCGCGCCTTTATGCAGAGGAATACGGTTGGGACTGGACCTACGAGGGCCTCGTGGCCGAAATCGTCGGGCAGTTCGTGAAGCATTTCGACCCGGCCGGCGAACGCGCGTGGGTGGCCGAGCGCGACGGCGGCATCGTGGGCTCGATCTTCGTCGTCCGCGAGGACGATGCAACAGCGCGCTTGCGCCTTCTCTATGTTGAGCCCTCGGCGCGCGGCCTGGGTCTGGGGCGGCGGCTGGTGGAAGAGGCGCTGCGCTTCGCCGGCGCCCGCGGTTACCGGCGAATGATTCTCTGGACCAACGATGTTCTTGTCTCGGCGCGGCGCATCTACGAGGCGGCGGGTTTCCGGCTGATCGACGAGAAACCCCACCACAGCTTCGGGCAGGACCTCGTCGGCCAGACCTGGGAGCGCGCGCTGTGACCGGGTACGCTCACCTCGCGGCGGCGGCGACCGGCGTGCAGGTCGGCGCGGCGATGGCGATGAGCGCGGCGGCCGTGGCCGAAACCGGCGCGTCCACGCTCGCCTTTCTGCGCTATGGTGTAGGGCTCGCGATCCTCGTGCCGGCTTTGCGCGGAGCATGGCGCATCCTGCCCGGCACTCGCGATCTTCTGGTCATCTGCGCGACAGGTGCAGCCCAGTTCGGCCTTCTGGTCGTGCTGCTGAACATGGCTGTGGCCACGGCACCCGCGTCGCAGGTGGCGCTCGTCTTCGCGACCATGCCCCTGATGGCGCTGGCGCTGTCGGCCTTGGCGGAGGGACGCGCCGTCACGCGTTGTCAGGCGGTGGCGGTCTGCGGGGCGGTTGCTGCGACGGGCCTCGTCCTGGGGCGGCAGGCGCTGGCCGCGAGCCCTTCCGTCTCGGCCCTGCCGGGGCTGGGTCTGGCTGCGCTGGCCACACTGGTCGGGGCGGCTTGCGCGCTGGTCCATCAGCCGCAGATCGTGCGCCATGGAGTCGCCCGCGTGAGTGGCCTGTCGATGGCGGCGGCGCTGCCGTTCCTCGCCCTCGCAACCCTTCTCGAGGGTTGGCCCGTCCTGCCGCGCAACTGGTCGGAAGAGACAGTCGCGCTCGTGCTGGGCCTCGGCGCTTCGAGCGGCCTCGGCATCCTCCTGTGGCTCACGGCTCTGGAGCGGCTGCCAGCCGGAGTTGCCAGCGCTTTCCTCGGCCTCGGCCCGGTGACTGCGCTGGTCATCGGCTGGGCGGCATTGGGCACGCCGACACATCCGGTCGAGGTGGCCGCCGCGGCGCTGGTTCTCGGCAGTCTGATCCTGCTGGCGCGCTGCACTTCGATCGAACCTGCTGAAAGGAAATCGCCGCTTGCGTGACACCCTGATTCCCGGCCTTCGTCACGAGTCGAGGACGATCGTGACCCCTGCCATGCTGGTGCCGGCCCTGGCCGGCCAACTGCCACCCTTTGCGGACATGCCCGCCGTTCTGGCCACGGCGATGATGGTTGGCTTCGTCGAGGCGACCTGCATAGACCTGATGCGCCCGCATCTCGACGAGGGCGAACATTCGGTCGGCATCCATATCGACATGAGCCATGCGGCTCCGACCTCTGCAGGGTCGGATCTGCGCGCCGAGGTCGAAGTTGAGACCGTCGCGGGTCGGATCCTGAGTTTCCGCGTCCGGGCCTTCGATTCGGCTGGTCCAATCGGCGAGGGGACGCATCGCCGAGCGGTCATTCGCATGTCGCGCTTCTCCGAGAAGATCGTCGAACGTGCGGGGACAGCCACTGTAGGCACGGGGCGCCCGACATGACCGTGGCTGCAAGCATCGACAGGGACGCGATCCGGCAGACCGAAGCCCTGATCCGCCCGCACATCCGGCGCACACCCGTGCTGCGCTGCGACCTCGCGGACTTCGGTGGGGCGCCTTGCGCTGTCGCCCTGAAGCTCGAATGCCACCAGCATTCCGGATCTTTCAAGGCACGCGGCGCCCTTGCGGCGTTGATCGGCCATCCCGTGCCGCAGGCTGGCGTGGTCGCTGCCTCGGGGGGCAATCACGGCGCCGCGGTGGCATGGGCCGCCGGTCGCCTCGGACATCCGGCCACGATCTTCGTGCCCGAAGTCGTGTCGCCGGCCAAGGCCCGGCGCATCGAGAGCTACGGCGCTCGCCTTGTCGTCGGCGGTGCCCGTTACGCCGATGCTCTTGCCGCCAGCGAGGCCTTCGCAGCAGAAACAGGAGCGCGTCCGATCCACGCTTTCGATCAGGCCGAGACCCTGCTGGGTCAAGGAACGCTGGGCCTTGAGATTGCACAGGACGCCCCCGAAGCCGAGACCCTGCTGGTTGCCGTCGGCGGCGGCGGCCTGATCGGCGGGATCGCAGCCTGGTTTGCCGGCGAAAGGCGGGTCGTCGCCGTCGAGCCCGAGACAGCGCCGACGCTTCATGCCGCGCTGGCCGCAGGACAGCCGGTCGATGCCCCTGCGGGCGGGATCGCTGCGGATTCCCTTGCGCCACGGCAGGTGGGACGGATAATGTTCCCGATCGCCCGGGCCCTTGTCGCCGAAAGCCTGCTTGTTACCGATGACGAGATTCGGCGGGCGCAAGCCGCACTGTGGGAAACGGCGCGGGTCGTGGCCGAACCGGGCGGAGCCGCGGCCTTTGCCGCGATCCTGAGCGGGCGCTACCGGCCTCGGGCCGGCGAGACGGTCTGCGTGCTGATCTGCGGCGCGAACACCGATGCCGTGCGGATCGACTTGGACTGAGCCGCCGACGAGAGGCGAGGCAAGGTTGGCAACCGGCCGGCCTGTCACTACCCGATGTCGTTTGTGTCCGCGTCATGGCCGCCCCGTGGAGACGGGCCGCTCTATGTCGTTTGACGGAAGCCGCATGATCTATTCGGGTTCTGGATGGTTCAGGATGCCTGAGGTGACTCCATGGTCCCGAAGAATACCGTCTGTCTCGGATTCAACCGCGAGGTCGAGCGCGCCTTCGCCGCGATAATGACCATGCGCAAGATCGACCAAGCCGCCATCAATGCCGCCGGTCGGGGCTGAGGCCATGCAGGGCAAGACCCGCTATGCCAACGGCCAGCCCGTTTTCCGGCAGGAGGATGAACTGCTGACCTACTATTTCAAGACCGGGCTGAAGAAGGCCCAGGGACGCTCTGTCGCTGGTGTCATGCAGGGTGAATGGCTGTTCTGGCGCGAGACGGGCGAGCTGTGGCAGATCGGCCATTTCCGCGACGGCGTGAAGCACGGGGACTGGCTGCGCCTTGCCCGCGACGGGTCGGTGGAGAAGCGCGAGACCTTCGCCGAAGGCAAGGCCGTCCGGGGGGCGGCGCCGTGACTGCTCCTGCTCCTACATCGGCCGCCGACGTGCGGCGCCTCGCCCTGTCGCTCCCCGGCACGACCGAAGCGCCGCATTTCGACCGCGCGGCATTTCGGGCCCGGCGCATCTTTGCCACGCTGCCACGGGATGGGACCACCGCGAACCTGCGCCTGTCGCCCGAGGATCAGGCGCATTGGTGCGCCCTGCTTCCTGCGGCGCTGCGCCCGGTGCCGAACGGCTGGGGGGCGCGGGGCTGGACGGAGGTGCTACTGGATCGGATCGAGCTTGTCGATCTGGAAACGATCCTGCAGCGGGCTTGGCTCGATGCAGACGGGCGGATGGACGAACGGCCGCTCAGGGGGGCGACATAGCGCAGACGCTCATCCGCAAGGCGCGGTCCGACGCGGACGATACGCTGCATGCGCTCGCCATTCGATCCGCGACCGTCCGGGGCTATATGCCGTCTTCGGACGCTATTCCAGGGCGAATGTTGCCGCTGATGCCGCGCGAACCTCCGCGACGAAGGGTAAACTTCGCCGGTCGGCAAATTGTCCTTGACGACGGCGTGCCGTGCGATTACTTCGCCCTATGGAAAACAATTCGGACCGACTCGATCACGTCTTCGCCGCCCTGTCCGACCCGACCCGCCGCGCCATTGTCGCGCGGCTGGCGCAGGGCGAGGCGTCGGTGGGCGATCTGGCAGAGCCTTTCGCCATCGGTCTGCCGACGATGCTCAAGCACATCCGGGCGCTGGAGCGCGGCGGGCTGATCGTCTCGACCAAGACAGGCCGCGTCCGGCGCTGCGCTCTGGTCCCCGACGCCCTGCGCCAGACCGAGGCCTGGCTGCGCACCCATATCGCCGCTTGGGAAGGCCGGCTCGACCGGCTGGAGGCGCATCTCACCCGCATGAAGAAGGATCAAGGCAATGACCGCTGACTCCGCCTGGGCCGACTGGCCGCTCGATCGTGAGATCGTCCTTGCCCGGGTTCTCGATGCCCCGCCCGAGGCAGTGTTTGACGCCTGGACCGATCCCAACCAGATCACCGCCTGGTTCGGGCCTGAAGGCATGGCGATCGAGACGCGCGCGATCGACCTCACCGAAGGGGGCGTCTGGCGCTTCGACATGGTGGGGGCAGACGGCACCCGCTACGACAATCGCATGACCTTTCTCATCATCGACCGGCCGCACCGGATAGAGGTTGAACACGGCGCCGACCGCGACGACGACCCCGGCCGCTTCCGCATGCTGGTCACGTTCGACGCGCAGTCGGACGGCAAGACGGTGCTGACCTTGCGCCAGATGCATCCGAGCCGCGCGCAGCGGCAGGCGACTGTCGGCTTCGGTGCGGTCGAATACGGCGCGCAGACGCTTGACAAGCTCGCGCGCCACCTCGCCGCGCGTGGTGCGCGGGCAGGTGTGTGATGACGAGACGCTCCATGCCTATCCGTTCTCGTTTCACAGCCAGAAGGTGCTGGTCGCGCTGTGGGAGAATAACGTCCACATTGATGACCGACATCTCGAGGAACCCGGCGCAATGAACGCCATGCAGACCGCCGTGGACGGGGCGATCCGGCCCGGATAGGACGGGCTGGCTGAGGCGCGCCAAAAAGCCATCGAACGGCTCGATGCCGCCCATGGCTGGATCCGGCGGCGTATTACCGGCCGGGCCAGGGCGGCAGGGCTGGCGCTGTTCGATGCCGCTGGGCGCAACCCATCGGGCTCGAGCATCCGGGGTTGCCTATCGCGCCTGGCTGTTGGCGCGCCCGTCCTTTGCAGGCGCGGTCGACGAGGCGCCGCGCTGTTGCGGTGATTTTCCGCTGGTCGCGTCGGATCGGGACCGACGCGACCGGAGAATATGCAACCTTTTCGTTGTATTTTGCGGTGCCCGTGGCATCATGCAACTATTGTGTTGCATATTCAGAAGTGACCATGCCCGATACGATCGAGAAGACCATCCACCTCAAAGCTCCGCCCGACCGCGTCTGGCGTGCGCTGAGCGACAGTACCGAGTTCGGCCGCTGGTTCCGCGCAGAAGTGACCGGCGAGATCCGCGAGGGCGCGGTGCTCTCCTGCCGCAGCCTCTATCCCGGCACTGAGCACATGCGCTGGGACATGCGCATCGTGACGCTGGAACCCGGCCGGCGGCTGGTCTGGGACTGGCCCGCCTTCGACCCCGCAGCCTTTCCTGGTGATCCGGACAGCGACGCGCGGCTGACGGTCTCGATCACGCTCACGCCCGAGGGCGCGGGCACGCGGCTGACGCTGGTGGAATCGGGCTTTGCCGATCTGCCCGAGGGGCCGGCGCTCGCCGTCTGGCAGCGCAACGAGGGTGGGTGGACGATGCAGATGCAGAACATCGTCGATCATGTCGCGACCTGAGATGCGCGCGCCCGATGCGGTGCCGATCTTTGCCGCGCTCGGCGATCCCACCCGAGCGGGCATCCTGCGGCGGCTGGCGCGCGAGGGGCGGCTGAGCCTGACGCAGCTTGCCCGCGGCGCGCCGATCACCCGGCAGGCGGTCAGCCGTCATGTCGCCGTGCTCGAGGCGGCGGGCCTCGTCGCGGCGCGCCGCCATGGACGCGAACTACAGCTGACTCTGCGCCCCGCGCCGCTGGCCGAGGCGGCAAACTGGCTGGCCGAGGTTGGCGCCGCCTGGGACGGTGCGCTCGACCGGTTGGCGCGGCAGGTCGAGGAGGACGAGGGGTGACAAGAAACACATTCCTCACTCTGCGCGACAGGGGCGCCCGGCATGGCTGATCGACCCGGCTGCCAAACGGAGCCCCAGGCCCGCCGACTCTTCGTCGGCCTTCCAGGCGATACCGGGCCGGGGCCCGAGACCGTTGCACCGCAGGCCGAGACGGACACGCTGTCCGTGCCGCCGGACCTGCGCCCCGCGATCCGTCAGGCGCTGGTGTGGCGCGAGGCCGTGGCGCCCCACCGGCGGATTGTCGAGCATGTCCTGCCGGACGGGGCCGTGCGGCTCTGGTTCGACCTGTCGGGGGCGGCGGCAGAGCCGTTGGTTCTGGGCCCGCGGTTGGAGGCCCAGACTGTCATCGTGCAGGGGTGCGTGGCGGGGTTGTCGCTCGCGCTGACGCCTGCCGCGGCGCGGGCAATTGTGGGCGCCCCGCTCCGGGACCTGCGCGCGCAGGCCGTGGGCTTTACCGACCTCTGGGGACTGGAGGCGAGGGATCTCGGCGACCGGCTCACGGGTGCCGCAGACCTGGGGCAGCTTGCCGCGGCCCTGTGGCAAGGGCTGCGGCAGCGCCTTCAGTGCGCCGGCGGCCTGTCCGACGAGGGCAGGCGGACCGCGCGGGTGGCGGCGGCGCTGGCGCGCGGCGAGGGCCCCGACAAGATTGGACTCGGCGAGCGGCGAATTCAGCAGCTTTTCGTCGAACATCTGGGGCTTTCGCCGCGGGAGCATCGGCGGCTTTGGCGCTGGCACAGCTTGCTGCGCCGCCTGCGCATGGTGGACCGGCCGGACTGGGCCGCGCTCGCCGTTGCGCAGGGCTGGTACGACCAGGCGCACATGCTGCGCGACTTCCGCGCCTTCGCGGGCATGACGCCGACGGTCTATCGGGCGCTGGCCGTTTCGGGTCCGTCCAAGACGGCCGGCCGGGAGTCGGGCTAGGCAACGCGCCAGCCGAGACAGGAGACTGCCCATGTCAGCACCCGAGCGTCCCCTGAAGGATTGCATCGCGCTCGTGACCGGTGCCAGCCGCGGCGCGGGGCGCGGCATCGCCATCGAACTCGGGGCCGCCGGCGCGGTCGTCGTGGTGACGGGGCGCAGTACGCGCGGCCGGCCGGCGGACAGCTACGGCGGGATTCTGGGGCTCTCGGGCCTTTCGTCTGCACCGGGCAGCATCGAGGATACGGCCGAGGCCGTCACCGCCGCGGGCGGCTTCGGGATGGCGATGCGCTGCGATCATGGGGATCCGGCGGCGGTGAACGATCTGGTCGAACGGATCGAGCAGGAGACCGGCGCCATCGATCTTCTGGTCAACAATGCCTGGGGCGGACACGAGAGCTTCGACGGGCGTTTCGACGTGCCGTTCTGGGAACAGCCGCTGTCGCACTGGCCGGCGATGATGGACGGCGGCGCGCGTCTGCACTGGTTGGCGGCCCGCGCCGTCGCGCCGCGGATGGGGAGACGCGGCCGCGGGGTGATCGTCGCCACCACCTTCTGGGACGAGGGCCGGGTGCTGCGCGGCAACCTCTGCTACGATCTCGCCAAGGCCGCGATCTGTCGCCTCGCCGGTGCCATGGCAGAGGAACTGCGCCCCCACGGTGTGGCCTCGCTGGCGCTCTCGCCCGGCTGGATGCGGACGGAATGGGTGCTGGCGGCCCATGGCACCGACGAGGCGCACTGGCAGGACGTCCCGGCGCTGGCGCGGACGGAGTCACCCCGCTACCTCGGCCGCGCCGTCGCCGCGCTGGCCGCCGACCCGCGGGTCATGCGGCACAGCGGCAAGGTGCTGCGGGTGGCCGATCTCGCCGCGCACTACGGTTTCACTGACATCGACGGTCGCCGCGTGCCCGCCTTCGTGCCGGAGCCTTCGCCATGACTGCTTTCGCCCCGCCTCGCCGCGGGCTGTGTCAACTGAATAGAATCCTAGCTGGATACGGCCCCATATTGCAGGACCTGCACCTTTTCCAGCGTAACCAACCCGCTGGTCATGATGGTTTCGAGCACCGGCAGGAAGGAATTGATCTTGTCTTCGCTGTCGACGATTTCGATTACCAGGGGCAGATCCTCCGAAAGCCGAAGTATCTTTGTGGTGTGAAGGCGGCTCGATTTTCCGAAACCCATCGGACCGCGCAGCACGGTTGCTCCCGCGAGATGCATCTCGCGCGCCTTCAGCACAATGGACTCGTAGAGGGGGTGACCGTCATCCCGGTCGCTCTCTCCTATGAAGATGCGCAGGAGCAGCGCGTTCTTCGGTACCTGCACGTCAGTTTCCTCCAATGCGGTTAATGCGGGAAGCGATGGCATGTCCCAGCCAGACAGCGGCGAGCCAGGCCAATACTGAGATTCCAACATTCGCGCCTGCAGCCAGGAGCCTGTCCGCTTGGACCAGTCGAAACGTTTCTAAGCTGAAGACGGAGAAGGTGGTGAAGCCGCCGCAGATGCCGGTCATCACGAACTGTCGCTGGCGGACGCTCACGAAAGACCGGCCATCGGGCCCGGTCAGCGTGGCATAGAATCCGATGATGAAGGAGCCGACGACATTGACGAACAGCGTGCCGACCGGAAAACCGGCGTCGCCGATCTGCTGGACGACGGCGGAAGTACTTGCTCTCAACACGCCGCCGCATACTGACCCCGCGGCAACCGCCAGGTAGAGCGACAACGGTCCGCGGATCTTTCGCCAGCGGGCGCGCAGCGCCGCCTTGCGCCGGGGTAACCTGGTTTGATCGGCTCGCGGCCGTTCTTCTCGGCCGGTTCGGCTTCTCGCTGCGACGGTGGTCTCCTGCTCGGTCATGACACAACGCTCCCAAGCACCGCCGAGCCTATCGCGTAGCCGAGCGCGACGGCAGTCAGGCACAGGGCAAGTGAGGCGGCGACATTACCGATCGCGCGGGGGAACTCGCCGTCGCGCGCAAGCGCCAGGGTCTGCAGGCTGAAGGAAGAGACGGTGGTGTAGCTGCCGAGAAAGCCGACGACCATGAACTGCAAGGGCGCTCCGGACGAGAAGAGGCTATGCGCGCTTGCCAAGCCGGCGAACAGTCCGATCGTGAAAGCCCCGGTAACATTGACCGTTAGCGTGCCCCAGGGAAAGGTCTCACCGATATGCCGCCCCACGACGCCTGAAACGAAATACCTGGCCGTTCCACCCAAGGCGCTGCCGAGCGCAACCCAGATCATCCCAAGAAGAAAATCCTGCATCGAACTTACTGCGAGCGGCCAGAGGGACGGTTTGCGGAAGTCGCGGCTGATACAAGATCGATGCCGCGCATGATCATGGGCGCCCGCACAATGCCGAGCCCCACCGCTTGCCAGGAAACGGTTGCGAGAATGATCGCTGTGAACAGGATGAATGCCCCTGTCCGCTCCGGCGCGCCAAGGCCGGTGTGCTGGGACAGGATGTAGGCGCCCCCAGAGAGCAGCAGGATGAGGACCTGCGAAATAGGTGTATATCCGTCCGCCCACCTTTTATGGAGCCGAATTATGCCGATCGGGCGCGGTTCCGCGTTCATGGCTGCCTCCGTTGAGTGAAGTCTGCAACGTTCCCTGAATGTATGGATCTTTGAAAATCCTGTCGTAAAGGTCCTTGCCAAAGCTTGTCTGCAAGGGTTCTCCCTCCTTCAGCCTGAAGGTCCGCGTGCCGTCGGCCCCGCGCTCGGCCCGCAGAAACAAGGCCTGTGGCATCTTGCGGTCGAAAAGGCCGTGGGCGAACTCGTAGAGATGCGTTACGAAGAAAACCGTGTAGCCTTGCTCGACCAGAGCGTCGACGATCTGAATGGCGATCTCTGAGCCTTCCCTTTCGTTGGTCGCGGCGAACGACTCGTTGAACAGAACTATCGCGCCGTGCTCCAGGCGATCGGCAATCTCACTCATGCGGAGCAGTTCCTCGTCGAGCTTGCCGCTCCGCATTGTGACGTCTTCCTCACGTTTGAAATGCGTGACTACCTGGCTGAAGATGCTGGCCTGGAAGGCCACGGCCGGCACGAACATCCCGGCCTGCAGCATCAGTTGTGCAAGCCCGATGCTGCGCAGGAAGGTGGATTTGCCGCCCTGGTTCGCGCCAGTGATGACGACGAGGCACTTGCCGTCGGCGTCGGCATCGTTCCCGACCGCCTTGCGATCCATATTGAGAGCGAGGCCGATGTCATAAAGTTCCGAGAAGGAATGCCGCCGAGAGCCCAGCGGCTCGGGGACGGGAAAGCAGATCGGCTCGTGCATCTCCGTCAGGCGTTCGCGCAGATTCAGGCAGGCGACATAGAAGGCGAGTTCCGCGCGGAGCTGGCGGAAGAAGCTCAGGATGTGGTCGTTCGACTGCGCGAGCGCGTTGGCGACAAGGTTGATGCCCCTGTCCTGCAACTCCGACAGCGCCCTTGCCCCGGCCTCGTCACGCGGGTGCAGGGTATAGCTGAAGGTCGGTGGCCGTTCGGCGAACAATCGTCTCCACCAGCTGCGCTCAGTTTCCTTCGGCTTGCGGAGGACCAGGTTGGTGCTCTTGTTGCCGTGTCCCAGTTCCGCGCTGAGGAGGACGCCGTCCCGCAGCTTCAACTCGTTGAGATGCCCCTGGATCTCCGCGAAGTAGTCATCGCTCAACTCCTCGCGCAGTACGCGGAAGAACGTCCTGAAGCCTTCCGACGCGAAGTTTTCGGATCGCGTGTCGGCAACCACCCGCAGCCGCCGCAGCGCGCCAACGAAGAACTCAAGAACTTGCACGGACCGGCTCAGAATCGATCCAGGATATCGAAGGAAAAAGCCCCCGATCTTTTTCTCGCCTCCGAAAACCTTCACGGCGAGGTCGTAGAGATCACGGACGACCGCGGGATTTTCGAGACAATCCTTGAGGACGGCCTGACGGTAGAGGATCGCTTCCGGCTCGCTGAGGGGGCACAATGTCGCCCGCTTGGCGACGTCGCGCAGCAAGTCGTCCTTGCCCGCCATTGCCTCGAACACGGCTATGAGACCGAGATCCTGGATCAGCATCTCGGCGTTCCACGGCAGCGCAGCCTCCGCATCGAAATCGCGGTCGCGATACATCAGCAGCGGCTTCATGGCTTCAGCCGCTCCTTGAGATCGGCATAGGCCAGGCCGTGCAGCCGGGCGATCGCCATCGCGTGCGAGCGGCCGTCAGCGGGGCGTCTGATGACCTTGAAAGTACGCCGTGCAGGATTGTCCGGGTCGACCATGCTCGTAAGGCTCACGGTCTTGTCGCTGAGCGAGGCAAGCTCGTCGACGAAGGTGACGCAGACCGCGATGAGGTCGAGCGCCATGATCCTTTCCATCACCTTCCGACCGAGGAACAGCGCGTCGTGCAGCGTGGTCGAGGTGAATATCTCGTTCATGATAACGACGCTTCCCGGTGTGGCCTGCTCAAGCACCTGATGGATGCGGATGAGGTCATCCTCCAGCTTGCCGCGCAGGTTGGCGACGTCCTCCTCCTTCTCGAAATGCGTGAAAAGCCGATCGAACAGAAACAGCCGCGCTTCCTTGCCCGGAACCGGACAGCCGAGGCTCGCCAGGAAATGAAGCTGTCCGAACATGCGGGCAAAGGTGGTCTTGCCGCCCTGGTTTGGGCCCGTCACCACGAAGATGCGCTCGGGACCCTTCAGGAGAAAATCGTTGCAGACGATCGGCGCCTTCTCCGTCAGGAGCTTGGCAGCCAGGGCGAGGTCAAAGCTCTCAATGCTGTGGATGGCCTTATCGCTCGGCGAAACGTCAGGATAGCAGAAGGGGAGTTCGGCGGTAGCGAACCGCCGCATATACTCTATCCAGGAGAGGTAGAACTGCACCTCGCGGTCAAAGCCTATGATCCTCGAATCGGCGAAGTCCGGATGCTTCTGGAAGAAGGTGTCTAGCGCGTCGAACGTCTCCGGATAAAGCTTGGCCACCATGTCCACGACGGCGGCCTCGATGTGGTTCATCTCCAGATAGTCTGGAATGTCGCAGAGATGGCTTTCGACGGCGCCGCGCCGGAATTTTTCGAATGACCTTTCCACCTCCGCGCTGTAGTCGATCTCGGCTGCCGCCTTACGCACGCTGATCCGACCGCCCTTGATGTGCATGCAGTAGTGGACGGCAGAGAGGCTATCGTAAAGCTTCGCGATCTTGTCTTTCAGTGCGATGAAGTCGTTTGAGCCGATATGACCTTCGAGGAAGTTGCGAAAGGCCCTGAAACCACGCGAATGGAGTTTTGCGTCGGAAAGATTGTCGAGCAGGATGGAGACTGCCTCGCAATACGTGGAGGCTGCATCCAGGAACAGCCTCTCCTTCTGATATCGGTAGCGGAGCTTTTCCGCGGTTTCGAGCTGCTTGCGCATCTGCCGCATCCGGTTCGCGAAATCGACGATGTGCTCGAAAACACGTGTGTCCTCCAGATCCTGGAACACCTCGTGTCGGAAGCGGACGGCGTCCGCATCGTGCAGCGAGACATGGAAGAAGGGCTTCAGGTCGTATTCGGCGCGGCCCGCAGTCACGGCATCGACGATCTGGTCAAGGTTGAGGTCCACGAAACACTCAGGCGCATCGGCCTGCGTCTTGGGCATGCCGCCGAGGATGCTCGTGAAATCCTCCGGTGCGGGCTCATGTGCCTCAACGGCTTGCAGGACCGATGCGGTCGACGCCTCTGCCGCCCGATATGAAACGGGAGGTCGCCGTTGTCGCTCGGCTTTGACAGCTCGTCCCGGCATGTCTCCGCCTCCTGTCACTTGATCACCAAGACGTGGCACGGCGCGAGTTCCACCAGGCGGTCGGTGGTGCTGCCGATCAGCCGGTTATAAAGAGCGGAATGGCCCATGTAGCCGACAACGAGCAGGTCGAATCGACCACGCTCGACAAAGTCGATGATGGTCGGCACGGCATGGCCGGCGACGACATGCGTCTCGATTTTCACATGCGCGCTCCTGGCCTGGAACTGCGCCTGCGCGATCACCGGCTCGAACCGATGGTTCTCATCGAGCTTGTCTTCCACCACCTCGTCGATCGTGGTGGGAAGACGCGGCAGTTCCTCCACACAGATCATGTGCAGGTGGGCCTTGAGGCGATGGGCCAGCTTGATGGCATAGGCGAGCGCCCGGGTGCCGCCTTCTGAGCCGTCGTTGGCGATCAGGATCTTCTCGTACATCTCAGGCCTCCTTCCGTGACGGCTTTCCCGGCGCGAAATCGCCCTCGATGGGCTTGAACGCTGGCTGGAACCAGCGCTGCGCGATCAGCGTCGGCACGACCGCGCTGCCGATGACGGCGGTCACCAGGATCGTGTACTGGCGCTGGTCGATGATGCCGTTAGTGAGGCCGAAGAGTGCCGAGATCGTGCCGAAAGTCAGTCCGGTCGACATCAGCAGCGTCGTGTACATCCCCTCGCGCCGCTCGAACCGGAAGGCGTGAGTGAGCGGCAGTATGCCGACGAACTTGGTGACCATCTTGAGCGCGAGGAAGACGACGATGAGCCCGGCCGCCGCCAGGACCGCCTGGAAGTCGACCAGCGATCCGGCCTTCAGGAAGTAGAACGGCGTCAGGATGGTGAAGGCGATGATGCGCATGCGGTGCGGCAGTTCCGGATCGGCGAGGAAGGCTGGAGCCAGGGCCATGCCGACCAGATAAGCCGGGAGCACGGCTTCGCTGCCGGCGATCGAGGCCAGCCCGCCGAGGCCGAGCAGCACCAGCGAGATGAACTTGGTCTCGGGTTCGCTGACCCGGTGGCCGACCCTGGTGAAGAACCACGGCGCGAAGCGCGGCAGCATCCACAAGGCGGCTGCGGTGACGGCCCCGAACAGTGCCAGCCACCAGTCGAAATGGGCAAAGACGACGCCAAGCGCCAGCACCGTGCCGAGATCGTTGATGAAACAGGCGGCGAGGATGACCTTACCGATTTCGGTCTTGTTGAAGCCGGTCTCGACCATCACGGCGTAGACGACGGCAACCGAGGTGGTGGAAAGCGAAATCCCCGCGATCTGCGCCTGAGGCCAGGTCCAGTCTATGCCGTAGCGGGCATAGACCAGCACACCGAGATAGGGCGCCAGGAAGCCGACAACGCCAATCGACATGCTCGACCAGAAATGCATTCGGATGACGCGGCCGTCGATCTCGGTTCCGGCCAGGAAGGTGAGCAGGATTGCGCCGAACCCGGCGAGGAAGTTCACCCATTCGGTGAGTTGCAGCCCGATCGTGTTGCCGGCGAGCGCCCCGACCATGATCTCGACGAGCGCCACCGACATGGCGACGCGGATCGAGATGACCGAGGCAAGCAGCGCGAGCCCCAGCCAGACCGCCGAAACCAGCCAAACGTTTTCCATCGCATACCTCCGATCCGGCCGGCAGCCGGGTTGTTTCGGTCATGCGCATGGAAACGGGGCAGCAAAAAACCCGCCATTTTGGCGGGTCGCTTCCTTGAGCGACTCCCACCACATGTCTCCACGCGGCAGGAGTCATCAGCCCTCTCAGGCGGTTTCAGGGGGACTCCATCCCCATCACCTCGGTAAAATAATGTTTTGACCCACACGGGACAAGTCCCTCGCGGTCCAAAAGAAGCGCAGTCCAACGCCTGACCTTGCTCCTGCGATCTAATCCGGATCGAAGTTCGTTCTGGGCCTTTGAAAGGACCAGGCATGAAGCGCAGCCGCTTCTCAGTTCACAAGCGGGAGGGTCGAAACAGCTCATCGTTTCAAGGGATTACGAATCCGTGCCCTTGCTGGTTCAGTCCAGAGGTCGAGAGAAAAGCGGCCGAGAGAGAACGCTCGGAGCCGACTCTGCCGGGTTTGCAGTCCACACAGGTCAGCGCCCGGACCACGCGGTTCCTTGGCGTTTCAGCGCCGCGTCCGCGTGCCGAGAACGTTCGACGGGGTAGAAATGGCGGAGAGAGAGGGATTCGAACCCTCGATACGGTTGCCCGTATACACGCGTTCCAGGCGTGCGCCTTCAACCACTCGGCCACCTCTCCGGATCCGGATGCATGCCGGTTGGTCGGTTAGCCGACATGGGGCACGCTCGGATGGGGCGCGTTATATAGCCCGTCGGGCGGCGAGCGCAAGGCGTTCCGGCGGCAATTCACCGGTGCCGTCGATTTGATTGCACGGAACGCCGTGCGCGGTGATAGATGGAGGGAGGCGGGCGGTCCGCGCATGTACGGCAGCATCGGTTGCATACCATCTCGAGCCGTCCCGACCGGTCCGGTGGGCGGTGTCTTGCCGCCGCGGTCTCGTTGCAGCGTTCACGGGTGGAAGATGCGGTTCGTCCTGCGAGTTGTCGGTTTTCTGGTGATCGTTGCCGGCTTCGTGTCCTTCGTCATCGACAGCACGCGCGGCATAGCCAACGGGCATTTCGATTTCACCCCGCTCGGGGCGACTCTCTTCGCCCTGTTGCCGCACAGCTTTCCACTGATCGAGCCGGCAGTGGCGCGGCATATCCATCCCTTCCTGTGGGATCCGGTGCTGCTCACCGTCTTCACGACGCCGACCTGGGTGGTTGCGCTCGTCATTGGCATCCTCGCCATGTGGATCGGCCGGCGCAAGCCGGAGTCCGTCGGTTTCGCGAGCGACCGCTGAGGCGTGTCACGAAAGCTTGAGTGCTTCCCAGTCTCGCGACGACGCCTGCGCCTTCCTAAATCATGCGGGCCTGTTTAGCGAGGGAGATGCCGCATGTACGGTTTCAGGAAGCGCCAGACCATGCCGCTGCCGGGCGAGGCCTTGCCGGGCCGCGCGATGCCGCTGCCGACAGCGGAGCGGCATTTCGTGAATGGACAGCCACTGAAGGGGCCGTTTCCGCAGGATAGTGCGCAGGTGCTGTTCGGCCTCGGCTGCTTCTGGGGAGCGGAACGGGTCTTCTGGTCTCTACCGGGCGTCCATGTCACGGCGGTGGGCTATGCCGGCGGCGAGACGCCGAACCCTACCTATGAGGAAGTATGCACCGGACCGACAGGCCACAACGAGGTGGTGCTCGTGGTCTATGATCCCGCCGTCATCCCATTCGAGCATCTGCTCAAGGTCTTCTGGGAGAGCCACGATCCGACCCAGGGCATGCGCCAAGGCAACGACGTCGGCACGCAGTACCGCTCCGGCATCTATGTAACGGGCGCGACCCAGAAGGCAGCGGCCCTCGCCTCGCGCGAGGCCTATGGCAAGGCGCTCGCGGCGCGGGGCTATGGTCCGGTCACCACCGAAATCGTCGATGCGCCTGCGTTCTACTATGCCGAGGACTACCACCAGCAATATCTGGCCAAGAACCCTGGCGGCTATTGCGGCCTCGGCGGAACCGGCGTGTCCTGCCCGACGGTACAGGCGGCAAGTGCATAACACATTATTTGATGTGAAAATTACGAATTAACAAGATTATTGAGTTTATAGGCGCCCGCTGTATGCTGCGGCTGGCGCGGCGGATCAACGCCGCGCCTGGGCATCAGCGGGGCTTTCATGGTCTCCGAATTCCTTCTTCTCGCGCTCGTCGGCTTTTGCGCGCAGCTGGTCGACGGGGCGCTTGGCATGGCCTTCGGCCTCATTTCCACCTCGTCGCTGCTCGCGCTGGGCATACCGCCCGCCCATGCGAGCGCGGCTGTGCATACGGCCGAACTGGCGACCACTGCGGTGTCCGGGGTGTCTCACCTAGCGCACGGCAATGTCGACCGGCGCCTGCTCGTGCGCCTCGCGCTCGCCGGGGCGGCGGGCGGCAGTCTCGGGGCCTTCGTGCTCTCCAACGTCGAGGGCAGCGCCATCCGGCCCTTCGTGGCCGCCTATCTCCTCGTCATGGGCGGACTCATCCTCCTGCGCGTGGCGCGTTCGGCGCGCCGGAGCGATGCGTCGCCGGCCGGAGCCGCGCCGCTCGGTCTCGTCGGCGGCTTCCTCGACGCCATCGGCGGAGGCGGCTGGGGGCCGATGGTCACCTCGACGCTGATCGGCTCCGGCCATGCGCCGCGCAAGGTCATCGGCTCGGTCAACGCGTCGGAGTTCTTCGTCACGGCGGCCATCTCGGCGACGTTCTTCGGCCAGCTCGGCGCCACGCACCTGTGGAACGTCGCCGGCCTCATCGTCGGCGGCGTGCTGGCGGCGCCGCTCGCCGGCTATCTCGTCAGGCGCATCCGGCCGGAGCCGCTGATGATCGCGGTCGGGCTCGTCATCTCGCTGCTGGCGCTGCGCGAGCTCGCCATCGCCTTCAAGGTGTTCTGAGCGCCCTCCTATTGCGCCGCGAGGACCGAGCGGCAGGCTGCCGGCAGGTCTTCCAGGGTCAGGGGCGGGGCGGGGCGCGTGGGCTTGGGATTGCGTGCCTCATCGGAGAACCACCAGGCGAGTTCCTTGCCGCAGCCGTCGTCCTTCGGCGGCGGCGCCTGCGGGCGGCACTCATCCTCGCCGCGCGGGCAGGCGAGGCGGATGTGGAAGTGATAGTTGTGGCCGTATGTCGGCCGCACCGTCGCGAGCCATGCCCTGTCCCGCCCGGCCTCGCGGCACAGGGCCTTCTTGATGGCGGGGTTGACGAAGACGCGCTCCACCGCCGGCTCCTTCGCGACGGCGCGGATGAGCGCGGTGTGTGCCTTCGTCCAGGCCGTGGGGTCGACGTCATTCCAGTCGCCGGCGACGACATTGGTGGCGGCGATCTCGTCGCGTTCGGCGAGCGACAGGCGCCGCGACGGCATCGGCGTCAGCCAGATGTCGGCATCGAGGCCGACCTGGTGGGAGGCGTGGCCGGTCAGCATCGGGCCGCCGCGCGGTTGCGAGATGTCGCCGACGAGCAGGCCCGGCCAGCCGTTGATCTCCGGCACGCGCGCCGAGAGGCGCTCGAGGAAGGCGATGAGAGCGGGATGCCCCCAGTTGCGGTTGCGCGAGGTGCGCATCACCTGCCATGTCTCACCGTCGACTGGCAGTGCGCGGGCACCGGCGAGGCAGCCGCGCGAATAGAAGCCGATAGCGCGGGCGGCAAGGGGAGCGGCGCTCGTCTGCGTGCCGAAGAAGCGCTTGGCGGCGTCCTCGGGCAGGGATTTCAAAGCAGCCGCACGCCGCGCCGCCTCCTCGCGGGCGTTCTCCTGCCCATGAGCGGGCATCATCGACGCCGGCGCCAGCGCAAGAATGGCGAGCAGGGCGGCGAACGGCAGGCGGGCAGGGTGCATGGTGACGATCCCGGTTGCGAATCACCTCGATTGAGTATGACCAGAATGGCCCGGAATGCGGCCGCGATGCGCCTCGAGGGCGCCGCGGGCGCGAGGGTGAACGCAAGGAAGGATGCCGCCATGGCTTGGTCGCCGCAACAGGACGAGGCGCTCGCCGCCGTCGCCGCCTGGCTGCGCCGCAAGGACACGCAGGTGTTCCGCCTGTTCGGCTACGCCGGCACGGGCAAGACGACGCTGGCGCGCCACCTCGCCGAGGGGGTGGACGGTGGGGTCATCTTCGGCGCCTTCACGGGCAAGGCGGCCTCCGTGCTCAGGGCCAAGGGCTGCCCCGGTGCCGCGACCCTGCACAGCCTCATCTACCGCACGCGCGAGACCGAAGGCGAGAGCCCGACCTTCGTCCTCAATCGAGATAGCCCGGCCGCCAAGGCGGCGCTCATCGTCATCGACGAGTGCTCGATGGTCGATGAGGACCTCGGCAAGGACCTCCTGTCCTTCGACACACCGGTGCTGGTGCTGGGCGATCCGGCGCAGCTGCCGCCGGTCAAGGGCGGGGGCTTCTTCACCGAGGCGGAGCCCGACGTGATGCTGACGGAGGTGCACCGGCAGGCGCGTGACAATCCTATCATCCGCATGTCGATGGCGGTGCGCGAGGGTGAGGGCCTGTCGCGCGGCACCTATGGCGAAAGCCGCATCATCGGCAAGCGCGACATCGATGCCGAGGCCGTCATGCGCGCCGACCAGGTGCTCGTCGGCCTCAACCGCACGCGGCGGGCCTACAACAACCGCATCCGTAACCTCAAGGGTTTTCGCGACGCCATGCCGGCGGCTGGCGAGAAGCTTGTCTGCCTGCGCAACAACAAGCAGAAGGGCCTTCTCAACGGCGGCACCTGGCTGATCAAGGAATTCGCGACCTCGCGCTCGAAGAAGGCGGTGGTGACGATGCGCGTGCAGTCCGAGGAAGACGCCCGCAACGTCGTCAAGGTGTCCGTGCCGCAGGAGTTCTTCGACGGGCGGGAGGAGGAGCTGACGCCGCAGATGCGGCGCGAGTTCGACGAATTCACCTACGGCTATGCGCTGACCGTGCACAAGGCACAGGGCTCGCAGTGGGATGATATCGTCCTCTTCGACGAATCCTTCGCCTTCCGCGAGCACCGCAGCCGCTGGCTCTACACCGGCATCACCCGCGCCGCCCACTGCCTGACGCTGGTGATGTGAGCCCCGGTTACAGCGGCCAGACGACCAGCAGCATTGGCACCGAGACGGCGAGCACCACGACCTCGAGCGGCAGGCCCATGCGCCAGTAGTCCGAGAAGCGGAAGCCGCCTGGGCCCATGATGAGCGTGTTGTTCTTGTGCCCGATGGGCGTGAGGAAGGCGCAGGAGGCGGCGATCGCCACACCCATCAGGAAGGTATCGGGATTGACGTCGAGTTCGCGCGCAAGCCCGATGGCGACGGGCCCGGTGATGACCATGGTGGCGACGTTGTTGAGGACGTCCGACAGTGTCATGGTCGCCACCATGATGGCGAGGAGTGCAACGACGGGTGAATAATCGCGCGTCAGGGTGACGATGCCTTCGGCAATGAGCGCGGTGCCGCCCACCTCCTCGAAGGCCGCGCCGATCGGCAGGAGGAAAGCCAGCATGACGACGATCGGCCATTCGATCTGCAGGTAGAACTCGCGCGCCGGCACGATGCCGAGCGCCGCATAGGCCGCGACCGCCATGGCGATGGCGATGGTGAAGGAGACGAGGCCGAGCGAGGCGGCCGCGATGGCGGCGGCGAAGAGGCCGATGGTGATCGCCACCCTGCCCGGGGAGGTGCCGGCGACGCTCGCGCGGCTGAGCGGGATGACGCCGAGCAGGTCGAGCGTCGCGCTGTCGGTGCCGCGGCCGGTCAGGAGAAGCACGTCTCCGGCTGCGATGTAATTGTCGTGCACGCCCCTGCGGGTGAGGGTGCCCGCGCGAGCGATGCCGAGCAGCGTGATGCCGAAGCGGGGCCTCAGGCGCATCGCGCCGGCCGAGCGGCCGACGAGCAGCGAATCGGCCCGCACCACCGCCTCCACCACCTCCGGTCCCTTGTCGCGCTGTTCCTCCTCCTCGCCCTCAGGCTTGTTGTCTTCCTTCCTGCCGCTGCGGCGCCTGGTTCTTCCGGCGGGCTGGTCGGCCTCCACGTCGGCTCCCTCTTGCCGATCGCCCGGCTGCTGCAGGTCGAGCGCCTTGATGAAGGCGGCGATCGCATCGCTCGAGCCCTTCAGGCGCAGCTTGTCGCCGGCCGCAATGGCCGGCATGCGCATACGCGGCAGCTTGCGTCCCTCGCGCACGAGGCCGAGCACGATGACGTCGGCGGTGCGGGCTTCCTCGTCGATGTCCGTCGGATGGCGGCCGATGGCGGTGGAACCTTCGGGCACGCTCACCTCCGCCTCGAAGGAGGACGGTTTCGTCGCGGCGGACTGGTCGGCGCGGTGTGGCACGAGGCGCCAGCCCACGAGCGCGACGAAGGCGAGGCCGGCGGCGGCGACCGCGCCGCCGACGGGAGCGAAGTCGAACATGCCGTAGGGACTGCCGAGCAGGCGCTCGCGGATGCCGGAAGCGATGATGTTCGGGGGCGTGCCGATCAGCGTCACCATGCCGCCGAGGATGGTGGCGAAGGCGAGCGGCATCAGCGTGACGCCGGGCGGGCGGCCCGCCTTGCGCGCCGCCTCGACGTCGATGGGCATCAGAAGGGCCAGCGCGGCGACATTGTTGATGATCGCCGAGAGCGCCGCCCCGATGCCGCCGGTCATGGCGATGTGCCGGCTCGTGGGGCGGTGGTCGCTGACGAGCCGCCGCGTGACGAGCGTCAACGCGCCGGAGTTCTCGAAGGCCCGCGAGACGACGAGCACGAGCGCGACGATGACGACGGCCGGGTCGGCAAAGCCGGAAAAGGCCTTTTCCTGCGGCACGAGTCCAAAGGCCACCGCCACCAGCAGCCCGCCCGCCGCCACCAGATCGTAGCGCAGACGTCCCCACAGCAACATGGACAGGATGACGCCGAACAGGGCAAAGAGCAGGATCTGGTCGAAGGTCATCAAGGCTCCCCCGGGGCTTGCTGATGTCGGACCATTGCAGAACGGGTGTCACGCGACAAAGGTTCAGGCGGGCGAGGCGCATGGAGGGGCACAATGGATGGGAAGCCGGTCTGGGCCATCGGTCTGATGACGGGGACAGCCCTCGACGGGCAGATCGACATTGCGACGCTCCGCACGGACGGCGAGCGGATCGATCGGCTCGGGCCCTATGCGCTGTCGCCCTATCCCGCCGCGGTGCAGGCCCTGCTGACGCAAGCGGTCGCCGCGGCGCGAGGATGGAACTTCACCGGTCCCGAGCCGGCGATCTTCGCCGAGGCGGAGATGGCGCTGACGCGCGCGCAGGCCGAGGCGGTGAAGGCCTTCATGGGCCTGCACGGCCTGTCGGCGGCGGATGTGGCGGCGGTCGGCTTCCATGGCCAGACCATGTTGCACCGGGCGCCGCAGCCGGGACGGCCGGGGGACACGCGCCAGCTCGGGGACGGCGCCCTGATGGCGGAGATCGTCGGCGTGCCTGTCGTCTTCGATTTCCGCACCGCGGACGTGCGCGCCGGCGGACAGGGGGCGCCGCTCGCGGCGAGCTACCACGCCGCCCTCCTGCGGCGCGGGGGGCTCGGGCCGGAAGCGGCGGTGCTCAACCTCGGCGGCGTGGCGAACGTCACCTGGTGGGGCGGCGGGGACGATCTCGTCGCCTTCGATACCGGTCCGGCTAACGGCCCGCTCAACGACTGGATGAAACAGCATGCCGCCGGGGAGATGGATGTCGACGGCGCAGCCGCCCGGCGCGGCCGCGTGGACGAGGCGCGGCTCGCGCGGCTTCTCGACCATCCCTATCTCGCTGCGCCCTACCCGAAGTCGCTCGACCGCTACGACTTCACGGCCGCGATGGCGGAAGGCCTGACGCTGGACGACGGGGCGGCGACGCTGACGGCCTTCACCGCCGCAGCGGTCGGGCGCGGACTCGACCTCCTGCCGCGCCGGCCGGACAGGCTCGTGCTGTGCGGCGGCGGGCGCCGCAACCCGGCGCTCGTCTCGGCCCTCGCCGAACGGGCGGGCGTCACGGCGGTGATGGCGGAGGATGCGGGCTGGCGCGGCGATGCGGTGGAGGCAGAGTGCTTCGCCTTCCTCGCCGTGCGGCGCCTGCGGGGGCTGCCGATCAGCTTCCCGACGACGACCGGCGTGCCGGAGCCGATGGCGGGCGGGCGGGTAGCGATGCCATAGCGGCTTGGTGGGGCGGCCGCCGCTTTTCCTCTCCCCGCGGGGGGAGGGGCAGCGAGCGTCGCTCCTGGATCTTGGGAAAACCGCCTATTCCGCCGCGATGGGCAGCGGCAGCGTGCCCTGCATCTCCTCGGCCGCCTCTTCCTCCGCGGCTCCGCCGCGCTCGTCGAGATGCTTGCGGAACCATAGCGCGTAGAGCGCGGGCAGGAAGAGCAGGGTGAGGAAGGTGGCGACGAACAGCCCGCCCATGATGGTGATGGCCATCGGCCCCCAGAAGGCGGAGCGGGACAGCGGGATCATGGCGAGGATGGCGGCGAGCGCCGTCAGGATCACCGGCCGGGCCCGGCGCACCGTCGCTTCGACAATGGCCTCGCGGCGCGCGAGGCCGCCGGCGACGTCGGTCTCGATCTGGTCCACCAGGATCACCGTGTTGCGCATGATCATGCCGGCGAGCGCGATGAGGCCGAGCAGCGCCACGAAGCCGAAAGGCCTGTCGAAGACGTTGAGGGCGAGCGAGGCGCCGACGATGCCGAGCGGGGCGGTGAGGAAGACGAGGATCAGGCGCGAGAAGCTCTGCAGCTGGATCATGAGGATCGTCAGCATGACGATCACCATGATCGGGAAGAGCGCGAAGATCGAGGCGTTGCCCTTCTGCGATTCCTCGATGGCGCCGCCGATCTCGAGGCGATAGCCGGGCTCGAGCTTGTCGCGGATGTCCTTGAGGGCGGGCCAGATCTGGTTGGTCACGTCCGGCGCCTGCATGCCGTCGACGATGTCGGCCCGGGCGGTGATCGCCATGTCGCGGTTGCGCCGCCACAGGATCGGCTCCTCGTGGCCGTAGTCGATGCGCGCCACTTGGGCGAGCGGCACCGCGATGCCGCCGCGCGTGGTGATGGTGAGGTCGGGCAGGCGCGCGAGGTCGAGGCGCTCCTCGGCGACGGCGCGGGCCAGCACCTGCACGCGTTCGGTGCCGTCCCGCACCACCGTCACCGGCGCACCCGAGATGAGCGTTTGCAACGACTGTGCGATGTCGGCAACGTTGAGGCCGAGCGCCCGGGCCCGCTCCTGGTCGACGGAGAGCGAGATCGACGGCGTCTTCTCGTTCCAGTCGAGGTGCGGATCGACGACGTTGGGATTGGCGCGCATGACGTCGCGCACCTCGTAGGCGATGCGGCGCACGGCGTCGGGATCCGGGCCGACGATGCGGAACTGGACAGGGAAGCCGACCGGCGGGCCGAAGTTGAACCGGTCGACGCGCACCCGCGCCTCCGACAGGGCGCCGTCCGAAAGGGCCTTCTCAATGCGCGCCTTGATGCGCTCGCGCTCTTCGACGCCCTTCGCCACGATGACGATCTCGGCGAAGGCCTCGTTCGGCAGCTGCGGGTTGAGGCCGAGCCAGAAGCGCGGCGAGCCCTGGCCGATATAGGTCGTGTAGGTCGCGATGTCGTCGTCACCCGCGAGCAGGCGCTCCGCCTCCTTCGCCGTTGCCTCTGTGACGCCGATGGCGGTGCCCTCGGGCAGGCGCATCTGGAAGAAGAGCTCGGGCCGCTCGGAGAGCGGGAAGAACTGCTGCTGCACCCGGCCGAAGCCGACGATGGAGCCTGCGAAGATGAGGACCGTCGCGATGATGGTGAGCCCGCGCCAGCGCACGCAGAAGCGCACGAGGGCGCGGAAGCGCTCGTAAAGCGGTGTGTGGTAGATGGCGTTCGGGTCGTCGTGGATGCCGTGGCCGTGCTTCTTCGCCATCTTGGCCGCGAAGTCGGGCAGAAGCTTCATGCCGAGATAGGGCGTGAAGATCACGGCCACGAACCATGACGCGACGAGCGCGATGGCGACGACCCAGAAGATGCCGCCCGCATATTCGCCGACCGAGGAATTGGCGAAGCCGATGGGCAGGAAGCCGGCGGCCGTCACCAGCGTGCCGGTGAGCATGGGAAAGGCGGTGGAGGTCCAGGCGAAGGACGCGGCCTTCACCCGATCCCAGCCCTGCTCCATCTTCACCACCATCATCTCGATGGCGATGATGGCATCGTCGACGAGCAGGCCGAGCGCGATGATGAGGGCGCCGAGCGTGATGCGGTGCAGATCGAGCCCGATCGAGTACATCGCGATGAAGACGAAGGCGAGCACCAGCGGCACCGACAAAGCGACGACGATGCCCGTGCGCCAGCCGAGCGACAGGAAGCTGACGAGCAGCACAATGCCGAGCGCCTCGGCGAAGACCTTGACGAACTCGCCGACGGCACCGTCGACGACATGCGGCTGGTCGGCGATACGCTCGATGTCGATGCCCTGCGGCAGGGCAGCGGTGAAGCGCGCCATCGCCTCGTCAAGATCCTCTCCGAGCTTCAGGATATTGCCGCCCTTGGCCATGACGACGCCAACGCCGACGGCCGGCTCGCCGCGCTGGCGCACAAGATAGTCGGACGGGTCCTCGAAGCCGCGCGTGACGGTGGCGATGTCGCCGAGGCGGAAGGTGCGCCCGTTCGCCTCGACCGGCGTCTCGGCAACGGCCTGCGCCCCGTCGAGCGCGCCGGTGACGCGCAGGGGGATGCGCTGGGCGCCCGTCTCGACCGTGCCGGCCGGCGTCACCGCGTTCTGTCGCTGCAGAGAATCGAACAGCACCTGCGGCGAGAGGCCGAGCGTGGCGAGACGCGCGTGGCTGAACTCGACGAAGATCTTCTCGTCCTGCACGCCGTAGAGATTGACCTTGGTGACGTTCGGCACCTTGAGCAAGTGCTGGCGCATCGCCTCGGCCACGCGCTTCATCTGGGCGTAATCGAGGCCCGCACCGGTGATCATGTAGAGCACCGAATCGACGTCGCCGTATTCGTCGTTGACGTTCGGTCCGATGAGGCTGTCTGGCAGCTCACTCCTGAGATCGGTCAGCTTCTTGCGCAGCTGATAGAACAGCTCCGGCACCTCGCGCGCCGGCGTGTTGTCCCGGAACGTCACCTGCATCGCCGTGAAGGAGGGCTTAGTATAGGTCTGCACCTTGTCGAAATAGGGCAGCTCCTGCAGCTTCTTCTCGATGCGGTCGGCGACCTGCGCCTGCATCTCGGTGGCGGTGGCACCCGGCCAGATGGCGGTGACGACGGCGACCTTGATGGTGAAGGACGGATCCTCGGCCCGGCCGAGGCGCAGGTAGGAGATCGTGCCGCCGACGGCGAGCGCGAGGATGAAGAAGAGCACGAGCGCCTGATGCGTCACCGCCCAGTGCGAAAGGTTGAAGCGCTGCATGGTGGTGCGACTCTCGGCGGTCATCTCAAATCGTGATCGTTGACGGCCCGGCGGGATCAATAGACGAGGGCGTCGACGACGCGGACCTTCTGTGCCGGATCGAGCTTCTGCACGCCGAGCGCGACGATCTCGTCGCCTTCGGCGACGCCTTCCGTCACCAGCACGTCGCGGGCGTCGTAGCGGGCGACCCTCACCGGCTTCAGGCCGACGGCGCCTGTCGTCCGGTCCACGACCCAGAGGGCCGGGCCGCTTCCCTGGTTGAATAGCGCCGAGAGCGGCAGCCGGGCTGCCTTCTCGCCGGTGCCGCCCTTGATGGTCAGCGTCGCGCTCATGCCGAACGCCACATCGTCGCCGGCATCAGGCATGGCGAAGCGGGCGAGATAGGTGCGTGTCGTCGGATCTGCCGCCGGCGAGAGTTCGCGCAGGCGCGCGGCATAGCGCCGGTCGCGGTCCGACCAGAGCGTGACGGAGGCCTCGCCCTGGCGCACGCGCGACAGCAAGGCCTCCGGCACGGCGACGACGGCTTCCTTGTCGCCAAGCTCAGCGATGCGGACGGCGGTCTGGCCGGCGGCCACCACCTGGCCGGGCTCGACGAGGGTCGCGGTCACGACGCCGTCGGTGTCGGCGGTCAGCGTGGCATAGGAGAGATTGTTGCGAGTGAGCTCCACGGAACGCTCGGCGCGAGCGAGGCGCGAGCGGGCCTCGGCGGCGGCGGCCTTCTGGCGGTCGAAGGCGGCTTCGGAGGCCCAGCCGCGGCGACGCAACTCGGTGCTGCGGTTCTCCTCGGCTTCGGCTTGGGCCAAAGCCGTCCGGGCAGCATTGAGCTCGGCATCGGCCTGTTCCGCCTGCAGGCGCAGGTCTGTCTCGTCGAGCTCCGCGAGCGGCGTGCCCTTGGCCACCGTGTCGCCGACCTGGACGAGCCGGCGGGCAACCTTGCCGGTCACGCGAAAGCCGATATCACTTTCGACCCGCGGCCGGATGCTGGCGACGAAGGTCCGCTCGGGAACGATCTCCTCGAAGTGCACCTTGGCGACGAGCACCGGCCGGTCCGGCTTTGCCTCCTGCTCCGCGGCGCTGTCCGTGCAGGCCGCAAGGCCGAGGCAGAGCAGGGCGGCGAGGAACGCCGACGTGCGGGAGAGGCGGCCGTCGGCCGGCTGCGACGAGAACTGGTGCATCGGTCCTGGGCTCCTTGGGGTGACCGGTCCGGGGGCGGAACCCGTGGATCGGGGGGCACCGAGAGCGGACCACGCGCCACGCCACCGGACCGGCTGCCGCGAAGGTAGATGATGGATGATGAATGTCAATTTTCGTCATAAGGCACCCCACAAATCGGCGGATCGTGATGTGCGCTGGCGCACATCGCTTCACCTCGCCCGCCGCCGGTGCTAAGCGACGCCGGCGGCTGGGCTGCCGTGTTCGCGAGGGTTGTACACATGAATTCAGTGCTGGCCGGATTGCCGACGACGGTCTTCGAGGTGATGTCGCGCCTGGCGCGCGAGACCGGGGCCATCAATCTCGGCCAGGGCTTTCCGGACGATCCGGGCCCGGCCGACGTGCGCGCCATGGCTGCGGATGCCGTGGTCAACGGCTGGAACCAGTATCCGCCCATGCTCGGCCTGCCGGAGCTGCGCCAGGCCGTCGCCAATCACTACCAGCATCATCAGGGCCTTGCCCTCGATGCCGAGAGCGAGGTGATGATCACCTCCGGCGCCACGGAAGCCATTGCCGGCGCACTCCTCGCCCTCATCGAACCGGGCGACGAGGTCGTCCTCTTCCAGCCGATGTACGACGCCTATCTGCCGCTGGTGCGCCGGGCCGGCGGCGTGCCGCGCTTCGTCACCTTGAAGCCGCCCCACTGGCGGCTGAGCGAGGAGGCGCTTGCCGCAGCCTTTTCGGAGCGCACGAAGGTCGTCCTCTTCAACAATCCGCTCAATCCCTCCGCCGTCGTCTACGCCCGCGAGGACCTCGAGCTGCTCGCCCGCTTCTGCGAGCGCTTCGATGCCATCGCCATCTGCGACGAGGTGTGGGAGCACCTCGTCTTCGACGGGCGCCGGCACCTGCCGCTGATGACCCTGCCCGGCATGCGCGAGCGCTGCGTCAAGATCGGCTCTGCCGGCAAGATCTTCTCGCTGACCGGCTGGAAGGTCGGCTTCGTCTCGGCGGCGCCCGAGATCCTCAAGGTGCTCGCCAAGGCGCACCAGTTCCTCACCTTCACGACGCCGCCCAACCTGCAAAGCGCGGTCGCCTACGGCCTTGCCAAGGACGACGCCTATTTCGAGGGGATGCGGCGCGATTTCGCGCGCAGCCGCGACCGCTTCACCGAGGGGCTGAGGAGCTTGGGGCTCGCCGTGCTGCCGAGCGAGGGCACGTATTTCATCAACATCGACATCACCCCCCTCGGGGAGGAGGATGACGTTGCCTTCTGCAAGCGGCTTGTCGCCGAAAGGGGCGTCGCCGCGATCCCGGTCAGCGCCTTCTATCACGAGAATCCGGTGCGCAACGTGGTGCGCTTCTGCTTCGCCAAGAAGGACGCGACGCTCGACGGCGCGCTCGAGCGTCTCGCCGGTCTCGGCCGTTGAGAAAATGCCCGTAACCGCTTAGCCTTCACGGGGACGCTCGCCTTGGGCGTTCGCTTTCCATCTCGCCTTGGGAGACTGCCCGGAAATGGTCCGCGCTCTCGTTGCCTCACTCGTTGCCGCGCCGCTCCTTGCGCTCGCCGTCCCGGCGGCCGCACAGGAGAAGACCGTCCACGTCTACAACTGGTCCGATTATGTCGACCCGAAGATGCTCGAGGAGTTCACCAAGGAGACCGGCATCAAGGTCGTTTACGACACTTACGACAACAACGAGATCGTCGAGACGAAGCTGCTCGCCGGCAAGTCCGGCTACGACATCGTGGTGCCATCGGGACCCTTCCTGCAGCGGCTGATCAATGCAGGCATCTTCGCCAAGCTCGACAAGACGAAAATCCCCAACCTGAAGAACGCGTGGCCCGAGGTGACGGAGCGGCTTCGGGTCTTCGACCCGGGCAACGCGCACGCGGTCAACTACATGTGGGGCACGACCGGCATCGGCATCAATGTCGACAAGGTCAAGGAGCGGCTCGGCGACATCCCGCTCAACACGTGGGACATCGTGCTGAAGCCCGAGCTCTCGGCCAAGCTCAAGGACTGCGGCATCCACATGCTCGACGCGCCGGAGGACATCTTCCCGGGCGTGCTGGGCTATCTCGGCCTCAATCCAGATTCGAAGGACGCCAAGGACTTCCAGAAGGCCGCCGACCTTCTCGTGAAGGTGCGCGGCAATATCCAGAAATTCCATTCGTCCGAATATATCAACGCCCTCGCCAATGGCGACATCTGTGTGGCCGTCGGCTATTCCGGCGACATCCTGCAGGCCAAGGCCCGCGCCGAAGAAGCCAAGAACAACGTCAATGTCGCCTATGTCATCCCCAAGGAGGGGGCGCTGATGTGGTTCGACTCGATGGCCATCCCTGCCGATGCACCGCATCCGGACGAGGCGCATGCCTTCATCAACTTCATGATGAAGCCGAAGGTCGCTGCGGCGAACAGCAACTTTGTCGCCTACGCCAACGGCAATATCGCCTCGAAGGAGCATCTCGACGAGGCAATCCGCAACGATCCCGGCATCTATCCGGATGACGAGACGATGAAACGCCTTTTCACCAACACAGCCTATGACGAGCGCGCCCAGCGCACGCTGACCCGGCTGTGGACCCGGGTGAAGACCGGCCGGTAAGCCGAGCCGGATTGTCCCGGAGCAAGAAAAGGGCGGCATGTCTGGCATGCCGCCCTTTTTCGTTGCCTGCGCGACATGGGCATTGTCGAAGGAACCCTTGTCGGTGTCTCATATCCTGCTGCCGCCACCGGAGCGACAAGGCGCCGAGGGACGTCAAGAGGCCCCGCGCGAGGGAGGCGAACCATGCGTGATATTTATTGGGAGTGGCTTCACGCGCCAGGACAGGAGCACCTGCGACTCGTGGAAAAGCCTGAGGCGATCGTGGCCGAGGGTGTCGTGGCCGGCACGCTGGAGAGCGGCACCTTCCGTATGCACTATCTCGTGACCTGCGATCGCGCGTGGCGTTTTCGCCACGCCGAGGTGCAGTTGGAACAGGGGCCGACGCGGCGGGAAGTCCATCTTGGTCGCGAGCCGGACGGGCACTGGCGCGTCGACGGTGTCGAGCGGCTCGATCTCAGATCCTGCGCGGATATCGACCTGATGGGCTCGCCCTTCACCAATACGCTGCCTATCCGTAATCTCGGGCTCGCACCCGACGAGGCGCGGGAGATTCGCGTCGCCTATGTCCGCTTGCCGGACCTCGCGGTGACGCCGGAGGCCCAGGTCTACACAAGGCTCGACCGGGGCGAGCCCCCGCGGCGCTTCCGCTACCACGGTGTCGCGACCGGCTTCACGGCGGACCTCACCGTCGACGAAGCGGGCCTCGTCGTCGACTATCCGGGTATCTGGCGCCGGCGCGGGTGAGTGGCGCCGCCGGCCGGCTCAGCCAAGGTTCAGCTCTTTGAAGAAGTCATTGCCCTTGTCGTCGACGACGATGAAGGCGGGGAAATCCTCGACCTCGATGCGCCAGATGGCCTCCATGCCGAGCTCGGGATATTCCACCACCTCGACCTTCTTGATGCAGTCCTGCGCGAGGCGTGCGGCGGGGCCACCGATGGAGCCGAGATAGAAGCCGCCGTGCTTCTGGCAGGCTTCACGAACCTGTGCCGAGCGGTTGCCCTTGGCGAGCATCACCATGGAGCCGCCGGCGGCCTGGAACTGGTCGACATAGGCGTCCATGCGCCCGGCGGTGGTCGGGCCGAAGGAGCCGGACGCGTAGCCCTCCGGCGTCTTGGCCGGGCCGGCGTAGTAGATGGGGTGGTTCCTGAAATAGTCCGGCATCGGTTCGCCGCGCTCCAGCCGCTCACGCAGTTTGGCGTGAGCGAGGTCACGCGCCACGATCATCGGCCCGGTCAGCGACAGGCGCGTGCGGATGGGATGACGTGAGAGTGTGGCAAGGATCTCGGACATCGGCCGGGTCAGGTCGATCCTGACCACTTCGCCGCCGAGTGCCGCCTCATCGACCTCCGGCAGATATTGGGCGGGATTCGTCTCGAGCTGCTCGAGGAAGACGCCGTCGCGCGTGATCTTGCCCTTGGCCTGCCGGTCGGCCGAGCAGGAGACGCCGAGGCCGATGGGCAGCGAGGCGCCGTGGCGCGGCAGGCGGATGACGCGCACGTCGTGGCAGAAGTACTTGCCGCCGAACTGGGCACCGACGCCGAGCTTCTGCGTCATCCGATGGATCTCAGCCTCCATCTCGAGGTCGCGGAAGGCGTGTCCCGCCTCCGAGCCTTCGGTCGGCAGGCCGTCGAGATAGCGGGTGGAGGCGAGCTTCACCGTCTTCAGGTTGAGCTCGGCGCTGGTGCCGCCGATGACGATAGCGAGATGATAGGGCGGGCAGGCGGCGGTGCCGAGGGTGAGGATCTTCTCCTTGAGGAAGGCGAGGAGCCTGTCCCGCGTCAGCAGCGAGGGCGTGCCCTGGTAGAGGAAGGTCTTGTTGGCCGAGCCGCCGCCCTTGGCGACGAAGAGGAACTTGTAGGCATCCTCGCCCTCGGCATAGAGATCGATCTGCGCCGGCAGGTTGTTGCGCGTGTTCTTCTCCTCGAACATGGAGAGCGGCGCGAGCTGGGAATAGCGCAGGTTGCGCTTGAGATAGGCGTCGCGGATGCCCGCCGCGAGGGCGGCTTCGTCATCGCCGTCCGTCCAGATGCGCCGGCCCTTCTTGCCCATGACGATGGCCGTGCCCGTGTCCTGGCACATGGGCAGGATGCCGCCCGCCGCGATGTTCGCATTCTTGAGGAGGTCATAGGCGACGAACTTGTCGTTCGCTGTCGCCTCCGGATCTTCGAGGATCGTCTTGAGCTGCGCGAGATGGCCGGGGCGCAGCAGGTGATTGATGTCGCCAAAGGCGGCCTCGGCCAGCTGGCGCAGGGCCTCGGGTTCCACGACGATCATCTCGCGGCCGGCGAAGGTCTCGACCCGCACGCCGTCGCTCGCGATTTTGCGGTAGGGGGTGCCGTCGGCGGCGAGGGGGAAGAGCGGCGTGTAGGCGGCGTCGGCGGACATCGGGGTTCCTCATCTGGCGAGGGGAGGGGCACGGCCGTGGACCCTGCGGCCCGAGCGTGCTTCTAATGGCTCTCTCGCATCATTCCAAGGCGTGGAAGATGCGAATGCGTCCCCCCGTCGCACCGGGGGCCATCGGCAGGACAAGGAACGCTCAGGAAACCGATGTTCGCCTATCCTCTTCTCGTCGCCGACATCGGCGGCACCAATGCGCGCTTTGCGGTGGTGATGGAGCCCGGCGGGCCGCTCAGGCCCCTCGCGCAGCTGCACACCGGGTCCTATGCCAGCCTCGTCGCCGCGGCGGAGGCGGCCCTCGGACGGGCGGGCGACCTCTTTCCCCGCTCCGCCATCCTGTGCGCCGCGGGCCCCTGCGACGGCCGGCGCATCAAGCTGACCAACGCGTCCTGGATCATCGACGGGCCTGAGATCGCCGATGCCCTGTCGCTCGACCAGGGGCTGCTGCTGAACGATTTCGAGGCGCAGGCGCTCGCCTTGCCTGCCCTGCCGGAGCACGGCCTGCGCGACCTGACCGCCGGCCTCGCGGCGCACGGGCCGACGCGGGTCGTGCTCGGGCCTGGCACCGGGCTCGGCGTCGCCGGCCTGACGGAGGCGGCCGGGCGCTTCATCCCGCTGCCGAGCGAAGGCGGGCATGTGGATTTCGCGCCGATGGATGCGGCCGAGGCTGCGATCTGGGCGGCGCTCGAGCGGGTGGAGGGACGCCACACGGCCGAATCGATCCTCTCCGGACCCGGCCTTGTCCGGCTGCACCGGGCTCGGCTCGCCGTTGCGGGCGGCGAGGGTTCGACGGACGAGGCGCCGCAGATCGTGGAGCGGGCGCTCGCCGGCCAGGACGGCGAGTGCCGGGAGACGGTGGCGCTTTTCCTGCGGCTCGTCGCGCGCTTTGCCGGCGACATGGCGCTGACCTTCGGCGCGGCGGGCGGCGTCTATCTCGCCGGCGGCATTCTGCCCCGGCTCGCGCCGCTGATCGACGCGCCGGCCTTCGTGGCCGCCTTCGCCGACAAGCCGCCGGTCGCGGCCTTCGCGAAGGCCATTCCCGTGCGGCTCGTCACGACGCCGGACGCTGTGCTCTATGGGCTCGCCGCCATCGGCCGCGCGCCCGAGCGCTATGCGATGGAATGGGAACGACGGCTGTGGCGGCCGTGAGAGCTATTCGCTCGGCTGGTGGGCGACGCTCGGCGCCTGGGTGAGGATGGCGAAGAGTGCCGCCGGGTCGCGGGTTGCGCGGATGCGCTCCAGCACGTCCGGCTCGCGCAGGATGCGGGCGACGCGCGCGAGCGCCTTGAGATGATCCGCACCCGCCGATTCGGGCGCGAGCAGCAGGAAAACGAGGTCGACCGGCTGGCCGTCGAGGGCCTCGAAGTCGATCGGCCGTTCGAGCCGCGCGAAGAGGCCAAACAGCCGGTCGATCCTGGCCGGCTTGCCATGCGGAATGGCAATGCCGTCGCCGATGCCGGTGGAGCCAAGGCGCTCGCGCTGGAGCAGCGTTTCGAAGATGTCGCGCTCGTCGAGGCCAGTCAGCTCGGCCGCATGCGCGGACAGCTCCTGAAGAGCCTGTTTCTTGCCGTTGACTTTGAGCGCCGGCAGGACGGCCTCAGGCGAAAGCAAATCGGTCAGAGCCATATCTCAACACGCGGGTGCGCGGCCATTGGGCTGGAAAGGTCCAGCCCGTCGGCACACGTCAGGCCTTGTCAGCGGTGCCGTCGGCCGGCGGATCGACCCAGCCGATGGTCCCATCGTGGCGCCGGTATACGACGTTCAGGCGTCCACTGCCAGCGTGTCGAAACACGACGACCGGCGCTCCGGTCAGATCGAGCTCGATCACCGCGTCGCTGACGGACAGCACATGCAGCTGTTTGGTCGATTCCGCCACGATGACCGGGTGGAAGTCCGGGCCGCTCTCGTCCTCCTCGTCACCCGGCGCTTCGAGTACATAGGCCGACATGTCCTGCGGAGCACCGTTGACCACGCCATTGGCCGCCTGACGGTCCTTGAGGCGGCGCTTGTAGCGCCGCAGCCGCTTCTCGATGCGCTCGGCGGTCTGGTCGAAGCTCAGATAGGCGTCATGCGCCATGCCGGAGGCCTCGAGCGTGATGCCCGAGGCGAGGTGAAGCACGCATTCGGTCCTGAAACCCGTCCCCTCCTTGGCGACCGTCACGTGGCCTGCGTGCCCGCCCTCGAAATATTTCGAGATGACACTGGCCACACGCTCCTCCACCTGGCCGCGCAATGCCTCGCCGATGTCGATGTTCTTGCCCGAAACCCGCAGCGTCATTGTTCTCTCCCTTTCTGGCGACCTTTTACGGTGCCACCTCGAGGGGCCCCTTTCGGCAGGTTGTCACAGTATGTCGTAGAAAGAGCGCCGGCCCAAGTCAACGCGGTCCGCCGCCGCGCCGGCTTTCATTGAGTGCCGCGACCTTGCGCGCGCTTCTGCCGGCGACGCTCGACGGAGGAGGGAATGCGTAAGGATTCCCGATATTTGGCCACCGTGCGGCGGGCGATGTCGATTCCCGCACCCTGGAGCTTCTGGACGATGGCGTCGTCGGACAGCACGTCGTCCGGCGGCTCGGCGTCGATCATTTGCTTGATCCGGTGGCGCACCGCCTCGGCCGCGTGCGCCTCGCCCCCCGGCGTGCCGGAGATGGCGGCGGAGAAGAAGTATTTCATCTCGAAGACACCGCGCCGCGTGCCGATGGACTTGTTCGACGTCACGCGCGAGACCGTCGATTCGTGCATGCCGATGGCATCCGCCACGGCCTTGAGGTTCAGCGGCCGCAGATGCTCGATGCCGTGGGCGAAAAAACCGTCCTGCTGGCGCACGATCTCGCTGGTGACCTTGAGGATGGTGCGCGCCCGCTGCTCGAGGCTGCGGGTCAGCCAGTTGGCGGTCTGCAGGCAATCGGCGATGAAGGTCTTGTCGGCCTCGCTGCGGGCGTCGCGCGAGACGCGGGCATGATAGGTCTGGTTGACGAGCACGCGCGGCAGCGCGGCCTCGTTGAGCTCGATCAGCCAGCTGCCGTCGGCCGCCTCGCGCACGAAGACGTCCGGCACCAGCGTCTGCGCCACGCCGCTGCCAAAGGCCCGGCCGGGCTTCGGGTCGAGCCGGCGCAACTCGGCGAGCATGTCTGTGAGGTCCTCGTCGTCGACGCCGCAAAGGCGCTTGAGGGCGGCGAGATCGCGCCGGGCGACCAGCGGCAGGTGGGCGACGAGCGCCTGCATCGCCGGATCGAACCGGTCCTGCTCCTTCAACTGGATGGCGAGGCATTCGGCGAGGCTGCGCGCGGCGATGCCGGAGGGTTCGAAAGTCTGGACGAGGGCGAGCACCTCCTCGACGCGCTCGTTCGTGGTGCCGAGCCGCGCGGCGATGGCCGCCGTGTCCTCGGCGAGATAGCCGGTCTCGTCGACGGCATCGATGAGATGGCGGCCGATGAGCCGCTCCGCGGGGTCGCTGGTCGCGACGAGCAACTGTGCCTCAAGGTGATCGTGCAGCGACAGGTCGGCGGCGAGCGTCGCCTCAAGGCTCGGCCCCTCGTCGTCGTCGAAGGAGCCGTGCCCGGTGCCGCTCCACAAGGAGGACGAGACCGGCAGCTGGTCCTCAGCCGCACGGACCTCGCGGGCCTTCGCCCCTCCTTCGTCCTGGAAGACGTTATCGAGGCGCGTGCCGAGGCCTGCCTCGATCGTGTCGCGCGAGACGGCGAGCTCGTCCTTGAACCACTGGCGCTCATCGTCAGCGCTGGCCGGCTCGGGGGCGGGCTCCGCCATCTCGGCCGGCCGCTCGCCATCGGCACCGTCGGCCCGTTCGAGCAGCGGGTTGCGTTCGAGCTCCGCCTCGACGTAGGCCACCAGTTCGTTGTGCGAGAACTGAAGCAGCTTGATCGCCTGCAGCAGCTGCGGCGTCATCACCAGGCTCTGGCCCTGGCGCAGCTCCAGTCGGTGCATCAAAGCCATGTTGCCGCCGCCGTCCCCAAACACCGCGCGCCTTCGGCACGCTTCTTGCTTGGATCACGGTTTTAGCGAGTGTCGCACCCTGCGTCAAAGGGACGGTGCGCCCGGCATCGCCTTCAGAGGTGAAAATCCTCGCCAAGGTAAAGACGACGCACGTCCGCATTGGCGACGATCTCGTCCGGACGGCCCTCCGTGAGGACTCGGCCAGAGTGGATGATATAGGCTCGGTCGATGAGGCCGAGCGTCTCGCGCACGTTGTGGTCGGTGATGAGCACGCCGATGCCCCGGCTGGTCAGGTGCCGCACGAGGTTCTGGATGTCGCCCACGGCGATGGGGTCGATGCCGGCGAAGGGCTCATCGAGCAGCATGAAGGATGGCTGGCCGGCAAGGGCACGCGCGATTTCGCAGCGCCGCCGTTCGCCGCCCGACAAAGCGATCGACGGCGACTTGCGCAGCCGGGTGATGTTGAATTCCTCCAGCAGCGCATCGAGCTCGCGCTCGCGCTCGCGCTTGTCGCGGATGACAACCTCCAATACGGCGCGGATGTTGTCCTCGACCGACAGGCCGCGGAAGATCGACGCCTCCTGCGGCAGGTAGCCGATGCCGAGGCGCGCCCGCCGGTACATGGGCAGATGGGTGATGTCGTGCCCGTCGAGCGTGATGGTGCCGCGATCGGAGGCGACGAGGCCCGTGATCATGTAGAAGATCGTGGTCTTGCCGGCGCCGTTGGGGCCGAGCAGGCCCACGGCTTCGCCATTGCGCACGTTAAGCGCCGCATCCTGCACCACGGTACGCCCGCGATAGCTCTTTTGCAGGCCACGCACGGAGAGAATGCCAGGACCGCCATAGGCAGCGTCCCCGTCGTGGGCGCCAGCCGCATAGAGAGGGGCGAAATCGTCAGGGGCCTGGGGCGCGCCGAAGGGGGGCACGCCACCGGCAAAGGTGTCGGCGGTCTCCAGCCCGTCCGGGCGGTGCGCGGCACCGGCATGGCGCTTCAGGGAGAATTTCACGTCTGTGGTCCGTTCTCGATCGGTGAGCGGTGCGGCTCAGCGGGGACGTGCCGGTTTCTGCGGCTCGTTGCCCCCGGGGACGAACACACCCTGCACGCGCCCGCCCGGCTTCGACTCGCACCGGGCGATGCTGGTGTTGAGGTCGTAGACGATGTGGTCGCACTGCTGCACGTTCTGACCCTGGCTGAGCGCGACCTTGCCGGTCAGGAACACGCGGTTGGCCTGACGGTCGAAGGTGGCGTTGTCGCCGGTCGCGGTCTGGTCCTTGGAGACCACTGTCACCGGCCCGGCGCAGTCGAGCTTCTTGATGTTGTTTTCCGCCGGCGTGCCCCCGGTCTGTCCAGCCGCCTGCTGCGCGGCACTGGCTTGGTTGCCGCCGGCCTGGCTGCCGCCCCGTGTAGCACTCTGGTCATAATGGACGACGAGCTGCGAGCAGCGCATGGTCGTGTCGCCCTGAACGGCGACGACGTTGCCCGAGAACACGGCGCGCTGCTCCTTGTCGAAGATCTCGAGCCGGTCGGCGTCGATCTTGATCGGGTCCTTGCTGTTGCCGAGCCCGCCGAAGGGCGATGCGCTCTCCTGCTGCTGGGCGAGGGCCGGGGCTGCCATCAGCGCAACGGCAAGGAGGGCGTGGGGCAGGAGCCTGATGGTCATGGACGATCTTCTCGGTTGGATCCGGTTTCGGCGCCGCCGGTCGGCGGCGGATCGGCTGCGGTGGGCTGGCGAGCCGCCTTGGTCTCGATCGTTGCCTGCACCCGTCCGGCGAAGGTGATGTGCTGCCCGTTGTCGGTCACGTCAAGCGTGTCGGCGGTAATGGTCGCGCCGGTAATGGTGACCTCGACCGGCTGTTTGGAGGTCACCGTGCCGGCCTTGAAATCGACGAAAGCCGACTTGAGTCGCGCATCGTAGCCGCGCTCGGTCGTGACCCGCACGTTTCCGTCGAGCGCGAGCTGTTCCTTCTGGGAATCATAGAGGCCACTGTCGGCGCTCAGATGCGCGCGGCCCTGGTCCTTCAGCGTGACGTGGCCGTCGATGGTGGCGAGTTCGATGAGGTTGGGCTTGCGCGTGTCCTGGGTGGCGGCCGAGGCGGTCAGCTCGTAGGGCTGGGTACCCTCGCGGAAGCCGCGCAGCTTGGGCGCGCTCATGGTGATCTTGGTGCCGGACAGGCTGACGGGGCCGAGCGACAGGCCGCCGATGGCGCCCAACGGGGCAAGCAGGCTGATGCCAACGATGGCGAGAACGGCGAGAAATGCGCCGACGGGAATCGCGCGCCGCAGAAAGCGCACACGGCCTGAATGACGCAGGGCGGCTCCATAGGCATCGCCACCGCGCGTGACGCGGCGGCCGGCCCTGTTAGACGACGACACCCCGACGGACATGTGACAGGTTCTCAACCTCGCATGGCGAACGCACGGATGGGCGGATCCTTCCTGCCCCGACAAGGCGCGCGATCGACGGCAATATCAAAACGCAAGATAACTCGGCATGCACGGCAATGCACGCCAAGGCAAGCCTCATGTAGTGATGCCGGCGCGCAAGGTCAAAGCCTCGAGCCAACCGGCTCACGAATGCGCGAAAATGTCGACCTCGGGCCAGCCCGCAAGATCGAGCCGCGCCCGCGTTGGCAGGAAGTTGAAACACTGGCGGGCGAGCTCCGAGCGGCCCTCGCGGGCAAGGAGCGCCTCGAGCTTGTCCCTCAATGCGTGGAGATGCAGGACGTCCGAGGCCGCATAGGCGAGCTGGGCCTCGCTCAAAGTCGGGGCGCCCCAGTCGGACGACTGCTGCTGTTTGGAAATCTCGATGCCGAGGAGTTCCCGCAGCACGTCCTTGAGGCCATGGCGGTCGGTGTAGGTGCGGGTGAGGCGCGAGGCGATCTTGGTGCAGAACACCGGACCCGGCATGACGCCGAGATAATGCTCGATGACGGCGAGGTCGAAACGAGCGTAGTGGAAGATCTTCAAGACCTTCTCGTCCGCGAGGAGGCGCGCGAGATTGTCGGGCCGCGGCCCTTCGGGGCGGATCTGGACGAGGTCCGCCGTGCCGTCGCCGCGTGACAGCTGCACCAGGCACAGCCGATCGCGCTGGGGCACGAGGCCGAGGGTTTCGGTGTCGACGGCCACGGCATCGCCGAAGTCGGCGTCGGCCGGCAGGTCGCCGATGTGCAGGCGGATCGTCATGTCGCAGCGTCCTTCTTTCACTTCGGGCTACCACCGCGCCTACGGCAGGGCAAGGGCCCGCGAGAACGATGGCGACGGTCAGGGCGACGGCCGTTCGGCCGCGGTGCCCTGCCGGCGGGCGGACATCTGCGGCACGAGGAGGGTGCCGGTCGCCTCGGCCGTGTCGGCGAGCGAGCCGCCGAGACGCTCGACATGCGCGCCGTAGTTACCGCGCGAGGTCTCGTCGAGGACCGAGACCGGCGCGCTGATGACGAGGCCGGCGGCGGTGCCGACCGAACTCGCTGCACCCGCGGTCAGCTGAATGATGCGGTCGCCGAGGCCGACGCGCTGGTCCGTCATCGTCTGGCCGGCGACGAGGCGCTGGCCGATGATCTGCACGACCTCCGGGCTCTGGGCGAACTTGCCGTGGTTGAGCCGGTCGCCTGTCTGCAGCTTGGTGAGATCGATGACGGTAATGCCGTCGCGCGGCAGGTCGGTGTGGTAGGGCTCCGCCTCGGGATTGATGGCGCCGAGCCGGGCCGAACTGCCCCAGACCCGGCGCGAGACAGCGAGGGCCCTGTCGTCCTGCGAGACGAAAAGGGTGACATTGGGGCGCGGTCTCGTGATGGCGGCGAGCTGGGTACGGAAGACGTCGACGTCGACGTCCGGTGCCGCCAGCATGACGTTGCGGATCTTCGAAGCCACGCGGCCGTTGCGGATGGCCATCTGACGCAGCGCCTCCAGCGTCACCCAGTTGCCCATGGAATGGGCGAGCACCGAGATCTCACCGACCGCCGGATCCCGGGCAAGCGCGGTCAGCAGGGTTTCCAGCGCGTCGCGGGAATAGGTGCTGCTCTCGCGGTCGTAGCCGTAGGCGAGGATGCTGGCGCGCGACGGCCAGGTGAACAGCACCGGCACAACGGGCGAGCCCGAATCGTGGACGATCTGGGCGAAGCGGAAGACCGCATCCTCGAAGCGGTTGTTGAAGCCGTGGATGAACACGAGCACGCGGCGTTTGGGCGTGCGCGCCACCGCCTTGTGGAACCAGTCGAGCGCGCCCTGGCGGTCAAGTCTGTCGGCCCGGAGCGTGACGAAGTCGGTTGCCGGGTTGCCGGGCACGCGGCTTGGCCACTGCACCTCGCCGACGGTGCGGGCGCTATCGGGCGGGATCGAGACGGTAATCCGGGCGAAGGCTGGGTCACGGCCCCGCTCGCCCGTGAACATCTCGGCAGGGGTCGCCCCGGCACTGCGGGTCGTTGCCACGATCATGTCGACCGTGGCGGCACCGGGCGCCCCGGTGGCAACCGGCACCAGTACACCCTTGGGTGGGCCGGCGCAGGCGGCGAGGCTCGTGCAGAGGAGAATGCCGGCCAACGGCTTCAGCCACCACACTCGCAAACCGCCGACGACCATCGCCAGACCGCTCCCCAACCCCGCCGGTCAAGACGGCCGGCGCGGCAGCTTTGCCCGGCAGGGCGGGAATGGCAAGGCACAACAAGGCAGATGACCGATCGTCTCAGAGCCGCGCGCCGGCGGCCGCCGTGTGCAGGTCGTCGTCCGTCACCGCGCCGGCGGCCTTGGCGATCTTGAGCGCCCGGGTCCTGCGGCCGGGCTCCATGATGAGGACGACAGTCTCGAGGCCCGGGCAGGCGGGATCGGCGCAGACGATCTCGTTCACGGCGACGGTCGCCTCGTCGGAGAGGCAGAGCACGATGCGGGCCCGCTCCTTCAGGGCGGCGAGTGCGACCCTGGCCCCGTCGTCGCCGTCCTTCCTGCCGAAGAGGCCGAGGCGCAGCGCCATGGCCCCTCCTCAGGGCAAAGTGAGGATGCCGGCCGCCCCCGCGGCCGTGCCGAAGGCGAGGCGCTTACCCTTGGCGTCCCAGGCGAGGGCTGTCACCGCCGCATCCTCCTGCGCTTCCACGCTCGCGCGGCGCACCAGCAGCTCCGTCGCGTCGGTGAGGCGGATGAGGAGGATGCAGCCATCCTCGTATCCGGCGGCGACGACGAGCGCACCGGGATGGAAGGCGACGCGCGAAACCTTGGCGTGGCGCACGCCGCATTCCCGCGGCGCGCGGCCCATCGGGCCGTCCTTATCGAAGGGCCAGACGATGACGGCATCGGCGCCGGAGGTGGCGAGCCAGTTGCCGTCGTGCGACCAGGAGAAGGAGCGCGTCTTGGCCGGATAGCCGGTCATGCGCATGTCGCGCCGGTCGGAGAGGCGCCAGCCGTGCAGGGCGTTCTCCTGCATGGAGGTGACGACGAAGCGCGCGTCCGGCGACCAGGTGACGCCGAGGTGCGAGCCCTTCCATTCGAGCTTTTCGGGCTCCGCGTCAGTGTTCGGGAACCAGAGGCTGACGCCGTTGTAGTGAGCGATGGCGAGGCGGTAGCCCTTCGGCGAGAACGCAAGGCCCTGGGCTGTCGAGGGTGCCTCGAAATGGCGCAGGCGGCCCCGGCCGTCACGCGCCGTGACGCGCTTGCCGGCGCTCCAGGCGAGGGTGCCGTCGCGACCGGCGACGATGGCGTCGATCCAGCGGCCCTTCTCGTCGCCGATCTCCTCCACCGTACCGTCGCCGGCGACGGCGACGATGCGGCCGTCGTCCCCGCCGGTCACGAGCCGCCGGCCGTCGCTCGTCGCGACGAGCGCGGCCCCGTCCGGATGGGCCGCGACGCGTTTCTGGTCGTCGCCGGCAACGAGCAGCGCCGCGCCGTCGGCCAGTGCGAATGCGGTGGTGCCGCCGAGCCAGGCGAGGGCGGTGACATGCGCGCCGGCAGCGAGATCGGCGACATGGTCGGTGAGGGAGGAGATCGTCGGAGCGGCCATGGGATGTTTATGATCGAGCGTCGGTCGGAGACTCCCCTCCCCCTTGCGGGGAGGGGGTAGGGGTGGGGGTCGCGACGCAAGAGCACGACCGCCTGCGTGCTGCTCCACCCCCCTCCCTACCCTCCTCCACAAGGGGGGAGGGGACAAGAGGAGTCGTTCGGCAAGCCGGGGGAGCGAGCAATGGCCCGCCGCGTCACGCCGTACAGGCCAGGAAGCCCTCGCGGATCGCCTCCTTGTCGAGGTTGCGGCCGATGAAGACGATCTTCGACCGGCGCTCCTCGCCGGGCTTCCACTCGCGCTGCAGGTCCCCGTCGAGGATCATGTGCACGCCCTGGAAGACGAAGCGGCGCGGCTCGTCGCGGAAGGCGAGGATGCCCTTGGAACGCAGGATGTTCGGGCCTTCGCGCTGCACGAGGTCGTTGACCCACGGCAGGAACTTGTCGGGATCGACCTCGCCGTCGATGGTCAGCGCCACCGACTGCATGTCCTCGTCGTGATAGTGCTTCAGCCCGCCGTGATGGTGGTGATGATCATGGTCGCAGTCCGGACCGCAGGCATGGTCGTGGTCATGATCGTGGTGGTGGCCGTCGTCCTCGAGGAAGGCGGGCTCGAGCTCGAGCACGCGCTCCAGGTCGAAGGCGTTGCGGCCGAGCACCTGCGAGATGTCGACGGCGGCGCGCTCTGCCTTGTGCAGCATCGCGTAGGGGTTGATGGCGCGGATGCGGCCTTCCACCTCGGCCAGTTCCTCGGGCGACACGAGATCGATCTTGTTGAGGATGATGACGTCGGCGAAGGCGATCTGGTTCTTCGCTTCCGGCGCATCCTTCAGCCGGTCGGTCAGCCACTTGGCGTCGGCGACGGTGACGACGGCGTCGAGCTTCGTCTTGTCGGAGACGTCCTGGTCCATGAAGAAGGTCTGGGCCACGGGCGCCGGATCGGCGAGGCCGGTCGTCTCGACGATGATGGCGTCGAACTTGCCCTTGCGCTTCATCAGCCCGTCGAGGATGCGGATGAGGTCGCCGCGCACGGTGCAGCAGATGCAGCCGTTGTTCATCTCGAACACTTCCTCGTCCGCGCCGACGACGAGGTCGTTGTCGATGCCGACTTCGCCGAATTCATTGACGATGACGGCGAAGCGCTGGCCGTGCGGTTCCGTGAGGATGCGGTTGAGCAGCGTCGTCTTGCCGGCGCCGAGATAGCCGGTGAGGACGGTGACGGGAATCTTGTCGGCCATAGATGGGCTCCAAGGGACGCCGGGCGCGGCCCGATCCTGACGGATCCTGCCGCGCGGGCGTGATCAGACCTCGCGAAAGGCGGCGCCCCGGATGCGGGGCTTTTCACCCCCTCCTAGCACCGCCGCCGGGCCGCCGTCGACCGTCACCGGGCGAGGGCGGCGTTCAGCGCCTTTATATTGTGCTGCATCATGGCGATGTAAGTCCCCGCCGCGCCGTTTTCATCCGACAGGGCATCCGAGTAGAGGCGGCCGCCGATCTTGGCGCCGGTTTCCTTGGCGATGCGCTCGACGAGGCGCGGGTCGGTGACGTTCTCGAGGAAGACGGCGGGGATCTTGTCGCGTTTGATCTGGCGGATGATGCGGCCGACGTCGCGGGCCGAGGCTTCCGCATCGGTCGAGACGCCCTGGGGGGCGATGAAGGTGAGGCCGTAGGCCCGCGCGAAATAGCCGAACGCGTCGTGCGAGGTGATGACCTTACGGCGGTCGCGCGGGATGGCCTCGACCGCCGCCTTGACCTCGGCCTCGAGCGCATCGAGTCTGGCGAGATAGGCCTCGGCGTTGGCGGCATAAGCATCCTTGCCCGCCGGATCGGCGGCGACGAGTGCGTCGCGGATCGCCGCGACATATAGCTTCGCATTGGCCACATCCTGCCAGGCGTGCGGGTCCAGCCCGCCGTGCTCGTGGGCGTGCTTCTCGTCATGATCGTCGGCACGGCTGTGGGCGTGTTCATGCCCGTGGCCGTCGTTCTCCATTTCCAGCGGCGTCACTCGGGCCGCGGCCTCGACGATGGTGGCCCTGGTGCCGGAGGCCTGTACCAGGCGGTCGATCCAGCCTTCGAACTTGAGGCCATTGACGAAGATCACTCTGGCCTCGGCGAGGTTGCGGGCATCAGCGGGCGAGGGCGAATAGACATGCGCGTCGCCGTTAGGCCCGACAAGCACGGTCAGGTCGATGCGCTCGCCGCCGACCTCGCGGACGAGATCGCCCAGGATGGAGAAGGTGGCGACGACCCTCGTCTTCGAGGGCGCCTCGGCCGGTTGCGCCAAGGCAGCAGGAGCGAGTGGCAGCGCCATGACGGCGAAAAGTGCTGATATAACGTTGCGTCTGGTGCGCATGGTCTATCCTCCAGCGTCCGCCGCGGGGCGGCGGTGATTTCAGGCTTCGAGATGTCGTCCTGGCACGAGGCGCCACAGGAGGCCGTCGACTGGGCCGACGAGGAGCGAGGCAATATAGGCGCCGCCGGCGACAAGGATGATGGACGGGCCCGCCGGCAGGCCGGTGTGGTAGGACAGGATGAGCCCGGCCGCGCCGGACAGCATGCCGACGAGGGTGGAGACGCCGATCATCACCGTGATGTCACCGCTCCAGAAGCGGGCGCTCGCGGCCGGCAGCATCATCATGCCGACGGCGAGCAGGGTGCCGAGGGCGTGAAAGCCGCCGACGAGATTGATGACGACGAGGGCGAGGAATGCGAGATGCGCGGCGGCTCCCGCGCGGCTCACCGAGCGCAGGAAGCCCGGATCGACGCATTCCAGCACCAGCGGCCGGTAGAGGAGCGCGAGGGCGCCGAGGGTGACGGTGGCGATGCCGGCGACGAGCAGGAGCGTCGCGTCGTCGAGGGCGAGCACCGTGCCGAAGAGGACGTGCAGCAGGTCGACGTTGGAGCCGCGCAGCGAGACGAGCGTCACGCCGAGCGCGAGCGAGATGAGATAGAAGGCGGCGAGGGCCGCGTCCTCCTTCAGCGCCGTCGTGCGTGCGACGAGGCCGGCGGCGAGTGCCACCGCGAAGCCGGCGGCGAGCCCGCCGATGGTCATCGCCGGCAGCGACAGGCCGTAGAGGAGGAAGCCGACGGCGGCGCCGGGCAGGATGGCGTGAGCCATCGCGTCGCCCGTCAGGCTCATGCGCCGGAGCATCAGGAAGACGCCGACCGGGCCGCCCGACAAGGCAAGGGCGGTGGCGCCGACGAGGGCGCGGCGCATGAAATCGAACGCGACGAAGGGCTCGATGAGAAGGTCGTAGAGCATCGCCGCTCAGGCCGCGTCGCGTGCGCAGACCGGCGCATGCGTGTCGAAGGCCTCGACGAGGCGGCGGGCCCGCAGCAGGTTCTCGGCCGTCAGCACTTCGTCCGTCTCGCCCCAGGCCACCGGCTCGCGGGCCAGCAGGAGGGTGCGCGGGAAAGCCTGACGGACCATCTCCATGTCATGCAGCACGGCGACGACCGTGCGCCCCTCGTCGTGCCAGCGGCGCACGAGGGCGAGAAGGTCCGCCGTGGTGCGGGCGTCGATGGCGGTGAAGGGCTCGTCGAGCAGTATGATGTCGGCATCCTGCAGCAGGAGGCGGGCAAAGAGCGCCCGCTGCATCTGCCCGCCCGAGAGCGTGCCGATGGTGCGCTTCTCGAAGCCGGTGAGGCCGACGGCGGCGAGCGCCTCCTCGATCTGCACCCGGTCCTTGCGGCCGATGCTGCCGAAAAGGCCGGCGCGGCTCCACAGCCCGACGCAGACGAGGTCGTAGACGGTGATGGGGAAGCTGCGGTCGATGTCGGCCGCCTGCGGCAGATAGGCGATGCGCGCCTTCGCCCCGCGCGGCCTGCCGAGCGACAGGCGGATATGGCCGGACAACGGCGGCAGCGCCCCCACGATGCCCTTGAGCAGGGTGGACTTGCCGGCGCCGTTCGGCCCGACGACAGCCGTCAGGCTGCCGCTCGCCAAGGCGCCGTCGAGATGGTGCACGGCCGGGTGCCGGTCGTAGCCGAGCGTCAGGTTCTCGAAGCGGATGGCGTCGCTCGCGCGCGTGGCATCGGTCATGGGCTCAATCCAGCACGGACAGGACGGCGATCCATAGCAGCACGAGCACCGCACCCGCGCCGGCAAGGCGCGTCAGCGCCGACATGCGCAGCAGTGACAGGGTCGGCTGCACCGCTTCGGTATGGTGATGATGGTGGCGATGCGCGTGCGAATGCGTCATGACCATTGAATTAGATGTTCTACTATAACATTGCAAGCACGCAGGGCCGCGTCAGGGCGCCGCCGGGGAATGTTCCGGGATCTGCCGGTCCCGACACATCCTCGTGGCTCGCTTCGCATTCCGCTTCGCTGCTTGCGCGGGGACCGAGGTTGTGTGGCGGCGGGCCCCGCTGCTGCTCAAAACGGGTGGTACTGGTAGAGCCACGTCTCGGTCAGCACTTGGTCGCCGAGTTTCAGGAAGCAGCGCATCTCGACCGGCTCGGTGCCCTCGACGGTGAGGTCGAATTGCACGCGCCAGTGGCCGGGCACGTCGTTGGGCAGGGCCTCGGTGAGGATGTAGGAGAAGCTGCCGCGCGAGGCCCAGAGCACGGGTTCCGGCTGCTCGCCGAAGGGGATGGTCGCGAGCGGCGGGCCGCGGAACTCGAGCATGAACTTGCGCACGCCTGCCGGGCGCGGCTGGCCCGGCTGGCCGCCGTTGCCGAGGCGCGTGGCGACGCAGCGGCCGAGGGCCGTCGGGAAGGGCTCGTCGGCGAGCCAGTGCAGGCGGTAGGAGATGTCGTGGCGCGTGCCCGCCTTCGCGGGCTCGCGCGGCACCCACATGGCCACGATGTTGTCGTGGATCTCGTCGTCCGTCGGGATCTCGATGAGCTCGACGGCGCCCTTGCCCCAGTCGCCCTTCGGCTCCACCCAAAGGCTCGGCCGCCGGTCGTAGAAGACGCCGTCGAGATAGTGGTCGAAGGCGCGGTCGCGCTGCAGGAGGCCGAAGCCGCGCGGGTTCTCGTCCTGGAAGGCGGAGGCGATGGTGCGCGGCGGGTTGTTGAGGGGCCGCCAGATGTGCTCGCCTGCGCCGGTCCACAAGGCAAGACCGTCGGAATCGTGGATCTCCGGCCGCCAGTCGACGGCCGTCGGCTTCACCGTCTCCGAGTACCAGTACATCGACGTGAGGGGCGCCAAGCCGAAGCGAGTGACATCGCTGCGCAGGAAGAGCGTGCTGTCGATATCCATCAGCACGCCCTCACCGCGCTGCATGACGAAGCGGTAGGCGCCGCAGATGCTCGGCCCGTCCAGCAGGCAGCAGACCGTGACCGTGTCGCTGCCGTCCGCCGGCGTGTCGAAATAGACATGCGTGAAGGCGGGAAATTCCTCGGGCTTGCCGGCGACCGCTACGTCGAGCGCGATGCCGCGCGCCGACAGGCCGTACTGGTAGAGGGCGCCGATGGCGCGGAAATAGGAGGCACCGAGGAAGGCCACCCAATCGTTACCGCGCCAGTTGCGCTTCGGGTCGGTGCCGAATCGGCTTTCCTGGAAGCGGAAGCCCGCGAATCCCGAGCCGGCCGGCAGTTCATGCGCCGGGCTGTCCGCCGGCATGTCGAAATAGCGCTCGTCGTAGACGATCTCTCGCGCCTTGCCGTTGGCGACGACATGCATGCGCACCGGGCTCTGGAAGTAGCGGCCGAGGTGGAAGAAAGTGACGGGGAACTGGCCGGGCCCATCGGCGAAGAGCGCATAGTCCGGCTTGAAGCGGATCTTGCCGTGGGCGTCGTAGTCGATGCGCTCGAGAATTTCGGAGGGAGGTGCCGGCGGGGCCTTGTAGGGGCGCTTGGCCATCGCTTCGGCCCGCGCTACGAGCCCCTCGAAGGAGAACGGCGCCTCGTTGCCGAACTTCAGGCCCTGGGCTGCGAGGGCGGCAGGGGCGAAGCCCGTTGCCGCAAGGCCGGCAGTGGCGGCAGCGGAAGCAAGAAGCATACGTCTGTCGATCATGCGTCGGGCGCTCGTTGTGTGGCGTCGTGGGTCGGGCTCTCAGGCCATGTGGTGCCGCCGCTCCACCTTGTCATCCCCGCAAGGCGGCAACGGCATCATCGGGTTATCGCGGGGAAGATGGCGGGGGAATGGCGAAAACCGTGCGCTTGCGGCGCGGAAGACTTGAGCTTGCAGCCGTCGCCATGGATAACTCTCAGCCCCGATAGGGCGCGGCACTGCGATGTCGAGCCCGCTCAACGCATTCCGGGAGGAGGGAAGATGCGTCGCTTCATGAAGACGATGACTGCAGGAGCTGCGGCACTCACGGCCGTGCTGATGGCTTCGAGCCTGCCGGCCCGCTCGGCCGAGTTCATCAACGTGCTCACCGGTGGCACCTCGGGCGTGTACTATCCGCTCGGCGTCGCCCTGTCGAAGATCTATGCGGAGAAGATCCCGGACACCCGGCCGTCGGTGCAGGCGACCAAGGCCTCGGTCGAGAACCTCAACCTGCTGCAGCAGGGCAAGGGCGAAATCGCCTTCGCGCTCGGTGACAGCGTCAAGCTGGCCTGGGAAGGCGACACGGAAGCCGGCTTCAAGGGCAAGCTCGACAAGCTGCGCGGCGTCACCGCGATCTATCCCAATTTCATCCAGATCGTCGCGTCCAAGGAATCGGGCATCAAGACCCTGGCTGACCTCAAGGGCAAGCGCCTGTCGGTCGGCGCGCCGAAGTCGGGCACCGAGCTCAACGCCCGTGCCATCCTGGAGGCGGCCGGGCTCGGTTACAACGATCTCGGCAAGGTGGAGTACCTGCCCTTCGCCGAATCGGTCGAGCTGATGAAGAACCGCCAGCTCGACGCCACGCTGCAGTCGGCCGGCCTCGGCGTCGCCTCCATCCGCGACCTTGCCGCTTCGGTCGACATCACGGTCGTGGAGATTCCGGCCGACGTGGTCGAGAAGGTCGGTGCGCCCTATATCGCCGGCACGATCCCGGCGGGCACCTACAACGGCCAGACGGGTGACGTGCCGACCGCGGCGGTCGTCAACTTTCTCGTCACCCGCGCCGATGTCTCCGACGATCTCGTCTATGCGATGACGAAGACAATCTACGAGAACCTCGACCAGCTCGCGGCGGCCCACAGCGCAGCCAAGTCGATCAAGCTCGAGAATGCCCTCGGCGGTATGCCGGTGCCGCTGCACCCGGGCGCGGAGCGCTTCTTCAAGGAGAAGGGCGTGTCTCAATAAGCCGTCCGACGGACGGCTCGGCAGAAAAGCGGGCCTTGCGCCCGCTTTTTTCATGGCGGTTTTCATGACTGTGCCCCTGCCCTCCGCGCGGCGGCGATATTCGCGTACGGCATTGGGGCCTTGCAAATTCAGCATGAGTAGTGTTGAGACGGCGCACGCAAACCGGCAGGCGTGGGTCATGTCGGGAAGAAAGATGCTGGCGCTCTCCCAAGGCCGCGGCACGCGCCGCGAACGGGGGTGGGCGCTTCGCTTCGGGGAGTAGACAATGGCAGAAACGGCTGGCCGCGAGGCCGCAGCGACGGTAAATGTCGAGCACGGCATGCCCGACGGGTTCGGTGCCGGTGCGACGGCCAGGATCCTCTTCTGGGTCGCGGTTGCGTTTTCTTTCTTCCAGATCGTCACAGCCTTCGGCATCCCGCTCGACCGCGATTTCCTGCCGGGCGTCGACCTCATCGTCGTCACCGGCGCCGTCTTCGCCCTGTGGGCCGTGAAGATCGCGGTCGATGCCGCGCGCGGCCGCCCGGTCGCCGAGGCGCTCTATGCCTTCGTGCCGCTCGCTCTGACGATGGTGCTGCTGTCGCGATTCGGCGGCGGCGTGCCGAGCCAGATCGTGCGCACGATCCACGTCGGCTTTCTCTGCCTCGTCGCCGGTGGCCTGCTTGCCATGCACCGCTCGCAGACCCCCTGGGGCCGCGCGATCGCCTGGGCGCTCGGCATCGGCGGCTTCCTCGTCGGGCTCTACCACTGGGTCTTCTACTTCGACCTCGTGGTGCGCGCGGGCGAACTCATCCCGTCGGACTTCGTTGTCGGCATTGCCGCCATCGTCATCCTGTTCGTTCTCGTGTGGCGCGTGATGGGGCCAGCCCTGCCGATCGTGGCGGGGATTTTTCTCGGCTATTGCCTTTTCGGCAACTACCTGCCGGCGCCGTTCGACCATCGCGGTTACACGCTGGAGCAGGTGATCGAGCACATGTCCTTCGGCACCGAGGGGCTCTATGCGGTGCCGACGGCCGTGTCGGCAACCTACATCTTCCTGTTCATCCTGTTCGGCTCCTTCCTGGAGCGGGCGGGGATGATCCAGCTCTTCACGGACGTGGCGATGGGGCTCTTCGGCGGTGCCCGGGGCGGCCCGGCCAAGGTGTCCGTCTTCTCCTCCGCACTGATGGGGACCATCTCCGGCTCTGGCGTCGCCAATGTCGTCTCGACGGGGCAGTTCACCATCCCGCTCATGAAGCGCTTCGGCTACCGGGCGGCCTTCGCTGGCGGTGTCGAGGCGACGGCTTCCATGGGCGGGCAGATCATGCCGCCAGTCATGGGCGCGGTCGCCTTCATCATGGCAGAGACTATCGGCGTGCCCTATGCCGAGGTGGTGCAGGCTGCCATCGTGCCTGCGGTCCTCTACTTCGCCTCGGCCTTCTGGGCCGTGCACCTGGAAGCCGGGCGCTGCGGCCTCACCGGCATGCCGAGGTCGGAGTTGCCGAATGCTCTCACGGCCTTCACGACGAAGTGGTACCTGGTGCTGCCGCTGGCGGTGCTCGTCTACCTCCTCTTTGCCGGCTACACGCCCCTGTTCTCCGGTTCGGTCGGACTCGCCCTCACGGTGGTGCTCATTCTCGGCGCGGCGGTCGCGGCTGGGCTGGCGCACGAGGCGATGCGCGTCGTGTTCTGGGTCGGCCTCGGTCTTCTCGCCGCGACTTTCCTGATCTGGGGCGTCCTCGTCATCCTCGGCCTCGTCGCCGTGCTCGTCATCGCCAGCCTCTTCGTGCGCGGCGGCGTCGAGACGTTGGCGGCGTGCCGCGACGCGCTCGCCGAGGGGGCGCGCCAGGCGCTGCCCGTGGGCCTCGCCTGCGCCGTCGTTGGCATCGTCATCGGCACGATGACGCTGACGGGAATCGGCACAATCTTCGGCAACTGGGTCGTCTCCATCGGCAAGGGCTCGCTCGCGCTGTCGCTGGTGCTGACGATGTTCGTCAGCCTGCTGCTCGGCATGGGCATCCCGACGATCCCGAACTACATCATCACATCGTCGCTGGCGGCCCCGGCGCTGCTCGACCTCGGCGTGCCGCTGATCGTCAGCCACATGTTCGTGTTCTACTTCGGCATCATGGCGGATCTGACGCCGCCGGTGGCGCTCGCTGCCTTCGCGGCCGCTCCGATAGCGAAGGAGAACGGCTTCCGCATCGGCTTTCAGGCGCTGCGCATCGCGCTGCCGGGCTTTGTCATCCCCTACATGGCGGTCTACGATCCAGCGCTGATGCTACAGCCGGTCGCTGGCCTCTCGGGCGCCGCCTACTGGCTGGATGTCAGCTACATGATCTTCAAGACCGGCCTCGCCATCGGCCTGTGGGGCATCGCTTCCATCGGCTACCTCTGGTCGCCGCTGCAGACATGGGAGCGCGTCGTCGCGACCATCGCCGCGCTGTCGCTCTTCGCGGCTTTGTCGATGACCGACGAGATCGGCTTCGCGCTCGCAGCCGTGGTGCTCGGCTGGCACTGGTGGCGCACGCGCCGCGGCGCACGGCCGGCCTCGGCCGCGTGAGCGGCCTGTGCCTCGCGGCGGCGGGGCTCGTCGTGCATCTCGGCACGGCCACCCTGACGCTCGGCTGGACCCATTCGGTGGAAAAGACCGTCTGGGAGGAGGACTGGCGGCTGACGGAGCAGGGCCTCGCCATTGCCGAGGCGCGCGTCAAGGGCTCCGGCGCGGGCATGGACCCGGGGCCGGATGCCCGGCTGATCGACGGCTTCTGGCGCTGGACACCATCGCTGCCGCCGCAGGACACGGTCGTCATGCGGCGCTCGCAGGCGGTGGCGGACTGGTATCTCTGCGTGGAAGGGCTATGCAGGCCGCTCGAGCGGCTCGTGCCGCAGGCAGCGGATCCGGTGACGCTGCGGGCGTGCGACCGACCCTGATCGGGCCTTGATCAAGCCTTGTGGCCGCCCGCCCCGTGGGCGCCTTCGGCCCGGGAGGCCTGTCGCATGAAGCCGACCATCGCCCAAAGGCCGACGAGGGCGAAGAGCCCCATCAGCACATAGCCTACGGTCTGGCCGAGCTCGAAGATGCCGGCAATGGCCCAGCCGGCCGCGATGGCGACGGCGAACACCTCGGTGCCGACGAGCACGGCCACGCTGATGAGCGTGACGAGGGTGCGGGAGGTGCGGGCCTTCTGCGCTTCAGCCACTTCTGTCTTCCCCGTGCCGCGCGGCGGCTTCATGGTGACGTCACGGTCTTGGCACTACAGCATGGTGGCGGCGAAAGGCAAGAGGCCTTGGCCTTCGGCCTCGTCGGGGGCGGCTGGCGAAAAAGCCCCGGCCGCTCTATGGCTTGTCGGCTGCGTTCGATCGCAGGCGCGGCCGAGTCGCTCCCTCACCGCGACCATTCTCCAAACGAGTGGTGAAATGTCATCCAACGGTTCGCGTTACGCCATCTATTTCGCGCCCCATTCCGACGATCCGCTGTGGCGCTTCGGCTCCGGCATCCTCGGCTATGACGGGGCGACGGGCGAGGAGGTGCCGCAGATCGTCCCGCGCGGCCTCGATGCGGAGGCCTTCCACAGGCTGACGGAGGAGCCGCGGCGCTATGCCTTCCACGCCACGCTGAAGGCGCCGTTCCGCCTGGCCGAGGGCCAGGCCGAGAGCGACCTCATCGCGGCTCTCGTCGACTTCGCCGAGGCGCGGTCGGCTTTCACCCTGCCGCGCCTCATCCTGACGGCCATCGGCCGGCGGCCGGCGGAAGGCGCCTTCCTCGCGCTCGTCGAGGCCCGGCCATCCGCGGAGCTCGCGCAGCTGGAGCGGGCGCTCGTCCCCGCCTTCGAGCCTTTCCGCGCACCAGCGAACGGCGACGAGATCGCCAAGCGCCGGCCGGAGACGCTCTCCGAACGCCAGCGGCAGCATCTCGAGACCTACGGCTACCCTTATGTGCTCGAGGAATTCCGCTTCCACATGACGCTGACCGGGCGCGTGCCGCGCGAGGACGTGGCGCGCACCGAGGCGGCGCTCGCCCTCGCCTATGCGGAGCACGTGCCGCCGGCGGACGTCCTCGTCGATGCGCTCGCCCTCTGCCGGCAGGACGGGCCGGGCGAGCGCTTCCGCATCGTCGGCCGCGCTGCCCTCGGCGCTTAGAGCCGGATCCGATCGGGTTGAATCAAGCCGATCAGTCCGGACTCTAGCCGTAGAGCGCCCGCGGGAGGGCCGTGGCAAGGGCGGGGAACAGCCACAGGATGGCGAGCACGGCGAGCTGGATGGCAACGAAGGGCGCGACGCCCCTGTAGATATCCGCTGTACGCACCTCTGGCGGGGCGACGCCGCGCAGGTAGAACAGCGTCGGCCCGAAGGGCGGGGTGAGGAACGAGGTCTGCAGGTTCACCGCCATCATCACGCCGAGCCAGACGGGATCGATGCCCTCCATCTGCAGGAGCGCGGGGGCGACGATCGGCACGACGACGAAGACGATCTCGAGAAAGTCGAGGAAGAAGCCGAGGAAGAACATCACGGCCATGACGAGGAGCACCGCTCCCGCCGGGCCGCCCGGCATGGCCGAGAGGGCATCCTTGACGAGGTCCTCGCCGCCGAGGCCGCGGAAGACGAGGCTGAACAGCGTCGCGCCGATGAGGATGGCGAAGATCATCGCCGTCACGTCGGTCGTGGCGCGGGCGATGGTCTTGAAGAGCCCGTCTGCGGCCAGTCGCCAGAGGGCGTGGAGGAGGCCTGCCGCGACGAGCGCACACAGCGCCGCTGCCAAGAGGATGCCGGCGGACTGGCCCGCCGTCACGACCTCGCGCCCGAGGCGCAGATCGACGAAGGCGGTGAGGACGAGCAGAGCGAGCAGCGCGGCGGCGGTGGAGCGCGCGATGAAGGCGCTTCTGCGCCCGCGTCGGTCGGCCGCGATCAGGATGGCGCCGACCGCGCCGACGGCCGCCGCCTCCGTCGGTGTCGCCACGCCGCCGAGGATCGAGCCGAGCACGGCGACGATGAGCGCCACCGTCGGCACGACAGCGCGCACGACGGTTGCGACCGGCGAAGGGCCGAGGTCGCGGGCCTCCGCCGGCAGGGCCGGCGTAAGCGCGGGCCGCAGCCAGGCGACGAGCACCTGATAGAGCACGTAGAGCAGGACGAGCAGCAGGCCGGGAACGACCGCGCCGGCGAAGAGGTCGCCGACCGACACGGTCTCCGGCGCGAAGTTGCCGAGCGCGAGCTGGGCGCTCTGATAGGCCGTGCCGAGTTGGTCGCCGAGCACGACGAGCACGATGGACGGCGGGATGATCTGGCCGAGCGTGCCGGCGGCCGCGACGGAGCCCGCTGCCAGCGAGCGCGAATAGCCGTGGCGCAGCATCGGCGGCAGGGCCATCAGCCCCATGGTGACGACGGTGGCGCCGACGACGCCGGTCGTCGCGGCAAGAAGCGCGCCGACCAGGAAGATCGAGAGGCCGAGCCCGCCGCGCGCGGCGCCGAACAGGCGGGCGCAGGTGTCGATCAGCTCCTCCGCGACGCGCGAGCGCTCCAGCACCACGCCCATCAGCACGAAGAGCGGGATGGCGACCAGCACGTCGTTGGTCATGATGCCGTAGATGCGCTGGGGAAATGCCTGCAGGAAGGCATAGGGCATCGCCCCGGTCATCAGGCCGATGGCGAAGAAGACGAGCGCGCAGCCTGCGAGCGCGAAAGCGACGGGAAAGCCGGTGAGGAGCAGCGCGAAGGCGCTGCCGAACATGGCAAGGCCGAGGATGTCGTGGAGCACGCTCAACGCTCCCTGCCGGCTGCGAGCGCGGCGAGCGCCTTGAGCGCCATGGCGATGCCCTCGACGGCAAGAAGCACGGCAAAGGCGGGGATCAGGGTCTTGAGCAGGTAGACGAAGGGCAGGCCGCTCGTCTCGCGCGAGCCTTCGAGGATCGCCCAGGAGCGCGCGACATAGGGCAGGGCGACGTCGAAGGTCAGCAGCGCCAGCGGCACGACGAAAAGAAGCGCCCCGAAGAGGTCGACGAGCGCGCGCGAACGGGGGCCGAGCCGGCTGTAGACCACATCCACGCGCACGTGCCCGTCCCGCGCCAGCACGGCGCCCGAGGCCAGCATGAAGGTGGCGGCATGCAGGTAGATGACGCTCTCCTGCAGGGCGATGAAGCCGATGCCGAAGACGTAGCGCATGAGCACGACGGCGAATTCGACGACCACCATCAGGATGGCGCACCAGGACACGATGTTGCCGATGGCGAGGACCGGCATCTCGAGCGCGACGGCGAGGCGTGCGGGCAGTGGGCGTTCGGGCTGGGCGTTCGGCACGGGAACTCTCGTGCGGCAGGGGGCGGGACTTGAAGGCGAGGGACTAGGGGGGAAGCGGTCGCGGGTCAATCACCAACACGGGGGAAAGGCGGCGCGTGGGAAGGGGAGGCAGGACCGGAACGGGCTCGCTCCCCCGGCGAGCGGGCGCTATGATCGCCGCCGATCCTGCCCTTCGGTGCGAGGCGCCATGCACGAGCATTCCCACGGCCATCACCACGATGATCGCGACCACGATCACGAGGGCAGCGAGCTCTCGCCCATGGCGTTGCGCGTCAGGGCGCTGGAATCGATTTTGGTCGAGAAGGGCTATGTCGATCCCGCCGCGCTAGACGTGCTGATTGATACCTATGAGACGAAGATCGGCCCGCGCAACGGCGCGCGGGTGGTCGCCAAGGCCTGGGTGGACGAGGAGTACCGTGCCTGGCTGCGCACGGATGCGACGGCGGCCATTCATTCGCTCGGCTTCACCGGCCGCCAGGGCGAGCACATGGTCGCCGTCGAGAACACGGTGGAGGAGCACAACCTCGTCGTCTGCACGCTGTGCTCCTGCTATCCGTGGCCGGTACTGGGCCTGCCGCCGATCTGGTACAAGTCGGCGCCCTACCGCTCGCGCGCGGTCATCGACCCGCGCGGCGTGCTGGCCGATTTCGGCATCACCCTGCCCGCGGCGACGCGTATCCGCGTGTGGGATTCGACGGCCGAGACGCGCTATCTCGTCATCCCCATGCGCCCGGCCGGCACCGAGGGCTGGGACGAGGAGGCGCTGGCGCGGCTCGTGACACGCGATTCGATGATCGGAACGGGCCTGGCCCGCACACCCGAAGAGGGGCGGGCATGAACGGCGCGCAGGACCTCGGCGGTATGATGGGCTTCGGCCCGGTGGAGCCGGAGCCGGAGGACGTGCGCTTCCACGCTCCCTGGGAGAAGCGGGCGCTCGCCGTCACCCTCGCCGCCGGCGCGATGGGCGAATGGAACATCGATGCGAGCCGCCATGCGCGCGAGACGCTCCCCCCGGCCGATTATCTGTCGTCGAGCTATTACGAGATCTGGATCAAGGGGCTGGAGAAGCTGCTGCTCGCCCGCGGGCTGGTGACGGCGGAAGAGCTGGCGGCCGGCCGGGCGCTGGCGCCGGGCGATCCCGGCCAGCGCGTGCTGAAGGCCGCGGACGTGCCCACCGTGCTCGCGCGGGGCACGCAGTACGACCGGCCGGCTGAGGCGCCCGCCCGCTTCGCGGTGGGCGAGCGGGTGCGCACGAAGGTGATGCACCCTACCGGCCACACGCGCCTGCCGCGCTATGCCCGCGGCAAGGTCGGAATCATCGCGCGCGTCAACGGCGTCTTCGTCTTTCCCGACACCCACGCGCACGGGAAGGGCGAGTGCCCGCAATGGCTCTACACCGTTGCCTTCTCGGGGGCCGAACTGTGGGGCGCGGACGGCGATGCGACGCTCACCGTCTCGATCGACGCCTGGGAGAGCTATCTCGAAGGAGCGGCGGCATGAGCGCGGCGGATACACTGCTCGATGCCGTCTGCAGCATCACGCCAGTGGCGCGGGACGCGGACGGGCCCGTATTCCGCGAGCCTTGGGAGGCTGAGGCCTTCGCCATCGCGGTGGCACTCAACGAGGCAGGGCTCTTCACCTGGCGCGAATGGGCCGAGGCGCTGTCGCGGGCGATCCGCCGCGCGCAGGCGGCGGGCGATCCCGACCTCGGCGACAGCTATTACCACCATTGGCTCGCGGCGCTGGAGAGGCTCGTCGCCGAGAAGGGCGTCGCCGCGCCCGAGGCGCTTGCCGAGCGCTGCGCCGCCTGGGACAGGGCCGCACGGGCGACGCCGCACGGACGGCCCATCCTGCTCGAAAACGATCCGCTGGCCCCGGCGTGAGGCCGTTCAGCTTGGCGCGGCGCCGGCCCACAGGCCTGCGAGGAGGGCAAGGCCGAGCACGAGGACGAAGGCTCCGGCAAGGACCTCGAGCCCCCCGACGATGCGCGCGCCCGTGAGGCCGCGCCCGCCTGCGAGCCGCAGCGCGAGTGCCTTGGCGAAGACGGCGAGGGCCGCGAGTGCCCCCGTCGTCAGGGCCGTGCCGAGCGCCATGGCGAGCGTCGCGGCGACGCCGGCGGCGAAGAGGCCTTGCGACAGGGCGAAGACGAGGACGATGAGCGCCCCCGAACAGGGGCGGATGCCGGCGGCGAGGGCGATGCCCGCCATCTCGCGCCAGTCGCGCATCCGGTCGAGCGCCTCCGGCGGGGGGATGTGCACGTGGCCGCAGTCGTCGTCGCAGGATGCGGCACCGGCCTGCGGCAGGCCGATGGCGACGAAGCGGCCCGCCTTGCGCCACAGCACGGCGGCTCCCATGAGGGCGACCGCGGCGAAGCTCGCGAGCTCCACGAGGCGCGCGGTTTCGTTGATGGAGCGCGCGGTGGCATTGAGCGCGAGGGCGAGCACGGCGATGAGGGCGATGGCGACCAGCGCCTGCACGAGAGCGGCGGCGAAGCTGAGGCCGACGCCCCGCTTCAGCGAGCGGCCGCTGGCGACGATATAGCCGGAGATGACGCCCTTACCGTGGCCCGGACCCGCGGCATGGAAGACGCCATAGGCGAAGCCGATGGCGACGAGGCTCCAGAAGGCGGCGCCATCCTGTTTCATCGCCTGAACGGCGGCGGTGAGCTGGCGGTAGTACTGGCTCTGGACGGCGAGGATAAAGGCGCCGAAACCCGTCGGCTCCGGCGCGGCCTCGCGCAGCCCGGTGCCGAAGGGGTTGCGCGCCGGCGGCGCCGGTGTCGCGCTCCCCTGCAGGAGGTGGGCGATGAGCGCGAGCACGCCGGTGACCACCGCCACTGCGATGATTGCAACGACGAGCCGGCGCGCCACGAGACGCGGCCCTGCCGTCGCTCCTGCCAGACCGACGCTCGTCACGGGCAGGCCACGAGCACGCGGTTGGCGAAATCGGCCCCGAAGGTCGAGTTCGCGCTGAGGTTCTCGAAGAAACTCTCCGACAATTCCTGCATCTTGGCGGGGTCAGGCGTCTTCGGGCGGGTGACATTGGTCTTGCAGCCGCTCGGGCCGTCGGCGAGCCGCACGGCGTCATCGCCCTCCGCCATGGCGAAGGAGACGAAATAGGTCGGGTCGTAGACTTCGAGCGACAGCAGCTTGTCCGCACGCGCGGGCTTCGCTGTGGGCAGCGTGAAGGTGAGCGTCAGGGCGCCGTTGTCATAGGTGAGACCGTAGTCCCTGGGGTCGGCGAAGGCGACCTTGGCGCCGTTCGCCTTGGCGACTGTGAAGTAGCCGTACTCATTGAGGGATTCGACATTGACCTGGGCGAGCTCCTTGAGCTCGTCGGGCGAAATCTTGCCGTCGCCGTCCTTGTCGAGGCCCTGCACGGCGAAGGCCGAATAGGCCGCGTCGAAGGTCCAGACGTGGCGCACGCCCATCATCTCCCCCTTGCCGTCGTAGAGCACCTCGCTGCGCGCCGTTACCCAGACATGCGGATGGGCGGCGGCGGGTGCGGCGGCGAGCGCCGTCATTAAGGCCGCTGTGATCGCGGCGGCAGGGCGTTTGATCATCGGGGTCATGTCGCCGTCATTTCATCCGAGCGAGCGCAACGCGTTCCGTCCAGCCTCGGCCGACAGGGTTAACCATTGCTTGCGATCTTGCACGCGGGTGCGGGAGCATCGCCTTCCGTTTCTAGCACATGTCGGTGCGAGTGGGGCGAAATGGAGGCGCCGGGGTCGGGAAGCACCTCCGCCTGGAACCATTCTCATCTCGTTGACGCAGATTCGAAATTATGTCAGCATTGCTGACATATCGAGATGGCAAGACCGGAAGCAATCCGGCGGCAAGCGCGTCCGAGAGGCGCCAGGAGGAGGATCGGCATGGGCCAGCCCGCCATTCCGCTTAGGGACGTGTCGCTCGACGACAAATACGACCTCACGAAGAGCAACGTCTTCATCACCGGCACGCAGGCGATCGTACGCCTCATGCTGATGCAGCGGGAGCGTGACCGGCGGATGGGCCTCCATACCGCCGGTTTTGTTTCCGGCTACCGTGGCTCGCCACTCGGTGGCCTCGACCAGCAGTTCGAGCGCGCCAAGCGCTATCTCGATCCGGCGGGAATCGTCTTCCAGCCCGGCCTCAACGAGGATCTCGCCGCGACCGCCGTCTGGGGCACGCAGCAGGCCGAGATGCGCGGCGAGGGCAAATACGACGGCGTCTTCTCGCTGTGGTACGGCAAGGGCCCGGGCGTCGACCGCTCGGGCGACGTCTTCCGCCATGCCAACATGGCCGGCACGTCGAAGCATGGCGGCGTCGTCGCCATCATGGGCGACGACCACACGGCCGAATCCTCTACCGTGGCGCACCAGACGGAGTTCAACTTCGTCGACATGATGGTGCCGATCCTCAACCCGGCCGGCGTGCAGGAACTGATCGACTACGGCCTTTACGGTTACGCGCTCAGCCGCTTCGCCGGCACCTGGGTGGCCCTCAAGGGCATGAAGGACACGGTGGAATCGACCGCCGTTGTCGACGGCTCGCTGGATCGCCTAGACATCGTGCTGCCGGAAGACTTCGTCATGCCGCCGGGCGGGCTCAACATCCGGCCGTTCGACAACATCCTCCAGCAGGAGGAGCGGCTGCACGAGTTCAAGCGTGAGGCCGTGCTCGCCTTCGTGCGCGCCAACAGGCTCAACCGCATCATCACCTCGGGCGGTCGCACCCCGAAGATCGGCATCGTCACGGTGGGGAAGAGCTATCTCGACGTGCGCCAGGCGCTCGAGGACCTCGGCATCGACGAGGTCCGCGCCAACGACCTCGGCATCCGTCTCTACAAGATCGCCTGCCCGTGGCCGCTCGGCCGCGCCGACCTCATGGACTTCGCTCGCGGCCTCGACATGGTGATCGTGGTCGAGGAGAAGCGCTCGCTCATCGAGGTGCAGCTGCGCGAGGAGCTCTACGGCACGGCCGACCAGCCGATCTGCGTCGGCAAGAAGGACGAGGAGGGCAACTGGCTCTTCCCGGTCAAGGGCGCGCTCGACCCCAACGACATCGCCATCGCGGTCGGGGAGCGCGTGCTGCGCTACTACCCGAGCGAGGAGCTTGCGGCGCGTGTCAACCGCATCAAGGCGTTCCAGCGCGCCCTCAAGGAGGCACCGGAAATCGCCAACCGCCTGCCGCACTATTGCTCCGGCTGCCCGCACAACAGCTCGACGGTGGTGCCGGAGGGCATGCGCGCCTATGCCGGCATCGGTTGTCACTACATGGTGCAATGGATGGACCGACGCACCGACGGCTTCACCCAGATGGGCGGCGAGGGCGCCAACTGGATAGGTGAGGCGCCCTTCTCCACGCGCGGCCACGTCTTCCAGAACCTCGGCGACGGCACCTACAACCACTCAGGCATCCTCGCCCTGCGCTGGGCCGTCGCGACGAAGACCAACATCACCTACAAGATCCTGTTCAACGACGCCGTCGCCATGACCGGCGGCCAGCACCACGAGGGCAGCCTCACGGTGGACATGATCGCCCGGCAGGTGCGCGCCGAAGGCGTCGAGCGCATCGCCCTCGTCTCGGACGAACCCCACAAATATCCGGCAACCATCGCGTGGCCGGCAGGCATCACCCTTCATCACCGCGACGACCTCGAGACGGTGCAGCGCGAGCTTGCCGCCATTCCCGGCGTCACGGTGCTGATCTACGACCAGACCTGCGCGGCCGAGAAGCGCCGTCGGCGCAAGAAGGGCGAGTTCCCGGATCCGGACAAGCGCGTCATCATCAACGAGCTCGTCTGCGAGGGCTGCGGCGACTGCGGGGTCAAGTCCAACTGCGTGTCCGTGCAGCCGCTGGAGACCGAGTTCGGCCGCAAGCGCCTCATCGATCAGTCGAACTGCAACAAGGACTTTTCCTGCGTCAACGGCTTCTGCCCCTCCTTCGTCACCGTGCATGGTGCGCAATTGAAGAAGCCGACACCGGCCAAGGTGAAGGAGAGCGCCGATGACTGGGGCATCCTGCCCGAGCCGGAGTTGCCGGGCTTCAACGGCCGGCCGTGGAACATCATCGTCACCGGCGTCGGTGGCACGGGCGTGGTCACGATCGGCGCCATCCTTGGCATGGCTGCGCATCTCGAAGGCAAGGCCTGCGGCATGATCGACATGGCGGGCCTTGCCCAGAAGGGCGGCGCCGTCTTCAGCCACGTCCGGCTGGCCGAGAAGCCCGAGGACATCCACGCCATCCGCGTATTCGCCGGCGAGGCGGACCTCATCCTCGGCTGCGACCTCGTCGTCACCGGTATGAAGAAGGTGCTCGCCGCCATCCGGCCCGACGGCACCTCCGTCGTTGTCAATACGGCCGAGGTGCATCCGGGCGAGTTCACGCGCAACGCCGATTACCGCCTGCCGAGCGAGCGCATCAAGCGGGCCATCGCGGCCGCTGCCGGAGAGGGCGTCGCCTTCGTCGACGCGACCGGCATCGCCAACGCCATCCTCGGCAATGCCATCGCCGCCAACATGTTCATGCTCGGCTTCGCCTACCAGCGTGGCAAGGTGCCAGTCTCGGCCGCGGCGCTGGAGAAGGCCATCGCGCTCAATGGCCAGGCGGTTGGACTCAACCAGGCGGCCTTCCTGTGGGGCCGGCGTGCGGCGCTGGAGCCGGCGCGCATCGAGCAACTCGTGGCGCCGACGCGCGAGGCGACGCCGGCCCGGCACATCTCGCAGACCCTCGACGAGATGGTGGAGCGGCGCGTCGACTTCCTCACCGCCTACCAGAACAGCGCCTATGCGGCGCGCTATGCGACGCTCGTCGAGCGCGTGCGTGAGCGCGAGGCGGCGGTGAAGCCCGGCGCGACGGCGCTGGCGACGGCGGTGGCGCGCTATCTCTTCAAGCTCATGGCCTACAAGGACGAGTACGAGGTGGCGCGGCTCTACACCGACGGCAGCTTCGAGAAGCAGGTAAGGGCGACTTTCTCGGGCGAGAACCTGCGCTACGAGTTCCACCTCGCGCCGCCGATCCTCGGCCGCAAGGATGCCAGCGGCAATCCGAAGAAGACGAGCTTCGGCCCGCGGATGCTGCCCGTCTTCCGGATGCTGGCGAAGCTCAAGGTGCTGCGCGGCACGCCGCTCGACATCTTCGGCTATACCGCCGAGCGGCGCATGGAGCGGCAGCTGATCGAGGACTACGAGACGCTCGTCGCGGAGCTCACGCAAGGTCTGACGCAGGACAACCATGCGCTCGCGGTCGCGCTCGCCTCGATCCCCGAGAAGATCCGGGGCTTCGGCCACGTCAAGCTGCGCCATCTGGAGGCAGCGAAGAAGGAGGAGGCGCAACTCCTGGAGCGCTGGCGCGCCGGCGAGCCGCCGCTCGCCATGGCGGCGGAATAGGCCGGGCTCAACGGTGCAGGCCGAGCCCCTTGAGGGCGCGGTCGACGTCGTTGCGTGGCCCGTGCACGGCAAAGCCCGCAAGATCGAGCTCCGGGCTCGGCACGGCGGCGACGGCGGCGCGGTTCGTCGCGTCGTGGCCGGTTGCGAACAGTTGCTCGGTGAAGACGGCGAGGCCGAGGCCGCGTGACCAGGCCCGCTCGTAGGCAGCCTTGAGTTCCGCGCCGTCCGCGGCCGTCAGCACGACCACGGGCTGGCCGAACATCGACCAGTACTGCCGGCCCGAGCCGTCGCGATAGGGCTCCCCGATGGTGCCGGGCCGGCCGGTGGCGACGCCGCTCGCGAGGAAGGCGACCATGTTGAGCTTCTGCCAGACGGCGAGATCCTCGCGCACGGCAATGGCGATCTTGGTGTCGAACTTCATCTGATCCGGGCTCTCCTGCCTCTTTATCGATATGTCGCGTCCAGGATCGTTTCCGGTCGCGCCCCGCGTCTTGTACGCTGGTGCGGCGAGGAGGGATGGTCTTGCAACAGGCAACTGCCGACGACTGGTTCCGGACACGGCGCGATGACACGCGCGGGGCCGAGGCGCTGCAGGCCGGCCTCAGCCGGCACGCCTATGGCCGGCACGCGCATGCGACCTATGCCGTCGGCTTCACGGAGCGGGGATCGCAGAGCTTCTGGTGCCGCGGCGCCCGGCACCGGACGCAGCCGGGCTCCGTCATCCTGTTCAGCCCCTTCGACCTGCATGACGGCCATGCGACAACCGACGCGGGCGTCGTCTACCGCATGCTCTATCTCGCGCCGGAGCAATTGTCGGCCGCGCTCGCCGAACTCGGCCCCCGGCACGAGATCGGCTTCCGGGATGTGGTGGCGGAGGATCCGCCGCTTGCCGCCGCGCTTTTCGCCTATGCGCGCGAGCTCGACGCCGGGGATGATCCCTTCGCGGCGGGGGAGCGCTACCTCGGGCTCGCCGCCGCGCTCATGCGGCACGCCGGGCGGCGCGGCCGCGCGGAGGATGCAGGCCATGGAGCCATCGCCCGGCTCGCCGCGCGCATGCGGGAAGAGATGGCGGAGCGGCTGACGATCGAGGCGCTGGCCGAGGGAGAAGGGCTCGGGCGCTTCCAGCTCATCCGCGCCTTCCGGCGCCGCTTCGGCCTGCCGCCGAGCGAATATCTGCGCGCCATCCGCCTGGAGGCGGCGAAGGGTGCGCTCGCCCGTGGCGTCCCGCCCGCCGAAGCGGCGGCTGGCGCCGGCTTCACCGACCAGGCGCATCTGACCCGACTGTTCAAACGCGCCTACGGGTTGACCCCGGCGGCCTATGCGCGGCAGGCGGGTGTGCCGCGCCCGCCACGACGCACCTGACCCTAAGTCACTTGATCAGGGCGAGCGCTTCCTTGAAGCGCGGGTGCTCGCAATCCTGCAGCCATTCGAAAACGACCATCTCGCTCGTGACGATCTCGACGCCATGGCGGGCGAGCCGGTCGAGCGCGGCCGCCTTGCTCGCCGGCTGGCGCGAGCCGATGGCGTCAGCCACGACGACGGGGGCGAAGCCGTTCATCTTGAGGCCGAAGGCCGTCTGCATGACGCAGACATGCGCCTCCCAGCCGGCGATGAGCACCGTGTCGCGATCCTCGTCGAGGGCATCCTGCAGTTCGCTCTGGCGCGAGGCGTCGAAGGCCGTCTTGGCGATGACGAGCTCCGGCAGGTCCCGCAGGGCCTCGATCGTCGGGCCGAGCCCCTGCGGGTTCTGCTCGCTGGCGATGACGGGCACGTCGAAGAGCCGAGCGGCGAGCGCGAGGCGTCGCGCGGCGGCAACCGTTTCCATGGCGCTTGAAATGGCGGGCGCGAGGCGGCCCTGAAAATCGACGAGAAGAAGGCAGGAGCGTTCGGCTTCAATGATCATCGCAGGATGGTTCCCCCAAGGTTCGCCCGGTTCCTGCCGCCAAGGTTCCATTCCGGACCAGACTGGACAAGAGGACGAAAGAAGGGCGACGAAAGGCCGAGGCCTGCGGCGGCGCGCAATGCTTCGCTCGGCCGGCAAGCCTCTCTATAGTGTGCCGGCGACGCGGCCACGGACAGTGTCTTGATCACGACCGAGTATCTTCTTTCCATTGCCCGCTGGGCGCACGATCTGGCACCCGCCGAGCGGGAGCGGGCGGCCAAGGGCATCGTCGAGCGCAGCTTCGGGCAGGGCGAGTACATCTGCCATCAGGGGGACCGCTTCGACAGCTGGTCCGGCGTCGTCAGCGGTCTCGTCAAGGTCAGCACCGTGTCCGATACAGGCAAGGCCGTGACCTTCACCGGCGTGCCCGCGGGCGGATGGTTCGGGGAGGGAACCCTGCTCAAGGACGAACAGCGCAAGTACGATCTCGTCGCCATCCGCGCGACCCGCCTTGCCCTGATGAACCGGGCGACCTTTCTCTGGCTCTTCGACAACAGCGTCGCCTTCAACCGTTTCCTCGTCCACCAACTCAACGAGCGGCTCGGCCAGTTCATCGCCGTACTCGGCTACGACCGCATGCTCGACGCGCAGGCGCGTCTCGCGCGCGGCCTTGCCTGGATGTTCAACCCGGTGCTCTATCCCAGTGTCGGCAGCTATCTCGACATCAGCCAGGAGGAACTCGGACTCCTCTCCGGCCTGTCGCGCCAGATGACCAACAAGTGCCTCAGGGCGCTCGAGGACGAAGGCCTCCTGAAGATCGAGCACAGCGGCGTGCGCATCATCGACCTGCGTCGGCTGGCCCGCTACGGCGAATGAGACCGGATGCGAATCGTTGCACAGTATGCGCGGATAAGGCCCAGACGATATTCGCTTTTTCGCACGATGCGCTGCGGCATGAACCGCGCCCCGCATGACGGCGGAATGGCGCAAAACGGGCGAAAAGAATAGGAAAGAGGCCGGGCACAAGCCGGCATCCCAGCCAACACGGGCCTGACTTGTCTGTCAAGCGGATGCTTGCGGAGACACGCCCCTCCGCGCACTATTCGAGCATCAACGAGAGCCGGCAAAATCCGGCCTGAAGGGAAACGCCATGGCCGATGCGGCCGAAGGGAGGAACGCGCCGTGACAGCGGTCGATTCCGTGCGGGCGGACACGTTCGCCAAGCTTCTGGCGCATAACGCGGCGGTGCGCGGCGACCGGCCAGCCTTCCGCCACAAGGACCTTGGCATCTGGCAAACGTGGACGTGGGCCGAGGTCTACGAGAACGTGCGCTGCCTCGCTGTGGGCCTCGAGAGGCTCGGCCTCAAGCACGGCGAGGCCATCGCCATCGTCGGCGCCAACCGGCCGAAGCTCTACTGGACCGTCATGGCGGCCCAGATGCTGGGCGCCGTGCCGGTGCCCGTCTATGCCGATGCTGTGGCGGACGAACTCGCCTATGTCCTCGCCCATGCCGAGGTGAAGTTCGCGGCGGTGCAGGACCAGGAGCAGGTCGACAAGATCCTCTCCGTCTCCGAGCGCCTGCCCCTGCTGCGGCACATGATCTACGACGAGCCGCGCGGCCTGCGCGACTACGACCACACGCGCCTCCACCCGATGGCTGAGGTCATCGCGGAGGGCGAGGAGGCGCTGAAGGATCCTGGCGTCGCGTCCTGGCTCGACGGTATCATGGCCGCCGGCAAGGGCTCGGACGTATCCATCATCCTGTACACCTCGGGCACGACCGGCCGTTCCAAGGGGGTGGTGCTGACGGCGGAGCGCTGCATCGCTGCGGCGCGCGACACGGTGACCTTCGACAAGCTGGACGAGAAGGACGAGGTGCTCGCCTACCTGCCGCTCGCCTGGGTCGGCGACCATTACCTCAACTATGCCCAGGGGCTCGTCGCCGGCTTCTGCATGGCCTGCCCGGAATCGGCCGAGACGGCGATGCAGGACCTCAAGGAGATCGGCCCGACCTTCTATTTCGCGCCGCCACGCGTCTTCGAGCAGATCCTGACGCGCGTCATGATCCGCATGGAGGACGCTGGCCGCCTGAAACGGCGCATGTTCCACTATTTCATCGGCGTCGCGAAGCGCTATGGCGAGAAGATCCTCAACGGCGAAAGGGTGCCGCTCGGCGGGCGGCTGCTCTACGGGCTCGGGCGGCTACTTGTCTACGAGCCGCTGAAGAATGTGCTCGGCTTCTCGCGCATCCGCGTCGCCTATACGGCAGGCGAGGCGATCGGGCCGGACCTCTTCTCCTTCTATCGCTCGCTCGGCCTCAACCTGAAGCAGCTCTACGGCCAGACGGAAGCCTTCCTCTACGTTACGGCCCAGCCCGATGGCGCCATCAAGCCGGACACGGTCGGTCCGCCGATGCCCAATGTCGAGATCCGTCTTTCCGAGAGCGGGGAGGTGCTGTTCCGCTCGCCGGGCATGTTCGTCGGCTATTTCAAGGATGACGAGAAGACCAAAGAGGTGCTGACCGAGGACGGCTTCATCAAGACGGGTGATGCCGGTTTCTTCGATCCTGCCGGCCATCTCAAGATCATCGACCGCGCCAAGGACGTCGGCAAGCTCAATGACGGCTCGCTTTTCCCTCCCAAATACATCGAGAACAAGCTGAAGTTCTTCCCCAACATCAAGGAGGCCGTCGCCTTCGGTCACGAGCGCGACTACGTTTCCTGCTTCATCAACATCGACCTTACCGCCGTCGGCAACTGGGCCGAGCGTAACAACGTGGTCTATGGCTCCTACCAGGAGCTCGCCGGTCATCCGCTCGTCTATGACATGATCGAAAAGAATGTCGACGAAGTGAATCGCTCCCTCGCCGCCGAGCCGATGATGGCGGGCGCGCAGATCCGCCGCTTCCTCATCCTGCACAAGGAGCTCGATGCGGACGATGGCGAGCTCACGCGCACCCAGAAGGTCAGGCGCGGCTTCATCGCCGAGCGCTATGCGCCGCTCATCACGGCGCTCTACGACGGCTCGCGGGAGGCTGACATCACGACCGAAGTGACCTTCGAGGACGGCCGCAAGGGCACCATCTCGGCGCGCGTCAAGATCCGCGACATGCGAATCTATCCCGCAGCGGTGAAGGAGAAGGCCGCATGAGGGCGCCTGACATGGATGCCGGTGTCGCGGCCGGCGACGTCCTGCTCGCCGTCGAGAACGTTTCCCTGCGCTTCGGCGGGGTCAAGGCCATCACGGATGTCTCCTTCGATATCCGCAAGGGTGAGATCCGCGCCATCATCGGGCCGAACGGTGCGGGCAAGACGTCGATGCTCAACGTCATCAACGGCTTCTATCACCCGCAGGACGGGCGCATCACCTTCAAGGGCAGGACGCGCTCGAAGATGCGCCCCTATGTCGCGGCAAGCCAGGGCATCGCGCGTACCTTCCAGAACGTCGCGCTGTTCAAGGGCATGACGACGCTCGACAACATCATGGCCGGGCGCACGTTGAAGATGAGGCGCGGCTTCTTCTGGCAGATGCTGCGGCATGGGCCGGCGATGGCCGAAGAGATCGAGCACCGCAAGGTGGTGGAGGAGATCATCGACTTCCTCGAGATCGAAGCCATCCGCAAGGTGCCGGTGGGGCGCCTGCCCTACGGCCTGCAGAAGCGTGTCGAGCTCGGCCGGGCGCTCGCCATGGAGCCGGAGCTGCTGCTGCTCGACGAGCCGATGGCGGGCATGAACCTCGAGGAAAAGGAGGACATGTGCCGCTTCATCCTCGACGTCAACAGCCAGTTCGGAACCACCATCGCGCTCATCGAGCACGACATGGGCGTCGTCATGGACCTGTCGGACCGCGTCGTCGTGCTCGAATACGGCCGCAAGATCGCGGACGGCGTGCCCGACGAGGTCAAGAGCAACCAGGCCGTCATCGACGCCTATCTCGGCGTGCCGCACTGAGGGCGTATTGATGGACATCCTGTACAATATCTTCATCGACCCCTTCGTGCAGATGGGCTCGGCGCCCGACCTGTTCGTGCAGACCCTGTGGGAGGGGCTCGTCTCGGGCGTGCTCTATGCGCTGATCGCGCTCGGTTTCGTGCTCATCTTCAAGGCCTCGGGCGTTTTCAACTTCGCCCAGGGCATCATGGTGGTGTTCGCGGCGCTGACCCTCGTCGGGCTGTACGAGGCCGGCGTCCCGGCGATCCTGGCGCTCGTCCTGACCATCGGCGTGATGTTCGTGCTCGCCGTCGGCGTCGAGCGCATCGTGCTGCGCCCCCTCGTCAACCAGCCCGACATCATCCTCTTCATGGCGACCTTCGGGCTCACCTATTTCCTCATCGGCTTCGGCGAGCTCGTCTTTGGTGGCAATCCGAAGGTGATGATCACGGACGAACTCTACCTGCCGCGCGGCTCCGTCGAGTTCGAGATGCTCGGCGGCTTCGTCAGCCTGCAGAAGATCGACATCACGGCCGCGGTCATCGCCTCGATCATGGTGGCCTCGCTCGCTGTCTTCTTCCAGAAGACGCGCATCGGCCGCGCGCTCAGGGCGGTCGCCGACAGCCATAAGGCGGCCCTGTCGGTCGGCATCTCGCTCAACCAGATCTGGATCATCGTCTGGTTCACCGCCGGCATCGTGGCGCTCGCCACCGGCATCATGTGGGGCGCGCGCTCGGAGGTGTCCTTCGCGCTGCAGATCATCGCGCTGAAAGCCCTGCCGGTGCTGATCCTCGGCGGCTTCACCTCGGTGCCTGGCGCCATCGTTGGCGGGCTCATTATCGGTGTCGGCGAAAAGCTCGGCGAATTCTACTGGGGGCCTCTCGTCGGCAGCGGCATCGAGAGTTGGCTCGCCTATGTCATCGCTCTCGGCTTCCTGCTGTTCCGGCCGCAGGGCCTGTTCGGCGAGAAGATCATCGAGCGGATCTGAGGAGGCGGCATCCGATGTTCTACCGCGAAGCAGGCCAGTTCAAGACGAACTATGCCGCAGACATGGCGGTCTTCCCGATCCTGCAGGACAAGATCGGCATCGCTCTCATTCTCACGCTCGCTCTCGTGGTCATCCCGCTCGCGGGCAACGCCTTCTTTCTGTCGGTGGTGATGATCCCGTTCCTCATCTTTGCGCTGGCGTCGATCGGGCTCAACCTCCTGACCGGCTACACCGGGCTCCTGTCGCTGGGCACGGCCGGATTCATGGGCGTGGGGGCGTTCGCCTGCTACAAGCTGACGACGATCTTCCCCGGCGTGAACATCATCGTCTGGATCCTCACCTCGGGCCTGTTCGCCGCGGCCGTCGGCGTGTTCTTTGGCCTGCCGTCGCTGCGGATCAAGGGCTTCTACCTCGCGGTGGCGACGCTTGCCGCGCAGTTCTTCCTGCAATGGTGCTTCATCCGCATCCCGTGGCTCTACAACTACAACGTCTCGGGCGCGATCGAGGTGCCGACGCGGACCCTGTTCGGCATCGCCGTGACGGGCCCCAACGCCTCGCCCGAGATGCGTTACTACGTCGTCCTCGGCGTCGTCATTCTGCTGACGTGGGTCGCCTCCAATCTCGTCCACGGTCGCATCGGCCGCTCGTGGATGGCGGTGCGCGACATGGACATCGCTGCCGAGTTGATGGGCATCAAGCTCTTGCCGACGAAGCTGCTCGCCTTCGCCGTCTCGTCCTTCTACTGCGGCGTCGCCGGCGCGCTGATGGTGTTCCTCTGGTACGGCGGCGCCGAGCCCGAGGTCTTTTCCATCAACCAGTCCTTCCTCATCCTCTTCATGGTGATCATCGGCGGGCTCGGCAGCCTCACCGGTTCCTTCTTCGGCGCAGCGCTCATCTACATCCTGCCCATCGTTCTGCGCGGGGCGCCTTCGCTCGTCGGCCTCGACATCGGGGCCGCCACGGTCGAGCACCTGACGTTCATGATCGTCGGCGCGCTCATCATCTTCTTCCTGATTGTCGAGCCGCACGGACTGGCGCGGCTGTGGCAGACGGGCAAACAGAAGCTCAGGGTCTGGCCCTTCCCCTACTAGCGCGAAGGGCTGGGAACGAGCCGTACAACGGACGGGCGCCGCGACGCAGGGCGCTTCAACGGGAGGAAACGAAACATGGTGCGCAAGCTTTCCACCATCCTGGCGACTGCGGTCGTGGCATCGGCGGCCTTCGCCGTGCCGGCCAAGGCGCAGGATTCGGTCTATGTGCCGCTGTTCACCTACCGCACCGGCCCCTTCTCGGGGTCGGGCATCCCGATCGCCAACGGCATGCGCGACTATCTCACCATGCTCAACGAGCGTGATGGGGGCATTGGCGGCGCCAAGCTCATCCTCGAGGAGTGCGAGACGGGCTACGACACCAAGAAGGGCGTCGAGTGCTACGAGGCGGTGAAAGGCAAGAAGCCGGTGATGGTCAACCCGTGGTCGACCGGTATCACCCTGCCGCTCATCCCGCGCGCGGCGGTCGACAAGATCCCGATCCTGTCCATGGCCTACGGACTCTCGGCCTCGGCGGACGGCGACACCTTCCCCTGGATCTTCAACCCGCCGAACACCTACTGGGATGGTCTGTCGATGATCATCAAGTACATCGGCGAGCAGGAGGGCGGCCTCGACAAGCTCAAGGGCAAGAAGATCGGCTACATCTATCTCGACGCGGGCTTCGGCCGCGAGCCACTGCCGCTCTTCGACCAGCTGTCGCGCGACCTCGGCTTCGAGCTCAAGCTCTATCCGGTGCCGGCCGACAGCATGCAGAACCAGTCCTCGCAGTGGCTGAGCGTGCGACGCGATCGGCCCGACTACATGGTGATGTATGGCTGGGGTGCCCTCAACCCGACTGCCGTCAAGGAAGCGGCCAAGATCAACTTCCCCATGGAGAAGTTCATCTCCATCTGGTGGCCGGGCGACGACGACCTGCGCTCGGCCGGCGCCGGCGGCAAGGGCTTCAAGACCCTTAACTGGCACGCTGTGGGCACCGACTTTCCGGCCCTGCAGGACATCCAGAAGCTTGTCGTCGACAAGGGCCTCAGCCAGGCACAGAAGAACAGCGTGGGCGAGGTGCTCTACAACCGCGGCGTTTACAACTCGATGCTGATCGCCGAGGGCATCCGCAACGCACAGAAGATCACCGGTAAGACGGCGGTGACGGGTGAGGATGTGCGCCGCGGCCTCGAGACGCTCGACCTTAACGAGGCCCGTCTGAAGGAACTCGGACTCGAGGGCTTCGCCGGCCCGATCAAGCTCACCTGCGCGGACCACAACGGCCATCGCCCGGCCTTTATGCAGCAGTGGGACGGCCAGAAGTGGGTAAAGATCTCCGAGCCCATCGAGCCGATGGCCGACCGCGTCAAGCCGCTGCTCGAGGCCGCCGCAAAGGACTATGCCGAGAAGAGCACGGGCTGGCCGAAGCGCACGGAGCCCTGCGACAAGCAGTCCTGAGCGAACGTCCGCAGTCTCATCCCTTCCCCCATGGGGGAGGGCAGGGGGCAGGACGGAACGTGATCTTCACCGTCCGCCCCCAACCGCTCCCGGAAGTCCAGGGGCAACGAGGGAACCAGTATGAGCACCGCAGCCGCGCCCGCCGCCGAGGCGGCGACAGAGACGATCCTCTCGGTGAACAACATCGAAGTGATCTACGATCACGTCATCCTGGTGCTGAAGGGCGTGTCGCTCACCGTGCCGCGCGGCGGCATCGTCGCGCTGCTCGGCGCGAACGGCGCCGGCAAGACGACGACGCTGAAGGCCGTGTCCAACCTGTTGCGGGCGGAGCGCGGCGAGGTGACGAAGGGCTCGATCGAGTTCGACGGTGAGCGCGTCGACCGGATGACGCCGAACGAACTGGTGCGGCGCGGCTGCATCCAGGTGATGGAGGGGCGCCACTGCTTCGGCCACCTCACCATCGAGGAGAACCTCCTGACCGGCGCCTTCACGCGGCGCGACGGGACGGCCGCCATCCGGCGCGACATGGAGATGGTCTACGACTATTTCCCGCGCCTCAGGCAGCGCAGGAGCTCGATGTCGGGCTACACCTCCGGCGGCGAGCAGCAGATGTGCGCCATCGGCCGCGCCCTCATGTCCCGGCCGAAGATGATCCTCCTCGACGAGCCGTCGATGGGCCTCGCGCCGCAGGTGGTGGAGGAGATCTTCGAGATCGTGAAGGACCTCAACGCCAAGGAGGGCGTGTCCTTCCTGCTCGCCGAGCAGAACACCAACATCGCCCTGCGCTATGCCACCTACGGCTATATCATGGAGACGGGGCGCATCGTGATGGACGGCGACGCCGCCTCGCTGCGCGAGAACGAGGACGTCAAGGAGTTCTACCTCGGCATCGGCGAGGGCGAGCGCAAGTCCTTCCGCGAGGTGAAGAGCTACAAGCGCCGCAAGCGCTGGCTGATGTAGGAGCGAAGGATGGACGTGGTCGACACGGGGCGGATGGCGGCTTTCGCGCTGATCGCGCTCGGCATGGTGCTGACGCCGGGGCCGAACATGATCTATCTCGTGTCGCGCTCGATCACGCAGGGCTGGCGCGCCGGCGCCGTCTCGCTCGTCGGGGTGGCGGCGGGCTTCGTCTTCTACATGGTTGCGGCGGCCGTGGGGCTGACGGCGCTCGCGCTCGCGGTGCCCTTCCTCTACGAGGCCATCAAGTGGGCGGGGGCCGCCTATCTCCTCTATCTCGCCTGGCAGGCGGTGAAGCCCGGCGGCGCGACGCCCTTCGAGGCGCGGAACCTCGCGCCCGACAGGCCGGTCCGCCTCTTCGCCATGGGCTTCCTGACGAACCTGCTCAACCCGAAGATCGCGGTGCTCTACCTGTCGCTGCTGCCGCAGTTCGTCGATCCCGGAAAAGGCGACGTGCTGCTGCAGAACATTCTCCTCGGCTCGATCCAGATCGGCGTGAGCGTCAGCGTCAACATGCTCATCGTCGTATTCGCCGGCGCCATCGCCGCCTTCCTTGCCCGCCGGCCGCTGTGGCTCAGGGTGCAGTGCTACCTGATGGGACTGGTGCTCGCCGGGCTCGCCGTGCGGCTTGCGACCGACCGTCGCTGAGAGGACCGATGAAGGAATTCTACGACCATCGCGAAACGCGCGACCCCGCCGCGCGGGAGGCGGAGCTTCTCGCCCATCTGCCGACGCTCGTCGCCAAGGCGATGCAGGCGCCCGGCTGGGCCCAGCATCTGTCCGGCATCCAGCCGCTCGACATCACGAGCCGCGAGGCGCTGGCGAGCCTGCCGGTGCTGCGCAAGTCCGACCTGCCGGCCCTGCAGAGCGCGGCGCCGCCCTTCGGCGGCTATATCGGCGACGCTCCCGGCAGCTTCAGCCGGCTCTTCGCCTCGCCCGGGCCGATCTTCGAGCCGGAAGGGGCGCAGGCCGACCCGTGGCGCTCGGCGCGCGCGCTCCATGCCGCGGGCTTCCGCGGCGGCGACGTGGTGCTCAACACCTTCTCCTATCATCTGACGCCGGGCGGCTTCATCCTCGATTCCGGCGCGCGCGCGCTCGGCTGCGCCGTCATCCCGGCCGGGCCTGGCAATACCGAGCAGCAATTGCAGGTCATCGCCGCGTACCGCCCCACCGGCTACACCGGCACGCCGGATTTCCTGAAGATCCTGCTCGAGGCGGCCGATGCGGCGGGGCTCGACACCTCCTCCTTCCGTCGGGCGGTGGTGTCGGGGGCGGCCTTCCCGCCGTCGCTGCAGAGGGCTTTCGCCGAGCGCGGCATCGACGGCTACCAGCTCTATGCGGTCGCGGAGTGCGGCGCCATCGCCTACGAGACGCCGGCCCGCGAGGGCCTCGTCGTCAACGAGGACCTCATCGTCGAGATCGTGCGGCCGGGCACCGGCGACCCGGTGGCGGAAGGGGAGGTGGGCGAAGTGGTCGTCACTTCGCTCGACCCGCACCATCCGATCCTGCGCCTCGCCCTCGGCGACCTGTCCGCGATCATGCCCGGGACGAGCCCCTGCGGGCGCACCAACCTGCGCATCAGGGGGTGGCTGGGGCGCGCCGACCAGACGACGAAGGTCAAGGGCATGTTCGTGCGGCCCGAGCAGGTGGCCGAGATCGGCCGCCGCCATCCGGAGCTCGGCAAGCTGCGCCTCGTCGTCACGCGCGAGGACGAGATGGACGTCATGACGCTGCAGGCCGAGACGGCCAATGCCGATCTCGTCGACGCGGCGGCCGTGGGGGAGACCCTGCAGGCGGTCGCCAAGCTGAAGGGTGGCGTCTCGCTCGTCTCGCCCGGCGCCCTGCCCAACGACGGCAAGGTGATCGCCGACGAACGCAAGTACGATTGAGGGGTGACGGGCGGTCGGCAGCAGGCGATGCCGTCGCCCGACGGCTTCTACTGCATCAAGATGCGGCCTTCGGGTTTGATGTCGATCGTGCCGAGCTTGCGGGCGTAGACCATCACGTCGTTCGCCATCAGCTTGCCGGCGACGTCGAGATCACCGCCCTTGACGCCACTCGCCAGCATCGAATAGCCGTCGCCACCCTTCAAGAGGAAGTCGTTGGTGGCGACGGTGTAGATCTTGTCGTCCTCGATGGGCGCATCGCCGATCGTCACCGCGACGACGCGGCTGCCCGCAGGGCGCCTGGGGTCAACCGTCACGGTCAGCCCCGACACCTGGGGAAAGCGGCCGGCGCGCTGCTCCATCTGGGAGAAGCCGTTCTCGAGCGCCTCCTTCACCTGCCTGCCGGTGAGACTGGTGACGACGGTGCGGTTGCCGAAGGGCATTTCGGTCAGGATATCGCGGCGCGTCAGTTTGTGGCCGGCCGGATATTGCTTGTTGCCGCGGATGCCGCCGCCGTTCGTGATGGCAATGGCAGCGCCTGTTGCCTCGCGCATGGCATCCGCGATGAGATCGCCGATGGCGGTCTCCTGCGAGCGCACGCTTGCCGTGCGGCTGTCGAGCGGGGCGGCGAGCGTGGCGACGGCAATGTCGAGCTCTTTCGACAATTCCGCCTCGTAGCGCGTAACGACCGCGAGCACCTCCGGATCAGGGTCGACAGCGCGGGAATCGTTGACGCGGAAGGTCGGCGTCCACGTCACCTTGCGGGCGCTGCCGTCGCCGCTCACGGAGGCGGTGAAGTCGATGGCCGTGACGTAATTGCCTTCCTCGTTCGATTCCACCATCACCGTCTTGCCGTCGAAGCCGATGGCAAGATCGTGGTCGTGGCCGGTGAGCAGCACGTCGACGAGGCGCGAGCGCACGATCTCATAGTCCGTCGCCCGGTCCGTATGCGTCACGGCGACGACGAGGTCGGCGCCGTCGTCGCGCAGCTTCTTCGCCTGCCTGCTCAGTGTGTCCATCACCGGCAGGAAGGCGAGGTCGCCTGGATCCGACATCTGCGGCACGTTCTCGAGGATGAGGCCGACGACGCCCACCTTGATGCCGCCGAGTTCGAAGACGGCGCTGTCCTGGTGGCCGGGCAGGGGATTGCCGGCGGCATCGCGCATGTTGGCCGCGAAGAAGGGGAACTCGGCCTCGCGCTGGCGGGCGAAATAATCCTCCTTGCCGAAGTCGAACTCGTGGTTGCCCGGCACGAAGACGTCCGGCTTGATCATGTTGGTCAGGGCCACGATGTGGGCGCCGTGGTCGAAGCCCGACATCAGCGAGGGCGAGAAGCAGTCGCCGGCGTGGCAGAAGAGCATGGGCACGCCGCGCGCCCGCTCGGCCTTGACGATGGCGGCCAGACGCGGGAAGCCGCCGCGTCCCTTGTCCTCGTTCATCTTGTAGATGTCGTTGACGAGCAGCAGCGTGAAGCTCGCCGGCGGCGGTGCGGCTTCGGCGCCGGTGGTCAGCGTGGCGGCGGCGAGGCCGGCGGTCACGCCGAGGCGCAGGGTCTGGCGACGGGAGATGGGGCTCATTGGGGGGCTCCGACCGATGGCACCTTGCGACGAAGATGGCGCGGGACGCGCGGAGTCATGATGTCGAGGCATCGGGCAGCCGGCAAGCACTGCAAGCGGCAGCGCTGGACCTTGTCTGCGGCGATCGGTCCGCCATCGGCGGCTGCACGTATACTGGACAGGCGGCCAAAGGTGTCTACATGAGGCCTGTCGTGCCTGTGCGAGCAACGAATGGAGAGCGATCCGGTGTCTTCGAGCGAAGCGGCATTCCGTGCTGTGCGCCTTCCTGCCGATCATCCGCCCGTTGCGGCGGGGCGCATCGGCGTGCTGCTGCTTAACCTCGGCACGCCCGACGCCACCGATTACTGGTCGATGCGCCGCTATCTCAAGGAGTTCCTCTCCGACCGGCGTGTCATCGAGACCCCGCGCATCCTCTGGTGGCCTCTGCTCAACGGCATCATCCTGACGACGCGTCCCGGCCGCAAAGGCAAGGACTACGAGACGATCTGGAACAAGGAGCGCAACGAGTCGCCCCTGAAGACGATCACGCGCTCGCAGGCGGAGAAGCTCGCGCAGAAGCTCGCCGCCATGCCGGGCGGAAGTGACGGGCGCTTCGTCGTCGACTGGGCCATGCGCTACGGCAATCCAAGTATCAAGGAGCGCCTCGAGGCGCTGCAGCGCGAGGGCTGCGACCGCATCCTCCTGGTGCCGCTCTATCCGCAATATGCCGCCGCGACCACCGCCACGGCCTGCGACAAGGCCTTCGAGGCGCTGATGCAGATGCGCTGGCAGCCGACCATCCGTGTCTCGCCGCCCTATCACGACGATCCCGTCTATATCGGCGCAGTGGTCGAGAGCCTGACGGCGGAGCTTGCCAAGCTGACCTTCGAGCCCGAGGTCATCATCGCCTCCTTTCACGGCGTGCCCAAGGACTACCTCCTCAAGGGCGATCCCTACCACTGCCAGTGCCAGAAGACGGCGCGGCTGATGCGTGAAGCGCTCGGCCTGCCGCCGGAGCGCTTCCTGCTCACCTTCCAGTCGCGCTTCGGCCGGGCCGAATGGCTGCAGCCATACACGGACATGACCGTCAAGGGCCTCGCCGAAAAGGGTGTTAAGCGCCTCGCCGTCGTCATGCCGGGTTTCTCGGCGGACTGCCTCGAGACGCTGGAGGAGATCGCCGGCGAGAACGCCGAAATCTTTCACGAACATGGCGGCGAGCACTTCGCCGCCATTCCCTGCCTCAACGATTCGCCGGAGGGCATGCGCGTCATCGAGCATATCGTGACGCGCGAGCTCCGGGGCTGGGTCTGATCGTCCGATCCGGTCCGCCCCCGCGACCGGAGGCCGGCTGCGGATGACGCCACCCTCTCGGCGATCGTTGCCGCTGCTTTCGTGCTCTCCGGCATGTGATATGTAGCTTCGTCGCCACCTGGGACGGGCCTGCGGCCGCGAGGCGCCATGCGGGGGCGGTTCAAGGGGGGGATCATGTTCGGGTTCGATATCTTCGTCATCGTCCTCGTCGGCCTCGTCATCCTGACGATTGCGCTCGGGGTGCGCACGGTGCCACAGGGCTATGCCTATACGGTGGAGCGCTTCGGCCGCTACTCGCGCGCGCTCGGCCCCGGACTCGGGCTCATCGTGCCCTATGTCGAATCCATCGGGCACAAGGTGAACATGATGGAGCAGGTGCTCGACGTGCCGAGCCAGGAAGCCATCACCAAGGACAATGCCGGCGTCAAGATCGATGCCGTCGCCTTTTTTCAGGTGCTCGATGCCGCGCGCGCCTCCTACGAGGTGTCCGACCTGTCGCAGGCGCTCCTGACGCTGACGATGACCAATATCCGCACCGTCGTCGGCTCCATGGACCTCGATCAGCTCCTGTCGCACCGCGACGAGATCAACGAGAGGCTCCTGCGCGTCATGGATGCGGCCGCCTCGCCCTGGGGCGTCAAGGTGACCCGTATCGAGATCAAGGACATCCTGCCGCCGGCCGACCTCGCCGATGCCATGGCGCGGCAGATGAAGGCCGAGCGCGAGAAGCGCGCCAGCATCCTGGAGGCCGAAGGCGAGCGCCAGGCGCAGATCCTGCGCGCCGAGGGTGAGAAGCAGGCGCAAATTCTCGCTGCCGAGGGCCGCAAGGAAGCTGCCTTCCGCGATGCCGAGGCGCGCGAACGGCTCGCCGAGGCCGAGGCCAAGGCAACATCGCTCGTTAGCGACGCCATCGCCCAGGGCGACCTCGCCGCAGCGAACTTCCTCGTCGCCGAAAAGTATGTCGACGCCCTCAAGGACCTTGCAGCGGCGCCCAATCAGAAGGTCGTGGTCGTGCCGATCGAGGCGGCGGGCGTCGTCGGCACGCTGGCCGGCCTCGGCGAGATCACCAAGACCGTCTTCGGCGAGGGGGGCACCGGGACCGCGGCGGCGCGTCAGTTGCAGGTGGCGCGCCGCGGAAGCGTGCCGCCGAGCGGTGGGCCCGGCACCGCCGCCCCGGTCTGACGGGAGGCTCACGTGATCCGCGAGGCGATCATCGCCCTCGGCCCCTGGGCCTGGATCGTGCTGGGGCTGGTGCTCGTGGCGCTCGAACTGGCGGCGCCCGGAGTCTTTCTCATCTGGCTCGGCCTCGCCGCCATCGCGACTGGTCTGGTCGATGCGCTGTTCGACCTCTCGTGGCAGGCGAGCGCCATTGTCTTCGCGCTGCTCTCCGTCGCGAGCGTTGTTGTGGGGCGGTTCGTCACCCGGCGCCGCGACGAGGGATCGGCCGACCAGCCCTTCCTCAACCGGCGCGGCGCGGCGCTCGTCGGCCGCAGGTTCACGCTCGATGCCCCGATCACGGGCGGCGAGGGCCGCGTGCGGATCGACGATACCGTCTGGCGCGCCGTCGGGCCCGACTGCTCGGCGGGCACGCGGGTAATGGTCATGGGCCTCGACGGCGCCAATCTCGTCGTCGCGCCCGTTGAGGACGGCGACGCCTGAGGCGCCGCCGTCGCCCGCTCATTGCTGCAGGCAGATGCGGCCGTGGCGCGCCCGGCCGGCGAGTTGGCGGAAATCCCGGCCGGACATATGGACGATCGTCTCGTGATCACCCGCTTCGAAATAGATGTCCGGCAGGTCGGCCAGCATCTCGTCGACGATCATCGGCATGCCGTAGGCGGCGCCGAGCGGGGGAACCGCGCCGCGGGCACAATCCGGGAAGAGCCGCTCTATTTCAGCCTCGCGCGCGAGCTCGACATCCTCGTCGAGCATTTCGCTTACGGCGCGAAGGCTGAGGTGTCGCGACGCGGGCAGGACGGCCAGCATGTAGCCGGCCTTGTCCTTCAGCACGACCGCCTTGGCGATCATGTCGGCCGGCACGTCGCAGACTTTCGCCGTGCGCATCGAGGTGGCGGTTGGTTCGTGGCGCATGAGGTCATAGGCGACGCCGCTGCGCGACAGGTAATGTTCGAGGCGTGGTGCGGTGGACATGACGCGTTCTCCCTTCGCGGGCGGGCCTTTCGCCCCGCTCGGGATCGACGCGTCATCCGTCATGGCCTTTCCGGGCCCATAACGGTCCTGCTTCTCGCCGCGCCGCCCGACGGGCGGCCCCCCGGCTCCTGGCGGAGATCATATCGTCTGGTGCCTTGCGCGCAAAGCACGATCGGCGGGCGGGCGGAACGGGTCGGCTGCCTGTCAGGCGGCGCCGGCGCGCAGAAGATCGAGCACGTGGACGATGCCGACGGCGCGCCCGTTCTCGGCCACGACAAGGGCACCGACCTTCGTCCGCTCCACCACCTCCAGCGCCTCACCGAGCAGCGTGTCGGGCGTGACGGCCTTGGGCGTGGGGTTCATCACCTCCTCCACGCGCTGGGCAAGAAGCGAGGGGTTCATGTGCCTGCGCAGGTCGCCGTCGGTGACGATGCCGGCGAGCCGGCCGTCGTCCTCGCTCACCAGCACGCAGCCGAAGCCCTTGGCGCTCGTCTCGACGATCGCTTCGGCCATCGAGGTGCCGCGGCCGACAAGCGGCAGGCGCTCGCCGGTGTGCATGATGTCGCGCACGAACTTGAGCTGCGCACCGAGCTTGCCGCCCGGATGGTAGACGCGGAAGTCCTGCGCCGAGAAGCCACGGCTTTCGAGCAGTGCGATGGCGAGCGCATCGCCGAGGGCGAGTTGCATCGTCGTCGAGGTGGTGGGCGCCAGCCCGTTCGGGCAGGCTTCACTGGCCTTGGGCAGGGCGAGGCATATGTCGGCCTCGCGCCCGAGCGTCGACTGCGCGCTCGAGGTGAAGGCGATGAGCGGCACGCGGAAGCGCTTGGCATAGCCGATGATGTCCGACAGTTCCGTCGTCTCGCCGGACCAGGAGAGGGCGAGGATGGCATCGTCCGCCTGGATCATGCCGAGGTCGCCATGGCTGGCCTCGCCGGGGTGGACGTAATAGGCGGGCGTGCCCGTCGAGGCCATCGTGGCGGCGATCTTGCGCCCGATGTGGCCGGACTTGCCCATGCCGGTGACGATGACGCGGCCGCGCGCACCGGCGATGGTCGCGACCGCAGCCTCGAACGGGGCCGCAAGCTCGCCCTCGATAGCCTCGATCAGCGCCGCGAGCCCTGCCCGCTCGCTCGACAGCGTGCGCAGGGCCGAGGCCACGGCCGTCTCGCTTCTGCGCGGTGTCGTGCCGGTGTCGCGGGCTGCAAGGCTCATCATGGTCCTCATTCTGGCTTTCGTCCTGCCCTTTGCGCCGGGCGCCGGGCTTCTCGCGGCGGCTTCTTAGCACGGCGAGGGTCAGCAGGCGACGTCCGTGCGGAAGCTTACCCGGTGTTAACCATGCCGCTTTAGCCTCCGTTAACCACGCAGATCAACCGCCGGACAGAACCGTCGCGGCGGCTGAGCCGCATCGCCTTTGCAGGAAGCGACCACTTGCACCAGGGGCCCTCCATTCCTTCTCGCCGGTGCGGCGGTGCGCCGCTGGCAATGTGCCTCGTCGTGACTGCGAGCATGCTCGCGGGTCCGGCCGCGCACGGCCAGGAGGGTTTGTCGTTCCTGACGCTGCGCGGCACCGTGCAGCCCGACCGCGCCGGCAGCGGGCAGGTGTCGTTGCCGGGTATCCTCGAAACCACGGCCGCCGACGGTCCACCGGTTCCGCCCGCCTCGCCCGTCTATCGCCCCGTGCGGGGTCCCACGGCGCTTGAACAGAACCCGCTGCGTCGGTGGCAGCCGCCGGTCACGCGCCTGCCCGCGCCCCCCGCGCCCCAGCGACCGGGCGAGGCTGAGGAGGACGATCCTTGGGCGCCGCTAGGCCTGCGCCTCGGCACGCTGACGGTCTTTCCGTCCATCGAGATCGATGGTGGCTACGACAGCAACCCCCGGCGCGAGAGCGGGAACGTGAAGGGAGCGACCGCCGTCGTCACGCGCGGCGGGGTGGCCCTGCGGTCCGACTGGTCGCGCCATGAGTTCACGGGCCATCTGCGCGGCTCCTACTGGGCCTTCCCAACCCTCGAGAAGGCGGACCGGCCGGAGGCGGACGGGCGCCTCAACCTGCGCCTCGATGCCACGCGGGATACGACCATCAATGTCGAGGGACGGGCATCGCTGACGACGCAGCGGTCGGACAACCCCAACCTGCCGGGCGGTGTCGTCAACCAGCCGACGATCATCTCCTACGGTGCTTCACTGGGCGGCGCGCACCGCTTCAACCGGCTGACGCTCGGCGCAACCGGCGTCGTGGAGCGCAACGTCTATGGCGACGTGGAGTTTGCGGACGGCGGCCGTCTCGACCAGAGCTACCGCAACTACAACGAATACGGATTGCGGCTCAGGGCGGGCTATGAGGTGCACCCCGGCTTCGTGCCGTTCGTCGAGGGCCTGATCGACCGTCGGCAGTACGACGAGCGGATCAATGCCGGCGGGTTCGAGCGTTCGTCCAATGGCCTCGGGGCGCGCGTTGGCTCCACCTTCGAGCTCACGCGGCTCGTTACCGGCGAGGCGGCAATCGGGCACCAGGTGCGCAAGTACGACGATCCGCGCCTCGCGGACCTGCGCGGGCCCATCGGTGAAGTATCGCTGATCTGGCGGCCGACGGCGCTGACCACCGTCCGGCTCACGGGAGCGGGCAGCCTCGGCGAGACGACGATCGCCGGATCGAACGGCGTCGTGAACCGCAGCGCGACGCTCGCCCTCGAACACGCCCTGCGCCGCAACCTCGTCTTCACGGCCTCGGTAACCCTCAGCGACAGCGACTACAAGGGCGTCGACCTCAACGAGAAGGGCTTTACCGGCCGTATCGGCATCGACTGGAAGCTGACGCGCTCGCTCGCCGTGCGTGCGGGCTTCACCCACGAGCGGCTCGACAGTTCCACACCCGGCGACGACTACACCGCCAACATCTTCCTCGTCGGATTGCGCCTACAGCGCTGAGCTTCGCTAGGCAGAGCCGGGGGGGCGCTGCCGACGGCGACCGTCGACTGCCTGCCATATCAAGGGCTTCACGATCTGCCGCCGTCATGGTCAAGCCCGTTGACCGCCTGTTCGTTCGCACAGCGCGAAAGCGCGACCGAGAAGCGCCTGCCTCTCCACCATCATGGCCGGGCTTGTCCCGCCCATCCAGGCCATTCAACCCTGCGCGGGCGCCACGGCGTCATGCCCGCGACAAGCGCGGGCATGACGCCGGCACTGGGGAGGCTTCGCCTACTTCTTGGTCAGCAAGGCTTCCAGATCGCGGCGGTAGTCGGCGCCGAGCTCGGGGTTCGAAAGCGCATAGGCGGCGTTGGCGGCGAGGAAGCCGAGCTTGGAGCCGCAGTCGTAGATATCGCCGTCAAAGCGCGTGGCGAAGAACGGCTGCGACTTCGACAAGGTGATCATCGCGTCGGTCAGCTGGATCTCGCCGCCGGCGCCGCGCTCCTGCTTGGCTAGCAGGTCGAAGATCTCCGGCTGCAGGATGTAGCGCCCCGAGATGGCGAGGTTGGAGGGGGCGGTGCCCTTGGCCGGCTTCTCGATCATCTGCGTGATCGGATAGACCTTGCCGTTGCCGATCGGCTCGCCCACGCCCGTGATGCCGTACTGATGCGTTTGGTCGGCCGGCACCTCGTAGACGGCAATCATGTTGCCGCCGGTGGCGTGGGCCTCGTAGGCTTCGATCATCTCCGCGAGGCAGGGGCGCACGCCGAGGTGCAGCATGTCCGGCAGCAGCAGGGCGAAAGGCTCGTCGCCGACGATGTCGCGCGCGCACCATACGGCATGGCCGAGGCCGAGCGGCCCCTGCTGGCGGGTGAAGCTGGTCTGTCCGGGCCCTGGCAGGTCACGGCGCAACTGCTCGAGCTCCTTCGTCTTGCCACGTGCCTCGAGCGTACGCTCCAGTTCGAACTGGCTGTCGAAGTGGTCCTCGATGACGCCCTTGTTGCGGCCCGTCACGAAGACGCAATGTTCGATGCCGGCGGCACGTGCCTCGTCCACCACGTGCTGGATGACCGGCCTGTCGACGACCGTCAGCATCTCCTTCGGCATCGCCTTCGTGGCGGGCAGGAAGCGGGTGCCGAGGCCCGCGACGGGAAATACGGCCTTTCGGATAGGCTTCTTCATGGAACCCCAGGGGCTGGAGGGCACAACAAGAAACACGGCCCGGCGCCCTCTCTTGCCATGGCCGTGCCCGCACGAGATGCTCACCGATCTTGACCGGCGAACGTGTCAATCGCGTAAAGCGATTGACGAATGAACGCAGCCGGTCTGTCAATAGTTCCACGGAGCCGGAGTGCTGCGCCAGCGGGGCGGCCTGGCGCAGGAAAGGGATGAGGCATGAGCGTCCTGGTGACCGGCGGGGCCGGCTACATCGGCAGCCACATGGTTCTCGAATTGGTGAAGGCGGGAGAGCGTGTCGTCGTGCTGGACGATCTCTCGACCGGGTTTGCCCAGGCTGTGCCGCGCGAAGCCGTGCTGGTGCGCGGCGATGCGGCTGATCAGGCTCTTGTCTCATCGCTGATCGACGAATACGACGTCGACGCGATCGCGCATTTCGCGGCGAAGATCGTGGTGCCAGAATCGGTGGTCGATCCGCTCGGTTATTACCTCGCCAACACGGGCAAGACGCGCAGCCTCATCGAGGCGGGGGTGCGGGCCGGCGTGCGGCACGTCATCTTCTCCTCGACGGCGGCGGTTTATGGCGACGTCACCGCCAACCCTGTCTCCGAGGACATGGCTCCGGCGCCGGTCTCGCCCTATGGCCGATCCAAGCTCGTCAGCGAATGGATGCTGGCCGACGCCGCCGTGGCGCACGATCTTCGCCATGTCATCCTGCGCTATTTCAATGTTGCGGGCGCAGATCCCGAAGGCCGGATCGGGCAGTCCACCCCTCGGGCGACCCACCTCATCAAGGTGGCGTGCCAGACGGCTCTCGGCCAGCGCCCAGTGCTCGAGGTCTTCGGCACCGACTATCCGACGCCGGACGGGTCGTGCGTGCGCGACTTCATCCAGGTTTCGGACCTTGCCCGCGCTCACGTGGCGGCCTTGGCGCACCTCAGGGCGGGTGGCGGCTGCCTGACGCTCAACTGCGGCTACGGCAAGGGTTTTTCGGTGCTCGAAGTCGTGGCGGCGGTCAGGCGGGTGTCGGGAATCGACTTTCCGGTGAAGCTGTCTCCCCGCCGCGCCGGTGACCCGGCAGCCATTGTGGCGGATGCCTCGCGCATCCGCGCCCTTCTCGACTGGCAGCCCTGCTACGACGATCTCGACGTGATCGTCTCCCAAGCGCTTGCCTGGGAGAGGCGGCTTGCCCAGCAATCGGCGGCTTGAAGCTCGTCGTCAACGATTTTGCAACCATATCGCGCGAGCTAGTGGAGAGAGTGCAAGGCGTGGCGGCTTCGCCGCGGTTCGAAACGGGGATCCGACATGCGGCATGGCGGCACGGACGGTGGAACGAGCCTCGTGACAAGGAATGGGGACAGGTGGGCCCTGTTGGCCACGCTTGCCGTAAGCCTCGCGCTCGGCTCCTGCGCCTCGGCGGATGTGATGTCCGTCGGCAGCATCACGCCCTATGCGCCGACCGAGCAGCGGGTCGCTCCCGAGGCACCGCGAACCCCGGCCAAGTTCTCGCGCGGCGAGGGAACGCCATCCCCGTCCTTCCGCGCCTTCGTCTCCGCCCTTTGGCCGGATGCACAGGCCCGCGGCGTCTCGCGCTCCGTCTACGACGCGGCCTTCTCCGGCGTGACGCAGGACGAGAAGATCATCGCGCTCACGAAGAAGCAGGCCGAGTTCGTCAAGCCGGTGTGGGAATATCTTGCCTCGGCCGTGTCGCCGAACCGGCTCGAGCGCGGCACGCCGATGACGCGCCAGTGGGCCTCCGCCCTCGACACCATCGAGCGCACCTACGGCGTCGACCGGAAGGTCGTCATGGGTGTCTGGGGCATGGAAACGAATTTCGGCGGCTTCACTGGCTCGCATTATGTCGTGCGTGCGCTCGCCACCCTCGCCGAGGCGAAGTATCGCGGCGATTACTTTCGCAACGAACTGCTGACGGCGCTCGTCATCCTGCAGCAGGGGCACGTCAGCCCCGAGCGCATGGAGGGGTCATGGGCCGGCGCCATGGGGCAGACCCAGTTCATGCCGTCGAGCTTCATGCGCTACGCGGTCGATTTCACGGGCGACGGGCGCCGCGATATCTGGACCTCGGTGCCGGACGCGCTGGCCTCCACCGCCAACTATCTCAAGCAGCACGGCTGGCAGCCGGGCCTGCCGTGGGGTTTCGAGGTCAAGGTGCCTGCGGGCTTCCGCTACGGGCGGCAGACGATGTCCTTCGCAGCCTGGGCATCGCACGGCGTGCGCCGTGTCGACGGGCGGCCGCTATCCGGGGCCGGCGAGGCGCGCCTCTTCCTGCCCGCCGGGGCCAGCGGGCCGGTCTTCCTCGTGACGGCGAATTTCGACGTCATCAAGCGCTACAACAATTCCGACGCCTACGCTCTCGGCGTCGCCCATCTCGGCGACAGGCTCTATGGCGGCGCGCCGGTACAAGCGCCTTGGCCGACCGATCAGGTGCCGCTCGCCAAGCACGAGCGGGAGGAGGTGCAGCGGCACCTCGCGAGCCGCGGCTACGACATCGGCGAGATCGACGGGCGCATCGGTTCCCAGACACGCGACGCGATCTTCGCCTTCCAGGAGAGCCGAGGCCTCGTCGCCGACGGCCATGCCGACAACCGGCTGTTGGCGCAACTGCGCCAGACGCGATAGCATGAACCCGGCCCCGGCCGCGGCCGGGGCGGGAAACGGACGATGCCGGGACGCAGCCTCATCGTTGCCCTGCTCGTCGTGGCGGGATGCATCTTCGCCGCGGCGGTCGCGCACGCCCAGCAGGATCCGCTGACCCGCTTCCTCAACAGCATCTTTCAGCCGAAGCCCCCGCCGCAAGTGGAGCAGGCGCCGAGACGGTCCTCCCGGCCCGCCGACCCGCGCCCGCGCCAGACGGCGCCAAGAGCAGCGCCCGAGCAACGTGGGGTCGCCGAGCGCACACCCCGTGTCGAGGTGGACACCTATGTGGTCGTCATGGGCGATTCCCTCGCCGAACTGTTGACGGAAGGGCTCGCCGAAACGCTCGCCGAAGCCGCCGATGTCGCGATCTATTCGCGCGCCCGGGGCGATACGGGGCTCGTGCGCAGCGACTTCTACGACTGGTCCAAGGCGGTGCAGGAACTCGTCGCCAATCCCGCGCGCGTCTCGATCGGCGTAATGATGATCGGCGCCAACGACCGCCAGGGCTTTCGCACGCCGGCGGGGGAGGTGGAGCATGGCACGCCGGAATGGCGAACGCTCTACACGATGCGTGTCGACGAGATCATCCGCACCTTTGGCGAGAAGCGGATCCCGCTCGTCTGGGTGGGGCTGCCGCCGATGAAGGGTGAGCGGCTCTCGGCCGACATGCTGGCCCTTAACGCCATCTTCCGCGAGCGCGTGACGGCGGCCGGCGGCCAGTATGTCGATATCTGGGAGGCCTTCCTCGATGCGGACGGACGCTTCTCGGCCTTCGGGCCCGATGTGAGCGGCCAGAACGCGCGCTTGCGCACCAGTGACGGCGTGCACTTCACCAAGGCGGGCGCGCGCAAGGCGGCGCATTTCGCGGCGCTCGTGCTGCGCCGGCTGATCGATGCGCACGGCAGTGCGCAGCAGACCGTACTGCCTTTGCACGACGGCATGCCCGGCCTCGATAGCCGCGACCCCGTCGAGCGCATGATCGATGCGTCGATCCCGAGCCTGCCGGAGCCGAACGGTCTCATCTCTGTGTCGAGCAAGCCCGTGGCTGGGCCCATCCTGCCGCTCACCGCGCCGGATGCGGCCCCGGGCGGCGTCCTCGTCGCGGCGCCGGCGGGTGCGGCCCAGATGGACCAGCTTGCCGAGCGAGTGTTCATCCTCGGCGACGTGCCGCAGCCGAAACAGGGCAGGGTTGACGACTTTTCCTGGCCGCGGCAACCGTAAACGGTCCGGTCAACGGGAGAATCTCGCTCGCGATGCCGGCTATCCGGCCCCATGCGCCGCTTTCGCTCAGGCCGCATCCTGCGGGCCGAAGCCCGCAGCACCCGCGTGGGGTCTCAGCGCGGCAGGACGGACGAGCCCGTCAGGTATTCGTCGATGGCCCGGGCGGCCTGGCGACCTTCGCGGATCGCCCAGACGACAAGGGACTGGCCCCGGCGCATGTCGCCGGCGGCGAAGACCTTCTCGTTCGACGTGCGATAGTCGCGCTCGCTAGCCGCCACATTGCCGCGCTTGTCGAGCGCCACGCCCGCCTCGGCTACCATGCCCTCGAAGACCGGGCCGGCGAAGCCGATGGCGATGAAGACGAGATCGGCCTTCAAGACGAATTCGGTGCCGGCGATCGGCACCCGCTTCTCGTCCACGCGGGCGCAGCGCACGCCGGTGACACGGCCCTTCTTGCCTTCGAGGCCGAGCGTCGCGACCTGGAACTCGCGCTCCGCGCCCTCCGCCTGGCTCGAGGACGTGCGCATCTTCGTCGGCCAGTAAGGCCAGACGGTGAGCTTGTCCTCCATCTCCGGCGGCTTGGGGCGGATGTCGAGCTGAGTGACCGAGAGGGCGCCCTGGCGGAAGGAGGTGCCGACGCAGTCGGACGCCGTGTCGCCGCCGCCGATGACGACGACGTGCTTGCCCCCGGCGAGGATCGGCGCGTCGTCGAGGAAGTTTTCACGGCCGTTGCGGCGGTTCTGCTGCACGAGGAACGGCATGGCGTAATGCACCCCCTCGAGCTCCATGCCGGGCAGCTGGGGATCGCGCGGGCGCTCGGCGCCGCCGCACATCAGCACGGCGTCGTAGGCCTTCACCAATTCCTCGAACGGCTTGTCGACGCCGATGTTGACGCCGTAGTGGAAGACGACGCCTTCCGCCTCCATCTGCGCCACGCGCCGGTCGATGTGGTGCTTCTCCATCTTGAAGTCCGGGATGCCGTAGCGCAGCAGGCCGCCGGCACGTGGTTCGCGCTCGTAGACATGCACCTCGTGGCCGACACGGGCGAGCTGCTGCGCGGCGGCGAGGCCGGCAGGGCCAGAGCCGACGACGGCGACGGACTTGCCGGTGAGACGCGCCGGCGGTTCGGGGCGGATCCAGCCCATCTCCCAGGCCTTGTCGGCGATCGCCTGTTCGATGGTCTTGATGGTGACGGGCACGTTCTCGAGGTTGAGGGTGCACGCCTCCTCGCAGGGCGCAGGGCAGATGCGGCCGGTGAATTCGGGGAAATTGTTGGTTGAGTGGAGGTTGCGCGAGGCCTCCTCCCAGTCGTCGTTGTAAACGAGGTCATTCCAGTCCGGGATCTGGTTGTGGACGGGGCAGCCCGTCGGCCCGTGGCAGAAGGGTATGCCGCAGTCCATGCAGCGGGCGGCCTGCTTCTGCAGGTCCTTGTCGTCCAGCGGCAGCGTGAATTCGCGGAAATGCCGTACGCGGTCGCCGGCGAGCTGGTACTTCTGCTCCTGCCGGTCGTATTCGAGAAAGCCGGTTACCTTGCCCATCGTCTCGTCATCCAGTCGTTGCGCCGCCGACCCACCTCCCCCTGGCGGAGGGAGGTCGGCCGCGTAGCGGCCGGGAGGGGGTTCCTGCCCGGACCGCGGCCTCCCCACCCCGGCGCCACCGGCGCCGACCCGTCCCCCGAAGGAGAGGGTGGACCGCGGTCCCATATCCTTATTCCGCCGCCTGCAGCGTGCGCAGACGCTCCATCTCACGCAGCGCGCGCCGGTACTCGACCGGCATCACCTTGACGAATTTGGTGCGGTAACCCGCCCAGTCGTCGAGGATGGCCCTGGCGCGGGTCGAGCCCGTGTAGCGCAGGTGGTTGGCGATGAGCTGCATCAGCCGCTCCTCGTCGTGGCCCGACATGTCGGCGAGCACGTCGATGCGGCCCTTGTGCTCGAGGTCGCCGCCGTGGTGGTGCAGGCGCTCCATGAGATCCTCCTCCTCCTCGACGGGTTCGAGATCGACCATGGACAGGTTGCAACGCTTGGTGAAGGTTCCGTCCTCGTCGAGCACATAGGCGATGCCGCCGGACATGCCGGCTGCAAAGTTGCGGCCTGTCGGGCCGATGACGACGACGACACCGCCGGTCATGTATTCGCAACCGTGGTCGCCCGTGCCCTCGACGACAGCGATGGCGCCAGAGTTGCGCACCGCGAAGCGCTCGCCGGCGACGCCGCGGAAATAGCATTCGCCGGAGATGGCACCGTAGAGCACCGTGTTGCCGACGATGATCGAGCGCTCCGGCACCGCCTTCATTTCCGCCGGCGGCTGGACGATGATCTTGCCGCCGGAGAGGCCCTTGCCGACATAGTCGTTGGCCTCACCCGTCAGGTGCAACGTGACGCCGGCGGCGAGGAAGGCGCCGAAGCTCTGGCCGGCCGTGCCCTTGAGGTTCACCGTGATGGTGTCCTCGGGCAGGCCCTCGTGGCCGTGCAGTTTGGCGATCTCGCCCGACAGCATGGCGCCCGTCGCGCGGTCGACGTTGCGGATCGTCTCCTCGATGACGATCGGCGTACCCTCGTCGATGGCGCCGCGCGCCTGCGCGATGAGCCTGAGGTCGAGCACGTCGTCGATCGGATGCTTCTGGCGCTCGCTGTGGAAGACGGCGACGTCGGGGCCGACCTCGGGCCGGTGGAACAGGCGCGTGAAGTCGAGACCCTTGGCCTTCCAGTGGTCGATGGCCTCCTTCTTGTCGAGGAGGTCGGTGCGGCCGATCATCTCCTCGAGCCTGCGGAAGCCCATCTCGGCCATCAGTTCGCGCACTTCCTCGGCGACGAAGAAGACGTAGTTGACGACATGTTCCGGCAGACCCTTGAAGCGCTTGCGCAGCACCGGGTCCTGCGTCGCCACCCCGACGGGGCAGGTGTTGAGGTGGCACTTCCTCATCATGATGCAGCCGGCGGCGATGAGCGGCGCCGTCGAGAAGCCGAACTCGTCGGCCCCGAGCAGCGCGCCGATGACGACGTCGCGACCCGTGCGCAGGCCGCCGTCGACCTGCAGGCGTACCCGGCCGCGCAGGCGGTTGAGCACCAGCGTCTGCTGCGTTTCGGCGAGGCCCATCTCCCACGGGCTGCCGGCGTGCTTGATGGACGTCAGTGGCGAGGCCCCCGTGCCACCCTCGAAGCCCGAAATGGTGATGTGATCGGCCCGCGCCTTGGCGACGCCGGCGGCGACCGTGCCGACGCCGACCTCGGAGACGAGCTTGACCGAGACGTCGGCCGCGGGGTTGACGTTCTTCAGGTCGAAGATGAGCTGGGCGAGATCCTCGATCGAGTAGATGTCGTGGTGCGGCGGCGGCGAGATGAGGCCGACGCCCGGCGTCGAATGGCGCAGCCGGGAAATGACGGCATCGACCTTGTGGCCGGGCAACTGGCCACCCTCGCCGGGCTTGGCGCCCTGGGCCACCTTGATCTGCATCATGTCCGAATTGACGAGATATTCGGTGGTGACGCCGAAGCGCCCCGATGCGATCTGCTTGATGGCTGAGCGCTTGGAGCGCCCGTCCGGCAACGGCCGGAAACGTGCGGCATCCTCGCCGCCCTCGCCGGTGTTGGACTTGGCGCCGATGGCGTTCATCGCCAAGGCCAGGGTCTCGTGCGCCTCCTTGGAGATGGCGCCGAGCGACATGGCGCCCGTCGAGAAGCGCCTGACGATCTCAGCCGCGGGCTCCACCTCCTCGAGCGGCACCGGCTGAGCGCCGCGCTCGGCGGCCGTCCGGATGCGGAAGAGGCCGCGCACGGTGCTGAAGCGGTTCTCCTGCTCGTTCACGAGACGGGCGAACTCGCGATAGCGGTCCTGCGCGTTGAGGCGCACCGCGTGCTGCAGCGTCGCCACCGTGTCCGGGTTCCAGACGTGGTCCTCGCCGCGCAGGCGGTAGGCGTAATCACCGCCGACCTCGAGGGAATTGCGCAGCACAGGAACGTCGCCGAAGGCATCGCGGTGGCGGCGCACCGTCTCCTCGGCGATCTCGGCAAGGCCAATGCCCTCGATGGTGGTGGCCGTGCCGAAGAAGAACTTCGCGACGAAGTCGCTTCTGAGGCCGACTGCATCGAAGATCTGCGCGCCGCAATAGGACTGATAGGTGGAGATGCCCATCTTCGACATGACCTTGAGGAGGCCCTTATCGATGGACTTGATGTAGCGCTTGATGATTTCGTGGTCATCGACCTCCTCTGGGAAGTCGAGCGCCTCGTGCATCGCGGCCAGCGTATCGAAAGCCAGATAGGGGTTGATCGCTTCGGCGCCATAGCCGGCGAGCAGGGCGAAATGGTGCACCTCGCGCGGTTCGCCAGATTCGAGGACGAGGCCGACCGAGGTCCTCAGCCCCTTGCGGATGAGGTGGTGGTGCACCGCTGCCGTCGCGAGCAGCGCGGGGATGGCGATACGGTCCGGTCCCAGCATCCGGTCGGAGAGAATGATGATGTTGTAGCGGCCGTGCACGGCCGCCTCCGCGCGCTCGCACAGGCGTTCGAGGGCGCCGGGCATGCCTTCCGCCCCCTGGCCGGCTGGATAGGTGATGTCCAGCGTCTTGGTGTCGAACTGGTCTTCGCTGTGGCCGATGCAGCGGATCTTCTCCAGATCCTCGTTCGTCAGGATCGGCTGGCGCACCTCGAGGCGCTTACGGCGCGAGGTGCCCTCGAGGTCGAGAATGTTCGGGCGCGGCCCGATGAAGGAGACGAGGCTCATGACGAGTTCCTCGCGGATCGGGTCGATCGGCGGGTTCGTCACCTGGGCGAAGTTCTGCTTGAAATAGGTGTAGAGCAGCTTCGGCTTGTCCGACAGGGCCGAGATCGGCGTGTCGGTGCCCATCGAGCCGACGGCCTCCTGGCCGGTGACGGCCATGGGCTGCATGAGGAGCTTGAGGTCCTCCTGGGTGTAGCCGTAGGCCTGCTGGCGGTCGAGCAGACTCACGTCCGTGCGCGATTCACGCGCCTGGACCGGTGGCAACTCCTCCAGCACGATTTGCGTGCGCTTCAACCACTCCTTGTAGGGATGGCGGCGGCTCAACTCGCTCTTGATCTCCTCGTCGGAGACGATGCGGCCCTCTTCGAGGTCGATGAGCAGCATCTTGCCCGGCTGCAGGCGCCACTTCTCGACGATCTTCTCCTCGGGGATGGGCAGCACGCCCATCTCGGAGGCGCCGACGACGAGGCCGTCCTCGGTGACGAGGTAGCGCGCGGGGCGCAGGCCGTTGCGGTCGAGCGTCGCGCCGATCTGACGCCCGTCGGTGAAGACGATGGCAGCCGGGCCGTCCCACGGCTCCATAAGCGCGGCATGGTACTCGTAGAAGGCCCGCCGCTCCTCGTCCATGAGCGGGTTGCCGGCCCAGGCCTCGGGCACCAGCATCATCATGGCGTGGGCGAGCGAATAGCCGCCCTGAGTAAGGAACTCGAGCGCGTTGTCGAAACAGGCCGTGTCCGACTGGCCCTCGTAGGAGATGGGCCAGAGCTTGGAGATGTCGTTGCCGAAGATCTCGGAATCGACCGAGGCCTGCCGTGCAGCCATCCAGTTGACGTTGCCGCGCAGGGTGTTGATCTCGCCGTTGTGCGCCACCATGCGGTAGGGGTGGGCCAGCGACCAGGTGGGGAAGGTGTTGGTCGCGAAGCGCTGGTGCACGAGGGCGAGCGCGCTCTCGAAGCGCGGGTCGCGCAGATCGGCGTAATAGTCGCCGAGCTGGTCGGCGAGCAGCATGCCCTTGTAGACGAGCGTGCGTGTCGACAGGCTCACCGGGTAGTAGCCGGCCGTGCGCGGGTCGTTGAGGTCGTAGATCGCGTTGGAGACGACCTTGCGCAGGATGAAGAGGTGCCGCTCGAAGTCGTCCTGTGTCGTCGCGCCCTCACCGCGGCCGATGAAGACCTGCACGTGCCGCGGCTCGGTGGGCTTCACGCTCTCGCCGAGCACGGAGGGGTCGACCGGCACGTCGCGCCAGCCAAGGAGCACCTGGCCCTCCTCGGCAGTGACGCGCTCCAGGGTCGCCTTAACGATGGCGAAGCCTTCCGCGTCGCGCGGCATGAAGAGATGGCCCACGGCGTATTCGCCGGCCGGTGGCAAGGCGATGCCGAGCTTCTCGCATTCCTCGCGCAGGAAACGGTCCGGCACCTGCACCAGCATGCCGCAGCCGTCGCCCGCCCGGGGGTCGGCACCGACAGCCCCGCGGTGATCGAGATTCCTCAGAATGGCAAGGCCGTTGGCGACGATGTCGTGGCTCTTCTCATTCTTCATGTGGGCGATGAAGCCGACGCCGCAGGCATCGCGTTCGCGCGCCGGGTCGTAGAGGCCCTGTGCGGGCGGCAGACCGGGGTCCGCAGCGCGCGTTTTCTGAAGCAGCGCCGGGTTGGAGACCAGCTTTTGCTCGTTCGTCGCGCTCATGTTCTGCCCCATCGTTGCCGCCGCGGCGGCCTTGTCCACGTCGTTCGTCTCTCGCGGGGGTCGCCGGTCCGTGCCGGCAGCCTGTCGCTGCCCGCCCGTACGCACCCTCTTGTTGGTCTTGGAGGTCCGGTCGCGCTGTTTCCGTTGCGCCCGCACCTCGCGGGCGTCTCGCGGCGTAAAGCCGGGGCGCGCCCGCTAAGCCCGCGTCGTGCGGGCGGCAGGTTTCGTATCGCGTTTGGCGGCCGTCGGACGTGCCATAACCAAGACCTGCCTTGTCTTGCTCGCGGAAGGCCCGACCGGATGCCGGGCTCGGATAATCATCGGAATGGGACAGCAAGGCTGTCCTAAACCGGGCGGACCTTGCCAGATTTTTTCTAAGGTGACAAGCGGGTATTTGCGAGTCGTTTGATCGAAACTTATACGGGACGCCCAACCTGGATTGCGATCGTGACGAGCGAGATGAAGTCAGCGTAATTTAATTGCGCATCCATGGCCGGCCGGCCGTTTCGATCCTGCGATCGGGAGGCGGGCGCGGCGCGGCCATGACCGCTCGGCGCTTCACGCTGGGCGAGCCATGTTCTAGCTTCCGCTTCCAAGCGGGAGCACAGGCGGGATGAACTTTGCAAGCGACAATGTGGCGGGCGCGAGCCCGCGGGTGATGGAGGCGCTCGTCGCCGCCAATGCCGGCAGCCAGCGCGCCTACGGGGCGGACGATCATACGGCGCGCGTCGAGGCGCGGCTCAAGGAGATCTTCGAGCGCGACCTTTCGGTCTTCCTCGTCGCCACGGGTACGGCCGCGAATGCGCTGGCGCTCGCCACCCTCTGCCCGCCCTGGGGTGCGGTGCTGTGCCACGCCGAGGCGCATGTGGCCGAGGACGAATGCGGCGCGCCGGAGTTCTTCACGGGCGGGGCCAAGCTCGTCGGCTTTCCCGGACGGCTCGGCAAGCTCACGGCGGAGGAGATCGCGGCCCATCTCGCCGCGCCGACCGGCCGGCCGCCGCATCAGGTCATTCCCTCGGCCCTCTCGCTGACCCAGGCCAGTGAGGCCGGCACGGTCTATACTCCGGACGAGATAGCGACGCTCGCGGACATCGCCCGCCGGCACGGACTCGGCGTGCACATGGACGGCGCACGCTTCGCCAATGCGCTCGTGCGCCTTGGGGTCAGTCCTGCCGACATGACATGGCGCGCGGGCGTCGACGTCCTCTCCTTCGGCGCCACCAAGAACGGCTGTCTTGCGGCGGAGGCCGTGATCGTCTTCGACCGCGACAAGGCGGCGCACTTGGCGCAGCGCCGCAAGCGCGGCGGCCACCTCCTCTCGAAGGGCCGTCTGCTCGGTGCCCAGTTCGACGCCTATCTCGCCGATGGCCACTGGCTCGACCTCGCGGCCCGGGCCAATGCGGCGGCCGACAGGCTCGCTGCGGGCCTCGCGCGTCTCGGCTGCCGCGTCGCCCTGCCGGTCGAGGCCAACGAGATCTTCGTCTTCCTGCCGCAGGCGATGGACGAGGCGCTGCGCGCTGCCGGGGCACTCTACCATCCCTGGGTGACGTCCAGCCTGCCGGAGGGCGTTGCGGCCGGGGAGGGGGAGGTGCTGGTGCGTCTCGTCACGGCCTTCGACACGGCGGAGGCGGCCATCGACCGTTTTCTCGCCGTCGCGGGCGGACAGGCAGCCGCCTGACCTGCCGTTGTCGCGGCGCCGCCAAACGCCCGCCCCAATGCCGTTGCACAGACGAGGGTGACGAGTGGCAATGAACGAGGCAGATGACGTGTTTGCACCTGTTGCCGGATCGCGCCCAATGCGGCGCCCCGCCAGGCTTCTCGCGGCGGTCGCGACGCTTACCCTGGTGTCGAGCGTGGCTCTTGCCCAGGGCTACTACGCGCCGGAGGTCTACGACGAGCCGCTGAGCCCGCGCGAGGTGGTGCGCTCGGTGCGCTCGGAGGGCTTCGCCCAGATCTCCCGCCCGCGCCTGACGCGTGGCTTCTACGTCGTCGACGGCACGGACGTGAATGGCTGGCGCATGCGCCTGTTTATCGACGCCTATTCGGGCGCCATCGTCGATGCGCGTCCGCTGCGCTCGACCATCATGGCCGAGGAACCCTTCCGGCCGTATTCGCCCGACAGGTTCGGCGGCGAGATCGGTGTCGAGATCGATACCGGCCGTGGCACCAAGATCTATGCGCCGGTGCCGCTTCGGCAACGCCAGCCGAGCATGGCGGCGCTGCCGCCGCCGCGTCCGAGCGACCAGGAGCTCGGGCTGCGCGCACCGCTACCGCCGTCGCGCGGGGACGTGAGGCTGCCCGAGACCTCCGGGCAGGCGGATGCGGCTGGCGAGGCTGAGGAGAGACCGAGCGTCGTCCTCGCGCCGCCCGAGGTGCCGCCCGTGCCGCCGGCAGGCGACGTCATCGGCAATGACGGCGATGAGATCGGCGGCCCGGCCTCTGGCGAGAAGATCCTGCCCAGCGCGCCTTTCTGACGCCGGCCGCCGGCCGCATCCACCGCTGCCAATGCACGCGACAAAAGGCGCCGGAAGGCCCGGCGCCTCGTCTGTTTTCTGGGATCGTCCATGGTCCCTCTGGCGGACCATGGCTGCCGTGTTATGCGGCTTCCGCGACCTTCGCGTCGATGGCCACGCTCGCCGGCTTCGTCGCGATGGGGATGGTGCGGGGCTTCATCGCCTCCGGCACCTCGCGGACGAGGTCGACGTGCAGAAGACCGTTCTCCAGCGCGGCACCGGTCACCTGGACGTGGTCGGCAAGCTGGAAGCGGCGCTCGAACGCCCGGGCCGCGATGCCCTGGTAGAGCATTTCGGGCCTCTCGGCACCTTCGGCGACCTTCTTCTCGCCGCGGATCGTCAGGGTGTTGTTCTTCGTCTCGATGGCGAGATCATCGCTGGCGAAACCGGCGACGGCTACCGTGATGCGATACGCATCTTCGCCGGTGCGCTCGATGTTGTAGGGCGGATAGCTCGGGGAGCTGTCGACGCCGGCAACCTGATCAAGCATCGAGAACAGACGGTCGAAGCCGACCGTCGAGCGGTAGAGGGGGGACAGATCGAATTGACGCATGGCACATCCTCCATTTGAAGCGATATGCGGACAATGCCCGCCTGAACCGGCCGGGCATCCCACCGTGCAGCCGTCAGCGGCCTGCACGGCAGAGAGTTGGTGGCGCCCGGGCGGTCTTTCAAGACCTGTGGCGATGAGGCGGGTGCAGCGGCTATAACCGGGTGGAATGGCCGCAAACCGCGGCGGGAGGGGCGATGGAACTCGTCGCTACAGAGCTGAACCCGGTGCCGAGCCAGCCGGTGATAACGCCGGTGACCACCGCCGACGGCGTCGTGCTGCGGGCCGTGCGCTGGCGGCCGACAGCGCGCCGGACCCGCGGCACCGTCTGCCTCGTTCAGGGGCGGGCGGAGTTCATCGAGAAATATTTCGAGACGGTGGCGGACCTGCGCCGCCGCGGCTTTACGGTCGTCGCCTTCGACTGGCGCGGCCAGGGCGGCTCGCAGCGCGACCTTGCCGACCCGCGCAAAGGCCACGTCGACGACTTCTCCCTCTATGAGCGCGACCTTGCGGCCGTCGTCGATCAGGTCGTCCTGCCGCGCTGTCCACCGCCTTACTTCGTGCTCGCCCATTCCATGGGCGGGACGATCCTCCTCCACGCCATGAGGGGGAAGAAGACCCCCTTCGCCCGCCTCGTGACGGTCGCGCCGATGATCGACATCGCCATGGTGCCCTGGCCGCGTGCCGCACGCCTCCTGTCCGAGATGCTCGATGCCTGCGGTTTCGGGGCGAGTTATGTTCCCGGCGGCGGTGCCACGTCGATCTCGACGAAGCCCTTCGCAGGCAATCGGCTGACGTCGGACCCGGTGCGCTATGCGCGCAATGCCGAGGTGGCCGCCCGGGCGCCCGCGCTCGCCATAGGCGATCCGACGGTGGCATGGCTCGACGCAGCCTATCGCGCCATGGGTGCCTTCGCGGATCCGAACTTCGCGCTCGAGATCAGGACGCCGGTGCTCGTCGTCGCGGCCGGGGCCGATCCGGTCGTCTCGACGCCGGCGATCGAAGGTTTCGCCGCCCGCCTCAAGACGGGCCGCGCCATCGTGATCCCCGGGGCCCGACACGAGATCCTCATGGAACGCGACGACATTCGTGACCAGTTCTGGGCCGCCTTCGACGCCTTTGTGCCGGGGTCGGACGGGGCGCTGCCGGATCAGGCCGAGAGCAGCTTGAGCGCCGCCTCATGAATGCGCGGGTCGCCTGCGGCGACAACCGCGCCCCCGGCCGCCGGCGAATCACCTTGCCAGTTGGTGACGACGCCGCCGGCTCCTTCGATGATTGGCACCAGGGCGACGATGTCATAGGGCTTCAGTCCGGCCTCGATGACAAGGTCGATGTGGCCGGCCGCGACCATGCAATAGGCGTAGCAGTCATAGCCGTAACGGACGAGGCGCGTCTCGCGTTCGACGCGCTCGTAGCGCGGGCGCTCGTTCGCCGCGAAGAGGGCGGGGGACGTGGTGGAGAGGGTTGCCTCGGCCAGGCTCGCGCAGCGTCGCGTCTTGAGCGTGCGCGCACCCATCGGGCCCTTGTAGCCGGCGCTTCTGCCGCCTCCGTAGAAGCGCTCGCCCGTGAAAGGCTGATGCATGAGGCCGTAGACGGGTGCGCTGCGGTGGGTGAGGCCGATCAGCGTGCCCCATAGCGGCAGACCCGAAATGAAGGCGCGCGTGCCGTCGATCGGGTCGAGCACCCAAACGTAGTCGGCATCCAGGCGCTCGTCACCGAATTCCTCGCCGCAGATGCCGTGCTGGGGAAACTGCCGGCGGATGAGCTGGCGCATGGCGGCTTCGGCCGCCCGGTCGGCCTCCGTCACCGGGTCGAACCTGTCGCCGAGCGCCTTGTTCTCCGCCATCAGTGCGGTGCGGAAAAACGGCAGGATGGCGCGCCCGGACACGGTTGCAAGCTCGTCCATGAAGGCGCTGAAGTCGACCGCTGCCATTCCCATCCCCTCCGCCAGCCGTGCACGAGCCTCGCACCTCATGCGGGCAGGGCTGCGTTGCAGAGGGGTCTTATCGCGGGCGGAGCCGTTTAGAAAGAGAGGAACGAACGAGAGGCCATGCGTCCGGTGGAGCGCAGGGCGGGAGGAACGGGCATGAAGGACAGCCAGATTCCGACGGGCGTAGGCGCGGCGCCGGTGGGAAGCCAGGCGGCGCTGCTCATCGCGGTGCTTGCGGGCATCTACAGTGTCAGTCAATTCCTGCGCAATTCCATCGGAGTCATTGCGCCGAACCTCGCCGCGGACCTGTCGCTTACCGCCACCGACCTCGGGCTTCTCTCCAGCGGCTTCTTTCTGACTTTCGCGGCCGCTCAGATCCCGGTTGGCATCTCCATCGATCGCTACGGGCCGCGTCGCGTCATGCTGGTGTGTTCCCTCATCGCGGTGGCCGGTGTCCTGCTCTTCGCGCTGGCGCGGGACGCGACGATGCTCGTCGGCGCGCGGCTTCTCCTAGGTATCGGCTGCTCTAGCTTCTTCATGGCGCCGCTCGCCATCTATGCCCGCCTCTTCCCGCCCGAGCGCTTCGCCTTCCTTACCGGCATCCAGCTCAGCATCGGCAATTTCGGCACGCTCGCCGCCACCGCCCCGCTCGCCTTCGCCGCCGAATCGATCGGCTGGCGGGCGAGCTTCCTCGTCGTCGCGGCCTTTGCGGCGGCGGCGGGCCTCGCGGTCTTCCTCGGCGTGCGCGGTCCCGCCGTCACCGCATGGGCTGGCCGCGAATCTTGGCGCATGGCGCTCGCCGGCGTGCGCGAGGCGGTGCGCGTGCGTTCGTTCTGGCCGCTCTTCCTGATGCACGCGACCGGCTATGCGGCCTTCGGCACGGTCATCGGCCTGTGGGCGGGCCCGTTTCTGAGCGACGTCTACGGCTTCGACCTCGAGCGGCGCGGTGTCGCGCTCTTCGCGGCGTCGGCGACGCAGATCGCCGCCCTCTTCCTGTGGGGCGCGGCGGATCGGCTCCTCCGCGGATACAAACCCCCGGTCGTGCTCGGCGCCTCTGCAACCATCGCATGCCTCGCCTACGCTGCCCTCATGCCTCTCGGCCCGGTCTCGGTGCTCGTCTGGCTTATCGCCTTCGGGGCGGCCGTGGCCTATACGCCGCCCGTCATGGCGCACGGGAAATCTCTTTTCCCTCAAAATCTTATCGGCCGCGGCATCACGCTGATGAACATCGGCACCATGGGCGGCGTCTTCGTGATGCAGACGGTGACGGGTCGGCTTATGGATCTCTTCGGTCGTGGCCCCCTCGGGCACTATCCACAAGAGGCCTACAAGGCTGTCTTTTCCTTGCTGGCCCTTGCAATTGCGGCCGCACTCATTACCTACGTCCTCGCACACGACCCCCACCCCGGCCGGGATCGCGATCCCGGGGGCACAAAAAAATAGGTCAATCACCCTTGCTTTTTGTGCGGTGCGGTGGCATGTTGTTGCCGTGCGGTACGGCGATGTTCCGTCGCGGTGCCGCTGCCCTCCTTGGGCGTTTCCTCCCTAGACTTGGGCCGCGCACGCAAGTGTGCGGCCTTTTTTCTTGCCTGGTGCCTGGCTGACGGCCTGTCGGCAAGCGTGCGCTACTCAGCCGCCAGGCGCCGTTCGGTGAGGTCCGTGCAGGCCGTCGCTGCGATGAGGGAGAAGACTTCGGTGATGTCGCATGCGAGGCGGGCGAAGCCCTCTGTGCGCTGCATGGTCCGCTCGTCCATGTAGAGGCTGCGGTTGATCTCTACCTGCAGGGCATGCCGGCCGGCTGCGGGCTCGCCATAGTGCTCCGTGATGAAGCCCCCGGCATAGGGGCGGTTGCGGGCCACGCGATAGCCGAGACGCTCGAAGGACTGCGCCACCCTGTCGCTGGTCGCCGCCGCGCAACTCGTGCCGAACCGATCGCCGATGACGATGTCGGCGCGCGAATTCTCGTCCCGGGTCACGCTGGAAGAGGGCATCGAGTGGCAGTCGACGAGCAGCACCGAGCCAAACCGGCGTTGGGTGCGCATCACGATCTGGCGGAGGGCGCGATGGTAGGGCTTGTAGAGCCATTCGATGCGGCGCATGGCCTCGGCCACAGGCAGCTTGCCGGGATAGATCTCCTGCCCGTCGCCGACGATGCGCGGGATGGTGCCGAGCCCGCCTGCGACGCGCAGCGAGCGTGTGTTGGCATAGGGCGGCAGCCGGCCGTCGAACATGCGCGGGTCGAGCTCATAGGGCTCGCGGTTCACGTCGAGATAGGCGCGGGGAAAGCGGGCGACGAGCATCGGGGCGCCAAGCGCGCCCATGCCGGCAAAGAGCGCGTCCACATAGGCATCTTCCGAACGGCGCAGGGCGAGTGGATCAAGCCGGGCGCCGTCGACGAAGCTCTGAGGATAGACGGCGCCGGCGTGAGGGGCGTTGAAGACAAGCGGCACAGTCTGATCGGATGGTTCGACGACCGTGAAGGGGATTGCGAGTTCCGGCTCGATCGGAGACGACATCGGGGACCACGACGCTGCTACGGGGACGACGGCCCTCGCGGGCGGGGCCGTCTCGAACGATGATTGTGGCCGATTTGCCGGCGTGTCGTCCATCGCCGCATGGCCATGAGCGCGTGCGATTCGTGACCGGCGGTGTGCCGCGCTCCCTTTTTCACCGCTTTTTTACGAGGAGCGTGTCTAGACGATAAGGCACGGCGTCGGCGGTTCGGGCAGAGCATTGTCCGACGACGGACGTGCCACTAACCTTTCGTCCGGGCAGCGCGGCACGGCAGATCCGAGCCCGCGGCCCGCCCGATCACTTTCGACGCGTGCGCTATGAGCAAGATCCTTCTCGCCGAAGACGACAACGACATGCGGCGCTTCCTCGTCAAGGCCCTGCAGAATGCTGGCTACGAGGTGGTGTCCTTCGACAACGGGCTGTCGGCCTACAATCGCCTGCGGGAGGAGCCGTTCGAACTGCTGCTCACCGACATCGTCATGCCGGAGATGGACGGCATCGAGCTCGCGCGCCGGGCCACCGAACTCGACCCGGACATCAAGGTGATGTTCATCACGGGTTTCGCGGCGGTGGCGCTCAACCCCGATTCGCAGGCGCCGAAGGACGCCAAGGTGCTGTCCAAGCCCTTCCACCTGCGCGAACTCGTGTCGGAAGTGGAAAAGTTGCTCGCCGCCTGACTATTTTTCGTGGGCGGCTTGCGCAGTTCGCCGCAAGCCGCTATATCCGCGGCCCACATGAGGACGTCGCGAAAGCGTCGTTCGAAGGGCGCGTAGCTCAGCGGGAGAGCACTACGTTGACATCGTAGGGGTCACAGGTTCGATCCCTGTCGCGCCCACCATTTTTTGAAGGACGGCCAAGGTTCGATGGAGCCGCGCCGGACGGAGATCGGACGATGAAGATCCGCAATTCGCTCAAGTCTCTGCGCGAGCGCCACCGCGACAACCAGCTGGTCCGTCGCAAGGGTCGCGTGTACATCATCAACAAGACCCAGAAGCGCTTCAAGGCGCGCCAGGGCTGACGCCCGGCCGCTTCGGCGGTCTTGCATGAACAACGAAGAGCCCGGCGGTGACGCCGGGCTTTTGGTGTTGGGGTGACGGGTTGCAATTCACGGCGACGTGTCTGCGCGGGACTTTGCCCCGGGGCCTCGGCGCGTTAGGCTCTGTCGCATGACACGCGCAGTCCGCCCGCTGGTGCTTCTTTCGATGGGGATGGCCCTTGCCGTTTCGCCGTGGAGTGGCATTGCAGCCCAGTCGCAAGGCTCCGAGCCGCGGGAGCCACCCCAGAGCGCAGAACGGCCTGTATCGCCCGCGGCGCGACGGGCGGCCCAGCTCGACCAGCTGTTCGCGCGTCTTGGCAACAGCCGTGACGCAGCCGAGGCGGCTGGCATCGCCCGCCTCATCGAGCGCCAGTGGCTGCGCTCCGGCTCCGATACGGCCGACCTCCTGATGAGCCGAGCGCTCGTCGCCGCGCGCTCCGGCAACCCGCCGCTGGCGATCGAATTGCTCGACCGGGTCGTCGTCATCGAGGCGGGCTGGGCCGAGGCCTGGGCGAAGCGCGCGACGCTCTTCGGCATGCTGGGGGATCGCCGGCAGGCCATTCTCGACCTGCAGCAGGCCATCGCTCGCGAACCGCGCCACTACGAGGCGTGGACGGCCCTCGGCCGGCTCTTCGAGGTGGACGAGGAGAAGGCGCTCGCCCTGCGCGCCTATCGGCAGGCGCTGGCCGTCCACCCGCATCTCGAGGCGGTGAAGGCCGCCGTCGCGCGGCTGGCGCCGGACGTCGACGGCCGGGATATCTGATCGGGCAGCAGGTCCAGCAAGCCCCCGCGGGTGAGCGTGCCGCCCGCGTCGGCCTGTCAGCGGCCTAGCGTGCCCGCCGCTTCGGCATCAGGGCCGTCGCGATGTATTACCGTGGCCGAGCGCACCGCCATCCTGCGCGACGAAGGCGACGCGCACCATGTTCGTCGCACCGGGCGTGCCGAACGGCACGCCCGCGACGATGATGACGCGCTGGCCGGCCTCGGCATAGCCGGCATCGCGGCTGATGTCGCAGGCGCGGTCGGCCATGTCGTCGATGTCGCGGGCATCCTCGGTCACGATGGGATGCACGCCCCACACGAGGGCGAGGCGCCGACCCGCATCGGCATTCGGCGTCAGGGCGAGCAAGGGTGTCTGCGGGCGCTCGCGCGCGATGCGCAGACCCGTGGCGCCGGAGGAGGTCCAGGCAACGATAGCCTTGAGGTCGAGCGTCTCGGCAATCGAGCGCGCGGCGGAGGCGATGGCATCGGCGCCCGTCGCCTCGGGTTCGGCGCGTTGGGCGTTGATGATGGCGCGGTAGTTGCTGTCGCGCTCGATTTCCACGGCGATGCGGTTCATCGTCGCCACCGCCTCGACCGGGTACTGGCCTGCCGCGCTCTCGGCCGACAGCATGATGGCGTCCGCGCCCTCGAAGACGGCGGTGCCGACGTCCGACACCTCGGCACGTGTCGGAACCGGCGAGGTAATCATCGATTCCAGCATCTGCGTGGCCACGACGACCGGCTTGCCCCAGCGGCGGGCGCTGCGCGTGATGAGCTTCTGGATGCCGGGCACCTTCTCGAGCGGCATCTCGACGCCGAGATCGCCGCGGGCGACCATCAGCGCATCGGAGACCTCGATGATCTCGTCGAGCCGGGCAACCGCCTGCGGCTTCTCGATCTTGGCCATGACGAGCGCCCGCCCGCGCGCGACCTTGCGCACCTCCGCGATGTCTTCCGGCCGCTGCACGAAGGAGAGCGCGATCCAGTCGACCCCGATGTTGACGGCAGCCTCGAGATCGGTGCGATCCTTCTCCGTCATGGCCGAGACTGGGATAGTGGTGTCGGGCAGGCTGACGCCCTTGCGATTGGAGATCTTGCCGCCCACCACGACCCGCGTGGTGGCCTTGCCTTTGCCGACGCTCTCCACCTCGAGCCGGATCTTGCCATCGTCGATGATGACGGCATGGCCGGGCTCGAGCGCCGCGAGGATTTCGGGGTGCGGCAGGTGCACGCGCTTGGACGTGCCGGGCTTGGGGTCGGCATCGAGGACGAAGCGCTCGCCCGCCGACAGCATCTCGGCATCCTTGGCGAAGGTGCCGATGCGCAGCTTCGGTCCCTGCAGGTCGACGAGGATGCCGATGGGCCGGCCCGCGCGTTGTTCGACGGCACGGATGGCGGCAACGCGCTCGGCGAGATCGTCCTTCGAGGTGTGGCTCATGTTGATGCGGAAGACGTCCGCGCCGGCCTCATGCAGCCGGGCGATCATGGCCGGGTCGTTGGACGCGGGTCCGAGGGTGGCCAAGATCTTTACGCGCCGCATCCGTCTCATCTACGCACCTCGGCTGCTCTGTTGCTGTCCGTGAGCTGGATGGTCCAGCTCTTCTGCTGTCCCGTGTCGACCTCGAAGAACCCGGTCCGCTCGTAGCCCCGGGCGAGGCAGTTGTCGATGCCGCGAATGGAAAACTCGCGGTCGCGCGTGCACAGGAAGGAGCGGCCGCCCCATTCCCCGCCACCGGAATAGTCGAGAGCGTAAATGTAGTAGAAACGCCCGGCGAGCGGCCCCTTGAGCAGCGTCTCGCATTTGCGTTCGTCGATGTTCCACCAGCCTTCGGTCATCCAGCCCTGGGCGTCGCGATAGCCGAGCGCGACGCCGACGCGCGCCCCGGTCATGTTGCAGATGCGCAGGTCCGCCCGGGCAGGCGAAACGGCCCCGATGACAAGCGCGAGCCACGCGAGGGCGAGGGCGCCGAGGGCGAACTTTCGCAGCCGGGACATGGGGGCAAGCTGGGTGAGTTTCATCGGCCAATCAAGCATCTAATCGATACAGGTCTTGAGCGTCGCGGCGCGGAATGTCAACGCGCCTCTTCGTTGTCCGTACCGGCGCGTCCTAGCGGTCGTCGACGAGTATCACGCGACAATCGTTGACGTTGGTGCGTGTGGGACCGGGCAGGAGAAGGTCGCCGAGGGCTTCGAAGAAGCGCGTCGAATCGTTGTCGGCCAGAGATGCGGCGGGATCGAGGCCAAGGCTGCATGCGCGCGCGAGCGTGGTCTCGTCGATGATGGCGCCCGCCGGGTCGCTCGCGGCACCGCCGCCGCCGTCCGTGCCGTCGGTATCGCCGGCAAGGGCGCAGATGCCCGCCGCGCCGTCGAGGGCGAGGGCGAGCGCGAGGGCGTATTCCTGGTTCGGGCCGCCGCGTCCCTTACCCTTCAGCGTGACCGTCAGTTCCCCGCCCGAGATGATGGCGGCCCGGCGGCCGGCTTCGCGCAGGGCAAGCGCCTGCCGTGCATGGTTGGCTGCGATCTCGCGGGCCTCCCCCTCGAGGTCGGCCCCCAGGACGATGGGCTCGTAGCCGTTCTCCCGCGCGGTGCGCGCCGCGATAGCGATGGAGTCGGCCGGGCGGGCGATGATCTCAAAGCGGCTGCGCGCAAAGGCTGGGTCGCCGGCCTTTGGAGATTCGTTCGCCGGATCGTCGAGCAGCGCTGCGGCCGAGGCGGTCAGCGGAACGCCGCGTCGGGCGACGATGGCACGCGCCTCGGCGAGTGTTGTCGGGTCAGGCACCGTCGGGCCGGAGGCGATGGTCGAGGGGGCGTCGCGGGGCACGTCGGATATGGCGAGGGTCAGGATCGTCGCCGGAGCGGCGCAGCGGGCGAGGCGCCCGCCCTTGATGCGCGACAGGTGCTTGCGCACGGCGTTGATCTCATCGATCGATGCGCCGGAGCGCAGCAGTGCGCGCGTGATGGCCTGCTTTTCCGCCAGCGTCAGGTTGCCGGCCGGCGCGATCCAATTGGCAGAGCCGCCGCCGGACAGAAGCACGAGCACGAGGTCTTCCTTGTGCGCCCCGGCGGCAAGGGCGAGCGCCCGCTCCGTCGCGGCGAGGCCGGCGGCGTCCGGCACGGGATGCCCGGCCTCGACGATCTCGATTCGTTGCGTTGGCTGGCCATAGCCATGCCGTGTCACGGCGATGCCAGTCATGCGTTCGCGCGGGAGGCGGTATTCGCTCTCGTAGAATTCCTCGGCGACGACCGTCATCGATGCGGCGGCCTTGCCGGCGGCGAGCAGGATGATGCGCCCGTTCGCGGGCGGGGGAGGCAGGTGCTGCGGCAGGCAGAGGCGCGGGTGGGCCGCGGCGACGGCCGCCTCGAAGACCGCCTCCAGCACCGCGCGGCGCGCGCCGACGGGACCCGACAGGTACGCCGGGTGCGCCATGCCTTTGTCGCCCAAGCCTTCGGCCATCTCGTTCTCCCTCGTTCCTCCCGGCACTCGACCCTAGTGCGGCACCGGCAATTGTCGTTCCACTGCGGTGCGCGGAGCTTTCGGCCGCGCGAGCCAGATTCCGAACAGGATGAGCAGTCCGCCGGCCGTTTGCACCAGCGTCAAGGCCTCGCCCGCGATCAGCCAGCCGAAGGCCGCGGCGAAGACCGCTTCCAGGAAGATGACGAGGGAGGAGAAGGTCGCCGGCAGATGCCCGAGGGCAAAGGCGAGCAGCCCCTGGCCGCCGGCATGGCTGAACCAGGCGAGCGCGACGAGGACGGCAAGGCCCCAGCTGCTCCGCGGCAGGATGTGCGGCTCCATGACGAAGGCCACGACGAGCAGGATGGCGGCGGTGATGAGACTCGATTCGAAGGTGACGCGGGCAGCTCCGGTCGTCTTGCGCGCATGTTCGATGGCGAGGAAGTAGAAGCCGAAGAAGACGGCCGTGGCGATGCCGAAGCCGTCGCCCACGAGCCGCTGCGGCGCGATATCGAGGCTCTGGCCGATGAGGGCCGCCCCGCCCGCGAGGCAGAAGGCGAGGCCGATGAGAACCGGGCCGGCGACCCGGCGACGCAACACGAGCCAACTCGCCAGCACGACGAAGAGCGGCGCCATCGTCGCGAAAAAGGTGGCATTGGCGATCGTCGTGTTCATGATGGCGAGATGCCAGAAAAACAGGTCGCCGGCGAAGAACAGGCCGGCGAGCACGGTGCCGCGCCCGAAGGGTCGTGACCGTGCGGTCCCGCGGCCGCGTTCTTCCGCCTGCATCCAGACCCAGAGGATGGGCAAGGCGAGCGCCACGCGCCAGAAGGCGCTGGCAAACGGCCCGACATCGGCAAGGCGCACGAGGACGGGCGACAGGCCCATGGCGAGCGCCGCAGCGAGGAGGGCGCCGAGCGCGAGCGGCGAGGGTGCATGCGTGGCTTTCGAGGATGAGGTGATGCTCAAGGGGGCACCGGCGTCTGCGAGGGAGGTCGCGATCCCGCTCCTCCTATGGCAAGTTGCGACTTTCGTCACCATTGTTCCTCGCAACGGCCGGACGGCGAGGAAGGAGCACGGCAATGCAGCAGATCGACGCCCATACGATGACCGAACTGGAGGCCGCGGTCTTTCGCAGGCTCGTGAAGCACCTGCGCGAGCGCACCGACGTGCAGAACATCGATCTCATGAACCTTGCCGGCTTCTGCCGCAACTGCCTGTCCAACTGGCTCGAGGAAGCGGCCGCCGAGCGTTCGCTGACGCTCGACCGGGCCAATGCGCGCGAGCATGTCTACGGCATGCCCTACGAGGACTGGAAGGAGCGCCACCAGAAGGAGGCGACGCCGGAGCAGAAGGCAGCCTTCACCAAGGCGGGCCATCGCCACGGCTGATCCGGCCTTGACATCGGGATAGCGGGGACACGAGACATTTCGGCCGCCACGGCCCCTTCCAATCCGCGCCGGAGCCACTAGTCTGCGCGGCTCGCGCGCGGGCGGCCGCCGGTCGCCCATGATCCATCAGTGAGACGGAAGAGACATATGGTCAGCGACGTTGCCGACAGTGGTGTTGCCGCGGAGGAGTTGAAGCAGTTCATCGAGCGCATCGAACGGCTCGAGGAGGAGAAGGCGGCCATCGCTGGCGACATCAAGGAAGTCTACGGCGAGGCGAAGGGACGCGGCTTCGATACCAAGGCGATCCGCCGGCTCGTCAGCATGCGCAAGAAGCCGCCGGAGGAGCGCCAGGAGGAAGAGGCGATCCTCGAACTTTACATGCAGGCGCTCGGCATGTGAGGTGCCGCGAGGCTGCCGTACCGGCCCAACAAGAAGCCCCGGTCCTGCCGGGGCTTCTTGTTGTCTGGGGTCGCTGCGCTTCAGGGTTGCGGTGCCTCCGGACCGTCGGCGTGAAGCGGCAGCGCGAGCGTGAAGGCCGCTGCCGCTAGCCGGCTCGCCGGCAGGGGGCGCGGGGACGAGGCTGCCGCATGGGCCATCGCAATGCGCGACGAGGGGGTCGGCGGCTCGACCGGGTCGCCGCCGAACAGGGGGCGCAGGACGCGCGGGACGGCCGCTGCGGCGACCGGGCGGGGCGTGGCAGGCGTGGGCCTCGCCTCTTCGGCGACAGCCGGCGATGCGGCGGTGGCGAGGGGGCGGATAGGCGGCACCGGCACGTCGGCCGCCGCATAGGCCATCGGCACGAGGCCGGCAACGCGGGTCATCGGTGGACGGGCGGATGCCGCCGCGGCGAGGGCGGCGAGCGCGCCACTCTCGTCGGATGAGGCGCGCGTGCCGATCTCCTGCGAGCCGAGGCCGGCGGCGGCGAAGCTCACCGGTCGGCTCGGCGGCGCCGGAACGTTCGCAACGACCGCCGTTGCGGCAATGGCATTGACGGAAGCGATGGCGTCCTCAGGCCGCCGCGGGGGCACCGGCGCCATGGCGAGCGCGACAGGTGCCTCGGCGGACGGGACCGCCGCAGGGGCGATGCCGTCCGGCCGCGCCTGGGGCAGCGGCACCACTGCCGGTACCGCGGTGGGCGCCTGGACCAGTGGCTCCGCTTGAGGCGCCGCCGCGACTGCGGTGGGTCGGGGGGGCTGTGGCTGCGCTGTCGGTGCACCGCCGCCGCGCCGGTCGCGCAGGAAGAAGGACACGTTGCTGTTGTCGGCGGCGACGGCGGCATCGCCCCCCGCCGGCGCGGTTTCGGCAGTGGCGACCCTTGTGCGCGCATTGCCGCTCGGTTTGGCGAAATCCTCATCCTCCTCCTCGTCGAGGCCGAAGAGGGAGGCCCAGAAGCTCTTGCGCGATCCGCTTGGCCGGGCTGTCTCGGCCTCGGCATAGGCCGAATAGGAGCCGGCGACCGCATCGCCGCGCGACAGGATCTCGGCGCGGGCGAGTTCGTAGCCCTCCATCGGCCGGCCATCCGCGGGGATGTGGACGGTCTTGCCGTCGGGGAAGAGGCGCGAGAGCTGGTCGCGCGTCATGCGCGGCCACGAGCGCACGCTGCCGACGTCGAGATGCACGAAGGGGTTGAAGGCCGTCGGATAATAGCCGACGCCGCCGCGCTGCAGGCGCATGGCGATGGCCCGCACCTGGGCCATGTTGACGTCCGGCAGGTAGAAGTCCATCGCCTTGCCGCGCATGTGCTGGCTCTGCTTGGCGACCGCGCTGGAGCGGCGGCGCAGCATGGCGTTGGTTTCAGGGGCCCGGTAACCCGAGACGACATGGAGCGGCTGGCGCGAGCCCACCTCGCGGTGCACGGCCCAAGCCACGTCGAACAGCTTGGGATCCATGGCGATTGGCTCGTCCCGGCGCCAGTCGCGCAGGATCCAGTTGAGCTTCTCCAGCGCCTCGCGGTCATAGACCCCGTTGCGCTTGAAGGTAACGGTCACGCTTTCCTTGGTATGGGTCTGGTACAGGCTGATCGCCCGCGTGTCGCCATTGGCGACCGCATCCTGGAGACTGCGGGTCCCGGCCACGACCGCGGCGCACGCGATCAGGATCTTGCACGCCGCGCGCGAACAAGGCCCCACCCGGGACAACGCTTGCCTGAAGCGTGTCGAATACAAAGCCAACTCATCCGTTGCTGAGACGGCCTTGAACGCGGCCGTCAGTCAAACGATGAACGAACTCTTACCGCAAAGCCTTAACGCAAGGTTAGCGTCGGGACCGGCTGCGGACAAGAACCGGTTAAGGCGAGACGATGGCAAAATAATGCCGATCGATCGCTCCTGTCGCCACGTTCAGTGTAAATCGCGGAGGGCGGCCGCGACACGCTGGTCGTGGCTATAGATATCCGGGTAGCGAACGAGCTTGCCTTCGTCGGTGACCATGAGGGTGAAATAGGTGAGATGGATGGGGATAAGTTCGGGGAGACGCACGAGGCGTTCCCCCTTGCCGATCAGCTTCTTCATCCGCGACTGTGGCCAGGCGTCGCCAAGTACGATCTCGGCGAAGGTGAAGGGATCGTCCACCCGCACGCAGCCGTGGCTGAAGGCACGTTCACTGCGCTTGAAGAGCGAGCGGCTCGGCGTGTCGTGCAGGTAGACGGCGTGCTGGTTGGGGAACATGAACTTGATGTGGCCGAGAGCGTTGCGCTCGCCCGGCGGCTGGCGGATGGAGATGCTGTTGCCGCGCCGAATCACCTCGTAGCCGCGACGCGCCGCATAATCCGGGTCCTGGGCCATGTGCGGCAGGAACTCCTTGCGCAGGATTGACGGCGGCACGTTCCAGTAGGGATTGACGACGACGTGGCGCATCACGTCCGAGAAGACGGGCGTCGGCGTCTCCGGCTTGCCGACGATGACGCGCGCCTCGTGAATCACCTCGCCCCGGTCGAGCACGCGGACCATGTAGGCGGGGATGTTGACGGAGATGTGCCTGTCGCCGAGGTTGGCCGGCAGCCAGCGCCAGCGCTCCATGTTGGCGATGATGTCGGCCTCGAGGCGTCCGTTCGTCGTCTCGCCGCCACCGAGCGCCGCCAGGGTCTGTGCGCCCAGGACGCCGTCGGCGGCGAGCCCGTGCGCACGCTGGAAATCGGCGATGGCCGCAGCCACCTTCTCGTCATAGGTGTGGTCGCCGTCCGGCGTCACGTCGAGGCCGAAGCGGGCGCGGATGAGCGGCACGCGCTCGTCCTGCATGCCGAGCCGCAGCGTCGGCCCCTTGGGCACGCGCACCATGGGCGTCTGCGCCGGCCGTTCGGAGCGTACCTCCGCGAGCTTGCGTTTCAGCGCAGCATATTGCGCATGCTGCGGATTGTAGGCCGCGAGCGCCGCGCCAGGATCCGTGGCTGCGCCGAGCCGCTCCAGCACGTCGCCTGCTTCCGGCAGTTCGCGCGTCGGAGTGAGCAGCTTCGAGAGTTTGGTCGGCTCGAGGCGCCCGCCGCGCGCATCGCGGGCGTAGAGGACGGCGGCCGCGCTGAGCTTCAGGTCGGCATCCGCGAGAGCCCTGCCGCGGCTGGAACCCTCGAGACCGTCAATCTGCGGCAGTGGATAATCCGCCGGGTCGAGCCCCTCGGCCGCCGCGTCCGTCAGGACCGCCATGATCTTGCGGGCCGCCGGCGTGAAGGCGCCGTCGGCGATCCACAGGGGATTGAAGCCGCGCGCTTCATAGAAGGCGCGGATTGCCCCGCGCTGCTCCTCGCCGAGGCGCGGCAGCGTCCAGTCGCGCGCGTCGAGGATGCGGCCGGCCAGGGCGACGGACGGCTCATCCGCGGTGATCGACACCGCGATATCGGGGAGATCGGGCGGGGCGAGCGTGCCCGTGCCTGCGGACGCGGGCGGTTCGGGCTCCGTTGGGGCGATGTCCCTCACATCGACCGCCGCAGCGGGCGGGGTGGGCAGGACGAGGCTCGCGGATTGCGCCGGCACGATCGGCTCGGCCGCTGCGCGGCCCGTAATGGCAGCGGTCAGAAGACCGATGCCAACGGCGACGATGCACGCGGCAGTGCTTGCCCGCATGAGTGCCCCCTTTCCCGCTGTTCCGGCCGGACCGAGTGTCTTGTAAACGATTCGCATGCTGACGGGTTCGGCACCGTGTGCTGCCATACCTGCTGTCGTCATTCGATGGATCCGTCCGCGTCCCCCTCGGGGGCCTCAGCGAGGCCCAGTTCCTTGAGCTTGCGGTAGAGCGTCGAGCGGCCGATGCCGAGCTTGCGCGACACCTCGGACATGTGGCTGCGATAATGGTTGAGGGCGAAGCGAATGGCGTCGGCCTCGATGTCGGCGAGCGGGCGCACCTCGCCGATATCGTCGAGAAGGCGCAGGCTGCCCGGATCGCGCACCTCGACATGGACGATCTCGCGCGCCGGGGCAGGGGCGGGCGCAGGGCCCGCGGGGGCGGGCGGGATGTCGATCGCGTAGCCCTCGACCTGGCTCGCGATCTGCGGGAATTCCGCTACCGTCAGCTCGGGCCCGTCGGCGAGCACGACGGCGCGGAAGATCGCATTCTCGAGCTGGCGCACGTTGCCCGGCCAGTCGTAGCGAGTGATGAGTGCCATGGCCTCGGGCGCGATGGCGCGCACGCGCTTGCCTTCCTCGGCGGCGAACCGGGCGAGGAAGCCGAGAGCGAGTTCCGGAATGTCCTCACGGCGCGCGCGCAGCGGCGGCAGGGTCATCGGGAAGACATTGAGGCGGTAGTAGAGATCCTCGCGGAAACGGCCCTGTTTGACGAGGTCGAGCAGGCTGCGGTTCGTCGCCGAGATCAGGCGGATGTCCACCTTGACCGGCCGGCGCCCGCCGACCGGATCGACCTCGCCCTCCTGGATGGCGCGCAGGAGCTTGACCTGTGCATCGAGTGGCAATTCGCCGATCTCGTCGAGGAAGAGCGTGCCCCCGTTCGCCTCGACGAACTTGCCGGCATGTTTCTCGGTGGCGCCGGTGAAGGCACCTTTCTCGTGGCCGAACAGGGTCGATTCCACGAGGTTCTCGGGAATGGCGCCGCAGTTGACGGTGACGAAGGGCTTGCCCTTGCGCTCGCCCGAGCCCTGGATGGCGCGGGCCAGCACCTCCTTGCCGACGCCCGATTCGCCCTCGATGAGCACCGGGATGCCGGAGCGGGCCGCGCGCTCGGCGAGGTGCAGCGCCCGGCGCATGGCCTCGCTGCGCGTGGCGATGTCGCGGATCGACAGGGCGCCCTCGACGCGCCGCTTCATGCGGCGGATCTCGTCCTCCAGCGCATCGGTGCGCAGGGCATTGGCGATGGAAACCTGCAGGCGCTCCGCCCCCACCGGCTTGACGACGAAGTCCGCCGCTCCCGCCCGCATGGCCGAGACGACGGTTTCGATGGAGCCGTGCGCGGTCTGCACGATGACGGGTAGCGCGATACCCTTCTCGCGCATCGCCGAGAGCACGCCCATGCCATCGAGATCGGGCATGACGAGATCGAGCAGCACGAGATCGACGGGCGGCTGGCCGCCGGCCATCAGCGTGAGCGCCTCCTCGCCCGAACTCGCGATGAGCGGCTCATAGCCGAAGCGCCGCACCATGCCCTCGACGAGGCGGCGTTGCACCGGGTCGTCGTCCACGATCAGGATCGTCGTCATCTCGCTCAATCGCCCGGCTGTGTTCCGTTTCGGGGCGATGCTGGGCGAGAACGGTAAAGCTCTTGTTAACGCAGCCGTGTGCCGAAGACGGATCCTGTCTGCCGCCGCGGCGTTGATCATCGCGATTCAAAGCCCGATGATCGGCCAGAAACGGAATCGGTCCGTGGGTCGGTAGGAACCTGCGGGACCTATGGACAACGACAGGAAGACGATGACGATCAGCAGCACGGGCGCGCAGGCGCGGGACGGCAACACGCTCGGCGGCCTGCCGGAATGGGACCTGTCGCATCTTTATCCGGGCATGGAGTCCAAGGCCTTCGCCGACGATCTCGCGCGGGCCGAGGAGGAATGCAAGGCTTTCGCCGCCGCCTACCGGGGCAAACTTGCGGCGATGGCGGCGGCACCGGATGCGAGCGAGCAACTGGCGGCTGTGGTCGCCCGCTACGAAAAGCTGGAGGATCTTCTCGGCCGCCTCATGTCCTACGCCGGGCTCGTCTACTCGGGCGACACGACAGACCCCAAGCGCGGCAAGTTTTATGGCGACACGCAGGAGCGCCTGACGGCAGCAAGCTCCGATCTCCTGTTCTTCACGCTCGAACTCAACCGCATCGACGACAAGGTCCTTGCGGAGGCGGCCTCCAAGGCGCCGCTCGCCCACTGGCGCCCGTGGCTCGAGGACATCGCCAAGGACAAGCCCTTCCAACTCGACGACAGGATCGAGCAGCTCTTCCATGAGAAGTCGGTCACCGGCCGGGCGGCCTGGAACCGCTTGTTCGACGAGACCATCGCCTCGCTGCGCTTCACCGTCGACGGTGAGGAACTGACGCTCGAGCCGACCCTCAACAAGCTGCAGGAGCCGCAGGAGGAGGTGCGCCGGGCCGGCGCTGAGGCGCTGGCCCAAGTTTTCCGCGCCAACCTGCGCATCTTCACGCTTGTCACCAACACGCTTGCCAAGGACAAGGAGATCTCGGACCGCTGGCGCGGCTTCGAGGACGTGGCCGATTCACGCCATCTCGCCAACCGCGTCGAGCGCGAGGTTGTGGAAGCGCTGGTCGAGGCCGTGCAACAGGCCTATCCGCGCCTGTCGCACCGCTACTACGCGCTCAAGGCGCGCTGGTTCGGCAAGGACAAGCTGGCGCACTGGGACCGCAACGCGCCGCTGCCCAAGGTGGAGATGCGCACCATCGGCTGGGAGGAGGCGCGCGACACCGTGCTCGGCGCCTATGGCGAGTTCTCACCGCAGATGGCCGACATCGCGCGCCGCTTCTTTGACGAGCGCTGGATCGATGCACCGGTGCGGCCCGGCAAGGCCCCGGGCGCCTTCGCGCATCCGACCGTGCCCTCGGCGCACCCCTATGTGCTGCTCAACTACCTCGGCAAGCCGCGCGACGTGATGACGCTCGCCCACGAACTCGGCCATGGGGTGCATCAGGTGCTCGCGGCCCCCAACGGCGCACTCATGGCGCCGACGCCGCTGACGCTGGCCGAGACGGCTTCCGTCTTCGGCGAGATGCTCACTTTTCGCCGCCTCGTCGATGCCACGAGCGACAAGCGCCAGCGCAAGGCCATGCTCGCCGCCAAGGTGGAGGACATGATCAACACCGTGGTGCGGCAGATCGCCTTTTATACCTTCGAGCGGCACGTCCATACCGAGCGGCGGGCCGGCGAGCTGACCTCGGAGCGATTGTGCGACTTGTGGCTGAAGGTGCAGACCGAGAGCCTGGGTCCGAGCGTCGACCTGCGCCCGGGCTACGAGGTGTTCTGGGCCTACATCCCCCACTTCATTCACTCGCCGTTCTACGTCTATGCCTATGCCTTCGGCGACTGCCTGGTGAATTCGCTCTACGGCGTCTACGAGGGGGCGCGCGAGGGCTTCGCCGAGCGCTATCTCGCCATGCTCGCGGCTGGCGGCACCAAGCATCATTCCGAACTGCTCGCCCCCTTCGGCCTCGATGCGCGCGACCCGGCCTTCTGGCAGATCGGCCTCGGTATGGTCGACCGGCTGATCACCGAACTGGAAGGGCTGGAGGATTGAGAAGCATTCCGTGGCCGTCGCAATCCGCTCTCGTCGACCCCAGATAGGGGCAGTTGGAGAAAACGCCCCATGAGCGATCCCGAAGGCAATCGGTTCTCGGCGCGTGCGGCCCGCTATGCGCGGGTCGGCGCCAATGTGGGCGGCATCGCCGCGCGGATCGTCGGCACGCGGGTGCTCGGGCGGGAGGCGGACCCTTCGCGCTATGCGGCGGAGCTCACGGGGGTGCTTGGCGGCCTCAAGGGGCCGCTCATGAAGGTCGCGCAGCTGCTCGCCACCATCCCCGACGCCCTGCCGCCGGAATATGCGACGGAACTGCAGAAGCTGCAGTCGCAGGCCCCGCCCATGGGGGCTGCCTTCGTGCGCCGGCGCATGATGGCTGAACTCGGGCTCGACTGGGCCGGGCGCTTCGGCGCGTTCGACCTGCAGCCGGCGGCGGCCGCGTCCCTCGGTCAGGTGCATCGGGCGCGCTCGCACGACGGGGTGCCGCTCGCCTGCAAGCTGCAATATCCGGACATGCAGTCGGCCGTCGAGGCAGACCTCAGCCAGCTCGGCATGCTGCTCGCCGTGCAGCGGCGGCTGAGCCCGGAGATCGACACGGCCGAAATCCAGGAGGAGATCGGCGCGCGGCTGCGCGAGGAGCTCGACTATCGGCGCGAGGCGCGCCATGCCGCGCTCTACGCCCACATGCTGGCCGACGTGCCGGAGGTGCGGGTGCCGGGCGTGTGGGCGGAACTCTCGACGCTGAGGCTGCTCACGCTCGACTGGCTGGAGGGGCGGCCGATCCTCGACTACAAGCAGGCGCCGCTAGAGACCCGCAATCGCCTCGCCACGGCCATGTTCAAGGCCTGGTGGCATCCGTTCTCGCATTTCGGCGTCATCCACGGCGATCCGCATCTCGGCAACTACACGGTCTTCGACGATGCGGCAGGCCACGCCGCCGGCATCAACCTGCTCGATTACGGCTGCATCCGCATCTTCCCGGCCCGCTTCGTCGGCGGGGTGGTGGACCTCTACCAGGGCCTGCGCGACGACGAGCCGGACCGGGTCGTCGCGGCCTACGAGATCTGGGGCTTCCGCGGCCTGCGCAAGGACCTCATCGAGGTGCTCAACCTGTGGGCGCGCTTCATCTACGGCCCCCTTCTGGACGACCGGGTGCGCACGATCGCCGACGGCGTGGCGCCCGGCGAGTACGGCCGGCGTGAGGCCTGGCGCGTCAAGCAGGCGTTGCGGGAGAAGGGGCCGGTACGGGTGCCGCGCGAGTTCGTCTTCATGGATCGCGCAGCCATCGGTCTCGGGGCGGTCTTCCTGCATCTCGGGGCCGAGCTGAACTTTCATCGCCTGTTCGAGGCGGAGATCGACCGTTTCGGACTCGATACGGTCGCGGCGGCGCAGGGCCGGGCCCTGTCCGCGGCCGGCCTTTCCGCGCCGGCGTGAAGAAACGCTCTTGCGCGTCGATTAAAACGGTTTAATAGCAAAGCCTGCCGAATGAACGGGGCCATGCTTCGCGGCCCGCGTTGCATGCGGCGGCACCTTGCGGTAAAGCCGGACGACGCCGGATCATACCGAGGATTACCATGGCAGAACACAAGCACGCCGTTCCCGCCGGGGGGCACCCGGACATGGATTATCCCGCCCACGAGCGCACCTACGCAGCGTTCATCACCTTCTCGAAATGGGCCACCATCGCGGTCGTGCTCGTCTTCGTCTTCCTGGCGATCTTCCTGCTCTGACGGCGGGCCCGGCCGGGCCCCGCGGTTTTCATCACGATCGGCCCCTGCCCTGGCGGGATGGCCTTGTTCCCGGGGGGAAACAATGCGCATCGCGATTGCGAAGGAGACGGCTCATCTCGAAAGCCGCGTGGCCGCGTCGCCGGAGACGGTCAAGAAGTTCACGGCGCTCGGGGCGGTCGTCGCCGTCGAGACCGGAGCGGGACTGGCCTCCGGCGTCACGGACGCAGATTACGAAGCCGCCGGGGCGACCATCGCCAAGACGGCGGCGGAAGCCGTGAAGGGTGCCGACATCGTACTCGCCGTCAGGCGGCCGGAGCCGCAGGCGCTGAAGGGCGTCAACAAGGGTGCGCTCGTCATTGCCATCATGGATCCCTATGGCAACGAGGCTGCAGTGAAGGGCCTCGCCGAGGCCGGCGTAGCCGCCTTCGCCATGGAGCTGATGCCCCGCATCACCCGAGCTCAGGTGATGGACGTCCTTTCATCACAGGCCAATCTCGCCGGCTATCGCGCCGTGGTCGACGCCGCGGCGGAATACGGCCGTGCCTTCCCGATGATGATGACGGCGGCGGGCACGGTCCCGGCCGCGCGCGTCTTCGTCATGGGCGCGGGCGTCGCTGGCCTGCAGGCCATCGCCACCGCCCGGCGCCTCGGCGCCGTCGTGACCGCGACCGACGTGCGCCCGGCGGCGAAGGAACAAGTGGAATCGCTCGGCGCCAAGTTCATTGCCGTCGAGGACGAGGAGTTCAAGCAGGCGGAGACAGCCGGCGGCTACGCCAAGGAGATGTCGGACGCCTACAAGCAGAAGCAGGCGGAACTCGTTGCCGCGCATATCGCCAAGCAGGACGTCGTCATCACCACCGCCCTCATTCCGGGTCGGCCGGCGCCGAAGCTGGTGAGTAGGGCGATGGTCGAATCGATGAAGCCGGGATCGGTCGTCGTCGATCTCGCGGTGGAGCGCGGCGGCAACTGCGAACTGGCCAAGCCCGGCGAGGTCGCGGTGCACAACGGCGTCAAGATCGTGGGCCATCTCAACGTGCCTGGACGGCTGGCAGCCACCGCCTCCAGCCTCTATGCCAAGAACCTCTACGCCTTCGTCGAGACGCTGGTCAGCAAGGAGACGAAGGCCGTTGCCGTGAACTGGGACGACGAACTCGTCAAGGCCACCTGCCTGACGCGCGACGGCGCCGTCGTCCATCCGGCCTTCCAGCCGCAGGGTTAAGTCAGTCCGACAGGCCCCGTCCGGGGCGAGGATCAGCAGGGGGAAGCGAGCCATGGCCAACCTGACGCCGGAACAGGCGCTCGAACAGGCCCGTGCGGCGGCCGACGTCGCCAGACAAGCGGCCGAAGCCGCACAGAGCTATGCCGATCAGGCGGCCGCGGCGCTGGGGGCTGCCGCGCATGCCGCGACGGGCGGCGCCGTCGACCCGACGGTGTTCCGCCTCGCCATCTTCGTGCTCGCGGTCTTCGTCGGCTACTACGTGGTCTGGTCGGTGACGCCGGCGCTGCACACGCCGCTGATGTCGGTGACCAACGCCATCTCCTCCGTCATCGTCGTCGGCGCGCTGCTTGCCGTCGGCGTCGAGACGGCGCCGGCCCTCGGCGACGGCCCGGTGTGGGCGCGGATCTTCGGCTTCATCGCCCTCGTCTTCGCTTCCGTCAACATCTTCGGCGGCTTCCTCGTCACGCAGCGCATGCTGTCCATGTACAAGAAGAAGGGCTGAGCGAATGTCGGCCAATCTCTCGACCCTTCTCTATCTCGCAGCGGGCGTCCTCTTCATTCTCGCGCTGCGCGGCCTCTCGCATCCGGTGACGTCGCGGCAGGGCAACCTCTACGGCATGATCGGCATGGGCCTTGCCATCGTGACGACGCTGGTGGGCCATCCGCCGGCGGGCGGGTTCGCGTGGCTGCTCGTCGTCGTTGGCATCGCCATCGGCGGTGGCGCCGGCGCCGTCATCGCCAAGCGCGTGCCGATGACGGCGATGCCGCAGCTCGTCGCGGCCTTCCACTCACTGGTCGGCATGGCGGCGGTGCTGGTGGCGGCTGCCGCGCTCTATGCGCCGCAGGCCTTCGACATCGGCCAGGTTGGCGCCATCCACGGCGGCAGTCTTGTCGAGATGGCGCTCGGTGTCGCTATCGGCGCCATCACCTTCACCGGCTCCGTTATCGCCTTCCTCAAGCTCGACGGGCGCATGAGCGGCAAGCCGATCATGCTGCCGAGCCGGCACGCCATCAACATTGCGCTCGCGGCGGCGCTCGTGGTTCTGATCATCCTCTTCGTGCTGACGGAGAGCCGGCTGGTCTTCTGGCTGATCACGCTCGTCAGCTTCGCCCTCGGCGTCCTGCTCATCATCCCGATCGGCGGCGCCGACATGCCCGTCGTCGTGTCGATGCTCAACTCCTACTCGGGCTGGGCGGCGGCCGGCATCGGCTTCACCCTGGGCAATCTCGCGCTCATCATCACGGGTGCACTGGTCGGGTCCTCGGGTGCGATCCTCTCCTACATCATGTGCAAGGGGATGAACCGCTCGTTCATCTCGGTCATCCTCGGCGGCTTCGGCGGCGAAAGCGCGATGGCGGCCGGCGGTGAGGCCGAGGCGCGGCCCATCAAGCAGGGCTCGGCCGACGATGCCGCCTTCCTCATGAAGAATGCGAGCAAGGTCATCATCGTGCCGGGCTACGGCATGGCGGTGGCACAGGCGCAGCACGCGCTGCGCGAGATGGCCGACAAGCTCAAGCACGAGGGCGTCGAGGTCAAATACGCCATTCACCCTGTGGCGGGCCGCATGCCGGGCCACATGAACGTGCTGCTCGCAGAGGCCAATGTGCCTTATGACGAGGTGTTCGAGCTCGAGGACATCAACTCCGAGTTCGCGCAGGCGGACGTGGCCTTCGTCATCGGCGCCAATGACGTGACGAACCCGGCGGCCAAGACCGACCCGGCCTCGCCGATCTTCGGCATGCCGATCCTCGACGTGGAGAAGGCCAAGACCGTGCTCTTCGTCAAGCGCGGCATGGGTTCGGGCTATGCCGGCGTCGAGAACGAGCTGTTCTTCAAGGATAACACCATGATGCTCTTCGCCGACGCCAAGAAGATGGTGGAGGAGATCGTCAAGGCGCTGGACTGAGCGGCGCTTGGCCAACAGGCATCGGAAGGGCCGCCGCGAGGCGGCCTTTTTCCTGGCTGCCTCTCACGAGGCCGTGGCTGGCGGCAGCCGCCCCGCTCATGATATGGCGCCGACATGATCAAGATCGCGCTCAATGCCGCAGCGCTGTTCGCTATCGTCTACGGGCTGATCGTGGCGGGGCTTGTCGTATTCCAGCGCGACCTGCTGTTTCCAGCCGACGCCGCACCGATCGACGGCAGCGTCGCAGCCATCCCCGGGCTCGAGCAGGTGCAGATCGAGACGAGCGATGGCGAAAGGCTGAACGCCTGGGTGGTGCCGCCGGCGCCGGGCAGGGCGGTGCTCGTCTTCTTCCACGGCAATGCGGGCAATCTCGCGCTCGCCTTCCGTGTCAGCCGCTTCAGGCAGCTGGTCGCGGACGGTACCGGCCTCGTTGCTGTCAGCTACAGGGGCTATGGCGGATCGACCGGCAGCCCGAGCGAGGCGGGCCTGCACCGCGATGGCGCAGCGGCCTATGCCTATGCCGCCCATCGATTTGGCACCGAGCGGCTCTTCGCCTATGGCGAATCGCTCGGCACGGGCGTTGCCGTACGCCTTGCGGCCGAGCAGCGGCTGGTTGGCGTCATCCTCGAGGCGCCCTACCTGTCGACGGCCAAGGTGGCCGCCGGCATCTATCCCTTCGTGCCGGTGTCGCTGCTCATGAGCGACCAGTTCCGCAGCGAGGAAATCGTGGACCGTATCGGCGTGCCGATGCTCGTCCTGCACGGCATGCGCGACGGCGTCATCCCCTTCGCCCATGGCGAAGCGCTATTCGGCCTTGCCATAACGGCACGCCGTTTCGTGCGCTTCGTGGACGGCGGCCACGTCGATCTCTTCGACCATGGCGCGGTACCGCACATCCGGCGCTTTATCGCCGATGCCCTCACAGGGAGGGTTATCGGCGCGGATGTTCTGACCGTTTCGGCGCCGCAGGCGGCCGGCCGGCAGTAAAGGGCGGATCAGCGGAAGAGGGCGAGGCCGCCGCCGACGCGGGACATGCCTTCGCGCGCCACCTGGTTGCCGCTGTCGATGGCGAGAGCCCGCTGATAGGACTCAGTCGCCTGCGTACGGTCGCCCTGGCGCTCGAAGGCGACGCCGCGCCAAGCCCAGGCCACCGCATTGCGGTTGTCTGCGTTGAGGGCGGCGTTGAAGTCCTCGATCGCCTCCTGATACTTGCCGACGGCGACGAGACTCTGGCCGCGCGCGGCATAGGGCGCGCCGGCGAAGGGATTGCGGTCGATGGCCGAGCGGAAGTCGGCGATGGCAAGCTCGTTCTGCCCCTGGCGCTGGTGCACGAGGCCACGAGCATGATAGGCCTCCGCCGATTCGGGGTTGAGCTGGATGACCCGGGAGAGATCGGCCAGCGCCTGGTTGAAGTCGCCCTTGACGCGCAGCAGATTGGCCCGGCCGAGATAGGCGGGCCCGTAGTTGGGATCGGCCTGGATGGCACGGTTGAAATCGGCCAGCGCCTGGTCGTCCCGGCCGGTCTGGCGCAGCGACAGCGCCCGGTTGGTGTAGGCGGCGGCAAAGTTTGGATCGAGCTTGATGGCCTGGTTGAAGTCGCTCATTGCGTCGCTGTAGCGGCCGGAGCGCGCATAGGCTGCCCCGCGAGCGTTGTAGGCCTGGGGATCGTTCGGGTTGGCGCGGATCACATCCGACAGAGAGGCGATATTGGTCTTGCTCGCGTCCGGATTCTCCTGGACGAGCTCGGCCACACCGCGCGAGCCACCGACGCCGCTCACCGTCTCGCAACCGGCCAATGCAAGCGCCACGGCAAGCGGCAGCAGGCTGCGGCCGAGCGTTGTCGCCGACAGGATGGCACCAGAGGCCGACTTCCTCCGTTCGATCACGTCAATCCTCCACCCCGAACAACTTGAATCGTTTGTTGCGTGCCGGTTCTCGGACACAAGTGAGGCAGGAGCGTGAAGACCCTGGCGCGGCCGTGGCCTCGCAGGCACTCCCCCGAGAGGCGGGGCCGGCACATGCAAACAAAGCGCCCATCCGCGAGGAGGGCGCTTGCGCTGCCGGGGCCCGGACCCCGTGATGATAAGCCAATGCCGCGATGCCGGAGCGGGAGGCAATTCCTGCTGCGGCGGCCCCTCAGCGGGTCGGCTTCGGCTTGCTCGGCAGCAGGCCTTCGCGCTGCAGGCGCTTGCGCATCAGCTTGCGGGCGCGGCGGACGGCCTCGGCCTTCTCGCGGGCACGCTTCTCCGACGGCTTCTCGTAATGGCCGCGGAGCTTCATTTCCCGGAAGATGCCTTCGCGCTGCATCTTCTTTTTCAGCGCACGGAGCGCCTGATCAACGTTGTTGTCGCGAACGAGAACCTGCACGCGTCGTCTTCCCGCTTTTGAATTCGTGATGGGTGGCGAAACGCCATAATGGCGCGAACGGCGCGCCACAACCGTGGCAGGGTGGATAACAGATCGGATGGCGCCTGTCCACAGGTCCGGCGCCTGAAACCGGCCCCAGCCTCAGGTTTTGACGCGGGTGACATGGCCCATCTTGCGACCGGGCCGGGCTGTCGCCTTGCCGTAGAGGTGCAGATGCGCGCCTTCCTCCGCGAGGAGTTCCGGCCAGGCCGCCATGTCCTCACCGATGAGGTTGGTCATCTCCACCGATCCGACGAGCGCGACCGAGCCGAGCGGCCAGCCGCAGATGGCACGGATGTGCTGTTCGAATTGCGAGGTCTTCGCGCCCTCGATCGTCCAGTGGCCGGAATTGTGCACGCGGGGTGCGATCTCGTTTGCGAGAAGGCGCGGCGGCTCGCCGTCCGTCTCGACGACGAACATCTCGACGCACAGCGTGCCGACGTAATCGAGTGCCGTCGCGATGCGCCCGGCGATGGCGCGTGCCTCGTCGCACAGGTTCGCGGGCAGGGTGCCCGGCACCCGCGTGATGTGCAGGATGTGGTCGCGGTGCTCGTTCTCGCACAGATCATAGGCGGCGACGGAGCCATCGTGGCCGCGGGTGGCAACCACGGACACCTCGCGGGAGAAAGGCACGAAGCCTTCGAGAATCGCCGGCACGTGGCCAATGGCGCCGAGCGCCGTCGCCGGGTCGTCGCCCGTCCGGATGATGACCTGGCCCTTGCCGTCATAGCCGAAGCGGCGCGTCTTGAGCACCGCCGGCCGGCCGACAGCGGCGAGGGCGGCGCGCAGGTCCGTCTCGTTGGAGACGGCGCGGAAGGGCGCAGTGGCGATGCCGAGGTTGCTGACGAAGGTCTTTTCCTCGAGCCGGTCCTGGGCCACGGCGAGCGCCCGTGCGCCGGGGCGCAGCGGCACGTGCGATTCGAGGATATGGGCCGTGTCGGCGGGCACATTCTCAAATTCGTAGGTGACGACGTCGACGCTCGCCGCAAAGCCGACGAGCGCTCCCTCGTCGGTGTAGGAAGCAACCGTATGGCGGGCCGCCACCTCGAACGCCGGGCTGTCAGGCTCCGGCGCATAGACATGGGCCTTAAGGCCATAGCGTGCGGCGGCGAGCGCCAGCATGCGGCCGAGCTGGCCGCCGCCGAGGATGCCGATGGTGGAGCCTGGGGCGAGCATCGCGTCAGTCATCTTGCGGCCGCTCGGCCACGGCCGCGCTCTGGGCGGCGCGCCAGTCGTCGAGGCGCGCCGCGAGCCCCGTGTCGGAGAGGGCGAGCACCGCGGCGGCGAGAAGAGCGGCGTTGACGGCTCCGGCCCGCCCGATGGCGAGCGTGCCGACGGGAATGCCGGCCGGCATCTGCACGATCGACAGGAGGCTGTCCTGGCCCGACAGGGCCTTCGACTGCACGGGCACGCCGAAGACCGGCAGCGGGGTGAGCGAGGCGACCATGCCCGGCAGGTGGGCCGCGCCGCCAGCTCCGGCGATGATCACCTTGAAGCCCTCGTCCCGCGCCCCCCTCGCAAAGGCGAACAGCCGCTCCGGCGTGCGATGGGCAGAAACGATGCGCGCGTCGTGGGCGATGTCGAGCGCGGCCAGTGTCTCCGCCGCGTGGCGCATGGTCTGCCAGTCCGACTGGCTGCCCATGACGATGGCGACCGGCGTTTGCGTCGTCATTGATGATCCTGCGAAAAGTCTTCCGCGCGGGGCATACAGTAACAGGCGGCCAGTCGGCAATCAGCAATCGGCTCCGCTCGCGCGACGCGCCGACGCTGCGGGCGTTCGGGACACGAAATTGCGTCCGGTTGCTGCGAGGGGGGTGTCCGCCCGACTGCCGCTAGGCAATGATGTCCGGCGTCAGCCTGTCCTCGAGAAAGGTGATGCGATCCTTGAGGATGAGTTTGCGCTTCTTCAGCCGCTGGATCTGTAATTGGTCGGCGGGGCCGACGGATTCGATCGCCGCGATCGCCGCATCGAGGTCGCGGTGTTCCTCGCGCAGGCGATTGAGTTCGCCCATCAGTTGCTGGCGCTCGTCTTCGTCGTCGATATCGATGGTCATCATGGCGCTGCCCGGGGGCATCGATCCGGAGAATGACGGAAGTCGGAAGTATGCGGCGTGGCCGCACGCTCGGCAAGCCGAGCCCCTGCAAAAAGGGTGGCTTGCCCACGGCTCGCCGCCGGTGCACCGCCGATGGCGGAATCTGCTTCGACTCCGCCACAATGCTGTGTCACAGTTCTGTCGTCGGAGTGATCCGAAGGAGGAAAGCGATGTCTTTGAACGCCCATCTGGCCGAACTCGCAAAGCGGCACGAAGCGCTTGAGCGCGAGATCCAAACGGTGCAGGCCAGCCCCTCGGCTGACGAGCTCAAGATCGCGGAACTCAAGCGCAAGAAGCTGCAGTTGAAGGACGAGATGGAGCGCTTGCGTCATACGACGATATCGCAATCGATACATTGACGGATCTGCCGGCCGCACGACCGGCACGACGGCCACCCCTCAGGGTGGCCGTTTTCATATGGGCGAGCCGACGCGTCACGCCTCGCGGGCCATCTCGCGCAGGCGGAATTTCTGGATCTTGCCCGTCGAGGTCTTGGGCAGTTCGGTGAAGACCACGTGGCGCGGGCATTTGAAGGCCGCGAGTCGGCTGCGGCAGAAGGCGATCAGTTCCTCCGCCGTCGCCTCCGCCCCGGGCCTGAGCTCGACGAAGGCGCACGGCGTCTCGCCCCATTTCTCGTCCGGCTTGGCGACGACCGCGGCGGCCTGCACCGCCGGATGCTTGTAGAGCGCATCCTCGACCTCGATGGAGGAGATGTTCTCGCCGCCGGAGATGATGATGTCCTTCGAGCGATCCTTGAGCTGGATGTAGCCGTCAGGGTGCTTGACGCCGAGGTCGCCGGAGTGGAACCAGCCGCCGGCGAAGGCCTTGTCGGTGGCAGCCTTGTTCTTCAGATAGCCCTTCATCACAACGTTGCCGCGGAACATGACCTCACCTAGCGTCTCGCCGTCGGCCGGCACGGATGCGAGCGTCTCGGGGTCGCGCACGTCGAGGCCTTCGAGCACGAGGTAGCGCACGCCCTGGCGCGCCTTCTTCGCCGCATAGTCACCCGTCGGCAGGTCGTCCCAGGCGCTGTTCCAGTCGTTGACGACAGCGGGACCGTAGGTCTCGGTGAGGCCGTAGAGATGGGTCACGTCGAAGCCGGCGTCCTTCATGGCGGCCAGCACCGCCTCGGGCGGCGGCGCGGCCGCGGTGAAGAAGGCGACCTTCTGCGTGAAATCGCGCTTGTCCGTGGCAGGCGCATTGAGCAGCGTCGCCATGACGATGGGCGCGCCGCAAAGATGCGTGACGCCATGTTCGGCGAGCGCTGCATACATGGCGCCGGCGCGCACCTGGCGCAGGCACACATGCGTGCCGGCGACCACCGAGATGGACCAGGGAAAGCACCAGCCGTTGCAGTGGAACATCGGCAGCGTCCACAGATAGACGGGATGCTTTCCCATGCCGCAGGTGACGACATTGCCCATGGCAAGCAGGTAGGCACCGCGGTGGTGATAGACGACGCCCTTGGGGTCGCCGGTCGTGCCCGAGGTGTAGTTGAGCGAGATCGCGTCCCACTCGTCGTCCGGCATCTGCCATGCATGGTCGGGGTCGCCGCCGGCGAGGAAGGTCTCATAATCCGTCTTGCCGAGGACCTCGCCGGGGCCGTAGTATTCGGGGTCGTCGTAGTCGATGACGAGCGGCTTCGCCTTGGCGAGGGCGAGTGCCTCGCGGATGGTTTTCGAGAACTCGCGGTCGGTGATGAGCACCCTGGTCTCGGCATGGTCGAGCGTGAAGGCGATGATGGCCGCGTCGAGCCGGGTGTTGAGCGTGTTGAGCACCGCTCCGGTCATGGGCACGCCGTAGTGGCATTCGAGCATCGCCGGCGTGTTCGACAGCATCACCGAGACGGTGTCACCGCGGCCGATGCCATGAGCTGCGAGCGCCGAGGCAAGGCGCCGGGCGCGAGCATAGAAGTCGCGATAGTTGCGGCGCAAACTGCCGTGGATGATGGCCGTACGCTCGGGAAAGACGCTTGCGGCCCGTTCGAGGAAGGTCAGCGGCGTCAGCGGCTGGAAATTGGCCGGGTTGCGGTCGAGGTGGAGGTCGTAGGCTGAGGCCGTCATCTTTCCAGTCCGCTTCGGAACTTGCGATGTGGCAGCCTAGCCGGCGAGGTTGCGGGCGATCAATCAGCCAAAGGGAGAGGCGCCTCGTCGGCCTAGGGTGCGACCGGCGCGGGCAGGGGCAGGCCCTTGGCGACCATGACGGTGCGGGCCCGGTCGGGATAGTCGGTGATGAGCCCGTCGACGCCCCAGTCGATCAGGCGCGCCATGTCGTCGGTCTCGTTCACCGTCCAGGGCACCACCGCCAGCTCCATCTCCTGGGCTTCCTCGACGAGCGGCTGCGTGAGGTTGCGGAAATTGGGCGACCAGGTGGTGCAGCCGGCTTCCGCGACGAGCGCCGGCACTGAATCGAAATCGTCAACATCGAGGCCACCGAGCCAGGGCGAGCCCCCGTCCTTGCCGCGCTGGAGCGTATCGAAATTGCCCTCGCTCGTCAGGCACACGCGCGGAAGGTCGGGCGAGACCTCCTTGAGGGCCATGAGGGTGCGCCAGTCAAAGGACTGGACCGTGACGCGCTCCCCGAGCCCGGCCTTGTCGATGGCCTTCGCCAGCGCCGTGGCGAAGGCGCGCGGCTCGGGCGTGCCGGCATCCGGCGCCGGGCTCGACTTGGTCTCGATGTTGAAGCGCACGTCCTTCGCGCCGAGGCGTTCGGCGAGGGCGAAGACATCCTCGAGCGTCGGTATGCGCGTGCCGTCGACCGGCGTCTGCTCCGGGAAGGACTTGGCGGTGCGGCTGTCCGGCCTGGTGCGGCCGACGTCGAAGCTCCGCAGTTCCTCGAGCGTCATGGCGGTCAGCGCCTTGCCCGGCCCGGTCAGGAAGGTGCCGTCGGGCCCGCGCGTGATGTCGGGATTGAGCCTCGGGTCGTGCGAGACGACGAGCACGCCGTCGCTCGTCATGCCGATGTCGAGCTCGAGGGTCGCGACCCCGGTGCGCAGGGCTTTCTCGAAGGCGGGAAGAGTATTTTCGGGCGAGAGCCCGCGCGCGCCGCGGTGGCCCTGCAGGTCGAAGGCGGCCGCGCTAGCGCCTGCCAGGAGGATGGCAAGGCAGGCCACGCCGGTGCGAAGGATAATGGAAGGTGCGAACGGCGGCATGGCTTTTCCTGTCGTGCTCTCATCCCGGGCGGGACGGGAAGAATCAGATGAGTGCAATAAGCCCATCATATGTCAGTTTGAGGCCGACGAGCACGAGCAGGGCGTAGATGAGGCGATAGAAGGCGGTCGGGTCGACGCGCCGCACCAGCCAAACGCCCGCCATGGTCGAACCGACGGCGACGGGCATGAGCACGAGCGAGGTTGTGAGGTTCTCGTGCGTGAACTGGCCGAGCCAGACATAAGGCGCCACCTTCATCAGATTGACGGTGGCGAAGAACCACGTGGTGGTGCCCACGAGAACGTCGCGTGAGAGCCTCAGAGGCAGCACGTAGACCTGGAACGGCGGCCCGCCGGCATGGCTGATGAAGCTGGTGAAGCCGGATACGCTGCCCCACAACAGTCCCCAGGCGATGCCGCCCGGCCGCTCGCCCGCCGCCTGCTTGGCGAGATTGAGCCACCAGTTGAGGGCGAAGACGAGGGCAATGAGGCCGACGGCGAGCCGCACCGCCGCCTCCGAGACGGCAGCGGCCGTGAAGGTCGCAAGGACGATGCCGGCCAGCGCGCCCGTGAGGGTGATGGCGAGCAGGCGTTTGTTCACATGCCGACGGAAGGCATAGATACCGACCGCGTCCTGCACGATAAGGATGGGCAACATGATCGCCGCGGCCTGCACCGGCGGCACGAACAGCGCCATCAGCGGAATGCCCAGGATCGCGAGCCCGACGAAGCCACCCTTGGCAAGGCCGATGATGACAACCGCCGGGATGGCGGCGAAATAGAAAAGGGGATCGTTGATCATTCGGGCTGGGCTCGGCAGGCATCTCTTGGTAGTCAGACCCGCCGAAAGTCTCAAGGCGGCCGGCCGCCGGGCTGCTATGCTCACAGGGCCGGACATGCTGTCGGGCATGTTGCAAGGCGCCGCCACCGGTCGCACCATCTGTCCGCCGGGGCACGCTCCGGCCAAGGGGGAGGACAGCCAGCATGATCGCCGTGCCCAAGGCATCCGCAGCACGCAGCCGATACGGGGAGGTCTACGAGGCCTGGCGCAGGGATCCGCTCGCTTTCTGGGGGCAGGCGGCCAAGGCCATCGACTGGATGCGCCCGCCGGTGCAGGTCTTCGACGCCTCCCTCGGCGTCTACGGGCGCTGGTTCCCGGGGGCGACCTGCAACACCTGCTTCAACGCGGTCGACCGGCATGTCGACGCCGGGCGCGGCTCCCAGCCGGCCATCATCTACGACAGCCCGGTCACGGGGGCGAAGCGCATCATCTCCTACAACGGCCTTCTGTCGGAGGTGCGCGTGCTCGCGGCCGTGCTGCGCGACCTAGGGGTCGGCAAGGGCGACCGCGTCGTCATCTACATGCCCATGGTGCCGGAGGCGGTGGTCGGCATGCTCGCCTGCGCCCGCATCGGCGCCATCCATTCCGTCGTCTTCGGCGGCTTCGCCGCACGGGAACTGGCACAGCGCATCGCCGATGCCGAGCCGAAGGTCATCCTGTCCGCCTCCTGCGGGGTCGAGCCGACCCGGGTCGTGCCCTACAAGCCGCTGCTCGACGAGGCGATCGAGCTCTCCCCGGCGAAGCCCGAGGCCTGCCTCATCCTGCAGCGCGCCCAGGAAGAGGCGAGCCTCGTCAAGGGCCGCGACCTCGACTGGACGGAGACGGTGAGCAAGGCCCGCGCGGCCGGCAAGGACGTGGACTGCACGCCGGTGGAGGCCACCGACCCGCTCTACATCCTCTATACCTCGGGCACGACCGGAAAGCCCAAGGGCGTGGTGCGCGACAACGGCGGGCACATGGTGGCGCTCGTATGGTCCATGCAGAACCTCTACGGCGTGGCGCCGGGCGAAGTGTTCTGGGCGGCCTCCGACATCGGCTGGGTGGTCGGCCACAGCTACATCGTCTACGGACCGCTGCTCACGGGCTGCACCACCATCCTTTACGAGGGCAAGCCCGTCGGCACGCCCGACGCCGGCGCCTACTGGCGCGTCATCGCCGAGCACGGCGTCACCACGCTGTTCACCGCACCGACCGCCTTCCGCGCCATCCGCAAGGAGGATCCGCAGGGTGCGCTGATCGACAATGTCGACATGACGGCCTTCCGCGCCCTCTTCCTCGCCGGCGAGCGCGCCGACCCCGACACCGTGCAATGGGCGGAACGGGTGCTGAACGTGCCGGTCATCGACCACTGGTGGCAGACGGAGACCGGCTGGGCTATCGCGGGCAATCCGCTCGGCCTCGGCGCGCTGCCGGTCAAGCACGGCTCGCCGACGGTGCCGATGCCCGGCTACGACGTGCACATCCTCGACGAGGCGGGCAAGGACCAGCCGAGAGGCGCCATGGGCGAGATCGCGGTGAAGCTGCCGCTGCCGCCCGGCTGCCTGCCTACCCTGTGGCAGGCCGACGAGCGCTTCCGCGAGAGCTATCTCGAGGCGTTCCCCGGCTTCTACAAGACCTCGGATGCAGGCTACATCGACGAGGACGGCTATCTCTTCGTCATGGGGCGGACGGACGACATCATCAATGTCGCCGGCCATCGCCTGTCCACCGGTGGCATGGAAGAGGTGATCGCCGCCCATCCCGACGTTGCCGAATGCGCCGTCGTCGGCGCGAGCGACCCTGTGAAGGGGGAGGTGCCCGTCGGCTTCGTCGTGCTGAAGAGCGGTGTCGATCGCGCGCCCGCAGAGATCGAGGCCGAGATCGTCGCCCGCGTGCGCGCGGAGATCGGCCCCGTCGCCGCCTTCAAGCTCGCCCTCGTCGTCGCCCGCCTGCCCAAGACGCGCTCGGGCAAGATCCTGCGCGGCACCATGAAGAAGATCGCCGACGGCGACGCATGGTCCGTGCCCGCGACGATCGACGATCCGGCGGCGCTCGACGAGATCGCCGCCGTGCTCGCCCGCCGTCCGGGCGGATCGGCTGCCCCATAAGAAAAACCCCGCGGATGGTGCCGCGGGGTCCAATCGGTCGGAAGTGCCGTTCCCGGCGGCTTCTCAGAGTTCTTCGTCCTCCTCGTCGTCCGGGCGCTTGAGCTGCTTGAGCTTGGCGAAGACGGAATCGACGTCGAGCTTTTCCTCTTCCTCCCGGCGCGGGCGCGAGGTGTCGCCGAAGGGCTGCACCTCCTCCTCGGGGGCGGTGGTGACTTCGGCCGGCAGCAGCGTCTGGTCGCTCTCGGGCGCCACCTGCGGACGGTCCTTGGCGGCGCGGGCCACCTCGAAGTCGAGATCGATCTGCGAGCAAAGACCGAGCGTGACCGGGTCCATCGGCGTCAGATGCGCCGCATTCCAGTGCGTGCGGTCGCGGATCTGCTGGATGGTCGTCTTGGTCGTGCCGACGAGGCGCATGATCTGCGCGTCCTTCAGCTCGGGGTGGTTACGCAGCAGCCAGAGGATGGCGTTCGGCCGGTCCTGGCGGCGCGAGACGGGCGTGTAACGCGGGCCCTTCTTGCGTTTGACCTCCGGTAGCTTGACCTTGGGCGGGGCGAGCCTGAGCCGGTAGGCGGGATTGGCCTCCGCCCGGGCGATCTCCTCGCGGGTGAGCTGGCCGTTGACCGTCGGATCGAGCCCCTTGATGCCGGCCGCGACCTCCCCGTCGGCGATGCCCTTCACCTCGAGCGGATGCAGCTTGCAGAAGTCGGCGATCTGGTCGAACGTCAGCGCCGTATTTTCGACGAGCCAGACGGCGGTCGCCTTGGGCATCAGCGGTCCGGTGGACATGGTCGGCTCCTTAAGACATTTCGGCGGGCGCCTGGCGCCCCGGCCTGGCAGACACGGTTTCCCTGCGCTCCGACCCGGCGGGGCCGAAGCAATCATCGATCGTCGATGACGGGGACTGGCCGCTATATAAGCGCGTCGCGTCGATCTGGCAAATGATCGCAGAGGATCGCGGCGACGTCTTGTCGGCGCCCGCCTCTTCCCGCATTCAGCCGCCGCAGGCGGCCGCCCGCTTGAGGAGGAAAGCCCTCTCGCGCTCGTTGCAGGTGAGGGCGGCCGCCTCCTCGAACGCCTGCCTCGCCTCGGCGAGGCGGCCGGAGCGGAAGAGGAAATCGCCCCGGGCCGCCGGCAGCGGCGCGTAGTTGCGCAGGGCGTCGGCGTCGACCGCCGCGAGGAGCGCAAGGCCGGCCTCGGGACCGAAGGCCATGGAATGCGCGATGGCGCGGTTGAGGTCGACCACCGGCGAGGGCATGACCTCGCGCAGCACGCCGTAGAGCGCGGCGATCCGCGCCCAGTCCGTCTCCTCGGCCCGCCGCGCCCGCGCGTGGCAGGCGGCGAGGGCCCCTTGCAGGGCATAGGGCCCGCGAGCCCCGCTCAGGGCCTCGGCGCGCGCGAGGGCGGCAAGGCCGCGGCGGATGAGGAGCTGGTCCCAGCGGGCGCGGTTCTGCTCTGTCAAGGGCAGGAGCATGCCGTCCGGCCCCAGGCGCGCGGCGAGGCGGGAGGCCTGCAGCTCCATCAGCGCCAGGAGGCCGAAGACCTCCGGCTCCTCGGGCATCAGGCCGGCCAGGATGCGGCCGAGGCGCTGGGCCTCCATGCACAGCGCAGGGCGAGTCAGGTCCGCGCCGGCCGTGGCGGCATAGCCCTCGTTGAAGATGAGATAGATCACCTTCAGCACCGAGGCGAGGCGCTCCGCCCGCTCCCTGCCGCGCGGCACCTCGTAGCTCAGCCCGGCCTCGCGCAAGGTCTTCTTGGCCCGGACGATGCGCTGGGCGATGGTCGGCTCGCCCGCGAGGAAGGCGCGCGCGATCTCGTCCGTCGTCAGGCCGCCGATGAGGCGCAGCGTCAGGGCTGCGCGCGCGTCGGGCGAGAGGACGGGGTGGCAGGCCGTGAAGATGAGGCTCAGCACCTCGTCGCCGACATCGTCGTCGAGCGCCGCCTCGAGCGCCGCCACAGGATCCGCGCCGTCCTCGGCGAGATCGCGGCCGATCTCGGCGTGCTTGCGCGTGAGCATCGCGGTACGACGCAGCCGGTCGATGGCCCGCCGCTTGGCCGTGGCCATCAGCCACGCGCCGGGATTCTGCGGCACGCCCGCCCGCGGCCATTCGGAGAGGGCGGCAAGGAGCGCGTCTTGCGCCAGCTCCTCGGCGAGGTCGACGTCCCGTACGATGCGGGCGAGGCCGCCGACCAGCCGCGCGCGTTCGATCCGGAAGACCGTCTCGATCGCGCGGTGGGTGTCGCTTGCCGCCATGCCTCCCGCTTAGGCGAGAAACAGGCGGCAAGGCAAGCATGGCGACGAGGGGATGCCTCAGCGTTCCGGCAGCCTCTCGCGCAGACGGTTGAGCCGCTCCCCGAATTCGGGGGCGAGCTCCTCGCCGAAATCGGTGGCATCGACCACGGGGCGGATCTCGATCTCGCTCGGCCCGGGCATCGGATTGGGGCAGCGCTTCACCCAGGCGACCGCCTCGTCCATGTCCTTGACCTCCCAGAGCCAGAAGCCGGCGACCAGTTCGCGCGTCTCGGCGAAAGGGCCGTCGATGATGGAGCGGTTGGGGCCGTCGAAGGCCACGCGCTTGCCGGCGGACGAAGGCTTCAGCCCGTCGCCGGTCAGCAGCACACCGGCGCTGATCAGCTCCTCGTTGTACTTGCCCATGGCCTCGAGCAGCTCGGCCGAGGGGATGGCGCCGGCTTCGCTGTCCTTGGTCGCCTTGACCATGACCATCACACGCATCGTCTCGTCTCCTTGTCTTCCGGAGAGGCCCCGATGGCCTTCCTGCCCCTACGACGAGCGAGCATCGCCGGGATCGACATGGCACGCGAAATTTTTTCGACCGAGGCACGGTGGAGGGCCGACAGCGGGTCACCGTCGCCCGGGCGGGTGACAATCCCGGCCGCCTCGCCGTAAACTGAGGGGTCCGCAACTGGCGACGGGAGGGAGGACATGCAGGACATCTTCGGCGACGAGCCGCGCAAGGGTCCCCTCGGCAAGAGTCCCCTCGCTCACGAGATCGGGCAGGATCTGTCGGCGCTGTCGCTCGACGAGCTCGAGGACAGGATCACGCTGCTCAAGGCGGAGATTGCCCGGCTCGAGGGGATGAGAGAGGCGAAGCAGGCTTCACGGCAGGCGGCGAACGCCTTCTTCCGCTGATCCATTCTGGATGATGGATCAGCCTGTGCCGTAGCGGGACGCGAGCGCCCTCGCTGGCACGCCGCAGCTTAACGGAGCGTTAAGGTTTCCGATTTATAACGGCAGCTATCCAGTCTTCTGGATGCCGAGTGGCTCCTGTCCACTCTGTTTGACGCCTCCCTGTTATCACTTCGGGCCGCCCCTCGGGCGGCTCTTTTTTGATACCCGCGCGGCGGGGCCGGGCGCCGGAAGCGCCAGGGAAATCTGATCAACACAAGAGGCTTGATCACCATTTCCGCTGCCGTGGATCGGTGAGGCCGACGTCGGGGCCGCTCCGCATGCATGCTCTTAAATTCTGCCGCTTTCTCTCCATCGGCAGTTTCGTTAACCTATTGCTGAGGTGATTGGCGGCAAACTTGCAACGTGTCTCCCGCAACGAGTGCAACGTTCCATTTCGGAGCAGCATGGTGGCGGAACCGAGGGAGGCGCGAGGAACCATGAGCGAACAGAGCAAGCTCCGCAGCGAGCACAACGACGATACGGCCCCCATTCCCTTCGGGCGCAGCTTCGTGGCTTCCGAGGCTTTTCGGTTGCTGTTCCGCGAGGGTATGGACCTGATCGAGGAATCGGCTGCCTATCTCGACGGGCCAGGCCGCGAGGAGAGCCGCCAACTGCAGAGGCAGGCAGCGCTCGCCTATGCCGCCGAGAGCATGCGGCTGACGACACGCCTCATGCAGGTCGCGTCCTGGCTGCTGCTGCAGCGCGCGGTGGCGGAAGGGGAACTGACGCCCGAGCAGGCGATGCAGGAAAAGCACAAGGTCAAGCTGACCTGGCAGAATTCACCGACGTCGGACGATCTGGTCTCGCTCCTGCCCGAGCGCATGCGCGAGCTCATCGACCATTCGCTGCGCCTGCAGGAGCGCGTGCTGCATCTCGACGCGCTCCTGAGCGGGGAAAGTCTGCTTACCTCGTCGACGAGCCCGGTCGCCCTGCAGCTCGGGCGTCTGCAGTCGGCCTTTTCCCGGCACTGATCACGACAGCCTCCCCGCGACAAGCAAAAGCCCCGGCGGCAGCGCCGGGGCTTTGCATTTGGGGAGAGAGGCGGAAGGCTCCGCCCCGCCCTTACTTCTTGCCGAAGCTGAGGCCGGCGAAACGGTTGTTGAAGCGCGAGACACGGCCGCCGCGGTCGAGCAGCTGCTGCGAGCCGCCGGTCCAGGCCGGATGGGTGCGCGGATCGATGTCGAGGTTCAGCACGTCGCCTTCCTTGCCGTAGGTCGAGCGCGTGACATATTCCGTGCCGTCGGTCATCACGACCTTGATGAAGTGGTAATCGGGATGCGTATCGCTTTTCATGGCGGTGTCCTTGTCCAACACTGCGCCGCACGCCTCGCGCCGGCAGCAGCGCATCGTGACGACGACGGATATTCCTGAAAGGTCGCGACCCTATAGCGCAGCGCCAAGTCGGACACAAGCAGGGCAGAAAGGCCAAAATCGCCGCGGGCGATCCGGCGAGGAGGAAAGGACGGGACGATGGCAGCGGGCAGGGGCCGCATGCGGATGGAGGGCGAAGCCGCGGACGGCGGGGCGGCGGGCGAGGGAAGGGGCGAGCGCGCGCCGATGGCGGCGCTGAAGCCGCTGGTGCCCTTCGCGCTCGCCTACCGTGGCCGCATCGCGGCGGCTCTCGTGGCGCTCGTCGTTGCTGCGGGCGCGACGCTTGCGCTGCCGCTGGCGGTGCGGCGAGTGATCGACGGCGGCTTCTCCGACCCCGACAGCGGCATGATCAATGCCTATTTCGGCATGCTCGTCATCGTCGTCGCCGTGCTCGCCGTCGCGAGCGCGGCCCGCTACTACATCGTCACGACGCTCGGCGAGCGCGTGGTGGCGGACCTGCGCACGGCTGTCTTCCGCCATCTCCTGTGGCTCGATCCCGGCTTCTACGACAGTGCGCGCAGCGGCGATCTCGCCTCGCGCCTCGCCGCCGACACGACGCAGATCAAGGCCGCATTCGGGGCGAGTGCCTCGATCGCGCTGCGCAACCTCTTTCTCTTCATCGGCGCGGCGACCATGATGGTGGTGACGAGCCCGCGTCTGTCGGCCCTCGTCCTCGCCGCCATCCCGGTCATCGTCCTGCCGCTGGTCGCCTCGGGGCGCAGCGTGCGCCGGCGCTCGCGCGCCGCGCAGGACAGGTTGGCCGACGCCTCCGCCTTCGCCACAGAGGCGGTCGGCGCCATCCGCACCATGCAGGCCTTCGGCGTCGAGGCAGCGACCGCCCGGCGCTACAAGGCGGCCGCCGAGGACGCCTTCGAGGCCGCGCGCGCCTCCATCCGCGCCCGTGCCTATCTCACCGCCGTCGCGCTCTTCCTCATCGCGGCGAGCGTCGTCGCCGTGCTGTGGTACGGCGCGCAGGACGTGCTCGGCGGCCGCATGAGCGCTGGGCGGCTGTCCCAGTTCGTGCTTTACGCGGTTTTCGCCGCCGGCGCGCTCGGCGAGCTCAGCCAGGTCTGGGGCGAGGTATCCCAGGCGGCAGGTGCGGCGGGCCGCCTGTCGGAGTTGCTCGCCACGCGTGCGAGCGTCGCCTCGCCCGCCTCGCCGGTTGCCCTGCCGCAGCCGCCGCGTGGCACGGTGGCCTTCGAGAACGTGTCCTTCGCCTATCCGAGCCGGCCCGAACGCTCGTCGCTGCATGCACTCGACTTCTCGGTTGCGGCGGGCGAGCGCGTTGCCATCGTCGGGCCGTCGGGTGCCGGCAAGACCACGGTGTTCCAGCTCATCCTGCGGTTCTACGATTGCCAGGGCGGCAGGGTGCTGGTCGATGGCGTCGACGTGCGCCGCGCGGACCTTGCGGCGCTGCGCAGCCGTATCGCCTATGTGCAGCAAGAGGCGGTCATCTTCGGCGCGAGTGTCGCCGACAACATCCGCTACGGCCGCCCTGATGCCTCCATGGAAGAGGTGCGCCGTGCAGCGGAGTTCGCGGCCGCCGACGCCTTCATCACGGCCCTGCCGCAGGGCTACGACACCATGCTCGGCGAGCGCGGCGTCACGCTCTCGGGCGGCCAGCGCCAGCGCCTCGCCATCGCCCGCGCCGTCCTGAAAGACGCGCCGATCCTCCTGCTCGACGAGGCCACGTCGGCGCTCGATGCCGAGAGCGAGCGCCTCGTGCAGGCAGCGCTCGACCGGCTGATGCAGGGCCGCACCACGATCGTCGTCGCCCACCGCCTCGCGACTGTCCAGTCCGCCGACCGCATCCTCGTCATGGACGAGGGGCGCATCGTGGAGGAGGGCACGCACGCGACGCTTGCGGTGCGGGGCGGTCTTTATGCCAAGCTCGCCCGCCTGCAGTTCGGCGACGTGCCGGCCGAGGTGCTCGCTGCGAAGTAGATTTTTGGAGCGGAGAAGGGCGGCCTCTTCTCCCTCCCCCCACGAAGTGGCGGGGAGGGTCGGGGTGGGGGGTGGTTCAGCAGGCAGGCGGCAGCGAATTCGGGGACGAGGGTAACGGATGCGCCGCTCAGGCGGCGCCGCCCCCCCACCCCTGACCCCTCCCCGCCGCAAGCGGGAGGAGGGGGACGGGTTGCTCCAGGCCCTCCGGTTCCTCCTATGCCGACCGTCACCGCTCGGTGAGCTTCAGCTCGATGCGGCGGTTGCGACGGAAGGCGTCTTCGGTGTCGCCGAGCTCGATGGGCTGGAATTCGCCGAAGCCGGCGGCGAGCAGGTGCTGGGGCGGCACGCCCTTCTCGACGAGATATTGCACCACGGAGATGGCGCGCGCCGCCGACAGGGCCCAGTTGGACTTGTACTGGCCGGTGCCTGACAGGGGGCGCTTGTCGGTGTGCCCGTCCACGCGCAGCACCCACGGGATGTCGGGCGGGATCTCGCGGGCGAGCTCGAGCACCGCGCTTGCAATCTTGTCGAGCTCGGCCGTTCCCGCGGGCAGAAGCGTCGCCTGACCGGTATCGAACAGCACCTCGGATTCGAACACGAAGCGATCACCGACGACTCGAATGTCCGAGCGGTTGCCGAGAATCTGCCGCAGGCGCCCGAAGAAGTCGGAGCGGAAGCGGGCAAGTTCCTGTACCCGCTGGGCAAGCGCGGTGTTGAGGCGCGAGCCGAGGTCGGCGATGCGAGCCTGGGACTGCTTGTCGCGGGCCTCCGACGCCTCCAGCGCCTCCTCCAGTGCTGCCAGTTGCCGGCGCATGGCGGCAAGCTGCTGGTTGAGCAGTTCGACCTGGGCAAGGGCGCGCGCGGAAATGTCCCGTTCTGCTGACAGCGCGCCTTCCAGTTCGCCGATGCGCCGGTTCGCCGCGTCGCCCTCGGCCGTACCGCTCGTGAGCAGGCCGGAGAGGCGGTTGCGCTCGGCTTCGCTCGCCGACAGCGTCGACTGGAGGACGGAGAGATTGTCCTGCAGCTCCTTCTTCGAGCCGCGCTCCAGGGCGAGAAGTTCGGTCAGCTCGGCGATCTGCTGGTTGAGCCGTTGCAGTGCGGTGTCCTTGCCCGAGATCTCCTGAGACAGGAAGAACTGCAGCAGCATGAAGACCGACAAGAGGAAGATGATGGCGAGAACCAGCGTCGACAGCGCGTCGACAAAGCCGGGCCAGTAATCGATCCGGCGGTCTGACCGGCGGGCGCGGGACAGGGCCATGCTAGTCGATCCGCGCGCGCTCGGCATTCAGGCGCTCGAGCAGCAGCTTGATCTCGCGCTGGTGGCTCGCCTGAGCCTCCACCCAGTCGCGGATCATCTGCTGCTCGGTGCGCATGTGCTGGACGAGGCCCTGAATGCCCTCCGCGAGATTGGCCATGGCATGGGTGGCGGCCCGCCCGCTCTGGCCCTCGCTGACGGCGGTGGTGAGCCGCTCCAGCGCCGCTGCGACATCCTGCCCGGCGGCAAGGGCCGGCGTGCCGGGCATGGCATCAAGCGTGACGTCGGCGACGGAGGCCGCGAGCCAGTCCTCCAACTCGGTGTAGAAGCGGTTCTGCGCCTGGCCCGCCTGAAGGTCGAGAAAGCCGAGAACGAGTGAGCCGGCGAGGCCGAAGAGCGAGGACGAGAAAGAAATGCCCATGCCGCCGAGTGGCGCGGCGAGGCCTGCCTTGAGCTCGTCGAAGAGGGCGCTCGCCTCCCCGCCGGTGCGCATGGACTGGATGACCTTGCCCACCGAGCTCACGGTCTCGAGCAGGCCCCAGAAGGTGCCGAGCAGGCCGAGGAAGACGAGCAGCCCGGCGAGATAGCGCGTGATGTCGCGGCTCTCGTCGAGGCGCGCGGCGATGGAATCGAGGATGGCCCGCAGGGTCGCCGTGGGCACGCCGCCGCGGCCGAAGCGGTCGCCGATCAGCGTCGCCATGGGTGCGAGCAGCACCGGCATGTCGGTGAGGGCGACGCCCTCGCCGCTGCGGCGCAGGTTGTTGACCCAGCGCACCTCCCGGAAGAGCCGGGCTACCTGCCGCAGGGCGAGCACGATGCCGATGAGCAGCACCCCAAGGATGATGCCATTCAGCGCCGGGTTGGTGAGGAAGGCCGACCAGATCTGGCGGTAGAGCACGAAGGCGAGGAAGCCCACCAGAATGAGGAAGACGCCCATGCGGACCAGGTAGATCCGGGGGGAGGAAAGCTTGAGGGAATCGCCGGCCGCCATCTCAAACCATCGGGTTGTGTCCGAAGGGACTATACACCCATGTTCGCCGGGGAATACCCGGCGATCAAGCCGGCACGCGTTGCGCGGCGTGCCGACAATGGCCCTTCGTCGCACGTCTTGTCGGCATCTTCGTGACTGTGCCGCAAGCTCACCGCGACCTGTCAGCGATCGCTCAGGCGCGTGCGCTCTTCAGCACGTCGAGCAGCTCGCGGTGGAGTGTCTCGTTGCCGCAGGCAATGGAGCCACTGGCGATGGGGTTGACGCCGCCGTCGGCGTCGCTGGCGAAGCCGCCCGCCTCGCGCAGGATGGCGAGACCGGCCGCCATGTCCCACGAGTTGAGGCCGCGCTCCCAGAAGATGTCGAGCCGCCCGCAGGCGACATAGGCGATGTCGAGCGCGGCCGAGCCCGAGCGGCGCACGCCGGCGGCGCGCACGGAGACGGCGGCAAGCTCGCGGATGAGCTGGCCATGGCCGCCCTTGCCCAGGTGCGGGATGCCGCAGCCGACAAGGGCCTGGGGCATCTCGCGCCGGGCCGAGACGCGGACGCGCCTGTTGTTGAGGAAGGCACCCTTGCCCTTCTCGGCGACAAACATCTCGTCCTTGATCGGGTCGTAGATGACTCCGGCCACCAGTTGCTCGTCGCGCTCGAGGCCGACCGAGATGGCGAAGTGCGGGAAGCCGTGCAGGAAATTCGTCGTGCCGTCGAGCGGATCGATGTGCCAGCGGTGGCTCTTGTCGCTTCCCTCGACGATGCCGCTTTCCTCCATCACGAAGCCATAGCCGGGGCGGGCCTTCTCCAGCGCCTCGCGCAGCGTCTTCTCCGCCTTGCGGTCGGCGGCGGAAACAAAGTCGCCCGGCCCCTTCAGCGTGACCTGCAGCGCCTCGACCTCGCCGAAGTCGCGCTTGAGCGAGCGAGCCGCCTTCATGACGGCGTCGGTCATCACGGTGATGAGGGGAGAGCGGATCATGCCTTGGGGTCTTTCGTCACTGGAATGGCGGCCGGGCGGCGGGTTTGCCCTCGCTGCGCGGCGGGGTCAAGGGCCGATGCCGAATTCGAGGCGTTCGGCCCGTTCACGGGCGGTGTCGGCGGCAGCCTTGCGCTGCGCATCGGTGAGGGTCTTGAGGGTATCGTCGAGCCAGCTGTCCGCGAGGCCCGCCTGCGCGGCCAGCATGTGCCAAGCGGCGGCCTCGACCAGGTCCGTCGGGCGGCCGCGACCGGCAGCGAGGATGCGCGCCAGGCGGTTCTGGGCGATGGGATTGCCGCGCCAAGCCGCTCGCTCGAACCAGCGCGCCGCCTCTTCCTCGCTGCGCGCGGTGCCATCGCCGTTGAAAAGCGCGATGGCATATTCCACCTGGGCCGGCAGGTTGCCGTTGTCGGCCGCGCGCGCCAGCCAGTTGGCCATCCTGATGCGGTCGACGGGCACGCCTCTGCCTTCGCGATAGAGTACCGCGAGCGCATATTGGGCATCGGCGATCTCGGCCTGCGCCGCCCGCTCGAGCAGGGCGACGGCCCGTTCGTCGCCGCCTTCGGTGCGACGCGGCAGCAGCAGCAGGGCGAGGTTGTAGGATGCGACCGGGTGGCCCTTGGCGGCAGCCTGTTCGAGCAGCGTCTCGGCCTGCGCCCGGTTCTTCGGGAGCCCCAGTCCATCCATGGCCAGCATGGCGAGGGCGAAAGTGGCGTTGGCATCGCCTTTTTCGTGGGCAAGCCGGTACCAGGAGGCGGCCTCCGCGAAGTCCTGCGGCACGGCAAGGCCTTGCGCATAGAGCTCGCCGAGCAGTGTCATGGCGGCCGTGTCGTTGCGATTGGCTTCCACACGCGCCGTCGCATATTTCAGGGCCGAGACATAAAGCCCGCGCTGGTAGGCGCCATAGGCGAGATCCGTGCGGTCGCTCGGCAGCGTCGGAATGAGGGGGGTGCTCTGCGGTGTCGGCAGCTGGGGAGCGCGTCCGGCCTCGGCCGGCGCTGCGCCTTCCGCAGGAGCGGGCAACGTTGGCGATGCGGCCGGCTGCGCGATGGCAGCGGTGGGGAGGAGGAGCGCGGCAAGAGCGACCGCCAGGCGCAACCTCATCGCTGCGGCACCTCGGCGGAGGCGAGCGCCCCGAGCGCGCAAGCCACGGCCTTGGCCGGCCCCTCGGGCGCGGACCAGACCGCATCGCCCACCGCGACGAACTCGACCCCTGTCTCCGCGAGCGGCGTTACGTCCTCGAGCGCCGGCGCGAAGGCGACGCAAGGCACGGCAAAGATCTCCGCCCACCAGGCCGCACGCTCCATCACCTGCGCGAAGGGGGGCAGGGTGGCATTGGGCAGCGGCTCGCCGAACATGACGTAATCGATGTCCATCTCGCCGGCGACCATGGCATCATGCTTGCTGCGCAACCCACCGATACCGACGATACGATCCGGTTTCATGGCCTCGAGCACCTCGCGGGCCGCCTCGACCTCGGCGGGCGAGCCGGTGCCCGCGATGTGAACGCCGTCCGCCCCGCCGCGCATGGCGATGACAGGGGCGCCCGAGACGACGACGGCGGCGCCCTCGTTCTGGGCGATGGGCGCGAGCGCCTTTACCTGCTTGATGGCCGTCCGCTCGTCGTTCGTGGCGAGCCGCAGCAGCACGGCCGCGATGTCGCCGACCCTGCAGGCCGCTTCGAGCTGTGGCGCGAAGGCCTCGACATCGGTCACGAAGGGCGAGACGAGATAGAGACGGGGCGTGAAGTCGGACATGGCCGTTGAGGTACCCGAGTAACGAGAGCCATGCCGGTCCGATTGCAGGGCAATCGACCGGCATCGGCTCCAAGGCGGCGTCGTCCGCGCCGGCTGCCGGCAGCGCGAGGTCGCAGGGAAGGACTCTAGAGCGCCGTGCCTGAAAGTGGAAACCTGTTTTTGAAACACCGAGGGCCGCCGTGCGGCGACCCTCGCGTCCTGCTCCGGTCCGGGAACCGGCCGGGCATGGATCAGGCGATCTTCGGGGCGAGCTCGCCGGAGCGGTAGCGCTTGGCCATCTCGGACAGGGAGACGGGCTTGATCCTGCCGGCCTGGCCCGCCGTGCCGAACTGCTCGAGGCGCTCCTTGCAGAGCTTGGTCATCGCCTCCATCGCCGGCTTCAGATATTTGCGCGGGTCGAACTCGCCCGGGTTCTCGGTGAGGATGCGGCGGATCTGGCCGGTCATCGCCATGCGGTTGTCGGTGTCGATGTTGATCTTGCGCACGCCGTGCTTGATGCCGCGCTGGATCTCTTCCACCGGCACGCCCCAGGTCTGGGGCATCTTGCCGCCGTACTTGTTGATGATGTCCTGCAGTTCCTGCGGCACGGAGGAGGAGCCGTGCATGACGAGGTGCGTCTCGGGCAGGCGGCGGTGGATCTCCTCGATCACGTGCATGGCGAGGATAGCCCCATCCGGCTTGCGCGTGAACTTGTAGGCGCCGTGCGAGGTGCCCATGGCGATGGCGAGCGCATCGACCTGAGTCTCCTTGACGAACTTCACCGCCTCGTCCGGGTTCGTCAGCAGCTGGTCGTGGCTGAGCTTGCCCTCGGCGCCGTGGCCGTCCTCCTTGTCGCCCATGCCCGTTTCGAGCGAGCCGAGCACGCCGAGCTCGCCCTCCACCGAGACGCCGCCGTAATGGGCCATCTCGGTCACCCGGCGGGTGATGCCGACGTTGTAGTCCCAGTCGGCCGGCGTCTTGCCGTCCTCCTTCAGCGAGCCGTCCATCATCACGGAGGTGAAGCCGTGCTGCATGGCGGTGACGCAGGTTGCTTCGTTGTTGCCGTGGTCGAGATGCATGCACACGGGGATGTGCGGGTAGAGCTCGACGAGCGCGTCGATGAGGCGGGCGAGCACCACGTCGTTGGCATACTGGCGGGCGCCGCGACTCGCCTGGATGATGACGGGCGCATCGACGGCATCGGCCGCCGCCATGATGGCGAGGCCCTGCTCCATGTTGTTGATGTTGAAGGCCGGCACGCCGTAGCCGTATTCGGCAGCGTGGTCGAGCAACTGACGCAGGGTGATGCGAGCCACTGTACTTCTCCGCTAGACTGGCCGGGCGGGCGTTGGTTGCCCGCCTCGTTATGGTTGCCGGGCCTTAGCCGGCGCGCAAGGCCTCGACACCGGGCAGGGCCTTGCCTTCCATCCACTCGAGGAAGGCGCCCCCCGCCGTCGAGACATAGGAAAAGGCTTCCGCGACGCCCGCGTGATTCAGCGCTGCGACCGTATCGCCGCCGCCGGCCACCGACACGAGCTTGCCGCCCGCTGTGCGCTCCGCAGCATAGCGAGCGGCTGCGACCGTGCCGGCGTCGAAAGGTGTCAGCTCGAAGGCGCCGAGCGGGCCGTTCCACACAAGGGTCGCAGCATCGTCGATGGCGGCGCGTACGCGCTCGATCGACTGCGGGCCGATGTCGAGGATCATGCCATCCTCTGGGATGGCGTCGAGGCCATAGGCTTGCGAAGGGGCGTTGGCCTCGAAATGCCAGGCCACCACCGCATCGACCGGCAGGATGATGGCGCAGTTGTGCGCCGACGCCTTCTCCATGATCTTCAAGGCCGTCGTCGCCAGATCCTTCTCGGCCAGCGACTTGCCCACGGCGAGACCCTGGGCGTGCAGGAAGGTATTGGCCATGCCGCCGCCGATGACGAGAGCATCGACCTTGGTGACGAGATTCTCCAGGAGGTCGATCTTCGACGATACCTTGGCGCCGCCGACGATGGCGACGACGGGTCGCTTCGGTGCTTCCAGCGCCTTGGCCAGGGCCTCGAGTTCGGCCTGCATCGTGCGTCCGGCATAGGCCGGCAGCACATGGGCGAGCCCTTCGGTGGAGGCGTGCGCCCGGTGGGCAGCGGAGAAGGCGTCGTTGACGTAAAGATCGCCGTTGGCGGCGAGCGCCTTCACGAAATCAGTGTCGTTCTTCTCCTCGCCCGCGTGGAAGCGGGTGTTCTCGAGAAGGACGATGTCGCCGTCCTTCAGGGCGTCGACGGCCTCGGTCGCCGCCTCGCCGATGCAGTCCTCGGCGAAGGCCACCGGCCGGCCGATGTGCTCGGCGACCGCGGCCGCGACCGGGCGAAGGCTGTCCTTGGGCTCGGGCTTGCCCTTCGGGCGGCCGAAATGGGCGAGCAGCACCACGCGGCCGCCGTTGTCGGCGATCTCGCGAATGGTTGGCACGACCCGCTCGATGCGGGTGGCGTCGCTCACGCGGCCATTCTCCATCGGCACGTTGAGGTCGACGCGCAACAGGACGCGCCTGCCCTTCACCTGCGCTTCATCGAGCGTGCGAAAGCTCCGGGTTCCAGGGCTCGATGTCCCATGGCTCATAATCCAATGCCTCCGGGCAGGAATTTGATGAGGGCGACGGTGAAGCTCGCGGCGAGTACCGCCGCGATGACCGCCGCGACGATGAGGGCGGAATAGCCCGGCAGCCGGGCGACGCGATCGTGCAGCGCGGCAAGGTCGCTCTGGCGGGCGAGTTCGCCAGAGAGGTTCGAGGTCGCCTGCACCTTGTCGTCGAGCCGCAGCATCAGCGCCTCACTGCGGGCGTGCTTCTCCTCGAGCCGTGCCGCCTTTTCCTCGATGCGGGCGAGCTGCTCCGCCAGGGAGCGGGCGCTCGGGGTGGCGGGGGGCGCCGGCGGGTCCTCGACGGGTGCGGGGGGAGCAGCCGGGGGCGGGGCTGGCGCAGGGGCTGGCTCGGCAGGGGGCGCGGCCGGCTCGGCATCAGGGGCTGATTGAGGCAGAAAGGGTTCGATGCGTTGGCCACCTGTGTCGCTCATTGCGGTCTCCAGCTCGCCCCCCGCCGAACCCCTCAAGTAACGCGGGACGCGGAGCTTGGGTCCGCGTCCCGATGCATTTCAGGCCAGCTTGCCCATTGCAACGGCCGTGTCGGCCATGCGGTTGGAGAAGCCCCACTCGTTGTCGTACCAGGACATGACGCGCACGAGCGTGCCTTCCATCACCTTCGTCTGGTCGAGGGCGAAGGTGGAGGAGTGGCTGTCGTGGTTGAAGTCGACCGAGACGTTGGGGCTCGCCGTGAAGTTGAGGATGCCTTTCAGCTCCTGCGCGGCGGCGCGCTTGATGGCCTCGTTGACCTCGTCCTTGGTCGTCGCCTTGCGGGCGATGAACTTGAAGTCGATGACCGAGACGTTCGGCGTCGGCACGCGGATGGAGACACCGTCGAGCTTGCCGTTGAGCTCGGGCAGCACGAGGCCGACGGCCTTGGCGGCACCGGTCGAGGTCGGGATCATGCTGAGGGCCGCAGCGCGGGCGCGGTAGAGGTCCTTGTGCATGGTGTCGAGCGTCGGCTGGTCGCCCGTGTAGGCGTGCACCGTGGTCATGAAGCCTTTCTCGATGCCGACGGCATCGTTGAGCACTTTCGCCACCGGCGCGAGGCAGTTCGTGGTGCAGGACGCGTTGGAGACGACGAGATGGTCCTTCGCCAGCTTGTCATGGTTAACGCCGTAGACGACCGTGAGGTCCGCGCCGTCGGCCGGGGCCGAGACGAGCACGCGCCGGGCGCCGGCGTCGAGATGGGCCCTTGCCTTGTCCTTCGAGGTGAAGATGCCCGTGCACTCGAGGGCGATGTCGACGCCGAGGTCCTTGTGCGGCAGCTCGGCCGGATTGCGGATGGCGGTGACCTTGATGGGGCCGCGGCCCACGTCGATCGTGTCGCCATCGACCTTAACCTCGGCCGGAAAGCGGCCGTGAACCGAATCGAAGCGCAGCAGGTGGGCGTTGGTCTCCACTGGCCCGAGGTCGTTGATGGCGACGACCTCGATATCCTTGCGCCCGCTCTCGATGATGGCACGCAGGATGTTGCGGCCGATGCGTCCGAAACCGTTGATGGCTACCCGAACCGTCATGGTATCACTCCCTCGATCTGTTGCCGTGAGACACGGCGCGTTCGGCGAAACTGAGGCGAAGCGTGCCTGCTCAGGCGGTGTGCCTGGCAAGGACGTGCTCGACGACGGCCTCGGCCGTGATGCCGAAATGCTTGTACAGCTCCTTGTACGGGGCGCTGGCGCCGAAGCCCGACATGCCGACGAAGATGCCGTCGGGGCCGATCACCGCATCCCACCCGAAGCGGACGGCGGCCTCGACGGCGACCTTGATCCGCGCATTGCCGATGACGTCGCGGCGCACATCCTCGGGCTGGGCGAGGAAGAGATCGAGCGACGGCACGGAGACGACGCGGGCGGCGATGCCGCGCTCGGCGAGCAGCGACTGGGCGGCGACGGCGATCTCGACTTCGGAGCCCGAGGCGAAGAGGCTGACGACGGCCTCGCCCTCGGCGGCGGCGAGTTCGTAAGCGCCGGTGGCGCACATGTTCCAGTCCGTGAAGGCCGTGCGCTGGGCCGGGAGGTTCTGGCGCGTCAGCGCGAGGACCGTCGGGCCGTCGCGCCGCTCGAGCGCCAGCTGCCAGCACTCCAGCGTCTCGACGGCATCGGCCGGGCGGAAGACGCGCATGTTGGGCATGGCGCGCAGGCTCGCGAGGTGCTCGACCGGCTGGTGCGTCGGCCCATCCTCGCCGAGGCCGATCGAATCGTGCGTCATGACGTAGATGGCCTGCGTGCCCATGAGGGCGGCGAGGCGCATCGCCGGGCGCGCATAATCGGCGAAAACGAGGAAGGTACCGCCGGCCGGGATGAAGCCGCCGTGCAGCGAAAGCCCGTTCATGGCCGCGGCCATGCCGTGTTCGCGGATGCCGTAGTGGATGTAGCGGCCGCCGTAATTGCCGGCACTGACCGCGGCGAGGTTCTTGGTGCGCGTGTTGTTGGAGGGGGTCAGGTCGGCGGAGCCAAGGACCAGTTCGGGCACCGCTTCCGTCAGAACCGCAAGAGCTGTCTCACTCGCCTTGCGGGTGGCGAGCGTCGGGGCCGTCTCCACGAGTTCCCGCTTCAGCCGTGCGACGGCCTCGTCGAGGCCGGCGAGCGGCGTGCCGGTGATGCGGCGGGAGAATTCCTCACGCAGTTCGGTGTCCATGGCGGCGAGGCGGGCCTGCCAGGCTTCGCGTGTCGCGCGGCCGCGCTCGCCGATGGCGAGCCAGGCGGAGCGGATGTCCTCGGGGATCTCGAAGGCGCCGTATTGCCAACCGAGGCGCTGCTTGGCCCCGCCGAGTTCCTCGGCGCCGAGCGGTTCGCCGTGTGCCTTGGAGGTGCCGGCCTTGTTCGGAGCGCCATAGCCGATGGTGGTGCGGCAGGCGATGAGCGTAGGGTATTCGCTGTTGCGGGCGGCAGAGATCGCATCGGCGATGGCCTGCGGGTCATGCCCGTCAACGCGGATCGTTGCCCAGCCGGCCGCCTCGAAGCGCTTCAGCTGGTCGACGGAATCGGCGAGCGACAGCGGCCCGTCGATCGAGATGCCGTTGTCGTCGAAGAGGACGATGAGGCGGTTGAGCCTGAGGTGGCCGGCGAGCGCGATGGCCTCCTGGCTGACGCCCTCCATGAGGTCGCCGTCGGAGGCGAGCACATAGGTATAGTGATCGACAAGGTCGTCGCCGAACTGGGCGTTGAGCATGCGCTCGCCGAGTGCCATGCCGACTGCTGTGGCAATCCCCTGGCCGAGGGGGCCGGTGGTCGTCTCGACACCGGAGGTGATGAAGTTCTCGGGATGGCCCGGCGTCTTGGAGCCGAGCTGGCGGAAGCGCTTGATCTCGTCGAGCGTCACATCCGTGTTGCCGGTGAGGTGCAGCAGCGAGTAGATGAGCATCGAACCGTGACCGGCCGACAGGACGAAGCGGTCGCGGTCGGGCCAGCGCGGATCGGCCGCGTCGAACTTCAGGAAGCGCGAGAAGAGGACGGTGGCGATGTCTGCCGCCCCCATGGGCAGGCCGGGATGGCCGGATTTGGCCTGTTCCACGGCGTCCATGCTGAGGGCGCGGATGGCATTGGCAAGGCGGGCGTGCTCGACAGGAGAAGTCACTGGATCGTTTCCGGTACGCTCGAAACCAGGGTCTGACTGCGCGTTCGACGCCGCTTCCGACGTGGGCCGGCACAGCCGCGGGGGGGCGCGGGCTTGATAGCAGGTCATCTTTGCGAGTCAATGGAACGACGGCCGGCATGCGATTCCCCGCGCCGCCGACAGTCATCGGGTGAGATCATGGCGCGATCGCAGGCAATGCTCAATGCAGCTCTCGAGCGGCTGGAGGCGGCCGTCTCGGGGCTCGAGCGCGCGGCAGCACGGCGGCTCGAGCTGGAACAGCGGCGCGGCGACCTCGAGACCGAGCTGTCGCTGATGCAGGACGACAGGGCGCGGCTCGCCGTTGAACTCGACGGGGCGCTCGCCCGGCTGGAGCGCCTGGAGGCGGCGGCGGATGACGTGTCGCGGCGGGTCGAGCGTGCCATGGGGGCGGTCAGAACGGTCATGGGGGCCGAAAGCCAGCCTTGAAGCCAAGAGGTAAGGGTAATGCCGCAGGTTTCCGTCACCATCGCCGGGCGTCTCTACCGCATGGCCTGCGGGGAGGGCGAGGAGGCGCATATCGAGGGGCTTGCCGCCACGCTCGACGGGCGCATCGAGGAAATGCGCACGGCCTTCGGCGAGATCGGCGACATGCGCCTGCATGTCATGGCCGCGCTCACCATCGCTGACGAGCTGAGCGAGGCGAAGCGGGCCCTGGCGCGGCTGGAGAATGAGGTCGCCACGCTGAAGGACGCCGTGGGCGCGGGCGACGAGCGGATAGGTGCGATCGAGGAGCGGCTTGCGGAGGCCGTCTCGACGCTCGCCGAGCGCGTCGAGCGCGTGACGAAGTCGCTGACGCCCCCGGCGCAGCCGAGCCAGCCGGGTTGAACGAGGCGGCTTTCGGCAGAGCACGCGGGCCTCTAGCAATCTTTCCGACGCCGGCCTATGTTTGCCGCGCGGTGCTGCGGGGTGCGTCAGGAGAACATATCCCCGGGGCCTTATCGATCCTAACGGGAGCTGTTCCTTGCCTTGTCCGTGGACTCGGCGACACGGCGCCCACCTACGTTGTAGGTTTCCCGGGATCGATCCTCCAACGGCCATCGTGGCTCCGCACTGTCTTCATCCGCCGGCGAGGCCAGTCGACGCGTGCACGCCCTTTCCGGTTCCCCCTCCAAGGAAGAGCTGCGCCGGGCCGCCCTTGCCCGGCGGGATGAGGCGGCGCTCGACGTCGACACGATGCTGGAGGCGGCCGAGGCCCTGCGCGACAACGCGCTGACCCTGCCGGAACTCACCTGCCCCTTGACGGGCCCTGTGGCAGGCTACTGGCCGCTGCGCAGCGAGATCGATCCTCGCCCCATCCTGGAGATCCTGGCCGACCGGGGGGGCACGCTTGCCCTGCCGGTATGCTCGCCGCAAGGGCTGCTCTTCCGGGCATGGCAACCATGGCAGCCGCTGGTACCCGCCGGTTTCGGCACCCTGGGCCCGCCGGAGACGGCTGCGGAGGTGACGCCGCGCGTCCTCCTCGTGCCGCTCGCGGCCTTCGACAGGGCTGGTCATCGCATCGGCTACGGCAAGGGCCACTACGACGGGGCGATAGCCCGGCTCTCGGCAGCCGGGGCGTTGACGACGATCGGTCTGGCGCTCGCCTGCCAGGAGGTCGCGAGCGTGCCGGCAGAAAATCACGACCAGCGGCTTGACGTCGTCGTCACGCAAAGCGAAGTCATTCGCCCGCAGGCGGCCTGAGTGCCGCATGGAATCCGCATCCCGCGCGCAATCGGGGAGTTCACATGCGCCTTCTCTTCCTCGGAGATATCGTCGGCCGTCCGGGGCGCACGGCCGTCGTGGAGCGGCTGCCGCGCCTGCGCGAGCGCTGGAGCCTCGACCTCGTCGTCATCAACGGTGAGAACGCGGCCGGCGGTTTCGGCATCACCGAGGCGATCTGCGATGAGGTGCTCGCGGCCGGTGCCGACGTCATCACCCTCGGCAACCATTCCTTCGATCAGCGCGAGGCGCTCGTCTTCATCGAGCGCCAGCCGCGTCTCCTGCGCCCCGCCAACTATCCGCGCGGCACGCCCGGCCGCGGCGCCACCGTCGTCGAGGCCCGCAATGGCGCGCGCGTCCTCGTGATGAACGTGATGGGTCGGCTTTTCATGGATCCGCTCGACGATCCCTTCACCGTCGTGGCGCAGGAACTGGAAGCCTGCCCCCTGGGTGCGGCGTGCGACGCGGTCGTCATCGACATGCATGCCGAAGCGACGAGCGAGAAGCAGGGGCTCGCGGCCTTCGTCGACGGGCGCGCCAGCCTTGTCGTCGGCACGCATACCCACGTGCCGACCGCCGACGGGCGCGTCCTGCCCGGGGGCACGGGCTATCTCTCGGACGCCGGCATGTGCGGCGACTACGATTCCATCCTTGGCATGCAGAAGGACGAGCCGATCCGCCGCTTCCTCGAGAAGACGCCGGGCAGCCGGCTGGAGGCCGCGAGTGGCGAGGGCACGCTTGCCGGTATCGCCGTCGAGACTGACGATGCGACCGGCCTTGCCCACCGCGTGGCACATGTGCGCATCGGGCCACATCTTGCGCCGAGCGGGCCGGATTTCTGGGAATAGCCACGGCTGCGCCGCTTCCTTTATTTTCGGCGACAGGCGGCTTATAAGGCGCCCACTCATTCCAGACGGGGACGACCTCAGGGCGGCCGGGAGCGGCCCGTGGTGCCCCGCATCCGCCGGAGGACCGATGGCCGGACATTCGCAGTTCAAGAATATCATGCACCGCAAGGGCAAGCAGGACGCCATGCGGTCGAAGCTCTTTTCCAAGCTGGCGCGCGAGATCACCGTCGCCGCCAAGCTCGGCCTGCCCGATCCAGCCATGAACCCGCGCCTGCGCGCGGCCATCTTGGCGGCGCGCGCGGAGAACATGCCGAAGGACAACATCGAGCGCGCCATCAAGAAGGCGAGCGGTGGCGACAGCGAGAACTACGAGGAAATCCGCTACGAGGGCTACGGGCCGGGCGGCGTCGCCGTCATCGTCGAGGCGATGACCGACAACCGCAACCGCACCGCCTCGGACGTGCGCTCCTACTTCACCAAGAGTGGCGGCAACCTCGCCGAGACGGGCGCCGTCTCCTTTATGTTCGATCGCGTCGGCTATGTCGCCTTCGCCGCCTCGGTGGCTTCCGCCGACGACATGCTGGAAGCGGCCATCGACGCCGGCGCCGACGACGTGGTCTCGGGCGAGGAGAGCCACGAGGTCTATTGCGAGCAGGGTGCGCTCAACGAGGTCTCCAAGGCGCTCGAGGAGAAGTTCGGCGAGCCGACGGCCTCCAAGCTCGTGTGGAAGCCGCAGAACACCATCGCCGTCGACGACGAGACGGGCGAGAAGCTGATGCGCCTCATCGGCACGCTCGAGGAACACGACGACGTGCAGAACGTCTTCGCCAATTTCGAGATCTCCGACAGCCTCCTGGCGAAGCTGAGCGCCTGATCGGGCGCGGCCGTGCGCCCGGCGCACGGCTGCTGCCCGCCGCGCGACGATGTGCGCCGCCCGACCAGCGGCTATGGATGCGCCACTTGTTACAGCGGCGTTCCGGAGGCGTGGATGGCGGTGCATACCGAGGGCGCGGTCGATGCTAACGCGGCGGCGCGCACCCCCGTGCGTGACGGGCGGCTCCTCGGCATCCTCGCCGCGCTCACCGCGATCTCCATCTGGGCCGGCTGGCAGATCGCCACGCGCCACAGCGCCTCGACCAGCCTGACGCCGTTCGATCTCGCCTTCCTGCGCTACGGCGTGGCGTCTCTACTGCTGGCGCCGGTTTTGCTGCGCAACGGCCTCCTGCCCCGCAAGGCCAATCCCTGGACGATCGCCGCCATGGTGGCTGGCGCCGGCCTGCCGTTCGGGCTCGTTGCGATGGCCGGCGCGCGCCTGGCCCCGGTCGCCCACATGGGCGCCATCATGCCGACCACCGTGCCGATGTTCGTCATGCTCCTCGGCGCGCTGTGGTTCGGCGAGCGGGCGACCCGCGTCCATCTCGTCGGCTTTGCCCTCATCCTCGCCGGTGTCGCAGCCATCATCGGACCGAGCCTCGGCGACGCCGCCGGCAGCTGGCGTGGCGACCTGCTTTTCGTCTGCGGTGGCGCGCTGTGGGCGGTCTACACCTTCGGCATCCGGCAGAGTGGGCTGACCGGCTGGCAGGCGGCCGCCGTGCTCAACGCCTGGTCCTTCCTGCTGCTCCTGCCGATCTGGTATCTGTCCGGCGACAGCGGCTTCCTCACCGCTCCCTGGCAGGAACTCGCAATGCAGGTGCTGTGGCAGGGCGTCCTGTCCGGCGTCGTCGGCATCGCGGCCTATTCGCTCGCCGTGCGCCGCCTCGGCGTCACGGTGGCCGCGGCCTTCTCGGCACTCGTGCCGGCCATGTCCTCCTTCGGCGGCATGCTGCTCCTCGGCGAGCGTCTCACCCCGCTCGCCATCGGCGCCCTCGTGCTCGTCACCGCTGGCTTCCTCTTCGCGAGCGGCGCCGTCGGGGCACTGGCGGGCGTCGGCAGGCGACGCGGGTAAAGAGGCTGGCCGTTCGCCCTTTGTTCGGCTAAAGCCGAAGGCATGGGCGTTGACGCGATTCGCATCCTCGGTATCGACCCCGGCCTGCGCAAGATGGGCTGGGGCGTCGTCGACATTGCCGGCACGCGCCTGTCCTTCGTCGCCTGCGGCTGCGTGACCTCCAACGGCGAATTGCCGCTCGCCGAGCGGCTGCGCGAATTGCACGACGGGCTCACGGCCATCGTGCGCGATCACGGGCCGGACGAGGTGGCGGTGGAAGAGACCTTCGTCAACAAGGATGCGCAGGCGACGCTGAAGCTCGGCCATGCGCGCGCCGTGGCGCTGCTGGTGCCGGCGCTCGCCGGCCTCGACGTCGCCGAATATGCGGCCAATCTCGTCAAGAAGACCGTCACGGGCGTCGGCCATGCCGAGAAGCGCCAGATCGCGGCAATGATCAAGGTGCTGCTGCCGAAGGCAGTGGCGACGACGGCGGATGCGGCCGATGCGCTCGCGGTCGCCATCACCCACGCCCAGCACCGGCAGGCACGGGCGCTGCGCAAGGCTCTTGCCCTATGATGACGGCACGATTCGACAGGCGGGTGCGGGCATGATCGGCAAGCTCAAGGGTGTCGTCGACAGTTACGGCGAGGACCACGTCATCCTCGACGTGCACGGCGTCGGCTATCTGGTGCACTGTTCCTCGCGCACGCTGCAGAACCTACCGCCGGCCGGCGAGGCGGCGACCCTCGCCATCGAGACCATCGTGCGCGAGGACATGATCCGCCTCTACGGCTTCCGCAGCGACGCGGAGCGGGAATGGTTCCGCCTCTTGCAGACGGTTCAGGGTGTAGGGTCGCGCGTCGCGCTCGGCATCCTCTCGGTGCTCGACCCTGGCGCCCTTGCCTCGGCGGTGGGCATGGGCGACAAGGCCGCGATCGCACGCGCGCCTGGCGTCGGGCCGAAGCTCGCCGCCCGCCTCGTTGCCGAGTTGAAGGACAAGGCGCCGGTGTTCGGGGCGGTCGATCCGGCGGTCATCCGCCTTTCCGGGGCAGTGACGGACGGCGATGCGCCGGCGCCCGTGGCCGATGCCGTCTCGGCTCTGGTCAATCTGGGCTACGGGCAGCCGCAGGCGGCGGCGGCCGTTGCCGCGGCCCTCAAAGCGGCGGGAGAGGAGGCGCAGACCGCCACCCTCATCCGCCTCGGCCTGAAGGAGCTGGCGCGATGACGGGCGGCTTGGGCGCGACGGGTCTCAGCGGCTTTTCCTCTCCGGTGGCCGGCGCATGGCGGCCGGCAGGTCCTCACGAGAGGGAAGCGAGCCCGCCTTCTTGCCGGGCGCGTAGAGCAGGTCGGGCGGCGGCGGGGGCGCGGGTTGCCATTCAGGTGAAAAGTCGGTGAAGGGCTGTGCGAGCGGCTTGCACGCGCCGCTGCGGAACGGAGCGCATTGTTCGGACGTCGTGGGGGGGCGGCCTTCGGCAGCCACCGGGATCGCAGCGGTGATCAGGAATGCCGCAAGCGGGACATATCGACTCGAGATGCGATGAGAGGGCATGACCATCCCCTTAGGGAACAGTTGCGTGACGAGGGGCGGCAGCGGACGATCCGACCCGTTTGGCCGGCGTCACGGCCGGGGTATAGGCTCGTCTGGGAGCGGGGCCGACGCAGGGAACGACGAATGACTTGCAGGAGCAGCATCGGGGCGGCTCGGAGGGCGAGGGACCGGCGCGGCATCGACCGTGCGGTCGCGGCCGCTCCGATGCGCTGGGGAGGCATACAATGACGTCTCAGCGCCTGGTCTCCGCCGAACGGCGGGGCGACGACCCCGATCAGTCGCTGAGACCACTCGCGCTCGGCGAGTTCATCGGCCAGGCGCAGGCGCGGGCCAATCTCTCGGTCTTCATCGAGGCGGCGAAGACGCGGGGCGATGCGCTCGACCACGTGCTCTTCGTCGGCCCGCCCGGCCTCGGCAAGACGACGCTCGCGCAGATCGTGGCCCGCGAGCTCGGCGTCAACTTCCGCTCCACGTCCGGGCCGGTCATCGCCAAGGCGGGGGACCTTGCCGCCCAGCTCACCAATCTCGACGAGCGCGACGTGCTCTTCATCGACGAGATCCACCGCCTCAACCCGGCCGTGGAAGAAATTCTCTATCCGGCGATGGAGGACTACCAGCTCGACCTCATCATCGGCGAGGGGCCGGCGGCGCGCTCGGTCAAGATCGACCTGCCGAAGTTCACGCTCGTCGGCGCGACCACGCGCCAGGGCCTGCTCACCACCCCGCTGCGCGACCGTTTTGGCATCCCCATCCGTCTGCAGTTCTATACGGTGGAGGAGCTCGAGCTCATCGTGAAGCGGGGCGCGCGGGTCATCGGCATCGGCATGAGCGACGACGGCGCCAACGAGATCGCTCGCCGGGCCCGCGGCACGCCGCGCATCGCCGGGCGCCTCCTGCGCCGGGTGCGCGATTTCGCGGTGGTCGACGGGGCCGACACGGTCACCCGCGCCATCGCCGACAAGGCGCTGCAACTGCTCGAGGTCGACGGCGCCGGGCTCGACCTGATGGACCGGCGCTATCTCTCGACCATCGCGCTCTCCTTCGGCGGCGGGCCGGTGGGCATCGAGACGATCGCCGCAGCCTTGTCGGAGCCGCGCGACGCCATCGAGGAGATCATCGAGCCCTTCCTCATCCAGAAGGGCTTCGTGCAGCGCACGCCGCGCGGGCGCATCCTGACCCCGCACGCCTTCCGCCACCTCGGCCTCGAGGAGCCGCAGCGCGAGACGGTGCAGTTCGGCCTGTTCGGCGGCGACGACGAGGCCTGAGGCTCAGGGCTTGTAGGCGACGAGAACGACGCCGGCCGTGATGAGGACGACGCCAAGCCAGTTGATCGAGGCCAGCCGCTCGTTGAGGAAGAGGGCGGCGAAGACGGCGACGAGGACGACGCTGAGCTTGTCGATGGGTGCGACGCGCGAGGCGTCGCCCAGCTTCAGGGCACGGAAGTAGCACAGCCAGGAGGCTGCCGTCGCAAGGCCGGAGAGGACGAGGAAGAGATAGCTCCTGCCAGGCACCGACACGGGCGACTGCCACTGCCCGGTCGCTGCGACGATGGCCGCCGCGGCGGCGAGGATGACGAGCGTGCGCACCAGCGTCGCGTAATCGGAATTGATCTCTTCCACGCCCACCTTGGCGAGGACCGCCGTCAGGGCCGCGAAGGTGGCGGACAGAAAAGCCCAGAGTTGCCAGCTGTTGATGAGGGACTTCATCGAGGGACCGGTCATGTGGCGGCCGACGGCCGGATCGCTGCGACGATAGCACAGGCTTCCGCCGGTGGCAGGGGATGGAAATCGACGACCGGTATGTGTAGGTCAGTGCGGCGGGAGAAGCGGCCGATGGAAAGGACGAGATGGACGGGCAAAGGGACGATGTGATGACGATTGACACAGCGGGCCGGCACTGGCCGCACCTTGCCGGCGTGCTCGAGGGGCGCACCCATATCCTGCCGGTGCGTGTCTATTACGAGGACACCGATTTCTCCGGCATCGTCTATCACGCGAACTACCTGCGCTTCCTGGAGCGCGGGCGCACGGACTTCCTGCGCCTCGCCGGCGTTGCCCAGTCGGATCTGCATGCCGATGGCGAAGGCCTCATCTTCGCGGTGCGACGCATGACGATTGACTATATCCTGCCGGCGCGCATGGACGACGTCCTGACGGTCGAGACGCGCACCGACGAGGTGCGTGGCGCCTCGCTCGTCATCGCCCAGCGCATCCTCCGTGGTGACGAAGTCATCGTTACGGCCGACGTGCGCGTGGCGGCCATCGCCGGCGGCCGGCCGGCGCGCATTCCGGGCCATCTGCGCAGGATTCTCGGCGGCGAGGCATAGGCGCCGAGCCATTGCATCGACAGCGCCCTTAAAGGCATGTAAGACCTTTTCACATGAGCTGGAAACGCGGCGGATCGGATGGCTCCCGGGGCTATCATCACGGGAATTTGAAGGAAACGCTCGTCCGTGCCGCTCTCGAGCTCATCGCCGAGAAGGGACCGGCCGGCTTCACCTTTGCCGAGGCGGCGCGCTGGGCCGGCGTGAGTCCCGCTGCGCCCTATCGCCATTTCCGGGATCGGGAAGAACTGCTCGCCGATGTGGCGCTGCGCGGCTTCAGCCAGTTCGAGGGCGAACTCGCGGCCGCTTGGGCGAGCGGGGCGCCCGATCCGGGCACGGCCTTCGAGCGTCTCGGCAAGGCCTATCTCGCCTTTGCCCGCAACGAGCCGGCCTATTATTCCGCCATGTTCGAGGCCGGCGTCTCGCTCGATACCAGCCCGGAGCTGAGGCTCGCCGCCGAGCGGGCCTTCCTGGTGCTGCGCAATGCGGCGGACGCGCTCGTCGCCACCGTGCCTGCCGGCAAGCGGCCGCCGGCCCTGATGATGGCCCTGCATATCTGGGCAATGTCGCACGGTATCGCGTCCCTGTTCGCTCGCGGTGACGCCGGACGGCGCGCGCTGCCCATGACGCCCGAGGAACTACTGGAGGCGGGGATGCTCGTTTACCTTCAGGGGCTCGGCATCGGCGCCCCGGTGGAGACCGATCGATAGCAGGCGAGGGGAAAGTGGCTGCCGGTCCCGGATGCTCATGAGGTTCTTGCGTCGGCACCCGGGCTGCTCCGCCTGCGCCCGGCCAATGGTTGCGCGTGGCACTGGCGGTTCGCCATTCGTCCGACCAAAACCTCAGGTCGCGAAGCGGAAGTGCAGAACATCGCCGTCGGCGACCTGATAGTCCTTGCCTTCAAGGCGCAGCTTGCCGGCATCGCGCGCCCCGGCCTCGCCCTTCAGCGCCACATAGTCGGCATAGGCGATGGTTTCGGCGCGGATGAAGCCCTTCTCGAAGTCGGTATGGATGACGCCGGCGGCCTGCGGTGCCCGCGTGCCGCGGGTGATGGTCCAGGCGCGCGCCTCCTTGGGCCCTACCGTGAAATAGGTGATGAGGCCGAGCAATTCGTAGCCGGCGCGGATCACGCGGTTGAGGCCGGGCTCCTCGAGGTCGATGGCGGCGAGATAGTCCGCCTGCTCCTCGGCCGGTAGCACGGCGATCTCGCTCTCGATCTTGGCCGAGACGACGACGGCCTTGGCCCCTTCCTCCGCGGCGCGCGCGAAGACGCGGGCGGAGAATGCGTTGCCGTCGCGGGCCGAGCCCTCATCGACATTGCATACATAGAGGACGGGCTTCGACGTCAGCAGGCCGAGCATGCCGAAGGCGCGCTCCTCCTCCGGTTTGCGCTCGACGAGCCGGGCCGGCTTGCCGGCGCGCAGCAGGGTGAGGGCGCGCGAGATGAGGTCGAGGGATTCCTTCGCCTCCTTGTCGCCGCCGCGGGCCTTCTTCTCGAGGGCGGTGACGCGCTTTTCGAGGCTGTCGAGATCGGCGAGCATAAGCTCGGTCTCGATGGTTTCGATGTCGGCGATGGGGTCGATCTTGCCCTCGACGTGTGTGACGTCGCCGTCCTCGAAGCAGCGTACCACATGGGCGATGGCGTCAACCTCCCGGATGTTGGCGAGGAACTGGTTGCCGAGGCCCTCGCCCTTCGAGGCGCCGCGCACCAGGCCGGCGATGTCGACGAAGGTGAGCCGCGTCGGGATGATCTGAGCCGAGCCTGCGATCCCGGCGAGTGTCGTGAGGCGCGGGTCCGGGACCGCGACCTCGCCAACATTCGGCTCGATGGTGCAGAAGGGATAGTTGGCCGCCTGGGCCGCCGCCGTCTGCGTGAGCGCGTTGAAGAGCGTCGACTTGCCTACGTTCGGCAGGCCGACGATGCCGCACTTGAAACCCATCACCTATCCTCCGGCGCGTTCGCCCGGGCGCTTCACGTCGCCCCAACCTCGCGCATCCATGGCCAGATGCACCTTGTTCTGGAAACTGGCGTCCTCGCCCCTGGCAAGGAGCGCCGCAAACTCTGCCACCGCGCCCGTGAGATCCTCGACCCAGGGCTCCTCCGCCTTGGCGAAATCGCTGAGCACATAGGTGTGCACGAGCGCCTTGTCGCCGGGGTGACCGATGCCCAGGCGCACCCGGCGATAGTCGTTGCCGACGTGGGCGGAAATCGACCGCAGGCCGTTGTGCCCGGCGATGCCGCCGCCCGTCTTGATGCGCAGCCTGGCCGGTGCAAGGTCGAGCTCGTCGTGGAAGACGACGATATCCGCGAGGGCGACCTTGAAGAAGCGCTGCGCCTCGCCAACCGCACGGCCCGATTCGTTCATGTAGGTCTGGGGCTTCATGAGCAGAAGGCGTTCGCCGCCGACGACGGCCTCCGCCACCTCGCTCTGGAAGCGACGGCGCCACGGGCCGGCATTGTGCCGGCGGGCGATCTCGTCGACGGCCATGAAGCCGATGTTGTGCCGATTGTGCGCATAGCGCGCGCCCGGATTGCCGAGCCCGACGAACAGCAGCATGGCGAAGCCCCGTGAACGGAAGGAAGCACATGGTGCTCCCGAAACCCGGCGCGGCCGGCCAGCGCGGCCAGCATGCACCGGGCTCGATCCTCGGGCGGTGCCCAGGGAGAGGCAGACAGGGCGGACGAAGAGGCCCGCCCCGCTCTTGGGGAAAATTACTTCTCTTCGGTCTCGCCGGCAGCAGCTTCCTCGGCCGTCTCGGCGACGAGCTTGGACGGCGCGACCACGGTCGCGATGGTGAAGTCGCGGTCCTGGATCACGGGGGTGACGCCGGCCGGCAGCTTGACGGCCGAGATGTGAATGGAATCGCCGATCTCCCGGCCCGTGAGGTCGATGTCGATCGCATCGGGGATGGCATCGACCGGCACGATGAGCTCGACCGTGTGGCGTACGACGTTGAGCGTGCCGCCACGCTTGAGGCCGGGCGAAGCTTCCTGGTTCAGGAAGTGCACAGGCACTTCGACGTTGACGGTGGCATCGCGCGTCACGCGCAGGAAGTCGACGTGGAGGGGCGTGTCCTTCACCGGATCGAGCTGAAAGTCGCGCGGAATGGCGCGGGTCTTGCTGCCGTCGACGTCGATCTCGAAAACGGTGGTGAGGAAACCGCCGGAGAAGATCAGGCGCTTCGTCTCGTTGAAGTCGAGCGCGATCGGCTGCGGCGCTTCGCCGAGACCGTAGATGACTGCGGGAACACGGCCCTGACGGCGAACGGCACGGGCGGCCCCCTTGCCGACCCGCTCGCGAGCCGAGGCCTTGAGCTGCTTGACAGCGGACATGGCTTCGATCCTTTGTGGTCACGGAACAGAAACGGCCGTGCTCGCGCACGGCCATTCACGTTCAACAGAACATGTGTGGCGCACCCGTGCCTCCAGGGGTGTCTGGCGGGCGCGCGTTGCCTTTAGCAGCAAGTCCTCGATTTTGCAACGCTGCGTGGCCGGGCGTCAGCCCTGCGCCTGCGCCCGCTCCTCGGCCAGATGGCGCGACAGGTCGGCTGCCGCGGCGGCGGAGGTGTCGCTCCGGCCGTCGCCGCCCTGCACGACGACCGCATTGGAGGCGAAGCGGATGCCGGCGTCGGTGAAGCCCTTGAACAGGCGCTTGACGGCCTCGCGCTGGATGAGGGCCTGCCGGCCCGGCTTGACGGTGAACTTGAAGCGGCAGACGAGGGCGTTCTCCTGCACGTCGGCGACGCCCTGCATCTTCACGGGGCCGATGAAATCCTTGCCATATTCCTCGTGGGTCAGGAGGTCCTGGCCGATCTTCTTGGCAATCTTTCGCGCCTGTTCCACGTCGGCATCGCGGGCGAGGCGCAGGTTGAACTTCACCGTCGCCCAGTCGCGGCTGAAGTTGGTCACGGCGCCGAGCTGGCCGTAGGGAATGGTGTGGAACTGCCCGTTCTGGTGGCGGATGCGCAGCGAGCGCACCGAGATGCGCTCGACCATGCCCTTGTGGCTGCCGGCCTGGATGTATTCGCCGACGCGGAAGGCGTCGTCTGCAAGATAGAAGATGCCGGAGACGATATCGCGCACCAGCGCCTGCGAGCCGAAGCTGAAAGCGAGGCCGAAGATGCCGGCGCCGGCGAGGATCGGGCCGATGTTGACGCCGAGATGCGACAGGGCGACGAGGATGGCGGTGGCGACGATGAGCGCGCCGACGAAGCCTTCGAGCAGCGGCAGGACCGAGGCGAGCCGCCCCGCCGGCCGCGGCAGGCCGGCGGCGTCGTGATCGTCCGCCGATCCGTGCGTCCGCGGGGCGAACTTGAGGCGGGCCCAGCCGCGCAGCAGCTCGAACAAGATGTAGCCGACGACGAGAATGCCGACCGCCGTCAGGAGCGCCTCGCGCCAGGCGTACCAGAGTTCCTGGCTGACGAGCGCGAGGATCTCGACCACCCAGAGCCGGACGAAGAAGGTCGCGAGGGCAGTTATGGCAACAGCGATCACGATGCGGCGCGCCGTGATCAGGATCTGCAGGAGATATGGCGACCCGGGGTCAGGCACGGCTGCATCCGCTGCCTCCGCATCCGCCACGAGGGCGAGCTCGGCCGAGGGCTCCTCGGCTTCGGTCGTCTCCGGAGCCTCCTGTGGGTGGCAGCAGGCGATGGCATAGGCGAGGAAGCGGTCGAGCGTCGCCACGACAAGGGCGAGCAGCGCCGAGAAGGCAGCGGCGTGATAGAGGTCGAAGTCGAGCGCGACGATGCCGTAGATCCACGCCACCCAGACGAGGACGACGATTGCACCGGCGGCAATGACGACGGCACGCGGCGCCTCGGCGGCGTGCGCGAAGAAACGAGCGAGCGTCATGCCTGCGGCTGTGGCGGCGAGCGTGCCGACGATCACGCCAAGGGCCTGTGCCGGCGGGCGCGCGATGCCGGCGCGGACGAAGACCGGCATGAGCGTGTAGAAGACAAGAAGGATGGCGAGCGTCGCGCCGGCGCCGACGAGTACGGCGCGCACCCGGTCCTCTCCGACCGCCACGAGGCGCAACTGCGGCTCCTGAGGGCGCAGGAGGGTGAGCGGCAGCAGCATGGCCAGCCGCCAGCGCACGGCCGCCCCGACGATCGCAACGGCAAGCCCATGCACCGGCGTGTCGCCGCGCAGGAACAGCCGCGCCAGCAATGCCGTGATAGCAACCATGACGATGAGGCCGGCCGCATCGACGACGAGCCGACGCACGGCCTTCTTGAGCCGTGCTCGCCCGTCGTCATCCGCATGAATCTCTGCACCCCCGGCAAGGCGGCGCACCAGCGTGGGAACGAAGAGCACCGCGACGCCGATGACGACGGCGTGGGCGAGGAGCGTGCCGGCCTCGGGGACGTCGGCCGTCATGACATCCCACACGTCGGCAAAGGCGGAGGGGATCTGTGGCGTCGCAACGAGCACGTCCCATAGGGCGCGCCCCGCCTGGCCGATGTGCATGGCCAGCGCGTCGATGAAGCCTTCATGGCCGCCGGTCAGGGGGCCTGCGTGCGCATCGGCGGCGTTGCCGGCGATCAACCCCGATCCGAGCCCTGCCGCTGCACGCATTCCCGTCCCCGACGCATCAGTTGCTTCAGGATGATGTCTGTAGCGCGCAGAAGACAAGGAATTCTTACTGCGGAAAGCGCCGTGCGGCCTCGACGGGGCGGGTCCGAAGCTGGCATTGATGAGTGGATTGCATCCGCCGGTCCACCCATGAGGAACCCGCATGGCCCTGCATTTCTCGCCAGCCGAATTCGCCCGCCGCAAGGAAAGCCTGCTTGCCGCGATGGAACGGGAGAAGCTCGACGGGCTCCTCCTGTTCCAGCAGGAATCGATGTACTGGCTGACCGGCTACGACACCTTCGGCTTCTGCTTCTTCCAGAGCCTTCTCGTTACGGCCGGCGGCGACATCGTGCTTCTCACCCGCTCCGCCGATCTGCGGCAGGCGGAGCTGACGTCGAATATCGAGGACATCCGCATCTGGAGGGACGGCCGGGACGCCGACCCGGCGGGCGAGCTCGGCGCCATCGCGGCCGAGAAGGGCCTCGCCGGCAAACGCATCGGCGTCGAATACGAATCCTACGGCCTCGTCGCCGCCAACGGCCGCAGGCTCGACGCCGCCTTCGATGGCCTTGCGCAGCTCACGGATGCCTCGCTCGTCGTCACGCGCCTGAGGGCGGTGAAGTCGCAGGAGGAACTCGCCTATGTGCGTCGGGCGGCGGTGCTCGCGGATGAGGCCGACCGGGCGGCCATCGCCCTGACGCGGGCCGGGGCCGACGAGGGCGAGATCCTCGCCGCCCAGCACGCGGCGATCTTCCGCGGCGGTGGCGACTATCCCGCCAACGAGTTCATCATCGGCTCCGGACGCGAGGCCCTGCTGTGCCGCTACAAGAGCGGCCGGCGCGTGCTCGATCCGCGCGACCAGCTGACGCTCGAATTCGCCGGCGTCTACCGGCACTACCACGTCGCGGCCATGCGCACGCTCGTCATCGGCGACCCGCGGCCCGAGCATCTCACCTATCACCGAGCGGCGCAGGAGGCGTTGCTCGCCTGCGAGGCGGCTATGCGGCCGGGCAAGACGGCGGGGGACGTCTTCACAGCCCATGCCAAGGCACTGGACGCGGCGGGGCTCGCCGGCCACCGCCTCAACGCCTGCGGCTATTCGCTGGGCGCCAAGTTCACCCCGTCGTGGATGGACTGGCCGATGTTCTACGAGGATAACGACTGGCCGCTGGTGCCGGGCATGGTGATGTTCGCGCACATGATCCTGATGGATTCGCAAAGCGGGACCGCCATGTGCCTCGGCCGCACCTATCTCGTGACGGAGGGTGCGCCCGACGCGCTGAACCTGCCCTCACTCGATCTCGTGCTGTGTTGAGCAAGGCCTGGAACCCTCTTGCCACTAGCGGGGAGGGGCATGCCGGCCATCCAGATGCCGCGCTGCAGCACAAGTGCTATTGTTCACCCGCGCCATCGCTGATAAGAGCCGCGCAGACCAATATGTCCGGGTTGTGACAGCGCGACCCGTGGCAGACGGCCAGGCTCTAGTTCCACAGCTCCGCTCAACATACGGGAACGCGCTGGATGAAACCCTCGATCAAGCTCGTCGCGGGCAATTCGAACCGTCCGCTCGCCGAGGCCATCTCGAACTATCTCGAGGTGCCGCTCGCGACCTGCCAGGTCAAGCGCTTCGCCGACATGGAGGTGTTCGTCGAGATTCAGGAGAACGTACGCGGCGAGGATGTCTTCGTCATCCAGTCGACCTCGTTCCCGGCCAACGACCACCTGATGGAGCTGCTCATCATCATCGATGCGCTGCGCCGCTCCTCCGCCCGCCGCATCACGGCCGTGCTGCCCTATTTCGGCTATGCCCGGCAGGACCGCAAGCCCGGCCCGCGCACGCCGATCTCGGCCAAGCTCGTCGCCAACCTCATCACTCGCGCCGGCGCCGACCGTGTGCTGACGCTCGACCTGCACGCCGGGCAGATCCAGGGCTTCTTCGACATCCCGACCGACAACCTCTATGGCGCGCCGGTGATGGTGCGCGACATCCGCGAACACATGGACCTCGCCAATGTCATGGTGGTCTCGCCGGACGTCGGCGGCGTGGTGCGCGCCCGCGCGCTCGCCAAGCGGATCGACGCACCGCTTGCCATCGTCGACAAGCGCCGCGAGCGGCCGGGCGAGTCGGAGGTGATGAACATCATCGGCAATGTCGAGGGTCGTTCCTGCATTCTCGTCGACGATATCATCGATTCCGGCGGCACGCTGTGCAACGCCGCCGACGCGCTGCTCGCCAAGGGCGCGCGCGAGGTCTACGCCTATTGCACGCATGGCGTGCTCTCCGGCGGGGCCGTGGCGCGCATCTCGTCCTCGCGCCTCAAGCAACTCGTCATCACCGATTCCATCCAGCCGACCGAGGCCGTGAAGGTGGCGCCGAACATCCGCGTCATCACCATCGCCCCGCTCATCGGCGAGGCCATCGGCCGCACGGCGACGGAATCGAGCGTCTCCAGCCTGTTCGACTGATCGGTGCGATGCCCGAGCTCGCCGACGACAAGGCCCTCGTCCTCTTTTCCGGCGGGCAGGATTCCACCGTCTGCCTCGGCTGGGCGCTTGAGCGCTTCGCCCATGTGGAAACGATCGGCTTCGACTACGGCCAGCGCCATGCGGTGGAGCTGACCTGCCGCGGGGTGATCCGCGAGCGCCTTGCCCGGCCGGGCGCGATGGGGGAGAGGCGGCTCGGCCGCGACCATGTCGTGCCGCTTGCCGCGCTCGGCGCCATCTCCGACACGGCGATGACGCGCGAGGTCGCGATCGCGACGGGCGAGAACGGCCTGCCGACGACCTTCGTCCCCGGCCGCAACCTCATCTTCCTCACTTTCGCGGCGGCGCTCGCCTATCGGCGCGGGACGCGCCACATCGTGCTCGGCGTGTGCGAGACGGATTACTCCGGCTATCCTGACTGCCGCGACGACACAATCAAGGCGATGCAGGTCGCCATCAATCTCGGCACCGACAGCCGCTTCGTGCTGCACACGCCGCTGATGTGGCGCGACAAGGCGGAGACCTTCGCGCTCGCCGAGCGGCTGGGCGGCGCGGATTTCCTCGCCCTCGTCGTCGAGGAGACGCACACGTGCTACCTTGGCGAGCGCTCGCGCCGCCACGACTGGGGCTATGGCTGCGGCACCTGCCCGGCCTGCGAGTTGCGCGCCGCCGGCTGGGCGAAATGGCGCACCGGGCGCAACACGGAAGACAACGACGGACCATGAACCCGACGACCGACAAGATCCGGCAGAAACAGTTCGAGGGCATCCTCGCCCTCCTCGTCTTCGGCCTCACCATCCCCGCCGCCAACTGGCTCATCGGCAATGCCGGCACGGTCTGCGTGCCGGAGGGGCCGTGCCTCATCCCGGTTGCACCCGGCATCATGGCGCCGAGTGGCGTGCTGATGATCGGCCTTGCGCTCGTCGCGCGCGACATCGTGCAGCGGCGCCTGGGCGCCAAGGCCGCGCTCGGAGCGATCGTCGTCGGCACGGCGCTCTCGGCCCTGCTTGCGCCGCAGGCCATAGTCATAGCGTCTGCCGCGGCCTTCCTCCTGTCGGAACTGGCCGATTTCGCCGTCTATACGCCGCTGCAGCGCAAGCGCTTCGTGACGGCGGTCGTGCTGTCGAGCGTCGTCGGCCTCGTGGTCGACAGCGCCGTCTTCCTGCAACTCGCCTTCGGCAGCCTTGACTTCTTCGCCGGCCAGGTCATCGGCAAGGCATGGATGGTGCTTCTCGCCGTGCCCTTCATCCACTGGCTGCGCCAGCGCGACGCCCGGATCGGCCTCGCGCCGGCGTGATGCTGCATCCCGCGCCGGCCTCTTGACCTTCCGTCCGCACGGCGTCACCTCATCGCCATGATGGCGGACGACTCGAAGAGCGGAAGAGCCCCCGCGCGGCAGGGCGAGGACGTCCCGGCGGAGACGGGCGAGAATGGCGGCGAACTGCGCGAGATCGAGCATCTCGTCGCCGATGCGCCGGCTTCCGTGCGCGCTGGCGCGGAGGTCATCCGCGACTTTTGGAAGACATTGCCCAACAGCCCCGGCGTCTATCGCATGATCGACGCCTCGGGCGACGTGCTCTATGTCGGCAAGGCGCGCAGCCTCAAGAAGCGCGTCGCCAACTACATGCGCGGCATCGGCCACGGCGGGCATCGCACCATGCGGATGATCGCCGAGACGGCGGCCATGGAATTCGTCACCACGCAGACGGAGACCGAGGCGTTACTGCTCGAGGCCAATCTCATCAAGCAGTTGCGGCCGCGCTACAATGTGCTGTTACGCGACGACAAGTCCTTCCCCTACATTCTCATCACCGGCGACCATGAGGCGCCGCAACTCGTCAAGCACCGTGGCGCCCGCACGCGCAAGGGCAATTACTACGGCCCCTTCGCCAATGCGGGCGCCGTGACGCGCACCGTCAACGCCCTGCAGCGCGCCTTCCTTCTGCGCACCTGCACCGACAGCTATTACGAGAACCGCACGCGCCCGTGCCTGCTGTTCCAGATCAAGCGCTGCGCCGCGCCCTGCACCGGGGAAATCTCGCTCGCGGATTACGGCCATCTCGTCGAGGAGGCGCGCGGATTCCTCTCCGGCCGCTCCAGCGCGGTGAAGCAGATGCTGGCAGGCGAGATGCAGGCGGCTTCCGAGGCGCTCGAATTCGAGAGAGCGGCGCGCTACCGCGACCGTCTCGCGGCGCTGTCGGCCGTGCAGACGAGCCAGGACATCAACCCGCAGGGCGTGGAAGAGGCGGACGTCTTCGCGCTCGATGAACAGGCCGGGCAGTTCTGCGTGCAGGTCTTCTTCTTCCGCAATCACCAGAACTGGGGCAACCGCGCCTATTTTCCGAAGGCCGACAAGAGCTTGCCGCCGGAGGAGGTGCTGACCTCCTTCATTGCCCAGTTCTACGACGACAAGCCGTGCCCGCGGCTCGTACTCGTCTCGCACGAGCCGGCCGAGCGCGATCTGCTCGTGGAAGCCCTGTCGGCCCGCGCCGGCCAGCGCGTCGAGATCGCGGCGCCGAAACGCGGCGAGAAGCGCGACCTTGTGGCGCACGCGGCGCAGAACGCGCGCGAGGCCCTCGGCCGGCGCCTGGCCGACACGAGCTCGCAGCGCAAGCTGCTCGCCGCGGTGGGCGAGGCGCTCGGCCTTGCCGAGGCGCCGCGGCGCATCGAGGTCTACGACAACTCGCACATCTCCGGCACAAACGCCGTCGGCGCCATGATCGTCGCGGGCGCGGACGGGTTCATGAAGAGCCACTACCGCACCTTCAACATCCGCTCGCAGGACCTCACGCCCGGCGACGACTACGGCATGATGCGCGAGGTGATGCAGCGGCGGTTCGCGCGGTTGCTGAAGGAGGCGCCGCGGGTGAGGCCGGAGGAGGCGCGCGACATGTCGCAGGCGGATATCGCGTCCGATCCCTCCCGCTCGGCGGAGAAACGAGGTGCCGATGGCCTTCCGGACCTCCCGCCGGAAACGGACGGGGACGGGGACGGAGCCTTTCCCGCCTGGCCGGATCTCGTGCTCATCGACGGCGGCAAGGGCCAGATCGAGGCCGCGCGCCAGGTGCTCGCCGAACTCGGCATCACGGACGTGCCGCTCGTCGGTGTCGCCAAGGGAGCGGATCGCGATGCCGGTCGCGAGACCTTCGTCATCCCCGGACGCGAGCCCTTCCGTCTGCCGCCGCGCGATCCGGCCCTCTATTTCATCCAGCGTCTGCGCGATGAGGCGCACCGCTTCGCCATTGGCACGCACCGGGCCAGGCGCAGGCGCGACATCGGCCGCAATCCGCTCGACGAGATCGCCGGCGTCGGCCCGGCGCGCAAGCGGGCGCTGCTGCACCACTTCGGCACGGCGAAGGCGGTCTCGCGCGCCTCGCTCGACGACCTGCAGCGCGTGCCCGGGATCAATGCCGCCACAGCGCGACTCGTCTATGATTTCTTCCACGAGACGGATGGGCGATAGACTGCCCGAGGTTGACGCACCGCAACAGAAAAGGTTTGCTCGCGCCCGATGAGTGAGACTGCCACCACGCGCCGGAATGGCGCGCTGAGCCTGCCGAATCTCCTGACCTATGGTCGCATCGCGGCCGTGCCGGCGGTGGTCGTCTGCCTCTTCTGGCCGGAGGACCTGTGGACGCGCTGGATCGCGCTTGGCCTCTATATCGCAGCGGCTGTGACGGATTATCTCGACGGGTGGCTGGCGCGCGCCTGGTCGCAGCAATCGGCGCTTGGGCGCATGCTCGACCCCATCGCCGACAAGCTCCTCGTGGCGGCGTGCCTCCTCATGCTCGCCTCGGACGGGACCATCCGCGGTTGGAGCATGTGGGCGGCCATCATCATCCTGTGCCGCGAGATCCTCGTTTCGGGTCTGCGCGAATTCCTGGCGGAACTGCGCGTCAGCGTTCCGGTGACGCGTGTCGCCAAGTGGAAGACGACGTTCCAGCTCCTTTCCATCGGCTTTCTCGTGGCCGGTCCGGCCGGGGAGCGTGTATTGCCCGGCACGATCGTGATCGGCATCGTGCTCCTGTGGCTCGCCGCGGTGCTGACGCTCTACACCGGGTGGGACTATATGAAGGCCGGGATCAAGCATCTCCTCGAGGAGGACGCGCGGCGGTCATGAAAATCGTCTATTTCGCGTGGGTGCGCGAGCGGATCGGCAAGACCGAGGAAACCGTGACGCCACCGGACGAGGTGCGCACGGTCGCCGAACTCGCCGGCTGGCTCAGGGGCAGGGGCGAGGAATATGCCCATGCCTTCGCCGAGCCGGATATCGTGCGCGCGGCCATCGACCGGCGCCACGTCAGGCCCGATGCGCCCATCGCGGGAGCGGGCGAGATCGCCTTCTTCCCGCCCATGACAGGCGGCTGACACCATGGCCGATATCCGCGTCCAGTCGGCCGATTTCGATGTCGCGGCGGAAGTGGCGGCGCTGCAGGCCGGCGGGGATGCGGGTGCCCGGGAGACCGGCCCTCATGACATTGGCGCCATCGTCACCTTCACCGGCGTGTGCCGGAACGACGGCGGGCGCCTCGCGGCGCTCGAGCTCGAGCATTATCCCGGCATGGCGGAGGAGGAGATCGCGCGCGTGGCCGCGGAGGCGGAGCGGCGCTGGCCGCTGAAGGGCCTTTGCGTCATCCACCGCTACGGCCTCATCCGCCCCGGCGAGAACATCGTGCTCGTCGTCACCGCCTCGGCTCACCGGCAGGCGGCCTTCGAGGCGGCGTCGTTCCTGATGGACTACCTGAAGACCCGCGCGCCCTTCTGGAAGAAGGAGCATCTCGCCGACGGCACCAGCGGCGGCTGGGTGGCGCCGCGGCAGGAGGACGACGAGGCGACGACGCGCTGGGAGTGAGGGAACAGCGTATCCCGGCGCGTCACGCCCGCGCCTGCTGCGGGCATCCACGCCTTCAACAGGCAAGCGCCGCGTTCAGAAGTAGATGGCGGGACAAGCCCGGCCATGGCGCTGGATATCGTTCATCGCAAAAGGCGGGCGGGCGCCGGGAGGCACCCGCCGCCATACCTCACGCCGCCCGGGCCTTCGGCTGCACCTCGGCCATGTAGTCATCGAGCAGGGCCTTGGTGATGGCGCCGGGCACGAAGGTGTAGGGGCCAATCTCGGCGACCGGCGTCACCTCGGCGGCGGTGCCGGTGATGAAACACTCCGAGAAGCCCTCGAGCTCGCCCGGCAGGATGGCGCGCTCGACGACCTCGAAGCCGCGGCGCTTGGCGAGGTCGATGACCGTGCGGCGGGTGATGCCGTCGAGGAAGCAGTCCGGTGTCGGCGTGTGCAGCGCACCGTCCTTCACGAAGAAGACGTTGGCGCCCGTGCACTCGGCGACCTGGCCGCGCCAGTCGAGCATCAGGGCGTCGGCATAGCCCTTGCGCTCGGCCTTGTGCTTGGAGATCGTGCAGATCATGTAGAGGCCGGCAGCCTTGGACTTGCACGGGATCGTCGCCGGATCCGGGCGGCGGAACTCGGCCATGTCGAGCCGGATGCCCTTGAGGCGCTGGGCCGGGTCGAAATAGCTCGGCCATTCCCAGGTGGCGATGGCGAGGTGGATCTTATTGTGCTGGGCCGAGACGCCCATCATCTCCGAGCCGCGCCAGGCGACCGGGCGCACATAAGCGTCGACCTGACCGTTCTTCTCCAGCACCAGGCGCTTGGCGGCGTCGATCTCCTCGACCGAGAACGGGATCTCGAAATCGAGGTATTCCGCCGACTTCTTCAGGCGCTGCGAGTGCTCGGTAGACTTGAAAATAGCGCCGCCATAGGCGCGCTCGCCCTCGAACACGCAGGAGGCATAGTGCAGGCCGTGGGAGAGTACGTGCAGCGTCGCGTCCTGCCAAGGGACGAGCTTGCCATCGAACCAGATGACACCTTCACGCTGATCGAACGGAATGACTGACATTGGGAGATTCTCCTCACGACCTCGTCCGCCTTCGGTGCCGGAGGGTCAGAATGCTACCCAAAACAGCCCGGCAAAGTTCATTCGTTTCGCGGATCGCGCTTGACGAGTAACAATCGGCTTGAGATATGTCAATAAGGCTGACGTAACGGAGTGACACGTTGTCTGGAGCCCTTGCCGAGGCGCCGCCCGCGGCTGCGATCGACTCCGTCGAGACGCAATCTTGTTTCGACGTGATCGAGCTTCTCTTCTTCGCCTATCGCGACTTCGTCAGCGATCCCGACCGCATCCTGACGGACTACGGCTTCGGCCGGGCCCATCACCGGGTACTGCATTTCGTCAACCGCCAGCCGGGTCTCACCATCGCCGAGCTGCTCGACATCCTGCGCATCACCAAGCAGAGCCTCAACCGCGTGCTCAAGGAGCTGGTCGAAAAGGGCTTCGTCGAGCAGCGCACCGGCGTGCAGGACCGGCGCCAGCGCCTCCTGTTCCCCACCGTCAAGGGCCGCGACCTGGCGCTCGCGCTCTCCCGGTTGCAGGGCGAGCGCATTCGCCGGGCGATCGAGCGCTGTGGCGAGGACGACAGGCAGGCGGCGCTACGCTTTCTTTTCGCCATGATCGACGAAAACGATCGCGACCACGTGGCGCGCCTCGTGTACGGTGCGGGCCAACGGAAGGGGCAGTGACGGGCGGGTGCCGCCTGTCGGGGATTGACGGATGCGAAGGGCGATCTCGCTGGCGGACGATGCACCGCACATTCTCGTGGTTGATGACGACAGGCGCCTGCGCGATCTCCTCACACGGTTCCTCAGCGAGAACGGCTACCGAGTGACGCCGGCCGCCAATGCGGCCGAGGCCGAGTCACGGCTCGGCCACATGGTCTTCGACCTGATGGTGCTCGACATCATGATGCCCGGCGAGAACGGCTTCGACTTCGCCAGACGCCTGCGGCTGCTGTCGGGCATGCCGATCCTGATGCTGACGGCGCGGGCGGATGCCGGCGACCGGGTGAGGGGGCTCGAGATCGGTGCGGACGACTATCTGTCGAAGCCCTTCGAACCGCGTGAACTCCTGCTGCGCGTCGGCAACATCCTCAAGCGGGCGGGCAACGGCGAGGGCGCCCAGGCGCCGGCCGATGCCATCCGCTTCGGCGAGTTCACCTTCCGCCTCGACCGGGGCGAACTGCGCCGCGGCGACGAGATCATCCGCATCACGGACCGGGAGCGGGAGATCCTGAGCATCCTTGGCTCGCGCCCGGGCCAGCAGGTGCCGCGCGAGGCGCTCGCCGGGCTCGGGGCCGGTGCCAGCGAGCGCACGGTGGATGTGCAGATCAACCGGCTGCGCCGCAAGATCGAGCGTGACCCGGCCAACCCGGTGCATCTGCAGACCGTCCGCGGCATAGGCTACCGGTTGCTCGTGGACGAATGACGTGACCTCATGAGCCTGATCAGTGCGATGGGTCGACCGTCGGCCTTCTTCCACCGGGCCTTGCGCTGGGTTGGCTCGATGATGCCCAAGGGCCTCTATGCCCGCTCGCTTATCATCATCATCGCACCGGTCGTTATCCTGCAGTCCGTCGTTGCCTATGTCTTCATGGAGCGGCACTGGCAACTCGTCACCCGGCGGCTGTCGTCCGCCGTATCAGGCGACGTCGCGGCGCTCATCCACGTCTACGAGAGCTATCCGCAGGATGCCGAGGCGACGATCCTTACGCGCATCGCGGCGCAGGATCTCGGGCTCGACGTAGACATCCTGCCGGGCGAGGAACTGCCGCCGCCGGGGCCGAAGCCCTTCTTCTCCATCCTCGACAGCGTGCTCTCCGACGAGATCCGCAAGCAGGTGGCGCGCCCGTTCTGGATCGACACCGTGGGGCGCTCCAACCTCATCGAGATCCGCATCAAGCTCGACAAGGCGGTGATGCGCATCATCGCGCGGCGCAGCCTCGCCTATGCGTCGAACTCCCACATCTTCCTCGTGTGGATGGTGACGGCATCGCTGGTGCTGCTCGCCGTCGCCATCCTCTTTCTGCGCAACCAGATCAAGCCGATCCTGCGCCTTGCCGACGCTTCCGAAGCCTTCGGCAAGGGGCGCGAGGTCGAGTTCCACCCGCGCGGCGCGCGCGAGGTGCGCCGGGCCGGCCAGGCCTTCCTCGAGATGAAGCAGCGCGTCGAGCGGGCCATCGACCAGCGCACGACCATGCTGAACGGTGTCAGCCACGACCTGCGCACAATCCTGACGCGGTTCAAGCTGTCGCTCGCCATGCTGGAGGACACACCGGACGTCGAGGCCCTGCGCAAGGACGTCGACGAGATGACACGCATGCTCGAGGCCTATCTCGCCTTCGCGCGCGGCGATGCCGGCGAGCAGCCGGCACCGACCGACATGCGGGACCTGCTCGAGGACCTGCAGGCTGATCTCGAGCGGCAGGGCCATGCGACGAGCGTGACCGTGGCCGATGACCTCGTCGTCACCGTGCGGCCGGACGCTTTCCGGCGCCTCCTCGTCAACCTGGTGGCCAATGCGGCGCGACATGGCAAGACGATCGCCATCAATGCCCTGCGCGACCTGCGCTGGCTCATCATCACGGTGGACGACGACGGCCCCGGCGTGCCGAAGGAGCTGCGCGAGGAGGTGTTCAAGCCCTTCGTGCGTCTCGACGAGGCGCGCAACGTCGACGACGGCGGCACCGGCCTCGGCCTTGCCATCGCCCGCGACATCGCCCGCTCCCATGGCGGCGACGTGACGCTGATGGACAGCCCGCTCGGCGGCCTCCGGGCGATGGTGCGCATACCCGTCTAGCAGGCCTCAGTACAGCCGCCCGCCATTCGGCACGGGGCGGTCGGGGCCGATGAGCATGACGTTGCCGGCCGCGTCGGGCACGCCGAGCGTCAGTACCTCGGACATGAAGGGGCCGATCTGGCGCGGGGCGAAGTTGACGACCGCCAGCACCTGCCGGCCGACGAGATCCTCGGGCGCGTGGTTCTGGGTGATCTGGGCCGACGACTTCCTGCGGCCGATGTCACCGCCGAAATCGATCACGAGCTTGAATGCCGGCTTGCGGGCCTCCGGGAAGGGGGCGACCTCGACGATGGTGCCGACGCGGATGTCGATCTTGAGGAAATCGTCGAAGGTGATGCGTTCGCTTGCGAGGTCCGTCGTCGACATGGGCAGGAATTCTCCATCGGTTGCGGGCGTCGCCGCATGTGCCGCCGGCGACGCTCCAATGCAAGAGCATCGCGCAACGCATCCCAACGTCGGCGTGGAGAAACGACCGATGATGACAGAAGATGCCGCATCCGGGCCCGCCGCAGCAGATTCTGCGGCGGGCCCGAATGATGGGGGTCAGATGGCCGGGGCGAAGGATTCGTTGTCGTCGCCGTCGATGTCGCGGCGGCTGCGCGCCCGCTCGCGCCAATAGCGGCGATTGCGGGCGCGGCCCTCGCAGAAGACGCGTGCGGCGGCCCGGAACGGGGCGGCAAGACGGTAGGCATCCTCGGCGCAGCGCAGCATGCGCTCCCCGCGCGTCAACTCCCGGTCGAGCCGGGCCATGGTCGCGGCGAGCGCCGGATCGTCGTCGTCGTACCAGGTGTCGAGCACGCGGGCGTAGACGAGGACGGCGCCCTGCAGGCGCAACCGCCCCATGGCGCCTTCCGTGTCGATGCCAGCGGCCTCCAGCATGAAGCGCTGGGAATTGAGTGCCAGCCGCGCCAGCTCCGGCAGGGCCGTCAGTTCGCGCCGGAGACTGCGGGACAGGCGCTTGAGGGCGGCCCGGTAGGGCGTCAGCGCATCGAGCCGGCGCATCATGACGTCGAAGACGCGCTCGCGGGCCGGCTGGTCTGCCATGCTGTCGGGCGCCTCGGGCGCCGGCATGGCTTCGAGCACCGCCTTGTCGATGCGGCGGCTGAACTCGGCGAGTACAGCGCCCTTGGAGCCGAAGGCGCCGCGGAACTCGGCCAGCGTCACGCCCGCCTCGGCGGCAATGTCGGAGAGGCGTATCGCGTCCCAGTCCCTCTCGGCGGCGAGGCGCATGAGGGCCTCGACGATGTCACCGCGGATGTCGCGCGCCTTTTCGGTGCCCTTGGCTGCCATGTCGTCCTCCTCGATGCACGGTCTGTCTTCAAGATAGGCATTGCCGCCGGCATCGGAAGGGGAATCGTGCCGGCAGGGCGCGATTGCGCGCCCCGACAGCCCGTCGACGCTGCCGGCGAATGGCGGCCGGCAGCTCTTTCAGCCCGACAGTTCGCCGGCGCGTTTCCTGGCTGCCGCGACGGCCTTCGTCAGCAGCGGCTGCAGCCCGTCCTTCGCCATCAGCACGTCGAGGGCGGCGGCCGTGGTGCCGCCGGGGGAGGTGACGTTCTGGCGCAGCTTGGCGGGGGTGAGCTCCGTCTGGCGCAGCATCTCGCCGGCGCCGACCACCGTGGCGCGGGCGAGCCGGGCGGCGAGGTCCGGCGGCAAGCCGGCGGCGGCGCCCGCTTCGGCAAGGCATTCGGTAAGGTGGAAGACATAGGCTGGGCCCGAGCCGGATACCGCCGTGACCGCATCGATCAGGCTCTCGTCGTCGAGCCATTCAACGGCGCCGACGCCCTTCAGCAGGCTGTCGGCAATGAGGCGCCGCTCGCGGCTGGTCTCGCGGCCGGTGACGGCTGCGGTGACGCCGCGGCGTACGGCCGCCGGCAGGTTCGGCATGGCGCGCACGATGGCGCCGGCGGCGGGCAGGCGTGCGCGCAGGTTGGCGATGGTCTTGCCGGCGAGAATCGAGACGACGAGCGTCCCGGCGCCGGCGAGTCGTGCAATCGTGTCGGCGCTCGCATCGAGCGACTGTGGCTTGATGGCGAGTACGAGGGCGGCCGGCGGCGCGATTTCGGCGAGTGGCGGGTTGAGCCGGAGGCCCTTCTCGCGCGCCAGCGCCGTCAGTTCCTGCGCGGGGTGTGGGTCGAGAATGGTCACGGCCTCCGGCGCCAGGCCATTGGCGAGCCAGCCGTCGAGCATGGCGCCGCCCATCTTGCCGGCGCCGACGAGAACGAGGGTTTCGGGAAATACGAGAGACATCGGGCCCTATCCGAAGAAGATCGACCTGCGCCAAAGGCACAGCCCATGCCCGCCGTTGTAGGCCGCGCGGGCACAACTTGCCACCGCGACCTGTCGGGCTGCGGCGTCAGGCCTCGCCTTCGGTCTCGAACAGGACGCTCTCCAGCGCCTCGCGGGCGCTCTTGCCGGCCCAGAGCACGAACTGGAAGGCCTGGTAGTGCCGCTCGCATGCTTCGAGGGCGGTCCGCAGCATGCTCTCGCACTGGCTGCGCGTCGGTTCAGCGCCGCCACTCAGGAGCAGGGCATGACGGAACATGACGACGTCCTGCGCGCTCCACAGGTCGAAATGCCCGACCCAGAGCTGCTCGTTGATGAGCGCGACGAGTTGCAGCAACTCCGCCTTCCGCCGCTCGGGCACCTTGAGGTCGAAAGCGCAGGCGACATGCACCGCCTCGACGTCCTCGATCCAGGTGAAGGCGATGTGGTATTCCGCCCACACGCCCGCTACCGAAATCGACATCTCGTCGTCTTCGGCCCGGTCGAAAGTCCAGTCGTTGATATTGGCAAGCCGCTCGACGACATCGAGCGGGTGTTCACTGCGTTCGTAATCAAACTCGACGTGGGTCATTGCCGATACCTCGGCTCGCTCGGACGGTTCGGGCAACCGGCCATGACCCCGGCTGCCGTGAAGCAACGCAGTACACGGGCGACGCGACCACGCCGTTGCCGCTATATTTCGAAGAGATATCGCGCCAACGACGTATTCGTTACAGGCATTGATCCAAATAGACCGGAGGCCTGCGACGAATCACCTTTCTCTTCGACTATAGCGCGCCGGAGTCCCGACGCACAGAACACCTTTGAACGCTCGGAGATTCGGGCACGGGCTACAACCGGGGCAACCGGCCTGTCCACAAGCGATGAAGCCTCCCGATGGCGGCCGCAAGCGGGCTTCGTCGGATCGCGCGCCATGGCCGCCGGGTGCACACTGGCACCCCGGTATGCTGGTCCCGGATATTCGCTCCGATCCCTCGTGCGGGAGTCCTGCTGCCGTCGGCGTGCGCGATACGCCAAGAACACAAGGCAGCGCCCGGCGGCAGCGGGCGCCCGATCCGACCAACGACCGCTTTCGCTTGACAAGGCCACGCCCCTTGCCTACCTATGTAAATGTGATTTACATTCACAGCCGATCGACACTCACCGATGGAGCCCAGTCATGCCGATCGCGGCGAAGCTCGACGAGATGGGACGGGGGGCATGGATTGCGCTCACGATCCTCGGCTTTCTCGTCTGGTGGCCTCTCGGCCTGTTTGTCCTGATTTATGCAATGTGGAGCGGACGCATGATGTGCGGAAGAGGCAGTGACCGCTGGGAGCATAAGATGTCGCGCCTGCAGGAGAAGATGGATCGTCTGCGCGCCCGTATGGAAGGCCATGGCGGCTGGACGGGCGGCACCAGCGGTAACCGCGCCTTCGACGAATACCGCGAGGAAACGCTGCGCCGGCTCGAGGAGGAGCAGCGCGAGTTCAAGACCTTCCTCGACAAGCTGCGCTTTGCCAAGGACAAGGCCGAGTTCGACCAGTTCATGGCCGAGCGTCGCCAGCGCCCGCAGCCCGAGGCGCCCGCGGCGTAACGCCGCCTACCTTGCCGAAAGGCCAGCTGCCTTGCGGACGCCCGCCTCATCAGGCGGGCGTTTTCATTTGCCGTTGCCGACCAGCCTTGCCCTCAATGCCGCGCGCCTCGGAAACCCGGCGTTAACCGTGTCGGGGGACTAACTGTGACAACGGCAAGTTGCCCGTTGCGCGGGAAGCGGGGGCCAGGGGCGCCCTCATTTCGACAGATTCGGAAGCGAGTGAGCATCTGCGTGACGCTTCCGGAATTTCGACAGCCTGCCGTTTGCCGTTGACGACGGCGAATGCCGCGGCGCATGCGGCGCGCGAGAGTGCAAAGGACAAGCGAATGGACCCCGCCGAAGTGACGCAAGGTGCCCTGCAGGCTGTGAACGAGGTATCCCTCTGGGGGCTGTTCTGGCAGGCGCATTTCGTCGTCAAGCTCGTGATGCTGGGCCTTCTCGGTGCCTCCATCTGGTCCTGGGCGATCATCGTCGACAAGACGCTGCTGTTCATGCGCACCAAGCGGCAGATGGACCGTTTCGAAGAGGTCTTCTGGTCCGGCCAGTCGCTCGAGGATCTCTATCGCTCGCTCGCGAACCGTCCGGTCTCGGGGATGGGTGCCCTGTTCGTCGCCGCCATGCGCGAGTGGAAGCGCTCCTTCGAGGGCAGCGGCCGGGCGGTCGCGAGCCTTGCCCAGCGCATCGACAAGGTGCTCGATGTGTCGATCCAGCGCGAAGTGGAACGGCTCGAATCGAAGCTGCTCGTGCTCGCCACTATCGGCTCGGCCTCGCCCTTCATCGGCCTGTTCGGTACGGTCTGGGGCATCATGACCTCCTTCCGCTCCATTGCCGCCTCGAAGAATACGAGCCTCGCGGTCGTCGCGCCGGGCATCGCCGAGGCGCTCTTCGCCACGGCCATCGGCCTCTTCGCTGCCATTCCCGCCGTCATCGCCTACAACCGGCTTCAGGCCGAGGCGGCGAAGGCGCAGGGGCGCCTGGAGGGCTTCGCCGACGAGTTCTCCGCCATCCTGTCGCGCCAGATCGACGAGCGCGCGGCTGCCTGACGGGCGAGGAACGAGAGGGAACTGCCATGGCCATGTCCATCGGAGCAGGAGCGGGCGGAGGTGGCCGCGGCCGGCGTCGGCGCCGACGCCACGGCGCCATGTCCGAGATCAACATGACGCCGTTCATCGACGTCATGCTCGTGCTGCTCATCATCTTCATGGTCGCGGCGCCGCTCCTCACGGTTGGCGTGCCGCTCGACCTGCCCGAGACGGCCGCCAAGCCGATCAACGTCGAGCAGAAGCCGCTGATGCTGTCGATCGACGACAAGGGACGCGTCTTTCTGATGGAGACGCCGCTCGAGGACGGCGAGATCGTCCCCAAGCTGATGGCGGTGGCCAAGGCCGGGGCCGAGGAACGCATCTATATCCGCGGCGCCCGCCAGGTCGACTACGGCCGCGTCGCCCAGGTCATGGCGCTCGTCACCGCTGCCGGCTTCAAGCGCGTTGCGCTGGTGACGGAGCCGGAGCAGCACAGCTGAGGGCGGGACCGTGGCGCTGCGCTTCTTTCGCCAGCAACCGGGTTTGATCGTTTCGGGCGTCGGCCATGCCGCCGTGCTCGTGGCGGGGCTCGTCGCCTTTTCGACGGCGACGCCCTTCGCCGACCAGCAGGAGGCGATTGCCGTAGACGTGATCAGCGAGAGCGATCTGCGCGAACTGACGCGCGGCACGCCGACCGAAAAGAAGGTCGCCGAGAACCCGCGGCCGGTGGTCGACAAGCAGTCGGAGAAGGTCGAGGAGCAGCCGAAGCCAGGCGAGGCGCCGCGTGACGTGCCGGCGCCGCCGTCGCGACCGCAGACAGCCGAGACCGAGCAGCCCGAGACGCCGAAGCCGCCGCCTCCGCCGCCGCCCCCTCCACCCCAGCAGGTCACGCCGCCGAAGCCACAGCCGGCGCCCACTACCGAGACCGCCGAGAAGCAGGCCGAGGAAAAGCCCGAACCCGCCCGGACGGAGCCCGCGCCGCAGCCGCCGAAGCGGCCCGAGATCGCGGACAAGCCGCCCGAGCGCCAGCCGGAACCCAGGAAGCCCGAGCCCAAGCCCGAGCCGAAGCGCGAGGACCTCGCCAAGCTCATCGAGAACACGAAGCCGCAGGAGAGGCCGGCGCCCGCGCGGTCACAGGAGCCGGACCGCAAGTTCAGCCCGAACGACATCCGCAAGCTGCTCGAGAGCAAGGACAAGCCGCAGAACGCCGCAGCGACCGGGCAGGAGGTGAACCGCACCGCCTCGCTCGGCACACGCACCGGGAATGCCGCCAGGCTGTCGCCCGCCGACGCCGATATTCTCGGCGGGATCGTGCGCGAGCAGTTGGCCCAGTGCTGGTCGCCGCCACCGGGTGCCAATCCCGCGGTGAAGCCGATCGTGCGCATGAGCCTCAATCCGGACGGCTCGCTGAGGGCAACGCCGACGCTGGCGAACGCATCCGGCGAGGCCGCATTCCGCTCGGTAGCGGACAGCGCGCTCAGGGCCGTGCGGCGCTGTGCGCCCTTCCGCATTCCCGAGCGCTTCCAGCCCTTCTATGCCGACTGGCAGGAGTGGAATGTCATCCTCGACCCGAGTGAATTCCTGGGCTGACATGGTTTCGCCGTCAGCCTCATCCATAACCAACGCCCCACGAACGTCATGTCTCTCCCGGCAAGAGCCAAGAAAAGCCCGATGATGAAGACCCTGATGGCGCGCCTCGCGCTGCCGCTGATCGCGGCGATGACCCTGGTGCCGGCGGTGCTGACGCCAGCGCGCGCGGAAATCACCATCACGCTCGACCGTGCGAACTTTCAGCCGCTGCCGATCGCCGTCACCAATTTCGGCGGTGACGTCGAATTCGGCGCGCGCATCGCCGAGGTCATCACCGCCAACCTGCGCCGCTGCGGCTATTTCGTGCCGATCGATGCGCAGGCCTTCGTCGAGCCGTCGCCGGCCTTCGACGCCGCGCCCCAGTTCAGTGCCTGGCAGGCGATCAACGCCCAGGCACTGGTGACGGGGAGGGTGACGCGCGAGGGGGGCGGGCGGCTCAAGGCCGAGTTCCGCCTGTGGGATGTCTTCGCCGGCCAGCAGCTCACCGGCCAGCAGTATTTCACCGATCCAAACAACTGGCGGCGCATCGCGCATATCATCTCGGACGCCATCTTCACGCGGATCACCGGCCTCAAGGGCTTCTTCGACACGCGCGTCGTCTTCGTCGACGAATCCGGGCCGAAGGAGGCGCGGCGCAAGCGCCTCGCCATCATGGACCAGGACGGCGCCAACCTGCGCTATCTCACGCGTGGCGAGGACCTCGTCGTCACGCCGCGCTTCTCGCCGGTGGCGCAGGAGATCACCTTCATGTCGCAGCGCACGGGCGAGCAGCCGCACGTGCAGTTGCTCAATCTCGACACCGGCCAGCGCGAGATCGTCGGTAACTTTCCCGACATGACGTCGAGCCCGCGCTTCTCGCCGGACGGCCAGCGCATCGTCATGAGTCTGCAGCAGGGCGGCAATGCCAACATCTACATCATGGACCTGCGCTCGCGCACGACGACCCGCATAACCTCGACCAACGCCATCGACACCTCGCCGTCCTTCTCGCCCGACGGCGCGCGCATCGCCTTCGAATCCGACCGTGGCGGGCGGCAGCAGATCTACGTGATGAACGTCGACGGATCCGACGTGCAGCGCGTTTCCTTCGGCGAGGGCTCCTACGCCCAACCAGTCTGGTCGCCGCGTGGCGACTACATCGCCTTCACGCGACAGAAGGGCGGCACCTTTTCCATCGGCATCATGCGGCCGGATGGTACGGGCGAGCGCATCCTGACCGAAGGCTTCCACAACGAGGGGCCGAGCTGGGCGCCGAACGGCCAGTATCTCATGTTCTGGCGCGATCCTGGCGGGCAGGGCGGCGGCAAGCTCTACATGGTGGACGTGACCGGCCGCGTGGAGGTGCCGGTGCCGACACCGTCCTTCGGCTCCGATCCCGCTTGGTCGCCGCTTCTGACGGACGTGCGCTGACGGCGACGTTTACCGGCGGTTAACCCCAAAGCGAGCTTTACGGCACCTGTCGCTTTCGGGTCCCTGTCGTCAACCTCTCGTCAAGGTTGACGGCTCATTGATCAGGCTTCGTTCCGCGTCTGTCCGGTGGTCGCCGACAGCCGGAGGTGCGTCAAGGAGTTGTCAGATGATGTCCTCGCTCTTCTCGTCGGGCGGCCTCAAGGTGGCGGCCGCCCTGGCTGCGGCCCTGACGCTGGCCGCCTGCTCGTCCGATCCCAACAAGGACGGCCTCGCCGGTGGTGCGGGTGCCGGCGGCTATGCGGCCCCCGGCACTGCCCAGGACTTTGTGGTGAATGTCGGCGATCGCGTCTTCTTCGAAACCGACTCCTCCGATCTGACGCCGACCGCGATCGCGACCTTGAACAAGCAGGCGCAGTGGCTGGCGCAATATCCGCGCTACACCTTCCTCATCGAGGGCCATGCCGACGAGCGCGGCACGCGCGAGTACAACTTCTCGCTCGGCGCCCGTCGCGCGCAGACGGTGCGCGACTATCTCGCCTCGCGCGGCGTGCCCGCCTCACGCATGCGCACCATCTCCTATGGCAAGGAGCGCCCGGTGGCGGTGTGCAACGACATTTCCTGCTGGTCGCAGAACCGCCGCGCCGTCACGGTGCTCGATGCCGGGGCCGGCGCCTGACAGGTGCTGCCCTCGCCCGACGTCGCGTCTGCGTGGGGAAGGGCCGGTCTGCAGCCATATTGTGGCCGCAACCGGCCTGTTCTGCTAGGCCGACGCGACAAACGCGGCTAACCGAATGCATCGCATGATCCAGACCTTCCGAAGCATCGCCGTCGCGCTCCTCGCGACGGCCGCTGTCATGATCGTCCTGCCCGAAGGCGCACGCGCGCAGGATGCCGCTGACATGTTCGTGCGCCTCAACCGCCTCGAAGGGCAGGTGCGGGAACTCTCGGGCCAGGTCGAGCAGCTGCAGCACCAGAACCGGCAGCTCATGCAAACGCTGCAGCGGTTCCAGGAGGACGTGGAATTCCGCTTCCAGGAAGGGGGCGGGGCTGGTCGCTCCGGCGCCACGACACCGCGCACCCAGCCGGCGCCTGCCCCTGCACCGCAGCGGCGCGGCGATGCCTTCGACCCCACGGCCGCGCCTGCGGCGCCGGGGGCTCCGCGCAATCTCGGCGAGGCGCCGGTGAACACGGCCAACAGCGCCACGGGCGGGGTCGCCATCATCGGCGACGATCCTGCACCCGGTGCCGGCACGCCACTGGACATCAATTCGCTGGCGCGGGAGGCGATGGCGGCTTCTGCGCCGACGGCGCGCAGTGGACCGAGCATCGCTGCGACGGGATCGGCGAACCCGGCGCAGGATTATGAAACGGCCGTGGCACTGCTGCGGCAGCGCCAGTATGATGCGGCGGAGATGGGCCTGCGCCAATTTCTCCAATCACATCCACGCGACCGGCTCGTGCCCGACGCAACCTTTTTTCTCGGCGAAACCTATTACCAGCGCAAACGCTACAACGAGGCGGCCGAGCAGTATCTGAAGCTCGCCACAGACTATCCCAGTGCCGGCCGTGCCCCCGAGGGGCTGCTCAAGCTCGGACAGGCGCTCAACGCGATCGGCGCCCGCGAGCAGGCCTGCGCCACCTTCGCCGAAGTCACCCGCAAATATCCGCAGGCTCCCGGAGCCGTGCGTCAGGCGACCGAGCGCGAGCGGGCGCGCTGCTGACCCGTGAACGGGTCCTCGCACGCCAAAGATGAGCCTCTCGCTCCGGACGAGGTCGATGCGGCCTTCTTGAAACTCGTCGACAGCCGCCATCTTCTTCTCGCCGTTTCCGGCGGCCCCGATTCCCTTGCCCTTCTGATCACCATTGCCGGCTGGCTGGACCGTGCCGGACGCAAGCCGCGCGTCAGCGTCGCCACCGTCGACCATGGCCTCAGGGCTGAAAGCGCGGCGGAGGCCGAGGCCGTGGCGCGGATTTCGGCTGGCTTCGGCTTGGCGCACGCGACCCTACGCTGGCATGGCGAGAAACCGGCGCACGGCATCCAGGAAGCGGCCCGTGCGGCGCGCTACCGCCTGCTCGCTGACCATGCCGCCGCGATCGGCGCCGATTGCATCGCCACAGCCCATCACGGCGACGATCAGGCCGAGACCGTGCTGATGCGTCTTGCCGCAGGCAGCGGCATCGCCGGCCTGGCTGCCATGCGACCGCGGGTCGCGGTCGCGCCAAGCCTGTGCCTCGCGCGGCCGTTCATTGCCATTCCCAAGGCGCGTCTCGCGGCGACGGTGACGGCAGCCGGTCTGGTGCCAACGGACGATCCCTCGAACCGCGATCCGACCTACGCGCGGGCGCGGCTGCGCGGCCCCGCGGCGCGAGCTGCTGCCGCTACGCTCGGTTTGACGCGGGAGAGGCTCGTGCGCCTCGCGGCGCGGGCTGCAAGGGCGGATGAGGCCCTCGCGTCGGTCGCCCAGGCCGATGCGGCCCGGCTCATCCACCCCTTTGCGGAAGGAAATGGGGGTGTCGAAATATTGGCTGAGATCTTTCGCCTGCCGGAGGAGTTGATGCTGCGCGTGCTCGAGCGTGCCATTGCGGAAGCCGCGGGTGGAGCGACCTCGCCGACAGTGCCCTTGCGTCTCGAGCGGCTGGAGGCCCTGGCCTCGTCGCTGCGGCGGGCGCAAGCAGCCGGCGGCACCATGCGCGCGACGCTGGCGGGGATGCTCGTTGCGCTCGATGCCGGCGGTCGCGTGCGCATCACGCCCGAGCCCCCACGCCGGCGCGGCCGGCGCGCCCCAGAAAAGCCGCCGACATCTGGCTGATACGGCGCTGATACGAACATTCCCTTAAGGGGCCTCTCGGGTTGGGTTTCCCTTGGCAAGGGTTTAGCGCGATCTTAAATTAGCTTGGACATGAGTGCGGCCCGGGTTCCGGTGCCGAAGAACAAAGCGACAGGGAAACGATGAATCCCAATTTTCGTAATTTCGCCCTCTGGGTAGTCATCTTTCTCCTGGTGCTGGCACTGGTCACGCTCTTCCAGAACCCCGGGCAGCGGCAGGCCGCGAACGAAATTCCCTATTCGCAGCTCATCGCCGACGCCGAGAACGGCCGCATCGGCTCCGTGGTGATCTCGGGCCAGAACATCACGGGCACCTATATCGGCGGGGGCGGCACCTTCACCACCTATGCGCCCTACGACCCCAACCTGATCAGCAAGCTGTCGCAGAAGGGCGTGCAGATCACGGCCAAGCCGCCGCAGGATTCCACGCCCTGGTTCATCGCCCTGCTCGTCAACTGGCTGCCGCTGCTTGTCTTCATCGGCGCCTGGATCTTCCTGTCGCGGCAGATGCAGAACGGCGCCGGTCGCGCCATGGGCTTCGGCAAGTCCAAGGCCAAGCTCCTGACCGAGGCGCACGGGCGCGTGACTTTCGAGGACGTCGCCGGCATCGAGGAGGCCAAGGAGGACCTGCAGGAGATCGTGGAGTTCCTCCGCGATCCGCAGAAGTTCCAGCGGCTCGGCGGGCGCATCCCGCGCGGCTGCCTGCTCGTCGGCCCGCCGGGCACCGGCAAGACGCTAACCGCCCGCGCCGTCGCGGGTGAAGCGAACGTGCCTTTCTTCACGATTTCGGGATCGGACTTCGTCGAGATGTTCGTGGGCGTCGGCGCGAGCCGCGTGCGCGACATGTTCGAACAGGCGAAGAAGAACGCGCCCTGCATCATCTTCATCGACGAGATCGACGCGGTTGGCCGCCACCGCGGCGCCGGCCTCGGCGGCGGCAATGACGAGCGCGAGCAGACCCTGAACCAGTTGCTCGTCGAGATGGACGGCTTCGAGGCCAACGAGGGCGTCATCATCATCGCCGCCACCAACCGCCCGGACGTGCTTGATCCGGCTCTTCTGCGCCCCGGTCGCTTCGACCGTCAGATCGTGGTGCCGAACCCGGATGTCGCCGGCCGCGAGAAGATCCTGCGCGTGCACGTGCGTAAGGTGCCGCTCGCTCCGGATGTCGACCTCAAGGTCATCGCCCGCGGCACGCCGGGCTTCTCCGGCGCCGACCTGATGAATCTCGTCAATGAGGCGGCCCTGCTTGCTGCCCGCCGCTCCAAGCGCATCGTCACCATGCGCGAGTTCGAGGACGCCAAGGACAAGGTGATGATGGGCGCCGAGCGCCGCACCCTCGTCATGAGCGAGGAGGAGAAGCGTCTCACCGCCTATCACGAGGCCGGCCACGCCGTGGTTGCCCTCAACGTTCCGGCGACAGACCCGGTGCACAAGGCGACCATCATCCCGCGCGGCCGCGCGCTGGGCATGGTCATGCAGCTGCCGGAGCGCGACAAGCTCTCCATGAGCTACGAGCAGATGACCTCGCGCCTCGCCATCATGATGGGCGGCCGCGTGGCAGAGGAACTCGTCTTCGGCAAGGACAAGGTGACCTCCGGCGCTGCCTCCGATATCCAGCAGGCGACCAAGCTCGCCCGCATGATGGTGACGCAGTGGGGCTTCTCCGACGAGCTCGGCACCGTCATGTACGGGGAGAATCAGGACGAGGTCTTCCTCGGCATGTCGGTGGCACGCCAGCAGAACGTCTCGGAGGCGACCGCCCAGAAGATCGATGCCGAGATCCGCCGCTTCGTTGAGGCGGGCTACGCCGAGGCGACCCGCATCCTCAAGGAGAAGGCCGATCAGCTGGAGCTTCTGGCGAAGGGGCTGCTCGAATACGAGACGCTGACAGGCGAGGAAATCCGCGATCTGCTCGACGGCAAGCCACCCGTGCGCGATGCCGGCGAGCCAGCGGCGCCCACGCGCCACTCGCCCGTGCCGTCGGCTGGCTTCAACCGCCCGCGCGGCGAGCCGGACGCCGGCCTCGAGCCGCAGCCGCAGGCCTGATACGCTCACCCCCAACGCAGGCCGAACGGCGCCGTCGGGCGCCGTTCGTCTTTCTGATCGAGCGGCTGTAATCTGCGCTCATACTTTGTGAACAAAGCGCGCGCATCATTGGCCGATGCCGGATGATATATTCGCGCGGGTTCAGATAAGAATGGCCTCTTCTTGCACGCACCGAGCTCTACGCACATGACACGCAGCTTCTTCGGAACCGACGGCATCCGTGGCCGGGCCAACGGCACCATCACGCCCGAGCTCGCCCTGCGCGTCGGCCAGGCGGCCGGCCTCGTCTTCCATCGCGGCGACTATCGCCACCGTGTCGTCATCGGCAAGGACACGCGCCTGTCCGGCTATATGATCGAATCCGCCCTGCAGGCCGGATTCACCTCGGTCGGCATGGACGTGCTGCTGCTCGGGCCAGTGCCGACACCGGCGGTCGCCATGCTGACGCGCTCCATGCGCTGCGACCTCGGCGTGATGATCTCCGCCTCGCACAATCCGTACGAAGACAACGGCATCAAACTCTTCGGCCCGGACGGCTACAAGCTGTCCGACGAGGTGGAGCGCGAGATCGAGGCTCTGATGACGAGCGATCTGACGAGCCGGCTGGCGCCGCCCGCGGGGCTCGGCCGGGCCAAGCGCATCGAGAGCGTGCACGCGCGCTACATCGAATTTGCCAAGCGCACCCTGCCGCGCCAGCTCGACCTCGAGGGCCTGCGCATCGTCGTCGACTGCGCCAATGGCGCCGCCTACAAGGTTGCGCCCGAGGCGCTGTGGGAACTGGGGGCCGAGGTCATCACCATCGGCGACGAGCCGGACGGCTTCAACATCAATCACGAGGTCGGCTCGACGGCACCGGAGGCGCTGGTGCGCAAGGTACGCGAGACCCGTGCCGACATCGGCATCGCGCTCGACGGCGATGCCGACCGCGTGCTCATCGTCGACGAGAAGGGCCATCTTGTGGACGGCGACCAGCTGATGGCCGTCATCGCCTCGAGCTGGCAGGCTGACGGGCGCCTGTCGAAGCCCGGTATCGTCGCCACCATCATGTCGAACCTCGGCCTCGAGCGCTATCTCGCGGGCCGCGGACTGGAACTCGCCCGCACGGCGGTGGGCGACCGCTACGTGTTGGAGCACATGCGGGCGCACGGCTACAATCTCGGCGGCGAGCAGTCCGGCCACATCATCCTGTCCGACCATACGACGACCGGCGACGGCCTCATTGCGGCCTTGCAACTGCTGGCCGTCCTCAAGGCGCAGGACCGGCCGGTGAGCGAGGTGTGCCACTGCTTTGAGCCGTTGCCTCAGGTGTTGAAGAACGTGCGCTACCGGGACGGCCAGCCGCTGAAGAACGATTCCGTCGCCAATGCCGTCGATGCGGCGCGCGAGCGGCTCGGCAGCAACGGACGCCTGGTGATCCGGCCCTCCGGTACCGAGCCGGTGATCCGCGTGATGGCCGAGGGCGACGACCGCGACCTCGTGGAGCAGGTGGTGGGCGAGGTCTGCGACGCGCTGACGAGGGCCGCCGCCTGACGCCGGCATCGTGCAGGGTCTGCGCACCCGGCAACAGGAGCGAGCGGTCGGCGATGCGGCGGCACGTCCCACCCGTCGAGGGCAAGGAAGGTCGCCGGCCGTCCTCCAGCGCCGTTCCGGCGGCCGCTGCTGTCGATTCATCTTAACGGATCGGTAGGGTTAAGCGTTAGGCTTAAGCGATATTTAACGAGTAGTGCCTAGATTGCCTTCGTCTGCGGTTTTGCGGGCAAGCACGATTTGCCCGGTACGAAGGAAATACTCATGGGCAGCCTGAAATTCATTGCGTGCGCCGGCCTCATGGCCGCCGGGCTCGTCTCCGGCGCCCGGGCGGCCGATCTTCTGCCTGCGCCGGCGCCCCTGCCGGTGCCCGAACCCGTCGCTTTCGGCGGCTGGTATCTCAGAGGCGACATCGGCTTCAGCAACCAGGAAGTCGACAAGCTCGACAACGTGCTCTACGACGCCACCGTCGTGAACATCGACAAGGCCTTCGATGCGGCACCGTTCTTCGGCGTCGGCCTCGGTTACCAGTTCAACAGCTGGTTACGTTTCGACGTCACGGGCGAATATCGCGCCCGGGCGAATTTCCACGGCTACGACGTCTATCCGGCCGGCCCCGGCTATGCCGCGGGCTCCAACAACTATTCGGGCTCGAAGTCCGAATGGCTGTTCCTTGCCAATGCCTATCTCGACCTCGGCACTTGGCACGGCGTGACGCCCTTCGTCGGCGCCGGCGTTGGCGGCTCCTACAACACCATCCACAGCTTCCGCGACGAGAACGTGCCGAACCTCGGTTCGGCCTATGCGCGCGATGCCTCGAAGTGGAACTTCGCCTGGGCGCTCTATGCGGGCCTTGCCTATGCCGTGACGCCGAACTTTACAGTCGAGCTCGGCTATCGCTACGTCAATCTGGGCGATGCGCAGAGCGGCGACATCATCACGTACACGGGCACGAACAACGTGTACAACCCGATGAAGTTCAAGGACCTGTCCTCGCACGACGTGAAGCTCGGCATGCGCTGGATGTTCGGCGGCCCCGTGGTTGCCGAGAGCTACGAGCCGATCGTCGCCAAATACTGATCGGCTGCAGAGCGGGCCATCATCGCAGTTCTAGGCCGTAGACTCATAACCGCGTAGCCAGATGCGGATGGACGCGAGCTTCACGGCGGCGAGGAAGTTTTCCGCCGTCTTGTCGAAGCGGGTGGCGATACGGCGGAAGTGTTTGATCTTGTTGAAGAAGCGCTCGACGAGGTTGCGCGCCTTGTAGAGGTGCCTGGAGAAGCAGATCGGGTCCTTGCGGTTGCGCTTGGGCGGGATGTTCGCCCATGCGTTCCGCTCGGCGACGGCAGCGCGCAGGTCGTTGGCGTCGTATCCCTTGTCGGCCAGCAGCATTGAGCCCGGCGCGAGATGCCCGATCAGGTCTTTGGCACTCGCGAGGTCGCTGGCTTGGCCTGCCGTGAGCTTGAGGAGGATCGGCCTGCCTCGGCTGTCGACGAGCGCGTGGAGCTTGGTCGTGAGCCCGCCTCGGGAGCGACCCAGACATCGATCGACACCCCCCTTTTTGCCGTCGCCCCGTGCTGGTGGACGCGGACGACAGAGGTGTCGATCATCTGCACGTCACCATCGTAAGCCCTTGTGATCGCGTCCATGAGCCGATCCCAGACGCCCGCCTTCCGCCATCGGTTGAAGCGGTTGTAGATCGTGGTCGGCGGCCCGTAGCGCGCCGGCATGTCCGCCCACGGCGCGCCCGAGCGCAGGCACCAGAAGATGCCATTGAGAACCCGCCGGTCATCCACGCGAGGCACGCCCCGCGACTTGTTGGGAAGGTGAGGCCGGATCGCCTCCCATTCGAAATCCGTCAGATCGTAGCGGCCCATCGCAAAGCTCCCGAAAAGGAGCTTGAATCACAATTGCCACCGTCAGGGAACCCAGAGCCGTTTATGGGTTTACGGCCTAGGAGCGCGGCGTCCTACGCCGCGCTTTCTTTTTGCCGGCCGTCGGCGAAAGGAGCCGAGATCTTCGGTCAACATTCGTTAAGGTTAATGGTCACTTAACTTCTTGGCGGCAAGCTCCCGGCAAATGGTGGTGCCTCCCTTGCCCACGCCCATTGCGTCCGTCCCGGGAGTATTTCTCGATGCGTCATGCCTTTCTCGTCGCAGCCCTGTCCCTCGTCGTGGCGGCCCCCGTCGCTGCGGCCGAGCTTCCGCCGGCGCCGGTGCTCGATCCCGAGCCGGGGGTGCTGGCGAGCGGGGAGGGTTTCTACCTGCGCGGCGACGTCGGCTACGCCATGCCGATCGACCCCGCGCTGTCCATCAACGGCCTCGGCTACATCGGGGAGCGGCTGGACAAGAACGCCACCTTCGGGCTCGGGCTCGGCTACGACTTCGGTTGGCTGCGGGCGGACGTGACGGGGGATGTCTTCGCCGAGCGCAGCCTCTCGGCCTCCGCCCCGGGCCTTGCCGCCACGGCCAAGCTCAATTCCGTCGCGGTGCTCGCCAATCTCTATGCCGACCTCGGCACGTGGTCCGGCATCACACCCTATGTCGGCGCGGGTGCCGGTCTTGCGGTCAACCGGCTCGGCTCCGTCCGGGAGACCGCGACGGCGACCGGTACGGACATCGCCTATGACGGCGGCACGCGCACCGGATTCGCCTGGGCGCTGATGGCGGGCGCGGCCATCGATATCACCACCTCGCTCAAGTTCGATCTCGGCTATCGCTTCGCCGATCTCGGCAAGGCGCGGGCGGCGGGCGGGGCGGTGCGCGTCGGCGACCTGCGCAGCCACGAGGTGCGCTTCGGCCTGCGCTACACCTTCGATTGAGCGGCATTCGCAACGGAATATTAAGGTTAACGGGCAATGATCGAGGCTGTACTGGAGGTTGGGGAGTTCTGATCGATGCGCGCGCTTCTTCCGGGCCTGGTCATTGGTCTCGGCTGGGCTTTCGCGGCTCCGGCCGCTCATGCTGCCGATCTCGGCGACAGCTGGCTGCGCGGCTCGATGCCCGCCTATGGCGACAGCGAGCCGACCGGCGCCTGGGGCGGCTTCTACATCGGCGTGCAGGGCGGCTATTCCAACGCCAATATCGATTTCGGCACGGCGAACAGCAGCCAGATCGCCTATATCCTGCGCAATCTCGCCGTCGAGCAGGAGCGCCGCATCTCGGGCGCAACGGTGCTGCCGGAGCGTGACGTGCGCGGCGGCAACTACGGCTTTCTCGTCGGCTACAACAGCCAGTGGGAGGATGTGGTCCTCGGCGTCGAGCTCGGCTACACGCGACTCAATCTCGATGCGACGGCTTCGGACAGCAACAGGTTCTGGACGGCCACCAGCAACGGCTACACGTATAATGTCGGGCTGGAATCCAGCGCCCAGGTGAAGCTGACCGACTATCTGACGTTCCGCGGACGCGCCGGCTACGATCTTGGCAATTTCCTGCCCTATGCGACGCTCGGTCTTGCGGTTGGTCGCGCCGATGTGACCCGCAGCGCGAACGTCTATCTGTGCGAGGACACGACGGGCAGCACACCGCCGGCCTGCGCGGCGGGGCTCTACGGCTCGGCCAGCGAGCGCAAGAAGGATACCTATGCGGTCGGCATTGCCGCAGGCCTGGGTCTCGACATTCTCCTGACCGAGAACCTCTTCCTTCGCGGCGAATACGAATATGTCCGGTTCGGCTCGTTCGAGAACGTGAACGCGGATCTCCACACCGTGCGGGGCGCGGTGGCGGCGAAGTTCTGAGCGGGCCTGCAAGGCCCGGAACAGGTCCACCTCTGGTCCCCAACGCAACTTCATGCCCCGGACACACCGCAGCATGTGAATGATGCGGTGCTGAGCCGGGGCCCATTTCCATGGTGCCTTCGGCAGATTCATGCGCTGGTTCCCGGGCCGCATTCCACTTCGCTGCATGCGCCCGGGAAACGAGGTTGCTCGTGAGCGAGCGCTGAGTGATCGCCCGACTGCCGACTGCCGACTGCCGACTGCCGACTGCCGACTGCCGACTGCCCCTCTGGCCCTGCGGCATCGTTGTCCAATTCCGTCGTTGACGCGGGGGCGGGGCTCGCGTATCCCCATCCGCGGGACACTTCCCCCCAACGGGAAGCGCCCATCTGAGAGGATGGATACATGACGACGAATGCTCCCGCCGCGCGGCCCGCGCGCGCGCAGTTTTCTTCCGGCCCCTGCGCCAAGCGCCCCGGCTGGACCCTTGAAGCCCTCAACGACGCGCCGCTCGGCCGCTCCCACCGCGCCAAGGTGGGCAAGGCGAAGCTGAAGCTCGCCATCGACCTCACCCGCGAAGTGCTGAACGTGCCGGCGGACTACCGCATCGGCATCGTGCCGGCCTCCGACACCGGCGCCGTCGAGATGGCGCTTTGGTCGATGCTCGGCGCCCGCGGCGTCGACATGCTCGCCTGGGAGTCGTTCGGTGAGGGTTGGGTCACCGACGTCGTCAAGCAGCTCAAGCTCACCGACGCGCGCGTCATCAAGGCGCCCTACGGCACGCTGCCGAACCTCGCCGAGGTCGACACCCGGACGCGCGACGTGGTCTTCACCTGGAACGGCACGACCTCGGGCGTGCGCGTGCCGAATGCCGACTGGATCGCCGACGACCGCGAAGGCCTCGTCATCTGCGACGCGACCTCCGCCGCCTTCGCGCAGGACCTCGACTGGCAGAAGCTCGATGTCGTCACCTTCTCCTGGCAGAAGGTGCTCGGCGGCGAGGCGGCGCACGGCATGCTGATCCTCTCGCCGCGCGCCGTCGAACGGCTTGAGAGTTACACGCCCGCCTGGCCGCTGCCCAAGATCTTCCGCATGACCAAGGGCGGCAAGCTCATCGAGGGCATCTTCCAGGGCGAGACGATCAACACGCCCTCCATGCTCTGCGTCGAGGATTATATCGACGCGCTCCAATGGGCGAAGTCGCTCGGCGGCCTCAAGGCGCTCGTCGCCAAGGCCGACGCGAACGCGAAGGCGCTGCTCGACTGGGTCGAGGCGAGCCCGTGGATCGCCAATCTCGCCGAGGATCTGGCGACGGCTTCCAACACCTCCGTCTGCCTCAAGATCGTCGATCCCGAGGTGGTGACGAAAGGGCCCGAAACGGTCGCCGCGGTCGCCAAGGGCATCGCCGCCGCCCTCGAGAAGGAGGGCGTCGCCTATGACATCGGCGCCTACCGCGACGCACCTCCCGGTCTGCGCATCTGGTGCGGCGCCACTGTCGAGACAGACGACGTCAAGGCCCTGACGGCCTGGCTCGACTGGGCCTTCGCCGCCGAGAAGGCGAAGCTCGCCGCTGCCGCCTGACGGCGGGGGCAGTCGGGACAGTCGGCAATCGTCGATCTGCCTTCTCCGACTGCCTATCTGCCGATTGCCGACTGCCCAATTCCATCGAGGCGAAAACCCATGACCGCCCCCAAGGTTCTCATTTCTGATGCCCTGTCGCCCGCTGCCGTGCAGATCTTCAAGGATCGCGGCATTGAGGTCGATTTCCAGCCGAACCTCGGCAAGGACAAGGACAAGCTTGCCGAGATCATCGGCAACTACGACGGCCTCGCCATCCGCTCGGCCACCAAGGTCACGCCGAAGATTCTGGAGCAGGCCTCGCGCCTCAAGGTCATCGGCCGGGCCGGCATTGGCGTCGACAATGTCGACATCCCGGCCGCAACGGCCAAGGGCATCATCGTGATGAACACGCCCTTTGGCAATTCCATCACCACCGCCGAACATGCCATTGCCATGATGTTCGCGCTCGCGCGTGAAATTCCCGCTGCCGACGCCTCGACCCAGGCCGGTAAATGGGAGAAGAACCGCTTCATGGGTGTCGAGATCACGGGCAAGACGCTCGGCATCATCGGCTGCGGCAACATCGGTTCAATCGTCGCCGAGCGGGCGCTCGGCCTGAGGATGAAGGTGATCGCCTACGACCCGTTCCTGTCACCCGAGCGCGCGCTCGACATTGGCGTCGAGAAGGTGGAACTGGACGACCTTCTGGCGCGGGCCGATATCATCACCCTGCACACGCCGCTCACCGAGAAGACGAAGAACGTCCTCTCGGCCGAAAACATCGCCAAGACGAAGAAGGGCGTGCGCATCGTCAACTGCGCCCGTGGCGGCCTCGTCGACGAGGTGGCGCTGCGCAAGGCGCTTGACGAAGGGCATGTGGCGGGTGCCGCCTTCGACGTCTTCACCGTTGAGCCTGCGACGGAGAACCCACTGTTCGGCCACCCTAACGTCGTGTGCACGCCGCATCTCGGCGCCGCGACGACGGAGGCGCAGGAGAACGTCGCCTTGCAGGTGGCCGAGCAGATGTCGGACTACCTGCTGCGCGGCGCCATCTCGAACGCCGTGAACTTCCCATCGATCACGGCCGAAGAGGCGCCCAAGCTCAAGCCCTTCATCGCGCTTGCGGAAAAGCTCGGCTCCTTCGCCGGGCAGCTTACCGAGACCGGCATGAAGAGCGTGCACATCACCTACGAGGGGACCGTGGCGCATCTCAACACGCGCGCACTCTCGTCGGCCGCCATCGCCGGCCTGCTGCGGCCGATCCTGCAGGATGTCAACGTCGTGTCGGCGCCGGTCGTCGCCAAGGAGCGCGGCATCGTCGTCGAGGAGACCGTGCGCGAGGCCGAGCACGACTACGACGCGCTCATCACCCTGACGGTCGTCACCGAACGGCAGACCCGCTCGGTCGCCGGCACGGTCTTCGCCAACGGCAAGCCGCGCATCGTCAACATCAAGGGCATCACGGTCGACGCCGAGTTCGCCCCGTCGATGATCTATGTGACGAACGAGGACAAGCCCGGCTTCATCGGTCGCTTCGCCGGTATCCTGGGCAATGCGGGTGTCAACATTGCCACCTTCGCCCTCGGCCGCGACACCCCCGGCGGCTCCGCCATCGCGCTTGTCGAGGTGGACGGCGAGGTGCCCGCCAAGGTGCTGGAGGACATCCAGACCATCCCGGGTGTGAAGCAGGCCAAGGCGCTGACGTTCTGAGCCTCGCTCTCTCGCATGTATCTTGTGATGCCCGGCCTCGTGCCGGGCATTTACGTTTGGGTGATTGGCACGCGTCCGGTGTCGATGCCGGCAGGGCCCACGGGAGGCTGCTATCCCCTGCAATCAAACGCCAGGCACGGGTGCAGTGGCTTCCGCTGTCCTGGCCGGGCTTGTCCCGGCCATCCATGCCTTCGGCCATGGTCCCGTGGCTGCGTGGATGCCCGCGACAAGCGCGGGCATGACACGACGGGAGCCGTTGTTCTGCGACCGACGCTTCCGTCTCTAGCCGATCTTCCGCCCCAGGCGCTCGGCGATGAAGATGCCGCCGAGCACCATGGCCATGGCGACCGCGTGGTGCCAGCCGAAGGGCTCGCCGACGATGAGGACGGCGAGCAGGGCGCCGAAGACGGGCACGAGATTGACGAAGACGCCGGCGCGACTCGGCCCGATGAGTTCGACCCCGCGCATGAAGGTGATCTGCGAGAGCAGGGACGGAAACAGCGCGACGAAGATGAGGACGAGATAGCCCTGCCAGGTCGGCCAGTAGGCGTTGCCGGCGCTGATCTCCCAGGCCAGCAGCGGCAGGGAGGTGAGGCAGGCGACGATGGCGAGCGCCAGGAAGAAGACGAGCCCCGGCACGTCCGGGCGGCCGCGCAGGGCAAGGGTGTAACCCGTGTAGAATACGCAGGCGATCAACATCCACACGTCGCCGATGTTGAAGGCGAACTGCGTGATGGTGGCGATATCGCCGTGGGTTGCCGTCATGGCGACGCCGCCGAGCGTCACGATGACGCCGACGATCTGCAGCCAGGTGGCCCGAACGCCGAAGAAGATGAGCGCGCCGACGAGTACGAGGATCGGCATCGATCCCTGCATGATGGCGATGTTGACGGCGCTCGTGTGGTGGCCGGCGAGATAGAAGAGCGCGTTGAAGCCGGTGAAGCCGAAGGCGCCCATCAGGATCACGCGGAGCCGGTGAGAGGCGATCTTGCCCCAGTTGTCGCGCAGGGCCCGGCCGTAGAGCGGCAGCAGGATGAGGCAGACGACGATCCAGCGCGCCGACGTCAGCACCATCGGCGTGATGTGGCCGACCGCGAGCTTGCTGGCGACGGCATTGCCACCCCACATGAGCGTGGTGAGCGTCAGGAGCAGGTAGGCGTGGTCGAGGCGATGGCGGGCGGTCAACGGCTGCAGGGTCAAGGGCGGCTTCCGTGAAGATGGCGTTGCAGACTAGGGTGCTTGCCGCCGGCCCGTAAGGGGCCTAGACGCAGGGGAGCATTGCGGCAGAAGGTGTCACAGGATGCGGTTGCTGATCGTCGATGGTTATCCGGCAGATGCTCGCGAACGCCACCATGCAGGCTTCGGTCTGACGCCGGGCGAGGCTTATGCTGCCGTCGTGAAGGGCATCGCGCCGGCCGCCGCCTGCGATATCGCGCTGCCTGCCGATGCCGATGCGCAGCTGCCGTCCGGCGCCGGGCTCTCCTCCTACGATGCGGTGATCCTCACGGGCTCGCCGCTGCACGTCTACCATGACGAGGCGCCGGTGCGGCGGCAGATCGAGCTGATGCGGGCGGTCTACGACAGCGGCGTGCCGTCCTTCGGCTCCTGCTGGGGGCTGCAGGTGGCGGCAGTCGCCGCCGGCGGGACGGTGACGCCCAACCCGCTCGGACGCGAGGTGGGTTTTGCGCGACGAATCACGCCGAGCGAGGCGGGCAGGGGGCATCCGCTGCTCGCGGGACGCCCCGGTGCCTTCGATGCGCCCTGCGTGCATCTCGATGTGGTCGCCAGCCTGCCGGCGAACGCCATCGTGCTTGCGTCCAACGGCATGGCCGGCGTGCAGGCGGCGGAGATCCGCCACGGGCGCGGCACCTTCTGGGGCGTGCAGTACCACCCGGAATTTTCGCTGACCGAACTCGCCGCGATCATGAGCCGCATGGCGGAGCCGCTGGCCGAAGAAGGTTTCTTCGGGGATCCGGCCGAGGTCGCCGGCTATGCCGGGGAGCTCAGGATGCTGGACGAAGACCGCAGCCGCCGGGATATCGCCTGGCGGCACGGTCTCGACGAGCAGGTGCTCGACGAGGCGCTGCGCACGATCGAGATCCGCAATTTCCTCGCCCGCTGCCTCGACGGCGGCACGATGCGGCACTGACCTGGGAGCCATTCCAAATCGCAGTGTGCGCATGCGTCGGGCTTGATTTTCGCCTTCCGATCGCCCAAGAGAGGGTGCAAGGAAACCCCGGCCAAGGTGAGCTTGCGCCGGGGTTTATCATGTTGATGGCCGGAACAGCCGGAGGCTGGACGTAAATGGCGAATGTCGTGGTGGTCGGCGCCCAGTGGGGCGACGAGGGCAAGGGCAAGATCGTCGACTGGCTCTGCGAGCAGGCCGACATCGTCGCGCGCTTCCAGGGCGGCCATAATGCAGGCCACACGCTCGTCATCGGTGATGCCGTCTACAAGCTCTCGCTTTTGCCGTCCGGCGTCGTCCGCCCCGGCAAGCTCGCCGTCATCGGCAATGGTGTCGTGCTCGATCCGCAGGCGCTCGTCGACGAGATCGATCGCCTCGCCACCCAAGGGGTGAGCATCACGCGCGACAACCTGCGCATCGCCGACAATGCCACGCTCATCTTGCCGCTGCACCGCGAGCTCGATGCGCTGCGCGAGAATTCCAACGCCGGCACGCGCATCGGCACCACGCGCCGCGGCATCGGCCCGGCCTATGAGGACAAGGTCGGCCGTCGCGCCATACGCCTGATGGACCTTGCAGACCTCGAGACGCTGCCCGCCAAGATCGAGCGCCTCCTGTCGCATCACAACGCCCTGCGCCGCGGCTTCGGTCTCGCCGAGTTCGGCGCCGAGGAGATCTTCGACGAGCTTTCCGCCGTGGCGCCGAAGGTGCTGCCCTACATGGACACGGTGTGGCGCCTGCTCGACGAGGAACGCCGCCACGGCAGCCGCATCCTCTTCGAGGGCGCGCAGGGGGCCCTGCTCGATATCGACCACGGCACCTATCCCTTCGTCACCTCCTCGCACACGGTGGCGGGCCAGGCGGCGACGGGCACGGGTCTGGGGCCGAAGGCGGTGGGCTATGTGCTCGGCATCGCCAAGGCCTATACGACGCGGGTGGGCGAGGGGCCCTTCCCGACGGAGCTCGACGACGAGATCGGGCAGCGCATCGGCGAGCGTGGCCGCGAGTTCGGCACGGTAACGGGGCGCAAGCGTCGCTGCGGCTGGTTCGACGCCGTTCTGGTGCGCCAGACGGTACGCACCTCGGGTATTGACGGCATCGCGCTGACGAAGCTCGACATTCTCGACGGCTTCGACGAGATCAAGGTCTGTGTCGGTTATCGCCTCGACGGCGAGGTGCTCGATCATCTGCCGGCAAGCCAGGGCGCTCAGGCGCGCGTCGAGCCGGTCTACGAGACCATCGAGGGCTGGCCCGGCACGACAGCGGGCGCGCGTTCCTGGGCGGACCTGCCGGCCCAGGCCATCAAATATGTCCGGCGCATCGAGGAGTTGATCGGCGCCCCCGTCGCGCTTCTGTCGACGAGCCCGGAGCGCGACGATACGATCCTCGTGCATAATCCCTTCGAAGGTTGACGGGCCCCACGTTTTCGGGACATTCGGGAGCCGATGGCGGACTATTATCCTTTGCTCTCGCGGGCCGTAGCCGGCCTGCCGGACAACACCCCCGAGACGCGGCGCGCGATCTACGACCGGGCGCGCGTCGTGCTGTTGCAGCAGTTGCGGGCGGTGGACCCGCCGTTGTCGGAGGCCGATATCGAGCGCGAGCAGATCGCGCTCGATGATGTCATCGCGCGGATCGAGAACGAATATGCGCCGCCTCTCTATGACGATCCGCTGGAGCCGCGTTTCGATGAGGCGGTAGGGGCGACGGCAGGCTACGACGATGACCGGGATCCCTACCGGAGCGGCGGGGGCTATGGCGAGATTGACCGCTACGGGCCGGGCGACGACCAGTCGGCCGAGCCGCCCGGTATGCCGGGCGGATACGGAGCGTTGCCCCGGGGCGAGGACGAGCGCCCGGCGCGGCCGCGCCTGTCGCCGTCGCGCGGCGCTCGCGACGGTGGCGAGCGCCGTCGCACGCTGATCGTTGCCGGCGTCCTCGCCCTTGCCATCGCGGCAATAGCCGGCACGGCCCTGTGGCTGCGGCAGGAGGCGCCCGCACCGGTGCCGGACCAGGCACAGACGGAGCCCGGCGAGACGCCGACGGAGGGTGAGGCAAAGTTCAACGATCGCATCGGCGGTCCGCCGTCCGACCAGGCCCCGCCGGCGCAGCCGCAGCCGCAGCCGCCGCAGCAGGCGACGCCGCCCGGCGGCGCGGTGGCGGTCTCGCAGCGGGCCATCCTCTATGAGGAGACCGGCGATGCCAACCAGGCGCCGCGGGCCACTGGCGGGCGTGCGGTCTGGCGGCTCGACACCGTCAACCCCGGCGAAGGGCAGCCGCTCGAAACGGTGGTACGTGCCGAAGTTGCCGTGCCCGAGGCAGGCTTCACGCTGAATCTGACCTTCCGCCGCAACACCGACGCGACGCTGCCGGCATCCCATACCGTCGAGATGACGTTCGAGGAAACGGATCCCCAACGGGCGGTCCGGGAAGTCGGCGTGCCGCAGCTCAAGACGGACGAAGGGGCGCGCGGCACGCCGCTCGCCGGGCTGCCGGTGCCGGTGACGTCGAACTTCTTCCTGGTCGGGCTCTCCAACCTCGCCAGCGATGTGGAGCGCAACACCGAGCTGCTGCGGTCGCGGTCGTGGATGGACATTCCGCTGCGCTATGCATCCGGCCGGCGCGCCGTGCTCGCCTTCGAGAAGGGATTGTCGGGCGAGCAGGCGCTCGAGGCCGCCCTGCGCGTCTGGGCAGGCCAGCAATAGCAAGCCTTGTGGGGCGCCGGTGAGGCAGCCCCCGCGACACCCATCGGACGGGCAGACCCGCACAACAAAACGGCGGCCCCCGGCCGCCGTTGCTCTTCAGAGGCCACTCGGCCGCAACGTCAGGCGGGGCTCAGCGCCTGACCGTCGCCCTTCGGCGCCTCAATGCGGGCGAGACCCTGCTTGACGGCCTCCTGTACCTTCTCGAAGGCGCGGACCTCGATCTGGCGCACGCGCTCGCGGGAGACGCCGAATTCACTGGAGAGATCCTCGAGCGTGATCGGATCGTCGCGCAGGCGACGCGCCTCGAAGATGCGCCGCTCGCGCTCGTTGAGCACGCCGAGCGCCTGGCGCAGGGCAGCGAGCCGGTTGCGCCCCTCCTCTTCGGCCACGAGGTTGGCTTCCTGGTCGTCGCTCTCGTCCACCAGCCAGTCCTGCCACTCCCCGTCACCGTCCTGGCGCAGGGGAGCGTTGAGCGAGGTGTCGCCGCCGAGGCGGCGATTCATCTCGACCACGTCCTGCTCGGGCACGCCCAGGCGCTTGGCAATGGCCCTGACCTGTTCCGGTCGCAGGTCGCCCTCCTCATAGGCGGATATGCGGCCCTTGGCCTTGCGCAGGTTGAAGAACAGCTTCTTCTGGCTCGCGGTCGTGCCCATCTTCACGAGCGACCAAGAGCGCAGGATGTATTCCTGGATCGCAGCCTTGATCCACCACATCGCGTAGGTCGCGAGGCGGAAGCCCTTGTCGGGCTCGAAGCGCTTGACGGCCTGCATCAGGCCGACGTTGCCTTCCGAGACCACCTCGGCGATGGGCAGACCATAGCCGCGGTAGCCCATCGCAATCTTCGCGACGAGCCGCAGATGCGACGTCACGAGCTTGTGCGCCGCGTCGCGGTCTCCGTGTTCCCGCCACTGCTTCGCGAGCATGAATTCCTCATCGGGCTTCAGCATCGGGAAACGGCGGATCTCTTCGAGATAGCGCGAAAGCCCGCCCTCGCTGGCGAGCGTGGGAAGTGCGCCGGTAGCCATTTTCACCTCCTTTCGGCCCCCTGTCGGCAGGCCGTGTGACGGCCGCCCCCTGGCCAGCCGTCCTGAACACCCTACATCCGGGAACACATTGTCCGAAAGAGGGCATCCGACTGTCTCAGAACCGCAGTTTCGGCCGTTGGTTTCGTCCGGCATGTGCGCTAGCGCACACATCGGACTCCGCACCCGCGCTTTCAGGTGTTCGCGCGCAGCGCGTTCACGAGCCTCAGTAGCTCTGGCGGCAGCGGGCTTGCAAAGCGCATTTCCTCGCCCGTCACTGGATGGGCGAAGCCCAACTCGGCCGCATGAAGCGCCTGGCGAGACAGCACGCTCAACGCCTGGCGCGCCGCCTCTCCGAGAAGGGCCGACTTCGTCCGGAAGCCGCTGCCGTAGGTTGCGTCGCCGAGGAGCGGATGGCCGCGGTGGGCGAGATGCACCCTGATCTGGTGCGTGCGCCCCGTTTCAAGGCGGCAGCGCACAAGGCTCGCCACATCCGCCGTGTGTCCGGCGGCGAAACGCTCCTCCACCATATAGTGCGTGACCGCTTCGCGTCCATGGCCGGCGCGGGCGACCGCCATCTTCTCCCGGTTGTGCGGGGCGCGGTCGATCGGCGCACTGATCGTGCCGGCCAGCGGCTGCGGCACGCCCCAGACCACCGCCACATAGGCCCGGTGCAGCGGCCCGGTGCGGCCGTGGTCGGCGAACTGGGCGCTCAGCCCCTTGTGCGCCTCGTCGGTCTTCGCCACTACCATGACGCCGGACGTGTCCTTGTCGAGGCGATGCACGATGCCCGGCCGCCGGACGCCGCCGATGCCCGAGAGGCTCGCGCCGCAATGGGCGATGAGGGCGTTGACGAGCGTGCCCGTCTCGTTGCCGGGGGCCGGGTGCACGACAAGACCCGCCGGCTTGTCGATCACGATGAGCGCGTTGTCCTCATAGAGCACACTGAGGGGGATATCCTCGCCGGACGGTTCCGCCGCCGCCGCCGGAGGCACGGTGACGGCGAGAGGGAGGCCGGCGGCGAGCTTGCGCGATGCATTCGTTTCGGGCTTTCCGCCGACGCTGACGTGACCATCCTTAATGAGTTCTTGGATGCGGCTGCGCGACAGGTCCGGAAGCCTGAGCGCGAGCGCGCGGTCGAGCCGCACGCCGGCATCATCTGCCCCGGCGGTCAGATGGATGGTTCGGCCGGCATCCGCCATCTTGTCGCTCATGAGCGCTCGTCGCCCGTCGCGGCAGTCCAGTCAAGCCTCTCCCGGCAACAGAACCGTCTTGAGACTGTGGAGACGGACGGTTTTTGACACAAAGTGCCGCGACAGGACTTGAACAGGGGGCGAAGCGCTTATATAGAAGCGGCCTCACGCGAGACGCTCCCATCGTCTAGCGGTCTAGGACGTCGCCCTCTCACGGCGAAAACAGGGGTTCGAGTCCCCTTGGGAGCGCCACCCGCCTCATAAGCGCCTGAAAAACATCAAAAAAATCTAAGGTGGGACACTCGGTGGGACAGCATATGTTCACCTTTAGAGCTGTAGCGCGCAAAATCGCGTGCGACTCTGCGCAACATCACATGCGAGCGCGCGCCGTGCCCTCACGTCGGCTGTCGGGGGAGTTGTTTGCCAATTTTTACGGAATTTTATCTAAAATTCTTCCGTTGCGCCTGTTTTCGAGGCACATTGTGCCTATATTAATTGATTGATTACCCACAGTGAGTAAGGTGTCGCTACTCTTACACTGGGGGTACTGATGCGTGCACTTCGCACTTCGATTTCAATCCTGGCGCTCGCCGTCGCCGGCCCGGTTCTCGCTGCCGATCTGCCATCCCGGCAGATGGCTCCGGTCGTGCCCGTCGGGCCGATCTTCACCTGGACCGGCTTCTACGCCGGTGTGAATGTCGGCGGCGCCTGGGAGCATGGCTCTCTGCACGTCCGCGACGAGGATACGTTCCAGTCCATCAACGTCGGCGCGGCCCTCGGCCTGCGCGAGTCGGACAGTGGCGGCTTCACCGGCGGTGCGCAGATCGGCTACAATTACCAGATTGGCCAATTCGTCCTCGGCGCCGAAGCCGACTTCAACTATCTCAATGTCAACCGTCGCATCAGCGGCGTGGTGGCCGACTTCGAAGGTGACGGCGGCTCCGTCTTCGCTAAGGCGACGGTGGACTGGTACGGCACCGTGCGCGCGCGCGTCGGCTTCACCCCGACCGAGCGTCTCCTCGTCTATGCCACCGGCGGTCTCGCCTATGGCCAGGTCAAGCATCGTATGACGGTGGCGGACGATATCGGCGAGGATTCCTGGTCCGGCCGCGGCAACCACACGCAGTGGGGCTGGACGCTCGGTGCGGGCCTCGAATATGCCATCACGAACAACCTGACCCTGCGCGGCGAATATCTCTACGTCGATCTCGGCGACAAGAACACGCGGCTCGGCTACACGGGAACGGACCCGGCGCTCGCCGGCGACACCCTCACGGTCAAGAGCGACACGCAGTTCAGCGTCGTCCGCGCCGGTCTCAATTACAAGTTCTGATCGATCGGGTCTTCTCCGAGGCAGCATCACGGCCGTCTGCGCACTGCGCAGGCGGCCGTTTTCATTAGCCGCCGGCCGGAAAATGTCCGTTCTTATGCGGGAATTATGGATATTATCCTGTCTGCTGTGGAATTGGGGGCTTGCGACTGTCGCGAAATAATCAATAAGTTACGTTTTTGAGACGCTTCGGGCTGTCGCCCGTGGTGGGATCGGAGGGGGCAGTGGAGCATATGAAGTCGGCCTGGCCGCCGTCGCTGTGGGCGGACGTAACGCCTCCGGTAGACGATTACCCGTCGCTTGCGGGTGTGGCCACCGGCGATGTCGTCGTCATCGGTGGCGGCTTCACCGGCTTGTCGACGGCGCTCCATCTCGCCAAGGATGGCAAGCGCGTCGTGCTCCTCGAGGCTGCCGCTCCGGGCTGGGGCGCCTCGGGCCGCAACAACGGCCAGGTCATTCCCACCCTGACGCGCCCGAACCCCGACGACATCGTCGCAAGGCACGGCGCTGACGGCGAGCGCTTCGTCGCCTTATTGCGCGACAGCGCGTCCGTGCTGTTCGACCTGGTGCGTCGCCTCGATATCCCGGCGGAGGCGGAACAGACCGGCTGGATCCAGCCGGTGCATACGCCGGGGCGCATGAAGATTGCCGAGGCGCGCGTCGCGCAGTGGAGTCGCTACGGGGCGCCGGTCGAGTTGCTCGACCGGGAGCGCGTGCGTCAGATGACCGGCTCCGAGGCCTGGCACGGCGGCTTCTGGAACCGCAGCGGCGGGCACATCAATCCCCTGGCGCTCGCGCGCGGCCTCGCACGCGCCGTGGCGGCGAAGGGCGTGAGCATCTTCGCCGGCACGCCGGCCCTTTCCTTCGCCCGCGAGGGCGGCGGCTGGCGCGTCGCGACGCCGCACGGTGAGGTGCGGGCCAAGGCGCTGGTGCTCGCCACCAATGCCTATACCGGGGAATTCGCCACAGAACTCGCGCCTGCCATCGCGCAGGAGGTGGTGCCGGTGCTGTCGTGGCAGATGGCCACCGAGCCCCTCGGCGACAATCTGCGGGCCTCGATCATTCCCGGCCGGCAGGCCGTGTCGGACACCCACGGCGACCTCTGGTTCATGCGCTACGACGCACGCCACCGGCTCGTGACCGGAGGGGCGCTCATCGCTCCGGTCAACGGCGCGGAGCGGCTCAGGCGGCGTATCGGCGAGCGGCTCAAGCGCATCTTCCCACAGATCGGCGAGGTGCGTTTCAGCCATGTGTGGAACGGCTACATCGGCATGACGACCGACTATTTCCCGCGCTTCCATCGCCTCGGGCCGGACGCCTATGCCTGGGCTGGCTGCAACGGCCGGGCGGTGGCGCTGTCGCTCAGCATCGGCCGCGAACTGGCGCGCGCCGTCGATGGCGCGGAAGTTGCTTTGCCGTTCAGCGAGCCGCGGCCCCTGCCGGCGCACGGGTTGCTGCGGCGCCTCGCGCCGCTCAACCTCGTTCTTTATCGCTGGCGCGATGCCCGCGAAATCGCTTGAATCGGTTTGAGGCTGCAGTGGAAGAGGACGACATGGCGGACAAAGCCGATGACAACACCATCAACCTCCTGCGCCGGGCCTTCGCCATGCGCGCGGCGGCCTATGCCTACATGTTCGACACGCTGCGCGAGGAGCTGGGCGAGGAGAAGGCGCTCGAGCTCGGCATGAAGGCGACCCGCCGCATGGGCGAGGACATGGGGCGCAATTTCAAGGACTACGGCCCGGGCGACCTCAACGGGCTGAAGGACGCTTTCCTCGGCGGGATCATCGAGGGCGAGCGCATGTTCTCGCCCGAGGTACGCCGCTGCGACGGCGAGGAGCTGGAGATCTACTTCCACCGCTGCCCACTGAAGGAAGCCTGGCAGGAGATGGGCCGCTCCGATGAGGACGTGCGCAAGCTGTGCCGCATGGCGGGCGCCATCGACACGGGCCTGTTCACCGCGGCCGGCTTCACCTTCGCCGGCGAGACATGGAAGCCGGGCGAGAGCGGCTGCTGCCGTCTCAGGGTCCTGCCGGGCACGGCGGCCTGAGGCGCCGAAGACAATCGGGGAGAGTGACTGAGATGAACAGACGTAATCTTTTGATCGGCGCGGGGCTTGCCGCGCTCGCCGTCTCGGGCGGGGCGGCACTCGCGCAGCAGCCGGTCGTCAAGATCGGCTACCAGCTGCCGCTCACGGGCAATACGGCGCAATACGGCCAGGACTTCAAGAACGCGGCCGAGATTGCGCTCGCCAAGTTCAATGCCTCCGGCAGGCCCTTCAAGGTGGAGATCGTCTTCGAGGACTCGCGGTCGGACGCCAAGGAAGGCATCGCCATCGCGCGCAAGTTCGTCGACGACAAGGAGATCGTCGGCGTGCTGGGCGACTTCACCTCCGGCGTGTCCATGGCCTCGGCCCAGGTCTACAAGAGTGCCGGCATGCCGCAGCTGTCGCAGACGGCCTCGCATCCGGATTATGCCAAGATCTCGGAATGGCAGTTCCGCAACATCACCACCCAGGCGCAGGAAGGGCCCTATAATGCCGACTGGATGGTCGATCAGGGCTTCAAGAAGATTGCCGTCATCGCCGAGCAGACCGACTGGGGCCAGACCGTCGTCTCCAACTTCGCCGACGAGGTGAAGAAGAAGGGTGGCGAGGTGGTATTCAGCGAGTTCTTCAACCGCGGGCTGGCCGACTTCCGCCCGATCATCACCAAGATCGCGCGCGAGAAGCCGGACGCGATCTACACCGGCTTCTTCTACGAGGATGGGGCGCAGTTCCTCAAGCAGATGAAGCAGCTCGGCCTCACCATCCCGGTCTATTCCACCTCGGCCGCCTACAACCAGAAGCTCATCGAGCTCGCCGGTGCCGACGCGGAGGGTATGCATCTGACGGCGACCTTCCTGCCGTCGAACCCGGCGCCGCAGGTGCAGGAATTCGTCGCGGCCTGGAAGGAGAAGACAGGCCAGGCGGAGCCTGGCCAGTTCCCGGCCCAGGCCTATGATGCCGTCAACATCATGCTCGCCGCGCTCGAGAAGGCCTGGCCGGAGCCGACGCGCGAGAAGGTGCGCGATGCGCTCGCCGCAACCAAGGACTTCCCCGGCGTGACCGGCGACACCACCTTCGATGCCCACCGCGAGCCGGCCAAGAAGCTGACCAAGGCCGTCGTCAAGGGTGGCCAGTTCGTCGCAGTCGCCGACTGAACGCAGCTGCGGGCCGCCGGTGAGGCGGTCCGGTCCACAGCCGTCATGCCCGCGCCCGTCGCTGGCATCCACGCCTCAGACGATCGCAGCGTCAAAGGCGCGGATGGCCGGGGCGAGCCCGGCCATGACGCTGGAGAGCGTCGATCTCGACGACGATTGGCGTGAGTTCAGCGGCTTTTTCGGCCCCAACCTCCCGGTCGCGATGGATTATTACCTGCAGCAACTCGCCATCGGCCTCTCCCTCGGCATGGTCTATGCCCTGATGGCCATCGGCTTCACGCTGATCTTCGGCGTGCTCAACGTCGTCAACTTCGCCCACGGCGAGGTTTACACGATCGGCGCCTTTACCGGGCTCGTGGTCATCTCCGCCTTCGCGCCGCCGCTCATCGTCGTGCTGCTCCTCGTGGTGGCGGTGGGGGCGCTCGCGGGCGTCGGGCTGGAGCGCATAGCGTTCAAGCCGTTCCGGCGCTTCAGCGACGAGGCCTCGCTCAAGTCGCGCGCCATGCGCGAGGCGACGCTGATGTCGTCGCTCGCGGTGTCCATCGTCGTGCGCGAGGCGGTCGAGATCGGCTTCGGCTCGCAATTCCAGACCGTGCCGCTCGACCGGCTGCTCAACAGCCCGATCAGCCTCGGGCCGATCACCATCGTCTCGGGCGACGTCATCATCTTCGTGGTGGCGGCGCTGATGCTGGGCGGGCTGCAATATGTCCTCAAGCGCACCAATGTCGGGCTCTCGATCCGCGCCGTGTCGAGCAATCCGCTCGGTGCCAAATATGTTGGCATCAACACCGACCGCACCATCATCTGGACCTTTGCCGTAGGCTCCATGATGGGGGCGGCGGCCGGCATCCTCGTCGGGCTCTACTACGGGGCCATCTTCCCGAGCATGGGCTTCATCCCCGGCATCAAGGCCTTCGTCGCCATGGTCATGGGCGGGCTCTCGTCCATCCCCGGCGCTGTCATCTGCGCGCTCATCCTCGGCTTCAGCGAGAGCATCGCGACCATCTTCGTGCCCTCCGTCTGGGCCGACATGGTGGCCTACGGCTTCCTCATCGTGACGCTCATCTTCTTCCCGCGCGGCATCTTTGGCGGAGCTCGCGACCGTGTCTGACCGTCTGCGCCCCCTTCTCGTCGTCGCGGCCGTGCTCGTCCTCGTCCTCGGGGTCGTGCCGGCGGTGCTCGGCGCCTTCGACCGCAGCTATCTCTACCAGGTGGCCAATCTCGCGCTGATCTTCGTGCTGCTCGCGGCCTCCATGCACCTCGTCACCGGCGTTGCGGGGCTCCTGCAACTCGGCCATGCCGCCTTCTACGGCGTGGGCGCCTATACGGCGGCGCTGCTTACCACGGAGGCCGGGCTCTCCTTCGGCTGGACCCTGCCACTCGCCGGGCTCGGCGCCGCCTTCGTCGCCGTCCTCGTGGCGCTGCCGACCATGCGGCTGGTGTCGATCTATTTCGCCGTGGCGACGCTCGGCATCGGGCAGATGCTCTATCTCGTCATGCTCAACTGGGTGCCGGTGACGAAGGGGCCGAACGGCATCCTCGTCACCAGCGGCCTCACGCTCTTCGGCTACGACCTGTCGCGGCCGGCTTCGGCCTATTTCGTCGTGGCCGTCGTTACGCTCGCCTCGCTGTGGGTGATCCATCGCCTGTCGCACTCCTACTACGGCAACGCGCTGCGCTCGCTGCGCGAGGACGACCAGTGCGCGGATGCGATGGGCCTCGACACCGTGCGGCTGAAGATCGAGAGCTTTGCCGTTTCCGGCTTCTTCGCCGGCATTGCCGGGGCGCTGTGGGCGCACACGGCCGGCTATATCTCGCCGGCCGATTTCTCCTTCCCGCAATCGATCCTCATCCTGGCGATGGTGGTGGTGGGCGGGCTCGGCAGCCTGCCGGGGGCGGTCATCGGGGCGCTCGTCCTCATCCTCCTGCCGGAGGTGCTCAGGCCGGTCGGCGACTTCCGCAACATCATCGTCGGCGGCGTGCTGTTCTTCTCCATCCTGCTGATGCCCAAGGGCATTATCGGCGAGGTCTCGGCGCTCGACCTCGTGCGCCGTCAGCTCGGCGGCGCCTGGCGCGGCGAAGGCACGAAGGCGGGCTCGGAGGTGGGCTGGCGATGACGACGCTTCTCACCATCAACGGCGCGACGCGCCGCTTCGGCGGCCTCACCGCGGTCGACGGCGTCTCGACCACGGTCGCCAAGGGCGAACTCGTCGGCGTCATCGGCCCGAACGGTGCCGGCAAGACGACGCTGTTCAACCTCATCTCGGGTTTCACGCCGCTGTCGGCGGGCGAGGTGCATTTCAAGGGCCGGCGCATCGACGGCCAGAAGCCCTTCCGTATCGCCCGGCTCGGCATCGGCCGCACCTTCCAGAACCTCCGCATCTTCCCGAACATGAGCGTCTTCGACAACGTCTCTGTCGGGGCGGCAGGGATGCACGGCGTCAATGCGGCGGGGGCAGTGTTCGGCGGCAAGGCGCGGAGCGAGGCCATCTCGCGGCGCGCCTGGGCAGCGCTCGAGCAGGTGGGCCTGCAAGGCCTCGCCGGAGAGCTCGCGGCCAACATCTCCTATGGCCGGCGCAAATATCTCGAGATCGCCCGCGCGCTCGCCATGGAGCCGGAGCTCATCATCCTCGACGAGCCGGCGGCCGGTCTCAACGACACCGAGACGCGCGAACTCGCGGCCTTCATCAAGCGCCTGCACGGCGACGGCATGACCGTGCTCCTCGTGGAGCACGACATGGGCCTCGTCATGGGCATCTGCGAGCGGGTGGTGGTGCTCGCCAGCGGCCGCAAGATCGCCGATGCCGCGCCGGAGGTGGTGCGCAAGGACGCGGCCGTGCTCGAGGCCTATCTCGGCGTGGAGGAATAGGGCCATGGCGCTTCTCGAAGTCCGCGACCTCCACGTCTCCATGGGCGTGCAGGAGATCCTGCACGGCATCGACATCGACCTCGGCGAAGGCGAGATCGTCGCCATGCTGGGCGCCAACGGCGTCGGCAAGACGACGCTGATGCGCGCGCTCTCGGGCATCTACCGCGTCAGGGGCGGCACTATCACGCTCGCCGGCGAGGACATTACAAACGCGCCCTCGCACACCATCGTGGCGCGCGGCCTCTGCCAGGCGCCCGAGGGGCGGCAGATCTTCGCCACCATGAGCGTGCGCGAGAACCTCGTCCTCGGCGGCGGCCCGCAGGGCCTTGCCCGCATCGACGAGGTGCTGCCGCTCTTCCCCATCCTCGGCGAGCGCATGGGGCAGGCGGCGGGGTCGCTCTCGGGCGGCGAGCAGCAGATGCTGTGCATCGCCCGCGCCCTCATGCGCAGCCCCAGGGTGCTGCTTCTGGACGAGCCGTCGCTCGGCCTTGCGCCCAAGCTCGTCAAGCTTATCTTCGATCTCGTCGCGCGGATCCGCGAGCAGGGCGTGTCGATCCTGATCGTCGAGCAAAATGCGCGCGGGGCGCTCAGGGTCGCCGACAGGGCCGCGGTGATGGAAGGGGGGCGCGTCGTCCTTGCCGGGCCTGCGGCCGAACTCGCTAACGATCCGCGCATCGTCGAGGCCTATCTCGGCGGCCACGTCGCCGGATAGAGGAGAGGATGATGGCTTCTGCCAAGGATACGACAGCCAAGGAGACGGCGGCCGCCCCGCCGATGCCGATGATCGAGCGCCGGCGCATCGAGGCGGAGATCCTCAAGCATGTCTACGAGACGCTGAAGGAGAGCCACGGCGTCGCGGTGGCGCAGAAGGCGGTGGCCGATGCTGTGCGCCGCTCCTCCATCGAGCAGGGCGCGCGATTCGCCGCCATGCAGAACGGCGAGACCTCCATCGAGGGTTTTGCCGCGCTGCAGCCGCTGTGGACCATGGAGAACGCGCTCGAGATCGACGTGATCGAGAAGACCGAGACGACCTTCGCCTTCAACGTCACCCGCTGCCGCTATGCGGAGATGTACCGGCAGATGGGCCTCGGTGAGATCGGCCACCTGCTGTCGTGCCAGCGGGACGGCACCTTCTGCGAGGGCTATGACGACAGGCTCAAGCTCGCCCGTTCGCAGACCATCATGCAGGGCGCGAGCCACTGCGATTTCCGCTATACATACGAAAAGGCCGAAGGCTGAGAGATGTCGACCTCCCGCCGCGTCGCCTGACAGAATAATGACAGTCGTTCGCTTTGCCGGCTGAGTTAAGCGCTGTGGAAATGAAATAAAACTGTCAGACACAGGGCGTAACAACCTCTCGGCATGAGGGCCGGCCGCCTGGCCCGCCAGCATCAGGGAGTTGCGGAATGTCCTTCGTCAGCAAGCTGCAGATGGCTGCGGCCGCGGGTGCGCTCGTCGCCGCATTCGCCGTTTCACCGGCCGCCGCCGAGCGCGCCCGGTTCGAGTTCTGGTATGGCCTCACGGGCGACCTCGGCGAGCGCGTGCAGGAAACCTGCAAGCGTTTCAACGATTCGCAGCAGGAATTCGAGGCCGTCTGCGTCGGCCAGGGCGGCTATCCCAACGCCGTGCAGAACGCCATCGCCGCCTACCGCGCCGGCAAGCAGCCAACCGTCGTGCAGGTCTATGACGGCGGCACGCTCGACCTTATGCTCTCCGGCGCCTATGTGCCGGCGCGCAAGCTGATGGCGGACAACGGCTACGAGGTGAAGTGGGACGACTACTTCTCCGGCATCGCCAATTACTACGCGACGGCGAAGGGCGAGCTTCTGTCTTTCCCCTACAATTCTTCGACGGCGATGCTCTACTGGAACAGGGACGCCTTCGCCAGGATCGGCCGCGACAAGGCTCCCTCCACTTGGGAGGAGGTGGAAGAGGTGGCGCGCGAACTGAAGAAGGCCGGCTACGAGTGCCCGCTCGGCTTCAACTTCGACACTTGGCAGATCCTGGAGCAGTTCTCGGCCATCCACGGCGAGCCGATCGCCACCAAGAACAACGGCTATGACGGGCTCGACGCCGAAGTCGTGTTCAACAAGACGAAGTTCGTCGACCATGTGAAGTTCTTCAAGCGCATGGCGGACGAAGGGGTCTTCGTGGTGCGCACGAAGGAGGCGGGCATGGACATCGTGCCGTCCTTCGCCTCCGGCGCCTGCCAGATGATCCAGACCTCGATCGCGGACCACGGCACCATCGGCAAGACGGCCGCTCCCGACATGAGGTGGGACGTTGCCATGCTGCCGGTGTGGAAGGGCACCGAGCGCAGGAACTCGCTCGTCGGCGGCGCCTCGTTGTGGGTCCTCGCCGGCAAGTCGGAGCCGGAATACAAGGGGGCCGCTGCTTTCCTCAAGTTCATCGGCACGCCGGAATCGGCTGAGTGGTGGTCGACGGTCACCGGCTACATCCCGGTGACGAACTCCGGCTTCGAGGCCATGAAGGCCAAGGGTTTCTATGACAAGGCGCCCTATAAGGGCCGCGAGCTCGCCATCGAGAGCCTGACCTATACGCCGACGACGCCGATCACCCGCGGCATCCGCCTCGGTGGCTTCATGCAGATCCGCAAGGAGGTGACGGACGCGCTGCAGGGCATCTTCGCCGGCAAGGTCGGCGTCGAGGAAGCGCTGAACGAGGCCGCCGAGCGCTCCAACGCCGTGCTGCGCCGCTTCGAGAAGACCTACGCGGGCAAGAGCCTCCTCTGAGGCCATCTGAACGGCCGCGGCGCCTTTCCGGCGCCGCGGCGTCCCGCGTCGAGCCTCCGGAGCCGATCCGATGGAAAAGCGCGCCGTCTTCAGGGCCGGCAGCCTCGCCTACCTGCTCATCCTGCCGCAGCTGCTGCTCGTCTTCGTCTTCTTCTACTGGCCGACGGGTGCCGCGCTCTACTGGGCCTTCACGCTGGAGATGCCCTGGGGCGGCGGCAACCAGTGGGTTGGCCTCGAGAATTTCAGCGCCGTGCTGAACGACGCCAAATACTGGTCGTCGGTCGCGGCGAGTTGCGTCTTCGCCTTTGCGGCCACGGCGCTGGCGCTCGCCCAGGCTCTGGTGCTCGCCCTCTTCGTCGACCGGCAGCTGCGCGGCTCGAAGAGCTTTCGCTCCTTCTACGTGTGGCCCTATGCCGTTGCGGCGCCGGCCGTGAGCCTCGCCTTCCGCTTCATCTTCGCGCCCGAGACGGGGCTCGTCGCCTTCGTCAACCAGTGGTGGCCGGGGCTCTGGAATCCGTCGATCAACGGCGCCCAGGCGATGACGCTCGTCGTCCTGTGCTTCGCGTGGAAGTGGATCGGCTACAACTTCATCTTCCTGCTTGCGGCGCTGCAGTCGATCCCGCGGGCACTGACGGAGGCGAGCGCCATGGACGGCGCCGGGCCGCTCAGGCGCATGCTCGACATCCAGCTGCCGCTGCTGACGCCGACCTTCTTCTTCCTGCTCGTCATCAATCTCACCGAGAGCTTCGTCGGCGCAGACAGCTTCGGCATCGTCGACATCCTCACCGAGGGCGGGCCGGCCAACGCGACCAACCTCCTCGTCTACAAGATCTATTCCGACGGCTTCAAAGCCCTAGACTATTCGGGCGCCGCGGCCCAGAGCATCATCCTCATGCTGCTCGTCATGGTGCTCACCTTCATCCAGTTCCGCTGGGTGGAGCGGCGCGTGCACTACAAGTGAGGCGGGCGAGATGATCGAGCGCACCCCCATCTTCAATGCCGTCACTTACGCCATCATGCTCGGCGGGCTCCTCGTCGTGCTCTTGCCGGTGTGGATGGCCTTCACGGCGGCGACGCAGACTGTCGAGGCGGTCAACCGCATTCCCTTCAGCTTCGCCCTCGGCGACGAGCTTCTTACCAATCTCGGCGCGGCCTGGCAGCGGGGAGACTTCGGCACCAAGCTCGCCAACAGCTTCATTCTTGCGACGGGCGTCACCCTGGGCAAGGTGATGATCGCGGCGCTCAGCGCCTTCTCCATCGTCTATTTCAACTACCGCCTGAGGACGATCTTCTTCTGGGTCATCTTCGTCACGCTCATGCTGCCGCTAGAGGTGCGCATCGTGCCGACCTATGCGATCGCGGCCAACGCGCTCGCGCCGCTGCAGGCGATCCTCGATGTCACTGGCATCAGCGCGCTTATCGCCGTCCTGTCCGGCTTCCAGGTGTCGCTGCAGTGGAACCTGCTCAACTCCTATGTCGGGCTCATCCTGCCGCTGGTCGCTACTGCCACCGGCACCTTCCTCTATCGCCAGTTCTTCATGACGGTGCCGGACGAACTCGCGGAAGCCGCGAAGATGGATGGGGCAGGGGCCTTCCGCTTCTTCGTCGAGATCCTGATGCCGCTGTCGCGCACCAACATGCTGGCGCTCGCCACCATCATGTTCGTCTACGCCTGGAATCAGTACCTGTGGCCGCTGCTCGTCACCACGGACCGGGGCACCTACGGCACCGCCATCATCGCGCTCAAGCAGATGGTGCCCAACCCCTACGGCGGCCTGCCGGACTGGAACGTCGCCATGGCGGCGGCGCTCATCGTCATGCTGCCGCCGGTCGTGGTCGTGGCGCTGATGCAGCGCTGGTTCGTGCGCGGCCTCATCGCCACCGAGAAGTGACGGAGCTCAAGGACATGTCCAGCATTTCCATCCGCAACGTGCGCAAGGCCTACGGCAAGAGGGAGGTGGTGCACGGGGTCGATCTCGAATTCGCGGACGGCGCTTTCGTCGTCATTCTCGGCCCGTCCGGCTGCGGCAAGTCGACCCTGCTGCGCATGATCGCCGGGCTCGAGGAGATCACGGCGGGCGAGATCCGTATCGGCGACAAGGTCGTCAACCGGCTGGAGCCGCGCGAGCGCGGCTGCGCCATGGTGTTCCAGAACTACGCGCTCTATCCGCATATGAGCGTCGCCGGCAACATCGGCTATGCGCTCAGGGTCGCCGGCGTGCCGAAGGCGGAGCGCGAGCGGCGCGTCGCCGAGGTGGCGCGCGTGGTCGGCCTCGAGAACTACCTCAGCCGCCGGCCGGGCGAGCTCTCGGGCGGCCAGCGCCAGCGCGTCGCCATGGGCCGCGCCATCGTGCGCGAGCCCAAGGTGTTCCTGTTCGACGAGCCCTTGTCGAACCTCGACGCCAAGCTCAGGGTGCAGATGCGTGCCGAGATTCGCCGCCTGCACAAGCGCCTCGCGGCGACCTCGGTCTTCGTCACGCATGACCAGGTGGAGGCGATGACGCTGGCCGATACCCTCGTTGTCATGAACGGCGGTCGCGTCGAGCAGGTGGGCGCCCCGGCCGAGGTCTACCATCGGCCGCGCACCCGCTTCGTCGGCGCCTTCATCGGCGCTCCCGCCATGAATTTCATCGACGGCACAATGGCTGCCGACAGCTTCACCTTCGACGGCCGGCGCGTCGCCGTCGAATGGCCGTTCGCCCGCGCCCATGCCGGCCGGCCGGTGGCGCTCGGCGTGCGGCCGGAGCAGGTGGAACTCGTTGCCGCCGACAGCCCCGGTGCCCTGCCGGCGACGGTCGATTTCGTGGAGGAACTCGGCGCCGGCCGGGTCGTCTACACCGACATCGACGGCCTGCCCTTCGCCGTGACCTTGTCGGAGGAGACGGATCTCGCCCCGGGCGAGCGCGTCGGCCTCAAGCTCCTGCCCCAGAGCCTGCATTTCTTCGACGGCGAGACGGGGCTGCGCCTCGGCCTTGCCGAGAGCGTCGAGACGAGCCGCGCGGCGGTCGCCGCTGCCTGACAATTCGCGAGGAGGATGGAACGCATCATGTCGCAAGCAAGCAACATCATCGCCGGCGTCGGCTTCTGCACGGGCAACGGCACCGGCGACCTTTCCGTGCTGGAGCGGGCGCTCGCCCGCCATGCGGACCTCGGCGCCGACATCGCCGAACTGTCGCTCTACAGCGAGGACCTCGTCTCCGGCGGGCGCGTGCTGCCCGAGCGGATCGGCAGGCTCGTCGAGATCACCAAGCGCTACAAGCTCGGCTATACGGTGCACGGCCTCGTCTGCTCGAACTTCATGGATATGGTCAACCTGCCGTACCAGAAGGCGGCGATGCGGGCGATGCTCGAGCTGTGCGACCGCGTCGGGGCGAGCGTCCTCGTGCACCACTCCGGCATGGCGCCCATGAAGACGCGCGGCGAGATGGGTCTCGTCGATGCCATGGAGCGCGAGGCGCTCGCCGAGATGGCCGAGGTTGCCCGCGGCTATGGCGTGCGCATCGCGCTCGAGAACATCTTCGCCATGGGCGACGACGAATACCGCCAGACGCCGTCCGAGGTTGCCGCGACGGTGGCCGCCATCGGCCATCCGAACCTCTGCGCGCTGATCGACTTCAGCCACGCCTATATCGAATCGAAGCGCCGCGGCCTCGACTGGCGGGCGGAGATCCGCGCCATGGCGCCCGTGGCCGGCCACCTGCACGTGCACGATTCCTTCGGCCGCCCCTATACGATGACGCGCTTCTTCCACCCGGGCGAGGCGATGGCGCTCGGCATCGGCGACCTGCACATGCCGCTTGGCTGGGGCGACATCCCGTGGGAGGAGATCTTCGCGGAACTTACTTTTCCGGCGGGCACGACCATGATCATGGAGATCACCGAGCGCTTCGAACCGGAACTGCCGGCCTGCCTCGCCCGCGCCCGCGGCCTTGCCGCCCTCGCCGACGAGAAGGCCGCCGTCGCCGCGTGAAGTGGTGAGGGGCGGTACCACCTGCCGTCATGCCCGCGCTCCTCGCGGGCATCCCCGCCTTGAAAGCCGCGCAAGTCGCCAGGCGTGGATGGCCAGGACGAGCCCGGCCATGACGGGCGGTTCGCTTGCCATGGCGTCTGCTTTTGGGAAATACCGTGCGACGCATGCGCTCGGACGATAAGGACGCGCCAGAGCCGATATCAGCCGGTGTGCCGCGCTTTGCGGTAACAGCTCGCCGAAAGTGATCCCATCATGACCATCACCACCCTTGAGCGTCTCGTCACCGCGACGACCGCCGAACTGCGCGGGCCGGGCTACGGCATCCTGGACGAGGCCCGGCGCGTGCCGGCCGTCCAGGCGGAGCATGACCGAATCGCCGCGAACCTGCAGGCGCTCAACGCCATCGAGATGCGGCCCGTGGCGGCGGTCACGGGGGGCGCCGCGACGCTGCGCATCGCGGCCTGGAATGCGGAGCGCTGCAAGTATCACGAGGCGTCCGTCGTGCTGCTCCGGCAGGTCGATGCCGATGTCGTCCTCCTCTCGGAGATGGACATCGGCATGGCGCGCTCGGGCAATGTCCACACCGTGCGGCTCCTCGCCGATGCGCTCGGCATGGGCTACGTCTTCGGTACGGAATTCGTCGAACTCGGGCTCGGCGACACGCGCGAGCGCGTCTGGCACGCGGGGCAGACCAATGCGGTCGGCCTGCACGGCAATGCCATCCTGTCGCGGCTGCCGTTCCGTGACGTGGCGGTGATCCGCCTCGACGAGGGCGGGCGGTGGTTCGCGGGGGCCGAGGTCGGGCAGCGGCGGCTCGGTGGGCGCATGGCGATCGCGGCCCGCGTCGCGGGGGCGGCGGGCGAGTTGCTCGCCGTGTCCGTCCACCTCGAAAGCAACAGCGACGCCGCGGACCGCGCAGCCCAGGTGCGGCGGCTGCTCGCCGCGTTGGAGGATATGGCGCTGGGGGTGCCCGTCGTCATCGGCGGGGACCTCAACACCAATGCGCTGCCCGTCGGCCCGGCCGGCGCGGAACTGCCGCTCGAAGCCGTCGAGGAGGCCGAGCCGCTCTTTGCCGAGATGCGAGCCGCAGGCTTTGCCTGGGAGACCTGCAACACGCGCCATGTCAGCCTGCGCACGCGGCCGGACGGCACGCCCGAGGCGCCGTTTACCCGGCTCGACTGGCTGTTCTGCCGCGGCGTCGCCGTGGCCGATCCGGCAACGGTGCCGGCGGTCGATGCGGCCGGCAACGCCATCTCCGACCACGACCTCGTCGTGGCCGACGTCCGCCCGCGGCAGGGGTGAATTTCCACCCTCTCCGCCGCAGGCGGGGCGAGGGAACTGGTGTGTGCATGCGAGACAGCCGTGCGTGATTGCCGCCGGTCTTACTGCCCCGACGCACCACCCTCGAACCAGCGCGCCAGCACCGCACGTTCTTCGGGCGTCATCTGCGTGACGTTGCCGGGCGGCATGGCGCCGGTGAAGGCGGCCTGCATGGCGATGTCGTGGGCGCGCAGGCGGATCTCGTCACCCGTTTCCAGGAGCACGTTCTTCGGCGGCACGACGACGCCGTCCCACACCGGCTCCATCGCGTGGCACATGCTGCAGCGGCTGGTGACGATCTCCTCCACGCGGGCGAAGGTGACCGGCCCCGCGGGCCCGGCTGCATCCATCGTGCCGCGCAGGGGGCCTTTCGGCCCGAGCGCACTCAGGAACATGACGAGGAGGAGGAGCAGGGCGGAGGCGAACCACGGCCACGTCTTCATCTCGCCTGTCTTGTGCATGGTGTTGAAGAAATGGCGGATGAGCGCGCCCATGACGATGATCGAGGCGAGGATGGCCCAGGCATATTGCGTGGCGAAGGCGAGCGGATAGTGATTGCCGATCATGACGAAGACGACCGGCAGCGTCAGGTAGTTGTTGTGCAGCGAGCGCTGCTTGCCCTTGGCGCCGAGGGTGGGGTCCGGCGTCTCGCCGGCGATCAGCGCCGCCACCACCTTGCGCTGGTTGGGGATGATGACGAGGAAGACGTTCGCCACCATCATCGTGCCGATGAGCGCGCCCATCTGCATGAAGGCGCCGCGCCCGGAGAAGACGAGGCCGAAGCCGTAGGCGAGCGCGACGAGGAAGACGAAGCCGGCGAGGGCGAGATGGGTGTCGTTGCGGCCGAGTGGCGAGCGGCACAGGCCGTCATAGATGAGCCAGCCGAGCGCGAGGCCGCCCACGGAGAGGGCGATTGCCGCCCAGGCGGGCAGGGGCAGGACGTCGGCATCGATGAGATAGAGCTCGGCGCCCATGTAATAGACGAGCACCATCAGCGCTGCGCCGGAGAGCCAGGTGGTATAGGCCTCCCATTTGAACCAGGTCAGCTCGTCCGGCATCGATTGCGGCGCGACGAGATATTTCACCATGTTGTAGAAGCCGCCGCCGTGCACCTGCCAGGCCTCGCCATAGGCTTCCTTCGGCAGGCCCTCACGCGGCTTGAGGCTGAGGTCGAGGTGCACGAAATAGAATGACGAGCCAATCCAGGCGATGCCGGCGATGACGTGCAGCCAGCGCACGCCGAAATTGAGCCATTCCCAGACGATTGCCCCCATGCCCAGCTCCCGGTGAATCGCCCGCCCGTCCGGCGGGGCGGCATCAGCCTGCATGGGGCATGCCAGCTCGGCAAGCGCGGTTCCGTTGCCTCCGACGCCGGGCGTGCGTGGATCGCCCTGCATCCGGTGCGGAGCTGCGGTGGTTGCCTGGAGGCTCCTGCCCGGCCTATGACTCGCGCTCCCGCCCGCCGCACGCCGGGCCTCGCGAAGCTGCACAGGACCGCCATGAGCCTCGACCCCGCCGTTGCCGCCGCCCTCGCCGAAGTCTCCACCGCCACGCTGACCACCGTTCTCCTCAAGAAGGGGCTGCGCAATGTGTGGATGCGCGGCACGCGTCCGCTCGTGCCGGGTCAGAAGCGCGTCGTCGGCCCCGCCTTCACGCTGCGCTTCGTGCCGGCGCGGGAGGATCTCGCGACGCCGGAATCCTGGTCCTCCCCCACCTCCACCCGCGCCGCCATCGAGGCGATGCCGGAAGGAGCGGTGGCCGTGGTCGATGCCATGGGCGTCACCGATGCCGGCATCTTCGGCGATATCCTGTGTGCGCGCATGCAGAAGCGGGGCGTCGCCGCCCTCGTCACCGACGGTGTCGTCCGCGATCTGGCCGGAGTGCTCGGCACAGGCCTCAAGGTGTGGTGCCAGGGCGCGGCCGCGCCACCGTCCGTCGCAGGCCTCACCTTCGTCGGCTGGCAGGAGCCGGTCGCCTGCGGCGGCGTCGCGGTCTTCCCCGACGATGTGGTGGTGGCGGACGACGACGGGGCGGTGCTCATTCCCCGCGCGCTGCTCGACGACGTGGTCAAGGCCGCCGTGGCACAGGAGCGGCTGGAAGGCTGGATCATGCGGGAGGTCGAGAGCGGCGCCGCGCTGCCGGGCCTCTATCCGCCGAACGAGGCCAACAAGGCCCGCTATGAGGCCTTTCTGGCGGCGAACGGCGGCGAGGGGTGAACTGAGCGCCCAGCATCGTTAGCGAATTCTGCACGATATTGTGCAGAATACCCTGGAATATGCGCGTGCTGCCGTCCAGCCGGGCTTTATGCCTCGATAACGGCGCAATCCGGCGGGTATAGCGGACTGAGGGAGGCGAAGGAGGCTGCCGAAGCGGCTGCGACGTATTGCTTATCCGGTTGCCACAGGACGAGAGGGGCGGCATGGGCCGTTCGCCGTGGTGCGGCTGGTTCGCCGCCGGCACTGCGATCGTGCTCGTCCTCACGGTGGCCGAGGCGCAGGCCGGTGAACGGCCCGGCTTCTTCGCGCGCCTCTTCGGTACTGAGGAGAAGGAGGATGGGCCGGCCTTTCCCGTTCCCGACCCGGTCACCTACGACGTCACCTTCGATTTCCGCGGCGACACCGAGGATCTCGGCGACCGGCTGAAGGAACTGTCCAACCTCGAGAAGCTGAAGAACGACCCACCCTCGGGCGGCGTCGGCCTGCAAAGGCGCGCCGAGGGCGACAAGCAGCAACTCCTCGGCGCACTGTCGGCCTTCGGCTATTACCAGCCGCGCATCGACATCACTGTGGCGGGCGTCGACGTATCCTCGCCGCAGGCCCCGCAGCGCATCGATGCCATCCGCACCCGCGGCTCGGTGCCGGTGCGCGTCACGATCACCTTCGGGCCGCGCTTCACCTTCTCGCGCCTTGCCGTCGTCGATGAAGCGACGGGGCGGCCCCTCGCGCCGCCCGCCGGCTGGGCCGCGGCCAAGCTCGTGCCGGGAGAGCCGGCCCAGAGCGCGGCCGTGCTCGCCGGCGAGCGGGCCATCGTCGCGGCCCTGCGAGAAGAAGGCTACGCCTTCGCCGCCGTGCCGCGGCGGGAGGCGGTGGTCGACCACGCGACCCGCACGATGGACGTGACCTTCTTCGTCGCGCCCGGGCGCAAGGCGCGTTTCGGCCGGGTGACGGTCCAGGGCACCGAGCGGCTCGACCCTTCCTTCGTCGAAGACCGGGTGCCGTTCAAGACCGGAGACCTCTTCTCGCCCGAGCCTCTGGCCGATCTGAGGCGCGACCTCGGCGAATACGACGTCTTCAGCTCGGTGCGCATCCGCGAGGGCGATGCGCTCGATTCCGACGGCACCCTGCCCATCGCCATCGAGGTGCAGGAGCGGGCGCGGCGCTTCATCGGCTTCGGCGCGAAATATTCGACGACCGAGGGGCCGGGCATCAACGCCTATTGGGGGCACCGCAACCTCTTCGGCGGAGCCGAGCGGCTGCGCCTCGACGCCCAGGTGTCGGGCACCGACATCAACACGATCGGCGTGACCGGCAAGAAGGCCGAGTGGCAGGACAAGCTCGGCTACCGCTTCGGCGCCACCTTCACCAAGCCGGGCATCATCACGGCGAAGGACGACCTCGTCGTGCAGGCGGCCTACCTGCGCGAGGTGACGGAGAGCTATTCCCGCCAAGGCTTCCTCGGCGCCATCGCCCTCAAGCGGCGTTTCACTAGGGAATGGTCGGGTCAGATCGGCCTCGATATCGAGCGTGCCAAATACCTGCGCGGCTACGATACCGATTTCGATACCGGCCGCTGGTACACGCTCGTCGGCGTGCCTGTGCAGGTCGACTACGACAACACCAACGACAAGCTCGACCCGAAGCGTGGCATCCGCGCCTCGGTCACGGTGGAACCGTTCACCAGTTTCCTCGGCTCGACCGTCGATATGACCATGGTCAAGACCAGCCTCTCCGGCTACTGGCCGATCGACGCCGAAGAGCGCTTCGTGCTCGCGGGACGTGTCGGGTTCGGCAGCCTCATCGGGGCCGATCTCGGCGACATCCCGCCGCCACGCCGGTTCTATGCCGGCGGCGGCGGGTCGGTGCGCGGCTACGACTACCAGAGCCTCGGGCCGAAGAACGTCTTCGGCCAACCCATCGGCGGGCGCAGCCTGCTGGAGGCCTCGGCCGAGCTGCGCATGAAGGTGACGGACACGATCGGCATCGTGCCCTTCGTCGATGCGGGCATGGCCTATCGCTCGAGCTATCCCGATTTCGACGAACCCATGCGCTATTCGGCGGGCATCGGCCTGCGCTACTATACCGCCATCGGGCCGCTGAGGCTCGACATCGCCCGTGGCCTCAACAGGGAGAGGGGCGACCCGCCCTTCGGCCTCTACATCAGCCTGGGGCAGGCTTTCTGATGCGCCGCTCGAGCAAGGCGGGCCGCGTCGCCCGCGCCATTCTCCTCACCATCGTCGGGGCGGTCGCCCTCGTCGTCCTGGCTGCCGTGCTCCTGACGCGCACCGATGCCGGCCGCGCACAACTCGTGCGGCTCGTCGAGACCCTGGCGAGCAGCCCCGACATGCGTCTCGCGATTGGCCGGCTCGACGGCCCGGTGCCTTTCGACATGACCGTGAGCGACGTCTCTGTCGCCGATCGCGACGGTGTGTGGCTGACGCTGGACCGCGCGCGTCTCGCCTGGCGGCCGCTGTCGCTGCTCTCGGGGGTGGTCGAAGTGACGGCGATGGAGGCCGGGCGCCTCGCCGTGACCCGCCCGCCCGTTCCCGGCACCGAGCCGGCGGCCGAAAGCGCCGGCCTGCCGCGGCTGCCGGTCGGCGTCATCGTCGAGCAGCTCGCCGTCGATGAGATCGCCCTCGGCGAGGCGCTCATCGGGGAGCCGGTGCAACTCGCCGTCAGCGGCAACGCGCGGCTCGTCGATCCGGCCGACGGGCTGTCCGGCGAGATCGCCGTCCGGCGAACGGACGGGGTCGCCGCCACCGTCGACGGCACTCTGCGCTTCGTGCCTGACACCCAGCAGCTCGTCGTCGACCTCAGGGCGGCGGAGCCCGCCGGCGGCATCGTCTCGCGCCTTGCGAACCTGCCGGAGTTGCCGCCGCTCGACTTCACCCTGCGCGGCGACGGCCCGCTCGACGACTGGCGCGGAGACCTCGTGCTGACGCTCGGCGCGAGCGCCGAAGCACGGGCCACCGCGACGATCACGCGCGACGACGACGGCCGTGTGCTCGCCCTCGACGGCATGGCCGACATCGCCGCCTTGCTGCCGGACCGCTATGCACCCCTCGCCACCGGCGAGGCCACGCTGCGGGCACGGGGAAAACGATTCGACAACGGGCGCATCGAGATCGGCGAGATCTTCGCCGAAGGCGCCGGCGGCCGCGTGAGGGGCTCCGGTGCCCTCGACGAGGCCCGCGATGCCGTGAGCGGCCGCCTCGTCCTCTCCCTGCCGTCGGCCATGCCCTATGCGGCGCTCGCGCCGGTCGCGCTGTCCTGGCAGGGCCTCGAGGTGACGGCCACGGTGGAGGGGCCGCTGTCGCGACCCAGGCTCGACCTGTCCGCCACCGGCAACGCCCTGTCGATTGTGGGGAACGCCATCGGCCGCGCCGTCATCGGTCTCAAGGCCGAGGCGCTGGGACCGCCGTTGCAGCCGGACACGCGCTTTGCCTTCGACGCCACGGCCGATCTCTCGGGGCTCGCGCCGCAGGCGCCCGAGCTGGCCGGAGTCATCGGCGATGAGGCGCGCCTGACCGCGAATGGCACCGCCACACTGGGCGGCGCCGATATCGCCGCCCTTCGGCTCGATCTGGCGCCGCTGGCCGCGACCTTCTCCGGCACCGTCACGAGCGATGCGGTGGACGGCAAGGTCAATGTGGAGCGGGCGGACCTTGCGGCGCTGCGCGCCTTCACGGACCAGCCGCTCGCCGGCGTCGTGGCGCTCACCGGGGATGTCTCCGCAAGCTTCGACCTGACGCGGCTCGCGGTGACGCTCAACGGCATGGCGCGCGACCTCGCGACGGGTGTCGCGCAGGCCGACGGCCTTCTCGGCCGCAATGTCCGGCTGTCCGGCGGTTTCCGCCGCAATGCGGACGGCAGCTTCGGCTTCGAGCGCTTCTCCGTCTCGGGCGCCCATGTCGGCCTCATCGCCGACGGCTCGGCAACGGCGAACCGGGCCAATGTCACGGCCAAGCTCGACCTGCCGGACCTGTCGCAGCTCGATGCGCGCCTCACCGGACGCGGCAATGTGGAGGCCACGCTGACCGGCTCGCTCGATGCGCTCGCTGCGCGCCTGCGCCTGACCATCGACGAGGCGAGAGCGCTCGGCCGGCCGATCGAGCGGCTGACGGCCGTCATCGAGGCCCAGGATGTCACGGGCGCTGCCACAGGCCAACTCACGCTGTCGGGCAGCGTGGACGGCAAGCCGGCGGCGGGCAGCGGTCGCTTCGCGCGTGATGCCGCAGGGGTGGTGGCAGTGTCGGATCTCGACATTGGCCTCGGCTCCGTCCGTGCGCAGGGTGCGCTCGCCATCACCCCGGCTTCGCTGGCGAGCGGCCGGCTGACGCTGCGCGCCGCCGACCTCGGCGATATTGCCCCGCTGCTGCTGATGGAGATGGCCGGCGCGGTCGACCTCGACCTGACCCTGTCTGTCGAGGCCGGCCGCCAGAACCTTGCCGCCAAGGGGCGCGTGTCCGATTTCGCGGGCTTCGGCGCTTCGCTTGCTGTGGCCGACGTCGACGTGCGCGTGCGCGACCTGCTCGGCCAGTTCGTGGCCGACGGCAAGGTCGCGCTCGAGAGGCTCGCGGTTGCGGGCGTGGACATGCCGCGGGCGGAGATCTCGGCGGAAGGGACGCGCGAGGCGACGCGCCTCGTCCTTAACGGCGTCGTGCGCGGGGTCGATGTCGCCGCCACCGCGCAGGTCGCCATGCGCCCGGACGAGACGGTCGTGACGCTGGACAGCGCCAGTGCCTCGCGCGGCGCCCAGCGCGTCACCGTCGCCCGCGGGGCGGCGTTCACCCTGCGCGGCGGGGCGGTCACGATCCGCGATTTCACGGTCAATGCCAACGGCGGCTCGCTCCAGGTCTCCGGCTCGGCCGGCGAGCGTCTCGATCTTGCCGTCACGGCCCGCAACCTGCCGCTCACCGTCGCCGAACTCGCCGAGCCGGGCCTGGGCCTTGCCGGCCAGCTGTCGGGCGAGGCGCAGATCTCCGGCACCGCGACCCGGCCCGACGGGCGTTACCGGCTGTCGGTCAGCGGCTTCACCATGCCGCAGATCCGCGACGCCGGCCTGACGCCGCTCGCCATCGAGGCGAGCGGGACGCTGGCGGACGGCCGGGCGGGGATCGACGCCTCGGTGCGCGGCATATCGGAGGCGCCGATCCGCATCACCGGCTCACTGCCGACGACCCCAGACGGCAACCTCGACCTCACCGTCGCCGGCCGCATCGACCTTGCCATCGCCAACCGGCTCGCAGCCGGCGACGGCCAGCGCTATGCCGGCTCGGCCACGGCGGACCTGCGCCTCACCGGTACCATGGCCGCGCCGCGGGCGCAGGGCACGGTGCGCCTCGTCGGCGGCCGTTTCGAGGACGTCGTCAACGGCGTCCTCCTCGCCGACATCAATGCGACGATCACCGGCTCCGAGCGCGAGCTCGTCATCCAGAGCCTCACGGCGCGGGCGCGCAACGGCGGCGCGATCACCGGCAGCGGGCGCATCGCGCTCGATCCGGCCGCAGGCTTTCCGGGCAACATCACCCTGCGGGCGACGAATGCCCAGCTCATCTCCAACGATACGACCAATGCCGTCGTCGGCCTCGACCTCGCGGTCTCCGGCCCCATGGCCACGACCCCGCGTGTTTCAGGCCGCGTGACGGTCGAGAACCTGCAGATCTTCGTGCCGGACCGCCTGCCGCCGTCCGTGACGCCGATCGAGGTGCGCCACAAGAATGCGCCGCCGCGCGTCGCCGAGCGCGCCAGGGCCGAGCGGGAGCGGCGGGCGCGCGCCGCGGGCGGGGCCTTCAACGCCGCACTCGACATCACGGTGGACGCCTCGTCGGGGCGCGTGTTGGTGCGCGGCCAGGGCATCAATGCCGAGCTCGGCGGCACGCTCACGATCCGCGGCACGTCGTCGAACCCGATCGTCGACGGCGGCTTCACCATGCGCCGCGGCACCTTCCAGGTTCTCGGCCGGCGCCTCACCTTCACGCGCGGCAACGTCACCTTCCCCGGCACGCTCGATCCGCAGATCGACTTCGTGGCCGAGGCGCCGGCAGGTGACGTGACGGCGCGTGTCGCCGTCGACGGCATCGCCTCGCGTCCGGACCTGCGCTTCTCCTCCTCGCCCGAGCTGCCGCAGGACGAGGTACTGGCCCGGCTTCTCTTCGGCAAGCCGTCAGGCAACCTGACGGCCGGTCAGGCGCTGCAACTGGCGCAGGCGGTGGCGCAGTTCGCCGGCGGCAACCGGGTGCTCGACGACCTCAGCCGCTCGCTCGGCGTTGATGCGGTCGACATCGACACCGACGCTCGCGGCAATGTGGCCGTTGGCATCGGCAAGCGCATCGACGACAACATCTATCTCGGCGTCAAGCAGGGCGCGACGCCGGACTCGAGCCGTGTGACCGTCGACATCGACATCACCGACCGCATCAAGCTGCAGGGCGAGGCGGGAGCCGACGGCTCGAGCGCCGTCGGCATCGGCATGGAATGGGACTACTGAGCGAGCGGCGTGCTCGTGGCCTCCCTGGGAGCAGTATCCCGCTTGTCCGGCTTGGGCGGGACGTCCGAGAAGCGCCCGAAGATCAGGTCCGGCGCGCTGGTATTGTGGCGCGAAGGCACGACGCGTCCGGTCCACAGCTCCGTCGCCTCGCCGCCCGGGAAGGTCATGACGGGGGATTCGTCCCACCCCTTGGCGCCGGGCGCGCGCCAGGCGACGCGCGCCGTGTCGGCATTGGCCTCCATCACATACATGGAGCGCAAGGCTGCGAAAGGCCTTTCTTGCGGCAGGGCGCCGGAGAAGGAGACATCGAGCGCGAGATGCTCCTCGTCGAGGGCCGCGAGCCGGACCTTGCCCTCGCCGCCGTCGGCGAAGGCGAGCGTGAAGGTCCGCGTCGCGGGATCGAAGGCAATGTCCTTCAGCGCCACCACCGGGCGCCCCTCGTCCTTGACGGGGCCGACGAGGAAGGAACTGCCGTAGGCCGTCCAGCGCATGTCGCCGGGCGGTATCGGGCGAGCCCGCCAGTAGCCGTCCGGCGGGTAGAGCACGAGCACTTCCTCGGCCCGTTCCTTGTAGCGCACCCAGACCTGGATGAGATGCAGGCCGTGCTCGACACGATTGCCGACGCGCACCGGCACATCGTTGGGCCGCCAGAAGGACGGATAGGTATAGCCGACCAGCCAAAGGTCGGGCGCTTCATAGAAGGTGACGCGGCGCGGCTCGGCCACATGCACGGGGTCGCCCGTCATGTCGCAGCTCGTCCAGTCGGCTGCCCAGCGGTCGGTGTCGAGCATGCCGAGATAGACTGGGTGGACCGCCTGGATACGGAAGTGCTTCACGGCCGGATTGGCGAAGGTGAGGCTGACGTTGTCCTTTTCGGCGCACAGCACGGGCTCGCTGTCGTTGTCGACACGGGCGGCGAGTTCGGCGGCGCTGGCGTATGGTATGGCGGCGGCAAGAAGGCCTGCGGCGAGCAGGCCCCAAATGGTTCTCGACATGCGTTGTCCTGTGAAAAAGGCGGTCTCCTGCCGCTCAGGGCCTCGTTGCAGCGAGCGTCGCATAGACATCGCCCGAGTTGGCGCGTTGGGGCAATGCGGCGAGATGGTCCCGCATCGCCCCGGCGACAATGGGCTCAGCGAAGGCGAGGCGCTGCTCCTCGCCGAGCGACAGGTTGAAGCGGTAGCGGCCGAGATCGGCGAGCCGGTCGAGGCAGCGGCCGGCTACGTCGCGGGCGATGGTGGTGAACTCGAAGGACAGCGCGGGCAGCGGCTGCGACAGCCCGGCAAGGACCGCGTCCTCGAAGCCCTCGACGTCGATCTTGACGAAGGCCGGCAAGCCATGGCGGGCGATCAGCGCATCGAGGCTCGTCATCGGCACCGACAGGGTGCGGTCCCAGCGCTGCTCGCGCCAGCCATCGGCGTCGCGCGCGGCGGCGAGGAACGCGCCGGAGGCGGTGGTGACGGTGGGATTGGCGCTGTTGACGTGGAGTTCGACGGTCCCCTCCGCTGCGCCGACGGCGGCTTCGACGAGGGTCACGTCCCGGTCGCGGCCATGGACGAGACGCAGGAGGCGCATCGGCCCCGGCTGCGGCTCGACCGCGACGACACGCGCACCGATGCGGCGGAAGGACGAGGTCCGGTCGCCGACATGGGCGCCTATGTCGAAGGCAAGGTCCCCGGGGGCGAGGAAGCGGCGATGGAGCGCATCCATGGCGCGATGGCGGGCGCGGTTGCCGTGATAGAGGACGAGGGAGCGGACGAGCCCGCGCCATTCGGTCAAGGTGGCGCCGAGCCTGCTCATGCGGCGACGGCCACCGGCTGCGGCGCCGGGCGTGCGAGGGCCGCGATCTCGGCAGGCTCGTCGAATTCCTCGGGGATGGCGCAGAGCCGATGCCGCGCGAGGAAAGCGCCGAAGGCCGGCCGTGCGGTGACGACGGCGAAGGGGATGGCGAGAAGATAGCCCGCTGTGAGCGGCAGGCTCCACAGGAGGGCGGCCGGCGAGGCCCAGGCCAGCGCGCCGCAGACGAGGAGGCCGAACAGGGTCTGCGGCCACAGCCCGGCCGCTGCGGTTGCCCAGGAGAGAGCATGGGCATCCCGCTCCTGGCCGTTCCAGCCCACATGTGCCCGCCCGGCGAGGAGGCCGAGCATGAAGAGGCTGGTGCGGAAGGAGGACACCGCCCCCTGCAGGAAGGCGAAGACGATCTCGATGAAGGCCGAAAGGGCAAAGCGCGCCCCGCCGCCGTAGCGGGTGAGCCCGTCACGCGTCAGCGCGATGTCGGCGAGGCCGGCGAGCTTGGGGAAGAGGCAGATGAACAGGAAAAGGCTGTAGAGGCCAGCCGCCAGGGCCGTCGGGAAGGCGCCCGCCGCCTGTGCCTCGCGCACCGCGAAGGGCGACAGCGCGATCATCGCCGTCATGGCCGGCAGGCCAACGAACATCAGGATGGCCCACAGGAGCTGGAAGCGGCTCATGGGGTGCAGGCCCGGCAGGCCGAGAAGCCTGATGTATTGCAGGTTGCCGAGACACCAGCGCAGGTCACGGCGGACGAAATCCACGACCGTGGGCGGGTTTTCCTCCCAAGTGCCGCCCTCGACCGGCAGGACGCGTACCTCGTAGCCGGCGCGGCGCATGAGCGCAGCCTCCACCTGGTCATGTGACAGGATGGGGCCGCCGAGCGGGGGGCGAGCGCGAAGCACCGGCAGATGGCAGTCGTCGCGAAAGGGCGCGATGCGCACGAGTGCGTTGTGACCCCAGAAGGGCCCGCAATCGCCAGCCCACCAGGCGCTTCCCATGGTGTAGGGCCGCATGCCGTGGCGCATGCCGAACTGGAAGATGCGCGCGAAGCCGCTCGCGGCCGGCATGCCCGTGACGAGGCTCTGCAGGATGCCGACACGGGGGTAGGCCTGCATCATGCGCACCATGGAGACGATCGTCTCGCCCGCCATCAGGCTGTCGGCATCGAGCGGCAGCATCAGCTCGTACTCGCCGCCCCAGCGGGCGCAGAAATCGCGCAGGTTGCCGGCCTTGTAGCCCACATTGTCCTCTCGCCGGCGATAGACGGCCCTGGCACCATCCGCGAGCGTGGCGCGGAAGGCCGCGAAGGCCTCCTCCTCGGCGGCGGCGATCTCGGGACGGGAGGTATCGCTCAGGACGAAATAGGCGAAGTGGTGCCCGTGACCGGTGCGGGCGATGCTCTCGGCGACAGCCGAGAGGCGCGAGAAGGCGCGCGCCGGATCCTCGTTGCGCAACGTCATAAGCACGGCGGTACGCAGGAATACGGCCTCGCCCGAGTTGCCGGCGCTGGCGAAGGGCGCGACCTCGGCAAGTCCCTCGCGTCGGCCGTGCAGCAGCCACAGGCCGATGATGGCATTCCAGAAGCCGAGCACGGTCCAGGGCGTGACGAGCAGAAAGCAGGTGAGGAGGAGGCCGTCGAGAAGGCTCCATCCGCCGGCGGAGAGGATCCATGCCATGGCCGCGGCGAGAGCGCCGCATGTGGCGAGGTTCAGCGCACCGACCACGGTCCGTCGCCGCCGCAGCGTCGTGGTGGACTGCATTCCGCTCGGTGTCGTAGATGAGGAGGGTGCCCCCTCGATGAGGGTGAGGGTCACAGGATCGAGCCGTTCCGTCATCTGGCACCGTCCGCTGTCGCGCCGCGGCGATATAGAGCAAAACGAAGAGAAGTGCGATGGGCATTAACGCAAGGAACCGCGAGGGTTCCGGCATTTTCGCACTGTGGTACGTGGAGCCGCGCCGCACCGAACTGCGTCCCGTCGCGCCGATCGAGCCCGGGCCCGGAGACGTCATGGTCCGCACCCTGTTCAGCGGCATCAGCCGCGGCACGGAGCGCCTCGTCTTCAACGGCCTGTGCCGCCGGAGCCATCGCCGGCGCATGTGCGCGCCGATGCAGGAGGGGACCTTTCCGTTCCCGGTGAAATACGGCTATTGCGCCGTCGGCCTGGTGGAGGCCGGGCCGGCAAATCTCGTCGGCCGCACGGTCTTTGTGCTGCACCCGCACCAGCAGATGTTCGCCGCGCCGGCCGCCGCCGTCGCCGCGGTGCCGGAAGCCGTGCCCGCCCGCCGCGCCGTGCTCGCCGCCAATATGGAGACGGCGCTCAACGCCGTCTGGGACGCCGGGGCGGGACCGGGGGACAGGATTGCGGTGGTGGGGGCCGGCGTCGTCGGCCTCCTGGTCACGTTCCTGTGTGCCGGCCTGCCCGGCGCGGAGGTGACCGTCGTCGATACCGACCCGTCGCGCGCGGCGGTGGTGCGGCGTTTCGGCGCCGGTTTCGCCCTGCCGGGCGCGGCCCCGGGGGAGGCGGATGTCGTCATTCACGCCAGCGGCACGGCGGCCGGCCTCGCGACAGCGCTGTCGCTGTGCGGCGACGAGGCCATGCTCGTCGAACTGAGCTGGTACGGCGACGAGGCGGTGCCGGTTCATCTCGGCGGCGAGTTCCACGCCCGCCGCCTCAGGCTCGTGTCCTCGCAGGTCGGGCAGGTCGCGGCCTCGCGCCGCCCGCGCTGGGAGGCGGGGCGGCGCCTCGCCAAGGCGCTCTCGCTGCTCGCCGACGCGCGGCTCGACGACCTGATCACCGGCGAGGTCGCCTTCACCGATCTGCCGGAGGCGCTGCCCGCGATCCTCGACGGGGAGACGGGCGGGCTGATGACTGCGGTGCGCTATCAATGACAGGCCCGATCGAGGGAGGGTGCCATGTATGCCGTCGAGGTTCGTGACCACGTCATGATCGCCCACAGTTTCCGCGGTGATCTGTTCGGGCCGGCGCAGGCCCTGCACGGGGCGACCTTCATCGTCGATGTGGCTTTTTTCCGGAAGGAACTGACGGCCGAGGGGGTGGTCGTCGACATCGGCCGCGCCCACGAGGCGCTGAAGGCGGTGCTCTCGCCGCTCAACTACCGCAATCTCGACGACCTGCCGCAGTTTGCCGGCTGCAATACAACGACGGAATTCCTGAGCCGTCACATCTTCGATGCGATGGCAAAGGCGGCTCGCGGCGGCGCGCTCGGGCCGGGCGGGGAGGGCATCGATCACATCCGCGTGACGCTGCACGAGAGCCACGTGGCCCGGGCGTGGTTCGAGGGGCCGGTGGCCCGTGCCTGACGTCGTCTTCGCCATTCCGGGCGACCTCGCCAGCCCGACGGGCGGCTACGCCTATGCGCGACGGATGCTCAACGACCTGCCGGCGCAGGGCATCGACATCGCCCATTTGACGCTGGCGGCGGGCTTTCCTTTTCCGACCGATGCCGAGCTTGCGGCAACCGCGGCGGCCTTCGCGGATACACCGCGCGACGCCGTGCTCCTCATCGACGGGCTCGTCTGCGGCGCCCTGCCGGCCTCCCTGCTGCGCGGCTGCGGCAGGCGATGCGCGGCGCTGGTGCACCATCCGCTCGGCCATGAGACCGGCCTTTCCGACGCGGCGCGGCGGCAGCTCCTCGCCAGCGAGCGTGCGGCGCTTGCGGCGGTCGATGCCGTCGTCGCGACGAGCGCGCCGACGGGCCGGGTGCTCGCGTGCGAATTCTGTGTTGCCGCCGATCGGCTGACGATCGCGGAACCGGGCACCGATCCGGCGCCTCGTGCGCCCGCCGATGGCGAGCCACCGCATCTCATCGCCGTCGGTGCCGTCTCGCCGCGCAAGGGCTATGACGTTCTTGTCGCGGCACTCGCACGCCTTTCCACGCTGCCGTGGCGCGCCACCATCGTCGGCAGCCTCGACCGTGCGCCGGAGGAGGCGGCGCGGCTGCGGGCGCTGATCGCCGGGGCGGGGCTTGCCGGTCGCGTCGCGCTGGCCGGCGCCTGCGACGACGCGGCGCTGGAGCGCGCCTACGCGTCGGCCGACCTCTTCGTCATGGCCTCGCATTACGAGGGCTACGGCATGGTCCTGACCGAAGCGCTGGCGCGTGGCCTGCCCATCGTGACGACGCGCGTCGGGGCGGCGGACGAGCGCGTGCCCGATGCCGCCGGGCTCAAGGTGCCGCCGGGCGATACGGTTGCCCTTGCCGCAGCGCTCGAGACGGTCCTCGGCGACCGGGAGAGGCGTTCGGTCATGGCGGAAGCCGCTTGGCGCGCAGGGCAGGCGCTGCCGCGCTGGGACGATGCCGCGGCCGCGATCGCCGGCGTCATCCGCTCGCTGGCCGGACGGGGGAGGGCGGCGTGAGCGGCTTTTCCGCCGAATGGCTCGCCCTGCGCGAGCCGGCCGACCATGCGGCGCGCAACCGCGATCTCCTGGCTGCGACCGCCGCGGCGGTAGCGGACCGGCAGCCGGTGCATGTCCTCGATCTCGGCTGCGGCACGGGGGCCAACCTCCGGGCGACGGCGCCACAGCTCGGCCCGGAGCAGCACTGGCGGCTCGTCGATCACGATGCCCTTCTGCTCGCGAAGGCGCGGGAGGAGCTGCGCTGCTGGGCCGATGCGACCTTCGCCGAGGACACCGGCGGCCTTGTGCTGTCCGCCGCTGGGCGCCGCATCGGGGTTTCCTTCATCGCGCATGACCTCTCCGGCGGGATCGGGCCGCTCCTCGCGGCGCCGACCGATCTCGTGACGGCGGCCGCCTTGTTCGATCTCGTATCGGCGGCGTGGATCGAGACCTTCGTGCAAGCGGTCGCGGCGGCAAGGCTGCCCTTCTATACGGCGCTGACATACGACGGCCGGGAGTCCTGGGAGCCGCCGCACCCAGCCGACGAGGCGGTGCACGGCGCTTTCCTCGCCCACCAGCAGCGCGACAAGGGCTTCGGTCCGGCGGCCGGGCCGCGTGCAACCGGGCTTCTCGCGGACGGCTTTCGTGGTGCGGGCTATACCGTCAGCGAGGCGGCGAGCCCCTGGCGACTGACCGAGCGCGAACGGGCGCTCGTCGTGATGCTTGCCGACGGCACCGCTGCCGCGGTGGGCGAGACCGGACAGGTGGCGGCGGACCGGCTCGCCGCCTGGCACGCTGCACGTGCTCAGGCATCGCGCTGCCTTGTCGGTCACGCCGATCTCCTCGCCGTGCCGACGTCAGGCGATCAGTAGCGGCGGGCGGGCAGCATCCGCTCCAGCACCCCGTCGCGGCGCACGAAGCCGTGCCAGAGGCCGGCGCCGATATGCAGGGTCGCGAGCGCCGCCAGCGTGAAGGCGGCGAGCTTGTGCAGGCCGAGCAGCGTCTCCGACAGGGCCTCGTCCTTGGGGAGGATCGGTGGCAGCACGAAGAGGCCGAAGACCGTGATCTGCGCCCCGAAGGCCGAAGTCCCGGCCCAGCCGAGCAGCGGTACCAGGAAGATGAGCACGTAGAGCGCCCGGTGCACCGTGAGGGACAGCGCCTGCAGCAGGCGGCCGAGCGAGGGATGGGGCGCCGGCGCTCCGCGCACGAGGCGGACCGAAAGGCGCACGGCCGCCAGGGCGAGCACCGTGACGCCGAAGGAGCGGTGCAGGTCGTAGAGGGCGTTCTGGGTTGGCCCCGGCGTCGCATTGACCATGGCGATGCCGAGCGGGATCGTGGTCAGGATGGCGAGCGCCATGAGCCAGTGCAGCCACTTAGCCGTGGGGCCGTAGCCCTCGTGCATCGGTCTCGGCGACAAGGCTGGCCTCCCCGTTGCGGCGCCTCATGTCACAGTCGAACAGAATGTCGCCGTCAGCAAGCGGATAGATGTCGGTCGCCGGCCTGAGCGCCTCGCTTAGAGGGCCGATCGGCGCTAGCTCGAGCCCGGCCCGTCCCGAGCCGATGATGATGGGCGCGACGAGGAGATGCAGCCGGTCGATGCAGCCGGCATCGAGGAAGGCCGAGATGGTGCGCGCGCCCCCCTCGATCAGCAGGCGGCGCATCCCGCGGGCTGCCAGAGCCGCGATGATGGCATGCGGATCGAGCCGGCCGCCGGCGAGCGGCAGGACAACCTCCTCGACCCCCGCCGGGCGTGGGACGGAGGCGCCGCTCACTACGAGGCGCCGCGCATTAGGGCTCGTCATGCAGCGGGCGTCCGGCGGCAGGCGCCCGCGCGGGTCGAGCACGACCCGGGCCGGGTTCGATCCGGCAACGCGCCGCACGGTGAGTTGCGGATCGTCCGCGATGACCGTGCCGACACCCACGACGACCGCATCGACGGCCGCTCGCAGGTGATGGAGATGGTCGAGCGCAGCCGCCCGGTTGATGTAACGGGAATCACCGGTGGGCGTGGCGATACGCCCGTCAAGCGACTGTCCGAGCTGTGCGACCACGAGGGTGCTGCCCTGCGGCACATCGGCTATGCGCGCCAGGGCACGATGTGTTAAGCAATCCACCGGCGTGGAACGCCCGTCCATCTCGTCGGGTGTGGTCACAGGGCCCTCTTGCTGCTGCATGGTTTCCCGCCGGGTAGGGCATCGTCATTCGTCGAAGGCATGCCCTGTTCATACATCGGCAACGGGCGTGCCGCCATGGCATGGCCGGCGCCGCAGGAGACATATCAGCCGTCGCGCCACAGGAAGAGCCTTGCCGGACATCGTTTCGATACACATGTGTCGCATGTTTTGCGGTTCGTAGGGACCGGCAGGTTTCACGGCCACAGAACTATGGCCCACGAGAGTTCACCGCCGATGAGTTCAGATTTTATCAAGGATCGCGGCCAGATCAGCGTCGAACGGGCGCTGGCGGAGTTCCGTGCAGGCCGCCCCGTCCGCATTACCGGACGCGGGGTCTCCGTGCTGGCCGTGGGGATCGAGGGCCTCGACGAGGAACTCGCGGCGGCGCTGGAGCGCAAGGCGGCCGATCGGGCCCGGCTCGTGCTGCCGACGGCGCGGCTGCGGCGTCTCGGGGCGGAACGGGCGAGCGCCGGCATCATCGCCCTACCGGAGATCGACCTGCGCCGGGTCATGCACCTGTCGCTCGCCAGCGATGCGCGGCTCGACGCGCCCGTCGGCTGCCTGCAGCCGCTCGACGAGGCGGCGCTCGAGCTGGCGCGCCTGTCGCTCGTCCTGCCGGCGGTCGTCACCGTGTCGGTCTCGCCGCAAGACCCGGCGCTAGCCGATGTGGTGGCCGTCTCTGAAGACGACATCGCCGCCTTTCGCCTGAGCCAGGTGCGCTCGCTGCGCATCGTCGGGCGCGCGCCGGTGCCGCTCGAGGGGGCCAGCGAGACGGAGTTCGTCGTCTTCCGCGGCGGCGAGGGGCTGCGCGACCAGGTGGCCATCGTCGTCGGCCGGCCGGACCTCGTGCAGACGGTGCCGGTGCGCCTGCACTCGGCCTGCCTCACTGGCGACCTCTTCGGCAGCCTCAAATGCGACTGCGGCGACCAGTTGCGCAACACCGTGCAGTGGATGGCGGAGAACGGCGGCGGCATCCTGCTCTATCTCGACCAGGAAGGGCGCGGCAACGGCATCGCCAACAAGATGCGCGCCTACAAGCTGCAGGCGCAGGGCTTCGACACCTATGACGCGGACGAGATCCTCGGCTTCGGGCTCGACCAGCGCCGGTTCGACTTTGCCGCCGAGATGCTGCGCCAGCTCGGTGTCGCCAGCGTCAGCATCATGACCAACAACCCGGAGAAGATCGCGGCGCTGAAGGCGGCGGGGCTTGCCGTCGTCGACGAGCAGCGCGTCATTGGCCGGCCGACCAGCGAGAACATCCGCTATCTCGCGGCCAAGCGCGAGCGTGCTGGCCACTTCATCGACATCGATGCGCTGTCGGCGCATCTGCCGCCGCGCGACTGATCGGGAAGGGCACTTCGCCGGGAGCAACGGGGCCGACGGCCCACGGCCTGCCAGTGTTCTTGGTTCCGGGCAGGACGGCCGCCGTCTGGCGTCGACGCGCTCTTGTCCATGGCCTATAGCAGGGGCGTTGCGACGATTCCGAGAGGCCGCCGATGAAGACGCTGTTCGCCCTGCCGCCGACGCCCGTCATTCCCGTGGTCGGCCGCGAGGCCGGCTTCCCGGTGCGCCGCGTGTTCTGTGTCGGGCGCAACTACGCCGAGCACGCGCGCGAGATGGGGCGGGATCCGGACCGCGAGCCGCCTTTCTTCTTCACCAAATGGGCCGAGACGGTGATGCCTGGGGGCGGCGAGATCGCCTATCCGCGGCAGACGAAGAATTACCACTTCGAGCTTGAGATGGTCGTCGCCATCGACGGGGCGGGGCAGGACCTCGACGAGGAAGCGGCGGCAAGGATCGTCTTCGGCTATGCCGTCGGCCTCGACATGACGCGGCGCGATCTGCAGGCGGCGGCGAAGGATCTGGCACGGCCGTGGGACTTCGCCAAGAACGTTGAGCAGTCGGCGCCGGTCGGCGCCATCACGCCGGCCGCCGAGACCGGACCGTTCGATCGTGCCGTAATGGAGCTCAAGGTCAATGGCACGACCCGCCAGCGCGGCGATATCGCGGACATGATCTGGCCGGTGGCGCCCATGCTGTCCCTCCTCTCGCGTTTCTACCGGCTGGAGCCTGGTGACCTCGTCATGACGGGGACGCCGGCCGGCGTCGGGGCGGTGGTGCCGGGGGACGTCATCGAGGCGACCATTGCTGGCCTCACGCCGCTGGCAGTGACGATCACCCAGCCGTCTTCGCCCGACGGAGCCTGAGAGCGATCGGCGAAGGCTGCGCCAGGCACCTGCGCCCATTGCCTCGTGACGGCGGGAGTGCTCCTTTAGGGAACCGGCCGGTGCCTTGCACATGCGGTGTTGGTCAGTTGCACTGACCTATCCCCTTGCAAAAGCGCGGGCCGCGAGTAGTCTCGTGGCAGCTCATAAGGCCGCATAATAAAAGGGGGGAATGCCGTGGGCTATTTTGTGGACCAGCTCATCAACGGGCTGACCCTCGGCTCTGTCTATGGCCTCATCGCCATCGGCTACACGATGGTCTACGGCATCATCGGCATGATCAACTTCGCCCATGGCGAGGTGTTCATGATCGGCGCTTTCATTTCCCTCATTGTGCTGCTCCTGCTGGCCCAACTCGGGGTCGCGGCGGTGCCCCTGGCCATCCTCGTGACGCTCGTGCTCACGGCGGTCTTCACGGCCTTGTGGGGCTTCGTCGTCGAGCGAATCGCCTACCGGCCGTTGCGGGGCTCCTTCCGCCTCGCACCGCTGATCTCGGCCATCGGCATGTCGATCTTCCTGCAGAATCTCGTCCAATTGCTGCAGGGCGCACGGGTGAAGCCGCTGCCTCCGGTGCTGACGGGGCGCATTCCGCTCGGCTCGATCGGCGACCATCAGCTGTCAGTGGCCGTGGTGCAGGTGGTCATCGTGGTCGTCACCGTGGTGCTGATGGCCGGCTTCAGCCTCGTCGTCTCGCGCACGGCGCTCGGCCGCGCGCAGCGCGCCTGCGAGCAGGACCGGCGCATGGCCGAACTGGTCGGCGTCAATGTCGACCGCACCATCTCGCTGACCTTCGTCTTCGGAGCCGCGCTCGCCGCCGTCGCCGGGCTGCTCTATACGATCTACTACGGCTCCATCGACTTCTTCATCGGCTTTTTCGCCGGGCTCAAGGCCTTCACTGCCGCCGTCCTCGGCGGCATCGGCTCGCTGCCCGGCGCCATGCTCGGCGGGCTGCTCATCGGCCTCATCGAGGCGCTGTGGTCGGCCTATTCCGACATCCAGTACAAGGACGTGGCGGTGTTCGCCATCCTCGTCCTCATCCTCCTCTTCCGGCCGACGGGACTGCTCGGCCGGCAGGAGGTGGAGAAGGTGTGAGCGCGAGACCTATCGCACCGCCGGTACTGCCGGACGGGGCGGATAAGGGAGGAAAGACCATGAATGCGATGACGAAACTGATGCTGTCCGCCTGTGCCGCCGCGCTTCTGGCGGCGGCGCCCGCACGGGCGGATGTGACCTTCGCCCTCGGCATCCCCGCCACCGGCGGGCAGATCGCCGCCATCGGCGCCCAGGCGCGGCTCGGCGCCGAAGCCGCGGTAAAGGCCATCAACGACAAGGGCGGCATCAAGGGCGAGAAGCTCGTGCTCGAGATCGCTGACGACCAGTGTGACCCCAAGAGCGCGGTGAGCGCCGCCAACCAGGTGGTGTCGAAGGGCATCCGCTTCGTCGTCGGCCACCTGTGCTCCGGCGCTTCGATCGCGGCCTCCGGCGTCTATGACGAGGAAGGCATCTTGATGATGACCGCCTCGGCCACCTCGCCGGAGCTGACCGAGCGCGGCATGAAGCTCGTCTTCCGGGCCTGCGGGCGTGACGACCAGCAGGGCGTCGTCGCAGCCAAGTTCATCGCCGACAAGTTCAAGGGCAAGAAAGTCGCCATCGTCCACGACAAGCAGGTCTATGGCCAGGGCCTGGCCGAGGCGGCCAAGAAGACCCTCGCCGACGCGGGCGTGACGCCGGCCTATGAGGGCTCCGTCAATGCCGGCGAGCGTGATTTTTCGGCGCTCGTCGCTCGCCTCAAGCAGGAGGGCATCGATATCGTCTATTACGGCGGCTATCATACCGAACTCGGCCTCATCGTGCGCCAGGCGCGCCAAGCCGGCCTCGAGACGCGCTTCGTCGGCGCGGACGGCCTCGCCACCAACGAGTTCTGGTCCATTGCCGGCGAGGGCGGGGCGGGCACGCTCTTCACCTTCAGCGCCGACGTGAAGGCGAAGCCTTCGGCCCAGAGCGTCTACGAGGAACTGAAAAAGAAGGGCGAGCCGGACAACTTTGCCTTCTACTACTATGCGGCGGTGCAGACGCTGGCCGACGCCGTCGCACGGGCCGGCAAGGAGCCTGAGGCGGTGGCCGCAGACCTGCGCGCCAATGGCTTCGAGACGGTGGTCGGCACCTTCCGCTTCGACGCCAAGGGCGATCTCATCGACCCCGAATATGTCATCTTCGAGTGGCGCGACGGCGCCTATGCGCCGACGAAGCTCTGATCCTTTGCCGGAGCGGGCCGGCGGCCCGCTCCATTTTTCCGTCATCTGCCGCCTTCCCAAATCCGTCGGCATCGAGAGCCCGCGATGCAAGCCTCCTCCGCTTCCCCGGTCACCGACAGGCTGCGCGCAGCGCTGCGCGAGGCGGCGATCGCCGGCATCATCATGATCGGCATCGCGCTCCCGCTTGTCGGCTTTCGCCTGCAGGAGACGCCGGGGCAGGGACTCGGCATCGCCTACCGTTTCGATCAGGTGGTGATCGCCGGGGTCGTCGTGGCGATCGGCCGCTTCCTGGTCGCGCTCTTCCGGCCCGAGCTTCAGCAATTGCGCGGGCGCCTCGCCCAGGGGGGCGCGCGCACGGTGCGTGGCGGGCGCGTGTCGCAGACGGCCATCGGGATCGCGGCCTGCCTGCTGGCCTTCGCGCTCCCCTTCCTGCCAATCGCCGACCGCTACATCGTCGATACAGCGACGACGGTGCTCATCTATACGATGCTCGGCCTAGGGCTGAACATCGTCGTCGGCCTCGCCGGGCTGCTCGATCTCGGCTATGTCGCCTTTTACGCCATCGGTGCCTATTCCTTCGCTCTCCTTGCAACGCATTACGATTTCTCGTTCTGGATGTGCCTGCCGATTGCCGGCGTCATGGCGGCGTTTCTCGGCATCATCCTCGGCTTTCCGGTGCTGCGCCTACGCGGCGACTATCTCGCCATCGTGACGCTCGGCTTCGGCGAGATCATCCGCATCATCCTCATCAATTGGGGCGCCCTGACCGGCGGGCCGAACGGCATCACCAACATTCCGCGGCCGAGCTTCTTCGGCGCGCCCTTCACCCGTACGGCGGCGGAGGGCGAGGTGCCCTTCCACGAGCTGTTCGGCCTCTCCTTCTCCTCCATGCACCGGGTCCTGTTCCTCTACTATCTCATCCTGGTGCTGGTGGTGCTGACGGCGGTGATCGCGGCGCGCCTGCGGCGCCTGCCCATCGGCCGCGCCTGGGAGGCGCTGCGCGAGGATGAGGTGGCCTGCCGGGCGCTCGGGGTGAACGCGACGCGCGTCAAGCTCTCCGCCTTCGCCATCGGGGCGATGTTCGGCGGCTTCGCGGGCACGTTCTTCGCCACGCGCCAGGGATTCATCAGCCCGGAGAGCTTCACCTTCATCGAATCCGCCCTCGTGCTCGCCATCGTCGTCCTCGGCGGCATGGGCAGCCAACTCGGAGTCGCGTTGGCCGCCATCATCGTCGTCGCGCTGCCGGAGATGACGCGCGAATTCGCCGAACTGCGCATGCTGCTCTTCGGCGCGGCCATGGTGCTCGTCATGGTGTGGCGCCCGCGCGGCCTCATCGGCACGCGCCGGCCGAGCGTGACGCTCGCGCGCTTCACGAGTTGAGCGAGTGCCATTCATCAATTGTCGTGATGTTGTGAAGTGCCGAGCTGCCGGGCATGTCATAAAATTGCTGTAACAAGAGCGTGCCGGCAGCGATGAAGTCGGGCCGGGCGGCTTCCAAGTACGATCATTGCTCGATCGCGATTTTCCGTAAATTATTGAGATATAACGGCTTTATTTCTTCTTTTTGTGTTCTTCCGCGCCGTCGCGCGCTATTATTCCGACCAATCGGGAGGAAAATATCGTGCTGATGACATCGACTGCATTCCGCGATCACGAAGAAGTCGCGTTTTTCCGCGACCCGCACAGCGGGCTCAAGGCGATCATAGCAGTGCATTCGACGGCGCTCGGGCCGGCGTGCGGCGGTGTGCGCTTCCATGCCTATGGCAACGAGCAGGAGGCGATCGACGACGTCCTGCGCCTCAGCGCCGCCATGAGTCTCAAGAGCGCGCTCGCCGGCCTGCCGCTGGGCGGCGGCAAGTCCGTCATCATCGGTGATCCGGGAAAAGACAAGACGCCGGCGCTGCTCGCCGCCTTCGGGCGTGCGGTGGAGTGCCTCGGCGGGCGCTACATCGCCGCCGAGGACGTGGGCATGAGCCCGTCGGACATTGCCATTGTCGGCGGCGAGACGCGCCATGTGGCGGGGCTCGACCAGGGGCCGAGCGCAAGCGGCGATCCCTCGCCGGTCACGGCGCGCGGGGTGTGGCGTGGCATCGAGGTGGCGGTGCGCCACCGTCTCGGCCGCAACACGCTCGAGGGGATGACGGTCGGCGTGCTCGGCCTCGGCCATGTCGGCGGTGCTCTGGCCGGCCTCTTGAGCGATGCCGGCGCTAGGCTCGTCGTGGCGGATATCGCCGAGGAGCGGTGCCGGACCGTTGCGGACCGGTGCGGGGCGCGCATCGTCGATGTCGATGTGCTCGTCGGCGAGCGGCTCGATGTCTTTGCCCCTTGCGCGCTCGGCGGCATCCTCAATGCCGAGACCGTCGGGCAGCTCGAGGCGCCGGTGGTCGCGGGTGCGGCGAACAATCAACTGGCCGATGAGACGATTGCTGATGCGCTCCACGCACGTGGCATCCTCTATGCACCGGATTTTGCCATCAATGCCGGCGGCATCGTCAATGTAGCCGCCGAGATCGCCGGCAATTACGACCGGGCCGCGGTGATGCGTCGGGTGGACCGGATTGGTGACACGCTCGACGAGATCTTCTTGCGCGCGGCGCGGGAAGGACGCTCCCCGCATTTCGTCGCCGTCGATCTCGCGCAGGAGCGTCTTGACGCGGCACGCGCGGCACGGCAGCAAACGCTGTGAGGATCATTCCGGAACCGGGAGGGGAGAGAATGCACAAGAGAACCGTTGTCGGCACACTGGCCGGCTTGCTGCTGGGCGCCGGTCTGGCCCAGGCCCAGACGCCGAAGGTAGCCATCACGGCGATCGTCGACCATCCCGCGCTCGAGGCGGTGCGCGATGGCGTGAAGGAAGGCCTCGCCAAGGCTGGCTATGCCGAGGGCAAGGACGTCACCTTCGTCTATGAGAGCGCTCAGGGCCAAGCGCCGACCGCGGTGCAGATCGCGCGTCAGTTCGTGGGTGACAAGGCGTCCGTCATCGTTGCCATCTCGACCCCCTCGGCTCAGGCGGTGGCGTCGGCGACGAAGTCGATCCCGGTGATCTTCAGCGCCGTCACCGACCCGGTGGGCGCCCAACTCGTGAAATCCACCGAGAAGCCGGGCGGCAACGTCACCGGCGTATCGGACATGGCCCCCTTCGCCGACCAACTCGCCCTCGTCAAGGAGATCACGCCGAACGTGAAGACGATCGGTGTGCTGTTCAACCCGGGCGAAGCCAATTCCGTCACCTCGCTCGCCATGATCAAGGCTGCCGCCGAGAAGCTCGACCTTGCCGTCGTCGAGGGGCCGGCGACCAAGTCGGCCGAGGTGCAGGCAGCGGCGCGTGGGCTCATCGGCAAGGCCGACGCCCTCTTCGTGCCGACCGACAACACCATCGTCTCGGCCTTCGAGGCGGCGGTGGGCGCGGCCCAGCAGGGCAAGATCCCTGTCTATGCCGCCGATACCGACAGCGTGGCCCGCGGGGCGCTCGCCTCCGTCGGCTTCAACTACAAGCAGATCGGTCTCGAGACAGCAGAACTCGTCGCGAAGGTGCTGAAGGGCGCGAATCCGGGCGATCTGCCGGTGGTCTTCGCCCAGGGCACTGACCTCCACCTCAACAAGGGGATGGCCGCCAAGCTCGGCATCACGCTGCCGGAGGCGCTCGTCGCCAAGGCCGCCAAGGTCGTCGACTGACGAAGCGGAGCATCAGCCAAATTCAACGGGGGCGCATGCCGCGGCTGTGGCGTGCGCCCCGATTTGCGAGAAAGCGTTGCGGGGCGACGCCCGGCACGCCACAGTCAGGAGCCCTGCGGGGGCGAGAGGCCGGGGACGGTCCCGGCGCACCGGCGCAGGTTGAACAGGTCGTCGCATGAGTCAAATCGCCCTCGTGGGTGCCGTCGAGCTGGGGCTCGTCTATGCGCTCGTCGCCCTCGGCGTCTATCTTTCCTTCCGGGTCCTCGATTTTCCCGATCTGACGGTCGACGGCTCGTTCCCGCTTGGCGCTGCCGTGGCCGCGACGATGATCGTGTCTGGCTTCGATCCCTGGCTCGCGACCTTCGTCGCTATCGTCGCCGGCGCGCTCGCAGGTTTTGCCACGGCCTTCGTCAGCGTGCGCTTCGGCGTGCTGCACCTGCTCGCGTCGATCCTCACCATGATCGCGCTGTTCTCGGTGAATCTGCGTATCATGGGGCGGCCGAACGTGGCGCTCCTGACGCAGGAGACGGTGCTGACGCCCTTCGTCGGCCTTGGGCTCGACGACCTGTGGGTGCGCCCGCTATTCCTCGCCGTGATCGTTCTCGTTGCGCTCATCGGCCTTGCTTGGTTCCTGCGCAGTGAAACAGGGCTTGCCATGCGCGCCACCGGCGCCAATCCGCGCATGGCGCGCGCCCAGGGGGTGCGCGTCGGTGCACAGGTCATCGCCGGCGTCATGCTGTCGAACGCGCTCGTCAGTCTCGCCGGGGCGCTCTTTGCACAGACAAACGGCTTCGCCGATGTCACGTCCGGCGTCGGCACCATTGTCGTCGGCCTTGCCGCGGTCATCGTGGGCGAAACGGTGATGCCGTCGCGGCGCCTTTGGGTGGCGCTCGTCTCCTGCATCGTCGGCGCGGTCATCTATCGCCTTGCGGTACAGCTTGCGCTCAGCGCCGATTTCCTCGGCCTGCAGGCCTCCGACCTCAATCTCGCGACCGCCCTCCTGGTGCTCGTCGCGCTGGTGCTGCCGAAGCTGCGCGGGCGCGCGCTTGGCCGGACCCTTGGTCGGAGGGCCGGGGCATGATCGCCGTCGAGAATCTCTCCGTCGTCTTCAATGCTGGCACGCCGCTGGAGCGGCGGGCCCTGCGGGGCGTGTCACTGGCCCTTGCCAATGGCGAATTCGTCTGTGTCATCGGCTCGAACGGCGCTGGCAAGTCGACGCTGCTTGGCGCCATTGCCGGCGACGTGTCGGCCGCGGCGGGCCGCATCCTCGTTGCCGGCCGGGACGTGACGCGCCAGCCGGCGGAGGCGCGGGCGCAGCATGTCGCCCGCGTGTTTCAGGATCCGCTCGCCGGCAGCTGCGGCAATCTCTCGATCGCCGAGAACCTTGCGCTCGCCGCGGGCCGCGGCAGCCGGCGCGGCTTCGGCAATGCCCTGCGCCGCGAGCGTGCCGAGATGCTCGTCACGCGCATCAGGGAACTGGCGCTCGGCCTCGAGGACAGGCTTGACCAGCCGATGGGCTCGCTCTCGGGCGGGCAGCGGCAGGCATTGTCGCTCGTCATGGCGACGCTCGCCCCCTCGAGTGTCCTGCTGCTCGACGAGCACACAGCCGCGCTCGACCCGCGCAACGCCGATTTTGTGCTCGACCTCACGCGCATGCTTGCGGAGCGGTTCGCGCTCACCGTGCTCATGGTGACCCATTCCATGCGCCAGGCGCTCGACCTTGGCACGCGCACCATCATGCTGCACGAAGGTCAGATCCTGCTCGACGTCTCCGGCGAGCATCGCAGCAAGCTGTCGGTGGAGGATCTCATCGACGCCTTCCGCAAGGCACGCGGCGAAGAACTGGCTGAGGACCGGCTGCTGACGAGCTGAGAACGATACGCGAGCGGTCCTGATCCCTCCCCTTCAGGGGAGGGTGGATCGGTCCGAAGGACCGAGACGGGTGGGGCCGAGGCCGGGATCGACGCCTTGATGTTGAACGCGTAGCCCCCTCCGTCGCTGCTTCGCAGCGCCACCTCCCCCATGTGGGGGAGGATCGACGCCGCTTGAGCGGCGCATCACCGCTGCGGCGAGACAAGCCGGTCGCAAAATGCTAGCCAGCAGCGATTCATTCGTGCTCAAACGGAGGCGTCATGAGACTGAACGGCAAGACGGCGCTGGTAACGGGCGCCGCATCGGGCTTCGGCAAGGGCATTGCGGCCACCTTCGCGCGTGAGGGCGCGCGCGTCGCCGTGCTCGACCTCGATCTGGCGTCGGCCGAAGCGACTGCGGCCGAGATCGGTGGCGGCGCCATCGGCGTCGCGGCCGACGTGTCGCGGTGGGATCAGGTCGAGGCCGCGGCAAGGACGGTTCTCGCCGCCTTCGGCCGGCTCGACATTCTCGTCAACAATGCCGGCGTCAGCCACCGCAACCAGCCGATGCTCGATGTGAGCGAGGCGGAGTTCGACAAGGTCTTCGCCGTTAACGTCAAGTCCATCTATCTGATGGCGAAGGCCTTCGTGCCGCAATTCCGGGCGCAGGGCGGCGGCGTCATCCTCAATATCGGCTCGACGGCGGGCATCCGGCCGCGGCCCGGCCTTGCGTGGTACAACGCCTCCAAGGGCGCCGTGAATCTCCTGTCGAAGTCGATGGCCGTCGAACTCGCGCCCGAGGGCATACGTGTCAATGCGCTCGCACCCGTCGCCGGCGAGACGCCGCTGCTCGCCACCTTCATGGGCGAGGACACGCCTGAGAAGCGGGCCGCCTTTCGTGCCTCGATCCCGCTCGGCCGGCTGTCGACGCCGCAGGACATCGCCAATGCGGCGCTGTTCCTGTGCTCGGACGAGGCGTCGATGATCACCGGCTCGGTGCTCGAGGTCGACGGCGGGCGCTGCGTTTGAGGATCAGGCGACCGTGATGGCCGTGGCGCCGGTCGCTTCGGCGAGGCGCCGCGGATCGACGGGGAAGACGGTCGTCGGCGTGCCGGCGGCCGCCCAGACCAGGTCATGGGCGAGAAGATCCGCGTCAATGAAGGTCTGCAGCGTCTCGGCATGGCCAAACGGCGGGATGCCGCCGATGGCATAGCCCGTCAGGGCCCGTACCTTGCCGGCATCCGGCCGGCGCAGCGCCTCGCCGAGAGTTGCGGCCGCCTTTTTCTCGTCGACACGGTTGTTGCCGGCGACGAGGAGAAGGTAGGGCCGACCGGTGTCGGCGCCCTCGAAGACCAGCGACTTGATAATGCGCTCGACGCCCGTGCCGCAGGCCGCCGCAGCTTCTTCCGCCGTGCGCGTCGGCCGGTCATGCACCGCGATGCTGATGGTGAGCCCCAGCCTGCGGGCCGCCTCGGCCACGCGTGCCGAACTCGCCGGCAGTTCCCGCGTCGTCTCGCTCATTCCCGTCGCCTCCTTTGCCCCGTCTCGGCTTTCTGCCGCATTCGCAGCGGCGGGGGGATGATCTACCATGGTCGCCGGGCAGCCCGACGCCGCGCATGGACGAGAGATGAACGACCACCCGCCGTCAAGGCAAGAGGAGAAAAGCGACCTCAGAGAGGCCGTGCGCCGGGCACGTCTTGAGGATGCCGAGCGCTCCGACGTCATTGCGGAGCTGAGAAGCAGGGCGTTGGTACGCCTCGAACTCGTCGCGGCGGCACTGGCGCCGGTTCTTGCAGAACTGCCCGAGGACGTCGATCTCTTCGATCACGGCCTCGTCGCGGGCGAGCAGCCGCGCTTCTATGTCGACGTGCTCGCCTTCGTCGAAGTCGATCGTGACCGGCGCACCTACCGCTTCCTTGTCGATACGCGCCATGGCCGCCAGGTGCTGGCCGCCAGCGAGGATGTCGACACCATCCGGCGGGCGGTGACCGATTATGTGGCGCGGCGCCTCGTCGAACGTGAGAAGGCGCTGGCCGCCGACGGCGAACTTGCGGCAAGGCCCCGGCCGCAGGCGGCCGACGGCCAGGGCGGCAGTCTCCTCTTCGCCTTCGTCATGGGCGCCATCGTAGGGGCGACGCTGTTCTACCTGGCGCTGTGGTGGAAGGTTCTGGGATAGGGGCGAAGCAGGATCAGGGCTCCTGGCGGATGACGCCGTGCCAGCCGAGGCCGGCATAGGTCTCGTAACCGGGGGTCTTGTGGAAGGCGACCATGGCCCCGTCCGGCTCCTTGTAGAAGCCCGATTCCCGATCACCTGTGGCGAGGTTGAAGCGCTCGCTCAACACGCCCTTGCCGTCGCTGGCGGCGATCACCCTGTTGTGTGCATCGAGCAGCAGGACGCGCGAGCGCTGGCGCTCCGCGGGGCGCAGGCGCACGCCCTCGACGACGGTGCGCGCCTGGGGTTCCCAGTCGAAATGGATGGCGAGGAGGCCGAGCGGCCGGCCCTTTGCAGCGCCGCCCTCGCGCACGCTCGCCGCATAGGTCGCGGTGCGGGCGCCGCCGAGCAGCGGCTCGACAGCGATGTCGCCGGCATAATAGTCATTGCCGCTGGCGAGCGCCTTGCCGCGGACAAACCAGTCGCGGTCGCGCACCTCACGTCCGGCGACGGCGAAACGATCCGGCCGGCCGGAGGCGAGGATGCGTCCGTCGAGGTCGCAGAGCCACAGGTCGAGATAGACGGTGTAGGCCGAGAGGATCACGCCCATGCGCTTGCCGGCGTGGCGGCAGCCCGCATCGGTCGGCTGCCCGGCGGCATCGACGATGGCGGAATCGGTCGCCCACCAGCGCACGTCGCAGGTGCGCTCATAGAGATTGCGGTCGATGATCTCGATGGCGTTGAGGGCGAGATCGACGAGGCGCTGGCCCTGAGCCTCGCCAGCCATCAGCCGCGTGAGCTGCTCGAGGGCAGCGATCTCGCCAGCAAGTTCCCGTTCGAGCGAGCTTGCGATGCCTTCGACCTGCGAGGAGGTGCCGCGCACCTCCTGCGCCACCACGGAGAAACCGCGTCCGGCATCACCCGCCCGGGCGCTCTCGACGAGCGCGTTGAGGGCAAGGATGCGCAAGCGTTGCGTCACGGAGCGGATCTGCCCCACCTTCGCGTTGGTAAGGTCGCGCGCGGTTGCCGTGCGCGTCGCGATGTCGCTGAGACGGACGAAGCTCTCGCCGTTGACTTCCGCCATGACGTGTTCCCGTTGTCCGACGACAGGCCGGCCCGCCGGATGGCGCGCTGGACATTTCGAAAGCGTGACGCGACTGGAAAACGAACGAAATCTAGATCGCCGCGCTTGTGCAGGGCTGTCAGCGCGAGGCTGCTCGTCAGACCGGCGTGAAGTCGAGGCTGCCGATTTCCGCGATGGCACCTTCGCGCGTCAGGCCGCGGGTCACGCCGGTGATGCGCGAACGGGCGCCGTCCGGCTCGATGCTGAGAAGGTGGTATCCGGCACGGTGCGTCCACGTGCCCTTGATCGCCGAGCAGGATGGCACGCCGAGGATGGGCACTGGCCCGTGCTTGCCGGGGATGTGAGTGAGGGACGTGCGGTGATTGTGGCCGTGCAGCACGAGTTCCGCGCCCACCCGGGCGATGACCTTCTCGAAGGCGCCGGCGTCGGTGAGGCTGCGACCGACGGCGGTGCCGCTGCGCAGGGGCGGGTGGTGCAGCATGACGACGCGGCACAGGCCCTCACGGTCGAGTTCGTTCATCATCGCCTCGAAGGCGGCCAATTGCGGCTTGCCCAGCGTGCCGCTGGCGACGAAAGGCATGGTCGGCAAGGCCGACGACAGGCCCACGAAGGCGATGCCGTCGCGACGGCGCAGATAGGGGAAGGCGCTGGAGGAGGCGCCGTCGCTCGCCATCCACGGCCACAGGGCATTGGCCAGCGGCTTCAGCGAGCCGCGCACATAGGCATCGTGATTGCCGGGGACGAAGGAGACGAAATCCGGCGCGCCGAGACGTTCGAGGAAAGCGCGCGCGATGGGGAATTCCGAGGCGAGGCCGATGTTGGCGATGTCGCCGGTGAAGGCGATGTGGTCCGGCCGGTGCGCCCGCACGTCCTCGATCAGCCGCTCCAGCACCGTCATGTCATGCGCGACCTTGCGGCCACGGCGCCAGTTGACGTAGCCCGTCATGCGCTTGCCGACGAGCTCGCGCAGCCTGGGTTGTGGAATGGGGCCGATATGCGGATCGGACAGGTGGGCGATGAGATACATTGGCATTCCAGGTGGATTGCCAAGGCATCGCCGCTCAGAGCCCGCGCGTCAAGCCGCAGGGGCCGACAAAGCGTGGTTGTGACCCGCCGTCAGTGCTGCGCGTCGGGAATGAGGGTCGAGATGAGCTGGGGATCGTCGAGTTCGACCGCAGGCTGCCAAGCATAACCGTGGAGCCGGGAGAGCCGCGCGAGAATGAAGGTGAGAAGCATCTGTCCTGTCCTTGCCGTATGGCTTCCTGTCTCATATGGCGATTCTCTTTCGTGTCTGCACGTCATATCGTCGGGCAAAGCAGCAACAGAGATATGCGCCGGACGCATGGGGATAGCGGGCGGCGTTAACGACTTGTTCAGGAGATCCTTCCGATGGGCGGCATCGCGCTTCCGCGGCGGATGAACGGGCTGGAGCCCGTGACCCGACGCATGATGCACACCTGGTGGCGCTTCTCGCGGCCGATGACGCTCGGCGTGCGTGCCGCCGTCATCGATGAGGATGAGCGTGTCTTCCTCGTGCGCCACAGCTACACGCCCGGCTGGCACCTGCCCGGCGGCGGGGTGGAAGCCGGCGAGAGCATGCTCGAGGCGCTCTACCGCGAGCTTGCGGAGGAGGGCAACATCGTGCCGAGCGGCGAAATCGTGCTGCACGGCATCTTCTTCAACCGCAAGGTGTCGCGGCGCGACCACGTCGCCATCTACGTCGTGCGCGAGTTTGTGGCCGGCCCGCGCCCGCCCGACAAGGAAATCGTGGAGACGGGCTTCTTTCCGGTTGCAGCGCTGCCCGAGGGCGTCACGCCTGGCACGCGAGCCCGTATCGTCGAGATCGTCGAGGAACGGCCGCCGTCCGCCGACTGGTGAGGCTCAGCCGGCCCCGAGCTGCTCGCGGCCATGCGGTGCATCGAGGTCGAGCGCCGGGCCGCGCGGCACAATGCCCGCCGGGTTGATGGTCTTGTGGCTCTCGTAATAGTGCCGCTTGATGTGCTCCATGTTCACCGTCCCGGCGACGCCTGGCACCTGGTAGAGGTCGCGCAGATAGGGGCCTAGGTTGGGATAGTCGGCGATGCGGCGCAGGTTGCACTTGAAGTGGCCGACATAGACGGCATCGAAGCGCACCAGAGTCGTGAACAGCCGCCAATCCGCCTCCGTCAGACGGTCGCCGAGGAGATAGCGGCTCCTCGCCAACCGGGTGTCGAGTTCGTCGAGCGCGCCGAAGAGGGTGTCGAAGGCCTGGTCATAGGCCTCCTGCGTTGTGGCGAAGCCGGCCTTGTACACCCCGTTGTTGACAGCGTGATAGACGCGCTCGTTGACGCGGTCGATCTCCTTCCGCAGCGGCTCGGGATAATAGTCGTCCGCAACGTCGGTGAAGGCCGCGAAGGCCGCGTTGAACATGCGGATGATCTCGCTCGATTCGTTGTTGACGATCGTCCCGCGCTGCTTGTCCCACAGCACCGGCACGGTGACGCGGCCGCTGTAGTGCGGGTCGGCCTTGAGATAGATCTCGTAGAGGCGACTGGCGCCGTTAACGGTATCGGGCACGGTGCCCGGGCTGTCGCCGAAGACCCAGCCTTGCGAGCCCATGCAGGGATCGACGACCGAGACGGAGATGACGTCCTCGAGCTTCTTCAGCTTGCGGAGGATGAGCGTGCGGTGCGCCCAGGGGCAGGCGAGCGAGACATAGAGGTGGTAGCGCCCGGCCTCGGCCCTGAAGCCGCCTTCGCCGCTCGGCCCCGGCGCGCCGTCCGGCGTCACCCAGTTGCGGAAGGCCGAATCCTTGCGCACGAAGCGCCCGCCGGTGCTCTTCGTGTCGTACCATTCGTCGTGCCACACCCCATCGACGAGCAGACCCATGACGTCTTCCTTTCGCGTGTCCTTCGCTTCCACCATGACATAGGCGGCACCGGGCGGGAGGGGCAGGCGTGCAAGACCGGTCTTGCACGGATGGGAAGAAGCAGGGCGGCCCTACCAAGGCCATGGACGGTGCGGCGAGGTCTGTGGTAGAGCGGCAATCCTCACGAGAGCGGATGGCGACGTGCGCATCTTTGCTGCCCAGCGACGACGATAACGGCACGGCCGCGCAAAGCGGCCGCAGCATCATGCGCGCCGCCGCTCCCTCCGGGAGCGGCTTCGATGGAAACATCCTTCCGCAAGACCCGTCATGACCGATCTCAAGCTCACCATCCGGCGTGAGTTGCCCGCCGATGCCGAGGCCGTGGAAAAGCTGCACGAGCGCGCCTTCGGGCCCGGGCGCTTCGCCCGCACCGCCTTCCGCCTGCGCGAGGGCGTGCCCCCGCTCGCGGACCTCTCCTTCACCGCCCTCGTCGGCACGCTCATCGTCGGCTCCGTGCGCGTCTCGCCGGTGATGGCGGGCGAGGAGCCGGCGCTCGTGCTCGGCCCGCTCACGGTCGATCCCGCCTTCGAGAACCGCGGCATCGGCGCGGCGCTGATGAACGCCTCGCTCGACGCGGCCCGCAAGGCCGGCCACAGCCTCGTCCTCCTCGTCGGGGATGCGCCCTATTATGCGCGCTTCGGCTTCGCGCCCGTGCCCCCGGGGCAGTTCACGCTGCCGGGGCCGGTCGATCCGCGCCGCTTCCTCGCCTGCCCGCTGCAGGACGGGGTGATGGAGCGTGCGCGGGGGCCTGTCACCGCGCTGCGTCCGGCTCGCTGAGGCCGCGCCGCCGGCCCTCGACGAGCCAGACGACGAGCACGGCGCCGAGCAGGAGTGCAAGGCCAAGGAAGCCGTAGCCGAGCGGCATCACCGAGACGCCGCGCACCAAGGCGCTGCCGCTGGCCCGAAGACCGATCCAGTCGCCGCCCGAGAAGCGCGAACCGCTCGAGACCAGTGTCAGGCGCGGCAGGTCGACGGCGTCCGTCATGCCGGAGGCGATGCGGCGCACGGAGCCGCGCGTCGCCTCCGCCAGCGGGCGCAAACGCTCCGTGTCGCTGAAGACGTCAGTCAACTCGCGCGGGTTCTCCGGCCCCACATTGACGAAGGCCGCGAGGTCGCCGCTCGTCAGGCGATAGAGGCCGTGCTGTTCCGCGGGTGTGACGGCGTTGAACAGGCCCGGCTCGCCGCCGGAGAGCGTGACCTCGCGCGTTGTGCCGTCCGGGCTCGTCACGACAACCGGGCCGGGCGCGTCCGACATGGTCTGGCGCTCGATGAGGATCTCGCCGCCGCGGGCGTTGGCCCTGAGCGCCTCCTCCTCGAGAGCAGGCTCCTTCATCAGCCAGTGGGCGAGGCGGCGCAGCAGGTCGAGATGCGGGCCGCCGTTGCGGTAGCCGCGCGCCCACAGCCAGGCGTGGTCCGACAGCAGCATGCCGACGCGGCCCTCGCCTTCGCGCAACAGCACGAGGAGTGGGCGCTCCTCCGAGCCGGACAGCAGCACTGAGCCGGTGTCCACATGGGCGCCAACGAGGCGCAGCCATTCGCCCCAGGAAGGCGGGTTGGTCTCGCTGCCGGGCAGGGCGCGCGTGACCGGATGGCGGTGGCCCGTTTCCGTCACCTCGGCCTTGTAGGGCGCCTCCAGAACCCGCCCGTCGGGCGCCGCGGGCAGGACCGGGCCGAGTGCGGTGCGGGCGATGCTGCCGGCGGTGGCGAACTCTGGCCCCGCGGCAACGAGTAGCGCGCCGCCCTCGCGCACATAGCGGGCGATGTTGTCGTAATAGATGTTGGGCAGGATGCTCTGGTTGGCGTAGCGGTCGAAGATGATCAGGTCGAACTCGCTGATCTTCTGCTGGAAGAGCTCGCGCGTCGGGAAGGCGATAAGCGACAGTTCGTTGATCGGCGTGCCGTCCTGCTTCTCCGGCGGACGCAGGATGGTGAAGTGGACGAGATCGACATTGGCGTCCGACTTCAGGAGGTTGCGCCAGGTGCGCTCGCCCGCGTGCGGCTCGCCCGAGATCAGCAGCACGCGCAGCTTCTCGCGGATGCCCTCGATGGTAAGGACGGCGCGGTTGTTGGCGTTGGTCAGTTCACCGTCGAGGCCGTCGACCTCGAGCTCGACGACGTTCGGTCCGCCGTGGTCGATGGTGATCGGCAAGGCGAAGGGGCGGCCGGTCGCGACGGTGAGCGTGCGCAAGAGCTGGCCGTCGCGGCGCACGGTGAGCGTCGCATCGCCCGTGCCGCCGCGCTCCTCGACCATGAGGCGGATGGTCTGGTCCTTGCCGACGAGGCCGAAGCGCGGCGCCTCGAGGAGGGCGATGCGCCGATCGCGTTCGCCTTCATGGCCGGTGACGAGGGCGTGCAGCGGCGCATTGAAGCCGAGGAGGGCGGTCGAGCCCGGGATGTCATGCACCACGCCGTCGGTAACGAGGAGGGCGCCGGCGACGCGCTCGCTCGGCACGTCGGCGAGCAGGTCGGAGAGGGCGGAGAAGAGACGGGTTCCGTCGCCGCCGCCGGCATTGTCGGTCACCGTGGCAAAACGCGCCTCGATCTGCCGGTCCATGGCGCCGAGGCGGTTCCGCAACTCCTCCACCGCGGCGTTTGTTTGCGTGGCGCGGGGGCCCAGCGTCTGCGAGGTGGAACGATCTATGACGACGGCGACGATGTCCTTCATCGGCTCGCGCTCCTCGCGCACGAGCGAGGGATTGGCAAGGGCGATGACGAGGCAGGCGAGCGCGAGGGTGCGCACGATGCCGGTGACGCCGCGGGTCAGGATGGAGACGAGGGCCGCCACCGCCGCGAGCACGGCGACGGCCGCGAGCACGAGGGTCGGAACCAGCGGGGTGAAGGAGAGGCTCAGCATGCCGTGACCCTATTGCCCCAGCCGCTCGAGCAGCGCCGGGACATGCACCTGGTCGGCCTTGTAGTTGCCGGTCAGCGCATACATCGTGATGTTGATGCCGACGCGATAGGCGATCTCGCGCTGGCGCGGATCGGGGCCGACGACGGGAAAGAGCGGCTCGCCCCGGCCGCCGACGGCCCAGGCCGCGGCCAGGTCGTTGCTGGTGATGATGAGCGGGCTCACGCCGTCGCCGGCGCGTGCCGGGCGGCGGCTCGCCTCGTCCTCCGGCGGCAGCGCCTCCACCCAGGTCTCGCCCGTGGCATAGCGGCCCGGGAAATAGTCGAGGATGTAGAAAGCCCGGCTCAACACATGGTCGCGCGGCACCGGCTCGAGCTCGGGAATGTCGAGCGTCGCGAGCATGCGGCGCAGCTGCTGCCCCTCCGGCGTCACCGCGCCGTCGAAGCGCAGCGCCATGGCGTCGCGGGTGTCGAAGATGACCGTGCCGCCACCCTTCATGTAGGCGTCGAGCCGGCGCAAGGCCGCCGGCGAGGGCAGCGCATTGCCAGCCACCACGGGCCAGTAGAGCAGGGGATAGAAGGCGAGTTCGTCGCGCTCCACGTCGACGCCCACGGGCTCGCCCGGCTCCAGCGCGGTGCGCATGACGAGGGCGCGCGTCAGGCCGTCGAGCCCGGCGCGGCTCGTGCCGTCGATGTCGGGATTGCCGGTGACGACGTAGGCGAGGCGGGTGATCGCCGCGCGCTCCACCTCTTCGGCCGAGATTGGCGGCAGCTCGCGTGCGGTCTCCTGCGGCGCTTCTCCCGTCGCCCCCTGGGCGCGCACCTGTCCGGCCGGCAGGGCAATGGCGGCGAGGGTGGCGAGGGCAAGGATCGCCGCGGTGGCGCCGCGCGGCCTCGGGCGCCGGCGCAAGCCGCCGAGTCCCCCGAGATGCCCCCCGAGGAGGAGCGAGGCGATGGTGTCGGCGATGAGGAGGAGGGCCGCGATGAGGAGAAGAAACGGCCTCAGGTCGACGGTCGCGGCCCGCGCGATGGGAACGAGGCTGCCGGCGAACGGGCCGTAGTCGAGCGCCATCGGCCGGTCGTCCGGCAACAGCGTGTTGAGCGCGATGCTCGCCTCGCTCGGCCCGTAGAAGCCGGGCGGGTGGTCGAGCGTGGCGCGGCTGGTGTGGTTGCGGGGGATGGGCTTGGCCGTCGCCGGCGGCGAGCGCCAGATGCCGAAGCCGTCGAGCGTGCGCTGGGGCGCGGCCATGTCGGCGCCGTTCTTCCCTTCGCCGGCGTTGGCCGCGACGCTCCGGCCGGCGAGCGCGATCGTGCGCCGCATCATGTCGACGAAGACTCCGGAGAGCGGCAGGCTCGACCAGCCCGGATCGGCAGTGACGTGGAAGAGAACGATCAGCCCCTCGCCCCGCTTGGCGGCGGTAACGACCGGCGTGCCGTCTGCCAGCGCCGCCCAGGTGCGGCGCGAGAGCTCGCCGTCCGGCTCGGCCAGGATCTGGCGCGAGACGGTGATCTCGTCAGGGACCGGCAGACCAGCGAAGGGGCTCGTCTCCGGGAAAGGGGCGAAGGTCTTCGGAGCATCCCAGGAGAGCGAGCCGCCGAGGCTGCGCCCGCCGCGCCTGAGGCGCACCGGCACCAGTTCGTCGTTGCCGGCGGCGAGGCGCGTACCGGCGAAGCGGATGAGCAGGCCGCCCTCCTCGACGAAGCGGGCGAGCTTCGTTTCCGTCTCGCTGTCGAGCGAGCCGACATCCGCGAGCACGAGGACGTTGACGCCCTGGTCGACGAGGTCGCCGACGGGATCGGGGATGCCGCGCCGCGCCTCACGCAGCTCGGCGTAGGGGGCGAGCGCCCGCGACACATAGTAGGTCGGCGACAGGAGCGGCTGAGCCGTGTCGACCGTGCCGCCGGAGACGAGGCCGACCCGCCGGCGCTTGCCGCTCTCGTCGATGAGGCCGACGGCGCCGGCGGAAGTCTCGCCCGCGATCTCGAGCCGCGCCACGGCATTGTCGAGCTCGACCGGCAGGTCGAAGCGCGCCGTCGTCTCGCTGGCGCCGGCGGAGAAGCTGAAGGGCATCTCGGCGAGGAGCAGGCCCTTGGTGTCGAGGGCGCGCAGCGTGCCGGTGTCGCGGCCGTTCGGGCCTGCGCGTACCAGCCGCACCTCGATGCCGCTCGGGCCGTTGTGGGCATCGGCGATCATGAGCGGCTCGGCCACAGGATTGCGATAGATGGTAACGGCGCCCGTGCGCCCCGCGAACGCCTCGCCGAGGCTGTCCGCGAAGCCGTCTGCGCCGAAGGCGATGCCGTCGCTGATCCAGGCGATCTCGGCCTCACCATGCTGCGAGAGGAAGGCGCCGAGCGTGGCAAGATGGCTCGCGCGGTCGGGCACGTGCGGCTGAGGCGCGAGGGCGCGCAGCCGGTCCATGGCGGCGCCGGGGGCCAGAGCCTCGACGGTGTCCGGCCGGTCGGCGAGGCCAACGATGGCTACGGGCCGGTTCTGGCGCTCGGCCGACATGATGCGCTCTTCGGCGAGCGCCGTGCGCTCGTCCCAGTCGCGCGCGGCGGCGAAGCCGTTGTCGATGGCAATGACGAGTGGGCCTGGGGCGGATACGCCGCCGGTGATCGGGTTCCAAACAGGCCCGGCGACGGCGAGAATGAGGGCCGCGGCGAGCGCCAGGCGCAGGGCGAGCAGCCACCAGGGCGTGCGTGCCGGCGTCTCGCGCCGGGGCATGAGGTCGGCGATGACGCGCAGCGGCGGGAAGGGGATGCGGCGTGGCTGCGGCGGCGTGATGCGCAAGATGAGCCAGATCGCCGGCAAGGCGGCGAGGGCGATGAGAACGAGGGGAGCTCCGAAGCCGAGGCCAGCGAACATGTCAGCCTCCCCGTGCCCCGATGAGGCCGCTGCGGCCGCCGCGCGCGGCCGAGAGCTGCGTCAGGACGCGCAGCGCCGCCTCGCTCGCCGGGCGATCGGTGTGATGGAGCGTCAGCGTCCAGCCGCGACGCTTGAGCGCCGCGCCGATGGCGTCGCGGTGGATGGCGATGCGTCGGCGATAGTCCTCGCCCCACAGGACGGCATCGCCGATGCGCAGGCGCAGGCCCGCCTCAGGATCTTCCAGCTCCGCCTGGCCCGTGAACGGGAAGGTCTCCTCGACGGGATCGATGATCATGATCGCATGGCCCCGGGCGCCGCGGGCGGCAAGCTGGCCCACAACGGCATCGAAGGCGGGCGGTTCCACGAGAAAGTCGCTGACGAGCACGGCCTCGCTCAGCGGCGGCAGCGCCTCGGCAGCCGGCAGGTCGGCGTTGTGCCCGGCGGCGTCCTTGGCGATGAGCTCCACGAAACGCTCGACGATGTTGCGGCTGGCGCGCGGCGGCACCAGGCCCATGAGGCCGACACGCTCGCCGGCATCGACGAGGGTTTCCGACAAGGCGAGGGTGAGGACGAGGGCGCGCTCCACCTTCGACTGCGCGGCGAGGGAGGAGACGAAGCCCATGGAGGCCGAACGGTCGGCCCAAAGATAAATACTGTGCGCCGCTTCCCATTCGCGCTCGCGCACGTAGAGGCGCCCGTCACGCGCCGAGCGCCGCCAGTCGACGCGCGTCGCCGATTCGCCCGACATGAAGGGACGGAACTGCCAGAAGCTCTCGCCCGGGCCGGCACGCCGGCGTCCATGGATGCCGTGGCTGACGGAGGCGGCAACGCGCCTTGCTTCCAGCACGATATGCGGCAACCGGGCCGTCAGTTCCTGAGCCGCCAGGGCGTGCGGAATACCAGGGGAGCGCTCGGCCTCGGAAAGGGTTTGAACGCGGGCCATGGACGCTCCTAGCCGAGCCGCTCCACGAGGCGAGCGATGACGTCGGGCATGGTGCGGCCGTCCGCGCGCGCCGCGAAGGTCAGCGCCATGCGGTGCTTCAGCACCGGTTCGGCGAGGGCCGCCACGTCGTCGAGCGAGGGCGCGAGGCGCCCCTCGATGAGGGCCCGGGCACGCACGGCAAGTGCCAGTGCCTGGCTGGCGCGGGGGCCGGGGCCCCAAGACAGGTCTCGCGTCAATTCCTCCGGCCCCTCGCCGGGACGGCCCGAGCGCACCAGCGAGACGATGGCCTCCAGCACGCTCTCACCCATCGGCAGGCGGCGCACGAGACGCTGGATGCCCATGAGCGTTTCCGCGTTCATGGCAGCTGACGGGCGATGCTCCTCAAGACCTGTCGTCTCAAGGACGATGCGGCGCTCCGCATCGCGGTCGGGATAGCCGATGTCGATTTCGAGAAGGAAGCGGTCGAGCTGCGCCTCGGGCAGCGGATAGGTACCCTCCTGCTCGATAGGGTTCTGGGTTGCGAGTACGTGGAATGGGCGCGGCAGGTCGTAGCGCACACCGGCCACCGTCACGTGATACTCCTGCATGGCCTGCAGGAGAGCGGACTGGGTGCGCGGGCTGGCGCGGTTGATCTCGTCCGCCATCAACAGCTGGGCGAAAATCGGCCCCTTGATGAAGCGGAAGCTGCGTTGCCGATCGGCGCTCTCGTCGAGGATCTCGGTGCCGAGAATGTCCGAGGGCATCAGGTCGGGCGTGAACTGGATGCGCTGGCCGTCGAGACCGAGCACCGTGCCCATCGCCTCGACGAGCTTGGTCTTGGCGAGGCCGGGCACGCCCACGAGCAGGCCGTGCCCGCCGGCGAGCACCGTGACGAGGGCGAGCTCGACGACGTGCGCCTGGCCGAAGATGACGGAGCCGATGGCACTGCGCGCTCTGGCCACATGGTCGAGCGCCGCCTCGGCCGCCTTGATGACGGCATCGTCGATGGTCGTCGGCGTCTGGGCCACAGCGGTACGGTCAGTGCCGCTCGTCATCGGCAACTCTCCTTCTGTGCCCCCGTCGGAGCAGTCTGCATCGGTGATCATGTCTTATTCAAGCCGCTTGAGGCCGGACACCTTCGGTTCCCCAGCGTGCCCATTCTTGCGATAGTGGTGCCGGGACCCAGATTACAAGCGGCGCGCGCCGAAATCGGCTGCCAAGGTTGCGAGGACACAAACACGTGAGCGGCGAGCAGGGCAAAAAGCGCGGAACGGCGGGCGTCGGGACCCATGCCACGCCCGAGAGCCTCCCATCTGGCCTCGCCGCACTCTTCGCCTCCGCCGGCCCGGCGGCGAAGGCGCGGCCGGTGGAGAAGTGGAACCCGCCGCATTGCGGCATGATCGACATGCGAATCACGGCCGACGGCTCCTGGCACTACCGCGGCTCGCCCATCGGCCGGCCGGCGCTCGTGAAGCTGTTCGCCTCCATCCTGCGGCGCGACCCGGAGGGTTACGTGCTGGTGACGCCGGTGGAGCGTGTCGGCATCACGGTCGAGGACGTGCCCTTTATAGCCGTCGAGATGGCGGCGAGCGAGGCCGCGGGCGGGCGCGTGCTCACCTTCCGCACCAATGTCGACGACATCGTGCAGGCGGGGCCGAACCATCCCCTGCGGTTCGAGACGGATGCGAAAGGCGGGATGAAGCCTTATGTCCATATACGCGGCGGCCTGTGGGCGCGGCTGACGCGCGCCCTGGCGCTCGGCCTCGCCGATCTCGTCGAGGTGCGCCCGGATGCCGCGGGCGGACAGATCATGGGCGTCGCCTCGGCCGGTGCCTTCTTCGCCATCGCGGCCGCAGGCGATGGAGAGGACGGCGGGACGTGACGGCGACGATCGACAAGGCTCGCGTGGACCGAGAGACATTGGTGGATCAAGAGACATTCGTGGACGAAGAGACGTTTCTCGACCGGGCGCGCCGGTGCCTCTATCCGCAGCCGCACGGGGCCGTCGGGGCGGTGCGTCTGCGTGGCGACCACGACCTTGCCGGCGTCCGTCCTGACGTTGCCGCCGATATCGCCCGGCCGGCGGCGGTACTGGTGCCCATCGTCACCCGTTCCACCGGCGTCAACCTGCTCCTGACCCAGCGGGCGGCGCACCTGCGCCAGCACTCAGCGCAGATCGCCTTTCCCGGCGGCAAGATGGACCCGGAGGACGCGACGCCGCTGACGACGGCTCTGCGCGAGGCGCAGGAGGAGATCGGCCTCGACCGGGACCATGTGCGCCCGCTCGGCTATCTCGACGAATATCTGTCCGCGACCGGCTATCGCATCGTGCCTGTGGTCGGCCACGTGACGCCCGGCTTCACCCTCACCGTCAACCGGGAGGAGGTGGATGAGGCCTTCGAGGTGCCGCTCGACTTCCTCATGGATGCGGCCAACCACCAGCGCCATTCGCGCGAGTGGCGCGGCACGTTGCGCCACTACTACGCCATGCCCTTCGGCGAGCGCTACATCTGGGGCGTGACGGCCGGCATCATCCGCAACCTCTACGAGAGGCTCTACGGTCCATGACGCGGGCGATCCTCCAGCAACTGGTCCTCTTCTTCGTTCCCTTCCTCCTGTTCGGGGTCTATCTGCTGCTGCGCAGGCGCAATCCCTTCACCCGGCACGAGTGGGACGGGCATGTGCCGTGGCTCGTCATCGCCGGGATGCTGCTGGCGATCGGTGCCTTCGTCTATCTCGGCATCACGGCCGAGCGGCACTCGGGCGCCTATGTGCCGACGCATCTGGAAAACGGCCGCCTCGTGCCGGGACAGTTCCAATGACCATCGACCGGGCGGCCGTCGCCTCGCTCGTCGCGCGGCCCGCGCTGCAGCGGCTGCTCGCCGTGCTCGACGGTGGCGGCGAAACGACCTGGATCGTCGGCGGCGCCGTGCGCGACGTGCTCATCGGCCGCCCCGTCAGCGACGTCGATTGCGCGACGACCGCGACACCCGAGGAGACCATGCGCCGCGCGGCAGAGGCGGGATTCCGCGTGGTGCCGACGGGCATCGACCACGGCACCGTAACCGTCATCGTCGAGGGCACGCCCTTCGAGGTGACGAGCCTGCGCGAGGACGTCGAGACCGATGGGCGGCGGGCGAAGGTCGCCTTCGGCCGCGACTTCGCGGCCGATGCGCGCCGGCGCGACTTCACGATGAACGCGCTCTATGCGGATCGCACGGGGCAGGTGCACGACTTCGTCGGCGGGCTCGCGGACCTTGCGGCGCGGCACGTGCGCTTCATCGGCGATCCCGGCCAGCGCATCGCCGAGGACTATCTGCGCATTCTGCGCTTCTTCCGCTTCCATGCGGCCTACGGGTCGGGCGATATCGATGCGGCCGGCTTCACGGCGGCGGTCAGGGCGCGGGCCGGGCTCGACCTTCTGTCGCACGAGCGGCTGCGGACGGAGATCGCCAAGCTGCTCGGCGCCGCCCGGGCGCTCGAGACCTGCCGCATCATGATCGATGCCGGCCTCCTGCAGCGCACCTTCGCCGGCGTGACGCACGACATGCGCCTTGCGCGACTCATCGCCTGGGAGGCCGCCTGCGGCCGCAGGCCGGATCCGGTGCTGCGGCTCGCCGCGCTCGGCACCGACATCCCGGAGGATGCGGCCCGCCTGCGCGACCGCCTGCGGCTGTCCAATGTCGAGACGCGGCGCATCCACGCCTTCGCTGCGCTTGTCGAACGCCTCAACGGCTCCGCCGGCCCCTGGAGCCTGCGGGATCTCAGGGCGCTCGCCCTGTCCTTCGCGCCCGAGATCGTCGCCGCCGCCTTCGCGGCGGCCGCGCCGCTGGCGGATATCGACGCACGCGGTCGCGACTTCCTCGCCGCCGTGGCGCGCGGCGAGGCAATCGCGCCGGTCTTCCCCCTGTCGGGCGAAGAGGTCGTCGCCGCCGGCGTGCCTAAGGGGCCGCGGGTCGGCGCCGTGCTTGCGGCGGCGCGAGAGCGCTGGCTCGACGAGGACTGTCCGGCAGACGCGGCAGCGCTAAAGCGCATCCTGCAACAGGCGGTTGCTGCCGGGCGAGCCGGCTGACCGTTTCCTCGCCCGCATTCCTGCTCTAGCATGGACCCGCTGGCATCACTTGCCGGCATCGCTTGCCGGCGCTCTCTGAGAGGGATCGCGATGGCACGGGCAGGGCGGGGACCGGCGGATGTGGCCGAGCGCCTGGCGCAACGGCGCGACAAGGCGCAGTCCGGCCGCGCGGGCGACGACACCGGCGCCACCTGGCGGCGCGAGACCTTCGTGCTGGAGCGCGAGGCCGCCCGGGCCAAGGCGCGCGAATGGTTCCGGCGTTTCCCGAAGGCGGCCTACATGACCGAGGTCGAGAGCTGGCGCGACCTCGGCGACGGCCGCATCGAATTCACCATGCGTAGGCTGCCGAGCGCGGATTGAGGGGGGTGTGGCATTGCCCGAGCTAAACCACGCGGGCACGCGACGATGACCGGTTGCGCCCAGTGCTGGCAGCTTGCGGCTGCATTGCCCATCGGGAGCTTGCTATCTAGCGGTTCGCGCAAAACGCCAACCCGCGTGCGCGACAGGCGTGATGATGGCCGGCTCCGGACGTCGGGCGGGCCGGCCGCTTACCGGTCAGGGCCAGCGCACCGTCGGCGGCATCGAGGACAGAATGGAGGCGACGTTGCCGCCGGTCTTCAGGCCGAAGATGGTGCCGCGGTCGTAGAGCAGGTTGAACTCGACATAGCGGCCGCGGCGCACCTGCTGCTCGTGCCGGTCCTCGTCGGTCCAGGGCGTCGCCCAGTTGGCGCGCACGATGCGGCCGTAGACCTCGCGAAACGCTTCGCCCACGGCGCGGGTGAAGGCGAGGTCCGCGTCCGGGTCTCCCGACCAGTGATAGTCGTAGAAGATGCCGCCGATGCCGCGCGGCTCGTTGCGGTGCTTGAGGAAGAAGTACTCGTCGCACCAGGCTTTGTATTTGTCATAGGGCGCGACGGCGGCATGGGCCTCGCAGGCGCCGCGCATGGCGGCGTGGAAGGCCATGGCGTCCGCGTCCTCCTGGCCGCGCCGGCGCTCCAGCACAGGCGTTAGGTCCGCCCCGCCGCCGAACCACGGCTTCGTGGTGACGACGAAGCGCGTGTTCATGTGCACCGTCGGCATGTTCGGGTTCCAGGGGTGGGCGATGAGCGAGATGCCGGTGGCGAAGAAGCGCGGGTCCTCGGCCGAGCCGGGGATCTGGCCGCGGAACTCGGGCGCCAATTCGCCGAAGACCGTCGAGACGTGCACGCCGACCTTCTCGAAGATGCGGCCGCGCATCATCGCCATGGTGCCGCCGCCGCCCGGCGCGCCGCTATGGTCGGTGCGCTGCCAGGGCGTGCGCTCGAAGCGCCCCGGCCCGCCCGCCTCGGGGAAGAACGGGCCCGGCGCCTCGTCCTCGATCGTCTCGAAATCGGCGCAGATGGCGTCGCGCAGCGCCGCGAACCAGGTGCCGGCCTCGTCCTTGAGGCGCGCGATCAGGGCGGGATCGATGGGCTGGGCGTCGGTCATGGCTTGTCCTTCCTCGGCTCCTGGTGGCGTGCTGCGGCATGCGGCTGGGGACCGTTCAACTGCCCGCCGGTGTAGAAGCCTCCCCGCCGCCGGGAAAGGCGTCCAACTGGCGCAGGGCCTCGCCGAGGATCATCGCGGCCGTGACGGCGACATTGAGCGAGCGCAGGCCGGGCCGCATGGGCACGAGGATGCGCGCATCGGCGGCGTCGTGCACCTCCTCCGGCACGCCGGCCGATTCCCGCCCCATCAGGACGACGTCGCCGGGCGCGAAGGAGAAGGCGTGATAGGGCAAAGCCGCGCGTGTGGTGGCGAGCACGAGGCGGCGGCCCGAGCTCGCGCGATCGGCCGCGAAGGCGCGCCAGCTCGCGTGCCGGACGATCTCGACCGCATCGAGATAATCCATGCCCGCCCGGCGGAACGCCCTGTCGGACACAGGAAAGCCCGCCGGCTCGATGATGTCGACGGCGACGCCGAGGCAGGCGCAGAGCCGGACCATGGTGCCGGTGTTCTGCGGAATGTCGGGCTGGTAGAGGGCAAGGCGCAGCGGGTGCATGGGGGCGTCAGGTTCGAGGGCATGAGGCCGGATGGCCGGGCAATGCACGTAGCGCACGGCTTTGTCTGCCGAAAGTATGGACATGGTTCTGGAACCATGCCAAACAGCCGCCGCGCGGCGACTCCCGGTCGCATTGCGGGGCTGTCGCGTCCGTGCTTTGAAGTCGGCGCGCCGCCATGACCGACGGTTTCGGCTGGACCCCGCAGGATGCGGGTGCGGAAGGGAACCGTCGCGGTGGCGAAACGTCGAGCCAGGATTGTGAGACTGGGGAGCCAACGTGGCTGAGACCGCTACCGCCGAACCGACCCGGCGAGACTTTCTCTTCATCGCGACTGGCGCCGTGGGCGCCGTGGGTGTTGCCGCGGTGGCATGGCCCTTCATCGCGCAGATGAACCCGGATGCGGCAACCGTTGCCGCCGGCGCGCCGGTCGAGGTCGACCTGACGCCGATCGCCGAAGGGCAGATCGTCAAGCTGTTCTGGCGCGGCAAGCTCATCTTCGTCCGCCATCGGACGGCGGAGGAGATCAAGGCAGCGGAGGACGTCAACGTCGCTTCGCTGCCGGATCCGGAAGCCGATTCGGCCCGCGTCAAGGAAGGTCACGCCCAGTGGCTCGTGGTCTACGGCAATTGCACCCACCTCGGCTGCGTCCCGCTCGGCAATGCGGGCGCCTATGACGGCTGGCTGTGCCCGTGCCACGGCTCGGTGTTCGATACATCCGGGCGTATCCGGCAGGGGCCGGCGCCGACCAACCTGCCGATCCCGCCCTATGCCTTCGTGAACGACACGAAGATTCAGATCGGCTGACGCGCCCACCAGCATCACGCCCGCGATACCGAGCAACATCAGGCGACCCAAGACCATGAGCGGACATTCCACCTACGTTCCGAAGAGCGCAGTGGCGAAATGGTTCGAGAGCCGGCTTCCCCTCGTCGGCCTCGTCCATTCGTCCTTCGTCGCCTACCCGACGCCGCGCAACCTGAACTACTTCTGGACGTTCGGGGCGATCCTGTCCTTCATGCTCGTGGCGCAGATCGTGACGGGCATCGTGCTTGTCATGCACTACACGCCGCATGCGACGCTGGCCTTCTCGTCCATCGAGCACATCATGCGCGATGTGAACTACGGCTGGCTGCTGCGCTACCTGCACGCCAACGGCGCCTCGATGTTCTTCATCGCGGTCTACATCCACATCTTCCGCGGCCTCTACTACGGCTCCTACAAGGCCCCGCGCGAGATCCTGTGGATCCTCGGCGTCATCATCTTCCTCCTGATGATGGCCACCGCCTTCATGGGCTACGTGCTGCCGTGGGGGCAGATGAGCTTCTGGGGCGCCACCGTCATCACGAACCTCTTCTCGGCGCTGCCCATCGTCGGCGAGCCGATCGTGACCTGGCTGTGGGGCGGCTACTCGGTCGACAATCCGACGCTCAACCGCTTCTTCTCGCTGCACTATCTGCTGCCCTTCATGATCGTCGGCGTGGTGGCCCTGCACATCTGGGCGCTGCACGTCGTGGGGCAGAACAACCCGGCCGGCCTCGACGTCAAGAACCTGAAGAAGGACACGGTGCCCTTCACGCCATACGCGACGATCAAGGATTTCTTCGCCGTCGTCTGCTTCTTTGTCTTCTTCGCCTGGTTCGTGTTCTACATCCCGAACTATCTCGGCCATGCGGACAACTACATCGAGGCGAACCCGGCGGTGACGCCCGCGCATATCGTGCCGGAGTGGTACTTCCTGCCGTTCTACGCCATCCTGCGCGCCATTCCGGACAAGCTCGCCGGTGTCATCGCCATGTTCGCGGCGATCGCGGTGCTCGCCTTCCTGCCGTGGCTCGACACCTCGCGTGTGCGCTCGGCCACGTACCGGCCGCTCTACAAGCAGCTGTTCTGGGTCTTCGTGCTGTGCTGCATCGGTCTCGGCTATCTGGGCGCCAAGCCGCCGGAGGGCGGCTATGTCATCGCCTCGCGCGTGCTGACCGCATACTACTTCCTGCACTTCATCGTGATCCTGCCCATCCTCGGCCTCATCGAGAAGCCGCGCGCCATGCCAGGCAGCATCGCCGAGGACGTGCTGCGCAAGCATGGCGGTGCGCCAGTGGGCCTCGCCTCGGGCGCCAGTGCCGAGCCGAATTCCAAGGGCTGAGATTGGGGCTGATCGCGCCTTGCGGCGCGGGGGAAATGACGACATGAAAAAGACGACCCTTCTCATCGCCGGCTTCCTCGCAGCCGCTGTCGTTGCGGCGGTGCCGGCCTCCGCGGCCGAGCAGGTGAAGCCGCCGCGCGAGAGCTGGAGCTTTGCCGGTCCCTTCGGCACCTTCGACCGTGCCCAGCTGCAGCGAGGCTTCAAGGTCTACCGCGAGGTCTGCGCCAGCTGCCACGGCCTCAGCCGCGTCGCCTTCCGCAACCTCTCCCAGCCGGGCGGGCCCGAGTTCACCGAGGGTCAGGTCAAGGCGCTCGCCGCTGAATACCAGATCCAGGACGGGCCGAACGAGGCGGGCGACATGTTCGAGCGACCGGGCCGCCCGGCCGATCATTTCCCGTCGCCGTTCCCGAACGAGAATGCGGCGCGCGCGGCCAACGGCGGCGCCTACCCGCCGGATTTCTCGCTGCTCGCGAAGGCGCGCACCTACGAGCGCGGCTTCCCGCTGTTCATCGTCGATGCCATCCCCTTCTTCGAATATGCCGAGCACGGCGTCGATTACATCCACGCGCTGCTGACAGGCTACCGCGAGGCGCCGGCGGGAACCACACTGCAGCCGGGGCAGTACTGGAACGAGTACATGCCCGGTCATGCCATCGCCATGCCTCCGCCGCTCAGCGACGGGCAGGTGGAATACCCGAAGGACGAGGCCGGCAACCCGGTGGTGCCGGAGACGGTCGACCAGTACTCGCGCGATGTCTCGGCCTTCATGATGTGGGCGGCCGAGCCGCATCTCGAGGCCCGCAAGGCGATGGGCTTCAAGGTCATCATCTTCCTCATCGTCTTCGCGGCGCTGCTCTACTTCACCAAGAAGAAGATCTGGGCCCGTGCACATGCCGAGGAGGCACACGGCTGAGCGTCCGCGTCCTGCCAGGAAAGGCGCCTTCGGGCGCCTTTTTCATTGGCGGATGGCTTCCGACGCTTCTTGACGCGCGGGGCGGCCGGGTTGATGACTTGACGAAACCGGACGGTGGAACAGCGACATGGACGAGCGCAGCGATCTCAGGGCAGCGGTGCGGACGATCCCTGACTATCCAAGGCCCGGCATCCTCTTTCGCGACATCACGACGCTGCTCGGAGACGCGCGCGCCTTCCGCCGCGCCGTGGACGAACTGGTGCAGCCGTGGCCCGGCTCCAAGATCGACAAGGTTGCAGGCATCGAAGCGCGTGGCTTCATCCTCGGCGGCGCGGTGGCGCACCAACTCGCGTCCGGCTTCGTACCCATTCGCAAGAAGGGCAAGCTGCCGCACGAGACGGTGACGATCGCCTATTCGCTCGAATACGGCATCGACGAGATGGAGATGCATCGCGACGCGATCGCGCCCGGCGAGCGCGTCATCCTCGTCGACGACCTCATCGCCACCGGCGGCACGGCGACGGCGGCCGTCGAGCTGCTGCGCAAGATGGGCGCGGAGGTGGTCGCGGCTGTCTTCCTCATCGACCTGCCGGATCTCGGGGGCGCCCGACGCCTGCGCGACATGGGCGTCACCGTGCGCACGCTCATGTCCTTCGAAGGGCACTGAGCCTCAGGGCTTGCCGGTATCGTCTGGTTCGCCGGACACCAGCCTCTCCGGTCCGGAGGAAGCCCGCTCGGGGCGGTGGCGCTGTGGCCTTGACCGGCGCGGTTTCTTCGCCGCAGCAGCAGCCGCGTCCTCGCCCGCGCCCGCTTCGACAGGCCGGTCGTTCACGACATGCAGGGGCGGCGCATGGCCCTTCTTGTCGCGTCCCATGTAGACGGTGATGTGCGGATAGGGGATCTCGATGTCCCGCTCGTCGAAGACGGCCTTCAGGATCTCGTTGTAGGCGCGGCCGACATTCCACTGCTGGCCGGCGAGAGTGCGGATGCGGGCCCGTACCTTCACTGCCGAATCGGCAAAGCCCGTGACACCTTGCATGTCGAGTGGCCCGATGATGGCGCTGCCATGCTCGGTCTTTGACAGCCTGTCGAAGGCCTCGTGCATGGCCTCCTTCACCTGCGGGATGTTCTCGCGGTAGGCGACGCCAATCTCCGCGACGTGAAAGGCGAAGCCGCGCATGAAGTTGGACACGGTTGTCACGGCGCTGAACGGCACGAGGTGATAGATGCCGTCGAGGTCGCGGATGCCGACGGAGCGGATGGTGAGCTTCTCCACCACGCCCGAGACCGAGCCCAGATTGACCACGTCGCCCTCGTTCATCGCGTTCTCAATCTGGATGAAGGCGCCGGTGATGATGTCCTGCACCAGCTTCTGCGAGCCGAAGCTGACGGCAAGGCCGATGACGCCGGCGCCAGCGAGCAGCGGACCGATATTGACGCCGAGTTCAGACAGGGCGAGGAGGCCGACAAGCACGAGAAGCACGACGGTGAAGGCGTTGCGGAAGAGGGAGAGCAGGGTGCGCTCGCGCGCGCTTGGTACGCGGCCGAAATCGTTCGACAGCCGGTACTCCACCCAGCTCGACACGGCGACGTAGACGAGCCAGCCGATGACGAGCACGAGCGAGGTGGAGATCAGGGCGCCCACGAGGTTGCGGCCTGTCTCGCTCGCCAGCCACCCGCCGAGGTCAAGGACAGCCCAGGCGTCTGCGATGGCCAGCAGCACTAGGATGAGCACCAGCGTCCGGGCAACGCGCAGCACCGAGGGAATAAAGGCGTTGAGCCTGGCCTCCAGCAGGGGCAGGCGCGCCTTCACATCGTCCGGCAAGGACATGCCGCCCCGCAGGGCCCGCGTGATGAAGGCCGTGACGAGGCTGCCGACGAGCACGGCGATGCCGGTCTCCACCGTCGCTCTGAGCATGAAGGGCAGGACGGTGAAGGGGTTCGACAGCCAGGCGGCGAAGAGGGCGACGAGATAGACGATGGCGAGGACATGCCAGATGCGGCTGAGGACGATGAGGACCTGCCGCGTTGCATGGCCCCATTCGCGCCCGGCCGTTGACAGGCGGGCGCGCACGGCGTCGCGGTTCTGCAGGATGATGGCGATACCGATAAAGAGCGCCGCCAAAAGCACGATGACGCGCACGGATCGGGCGGCGGCGAAGGTGGTGGCGACCGCGACGAGCGGCGCGACGAACAGGAAGGTGTAGCCGACGAGGCTGACGAGGCGGCTCAGCCAGAAGTACCAGTAGTTTGCGTCGGTGTCGTCGAGCGGCAGCAGCCGCAGAGCGGCATGGCGGGGCGCCAGAAGGAAGCGCAGGCTGACCTTGCCGAGCTCGAGCACGATAAGCGCGTTGAGGAACAGCGTCTCGCCGAAGCTGAGCGCCGCCTCGCTGCCGAGCTGCAGCGCGATGAGATAGCCGGCGCCCCAGGCAATGACCACGGCGAGCGCATCGATCAGCGCCGCGACGACCGCGAGGGCGAGGCGTGTCACGAGTGGGGCACCTGCGGCCCGCAGCGCCGTCCGATCGAGGAAGCGATTGGCGATCAGCCGCGCGGCGAAGAGCAGCAGAAAGGCGACGAGCATCACGGAGCCGAGGCTCGCGATGACGTCCCACAGCCGGGGCAGGTCGAGCGAGGCTGTGCCCGCCAGCACCTCGCCGAGCCGCTCGGTGAAGGCCCAGGCGGAGGCGAGCGCCTCCTTGAGGGCGGTCGTCGCCTGGGTCGTGTGCTCGGCCAGCCAGCGGGCGAAGGTCGGCGCCTCGGCCGGCGGCGCGGGTTCCGCGGCTGCGCTCCGCAGCCGGTCGATCAGCGCCTGGCGGGCGGCATCGTCCTCCAGGATCCTGATGAGCGCATCGACACTCGTGCTTGCCGGCGCCTCGCCCGTGCTTGCCGCGGGCGCGGGTGTCGTCTGGGCGGACGACGGGTGGGCTGCGGTGAAGAAGAAGGCAAGGCAGAGACAGACGAGCGCGATGAAATGTTTCATGAATCCCGGAGAGTGTCCCCTGCTGAAAGGCTGATGCGCAGCCGGCTGCGCCGCCTCAAGGGGATCACATCGGGCGCTGGCTTTCAACGCCGGCCATGGCGATCAGCGTCAGCCGACTGGCGCTCGCTGCCACATGACGGTGCCGGTGAAGGCGAAAACCGGCTCGCCATTCTGGTTCACGGCCGTGCTGTGCTGGGTCACGAGGCCCCACCCGGGCCGGGATGCGGAAGGCCGCGCCTCCACGATGCGCACTGCATAGGTCAGTTCGTCGCCGGCGAAGACCGGCTTCAGCCATTTGAGGTCGCGAAAGCCCGGGGAGGGGCCGAGGCTGGGGACGGGCAACCGCAGGGACAGGGCGGCCTGCCGCTGCCGCTCCCAGTGCGCCACCATCAGCTTCATCCACACGGCGGCCGTATGCCAGCCTGAGGCGCAGAGCCCGCCGAACAGGGAGCGCCCGGCCGCCTCCGCGTCCACATGGAACGGCTGCGGGTCGTAGGCACGCGCGAAGGTGATGATCTCCTCGGGCGTAAACCGATGGGTGCCGAGCGAGGCGGTCTCGCCGGGCACGAGATCGTCCAGGAAACGCGCATGGTCCGGGGAGGGCCGGGCTGCGGGCAGATCCGGCGTCGCGACCTGGTGGCCCCGCGCTGCGATCGGAGTAGCGGCTTCGGCCTCCCGGCGGGGATCGCGGCGCCGGAACATGACCCAGTTGGTCTGCTGCAGCAGGTCCTCGCCCGCCCTGTTGGCAAGCACCATGCGGAAGCGGACCATGCCGATCTCCGGCCGGCTGCGCAGGGGGCGGCGCTCCAGCACCTCGACCGTGAGCGTGAGATCGTCGCCCGGCCGCACCGGCCGCAGCCAGCGCACTTCCTCGATGCCCGGGGCACCCTGGCCCGTGGAGGCGAGGATGAAGCCGTCTGCGATCATGCGCATGACGATGCCGCAGCTGTGCCAGCCCGAGGCGATCAGCCCGCCGGCGAGGCTCTCCTTCGCCGCCTCGGGGTCCGTGTGCATCGGCTGCGGGTCGTATTGCCGCGCGAAGGCGACGATCTCGTCCATGGTGATGGGGCGGGGGCCGAGGGACAGGCGGATGCCGGGTTCGAAATCCTCGTAATGAGTGAGCGCCATGAACACCTCGCCGATCGTGAGCCCGGCAGACGAGGTCGCGCCGGGCAGCGGGCCCCAACTTGGGCTATAGCGGAAAGGCCGCGCCTCGACGACGGGCGCCGGAGCAATTCTGCCCTTGGCCAAATGCACGCGCCCGCGCTAGCTCACAGCGTGCCGGCGGCGGCATGGGCGAGGCGGATCGGCTCAGGCAGCCGGAAACGTGTCGTCGCGGCGAGCGTCACGGCGACGGCGCTCGCGAGGTCGATGCGGTGGCCCGGGGAGATGAAGACGGGACTGACGCGCTCGCGCGTGCGCAAGGCGACGCCGATCGTCTCCCCCTTGTCGACAAGCGGTGCGGCGGCGCCCTTCTTCAGCCCGAGCGCCTCGAAACGGCCGACGAGCAGCGTCTTGCCGCAGCCGATGGTCGGCTTCTCGAGCCACAGGCCCATGTGGCTGGCAATGCCGATGCGCCGTGGATGGGCGATGCCCATGCCGTCGAAGATGAAGACGTCCGGCTCGGTGCCGAGCTTACTGAAGGCTTCTTCCAGCACTGGTCCTTCGCGGAAGCTGAGCAGGCCGGGCACGTAGGGGAAGGGTGTCGGCCGCGTGGCGAGCACCGTCTCGATCACGGCGAAGTCCGGCAGACTGGTGACGACGACGGCTGCACGCGAGAGGCCGTTCTTGATGCTAACGTCGACGCCGGCAATGAGCCGGACGTCGGGCAGGGACAGCGGCCGGCTCGTATCGATCTCGCCCCTTAAGTCCTGCTGCAGGACGACGGCGTCACGCGGTGTCACGGCCCAGCCATGGCGGGGATGGAGCTTCATGAACCCTTCATGGCAGGCGGCGATGCATGCCGCAATGGCGGAAACACCGACCGCGCCCTCCGCGAGCGACAGCCTCATCAGCTTCACCGGCTCGCTCGACGCCCCGTGGATCCGCTGGCAGAATCGGTCTCCGGTACGGGCACGCCAGCACAGCCGGTGGCTTCTTGTGCCGGGTTCGGGTGCGCGTTCGGCTTGCGCCCTGCTATTCCCGCTCCGCCGCGTCCTGCTCGTCGCGGGCGAGGCGCGCCTCAAGCTCGGCGATCCGGGCGGCGAGACGCTCGTTCTCGTCACGGGCGGCTGCGGCCATGTCGCGAACGGCGTCGAATTCCTCGCGGCTGACCACGTCCATGCTGCGCAGCATGCGTTCCATCTGGGCGCGGACGACAGCTTCCACCTCGCGGCGGGCGCCCTCGGCCATGCCGGCGGCGTCGGTGACGAGGCGGGCGATGTCGTCGAAAATCCGGCCGGTGGTCTGGGTCATGGGTGCCTCCTCGCGCAGTTCGGCTTGGCTATAGCACAAGTGCGGCAGGCGGGTGGCCCCTTCTCACGAAAAGATTGTCGCACTCGGGCCCGTTTCCCGTGCTATTGCCGGTCCTGTCGTCGCAGGCTGACGCGGTGTGGGGTTGACGCCGCATCCGTGGTCGGGAAAGTCGCGCGAAGACTGCCGGGACGATCCGCCGACGAGATCGAGATGCCAACCTTTGCAATCGCCTTCCCCACGATCGATCCGGTAGCTATCAGCATCGGGCCGCTCGCAATCCGCTGGTATGCGCTCGCCTACATCGCCGGGCTCTTGGGCGGCTGGTGGTATGCGCGCGCCCTGGTGCGCCGGCCGGGCCTTTGGAGCGGGGCGGGCCCGCAGCCGACACAGACCGATCTCGACGACCTGCTCGTCTATGCCGCGCTTGGTGTCGTTCTCGGCGGACGCCTCGGCTACGTCTTCTTCTACAATCTGCCGCACTATCTCGCGCAGCCGGCGGAGATCTTCGCGGTGTGGAAGGGCGGCATGTCCTTCCACGGCGGCCTTGTCGGGGCGGCGCTCGGCGTCGTCTGGCTGGCGCGCCGGCGCGGGCTTTCGGTTTTGACGATGTTCGACCTCGCCGCGACGGTGGCGCCCATCGGCCTCTTCTTCGGTCGCATTGCCAATTTCATCAATGCGGAGCTGTGGGGGCGGCCGGCGCCTAACTTTCCCTATGCCGTCGTCTTTCCCGGCGCCGGGCCAGTGCCGCGCCACCCGAGCCAGCTCTACGAGGCCTTTTCGGAGGGGCTCCTTCTGTTCGTGCTCCTTGCGCTCGTCGTGCGCGTCGCCGGCTTTCGCCGGCCTGGCCTCGTCGCCGGCGCCTTCGCCGCCGGCTATGCGGTGGCGCGCAGCGTCTGCGAGTTCTTCCGCGAGCCGGATCCGCAGCTCGGCTTCCTCTTCGGCCGCGAGGTCTCGGCGCTCGAGGGCGGCGTGACCATGGGCATGCTGCTCAGCCTGCCGCTGCTCGCTGCCGGACTCTTCCTCATCTGGCGGGCCCTGCGGCGCGAGCCGCTGCCGGCCGGCGGAAGGGGAGCAGCGGCATGAGCCGGCTCAAGAACGAAATCGCCGCCATCGTCGCCGCCGAGGGACCGATATCGGTCGAGCGCTTCATGGCGCTCGCCCTCGGCCACCCGCGCCACGGCTATTACATGACGCGCGACCCGTTTGGCTGGGCGGGGGATTTCATCACGGCGCCGGAAGTGTCGCAGATGTTCGGCGAACTCGTCGGCCTGTGGGTGGCGTCCGTCTGGCAGACGATGGGCGCCCCCGGCAAGCTGCGCCTCGTCGAGCTCGGCCCCGGCCGGGGCACGCTGATGGCGGATCTCCTGCGCGCCGGCCGCGTGCTGCCCGGCTTCTCTGAGGCGGTCGACGTCCATCTCGTCGAGACGAGCCCGGTGCTGCGCGCGGCGCAGAAAGCTTCGCTCGCCGGGCGCGTCGCGGCGCTCCACTGGCACGACCGGGTCGAGGACCTGCCGCCGGGGCCGGCCATCATCGTCGCCAACGAGTTCTTCGACGCCCTGCCGGTGCGCCAGTTCGTGCGCCAGGGCGGCGTCTGGCGCGAGCGGCTCGTCGGCCTCGGAGCGGACGGGCGTCTCGTCTTCGGCCTTGCGGCGGAGCCGGAGCCGCGGCTGACGCAGCAGGCAGGAGAGGGTGCCGTGCTCGAGGTGCCGCTCGTCGGGCACGGCATCATGCGCGCCCTCGCCCAGCGGCTCGTGGCCGACGGCGGCGCGCTGCTCGCCATCGACTACGGCCATCTGGCGACGGCGCCGGGCGACACGCTTCAGGCGATGAAGGACCACAAGCCGGTCGATCCGCTGGTCGAGCCGGGCGAGGCGGACCTGACGGCGCATGTCGATTTCGCCGCGCTCGGGCGGGCGGCGCTCGCCGCCGGCGCCGTGCTGCAGGGGCCTGTCACGCAGCGGGTTTTCCTCGAGGCGCTCGGGCTTGGCGCGCGGGCGGATCGGCTGCAGCGCTCGGGCAGTCCCGATCAGGCCCGGGCCATCGCCGGTCAGCGTGAGCGGCTGGTAGAGGGCGGGCGCACCGGGATGGGGGAATTGTTCAAGGTGATGGCGGTGACGCATCCGGACCTGCCGATGCTGCCGGGCTTCGATCGCCTGACGACACCGGCCGAGGCAAGCGGGGAAGAACCATGAACGCACCGGACAGGGCCTTTGCGGACAGTGCGACGGCGGAGGCGATCGAGGCGGAGGCGCTCGCCGCGCTCGGCGGCATCCGCCACGCCTTCTTCACGCGCCGCGGCGGCGTCTCGGGCGGCTTCTACGGCTCGCTCAACGGCGGCATCGGCTCGCGCGACGATGCAGCTGCCGTGCGCGAGAACCGCCGCCGCATGGCGGCCCGGCTCGGCCTGCCGGTGGAGCGGTTGCTGGGTCTTCATCAGGTCCATTCGCCGGACGTGGTGACGGTCGAGACACCGTGGCCGGCGGATGCGCGGCCAAAGGCCGACGGTTGCGTGACGCGGATGCCGGGGATCGGCCTCGCCATCTCCACGGCCGATTGCGGGCCGCTGCTCTTCGCCGATCCCGAGGCGCGCGTCATCGGCGCCGCCCATTCCGGCTGGCGCGGTGCCTTTTCCGGCATCGTCGAGGCGGTGGTCGTGGCGATGGAGGCGCTCGGCGCGGAGCGCGGGCGCATGACCGCCGTGCTCGGGCCTACGATCAGTGCATCGGCCTACGAGGTCGGGCCGGAATTCGTCGCCCAGTTCCGCGCGGCCGACCCGGCCTGTGGGCGCTTCTTTACGCCCGCGCAGCGGGCGGACCATGCCATGTTCGACCTGCCGGGATTCATCGGTGCGCGCATGGCGGCGGCCGGCGTCGGTCGTTTCATTGACCTCGGCCTGTGCACCTATGGCGACGAGGAACGCTTCTACAGCTATCGGCGGGCGACCCACCGTGGCGAGGCGGACTACGGCCGGCTGATCGCGGCGATCACGCTCACTTCGTAAGCCGGCCCTTTTCGGTGGCCTCGGTGCGCAGGCGCCGCTCGACGTGCTTGGCGACGCGCAGATAGCGGTAGAAGGCGAAGTTCATCGCCGTCATGAAGCCGTAGACCCCGCGCACGAAGTGCCGGCGGCCGAAATAGGCCTTGATGAAAGCTGCCGGAAACTCGAGGTAGAGCCGCAGCATCGAGACTCGCTCGCCACGCTCATCGAGATTGTCCGCCTGGGCGTCGGTGTAGCTGTTGAGCTTGGCGAGCTGGTCACCGAGCGAGCGCACCGAGAAGTGGTGAATGGTGCCCTTGAGCCGACGCACGCGCGCACCGGGGGCGAGCACGACCCGATCGTGCACCGTCGAATCGGAATAGCGACCGATGTTGCGCCGGTAGAGCCGGACCGGCGCCAGGGCGTAGGCGAGACGATGCGGCGCCGCCTCGCCCGGGAAGATCTCGGCGATCCGCGTCTCATAGGCATCGGCCGCGGGATCGCCGGAGGCGAACAGGGCGGCGATCTCTGCCGCGAGATCCGGAGGCACGACCTCGTCCGCATCGATGTTGAACAGCCAGGGGTGCCGGCACTGGTCCTCGGCGAAGCGCTTCTGCGGGCCGTAGCCGGGCCAGGGGTTGAAGACGACGCGGGCCCCGTGTGCCTCGGCAACCGCGACGGTCCCGTCCGTCGAGCCCGAATCGACGACGACGAGGTCATCCGTCAGGTGCCGCACCGCCTCGAGGGTCCGGCCGATGCGGTCAGCTTCGTTGTGCGCGATGACGAAGATGGAGAGAGGCAGGCTCACGTATCACACCCTGAGTTCTCGCCTGCCTTTGGCATGCGGGTGGGCCCGCGGCAAGACTCTCGCGCCATGGAAGGCCGCCGCGCGGGGCCCCTTTTCAGCGCAACGCGAGCCTGCAAAGCGGCCCTCCGGTATCGCAGGAGGGATGGGCGACTGATCGCGCTTCCACCCTCGCTTCGCGCGTTCGCAATCCGGCAGCAAGTGTCGCGCGGCGGCCTCTTAAGTGTTCGTTAGGCATAGCTGCAATGCAGCAACCGGGCAGGCACGCCGCGAAGGCTGCGCCATAACGCCCGGAACGAGGCTGAGAAGGGCATGATGAACGGTTGGTTAATGCCGCAGCGAAGAGGGAAAAAGAAATAAAAACAATAGTTTAATACGCTCGCGCGGAAGGTGCCAGCCGCTCTTGCGCCGCCTGCCTGAAGGTGGTCCCACATTTCTCCCGGCTTCCGTCACTTTTCAGCCATAGTCGCCAAAGGGGCCTGTGGCGGTGCGGCAACAGACAGCCGGCAGAGGTTCGGTTAGAAGGGTGCAACTTCCGGGCGGGCCCTGGTCCGCGGGAAGCATGAAGGAGTTAAATGATGAAAAAGATTCTTCTCGCGGGTGTTGCTGCTGCCGGCCTCATCGCTTCCGGCGCCGCGGCGTTCGCTGCCGACCTTCCGAGCCGCAACGTCGCTCCCGTCGCTCCGGCTCCGGTCGTTCCGATCTTTACCTGGACCGGCTTCTACGTCGGTGTGAACGCCGGTTACGGCTGGGGCGAGTTCTCGAAGGCTGCAGGCTTCGATGATCCGGACGGCTTCGTCGGCGGTGGTCAGATCGGCTACAACTACCAGATCGGCCAGTTCGTCGTCGGTCTCGAGACGGACATCCAGTACGCTGACCTCAAGGGCAAGACCGCTGCCACGACGTTCGCCAACGGCAACATCGGCACCGGCCGCGGCGAGGTGGAGTACTTCGGCACCGTCCGTGCCCGCGTCGGCGCCGCCTTCGACCGCGCCCTCATCTACGTGACGGGTGGTCTTGCCTACGGCGAGACGAAGTTCTCGGGCATCGACGCCACGGCTGGCCTCGCCTTCTCGAAGTCGGAGACCAACGTCGGCTGGACGCTCGGCGCCGGCCTTGAGTACGCCTTCACCAACAACATCACCGCCAAGGCCGAATACCTCTACGTCGACCTCGGCGACAACCGTTACTACGGTGCCAACAAGGCGGAGACCCAGTTCTCGGTCGTCCGCGCCGGTCTGAACTACAAGTTCTAATCGGCTTCCGGTTCAAACCGGTTCCTCAAGACCCGGCGACTTCGGTCGCCGGGTTTTTTATTGGCCGGGGCGGCAGTTCCCCAACGCTTTGAAAGAGCCGGTCCTGGGGCGGGCAGGCCGGGCTGGGGCGTCACGCCGAAACCTTCGTCGCCTCGAAGGAGGGCACGCGCTGCGCGAAGTCGTCGAGCCAGGCGACGAGCGCCGGATGCTCGCGGCGCCATGCGCCGCCGAAGCGCAGGTCGAGATAGCCGAGGGCACAGGCGAGCGCGACATGGCCGATGTCGATGCCATCGGCAAGACGCGGCGGGGCGGCGGCAGCCGAGGCGAGGGCCCGTGCGACCTTGCCGGCCTGGTGCTCTACCCATTTCGGCTCGTGCTTGTCCGGACCGCGGAAGCGGCCCTCGTAGACCTGCAGGATGGCCGCATCCATGATGCCATCGGCGAGCGCTTGGCGCGTGAGCGCATCGAAACGCTTCTCTCCGGCCGGATGGAGGCCGCCGCCGGCGAGGTGGTCGAGATATTCGGCGATCACCCGAGAATCATAGAGAACGCGCCCGTCTTCTAGGACAAGAGCCGGGATCTTGCCGAGCGGGTTCTGCCGGCGCAGCGAATCGCTCGGGTCGGTCGTATCGGCCGGCACGATCTCGATGCGGTCGGAGAGGCCGAGAATGGCGGCGGCGATCTTAACCTTGCGGCCGAAGGGAGAGGCGGGGGACGAACGCAGGACGAGCATGGGCGAGGCTTCTCCTCGTGTGGTCTGAAGGCGAATCGGCAGCGGCTGACCTGTCGTCAGCCGTGGCAAGCTTTGTGACGGGCCGGCCTTGTGCGGGCAAGCGCCCGTGACGCATGGCAGGGGGGACGGGGCCGGTGCGGGCCGTCACTCGCCGGCGATCCATTCGGCCTGGAAGCCGGCGCCGGCGCCCTGCGCGAGGCGCCTGGCGAGGGCCGGCAGCAGGACCTCGGCCTCCTCCTTCAGCGTCCACGGCGGGTTGACGACGACGAGGCCGGAGCCGTTGAGGCGCGCCGCGTCGCGCCCGTCCGTCACCATCAGTTCAAGGCGCAACACCTTGCGTGTGCCGCTCGCGGCGAGGCGCGCGGCGAAGGCGTCGATGGCACGCACGTCCTTGATCGGGTACCAGCCGGCGAAGAGGCCGGTCGGCCACTTCTTCCAGGCGCGGGCGATCTCCTCTGCCAGCCGTCCGAGTTCACCCGGCTCCTCGAAGGGCGGGTCGATGAGCACCAGGCCGCGCCGCTCGGGCGGCGGGATCATGGCGTGGAGCGCGGTCCAGCCGTCGAGCGCGACGGCCTTGATGCGCTGGTCGTAGGTCAGGGTGCGGGTGAGCGTTTGGGCGTCCTTCGGGTGCTTCTCGACGGCGATGGCGCGGTCCTGCCGGCGCAGCATGGCCGAGACAAGCATCGGCGAGCCGGGATAAGTGCTCTCCCCGTGGCGGGCGCGCACGGCGGCGATGGCGGCCCGGTAGGGAGCGATCAACGCCTCGGCCTCCTGGGGCAGCGGCGCCTCTAGCCGGCCGATGCCGTTGCGCCATTCCGCGGTCTTCTCGGCTTCCTCGCCGGCAAGATCGTACAGCCCGATGCCGGCATGGGTGTCGATGACGCGGAACGGCGCGTCCTTCTTCAGGAGATGGACGAGGATGCGCGCAAGCAGCGCGTGCTTCATCACATCGGCGAAATTGCCGGCGTGATAGGCGTGACGGTAGTTCATGTCGGTAAGGCCCTCACCGCGGCGCCTCGACCTTGAGATCGCCGAAGCGGCAGCCGCTGCGGTCGACCTCTGGACAGGTGCGGAAGCCGCGCAGGTCCTTCGTCAGGCAGATGCGCACCTCCTGCAGCACGCCGCGCCGGCAGACGATCGACATCATGTCGGTCCTGAGGCCCTTGTTGACGGCGACGAAGGCGCGTTCGAGGTCGATGGGCGTGAAGGCTTGGTCCCCGGCCGGGCTCTGCAGCTGCGGCGGAATGGTCACCATGTCGCGCGCGCGCTTCACGTCGGCGAAATAGTCGCTCGGGCTCCTGCCGGAGCAGGTGCCATGCTTGCGCCACTGATAGCGCGCGAGGCCCTCGTCCGGATAGAGCCCCGCGGCTTCGGCGACGGCGGCGCGCGAGGGATTGCGTGGCACGTTGGCGCAGTCGGTCGGATAGCCCCGCTCATGCTGCGGCCACAGGCCGTGCACGACGAAGCCGAGGCCAGCCCCGTCACGGCACTGCTCGCGTTCGTCGGCCTTGTCGGACAGCGCGCAGAAGCCCGGCGACCAGGAGAGGGCAAGCACGTAGAAGTCGAACGCGCCTGGGCGGCCGCCCCGCTCGGGCCCGGTGGCATGGGCACCGCCCGCGAGCAGAAGGGCGCTCAGGCTCGCGCAGATGGCCAGCCCCGCTCTGCGGCCGTTGAGGCGGGGCCGCCCCTTCGATCTCGGCATCGGCGCGCGTTCAGGGGCGGGCGGCGCGGCAGTGGCCGCCATAGGCATAGGAGCGGTCGAGCCCGCTGACGCACCATTCGACGTTCCAGCCCCAGCCGGCAAGCCCGAGATCCTCGCGCACGGAGTAATAGACCGTGCGCTTGCGCCCGTCGGACGTCCAGGACCGGGCCGCGCAGAAGCGGCGTGGAATGTAGCTCGCGCTCCAGGGACGATAGCCCAGGGAGCGGATGTGCTCGAAGCTGGTGATGCTGAGCGAGGAGGCCCAGTAGCGCGCTTCGGTGGTGGCGAAGCGCTCCCGGATGTCGGAGAGCACGGCCGGGTCGTCGCAGGCGGGTACGCGGCCCGTCCACGGCACCTCCCGGCGCTCGGCCGGGACGGTGTCGTAAGGATGAGCCGGGCCGGCGCGATAGGCGATGGTCCGGTCGTAGTCGGCGGCAATGGCCATGGGACTTATGATAACGGCTGCGACGGACAAGGCGAATAAGGCGCGCATCGCTCTCCCCACACGTATCGAGTGAAGGTCGTGTGGCGGACGATGCGCGGCGCGGCCGCGAAGGTCAAGCGGCGCACCCCTGCCTCAGAGTGAAGCGGCAGAGCGGGCGGCCTGGTCGTAATGGCCGGACAGCGCCCGCATGTTGCTCGCGATCTGCGACAGGGCGCTCTCGTCGAGGCCGAGGCCGCGGACCGCGCGCACGAGCAACTGCTCGCGGATGGCACGATAGCGCAGGCAGGCGGCTTCGCCCTCGGCGGTAACGGCGACCGTCTTCTCCTTGCCGGTGCGGCCGCTCTTCACGAGTTTCAGCCGCTCCAGCTTCTTGACCGAATAGGTCACGAGGTGGGTATCCTCGACATTGAGGACGAGGCAGATGTCGGCGAGCTTCTTGCCCTTGCCGCGGTGGTTGACGGAGTGCAGCACGAGCACGTCGAGGGGCGACAGGTCCGGCACCCCCGCGGCGGCCATGCCGCGCACCATCCAGCGATGGAAGGCATGGCTGACGAGGATGAGACCGAACTCGAACTCCGACAAGGCCGGCAGGGCGCCTGAGGCGAGATGGGCCGAGGAGACGATGGGGCCGAGTGCGGGCCACTCCCGGGCCTCCGCTGGGGCATTGTCTGTGTTCTTCGTCATGGCGACCTCCGCAAGCTCTCAGCCGGCCTCGAGCATGGTGCGCGGCAGCCATAGCGCGAGATCGGGAAAGATCGCGAGCAGGGCAACCACAATGGCGAGGATGAGGAAGAAGGGCAGGGCATAGAGGCCGATGCGGAAGATGCTCCGTCCGGTCATGCCCTGCAGCACGTAGAGGTTGAAGCCGACGGGCGGCGTGATCTGCGCCATCTCGACGACGATGACGATGTAGATGCCGAACCAAATGAGGTCGAAGCCCGCGGCCTGTACGAGCGGCATGATGACCGCCGTCGTCAGCACCACCATCGAGATGCCGTCGAGGAAGCAGCCGAGCACCATGTAGAACAGCGTCAGCGCCAGCAGCAGCTGCCACGGGCTGAGGTTCATGGCGCCGATCCATTCGGCGAGCGCCCGCGGGATGCCCGTGAAGCCCATCGCCGTCGTCAGGAAGGCCGCGCCGGCGAGGATGAAGGCGATCATGCAGGAGGTGCGTGTGGCGCCGAGCAGCCCGTCGCGGAAGCTTGCCCAGTCGAGCGTGCCCATGGCGCGCGACATGACGAGCGACAGCGCGACGCCGACGACCGCCGCCTCCGTCGCCGAGGCGAAGCCGCCGTAGATGGAGCCGATGACGCCGAGGATGAGGAGGATGACGGGGATGAGCCGCCAGCCGGCAGCAAGGCGCTCGCGCAGTGGCATGCTTGGCTCGCGCTCGGGCATGCGACCGGGGTTGAGGAGTGCCCAGCCGCCCACATAGGCCATGAAGAGGCCGGCAACGATGATGCCCGGCACGATGCCGGCGATGAACAGGCGCGCGATCGACTGCTCGGTTGCCGCGCCGTAGACGATCATGATCAGCGACGGCGGGATGAGCAGCCCGAGCGTGCCACCGCCGGCGAGCGTACCGATGGCGAGGCGCTCGTCATAGCCGCGCTTCTTCAGCTCCGGCAGCGAGATGCGGCCGATGGTGGCGCAGGTTGCGGCCGAGGAGCCGGAGACGGCGGCGAAGATCGTGCAGCCGACGACGTTGACGTGCAGGAGCCGGCCCGGCAGGGCGCGCATCCACGGCGCAAGGCCGGAGAACATGTCCTGCGACAGGCGGGTGCGGTAGAGGATCTCGCCCATCCAGATGAACATCGGCAGGGCGGTGAGGTCCCACGACGTCGCCGCGCCCCAGACGGAGGTGGCGAGCACCTGGCCTGGCGGCGCCGAGACGGCGATGACCATGCCGGCATAGGCGACGATGCCGAGAGCCAGCGCGATCCAGGTGCCGGTGCCGAGGACGAGGAAGAGGACGACGATGAGCAGGCTCGCGAGCGTGACGGCGTCCATCGCTCAGGCCTCCTTGCCGACGGCGATGGCGTCTTCTGCCGAGCGGAAGGACGGACGTCCGCGCACCGCGGTCTCGTGCAGTTCGTCGAGGATGGCAATGGTCAGTATGGCGAGGCCGATGGCGAGGCTCGCCTGCGGGATGACGAGCGGCACAGGCACGATGCCATAGGATTTCTCGTTGAAAGTCCACGAATCCAGGGCGAGCTTGGCCGTGTACCAGGTGCCGTAGCCGCTCGCGAGGGCGGAAACGCCTAGTGCGAACAGCTCCATCGGTCTGCGGCGCGCTTCGCCGACGAGGGCGAGCAGCATGGTCACGCGGATATGGCTGCCGGCCTTGAGGCTGGCACCGAGCGCAAGGAAGCTCGCCGCCGCGAGCAGGAAGCCGCCGATCTCGGCGAGCGAGGGCACGATGAAGCCGGTCTGCTCGAGCCCAAGCGTGCGCAGAGCGCTGTCGAGCAGGCGGGCGCCGACCTGCAGGCCGACGAGGACAGCGATGGCGACGAGGCAGAGGCCAGCGAGCCAGAGCGACAATGAATAGAGACGGTCGAGGGCCGCGCGCATGAGGCCTCCTCCTGCCGGCAGGATGATGAAAGACAGGCGTCAACGCCGCCGGGGCGGTGCGGATCATTGCATCGAGGGCGCCGGGTCATGCGGCGGTGAGATGCAAACCGGTGGTGCTGTCCCCTCCCACCGCAAGCGGGGGGAGGGGTGGCTCCCGGAGCCCTTGGAGCGATCGATCCGCGATGGGCTCCGACGCGGGAAGGCCCTGTCCTCAGTTGCGATAGGCGTCGAGGATGGCCTTGCCGTCCTCGCCCGCAGCCTTCTCCCATTCGGCGGTCATGGTGGCGCCGATCTCGGCGAAGCCCTTCTTCATGTCGTCGGAGGGGGCGGTGACCTTGATGCCGTTCTTGGCGAGCAGGTCCGTCTTCTCCTTGGTCTCGATGGCGCTCATCTCCCAGCCGCGCTCCTCGGCCTTCTTGGCCGCCTCGCGTACCGCCTGCTTCTCGGCGTCGCTCAGCTTGTCGAAGGCTGCCTTGTTGACGATGACCATGTTGCGCGGCAGCCAGGCCTGGGTGTCGTAGTAGTGGCTGAGGAAATCCCACACCTTGGAATCGGTGCCGGTGGAAGGCGAGGTGATCATCGCGCCGACGCGGCCGGTGGCGAAGGCTGTGGCGATGTCGGAGGCCTCGATTTGCACCGGAACCATGCCGGCGAGCTGGGCGACGCGCTCTGTCGATTTCGAATAGGCGCGGAACTTGACGCCCTTGAGGTCAGCGAGGGTGTTGAGCTCCTGTTTGGCGAAGATGCCCTGCGGCGGCCAGGCGACGGAGAACAGCAGCATCAGGCCCTGCTCGCCGAGTTTCTTCTCGAGGATGGGCTTCTGAGCGGCATAGAGCTTCTTCGCGGCATCATAGCTCGAGGCGAGGAAAGGAACCGAATCGACCTCGTAGATCGGGCTCTCGTTGGCGAGGCGCGAGACGAGCAGCTCACCGGCGGGCACCGTGCCGCTGCGCACGGCGTTCTTGATGTCGGGGTGCTTGATCAGCGACTGGTTGGCGTGGACCGTGATCTGCAGCGAGCCGCCGGTCGCCGCCTTCACGTCCTCGGCGAACTGGACGATGTTCTTGGTGTGGAAGTTGCCGTCCGGATAGGGCGTCGGCAGGTCCCACTTCGTCTGAGCCACGGCCGGTGAGGCAAGAAGCGCCGCAAGGCCGAGGCCCGCGGCAGCGCGCGTCAAAACGTTCATGACAATCTCTCCCGTGCGGCGCGCGCCCCTTCGCGCGCCGATCTTCGCATGCTAGCGGCGCCGAATTTCATGTCAACAAATTGTTGACGTTTTGTCATCGTCCTGCTTCTCTCATCTCATGCGCTGCGGCCCGGGAGGGGCCCGACGGCGTCGGCGGGAGCGTCTCGGCAGCGGCCGACGCGCCGCGAGGCCGGCACGAAGCCCAGCGCAATTTCGGACATCGGGAGAACATGATGGCAGGTCGGTGGGATTTCTGGATCGATCGCGGCGGCACGTTCACGGACGTCATCGCGCGTGACCCGCAGGGCAGGCTGCACGCGCGCAAGCTCCTCTCCGAGAATCCGGAAGCCTACCGCGATGCCGCCGTCCAGGGCATCCGCGACCATCTCGGCCTTGCCAGGGGCGAGGCGATCCCCGCCGGCCTCATCGGCGACGTGCGCATGGGCACGACCGTGGCCACCAACGCGCTGCTCGAGCGCAAGGGTGACCGCGTCGCGCTCATCACCACGAAGGGTTTTCGTGATGCCCTGCGCATCGGCTACCAAGCGCGGCCGAAGATCTTCGCCCGCAACATCATCAAGCCCGAAGAGCTCTACGAGAGCGTCGTCGAGATCGAGGAGCGGGTGCTCGCCGACGGTACGGTCGAGATGGCGCCGGACCTGACGCAGGTCGAGGTGCAGCTCGCCGGCATCCGGGCCGAGGGGATCGATGCGCTCGCCATCGCCTTCATGCACGCCTACCGCTATCCGGCCCACGAGCAGGCGGTGGCGGAACTCGCCCGCCGCATGGGTTTCACTCAGGTCTCGGTCAGCCACGAGGTCTCGCCCCTCGTCAAGCTCGTCGGGCGCGGCGACACCACGGTGGTCGACGCCTATCTCTCGCCGATCCTGCGACGCTACGTGGCGCAGGTATCGGAGGAACTCGACATTGCCCGCACTGGGGCGCGCCTCATGTTCATGATGTCCTCGGGCGGTCTCACGGCCGCCGATCTGTTCCAAGGCAAGGACGCCATCCTCTCGGGGCCGGCCGGCGGCGTCGTCGGCATGGCCGAGACAGGCAAGTCCGCCGGGTTTGACCGCGTCATCGGCTTCGACATGGGCGGCACCTCGACGGACGTCGCCCATTTCGACGGCGAATACGAACGCGCCTTCGAGACCGAAGTCGCCGGTGTGCGCATGCGTGCGCCGATGATGCTCATCCACACGGTCGCTGCGGGCGGCGGCTCGATCCTGCATTTCGACGGCTCGCGCTTCCGCGTCGGGCCCGATTCGGCCGGCGCCAATCCGGGCCCCAAGTGTTATCGTCGCGGCGGGCCGCTCGCCGTGACCGACGCCAATGTCATGCTCGGCAAGCTGATGCCGGAATTCTTCCCGAAGATCTTCGGCCCCGCGCAGGACGAGGCGCTTGATGCCGAGGCGGTGCGCGCCGCCTTCGCGGCCATGGCCGGCGAGGTCGGCGACGGGCGCAGCCCCGAGGAGGTGGCCGACGGCTTCATCCAGATCGCGGTCGCCAACATGGCGGAGGCCATCAAGAAGATCTCGGTGCAGCGCGGCTATGACATCACGACCTATGCGCTCAACTCCTTCGGCGGGGCTGGCGGCCAGCACGCCTGCCTCGTGGCCGATGCGCTCGGCATGACGAAGGTGCTGATGCATCCCTTCTCGGGCCTTCTCTCCGCCTATGGCATGGGTCTTGCCGACGTGCGCGCCACGCGACAGAAGGCGCTCGATGTGCCGCTCGATGCCGCCGCCCCGGCTGCGGTCGCCGCGCTGGGCGACGCGCTCGCCGCCGAATGCCTCGCCGAGCTCGAGGGGCAGGGCATCGCGCGCTCCGACATCGAGACCTTCGTGCGCGCTCATGTGCGCTATGCCGGCACCGACACCGCGCTCGCCGTAGCGGCGGGGGATGTGGCCGCCATGCAGGCCGCCTTCGAGGATGCGCATCGCCGCCGCTTCGGCTTCATCGACGATACCAAGGGGCTCGTCATCGAGGCCGTCGAGGTGGAGACCGTCGGCGGCGGCGCGCGTTTCGCGGAGGACGCGGCAGGTGATGTGCAGGCCGCACCGGCGACACCGCACCGCACGACGCGCTTCTTCAGCCAGGGCCGCTGGCACGATGCCGGTGTCTTCCTGCGGCAGGATCTAAGGGCGGGTGCTCGTATGCCGGGGCCGGCGATCATCATCGAGCCCAACCAGACGGTGGTCGTCGAGGACGGCTGGGAAGCGCAGCTGACCGGCAAGGACCACCTCGTGCTCGAGCGGGTGAAGGCGCTGCCCAAGCGCGCCGCCATCGGCACCGAGGCCGACCCGGTGATGCTGGAGATCTTCAACAATCTCTTCATGTCCATCGCCGAGCAGATGGGCGTGACTCTGCAGAACACCGCCTATTCGGTGAACATCAAGGAGCGGCTCGACTTCTCCTGCGCTGTCTTCGACCGCGAGGGACGGCTTGTCGCCAATGCGCCGCACATGCCGGTGCACCTCGGCTCCATGGACCGCTCGGTGGAGACGGTCATCCGCCAGAACCCCGTCATTCGCCCCGGCGACGTCTATGTGCTCAACGCGCCCTACAACGGCGGCACGCATCTGCCGGACATCACGGTGTGCACGCCCGTCTTCGACGACAAGGGCGAGAACATCCTCTTCTGGGTGGCGAGCCGTGGGCATCATGCCGATGTCGGCGGCACGGCGCCGGGGTCCATGTCGCCGCGCGCCCGCACCATCGAGGAGGAGGGCGTGTATATCGACAATTTCAAGCTCGTCGATCAGGGCCGTTTCCGCGAGAAGGAACTGATCGACCTCTTCCTCGGCGCGAAATATCCCGCGCGCAACGTGGTCCAGAACGTCAACGACCTCAAGGCACAGATCGCCGCCAACGAGAAGGGCGTGGCCGAACTCAAGAAGATGATCGCTCATTTCGGGCTCGACGTGGTCGAGGCCTACATGGGCCATGTGCAGGACAACGCGGCCGAGAGCGTGCGCCGTGTGCTCGATCGGCTGCACGATTCTTCCTTCGAATATGAGATGGACCAAGGCTGCTTCATCCGCGTGAAGATCACGGTTGACAAGGAGAAGCGCGAGGCGACCGTTGACTTCACCGGCACGTCGCCGCAGCGGGACGACAATTTCAACGCGCCCGCGCCGGTGACGCGCGCGGCCGTGCTCTATGTCTTCCGCGTCATGGTTGATGACGAGATCCCCATGAACGCGGGCTGCCTCAGGCCCATCAATATCGTCGTGCCGGAAGGCTCGATGCTGTCGCCGCGCTATCCGGCGGCGGTAGTCGCGGGCAATGTCGAGGTGAGCCAGGCCGTGACGAACTGCCTGTTCGGTGCGCTCGGTGCGCTGGCGGCCGCCCAGGGCACCATGAACAATCTCACCTTCGGCAACGACCAGTACCAGTACTACGAGACCATCTGCTCCGGCGCCCCCGCGGGCGAGGGCTTCAACGGAGCCGACGGCGTGCATACGCACATGACCAACTCGCGCCTCACGGATCCGGAAATCCTTGAGACGCGCTTTCCCGTCGTGCTGGAAGACTTCCATATCCGGCCGAACTCGGGCGGCAAGGGACGTTGGCATGCCGGCAACGGCACCAGCCGCACCATCCGCTTCCGCGAGGCGATGGATTGCGCCATCCTCTCCGGCCACCGCCGTGTGCGGCCCTTCGGGCTCTTGGGCGGAGAGCCGGGCGAGGCGGGCCGCAACCTCGTGCGCCGCAGGGACGGGCGCATCGAGGAACTCGGCGGTTGCGACCAGACGCTGATCGAGGCAGGCGAGGCCATCACCATCGTCACGCCGACCGGCGGCGGCTATGGCAAGGCGTGATCCGTCCGGGCAACGATGCCGGGCCGGCGCGAATCGGCAAGGAGGAAGGCTGGGGCAGGCGCAGCGGGCGCCCATCCGAGAAGGAGGAGCCGGAGCATGATCAGGGTCATCATTGCAGGCGCGACCGGCTGGGTCGGCAGGGCGCTCGTCGCGGCTGTGCACGAGGCGCCCGACCTTGCGCTGGTCGCGGCGGTGGCGCGCTCGGCCGCCGGGCGCGATGCGGGCGAGGTGGCCGGCATCGGCCCGATCGGAGTCGAGATCGTACCCGATGTCGACGCGGCGCTCGCGGTGCAGGCGGACGTGCTCGTGGACTACACCAAGCCGGGCGCGGTAAAGGAGCATGCCCTGAAGGCGATCGCCGCCGGCTGCCACGTCGTCGTCGGAACGTCGGGGCTCGGGGCTGAGGATTATGCCGAGATCGACGATGCGGCGGAGGAGCGGGGCATCGGCGTCATCGCCGCCGGCAACTTCTCCATCACCGCCACGCTGATGAAGCGCTTCGCGCTCGAAGCGGCCAAGTATGTGCCGGATGTCGAGATCATCGATTATGCGGCGGCGCAGAAGCCGGACGTGCCGTCGGGCACGGCACGGGAACTCGCAGAGACGCTGTCCTTCGAGCGCCAGCATCCGACTTCTCGGCCGATCGACGATCTGACCGGCATCCGCGAGACGCGCGGCGGCGCCATCGGCCTGTCGACGCCGGTGCAGGTGCATTCGGTGCGCATGCCCGGCTACCGCCTGTCCTGCGAGGTCCTGTTCGGACTCGATGACGAGCGCCTGGCGCTGCGGCACGACGCCGGGTCCTCGGCCGCCCCTTACGTCGGCGGCACGCTGCTCGCCGTGCGGAAGGTGGCGGAGAAGCCGGGGCTCAGGCGCGGCCTCGACAGCATCATGGACTGATCAGGAGCCGCCGACGAGGCCCGGCGGCCGCAGCACGCCGAGCGTGCCGTCGGTCCGCGGGCGCGGAGGCGGGGCGGCATAGCTCTGCGTCGGATAGGCGGGCGGAGCCTGATAGGTGGCCGGCCGGTCCTGCTGTCCGTAGACCGGCGCGGCGTGGCTCGTCGCCATCGGCGGCGCGCTGGCCGGCGCCGGCCCGACCTGCCATCCCGGCGGCGTCCTGGTGGACGACATGCCGAGATATTCCTCGTCGATAACGGCGCCGCCCTCGTCCTCTCCCTCGCCGAGCGGCTGGTCGTGGATGGTCATGGGGCTGCCGCCGGGGCGGTCGTAGCCCTTGTAGACCGGCCCGGCCGGCCGGGGCGTGTAGGCCGGCTCGCCGCCATAGGGAGCGGCCTGCCGGGGCCTCGCGTCATACTGCCCGGGCACGAGGCGCGGCGTGAACTTGATGACCGGCTTGCAGATCGTCCGGCCCTTGGCATGCCGGGCGAGATCGAGATGGAAATGGTCGTAGTGGAATGCGTCCGAGCCCGGGCCGAGCACCGTCGAGAAATAGCGGCAGGAGCCGACGAAGACCTCGCGCAGGAAGTCCTGCTCCACCGGATCACCCTTCCACCCCTTGGCGACCGTGATCTTGCGTCCGTCCGACAGGTGGAAGGCCATGACGTCGACGGCGTTGCCGTAGGAGTGCTCTGACTTGCGCGCGCCCGCCTGGTTGTTCATCGAGCGGCACGAATAGGACCCGGCCCGCAGCTCGGTCACCGGCGCGCCGAAATAGAGCGAGGCGGCGGGCTGGACGACCTCGATCAGCCAGGTGTCGAAGGTGGAGATCGCGGGGCAGGCGAGTACCGCCTTGGACGTCAGGCCGATCTCGCCGCTGGCGAAGGCCTTGACGCGGAAGGGATAATCCATGCCGCAGGCGCCGGGGCCGGAGATCGGCTTCATCGGCTCGATATAGGCCGACGGCTGCACGAGCTTCTGCGCGAGGCAGGCCGATTCCGCCTCGCTGCGCCAGGCTTCGCGCTTCTCGAATGTCATCAGCCCGCAACCGGCGACGCCGGCACAGGCCAGTATCGCCGCGGCGAATGTCGCAAACCTGCGCGCCATCAACGCAACTCTCCGCGCGCCCCCTTCTGCGCCGGAGGATGCAGGGATAGTCCTAACGTTTCTTCAACGTTGACAAAACCTTGGCCGGCACGTGCGACGTTTCGTATGACGGCCTTGCAGAGCAATATTGCTGCCTTTGCTCGAAGTTATTTTCAGAATTACTGGAATCGAGCTGATGGAGTGCCTTCCCCGGGGTATCGTAATCCCCAGCCTGTGGCTGGCGAAAAGCGAAAGGGAATGAACCATTTAACGAACGATAAAGGATGTTGTACCGAGGCCATGCCGCGTTGCACAACATTTGGCGCTTCGCAAGGCCGCCTGTTGCTGCTAGATTCCGTCCCCTAGGTCAAACCCATGGAGGTCACCTATGGGCCTGACGCTGCTGTCACGTTTGAACATCGTGGCGATGAGCGCCGCCTTCCTGTTTGTCGGCGCCATCATCATCGGGGCTTTCTGACCGGCGGCTTCGCCGCCTTTGTCGATAGTGTTCCCGTTGCCTAGCGTTCAAGACAAGCCATCGAGAACGGAGATCCAGGTGCGAGGGATCTTCCTTCTTCGAAAAGCCTCGTGACCGTTCCCTTTCGGGCGGTGCGTGCAATCAAGCCCCAGCCAAGCCCAAGGGTCGCCGTCTCCCGACGGCGACCCTTTCACTTGGGGGATCCGGTCGCCGCCTCCCGGACGGCGACCTCTTTCCGGTTCATAATCCGGTCGCCGCCAGGGAGACGCAGCGCGCCATTTCGGATGTTCGGCCGTTTCAGCTGTCGGGACAGGGCTCGCTCGTCACGTGCCAGGAGGTGTTGTTTAGTTCCATGCCGCAGGTGGCAAGGCGCGGGCCGGCGCTGGTGGGCAGGCAGACGACCTCGCCGAGTTCGTAGTCGCGCCCCTTGGCCCGGCAGGTGCAAGGAAGCGGCAGAGGAGCCGCCGCTCCAGGGGCGGCCGAATGGCCGGCGGCCCCGTGCGCGGGCGGTCTCGACATGTCCTGCGCCCCGGCGAGAGGCGCCGGAAGCACGATACAACCGAGGATCAGGCTGCAGACAAAGTGGCGGCCGAGGCGGCACAGGCCCGCCCTTGGCGGGCCCCCCGTGCCGGGTGCCTGTCCCAGATGGCCGACGGAGCACAGAGCCATGGCGCTCTCTCGCCTTGCAGCCCGGCATCGAGCGTCGCGCCGACCCGCCCCCGGGTCAAGATGTCCACCGCTCCCACGCGCCGAAATAATACCGCCGGACCTGTTGGCCCCGGCAGGCCGTGCCTATATTGCGGGCACCATGATGAACGGGAGGCCATCCTGACGATGCTTTCTTCTTTCGCGCGTTTTGCCCGCGTTGTCGCCATTGCAGTGGCGGCCGTCTTTGCGACGGTCGAACTGGTCGAGGCCAGGGCGGGGCGGGGAGGCAGCTTCGGCAGCCGTGGCGTACGCACCTTCAGCGCCCCGCCGCCGACCAACACGGCGCCGCGTCCGACCCAGCCCATCGAGCGGTCGATGACCCAGCCCGGCCAGACGACGCCCGGCGTCGCCGCGCAGCGCCCCGGCGCCGCCGCCCAGGCCGCGCCGCAACGGCGCTTCGGCACGGGGTTCTTCGCCGGCCTCCTGGGCGCGGGCCTTCTCGGTGCGCTCTTCGGTGCGGGCTTCTTCGGCGGCCTCGGCGGTCTCGGCTCGATCCTCGGCATGCTGCTGCAGATCGCGCTCATCGGCGGCCTCGTCTGGCTCGCGCTGTCGTTCTTCCGCCGCCGCCAGCAGCCGGCCTTCGCAGGCGCAGGCGCCGGTCCCGCGAACGGTGCCGCCCGCTCGTCGTTGCCAGGTCTTTCCGGCCTTGGCGGTGGGCAGGCCGGGGGCATGACCGGCGCCAGCATGGCCGCCGGTGGGGGGGACGGCTCTCTCGCCCTTGGCGCGGAGGACTTCGACGCCTTCGAGCAAGCCCTGCACGATGTCCAGAAGGCTTTTTCGGATGAGGACCTCGCGGCGCTCCGGCGCCTGACCACGCCGGAAATGGTCTCCTTCCTTGCCGAGGACCTTGCTGACAATGCCAGAGCCGGTATCGTCAACCGCCTTGCTGACACCAAGCTCCTGCAGGGTGATCTGGCGGAGGCCTGGCGCGAGGGGTCGGACGACTACGCAACCGTCGCCATGCGCTTCTCGCTGATCGACTACAAGGCGGATCGCACGACCGGTGCCGTCGTCGAGGGCAGCACGAGCGAGCCCGTGGAGGCGACGGAACTGTGGACCTTCCGGCGCAGCCGCGGCGGTCCGTGGCTGCTGTCCGCCATCCAGCAGGCCTGAGCGCACCGCCGCGAACCGACCGGCGCCTTGGCGCCGGTCGCCTGTGGCCGTAGCATCGCCTTCGCCGAGAAGGAGGGGAGCGATGCCACAGGCATTCCGGTGTGTCCCGCGACAGATGCAGGCGGCCGCCATCGCCGTCGTTTCGGTGCTTGGCCTTGCGCTGGGCGCCATACCCGCGCAGGCGCAGAGTTGCGGACGGGACGGCAGCGGCTTTGCCACCTGGCTCGCGGCATTCCGCCAGCAGGCGGTGGCCCAGGGCATTCCGGCGGAGGTGGTGGCGGCCAGCCTTGACGACGTCTCCTACGACCGGGCGATCATCTCGCGCGATCGGGGGCAGGGCGTCTTCCAGCAGAGCTTCCTGCAGTTCGCCGGGCGCATGGTGGCCGATTACCGCCTGAAGACGGGCGCCAGCCGCATCCGCCAGCAAGCCGGCCTGTTCTCCGCCATCGAGCGTCAGTATGGCGTACCGGCGGAGCCGATCGTCGCCTTCTGGGGGCTGGAGACCGATTTCGGCGCCAACATGGGCAAGGATCCGACGCTGAAGGCGCTGGCGACGCTTGCCTACGATTGCCGGCGGCCCGAACTCTTCCGTGGCGAATTGATGGATGCGCTGCGCATCGTGGCACGGGGCGACCTGCGGCCGTCGGAGATGCGCGGAGCCTGGGCCGGCGAGCTCGGCCAGATGCAGTTCATGCCGTCCTTCTACTACAAGTACGGCGTCGATGCGGATGGCGACGGGCGCGTGGACCTGCTGCGCTCGACGCCGGACGCGCTCGCCTCGGCCGCCAATTTCATGAGCAGCCTCGGCTGGCGGCGCGGCGAACCGTGGCTCGTCGAGGTGCGGGTGCCGGCGAGCCTGCCCTGGCATGAGGCAGATCTCGAGATCCGCCATTCGACCTCGCAATGGGCGAACTGGGGCGTGACGCCGCGGGCGGGCGCGCTGCCGCCGGGCAACGCCTCGCTGCTGCTGCCCATGGGCCGCAACGGCCCGGCCTTTCTCGCCTACGACAATTTCGGCGTATTCCTGCGATGGAATCAGTCCTTCGTCTATGCGACGACGGCTGCCTATTTCGCCGCGCGGCTCGCCGGCGCGCCGGCGGTAGCGCGCGGCAACGGCGAGGTGGCCATGCTCGGTGCCAAAGAGATCGCGCGGCTGCAGCGCCTGCTGGCGCAGCGCGGCTACGATCCGGGACCGATCGACGGCAAGCTCGGCGCGGCGACACGCGCGGCGGTGAAGAAGGCCCAGATGGAGCTCGGCCTGCCGGCCGATTCCTTCCCCACCGCCGAACTCATCGCTCGCCTCGGGGGCGGCTGACCATCAGCGGCAGCTGTAGCCCACGAAGCACTGGGCGTTGTCCCTGGTCGGGAGGTACTCCGGTACCGGGAAGTCGCGCGCAGAGCAGTTGTTGACGTAGGTGCTGAACAGGTGGGGGCCGCGCGAGATCATGACGCGTCCCTGCCGCTGCACCATCTCCTGCAGCTCGGCGCAGCTGTGCGCCTGGGCGGGGATCGGGGTCTGCTGGGCAAGGGCGGGCGTCGCGGCGCCGGCGAGAAGGACCGAAGCAATCAATACGTTACGCAAGTTCATTGCGCCGTCTCCTTGGCGTTTCTCAGGTGCCTCGGTGCCCCGCCTCACATGGGGTGTCGCGGCTGCGACGTCACGACCGCAAGCCATGCCCGCCCCGCATGGCGGGCTGCGCCGGTCGAATGCTTCTGAAGCTGCAGGTGAATGTGGGGGAGCCCGCGACGCTACTTGCTGCGGCCGCTGTAGCCGATCAGGCATTGGGGATTGTCGCGCGCCGGCACGTAGGCGGGGCTCGGGATATCGCGGGGCGCGCAATTGTTGGCGTAGGTGCCGAACACGGAGGGTGCGGTCGAAATCCCGACGCGGCCCTTGACGCTGCACCAGCGCGTGCAGCTCGGCGCAGGTGAGGCTGCGGGCAGGAACAGGGCTCTGCCGGGCGAAGGCGGGAACTGCCGCGACAGAACGAGGACGGACGCGGCGAACAGGTTTCGCTGCGGCATCGGGATCTCCCAGGGGGCGCTGTTCCGTCCCCCGCGTGAAGATGGGCGCATTCTGAACGGCGTCATCCAGCAACGATGCCGTGCGTGCCCTCGCCGCGACAGTCCGGCCGTCTCATCACGCAGATGTGACGGCATGCGCCGGCGACATTGACAAGTCGCGGATCATGTCGCCTCATCTGGGCATGGGGGTTCTGCGATCCCCTCACGAGGCGACAGGCCGAAGCATCGCGTTCCGCTCCTCCTGATCGAGAAGGGACGCTGTCATGCCGTCGTTCAATGCTATTTCTCCGGACAAGCTCTTCCGTCTCGTCGGCACGCCGAAGTGCCCGGTCCTCGTCGACGTGCGCACCGACGAGGATTTCGCCGCCGAGCCACGCCTCGTGCCGGGGGCGACGCGCCGGCCCGGAACGGAGGTGGCCCGATGGGCGCAGGAGTTCATCGGCTGCCAGGTCGTCGTCATCTGCCAGAAGGGGCTGAAGCTCAGCCACGGCGCGGCAGCCTGGCTGCGCCAGGCCGGCATCGCCGCCGAGGTGCTGGAGGGGGGCACGCAGGCTTGGAGCGCCGCGGGCCTGCCGATGGTGCCGTTTGCAAAGCTGCCGACGGCGGACGCGCAGGGCCGCACGCTATGGGTGACGCGCTCGCGGCCGAAGATCGACCGCATAGCCTGTCCCTGGCTCATCCGTCGCTTTGTCGATCCCGCCGCCGTCTTCCTGTTCGTTCCACCATCCGAGGTGCTGGCCGTCGCCGACCGCTTCGGCGCCACACCCTTCGACGTGGAGGAGGTGTTCTGGAGCCACCGCGGGCCCCTGTGCAGCTTCGACGTCATGGTCGAGGAATTTGGTCTCACCGTCGGGCCGCTGTCACATCTGGCCGCCATCGTGCGCGGCGCCGACACGGCCCGCCTCGACCTTGCACCGGAGGCGGCGGGGCTGTTGGCGGTTTCCCTCGGCCTGTCGCGCATGTATGCGGACGACAACGAACAGCTCGAGGCGGGCCTCGTTCTCTATGACGCGCTCTACCGCTGGTGCCGCGACGCGACGGACGAGACGCACAACTGGCCGACGAACAAGATGAAGGGCACGTCATGACCGAGACATTGCGGACCGCGCGGGACGAGGACGCGGCGCCCGCCGGCCGCTTTCCAAGCTTCTCGGAAGGCGTGCGCACCTGGGCGCGAATCGCGGCGCTCAGCTTCGGCGGCCCGGCGGGGCAGATCGCCGTCATGCACCGCATTCTCGTCGAGGAGAAGCGCTGGCTCGGCGAGAAGCGTTTCCTGCATGCACTCAACTTCTGCATGCTGCTGCCGGGGCCGGAGGCGCAGCAGCTCGCCGTCTACATCGGCTGGCTGATGCACCGCACCGCCGGCGGCATCGTCGCCGGCGTGCTCTTCGTGCTGCCGGGGCTCGTCGCCATCATGGCGCTGAGCGTGATCTACGCGCTCTACGGCAATGTGGGCTTCGTGCAGGGGTTGTTCTTCGGCCTCAAGGCGGCGGTGCTTGCCATCGTCTTCGAGGCGGTGCTGCGCATCGGCCGGCGGGCCCTGCGCAACGCCACGATGGTGTCGCTGGCCGCGGCGTCCTTCATCGCCATCTTCGTCTTCGCCGTGCCGTTCCCGCTCATCATCGCCGCGGCCGGCCTCATCGGCTACATCGGCGGCCTGAGGCGGGTGGCGGCCTTCTCCGGCGGCGGGCACGGCCCGGCCGCCAAGGCGGGCGTGGACGATGCGCGGACGGTGCTCGGCGAGACCATTCCCGCCCATGCCCGGCCCGGCGGCACGCGGGCGCTGACGGTCGCGGGCGTGCTGCTCGTGCTTTGGCTCGCCCCCACCGCAGCGCTCCTCGCCGCCTTCGGAACGGGCAACGTCTTTGCCGACATCGCGGTCTTCTTCAGCCAGATGGCCGTGGTGACCTTCGGCGGGGCCTATGCGGTGCTCGCCTATGTGGCGCAGGAGGCGGTCGGCACCTACGGCTGGCTGGCGCCCGGCGAGATGCTGGACGGGCTCGGCATGGCCGAGACGACGCCAGGGCCGCTGATCATGGTCACCCAGTTCGTCGGTTTCATGGGAGCCTTCCGCGATCCCGGCACCCTCTCGCCGCTCACGGCGGGCATCCTCGGCGGGCTGTTGACGACCTGGGTCACCTTCTCACCGTGCTTCCTGTGGATCTTCCTCGGCGCGCCCTATGTGGAACGGTTGCGTGACAACCGCGGGCTGGCTGCAGCGCTGTCCGCCATCACGGCCGCCGTGGTGGGTGTCATCCTCAATCTCGCCATGTGGTTCGCCTTGCATGTCGTCTTCGGCGAGGTCGGCACGTTCGAGCGCTTCGGCATGAAGCTCGCGGTGCCGGAGCTCGAGAGCGCCCGGCCTGTGGCGGCGGCCCTGTCGGTCCTTGCCGTCCTCGCCGTCTTCCGCCTGCGATGGGGCATGATGACGGTGCTCGGCCTCAGCGCCGTCGCCGGCGTCGTCCTGCAACTCGCCGGCCTCGGGGTTTAAGCTCAGCCGCGCAGCGGCTTCAGCGCCTCCGCCCAGCGCTTCAACTCGACGAGGAGCGCCTCGGCGCTCTTGATGTGCAGGTCGTTGGGCTGGAAAACGCCGTCCTTGACGTGCTGGGCGACCATCGGGACCGTGACGGCCTCGACAATTGGCACGAGGCGCATGGCGGACATGGTCAGCTTCGTCATCTGCACCGCGCGCAGGCCGCCGGAGACGCCGCCGTAGCTCACGAAGGCGCAGGGCTTGTAGCCCCATTCGTTGTAGACGTAGTCGAGTGCGTTGAGAAGCGCGGGCGTCGGGCCGTAGTTGTACTCTGGCGTGACGAAAACGAAGGCATCGGCGGCTGTGACGCTCTCGCTCCAGCGCTTCGTATGTTCGTGCTCGTACTGGCCCAGCCGCGGATGGTGTGGCTCGTCGTAGATGGGCAGGTGGAAGTCGGCGAGATCGACGAGGTGGGTGTCGAACGTGCCCTGCTTGACGGCGAGCTCATGAAACCACTTGGCGACGGACGGGCCGACGCGGCCCGGACGGGTGCTGGCAATGATGACGTTGAGACGCAGCATGAGGTCTCCCATGATGAGGATGGGTGGAGGCTCGGCCGTGAGCACGGCTGCGGACAGGATTAAGTCCGACCCGCGACTCGGGCAAGGCAGGGCGGGGAAGGCCCGGCGGCTGGCTGGCCGGCGTCACCTGTTCCTATGCCGCTGCAGGTCGGTCAGCCCTTGCGGCGGCGCCCGCCCTTCTTGACCTTGGTCGAGCCGGCCCAGTCGTCGTCGAGGTGCGGGGCGGGGCCCGCCGCGCGGGGCAGGGTCTCGCGGCCGGGGCCCATCTCGTCGAGCGTCGGCTTGCGGGCGCGGGACCCGCTCTCCGGCGGCGGCAGGTTGGCCTTGGCGCCATACTTGCGGTGGCCGGCGTAGCTGCCGGCCTTGTCGGCCACCTCCTCCTGCCGCGCCAGCGGATCGTTGGCGATGGCGAGCTCGGTCGCCTGCAGGCGCTTCAACTCGTCGCGCAGGCGGGCCGCCTCCTCGAACTCGAGATTGGCGGCAGCCTCGCGCATGCGCTTCTCGAGGTCGGCCATCACGGCCTTGAGGTTGTGGCCGACGGCTCCCTTCTCGGCGAGGCCGGTATCGACGCGCACGTGGTCGCGCTCGTAGACCGAGTCGAGGATGTCGGCGATGTTCTTCTTCACCGACTGTGGCGTGATGCCGTGCTCGGCGTTGTAGGCGAGCTGCTTTTCGCGGCGCCGGCTGGTCTCGGCCATGGCCCGTTCCAGACTGCCGGTCATGGCGTCGGCATAGCAGATGACGCGGCCGTCGACGTTGCGCGCGGCGCGGCCGATGGTCTGGATGAGCGAGGTCTCCGAGCGCAGGAAACCCTCCTTGTCGGCATCGAGGATGGCGACGAGGGCGCATTCGGGAATGTCGAGGCCCTCACGCAAGAGGTTGATGCCGACGAGCACGTCGAAGGTACCGAGGCGCAGGTCGCGGATGATCTCGATGCGCTCAAGCGTGTCGATGTCCGAGTGCATGTAGCGCACGCGCACGCCGTGCTCGTGCAGATATTCCGTCAGGTCCTCGGCCATGCGCTTGGTCAGCACCGTGACGAGGGCACGGTAGCCTTGGGCGGCGACCGCCTTCACCTCGCCGAGTAGATCGTCCACCTGGCTGCGCGCCGGGCGGATCTCGACCGGCGGATCGACGAGGCCGGTCGGGCGGATGACCTGTTCGACGAAGATACCGCCGGTGCGTTCCATCTCCCAGGTGCCTGGCGTTGCCGAGACATAGATCGACTGCGGCCGCATGGCGTCCCATTCCTCGAAGCGCAGCGGGCGGTTGTCCATGCATGAGGGCAGGCGGAAGCCGTATTCGGCGAGCGTCGCCTTGCGGCGGAAGTCGCCGCGGTACATGGCGCCGATCTGCGGCACGGTGACGTGGCTCTCGTCGACGAAGATGAGGGCGTTGTCGGGCAGGTATTCGAACAAGGTCGGCGGCGGCTCGCCCGGCTTGCGGCCGGTAAGATAGCGCGAATAGTTCTCGATGCCGGCGCAGGAGCCGGTCGCCTCCATCATCTCGAGATCGAAGGTGGTGCGCTGCTCGAGCCGCTGGGCCTCCAGGAGGCGGCCCATGCGATTGAGCTCCTCAAGGCGCCATTTCAGCTCTTCCTTGATGCCCTTGATGGACTGGATGAGCGTCGGGCGCGGCGTCACGTAATGCGAATTGGCGTAGACCTTGACGAAGGAGAGTTCGGCCGTCTTCTCGCCGGTGAGCGGATCGAACTCGACGATCGATTCCACCTCGTCGCCGAAGAGGCTGATGCGCCAGGCCCGGTCCTCGTAGTGCGCCGGGAATAGCTCGATGACGTCGCCGCGTACGCGAAAGGTGCCGCGCGCGAAGTCGAGCTGCGTGCGCTTGTAGTGCAGCGCCACGAGATCGGCGATGAGCTGGCGCTGCTCGATCGTCTCGCCCACCTTCACGGAGAAGGTCATGGCGGTGTAGGTCTCGACCGAGCCGATACCGTAGATGCACGAGACCGAGGCGACGATGATGACGTCGTCGCGCTCCAGCAATGCGCGTGTTGCCGAGTGGCGCATGCGGTCGATCTGCTCGTTGATCGAGGATTCCTTCTCGATATAGGTGTCCGAGCGCGGGACGTAGGCCTCCGGCTGGTAATAGTCATAGTAGGAGACGAAGTACTCGACGGCATTGTCCGGGAAGAAGGACTTGAACTCGCCGTAAAGCTGCGCCGCCAGGGTCTTGTTATGGGCGAGAATGAGCGCCGGGCGCTGCGTCTCCTCGATGACCTTGGCCATGGTGAAGGTCTTGCCCGAGCCGGTGACGCCGAGCAGCACCTGGTCGCGTTCGGCGGCCTCGACGCCGGCCACCAGCTCCTTGATCGCCTGCGGCTGGTCGCCGGCCGGCGCGAAGTCCGACTTCATGCGGAAGCTGATGCCGCCTTCGGATTTCTCGGGTCGGGGCGGGCGGTGCGGCGTCCACAGCTTGCCGTCCTTGAACAGCGGATTGCCGCTTTCGAGCAGGGCCGAGAGCGCCGCGACCGTTGCCGAGACGCCGCTCGGTGCGGCCTCGGCCTCGGCGGGCATATCCAGCCGCTTGCCGGCGCGCCGCGGCGGCGCCTCGTCAGCCTCGGGGAGGAAGCGCGCCTGCGGCGCCTCGCCGAAGCCGGCAGCGCCGCCCGGCCCGGCGGTGCCCTTGTTGAGGGCCGGGTTGAGCAGATCCGCGAGGAACGGGTCGAGCGGTTTCAGCTCCGGCTTTGCGGCCTTGGAGCGGGGAGAAGACGGTTTGCGGGCCATGAGAACGAATATGGTACGAGTCTGCGCCTGGCGGAAGAGGGATCGTGCGGCGAGCGGAGGCAGGCGACTCGTATGGAGCCTTCGGCTTGTTGCCGGCGCTCGTTTCCGGGCTGCGTTCCGCTTGGCTGCATCCGCCCGGGAAACGAAGCTGCTCCTGGACAATGGCGCTGTGCGATCCGTCCGCTGCCGGCCTTCCCGTTGCCCCTGCGACAGGACCGGTGCACAAAGGCGCGGCCGTGGGGCAGGAGATTGATGATCGATGCGTTGCAACATCTGCGGTGGCACCGCCTTCGAGGACATGCCGAAGCGCCCGCTGGCGCGCTGCACCACCTGCCGCTCGCTGGAGCGCACGCGGGTCGCAGCCCTGAAGATCAAGGAACAGGTGCGGCCGCAGCCGGGCGCGCACGTACTGCATTTCGCGCCGGAGCAAGGCCTATCGCAACTCTTGCGCGACATTGCCGGCGACAAGTACCGCGCCGTCGACATCGACCCCCCGCGCTATGCCCATCTCGGCATCGACGTCGAGTTGTTCGACCTGTGCCACGACGTGTTCACCCTGCCGCGGGGCCGTTATGATCTCATCGTGCACAATCATGTGCTCGAGCATATCGAGTGCAATTATTCGGTCGTGCTCATCCGTCTCGCCCAGTCGTTGAGCGAGAACGGAGCCATGCTGTTCAGCGTGCCGATCGTCGGGGACGATTTCACCGATGCCATCGTCGATGCGAGCGACGAGGAGAAGGCCGCGCGCTTCGGGGCCTTCCGCCACTACCGCCATTTCGGCCGCAGGTTCATCGCCGAGACCCTCGGCATGATCTTCGACATGGCCCCGGACTATGACCTGACAAGGGATTTTCCGCCCGAGGTGCTGCGCGAGGCCAATATCCCCGAGCATCACTGGCACGACTTCACCGGCACCAGCATCTTCGTCGTGCGGCGGCGCGACCTGCGCGTGTGACGCTCAACCGTCCGACAGCTCGAAGTCGAGCACGAGGATGCCGTCGATGCCGCCCTCGCACAGGCCGACCAGGGCGGCACCCGCGACCTTGTGATCGGGATGGGCGAGATAGGCGTCGCGCGCCGCGGCGTCGGTAAAATCGACCACGAAGCCGTGCGTGTAGCCGCGCGCCAGCCCTTCCGGGCTGGTGTTGCGCCCGGCATCGAAGCCGAGCATGCCCGGGACGACCGCCCGGAGATTGGCGAGCGCGTCGAACACCGCCTCGATCTCAACCGGCTCCGTTCCGGCGGCGAACCTGACGAGGACGACGTGCCGCACCCGCGGCCCGCCGCCCGATGCCACAGCGGGCGCCGCATGGATCACGGCAGCGCCGATTGCCGGCAACATCCATCCGCACGTGAACGAACGTCGAGAGATAGGTGGTGTCGTCATCATCACGGCCTCGATCCGTTTGAGGGACTTTAGCCCTGGCGGCGGCGCCATGGCTTCGCGCCGGCGGCGTACGGCCATGCGATATCGGCGCACCGTCATGCGCGGCGCGCCGTTGACTGGACGAAGCTGCACGGGCATGCCCAAGACGAAGCTGGCAGCATCAGAATAGTCTCTTCGAAAGTGCCGCAGCGATGGCCGACGGTCTGCTTTCCCTTCTTTCGATCGAAGCCATCGGCGCCGTTGCCGCCGTGCTCACCACGCTGTGCTGGATTCCGCAGGCGGCCCGGGTCATTCGCACGCGCGAGACGCGGGCGATCTCGCTGACGACGCAGGTGGCGTTGACCTGCGGCGTCGTCCTGTGGCTCGTCTATGGCCTGTTCATCGGCAGTTGGCCGCTGATCGGCTCCAATGCCGTCACTCTCATCCTGCTCGGTGTCATCCTGATGATGAAGCTGCGTTACGGGTGACGGCACGCCGTCCAGGCGTTAAGGTTTCGTTCATCACGACGCGTAACGGTTCGAGACCGTTCCGCTCTGCCCGAAAGGGAGACCGCCGGCTGCGAAGCGATGGCCGGTGTCGTGCTGCCAACGAGATGACGGATATGACACGGCGAATCCGAAGCTGCGGACAAGGCCGCATTGCGCATATGCGCCCGCCGGGCGCGTCGCACCGGCTGTGCCCGCTTGCGGCCGCTGCGCTCGCCCTAGCCGCCGCCTGCGGGCCCGTTTTCGCGTTCGAAGCCTTGGCTCCCGCGGCACCGCTGCCACCGGAGCGGCCCGCGCCCGACGAGGAGACCATGCCACTTGGGGAATGGCAGGCCTTCGATCAGTCGTTCTCCTTCAACGCCGACATGTGGACCGACAGTCCGCAGGAGCCGATCTGGGCCGAAATGTCCGCAGTCGCTGCGCAACTGCTCCGGCGTGGCGGCCGGCGTGCCATCGCGCCCATACTGACGCTCGCGCCGGTGGCAAGGGGATATGCGGATGCCGGGGCGCGGCTGACAGGGCCGCTCGCCATGCCACAGGAAAAAGCATTCGGCCTGCGACTCAGGACCGAGCAGGGCATGTCGATCTCCACTGAATTCGCCAGCGGGGAAGGCACCTGGCAACCCGTCGACACCCGCCTTGCCTGGCGTGTCGCGCGGCCGATGCCGGCAGACGAAGGCTGGGTGTGGGCAGCCGGGTTCGGCGGCGGACTTCCCGTCGGTCACGCGCCATATTCGCAGACGCTCGACGTCGTGCTCGGGCGGCGCTTCCGCGGTGGGGAGGGGAACTGGTCCGTGATGCCGGAACTCGCCGTCAACACTGTCTACACGAGCTATGGAGGCGAGCGTTGGAGAACCACTCTGACGCCGCAGGTCAAGACCAAGGTGGATGTGCTCACATCGGCCGACGACCGGCTCAAGCTCTATCTGGAATCGTCTGTCGGCTATGCGCTGCCCGTCGGTGCAAATGCGTCCGGCCTGTCGGCGAGGACGCGGCTCAACCTCATCTTCCGGCCGGGCGGATGAGGCCCGGCGAATATCCTTGCGCCGGGCGCCCGGATGGCGCATGAGGACGCGCTCCAATCACGTTCGGCCCCACTCATGCTGCCAGCCGTCTCAGCTCCGCACGTCGCGCCGGTCGCGCTCCTCGTCCTCTCCAATGTCTTCATGACCTTTGCCTGGTACGGGCATCTGAAATTCAAGACCTCGCCCCTGTGGATCGCGGTCTGTGCGAGCTGGGCCATCGCCTTCATCGAATACTGGTTCGCCGTGCCGGCCAACCGCATCGGCCACGAGGTCTATTCGGCGGCCGAGCTCAAGACGATGCAGGAGGTGATCACCCTCGTCGTCTTCGCGCTCTTCTCCGTGATCTACCTCAAGGAGGCGCTGACGCTTAACCACCTCGTCGGTTTCGCGCTCATCGCCGCCGGCGCCTTCTTCATCTTCCGCGGACCCCTCGGCTGATCAGCCCGCCGGGCGCACGCGCAGCACCCGGCCGTCGGGGGCATCCGTCAGGAGATAAAGGAAGCCGTCCGGCCCCTGCCGCACGTCGCGGATACGTTCGCCGAGATCGCGCAGCATCCGCTCCTCGCCAACGATGCGGTCGCCTTTGCGCTCCATGCGCACGAGCATCCGGCCGGCGAGCGCGCCGATGAACAGGCTGCCGCGCCACTGTGGAAATGCCTCCCCAGTGTAGAAGGCCATGCCGGAGGGGGCTATGGAGGGATCCCAGTAGTAGAGCGGCTGCTCCATGCCCTCTTTCGCAGTGCCCTCTCCGATCTTGGCGCCGGAATAGTCGACGCCGTAAGTGATGACCGGCCAGCCGTAGTTGAGGCCCTTGCGGGTGATGTTGATCTCGTCGCCGCCGCGGGCGCCGTGCTCGATGGTCCACAATTCACCCGTGTCGGGATTGATGGCGGCGCTCTGCGGGTTGCGGTGGCCGTAGGACCAGATTTCCGGTCGCGCATCCTGCCGGCCGATGAAGGGATTGTCGTCGGGTACGGAGCCATCGGTCCTGATCCGCACCACCTTGCCGAGGTGGGTGGAAAGGTCCTGCGCGCTGTCGCGCAGGTCGTAGCGGTCACCGAGTGTCACGAAAAGCGTGCCGTCCGGGGCAAAGGCAAGGCGGGAACCGTAATGGTTGGCGCCCGTGTGGGCCGGCTCCTGGCGGAAGATGACAGTGACGTCGGCGAGCGCCGCAGCATCGTCGCTCAACCGGGCGCGCGCGACCGCGGTGCCTGCGCCGCCCGCCGCGCGCGGTTCGCCGTACGTTATGTAGAGCGTGCGGTTGGTGGTGAAGTCAGGATCGAGCGCGATATCGAGCAAACCGCCCTGGCCCCGGTCCGCGACGTCAGGCGTGCCGGCGAGAGGGGGCGACACCGCTCCTTCCGGCGATACCAGGCGTATGTCGCCCGGCCGCTCGGTGACGAGCATCGCGCCGTCCGGTAGGAAGGCGAGGCCCCAGGGATGCTCCAGGCCCGATGCGACGGTTTCGAGGACAATCTCGCCGTGCCGGGTCTTCTCGCGCAAGGGCTCGGCATTCTGGGACCTTGCATCGAGCGCAGGCAGGAAGATCAGCGCCGCTGCCGTTGAAAGCCGGCCGCAAAAGCCGATTGACATGGTCGCCTCCGTGATCGCGCAAGGCCAAAGGGCCGGGAAGGTTGCCTGTCAGGCTAAGAAGCGGTCACGGGCGGTCAATGGCTGCAAGGTCACGTTGCTGCGAGGCGAGGCCTTCAGCAACGGATCGACCAGGGTGGCTCCGTCAGGAGACCGAGTGCACGATGACGGCGGGCTCGCGGGCGATGGTCTGGCTGGTGCCGATCCCGGTGCCGATGGCAACCACCGCGGTGCCGAGCGTCAGGATGACAAGAAGCACCAGGGAGAACTTGAACTGGCGTTCCGCTTCGACGCGCGTGACGGAGGCCGCCACGGCGCGTGGCCGGCGGATGTCCGAGAGGCGGATCGGATCGTTGACGTTCATGGCGCGTTACTCCATGTCCACGACCTGTGGACGGGTAAGATTTTGCTGCCGTATACACGGGGCTGCAGTGCGTTGGCGCACAGGGCTTCAGCAATTCAATCTTCCCGCCGGGCTCGATTGTTCCGTGCTTGTCAAATGCCGCGCGGGGCGCATTTGTTCCCGCCGCCAGGTTTCTCCGGTGCCGACACATTCGGCCAATTCATCGATGCCATGAGCACGTTTGGCTTGCTCTCGACGGCTCGCGGCACTACACGAACGGCGCCCGCGCCCGCGCGCGCGGGCCCGACACATCCAATCCGGAGACGCTCCATGGCCTTCCTCGCCGACGCTTTGTCCCGCATCAAGCCGTCCGCGACCATCACGCTCACGCAGAAGGCGAGGGATCTCAAAGCCGAAGGGCGGGACGTGATCTCGCTGTCCGTGGGCGAGCCGGATTTCGACACGCCCGAGAACATCAAGCGGGCTGCCATCGCCGCCATCGAGCGGGGCGAGACGAAGTACACGCCCGTCTCGGGTATCCCGCAGCTGCGCGAGGCCATCGTCGCCAAGTTCAAGCGCGAGAACGGGCTCGACTACAAGCCCTCGCAGACCATCGTCGGCACCGGCGGCAAGCAGGTCATCTACAACGCCCTGCTCGCCACGCTGAATCCCGGCGACGAGGTGGTCATCCCGGCACCCTACTGGGTGAGCTATCCCGAGATGGTGGCGCTCAACGGCGGCACGCCCGTCTTTGCCGAAGCCAGGCTCGAGGACAATTTCAAGCTCCGCCCGGAGGCGCTGGACCGCGCCATCACGAAGAAGACGAAGTGGGTCATCCTCAACTCGCCGTCGAACCCCTCCGGCGCGGCTTACAGCTTCGCGGAAATGAAGGCGCTGACGGACGTGCTCGTGCGCCATCCGCATGTGTGGGTGCTGACCGACGACATGTACGAGCATCTTGTCTACGGCGACTTCACCTTCGTTACTCCGGCGCAGGTGGAGCCGGCGCTCTACGAGCGCACGCTGACCATGAACGGCGTCTCCAAGGCCTATGCCATGACCGGCTGGCGCATTGGCTATGCCGCCGGTCCGGAGCAGCTCATCAAGGCCATGGACCTCGTCCAGGGCCAGCAGACCTCCGGCGCTTGCTCGATCGCGCAATGGGCGGCGGTCGAGGCGCTTGCCGGCCCGCAGGACCACCTGCCACGCTTCCGCAAGGCCTTCGAGGAGCGCCGCGACCTCGTCGTGTCCATGCTCAACCAGGCCAGGGGCCTCTCCTGCCCGACGCCGGAGGGCGCGTTCTACGTCTATCCTTCCTGCGCCGAGCTCATCGGCAAGACGGCGCCCTCGGGCAAGAAGATCGAGACGGACGAGGACTTCGTGCTCGAGCTGCTGGCGACCGAGGGGGTCGCTGCCGTGCACGGCTCGTCCTTCGGCCTCGGTCCCAACCTCAGGATCAGCTACGCCACCTCGAACGAGAAGCTCGAGGAGGCCTGCCATCGCGTCCAGCGCTTCTGCGCCAGCCTGCGCTGAACGCGGCTCGTCGAGCAGGAATGCGACGGGGCCTTCGGGCCCCGTTGTCATTTCGGCCGATGATCGGCTCAGCACATGCGGCAGGTGAGGGAACAGTCGCTCGGGCCGCGCGTTGTTGTCCCATCCTGTCCTCAGACAATGGGAGCCAAGCCGTGAGCAAGCGACCCACAGCGGCCACAACCCTGGCCGCCATCGCGATCGTCGGCATAGGGGTCTTCGGCGCGCATCATGCCTTCGCACAATCGAGCCCGGTGCGGGCGTCACCCAAGACGGAGGTGGGCCGCCTCGCCTGCAACGTCTCCGGCGGGGTCGGCTTCATCATCACCTCCCAGCGCGCTCTGAACTGCCGCTTCACGGACAACCGCGGCCGCACGGAGCAGTATGTCGGCACGATCCGCAAGTTCGGGCTCGACATCGGTGCGACGACGGGCGGCGTGCTTGTCTGGGCCGTCGCAGCCTCGACGAGCCGGCTCGGCCGTGGCGCCCTGCAGGGCGAATATGCCGGCGCGAGCGGCGAGGCGACGGTTGGCGCGGGTGTCGGCGCCAACGTCCTCGTCGGCGGCTCCAACCGTGCCGTCAGCCTCCAGCCCCTTTCGGTGCAGGGCCAGACCGGCCTCAACCTCGCGCTCGGCGTCGCCGACATGCGGCTCGAACTCGCTCGCTGAGAAGCCGCGTCTACAACCGGAGCAAACCCCGGCACAAGCCGGGGTTTTCCTTGTTTACGGCAGCCGGCCGGCCCCGTATTGGTTTGCCCAACGCATCAGCGCCGAAGGCGCATCAAACGGGGTATGCTCAATGACAGGGGTTGCTTCTCGACCGTCGGCGCGTTGGCGCCTGGCATCGATCGGGCGCAAGGCCGCGGTGGCGGCTTTCGTCGTCGTGGGCCTCGCAGGATCCGTGTTGTCCGCCGCGGCGCAGGAGAAGGTGACGGTCGGCGTGCTGCGCTTCGTCTCTTCGGGCGGGCTCTTCCTCGCCGTGGAGAAGGGCTATTTCAAGGACGAGGGGCTCGATGTCGAGCTGAAGTTCTTCGAGGCCGCGCAGCCCATCGCGCTTGCCGTCGTCTCCGGCGACACCGAATTTGGCGTCACCGCTTTCACGGCCGGCTTCTACAACCTCGCCGGCAAGGGCGCGCTCAAGGTCATCGCCGCCCAGGCGCGTGAGAAGAAGGGCTACGAGGGCAACCTCGTGCTCGCCTCCAACGCCGCTTACGAGAAGGGGCTGACGAGCCTCGACAAGCTCTCCGGCAAGTCGGTCGGCATCACGCAGGTGGGCTCGTCCTTCCACTACCAGATGGGGCAGATCGCCGCCGCCAACGGCTTTGCGCTCAAGAGCGTCGAACTCAAGCCGCTGCAATCGCTGCCCAACATGGTGGCGAGCATCAAGAGCGGGCAGGTCGACGCCATCATCATCGCGCCGCATCTGGCCAAGCCGCTTGTCGCCTCGGGCGAGGCGAAGCTGATCGGGCGCGTCTCCGACGTCACCGAATACCAGTTCGGCGGCCTGTTCACGAGCACCAAGATGATTACGGAGAAGCGGGCGACGGTCGAGAAGTTCGTGCGCGCGTACCAGAAAGGCGCCGCAGACTACGCCAAGGCGTTCCTCGCCAAGGATGCCTCGGGCAACATCGCCTATGCGCCCGACAGCGACGCGACGGCCGCGCTCGTCGCCAAACACGTCTATCCGTCGGAAGAGTCGGTCCAGGCAGCCGCCAAGGTCAAGGGTGCGGCCTTCTTCGTGGACGAGAAGGCCCGGCTCGACGTCGCCGACATCCTGACCCAGGTGCAATGGCTGAAGGACGAAGGCCTCGTCGATGCGTCGGTGGACGCTAAGTCGATCCTCGACCTCAGCTTCATCGACGGGCACATCAACGCCAACTGAAGCGCCTGACGAGGTGCGGCGTTCCAGCTGCGGCGGTGCTCCCGCCGCAGCTATTGTTTGAAAGACCGGATATGCAGCTCATTGCCGACCATATCGCCCATGCCTACGGCCCCCTGCCGGTGCTGGACGACATCTCCTTCACTGTCGGGCCGGGCGAGGTCGTCGCAATCGTCGGCCCGTCAGGCTGCGGAAAGTCGACGCTACTGCGCATTCTCGGCGGACTGGAGAAGCCGCAGGCGGGGGCGGCGCTCGTCGCCGGCGCACCGCCTGCCGCCTCGCTCAACCCGCTGACCTTCGTCTTCCAGGACTTCGCCCTGCTGCCCTGGCGCACCGTGGAGGGCAATGTGCGCCTGGTGCTGGAGGGGCATGGCCTCTTGCAGGCGGTCGTGGCAGATACGGTCCGCGATGTTCTCGCCCGTACCGGCCTCACCGATTTCGCCAAGGCCTATCCGAAGCAGCTGTCCGGCGGCATGCGCCAGCGGGTCGGCATCGCCCGCGCTCTCGCGGCGCGGCCGGCGGTACTGCTGATGGACGAACCGTTGTCGGCTCTCGATGCGCAGACGCGCGAACTGCTGATGGATGACCTCGTGCAACTCGTCTCGGCTGAAGGCAGCGCCGAGGCGCTGGGCATGGTCTATGTCACGCACAATCTCGACGAGGCAGTGCGGCTTGCCGACCGCATCCTCGTCCTGTCGCGTCGCCCCGGGCGCGTGCGCGAGACGGTCACGATCGCCGGCGACCGGCGGGCGCGTCGCTCGGACGATCCGGAACTGGTGCGCCGCGCCCGCGAGCTGTGGGATCTGATCCGGGCTGATGCCGCCGAGGCGGATCGGGAACTCGCCGATGGGGAGGCGATCAATGGTTGATGTGGCTCATGACGTGTGCCCGGCGGCCACGGCTGACAAGCGTCCCGTCACGTTCCGCGGCGGGCTTTTCCTGCCGCGCACCCATCGGCTCGTCGGTTTCGCCGCCCTCGTCGCCCTCATCCTGCTGTGGCAGGCCGCCTCCAGCTTCGGCTGGATGAGCCCGGTCCTCGCCCCGAGCCCGGGCGAGGTGATCGACGCCCTCAGGCGCATGGCCCTCAGCGGCGAGCTCGCCACCCATCTCTCGGCCTCGCTCGTGCGGCTTGCGGGCGGCTTCGCCATCGGCGGCACCGCGGGCATCGCCTTCGGCATGGCCATCGGCCTGTCGAGCCTGGTGCGCTCGCCTGGCGCGACGCTGGTCGCTGCGCTCTTCCCCATCCCGAAGATCGCGCTCCTGCCGCTCTTCATCCTGTGGTTCGGCATCGGCGAAAGTTCCAAGGTGGCGACCATCGCTTTCGGCACCTTCTTCCCCATGGTGATCGCGACCTATGGGGCCGTGGACAATGTCGACCGCTCGCTCGTGCGCATGGGTCGCAGCTTCGGCCTGTCCTCCTTCGCCATCATCTCGAAGATCATCCTGCCGGGGGCTCTGCCCGGCATCCTGTCGGGCATGCGCATCGCCTCCTCCATCGGTATCGTCCTGCTCATCGCCGCCGAGATGATCGGCGCCAACGAGGGGGTCGGCGCCCTAGTGCTGGCCGCCGGCAATCTCATGCAGTCTGACCGCCTGCTCGCCGGGGTCGTCGTGCTCTCGCTGCTCGGCCTGACGGTTGCCGGCGTCATCGGGGCCGTCGAAAAGCGCCTGCTCGCCTGGCGTTGAGCGTCGCCGCCCGAGCGGCTGCGGGTGCCACCTCACCGCCACCCTTGATTCGCACGCCCGACGGCGTGACGATCACATGACGGCCCTCGTGGCCGTCATGCGAGGGAGAGGCGGCCATGGATGCCAGCGGTAGAGAACGAGCGGGGCCCCGGTGCATCGCCATCGTCGGCCCCTACCAGAGTGGCAAGACCAGCCTGATGGAGGCCTGTCTCGCCCGCATGGGGGCGATCGACCGGCAGGGGAAGGTGGCGGACCGGAACACGATCGGCGATGCCTCGCCCGAAGCGCGGGCGCAGGGCATGAGCATCGAGCCGAACGTCGCGAGCGGCGATTTCCTCGGCGAGCGCTTCACCTTCGTCGATTGCCCCGGTTCGATCGAGTTCCTGCACGACATGCGCACTGTCCTGCCGGCCTGTGATGCGGCCGTCGTCGTCTGCGAGGCGGACGACCGCAAGGTGCCGGCACTCGAACTCGTCATGCGCGAGCTCGAGGAGGCGGATGTGCCGCGCTTCCTCTTTCTCAACAAGATCGATGCGGCGAGCCGGCGCGTGCGCGAGACGCTCGCCAGCCTGCAGAGAGCCTCGCGCACGCCGCTCCTGCTGCGCCAGATTCCCATATGGAAGGATGGCATAGCCATCGGCTTTATCGACCTCGCCCTGGAGCGAGCCTTCGTCTATCGCGAATATGCCGCGAGCGAGGTGATCGACCTTCCCGTCACCGAGGTCGGTCGCGAGAAGGAGGCGCGCTTCTCGATGCTCGAGCGGCTCGCCGACTACGACGACGAACTCATGGAGGATCTCGTCGAGGAGATCGAGCCGCCGCGCGACAGGGTGTTCGACGATCTCTCGCGCGAACTGCGCGACATGCATGTCGTGCCGGTGCTCTTCGGTTCGGCCGAGCGCGGCAACGGGGTCACGCGCCTGCTCAAGGCGCTGCGCCACGAAGCGCCGCGCCTCGCCGCGACGCGGGCTCGCCTCGGCGTGCCCGAGGAAGGGCCGCCGCTCGCCTTCGCGATGAAGACGAGCCACAACGGCCAGGGCGGCAAGCTGACGCTGGCGCGCGTGCTGCGCGGCCCTATCTCCGAGGGCGACACGGTCGTATCGTCGCGCGGGGGGGAGGCGCGCGTTGCCGGCATTGTCGACCTGAAGGGCCAGGGGCAGAGCCGCCGGACCACGGCGGAGGAAGGCGAGACGGTCGCCTTCGCCCGGCTTGACAATGTCGCGACCTCCGATGCCTTCGCAGTCGGCAAGGAACGCCCGACGGCAATCGTCTCCGTCGCTCCGCCCGATCCCGTCTTCTCGCTGGCGCTCCTCGTGCGCGACCGCAAGGACGACGTGCGGCTGACGACGGCGCTCGGAAAGATCGTCGAGGAGGATCCCTCGCTCGTGCTCGAGCAGCGGCCCGACCTCGGCGAGATGCGTCTGTGCGGCCAGGGCGAGATGCACCTGCGCGTCGCCATCGCGCGGCTCGCGTCGCGCTTCGGCGTTACGGTCGACGTGCGCAAGCCGCAGATCGCCTATCGCGAGACCATCCGCCACGCGGCCCAAGCCCGTGGGCGCCACAAGAAACAGTCGGGTGGTCACGGCCAGTTCGGGGACGTCGTGCTCCATGTCGAGCCGCTGCCGCGCGGCGAAGGCATCGTCTTCACCGACACGATCACCGGTGGCGTCGTGCCCAAGCAGTACATTCCCTCAGTGGAGATCGGCGTGCGCGAGGCGGCGGAGAAGGGACCGCTCGGCTTTCCCGTCGTCGACATGAAGGTGACGCTCACCGACGGTTCGTACCATACGGTCGATTCCTCCGACATGGCCTTCCGCGCTGCGGCAAGACTCGCCATGGCCGAGATGCTGCCGAATGCCAAGCCGGTGCTGCTCGAGCCGATGCTGGCCGTGGAGATCGCCGTGCCCACGGAGGCAATGTCCAAGGCGACGGCGATCATCTCGGCACGGCGGGGGCAGATCCTCGGCTATGACGGGCGACCGGGCTGGCTCGGCTGGGACCTGGTGAACGCCATGATCCCGGAGGCCGAGATGGATGACCTCATCGTCGAGTTGCGTTCGGCCACTGCTGGTGTCGGCAGCTTCTCGGCGCGGTTCGACCATCTGGCGGAACTCAGCGGCAAAGCGGCCGATCAGGTCGTCATGGCCCGCGCAGCGGCAACCGGCGGCTGAGGAGGCGCAGGTTCGATCATCCCTCGCCCTCTTCGCCCGCGCGAAAAGGGCGAGGGATGATTCTCCCCGCTTTTGCGCAGTTTCCTGCGCTGCGTGGTCGCGTCGATGCGGCCGGTGGGCGGCTGCAGGCGCTTTCATGGGGGCATTTCGACGCCGAATCCCGCCTCTATCGACAGTTTTTCCCGCCTGAAAGACAATGCGCGAAGAGCCGGTGCAACCGGCCGGGAACATGAGCGGGAGAACGTCATGGTGGAGGCGATCGAGACGCGACACGGGACCAACGAGCAACTGATGGCGAGGCGGCCATGGCTGCGGTCCTATCCGCCGACAGTCGCCGCGGAAATCGACATCAGCCATCTCGGCACGCTCGCCGACCTCTTCTACGACGCGACGCGCGACTTCGCCGGCCGGCCGGCGTTCGAGAGCTTCGGCAAGGAACTCACCTACGCCGGACTGCGCGCCGCCGCCGAGGCAATGGCATCGTGGCTGCAGGCCCGCGGCATCAACAAGAGCGATCGCGTGGCCCTGATGATGCCGAACGTCCTCGCCTATCCGGCGGCGATGTTCGGCGTGCTCATCGCCGGCTGCACGGTCGTCAACGTCAACCCGCTCTATACGCCGCGCGAACTGGCGCACCAGGTGAACGACGCGGGGGCCCGCGTGCTCGTGGTGCTCGAGAACTTCGCCCACACGGTGGCCGAGGCGCTGCCGCAGATGAAGCTCGATCAGGTCGTCATCGCCACGCCGGGAGACCTGATGGGCCTCAAGGGCGCCATCGTCAATCTCGTCTCCCGGCACGTGAAGAAGGCAGTGAAGCCCTTCAGCATTCCGGGCGCCGTCCGTTTCGCGGCGGTCCTTGCCGAGGGGCGGCGGCGGGCGCCCGATCCGGTTGCCCTGACGCCGCAGGACGTGGCCTTCCTGCAATACACGGGCGGGACGACCGGAGTCGCCAAGGGCGCCGTGCTCACCCACGGCAACATCACGGCCAATGTCGCGCAGATGAAGGCCTGGCTCGAGGGCTGGGTGAAGACCGACGGAAGCCGCCACATCATGGTGACGGCGCTGCCGCTCTATCACATCTTCTCCCTCACCGTGTGCTGCATGATGATGATGCGCATCGGGGCCTGCGGCTTGCTCATCGCCAATCCGCGCGACATCGCCGGCTTCGTGAAGACGCTGAAATCGCGGCCCTTCACCATGATCAGCGGCGTCAACACGCTCTACAACGCGCTTGCCCATCATTCCGGTATCGGGGAGGTCGACTTCTCGCCCGTGCAATTGTGCATCGCGGGCGGCATGGCGACCCAGGCAGCGGTGGCCAAGCGCTGGAAGGACATCAGCGGCAAGCCAATCATCGAGGGCTACGGCCTGTCCGAGACGTCGCCGGTCGTCTCAGCGAACCGGCTCGATATCGAGGAGTTCACCGGTACCATCGGCTTTCCGCTGCCGTCGACGGATGTCGCCATCCGCAGCCTCGACAATACTGATGTTCCCTTCGGCGAAGTCGGGGAATTGTGCGTGCGCGGCCCGCAGGTGATGGCAGGATACTGGCAGCGCCCCGACGAGACGGCGAAGGTGATGACCGCCGACGGCTATTTCCGCACCGGAGACCTCGCCGTCGAGGCGGAGGAGGGGTCCTTCCGCATTGTCGACCGCATGAAGGACATGGTGCTGGTCTCCGGCTTCAACGTCTATCCCAACGAGGTCGAGGATGTCCTCGTCCGCCATCCGAAGGTACTGGAGGCGGCAGTTGTCGGGCAGCCGGACGAGCACTCGGGCGAGGCGGTGCTCGCCTATATCGTCAAGCGGGACGAGAGCCTGACGGAGGAGGAATTGCGTGCCTTCGCGCGCGAGAACCTCACCTCCTACAAGGTGCCGCGCCGCATCGTTTTCCGCGACAGCCTGCCGAAGACAAATGTTGGCAAGGTGTTGCGCCGGGCCCTCAGGGACGAGGCGCAGGCCGGCGGACACCCCTGATCCGGCGCGCGCTCCCGAAGGCGTGAATTGTCGCCGGCCGCGCACGGCTCTACCCCTTTTCACGACGGGCGGATCCGCCTCGGGAGCGCATCCATGCTGATCAGGACACAACCCGGCTGGCGCCTGCCGGAATCGGTGGCCACATCGGAAGCCATCTTCTTCGACCGCCGATCCTTCCTGGCCGGCGCTGCGGGCCTTGTCATGCTGGGCGCCGGTCGCACGGCTCGGGCCCAAGAGGCGGCCGCCGGGCTCTATCCCGCGCCGCGCAACGAGCGTTTCGTGCTCGACCGAAGCGTGACTCCGGAGGAGATCAACACCGCTTACAATAATTTCTACGAGTTCGGCTCCCACAAGCGCGTCGCCGCCGGGGCCGAGGCGCTCGTGAGCGATCCATGGACCATCAAGGTCGACGGGCTCGTCGAGCGGCCTTTCGAGATCGGCCTGGACGAACTCCTCAAGACCATGCCGCTGGAGGAGCGGCTCTATCGGCACCGCTGCGTGGAGGCCTGGGCCATGGCTGTGCCGTGGACGGGTTTTGCCTTCAGCGCCTTCGTGAAGCGCGCGCGCCCGCTCGGTTCGGCGAAATACGTCGTCATGCAGACCTTCCACGACCCGAAGATCGCCCCCGGGCAGCGCCAAACGTGGTATCCGTGGCCCTATACCGAGGGCCTGACCATCGCCGAGGCGACGAACGAACTCGCCTTCCTCGTCACTGGCGCCTACGGCAAGCCACTGCCGAAAGTGATGGGCGCGCCGCTGCGCCTCGCCGTGCCGTGGAAATACGGCTTCAAGTCCATCAAATCGATCAACCGCATTTCCTTCTCCGAGACGCGGCCGACGAGCTTCTGGGAGGCGCTGCAGCCCTCCGAATACGGCTTCTGGGCGAATGTGAATCCCGCGGTGCCGCATCCGCGCTGGAGCCAGGCCGCAGAGGAGATGATCGGTACGGGCGAGATGTTCCCCACGCAGATCTACAACGGCTATGGCGCGTTCGTGGCCGGGCTCTATAGCGGCCTCGTGGGCGAAAAACTCTTCCTCTAGGTGGACCGGGATCCGCTCCTGCAGCATTGCGAGCGTCCCCGCGCAGGAGATGCAATGCGCTTGCGCCCTTTGCCGTCAAAGATTGTGCAAGATTTGAGGTGCACAAGAAAAAGGCCGGGTTCCTGAGGGAACCCGGCCTGAAGTCATGTCCGACCGAAGCCGGAACACTTCCAGAGGGGAACGGCCGAAATGGGCTCTACGCCGGGAGGAGGTGCGGAGCCCATCGCCTTCAGCCATGAGTGATATGGTCCTTCGGCAGCGCTTCCGCAACGCAGGCAGGGACATGTCAGCCATGCATCCAGCGTCGGCATCGTCCAGGGGCACGGCGCACGAGTCGCTTGCGGCAAATGCCAAGAAAAAAGGCCGGGTTCCTGAGGGAACCCGGCCTAAGTCATGTCCGACCAAGGTCGGAACACTTCCAGAGGGGAACGGCCGAAATGGGCTCTACGCCGGGAGGAGGTGCGGAGCCCATCGCCTTCAGCCACAATTGATATCGGCCTTTTCCTGCCTTTTTGCAATGCAACATGGGGCATGTCAGCTATGCAGATGCCGCATGTTTATGCAGGTCATATGTCATAATTCCGCTTCAAAAGCCTGAATATATCCCGCACCGATTCAGCGGTTCAGTAGGTCCAGCGCTGCGCCTTGCCGATCAGGAAATCGCGGAAGACCTGCACCCGCGCAACGTTCTTCATCTCTTCCGGATAGACGAGATAGCTCTCCAGCGAAGGCATTTCGACATCGGTCAGAATCTGCACGAGCCCGAGGCCAGGTTCGACGATGTAATCGGGTAGTACTGCGATGCCGGCGCCCCGCTCGACAGCCTTCTTCAGCGCCGTGATATTGTTGACAACGAGATGGTAGGGGCGCGGATCCTTCGGATCACGGCCCGCTGTCGCCAGCCAGTGCACGGCCAGAAGGTAATGCGGCATCGAGCCGCCGAAGGACAGGATGCGGTGGTTGTCGAGGTCCACCAGCTTCTCAGGCTGGCCGAAGCGCTTGAGATATTCGGTGGATGCATAGACGTGGAAGTGCACCGTGAACAGGCGGCGCTGGATGAGGTCGCCTTGCACGGGCTGGCGCAGGCGGATGGCGACGTCGGCCTGGCGCATCGAAAGATCGAGTTCCTCGTCCGACAGGATGAGCTCCACCCGCACGTCCGGGTAGTGATCCAAGAACTCGCCGATGCGCGGCGTCAGCCAGTTGGTGCCGAGGCCGAGCGTCGTCGTCACGCGCAGGGTGCCCGACGGGCGCTCACGCGACTCGGCGAGGCGCGCGCGCGTCGCGTCGAGCCGCATGGTCATGTCGCGCGCGGCGCGGAAGAGCAGCTCGCCCTGCTCGGTCAGGATGAGGCCCCGGGCATGGCGGTGGAAGAGCGGGGCCTTCAACTCGCGCTCGAGCGCGCTCACCTGCCGGCTGACGGCCGACTGGCTGAGCCCGAGATCATCGCCGGCACGCGTGAAGCTGCCTGCCTCCGCGACAGTGTAGAAAATCCTGATCTTGTCCCAATCCACGGCCGCCCCCGCTGGCCTTCCGCCTGTTGTGCCGGCAGCACCCGGGGGGCCGCCGTCGCGTTTCCTCGTTGGTTATTCGGCCGCCTCGAGGGTGGCCTCGCGGGCAGCGAGCCAGCGCTCGGCATCGAGTGCGGCCATGCAGCCGAGGCCGGCGGCCGTGACCGCCTGCCGATAGACATCGTCGGTGACATCGCCAGCGGCGAAGACACCCTCGACGTTCGTACGCGTCGTGCCCGGCTCGGTCCGGATGTAGCCGCTCGGGCTCATGTCGAGTTGCCCGATGAAGAGCTCGCTCGCCGGCTTGTGGCCGATGGCGATGAAGACGCCGTCCGTGCGGCGCTGGCTGACAGCGCCGGTCTTGAGATTCCTGAGGCGCACGTGCGTTACCGAGGGAGGCGTACCCTCGCCGCAGATCTCCTCGAGCGCTGTGTCCCAAACCACTTCGATCTTCGGATGCTGGAACAGGCGATCCTGCAGGATGCGCTCGGCGCGCAACTCGTCGCGGCGGTGTACCAGCGTGACCTTGGCGGCGATGTTGGCAAGGTAAAGCGCCTCCTCCACGGCCGTGTTGCCGCCGCCGACGACGACGACCTCCTTGCCACGGAAGAAGAAGCCGTCGCAGGTGGCACAGGCCGACACGCCGAAACCCTGGAAGGCCTCCTCCGACGGCAGGCCGAGCCACTTGGCCTGCGCACCGGTGGCGATGATCAGCGCATCGCAGCTGTAGGTGTCCCCGCCGTCGCCGGTGAGACGGAAAGGCCGCTGCGACAGGTCTACGGCGCAAATATAGTCGCTCACGATGCGCGTGCCGACATGTTCGGCCTGCAGGCGCATCTGCTCCATCAGCCAGGGCCCCTGAATGACATCGGCAAAGCCGGGATAGTTCTCGACGTCGGTCGTGATGGTGAGCTGGCCGCCCTGCTGCAGCCCGGTGACGAGCACCGGCTCCAGCATGGCGCGGGCGGCATAGATGGCAGCGGTATAGCCGGCCGGGCCGGAGCCCAGGATGAGGACCTTAGCATGCGTGTGCGTCATGGCGGACCGATCGACTGTTCGCCCTTTCAGGCGTCTGCGACAGGAGCGTCGCGGGGTGAAGAGAGGAAGCGCCTACGATGGGCCTCGTAGGCCCGGGCGACAGCCTCTGCAATGCTCGGCGTTGAATCTAAGGGCTGGTATGCGCTTCCTTCAAGTCTCCCCCGAAAGGCGTGCACAATTCCTGCGCCCCTGAGACCTTCCAGCAACGCTTTGAGGCGCGGATGGCCGCCGCTCGGCTCGAAGACGAGCACCGGCCGGCCCGTGACCGCCGCTTCGCCGGCCATGTTGGTCGAATCGGCCGTGACGACCACGGCGTCCGCGAGGGCGAGCATGGCGACATAGGGATTGTCGCCACGGCCGTCCCACAGATAGACATTCTCCTCCTCGGCGAGATCAGCGAGCGCGGTGCGCAGCGCCGGCGGCGTGCGCCGCGAGGCCGTGATCATCAGCGAGACGCCACTCGCCCGCAGTGACTTGAGATTTGTGACGAAGCCGGCGATGTCGGCAGGCGTGAAGGTGTGGTGCCGGCTGTCGCCCCCAACGAGGACGGCTGCGCGGGGCAGGGGAAGGGCAGCGAGGATGGCCGGCGGCGCAGCCCTGGCGGCGGCGATCCGCGCAGCCGAGATGCGATGCGGCGGCGTCAGCGTTGCCATGACGTTCTCGCCGCGCAGGCGGTCGTGCTCGCCGACCCAGATGAAATCGGCGGCGGAGGTTCCGGTGCGGGGATCCTTCAGGAAGACGGTGAAGGTGCGTCCGCCGGAAGCGTGCTTGACGTGGCGCAGATAAGGCACGGCGCGGCGGCCGGAGGCGATGACAAGGTCGGGAAAGGGCGGTGCGATGGGGCTCGCGGGCTGCCCGGACGCCTCGCGCGGATCGATGGGCCCCCAAGGCATCAGCCACGACCAGGGCGGCCGGGGGGCGATGCGACGCAACTGCGGCTCGATGCCGAGCGCGGCCGCGAGGCCGAGGCACTGGGTTTCGTCGCCCGCCTTGCCGTCGGTGAGAATCCAGGCGCTATCGGCGTGCAACATCGTGAGACTCTCTTGCGAATTTGGCGCCCGAATCATACTAAATCAGGCGATCACCGTGCCCGTGCCACGTCGCATGACGCAATCGTCCGGCACCTGCGAGAAGGATAATCGCGCTTGCGCGTGGAACTCGACGCGACGGACTGGAAGATCCTGAAGGAGCTCCAGGCAGACGGCCGTATCACCAATGTGGAACTGGCGCGCCGCGCCGGACTTTCCGCGCCTCCCTGCCTGCGCCGCGTGCGGGCGCTCGAGGAAGCAGGCATCATCCGGGGCTACCGGGCGATCCTCGACCAGCGGCGCCTGGGCTATGATGTCACCTGCTTTGCCATGGTCAATCTCGCGAGCCAGGCCGAGGCGGACCTCGAGGCCTTCGCCGCGCGCATCCGCCAGATGCCGCTGGTGCGCGAATGCTGGACCCTGTCGGGCGAGACGGACTTCCTCCTCAAATGCGTGGCGCCAGACCTGCGCTCCTTCCAGTCCTTCGTGCTGGAACTGACAGCAATGCCGAACGTGCGCAACGTGCGCACGGCGCTGACGCTCGACCTCGTCAAGGACGAGCCGATCGTGCCCATGGCGGACGGATCGAGGGTGGGGTAGGGGCGGATCGGCGGGCTGGAGGGTCGGGTTATCGATCAGTCGGCGTCGGGATCGCTGGCCCGGCATCCCCCGCCGTCTTGGCCGGGCTTGTCCCGGCCATCCACGCCTTCTGACTTTGCAGGAATTTTCTAAGGCGTGGATGCCCGCGACAAGCGCGGGCATGACGACGGTGAGGATCGAACGAGCGCTGCGGGCGCTATTTGGATCGGCTCGACCGGCGCGATGTCGCGGTGTGCCAGAGAGGCGCCCGGGCCTACCGTCCGACGATCTTGCGCTTGACCCAGTCGGCGTAGAGCTGGGCTATGGTGGCGGCGCGGCGCTGTTCGTTGTCGGCGAGATACCACGGGCCGGAATAGCTCGACGGCAGGGCGAAGAGGATCGGGTAGCGCGCCTCGATCTCGCCGCGGCGGCCGACGATGAGCGCCTCGCCGTCGAGATAGTCGCTGTCGGAGCCGCCCTCGGCGAAATCCCTGCCGTCGATGCGGATCGAGGAGCCTCCTGACCAGGCCGACAAGGTGAGGCTCTTCAGGCGCACGACGAGGCGCGGTGCCGTGCGGTCGCGCGGCGCGAGCCGGTCGGCGAAGGCGTTCGTGAGCGCATCCGACAGGCTGTCGCCGACGAGCGTCGCGAAGGGGCCCTGGCCCTGGGCGACCAGCGCCGAGATGTCGACCGAGATGGCCGAGAGGCGCAGCGCTCCGGCCTCGCCCGCTGGCAGCGGCGTCGTTGCCGGCGCAACGCAGGCGCCGAGCGCCAGCGTTCCGGCGAGCGCGGCCATGCCGAGCAGGTGACGACGCGACACCGTTGCCATGGAAGGCCTCCGAATGCGGATCAGCCGAAGCGGACGTTGATGATCTCGTACGACTTGCCGCCGCCTGGGGTCACCACCTCGACGCTGTCGCCGATGGATTTGCCGATGAGGGCGCGGGCCACGGGGGAGGTGATCGAGACGCGGCCGGAATGGACGTCTGCCTCGGGCTCGCCGACGATCTGGTAGACCTTCTCCTCCTCCGTGTCCTCGTCGACGAGGGTCACGGTGGCGCCGAACTTCACTGTCTTGCCGTTGAGCTTGCTGAGGTCGATGACGTCGGCGCGCGACAGGAGGCTCTCGAGCTCCTGGATGCGGCCCTCGTTGAGGCTCTGCGCTTCCTTGGCGGCGTGATATTCCGCGTTCTCCGAGAGGTCGCCGAGCGCACGCGCCTCGGCGATCGCCTGGATGATGCGCGGACGCTCCTCCTGCTGGCGGCGCTTGAGCTCCGCTTCGAGGGCCGCATAGCCTGAGGCGGTCATCGGGATCTTTTCCATCGCGTACGTTCTCTCACAACAAAGACGCCGTCCGGGGCCGCAATCGTACCCCGTGACGCGTGATGAAACTCGACGTGTTGCGGCCTGCGTCTCGCCTAGGCGCTCTTCGAGCCGGCCGGCCAGTACTCCTGCAACGCTCGCACCTCGAGGTCGCCGGCGAGATAGGCCCTGATACCTTCGGCGGCGGCGGCCGCACCGGCAAGAGTGGTGTAATAGGGCACCTTATGCAAGAGGGCCGCGCGGCGCAGCTCGCGCGAGTCGTGCAGGGCCTGAGCGCCTTCCGTCGTGTTGAAGACGAGGTGGATCGAGCCGTTCTTGATGGCATCGACGACATTCGGCCGGCCTTCCAGGACCTTGTTGATCCGCTCGGCTGCAACGCCCTTCTCGGCGAGGAAGCGCTGGGTGCCGCTCGTCGCCACCACGGCAAAGCCGAGCTCGGCGAGCGTCTTGACCACCGGCAGGATCCGGTCCTTGTCGGCGTCGCGGACGGAGACGAAGACTGTGCCGTCCTTCGGCACCTTGGTGCCGCCGCCGAGCTGGCTCTTGGCGAAGGCAACCCCGAAGGAGGTGTCGAGGCCCATGACCTCGCCGGTCGAGCGCATCTCCGGGCCGAGCAGCACATCGACGCCGGGGAAGCGGGCGAATGGGAATACGGCCTCCTTCACGCCGATATGTGCCAGCTCCTTGGGTTTCAGGCCGAAAGCGGCCAGCTTCTCGCCGGCCATGATGCGGGCAGCGATCTTGGCGATGGGCTCGCCGATGACCTTGGCGACGAAGGGCACCGTGCGCGAGGCGCGCGGATTGACTTCGAGCACGTAGATGTCGCCGTTCTTGATGGCGTACTGCACGTTCATGAGGCCGCCGACGTCCAAGGCGAGGGCGAGGGCCTTCGTCTGGCGCTCCAGTTCCTCCAGCGTCTCGGGCGAGAGCGAGCGGGGCGGCAGCGAGCAGGCCGAGTCGCCGGAGTGGATGCCGGCTTCCTCGATGTGCTCCATGATGCCGGCGATGAAGACGTCCTTGCCGTCGGCGAGGCAGTCGACGTCCACCTCGATGGCGTCCGACAGGTAGCGGTCGAAGAGCAGAGGGTTCTTGCCCAGCAGGGTGTTGATCTGGCCGGTCTTGTCGTTGGGATAGCGCGCCTTGATGTCGTGCGGCACCAAGGCCGGCAGCGTGCCGAGCAGGTAGTCGCCGAAGGTGTCCTCGTCGCGGATGATGGCCATCGCACGGCCGCCGAGGACGTAGGACGGGCGCACGACGAGCGGCAGGCCGACCTCGGCGGCGACGAGCCGGGCCTGCTCGACGGAATAGGCGATGCCATTCTTCGGCTGCTTGAGGCCGAGCCGGTCGAGCAGGCGCTTGAAGCGGTCACGGTCCTCGGCAAGGTCGATGGCATCGGGCGAGGTGCCGAGGATCGGCACCTTGTGCTCCTCCAGCGCGCGGGCCAGCTTCAGGGGCGTCTGCCCGCCGAACTGCACGATGACGCCGTGCAGTGTGCCATTCTGCCGCTCGGTGTCGATGATCTCGATGACGTCCTCCGCCGTCAGCGGCTCGAAATAGAGCCGGTCTGAGGTGTCGTAGTCGGTCGAGACCGTCTCCGGGTTGCAGTTGACCATGATGGTCTCGTAGCCCGCCTCGTCGAGAGCGAAGCAGGCATGGCAGCAGCAGTAGTCGAACTCGATGCCCTGGCCGATGCGGTTTGGCCCGCCGCCGAGGATGACGACCTTCTTCGCGTCCGAAGGCCGCGCCTCGTCTGCAAGGGTGCCGGCGAAGGGGGCCGCATAGGTCGAGTACATGTAGGCGGTCGGGGATGCGAATTCGGCTGCGCAGGTGTCGATGCGCTTGAAGACCGGGCGCACGCCGAGCGAGCGGCGCAGGGCCTTGACTTCCTCCTCGCTCTTGCCGGCGAGGACGGCGAGGCGCGCATCCGAGAAGCCCATGGCCTTCAGCTGCCTGAAGGCGCCGGGCGTCGCCGGCAGGCCGTATTTGCGGACCTTGGCCTCCGTCTCGACGATGCCTTGCATCTGCGCGATGAACCAGGGGTCGATCTTGCAGGTCTCGTGGATCTGGTCGGCATCGACGCCGAGCCGCAAGGCCTGGGCGACGTTGAGGAGGCGCTCCGGCGTCGGCGTGCCGAGGGCGGCCTTGATGGCATTCTTGTCGTCGCCCTGGCCGAGGCCGGGGATCTCGATCTCGTCGAGGCCGGTGAGGCCCGTCTCCAGCGAGCGCAGGGCCTTCTGCAGGCTTTCCTGGAAGGTGCGGCCGATGGCCATCGCCTCGCCGACCGACTTCATGGCCGTCGTCAGCACCGGCGCGGCGCCGGGAAACTTCTCGAAGGCGAAGCGCGGGATCTTGGTGACGACGTAGTCGATCGTCGGCTCGAAGGAGGCGGGCGTCGCCCCGCCGGTGATGTCGTTGGCGATCTCGTCGAGCGTGTAGCCGACCGCGAGCTTGGCCGCGACCTTGGCGATGGGGAAGCCGGTCGCCTTTGACGCCAGGGCCGACGAGCGCGAGACGCGCGGGTTCATCTCGATCACGATCATGCGCCCGTTCGCCGGATTGACGGCGAACTGGACGTTGGAGCCGCCGGTCTCGACGCCGATCTCGCGCAGCACGGCGAGCGAGGCGTCGCGCATGATCTGGTATTCCTTGTCTGTCAGCGTCAGCGCCGGTGCCACGGTGATGGAATCGCCCGTATGCACGCCCATCGGGTCGATGTTCTCGATGGAGCAGACGATGATGCAGTTGTCCGCCTTGTCGCGGACGACCTCCATCTCGTACTCCTTCCAGCCGAGCACGCTCTCCTCGATCAGCACCTCGTTGGTCGGGGAGGCGTCGATGCCGCGCTCGACGATGTCGATGAACTCTTCCTTGTTGTAGGCGATGCCGCCGCCAGTGCCGCCGAGCGTGAAGGAGGGGCGGATGATGGCCGGCAGGCCGATGTCGTCGAGGGCCTTCAAGGCGTCGGCGAGATTGTCGATGTGGTGCGACTTCGGCGTGTCGAGGCCGATCTTGGTCATCGCCTCGCGGAAGAGCTCGCGGTCCTCAGCCTTGTCGATCGCCTCGGCCGTGGCGCCGATCATCTCGACGCCGAACTTCTCGAGCACGCCCATCTTCTTGAGCGACAGGGCGCAGTTGAGCGCCGTCTGGCCGCCCATGGTCGGCAGCAGGGCGTCAGGGCGCTCCTTCTCGATGATCTTCGCCACGATTTCGGGCGTGATCGGCTCGACATAGGTCGCGTCGGCGAGATCGGGATCGGTCATGATCGTCGCCGGATTCGAATTGACGAGGATGATACGGTAGCCTTCCGCCTTCAGCGCCTTGCAGGCCTGGGTGCCCGAATAGTCGAACTCGCACGCCTGTCCGATGACGATCGGCCCGGCGCCGATGATGAGGATCGAGGCGATGTCGGTGCGTTTGGGCATGCGTGTCGCTCGCGTCTTCGTCGTGACCTGGGGCGCCCGGCACGGGATCGGCCGGGCACATAAAAAAAGGCCGCGCCATCGGCCTTCTGAGAGCCGGAGCGCGTCCCCGTGAGTGCGTGGCGGGGAGCTTGCTCCGTCCACGTTCCGGCCCTCTTAGACGAGAATCGTCGACGTGGAAAGGGTTGTGCGCCCTGCGCGCGAACGCGCCCGAGCCGCGCGCTCATATGGCCGGCGCAGCGGTGGCGCCGACAAGGCTCGCGGATCGCAGCCGGTCCGGCAAGAGCCCGTTCGGCACCGCCGGCGCCGGTTCCCTCAGGCCCGCTCGGTGGCGGGCTTGTGCCTGTCCATCATCTCCACGAAGCGGTCGAAGAGATAATGGCTGTCCTGCGGGCCGGGCGAGGCTTCCGGGTGGTGCTGGACGGAGAAGGCGGGGCGGTCCTTCAGCGCGATGCCGCAATTGGAGCCGTCGAAGAGCGAGACATGCGTCTCCTCGACATTCTCCGGCAGGCTGTCGCGGTCGATGGCGAAGCCGTGGTTCATGGACACGATCTCGACCTTGCCGGTCGTGTGGTCCTTGACCGGATGGTTTGCGCCGTGGTGGCCCTGGTGCATCTTGGCCGTCTTCGCCCCCACGGCGAGGCCGAGCATCTGGTGGCCGAGGCAGATGCCGAAGGTCGGCACCTTCCTGTCAAGCAGCGTGCGGATTAGCGGCACGGCGTACTCGCCGGTCGCGGCGGGGTCGCCCGGGCCGTTGGAGAGGAAGACGCCATCAGGTGAGAGGGCGAGAACGTCCTCGGCGGTCGCAGTCGCCGGCACGATGGTGACCTTGCAGCCGCGGGCCGCGAGCAGGCGCAGGATGTTGCGCTTGACACCGTAATCCACCGCGACGACATGGTGCCTGGCCTCGCCTTCGCGTCGGCCATAGCCTTGGCCGAGCACCCACGTCGTTTCGTCCCATTCGTAGCGCTGCGTGGTGCCGACGAGGGGCACGAGGTCAAGCCCGTCCATCGATGGTACCTCGGCTGCACGCTTCTTCAGGCGCTCGATGTCGAAATCTCCGGCAGGATCATGCGCGATGACGGCATTGGGCATGCCCTTCTCGCGGATGAGAGCGGTGAGCGCGCGGGTGTCGATGCCGGACAGGCCGACGATGCCGCGGGCCTTGAGCCAGGCGTCGAGGTGGCGCGTTGCGCGCCAGTTCGAGGGCTCCGTCACGTTGGCGTGGACGATGATGCCGCGCACCTCGGCCGAGGCGGCCATGTTGACCGTCTCGATGTCCTCGTCGTTGACGCCGACATTGCCGATGTGGGGAAAGGTGAAGGTGATGATCTGCCCGGCGTAGGAGGGGTCCGTGAGGATTTCCTCGTAGCCCGTCATCGCCGTGTTGAAGCAGACCTCGCCGGTCGATTCGCCTGTTGCGCCGAGGCCGAAGCCCTCGAGCACGGTGCCGTCCGCCAGGACGAGGACAGCGGTTGCGCGCGGCTCTTGCCAACCGCCCGCCATTGCGTCGTCTTGCAGCATCGCCATGATCAGTTTAAGCCCTCGGCCGACGCCATCACGTCCGGCCATGAAAAACCGGGCCGGCCGCTTGCGGCCGTCCGCGCCACTGGCGGCGGAACCTAAGAAGCGCGGGCGCCGGCGTCAATGTACTTGTCGTGATGGAAGCCATAACAACGAGAGGATCGTCATGCGCGCACGCTTCACCGAAGCCATGAAGGAAGCCATGCGGGCGGGCGACAAGCCGCGGCTCGCGACCGTGCGGCTCATCCAGGCCGCCCTCAAGGACAAGGACATCGAGGCCCGCGGCGCCGGCCGCGGCGAGGCGAGCGAGGAAGAGATCCTCGCCATGCTGCAGAAGATGATCAAGCAGCGCCAGGAATCGGCCGAGATCTACGAGAAGGGCGGCCGGCCGGAACTCGCCGAGCAGGAGCGGGGCGAGATCGCCGTCATCACCTCCTTCCTGCCCCAGCAGATGGACGAGGCCGAGGTCGGCGCGGCGATCGACGCCGCCATCGCCGAGACCGGGGCCGCCGGCATCAAGGACATGGGCAAGGTCATCGGCGCCCTGAAGGCGAAATATGCCGGGCGCATGGATTTCGCCAAGGCGAGCGCGATGGTGAAGGCCAAGCTCGCGGGGTGAGCCGTCAGACCTCGACGAGATCGAGCCTCTTCTCGATACGGTCGAGGCGGGCCTCGATACGGTCGATGCGGGATGACAACGAGGCGTATTGCTGCTCGAGCAGCCCGTATCGTTGCTCGAGAAGGCCGGGGCGCTGCTTGATCTCGCGATTGTCCTCGCGTAGCGCATCGACCTTCTCGTCGATGCGCTTCAGGTAGCGCAGGATGATGTTGTCCGATCCCTCGGCCATGACCAATTGTCGAGTGGTTGACGGGGCATGTCAAACGATCCCCGCCCGGGCGGGCGCCGCTGCGTGATACTCTGGCGAGCCGGTTGAACCCGGGCCCGGATTCGGAGAAGCCTGTGGATTGCGTTGATAAGCTCGTCCGCCAACTGCTTTGCGCCGGGGTGACACGCACGCGGTGCGCTTTCGGCTAGGATGCGTTAGAGCAAAGGCAGGACGATGCGTTTTCCGCCTTCCATCCTCGAGGAGATCAGGGCGCGGCTGCCGGTGACGGCGGTGGTGGGCAAGCGCGTGCGCCTGATCAAGGCGGGGCGCGAGTGGAAGGGCCTGTCGCCCTTCAACGCCGAGAAGACGCCTTCCTTCTACGTCAACGACCAGAAGGGCTTCTATCACTGCTTCTCCTCCGGCAAGCACGGCGACATCTTCACCTTTCTCATGGAGGTCGACGGGCTCTCCTTCCCCGAGGCGGTGGAGCGGCTCGCGGCCGAGGCGGGCGTGACGCTGCCGAAGGTCTCGCGCGAGGCGGCCGCCGAGGAGGAGAAGCGCAAGAGCCTGCACGACGTGCTCGAGCTCGCCGCGTCTTTCTTCGAGGCGGCGCTCGCCGCGCGCGAGGGGGCGAAGGCGCGGGACTATCTCGCCGGCCGCGGCCTCGGGCCCGACATCCAGCGGCGCTTCCGCATCGGCTATGCGCCGGCCGACCGCTTCGCGCTGCGCGACCATCTCGCGGCCAATGGCGTGCCGTCGGAGATGATGGTCGAAGCGGGGCTGCTGGTGACGGGCGAGGACGTCGCCGTCCCCTACGACCGCTTCCGCGACCGGGTGATGTTTCCCATCGCGGACGTGCGCGGGCGGGTGATCGCCTTCGGCGGGCGGGCGATGAGCGCCGATGTGCCGGCGAAATACCTCAATTCGCCCGAAACCCCGCTCTTCCACAAGGGGCGGCTCCTCTACAACCACCATCAGGCCCGCAAGGCGGCGCACGACAGGGGCGCGGTCATCGCCGTCGAGGGCTATGTCGACGTCATCGCGCTGAGCGCCGCAGGCATTCACCACGCCGTCGCACCGCTCGGCACGGCGCTGACGGAGGAGCAACTCACCCTCCTGTGGCGCATGGCCGATGAGCCGATCCTGTGCTTCGACGGCGACAAGGCCGGCCAGCGCGCCGCCTTCCGCGCCATCGACGTGGCGCTGCCGGCCCTGCAACCGGGCAAGTCGCTGCGCTTCGCCCTCTTGCCGGAGGGACAGGATCCGGACGACCTCGTGCGCAGCCGCGGGCCGGCGGCGATGGAGGCGGTGCTGGCGCAGGCGCGGCCCTTGTCCGACATGCTGTGGGCGCGCGAACTGGAGGCCGGGCCGCTCGATACGCCCGAGCGGCGGGCGGCGCTGGAGCGGCGCATCGGCGAGGTGCTTGGCCGGGTTCGGGACGAAGTGTTGCGCCGGCATTATCGCGCAGATTTGATGGCGCGGCTCGGCGAGATGGCGCCCGCCGGCGCGATGCCGGCAGCAGCAGGCGGTCGCGGCGGTTCCTGGCGCGGCCGTGACGGCGGGGGGCAGCGCGGCTACGGCCGCGCGCCCGGCCACTGGCGCGGCGGTGCGGGCCAGCGCGGCGCCGTCGCGTCCGTGCCGAAGGCGAGCCCATTGCTCGCCCGGCATCCGCTGTTCGCCGCCAGCGCACCCGCGGTTTCGCCGCGTGAGGCCTTGATCCTCATGACGCTCCTCGTGCATCCGCGCCTGCTCGAGGAGCACTGCGAGGCCATTGCGACGCTCGACTTTTCGGATGCCCAGGCGGCGCGCTTCAGGGCGGCGCTCGTCGATGCGGCGGCCGAGGGAACGAGCGACGGCGCGGCCATCGTCGGACGGTTGGAGCGGGCAGGGCTCGGTCCCGTTGTCGAGCAGTTCCGCCGTGCGGTGCGGCCCGGTGACGCGTGGGTACTTGAATCTGGCGCCGATTTGTCGGATGTGGAGAATGCCCTGCGTCAGGCCATCATCTTGCAAAGGCGCCGCCGCTCGCTACATAGCGAGTTGAAGGCGGCCGAGCGCGCATTGGCGCAGGACGACAGCGAGGCCAACCTCGTGCTGTTGTGCGACCTGCAGGCGCAGATAACATCGCTCGACGGTGCCGAGGCGGAGGTCGAGGCGGTCCGGACGCAGGCGGGAAACCTCGTACCGGGACGTACCTCATGATGCGGGCCGCAGGCAAGATGCACCGGCCACGAAAGTTGTGGTCGACAGGTGAAGCCGGGAGATGGTTAACGGTTAGGCAAACGATCTTTGGCTTGATCGGCAGATGAGTGATCGGGTGGCCCGGCCCGTGCCGGCGCTGCCTTTTCGTCTGTTGCAGCTGGAGAGCCTGCCGGGCGCGATGGACCGGGGCGAGTGGAGCAGTCAGATATGGCGACGAAAACGACGGAACGGGACGAGACGCAGGAAACGGCGGAAACGCAAACCGACAGCCCGCTGCTCGACCTGACCGACGCCGCTGTCAAGCGGATGATCAAGCTCGCCAAGAAGCGCGGCTACGTCACCTATGACGAGTTGAACGAGGTCCTGCCCTCGGAGGAGTTCTCCTCCGAGCAGATCGAGGACGTGCTCGCCCAGCTCAACGAGATGGGTATCAACGTCATCGAGTCGGAAGAGGCGGACGACGCCAACGCCGAGGGCGGCGAGAACGAGGAAGAGGAGGTCGACGGTGGCGACCTCGTCGACGCGACGCGCTCGGCCCTGCCGGCCAAGGTCGAGACGAAGAGCGAGCCCGCCGAGCGAACCGACGATCCCGTGCGCATGTATCTGCGCGAGATGGGCTCCGTCGAGCTTCTCTCGCGCGAAGGCGAGATCGCCATCGCCAAGCGCATCGAGGCCGGCCGCGAGGCCATGATCGCCGGCCTGTGCGAGAGCCCGCTCACCTTCCAGGCCATCATCATCTGGCGCGACGAACTCGTCGAAGGCCGCGTCCTCCTGCGCGACATCATCGACCTCGAGGCGACCTATGCCGATCCCGAAGGCAAGGGCGCCCCGCGCGTCGCCGAGGACGGCGAGGACAGCGACGAAGCGGCCGGCGAGGACGAGAGCGCCATCGCCGAGGCGGAAGGCGAGATGGACGAGGACGACATGGAGAACAACGTCTCCCTGTCGGCCATGGAGGCGGAACTGAAGCCCCGCGTCCTCGAGATCTTCGACAACATCGCCGAGAACTACAAGAAGCTGCGCCGCCTGCAGGACCAGGACATCGAGAATCGTCTGCAGAACCTGAAGCTGTCGCCTTCCCAGGAGCGCAAGTACAAGAAGCTCAAGGACGACATCATCGTCGACGTGAAGTCGCTGTCGCTCAACCAGAACCGCATCGATGCGCTGGTCGAGCAGCTCTACGACATCAACAAGCGGCTGATCGGCCTCGAGGGCCGGCTGATGCGCCTTGCCGAAAGCTATGGCGTGGCGCGCGAGGACTTCCTGCGCCAGCACCAGGGCGCCGAGCTCGACCCCAAGTGGGTGCTGCGCGTCTCCAAGCTCGGCACGCGCGGCTGGCGCGACTTCGTCGCCAACGAGAAGGACCGTATCAAGGACCTGCGCCAGGAGATCCAGACGCTCGCCTCTGAGACGGGGCTCGAGATCCTCGAGTTCCGCAAGATTGTCGCCATGGTGCAGAAGGGCGAGCGCGAGGCGCGCCAGGCGAAGAAGGAGATGATCGAGGCGAACCTCAGGCTCGTCATCTCCATCGCCAAGAAGTACACGAACCGCGGCCTGCAGTTCCTGGACCTCATCCAGGAGGGCAACATCGGCCTCATGAAGGCGGTCGACAAGTTCGAGTACCGGCGCGGCTACAAGTTCTCGACCTACGCCACCTGGTGGATCCGCCAGGCCATCACGCGCTCCATCGCGGACCAGGCGCGCACCATCCGGATCCCGGTGCACATGATCGAGACCATCAACAAGATCGTCCGCACCAGCCGGCAGATGCTGCACGAGATCGGCCGCGAGCCGACGCCGGAGGAACTGGCCGAGAAGCTCGCCATGCCGCTCGAGAAGGTGCGCAAGGTGCTGAAGATCGCCAAGGAGCCGGTGTCGCTCGAGACGCCCATCGGCGACGAGGAGGACAGCCACCTCGGCGACTTCATCGAGGACAAGAACGCCGTCCTGCCCATCGATGCGGCGATCCAGTCCAACCTGCGCGAGACCACGACGCGCGTGCTCGCTTCGCTCACGCCGCGCGAGGAGCGCGTGCTCCGGATGCGCTTCGGCATCGGCATGAACACCGATCACACCCTCGAGGAGGTCGGCCAGCAGTTCTCGGTGACGCGCGAGCGTATCCGCCAGATCGAGGCCAAGGCGCTGCGCAAGCTCAAGCACCCGAGCCGCTCGCGCAAGCTGCGCAGCTTCCTCGACAACTGATCGTCCCGGACGGGGAAGAAGGGCGGCCGAAAGGCCGCCCTTTTCTTTTGACCTGCGACGGCGGAATGTCCGGCGCTTCTTCCGCGGAGGAGGCGGGCCGGGCATTTCCGCGTCAGGGGGCTGACGGCGGATGGACGAGAAGCCCCACGATGCGGCGTGCGACCGGCGTCACGAGGAGCAGCGTCGGGAACGCGACGAGCCAGGACAGGCCCCAGGCGGCGGGCCAGAGTGAAAGGAATTCCGGTCGCAGCCCGACGTTCATCAGGGTCGAGATGCCCGAGACGATAAAGGTCATGATGATCGAGAGAACGAAAGGCATCACGATTCCGGCGTAACGGGCGGGCAGCCTGACGCGCCGCGGTTGCGTGGTTTCGGTCATGGTCTGAATCCGGTTGCCACCGGAGGCGATCAGGGGTCTGCGAACGCATCACCCCGCCTGCGGCGGCTCATGTGATGCGTTGCCTGACGTCGGACGCTTACGGCGCCGCGTTATTGTGCGGTGCGGCGTGTTGCTAGCCGCAGAGCCGTCGCTTGCCAAGCACAAACTGCGGCAAGGGAGGAATTCGATGCCGTGCCCCTTGGCGCGAGCGCCCACCGATCCCAATATACGAAGCCATGACCACGGAAGAGATCACCTCCCGCCCACCTCTCGCGGCGTCCCATGTCGATGCGCCCGATTCCCCCATGGTCGATGCCGTGCCGGGAAAGGTGGCGGCACCGGTCGGCGCGGGCGTGCCGATCGCCATGGAGAAGGCGGAGATCGCCGTCGGACCGAAGGGGCAATCTCTCTTCGACTGCCCGCAGTGCGACAGTACCTACATGCTCGCCGGCCAATTGTCGCCCGACGGTCTGAGGGCGAGCATCGCGCTGCGTGACTGGCTCTTGAGCGAGGCACGGCAGATGCGCGATTCCGTCGCCATCGTCGCCGGCATGTGCGAGCGCATGCTGGCCGCGGGTCTGCCCATCGACCGCGTGTCGCTCACCATCAAGACCCTGCACTCGCTGCACGCCGCCATTTCGCGCACCTGGATCAAGGGGGCGGGCGTCACCCTTCAGGCGTTCCCATACCGGGTTGAATCGCACGACGGCTATCGGCGCAGCCCCTTCTATGCCGTGCACCAGACTCGCCGGCCGTTGCAGTTGTGGCTGCCGAAGACCGCGGACGACTGCTACGGCATCGTGCCGGAGCTGAAGGAGGCCGGCTACACGCACTATCTGTGCTTCCCGGTGTTCTTCGCCAACGGCGATGCGAACGGCATCGCCTTCGCCACCAAGTCCCCCGAAGGCTTCTCGCCTGAGCACCGGGCGCTGATCGAGGCCGTTATGCCGGCCATCGGCGCGGTGATGGAGATCACCGCCGGCTACATCACACTTGGCCACGTGCTGCGCACCTATATCGGCGATGAGCCGCATAAGCGTGTGCTGTCCGGCGATGTGCGGCGTGGCGAGGTGACGCGCATCCGCTCGGCGATCCTGTTCGCCGACATGCGCGGTTATACGCGCCTGACCTCGAACCTGGCGCCGGAGGAGACGGTCGACCTGCTCAACGGCTACTTCGACTGCCTCGTGCCGCCCATCGAGAGCGAGGGTGGGGAGGTGTTGAAATACATGGGCGACGGGCTTCTCGCCATCTTCCGCGACCGGGGGGACGATACGGGCGCGGCTGCCCAGTCGGCGCTCGATGCCGCCCAGTCGGGGCTCGCCCGTCTTGCCGCGGCCAATGAGGCGGGCGAACTGCGCATCCAGCTCGCCGCCGGCATCGCCCTTCACCATGGCGAGGCAGCCTATGGCAATGTCGGCTCAGGCGACCGGCTCGATTTCACGGTTGTGGGGCGGGACGTCAACGTGACGAGCCGGGTCGCCAAGCTCAACCGCCAGCTCGGCGAGCCCCTGCTGATGACACGCGCCTTCGTCGAACGCCTTTGGGCCGATCCACGCCGGCTTGGCCAATATGAACTCGACGGCCTGAGTGACGCGGTCGAGGTCTACCGGCCCTGAGAGGTCAGATCGGCAGCGCCCTCAGCAGGGCGGCGCAGGCGACCCCTGCCAGCATGGCGCCGACGGCGCTGCGCGTCAGCACCATCACGAGCCCCGCCGTCGCCACCGCCAGCATTGCCGTCGGTCCGCCCTTGACGGCGGCAGGCACCACCAGCGCCACGATGACCGACACGGCCAGATGCCGTAGGAAGGCCTCGATGCGCGGCGTGATCGGCACGAAGCTCATGATGACGACGCCGCCGATCCGGGTCAGGAACGTGACCGTGGCCATGAGCGCGATGGCGAGAAGGGCGGTCGTCTCGTCAACCATGCCTGAGCGCTCCCGTGATGCCACCGGCGAGCGCCCCTGCGACGACGTGCCAGCCGAAGGGAAGGATCCAAGCGCCGGCGAGGGCAACGGTTGCCGCAACCAGCCACGGCACCAGGTCCGGCAGGCCGCGCCACTGGCCGACGACGGCCGCGGCGAAGAACGCGATCATCAGGACATCGAAGCCGAAACGGGTGAGATCGCCTAGATTCGAGCCGAGCACGGTGCCGATCGCGGTGGCGATGATCCAGGCGATCCACATGAGCAGCCCGCTGCCGAGAACGAGCCCCGCGTCGGTTTCGCCCCGCTGCAGGGCACGGGTGGCCTGCGCCCAGTTGGGATCGCTCAGCACGCTGAGGACCGCATAGCGCTTGGCCATCGGCAGGTGCAGCAGCCAGGGGGCGAGTGCCGCGCCGAGCAGGATGTGGCGGGCATTCACCGCGAAGACCGTCAGCGCCAGCATCAGATAGGGCATCGGCGAGGCCCACAGGTCGAGCGCTGCGAACTGTGAGGCGCCGGCGAAGACGAAAGTGCTCATGAGGACGGACAGGGGCGCTGATAGCCCCTTCTCGATGGCTGCGGCGCCGAAGGCGATGCCGAAGGGAATGACGAAGATGGCGACTGGCGCGATCTCGCGCGCGCCATCGACGACCCCGCGCAGGGTCAGTGTCGCCGTTCGGGTTGTCCGTGCGGGCGCGCCGTGCGCGTTCATGGTGGGTCCTTCCTCATGCAGATCGCGAGAAGCCGGCATGGCTCGCGCCCTGTCAACCGGCCTGGACGCTCGGCTGCCGCGCATCCCCTGCAGAGCCGAAAGGCGCCAATATCGCTACCGTCCGGTTAAGCCGCTCGGTGAAACGCGCGGATCGGGCGAAACCAGCACTTTACGGCTCTGTGGCATTGTCATCCTGTTGCCATCGAGGTTCGCGGATGACGTCCAAGTCCAACCTGCTGTTCCGGTTCTCGGCCGATCAGGGCGGCAACATCGCCATCTGGTTCGCGCTCGCCCTGTTGCCGCTTGTCTTTTCCATAGGCGTCGCGGTCGACTACTCGCGCGCCGCCACCTTGCGCACCAAGCTGCAGCGCGCCACTGACGCGACGATCGTGGCCATTGCCCCGCTCGCCTCACAGAAATCGAAGGCGGAACTGCTCGCGATTGCGCAGACCTATTTCGACGCGATGATGGGACCGGATCTCGCCAAGATGGGCGGCTCGGCCGCGCGTATCGACGACATATGGATCAGCAACGCCCAGACGGAGATGAAGCTCTACACCTCGGCGGCCTACCCGCCGATCATCATGAACATCGGGCGGCTCAGCAAGGACCCCATCCCGATCAGCGCCTATACCCGTACCGTCATTTCCAACGATACCTTCGAGATCGCTCTCGTCATGGACAACTCGGGCTCCATGGGGGCCTATGTCGGAGGGCGCACCAAGATGGCGGCGACGAAGGACGCGGCGAAGAAGCTGGTCGATACGATGTACGCCAGCCCGGCCATTGCCGAACGCACGAAGATGTCGGTGGTGCCCTTCACGCTATCGGTCAAGGTTGGGGCACAGTATTACAACAAGACCAATCCGTCGGCCTCGGCCTCCTGGCTGGATCTGGGGGCGAAGTCGTCGATCCATTGGGAGAACATCAAGCTCGACACGAGGTCGGGCGCCTGGAACCCCGCGACACGCTTTGCGCTCTTCAAGGAACTCGGCGTCGATTGGGCTGGATGTGTCGAAACACGACCCGGTGAACATGGGGTCAAGGACACGCCGGTCAGCCAGAGCGACGGCAACAGCTATTTCGTGCCGCAGTTCGCACCGGACGAACCTGGGACCAAGGACCAAACCAGCACCATCTACAGCGGGCGCTTTACCAACAGCTACATCGATGACAGCAACAGTGCCTGTCAGCCGTCGTCGCCCAGCTCCGAGGTCGATGCACAGCAGCGCGTGTGCAAATACAGGATCGGTGGAAATTCGTCGAAGCGCAGCAACTCGCGCGGCCCCAACGCGAGCTGTGACGCGCGCGAGCTGACGCGCCTCACCGGCACCGCGCAGACGATCCGCAGCGCCATCGATGGCATGAATGCCTCGGGCAATACCAATCTGTTCGAGGGCTTCATGTGGGGCTGGCGCACCATCTCGCCGAACACGCCCTTCGCCGACGGCCGCGCCTATGGCACGGAGAACAACCGCAAGATCATCATCCTGATGACGGACGGCGACAATGTTTGGAACTCGGCGAGCAATACGCTGAACAGGTCGATCTACTCGCCCTTCGGCTATTACACGAACAACCGGTTGGCGAGCGGGGTGACCGCTGCTGCCAAGGCCACCACGGTGATGGACGGCAAGACGCTGGAGGCCTGCTCCAATGCCAAGGAGAAGGGCATCATCGTCTATACGGTGGCCTTCTCCACGCCCGATGCGCCCATCAGCAAGGCGGGCCTTTCGCTCTTGACCAGTTGCGCATCCGTCGACCCGACGGATTCGAGCCACCGGCTCGCCTATATCGCGGCCACGCCCGACGAGATCATCGCCGTCTTCGAAGAGATCGCACGCAACATCGGTGCGTTGCGCATCGCCGAATGAAGCCGGCGGGCCATCGCATGCATGTAGCGGCGGACGGTATTGTCAGCGTCCGCCGCCTGTGCCATGGAAGCTCGGCGCTGCGGAATGTCTTTGTGCCGCACACCGAGCCGGCGGCGCCACGTCCTTGACGGGCCAGTAGCTCAATGGTTAGAGCCGGCCGCTCATAACGGTCTGGTTGCAGGTTCGAGTCCTGCCTGGCCCACCAATTAACGTCTTGGAATAACGGAATTTTCTTTCCCAAAAACGGATTGCCTAAGGTTCATCGAACCTATCGGCCTGCGCTGCGGACGCGCGTGAAGTCGAGGATGCCGGCTTCCTCGCGCAAGTGATCCGGGGCAAACCTCGTGTAGACGCGCTCAGTGACGGTTGTGTTCGAGTGCCCAAGATACTGGCTGATCCTGCTCATTGAGACGCCAGCGGCGGCAAGGTGGCCGGCTAGATGTGCAACGCATGGCCGAGCGCCTTGAGGGCCGCTTCCTGGAAGGCCTCGCCCTGCGTCGGGTGGGCGTGGATCGTGGCGGCCACGTCCTCGAGCCGCGCGCCCATCTCGATGGCGAGGCCGAAGGCCGTCGAGAGTTCGGATACCCCTTGGCCGACCGCCTGGATGCCGAGCACCAGGTGGTTGTCGGCGCGCGCGACGATGCGCACGAAGCCGTCCTCGGTGAGGCGCGTCATGGCGCGCCCGTTGGCGCTGAAGGGAAACTGGCCGATCTTGATCTCGCGGCCTCCGGCGCGCGCCTCTTCCGGTGACAGCCCGACCGCGACGATCTCGGGATCGGTGAAGCAGATGGCGGGGATGGCGCGGACATCCCAGCTGCGGCGCCTGCCGGCGACGATCTCGGCGACCATCTCGCCCTGCGCCATGGCGCGATGCGCGAGCAAGGGCTCGCCGGTCACGTCGCCGATCGCATAGATGCCGCGCATCGAGGTGCGGCATTGATCGTCGATGCGCAGGAAGCGGCCGGCCATGTCGAGATCGATCTCCTCGAGGCCCCAGCCGTCGGTGACCGGGCGGCGGCCGACCGCTACCAGCACCTTTTCGGCCGGGACGCGCTTCTCGCCGCTTGCGGTCTCGACGATGAGCGCATCGCCCTTGCCCGACAGGCCGCGCGCTTTGGTGCCGGTCAGCACCGAGACGCCGATCTCCTTCAGCCGCTTGACGACCGGCCGCGTCAGCTCCGCGTCATAAAGCGGCAGGATCCGGGATTCGGCTTCCACCACGGTGACGGCGGTGCCGAGCTTGGCGAAGGCCATGCCCAGTTCGAGGCCGATATAGCCGCCGCCGACAACGACGAGTGTCTCTGGCAGCTTCGTCAGGGCCAGCGCTTCGGTGGACGAGACCACCGTTCCGCCGAAGGGCAGGTTCGGCAGCGCAACCGGTTCGGAGCCCGTGGCGATGACGATCGCCTGCGCGCGGATGACCTGCACCCCCGTCTCGGTCTCAACGGCGACCGTCTTGCCGTCGCGGAAGCAGGCCCGGCCGTGGACGGACTTCACGCCAGCCTTCTTGAGGAGATTCGCGACACCGTTGTTGAGGCGGCCGACGACGTGGTCCTTCCAGGCGATCGTCTTCTTCAGGTCGAGGGTTGGCGCAGAGACGGATATGCCGAGCGGGGCCGAGGCGCCCGACCAATGGACGGCTTTCTCGAATTCTTCCGCCGCGTGGATCAGCGCCTTGGAGGGAATGCAGCCGACATTGAGGCAGGTGCCGCCGAGCTTGCCGCTCTCGACGATCACCGTATCGATGCCGAGCTGGCCGGCACGGATCGCACAGACATAGCCGCCGGGGCCGGCGCCGATCACGAGCAGCGAGCAAACGATCTCATTCATCGTCTTCCTCAGCCTTCCACGAAGATCAGGGCAGGGGTCTCAAGGAGCGCCTTGATGCGCTGCACGAAGACGGCGGCATTCCAGCCGTCGATGATGCGATGGTCGAACGATGACGACAGGTTCATGACCTTGCGCGGAACAAATTCCTTGCCGTCCCAGAGCGGCCGGACCGCCATCCTGTTGACCCCGACGATGGCGACTTCCGGCCGGTTGATCACCGGCGTCGTGGCGATGCCGCCGAGGGCGCCGAGGGAGGTAATGGTGATCGTCGAGCCGGTGAGCTCCTCACGCGTCGCCGTGCCCGTGCGCGCGGCCTCCGCGAGGCGGTTCAGCGCGGCTGCGCAGTCCCAGATGTCGCGGGCTTCCACGTGCCTGACGACGGGGACGAGGAGGCCGGCATCGGTCTGCGTCGCGATGCCGATATGGATTCCGCCGAAGCGGCGGAGAAGCCCGGCCTCGTCCTCGTAGTGAGCGTTGATCATCGGCTGCTCGCGGATGGCCGTGACCATGGCGCGCATGAGGAAGGGCAGTAGCGTCAGACGCGGGCGGTCGCCGCGTTTCTCGGCGTTGAGCTTGGTCCGCAACTCCTCGAGCGCGGTGACGTCTACCTCTTCCACATAGGTGATCGGCACGATGCGGGCATGCGCGAGCTCCATCCGCTCCGCGATGCGCCGGCGCAGGCCGATGACCTTGATCTCCTCGACCGAATTGTCCGGCGCGAGCCTTGAACGCGGGGTTCCGACAGGCCCCTCCCTCAGGAAGGCGTCGAGGTCCTCGTGCGTGATGCGGCCGGCGGGGCCCGTTCCCGGCACCTGGCGCAGGTCGATACCCGCCTCCCGCGCACGGCCGCGGACGGCAGGCGAGGCGATCGGCTTCGCGCCCGATGGCCTCGGGGCCACTCCTAACGCGGGCGTGGCGCGCGCTGCGGGGGCCCGGGCAGGCTTCGGCTCCGCCTCTTCCGCCACCGTCCCGGGCACGGGCGACCGGGACGGTTCCGCCTCAGCCGGTTGCGCACCCTGGCCGGTTGCCGCCGTCGCCGGTGCGTCGGTGTCGTCCTCACCCGGGGTCCGGAGCCGCACGAGCGGTGCGCCTACGGCCACCTTCTCGCCGATCTCCGCGCCGATCCAGGCGACTTCACCCTCGACGGGGGAGGGAATCTCGACCGTCGCCTTGTCGGTCATCACAGCGGCGAGAACGGCGTCCTCGCGCACCAGGTCGCCGACCTTCACATGCCATTCGACGAGTTCCGCCTCAGCGATCCCCTCGCCGACGTCGGGCAGCTTGACGATGCGCTCGCCCATTCAGGCCTCCATCGCTCGCACCAGTGCCTCGCCAACGCGGGCCGGGCCGGGGAAATAGTCCCATTCCTGGGCGTGGGGGTAGGGCGTGTCCCAGCCGGTGACCCGACCGACGGGCGCTTCGAGTTGGTAGAAGCAATGCTCCTGGACGAGGGCAGCGAGCTCCGCACCGAAGCCGGAGGTCAGCGTTGCCTCATGCACGATCACGCAACGCCCGGTCTTGCGGACAGACTCGATGATTGCGTCGAGATCGAGCGGCAGCAGCGTCCGCAAGTCGATGATCTCGGCATCGATGCCGGTCTCCTGCGCGGCGGCCTCCGCCACATAGACCATCGTGCCATAGGCGAGGACCGTGACGCTGCTGCCCTGCCGGCGCACCTCGGCCTTGCCGAGCGGGACGGTGAAATGGCCAGCATCCACTTCGCCGAGCGGATGCCCGGACCACGGCGTCACCGGCCGTTCGTGATGGCCGTCGAACGGTCCATTGTAGAGCCGCTTCGGCTCCAGGAAGATGACCGGGTCGGGGTCCTCGATCGCGGAGATCAGTAGCCCCTTGGCGTCGCGCGGGTTCGAGGGCACCACCACCTTCAGGCCGCAGACGTGCGTGAAGAGCGCTTCAGGGCTCTGGCTGTGGGTCTGGCCGCCGAAGATGCCGCCGCCCGACGGCATGCGCACGACGATGGGACAGGTGAACTGGCCGTTCGAGCGGTAGCGGATACGGGCCGCTTCCGAGACGATCTGGTCGTAGGCCGGATAGACATAGTCTGCAAACTGCACCTCCACGCAGGGCCTGAGGCCGTAGGCCGCCATGCCGATGGCGGTGCCGACGATACCGAGCTCGCTGATCGGTGTATCGAAGCAGCGCGTCTTGCCATATTTCTGCTGAAGTCCGGCCGTGCAGCGGAAGACGCCGCCGAAATAGCCGACATCCTCGCCGAAGACGACGACCTTGCCGTCCCGCTCCATGGATATGTCGATGGCCGAGCGGATGGCCTCGATCATGGTCATGCGCGGCATGGCTCAGACTCCGGCCTGATGGCGCTGGCGCCTGAGATGGGGCGGCATCTCGGCATAGACGCCCTCGAACATGTCGCGTACGGACGGCTTGCCGCCCGAATGCAGCGTGCCGTGCTTCTCGGCCTCCTTCTGCGCCATGATGACACTGTCCATGACCTCGGCCTCCGCCTGCCTGTGCCGCTCCTCGCTCCAGACGCCGCGCCGGACGAGATGGTTCTTGAGCCGGATGACGGGATCGCCGAGCGGCCATGCCTCCGATTCGTCCTTGGGCCGGTAGGCCGAAGGATCGTCCGAAGTCGAGTGCGCGCCGACGCGGTAGGTGACGTATTCGACGAGCGTAGGACCGAGATTGCGCCGGGCCCGTTCGGCCGCCCATCGGGCGACGGCGTAGACGGCGAGATAGTCGTTGCCGTCGACCCGCAGCGCCGGGATGCCGAAGCCGAGTCCGCGAGCGGCGAATGTGCCGGCCCCGCCGCGCGCGATGCCCTGGAAGGTCGAGATCGCCCACTGGTTGTTGACGATGTTGAGCACGACCGGCGCCCGGTAGGTCGAGGCGAAGACGAGGGCGGCGTGGAAATCGCTCTCGGCCGTCGACCCGTCGCCGATCCAGCCCGCCGCGATCCGGGTGTCGTTGCTGATCGCAGACGCCATTGCCCAGCCGACGGCCTGCACGAACTGCGTCCCCAGATTGCCGGAAATCGAGAAGAAGCCGTGCTCCTTCGATGAGTACATGATGGGAAGCTGCCGCCCCTTCAGCGGATCGGCCTCGTTGGAAAAGATCTGGTTCATCATGTCGACCATCGGATAGCCGCCCGCAATCAGGAGGCCGGCCTGCCGATAGGTGGGGAAATTCATGTCGCCGGGCTCGAGCGCCTTGCGAAAGGCGCAGCTCACGGCCTCCTCGCCCATGTGCTGCATGTAGAAGGAGGTCTTGCCCTGGCGCTGCGCCATCAGCATCCGGGCGTCGAAGGCACGCAGCGTCATCATGTGGCGCAGGCCTTCGAGCAGGGCCTCGTCGGAGAGCAGGCCGCTCCACGGGCCGACCGCCTCGCCCTCCCGGTTCAGGACGCGGATGATCGAGAAGGCAAGATCGCGAATGTCGCGCGGATCGACGTCCACCGGCGGCCGCGGCACCGAGCCGGCCTTGGGGATCGGCACGTTGGAAAAATCTGGCGTGCCGCCCGGCCGCACTGCCGGTTCGGGGACGTGCAGGCTGAGAGGGGGAAAGTCGTCCATCATGAAAGCCTATGTGCTCGCCGGGACTACCAGAACACGACCGTCGCGGGCGCGGGGCCCATGGCCGCCGGCCCGGTCCGATCGCGACACCGCCTATCGGGACGACGCAACTGCACAGGCGCCGCCCCCCGATCATCGGCCGGATCGGGCGCAATTTCCACTGTTGCGTGTATCGGCTGCGGGCGGCGTCTTCGCTCACGTTGTGGCGCGTGCGGGGCAGCGGGACTTAACGCGCCTGACGGTGCTGCACGTACCAGTCGGCGATCTCGCTGCCGGTGGCGAGCCACACCTCCTGTCGCGCGGTGATGTGGGCGAGGGCGCTGTCGAAGGCCCGCATGCGGTGCGGATGGCCGATCAGGAACGGGTGCAGCGCGATGGCCATCACCCGCCCGGTCACCGCGCCATCCTCATAGAGCCCGTCGAACTGGTCGCGAATGGTCCGCGCGAAATCCTCGCCCGTCTGACCGCGCTCGATGAAGGCTGCGTAGTCATTGATCTCGGCGGAATAAGGAAGCGACAGCATGCTGCCGTTCCTGACATGCATGGGATAGGGCTGCTCGTCATTGACCCAATTGGCGACGTAGCCGACCCCCGCCTCGGCGAGGAGGTCGAGCGTGCGGTGGGTTTCGCTCAGGCCCGGGCTCAGCCAGCCGCGTGGCCGCGTGCCCGTGGCCTCGGTGATGGTGTCGAGCACCGTCGTGACGAGGTGCCGCTCCTCCTCCTCGGACTGGGCGTTGATCATGGTGGAGTTGTTGGTGCCGTGCCCCATCCACTCCCAGCCGAGCGCCTTGCCGGCTTCCAGTATGCGCGGGTAGTGCCGAACGACGTCGGCGTTGAGGGCGGCCGTGCCGCGAATGCCGTGCCGCTCCATGACCTCCATCAGTCGCCAGATGCCGACGCGCACGCCATAGTCGCGCCAGGAATAGTTGAGCACGCCCGGCACGAAGGCGGTCGTGGATCGCCGCGCCCGGCCGATCAAACAGGAAGTGCTCGATGTTCGGGATGACCCAGACAGCGACCCGCGCGCCGTGCGGCCAGCGCAGGGGCGGGCGGTCGACGATGGCCGAATAGGGGAAGCGGCCGTGTTCCTGCGGTACTGCTGCAGTCTGTGACATGAATGGACTCCTTGCTCGCCTCGACCGAGGTCGCACTCGGCCGGTCGCAAGCGCTATAGAGCCGCTCGCAGGATAGAATAATCAGGCTTCAGTGACGAAGATTTCGGACTAAAATGTCCGAAATAGGGGAATCGCCCGTGGACAGCCTGCACGCCTTCAACGCCTTCATGCGTGCCGCCGAGGCGCGCAGCTTCACGGTCGCCGGCCGGCAACTCGGCGTGTCTTCGTCCGCCATCGGCAAGGCGATCGCGCGGCTTGAGGAGAGGGTTGGCGTGCGTCTGATGCATCGCTCGACGCGCGCGATCACGCTGACGGCGGAAGGGGCGCGCTTTCTCGAGCGCTGCCGCCGCATCTTCAGCGAGATCGAGGCGGCGGAGCTGGAGCTGGCGCAGACGCAGGGCACGCCGCGCGGGAAGCTGCGCGTGAGCCTGCCCCTCGCCGGCATGCTAATGATGCCGACGCTCACGGCCTTCATGCAGGCCCATCCGGCCATCGCGCTCGACCTCGACTTCACCGACCGGCTGGTCGATGTGGTGGAGGAGGGCTTCGACGTGGTGGTGCGGGCCGGTGCGGTGAGCGATTCCCGCCTGATGATGCGCGTCCTGGGCAGCTTCCGGCTCGGGCTCGTTGCCTCGCCCCGCTATCTGGCGCAAAGGGGCACGCCGCGCACGCCCGCGGATCTCGCCGGCCATGCCTGTCTGCACCATCGCTATGCGACGAGCGGCAAGCTCGAACCCTGGCCGCTCCGGCGTGGACCGGGCGAGCCGGATATCCCGGTGGCGGCCGTCGCCAACACCATCGAGCCGCTGATCGCAATGGCAGAGGCGGGGCTTGGCATTGCCTGCCTGCCGGATTTCGCCATTCGCCGACAACTCGCCGATGGGCGACTCTGCGCGGTGCTCGCGGAGCACACGGAACATGAAGGAACCTTCCGGCTGCTGTGGCCGTCAAGCCGTTACATGTCGCCCAAATTGCGCGTCTTCGTCGACTTCATGGCGCGACACCTCTTCGCACAATGAGGTTGCCTACTGGGACAATTGCGCCGTCGAACGCTCGTAGCGGGTCTCGCCGGTCGACGCATCGATGCCGCAAAGGCTGACGTCGTAGCCCCAGAGGCGGCGCACATGGCGTAGCGTGGCGTCGCGATTCTCCTCCTCCAGGAGGATGCCGTTCTTGATGTAATGGGCGAGTCGCAGGTGCCGGTTGCCGAGCAGGTCGACGTCGACCACCTGGATGTCGGGCAGGTTGGCACCGGTCTCGTAGTTGCGGGCAAGTGCGGCGCGAATCGCTTCGTAGCCGCGCTCGTTGTGGATGGAAGCCACCTCGCAGAAATTGTCGCCCGCCCTGTCGGACAGGAGGAAGAGCCGGAACTTCCGGATCAGCGCCGGGCTCAGATATTGCAGGACAAAGGACTCATCGCGGTGGTTGGCCCAGGCGTCGATCAGCGTGGCGCGCCAGTCGCCGCTGCCGGCAAGGTCGGGAAACCAGTCGCGGTCCTCCGCCGTCGGCTCCGTCGCGATGCGCTCGATGTCCTGCATCAGGGCAAAGCCCAAGGCATAGGGATTGATGCCGGAAAAACGCGGATCGTCGAAGTCAGGCTGGAAGACGACATTCGAATGGCTCTGCAGTATCTCCAGCATGGTGCCTTCGTTGATCTTTCCCTGATCGTAAAGGCGATTCATGATGAAGTAATGAACGAAGGTGGCGCAGCCTTCATTCATCACCTTGGTCTGGCGTTGGGGGTAGAAATACTGGGCAATGACGCGCACGATGCGGAGGATTTCCCGCTGCCACGGTTCCAGTATGAGGCTGTTCTTCTCGAGAAAATAGAGAAGGTTCTCTTCCGGCAGATTGAGGGCTTTCTTGCGCTCGGCTGCCTCCCGCTCGGCCTTGGAGAGGTTCTCTCCGTCGATGCTGTCGGCAGACGACGGCAATGTCCGCCACAGGTCGTTGTAGGTCTGTTCCTCGTATTCCAGCCGCTCGCGGGCGCGCTCGCGCTCCTTCTCCGAGGAAAGACGCGGCGGGCGGCGATAGCGGAACACGCCCTGGTCCATGATGGCGTGGGCGGAATCGAGGATCTCCTCGACGGCGGCGGTACCGTAGCGCTCCTCGCATTTCGTCACATATTTCTTGGCGAATTCCATGTAGCCGAGAATGGCGTTGGCGTCGGTCCACTGTCGGAAAAGATAATTGTTCTTGAAGAAGTGGTTGTGCCCGAAGGCAGCGTGTGCAGTGACCAGGGCCTGGATGGCCATGGTGTTCTCCTCCATCAGATAGCTGATGCAGGGATTGGAGTTGATGACGAGTTCATAGGCGAGGCCGCGCAGGCCCTTGCGGTAGAGATGGTCCTCGAAGACGAAGCGCTTGCCGAAGGACCAGTGCTGGTACATCAGCGGCATGCCGACCGAGGAATAGGCGTCGAGCATCTGCTCGGATGAGATGATCTCGATCTGATTGGGATAGACGTCGAGCCCGAGTTCCTCGAGCGCGATCGCCTCGATGGCGTCATAGGTGCGCGAGAGGGTGGCGAAGTTCCAGTCGGAGCCGGAAAAGAGGAGCGGTGAGGTTGGCCGTTTCGTCATCCCGATCCCCGTTCACTTGCGCTGCGGCGTCGTGGGCTGGCGGGCAAAGAGCTTGCGGAAGACCGGGTAGATGTCGGCCGGCCGCGCGATCCGCGTCATCTGGAAGTTGGGCCATGCCTCGTTCACAGTGCGGTAGGCCCGCCAGAGCGAAGTGCCGTTGTCGGTCGCGCCAAAGATCTCGGTCTCGCGTTCGTCGATGATCTCCACATAGGCGTAATACTGGCAAAGGCGCATCAATGGCCCGTTGAGCAGGGACGCGCAGCGCTCGGAATCGCCGGCGATATTGTCCCCATCCGATGCCTGCGCGGCATAGATGTTCCAGTCCCGTGCCGGATAGCGCTCCTCGATGATGCGTAGCATCTCCTCGAGGGCGGTGGAGACCACCGTGCCGCCGCTCTGGGTGGAATAGAAGAAGGTGTCCTCGTCCACCTCCCGCGCCTCGTCGGTGTGGCGGATGAAGACGATGTCGATGCGGTCATAGCGGCGCTTGAGAAAGAGGTGCAAGAGCACGAAGAAGCGCTTGGCGAGGTCCTTCTCCCGCTCGCCCATGGAACTCGACACGTCCATGAGACAGAACATCACCGCATTGGCGTTGGGCAGCGGCTGCGGCTCGAAGCGGTTGTAGCGAATGTCGACGGGATCGACATAAGGAATGCGCCGGCGCCGACGCTCCAGCCGCTCCAGCTCTGCGCGCAGTTCCTCGAGCCGCTGGCCGCGGCCGGCGGCGGGAGCGGCGGTCTCGAGCATCGCGATCTCCCTGGCAAGTGCCTCGACATCCGCGCGCCGCGGCCGGTGCAGGGCAATGCGCCGTCCGTAGCTGTTGCGCATGGTGCGGCCGACGTTGATGTTCGTCGGCGCACCGCTCGTCGCGAAGCCCGCCCGGCGCGGCTTGTACGACACGGTCTCCTTGAGGGAGAGCTTGATCATGTCGGGTAGCTCGAGGTCCTCGAAGAACAGGTCGAGCACCTCCTCGCGCGAGAGCACGAACTGGAAGTCGTCTTCCGCCTGGCCGCGGCCGGCCCGGGAGCCGGCACCGCCTGTCCCTCCGCCGGGCTTCGGAATCCGGTCGCCTGGCGTGAACTCCTTGTTTCCCGGCAGGATATATTGTCGCTGCCCGCTGGTACGAGCGGGCTGGAAGGTCGGTTCATCCGTGCCGCGCGCGGGCATCGGCACGCCCTGCTCGGCATCGACATCGGCGATCTTGCCCGCCCTGATCCGTTCCTTGACGACCCGCTTCAGCTCTTCGTGGGCACGCCGCAGGAAGCGCCGCCGGTTCCCGAGGCTCTTGTCCTTCGGGTTGAGGCGGCGATCGATGAAATTCGGCATCCGCTGACCTCGCCCATTGGCGCCTCACCCTGCCTTGTTGACACGCATGTACCAGTCGACGAGGCGCCGGACCTGCCGCCTGGTATAGCCACGCTCGACCATGCGGTGCACGAACTCGTCGTGCTGCTTCTCGGTGGCGCTGTCCTTCTTGGAGCCGAAGCTGATCACAGGCAGCAGGTCCTCAACCTGGGCGAACATGCGCTTTTCGATGACCTCGCGCAGCTTCTCGTAGCTGGTCCAGGCGGGGTTGCGGCCGTGGTTCCTCGCCCGGGCGCGCAGCGTGAACTTGACCACTTCGTTGCGGAAGTCCTTCGGATTGGCGATGCCCGCCGGTTTCTCGATCTGCGACAGTTCGCTGTCGAGGATCTCGCGGTTGAGAATCTGGCCCGTGTCGGGATCCTTGAAGTCCTGGTTCTCCAGCCAGGCATCGGCATAGGCGATATAGCGGTCGAACAGGTTCTGGCCATATTCGCTGTAGGATTCGAGATAGGCCTTCTGGATCTCGTGGCCGATGAACTCGGCATAGCGCGTGGCGAGCTCGGACTTGATGAAGTCGAGATAGGCGGTCTCCGTCTCCTTCGGGAACTGCTCGCGCCTGATGGCCTGCTCCAGGATGTACATGAGATGGACGGGGTCGGCCGCGACCTCCTTGGTGTCGTAGTTGAATGTCTCCGACAGGACCTTGAAGGCGAAGCGCGTGCTCACCCCGGTCATGCCCTCGTCGACGCCGGCCGCATCGCGGTATTCCTGCACGGGCTTCGCCTTGGGGTCGATATCCTTCAGGTTCTCGCCGTCATAGACCCGCATCTTGGTATAGAGCGGCGAGTTCTCGTGCTCGGCGAGCCGGGTCGAGACGGTGAAGCGGCTCAGGATCTCCAGCACCTCCGGCGCGCACGGAGCCTTGGCGAGAGCGCTTTCGCGCAGCAGCTTCTCATAGATCTGCCGTTCCTCGGTCACGCGCAGGCAATAGGGCACCTTGACCACGAGGATGCGGTCGAGGAAGGCCTCGTTGTTCTTGTTGTTCTTGAACTGCAGCCATTCGGATTCGTTGGAATGGGCGAGCACGATGCCCTGATAGGGGAAGGCGCCGAAGTTCTCGGTGCCGTTGTAGTTGCCCTCCTGGGTCGCCGTCAGCAGCGGATGCAGCACCTTGATGGGGGCCTTGAACATCTCGACGAACTCGAGCAGCCCCTGCGTCGTGCGGTTGAGGCCGCCGCTGTACGAATAGGCGTCAGGATCCGACTGGCTGTAGTTCTCGAGCTGGCGGATATCGACCTTGCCGACGAGCGAGGATACGTCCTGGTTGTTCTCGTCCCCCGGCTCGGTCTTGGCGATGGCGATCTGTCGCAGGCGCGAGGGCATCAGCCTGACGACGCTGAACTTGGAGATGTCGCCCCCGACCTCATCGAGGCGCTTCGCCGCCCAGGGCGAGATGAGGCCGGTCAGGCGCCGTCGGGCGATGCCATACTTGTCCTCGAGGAGGTCGGCCATGCGCTCGGGGTGAAACAGGCCGAGCGGCGACTCGAAGATCGGGCTCACGGTACCGTTGATAGCGAGGGTGTAGATGGGGCGCAGCTCCATCAGCTTCTTGAGCTGCTCGGCGAGCGACGACTTGCCGCCGCCGACGGGGCCGAGCAGGTAGAGGATCTGCTTGCGCTCCTCGAGACCCTGGGCCGCATAGCGAAAGTAGCCCACGATCCGCTCGATCGTGTCTTCCATGCCGTAGAAGTCGGCGAAGGTCGGATAAATCTTGATCGTTCTGTTGGAGAATATGCGACCGAGGCGTTCGTCTGCACTCGTATCGACGAGCGTCGGTTCTCCGATTGCATCGACCATCCGCTCCTGAGCGGTGGCATACATGCTCTTGTCGTCGCGGCATGCAAGAAGATAGTCCTGCAGACTCATCTCCTCCTGCGCCGTACTTCTATAAATCTCCGAAAAGAGATCGAAGACGTCGGATTCTCTCCTTTGCATCGTGCTCTCCCGCGGCAGGCCCGGTCTGTTGCGACGGGATGGCCATCGGCTCCTGCTCCCGGGGTGAACGATTTTGCACACCCACTGTTCCCTCTTCGGGAATGGGCACCGGCAGGCGCCCCAGCAGTCACCTTCGGGCTGTCACATCACACCTCCGGAGCGATCGATTGCCGACTCACCCGAGAATAATATAGGGCTCCGCCGCCCTTCTGAAATTGTTCTCTTCCATAATGTGATCGGAAGCGCTGTCGCCGGTCAGGGAACAAGTGCGGACAGGGCGAGTACAGCGGGGATGGTGCAGGCCGCGAGCACGGTCTGCGTGGCCGTGATCCCCGCCATCAGCGGCGCGTCGCCGCCGAGCTGCCGGGCGAGGATGTAGGAGGAGGAGGCGGTCGGCAGCGCCTGGAACATCAGCGCGATGGTCGCAGCCGGTGCGCCGAGGCCGGTGAGTCGCACGGCCAGCAGTGTCACCATTGGCATGACAAGGAATTTCGCCACGGAAGAGGCGATGACCGGGCCGATCCAAGAGCGGGCGGCGCCGAAGTCGAGTGCCGCGCCGACGCACAGCAGGCCGAGCGGCATGGAGGCGGCGCCGAGGGCTCGCAGCGCAGGCTCGATCCCGGCCGGCGGACGCATGCCGAGCCATTGCAGCAGAATGCCGCCGAGGCAGGCGACGACCAGCGGGTTCGTGACAATCAGCCGCAGGACACCGAGGGCTGCGACCCGCGCCGTGCCGAAGCGCGCGAAGACGAGGATGCACAGCAGATTGACCGTGGGCACGATGGCCGCGTTGCACACGGCGGCCAGTGCGATGCCCGGCGCACCGAAGACCCCGGCGGCGAGGCTCACCCCGATGTAGTTGTTGAAGCGGATGCTGCCTTGGAAGATCGAGGTGAAGGCGGCGCCGTCGGTGCGGAACAGCGGGCGGGCGAGGACGACGATGAGGGCCACCGTGACGGTGGCACCGACGAGCACGAGCGCCAACTCCTGCACGGGCAGGGCGTCAATGTCCGCCGTCGCGAGGCTGTTGAGGAACAGGGCCGGCAGCAGCACGAAATAACACAGCCGCTCGGCCTGTGGCCAGAACGCCTCGGCGATGAAGCCGGAACGGCGCAGCCCGTAGCCGAGCGCGATCATGAGGGCGACGGGCACGAGGGCGAGTGCGACTGGGCCGGTCACGCGCGCTGCCCCCCGGGTCGTTCTTCACCGTTCGACGGGCGCGGCTGCCTCAGCGGAAAGGCCGTCGGCGGCATCGTGATTCGTCCTCAGCTCATGCAGTGGCGGGTCCTGAATCTGCGGATAGCGCCTGCGGTGTCGGCCGGCAATTCCTCGGCACGCATGCGGCGGAGGCCATCGGCTCATGGCTGCAGCCGGGCTTGAGCGCCTTCATCCATCGGCTACGGTTGTGGGGTGATGTCCGTTCCTGAGGGAGCCCACGATGCCGGATCTGCGCGCCTTCCCGATTACGAAGCGCTGGCCCGCCGCCCATCCCGAGCGCCTGCAGCTCTATTCGGCGCCGACGCCGAACGGGGTGAAGGTATCGATCATGCTGGAGGAGACCGGGTTGCCCTACGAGGCGCACGCCATCGATCTCGGCGCCAACGAGACGTGGACGCCGGAATTCCTGTCACTCAATCCCAACGGCAAGATCCCGGCGATCATCGATCCCGACGGCCCCGGAGGCGCCCCGCTCGGCCTGTTCGAATCCGGCGCCATCCTGCTCTACCTCGCCGAGAAGACCGGGCGGCACCTGCCGCAGCACCCCGCACGGCGCTGGGAAACAATCCAGTGGGTCTTCTTCCAGATGGCCGCCATCGGGCCGATGTTCGGTCAGGTCGGCTATTTCCACAAGTTCGCCGGCCGCGAGATCGCCGACAAGCGGCCGCTGGAGCGCTATGTCCATGAATCGCGGCGCCTGCTCGGCGTGCTCGAGACGAGGCTGGAGGGCCGCGCCTGGATCATGGGCGAGGACTACACCATCGCCGATATCTCGATGCTCGGCTGGGTGCGCAACCTCATCGGCTTCTATGGTGCGGGGGACCTCGTCGGCTTCGACGGGCTGAAACATGTGCCGGCCTGGCTCGAGCGGGGTCTGGCGCGTCCGGCCGTGCAAAGGGGCCTCGAGATTCCGCGACGATCCTGATCTGGCCGGAGGGAACTCGCGCCTGCCGTCTTCGTCCGGCGGTCATCGAACGAAGGCGTTGAACGATGGCCGATGACGACGTTGCGCGCCTATGGGACTTGGTGGACAAGACCGGCTTCGGCCCTTTCACCACGCACGGTGGCGAGGATATTCGCTCGCGCCCCGTGGCGGCTGTCCCGAACCGGGACCGACAGGTGATTCCTTTTCTCTCCGGCGTGGCAAGCTGGACAGCCCGGATGATCCTTCCGTTCGCGCGTCCGGATGGTTGCGCCGGAAGGATGCCCAGCACTGGGATAGCCCGGGCACCATGGTGAGCGACATCAGGATCGTCGCCGCGGCCGTCACCGATAGCAGGCCGGCGATGAGGGACAACACCAAGGTTGGGCCGCAGCCGCGCCTTCCGCCCGCCGGGCCGGCCGCAGCACACGGCGGGCGACGTCGATGAAGGCGCGCAGCTTCGGTTGCGTCCCGGCCCGGCGCGGGAAATAGAGGAAGAGGCCCGGGCTGCGGGGCAGGAACGGCTGCAGCACCGGTACCAGCCGGCCGGTCCGGATCTCCGCCTCGGCGGCGATATCGGCGACATAGGCGAGGCCGAGGCCGGCCGCGGCGAAGGCGACGAGCAGGGCACCATCGTTGACGAGGAGGCCGCCCGGCGGGTCGATCGTCACTGAGCGGCCCTCGCGCTCGAATTCCCAGCGGTAGACGGCGCCCGATGTCGGAAACCGGTAGCGGATGGCCTCGTGCCCGGCCAGGTCGTCGGGCAACTCTGGTGTGCCGCGGGCGGCGATATAGGTCGGGCTTGCGACCACCGACCAGGCGATGTCGCGCGTGAGGCGCACCGCCACCATGTCGCGTTCCACGAATTCGCCGATGCGGATGCCGGCGTCATAGCCGTGGGCCGGCAGGTCGACCGTCGCGTCCTCGACGGAGATCTCGACGGACACCTTGGGATGGACCCGCCGCAAGGCCGGGATGACGGGCTCGACGACGAGCGGCACGGCCATGCGGGGGACGGTGAGACGCAGCAGGCCGGCCGGCTCCTCGCCCATCTCCCCAACAGCCTCGATCGCCCGGGCGATCTCGGCCGCCGCCGGCCCGGCGCGGGCAAGTAGGGCGGCGCCCGTCTCGGTCAGGCCCACCCGCCGGGTGGTCCGCAGGAAGAGTGGTGTGCCGAGCCGCGCCTCGAAGGCCTTCACCGCCTGGCTCACGGCTGCGGGCGACACGCCGAGCTTCGCGGCGGCAGCCGTGAAGCCGCCAGCCTCGGCGACGGCGAGGAAAGCGGCAAGGCCCGAGAAGGGATCCGACGAGGTCATGACCAATTATAAAGCGTTGCTTAACGGTTCACAAAGTTGAACCGGATTTTTCGCCCTAATCCGCATCGGTAGATTCCTCCGTGTTCAAGCGAGGAACATCCCATGGACATTCAATCACAGGAAGGCGGGCTGCCACGGCGGAGCCTGCTCGGCGGCATGCTGGCGGCCGGAGCCGTCGGCGGCAGCGGATTTGTCGCGGGACCGGCGGCGGCGCAGGTGGCCGGGCGGCTCGCGGGCAAGGTGGCGATCGTCACCGGCGGCACCTCCGGCATCGGGGCGGTGACCGTGGGTGCTCTGGCAGCAGCCGGCGCCAGGGTCGCCTTCAACGGCCGGCGGGAGGACCTCGGCCGCGCGGTCGAGCAGCGCGTGCGCGCGAGTGGCGGCGATGTCGTCTATCTGAGGTCGGATGTGCGCGACGCCGGCCAGATGGAGCGGTTCGTCGCCGACACGGTGGCGCGCTTCGGTGGTCTAGACATTGCCTTCAATAACGCGGGCATCGACCTGCCGCCCGCCCCGATCGCCGACACCGACATCGCCGGCTTCGACGACCAGATCGCCACCAACCTGCGCGGCGTCTTCCTGTCGATGAAATACGAACTCCCTCATCTCGTGCGCGCGAAAGGGGCCATGATCAACATGGCCTCCATCGGCGGGCGGCATGCCTTTCCCAACATCCTTGCCTACGGCGCATCCAAGGCCGCCGTCATCCACATGACGCGCGCCGCTGCCCAGGAATATGGACGCGACATGCGCATCAACGCCATAGCGCCGGGACCGATCGAGAGCCCGATGCTGGAGCGGGTGCGGCGCGACTGGAAGGTAACGACCGAGCAACTGGTCGCTCCCTACCCCATGCGGCGCGTCGGCACGGCGGAGGAGGTGGCCGCCCTGGTGCTGTTCCTGGCGAGCGATGAGAGCTCCTATGTGAGCGGCCATGTCATCGGTATCGACGGCGGCGACCTGCCCTAAGGCTCACGGGCCTGTCGCAAGGAGGGGGCTGCCGGCCAGCGCTCTGCGGCACGCGGCATCGAGCTTTGCGAGGTCGGCGGCCAGCCTCTCCACGCCGACCCAGCGCTTCCAATCCGCTGCGATGCTCCAGCCTGGCTCGCCGACCCACGCGAGCGGCAGGCGGTAGTGCAGCACCTCGCGCTTGCTCACCTTGTCCGTCAGGCGAGGGGCGATGCCCTCCGGATCGCGGTGCAGGAGGAGGGGCAGGAGGTCAAGCGAGCGCCGGCGCGTGGGATTGTCGGCGAGGTAGTCCTCGGCCAGCGTTTCCGCGTCCGGCCAGTAGTCCGGCGCCAGTACCTTCTCCACATAGGCCGGCGGATAGGCTGGCGGCGCGAAGAGGCGGGCGACGACGTCGGAATAGATCTCTTCGCGCAGCTGCGGCTCGAGAACGAGGAAGGCCTTGAGGAGCCGCACCAGGCTGTGCGGGCCAAGCGCCGGCAGGGCGATATTGAAGTGCAGGCCGAGCGCGCCGAAGGGCGTGATGCCGCGTCCGCGAGCGCCGGCTCGCCGCAGGACGTCGACGGCACGATCGGCAAGGTGCAGCGCGTCGAGTCGCAGGGGAGCGGTGATGAGCTCGCGCGGCACGAAGGGCGAGAGGGCTGCGCCGAGCCGCGCCGAAACGGGCGGCGAAAGGCGTGGCAGCGAGTGCTGCTGCGCGCGATGCGGATGGACATGCTGGACATCGAGCTCGACCGTGAGGTCGCCGATGGCGCTCGCCTCGAGATGCCAGGCGTGGGCATCCTCCTCCCGCACCAAGCCGCCGAATGCGGCGGCGAGCGCATCGACGGCGGCGCGGACCGGCAGCCCGATGAATTCCACTTCCACCCCGACCCTGCGCGGGCGGCCATCGGCCGTCAGCGGAACGGGCGGGGCATGGAAGCGGGGCTCGCGATCGTCCGAAGGGGCGAGGCTCTCCATTCTCCCGATGTGGGCATCGATGCGGCCGCTCGCCAGAGGCCGGCGCGGACGGCGGTCTCTAGCGCCCGCCGAGAGCCCGGTAGATCCTATTTCCGGCGCGGCCCGTCGGCGGCATGCCGAGGCGCTGTTCGGCGGCGGCGATCGCCTCGCGCGTCGCCGGGCCGATCTTCCCGTCCGCCTCGCCGATATCGTAGCCTTGCGCGATGAGAAGCTTCTGCAGCTGCAGGCGCTGGGCCCGTGACAGGCCCGGATCGTCCGTCGGCCAGGGCGTGCGCAGCGGCGGGTAGCCGGCCATGCGATCGGCGAGGTGGGAGATGGCGAGGGCGTAGGATTCCGCCTGATTGTAGGAATAGATGGCGTCGAAGTTGCGGAAGACGAGGAAGCCGGGACCGTTCGGCCCCGCCGGCAGCAGCAGGCCGGCCTGCGCCCCGCCGGAGAGCGGCGAGCCGTCGGCGCGGGTGATGCCACGCTGCGCCCAGGTGGACAGCGGCGCCTTGTTGCGCCGGCCCGTGGAACCGTTGTAGCCGGCCGGCACGCGTACCTCGAACATCCACGACTCGCCCTGGCGCCAACCCGCCCGCTTGAGATAGTTGGCCGTGGAGCCGAGCGCGTCCGCGACCGAGCTGACGAGATCGCGGCGGCCGTCGCCGTCGAAATCGACCGCGAGGCGCTGGTAGGTGGAGGGGATGAACTGCGTCTGGCCAAAGGCGCCGGCCCACGATCCGTAGAGCTTGTCGAGCGAGAGGTCGCCGCGCTGGACGAGCTTGAGCGCCGCCATCAGCTCGCCCTTCCAGAAGCTCGTGCGCCGGTTGCTGGCACAGGTCAGCGTCGCGAGCGCATGCGGCAGGAAAGAGCTGCCCGCTTCCTGGCCGAAGTCTGTCTCGACCCCCCAGACGGCCGCGATGACGAAGCGGTCAACGCCGAACTGGCGCTCGGCGGCGCGCAGGATGCTATCGTAGCGGCGCATCATGGCGCGCCCCTGGGTCACACGCTCCTCGTCGACGAGAAAGGCGAGATAGTCCCAGATCGGCGTCTTGAACTCGGGCTGGACGGTTGACAGGCGCAGCACCTTCTCGTCCGGGGCGGAGATGTCGAGCGCGCGGTCGAGGATGGCGCGGCTGACGCCCTGCTGTGCCGCCTCCTGTTTGAGGCCGGCGACGCAGGACTGGAACGAGGCGGCCGCGGGGCTGGCCAGCGTCACGGCGAGTGCGGCCCCGAGCAGCGTCGATCGCATGCGTCTTCCTCCTGTGCGTGTCCTGCCTCTTCGGCGGAGTCTAACCGATTCTTCGCCGGAGCCGACCCGCACGGTCAGCGGACGCGGCTGCTCGCGCTCACCGGGCAGCAGCTCGGCCCAGGAGGACCATCTGGCGATGCTGGCGGCGGCGCGCGAGCGCGATGCCGAGCGGGCCGTGGCCGTCCTCCTCGGCCATCTCGACACGGCGGCGGTGACGATCGACGCCTTCTTCCGCGAGCGGGCCGGCTGAGGGCCGCATTTGGCAGCGGCGCCCGGCTGCGCTAGATGGCGGGCCGAACCATCCCGCGCCGAAAGCATTTGAGCACCATGGCCCCGCCGCTCCTGCAACTGACCGACATCCACCTGACCTTCGGCGGCACGCCGCTCCTGACGGGCGCCGAGCTCAGCGTCGGCGAGGGCGAGCGGCTCTGCCTCGTCGGCCGCAACGGCTCGGGCAAATCGACCCTGCTCAAGATCGCCGCCGGTCTGGTCGAAGAGGACCGGGGCGAGCGCTTCGCGCAGCCGACGGCGACGATCCGCTACCTGCCGCAGGAGCCGGACCTGTCGGCCTTCGCGACGACGCTCGCCTATGTGGAGGCGGGGCTCGCGCCGGGCGACGAGCCCTACCGCGCGCGCTATCTCCTCGAGCAGCTAGGCCTCACCGGTGAGGAGGCACCCGCGAACCTCTCGGGCGGGGAGGCGCGCCGGGCGGCGCTGGCGCGCGTGCTCGCGCCGGAACCGGACATCCTCCTCCTCGACGAGCCGACCAACCACCTCGACCTGCCGGCCATCGAATGGCTGGAGAGCGAGCTCAAGAACATGCGCTCGGCGCTCGTCCTCATCAGCCACGACCGGCGCTTCCTCGAAAGCCTCTCGCGCGCCACCGTCTGGCTCGACCGCGGCATCACCCGTCGGCTCGGCAAGGGCTTCGCCGCCTTCGAAGCCTGGCGTGACGAGGTGCTGGAGCAGGAGGAGCGCGAGCGCCACAAGCTCGACCGCAAGATCGCCATGGAGCTGGACTGGCTGCGCTACGGCGTCACCGCCCGGCGCAAGCGCAACCAGCGGCGCCTCGGCGAACTCGGTGCGATGCGCAGGGAGCGGCGCGAGCAGCGCCGCGTGCTCGGCAATGTCGACATGACGGTGAGCGAGGCGGAGCTGTCGGGCACCCTCGTCATCGAGGCGAAGCACATCGCCAAGGCCTATGGCGAGCGCCGCATCGTGGAGGATTTTTCCATCCGCATCTTCCGCGGCGAGCGCGTCGCCATCGTCGGCGCGAACGGCGCCGGCAAGACGACGCTCGTCGAGATGCTGACCGGCCGGCTCGCGCCCGATGCCGGCACGGTGCGGCTCGGGGCGAACGTCGCCATGGCGCGGCTCGACCAGACGCGCTCGGCCCTCGATCCGGAGGCGAGCCTGACGGAGGTGCTGACCGACGGAGCGGGCGACAGCGTCGTCGTCAACGGGCAGTCGCGGCACGTCGTCAGCTACATGAAGGACTTCCTCTTCTCGCCGGAGCAGGCGCGCACGCCGGTCAAGGTGCTCTCCGGCGGCGAGCGGGCGCGGCTGCTGCTTGCCAAGGCCCTTGCCAGCCCCTCGAACCTCCTCGTGCTCGACGAGCCGACCAACGACCTCGACCTCGAAACCCTCGACCTGCTGCAGGAGATGCTGGCCGACTATGCCGGCACCGTCCTCCTCGTCAGCCACGATCGCGATTTCCTCGACCGGGCGGCGACATCCGTCCTGATGGCGGAGGGGCAGGGGCGCTTCGTCGAATATGCCGGCGGCTACAGCGACATGGTCGCCCAGCGCGGCAGCGGCGTCGACGCGCGCGCGGTGGAGAAGGCGAAGGCCCAGAAGCCGCCGAAGCCGGCGGCCGAGAAGCCGGCCGGGCCGGCGCCCCGCAAAAAACTGAGCTTCAAGGACAAGCACGCGCTCGAGACGCTGCCCGCCCGCATCACCGAACTGGAAAAGACGGTCGCCGAACTGGCCGCAAGGCTCTCCGACGAGGCGCTCTATGCCCGCGATCCTGACGGCTTCGCGCGGGTGAGCGCGAAACTCGCCGAGGTGCAGGGCGAGCTGTCGGCGGCGGAGGAGCGCTGGCTCGAGCTGGAGATGCTGCGCGAGGAGCTGGAGGGGTAGACGGAGCGCAGGTCGGCGAACTGCAGGCGCGCTCAACTGAGTTCCTGGGCGAGTCCGATGAGAAGCCCTTCAGGCCCGCGGATGTAGCAGAGCCGATACGCGTCCTTGTACTGGACGACTTCGCCGACGAGCTGCGCGCCGCGGTTGCGAAGCTTTTCAAGCGTCTCGTCGATATCGTCCACGGCGAACATGACGCGGAGATAGCCTAGAGCGTTGACCGGAGCGGTCCGGTGATCCGCGGCCACAGGCGGCGAGAGGAAGCGGGATAGCTCGAGCCGGCTGTGGCCGTCCGGCGTGCGCATCATGGCAATCTCGACACGCTGGCCGGCGAGCCCAGTGACACGTCCGGCCCATTCTCCTTCGATCGTGGCCCGCCCTTCGAGCGCGAGACCGAGCTCGCGAAAGAAATCGATCGCTCCGCCGAGGTCTTCGACGACGATTCCTACGTTGTCCATCCGTTTGAGCGCCATATGTGCAATCTACAAGGTGTGATCTGGGCCGTAAACTCATCGATCTGCTTTCCAGGTGAGCAAGCGGTTGATAGAGGGGTTCGGAAGGGAGGCCTGTGATACGTGGCAGCTCTTCGCCGCTCGTCTCCCGATAGAAAGCTTGCGGTTCGGACGGTTTGCCGCGCTTGTCCTTGATGCATCGCGCTGCATAGTGGTGCTGCCGCGCCGTGCGGCGGTGCCGGGCCTTCGCCTTGTCCGAGAGCGTTGCCAGACTGCGTCCGTTCCTCGTGCTCCTCGCCATGCTCGGGCTCGCCGGCGGGTTCGCGCTGCGCATGGCCGGCCATGGTGCGGCTGCGCCCTATGTCTGGGCGGCGGCGACGGCGCCGGTGCTCGCGGTGCTCGTCGTCGAGATCATCACCAGCCTGCGCCGCGGCGACGTCGGGCTCGATATCGTCGCCGCCTTGTCCATGTCGGGGGCGCTCGTTCTCGGCGAGACGCTCGCCGGCGCCGTCGTGGCGCTGATGTATGCCGGCGGACAGTATCTCGAATTCTACGCGGAAGGCCGGGCCCGGCGGGAGATGCGGGCGCTGCTCTCGCGCGTGCCGCGCAGCGCCCTGCGCTACGACGGGGAGGGACGCATCACCGAGGTGCCGCTCGCCGACATCCACCCCGGCGAGCGCCTCCTGATCCGTCAGGGCGACGTGCTGCCGGTGGACGGGCGCGTCGTCGACGAGCCGGCGATGGTCGACCAGTCCGCCATCACGGGGGAATCCGTTCCGGTGCGGCTGTTGCCGGGGCGGGAGGCGCTGAGCGGCACGACGAACATCGGCGCTGCCTTCGATCTCCTCGTGCTGAGGCCGGCGGCCGAGAGCACCTATGCCGGCATCGTCCGCCTCGTCGAGGAGGCGCAGAAGGCCAAGGCGCCGATGGCGCGCCTCGCCGACCGCTATGCCATCGCCTTCCTCGCCGTGACCGTGCTGCTCGCCGGCGCCGCCTGGCTCGTCAGCGGCGACCCGGTGCGGGCGCTCGCCGTGCTCGTCGTGGCGACGCCGTGCCCGCTCATCCTCGCCGTGCCCGTCTCGCTGGTCGCCGGCCTGTCGCAGGCGGCGCGGCACGGCGTGCTGATCAAGGGCGGCGGGGCGCTGGAAGCCCTGTCGCAGGCGCGCACCGCCGTGCTCGACAAGACGGGGACCCTGACCTTCGGTCGCGCCCGCCTCGTCGATGTGCGGGTCTTCGCCGGGGCGAACGGGGATGATGACGTCGATGCCGACGAGGCACTGCGGCTCGCCGCCTCGCTTGACCAGGCCTCCGCGCATGTCGTCGCGGAGGCGCTGATCGAGGCGGCGGGAGAGCGCGGCCTCGCCTTGTCGGCGCCGCATGAGGTGAGCGAGACGGCCGGGCGGGGGCTCGCTGGCCGGGTGGAGGGGCGGCCGGTCGCCGTCGGCAGCCTGTCCTATGTCGGCGAATATCTCGACGGGGCCGTGCCGCCGATCGAGGGCATGGACGGCAGCACGGCGGCGGTCGCGGTCGCGGTGGACGGGCGCCTCGCGGCGGTGCTGCTGCTCGCCGATCTCCTGCGGCCGGATGCGGCGGGCCTGCTCGCGCGCCTGGAGCAGGAGGGCGTCTCCCGGCTCGTCCTCGCCTCCGGCGACCGCAGCGACATCGTCGCCGAGATCGCCGCCGGCCTGCCGTTGGCGGAGGCCCGCGGCGACCTGTCCCCGCAGGACAAGCTCGGCATCGTGCGACGGGAGCGCGGCCGGGCCATGGGCGCGGTCATGATGATCGGAGACGGCATCAACGATGCGCCGGCGCTCGCGGAGGCGGACGTCGGCATCGCTGTCGGCGCACGCGGGGCGAGCGCCTCGGCGGAGGCGGCCAATGTCGTGCTGCTGGTGAAAGGGCTTGCGCCGGTGGCGGATGCGCTCGTCATCGCCCGGCGCTCGCGGCGCATCGCGCTTCAGAGCGTCTATGTCGGCATCGGCCTGTCAGGGCTCGGCATGCTCGCGGCCGCCGCCGGCTTCCTCGCGCCGGTGCAGGGCGCGCTGTTGCAGGAGGTGATCGACGTCGCCGCCATCATGAACGCGCTCAGGGCGCTTGCGCCGGCGCCGGGCGTGAGCGCGCCGGGGGCGCCCAAGGGCTCATGAGCCGGTGGGCGCGGGCACCACGCTCCCTGTCTTCTCCATCATGTCGGCGAGGTTGCGCACGGCGCTGACGAGACCGGCGCGTTCACCGGCGGGCAGGGCCGCGAGCATGGCCGCCGCCTCGTCGGGCAGGAGGGACGGGGCTGCCGCGAGCACGTCCCGCCCCGCCGGGGTCAGCCGGGTGTGGACGATGCGCCGGTCGACGACGTTGCGGTAGCGCTCGACGAGGCCGCGCCCCTCGAGCTTCTCCAGGGTCACGACGACGGTTGCCGGCGTCAGGTCGGCATAGCGGGAGAGGGCGTTCGTCGTCACCTCGCCGAGGTCGGCGACACCTTGCAGGATGACGATCTGCGACGTGGTGAGGCCCACCGAGCGCGAGATCGCCTTCGAGCGCGTCTCCATTACATGCACGATGCGGCGGATGGCCTTCAACAGGGCCTGCAGGTCGTCCTGCGCCGGCAGGATGCGCATGGAACCACCGGCGCTCGATCCGGCTTCCCCCAGCCCGGAACCCACCGGGACTGTCTGACGTTCATCAACTTTCATGGCTTGCTCCGCCATTGATTTGACATCAAAACATTCGCCTTGTAAAGATTAGATATCAAATTATCTATCGTGAGGCGCCGGCCTGAAGCGCCGGTCATCGGGGAGATCGACGGATCGATGTGCGGAATTTGTGGTGAGCTGAGGTTCGACGGACGCTCTGCGGACATCGCCATGCTGGAGCGGATGACGGGGGTGATGACACCGCGCGGACCCGATTCCGGCGGCGTCGTGGCGCGCGGCCGCGTCGGCTTCGGCCACCGGCGCCTCAAGATCATCGATCTCACCAACAAGGCCGAACAGCCGATGGTCGACGCCGACCTCGGCCTGACGATCGCCTTCAACGGCTGCATCTACAACTACCCCGAACTGCGCGAGGAACTCGCCGGCCTCGGCTATCGCTTCTTCTCGCACGGCGACACCGAGGTGATCCTCAAGGCCTATCACGCCTGGGGCATCGATTGCGTCAAGCGCTTCAACGGCATGTTCGCCTTCGCCATCCACGAGCGCGACAGCGGCCGTGTCGTCCTGGCCCGCGATCGCTTCGGCATCAAGCCGCTCTATCTCGCCGAGGCGGACGGTGCGCTGATGTTCGCCTCCTCGCTGCCGGCACTGGTGGCGACGGGCAAGGTGGACGTGACGATCGACCGGGTGGCGCTGCAGCATTACATGACGTTCCACGCCGTGGTGCCGGCTCCGCGCACGATGCTCAGCGGCGTGCGCAAGCTGCCGCCCGCGACCGTGCGGGTGATCGAGCCGGACGGCACGCAGAAGGATACGCAGTTCTGGCGCCTCGATTTCACGCGCACGCCCGCGGACGTCGCGCGCTCGGCCGAGGAGTGGCGCGACATGGTGCTCGCCTCTCTGCGGCAGGCCGTGAGGCGGCGCATGGTGGCAGACGTGCCGGTAGGCGTGCTGCTCTCGGGCGGCGTCGATTCCAGCGTCATCGTCGGCCTTCTGGCCGAGGAGGGGCAGAAGGGGCTGATGACCTTCTCCATCGGCTTCGAGGAGGCGAACGGGGAGAAGGGCGACGAGTTCGTCTATTCGGATCTCATCGCCCGGCACTACGACACCGACCACCACAAGATCTTCATCCCCTCAACGCGCATGCTGGAGGCGCTGCCGGCGACCATCGAGGCCATGTCCGAGCCGATGGTGTCCTACGACAATGTCGGCTTCTTCCTCCTGTCGCAGGAAGTGGCGAAGCACATCAAGGTGGTGCAGTCGGGGCAGGGGGCGGACGAGATCTTCGGCGGCTATCACTGGTATCCACCGCTCGCCAGCTCCAACGCGCCGGTCGACGACTATGCCCGCCATTTCTTCGACCGGGACAACGGGCGGCTCGGCACGCATCTCAATCCCGAGTGGCACCTGACGCGGGACGAGGCACGCGCTTTCGTCGAAGAGCACTTCGCCATGCCCGGCGCGGACGATCCCGTCGACAAGGCGCTGAGGCTCGATTCCACCGTGATGCTGGTGGACGATCCGGTGAAGCGCGTCGACAACATGACGATGGCGTGGGGTCTCGAGGCGCGGGTGCCCTTCCTCGACTACGAGCTGGCGGAACTCGCCGCGCGCATCCCGTCCGAGCACAAGCTCAGCCAGGGCGGCAAGGGCGTCCTCAAGGAGGCGGCGCGGCAGGTCATCCCGCACGAGGTCATCGACCGCAAGAAGGGCTATTTTCCGGTGCCGGCCCTCAAATACATCGAAGGGTCGACGCTCGAGATGGTCGAGTCGGCGCTGACCTCGCAGAAGGCGCGCGAGCGCGGCCTGTTCGACCAGCGCTATCTCGAGCGGCTGTTCGCCGACCCCAAGAGCGCCATCACGCCCCTTCGGGGCTCCGAGCTGTGGCAGGTCGCCCTGCTCGAGATGTGGCTGCAGACGCACGGGCTTTGACCGGGGAGACAGGCATGACGGGTTCGACATCGCGGCGCGGGCGCGGCGCCTATGCCCACCGCCTCGAGCGCATGCGCAACCAGGCCATGGTGCCGCCCTTCGGCGAGGGGCGCGAGAGCGATACGCAACAGACGAAGACAGGGGCCGCGGTCGACTGCGGCTGGGGGCGCCTCCTCTTCGGCCAGACCTTCGAGAGCGCCGAGGCGCTCGTCGAGACGATGCGCGCCGAGGCGCCGGAGCGGCGCGACATCGCCGTCTACGTGCGCGACCCGCACGTGGTGCTGTCGCTCGCGCCGCAGGAGATGTTCCTCGATCCCTCGCACACCTACCGGCTCGACCTCGCGACCTACAAGACGGCCCGCCGGCGCCCGGCCGGCTTCTTCATCCGGCGCCTCGCCTCGGCCGGCGATGCCGATGCGGTCAACCGCATTTACGCGACGCGCGGCATGGTGCCCGTGCGGCCCGACTTCTTCTGGTCGCAGCGCGACAGCCGTGCTGTGACCTGCTTCGTCGTCGAGGACGAACTTACGGGCAACGTCATCGGCACGGTGATGGGCGTCGACCACGGCCGGGCCTTCGGCGATCCGGCCCGCGGCTCCTCGCTCTGGTGCCTCGCGGTCGATCCCCAGGCGACTCGGCCCGGCATCGGCGAGGCGCTGGTGCGCCACATCGTCGAATATTTCAAGGCGCGCGGCGCCGCCTTCACCGACTTGTCCGTGCTGCACGACAACGAGCAGGCCATCGCGCTCTACGAGAAGCTTGGCTTCTATCGCGTGCCGTTCTTCACCCTGAAGCGCAAGAACCAGATCAACGAGCGGCTGTTCGTCGGCCCCGGGCCCGAGGCGGAGCTCAACCCCTACGCCCGCATCATCGTCGACGAGGCGCGCCGCCGCGGCATCGACGTGCAGGTGACGGATGCGCCGGGCGGCTTCTTCCGCCTCTCCTACGGCGGGCGCACGGTGCATTGCCGCGAGAGCCTGTCCGAGCTGACGACCGGCGTCGCCATGTCCATCTGCGACGACAAGGCCGTTACCCGCCGGGTCGTCGAGCGGGCGGGGCTCACCGTTCCGGCGCAGATCGAGGCCGACGGCCGGGAGGCGCTGGAGGCCTTCCTCGCCGAGCATGGCTCGCTGGTCGTCAAGCCGGCGCGCGGCGAGCAGGGCCGGGGCATCGCCGTCGGTGTGGAGACGATGGAGCATCTCGAAGAGGCCATCGCGACGGCCAAGCTCTACTGCGACCGCGTGCTCGTGGAGCAGCGCGTCGCGGGCGAGGACCTGCGTCTCGTCGTCATCGACTATCGTCTCGTCGCCGCCGCCGTGCGGCGGCCGGCGCGGATCGTGGGAGACGGGCGCGCCACCATCCGCGAGCTGATCGAGCGCCAGAGCCGCCGGCGGGCGGCGGCGACGGGCGGGGAATCCACCATCCCGCTCGATGCCGAGACGGAGCGCTGCGTGGCGGCGGCCGGCTACGGTCTCGACGATGTCGCTGACCAGGGCGAGGAGATCGCCGTGCGGCGCACCGCGAACCTGCACACCGGTGGCACCATCCACGACGTGACCGGCGAGGTGCATCCGCGCCTCGTTGCGGCGGCGGTGGCGGCGGCGCGGGCCATCGAGATCCCCGTCGTCGGCATCGACCTCATGGTGCGCTCGCCGCGCGAGCCCGACTATGCTTTCATCGAGGCGAACGAGCGGCCCGGCCTCGCCAACCACGAGCCGCAGCCCACGGCCGAACGTTTCGTCGACCTGCTGTTCCCGCTCTCGGTGCCGACGGCGGTGCGGCAGGCGGCGCTTCTCGAGGGGCGGGACCGATGCAGCGCCTGACCATCGACACGGCCTATCTCGCCGCCGTGCTGGCACGGCTCCTGAACATCCCGAGCCCGACGGGCTACACCGATACGATCGTGCGCGAGGTCTGCCTCGAGATCGAACGGCTCGGCCTGTCCTACGAGCTGACGCGCCGCGGCGCCATCCGCGCCGTCCTGCCGGGACGGGAGAGCAAGCCGGCGCGGGCCCTCATCGCCCATGTCGACACGCTCGGCGCACAGGTGAAACGGCTGAAGGAGAACGGCCGGCTCGAGCTCGTGCCGATCGGCACCTGGTCGGCCCGTTTCGCCGAGGGCGCGCGCGCGACGATCTTCGCCGAGAAGGGCGCCTATCGCGGCACCATCCTGCCGCTCAAGGCCTCGGGCCATATCTTCAACGACGAGGTCGACAGCCAGCCCACCGGCTGGCCCTACGTGGAACTGCGCGTCGACGCGCTGGCCCGCAGCCCGCGCGACCTTGTCCATCTCGGCATCGACGTCGGCGACACGGTCGCCATCGACCCGCAGCCGGAGTTCCTGCACAACGGCTTCATCGTCTCGCGCCACCTCGACGACAAGGGAGGCGTCGCCATCCTTCTGGCTGCGCTCAAGGCCCTCAAGGCCGAAGGCGCGCAGCCGGAGGTGGATACGCACTTCGTCTTCACCATCGCGGAGGAGACAGGGGTCGGTGCCTCGGCGGCGCTCGCCAACGACGTTGCATCGATCGTCGCCATCGACAACGGGACGACGGGGCCGGGGCAGAACTCGGACGAGTTCGGCGTTACCATCGCCATGGCGGACCAGACGGGGCCGTTCGACTTCCACCTGACGCAGAAGCTGGTGCGTCTGTGCCGTGACAACGACATCCGCTATCAGAAGGACATCTTCCGCTTTTACAGGTCGGATTCCGCCTCGGCGGTGGTCGCGGGGCATGATGTGCGCGCAGCCCTCATCACCTTCGGCATCGACGCCTCGCACGGCTACGAGCGCATCCACATGCATGCACTGCGCTCCATCGCCGAACTGGTGACGGCCTATGTGCTGAGCCCGGTCGAGATCCGCCGCGACGCGGAGGAAACGAGCCCGACGGTGCGCGGCTTCACACGCCAGCCCATGGATGAGGCCGAGCAGCAGCCCGGGCTCGTCGACGCGCCCGATCCGGCCGGAGATCCGTGAAAGCGCAAATGTCAGCGCATGGCGAGCCGGCATGATCAGCTTGATCGGCATGGCTCGCGGCGCCGGTCTGCGCTAAACGGAGCGGCATGAGGCGGCGGACCCCGCAGCCGGCCCCGGGAGGAAGCGATGCGTCTCGTCGAAGCTCTGGCAACCCGCCCGCTTATCGCCATCCTGCGCGGGGTGGCGCCGGACGAGGCCGTTGCCGTCGGCCAGGTGCTGGTCGATGCGGGCTTTTCCATCGTCGAGGTTCCTCTCAACTCGCCTCAGCCCCTCGACAGCATTGCGCGCCTCGCGCAGGCCTTCGGCGAGCGCGTACTGATCGGCGCCGGTACGGTGACGACGACTGCGGAGGTGAAGGCGGTGGCCGACGCGGGCGGGCGCATCGTCGTCAGCCCCCATTTCGACGAGGCGGTGGTGACGATGGCGCTCGGGCGCGGGCTCGACGTGCTCCCGGGCTGCATGACCCCGTCGGAGATCTTTGCGGCACGCCGGGCCGGCGCCGAGGCGGTGAAGATATTCCCGGCGGAAGTCGTCGGCATGGCGGGGGTCAAGGCGCTGCGCTCGGTCCTGCCGCAGGATCTGAAGATCTTGCCCGTCGGGGGCATCTCGCCGGAGAACATGGCCGAATTCGCGCGGGCCGGCGCCGATGGCTTCGGCATCGGCTCGGCCCTTTACAAGCCGGGCATGACGCTTGAGCAGATCGCCCGCGCGGGCGAACGCTTCGTGGCCGCGGGCGCGGTGGCCTTCGGCGCCTGATAGCGGCGATCCATCAGCAACTTCCGCTCTGTCGCTCGGCCTGCCGTTCCCTGCGGGAGGGGCGGACGTCGTGCCGCCTCGGACGTTCGAGGAACGCATTCTCGCACCCGCGCCGGTGAACTCTCGATTGGGCTTCTTCCATCTGCGCTAATTGAAACGCATTAGTTGATAGGCTTCTCCTCCTCTCCCGGAATGACATACTCGCGGGGTCAAGAAGAAGCGACACAATGGCTTGGTTGAAACCTTCGGGCTTCGACAACCTCGGTGCCATTCGTCGACGCTGTGTAATCGAACCTGTCTCGTATTCATAGAGAAAAGTGCTGCGTTTCTATTCTGCGAGGGAGAGACGATATGCCCCTGAACGACAATGACACCTACGAAGTCGACCAGAATAATGGCTTGAACGATTCCGACTTCAACATGAATGTCGGCACGGCGAACCAAGTCGGCCTCTTCAATTTCGGCGGTGCCGTGCAGGGCATCAGCAGCGGCGGCAACGGCCAGAGCAACACGTCCTGGATCACGGATGCCGGCGGCGCTGGCGGCTGGTTCAACGGAAATGACTATTATTCCGTCGACCAGGACAACGAGATGCTCGACAGTGACGCCAACGCCAATGTCGGCACGCTCAACCAAGCCGGGCTGTTCAACTTCGGCGGCCTGGCGCAACAGACGACGAGTGGCGGCAACGGACAGTCCAACACGTCCGCCATTCAGGACAGCGGCTTCGCCGGCGGCTGGTTCAACAACAACGACGAATACCGGGTGGACCAGTACAATGGCATGGCCGATAACGACCAGAACATGCAGGTCGGCAACATTACGCAGATCGGCGGTCTGAATTTCGCAGGCGTCGATCAGAGCATCACGAGCGGCGGCAACGGACAGAGCAACAGCACCTGGATCGGCGACACGGGCTTCTCGTTTGGCCTCGGCAACGGCAACGACAGCTACTGGACCGGCCAGACCAACAACATGTACGACAACGACGCCAACGCCAACGGCGCCGGTATCGCGCAGTTCGGCGGCCTCAACATCGCCGGAGTGGGGCAAAGCATCGACAGTGGCGGCAACGGCCAGTCCAACACCTCCAACATCTCCGACTTCAGCCTCGGTCTCGGGGCCTTCAGCGACAATGACCACTATGAGGTGAGCCAGTTCAACGGTCTCTACGACAACGACCAGAACATGAACCTGACCACCATCCAGCAGGCCGGGTTCGGGAATGTCGCAGGCGTGGGGCAGAGCATCGTAAGCGGCGGCAACGGACAGTCGAACACCTCCAACATCAGCGACTTTGGCCTCGGCTTCGGCGCCGGCAGCAACAATGACGAGTTCGATGTCGGCCAGCAGAACATCATGTTCGACAACGACATCAACACGAATGTCGGGGTGGTGGCACAACTCGGCTTCGGCAATGTCGCCGCGATCGACCAGAGCATCACGAGCGGCGGCAACGGCCAGAGCAATACGTCGTGGATCGGTGACAGCGGTTTTGGCGGCTTTGGCAACAGCAACGACAGTTACAGCGTCAGCCAGGCCAATTACCTCATGGACAACGACAGCAATACCAACGCTGCCAGCGTCTCCCAGGCGTTCGCCTTCAACTTCGCCGGCTTTGACCAGGATATCGTCAGCGGCGGCAACGGCCAGAGCAACACGAGCGCCATCGACGACGCATAGCCCGACGAACCGACGGATGCGGACGGGGTGCGGACCCGGCAGGCCAGCCGGGCCCGCACTGCCGGCGCCAGCGGAGGGGACGGGACCATGCCGGTCGATCGCATTACCGAGTTGCTGTGGAACTATCTTCGGGTGCCTGTCGTGCATGAGGGGGAACGGCCGAGCGTCTCCCTCGCCTATGTACGCACCGACGGCGAGGAGCCGGAGGTGGTGCAACTCGGCCCCGACCCCGTCTTCGCCGCCCGCATCGGCGAGATCGATGGCGCGAGGGTGAGCAGCCTTCCGGTCGAGCCTGCGTTCCTGGGTGGACTTCATCTGCTCGCCGGCGCGGTCGACCTGCCCCGCTCCTGGCTCGATGCGCATGTCGGGGCTGGCAGCCTCGCGACGCATCCCGGAGCGCAGGCCGGCAACCTCGATGATGCCGGTTTCGGCGGAACAGCCGCTCCGATGCACGGCGCCGGGTCGCTGGCGCTGTCGACGGCGTCGGGCGCGCCACACAAGGTGTCCGGGACCGTCGGCCCCGCCGACCCGATGGAGGCCGTGGACGACGCCGACCCCGCCCCCCTGGCCACCCGGCCCGACCTGCCCGACCTTGCCGATGCGGAGGCGGGGCAGGCGGTGGCAAGCGGCCAGAACGTCCAGATCAACGAAGTCGTCATCGACGTGCCCGGCACGGCCGACAATGCAGCGAACAGCAACGTGTCGACGCCTTACACTGCCGGTCCGATAGAGCATTTGTTCGATAGCCTGGGCAGTCAGCAGCTGCTGCACGGCTTCTCCGTAGACAGCCATCTGGGCGGTGCGCTGTCGCAGACGGCTGTCATGCAGATCAACGGCCTGACCGACCGCGACCTCAACGTGCAGGCGGCGCGTCTGTCCATGACCGAGGCAGGGCCCGACAGTGTGGGCTCGGTGACCCAGCAGACGACAAGCGGGGGCAACAGTCTGAGCAACGAGGCCGTGCTGGTCTCCGGCAGCGACGGCTATGACCTCATCGTCGTCAGCGGCCATTACTACGAATACAACATCATCCTGCAGTTCAACCTGATCATCGACCGCGACCTCAACCAGGCCTTCGTGCAGGGGGTCGTTGGCGAGGGCCAGTCCTCTCAGCAGGTGCTGGCAAGCGGTGGCAACCTGCAGGTCAACGATGCCGCCATCATCGACACCAACAGCGGCGGCGGCGTGCAACTGATCGGCGGGCTCTACAGCGAGCATTTCATCGCCGTCCAGTCGTCGATTCTGTTCGACGGCGATATCAACGCCCTCATCGCCCTGCTTGGCCCCGAAGGAATCGCGGCCGCCATCTCCGGCCAGTTCGCCGAGAGCGGCGGCAACGTCCAGATCAACATGGCGATGTTCGGCTTTCAGGAGGCAGAGGGTGCGTGCGGGGACGCGGCGGCTTGGCTCGACTTCCTGGCCAATCCGTTCGCCGGTGGCGCCTATGTCATGCAACTCGTCGATGCCGACGGCAAACCGATCAACGTGCTCTTCGTCGACGGCGACTACCACGACATCAATCTGATCGTGCAGGTGAACATTATAGACGACAGCGACAGCAATGTCGTCGATGCCACGGCAACCGGCGCGCACAACCTCTCGGGCGATGGCTTCGGCGCCTTCGATTTCGACCAGTTCGCGGGATCCGGCGGCAACACAACCGTCAACCACGCCGTCATCATCGACGACAACGGCGGTTTTGGCGCCCAGGTCGTGGCCGGTAACTACACAGAGTTCAACGTCATCGTGCAGCAGAACGTCCTCTTCGACGGGGACACCAACGTTGTGACCCAGGTCGCCGGCGCCGTCGAACAGATAGCCCACGACGAACTGGCGGAAGTCCTGGCTCAGGCGCCAGCGGCATCGAGCGGCGATGCCCTGCACACGCTGACGGGCTGACCAGCAATGGCCACGGCATCAGGACGAAGGCCGGGAGGCGGCAGATGCGAGATCCGACGCGTGACGAAATGACTGCCTCCGGAGCCGCGGCCGGCCGTGTGCGGGAGCCGGGCGATAGCCGTCAGACGAACGGCAGGGAGCCGCCGCGGCTGCCGCGCGCCACCTGGCCGCCGGCCTTCACCGCGAAGCGCCCACCATCCGCCGCAACGTCCGGCAAGGGCAGTGCTGAAGCCCGCTGCGGCGAGCGGCGGCCCGGCGGGACCGGCGCCACTTCCCAGGAGGCTCCATCGCCGGTCGATCTTGCCGGGCGGCAGCAGACACAGGACGAGGTCATCGCACCGCTGCGCCGTAGCGGCGCCAGCGGAGGCGGAGCAGGCACGGGCAAGGCAACGAGCCGGCGCGCCTATCAGCCGCGGGCCGACGTCATCCGCAATGGCCTGCACGCCTGCCGCCGCGGCATCCTGCAGGTCGGTGCCTTTTCCGTCGTCATCAACCTTCTGATGCTGACGGTGCCGCTCTATCTCTTCCAGCTCTCGGACCGTGTCCTGACGAGTCGCAGCATCGATACGCTTGTCATGCTGTCGATCATCGCCATCGGCGCGCTGACCCTGCTCGTCGTGCTCGATGCCCTGCGACGCTTCGTCCTGACACGCATCGCCGTGCAGCTCGAGAGTCTGCTCGGCGCCCCCGTGATGTCCGCCGCCCTTCGTTCCGCGGATGTCGGGGCGACACGAGACATCCAGGCCCTGCGTGACCTGCAGCAGGTTCGCTCCTTCATCAACGGGCCGGTGATGCTCGTGCTGTTCGACGCGCCCATGGCGCCGCTCTATTTCCTGGCGGTTTTCCTGATCCATCCGGCGCTCGGCGTCATCGCGACGGGAGCGGGCGTCGTGCTGTTCGGCATCGCCGTGCTGAACGAACGCATGACGGCGAAGGACTATGGCGTTGCCGGCAATTTCGCCATGCGCGCCAACATCCAGGCCTCGGCCCAGGCGCGCAACGCGCAGGTCATCGGCGCGATGGGCATGCTTGAGGAGGCCATCCTGCTGTGGGGGCGGGAGAACGCCGCTTCCATGAAGGCTCAGATCCACGCCAATGATCGCAACATCTATCTGGCCAGCGTGTCGCGCTACGTGCGCCTCGTGACGCAGGTCGGCATTCTCGGCTGGGGCGCCTATCTCGCCGTGCGGGGCAGCGTGACCGGTGGCATGATGATCGCCGCCTCGCTCATTGCCAGCCGCGCGCTGGCGCCGATCGAGGGCGCCATCGACGGCTGGCGCGGCTTCGTGCAAGCCAAGTCCGCCTACCGCCGCGTCCGCTCGCTGCTCGACGCACCGGCGAACGACACCGAGCGCATGCTGCTGCCGAAGCCGGAAGGGCGGGTGCAGGCGGACAAGCTGCTCTACATCCCGCCCGGCACGAGGCGCACGGTGCTCAACGGCGTCTCCTTCACGCTCGAGGCGGGGGATTCGCTCGCCATCATCGGGCCCTCGGGCGGCGGCAAGTCGACCCTGGCGCGCATGCTCGTCGGCTGCATCGCGCCGACGGCCGGCAGCGTGCGCCTCGACTTCATGGACCTGCGCAACTGGGACCGTCGTCAGCTTGGCGAGAGTATCGGCTACCTGCCGCAGGACATCGAGCTCTTTCCGGGCACGATCAAGGCCAACATCGCCCGCATGCGGGAGGATGCGACTGACGAAGAGATCGCCAAGGCGGCCGCACTTGCCGGCGTGCACGAGATGATTTCCGGATTTCAGGACGGCTACGAGACGGAGATCGCCGTGGACGGCAGCCCGCTCTCCGGCGGACAGAAGCAGCAGATCGCGCTCGCGCGCGCCTTCTTTGGCGATCCGCGGCTCATTGTCCTCGACGAGCCCAACGCCAACCTTGACACGATGGGTGAGCGCGCCCTCGCCGCAGCTCTGGCGCGCGCCCGGCACCAGGGCATCACGATCGTGCTCGTCACGCAGCGGCCGGCCGTTCTGCAGAGCGTCAACAAGATCCTGATCCTGCGCGAGGGCCAGGTGGCGGCCTTCGGCGAGCGTGACCAGATCCTGCCGCGCCTGATGGCGCAGACGCAGGACGAGGCGCTCGCTGCGGCACCGGCAACAGCGCCGGGCGTTGCTGCCCAGACGCAGGCATAGGCCGGGACATTCGGGAGGGAGCGATGCCGCATGCGGTCATCACCGGCGAGGAATGGTGCGAGGAGGTGCCGCGTGCCACCCGCTGGCCGCTCCTGCTCGGTTCAATGATCCTGGTGTTCGGAGTCTTCGGCTTCGGCGTCTGGGCGAGCGTTGCCCCCATCGACGGGGCAGTGGTCGCCTCCGGCACTTTTGTCGCCACCGGACAGAACAAGATCATCCAGCATCTCGAGGGCGGCATCATCTCGAAGATCATGGTGCGCGAGGGCGATATCGTCGAAGCCGGGCAACCGCTGGTGCTGCTCGATGATACCGATGCCAAGGCCAACCTGCGGCGCCTCACCCTGCGGCACGACCGCCTGCTCGCGATCCAGGCACGCCTCGAGGCGGAGGTGGCGGGGGCCGGGGACGTCCGGTTCGAGCCCCAACTGCTGGCCCGGGCCACGGACCCGGAAGTCGCTGCGATCATCGACGGGCAGAAGATCGAGTTCAAGGCACGGCGGGAGCGGGTGACGAGCGAGGTGGCCATCCTCGAGCAGGGCATCGCCGCCCTGCGCGAAAGCATCAACGGCGGGCGCGCACAGCTCCGCGCCGTCCAGGTGCAACTCGGCCTCGTGGCGCAGGAGCTCGAGGGCAAGCGCGAGCTCCTGAAGAAAGGCTATGTCCGCAAGCCGGACGTGCTGGCGCTCGAACGTGCCCAGGCGGGCCTCGAGGGGCAGATCGGTCAGCTGACCGCCGGCATCAGCGATGCGCGCGAGCGCATCAGCCGCGAGGAGCAGAAGATTGCGCATGTGCGCTCCCAGCTCATCCAGTCGGCGACCGAGCAACTGCGGAACACACAGAGCGAGCTCGACGATGTGCGCGAGCGGATGCGGATGGCCGAAGGGGTCAGCGAGCGTGTGACAATCGAGGCGCCGGTCAAGGGCATCGTCGTCAAGCTCATGTTCCACACCGCCGGTGGCGTCGTGGCCCCCGGCAAGGACATCCTCGAGCTTCTGCCCGTCAATGACGAACTGATCATCGAGGCGCGCGTGCGCCCGCAGGACATCGACAGCCTGCACAGCGGCCAGGAGGCGCTGGTACGCCTCACGGCACTCAACCAGCGTGTCACCCCGATGATCCCCGGCGAGGTCATTTATGTCTCCGCCGATGCGCTGCCAGACGAGCAGCGCAGCACGACCCACAGCAGCGCCTATATCGCCCGGATCTCCCTTGACAAGGCGGCCGCGTCCGAGCTGCCGAAGTTCCGGCCGACACCAGGCATGCCTGCAGAAGTCTTCATCAAGACCGGCGAACGGACTTTCTTCGCCTACCTGCTGCGGCCGCTGACCGACAGTTTCGCGAGAGCCTTCAGGGAGCGCTAGGTGAAGAGGCGTCCGCGGCCTGCACGCGCAGGTATCGGCGAGTGCATGAATGTTTCGCATTAGGCAAAATTTTCATCAAAAATATTGCGAAAATTTTCTGTTTAATGTATTTTTAATGATACTGCTCGTCCTTCTCCGGCCGGTGGGGGGATGCTTTTGTCCTGTTGAAGGTGATCGTCAGTAAACACCAAGAACGAGGGCGTCGATGCATTCAAGCCAAACTTCCAGAGGAGGGCGGGAAACAGTGCAGCGAAGATCGGCGCGGGCGCCGGAAGGTATCGCTGCACTGCCACAGCCATCCGCCGCGAGCGGCATGAAGCGCGGGCGCGAGATCATCACCAGCATGGTTGGCGTCTTTTGCCGCCTCGCCGGCGCGCGGAGCAGCATCGCCGCGCAGCTCAACGCGGTGAGCCGGACAGCAGCACCGCTGCATGTGGCAGGACGCGAGGCGAGCGCCATCGCAAGCCATTGCCAGACCCTCCTGCAGCCGGTGACGAGCGATGTTGGCGTTCGTGAATCCTCCCTCCTGGCCGCGCCTTCAGACGGGCCGCTGGTCGTCCTCGAGCGTTTCCTCGACGGACGCCTGCTGACGGGAACCATGCGCATCGCTCCCGATCCGACCGCGTTCGCGCTGGCCTCGGTCCTGTTGCCGGCGCAGCAAGATTTCATCGTCCTCGAGCAGGAGCGTCGCGCCTTCGGGACGCTTCTTCAGGGAATCGCGGATACCCTCCGGCAGGAGGTGACACCGCCACGCCCGCCAGGAGCGTTCATGAGCGCCTCGGTCGTGGACCGGTGCGTGCCCTGGGGTTATGTGGTGGTCGACGAGGAGGGATTCATCCTGTTCGCCAACCAGCGGGCGCGGGCGGCGATCGTCGCCGGTTGCGGCATCGAAGGTCGCGGCGGCCGCCTCAGGGCCCTGCGCTCAGTGGTGGATCGCACGCTCACCGCCGCTGTCGGCGAGATGGCGAAGGCCGCACTTGCGGGCGCCACGCCTCCTTCGCGCGTCATCGCCGTTCCCAATGCCGACGGAGAGTGCCGCTTCGCACTCAAGATCGCGCCATGCGGGCGTGGCGAGGGCACCGGCATGGGCACGGCCTATGTCTTCATCATCGACCTGAAGAGCCGGCTGCGCGCCAACCACGAGGAACTCGCCTGCCTGTTCTCCCTATCGGACAAGGAATCGCGCTTTGCCGAGCTCTTCTGCTCGGGCCTGCGGCTGAACGAGATCGCCGCGATGATGGGCATCACGGCCAATACGGCGCGGGTGCATCTGCACAACCTGTTCAAGAAGACCGGCACCTCCAGCCAGGTCGAACTGGCCTGGAAGCTCGCCCGCGTGCTGTAGGCGGTCGTCTCTTAAAGGCGGGCGGCGCGGACGACGCTGCGGATGGCGAAGGCCGACTGGATGCGCGCGACACCGGGAAGGCGGGACAGAACGTCCGTGTGAATGCGCTCGTAATCGGCGGCGTCCTTTGCCGAGACGCGCAGATGATAGTCGGCGAGGCCCGTCATCAGGTAGCATTCCTGCACCTCGGGGCAGCGGCGCACTGCGGCCTCGAAACGGCGCAGGAATTCCTCGGTCTGGCGCTCCAGCGATATCTGCACGATGACCACGGTCGCGTCGCTGCGTGGCCCCTCGTCGACGATCGCCGTGTAGCCGCGGATGATGCCGGATTCCTCGAGGTGATGCAGCCGCCGCAGGCAGGCTGACTGCGAGAGGCCCACCTCTGCGGCGAGCTTGGCGTTGCTCATCCGGCCGTCCTGGCGCAGGAGACGCACGATGCGCAGGTCTGTCGCATCAAGTTCGCGCATGCAATTTTCTCCGAAAACCTCAATATAATTTGCAATAATCAGGCCATTATTCGCATATAATTCGACATCATGCAAGGAAATGAGGTGATCATTGCGTGTATCCTGCGCCTGAGGCAACGCCCGGCAGATGACGCGGCGGCGCTGGGCTCGTGAGCGGAGGAATGTCGTGAAGGTGCTCGTTCTCGGCAGCGGCGTGATCGGCGTCGCCAGCGCGTATTACCTCGCCAAGGCTGGGCATGAGGTCACGGTCGTCGACCGGCAGCCGGCGCCTGCGCTCGAGACGAGCTATGCCAATGCCGGCGAGGTCTCGCCCGGCTATTCCGCGCCGTGGGCCGGGCCCGGCGTGCCGGTCAAGGCGGTGAAGTGGCTCTTGATGAAGCACGGACCACTCGTTGTGCGGCCGCGGCTCGATCCCGCGATGTGGATCTGGATGGCGCAGATGCTCGCCAACTGCACGAGCGCACGCTATGCCGTCAATAAAGCCCGCATGGTGCGACTCGCCGAATACAGCCGCGACCTATTGCGGGCTCTGCGCGCCGAGACGGGCATCTCCTATGACGAGCGCAGCCGCGGTACCTTGCAGCTCTTCCGCGAGGCGGCGCAGTTGGAGGCGACGGCCAAGGATGCGGCCATCCTTGCCGAGTCAGGCGTCCCGCATGAGGTGTTGGACGTCGAAGGCTGCATCCGGGCCGAGCCGGCCCTTGCGCGGGTGCGCGAGAAGTTCGTCGGCGGCTTCCGTCTGCCCGACGACGAGACGGGCGATTGCCACCTGTTCACGCAGAAGCTGGCGGCCCTGTGCGCGGATATGGGCGTGGTCTTCCGCCAGGGCGTCAACATCAAGGCCCTGTCGGTGGAGGGCGGGCGGCTCGCCGGCGCATCGACCGATGCGGGTTTTCTCACCGCCGATGCCTATGTCCTGGCGCTGGGCAGCTTTTCGCCGCTGCTGCTGCGGCCGCTCGGCCTGTCCATACCGGTCTATCCGGTGAAGGGCTATTCCATCACCGCGCCCATCATCGACGAGGCAGCCGCGCCGGTGTCGACGGTGATGGACGAGACCTACAAGGTGGCGATCACCCGGCTCGGCGATCGCATCCGTGTCGGCGGCACAGCGGAGGTCTGCGGCTACGACATGACGTTGCGGCCGGCCCGGCGCGCAACGCTCGATCACTCCGTCGGCGACCTTTTTCCGGACGGCGGCGATCTGACGAAGGCGAGCTTCTGGTGCGGACTGAGGCCGATGACGCCGGACGGCACGCCGGTGATCGGGCCAACGCGTCTGTCCAATCTCTACCTCAACACCGGCCACGGCACGCTCGGCTGGACGATGGCATGCGGCTCCGGCCGCGTCATCGCCGACATCATCAGTGGCCGCAAGGCCGATATCGAGACGGCGGACCTCGCCATGAGCCGCTACGGCTGAGCGAGGTCAGCGTCAGCCGGACCGGCCGGAAGCCAGGGTATCGGGCAATCTCTCGATGATGATGGCGAGATCTTCCTCGTCGACGAGCCGGGCCGCCTCGTCGGGTGAGAACCAGCGCCGCTCGCGCTCATCCATCTCGGGCCAGCGGCGGCGCTCCTTCTCGACCGTCAGCGGGAAGAGTTCGACCTCGCAATCGACAGTGGCGTTGCGCTTCAAGCGCTTGGCATAGACATAGGAGCCGATCGGTTGGGCTGCGATGGAGCCGGCCACACCCGCTTCCTCGAACGCCTCGCGCGCCGCCGTGTCGTGGCCGTCGAGCCCCTTCATCGGCCAGCCCTTTGGTACGATCCAGCGGCGCGTCTGGCGCGAAGTGATCAGCATGATCTCGAGCTGGCCCTCCGGCGTGAAACGCACCGGGATGGCTCCGAACTGCTTGCGGCGGGACTTGCCCATGGGCTCCTGATACATCGCTTCTTGTCGTGAACCTCGCTGGTCTTACCGGGCCTGCCCGGCTTGTGCCACTCCGCAAAACGAAAACTCCGCCCCTTCGCGAAGGGGCGCTGCTCGATCGAAGCGGCGGGAGCAAGCAGCGCTTATAGCGGCGCCATGACAGTCATACGCCCCTTTGTGCGGACTGTCATGTCGGCTACGGCTGCTATGCTCGCGCCTGCCGCAAGTTTGCTGCGGAAGCGAAACGGAAACCGAACGAATCGAATATATCATAACCGGCTAACAATTCGAGCGCCGACTTGTTTCCGAAGGTGCTCCGGGATGCTTCAGAGACCGCTCGCACCACCGGCGGTCAGGAGGATCTGGGGGGCAAGGGCCGGCCGGATGCGGACATCCGCCGCGACGTGCGGCCTGCGGGCCGCGTCCATGATCTCACGGGCGAGGCTGCTGGCAAGGCAGGCGTAGCCGCGGTCGCTCATATGGAAGCCGTCTGCCGCCAGCATCGGACGAAGGCCGCCGGGCGCTTGCAGAGCCCAGGTCTTCATGAGGCCGTAACGGGAGAAGACGCAGGCCTTCATGCGGGTGCCCACGTCGTCGACGATGGACACGAAGCGTTCGTAGCGCGCGGGTCGCGAGATGGTGGGATAGAACTGCTGGTCGATCAGGACGAGGTCGGCACCGGTGGCGAGAACGCTTGCGACGCCATGCTCGACAAGCTGACGGAAGGCATCTTCGGGCACGTCGGCCAGGGCGTCATTGGTTCCAACCTGCCAGAGCACGAGGTCAGGCTGCACGATGGCGAGCTGCTGCTCGAGGCGAACGAGCGTCTGCGCCGCTGTCTCGCCGCCCACGCCGGAGACGTGCATGCGCACCTCGATGCCTGGCAGGGCGGCTTCGACGAGCCGTTCGAGTTGCAGCGGGTAGCCGGCGCCCGGAGCCGAGGCGCCGACCCCGGCCGTGGTCGAGGAGCCGATGGCGAGGATGGTGAGTGGCGCTCTGGTCGCGATGCGCTCGGCCGTGCGCTCCAGCGTGTCGTTGATCTTCAGCATCGGCTGATGGGCAGCGCAGGCCGTGCCTGCATCCGCTGCCGTTGCATGGGCCGGGATCCGGACATCGTCCTGCGCCCGCGGCGCGGCCGGCGACAGGAGAAACCCGGCTGCGGCCAGAAGGATACACCCCAGACGGGCAGGCGCACGACGCACTGCTGCCGACGTCAGTCGCAACACATTGTGCAAGATGATACGCCCCCCTCGGCGCGACGCGCCGCTACAGATATGCTCTCAAATAGCACGGCAGCGAGCTCGGCAAAAGATGCCCGGTTCGGGCAAATCCGGTCGCCCGGCTGGACGAGCGGGTGCGCAAGCGCCACCTTGATGAGGAGGCGCCACGGTACTGGTGCGGACCGGGGCCAAGGGAGACGGCGCGTGAACGTGATGAAGGCAGGCGGGTTCGAGCAGGTTGCGAGCGCTAGCGAAGCGGTCGATCGGCTCGCAGCACTGCACGGGGCGGCCTGCCAGTCCCTGCGCGGCGCGCTCGAACGCTATCTGAAGGAGCACAAGCCGCCGACACCGGCCGAGCGCGCTACCTTCCGCTACCCGGAAGTGCGCGTGACCTATCGCCCGGACGGCGTCATGCCGGTCTCGGCCCGCGCCTATGCCAAGTTCCAGGGCCCGGGGGTCTATTCGACGACGGTGACCCAGCCCGAGGCCTTCCGGCCCTATCTCGTCGAGCAACTCGGCCTTCTCATGCAGGATTTCGACGCTCGGGTGGAGGTGGGTGTCAGCGGGCTCGACATTCCCTATCCCTATATCGTCGACCGGGGGGACGAACTCGCAGGACACGGCGTGAGCGCGGCCGAACTCGCGCGCTTCTTCCCGACGCCCATGCTGGCAGCGGTCGGCGACGAGATCGCCGACGGGCTGTGGGATGTCGAGGAGGGCAGGGCGCGCCCGCTCGCCCTCTTCGATGCCGTGCGCGTCGATTTCTCGCTCAGGCGGCTCGTGCACTACACGGGGACCGACTGGCGCCTCATCCAGCCCTGGGTGCTGCTCACCAACTACCATCGCTACGTCGACCAGTTCGTCCGCTGGGCGCTGGCGCGGCTCAACGACGACGACCGCTACGAACGGCTGGTGCTGCCGGGCAATGTCGTCATCCCGCGCGGGCTCGCGGAGGACGAGGCCATCGCGCGCGTCACCGGTGTCGCCTGGCACCGCTTCCAGATGCCGGCCTATCATCTCGTGGCGCGCGACGGCCATGGTGTGACCCTCGTCAACATCGGCGTCGGACCGGCCAATGCCAAGAACATCACCGATCATCTGGCCGTGCTGCGCCCGCACTGCTGGCTGATGATTGGCCATTGCGGCGGCCTGCGCCAGTCGCAGATGATCGGCGACTACGTGCTCGCCCACGCCTATCTCAGGCAGGACCGCATCCTCGACGAAGCGGTGCCGACGCATGTGCCGATCCCGGCGCTCGCCGAGGTGCAGGTCGCCCTGCAGGAGGCGGCGGCCATCGTGACCGGCGACAAGGGCGAGGCGCTGAAGCGGCGCCTGCGCACCGGCACCGTCCTCACCAACGACGACCGCAACTGGGAACTGCGCTGGTCGCAGGAGCGGCGCGTCATCAATCTCTCGCGCGCCATCGCGGTGGACATGGAGAGCGGCACCATCGCCGCCCAGGGCTATCGCCTGCGCGTCCCCTACGGCACCCTGCTCTGCGTCTCCGACAAGCCGCTGCACGGCGAGATCAAGCTGCCCGGCGCCGCCAACGCCTTCTACGAGCGGGCGGTAGGGGAGCATCTCGAGATCGGCCTTAAGGCGCTTGACCTCCTGCGCAGCCAGCGGGCGCAGCTGCATTCACGCAAGCTGCGCAGCTTCGACGAGCCCCCCTTCCGCTGATTCCACGCAGACCCGCGATGCGCCACCGGCATGGCTTCGGCTGTGGCCATTGGTGCAAGCTCGCGGCCCCCGACGAGCAGCGAGGCCTACCGTGCAACTGTCGATCGCCGACATCACAGCGGATTTTCCGAGATTCCGCGTGGCGGTGGTGGCGGTCGACGATCTTGCGATCACCGCTGCGCGCCCGCAGGCGCTCGATACGCTCATCGCCGAGCGCGAGGCAGCGTGCCGGGAGCGCTGGGGTCATCTAGAACTGTCGCAGGTGCCGGGCATTGCCGCCTGGCGCGAGGCCTACAAGGGCTTCGGCATCAAGAAGACGAGCTACCGCTCGTCGGTCGAGCGGCTCGTCAAGCGCGTCGTCGCCGGCGAACGACTGCCCGCCGTCAACAGCTTCGTCGACCTCTACAACGCGGTATCGCTGACCCACGTCTTCTGTTGCGGGGCGGACGACCGCGACAAGCTCGCCCCGCCGCTCGCCTTCCGCTACGCTCGGGAGGGCGACAGCTTTCGCGACATGGCCGGCGGAGGATCGGCAGCCGCCCCCGATGAGAATCCGGAAGATCCGCCGAAGCCAGGCGAGGTGGTCTATGCCGATGCCCGCCACGTGCTGTGCCGGCGCTGGAACTGGCGGCAGGATGCGCGCACCGGCATCGGTCCAACCACCACGCGCGCCGTCGCCACCATCCAGGCGAACGGCGTCGGTGACCTCGAGGCGGCGGTCGCGGATTTCGGCGCCCTCGTCGCCGCCCATTGCGGCGGCCATTGCCGCGTCGCCATCGCCGACCATGCGACGCCGGTGGTGATGCTCTGATCCCGTCAACGGCGCGCGCGAAAGGCCGCGGCGAGGGTGCGCAGGGCCGTGCGCGTGCGGGAATCGCTAGACCGGCTGTGCAGGATGACAGGCGAGGAGGGAAAGGCCGGCAGGCCCCAGTTCGGCCCGATATCGACGGCGCCCGGCGGCGCGATGCGGCGGGCGAGCGGCGCGACGGCGAGGCCGGCCTCGACGGCCGCGGTGACGGCGGCGATGCCGCTGCCGACGAAGGCCTCGGTCCAGGCGATCCCGCCCGCGTCCAGCAGGCGCAGCGCATGCCCCCGCACGCCGCAGGGCGGCGCCAGCGAGGCGAGCGGCAGGGGCTCCACCGGCGCGTTGCTCGCAAGGCTTCCGGCGGCGAACCAGCCGAAATCGTCGGTGAAAAGCGCCTCGCCATCGCGCCGGTCCGCCTCGCGCCGCACGATCGCGGCATCGAGCTCTCCCTTATCGAAGGCCTCAAGCAGCGGCCGCGAGAAGCCTGAGCGGATCTCGATGCGCAGAGCCGGGTCGCTCGCGCCGAGGCGGGCGAGGAGGCGGGGTAGGTCCGGCCCGGCGACATGGTCGCTGATGCCGAGCACGAGGCGCCGCTCCTGCGGTGCCTCGCAGGCGAGGGCGCGTTCGTGGGCGGCGAGCAGGTCGCGCGCCGGCTGCAGGAAGGCCGCGCCGTCGGGTGAGAGGCGGACGAGTCGGGGCGTGCGTTCCAGCAGGCGGCGGCCGAGACGTTCCTCCAGCCGGCGCAGCTTCAGGCTCACGACCGATTGCGTGGTGCCCAGCACTTCGGCAGCGCGGGTGAAGCTGCGCAGATCGGCCGTGAGCACGAAGGCTTCGACGGCATCGATGTCGAGAGACGCCATGGTGATCTCGCAATTCATTTCAGATCGAAATCATTGATATCGCTAATGATGCGATTCTTCAATCAATGCCGCCGCGGTAGCCTGCTGCATCCGAAATTTCAGGAGACAAGGCCATGCCGATCATCGAGGTGAAGTTTGCCGCTGCGCCGGGGCGCCACGTCGCGCGGCGCGAGATTGCAGGGACGGCGAGCGCGCTTGCGGCCGACGTTCTGGGCAAGTCTCCCACCGTCACGGCGGTGGTAGTGGAGGAAATCGCGGCGGAGGACTGGTTCTGCGGCGGCCATGCGCTCGCCGAGAGCGGGCTTGCGAGCTTCTGGCTGTCCATCCGCATCACGGAGGGCACGAACACGCGCGCGGAGATGACCGAATTCATTGCCGCGACCTTCGCTGCCATGGGCCGCCTGCTCGGGCCGCTGCACGAGGAGAGCTACATTCACGTGATGGAGGCCTGCGGCTTCGCCTATGGCTACGGCGGCCGAACCCAGGACGAGCGGGCGATGGCGGCGAGGATGAAGGCGCCGGTGCCGGTGTGATGAGGCCGGGATGGCGTTGAAGCGCAACCGGGCTGATGACCGTATCCTGGGAGGGAGGGGCTATCGCACGTGAAAGAGCGCTATTGATCCCTCCCCTCCGCAAGTCGGGTGTTCCCGACTTGCGCATAAGTGCGGACCTCGGGCAAGCCCGAGGTCCGTGGGAGGGTGGATCGGTCCGCAGGACCGAGACGGGTGGGGGTGAGGGCCGGGAACGGTGTTCGCAATCTCAGCCGTACGGCCCCCGCCGTCACCGCTTCGCGGCGCCGCCACCCTCAGCGCGGGGGAGGATCGCGGCCGCCCTCATGCTTGCTGCCCGTATGCGTTTTGTCTGCACCGAAGACGTTCATTCTTGCATCTCTCTCAGGTTCATATAAACATATGTTTATATCTGCCGGACGAGAGCGATGCGCCAGCCGCTGTCACTGCCATTCACGACATTGCTCGCCGGGCTCAAGGCCGCGGCGGAGGAGACGCGGCTGCGCATCCTGGCGCTGCTGGCGGACGGCGAGCTCAACGTGTCCGATCTCACCGACATCCTCGGCCAGTCGCAGCCGCGCATCTCGCGGCATCTGAAGCTGCTCACCGAGGCGGGGCTCGTCGAGCGCCATCGCGAGGGCGCCTGGGCGTTCTTTCGCCTCGATCACCGGAACGGGGCCGCGGCGGCGATCCGGGCGGTTCTGGAGAGCCTCGACCACGACGACCAGCAACTCGCTGCCGATCGGGCGCGGCTCGCCGCCGTGCGCAAGGCGCGTGCTGAGAGCGCGCAGGCCTTCTTCGCGCGTCTTGCCGCGGACTGGGACCGCATCCGCTCGCTGCACGTCTCGGAAGAGGCGGTGGAGGAAGCGGTGCGCGAGGCCATCGGGGAGAAGCCGCTCAACGCCTTCCTTGATCTCGGCACCGGCACCGGGCGCATGCTGCAGCTCGTCGCGCCGCTCGCCCGCCGGGCGGTCGCTGTCGATGCCAACCATGCCATGCTGTCGGTGGCCCGGGCCAATATCGAGCGGGCCGGGCTCTCCGGCATCGAGCTGCGCCAGGGCGACATCTACGCCCTGCCGGTGGAGCGCAACGCCTTCGACCTCGTGCTCGTGCACCAGGTGTTGCACTACCTCGACGATCCGGCGCGGGCCATCCGCGAGGCGGCCGCGGTACTGGCGCCGGGCGGGCGCCTGCTCGTGGTCGATTTCGCGCCACACGAGCTCGAGTTTCTGCGCGCTGAGCACGCCCACCGCCGCCTCGGCTTTGCCCATGAGCAGATCGCCCAGTGGTTCGCGGAAGCGGGGCTCGATCTCGTGGCAACGCGCGAATTGAAGCCGCCGCGCAGCGACACCGACAAGCTCACCGTCTGCCTGTGGCTGGCGCGCGACAGGCGCGTCGTCACTGACTGGCCCTTGCAAGCACCCGAGAAAGAGGTGGCCTGATGTCGCACGCTCCCTTCCGCCCCAGCCGTCGCGGCGCGTGCCCGGTGCGCGTCTCCTTCGAGTTCTTCCCGCCGAAGACGGCGGAGATGGAGGCGACGCTGTGGGCCTCCATCGAACGACTGGCGCCGCTCGGGCCCCATTTCGTCTCCGTCACCTACGGAGCAGGCGGCTCGACACGCGAGCGCACGCATGCCACGGTGAAGCGTATCGTCGAGGAGACGCCGCTCGCGCCGGCCGCGCATCTCACCTGCGTCTCGGCGACGCGCGCGGAGGTTGACGACGTCGTACGCGCCTATTGGGCGGCGGGCGTGCGCCACATCGTGGCCCTGCGCGGCGACCCGGCCGAGGGCATCGGCGCCGTCTACACACCCCATCCCGGAGGTTATGACGGCTCGCCCGAGCTCGTTGCGGGCATCCGCGCCGTCGCCGATTTCGAGGTGTCGGTCTCGGCCTATCCGGAAAAGCACCCGGAGAGCGTCTCCATCGACGCCGATATCGAGCTTCTCAAGCGCAAGGTGGATGCGGGCGCGACGCGGGCCATCACCCAGTTCTTCTTCGATAACGACGTCTATTTCCGTTACCTCGAGAAGGTGCGGGCGCGCGGCATCGACATCCCCATCGTGCCCGGCATCCTGCCGGTCCAGAACTTCAAGCAGGCGGCCAATTTCGCCGCACGCGCGGGGGCGAGCATCCCGGCCTGGCTCGCGGGTCGCTTCGACGGCCTCGACCAGGACGTGGAGACGCGGCGCCTCATCGCGGCGGCGGTCGCGGCCGAGCAGGTCATCGACCTCGTCGACCGCGGCGTGACGGACCTGCACTTCTACACGATGAACCGCGCCGACCTCGTTTATGCCATCTGCCATCTGCTCGGCCTCAGGGCCGGGACGGCGGTGGCCGAGCCCGTGGCAGCCGCGGCGGTGGCGTAACCCATTCAAAGGTCGTTGTGACATGACAGACGTTCGCCCCGCCGACGGCGCCGAGGTGCGCAGGGCCCTCACCGAAGCCGCACGCCAGCGCATCCTCGTGCTCGACGGCGCCATGGGCACCGAGCTGCAGGCCTACAGGTTCTCGGAGGAGGATTTTCGCGGCGACCGTTTCCGCGGCCACAACCGGGAGTTGCGGGGCAACAACGACCTCCTCATCCTCACCCAGCCGGACGCGGTACGCGACGTGCACCTCGCCTATTTTCGGGCCGGGGCCGATATCGTCGAGACGAACACCTTTTCGGGCACCTCGATCGCCCAGGCGGACTACGCGCTGGAGGCGATCGTCTACGAACTCAACGTCGAAGGCGCGCGCCTTGCCCGCTCGGCCGCTCGCATCGCCGAGGCGGAGGACGGACGGCGCCGCTTCGTCGCCGGCGCTGTCGGGCCGACCAACCGCACGCTCTCCATTTCGCCCGACGTCAACAACCCCGGCTTCCGGGCCGTCACCTTCGACGAGGTGTGCGACGCCTATGCCGAACAGATGCGGGGCCTCGTCGACGGCGGCTCGGACATCATCCTCATCGAGACCATCTTCGACACGCTCAACGCCAAGGCGGCCATCGTCGCAGCCAAACGCGTCTTCGCCGAGAAAGGTGTCGATCTGCCTGTCATGGTCTCGGGCACGATCACGGACCTGTCCGGTCGCACGCTCTCCGGCCAGACGCCGGAGGCCTTCTGGTATTCGGTGCGCCATGCCGAGCCCTTCTCGGTCGGTCTCAACTGCGCGCTCGGCGCGCGCGAGATGCGCGCCCACATCCAGGAAATCGGCAAGGTCGCGGACACCTTCGTCTGTGCCTATCCGAACGCCGGCCTGCCCAACGAATTCGGCCTCTACGACGAGAGCCCGGAGGCGATGGCGGGGATGATCGCGGAATTTGCCGAGGCCGGTCTCGTCAACCTCGTCGGCGGCTGCTGCGGCTCGACGCCGGCACATATCCGGGCGATCGCCGAGGCGGTCGCAGGCAAGGCCCCGCGCGCCATCCCGGAAATCGCGCCGCGCATGCGTCTTGCCGGGCTCGAGCCCTTCGTGCTCACGCCCGACATTCCCTTCGTCAATGTCGGCGAGCGCACGAACGTCACCGGCTCGGCTCGGTTCCGCAAGCTGATCACGGCCGGCGACTACGCCGCGGCGCTGGACGTCGCGCGCGACCAGGTGGCGAATGGCGCCCAGGTCATCGACGTCAATATGGACGAGGGCCTGCTCGACAGCCGGAAGGCCATGGTCGAGTTCCTGAACCTCATCGCCGCCGAGCCCGACATCGCCCGGGTGCCGGTGATGATCGATTCCTCGAAGTTCGAGGTGATCGAGGCCGGCCTCAAATCCGTGCAGGGCAAGGCCATCGTCAATTCCATCTCGCTCAAGGAGGGCGAGGAGAAGTTTCTCGCCGAGGCGCGCACCTGCCGGGCCTTCGGCGCAGCCGTGGTCGTCATGGCCTTCGACGAGACGGGCCAGGCCGACACGGAAGACCGCAAGGTCGAGATCTGCACACGGGCCTACCGGCTGCTGACCGAGACGGTTGGCTTCCCGCCTGAGGATATCATCTTTGATCCCAACATCTTCGCCGTAGCGACGGGCATTGAGGAGCACGACAATTACGGCGTCGATTTCATCAACGCCACGCGCCGCATCCGTGAGAGCCTGCCGCACGCGCATGTCTCGGGCGGCGTCTCGAACCTCTCCTTCTCCTTTCGCGGCAACGAGCCCGTACGCGAGGCGATGCACGCCGTCTTCCTCTACCACGCCATCGGGGCGGGGATGGACATGGGCATCGTCAACGCCGGCCAGCTCGCCGTCTATGACGAGATCGAGCCGGAGTTGCGCGAGGCCTGCGAGGACGTTGTCCTCAACCGCCGCAAGGATGCGACCGAACGGCTGCTGGCGCTCGCCGAGAATTTCAAGGGCAAGGGCAAGCAGGCCAAGGAGCAGGACCTCACCTGGCGTACCTGGCCGGTCGACAAGCGGCTGGAGCACGCGCTCGTCAACGGTATCACGGACTATATCGAGGAGGATGTCGAAGAGGCGCGCCTTGCCGCCGCGCGGCCGCTGCACGTCATCGAAGGCCCGTTGATGGCCGGCATGAACGTCGTCGGCGACCTCTTCGGCGCGGGCAAGATGTTCCTGCCGCAGGTGGTGAAGTCCGCCCGCGTCATGAAGCAGGCGGTCGCCTATCTCATGCCCTACATGGAACAGGAGAAGGAGGCCGAGGGCATCACCGACCGGCCGGCCGCCGGCAAGGTGCTGATGGCGACGGTGAAGGGCGACGTGCACGACATCGGCAAGAACATCGTCGGCGTCGTCCTGCAGTGCAACAACTACGAGGTCATCGACCTCGGCGTCATGGTGCCGGCCCAGAAGATCCTCGACACCGCGCGCAAGGAGAAGGTCGACATCATCGGCCTCTCCGGCCTCATCACGCCGTCGCTCGACGAGATGTGCTTCGTCGCCTCGGAGATGGAGCGCGAGGGCTTCGACATCCCGCTCCTCATCGGCGGCGCGACGACCAGCCGCGTGCACACGGCGGTGAAGATCCACCCCAACTATGCCCGTGGGCAGGCGGTGCACGTCAACGACGCGAGCCGCGCCGTCGGCGTCGTCTCGGCCCTTCTGTCCGCCGAGCAGCGCGGCCCCTATATCGAGACGGTGCGCGGCGAATATGCCAAGGTCGCCAATGCCCACGCGCGCAGCGAGGCCGACAAGCAGCGGGTGCCGCTGGAGAAGGCCCGCGCCAATGCGGTCAAGATCGACTGGGCGGGCTATGCGCCGCCGAAGCCGACCTTCCTCGGCACGCGCGTGTTCCGCTCCTACGACGTCGGGGAACTCGTCCGCTGCATCGACTGGACGCCCTTCTTCCAGACCTGGGAACTGAAGGGCCGCTTCCCTGCGATCCTCGAGGACGAGGAGCAGGGCGCGGCGGCGCGGCAGCTCTACGAAGATGCGCAGGCAATGCTGAAGCGCATCGTCGAGGAGCGCTGGTTCAACCCGAAGGCGGTCATCGGCTTCTGGCCGGCGAATGCCATCGGCGACGACATCGCGCTCTATACAGGCGAGAGCCGGCAGGAGAAGCTCGCCACCTTCTTCACGCTGCGCCAGCAGCTCGCGCGGCGTGACGGACGGCCCAATGTGGCGCTCGCCGATTTCGTCGCACCCGAAGGGGTGAAGCCCGACTATGTCGGCGGCTTCGTGGTGACGGCGGGAATCGAGGAAGAGCGCATCGCCCGGCGCTTCGAGCGGGCCAACGATGATTATGCCTCCATCATGGTCAAGGCGCTTGCCGACCGCATCGCGGAGGCGTTCGCCGAGCGCATGCACCAGCGTGTGCGCAAGGAGTTCTGGGCGTATGCCCCGGACGAGGCGCTCGACAACGAGGCCCTCATCCGGGAGGAATATGCAGGTATCCGCCCGGCGCCGGGCTATCCGGCCCAGCCGGATCACACAGAAAAGGGCACGCTTTTCCGCCTGCTCGAGGCGGAGCGACGCATCGGCGTGAAGCTGACCGAGAGCTTCGCCATGTGGCCGGGCTCATCCGTTTCCGGACTCTACATCGCCCATCCGGATGCCTTCTACTTCGGCGTCGCCAAGGTGGAGCGCGACCAGGTGGAGGATTATGCCCTGCGCAAGGGCATGGAGATCGCCGAGGTGGAACGCTGGCTCGCGCCTATCCTCAACTACGAGCCGGCGACCTACGCGCGCCAGGCGGCGGAGTAATCAGCAGACCAGAAGCATCGCTCCTCGTCGTCATGCCCGCGCTTGTCGCGGGCATCCACGCCTTGACATGTCGCGCAACCTCAAAGGCGTGGATGGCCGGGACGAGCCCGGCCATGACGACGGAAAGGGGCAGCCTGGAAGCACCAACGCCGTGTGGGTCTTGTGCTACCGGCAGCTATTTCGCATGCCCACTCACACGATCACGGTTGCCGCCGGCCGGCTGGCGATGAGATCGCGCAGGGTCGTGATGGTCGACGCATCGGCGATGCCGTCGATGCGCTCGGGGCGGAAATGGCGCTGGAAGGCGGCGACGACGGCGGTGGTCGCCTCGTCGTAGCGGCCGGTGAGCGCAATGTCGTAGCCGTACATGGCGAGCATCGCCTGCAGCGCCTCGACCGGCTGGCCGCTCTCGCCGGGGCTGAGGAAGCGCCCGCCGCGCACCGGGGCCGGGCGCACGAAATGGCCGATGCCAGCGCGATTGAGCTCCTCCCAGGGGAAAAGTTCACCGGGGTCCAGCTTGCGCTCGGGCGCCACGTCGGAATGGCCGAGCACGCGATCCGCCGGGATCGCCCAGCGGGAGACGATGTCGCGGCTCAGTGCGATGACGGCGGCGATTTGCGCCGCAGGGTAGGGCGGCAGGCCGCCTTGGTGGCCAGGATTGGCGATCTCGATACCGATCGAGGCCGAGTTGATGTCGCGCTCGCCGGCCCATGAGGCCCTGCCCGCGTGCCAAGCCCGGCGTCCCTCCGGGACGAGCTGCAGCACGCGGCCGTTCTCGAAGACGAAATAATGCGCCGAGACCTCGGCCGCGGGGTTGCACAGGCGCTGCAGCGCGTCGCCCGCATCGGGCATGCCGGTGTAGTGTAGTACCAGCATGTCGGGACGGCGCGGCGTGCCGTCCGCGCCCAAGCGCTCGCCGTGGTTCGGGGAGGGGAAGACCTTGGCGGCGACGGGGCTGTCGGGTTTGGGCTGCTCGCTCATGACGTGACCTTCGCGGACTCTTTCTCGTTTATCCGGCGCTGGCGCACGATCTCGTCCCAGGCGGCGTTGAGGGCGGCGGTGCGGTCGGTGGCGATGCGCACGGCCTCGGGCGGCAGGCCGCGGGCGATCTCCCGGTCGGGATGGCTCTCGGCGATGCGCCGGCGGTAGAGACGGCGCAGCTCCGCGTCGCTCATGCCGCGGTCCGCGCCGAGGATGACATAGGGATCGTCCGTGCGGTGCACGTGGCGGGCCTCGATGCGCGCGAAGTCCGCTTCGCTCAGGCCGAAGATGCGGGCGACGGTCGCGAGATAGGCAAGTTCGTCATCGTGCAGGGCGCCGTCGGCGGCGGCGATGAGGAAGAGGCCGTCGAGCACGTCTTCGAGCAGCGCCGGCTCGTCGGCAAGCAGCGTGGCCAACTGGCGGGCATAGGCCTCGAAGCCGGCCGTGGTCGCCTTGGCGAGGTTGAAGAGGCGGGCGATCTGGGCAAATTCCTCGGCCGGCGCTTCGATGATGGCGTGAAAGGCGCGGATCTCGGCGCCCGTGACGACGCCGTCCGCCTTCGCCATCTTGGCGGCGAGCGCCACGAGTCCGGTCGTGAACACCACCTGCCGCGGCGGCGGCCGGAACAGCGCATTGGCGTCGTCGATGAGGAGATGGCCTGCAAGAGCGCCGAGCAGCGCGCCGAGGGGGCCGCCGATAGCCAGGCCGATGCTGGCGCCGCCGAGCTTGCCCCAGCCGAGTTTGCCCCACATGGATCGAGACCGCTTCCCTGCTCTTGCCGCTCCGATGCCGCGCCCGCACGTCCGTTTCGCGCCCCAATGGCTCGACGCCGGTCTCATCAGCAAAGGCACGAGAGAGCTAGCGAGGCGTGAGGGCCTTGGCAAGGCGCTGAAGCGACGGGAAAGTGCGCGCGGCCGGGCAGGGCCGCGCGCAGACCTTCAGTAGCACTCGCGATAGCGGCGACCGCGATAGTAATAGTAGTCGCAGCGCGGAGCGGTGGCTGCGCCGACCACGGCACCTCCGGCGGCACCGATAGCGCCGCCGACGAGCGCTCCGCCGACGTCGCCGGTCGCCACGCCGCCAATGGCCGCACCAGCCGCGCCGCCGATCAGCGCGCCGCCGACCGCCCGTTCCTCCGGTGTGTTGCAGGCTGCGAGGCCGAGCGCCATCAGCCCAAGTACGGCACCCTGCCTGAGATGACGCTTCATGATGTTGCTCCTGTTCCACTGGGCTCGCCGTCTGGCGGCGCAGCCAAGAATGCCATTTTACGCGCGGTAGGCTGCCACGACAATTTCTGCTCGCCACGCGGCGGTTTCTTTGTTCGCCGTGTGTGCGCATGATTTCCTGTTGATAATTTCTTATTATAGCAAATAATAGTATATCATATCCATGTATTCAGCAATTCATGACTCGTGAATGGTGTATATGGTTTACTTTAACATTCAAATTCCCTGACCTTGCCCGATATGTGCCTCATTCTTGGGTGAAGTCGTCCATCTATTCAATGGCTGTTGCCTCAGGGATGGGGGCCATCATGGTGGGACGACTGGCGGTCTGTTGCGTCGCGCTGGCGATGTCGGCCTCGGCCTGTGCCCAAACGGGAGGTGACGCAGCGGGGACGGCGGGTGAGGCCGTTGCCGGGTCTGTCGTGCCGGTTCCGCGTCCGACGGGCGTCGGCGGGCGCAAGGTCGCGCGGGCCCTGCCAGCGCCGGCTGGCCGCGACCGCATTCGCGCGCTGATCGCCCGCCACGCGGTCGAGCGAGGTGTCCCGGCCGATCTTGCCGATGCCGTCGTCCGGCTTGAGAGCAACTACAATCCCGAGGCGCGCAACGGCAGCAACCTGGGGCTCACGCAGATCAGTTTCGCTACGGCGCGGGCCTATGGCTACGGCGGTGCCCGCGAGGGACTGTTCGACCCCGAGACCAATCTGACCTTCGGAATTCGCTATCTCGCCGAGGCCTATCGCCTCGCGGGCGGGGACACCTGCGGCACGATCCTGCGTTATCAGGCCGGCCATCGCGCCCGGTCGATGACGACTGCCGCGCGGCGCTATTGCGCCAGGGTGCGACCCCTGTTGGCGGCTCGATCTTGAGGAGAAACAGCAGGACGAGCCGGTAACGGACGTATCCCGAAACAGTGCCGAGTGAAGCGTGGCCGGGGTGCCTGCCCCGGACGGGATGTCCTTTTGTGTGTGTAAGGGTCAAGGAGTACGCGTTTTGAAGAGTTTGCGTTCCGCCGTTTTCGGCGTTTCTTCCATCCTCATCGTTGCCGCCGCGCCGGCTCTGGCCGATCAGTCCGACCAGTACGAGGTTCTGTTCCAGCCGCGCACGGACATCACGAAGATCGAGCAGACTGCGTCGGAGCCTTCGCGCGAAGCTGCCCGGAAGACTGTCAAGGCGCGTGCGCGCTCGCACGAGGCCGCGGTCGCCCGGGCCGAAGCTGCGCGGGACAAGGCGCCGGTTGAGGCCGAGCGCGGCAAGGTAGTCAAGAACGGGCGCGCGCTGGGCTATGTCCATGCGAGCCGCGAGCGGTACCGTGACCTCATCGCCAAGCACGCCAAGGCGCATGGTCTGCCTTTCGCTCTCGTCGATGCGGTCGTGCGGGTCGAGAGCCGCTACAATCCGCGTGCCTACAACGGCGGCGCCTACGGCCTGATGCAGATCAAGCACCAGACTGCCCGCGGCCTCGGCTACGGCGGGTCGGCGGCCGGGCTCTATGATCCGGACACCAACCTGCGCTATGCGGTGAAGTATCTCGCCCAGGCCTACCAGATGTCGGGCGGCGACACCTGCGCCACGGTGATGCGTTATCAGAGCGGCCATTACGCCAAGCGCATGAATGGCGCGAACCGCGCCTATTGCTCCAAGGTGCGCACGATCGTCGCGAGCCTCGGCTCGCAGGAATCCTGATCGCTCGCCTGTCCTGCGCTCTCGCGATGTATTCCGCCGGGTGTCTTGCGCGTGACGCTTGACCCCGGCGGGCGCCATCCCATATGCCGGGTGCGCCAGTCGGCCGGACGGCCGCCGCAGGCGGGGTGACCCGTGTGCGGAGGAAAGTCCGGGCTCCGAGGAAACACGGTGCCGGATAACGTCCGGCGGGGGCGACCCCAGGGACAGTGCCACAGAAAGCAAACCGCCCTTCGAAGCCCCGGTGGAGAAGGGCAAGGGTGAAAGGGTGCGGTAAGAGCGCACCGCGTCGGCGGTAACGTCGGCGGCACGGCAAACCCCACCGGGAGCAAAACCGAATAGGGACGACGGGGCGCGCAAGCGTCCGGGCCGGTTTCCAGGCCGGTCGTCCGGGTTGGTTGCTCGAGGCGGTCGGCAACGACCGTCCCAGATGAATGGCCGTCACGTCCGGGGCGACCCGGGCCATACAGAACCCGGCTTACAGGCCGACTGGCACTTCTTTCCTCTCAATCGATCAACGGCATCGGATGGCGGCGGGCAGTACATCCCGGCTGTTGCCGCGTGGCTGTCCGACGGCGCGCCGCGCGCATGGGCGCCGGGCAACGGCTGCTGACCCTTTGCCGTATCTGTACTTGTCGCTGGCGTGGCTGCCGGCTTTGCCGTCGCGTGCCTCATCTTGCGGAAGCCGTTGCCCCGTTTGCGAAAATTCGCGGGCTGAGGCGGTGGCATCCGGGCACCCGAAACCCTTCGTTAACCATGTCGCGCTGTCATCGTGGCTGCTTCGACGCTTACCGCCGAGGCATCCGATTCCGTTGACGACCATAATTTCCCATGCTATCCCAAATCATCCCGTCGCTGGACGTCTGTTTCGAGCTTCGCGGGGCCGGCGCCAGGGCGGTGCGGGGCTCGCGGCCGATCGGATTCAGCGGTGGCGGCGGGTTGGAGTGCGGCGGGGCGGCTGCAGCTCCGGTGGAAGCGAACGGTGCCGCAAGGGCAGGGGGCCATGGACCGCTTCGTGTCCAATTTCACGAACCGGGTGGACGCGAAGGGGCGTGTGTCGATCCCCGCGTCGTTCCGGGCCGTGCTGGCACGGGACGGTTTCGAGGGTCTCTACGTTCATCCGGCGCTCGATGCGCCGGCGCTCGATGCGGGTGGCAACGCATTGCTGGCGGAGATCGACGGGCTTCTGTCGACGCTTTCGCCCTATTCGGAGGAGCGCGACCATCTCTCGACCGCACTCTTGGGCACCAGCGAGGTGCTCAAGGTCGATCCGGAGGGGCGCGTGATCCTCACCGACACGCTCCGGGAGCATGCGGGTCTGGCCGATATGGTCACCTTCGTGGGCCATGGGCACAAGTTTCAGCTTTGGGAGCCGGAGCGCTTCCGTGCGCATCTCGAAGAGGCGCGCGCCAAGGTCCGGGATCTCAAGAAGTCGCTCGGCGCGGCGAGGGGGTTGGCCACGCCTCTCGCATCGAGGCCGGGCGGCATGCCTCCCGGAGCACGGGAGTGATGACGGGCCGCGGCGACGGCTCGGCCGACGCCGCTGGCGGACCGGCCCGTCATGTTCCCGTGCTCCTGGGGGAGGTGCTGGCGCATCTTTCGCCGCGCGGCGGCGGCGCCTATGTCGACGGCACCTTCGGGGCGGGGGGCTATACACGCGCCCTTCTGGCGGCGGCACCCGACGTTCGCGTTCTCGGCATCGACCGTGATCCCGACGCCATTGCCGGCGGGGCCGATCTCGTGGCGGCCAGCGGCGGGCGGCTCGTGCTCGCCCATGGCCGTTTCGGCGAGCTCGACAAGCTGGCCGAGAACGCCGGCTTTGCGCCGGCCGACGGCGTTGTCCTCGACATCGGCGTCTCCTCCATGCAACTCGACGAGGCCGGGCGGGGTTTCTCCTTCCGCTTCGACGGCCCTCTCGACATGCGCATGGAGCAGAGCGGCGAGAGCGCGGCGGACATCGTCAACACGGCCGACGAGCAGGTGCTCGCCGACATCATCTATCATTACGGCGAGGAGCGGCGCTCCCGCGCCGTGGCGCGGGCCATCGTCGCGGCGCGCACAGGCGCGCCCATCGAGACGACGCGCCGGCTCGCCGAACTCGTCGCCGGCGTCGTCAGAGCCGATCCCCATGGCCCGCACCCGGCGACGCGGACCTTCCAGGCGCTCAGGATCGCCGTCAACGACGAACTCGGTGAACTTGTGCGCGCGCTCGTCGCGGCCGAGCGCATCCTGAAACCGGGCGGCCGGCTCGTCGTCGTCACCTTCCATTCGCTGGAAGACCGCATCGTCAAGCAGTTCCTGGCGCGGCGCAGCGGCCGCGCCGGCGGCGGCTCGCGGCACATGCCGGGGCTCGTCGGGCCGGAGCCGTCCTTCACGCTCGTGGCGCGCGGTGCCGTCGCGCCCGGGGCGTCCGAGGTGGCCGCGAACCCGCGCGCCCGCTCGGCCAAGCTGCGCGCGGGGGAACGGACGGGAGCACCGGCGCAGGGCGAGGACGAGGCGCTTGCGCTGCTCGCGCGCCTGCCGGCACCGAAACGGAGGGGCGGGCGATGATTGTCCGGTTTCTGCACATCGCCGCCATCGGTGCGCTCGTCGCCTCGGCGGGCTACGCCTATTCGATCAAGTACGACACCATCTACCTGTCGGAGCAGGTGGCCAAGCTCAAGGCTCAGGTGCAGCGCGAAAAGGATGCGATTGCCGTGATGCGCGCGGAATGGCAATTGCTTAGCCGGCCGGACCGCGTGCAGGCGCTCGCCGCCAGTCATCTCGATCTGCAGCCGCTCCAGGTGCAGCAAATCGTGCGCCTGCAGGATGTGCCGGAGCGCAAGGCGCAGGTCGATGCCATCGGGCGCAAGCTCGAAGATCTCGGCCTCTCGGCGCCGACCGCGACCCCCGGCGCCGGCGATGCCGACGCGCGCACGCCTTCGACCTCCAGCCGGTGATGGATGCCATGCACGACACGGATCCGACCGCTCCGCATCAGAAGCCTCTCGTGAGCTCCTCCACCGAGACACGGGCGGCGCGCCTGCGCCGCTTTATCGCGGGTGTCTTCAGCCTCAGGGCGGAGAAGTCGCAGGCGAGGGTCGGCGTCGTGACGCTCGCCTTCGCCGGCTTGTTTGCCGTGATCGCCGGCCGGCTCGTCATGCTGGCGGTGGCGCCGGATGCACCGGGCGACCTGCGTCGCGCCTCGGCCGAAATTTCCATCGTTCGGCCTGACATCGTCGACCGCAACGGCATCCTGCTCGCCACCGACGTGAAAACCGTGTCGGTCTATGCCGAGCCGCGCAACATCATTGACAAGGACGAGGCGACAGAGCTGCTGACGGCGGTGCTGCCGGACCTCAACGCCCGGGAACTGCGCGAGAAGCTCGGCACACGGCGCGGCTTCGTCTGGGTCAAGCGCGAGATCACGCCGCGCCAGCAGGCCGAAGTGCACCGCCTCGGCATTCCCGGTGTCGGCTTCCTCACCGAGAACAAGCGCGTCTATCCGAACGGGCCGATCGCCGCGCACGTACTCGGCTTCGCCAATGTCGACAACGAGGGCATCGCCGGCATCGAGAAATACATCGATGGCCTCGGCCTGCGGGCGCTGGCCGGAGCGGGCTTTGCGACCCAGGCGACCGACCTCGAGCCCATCAAGCTCTCGATCGACCTGCGGGCGACGCACGCGCTGCGAGACGAACTCGTCAAGGGCATGGAGAAGTTCAAGGCCAAGGCCACTGCCGGGCTCATCCTCGATGTCAAGACGGGCGAGGTCGTCGCACTCGCCTCCCTGCCGGATTTCGACCCGAACAATCCCGTCGAGGCGCTCGATCCCGACCGGATCAACCGCATCAATGTCGGCGTCTACGAGATGGGCTCGACCTTTAAGGCCATCACCACGGCGATGGCGCTCGATTCCGGCAAGGTCAACATCAACTCCACCTTCGACGCCCGCGGCGTCATGCGCTACGGCCGCTTCACAATCCGCGACTATCACGGCCAGAACCGAATCCTCAGCGTGCCGGAGATCTTCATCCACTCGTCCAACATCGGCACGGCCAAGATGGCCCTGACTGTCGGCGTCGAGGGCCACAAGGCGACGCTCAGGAAGTTCGGCCAACTCGAACGCCTGCGTACGGAACTGCCGGAGAGCGCGGAGCCGATCCTTCCCCCGCGCTGGGGTGAGCTCAACACCATCACCATTTCCTACGGCCACGGCCTTGCTGTGGCGCCGATCCAGGCAGCGGCGGGCACGGCGGCGCTGGTCAACGGCGGCTATTTCATCACGCCGACCTTCCTCAAGCGTAACGAAGAGGAGGCGCTCGCGGGCGCCCGTCAGGTGGTGAGCCCCAAGACCAGCGAGGCCATGCGCTATATCATGCGGCTCAACGCCGAGCGCGGCTCCGCCCGCAAGGCGGCGGTGCGCGGCTACTACGTAGGCGGCAAGACCGGCACCGCCGAAAAGGTCATCAACGGCCGCTACGACCGCAACAAGAACTTCACCACCTTCATGGCCATCGCGCCGGCGGACGACCCGAAGTATCTTTTCGTGGTGCTGTACGACGAGCCGCAGGGCCTGCCGGAGACCTACGGCTATTCCACCGCCGCCTGGAATGCAGGCGTGACGACCGGCAAGGTGATCGAGCGCGTCGCGCCGCTGCTCGGCCTGCCGCCGCGGTTCGAGAAGCCGTACCGGCCATTCCCGGCCATGGCGCAGGCTGGTGCCTGGGGTATCCAATGACGGACGCTGCCCGCACGGACGGCTTTGCACTCGGCGAAATTCTGCCCGATGCCTTCGCCGGCACGCTCCATGCAACCGTGCGCGTGCGAGGCCTTGCCTTCGATTCCCGCAAGGTGCAGCCGGGCGACGTCTTCGTCGCGCTCGCGGGCGCGCGCGAGGACGGCCGGCGCTATATAACGGATGCGCTGGCGCGCGGCGCCGCCGCCGTGGTGGCGGAGGGAGGTCGGCCAGAGGACTTTCCGCGGGAGGTGATTTTCGGCTCGGTCATCGACGCCCGCCGGGCGCTGGCGCTGGCCGCAGCACGGGTCTTTCCCCGCCAACCAGCCACGATCGTCGCCGTCACGGGCACGAGCGGCAAAAGCTCCGTCGCCGAATTCACGCGCCAGCTCTTCGCGGCCTGCGGCCACGAGGCCGCGAGCCTCGGCACCATCGGCGTGGTCGCGCCGTCGGGTGCCCACTACGGCTCCCTGACCACGCCGGATCCGATCGCCCTGCACCGGACGCTCGATCGTCTCGCCGGCGAGGGGGTGACGCACCTTGCCATGGAGGCGTCCTCGCACGGGCTCGACCAGCGGCGGCTCGATGGTGTGCGCCTCGCGGCCGCCGCCTTCACCAATCTCGGCCGTGACCACCTCGACTATCACCCGACCGTCGAGGCCTATCTCACGGCCAAGCTCCGGCTGTTCGAGCGCCTCCTGCCCGAAGGGGCGATCGCCGTGGTCAATGCCGACGCGCCGGAGGCCGCGCGGATCGAGACGATTGCCGAGGCGCGGGGGCTCGACCTCATCAGCGTCGGCCGGGCCGGCCGCGACATCGCTATCGCCGATGTTGCGCGCGAGGGCTTCTCGCAGCGGCTCAAGCTGGCGCATGAAGGCCATTTCCACGAGGTGCTGCTGCCGCTCGCCGGCGACTTCCAGGCGGCAAATGCCGTCGTCGCGGCCGGGCTCGCCCTCGCGGCCGGCTGCGCGATGGAGGACATCATCCACGGGCTTGCCGGCATTGCCGGCGTCAAGGGGCGCCTTGAGCGGGTGGCAGAGGTCAACGGCGCGCTCGTCGTCGTCGACTATGCGCACAAGCCCGATGCGCTCGCCCATGTGCTCGATGCGCTGCGGCCGTATGCCACCGGGCGGCTCTTCGTCGTCGTCGGTGCGGGCGGCGACCGCGACCCGGGCAAGCGGCCGATGATGGGTGCTATCGCCAGCGAGAAGGCGGACGTCGTCATCGTCACCGACGACAATCCACGCTCCGAGAACCCCGCGGCGATCCGTGCCGCCATCCTCGCTGCGGCCCCCAATGCGCGCGAGATCGGCGACCGCGCCGCGGCGATCCGCACCGCGGTTGCGGAGCTCGGGCCTGGGGATGTTCTCGTCGTCGCCGGAAAAGGCCATGAAACGGGCCAGATCGTCGGGTCAACGACCATACCGTTTTCCGATCACGAGGCCGTGCTCGCGGCCGTTGCGGACCTTGAACGATGAACAACGCCCTCTGGACAGGCCTCGAAATCCTCGGCGCGCTCGGAGCCCGGGCGCACGGCGGCCTGGCCGATACCATCTCCGGCGTGTCGATCGACACGCGCACGCTCGCGCCGGGCGATCTTTTCTGCGCGCTCGCCGGCAGCCGCGACGGGCACGAATTTGTCGCCGATGCGCTCGCCAAGGGCGCGGCAGCGGCGCTCGTCGACGAGGCGCATTTCGATGCCCTGTCGCATCTCGGGCCGCTGCTGGTGGTGCCCGACGTGCTTGCCGCCATGGGCGCGGCTGCGCGAGCGGCGCGCGCGCGCACGAAGGCGCAGGTCGTCGCTGTCACGGGATCCGTCGGCAAGACCGGCACCAAGGAGGCGTTGCGCCTCGCCCTCGGCAAGCAGGGCAGGACGCATGCGGCCGTCGCCTCCTACAACAACCACTGGGGCGTGCCGCTGACGCTGATGCGCATGCCGCGCGACAGCGCCTACGGCATCTTCGAGATCGGCATGAACGCGCCCGGCGAGATCGCCGCGCTCGTGGCGCTGGTGCGCCCGCACGTCGCCATCATCACCACCGTCGGGCCCGTGCATCTCGAATTCTTTCCCTCAGTCGAAGCCATTGCCGATGCCAAGGGCGAGATCTTCTCCGGCATCGAGCCTGGCGGCACGGCCATCATCAACCGCGACAATCCCCATTTCGAGCGGCTGAAGCTGCATGCGGCGGCGTCTCCCGCCGGCCGCGTCGTCTCCTTCGGCGAGCACGAGGGGGCGGATGTCCGGGCCGAGCGCATCCTTCTCAAGCCCGACATGACGATCGTCGAGGCCCGGGTCTTCGGCGAGGCCATCACCTACCGGCTCGGCAGCCCGGGCCGGCACGTCGCGCTCAACAGCCTTGCCGTCATGGCGGCTGTCAAGGCGCTTGGGGCCGACATCGCCCTCGCCGGACTCGGCCTCGGCGAGCTTCAGCCGATCGCTGGCCGCGGCGAGCGTACGTTGATGAAGGGACCGGGCGGCACCATCACGCTCGTCGACGAGAGTTTCAATGCCAACCCCGCCTCCATGCGGGCGGCCGTCGAGACACTCGCCGAGGCGGACGCGGGGCTGCGCGGCCGGCGCATCGCGGTTCTCGCCGACATGCTGGAGCTCGGGCCGGACGGCCCGGCGCTGCACCGTGCCCTCGGCGAGTTCGTGGCGCAAAGCGGCGTCAGTCTCGTCTTCGCGTGCGGTCCGCTGATGAAAAACCTGTGGCAGGCCCTTCCGCAGGAGATGCGCGGGCGCTATGCGCAGACACCCACGGAGCTTGAGCCGGAACTCGTCGGCGCGCTGCGCGGCGGCGACGTCGTCATGGTCAAGGGCTCCAAGAGCACCTACGTCTCGCGCATCGTCGCCACCCTCAAGGACCGCTACCCCCGTGAAGCGGCGCGAGCCGAAGCGGACATGTAAGCGGAGAAGACAAGAGCATGTTCGTCTGGCTCGCCGAATTCAGCGACATCATCCCCGGGCTCAACGTCTTCCGGTACATCACCTTCCGTACGGGCGCCGCGACGGCCACCGCGCTGTTCTTCGTATTCATGTTTGGCCCGGCCATCATCGCGGCCCTGCGCATCAAGCAGGGCAAGGGCCAGCCGATCCGCGAGGACGGGCCGCAGTCGCACCTCCTGACGAAGAAGGGCACGCCCACCATGGGCGGGCTGATGATCCTGTCCGGGCTCGTCGTCTCCACCCTGCTGTGGGCCAATCTCGCCAATCCCTACGTTTGGATCGTGCTGCTGGTGACGCTCGGCTTCGGCGCCATCGGCTTCTACGACGACTATCTCAAGGTCACGAAGCAGTCCCACAAGGGGTTTTCCGGCCGCTCGCGTCTCGCCATCGAGGCGCTGATCGCCGGCATCGCCTGCATCGCCATCGTCCTCGTGGCGCGGGGGGATCTGCCGCCGACGCGGGACGCTCTCGCCACCTCCGTCGCCATCCCCTTCTTCAAGGATCTGCTCCTCGACCTCGGCTGGTTCTTCATCGCCTTCGGTGTCTTCGTCATCGTTGCCGCCGGCAACGCGGTGAATCTCACCGACGGGCTCGATGGCCTCGCCATCGTGCCGGTCATGATCGCGGCCGCGACCTTCGGCTTCATCGCCTATCTCGTCGGCAACGCCATCTTCTCGAACTACCTGCAGATCAATTTCGTGCCGGGCACGGGCGAACTCGCCGTCATCTGCGGTGCGGTAATGGGGGCGGGCATCGGCTTTCTGTGGTTCAACGCCCCGCCGGCGCAGATCTTCATGGGCGACACGGGCTCGCTTGCCCTCGGCGGCCTTCTCGGCACAATCGCGGTCGCGACCAAGCACGAGATCGTGCTTGCCATCGTCGGCGGCCTCTTCGTCGTGGAGGCGCTGTCGGTGATCATCCAGGTCGCGTCCTTCAAGCTCACGGGCAAGCGCGTCTTCAAGATGGCGCCGATCCACCATCACTTCGAGCAGCTCGGCTGGACGGAGCCGCAAGTTGTGATCCGCTTCTGGATCATCTCGGTGGTGCTCGCGCTCGTCGGCCTCTCGACCTTGAAGCTGAGGTGAGGCGATGATCCCCGTCACCTCCTTCGCCGGCAGGCGGGTCGCGCTCTTCGGGCTCGGCGGCTCGGGGCTCGCCACGGCCGAGGCGCTGGTGGCGGGCGGCGCCGCCGTCGTCGCCTACGACGACGGGGAGATGGCGCGCGTCACCGCGGCCGCGAGGGGCATCGCCGTCGAGAACCTACACGACATCGCCTGGGACGGCGTCGCCGCGCTCGTGCTCTCGCCGGGCGTACCCTTGACCCATCCCGAGCCGCACTGGACGGTGCCGCTCGCGCGTGCGGCCGGCATCGAGATCATCGGCGACGTCGAGCTCTTCTGCCGCGAGCGGGCGAGGCACATGCCGGAGGCGCCGTTCATCGCCGTCACCGGCACCAACGGCAAGTCGACGACGACGGCGCTCGTCGCCCACCTCCTCAAGGTTGGCGGGCTCGACGTGCAAATGGGCGGAAACATCGGCACGCCGGTGCTGGCGCTGGAGCCTTTCGGGGCCGGCCGCGCCTATGTCGTCGAGTGCTCGTCCTTCCAGATCGACCTTGCGCCTTCGCTCGCACCGAGCGTCGGCATCCTTCTCAACATCACGCCCGATCATCTCGACCGTCACGGCACGATGGCGAACTACGCCGCCATCAAGGAGCGGCTCGTCGCCGGCTCCGGGCTTGCCGTGATCGGCGTGGACGACGACTTTTGTCGCGCCATTGCGGGCCGGCGCGTCGCGCTCGGCCGGCCGCTCGAGACCATCTCGGTTGAGCGCAGGCTAGAGGAGGGCTGGTCCTGGGAGCCGCATGGCCTGACGCTGCGGGTGGCAGGCCCCGATGATGCCATTGCGGTGGCTGCGCATATCGACCTTACCGGCATCGGCTCCCTGCGCGGGGCACACAATGCCCAGAATGCCGCGGCGGCCGTAGCCGCTGCGATGGCGACGGGGATCGATCTCGGCGTCATCCGCGCGGGACTCGCGCGCTTTCCCGGCCTCGCCCACCGCATGGAGCAAGTGGGACGGGCCGGCAAGGTCTTGTTCGTCAACGATTCCAAGGCGACCAATGCCGATGCTGCGGAAAAGGCGCTCTGCGCCTTCGACGGCGGCATCCACTGGATCGCGGGAGGCAAGGCCAAAGAGGGCGGCATCACGCCGCTCGCCCCGCTCTTCCCGCGCATCGCCAGGGCCTACCTGATTGGCGCGGCAAGCGATGATTTTGCGGCGACGCTCGATGGCCGAGTGCCCTATGAGCGCTGCGGCACGCTCGAAGTCGCCGTGGCACGGGCGGCGGAGGATGCGGCCATTTCCAAACATGCCGAGCCGGTGGTGCTCTTGTCACCGGCCTGTGCCTCCTATGACCAGTTCCGCAATTTCGAGGTTCGCGGCGACAGGTTCCGCGATCTCGTCCTGGCCCTGCCCGGCCTCGAGCCTTTCGCGAAGGAGTGAGCCATGGTGTCGCGCGCAGAACGGACAGTGCTCGCCGACTGGTGGTGGACGGTCGATCGCTTCACTCTCGGCGCGCTCGGCGTGCTCATGGTGGCGGGCATCGTCTTCCTCATGGGCGGCGCGCCGCCGGTGGCCGAGCGGCTCGGGCTGCCGACCTTCCACTTCGTCAACCGGCAGGTCTTCTATCTGGTGCCGGCCATCCTCATGCTCATCGCGACGTCGCTGCTGACGCCACGCCAGGTGAGGCGCGTCGCGCTCCTCGTCTTCATCGTCGGCATGGCGCTCATCGTCGCGGCGCTCTACGTCGGCCCAGAGGTCAAGGGCTCTCGCCGCTGGATTTCGCTTGCCGGCATCACCGTACAGCCGTCGGAATTCGTGAAGCCGGCCTTCGTCGTGCTCATCGCGTGGCTCTTTGCGGAAGGCGGGCGCCGCAGGGACATGCCGGGGACGATCTTCGCCATCCTCATCCTGCCCGCGACCATCGTGCCGCTCATCCTGCAGCCGGACATCGGCCAGACCATGCTCGTGACGCTGGTATGGGCGGCGGTGTTCTTCGCGGCGGGGCTGCACATCTTCTGGGTGGCGGGCATCGGCGGCATGGGCCTTGCCGGGCTCGTCGCCGCCTATGAGTTCATCCCGCACGTGCGCGGCCGCATCGAGCGCTTCCTCAACGATGACGTCGGCGACACCTTCCAGGTCGACATGGCGATGGAATCCTTCGCCCAGGGCGGCTGGCTGGGCAAGGGACCGGGCGAGGGCACGGTCAAGCGCATCCTGCCCGATGCGCACACCGACTTCATCTTCGCTGCCACGGCGGAGGAATTCGGCATCGTCGTGTGCATCGCCATCGTGCTGCTGTTCGCTTTCATCGTCATCCGCAGCCTCGTTCTCGCCCAGCGCGACGACGATCCCTTCTGCCGCCTCGCGGTGACGGGGCTTGCGACGCTCTTCGGCATCCAGGCTTCCATCAACATGATGGTGAACGTGCATCTTCTGCCGGCCAAGGGCATGACGTTGCCCTTCATCTCCTACGGCGGCTCCTCGCTGTTCTCCCTGGCGATTGGCATGGGCTTCCTCATCGCCCTGACGCGCCGCAGGCCGCGGGCCGAAATCTACGATGCTGGGCCGCGCCGGTGGGGCGAGACGCGATGAGCAGGGAAGGCTTCGTCCTCCTCGCCGCCGGCGGCACCGGCGGCCATCTCTTCCCGGCCGAGGCGCTGGCGGCGGCGCTCGGCCGGCGCGGCGTGGCGGTGGCGCTCGCGACCGACGAGCGCGCGGCCGCCTATGCCCATCATTTCCCGGCCAGCGAGCGTTTCGTCATCCCTTCGGCAACGCCGTCGCGGCGCTCGCCCTTCGCCGCCGTGCAGTCCTTCGTCACGCTGGCGCGGGGCGTCTGGCGGGCGCGCCGCCTGATGCGCGAGCGCCGGCCGGCCGTCGTCGTCGGCTTCGGCGGCTATCCGACGGTGCCGCCGGTGCTCGCCGCCACCATGGCGATGGTGCCGAGCGTCATCCACGAGCAGAACGCCGTCGTCGGCCGCGCCAACCGCTTCCTCATGGGCCGCGTCACGGCCATCGCCACCGGCTTCGCCGCGGTGAAGGGCCTGAGCGAGGCGGCGCGCGCCAAGACGACGCATACCGGCAACCCGGTGCGCCCCAGCGTCATCGAGGCGGCGACCGCGCCCTTCCGGCCGCTTGCGGCCGGCGAGCGCCTGTCGCTCCTCGTCTTCGGCGGCAGCCAGGGCGCGCGGGTGATGAGCGACGTGGTGCCAGTTGCGGTCGAGCAGCTCGGCGAAGCGGCGCGCGCGCGCCTCCACATCGTGCAGCAGGCCCGGCCGGAGGATCTCGAGCGGGTGCGCGGCATCTATGCGCGCCTCGGCGTCTCCTGCGAGATCGAGCCCTTCTTCAACGACCTGCCGCGCCGCATGGCCGCGGCGCATCTTGTGGTCTCGCGCGCTGGCGCCTCCACGGTCGCCGAGCTTTCCGTCATCGGCCGCCCGTCCATCCTCGTGCCGCTGCCCGGCGCGCTCGACCAGGACCAGGCGGCCAATGCCGCGAGCCTCGGGGCAATCGGCGCGGCCAGCGTCATTGCGCAGGGCGAATTCACGCCCGCCCGCCTCGCGGCGGAGATCGAGGCGCGCCTCGATGCGCCCGAGACATTGACGCGGGCGGCCGAAGCAGCCAAGAGCGCGGGCATCGTCGACGCGGCGGAGCGTCTCGCCGCGCTCGTCATACGCATCGGCAGACTCGCCCAAGAACAAGCCTCGCAAACGGAGACGACACCATGAAGCTGCCGCGCGAGCTCGGTCCCATCCACTTCATCGGCATCGGCGGCATCGGCATGTCGGGCATCGCCGAGGTGCTCCTCAACCTCGGCTACACGGTGCAGGGCTCGGATGCGAGCGACAACGCCAATGTGAAGCGCCTGCGCGAGAAGGGGGCATCCATTTCCATCGGGCATGCGACCGAGAACCTCGGCGATGCCGAAGTCGTCGTCGTGTCCACCGCCATCAAGCGCGATAATCCCGAGCTCGCTGCCGCGCGCGAAAAGCGCCTGCCGGTGGTGCGCAGGGCCGAGATGCTGGCCGAACTGATGCGGCTCAAGACCTGCGTCGCGATCGCCGGCACGCACGGCAAGACGACGACGACCTCGATCGTTGCGACGCTGCTCGATGCCGGCAGTTTCGACCCGACCGTCATCAACGGCGGCATCATCAACGCCTATGGCACCAACGCCCGCCTCGGGGCCGGTGACTGGATGGTGGTGGAGGCGGACGAGTCCGACGGTACCTTCCTCAAGCTGCCGGCTGATGTCGCCATCGTCACCAACATCGACCCCGAGCACCTCGACCATTTCAAGACCTTCGACGCCATCAAGGCGGCCTTCCGCTCCTTCGTCGAGAACCTGCCGTTCTACGGCTTCGCGGTGATGTGCATCGACCACCCAACGGTGCAGGACCTCGTCGGCCAGATCGAGGACCGGCGCGTGATCACCTATGGCGAGAACCCGCAGGCGGACGTGCGCCTCATCGACATCGACCTCAACGGCGGCAAGAGCCGCTTCAAGGTGCTGATCCGCGACCGCAAGACGGGCGCGGAGACGGTGATCCCCGATCTCGTCATGCCCATGCCCGGCCACCACAATGCGCTCAATGCCACGGCGGCGATCGCCGTCGCGCACGAGCTGGGCATGAGTCCGGAGGCGATCCGCCAAGCGCTCGCCGGCTTCGGCGGCGTCAAGCGGCGCTTCACTCGCACGGGCGAGTGGAACGGCGTCACCATCTTCGACGACTACGGCCACCACCCGGTGGAGATCGCCGCCGTCCTGCGCGCCGCCCGCGCGTCGACGAAGGGGCAGGTGATCGCGGTCATGCAGCCGCATCGCTACACGCGGCTCAAGGCCCTGTTCAACGACTTCTGCACCTGCTTCAACGATGCCGACGCGGTCATCGTCGCCCCTGTCTATGCCGCCGGCGAGCAGCCGATCGCGGGGGCCGAGCGTGACGATCTCGTGGCCGGCCTCAAGGCCCGCGGCCACCGCCAGGCGATCGCTCTTGAGGGGCCGCAGGCGCTCGCCGCTATCGTGCGCCGCCTCGTCAAACCGGGCGACTATGTCGTGTGTCTCGGCGCCGGCACGATCACCAACTGGGCCTATGCCCTGCCCGGCGAACTCGAAGCAGGGGAGGGCGCGTGACAGGGAAGCGCCCTGTCCACGACCTGCACGAGGCGACGCCATGAGCTTTCCCGACATCACTGCCGAGCTTGCCGCCGCTATGCCGGGCTTGCGTGGCGCGCTGCTGGCCAATGCGCCGCTTGCACCGCTCAGCTGGTTCCGCACGGGCGGGCCGGCCCAAGTGCTGTTCACGCCGGCGGACGAGGACGATCTGGCGCTCTTTCTGGCCAATCTCCCTGAGGGAGTGCCGCTCACCGTCATCGGCCTCGGCTCGAACCTCCTCGTGCGTGACGGCGGGGTGCCCGGTGTCGTCCTGCGCCTCGGCAAGGCCTTCGCCGAGGTGAGCGTCGAGGGGGGCAGCCGGGTGCGGGCAGGGGCCGGGGCGCCGGACGTCAAGGTGGCGCGGGCCGCCGCCGAGGCCGGCATCGACGGGCTCGCCTTCCTGCGCGGCATTCCCGGTGCCGTCGGCGGGGCCTTGCGCATGAACGGCGGCGCCTATGGCGGGGAGGTCAAGGACGTGCTCGTCGAGGCGCGGGCGCTCGACCGGAAGGGCCGGCGACACGTGCTCTCCTGTGCGGACATGCAGTTCTCCTATCGCCATGCCGGCGTGCCGGAGGAGTTCGTCTTCGTCGAGGCGCTGTTCGAGGGCCGGCCCGGCGATCCGGCGGAAATCCTCGCCCGCATGAACGAGATCACCGAAGCCCGGGCCGCCACTCAGCCGGTCAACACGCGCACCGGCGGTTCCACCTTCAAGAACCCCGACGGGGCGAAGGCGTGGCAGCTGGTCGACGCCGCCGGCTGCCGCGGGCTCAGGATCGGCCAGGCGCAGGTGTCGGAGATGCATTGCAACTTCCTCGTCAATCTCGGTGGCGCCACGGCGACGGAGATCGAGAATCTCGGTGAGGAAGTTCGTCGGCGTGTGCAGGCACACTCCGGCGTGATGCTCGCGTGGGAGATCAAGCGGGTGGGCGTGGCCTGACGCCGCGCCGAGCCGCGGCCCGGCGCTCCTTTGGCGAGCCGGTGCCGCACCTCGTTGGATAAGGATGCGGGAACATGACCAAACACGTTGCGGTGCTGATGGGCGGCCTGTCCGCCGAGCGCGAAGTGTCCCTCAACTCGGGCAAGGCCTGCGCCGACGCCCTCGAGGCGGAGGGCTACCGCGTGACGCGCATCGACGTGGGCCGCGACATCGCGGCCGTGCTCGACCGCTTGAGGCCCGACGTGGTCTTCAACGCACTGCACGGCAGCCCGGGAGAGGACGGCACCATCCAGGGCATCCTCGAGATCATGCGCCTGCCCTATACCCATTCCGGCGTGCTCGCTTCGGCGCTTGCCATGGACAAGGCCAGGGCCAAGCTCGTGATGGCAGCGGCCGGCGTGCCGGTGGCGCATGGCATCGTGGTGCACCGGCGCGAGGCAGCCGAGCGCCACGTGCTGCCGCCGCCCTACGTGTTGAAGCCGGTCAACGAGGGCTCGTCGGTCGGCGTCATCATCGTGCGCGAGGAGCGCTCGCACCCGCCGCAAGAGTTAACGCGGCCCGACTGGCCGCACACCGACTGGCTGCTCGCTGAGGAGTACATTGCCGGGCGCGAGCTCACCTGTGCCGTGATGGGCGGCAAAGCCTTGGGTGTCATAGACATCCGGCCCGCGGCGGGCGCCTTTTACGACTATGATGCGAAATATGCGAAAGGTGGCTCGATCCACATCCTCCCGGCAAAAATTAAACCAAAAATTTACCAACAGATCGAAGAGTTGGCGTTAACGGCGCATCAAGCACTCGGCTGTCGTGGCGTCTCCCGCGCCGACTTCCGGTACGACGACCGGCCAGAGGGATCTGGCAAGCTCGTCTGTCTCGAGGTCAACACGCAGCCCGGCATGACCGAGACCAGCCTGGTGCCCGAACTGGCCGCGCATGCGGGGTATTCATTCGGCGAGCTCATGCGATGGATGGTGGAGGACGCCTCCTGCGACCGGTAGGAACGAGAAGCCCCCGCGGGGCTGTCTCGGCCGCTGCGGCCATGCCCGCCGGCGCGCTGTTTGCCGCGCCGGAATGGCCGCGCCTTCGGCTGTTCCGGGGATGGCGCCGGCGCGGCTACGTCCGCGTCGGCGGCCGCCGACGGCTGCCGCGCGGGCTCGGTAGCGCGCTCACCCTCGCCCTTTTCGCCGGCATCGGTCTCTATGGCGCCTTCGCCGGTGGGCACGTCGACCGGTTCAGGGCCGAGAACGGCACCCTGAGCGACGCCGTCGCCCGCGCCTTCGGCTTTGGCATCCGGCAGGTCGTCATATCCGGCCTCGCGGAGCTCAGGCCGGCGGAGATACTCGCCGCGGGCGGCATTTCGCCGAACAGTTCGGTGCTCTTCATCGATCCCGCCGCGGTGCGCCAGAACCTCGAGGCCGTGCCGATGATCCGCGAGGCCTCGGTGCGCAAGCTCTATCCGAACGAACTCGCCATCACGATCACCGAGCGGGAGCCCTTTGCTCTCTGGCAGCGCAACGGAGAGGTCTTCGTCGTGGCCGCCGACGGAACGGTGATCGATTTCCTCAACGATGCGCGCTACACGCGCCTGCCGCTCGTCGTCGGCGACCGCGCCAACGTGCACTCGGCCGACTATCTCGAACTCCTGGACGCCGCCGGTACGCTGCGCGAGCGAATCAGGGCGGGCTCGCTCATCGCCGGCCGGCGCTGGAACCTCATTTTCGACAACGGCCTCGAGGTTCGCCTGCCGGAGGCGAACCCGACGGCGGCGGTCGCCCGGCTGGCGGAGCTCGAGGAGAGCGACCGCATCCTGGAGCGGGACATTCTCGTCATCGACATGCGCCAGTCCGACAGGGTCGTGATGCGGCTCGGCGTCGAGGCCGCAGCCGCCCGTGCCGAGGCGGCGAAGAAGAAGCCGACGAGCGCCAGGGAGGCGGATATATGAGCTCCTTGCGCAATGGCCTGACGCCGCGCCTGAAGCCCCTGTCCGCCCGCAAGAGCACGCTTCTGTCCGTGCTCGACGTCGGTACCAGCAAGGTCGTCTGCCTCATCGCCCAGCTGCTGCCGGCGAGCGAAAGCGACGTGCTGCGCCGCCGCACCCACCAGGTGCGCGTGCTCGGCATCGGCCACCAGCGCTCGCTCGGCCTCAAGGGCGGCATCGTCGTCGACCTCGAGGCCGCGGAGCAGGCGATCCGCCAAGCGGTCGACGCGGCCGAGCGGATGGCGAAGGTCGAAGTGCAGTCGGTCATCGTCAACCTGACCGGCGGGCGGCTCGCGGCGCAAAGCTTCGCCGCCAATGTCGCGACGCGCGGCACGGTGACGAGCGCGGACGTGCACCGTGTGCTCGATGCCGCGAGCGCCCACAGCCTGAAGCCGGGCCGCGTCGTGCTGCACGCCCTGCCGACGGGCTACGCGCTCGACGGGCAGAAGGGCGTGCTCGACCCGGTCGGCATGATTGGCGAGAATCTCGGCGTCGACCTCAGTGTCGTGACGAGCGAAGCTTCCGCCGCACGCAACCTCATGCTGGCCGTCGAGCGCTGCCATCTGGACGTCGAGGCCATCGTAGCGAGTCCCTATGCGGCGGGTATCGCCACGCTTGTCGACGACGAGGCGGAGATGGGCGGGCTCGTCGTCGACCTCGGCGGCGGCACGACGAGCTTCGGCGCGTTCTTCGCCGGCCATCTCGTCCATGCCGACGCGGTCGCGGTCGGCGGCCATCATGTCACCATGGACGTGGCGCGGGGCCTGTCGACGCACCTCGCTGCGGCCGAGCGCCTCAAGACGCTCTACGGCGGTGCGCTCCCTTCCGCGTCGGACGAGCGCGAGATCATCTCCGTGCCGCTCGTCGACGAGAGCGAGCGGGACGTGCCGAACCACATGCCGAAGTCGCATCTGGTGCGGATCATCCGCCCGCGTGTCGAGGAAATCCTGGAGCTGGTGCGCGACCGGCTGAAGGCGGCGGGCTTTGCCCCGGCCGACGGACGGCGCGTCATCCTGACCGGCGGGGCTTCCCAATTGACGGGCCTGCCGGACGTCGCCAGGCGCATCCTCGCTGGCCCGAAGGGCTCGGCCCAGGTGCGCATCGGCCGGCCGCTCGGCATCAAGGGGCTGCCGGAAGCCGCGAAGGGACCCGCCTTCGCGGCGGCGGTCGGTCTGCTGGTCTACCCGCAGGTCGCCCATATCGAGCATTTCGAGCCCAAGGCGGCCCGGACCATGCTCGCGACAGGCACGGATGGTTACCTGTCCCGAATGGGACGCTGGTTCAGGGAGAGCTTCTGAGATTGGAGCGGCGCGGCGGCCGCGACAGTCTGGAACCGGAGTGAGAGGGGCGCGCAGCCGGGCGCCGTTTGAGAAGAAGAGGCCACGACCATGGCGATCAATCTGCAAGCCCCGGACATCCGGGAACTGAAGCCCCACATCACGGTGTTCGGCGTCGGCGGCGCCGGCGGCAACGCCGTGAACAACATGATCGAGTCGGGGCTGATGGGCGTCGAGTTCGTCTGCGCGAACACCGATGCCCAGGCGCTCACCAGCGCCCGCGCCCAGCGCATCGTGCAGATGGGTCTGCAGGTGACGGAAGGCCTCGGCGCCGGCTCGCAGCCGGAGGTGGGCCGCGCGGCCGCCGAGGAGGTGATCGACGAGATCCGCGATCAGCTGTCGGGCGCGCACATGGTGTTCATCACCGCCGGCATGGGCGGCGGCACCGGCACCGGGGCGGCCCCCGTCATCGCCCGCGCCGCGCGCGACATGGGCATCCTGACCGTTGGCGTCGTGACCAAGCCCTTCCACTTCGAGGGTCAGCGCCGCATGCGGGTGGCGGAGGCCGGCATCGGCGAGCTACAGCAGGCTGTCGACACGCTGATCGTCATCCCGAACCAGAATCTCTTCCGCGTCGCCAACGAGAAGACCACCTTCGCCGATGCCTTCGCGATGGCGGACCAGGTGCTCTACTCGGGCGTCGCCTGCATCACCGACCTCATGGTGAAGGAAGGCCTCATCAACCTCGATTTCGCCGACGTGCGCGCCATCATGCGGGGCATGGGCAAGGCGATGATGGGCACGGGCGAAGCCTCCGGCGACGGCCGCGCCATCACGGCGGCCGAGGCCGCCATCGCCAATCCGCTCCTCGACGACGTGTCGATGAAGGGGGCACGCGGCCTGCTCATCTCCATCACGGGCGGTCCGGATCTGACGCTCTACGAGGTGGACGAAGCCGCGACGCGCATCCGCGAGGAGGTCGATTCCGAGGCCAACATCATCCTCGGTGCCACCTTCGACGAAAGCCTCGAGGGCACGATCCGCGTCTCCGTCGTCGCCACCGGCATCGACCAGGAACTGATCCACAACGCGCAGGACCTGTCGCTGACGGAGCAGCGCATCGCCGAAGTCGCCGAGCGCCTGCGCTCGGAGGCCCGTCAACGGGCGGCGCATCCGCCCGTGGCGCCGCGCCCCGTGGCCATCGAGACGACGCCGCGTGTCGCCGCCGCGCCGGTCGCGCCCGAGCCGATGCCAGCTCCCGCGCCGGTCGCTGCCCCGGCTCCCGTCGCGGCGCCAGTGGAGCCGATGCCGGCTCCCCAGGCTCCCGCCGCCGAGTTCGTCCCTCCGGTCGCCGAGCCAGCGCCGGTCGCTGCCCCGGTTGCGGCTCCCGTCGCTGCGCCGGTTCGCCAGGAGATGCCGCGTGCGGAACACGTGCGTCACGACGTCATGATCGCGCCGGCCGCGGCGCCGCGCGCGGCCACGGCGGCGGCGATGGCCGCAGCTCCGGCTCCGGTCATGCACGAGCCGGCGCCGCATGAGATGCAGGAGCATTTCATCCCGCCCCAGCCCGAGCGGGCCGTGGTGCGCCCGACGCGCATGCCGCGCGTCGACGAGCTGCCGCTGCCGGTGCAGAACCAGATCCGCGCCGCGCGGCCGGAGCATCAGGACCACGGCGCCGACCACAAGCGCATGTCCCTGCTGCAGCGCATCGCCTCCGTCGGCCTTGGCCGCCGCGACGACCACCAGCCGGCCGCCCCGGCGCCCGCGCCACAGCCGGTGCGCCAGCAGGCGCCGCAGCCGGCGCCGTCGCCGGTGCACGCCGAATATGCCAAGCGCCCGCAGGCGCAGGGCTACCGGCCGGCACAGGGGGCGCTCGACCCGCACGGCCGCGCGCCGGCGCCGAGCCGCACGATCGACGACGACCAGCTCGAGATCCCGGCCTTCCTGCGCCGTCAGGCCAACTGAGCGCCGCCTTCTCGAGGCCATGACTCAACCCCGGGGGCACGAGCTTCCGGGGTTTTTCTTTCGTTAATATTTTTCAAAGGTTTACATGTATCGTGAGGGCCCAACGATCAGTGTAACAGACAGTAAGAAAGCGTGATTTGGCCGCGTTTGGCGGCGCGACTATGGTCCACGCAACTCGCGCGGGATTCGAAACGTCGATGTCGCGAATCACGTGCCTTGGCAAGGGCCGCAAGCCTTGCACTGTCTTGGGTGCATCCGCCCGCTCCGGGCGACGGGACCGAAAGAATGAAAGCCAACGGGCAGACGACGCTTCGTGATACCGTGACCCTGACGGGCAACGGCGTTCATTCCGGGAAACCTGTGCGGCTCACCATCCATCCTGCGGACGTCAACCACGGCATCGTCTTCCTGCGGACTGGGCTTGCCAACGGGCGGGAGCGGCTGATCGAGGCGCGCCACATCGCGGTGAGTGCGACGGAACTCTGCACCGTCATCGGCGAAAGCGACTCGGGCGCGGTCGCCACCATCGAGCATCTCATGTCGGCGCTCGCCGGCCTCGGCATCGACAATGCGCTGATCGAGGTCGACGGTCCGGAGATCCCGATTCTCGACGGCAGCGCCGCCCTCTTCGTCGAGGCCTTCGACCGCGTCGGCCTCGCCTCCCAGTCGGCGGCGCGCCGCTACGTGAAGGTACTGCGCCCGGTGCGCGTGCAGCAGGGCAAGGCCTTCGCCGAGCTCAGGCCGCGCGACAAGGGCTTCCGCCTCGATGTCGAGATCGATTTCGACACGCCGCTGATCGGCCGCCAGCGCAAGATCGTCGACCTGTCGGCGACGGTCTACCGGCGCGAGATCGCCAATGCCCGCACCTTCGGCTTCATGCGCGACGTGGAGCGGCTGTGGAAGGCGGGCTTTGCCCTCGGCGCCTCCCTCGAGAATACGGTGGCGCTCGGCGAGGACCGCATCCTCAACGAGGAGGGCCTGCGCCATCCCGACGAGTTCGTTCGCCACAAGCTGCTCGACGCAATCGGTGATCTTGCTCTGTCCGGTTTGCCGCTGATCGGCGCTTATCACTCCTATTGCGGCGGGCACCGTTTGAACTTCATGGTTCTCGATGCTCTGTTCGCTGATCGCGCGAACTACGCGATCGTCGAGGGCGAGGCCCGGCGCGAGCAGGGCCACGCCGAGATCGCAGGCGGCATCGCGGTGCCGGCCTTCGCACCGGACATTCACTGACGTCTACCTGCGACGCCATCGAAACGCCGTTTTCAGCCTCGCAGGTTGCCGGCGTCGAAAACGGCTCGCAATGCTTTTCCAGACCTTGGCGGAAGCGGTGGCTTTGGGTTAAACAGCCCAACCGTCGAGCGATGGTGAGCCGTGGCCGTGGGGCCGCAGTGGAGGAAGGTGAGGTAATGCGCTCTGCATTTTCGTCCAAGACCGCCCGGACCGGCGCGCTGATGCCGAATATCGGCAGGCTGCTCGCATGCGCGGCGCTGGGCCTTTCTCTGACGGCGTGCGACACGCTCTCCTCGCTCAATCCCTTCGAGAAGGACGAGAAGTACAAGCCCGAGCTCGTCCCCGACGTGCCGGCCGCGAACCTCTACAACGAGGGGCTCGCGCTGATGGCCAAGAACGAGTACCCGGACGCCTCGAAGAAGTTCGACCAGATCGACAAGACCTATCCGCGCAGCGAATGGGCGCGCAAGGCGCTGATCATGAAGACCTACGCCTCCTACGAGGGCGGAGAGTTCAGCGAATCGGTCAACGACGCGCGACGCTACCTGACGCTCTATCCCAACGGGGAGGATGCGGCCTACGCGCAGTACCTGCTGGCGATGTCGTACTATCGCGAAGTTCCGGACGTGACGCGCGACCAGGAGCGCACCGAGAAGGCGCTCGCCGCCTTCCAGGAACTCGTCGAGCGTCATCCGCGCTCCGAATATGCCGAAGATGCCAAGTTCAAGCTGCAGGTGGTGCGCGACCAGCTTGCCGGCAAGGAGATGGAGATCGGCCGCTATTACCTTCAGCGGCGGAACTACACGGGCGCCATCAACCGTTTCCGCGACGTCGTCAGCAAGTACCAGACGACCCGGCACGTGGAGGAAGCGCTACAGCGCCTGACGGAGGCCTATCTCGCTCTCGGCGTTGTCAGCGAGGCGCAGACCGCTGCGGCCGTGCTTGGCCACAACTTCCCCGACAGCCCCTGGTACAAGGACGCGTACAAGCTGCTGCAGAGCGGCGGGCATGAGCCGCGCGAGGACACGGGTTCGTGGATCAGCCGGACCTTCCGCGGCTTCACGCGGTCCGTGGGCCTCGGCGGCTGATCGCGGCGCGGGCGGCATGCTCGTCCAGCTCGCCATCCGCGACATCGTTCTGATCGACCGGCTCGATCTCGCCTTCGATCGCGGCCTTAGCGTCCTTACCGGCGAAACCGGTGCCGGCAAGTCCATCCTGCTCGATGCCTTCGCGCTGGCCCTCGGCGGACGTGGCGACGGCGGCCTTGTGCGCCACGGCGCGGCGCAGGGGCAAGTCACCGCCGTCTTCGAGGTGGCGGGCGAGCATCCCGCCTGGCAGGCGGCACGCAGCTTCGGCATCGCCGAGGATGGCGCGCTCATCCTGCGCCGCCTCCAGCATGCGGACGGGCGCACGCGCGCCTTCGTCAACGACCAGCCGGTCAGCGTCCAGGCGCTGAAGACGATCGGCGCCACGCTCGTCGAAATCCACGGCCAGCACGACGACCGGGCGCTCGTCGATGCGGCCACCCACCGCGCCATCCTAGACGTCTTCGGGGAGTTGCAGCAGGAGGCTGCGAAGGTGGAGACGGCCCATGCGCGCCTGCGCGAGACGCGGGCAGCGCTCGTGCGCCATCGTGCTCGGATTGAGGCGGCGCGCAAGGAGGCCGATTTCCTGCGCCATGCGGCGGAGGAGCTTGAGGCGCTCAATCCCGACGCCGGCGAAGAAGAGGCGCTCGCTGAGCGGCGCCAGCTCATGATGCAGGCGGAGAAGGTGGCGAGCGACCTGAACGAGGCCTTCGACGCGGTTGCCGGCAATGCCTCGCCCGTGCCGGTCCTGTCGGCCGCCGTGCGCCGGCTGGAGCGGCGGGCGCAGCAGGCGCCGAGCCTCGTCGAGCCCAGTGTCGCGGCGCTCGACGCGGCCCTCGTCGCGCTCGACGATGCGCGCGCCGCCCTGGAGGAGGCGCTGCGCGCGGCGGCCTTCGATCCGCGTGAACTGGAGCGCGTGGAGGAGCGGCTGTTCGCGCTTCGGGCCGCCGCGCGCAAATATGATGTGCCGGCGGACGACCTCGCGCCCCTACGCCAGCGCTTCCTCGCCGATCTCGCCGCTATCGATGCCGGCGAGGCGGAACTCGATCGGCTCTCCACCGCGGTGGACGAGGCGAGCGCGGTCTATCGCGCAGCGGCGGCGCACCTCAGCGCCGGGCGGGCCGAGGCCGCGGCGCAGCTCGAAGCAGCCGTCAATGCGGAACTGCCGCCGCTCAGGCTGGAGCGGGCGCGCTTCATCGCGCGCATCGACAGCGACGACAGCGCCGAGGCGGCGGAAGGCTTCGACCGGGTGGAATTCTGGGTGCAGACCAATCCGGGCACGCGGCCGGGCCCGCTGATGAAGGTCGCGTCCGGCGGCGAGCTGTCACGCTTCATGCTGGCGCTCAAGGTGGTGCTGGCGGACAAGGGCTCGGCGCCGACGCTGATCTTCGACGAGATCGACACCGGTGTCGGCGGCGCCGTGGCCGATGCCATCGGCCAGCGCCTGAAGCGCCTCGCGGCGCGGGTGCAGGTCGTCGCGGTCACCCACGCCCCGCAGGTCGCCGCGCGCGCCGCGAACCATCTCCTCATCGCCAAGGAGGCGGCAACCGCGGACAAGGTGGCGACGCGCGTGACGCCGCTCGCCGAACGCATGCGCCAGGAGGAGATCGCCCGCATGCTCGCTGGGGCAACCATCACGGACGAGGCGCGCGCCGCCGCGGCGCGGCTGCTGGAGACGGAAGGCTGAGCGCCTGAAGGCCAGGCGCGGAGCTCCTTTAATCCCTCGTGCATCATGTCGAAGGACGCGATCGGCTCCGTGACGGTGCCGAAGCATCGCAGGCAGTCGAGCGACAGGGGGAAAGGCCGCCTCGCCGCCGCGGCCGCCGGTGGCCTCCCTGACGGGGGCCACGAAATCCTCGCGCCCGCGACGCTGCCCGCATCGCTCCGCGGAGGCAACGGGGCCTATCCCCATATGCGTGTCGAGCACTGCGAATAGTCCTGCGGGCGGACTGGATGGCGAAGGGCGGGTGGCGATGACGAGGTAGGTGAAGACGGCCCGCTTTGTCATATAGTCTGCGCTCCCCGAATCCATGAGCGCGACGCCCATGTCCGAACGTTCTTCGTCCTCCACAGCGGGTGCTTCCCTGCGCGACGTCGCCGTCGAGGTATTGACGCCGCGGGAGGCGAAGCGCGAGCACGCGGCCCTCGCCGCCGAGATCGCCGAGCACGACCGCCGCTATTTCGGCGAGGATGCGCCCACCATCTCCGATGCCGATTATGATGCCCTGCGGCGCCGCTACGAGGCGCTGGAGGCTCGCTTTCCCGACCTTGCCACCGACGAGAGCCTGACGAAGAAGGTCGGCACCCGGCCGAGCGAGAAATTCGCCAAGGTGCGCCACCGCGTGCCCATGCTGTCGCTGTCGAATGCCTTCGCCGACGAGGACGTCGCGGAGTTCGTCGTGCGGATCCGCCGCTTTCTGGGCCTCGCCCCCGACGCGCCGCTTGTCATCACCGCCGAGCCGAAGATCGACGGCCTGTCCATCAGCCTGCGCTACGAGAAGGGTCGCCTCGTCACGGCCGCGACGCGCGGCGACGGGGAGGAGGGGGAGGACGTGACGGCCAATGCCCGCGTCGTCGACGCCATCCCCAAGGAGATCGACGCCGCCGACATGCCCGAGGTGTTCGAGGTGCGCGGCGAGGTCTACATGCGCCATGCGGATTTCGCGGCCATCAACCAGCGCCAGGCAGAGGCCGGGAAGCCGCTCTTCGCCAATCCGCGCAATGCCGCGGCGGGCTCGCTACGCCAGCTCGACCCGGCAGTCACCGCACGCCGGCCGCTCGCCTTCTTCGCATACGCCTGGGGTGACGTGTCGGCCCTGCCGGCCGACACGCAGATGGGGGTGGTTGAGGCGCTGGGGCGCTGGGGCTTTCCCATCAACCCGCTGATGAAGCGCTGCCACAGCGTCGAGGATCTGCTCGCCCGCTATCACGCCATCGAGGCCGACCGGGCCAATCTTGGCTACGACATCGACGGCGTCGTCTACAAGGTGGACAGTTTGGCTCTACAGGAGCGCCTCGGCTTCGTCTCGCGGTCGCCGCGCTGGGCCATCGCTCACAAGTTCCCCGCCGAGCGGGCGATGACCGAGTTGCTCGACATCGAGATCCAGGTGGGGCGGACGGGGGCGCTGACGCCCGTGGCGAAGCTGAAACCCGTCACGGTGGGCGGCGTCGTTGTCGCCAACGCGACGCTGCACAACGAGGACTACATCCGCGGCATCGGCGGCGACGGCCAGCCGATCCGCGGTGGCATCGATATCCGCATTGGCGACACGGTCGAGATCCAACGCGCCGGCGACGTCATCCCGCAGGTGCTCGGCGTCGTCATGGACAAGCGCCCGGCCGGCTCCGAACCCTACCGCTTCCCGGCCACATGCCCGGCCTGCGGAAGCCATGCGGTGCGCGAGATCAACCCCCGCACGGGGCGGGAGGACGCCGTTCGGCGCTGCACAGGCGGGCTTACCTGCCCGGCGCAGGCCATGGAGCGCCTGAAGCACTTCGTGTCGCGCAACGCGCTCGACATCGACGGCCTCGGCGACAAGCAGATCGAGCTCTTCTTCCGCGAGGGACTGGTGCACGGCCCGCAGGATATCTTCACACTGGCCGAGCGCGATGCGGCGAGCCTGAAGAAGCTGAAGGACCGCGAGGGCTTCGGCGAGACGAGCGTGCGCAACCTCTTCGCGGCCATCGAGGCGCGCCGGCGGGTGCCACTCAACCGCTTCATCTTCGCGCTCGGCATCCGCCATGTGGGCGAGACGACGGCGAAGCTCCTCGCCCGCCACTACGGCACCTTCGAGGCGCTGCGGGCGGCCCTGATCGCCGCCCGCGACCGCGCATCGGAAGCCTGGGCGGAGCTCAACGCCATCGACGGCATCGGCGAGGTGGTGGCGGAGGCGCTGGTGCAGTTCTTCGCCGAACCGCACAATGAGACGACTCTGGACGCGCTGCTTACACAAGTGACGCCGCAGGAGATGGAACGGACGGTGACCATCGAGAGTCCGGTCGCGGGCAAGACGGTGGTCTTCACCGGCACGCTCGTGCGCATGTCTCGCGACGAGGCCAAGGCCATGGCCGAGCGCTACGGCGCCAAGGTAGCGGGTTCGGTATCGAAGAAGACCGACCTCGTGGTGGCCGGGCCGGGCGCTGGCTCCAAGCTCGCCAAGGCGCAGGAGCTCGGTGTGGAGGTCATCGACGAGGACGGCTGGTTCACGCTCGTTGGGGCGTGAACCGCTCCCGCCCTTTCCCCGGGCGGCGACACGGTCTAAGACACGCGCCATTCGTTACTGAAAGCCAGCCCCATGCTCGAAGGCCTGCCGCCGCACAAGCCCACCCATTCCATGCGCCTTGCCGCGGACGAGAGCTCTGCCCAGGCCATGGTCGAGCTTCTCGGGGAGTTCTTCGATCCGGCCGAGACGGCGGTGGCAGCCTTCGAGGCTCCGGACGGGCGCTGGCATCTGGAAGTCTATTTCTCGAGCGCACCGGACGAGGCGGCGATCCTGAACCTGCTGCGCCCCATCGTCGGCGATGCGGTGGACGGCGCGGTCTTCGCGCCGATCGAGGTGAAGGACTGGGTGAAGGCGAGCCTTGAGGGCTTGAAGCCGGTGCGGGCGGGGCGCTTCCTCGTCCACGGCAGCCATGACCGGGCCGTCGTGCGGGCGAATGACATCGCCGTCGAGATCGACGCGGCGCTCGCCTTCGGCACGGGCCACCATGGCACGACGCTCGGCTGCCTCCTGGAACTCGTCGCGGAGCTGAAGCGCGGACGGCCCCGCCATGTGCTCGACGTCGGCACGGGCACTGGCATCCTTGCCATCGCTGCGGCGCGGGCTTTGCATAGGCCGGTCGTGGCGGGTGACATCGATCCGGTGGCCGTCGCGGTCGCGCGCGCCAACGCGAGACTGAACGGCGCGCGCGACCACGTGCGGCTTTACGCAGCGCCGGGCGTGCAGCACCATTTCGCTGCCCGCAAGGGTCACTACGATCTCGTCTTTGCGAATATCCTTGCCCGGCCGCTCAGGCTTCTTGCGCCGTCCCTGCGCAAAGTGCTTGCCCCGCAGGGCACCTTGGTGCTCTCGGGGCTGCTGATCCGCGATGTGCCGGGGGTCGTCAGCGCCTATGCCTCGCAGGGGCTGGCGCTCGTCAGGCGTGCCGAGCGTGAAGGCTGGGCGACGCTGGTTCTGAGGCGGGGAGGCGCTGCCCCCCGCCCGCGTCGATGAAAGGCCGCTGTCAGTAATCGATGGCCGGGTAGCGGCGACGCATCTCGCGGCGCATGGCCTGCGCCTCAGCGACGATCTCGGCCATCGTGACCGTAAAACGGCCGATCGCCCTCAGGATGGTCACGATGAACATATCTGTTGCCTTTCGATCGATGTGAACCGGCTGCGCAGTCCCTCGCCTCAGCGGGCGAAGGGCAGTGCGCCGGACTTGCCGAGGCTGACCTTGTCGAGGTCCGCGTCCTTCAGGGTCAGCGGGCCGTAGATCGCCTCCAGGCGGCGGATTTCCCGGTCGGCAGCGCGCATGCGCGCCTCGACGAGGGCATTGAGGATGCGCTTGAAGACTCCGGTCTTCTTGGGCGCTACATAAGCGATGTCGGTCGTAACGTAAGCCATGGGTCCATCTCCGCACGTTGGAGGACAGCCCCGGGAACGCTTCCTCGCGTGTTTATGGTCGCAATATAGGGAATGCTGCATGTGCGAAGAAGATGGGTCAGCGCATATGACCTATGCATGCTGAGCGGGCCTGTTCGCGGGATGCTTGCCAGGGCAGCGTGAGGTGCATGACAATTGTGCGACGCTGCCGCCGCATTGGGCGCGCGATGCCAAAAACCGGTTACATATGAAACATTTGCATGAGGGAGCCCGAAGCTGATGAGGCAGAGCCGCTTTCAGGCCTTCGACAACGATCGCGACCCGGCCGCCTGCGGGCCGCATCTTGCTGCGCTGCGGCATGAATTGCGCCGCCGGGGCCTCGACGGCTTCGTCGTGCCGCGCGCCGACGAGCACCAGGGCGAATACGTGCCGCCCCATGCGGAGCGGCTCGCCTGGCTGACGGGCTTCGGCGGCTCGGCCGGCACGGCCGTGGTGCTTATGGACAAGGCGGCGATCTTCGTCGACGGGCGCTATACGCTGCAGGTGCGCGAGCAGGTCGACACCGAGCTTTTCGCACCGGTTGCGAGCAACGAAATGCCGCCAGCGGCCTGGATCGGCGAGAACCTGCCGCAGGGGGCGAAGCTCGGTTACGATCCATGGCTGCACACCCCCGCGGCGGTGGACAGGCTCGCCCGCGCGGCCGAGGACGCGGGCGGCACGCTGGTGCCGGTGGCCGACAATCCCGTCGATGCCATCTGGAGCGACCGTCCGGTACCGCCGCGAGCCCCGGCGCGGCCCTATCCGCTCATCTTCGCCGGCGTCTCCGCTGCCGACAAGCTGTCGCAGCTCAACGAGAAGCTAGCGAAGGCGCGCAGCGATGCCCTCGTCGTCAGCGATCCGCATAATCTCGCCTGGCTCTTCAACCTGCGGGGGGCTGACGTCGCCCATACGCCGCTGGCCCTCGGCTATGCGCTCGTGCCGCGCGGCGGCCGGGCAACAATCTTCATCGACGAGGACAAGATCGGGACGGAGCTGCGCGAGGCGCTGGCGCCGCTCGCCGACATTGCCTCGCCTGACACTTTGCTCGCCGCGCTCGCCACGGCGGCCGCCGGCGGGCGGCGCGTGCGGCTCGACGCGGCGACGGCGGCGGCGGCCTTGCGCGAGACGGTGAGCGCCGCCGGCGGCACGGCTGATGTGGGCGATGATCCGATCAGCCTCATGAAGGCGGTCAAGAACGAGGCGGAGAAGGCCGGCGCCCGTGCCGCACAGCGCCGCGACGCCGTGGCGGTCACCCGCTTCCTCGCCTGGTTTGCCCGCGAGGCGCCCGGCGGTAGCCTCACGGAGATCGACGCCGCGGTCGCGCTGGAGAATTTCCGCGCCGAGACGAACGCGCTCGTCGACATCTCCTTCGACACCATCGCCGGCGCCGGGCCGAATGCGGCCCTGCCGCATTACCATGTCACGATGGCGAGCAACCGCCGCATCGGCGAGGGCATCTTCCTCATCGATTCCGGCGCGCAATACGAGGACGGCACGACGGATATCACGCGCACGCTCGCCGTGGGCACGCCGAGTGCCGAGATGCGGGAGCGCTTCACCCGCGTGCTCAAGGGTCATATCGCCATCGCCACGGCGGTCTTCCCGAAGGGCACCAGCGGCGCGCAGCTCGACAGCTTCGCGCGCCGGCCGCTGTGGGAGGCGGGGCTCGACTTCGACCACGGCACGGGCCACGGCGTCGGCGCCTTCCTCTCGGTGCACGAGGGGCCGCACCGCATCTCCAAGTTGGGCACGACGCCGCTGGAGCCGGGCGTCATCCTCTCCAACGAGCCGGGTTACTACAAGGAAGGCGAATACGGCATCCGCATAGAGAACCTCGTTCTCGTCGAGGAGCGGGACATGCCCGGCGCCGACCGGCCGATGCTCGGCTTCGAAACGCTGACGCTGGCGCCCATCGACCTCGCGCTGGTCGAGCCTTCGCTGCTGAGCGACGAAGAGCGTGCGTGGCTCGACGCCTACCATGCCCGCGTGCGCGAGGCGCTGATGCCGGCGCTCGAGGGCGCGGACCGGGCGTGGCTGGTAGAGGCGACACGGACGGTTGGGGGCTGAGCGCGGGCTTTCCGTTATGCCCGCGCTTGTCGCGGGCATCCACGCCATGCTTGCACTCGGCCGAAAGGCGTGGATGGCTGGGACAAGCCCGGCCAAGGCGGGCGAGGAGGTTGCGCGCCGCTGTTCCCCGTTTTCGTGTGCTAAGCACGGGCATGACGGCTGAAAATCGCGGCTGCCGTGCCTATCCCGCGATCATCCGCAGCAGGACCACGCTCGCGACACCTACGGCGATGGTGGCGAGGAGGGGCAGGCGCGTCGCGGCCACGGCGGTGACGAGGGCGGCGAGCGTCTCCGGCCAGCCGGTGGCGAGCGCGGTCGGTGCGATGACGGCGACGAGCACCGCCGGCGGGATGGCGTCGAAGGCCGCCTTGGCGCGGCCGGAGAGGGCGAGCCGTCCGACGAGGAAGATGCCGGCGATGCGCGTGAGGTAGGTGATCACCGCCATCGCGAGGATGGCGGCGAGGGTGGTCGGGTCGATGGTCATGCGGCCTCCGGAGGCTCCTCGCCGGCGGGGGCGGCGACATAGGCGGCGGCGATGCCGGTGAGTGCGCCGGCCGCCACGTGCCACGGCGGGCCGAAGGCGAAATAGGTGGCGGCCGAGACGGCGGCGCTCGCGCCGATGGCGGCGGCGCTGACGCGGCCGTTCCAGAAGCCGGCGATGAGGCCGATGAAAAGCGCGGTGAAGGCGAAATCCGCGCCGATGCGCGCCGGATCGCCCAGGAACGAGCCGAGGACGGCCCCGGCGATGGTTGCGCCCACCCAGCAGAGGGGCAGCAGTCCCGCGACTGCGAACCAGTAGGCCGGGGTGAGCGGCCGGTCCTTCGCCCGCCGCTCGGCCAGCGCCCAGGATTCGTCGGTGAGGACGTAGAAGCCGGCGAGCTTCTGGCCGAGGGAGAAGCTGCGCATCTTCGGCGCCAGCGAGGCACCCATGAGGATGTGGCGGGCGTTGATGAGCAGGGTCGAGAAGGCGAGCGTGGCGATGGGCACCGGCCACGTCCACAGTTCGAGCGCCGCGAACTGGGCTCCGCCGGCGAAGACGAGGACGGACATGAGGCCGGCCTCGGCCGGGCTCAGCCCCTTGCCGGCGCACAGGGCGCCGAACAGGAGGCCGATGGGGGCGGCGGCGACCATCACGGGCATGATGTCGCGAATGCCGGCCGCGCGCTCGCGCGCCATGTCGACCGGCGCCGAGGGCGCAAAGGGCTTGTTCATCGGGCAAAGGCCATGCGGTAGGCGCCGGGCGTGACGCCGCGGCGCAGCTTGAAGGCGCGGGTGAGGTGGCTCTGATCGGCAAAGCCTGTCGCCTGCGCCACCTCGGCCGGCGAAAGCCCGGCGCGCAGCAGGGTTTCGGCGGCATTGATGCGGCGATTGACGAGAAAGGCGTGCGGGGTCATCCCCGTCTCGCGCGCGAAGGCGCGGATGAGATGATGGCGTGACAGGCGCGCCTCCGCTGCCAGGTCTTCCAGCGTGAGGGGCTCGGCGAAACGCTCGCCGAGCAGCGCCTTGACGCGCGCGACGGGGCCGTGCTCACGCCCGGGCTCGCGCGCGGGCAGGCGGGCATGGCGCACGATGACGAGGGACAGGAACCTGTAGAGGAGTTCGGCGCCCTTGAGGGCGTCCTCATCCTCCTGGAGGGCCACATGGGCCTCCACGAAGAGGGCGAAGCCGGCCGGATCGTGCACCACGGGCTGCGGGAAGAAGGGGATGCCCACGTCTGAGCGCCCGCTGACTTCCGCGGCGACGGCGCCCAGCGTCTCGATGGACGGATAGCTCATGCGGTAGGCATAGCCGCCGTCGTGCGGGGCGCCGTCGTGAACCTCGTGCGGGTTCATGAAGACGAGTTCACCCGGTCCCGCATAGCCGCGGCCCCGGCGGCTGGAGAAGGTCTCGCAGCCCGCGAGGATGGCGCCGACGGCATAGGTCTCGTGCGCATGCGGAGCGTAGCGATGCAAGCGGAAGGTGGCGGTCAGGCACTCCAGCCCGCCGAAGGGCGAAGCCGCGAAGAAACGCGCCCGCTCGTCATCCGCGAGCGGCGTCGCCGCAACAGCCTCTTCCTGAGTCACCGTATCCATGCCGCCATCATACGCGAAAGCGCTCGAGGCCGGTCTTGAACAAAAGTGATGCAAGCGATCTCAATCCTTGAAGATGCGCTCGCCCTGCTCGTCGATGATCTGCCGGCCCTTGGTGAGCGCGAAATTCTCCGCGTCGCCGCGGCTCGCGTGGGTCTCGGCGCGCACGAAGCGATATTCCTTTGTCTCGCCGCCGATCTCCTTCTCGATGATGCCGGCGGTCTGGAACTGGGCGCCGGCGGGGTAGGGCGCGGGGCGGATGCGGAAGCCCTTGTATTCCACGGCCTCGCCCGCAGGCGCATCCTCGGGCGAGGCCTCCCGCCCGCCGCCGAAGAGCCCGCCCAAAAGTCCCTTCCAAAAGCTCATTGGCTCGTCTCCCCTCAGCTGCCGCGTTCGACGAAACTGTCGAGCACCATCTTGCGGCCGGCCTTGTCGAAATCGACGGTGAGCTTGTTGCCGTCCACAGCCGCGACCGTGCCGGGACCGAACTTGAGATGGAACACACGGTCGCCCGTGCCGAAGGCCGAGGCTGTTCCCGTCGACTTGGCGACGAGTTCGCCCTCGATCATCAACGGTCCGCCACGCCTCGCGCCGGCGCCGCGCCCCGACGCGAAGCTGCCGGATTGGCCGCCGCGTCCACCGCCCCAGCCGGCGCTGTTGGCCTGCGCGCGCTGCCAGCCCGGCGTCGCATAGGAGGAGCGGAAGGGCTCGGCCATGTCGAAGCGGCTCTGGCCGTAGCTGCCGTAGGTATAGGCAGCCGGCGCTTCGGTCACCTCGACGCTCGCCTCCGGCAATTCGTCGATGAAGCGGCTCGGGATGGTCGAATTCCACAGGCCGTGGATGCGGCGGTTGGAGGCAAAATAGAGCTTGGCCCGGCGCCGCGCCCGCGTGAGGCCGACATGAGCGAGGCGCCGCTCCTCCTCGAGGCCGGCACGGCCGCTCTCGTCGAGGGCGCGCTGGTTCGGGAACAGCCCTTCCTCCCAGCCGGGCAGGAAGACGGTGTCGAACTCGAGCCCCTTGGCGGCGTGCAGGGTCATGATGCTGACGCGGTCGTCGCTGTCGCTCTCGACCGCGTCCATGACGAGCGAGACATGTTCGAGGAAGCTCGGCAGGTCGGGGAATTCCTCGAGCGAGCGGACGAGCTCCTTGAGGTTTTCGAGCCGGCCCGCGGCCTCGGCCGAGCGGTCCTTCTGCCACATCTCAGTATAGCCCGATTCCTCCAGCACCGTCTCGGCGAGCTCGGTGTGGGGCGTCGCCTCGAGGCTCTGCGACCAGCGCGAGAAATTGGCGAGGAGGTCGCGCAGCGTCCTGCGCGGCTTCGGCTTCAACTCCTCGGTCTCGACGATGAAGCGCGCCGCCTCCATGAGCGGGATGCGCGCAGCGCGGGCATGGGCGTGCAGCACCTGCAGCGTGGCATCACCCAGGCCGCGCTTCGGCGTATTGACGATGCGCTCGAAGGCGAGGTCGTCGGCCGGCTGCACGACGCAGCGCAGATAGGCGAGGGCGTCGCGGATCTCCATGCGCTCGTAGAAGCGCGGGCCGCCGATGACGCGGTAGGGCAGGCCGAGCTGGACGAAGCGGTCCTCGATCTCGCGCATTTGCGCCGAGATACGCACGAGCACGGCCATTTCGGAGAGCGGATGGCCCTTTCCCTGCAAGGCCTCGATCTCCTCGCCGATGAGGCGGGCCTCCTCCTCCGAATCCCAGGCACCGGTGACGGTGACCTTCTCGCCCGGCTCGTCCTCGGTGCGCAGGGTCTTGCCGAGGCGACCCTCGTTATGCGCGATGAGATGCGAAGCGGCGGCAAGGATATGGCCGGTGGAGCGATAGTTGCGCTCGAGCCGCACCACGGTGGCGCCGGGGAAGTCGTGCTCGAAGCGCAGGATGTTGTCCACCTCCGCGCCGCGCCAGCCGTAGATGGACTGGTCGTCGTCGCCGACGCAGCACAGGTTGCGGTGTGCCTGGGCAACGAGGCGCAGCCACAGGTACTGGGCGACGTTGGTGTCCTGGTACTCGTCGACGAGGATGTAGCGGAAGCGGCGCTGGTAGTCGGCGAGGACGTCGGGATGCTCCTGGAAGAGCCGGATCGATTCCAGCAGCAGGTCGCCGAAATCCGCCGCGTTGAGGATCTTCAGCCGCTCCTCATAGAGCGCATAGAGTTCCGCGCCGCGCCCGTGGGCGAAGGCGGCGGCCTCGCCGTGCGGTACCTTCGCGGGCTGCAGGGCGCGGTTCTTCCAGCCGTCGATGAGGCTGGCGAGCTGGCGGGCCGGCCAGCGCTTGTCGTCGATGTTCTCGGCCTGCAGCACCTGTTTCAGCAGCCGGATCTGGTCGTCGACGTCGAGGATGGTGAAGTCGGACTTGAGCCCGACGAGCTCGGCGTGACGGCGCAGGATCTTGGTGCCGATGGCGTGAAAGGTGCCGAGCCAGGGCATGCCCTCCGCCGCGGGGCCGACGAGGTGGGCGACGCGCTCCTTCATCTCGCGCGCGGCCTTGTTGGTGAAGGTCACGGCGAGGATGCCTGACGGCCAGGCGAGCCCGGTCGCGATGAGATGGGCGATGCGCGTCGTCAGGACGCGCGTCTTGCCCGTTCCGGCGCCCGCGAGCACGAGGACCGGGCCTTCGGTCGCCTCCACCGCCCGACGCTGCTCGGCATTGAGACCGGAGAGGTAGGGCGTCGGCGCGGCGGCCGCGCGCGCCCGGGCGGCGAGCGAGCCGGGGCGGGGCGTGTGGGCGAGATCGTCGGGGCCGGACGCAGGGCCCTGTGTGGGTACGCGAGTCATCGGTCGGACCATGGACCAAAAGGCGAACGGCGTCGAGTGTCGCGGTCACTCGCCGGCCTAGGAGGGGAGGCACGCGGCCCCTATATAGGGGGCATGATGAGAGGAGTGGACAGGATGCCCCGCAGAATGGTGTTGCTCGCGCCGGCCCTTGCCGCGGGCGCGGCGCTCATGATCGGCCTCGCCGCCGGTCCGCTGCCGGCGCACGGCCAGGAAGGGGCCCTCAACCGCGTAGAGCGGCAATATCGCCAGTCTGACCGCGATGTGACGCGCGAGCTGCAGCGTTCGCAGGACCGGCAGCAGCAGCAGTTCGAATTCAACCAGATGCGGCAGCAGCAGCAGATCGACCGCTTTCAGCAGCCCCTGCGCACGATGGAATGCCCGCGCTGCTGATGTCGCTCAGTGGCGGGTGCCGGAGGCGATCTGAGGCTCGTACTCGTCCTCGCCCCGCTCCGGCATGGTGATGGACCTGCCGGCGTCTTCCGGATGCGGAAGACGGGCATGCGCCGCACGCATGACGGCGAGGTTCGCCAGGATGTCCGGCGGGAAGGCCGCTACCTTGCGCGTGCGCATGTCGACGTGCAGCGACAGGTTCTCGCAGGAGGCCGCCAGCCAGCCTTCGGCGGCGTGATGCAGCTCCATGAAATAGTGGATGCGCTTCTCGTCGAAGGCGAGGAGTTGCAGCGTGACGCGGACCGGGTCGTTCTCGCGCAGCTCGCGCCGGTAGCGGATATGGCTCTCGACCACGAAGAAGGAGGCCTTGCGCTCCTCGACATAGCCGGGGCCGAGGCCGACGAGCCCGAACGCCTCGTCCACCGCCCGGTCGAAGAAGACGTTGTAGTAGGCGGCGTTAAGGTGGCCGTTATAGTCGATCCAGTGCGCCTCCGCCCGCATGGTCGAGGAGACGAAGGGGGCAAAGAACAGGGCCGGTGCGTCTGCCGGGTTGCGCAAGGAACCTCTCCGGATCGTGCTGGCTGCCGGGCGCCGGGCGAGGCACCCCAGGATCAAAGTTTAAGCATTCCAACCTGAATGCAAACCTAACGAATCGTGTCGCCTTGCGACGAATGCGCACTTGTGCGCGGCGCAAGGGCATAGAAGATGCGCTCGAGCCCATGAGCAATAGCCCGAGGATTCGCGCATGACCTCCGCCGCAGAACAGCCGGCAAGACCGGACGAGACGACCGTGGCGGCCGTCGTCGCCGCGCTCGCCGAGCGCTTCGGCAACCGCCTCGTCACGAGTCAGGCCGTGCGCGAGCAGCACGGCCATACCCTCACGTGGATCCCTAACCAGCCGCCTGACGCCGTGGTCTTCCCCGAGAACACCGAGGAAGTCGCGGAGATCGTGCGGCTATGCGCGGCGCATCGCATGCCCGTCATCCCCTTCGGTACGGGCACCTCGCTCGAAGGCCATGTCAATGCTCCCTACGGCGGCGTGTCCATCGACATGAGCCGCATGAAGCGCATCATCGCCGTCCATGCGGAGGACCTCGACTGCACGGTGGAGGCGGGCGTCACGCGCAAGGAGCTCAACGAGCACCTGCGCGACCAGGGGCTCTTCTTCCCCATCGATCCGGGGGCGGACGCCTCTCTCGGCGGCATGGCGGCGACGCGGGCCTCAGGCACCAATGCGGTCCGCTACGGCACGATGAAGGACAATGTGCTGGCGCTCACGGTGGTCACGCCGGCGGGCGAGATCGTCAAGACCTCGACGCGCGCCCGCAAGACTTCAGCCGGCTATGATCTGACGCGGCTCTACGTGGGCTCCGAGGGCACGCTCGGCGTCATCACCGAGGTCACGCTGAAGCTCGTCGGCATTCCCGAGGCGGTGTCGGCCGGCGTATGCCCGTTCCCCTCCGTGAAGGCCGCGTGCGACGCCGTCATCGCCACGATCCAGATGGGCCTGCCGGTTGCCCGCATCGAGCTGCTCGACGAGGTGATGATTCGCGGCGTCAATCTGCACGCCAAGCTTGGCCTCCAGGAGACGCCGATGCTCTTCGTCGAGTTCCACGGCACGGAAGCGGGCGTGAAGGAGCAGGCGGAGCGCTTCGGCGAGATCGCGGCGGAGTTCGAAGGCGGCGCCTTCGACTGGGCGACCCAGCCCGAGGATCGCTCCCGCCTCTGGCAGGCACGGCACGACGCCTATTGGGCGGCGCTGGCGCTGCGGCCCGGCGCACGCTCGGTTGCCACCGACGTGTGCGTGCCGATCTCCCGCCTCGCCGAATGTGTTGACGAGACGAAGCGCGACATCGAGGCGAGCGGCCTCATCTCGCCAATTGCCGGCCATGTGGGCGACGGCAATTTCCATTGCCAGCCTCTCCTCGACCTCGACAATGCGGACGAGGTGGAGCGGGTGAAGGGCTTCATCGACCGGCTCGTGCGTCGCGCCATCGCCATGGGCGGCACTTGCACCGGCGAGCATGGCGTCGGTCAGAAGAAGATGGTCTATCTCGTCGAGGAGCATGGCGCGCCGGCGCTCGCGGTGATGCACACGCTCAAGGCCGCGCTTGACCCCCTCAACATCATGAATCCCGGCAAGACGCTGCCGCCGCGCTCGTGAAGGCCCGGTGTGGGGAGGCGTATTGCTTCTCCGCCCCGCCCCGACGGCAATCACAAGGCCGGGACCCGACATTCTGCTTCTTCTTTATGCGATCGGGTTGGGCTATAGAGGCGCGCATTGTGATCGCCTCTCTATTTTCAAAGCAAGATCGTTTTCAGATGAAGGCAACCCGTTTCTGGGAGCAGCAGGCGCTCGGCGCCGCGATTTCCCTGCTGCCGCGCTCGCCACGGTATCGCGACATGCGCCTTCAAGATATCGAGCGGCGCCTCGTGCCGGCCATTTCACGCGGGCAGATCAAATTCTACCTTGCCGACGGGGAACCGCAGGCCTTCGCCACCTGGGCCTATCTGACGCGAGAGGCGGCCGATGGGCTCCTGACGGGCGGGCGCGAACTCGTCGAAGCGGATTTCGATGCAGGTGATGAGCTGTGGCTGGTCGATCTCGTGGCAGCGCCGGGCAAGGCTTTGCCCGTCGTCCGCGACCTGCGGGGCACCGTCTTTTCCGGCCGCAGCCTGCGCCGTCTGCGTCGGGGGCCGGGCGGGGGCTGGCGGTGCGTGCACATGTGGAAGGTGCAGGAAGCCGGGAAGACGCAACCGGGATCCGGCGAAGCGCTCGCCGCGCTTGCTGCGCGCCACGCCCGCTTCATGGCGGGAGACGCGGCGAGGCGGTGGCTGCTGCCCGGCGACGCTGGCGAAATCATCGGCCGGCGCCCGGTCCATTGAGCTTGCCCCGTTGTCGTGCCAGAGATGGAAGGGCCGAGCCGCGGTTGGCGATGCAAGGCTCGCCATAGCCGCGCCGTCAAATCCGCTAAAGTGAGGTGAAAACCTCGATCAGCCGAGCCCACGAGCGTGCGCGACTTTCTGACGGTCTTTGCCATCCTCCTCATCCTTGTGTTGAGCGCGGCTCTCGCGGTGCCCTATTTCATCGACTGGGAGGCGCATCGCGGCGAGGTGGAGGGCGTGCTGGGCGAGGCCCTCGGGCTGCCAGTGCGGACGGGCGGTGCCATCGAGCTGCGTCTGCTGCCGACGCCGGAGATCATGCTGAGCGACGTGAGCCTGGGCGAGAGCGGCGGGGCCCGGCTCTCCGCCCGGAGCGTATCGGTCGAGGTCGCGCCCATGCCGCTCGTCAAGGGTGAGGTGCGGGTAATCGAGGCCGCGCTCGATGCGCCGGTACTCACGGTGCGTGTCGGGGAGGACGGGGCACTCGCCGTGCCGCGCCCGCGCTCCGTCTCCGCTGCAAACGTGGAGATCGCCATCGAGCGTCTCGGCATTTCGCGCGGCGAGATCCGCGTGGAAGCTGCAACCGGCAGCGAGATCGCGCGCATCGGCGACATCGAGGCTGAGGTCGTGGCGGCGAGCCTCGCGGGGCCGTGGCGAATCGAGGGCGAGGTGCAGGGCGTGCCGCTGCGCATCGCGACTGGGGTGCGCGAAAACGGCGGCGACATGCGGCTCAAGGCCGTGCTGGGCCGTGCCGCGGGTGGAGGCCTTCTTGACGTCGATGGCCTGCTGAAGCTCGCCGAGGGGCTCAGCGGGCGATTGCTGCCCGGTCTTGTGGCCACCGTGCGATACGCCGAACCCTTGGCCGGCACCGGAGAGCCCCGCCAGATCATGCTCTCCGGCGCCGTGGAAGGCGACATCCGCAGCCTTTCGGCGCGCGACCTCACGCTTGACGTCACCCACGGCGAGGGCAACAAGGACCTTGCGCTGACGGGCACGGCGACGCTCGACCTCGGCGGCCGGCCGGCCCTCCGGGCGAGCCTCGGCGGCCGGCGCGTCGACCTCGACGTGCTGCGCGAGCGGATCGACGACGGCGCGCTCGGGCTTCACGCGGCCACCGTGCTTGCGCAACTGCCGCTCTACCTCGACCTGTCGCTCGAGGCATTGGCGATCGCGGGCGAGGAGTTCGGCCCGCTCACGGCCGGATTGCATCGCGACGGGGACGTCCTCGCCCTGTCCCGGTTCGATCTCGGGCTGCCGGGGGAAACCCGCATCGCGGCACGCGGCGAGGGGCTCATCCCGCTCGGCGGGCCGAAGCACGACATCTCGGGAACGGGGTCCATTTCGCTCGACAGCGGCCAGCCGCTGGTGTTCGCGCGGGCGCTGGTGCGCATGGGGGCGCCGCAGTCGCTGGCCGAAGCGCTCGCGGGCCTGCCGCGACTGTCCGCCAGCGCCGAGCTCGCGCTCGATCACGGCAGCATCGGCGCGCGCAACATCGCCGTGAAGGCGGGTGAGGCGGAGGTCGGCGGCGCGATCCGTTTCATGCCCGCGGATGGCAGCGGCGGGCGCCCGCGCTACGAGGCCGAGGTGACGGCGAGCAGGGTCGATATCGCCGCCCTGCCACAATTCGACGGGCTGCTCGCCCTGGCTTCCGGCGCCGACATCGGCCTGTCGCTCGATGCGCGCGACCTTGGGCTCGGTGCGTCCGGCGGCGATGCACTCGGTCGCCTCAGTGCCCTCGTGGAGGCCGGATCGCAGGGCATCGTGGTCGAATATCTCAATGCATCGGGTTTCGGCGGCGCACAGATCGAGGCGCAAGGGCGCATCGATGCCGCTGGCGGGAGGCTGGGCGCGACCATCGACGCCGACCGTCCGCAGGCGCTCGCCGCGCTCGCTGCCCGCTTCCTGCCGGCGCGCGCCGCGGCCGCGCTGACGCGCGCGGTCGCGGACGGCGGGGCGCTCCGCCTCAGGCTCGAAGCGGCGCGCGTGGACGCGGGTGCGCCGCTCTTCGTCAAGGCCGACGGCAGGATCGGCGACACCGAGGTGGACATGGGGCTGTCGCTGCCGCCCGCTTCAGGGGTCGGCGCGGAGCTTGAGATCAGCCTCGCGGCCGGCGACGGGGCGCAGCTGCTCGGGCAACTCGGCTTCGATGTCCTGCCCCTGCCGGACGGCGAGGGCGGGCGCCTGTCGGTCTCGGCGCGCGGCCCTTCGCTCGACGACATGGCCGGGCGCTTCTCGCTCGCGGCTGCCGGGGCCAGCTTGTCCGGCGAGGGAACCTTCAGCTTTTCCGAGACGGCGCCGCTGTTCGCGGGGCGGGTGACGATGAAGGCGGGCGACCTCGGTCGGCTCGCGGAGGTGCTGGCGCGGCCCTTGCTGGGCGCGGGGGCATTGCCGCTCGAACTGACCGCCGATGCGACGCTCGGCAGCAAGGGGTTGTCGCTCGTCAACCTTGCGGCGACGGCGGGCGGCGTTCCGCTGCACGGGCGCCTGACGGTGGACGAGGGCGGTCGTCTTGAGGGGGCGGTCCATTTCGAGCGTTTGGCGCTCGCCGATGTCGCGACGCTCGCGCTAGGCCCCCTGCCCATGGCGCCCGACGGGCGCGCATGGTCTGGCGAGCGCCTTGGTGCCGCTGCCCCGCCTGCCGACGGTGTCCTGACGTTGACCGTCGGCCGTCTGGTCCTGACGCCGACGCTCACTTTGCGCGATGCGACGCTGCGGTTGTCGCTGCATCCGGCCGGGCTCGCCATCGACGACCTCAATGGCGAGCTATCGGGCGGCCGGATCAAGACCAGTATGACGATGCGCCGGGAAGGCTCCCTCGCCGCCATATCGGCGCGCGGTAAGCTCACGGCCATTCCGCTTTCGGCCATCGTCGGGCGGAGGCTTCCCGGTACCCTCAGCGGCGATTTCGAGATCGGCACGGCCGGGGAAAGCCCGGCGCGGCTTGTGGCCAATCTTGCCGGCGGCGCCACCCTGTCGCTGGCGGATGCGTCCATCTCGGGGCTCGATCCGTCAGCCGTCTCCCGCATGGTGGCGCAGGCACTCGCCGCCGACACGCTGCGGCCGGACCTGCCGGCCGTGACGACGGCGCTCGCCGAGGCGCTCGACGCGGGCGCATGGCCTTTGCCGCAGCTGTCTGGCCCCGTCAGCCTGTCGGGCGGCGTCCTGCGCTTCGGCCCTCTGACGATGCCGGCGCAAGCCGGCGTGGCCGAAGGGACGCTCTCTGGCACGCTTGACCTGCGCAGCCTCACTGTCGACTTGCGCGCGACCGTCATCGCGGCGACGTCACCCAAGGGCTGGACCGGGCCGGCGCCCCAGGCCATGGCCGTCTGGTCGGGGCCGGTCGATGCGCCGGTGCGCAGCCTCGATGCGGGCAGCCTCGCCAATGGCCTTGCCGCCATCGGCATCGTGCGCGAGCTCGAACGTATCGAGGCGATGGAGGCCGATGCGCGCGAGCGCGCCTTCCACAACCGCCGCCTCAGGGCGGAGCGCGAGCAGCGGGCCCGCGAGGCCGAGCGCCGGGCGGCAGAGGAAGCGAGGCGGCGCGAGGAGGAGGCGCAGCGGCAGCAGGAGTTGCAGCGCCGGGAGGATCAGAGGCGGCTGGAGGAGTTGCTACGCGAGGAGAGCCAGCGGCAGCAGGCGCCTGTCCCATCCGAAACCCCGTTCCGCCTGCAGCCGCAGTCGCAGGAGGGGCGCGGGCCGACACAGCTTCAGCTTCCAGCTATCCATCGCCTGCCGGAGTTTGAGCCGGATGGGGCAGGGGCGACGGCGGTCTCGCCCATGGGCGGCAGTGACGCCTCGCCCCGAGCTCCGACGGCGCCAGCCGTCCGCGCGCCGCCTCCTCAGGGCGGGCCGCTCGATATCCGGCCGACGGCCCGCTGACACAGCTCAGCCACGCGCCGCGTCCCGAACATAGGCAAGCACCGCCACGCGAATGGCGGAGGACAGGTTCCGTCCGCCGCGCTCCTCGTCGATGGCAGCGACCGCCTGGGCGACGGACATGCCGCGCGCCGCAGCCATCTCCCTGAGCGCTGCCCAGAACGGCTCTTCCAGCGACACGCTCGTGCTGTGCCCGGCGATCACCAGCGAGCGCTTGACGATGCCGGCGCGGCCGGGGGGCGTCATGCGTCTTCGTCCGGCGTCGTCAGCCGGTGGCCCTCGTGCGCTCGCGCCAACCTCTCCTGCTCACGCTCGGTCTTGAGACGCTCGGCCTTCGGCCGGCCAAAGCGGACGCGATTGGCTTCGGCCTCAGCCTCCTTCCGGCTGCGGGACTTCGCCTTGCGGGCCATGCGCAGGTTCACGATGTCGGCCATGACGCCCTCCTTATCGCGGGCCGAGCATGCCCGACGGGTCGACCCAGCGGTCGAAGTCCTCGGCGCGGACGAGGCCGGAGGCCAGCGCCTCCTCGCGCAGCGTCGTTCCGTTCCTGTGGGCTGCCTTGGCGATCTTCGCCGCGTTGTCATAGCCGATATGCGGTGCGAGCGCCGTGACAAGCATCAGCGAGCGGCCCATGAGCTCGCCGATGCGCGCCTCGTTGGCGGTGATGCCGGCGACGCAATTGTCGGCAAAGCTCGTCGCCGCGTCGCCCAGGAGGCGGATCGACTGCAGCAGGGCATGGGCGATCACCGGCTTGAAGACATTGAGCTCGAAATGTCCCTGGCTCGCCGCAAAGGCGACGGTGGTGTTGTTGCCCAGCACCTGGGCGCAGACCATGGTCATGGCCTCGGCCTGGGTGGGGTTGACCTTGCCGGGCATGATCGAGGAACCAGGCTCGTTCTCGGGCAGCGACAGCTCGCCGAGGCCCGAGCGCGGCCCCGATCCGAGCAGGCGGATGTCGTTGGCGATCTTGAACAGGGCGGTCGCGGTGCTGGCCAGGGCGCCGTGGGCGAAAACGGCGGCCTCATGGCCGGCGAGGGCGGCGAACTTGTTCGGTGCCGAGGTGAAGGCGAGCCCCGTGTGCTCGGCGACGCGGGCCGCGAACCGCATGGCGAAGTCGCGATGGGCATTGAGCCCGGTGCCGACGGCGGTGCCGCCCTGGGCCAGGGAGAGGAGGCCCGGCTCCGCTGCGCGGATCTGATCCATGGCGAGCGCGATCTGCGCCGCATAGCCGGAGAATTCCTGACCGAGCGTCACCGGCGTCGCATCCTGCAGGTGGGTGCGGCCGATCTTGATGATGTCGGCGAAGGCGCGGGCCTTGGCGTCGATGACGCCGCCGAGATGGGCGAGGGACGGCAGCAGATGGCGTTCGATCTCGGTCGCCGCTGCGATGTGGAGCGCCGTCGGAAAGGTGTCGTTCGACGACTGGCCGAGGTTGACATGGTCGTTGGGGTGGACCGGGCTCTTGCCGCCGCGGCCGGCGCCGAGGATCTCATTGGCGCGACCGGCGATGACCTCGTTGACGTTCATGTTGGTCTGGGTGCCCGAGCCGGTCTGCCAGACGACGAGGGGAAACTCCTCGTCGTGCCGCCCCTCGAGGATCTCGTCGGCGGCGGCGGCGATGGCTTGCGCGAGGCGCGGCTCCAGAAGGCCCAATTCGCCGTTGGTTTCCGCAGCAACGCGCTTGATGAGGGCGAGGGCATGGATGAGCGGCAGCGGCATGCGCTCGTCGCCGATACGGAAATTCTGGATCGACCGCTGGGTCTGGGCGCCCCAGTACCGGGCGGCCGGAACGGCGATGGGACCGAAGCTGTCCTCCTCCTGCCGAACGGCGCTCTCCGCTTCGGAAAACGTGCCGGATGCGATCTTGCCGGATGAGTCGGACATGGCAGTCGCCTTTCATGTCAAAGGGCGAACAGGCGCAGTTCGCGTGGCAGCGGCCGGAGGTACCGTGCAGCGGGAGCGGCCCGGCCCATCAGGTCTTCTTGCGGAAGGCGTCGAGGCTAACCACCTGGGCGCCCTTGCCGTCCGCGTTGTCCTGGGGCTCGCGCTCCGCGACCGGTGTCTCGGCGGCGGTCGCCTTTTCCCCCGCCTTGGGCGCCTCTGCGGCCGGAGTCTCGATCCTCTCCGCGGAGGGCATCACCTCGGCCGGCTCGGGGGCGTCTCGCACCTCTGCGGCAGCCGGTGTCGGTCCCCCGCCTTCGGCCTCGCCGGTCTCGCCATCCTGGCCGAACTTGAGGCCGAACTGGACCGAGGGGTCGTAGAAGCCGACCACGGCCTCGAAGGGGATCATCAGCCGCTCGGGCACGCCCTGGAACGACAGGCCGACCTCGAAGGCCTGGTCCGTGACGGCAAGATCCCAGAACTGGTGCTGCAGCACGATTGTCATCTCGTGCGGATAGCGCTCGCGCTGGCGGCTCGACAGCCGTACGCCGGGATGATCAGTGCGGAAGGAGATGTAGAAATAGTGGTCGCCGGGCAGGCCGTCGCGCACGGCATCGGCCAGCAGCTTGCGCACAACGCCCCTGAGCGCCTCCTGGACGAGCAGGTCGTAGCGGATGAGATCCTTCGCCATGTGTTCCGGAGCGATGCCTTCTGAGCCGGCGATTGACAAGGAAGTGGAGGCTTCTGTTGCCAGGTGCCTCCGAACCCCGCCTGCCGGGGCTAACCGTCAGGACTTTGGATCGGTAACCTAAGCTGCGTTACGCAGCCGCGGCGACCGGAGCATAGTTGTCGTTGGCAACTATAAGTTCGGCCCGATAACGGCGGAACCATGCCGAGCGAAAGCGCACCCTTTACACCCTCGTCGATCCTATTTCGCCCCCGCCGAAACGCGAGGCCCGCTCGCGTTTGGGTGGAGGCGCCGGGTACCGCCCCCGGGTCCGATGGGTTTATTGCGATGGCCGTTTATCGCCATAGCCGCCTTGCGACGGCATCCAGAATATAGGGGCCTTCTCGGCCCGATGGAAGGCCTTGAGCGCCATTCTCGCGCAGTTGCCGACAGGCAAGGGAGGGCCGGCGACATGCCATCCGAACGGCAGCTTGCCACGCCCTCCCGACAGGGCTGTAGCCCTGCAGCCTGCGAGAGCGCGCGTGAGAAGATATGTTGTCGCTATTTATTTTATGAGTAAATTTCAGTTATTAAAGTTATATTTGTTGACATGAGAGATGTGTGAAGCATTATTTGGGTGCTTTTTGGCATTATATGTGTATGATTAAACAACAATAACCATACGATTTTGTTCTGACCAGGTCGTTGTCGTGGCGGCCATTCGTGTATTGCGGCGCCACGGCTTCATTGTGAAAGTCGGTTGCCTCCGGGCGCAGACGGATGAACGTCTGCGCTCGTCCTTTCGTGGCCCGCAACCCGCCTTCGCCGGCGCCGGAGGCATTCACCGGCGCCGCTGCCGATGCTATGCCTCGACGGGACGGAATCACGTGAGGCGACGATGCGCGCTTATCTCGACCTGCTGCGCCGCGTGCTCGACGAGGGCGCGCGCAAGAGCGACCGGACCGGGACGGGCACCTTGTCCGTCTTCGGCCACCAGATGCGCTTCGACCTTGCCGAGGGCTTTCCGCTCGTCACGACCAAGAAGCTTCATCTGCGTTCCATCGTCCACGAGCTGCTGTGGTTCCTGAAGGGCGACACCAACGTGCGCTATCTCCAGGAGAACAAGGTCAGCATCTGGGACGAGTGGGCGGACGAGAATGGCGATCTCGGCCCGGTCTACGGCAAGCAGTGGCGCGCGTGGGAAGGTGCCGACGGGCGCACGGTGGACCAGATCGCCTGGGTGGTGGACGAAATCCGCCGCAACCCCGATTCGCGGCGCCTTGTCGTGTCGGCCTGGAACCCGGCCGAAATCGACAGGATGGCGCTGGCGCCCTGCCACTGCCTGTTCCAGTTCCATGTCGCCGACGGGCGCCTGTCCTGCCAGCTCTACCAGCGCTCGGCGGACGTCTTCCTCGGCGTGCCCTTCAACATCGCGAGCTATGCCCTGCTGACGCAGATGATGGCGCAGGTCACGGGTCTCGTGCCCGGCGACTTCGTCCATTCCTTCGGCGATGCGCATCTCTACCTCAATCACCTCGACCAGGCGCGCGAGCAGCTTGCACGCGCGCCGCGGCCGCTGCCGCGCCTCGTGCTCAACCCGGCGGTGCGCTCGATCTTCGACTTTACCTTCGAGGACATTGTCATCGAGGACTATGATCCCCATCCCGCCATCAGGGCGCCCGTCGCCGTTTGAGGGCTCCCGCCCCGGAAGGCTCACCGAAGAAGACCCGCGATGTCCCTCGTCATCCGTCCTGCACAACCGGCCGATCTCGGCCTCATCGCGGCGCTCGTGCGCGAGCTTGCTGACTACGAGAAGCTGGCCCACGAGGTCGAAGCGACCGAGGGCGATCTCGGCGCGGCGCTCTTCGGTGCCAATCCGCGCGTCTTCTGCGACATCGCCGAGTGGCGGGGCGAGCCGGCGGGCTTTGCCCTGTGGTTCTACAATTTCTCCACCTTTCTCGGCCGGCACGGCCTCTATCTCGAGGACCTCTTCGTGCGTCCGGCCTTCCGCGGCGAGGGCATCGGCAGGGCTCTCCTTTCCCATCTCGCCCGGCGCTGCGTCGATGAGGGGCTCGGGCGGCTCGAGTGGTGGGTGCTCGACTGGAACGAGCCCGCGATCGGCTTCTACAAGCGCCAGGGCGCACGCATGATGGATGAATGGACCGTCTGCCGCGTCACGGGCGAAGCGCTGGCGAAACTGGCGGAGCAGGCGCCGTGAGCGGGGGTGGCGCACCCGTTGCGCTCGCCATCATCGTTGCGGCCGCGGATAACGACGTCATCGGCCGGGACAACCAGCTGCTCTGGCGGCTGCGCACGGACATGCGGCGCTTCCGCAGCCTGACGATGGGCCATCCCGTGCTGATGGGGCGCAAGACCTTCGAATCGATCGGCAAGCCGCTCGCCGGCCGCGAGACGATCGTGCTGACGCGCGGGGGCGGCGAGCTGCCACCGGACATCGTGCGGGCATCGAGCCTTGACGAGGCACTGGCGCTCGGGCGGGAGGCGGCGCGCCGCCTCGGTGTCGGGCGGTTGATGGTCGCCGGGGGCGCGCAGGTCTACGCCGAGTGCCTGCCGCTTGCGGACGAGATCCTGCTCACCCGCGTCCATGCCGCTCCCGCCGGCGATGCCGTGTTCCCGGCGATCAACCCGGAAATCTTCGCGGAGGCGAGCCGCGAGGCGCACCCGGCCGGCGCCGAGGACGAGCACGCGTTCACCTTCATCAACTACAAGCGCAAACGTGAACGGTCGCCGGGGGCACCAACCGTCGAAAACCGTTGACGTTCAGCGCTTCATTCCCCACTTCCGACCTTGACAGGCCGGGGATGGACAACCCATCAACGCTGGCGGATCGTTGCAACGCTGCGGCTGCGGCCGCCCGGAAACAGGTGAGGAACGTCTCAGCATGCCTTGGAGCAACCAGAGCGGCGGACCGTGGGGCCAGAAGCCCGGCGGCCCGTGGGGTACAGGACCGCAGGGCGGGGGAGGCAACACGCCTCCGGACCTCGAGGAATTGCTCCGGCGCAGCCAGGACCGTCTGAAGACCATGCTGCCCGGCGGCGGCATGGGCGGGCGAGGGGTCGCCTTCATCGTGCTCGGCGCCGTGCTGCTCTGGCTCGCGACGGGCTTCTATACCGTGCGGCCCAACGAGGTCGGCCTCAACCTCATCTTCGGCAAATATGTCGGCAAGACGAACGAGGGCCTGCGCTACAACCTGCCGTATCCGATCGGCACCGTGGTGAAGCCCGAGGTCACGACGGTCAACACCATCGAGGTGGGCATGCGCACCGGCGACACGACGCGCCGTGTCGCGGCCGCTCGCGAGGTGCCGGAAGAAAGCCTGATGCTGACGGGCGACGAGAACATCGTCGACATCAACTTCGCCGTTCAGTGGCAGATCGATCCGGCCAGGCCCGAGGACTATGTCTTCAACCTGCAGAATCCCGATGCTGCCATCAAGGCCGTGGCCGAGAGCGCCATGCGCGAGGTCGTGGGACGGCGCAACATCCAGACCGTGCTGACGACCGACCGTGTCGCCATCGAAGGCGAGGTGCGTCAGCTCATGCAGGAGACGCTGGACAGCTATGGAGCGGGCGTGCAGGTCCGCCTCGTGCAGTTGCAGAAGGTCGACCCGCCGCAGCAGGTCATCGACGCCTTCCGCGACGTGCAAGCGGCTCGGCAGGACCAGGACCGCATGCGCAACGAAGCCGAGACTTACGCAAGCCGCATCGTACCGGAAGCCCGCGGCCAGGCAGCTCAGATCCTGCAATCGGCCGAGGCCTATCGCGAACGAGTCGTCGCCGAGGCCCAGGGTGCGGCATCCCGATTCACGCAGGTCTACGAGACCTATCGCTCCGCGCCCGAGCTGACGCGCGAGCGCATCTTCCTCGAAACCATGGAGCGTGTGCTCGGCGGCATGGACAAGGTGATCATCGACCAGAAGGGGGGCGGGCAAGGCGTGCTGCCGTACCTGCCGTTGAACGAGCTCATGCGGCCACAGCCGCAACAGCCGCAGCAGTCGCGCGGTAACCTGCAGCAGGGAGCGGCCCGATGAACGGCAACGTCTGGAAAATGGGCGGCCTCATCCTTGTTGCGGCGGCGCTTATCCTTGTCTACGCCTCGACCTTCATCGTCTATCAGACGCAGTCCGCCCTGGTGCTGCGCTTCGGCGGCGTGCGCAAGGTCGTCATGGAGCCGGGGCTCTACTTCAAGGTGCCGTTGGTCGAGAACGTCGTCTATGTCGACAAGCGCGTGCTCGATCTCGACCTGTCCGAGCAGGAGGTCATCGCCGCCGATCAGAAGCGTCTCGTCGTCGATGCCTTCACGCGCTACCGCATCACCGATCCGGTGCGCTTCTACCAGACGGTGAACAATGTCGCCGGCGCCAACCTGAGGCTCGGCAACATCGTCAATTCCACGGCCCGCGCCGTGCTGGCAGATGCGACCTTTACCGACATCGTGCGCGAACAGCGCGCCAGGCTGATGCGCGAGATCCGCGACGACGTGAACAAGCAGGCTCAGGGCTTCGGCATCACTGTCGTCGATGTGCGGCTGCGCCGTGTCGACCTGCCGCAGGCCAACAGCCAGGCGGTCTTCCAGCGCATGCAGACGGAACGTCAGCGCGAGGCAGCCGACATCCGCGCCAACGGATCCCAGATCGCCCAGAGCATTCGGGCGCGTGCCGATCGCGACGTGACGGTGATCAAGGCCGATGCCGACCGGAGGGCGCAGGAACTGCGCGGTGAGGGCGACGCCGAGAGCAATCGTGTGTTCGCTGAGGCCTACGGGCGCGACCCGGATTTCTTCGCGTTCTACCGCTCCATGCAGGCCTACGAGACGAGCCTGCAGGCTTCGGACACGCGGCTCGTCCTGGCGCCGGAGACGGACTTCTTCCGCTATTTCGGCAACGCCTTCGGGCGCAACTCGGCTCCGGCCGGAGGTGACCGGCCGCCCGCGCCGCAGCAGCAACCTGCGCCGGGGCCGCAGTCGAGCCTGGCGACGCCCTGACGGCGCGAGCGAGGGGGGCGCTGGCGTATGACGGATTTTCTCGCGGCGCTCGGCCTCGTGCTGGCCATTGAAGGGCTCATCTTCGCGGCCTTTCCGACCGCGGCCAAACGGGCGCTGGCGGAGGCGTCCGAGGCGCCCGTGGAGCGCATGCGGCTCGTCGGCGTTGTCTCGGCGGTCGTGGGTGTCGTCATCATCTGGTACGTGCGCTGGGGCGGCGCCTGAGGCGGGGCCGCCCGATGCGGCCGTCCGTTTCGGCACCCTGCTCTGCGCGGGGCGCCTTGCGGCAGCAGGCACGATCACGCACAGTTGCGTGTGCGAGCCGCCGTTCCGCCGCATTTGAAGAATGAAACCTCGGTAGACCGGAAGGTTCCGCGGTGCGGGCCGCTGCCGGGGCAACCAGCGACACGGGGGCGCGGGCCTGCGCTCCAGGGAACGAGGATCACAATGACATTTCTTCCGCCCATTCCACGCGCTATCGGCGGCTCGGGGCTGAGGCGCGCGTTCTCGGCCCTTGCGGTGGCGGCCGTCATGGCCGTCCAGCTCCCTACCGCTGCCTTGGCGCGCGGGCCGGAATCATTGGCCGATGTCGCCCAGGAGGTCATCGATGCCGTGGTGAACATCTCGGCCTCGACCACAGTGGAGGCGCGCGGCCCCTCGTTCCCGCAATTGCCGCCCGGCACGCCGTTCGAGGACCTTTTCGAGGAATTCTTCAACCGCCGCGGACAGGGCGACAACGCGCCGCGCCAGCAGCGCCGCTCCAATTCGCTCGGCTCGGGTTTCGTCATTGATGCCGACGGCATCATCGTCACCAACAACCACGTCATCGGCGAAGCCAACGATATCACGGTCGTTTTCACCGACGGCAGCAAGCTCAAGGCCGAGATCGTCGGCAAGGATTCGAAGCTCGACCTCGCCGTGCTCAGGGTGAAGCCGGATCGGCCGCTCAAGGCCGTCCGCTTCGGCGATTCCGAGGCGCTGCGAATCGGCGACTGGGTGCTCGCCATCGGCAACCCCTTCGGCCTCGGCGGCTCGGTGTCGGCGGGTATCGTCTCGGCCAACAAGCGCGACATCGATTCGTCAGCCTTCGGCAATTACATCCAGACCGATGCCGCCATCAATAAGGGCAATTCGGGCGGTCCGCTGTTCAACATGAACGGCGAGGTCATCGGCATCAACACCGCCATCCTGTCGCCCACGGGCGGCTCGGTCGGCATCGGCTTCGCCGTGCCGTCCTCGCTCGCCGAGCCGACGATCCGCCAGCTCATCGACTTCGGCGAGACGCGCCGCGGCTGGCTCGGCGTGCGCATCCAGAACGTCGACGATGCCACCGCCGAGGCGCTCGGCCTCGACAAGGCGCGCGGCGCGCTCGTTGCCGGTGTCGACGACAAGGGCCCCTCCAAGGCCGGCGGCATCGAAGTCGGCGATGTCATCGTCTCCTTCGACGGCAAGCCGGTGGCGCAATCGCGCGACCTGCCGCTGATGGTGGCGCAGACGCCCGTCGGCAAGGAGGTTGAGGTCGTCATCATCCGCAAGGGCAAGGAAGAGAGGAAGCGCATCGCCCTCGGCCGCCTCGAGGAGGCGACGGACGATGCGACGCCCGGCCAGAGCGGTCAGAGCGACAAGCCGGCGGTCAGCCAGGCGCTCGGCCTCGAAATGTCGGCGCTCAATGGCATGCTGCGCCAGCGCTACAACATCAAGGACGACATCAAGGGCGTCGTCGTCACCAGTGTCGATCCCAATTCGGCCGCAGCCGACAAGCGCATTCAGGCTGGCGATGTCATTGTCGAGGTTAATCAGGAGCCGGTAGCGAGCCCGCAGGACGTGACCAAGCGCATCGACGCCGTGAAGAAGGAGGGCAAGAAGTCCGTGCTTCTGCTCGTCTCTTCCGCCCAGGGCGAAGTGCGTTTCGTGGCCCTCAGCCTGCAGTGAACCGTCTCGCACGGCGTGAGGAAGGGCGGCCCCCGGGCCGCCCTTTCTGTTTGCCGGCGGGCTCAGGTCACGAATTCAGCGCGGCGATAGCCCTGGACGTAGAGCAGGGCGCTCAGGTCACCATAGTCGATGCGGGCATGGGCAGCCGCGGCCACTGCCGGCTTGGCATGGTAGGCGACGCCGAGGCCCGCTTCGGCGAGCATGGCGAGATCGTTGGCGCCGTCGCCGACCGCCAGCGTCTCGCTGCCGGCGAGGTTGAAGCGCGCGCGCAGCTCGTGCAGCGTCGACAGCTTGGCCTCGCGCCCGAGAATGGGCTCCTCCACCCGCCCGGTGAAGGTGCCGTTCTCCGTGACGAGGAGGTTCGAACGGTGCTCGTGAAAGCCGATGCGGGCGGCGATGGGGCCTGTGAACAGGGTGAAGCCGCCGGACACGAGGCAGGTATAGGCTCCCTTCGCGCGCATGGTGCGCACGAGTTCGGTGCCGCCCGGCGTCAGGGTGATGCGCTCGGCGATGATGCGGTCGACCACCGAGACCGGCAGGCCGCCGAGGAGGGCGACGCGCTCGCGCAGCGCGGGCTCGAAGGGCAACTCGCCGCGCATGGCGCGCTCGGTGATGGCCGCGACCTCCGCCTTCAGTCCGACGAGATCCGCGAGCTCGTCGATGCACTCCTGCCCGATCATGGTCGAGTCCATGTCGGCGAGGAACAGGCGCTTGCGCCGGCCAGCGAGGGGCTGCACGACGATGTCGACGGGTGCATCGCTCAGCGTCGCGCGCAGTCTTTCGCGGGCAGACACGCCTTCGCGGGGCGTGAAGTTGATGTCGGCCGCCACGCCTTCGTCCAGCCAGGCCGGCGCCGAGGCCGTCTCGAGACTTCTGGCCGCCGCCGCGACCAGATCTTGGCTGAGGACGGGCGTGGCCGGATTGGTTATGAGAGTAGCGACGTGGGTCAAGGTCTCAGTCATTGCCGGAGAAGATCGTGACGGAAAGGATGCGAGCCGTCCTCATCGCAGGGCCGACGGCTTCCGGCAAGTCCGCATTGGCGCTCGCGCTCGCGCAGGAGCATGGCGGCATCGTCGTCAATGCCGATTCCATGCAGGTCTACGGCGACCTGCGCACCATCACCGCGCGGCCGTCTGCGACCGAGGAGGCAATGGTGCCGCACCGGCTCTACGGACACGTGGACGGGGCGGTGAACTATTCCGTCGGGCGCTACCTCGCCGATGCCGCAACGGTGCTCGCCGAGGCGGAGGCGAAGGGCAGGCTGCCCATCTTCGTTGGCGGCACGGGCCTCTATTTCAAGGCGCTCTGCGAGGGGCTGTCGGAGATCCCGCCGGTGCCGGACGAGGTGCGGGCGGCCGTGCGCGCCGCCGCCGACGGCCGGGGGACACCGCTGCTTTATGCCGATCTTGCCGCGCGCGATCCCATCACGGCGGCCCGGCTCAACCCGACTGACCGGCTGCGCATCCTGCGCGCCATGGAGGTCTTCGCGGCGACCGGCCAGCCGATCGCGAGCTTTCACGGCCGGCGCAGCCGGCCGCTTCTCGCCGGCTGGCGCCTCCACAAATGCTTCCTCGCGCCGGAACGGGCGGCGCTCTTCGCCCGCATCGATGGCCGCTTCACGGCGATGATGGAGGCGGGCGCACTCGAGGAGGTGAGGGCGCTCGCGGCGCGGGGGCTCGATCCCGCGCTGCCGGTGATGCGGGCCCATGGCGTGCCCTGGCTCATCCGCCATATCCGCGGGGAGATCGACCTTGCGGAAGCGATCGAGAAGGCGCAGGCCGACACGCGCCACTATGCCAAGCGGCAGTTCACCTGGGTGCGCCATCAGCTGCCGGATTTCTCGTGGCTCGCCCCGGAAGCCGCTCATGAGGCGATCGGCGAGGCCCTGCGGACCGCCGCGGGCGACGTGCAGGCGCGATCTTCCGCTTGACCACCCGGCGGGGCTCGGCTAGCGTGCCCGCCACAGACGTGGAAGGAACGTGCGGCTTATGCGCGCAATTCTTATTGTAACGGGGGCGCCATCGACGGAGCGGAGATGATCCGCAGGTCCGGCTGGTGGCGCATGCAGGGTCCTTCGGGGCCCTTTTTTGTTGCCCCGGTCCGACCCGTCCGGCCACGCCGACGAGGAAACGGAGAAGACGATGAGCGAGACGATGACCGGCGCCGAGATGGTGGTTCGCGCGCTGCAGGACCAGGGAGTCGAACACATCTTCGGCTATCCCGGCGGCGCCGTGCTGCCGATCTATGACGCGTTGTTCCACCAGGACAAGGTCAAGCACGTGCTCGTGCGGCACGAGCAGGGCGCCGTGCATGCGGCCGAGGGCTATGCGCGCTCCTCCGGCAAGGTCGGCGTCGTGCTGGTGACGTCGGGCCCGGGCGCGACCAATGCGGTCACCGGCCTCACCGATGCGCTGATGGATTCGATCCCGATCGTCTGCCTCACCGGGCAGGTGCCGACGCATCTCATTGGTTCGGACGCCTTTCAGGAGGCGGACACCGTCGGCATCACGCGCCACTGCACGAAGCACAATTATCTCGTCAAGCGCATCGAGGACCTGCCGCGCATCATGCACGAGGCCTTCTACGTCGCGGCGAACGGCCGGCCCGGTCCGGTCGTCATCGACCTGCCGAAGGACATACAGTTCGCGAGCGGCACCTATGCGCGCCCGGCCAGCAACCAGCACAAGACCTATCGCCCGCAGGTGCAGGGCGACATGGAGAAGATCAAGGCTGCGATCGCGCTGATGGCCTCAGCCAAGCGGCCCGTGTTCTATACCGGCGGCGGCGTCGTTAACGCCGGACCGCAAGCTGCGGCACTGCTGCGTGAACTCGTGCGCCTGACGGGCTTTCCCGTCACCTCGACGCTGATGGGCCTCGGCGCCTATCCGGCTTCCGACCCGCAGTTCCTGGGCATGCTCGGGATGCACGGCACCTACGAGGCCAATCTCGCGATGCACGGCTGCGACGTGATGATCAACATCGGCGCGCGTTTCGACGACCGCATCACGGGCCGGCTCGATGCCTTCTCGCCGCACTCGCGCAAGATCCACGTCGATATCGACCCATCGTCGATCAACAAGAACGTCAAGGTTGACATCGGCATCGTCGGCGACTGCGCCCACGTGCTCGAGGACATGGTGCGCCTGTGGCGCTCCACGGCGCCGCAGGTGGACAAGGTGGCGCTCAAAGGCTGGTGGGACAACATCGCCGGCTGGCGGGGTCGCAAATGCCTCGCCTATCGCAAGTCGAGCGACGTGATCAAGCCTCAGTACGCCATCGAGCGGCTGTACGAATTGACGAAGGACCGGGAGGTTTATGTCACCACGGAGGTCGGTCAGCACCAGATGTGGGCCGCCCAGTTCTTCAAGTTCGAGGAACCGAACCGGTGGATGACCTCCGGCGGTCTCGGGACCATGGGCTACGGCCTGCCGGCAGCCATCGGGGCGCAGCTCGCGCATCCGAATGCGCTCGTCGTCGACATCGCAGGCGAAGCCTCCATCCTCATGAACATGCAGGAAATGTCGACCGCCCTGCAGTACCGCCTGCCGGTCAAGGTCTTCATCCTTAACAATGAATACATGGGGATGGTGCGCCAGTGGCAGGAATTGCTGCACGGCGGGCGCTATTCGGAGAGCTACTCGCATTCGCTGCCGGATTTCGTGAAGCTGGCCGAGGCCTATGGTGGCGTCGGCATCCGTTGCGACAAGCCGGACGTACTCGACGATGCCATCCGCGAGATGATCGACACCCCCCGACCCGTGATCTTCGACTGCGTGGTCGACAAGGCGGAGAACTGTTTCCCGATGATCCCCTCGGGCAAGGCGCACAACGAGATGATCCTGGGCGACGCGGCCGAGGACATTGGTTCGGTCATCGACGCCAAGGGCAAGATGCTGGTGTGAGGCTGGGCACCGCACCCTTCCCCTCAGGGGGAGGGTGCGCCGCGTGCGCGTCAACCGTGATCGTTTGCGTCACATGCCTTGATTGGACCGGCGCCGGTTGCCGCGGCAGTCTCGGCGCCCCACAGTCGAAACCGGACGAAGGCCCATGAAGCTCGTCATCGCCAACAAGTGCTATTCCTCCTGGTCGCTGCGCCCGTGGCTCGTCATGCGCCACTTCGGCATTCCCTTCGAGGAGGTGAAGGTGCCCTTCGGCCCGACCTTTGACGATCCGGCGTGGAAGGCGGAGATCGCCCGCTATACGCCGGCCGGCAAGGTGCCGGCGCTTGTCGACGGCGACATCGTCGTCTGGGAATCGCTTGCCATCATCGACTATCTCGCTGACATGCATCCCGACCTGCCCATCTGGCCGCGCGAGCGGGCGGCACGGGCCATGGCGCGGTCGCTGGCCGCCGAAATGCATGCCGGTTTCTCAGCGCTGCGCTCGGCCTGCCCGATGAATCTCGGCAAGAAGTATGCTGCCATGGACCTCGGCCCGCAGGTCGCGCGCGACGTGGCACGCGCCGCCTTCGCCTGGCGGGAGGCCCGGGAGCGCTTCGGCGCCGAGGGCCCCTTCCTGTTCGGCGCCTTCACGGCAGCCGATGCAATGTACGCGCCGGTCGTCACCCGCCTCGAGACCTATTCCTTCCCCGTCGATGCGGCGACACGCGCCTACATGGACGCGGTGCTCGACCTGCCGGCCTTCCGCGCATGGCGCGAAGATGCGCTGGCCGAGCCCTGGATCGTCGCCGAGGACGAGGTGGACGCCGAGCCCATCGCGAATTATCGCAAGAGTGCGTGAGGACAATCATGCAGCATGTTCAGCCCCCCTTTGCAGGTCCGCCGATGAAGTCTCACTATTCAGATGCTCCCGCTGCCGAGCCCATCGCGCGCCATACGCTCGCGGTGATCGTCGACAACGAGCCGGGCGTGCTGGCGCGCATCGCCGGCCTGTTCTCCGGCCGGGGCTACAACATCGAGAGCCTCACGGTTTCCGAGACCGAGCACGAGAAGCATCTGTCGCGCATCACCATCGTGACGACGGGCACGGCGCACGTCATCGAGCAGATCAAGGCTCAGCTCTCGCGCCTCGTGCCCGTGCACCGGGTGGACGACCTGACGGTCAACGGCGACGCCATCGAGCGCGAGCTGGTGCTCGTGAAGGTAGTGGGCAAGGGCGAAGCTCGCGTGGAGGCGATGCGTCTTGCTCAGGCCTTCGGCGCCCGCACGGTCGATGCGACGCTCTCGTCCTTCATCTTCGAGCTGACAGGGACCAGCGACGAGACCGAGCGTTTCATCAGTCTCATGACGGCCTGCGGGCTGACGGAAGTGGCCCGCACCGGCATCGCGGCCATCGGCCGCGGCGCCGAGTCGATGTGAGACAGGTGCGGCGCGCAGGCTGTGGGAGCTTCAGCCGTCGGGTATGGGCGCGGCCGACATTGGCGGCCGTGCTTGCTGCCGGCTTTTTCACCCTGCCGGCCGCCGCTGGCGAGGCAGGAGGCTTTTGGGGGGAGCAGCGGCGTGGCGCCAATTTCTTCAACAAGGTCGAGACGCGCGCCCGCCTCGATGCTGCAAAGAACTTCGGCGTCGATTTCGTGCGCCTGACCTTCGACAAGTGGCGGGGCGAACGGCGCGACTTCCTCGCCGGCAGTCTCGATGTCTATGCGGGGCTCGTGCCGGCCGATCTGGCGCGGCTCGGGCGGGTTCTCGATGCGGCTGCCGCTGCGGGCGTCAAGGTGGTGCTGACGCCGCTCGGGCTACCGGGCGCCCGCTGGGTGCAACTCAACGGCCGCCGCCACGACGGCCGACTCTGGCGCGACAAGGTCTATTGGGATCAGGCCGCAGCGTACTGGCGCGACATAGCGACGGCCTTCAAGGGCCATCCCGCCCTTGTGGCCTATAACATCGTCAACGAGCCGGTGCCGGAGAATGGCTACCGGCTTCCCGAGGGTGACATTGCCGAACGTGACCGCTGGTGCGCGGCAGCGAAGGGCACGGCGCGCGACCTCGATGCCTTCTATCGTCACATGGTTGCGGCCATCCGCGCCGTCGATGCTACGATACCCATCGTCCTCGACACCGGGTCCTTTGGCCAGCCGGCGGCAGTGCGCTGCCTGACGCCGATCGCAGACGACAATCTCATCTACGCGGTGCATCTCTACGCGCCTTACGATTTCACCAGCCACGAGAACCGGGGACGCTTCACCTATCCTGGCGTGGTGCGGGCCCATGGTCGGGCGGAATACTGGGACAGGGAGAGGCTCGCGAAGCACCTGTCGCCCTTCCTGGAGTGGGCCGAGGCGAAGGACGTGCCGCGCTCGCGCCTGATGGTCGGCGAATTCGGCTGCGTACGCTGGAACAAGGGCTGCGACGCCTATCTTGCCGATGTCGTCTCGCTCGTCGAGGAGGCGGGCCTGCACTGGGCCTTCTACTCCTTTCGTGAGGATGCCTGGGACGGCTACGATTATGAGCTCGGGACCGGGAGCCCGAAGGCCTCCGTCGGCGCCGCGCTGCAGCGACGCGAACAGCCGCGCGGAGCCGAGCGCCGTGAGGCGCTCATGGGGATCCTGCGCAGGGTGCTCGCCGGGCGTTCGTGAACGTCAGCCGGAAAAGCCGCCGTTTGCAAGAAAGGCGGCCTCCTCTTCCGTCGTGGCACGGCCGAGGATGGGGTTGCGATGCGGAAAGCGGCCGAAGCGGGCGATGATGTCACGGTGCTCGATGGCATGGGGCAGGCCCTTCTCGTCGCCCGCCGCCTCGTACAGGGCGACGCAGCGCTCCTGGTCGACGAGGTTCTCAGAATGCATGAACGGCAGATAGAAGAAGCCCTTCAGCTCCGGCGGCACCTTCTGGTCGAAACCCTTGGTCAGCGCCCGGTCGGCGATGGTGCGGGCCAGCGCGTCCGTGGCGAAGGCGCGCGGCGTGCCGCGGAAGAGGTTGCGGGGAAACTGGTCGAGCAGGATCAGCAGGGCGAGCGCTCCTTCTGGCGTTTCTTCCCACCGGTTCAGCGCGCCGGCGGCGGCTGCCTCATGGGTGGCGAGGAAGCGTGCGCGGATCTCTTCGTCGAAGGCCTCGTCGCGCGAGAACCAGCGTTCGTAGCCGGCCTCGCACCAGAAGGCGATAATCTCCGCGGCATTCGCTGCAATCATGGTGCAACCTCCCTGTCGGATTGTTCCATATTACGGATCGTTAGGACGCATGTCGGAACTCTCTTGGTCCCCCGTGCCGGATTTTACTTGACCCACAGCGCTTCTCGGGCTTTACCGCCGTCACAGAAACGTTCCACGACACGACCCGCGCCGCGCAGGATGGTCGGGGTTGGCGTGCCATCATAACCACCTTGCCAAGGAAAGGGCCCATCATGCGTGTGTATTACGATCGCGACGCCGATCTCAATCTGATCAAGGGCAAGAAGGTGGCCGTCGTCGGCTATGGCAGCCAGGGCCACGCCCATGCGCTCAACCTGCGCGACAGCGGCGTCAAGGACGTGGCGGTCGCCCTGCGCAAGGGCTCGGGTTCGGCGAAGAAGGCCGAGGCCGAGGGCTTCAAGGTGATGGAGGTGGCCGAGGCCGCCAAGTGGGCCGACGTCATCATGATGCTGACGCCGGACGAGCTGCAGGCCGACATCTACCGCGAGCACCTCGCCGACAACATGAAGAACGGCGCCGCGCTGCTCTTCGCGCACGGCCTCAACGTGCACTTCAACCTCATCGAGCCGCGCGCTGACCTCGACGTGCTCATGGTGGCGCCCAAGGGCCCCGGCCATACCGTGCGCTCGGAATACCAGCGCGGCGGCGGCGTGCCTTCGCTCATCGCCATCCATCAGGACGCCTCTGGCAATGCCCACGATCTCGGCCTCTCCTACGCCAGCGCCATTGGCGGTGGCCGCGCCGGCATCATCGAGACGACCTTCAAGGAAGAGTGCGAGACCGACCTCTTCGGCGAGCAGGTGGTGCTGTGCGGTGGCCTTGTCGAGCTCATCCGCGCCGGCTTCGAGACGCTGGTCGAAGCGGGCTACGCTCCCGAGATGGCCTATTTCGAGTGCCTGCACGAAGTGAAGTTGATCGTCGACCTCATCTACGAGGGCGGTATCGCCAACATGAACTACTCGATCTCCAACACGGCCGAGTACGGCGAGTACGTCACCGGCCCGCGCATCATCACGGCGGAGACGAAGGCCGAGATGAAGCGCGTGCTCACCGACATCCAGTCCGGCAAGTTCACGCGCGACTGGATGCTCGAGAACAAGGTCAACCAGACCTCGTTCAAGGCGACCCGCGCGCGCGTCAATGCTCACCAGATCGAAGAAGTCGGCGAGAAGCTGCGCGCCATGATGCCTTGGATCAAGGCCAAGGCGCTGGTCGACAAGTCCAAGAACTGAGCATCCCGGCCGCCACCGTCGTGGCCGGGCTCATCCCGGCCATCCAAACCTTTCAGCCTGGCGCTGCCAGGCATCCGTGGATACCCCGGGAACAAGCCCCGGCATGACGGTGAAGGGAATTCGTCCACAAAACTGCGCGAGCTGGTTCTGCTTGCGCTCCCCATCAGAGCCCCGGTGCACCGTGCCGGGGCCTTTCTACAGCAGCCTGTGAAAGGCGAAGGCACCGGGGGCAAGCAGGACGAAGGCCCAGACCATGGCGGAGGAGACGTTCGCCATCTGGAAGAGGAACCGGGGCATCGCAAAGATGCCGGCGATGAGGGGGACGACAGCCCGCAGCGGCCCGAAGAAGCGGCCGATGAAGATGCCCCAGGGTCCCCAGCGCATGAAGAAGCGATGGCCGCGCTCCACCATCTGCGGGTGGCGTGACAGGGGCCATACGCGCGTCGCCGCATCCTTGAAATGGAAGCCGATGAGGTAGGATACCCAGTCGCCGAGGCTTGCGCCTGCGGCGGCCGCGAGCCAGATCGGCCAGAATTCGAGGCCGCTGACGCCGATGAGGGCGCCGATGCCGACGAGAATGCCCCAGGCGGGCACCAGCAGCGAAATGAAGGCAAAGGATTCCGCGAAGGCGAGCCCGAACACGATGGCCGGGGCCCACTCGCCATGGTCACGGACGAAGGCCACGGTGCCGGAAACGAAATTGTCAAAGGTCATCAGGGGCCCGGGTGGAAGGAACGGCTCCATATGTCGGGAGGCAACGGGATAGTGCAAGTGGCAGAGGGCAGGCGCCGTCACGGAGCCGCGGCGGTTGCGTCGCAGGCCGTATCGGTTAACGTTTCCTGCTTCGAACGAAGACAAGGAATCGAGGACGCGCGATGACGGGACGGGCATGCACGCTCCGGCACAGGTGAAGGAGGCGGACAGCCCGGCGGTGCGGCTGTCGCAGGTGGCGATCACCTTCGCGCTCAAGGGCGGCGGCACCTACCAGGCTGTGCGCGACATCGATCTTGCCGTCGGTGCCAGCGAGTTCGTTGCCATCGTCGGGCCGACGGGCTGCGGCAAGTCGACCCTGCTCAACGCGGCGGCCGGGCTGCTCAAGCCCTCGGCGGGCGGGGCGGACATCTTCGGCGAGCGATTGTCGGGGCTCAATGCCCGTGCCGGCTATCTCTTCCAGCAGGACGCGCTCATGCCCTGGAAGACAGCCATCGACAACGTCGCCGTGGCGCTGGAGCCGAAGGGTGTGCCGCGGGCCGAGGCGCTGGCGAGGGGCCGGGAATGGCTCGGCCGTGTCGGCCTGGCCGCCTTTGCCGACCGCTATCCGCACATGCTGTCCGGCGGCCAGCGCAAGCGTGTCGCGCTGGCACAGATGCTGATCCGCAACCCGCAGATCCTGCTGATGGACGAGCCTTTCGGGCCGCTCGACGCACAGACCCGTCAGATCATGGGCAACCTGCTGCTCGACCTGTGGGCGCAGGATCGAAAGGCCGTGATGTTCGTCACGCACGATCTCGAGGAGGCTATCGCGCTGGCGGACCGGGTGGTGGTGATGTCGGCGGGACCCGCGGCCCGCATCGTCGGCGACTATCCCGTCTCCCTGCCGCGGCCGCGCGATATCGCGGAGATCCGCCTGGATCCTGCCTTCCACGCCATCCACAAGGCCATCTGGGCGACCCTGCGTGTCGAGGTTCAGAAGGCCTACGCGCAGGGTGAAGGGGCGAACGCATGAGACGCACGACGCTTCTTGCCATGCAGGTGGGCGTCGGGCTTGCCTTCCTCCTCGTCTGGCATCTCCTCACCGCCGTGCCGGTGAGCGGCGGCAAGCCGCTGTTCGATCCCTTCTTCTTCTCGACGCCGCTCGATGTCCTCGCCCGCACGTGGAAGGATCTCGTCTCGGGCGAATTGTGGTATCACCTCGGCATCACCCTGACCGAGACGGTGCTCGCCTTCACCTTCGGCGCCATCGGAGGCATCGCCTTCGGCTTCCTCTTCGCGCGGCGCGAGATTCTCGCCAGCGTGTTCGACCCCTACATAAAGGCGGCGAACGCCCTGCCGCGCGTGGTCCTGGCGCCGATCTTCGCCCTGTGGTTCGGCCTCGGCATCTGGTCGAAGGTGGCGCTCGGCTTCACGCTCGTCTTCTTCATCGTCTTCTTCAACGTGTATCAGGGTGTGCGCGAGGTGAGCCCCGTGGTGCTCGCCAATGCCCGCATGCTGGGCATGAACGAACGGCAGCTCCTGCGCCACGTCTACTGGCCGGCGGCGCTCACCTGGATGTTCTCCTCGCTGCACACCTCGGTCGGCTTCGCGCTCGTCGGAGCCGTCGTCGGCGAATATCTCGGTTCTTCGGCCGGGCTCGGCTACAAGATCCACGAGGCCGAGAGTGTCTTCGACGTCACCGGCGTGTTCTCGGGCATGCTGGTGCTCGCCGTCTTCGTCATCGTCATCGACACCTTCGTCACGGCCATCGAGAAACGGCTCACCGTCTGGCAGCCGGGCACCGGGGCGGCGACGGCGCAGGGGTGATTGCGGGACAGAACAACAGGTGGGAGGAAACCAATGACATTCTGGAAGACTATCGCGGCAGCGGCCCTGTTGGCGGTTGCCGGCGGCGCGGCCCATGCGGCCGACGTGGAAAAGCCGAAGCTGACGTTGGGCGTCGGCGGCAAGCCGCTGCTCTACTACCTGCCCCTGACCATCGCTGAGCGGAAGGGCTTCTTCAAGGAGGAGGGGCTTGAGGTCGAAATCAACGATTTCGGCGGCGGCGCCAAGTCGCTGCAGGCGCTCGTCGGCGGGTCGGTGGACGTCGTGACCGGCGCCTATGAGCACACCATCCGCATGCAGGCCAAGGGCCAGGACATCCGCGCCGTCATCGAGCTCGGGCGCTTTCCGGGCATCGTGCTGGCCGTGAAGAAGGAGAAGGCCGACGCCATCAAGTCGCCGGCGGACCTCAAGGGCGCCAAGGTCGGCGTCACGGCGCCCGGCTCGTCCACCAACTTCTTCGTCAACTATCTCATCGCCAAGGCGGGCGGTAATCCGAAGGATGCGGCCTATATCGGCGTCGGCGGCGGCGCGGGCGCGGTTGCGGCCATGAAGAAGGGCGAGATCGAGGCCATCTCGAACCTTGACCCGGTCATCTCCAAGCTCGAGGCGGACGGCGACATCGTCGTCATCGCGGATTCGCGCACGGAGAAGGGCACCAAGGAGATTTTCGGCGGCTCCAATCCGGCCGCCGTCGTCTACCTGAAACAGGACTTCATCGAGGCGAATCCGAAGACGGTACAGGCGATCGTCAACGCCTTCCACAAGTCGCTGAAGTGGCTGGAGACGGCCAGTACGGACGATATCGTCGCGACCGTTCCGGAGGCGTATTATTTGGGCGACCGGGCGCTCTACGAGCGCGCCGTCGAGGCCTCGCGCGAGACCTATTCGCGCACCGGTATCATCCCGGAGGACGGCATGAAGAGCGCGCTCGGCATGTTGACGCAGTTCGACGAGGAACTCGCCAAGGCCAATGTCGACCTGTCGAAGACCTTCACCGACACCTTCGTGAAGAAGGCCGCTGGCGGCAGCTGAGCCGGGGCGTAGGAGAGGAGGCAGCCATGGACGAAGAGAAGTTCAACATGGCCCTGCGCAAGTTCCTGAAGCAGGTGGGCGTCACGTCCCAGCGCGAGATCGAGCGCGTGGTGCGCGAGGGGGCGGTGCCTGGCGGCCGGCTGAAGCTGCGCATGCAGCTCACGGCCGAGGGCGTGCCGCTCGACCACGTCATCGAGGAGACGATCGAGTTGAAGTGACGGGGCCGCGGCGTGCTTCAACCTGTTGCAAGTCGGGCAAGCCCGACTTGCAATGACAGGCCCGGACAAGGAGCAACCGCTCGATCCATCTCGTGGGCGTGGGGCACTCCTCACGCCTTTTCATTTCTCCTTCGCGTCCTGCGCCGCTAAACCGAGGCTCTGCGCTCGGGAGGGCTCGGGATGAACGTTCTTTCCATTCAGTCGCACGTCGCCTTCGGCCATGTCGGCAATGCCTCGGCCGTCTTTCCCATGCAGCGCCTGGGCGTCGAGGTGTGGCCGATCCATACGGTGCAGTTCTCCAACCACACGGGCTACGGTGCCTGGAAAGGGCGCGTGTTCGACGCGCCGATGATCGAGGAACTCGTCGACGGCATCGCCGAGCGCGGCGTGCTGCCGGTCTGCGATGGCGTCCTGTCCGGCTACATGGGCTCGGCCGACATCGGCAACGGCATCCTCTCAGCCGTCGGGCGGGTGAAGAAAGCCAATGCGGCCGCGCTCTATTGCTGCGATCCGGTCATCGGCGATGTGGGGCGCGGCATCTTCGTGCGGCCGGGCATTCCCGAGTTCATGCGCGAGCATGCCGTGCCGGCGGCCGACATCGTCACGCCGAATCAATTCGAGCTCGACTTCCTCTCCGGCCGCAGCTCGGCGAGGCTCGCCGACGCGAAGGCGGCGGTTTCGGCCGTGCGCGCTGCCGGCCCGCGTGTGGTGTTGGTCACGTCCCTCCATACCGAGGAGACGCCGGCAGACGCCATTGACCTCTTGGCGGCCGACGGGGAAGGCACCTGGCGCGTGCGCACGCCGCGCCTGTCGCTGGGTATCAACGGGGCGGGCGATGCGATCGCGGCGCTGTTCTTCGTCCATTTCCTGCGCAGCCGCTCGGCGGCGAAGGCCCTCGGCGCGGCGGCGGCCTCCGTCTATGGTCTGCTCAAACGGACGCAGGAGGCGGGCTCGCGCGAGATCCTCACCGTCGCGGCGCAGGACGAGTTCGTGACGCCGAGCCACAGTTTTCCGGTGGAGGCCGTCTAGGGGCTTCACACCTCGCGCGGCCGGGCGCCTAATAAGGCGCTGCGGCAGCGTCGCCGGGCGAGGCCGACAGGACGAGGATTTGGGCGGATGCGGCTGCGCGTGGCGACGTTCAATGTCGAGAACCTCATTGCGCGCCACCGCTTCGGCACGGCGGCGCGCATCGAGACGGCGGCCGCCATGTCACTGTTCGAGTTCTCCTCCAAGGAACATCGCGAGGCGGTGGAGCGCTCTGTGGCGGTGGCGCTCGAGGACGACAAGCGGCAGATGACGGCGCTTGCCATCGCCGAGGCTCATGCCGACATCCTGTGCTTGCAGGAGGTGGACAGCCTCTCGGTGCTGGAAGCCTTTTTCGCCAATTACGTGCATCGTCTCGCCGACAAGCGCTACGGCCATTTCCGCCTCAGGCACGGCAATGACGTGCGCGGCATCGATGTGGCCTGCGCCATGCGGCGCGATCTCGTCGCCGGGCCGGGCGCCGTGCGCGCCACCTCGCACGCCGAGCTGACCTTCCGTGACCTCGATGTGTTCGATGACGACCTCGCCGCGATGGGGCGCCTCGAGACGGACCGGCTCTTCCAGCGCGACTGCCTGATGGTCGATGTCGATCTCGGGGAGGCGACGCTCACGCTTTTCGTGTGTCACTTCAAGTCCATGAGCAACGGCCGCGACGACGGGCGCATCGCCACGCGCCCTCTGCGGCGAGCCGAGGCGCGGGCCGTGCGCCGCCTCGTCGAGGCGCGTTTTGGACCCGCCGTCGCCGAGGCGAACTGGCTCATTATCGGCGATCTCAACGGCTGCGAGGAGACCATCGGTCCCGGTGCCCGCGTGATCGCGGAAGGGGAAAGCGGGTTGGAGCCGCTAACGCACGGCTTTGCCGTCAATCCGCTCGCCGACCTGCCGGCGCACGAGCGGTGGACGCATTTCCGCCGCGCATGGTCGGAGAGCGAGGGGCACATCGTCGAGCGGCACATGCAGCTCGACTACATCCTTCTGTCGCCTGCGCTCGCCGCGGCCAGTCCGGCACCCGAGGTCGAGATCGTGCGCCGCGGGCTGCCCTATCGCGTGCCGCTCGACCCGCGGCAGGAAAATCGCTCGCTGGCGGCACTTGCGACCTCCTGCGATCGTTATCCTCGTGTCGGCTGGGACCGGCCGAAGGCGAGCGATCATTGTCCGCTCGTCGTCGGGATCGACCTGCCGGCCCGACGCAACCCGCCGCAAGCATAGGAATTGAGACGATGGGACGCCGCTTCTTCACGCTCGACGTCTTCACCGACACCGCGCTCGGTGGCAATCCGCTCGCCGTCGTGCTCGATGGGCAGGGGCTCGGCGATGCCGGCATGCAGGCCATTGCCAAGGAGTTCAATCTGTCCGAGACGGTCTTCGTGCTGCCGCCCGAGGATGCGCACCATCGTGCCAGCCTGCGCATCTTCACGCCGACGGCGGAACTGCCCTTCGCGGGCCATCCCACCGTCGGCACCGCGGTACTGCTCGGGCTCATCGACCACGGGCCGAGCCCCGGTGCCCTCGCCTTTACGCTCGAGGAGAAGGTGGGCCTCGTCCCCTGCGCCGTCGAGATCGCCGGCAAGGGTAACGGGCGGGCGACCTTCACCTTGCCGCGCCTGCCGGAGCGGCTGAGCGAGCTTGCCTCGCCCGCAGCCCTTGCCGCGGCGCTCGACCTCGCCGTCGAGGACATCGGTTTCGGCATGCACCAGCCGGCCAAATACTCGGCCGGCGTGCCCTATGCCATCGTGCCGGTGGCGGGGCGGGCGGCGGTCGACCGGGCGCGGCGGCGGGTCTCCGCCTGGGATGCCGCCTTCGGCGACGGGCCACGCGCCAATGCCTTCATCTATTGCCGCGAGCCGGTGGACGCCGGCCATGCCTATTATGCCCGCATGTTCGCGCCGGACCTCGGCATCGGAGAGGATCCGGCGACGGGCTCGGCGGTGGCGGCCTTCGCCGGCGCGGTCATGGACTACGACACGCCGGCGGACGGGGAACACATCCTCGTCATCGAGCAGGGCTATGCCATGGGGCGCCCCTCCCAGATCGAGCTGACGCTGACGGTCGAGGGCGGGACGCTTGTCAAGGCCGCCATCGGCGGCGCGGCCGTCGTCGTCAGCGAGGGAGCGCTGTTCCTGTGATCGAAGAGCCGATGATCCTGCCGCTCGCCGGCGTCGAGGCCTGGTGCGAAGAGGGGGCCTGGCCCTGGGCCGAGGAGCACAGGGCGGCGATCGACGCGCACTGGGCGCGCCGGACGGCCGAGAGCCCGGCGCTCTACAACGGGCGCGTGCTGATCTGCTGCGAACGGCGGGTAGAGGACGGCATCCTCAAGGTGCGCTACCGGGAAAGCGACTATGCGAGCTTCCTCGCCATGCGCGATCTCGACTTTCCTCCCGGCAGCGCGGGCAACTGCTTCGCCATGGCGGCGCTGCAGGCAGCCGACGGACCCTATCTGCTCGGCATCATGGGCGACCATACGGCGAACGCCGGACGCATCTACTTCCCCGCCGGGACGCCGGATCCGGGTGATGTCCTGCCCGACCGGCGCGTGGACCTCGCCGGCAGCGTCAGCCGGGAACTCCTCGAGGAGACCGGGCTCGGCGAGGACGATGTCGTCATCGCGGAGACGTGGACAGCCGTGTTTCACGGCGCGCGCACCGCACTGATGCGCCCGGTGCGCTCGCCCCTGCCAGCAGACGTGCTTCGTGCGCAGATTGATGCGTGGCTGGCGCGGCAGGAGCAGCCGGAACTGGCGGGAATGCACGTCGTGCGGGCACCGGCGGACATCGATTCGGAGCGAATGCCCTATTTCACGCAGGTCTTCCTGCAGCATCTGCTGGACGGCCCGCGGTGAGGAAGCGGGCAGCAGGCGGCAGGTTCGAAGCGCAGCCTGCCGCCGGTCGTCCGGCTCAGCGATAGCCGTAGCGCGACTTGGTGGCGGCCAGCATGGCGACCGCGTCGCGGTCGGCGCCGCTCGTGCAGGTGCTCGCGGCCTTGTCCACTTCCGGCGTCATCTTGGCGTAGACGGTGGGGCTGAGATAGCCGGTGTCCACGTCGCGGCGGGTGATCTCGCGGAAGGTGTTGATCTCGCGGGCGCAGGCGCTGTCGCCCGGCAACTGCGGCACGGCCGGGGTGGCGGCGGCCTGCTGTGGCACCGGCGTGCCTCCCGTCGTGTTGCAGGCGGCGAGGGAAAGTGCCAGCACGGTTGCGCCGAAAAGCGTCGGCAGCGCGCGGATCGTCATGTCTCAACCTCTCCATTGTGGTGTGGAATCGCGACACGGCAGCCTTGGCGGGCAATTGGGACGCGTCAATGGCAAGAGCCGGATCGACGGGCCCTGCCGTGCATTCGCCGCTAAAGTGTTGCTTGTCAGCACGGGGTGTCGTCGTTTAGAAGCAATCCGGACATGTCGCCAGCGCATCGGGTGCGCTGGGCGAGCGCGAGGGGAACGGGCCGTGGTCATTTCCGGCTCCAGCATGACGATGGCAGACGCGGCATCCGCCGCCGCATCGTCGCGCGCGCTCGGCGTTCTTCGTCTTTCCGGTCTGCTTCTTCTCCTTAGCCGCCCCTGAGCGCCGGCTGGGCACGCATGCCTGGGCACTCAGGGGATGACGCGAAGATCTCGATCATCGACGAATTTCGACGACGCGCCGGCCGCTGTGCCGTGCTGCCCGAAGAGGACAGTTCACCATGACCCATCCCACGACCGACGCCGATAAGAAGGCGAGCGACCGCGTCATCATCTTCGACACGACGCTGCGCGACGGCGAACAATGCCCCGGCGCCTCCATGACCTTCGAGGAGAAGCTGGAGGTCGCTGAACTCCTCGACACGATGGGAGTGGACGTCATCGAGGCGGGCTTCCCCATCGCCTCGGTCGGCGACTTCGAATCCGTATCGGAGATCGCGCGGCGCACCAAACGCGCCGTGATCGCCGGCCTCGCCCGCGCCATCCCCGGCGACATCGCCCGGGCGGGGGAGGCGGTGCGCCATGCGCAGCGCGGCCGCATCCACACCTTCGTATCGACCTCGCCGATCCACCTCGCCCATCAGATGCGCAAGTCCGAGGAGGAGGTGCTGGAGATCATCGCCGCGACGGTGGCCCAGGCGCGCAACCTCGTCGAGGACGTCGAGTGGTCGGCCATGGACGCGACGCGCACGCCGGTCGAGTACCTGTGCCGCTGCGTGGAGGCCGCCATCAAAGCCGGCGCCACTACCATCAATCTGCCGGATACGGTCGGCTACGCGACGCCCGACGAATACCGCACCATGTTCCGGACCATCCGCGAACGGGTGCCGAATGCCGACAAGGCCATCTTCTCGGTGCATTGCCACGACGACCTCGGCCTCGCGGTCGCCAATTCGCTGGCCGGTGTCGAGGGCGGCGCGCGCCAGGTCGAGTGCACCATCAACGGTCTCGGCGAGCGCGCCGGCAATGCGGCGCTGGAAGAGATCGTCATGGCCATCCGGACGCGCCGTGACATTCTGCCCTACGAGACCGGCATCGACGCGACGATGCTGACGCGGGCCTCCAAGCTCGTCTCGGCGGTGACGTCCTTCCCGGTGCAGTACAACAAGGCGATCGTCGGGCGGAACGCCTTCGCGCACGAGAGCGGCATCCACCAGGACGGCATGCTGAAGAACGCCTCGACCTACGAGATCATGACGCCCGAATCCGTCGGCGTGAACAAGACCTCGCTGGTGATGGGCAAGCATTCGGGCCGCCACGCCTTCCGCGAGAAGCTGAAGGCGCTGGGTTACGACCTCGGCGAGAACGCGCTGGAGGATGCCTTCCGCCGCTTCAAGGACCTCGCCGACCGCAAGAAGAACGTCTACGACGAGGACATCGAGGCGCTCGTCGACGAGGAGATCCTGACGGCGCACGACCGCGTCAAGCTGGTGTCGCTGTCGATCATCGCCGGCACGCGCGGCCCGCAACGGGCGACCATGAAGCTCGACGTCGGCGGCGAGATCCGCACCGAGGAGGCGGAGGGCAACGGCCCGGTCGACGCCACCTTCAACGCCATCAAGGCGCTGGTGCCGCACGAGGCCGTGCTCGACCTCTATCAGGTGCACGCGGTGACCGAGGGCACCGATGCCCAGGCCGAGGTGTCGGTGCGGCTCTCGGCGCAGGGCTCGTCCGTGACCGGCCGGGGCGCCGATCCCGACACGCTGGTCGCGTCGGCGCGCGCCTATCTCGCGGCCCTCAACAAGCTGCTGATGCGCGGCGAGCGGCTGCACGCCCACGCCGCCGAATAAGGAAAGGCGGCCCGGCATTGCCGGGCCGCACCTGTCCCGGCCCGCGGCTATCCACAGCCGCGTGGCCGTGACGGAAAAATGAACAGGACCTGCTGGACAAGTCCCGCGGTCTTTGCTACTTCCCCGCTCGTTCCGCCGGCAATGGCTGGCGCGGCATGTTGATGGGCGCATAGCTCAGTTGGTAGAGCAGCTGACTCTTAATCAGCGGGTCCTAGGTTCGAGCCCTAGTGCGCCCACCATCAACTCAGTGAAATTGAAACTTTCTGCGATGGTACCGTTCATCGCCCGGTTGCCCGGCTGACGTTCCGGCGCGGAGAAGCGGGCGCTGCCGACCCAATGGGCGACGGAAGGATGTCGTCCGTTCCGCGGCTGCGGCGGCAGGCGATATGACCGGTCCCGTCGCGAGACCAGGTCGCTTCTCCGGGTTACGGGGGAGAGGGCGCGAGACTCTTCCCATCCATGACTGACGGTCAGCAGCCGTATCGCTAGCAAAGACAGAGGATCAATCGTCGAGCGCGATCTCACGCAGGGGATCGCCACCGTCGATGAACAGCCGCCCCTGCGGCGACAGGGCCGCGACGAGGCGGCGCCTGATCCTGCGGCCAGCCTCGGGGTAGCGGCCGTCCAGCGCGCCGACACGAATGGCAACCGCGATGTCGTAGGGCGCTTCGCCGGGCGCGCGTTCGAATTCCTCGGCCGCCATCTGGCGCAGGCTCAGGCGCCCCGCAGCGATCTCCTCCTGTGAGAGCGCTCGTGCCTGCGCGATGGCCTTGGCCGAGCGATCGATCGCCAGCACATGCCCGTCGCCGATGCGTTGCGCGATGGCGCGGGCCATCGCGCCGGGCCCGCAGCCGATTTCCAGTACGCGAAGGCCATTGGACAGTGGAAGGGCATCCACAATGGCGCGCAGGCGCGGCGAGAGTTCCGTCCCCATGCGATTTCCCGGTCGATAGCCCCGTCGGCAGAGCCGGCCTGCGGGCGTCATGGAATTCTGGCAAGCGCCCGAGACAGTCGCAAGCCAAGCGCGCGGAGCGCGGCAACGGGCGAGCTGCCGCGCCAGCACAACCCGCGCCTGCATCCCGCGAATGGCGTTCGGCGCCGACATGGTCGATGTTAGGGCCAAGGGCTGCGAGCCCGTGCAACAATCGGCCCAAAGAGGCCTCCGCGCCGGCGGCGCGGCCTGGAGGAAACATGACGGCAACGACACCGGGCTCGGGCCCGGCGATCACTCAGGCTTTCGCGGCCGATCTCTTCGCCGGCCGGTCCGTGCTGGTCACGGGTGGCACGAGCGGCATCGGCCTCGGCTGCGCCAGGGCCTTTGCGGCTCTCGGCGCCGGCGTCGTCGCGACGGGCGCGACGGCCGCCGAATGCGAGCGTGCCGCGGAGGCTGGCGGGGAGCGGCTCACCTTCGTGCCGCTCGACGTGCGCGACAATGAAGCCATCAGTGGCCTCCTTGCGGGCTTCGAGCGCCTCGACGTGCTGGTGAATGCGGCCGGCGTCATTCGCCGCGATGTCGAGTTCGAGCCCGAGGTCTTCGCCGACGTGGTCGATATCAATCTCAACGGCACGATGCGCATGTGCGCCGGTGCGAAGGCGAAGCTCGCGCAGAGCGGCGGCGCCATTGTCAATGTCGCCTCGATGCTGTCTTTCTTCGGCGGTCCGCGCGTGCCGGCCTACAGTGCCTCCAAGGGTGGCATCGCGCAGCTCACGAAGAGCCTCGCTGCCGCCTGGGCCGCCGACGGCATCCGCGTCAACGCGGTCGCGCCCGGCTGGATCGCGACGCCGCTGACGGAGGCGCTGCAGAAGGATAAGGAGCGCAGCGGCGCCATTCTTTCCCGCACGCCGATGGGGCGCTGGGGCACGCCGGAGGAGGTGGCGGGCGGCGCCGTCTTCCTCGCGTCGCCCGCGGCGCGCTTCATCACCGGCGCCATCCTCGCCATCGATGGCGGCTATCTCACGGTCTGATTTCGGGAGGAGAAGACATGAACGGGCAAGATCCCGCCGCCGGCGGTATCGACGAGAAGTGGCTGCCCTATCGCCATCCGCAGCCTAGGGAATCGCCGCCGGAGCTCGTCATCCCCCATGCCATTCCCAACGACGAGCGCATCTGGGTGCCGGTGGAGGAGAACGTCTGGTTCCGGCCGCTGCTGATGGCCGCCTCGCGCGGCTACTGGATGAACTTGCTCAAGGTGCGCAAGTCGGGTGTGCTCTCGCGCCACCGCCATCCGCAGCCGGTGCACGCCTTCGTGCTGAAGGGCGAGTGGCGCTATCTGGAGCACGACTGGGTGGCGCGCGAGGGCTCCTATGCCTACGAGGCGCCGGGAGAGACGCACACGCTCGTCGTCGACCCGCATGTGGAGGAGATGATCACCCTGTTCCAGGTCAACGGGGCGATGATCTACGTCGATCCGGACGGCAGGACGGTGGGTTATGACGACGTCTTCACGCGCATCGACAAGTGCCGGGCGCATTATTCCAAGAACGGCCTCGGCGCCGACTACATCGACCAGTTCATTCGCTGAGCGGACCGACCACGAGGGAAAAAAGCAATGGATTTCGGCATCGCAGGGCGCAACGCCCTCGTCTGTGCGGCGAGCAAGGGTCTCGGCAAGGGCTGCGCCCTTGCTCTGGCCCGCGAAGGCGTCAATGTCACCATCACGGCGCGCACGCCTGCGGATTTGGAGAGGACGGCGGACGAGATCCGCCGCGCCGCGCCGGGCATCAGGGTGCAGACGGTCGCGGGCGATATCGCGACCGCTGAGGGGCGCGAGGCGGCGCTTGCCGCCTGTCCGGCGCCCGACATCCTCGTCAACAATGCCGGCGGTCCGCCGCCCGGCGACTTCCGCGACTGGTCGCGCGAGGACTGGATCAAGGCGCTCGACGCCAATATGTTGACGCCGATCGCGCTCATACAGGCCACGGTCGACGGCATGATGGAGCGCGGTTTCGGCCGCGTGGTCAATATCACCTCGAGCGCGGTGAAGGCACCGATCGACATCCTCGGCCTCTCCAACGGCGCGCGCTCCGGCCTCACAGGCTTCATCGCCGGCTTGTCGCGCAAGACAGTGCGGTACGGCGTTACCATCAATAACCTGCTGCCAGGACCGTTCGAAACAGACAGGCTGCGCGGTACGGCTGCGGCGCGCGCCGCCCAGAGCGGGCGGACGCTGGAAGAGGAGATCGCGGCCATGGCAGCGGCCAATCCGGCCGGGCGCCTCGGCACAGCGGACGAGTTCGGTGCAGCCTGCGCCTTCCTCTGCAGCGTGCACGCCGGCTACATCACCGGCCAGAACTGGCTGATGGACGGCGGTGCCTATCCGGGCACCTTCTGAGCGCCTGCGCCGGGCGGTCGTTACGGAAAGACCGCTGGCGCACGCTGCGACAGGAGGGCGTCGAAATACTCGATGGTGCGGCCGAGGCCGACCTTCATCGGCACTGTAGGGCGCCAGTCGAGCACCTCGTCGGCCAGCGAGATGTCGGGGCGGCGCTGGCGGGGATCATCCGCTGCCGGCGGGCGTCGCACGATATGCGAGCGCGAGCCGGTGAGCGAAATCACGAGTTCCGCCAGTTCCGCCATCGACACCTCCTCCGGATTGCCGAGATTGATGGGGCCGGTGACATTGCCGTCGGTTTCCATCAGTCCGACAAGGCCGCGGATGAGATCATCGACGTAGCAGAGCGAGCGCGTCTGGGTGCCGTCGCCGAAGATCGTCAGATCCTGCCCGGTCAGCGCCTGCACGATGAAGGTGGAGACCACGCGCCCGTCGTTGGGATGCATGCGCGGCCCGTAGGTGTTGAAGATGCGGGCCACCTTGATCGGTACGCCGTGGGCGCGGTGATAATCGAAGAACAGCGTCTCGGCGCAACGTTTGCCTTCATCATAGCAGGCGCGCGAGCCGATGGGGTTGACATTGCCCCAGTAGCTTTCCCGCTGCGGGTGCTCGGTCGGGTCGCCGTAAACCTCCGAGGTCGAGGCCTGGAGAATCCGGACGCCAAGGCGGCGGGCGAGATCCAGCATGTTGATGGCGCCGAGGACGCTCGTCTTCGTCGTTTCCACCGGCGAAGCCTGATAGTGCAGCGGCGAGGCCGGGCAGGCGAGATTGTAGATCTCGTTCGCCTCGATTTGGACCGGCACGGTCACGTCATGGCGCACGATCTCGAATTTGTCGCTGTGCAGCAGACCTTCGACGTTGCTGCGGTCACCGGTGAAGAAGTTGTCGAGGCAGATGACGTTGTATTTCTTGTGCAGTAGCGCCTCGCAAAGATGGGAGCCGAGGAAGCCTGCACCACCCGTGACGAGGGCCGTGCGCGATGCGCGGGAGGGCAAGCGGTCAGCGATATCGATATGACGCATGGGACGCCCCGTCCGGCCGTGACCGTCGTGCTCGAATTGGGCCCGAACGGAAAGAAGATATCAAGTCAAATTGAATCGGAAGGTGAACGCGGGTGCAACGGCGAGCCGCCGAATTCGGCCGAAAGGCGCGTTACTCTCTTCAACGTGAACGCAGTTCCCGGGACGAGCGGTAACGAATGGACCTGTGCTTGTCGATAAGGCGACCGCTGAAGTTGTTCTGCGTCATTATTCCATTCATGTTAACGATATTCGTCAAAGGTTCAGGATCGCGCGACGGCAAGAACTTTCCGTAGTATCCTGTTTGGAGATCATCTAAACTGTCGTTCTAAGAGCAGGGGCCCGTCCCGTGGGGGATTGGCGTCGGTTCGTATGGCATGATGAGTTGCTTCATGCGGTTGTCGACGTGGAGCGGCGCCCAGAGGGCGACGCTGGGGCAGAAACCGTCGGGAGGTGGCGTGAAGACGCCGTCCTGGCTGGATCGGTTTCTGGCCGCGAGGTGCGGCGGGTACGAAGCGGCCGACCTTGCGGCGCTTGCCGAGGACCTTTCGGAGCGGGGCGTTCGCTGGCCACGAACCGCGCGGGCATGCAAGCGCGGCATGGACATCACCGGCGCGCTCGGCGGCTTGCTGCTGCTGCTGCCCGTCCTCCTCGTCATCGCGCTTCTCATCAAGGCGACGAGCCGGGGGCCGGTCTTCTTCGGCTCGCCGCGCGTCGGCCTTGGCGGCCGACCGTTCTTCATGTTGAAATTCCGGACGATGTACGCTGATAGGGGCGATCCGACGGGCGTGAAACACACCGTTGTCAACGATCCGCGCGTGACGCCGCTCTGATCCGTGCTGCGCCAGCGCAGCCTCGACGAACTGCCCCAACTGATCAACGTGCTGCGGGGCGACATGTCGCTTGTGGGGCCGCGCGCCCATCCCGTCGGTATGCTGGTCAATGGCGAGCGCTACGAAACCGTGGTTCCTGCCTATCCGCTCCGCCATCTGGTGCGGCCCGGCATGACGGGCCTTGCCCAGCTGGCCGGTTGGCGGGGTGCGGTCACCGACCCGACGCACGCCACGCGGCGCGTCATCTGCGATCTTGCCTACATCCGTCGTTATTCCCTCCTGCTCGATCTCGTCATTCTCGTTGTGACGGCCGCGCGGGAGTTCTGGACCGGGTCGGGGACGTGACATGCCGCCGATCCTTCTGGCCGCGGTCGATGTGGAACGAAACCTCTTCTTAGCAGTCGGGCGCGAGACTGGAGCTGCATTCGGGACAATGGTAAGGTCTTGTCGATTCAATCAGAGGCCTGAATGCGCTCCGGCAGGGATATCCTGCCCCAATGTTCCGTTCCCAGAACCGTGGAACGTATCGCCATGCTGATCACCATCGCTCTCGGGGCACTGGTCCTTGGTCTCGTCGCCGGTCGGCGCGGCAAGGCCGTCGCCTGGGCCGGCGGATCCTTTCTCGCCGCGGTCGCAGGCGGCATTGCGGGCGGCGCGTCCGGTGGATGGTCCGGCCTTGCGGCCGGCGCCGGAACGGCCGTCCTTGCCTTCAACGGAGGCCTCATGCTCGTCCTGCTGCTAGAGCTGGCGCATTCGCAGCGCAGCGGTGCTGTGCGCCACGCGGCCGCTGGTGGGCCGGACGACGTTGCCGAGCGTCTCGGCGAGGTTGACATCGCTGCTTCTGCCCTCGCGCGCACCGCCGCGATGATGAAGGAGCGGGAAGGCCGGCGGGCCGGCGAGACGGCTCGCAAATCGATCGGCAAGACAGAGGGCCAAGGTGCCGACAGCCCGATCCGCAAGTCCCGCTGAGGCGGCGCGCGAGCCGCTCGCCGCGCCAAGGATCAAGTTCCTCGGCGCCCCCTTCGATCTTCTGCCCAAGGATGCGGTGCTCCACCGGCTGAAGGCCTGCAGCCCGGCAGACCGCTTCGCCTATGTGGCGACGCCGAATGTCGATCATGTCGTGCGTCTGTCCCGCCAGCCGGACCTGTTGGGCGCCTACGAGGCGGCCTGGATGTGCTGGTGCGACAGCCACCAGATCGAGCGTCTCGGCAAGCTCGTGGGGCTCGACCTGCCTCATCTCAACGGCACCGACGTGATGGAGAGGCTGTTCGCCGAGGTGCTCGTGCCGGGCGACACGCTTGCCGTGGTTGGCGCGAATGCCGCGCTCGGCGAGGCGCTGCAGCAGCATTTTCCACAGTACCGCTGGCACTTCCATGCCCCGCCCATGGGATTGGCCCATAACCCGCTGGCGTGGCGGGCTGCGCTCGATTTCGTGGCGGAGCATCCCGCGCGCTTCGTCTTCCTCGCCGTCGGCTCTCCGCAGTCGGAGCGGCTCGCGCTTGCCATTCTGGAGGAGGGGCGCAGCTGCGGCACGGCCTTCTGCATCGGGGCGGCGCTCGAGTTTCTTGCCGGCCGCAAGCGGCGGGCGCCGGCGCTGATGCAGACGCTCGGGCTCGAATGGCTGCACCGCCTCCTGCAGGAGCCGCGTCGCCTCTGGCGCCGCTATGCCGGTTCGCTCCTGCCCTTGATGCTTCTCTTTCTGCGCGAGGTCAGGGAAAACGGCCTGCGCCGTGCGCAGAAAGTGATTCCGGAACGGCAGGCAAGAAGCTGATTTTTATCGGCTTTGGCGTGGTCGTGCTGGTTCGCTCGCCGGCTTGGCCGCACTGACGATGCCCATGGCGAGGGCGGCGGCGGCGGTCAAGGTGATCGCCTGGTACTGGAGCGCGAAATCGACGAGGCCCTGGACCGCGAGCAGGAGCCAGCTCGTCAGGGCGAAGAGCGCGACGTGCCAGTCGCTCTCGGAGCGGCGCAGCGCGCGGGCGCACATCAGCATGAGCAGCATGACGAGCAGGAGCATGGCCGCCGCGGCCGGCAGGCCGAGCTCGACGGCGAGTTCCAGGTAGATGTTATGGGCCTGAGCCCAGATGAGAAACATCTCCTGCCCCGGCTCGCGCCACGCCGGGAAGACGAGCTGGAAGGTGCCGGCGCCGATGCCGGTGAGCGGCCGGGCCGCGATCATCTCGGCGACCGTGCGGTAGAGCCACAGGCGTGACTGGCCCGATCCACCGTCGGCCTCGATGCGCGCCATCAGATGGGCGCCGCTGACATGCAGGGTCGCCAGCGCCAGGCCGACGAGCATGACGGCGAGGAGCGGGACGATCAGGACAGGCGCGCGCCGGACGCTGACGAGGAGCAGCAGGCCGACGCCCGCCGCAAGGGCCGTTGCGGCCGCGCCGGAGCGCGAGCCGGTGAGGACGATGGCGTTGGCCAGGATGGCGAGCGGCACGAGGAGCAGAAGCAGATAGGCGAGCGAAGTCGCCGACCGCCGCCGGACGGCGCAGATCGCTTCCGCGAGCGCGGCGAGAAGGCCGATGCCGAAATAGGCCGCGGCGGCATTCCGGTTGACGAAGGTGGCGGTCAGCGAATCGCGATAGGCCCATTTCTCGAACCAGAGGATGGTGCTGGACCCCATGAGGTTGAGCACCAGGCCGTAGAGCGCATAGGCGGCGCTCGCCCACATGAGCCAACGCAGGAGGGCCGCGGCGCCGCCCGGGTGCGTGGCGAGCCGCAAGGTCACCCAGAAGACGGCGGCGGCCGTGGCGAAGCGCAGCGCCGCGAGCAGCGTCTGCCAGGGCGCCGCGGTGATGCGGGCCGTCAGCGGCTCGCCAAGGGCCTCCGCAGCCGCCGCCCAGATCGGATCAGCAAGGGGAGAGCCAAGTGCGAGCGGCATCAGCGCCTGCACCAGCATCCAGCCGAGAAGGGCGGTGGCAAGCAGCGCGCTCAGGGCAAGGCCGGTGCGAATCAGGCCATCGAAGCGCGTGGGCGCTGGTCGTAGCAGGGCGACGGCCGCGACGAAGCAGCCCGCAACGACAGCGTTGATGCACCAGAACAGCGGACGGTTCGACGCGAGCGGCAGGGGCAGCAGGCCGAGAAAGATGCCCCAGGCAGCGATGAGAAGGCGCGCGGGGGTAGAGAGGACGGCCTGCGGCGCCGTGATCGTGCGGTCCCCTTCCGGATGGCTGGCAACGCTTGCTGTCATGGCTGTTTGGTCGCCTGCCCGTGATCTTCCCGCGCCGCGATCCTAGTTCAGGTCTGCCGCACCGGTCCATGGCGGGCGGCAGTGTGCCCCTTGCGGCCGAGCAAGGCCGGCCCGACAATGATGCCGGCGGGCGGGCGCGGAGGCGTCCCACGCCGGAGGAGATGCGTTGGGGCAGGCGGGGCCGAGAATCCTCATCGTCATGCGGCGGGTGCCGACCCATGCGCGCGTCGGCAACACGGCCGTTCTCGTCGCGCTGGCCGAAGCGCTGCGGGACCGAGGGGCGCGCGTCGACCTCCTCGTCGTCTCTGCGCGCGCCTTCGGGCGGCGGCCGGCCATGCGCATCGACCTACCCGCTGGCAGCTTCGACCGCCTCCATTGCGCGCAGGCTCTGCGGCTGGGCCGGTGGGTCGTCGCGACGCGGCCCGGCCCGTGGATCGGCGCCATCGGAGCGATCGCCGGGCGGATCCTGCGCAGCGGGCGGGGCTCGCCCGGCGTCTGGCCGGCCACCCTGCCCGTGACGGCCGGGGAGATCGCAACGGTCGAGGCCGAGCTGGCGCGTGCACCATGCCGCGCCGTCATCGCGGACTATGTCTTTCTTGCGCCGCTTGCCCGCCTTGCCATGGCACATGGCGCGCGCGGCATCGTCTATCTTCACGATCTCATGTCGCTGCGCCACCACCGTTTCGTGGAGCAGGGGCGTTTGCCTGACGTGCCGGCGATGACGCTCAACGAGGAGGTGGGGCTCGTCAGCGGCCTCGATGCCGCCGTGGCGATCCAGGAGGAGGAGGCGCGGCAGCTCTCGGCCCATCCCGCTGCCCCGCCCGTGCTGGTCGCCTCGATGCCGCGCAGGGCGGTGCGTGTTGCGCAGGCGGCCGCCGATCCCGATCGGCTCGTCTTCGTCGGTTCGCACAATCCGGCCAATGTCGATGCCCTCGAATGGTTTTTGGGCGACGTCTGGCCGCGCCTGCAGGGGCGGCGGCCGAAGATTCGCCTCGATGTCGTCGGCGCCATCGGCACGGCTTTCCCCGATCTGCCGCGGGGGGTGGAGCGGCATGGCGCCGTGGCCGATCTTGCACCGTACCTGTCGCGCGCGGCACTCGCCATCGCGCCGCAGCGCATCGGCAGCGGGCTCAACGTCAAGCTCCTCGACTATCTGGCGCACGGCCTGCCGGTGGTGGCGAGCCCGCTTGCGCGCGCCGGCCTGAAGGAGGAGGCCGCGGGCTGCGTGCTCGAGGCCGCGGACGGCGAGGCCTTCGCCATCCGCATCGAGGCGCTCCTGGCTGATGACGGGAAGAGAGCCGCCTGCCGGGCTGCCGCCTTCGCCTATGTCGAGCGTCATCATTCGCCCGAGGCGGTGTATCAAGGCCTCTTCCGCGTCATCGGTCTCGACTGTCGGCCGGTGCCGTCGGACGTCGCGGGGGACTGATCCGTGCATGCGCCCGTGAGCCTCGGCAGCAGCCTCCTCATCTTCGCCAGCGGGCGCCTCGCCGCCGTCGCGCTCGGCTTTGCCTTCCAGCTCCTCGTCGTACGCGTGCTGCCGCTCGCCGATTATGCCGGCTATGCGGTGGCAATGGCGGCAGCCCTCCTGGCGCAGTCGCTCCTGCTCTTTGGCGTGCCGACGGTGCTCGCCTATGAGGCGAGCGCGCGTCATCATGCGGGCGACGGTCCCGGCCTGCGGCGCTTGCTGGGCCGCGTCGCGGCGGTGCGGCTCGGCGTGCTCGCCCTGTTCGCCCTCGTCGCCTTCCTGGCGTCGGCGGGCGGTTTCCTGCCGGCATCGGCCCACGGCGTGCTGATCGCCGCCGCCGTTGTCTGGGCAGCGGGACTTCTCCTCGCGAGCGACGCCGAAAGCATCTGCCAAGTCCTTGGGCAACAACGGCTGAGCCGCGCCGTCGCCGTCGGCGAGCCACTTGTACGGCTCGCCGCCCTCGTGACGGCCGTTGGGCTCGGCTGGCCCGTGGAGGCAGCGACCGTCGTCATGCTTTGCGCCGCGACCACAGCCCTTGCCGGGCTCGCCCTCGTCGGCGCGGCAGCGGTGGGTGTTGCCCGGCTCGGCGCGATGTCCGGGAGCGGGCAGACGCCGCGGCAGAACCTCGTGGCGCTTGCCGGCGCGAGCTATCTCAGCACGGCCGGCGCCATGGTCATGAGCCCGCCCGCAGTGCGTCTGGCGGTGTCGGGGGCGATGCCGGTCGAACTCCTCGCGGCCTTCTCCTTCATGCAGGGGCTAATGTTGAGCTTCCTGCGCCTGACATCGGGCATTGTGCTGTCGCCCTTCATCGAGCCGGCGGTGATGAGCCATGCGGCGCGCGCCGGCTCGCAGGCCCCAATGGCGGCGGCGCTGTCGCTCGTGTTCAAGCTCGACCTCGTCGTCTTCTCCACGGCTGTCGTCGGCCTGCTTGCCGGCGGGCCGGCGGTGCTGGCGCTGCTCGCCGGCGGGCGTTTTGCGGGTCTCGACTGGCTGCTGCCGGTGCTCTTCGTCCTGCCGCCGCTCTATGGCTTCTATCGCAGCCTGGAGACGGCGGCTGCCGTGATGGCGCGCCGGCGGGCGCTCGCCACCGTCCTGCCCATCGGTCTCTTCTGGCTCGGGATGCTCATCCTGACCGGTCTGGTGATGCCGCTCGTTGCTGCCCTTGTCATCCCGATTCTCGACATCGGCGCGCGTCTGCTCCTGCTCGCGGCGAGCCTCAGGAGGAGCGGCGTGCGCGGCATCTGCGATCTGCCCTTCCTCCTCGTCGTCGTCGCGAGCGCGCTCATTGTCGGCATGGGCGCGCGTCTGATGGCGGCGGATGTGATGCCGGCCATGCAGATCCTCGTCGCGGCGCTGGCGGCGCTCGTGCACCTTGCCGTGGTGCTCGGCCGGGCGCGGCGGCTGCCGGCGGCGGAACACGCCATCGTCGCCGCAGCGATGCCGCGACTTCTGCGTTTCCTGCCCGCGTCCGCAGGGCGAGAGGCCGTGCCATGACAGCCGCAGCCGCCGGGCCGACCCTGACCGTTATCGTGACCCGCCTCGGCATCGACGGGGGCATGGACCGGGTCGTCGAGGCGATGGCCGCAGCGCTCGCCGACAGGGGCGGGGAGGATGTGCGGCTCATCTGCGTGACGACGCGGGGCCGCCTCGGCAAGCTCCTGTCGCCCCTTGTCTTCGCCGGTGCGCTCGCGCGCTGCCTTGCTCTCGGCCTCAGCGGCGGGGCGGATGTGGCGCATCTCAATCTCGCCACTCGTGGCAGCGTGCTGCGCAAGGCGTTGATGGAGCGCGTCCTGTCGCTCGTGGGCGTTCCTGTCGTGGTGCATCTGCACGGAGCCAATTTCGACGATTACTACGCCGCCTGCGGCTCCTTCATGCAGGCGGCGATCCGCACCCTGTTCCGCCGTGCGACCTGCGTTGTGGTGCTTGGCAATCACTGGCGGGATTTCGTCACGCGCATCGCCGGGCCGGAGGTGGCGACGGCGATCGTCTACAATGCCGTGCCACGCGTCCCGGCTGCGGCGGAACGTGAGGATGGCGGCGTACATCTCGTCGTGCTTGGCGAGGTCGGCGAGCGCAAGGGCACCGACGTGCTGCTCGACGCGCTGTCCCTGTTGCGCGGGCGCAGCGTTGGTGGCTGGCGCTGCACGATCGCCGGCAACGGAGCTGTGGAGCGCTTTCGCGCGCGGGCGGAAAGCCTCGGCCTGTCGGGGCTCGTCACCTTTCCCGGCTGGCTCGATGCGGGCGCGGCAAAGATGCTGGCGGGGCGGGCCGATATCGTCGTCCTGCCGTCCCGGGCCGAGAACCTGCCGATGAGCATCGTGGAGGCGATGGCGGCGGGCAAGCCGGTTGTGGCGACCCCGGTCGGAGCTGTCCCGGAGATCCTCCATGACGGGGTCGAGGGCCGGCTCGTGCCCGTGGGCGACGCGGGTGCGCTTGCCGATGCGCTCACCGTGCTCATCGGCGACGGGGAGATGCGCCGGCGCATGGGAGAAGCGGCGGCGGTGCGCCATACGGCCGATCTCGACAGCGCGGTCTTCATCGAACGGCTTGTGCAGGTGTGGCGCAGGGCGGCGGGGAGGACGGGATGATCGCGGCGCGACGCGCACGATGGTCGGGGATGTTTTCGGCGCGCCGCCGGCTGCGCACCGTCAGCCTCGGCGCTGCGGCAGTGCCGGAGGGGCTGCGCGTCTATTGCGTCGGCGATGTCCACGGGCGGGCGGATCTGCTCGCCCGCGTGCTTGCCGCCATCGCGGAGGACACACGAGGCCATGGCGGAGAGGTGGCGCTGGTGACGCTCGGGGACTATGTCGACCGGGGGCCGGACTCGGCGCAGGTGCTTGAGATGCTGGCGGCCGGGCCGCTACCGGGCGCCGCCTTCCATCCGCTCATCGGCAACCATGAGGTCATGCTCCTTTCCGCGCTGATGGGCAGCGGCGATGCCATGGCCTGGCTGACGAACGGCGGCGACGCGACGCTCGCATCCTACGGTATCGATTGGCGCAACCTCGCGCCAGAGCGCGGCTTTCCGGAACTGCCAGATGTCCTGCGGCGGCACATGCCGCAGGGTCATGTCGATTTCCTGCGACGCTGCGCGCTGACGCATGTCGTCGGCGACTATCTCTTCGTGCATGCTGGCATCAGGCCGGGGGGGCCACTCGCGCAGCAGCGTCCGGAGGATCTCGTCGGCATCCGCCGGCCGTTCCTGGATGCGGCAGAGGTCTACGAGAAGGTTGTCGTTCACGGCCATACGATCGTCGCGGCGCCCGAGGTCTGTCGGAACCGCATCGGAATCGACACAGGAGCCTTCGCCTCGGACGTGCTGTCGTGCCTGTGCCTCGAGGGGCGGGGGTATCGTTTTCTCACGTCATAGGCAGTCGTCGTGCGCGTTGTCGCCCGCCCCTTCAGCGTGCTAGCCTTTTTGCTGTCAGTTGTCCCGTTCGGGGATAAGGAGAGCTCATGGCGTTCGTGCGTCTTCCGCATTCGCCGCGCAACGCCATCTCCGCTGCGCTCTTCCGAAAGCCGATACCCTGGTCGACGAGTCCCGTGCCGCCCCGCGACGGGGCGACCGGCCGGGAGGAGGGGCACCCTTGAACGAGTTCGATCTCCAGTCGCTTACGGGCCTGCTGCGTCGCCAGCGATTCACCATCGCCGTCACGGTCATCGCCGTTCTGGGGCTCGTCATCCTTGTACTGTCGCAGATCCCCTCGCGCTATTCCGCGACGACGCTCGTCATGATCGACCCGCGGGAGCAGAGGCTGGTCAGCCTCGACAACGTTACGCCCGCTCCGCCCAATATCGGCGCCGTCGACGGTGAGGTGGAGATCATGGCCTCGCCGGTGATCGCGCGGCGCGTCATCGCCCGGCTCAACCTGCAGGACGACGAGGAATTTAACCGGCCGGATCTTCTAACCCAGATCGCCGCGGGATTGTGGCCGGCCGCCGTCGATGGGTCCGAGGGGCAGGCGCAGCCGGGACAGCCCCTTCCGCCGCGCGTCGAGCGGCGCATCATCGACCGGCTGGCGCGGCGCGTCGACATCGCCCGCCGCGGCGTCACCTCGATCATCGCCATCGAAGCCTCCTCGCGCGATCCGGACAAGGCGGCCCGCATCGCCAATGCCTATGCCCAGGCCTATATTGAAGACCAGATCGCGAGCCGGCTGCGGCTCGTGGCGAATGCGGAGCGCGTTCTCGCCAGCCGCGTGACCGACCTCGGCGAGGAACTGCGGCGGGCCGAAGCCGAACTCGACCGATTCACGCTGGAGCAGGCGATGGAGCGGATGGGGGAGGACGGCCGCAACCGCCTGGTTTCGCTCCGGACGGCTCTCGAGGAGGACATTGCCGCACGGACTGATGCGCTCGCGCGGCTGCGAACGCTCGAGCCCCTGGTGCAAGACGCAGACACCACCGGCATCGCAAGGGCCTTGGCAGGGGGCGAGAGCGATGCCCTCACCGAGGAGCGCCGGGAGATCGAGCGGCAACTGTCGGCCGGAAGGTTGCCGCCGGCGCGGGTTACAGCCCTGCGCACACGCATCGCTGCCATCGATGCCCGGATCGTGGCGCTCGGCCGTGCCCGCACCGAGGAACTGCAGCGCGCGGCCGATGCGTCCGAGCAGCGCGCACAGCAGGTGCGCCGCGACCTCGACATGCTCGTCAACACGTCAGACCTGCCGGCTGATGCGTCGGTCCAGCTCTACAAGCTGCGCGAAGAGGTGGCGGCGAACCGCGCGCTCTATCAGAACTACCTCGGTCGCCTTAGACAGGTGAGCCAGCAGCGTGGCCTCGTGCTGGCGGACAGCCGCATCGTCGCCGAGGCGATGGCCGCGGTGCGGCCGAGCTTTCCGCCGACGTTGCCGATCCTCGTCGCCTCGCTGTTCCTCGCCTTCGGTGCGGGTTTCGGTATCGCCTGGGTTCGCGACACCTTTGGACGCGGCTTCCTCAAGGCGGACGAGGTCGAGGAGGCGACGGGGCTCGACGTCGTCGCAAGCCTGCCGCAGGTCGAGTCGGCCAGAGCCGCCGTGCCAGTGCAGGACAAGGTGGTGCGCGAGCCCGGCTCGGGCTACGCCGAGGCGATCCGCCGCCTGCGCCTGGGGCTCGACATCCTGATGAGCGCCGGCGAAGGCGAGGCGGGGGGAAAGGTCGTGCTCGTCACCTCGACGAAGCCGGGGGAGGGCAAGTCCGTCACGGCCGTCGCACTCGGCCGGGCGGCGGCTCTGGCAGGCCGCAGAACGCTCCTCATCGACTGCGACCTGCGCAAGCCGAGTGTGCATCGCCTGCTCAAGGTCGACGTCAAGACGGGCCTTGTCGACATCCTCGCCGACCGGGCCACGACTGCCCATGTCAACGATGTGCGGGTCATAGACCCGCTCAGCGACATGTCGGCCTTCATCAGCGGCGATGCCCAGTTCTTCCCGGCCGAGAGCATCCTCGATTCAGCCCGTTTCCGGGCGTTGCTCGAGGGTTGCCGCAAGGCCTTCGACGTCATCATTCTCGATGCGCCACCGCTGGCCGTCGTCTCCGATCCGTTGCTGCTCGCCGTCTATGCCGACGTGGTGCTCTATGTCGTGCACTGGAAGACGACGACGCAGCGCGAGGTGCTGCAGAGCCTCAAGGAACTTCGCCGGGTCAAGGGCGAGACGGTCTATGTCGCGCTCAACGGGGTCGCTGCGGCATCGGGGGAGGGAAGCTACTATCCCTATGCAGCCAAAAGTCGAAAGCCGGGCCGGAGCGCGTGAGGCCCGCCCGGCGCCAGATCAGACGTTGTGCCAGACCCACATCTGCGTCGGTGACTGTACCTTTTCCCAGGAATAGGACGTGCTGCGCCAGGGCTTGACCTCCTGAACGAGGTTATCGAGGGCATAGTCGCCCCTGTCGGTGCGCACCAGCAGCACGGCGTGCTGCTGGCCCCACGACGTGCGCACAAGCGCGATGAGAAGGGCGCTGGAGGGCCAGCCCTGCGCGAGCAGGCGCTGGCGCTTGGTCAGAGCGAAATCCTCGCAGTCGCCCGACGCACCGCCAATGCTCCACTTGTCCGCGACGCCGAGCCGGTTGATGTCCTCGACAGCGCGCATGCTGCGGTTGACCGCGGCGTTGACGGCCACCATCTGCTGCAGCCTCTTGCGCGACAGGACCACCTGACCGTCGCGTGTGACATCCGCCTGGCCCTTGCGCGGGCGACAGACGGACGGCTGGGCGATGCAAAGTTCGTAATAGCCCTGGGGGATCGGCACGGACATTCCGAGGTGGATGTGTGTCGAAGTGCCGAGCCCAACCTCCTCGAGCGGGTCGACAGAGGGGGCGGTCATGGCTGGGGCCGCAGACATGCACAGCATTGCGGCTGCGGCAATGGCAAGCTCTTTGGTCTTCATGGTGGGACGCCTCTTATTGTTTCGAATGCGGCAATTCTGCGTCCCTTCTTATAAATATCCCCTGCTGATAAAAGCGCAATTGTACGTATTCATTGTCGAAGATTATTGTCCTAATCTTAATTCAACTTATGGTAAAATTTGAAGTAACTGTTAACCATAGGGTTTTATGGGTTTGGTGGTTGCCTTTGATCGAGGCGCGCGGCGTTCAATCGTTCAGTGGCGATGTATTCTCTACCTTGCGGGGCCCCGGCTCCGGCCTCAGTGCGCCGATGGGCGTGCGGCATGACGGCCGCGCGTGTCCTCGCGCGGCGTCGCCGATCCAAGGGGATATCGAGGGCAGCATTCCTGCCCTGGCCCTCGAATCCTGGACGATTTTCTGCGGGAAGGGGCAGGCGGGCTGCCCGGCCTCATGCCGGGGCTGCGTTCCCCTTTGGGGGCTCCAGCCACAGCCGTGCAGACCGGCGGAGCAATGTCGCAAGGAGGGGAAAGGCTGCCGCTCGGGCCGCGCTCAGGAGCAATTTGTCCGGGCGGGGCGGACGGTTGGATGCAAAACAAAACCCGCAGAAGGTCTGCGGGTTTTCAGATGAAACTGCCGAACGCTGTCTCGTCTACGCTTCTTCTTCTGCCGGCTTAGCCGCTGCTGCTCGAGTTGTCAGCAAGCGGAGAGGGCGCGTCAATCGCGGCAGGCCGATCGGCAACCACGGCGACGAATCCGACGGGGCACTGGCCGCCGCGCTCGAGCACGAAAGCCGGAGCCGTGTTTGGCGGAACAGGCTGGCACACGATGGCCTGGAACGGGCCGAGGTTGATCGTCGGAGCCTGCTGGGCACCGGCCGGGACGAAAGACAAGGCATAAGCACCTGCTGCGGCCAAGGCCGCCAAGGTGTAACGAGACCGAATGAGCGGTAACATGGCCGCGCCCCTCCATTAGAGATCGGTAAAAATTTATCAGTTTTTTAGTAAAAGAGAAAGCGGCCTTATTGACCGTAGTCTGCAGGGTCAGTTGCCGCCAGCCGCCCGGCAGGCCATCAGGATGGCCCCTTCGGTCGCGTCGGCCGCCGCCGGGACGATCCTGTCAGTGACATAGGGCGGCAGCCAGGGCCTCAACGCGCCGGCGACGCCGCCCATGAGGCACAGTCGTGGAGCGCCGGCGGAAAGAAGGCGCTCGGCGATGCGGGTGACATCACGCGCGGCTGTCTCCACGAGGCTTATGGCCAAGGGATCACGCTGGTTCGCATAATCGAAGACGAGTGGCGCCAGGCGCGCGAAATCGGCCGGACGGGCAGAGCGCGCCCAGTCGATGATCATCTCGGGATTGCGGCCGAAGCCGTCGAGCAGCGTCTCTGCCAGCGCGGTCATCGTCGCCCGCCCGTCATGGGCCCAGAGCGCCCGCCTGATCGCCTCGCGGCCGATTGCTAGCCCGCTGCCTTCGTCGGAAATCTCGGCCCCCCAGCCACCCACGTAGGTTCGCTCCCCGTTGACGATCGACAGGCCGCAGGAGCCGGTGCCGACGATGAGGATGGCCCCGTTCTCGCCACCGAAAGCGCCGAGCCAAGCGGCATAAGCATCCGTATCGAGCGAGATCGAGCGGAAGGGCAGCCGGCTCGCCAGGAACTGCTCGCGGGCGGAGGTCTGCGCCGCCCCGGCGAGGCCGAAGCCGGCGTGGATGAGCGATGTCGTCTCGCGTGGAAGGCCGGCGCGGTCGAGGATCGCGTGGCAGCCGGCGAGGATGGCGCGGGCTACCGTCTCAGGATCGAAACGGATATTGGAAGGCCCTCCGCTCGCCTCGCCGACGAGGGCGCCGTCGCCGGAGCGCAGGCGCAGGCGGCACTGGGTGCCCCCGCCGTCGACGCCGAGAAGGAAGGTGTCTGCTGCGCCCGATACGAACATTGCGCAAGTATAGACGGATTCGGGCGCGGCGCAGGAAGCGGCGTTGCGGCGCAGGCTGCCGTCGGACGGTCAGGCGCCCTTCCTGCGGGCATTGGGGAAGAAGAGCTGCTCGCCCTCGATCCTGTAGGCGGCGATGGCCGCCTGGCCCTCGGGCGAGATGACCCAGTTGATGAAGGTGCGGGCTTCCTTTTCCTTCACATGCGCGTGGCGCGCCGGATTGACGAGGATGATGCCGTATTGGTTGAAGAGCCGGTCGTCGCCCTCGACGAGGAGAGTGAGATCGCCGCGGTTCTTGAAGCTCAGCCACGTGCCGCGGTCGGCGAGGATGTAGGCGTCCATGGCGGCCGCGGTGTTAAGGGCGGGCCCCATGCCCGAGCCCGTCTCGCGATACCAGTTGCCGTCGGCCTTGGGATGGAGCGCCGCGCGTTGCCAAAGGTCGAGCTCGGCCTGGTGCGTGCCGCTGTCGTCGCCGCGCGAGACGAAGGGCGCCTTCTTGAGGGCGATGGCCTGCAGCGCCTTGACGGCATCGCGACTGCCCTTGACGCCGGCCGGGTCACTCTTCGGCCCCACGAGGACGAAGTCGTTGTACATGACGTCGGAGCGGCCAACGCCGAAGCCCTTGGCAACAAAGTCCTCCTCCGCGCTTCTGGCGTGGACGAAGACCAGGTCGGCATCGCCGCGCTCGCCAATCTTCAGCGCCTGGCCGGTGCCGACCGCGACGACGCGCACCTCGATGCCGGTCTTCCCGGTGAACTGCGGCAGGAGATGCTTGAAGAGGCCGGATTGCTCGGTGGAGGTCGTGGAGGCGACGGTGATGAAGGGCCTTTCCGCCGTCTGCGCCCCGGCCGGGGCCGCAAATCCCCAGATTGCTGCGCCCACGGCCGCGGCGATGACGGCGCGGCGGGTCGTTTCGAACAGCCTCATTGTCATCGCCGGCCCAATCGTTCAGGCCACGAGGTCGCCGCGCAGGAAGGCAGCCGCCTGCGGCGTGCGCGGGTGCTCGAAGAATTCCCCAGCGGGGGTATGCTCCATGAGCCGGCCGCGGCAGAGAAACAGCACCTCTTCGGCGAGGCGTCGGGCCTGGCCGAGATCGTGCGTCGTCATGATGATCTTGGTGCCGGCGGCGTCGATGGCGCGGATGGCGTCCTCGATCGCGCGGGAGGCGCCGGGATCGAGGCTGGCCGTCGGCTCGTCGAGGAAAAGCACGTCCGGCTCAAGGGCGGCCGCGCGCGCAATCGCGAGGCGCTGCTGCTCTCCACCGGAGAGCACGCGCGCCGGCCGCTCGGCGACATGGGCGAGACCGACGCTCGCGAGCGCTTCGCGGGCACGCGCATCGCGCTCGCCGCGCTCGAGGCGGCCTTGCAGCGCCAGGGCATAGGTGATGTTGGCGAGGGCCGAGCGGCGCAGCAGCACCGGCCGCTGGAAGACCATCGCCTGCCGCCCGGCGGTGTCGCGGCGTCCGAAGGCGTCGGCGCCGGCCCAGCGCACCGCGCCGTCGGTCGGCGCGACCAGGCCGTGGCACAGGCGCAGCAGCAGGCTCTTGCCGGCGCCGTTGGGGCCAAGGACGACGGTGCGGCTCGACGAACCAATGGTGACCGAGATGCCGTCGATGAGTGTCTCGCCGCCGCGCGCATAGGTCACCCGGTCGAGGCTGAGGGGAAGGATGGTGGCCCGGGCATGCATCGGCGGCCTCATCCCGCGGCGCGGCGGGCCGTGGCGCCAAGCATGTGGGCCGCGGCGTTGATGGCGAGCACGATGACGAGCAACACGATGCCGAGGCCGAGGGCAAGGGGCAGGTCGCCCTTGCTCGTCTCGAGCGCGATGGCTGTAGTCATGGTGCGCGTGACGCCGTCGATGTTGCCGCCCACGACGAGGATGGCGCCGACCTCCGCCATGGCGCGGCCGAGCCCGGCAAGGATCGCCGTGACGAGGCTGGAGCGCGCGTCCCACAGAAGCGTCGGCACGGCCCGCAGTCGGCCGGCCCCGAGGGAGGTGAGTTGCTCGCAGTATTCCGCCCAGAGGTCGGTGACCACCTGCCGGGTCAGCGCCGCGATGATCGGGATCACCAGCAGGGTCTGGGCGATCACCATGGCCGTCGGGGTGAACAGCAGGCCGTACGGGCCGAGGGGACCGGCGCGGGAGAGGAGAAGATAGACGAAGAGACCTGCGACCACCGGCGGCAGGCCCATCAGGGCATCGATGACGACGATGACGGGACCGCGACCGGGAAATCGGACGAGCGCCAGGACCGCGCCGAGCGGCAGACCGACCACGGCGGCACAGAAGACGGCGGTAAGGCTGACCTTCAGCGAGAGGGCGACAATCTCGACGAGGGCTGTGTCACCCGTGACGATCAGCCGCCACGCCGCCGCCAATGCTTCATCTAAACCCTGCAATCTGGCCTCTCATCCGGCCACGGTCGCTCCCGCGCGACCGTGCCTCAAGTGCCATGATGCACAGCCGTGCCTTGAAACCGATATGATATCTGCGGCATATCGGGGATAGGCGGCACCTATCCCCCTCCGGTATCGGCACGAGCTGGGCCGGTCTCGGGAAGGGAGGAATCACTCCTCTGGTGCGTCGCGCATCATGGCACGCAGCCCGGCGACTTCGCCGGCGATGGACTGCCGCGCCTTGCGCTCCATCTCCTCATAGAGGACGAGGACGCGCAGGCCCGCGTCGGTGAGGCGCGCGCCGCCGCCGCCAGAGCCGCCCTTGGCGGCATCGACGAGCGGCTCGCGGAAGCAGGTGTTCATGGTACGCACCAGGAGCCAGCTGCGTCGGTAGCTCATGTTCATGCGCCGGCCGGCTGCGGCGATCGAGCCTGTCTCGCGGATGCCGCGTAGCAGCTCCGCCTTGCCGGGGCCGATGGCGATGGACGGGCCCAGCAGGAGGCGCAGGCGGACCTCGACTTGGCTCTCCATGGCGCTGCGACAGCCTCCCGTTCGGAAATCGAGGGGATCATGCGGCGACGAGCGGCGCTTTCACCTGCGGGCCGCGATCGAGCCAGGCTGGCACCGGCAGGCCCTTCTCGCGCAGAAAGTTGGGGTTGAACAGCTTCGACTGATAGCGCGTGCCATAATCGCATAGCACCGTCACGATGGTATGGCCCGGGCCGAGATGCCGGGCAAGGCGAATGGCGCCGGCGACATTGATGCCGGACGAGCCACCGAGGCACAGGCCCTCATGCTCCAGCAGCTCGAAGACGAGGGGAATGGCCTCCTCGTCCGGGATCTGGAAGGCGACGTCGACGGGCGCCCCTTCGACGTTCTTGGTGATACGGCCCTGGCCGATGCCCTCGGTGATGGACGAACCCTCGGCCTTGAGGCTGCCGTGGGCGTAGTAGTGGTAGAGGGCGGCGCCCATGGGATCGGCAAGGCCGACGGTGATCTTCGGGTTGCGCTCCTTCAGCGCCATGGCGACGCCGGCGAGCGTGCCGCCGGTGCCGACGGCGCAGATGAAGCCGTCGACCTTGCCGCCCGTCGCGTCCCAGATTTCGGGGCCCGTAGTCTCGATATGCGCCTGCCGGTTGGCGACATTGTCGAACTGGTTGGCCCAGATCGCGCCCCGGGGATCGCTCGCCGCGATCTCCTCGGCGAGGCGGCCGGAGACCTTCACGTAGTTGTTGGGGTTGGCATAGGGGACGGCCGGCACCTCGACGAGTTCGGCCCCAAGGAGGCGAAGCGTGTCCTTCTTCTCCTGCGACTGGGTGTCGGGAATGACGATGACGGTGCGGAAGCCCATCGCATTGCCGACAAGCGCGAGGCCGATGCCCGTGTTACCGGCCGTGCCCTCGACGATGGTGCCGCCGGGCTTCAGGGTGCCTTTCGCCACCGCGTCCTTGATGATGAACAGCGCCGCCCGGTCCTTGACGGACTGGCCGGGGTTCATGAACTCGGCCTTGCCGAGAATCTCGCAGCCCGTCATCTCGGAGGCCCGCGCGAGGCGGATGAGAGGGGTGTTGCCGATGGCTTCGACGACACTAGGCTTGATGCTCATGGGCAGGCTCCGTTGCAGCTCATCACCGGCTGCTGCAGGCATTAAGGCATGGCGGATGAATTGTCCAACGACGCCGCGGCGGCCGCTTCAAAGCACGTTTTTCGACGGGTTTTAGTCGCCGCCGATATGGTTGACGCGGTCAGCGCCTTGCCCGAAGAATCGTCCAGCAGGAGGAGCCGATGGGCCGGCTGACCACACATGTGCTCGATACCGCCGCCGGCCGCCCGGCCGCCGGCATTCGCATCGAGCTCTTCCGGATCGAGGCGGACGGGACACGGACGCCGGTCACCGAGGCCGTGACGAATGGCGACGGGCGGACCGATGCGCCGCTCCTCGCAGCGGCCGACTACCGGCCCGGGCGCTACGAACTCGTATTCCACGTGGGTGCCTATTTCCGGCGCGACGGGCGCGGCGGGACGGATCTGCCTTTCCTTGATGATGTGCCGTTGCGGTGCGGCCTTGCCGAGCCCGACGGCCATTACCACGTGCCACTGCTCGTTTCTCCCTGGAGCTATGCCACCTACCGCGGCAGCTGATGCAGTCGATCCCCGCGGATCGGGCGGGCCCAAGTTTTTTTGAAGAGGGAGTTGATGTCATGGGATTGTTCAGCTTCATCAAGGAAGCCGGAGAGAAGCTCTTCGGCGCAAGCGAGGCGAAGGCCGCGACGCCCGAAGAACTGAAGAAGGAAGTCGCCAAGCACGGCCTCAAGGTCGACGGGCTCGACATCGCCGTATCCGGCGACACCGTGAAGGTGTCCGGCAAGACCCTGTCGACGGAGGAGGCCGAGAAGGTCATCCTGGCGCTCGGCAACACTGTCGGCGTCGCGGCAGTGGACGATGCGCTCATCGTGGAGCAGGAAGCGCCCAAGGCGACGATGTACACCGTGGTGAAGGGCGACACGCTGTGGAAGATCGCCGAAAGCCATTACGGCAAGGGCAACGGCGCCAAGCACACCGTGATCTTCGAGGCCAACCGGCCGATGCTGACCCATCCCGATAAGATCTATCCGGGCCAGGTATTGCGCATTCCGCCGATCTCGTAACGTCTTGGCACCTGTCTTGCGGCACGGTCGGGAGACAGGTCGCTCCCGTATCACCGCTCTTGTCTTGTCCGCCGGGAGGCGACAATCTCCGCGTCCGCCTCCGAATCTCCGGAGGTGGAAGGGCGCGACGGCGAGGGCAGGACATGACGACGGTGATTGACCTCGATCGCGAGACCGTGGCGGCGGGACTTGCCGACGGCTCGCTCGTGCTCGTCGATGTGCGCGAGCCGCATGAATTTGCCGCCGGGCACATTCCCGGCAGCGTTTCCCTGCCGCTTTCCAGCTTCGATCCCGGCGCTCTTGCCGCCTATGCGGGACGTCGAATCGTGTTTTCCTGCGCGGCGGGTGTGCGCTCCCAGCAGGCCCTGATGCTGAGCCGGGCAGCAGGCCTTGATCTGTCCGAGCACTATCGCGGCGGCTTCAAGGACTGGATCGCGAGCGGCGGTCCAGTCGAAGGCTAGGCTTTCGCACCTTGACGGAGGCCGCCCCGGTTCAGAGGAAAATATCCTCACCGGCGGGAACGCACTATCATCAGCACGATAGCGGTTTTTCGCCCTGAATGGAATCAAGAGCCTCCACGGCCGTTTGCTGCGCGAATGAGGCTGCCGCGCGGCGGAAAGACGGTCTTCGCGCCATCATTTCGGTGTTGCATTGAAGCAACCATGGCAATTCGGTGGCGAATGTTGCATCTGCTGCCCTTGTTATCCCGGGGCGTGCACTCGATATAGGCTCCTGCCAAACGTCCTTGAGCGGTAGCGTCTCTTTCTCCCCTTGCTGAACTGGTGGATTTCCATGCGCGCGATGCGTCCCCTTTTCCTTTCGCTCATCGTCGCTGGGCTGGCGGCATGTTCCGACACCGGCGGGCAGCAGGCCGGGCAGGGCGCTCCACCGCCTCCCCCGGTGACGGTCGCCAAGCCGGTCGTGAAGGAAGTTGTCGAGCGCGACGACTTCACGGGCCGTTTCGCAGCGGTCGACATGGTTGAGGTGCGCTCGCGCGTCTCGGGCTATCTCGAGCGCGTGGACTTCGAGGACGGCGCCAATGTCAAGGCCGGCGACGTGCTCTTCGTCATCGACCGGCGGCAGTACAAGGCCGCGCTCGACCAGGCTCAGGCAACCCTCGTGTCCGCCCAGGCGCGGCTCAACTTCGCCGAGAGCGATCTGGAGCGCGCCGAATCACTGCGCCGCACGGGCAACATCTCCGACCAGTTGCTCGACCAGCGGCGCCAGAACTTTCTCACTGCCAAGGCCGAACTCGACCGGGCTCAGGCGGCGATGCAGGAGGCGAGCCTCAACTACGAGTTCAGCGAGGTCAAGGCACCGATCTCGGGCCGCATCAGCCGTCGCTTTGTCAGCGTCGGCAATCTCGTCAACGCCAATGACACGCTGCTGACCACCATCGTCAGCCTCGATCCGATCTACTTCTATTTCGACGTCGATGAGCGCTCGTTCCTGGCGTACAACCGTGTTTTCAACCTCGATGCGTCCAACGGCTCGGGCGAGCCGGTCGCGGTCCAGATCGCGCTGACGGACGAGACGAAGCCGGCTCGCGAGGGCAAGCTCGACTTCGTCGACAACCGGCTCGACGAGGCGAGCGGCACCATGCGCCTGCGCGCCATCGTGCCGAATGCGGAGCTGTTCATCACGCCGGGCCTCTTCGGCCGCGTCTCGGTGCCCGGCTCGCCGCCCTATCAGGGCGTGCTCGTGCCCGACGAGGCGATTGCCACCGACCAGGAGCGCCGGCTCGTCTGGGTTGTCGGCGAGGACAACACGGTCAAGGCGCAGCTCGTGCGCCCCGGTCCGCGCATCGACGGCTACCGCCTGATCCGGGAGGGCCTGAAGGGCGACGAGACCATCGTCGTCAACGGCCTTCAGCGCGTGCGTCCCGGCGCGGCGGTCGCGCCCGAGATGACGACGCTGCCGCCGACGCGCTGACGTTCCCTCTTGACGCCGCGGCCGCCGGCACGGCCGCCCGCATTCCCGCTGGAGTTCTCCGCGATGAAGTTCCCGCATTTCTTCGTCGACCGGCCGATTTTTGCCTCCGTGCTGTCGATCGTGACGCTGCTCGTCGGCTTCATCGCCTACGCCAACCTGCCGGTTGCGCAATATCCCGACATCGCCCCGCCGACCATCGTCGTCAGCGCGCAATATCCAGGCGCCGACGCCAAGACAGTCGCCGAGACGGTGGCGACGCCGATCGAGCAGGAGGTCAACGGCGTCGAGGGCATGCTCTACATGTCCTCGTATTCGACGGCCGACGGGACGATGCAGCTCACGATCACCTTCGACATCGGCACCGATCTCGACCAGGCGAACGTGCTCGTGCAGAACCGCGTGTCCGTCGCGCTGCCGCGGCTGCCGGAAGAGGTGCGCCAGCTCGGCGTGACGACGCGCAAGAGCTCGCCGAACTTCCTCATGGTTGTGCACCTCCTGTCGCCGGACAACACCTTCGACGAACTCTATCTCTCGAATTACGCCCTCATCCGGGTGCGTGACCAGCTTCTGCGCCTCGAAGGTGTCGGCGACATTACCGTCTTCGGCGTGCGCGAATATTCGCTGCGTGTCTGGCTCGATCCCAACCGCCTGTCGTCCTACGGCCTGTCGGCGGGCGACATCGTGCAGGCGCTGCGCGAGCAGAACGTGCAGGTCTCGGGCGGCGCGCTCGGCCAGCAGCCGGCGCCGGCGGACCAGGCTTTCCAGATAACGGTACAGACGCAGGGGCGCTTCAGCGACGTACGCCAGTTCCGCGATATCATCGTCAAGGCAGGCGAGGGCGGGCGGCTGGTGCGTCTGCAGGACGTGGCACGGGTGGAGTTCGGCGCCCGCGACTACGTGACGAACTCCTATCTCGACAACAAGCAGGCCGTTGCCATCGGCATCTTCCAGCGCCCGGGCACCAACGCTCTCCAGGCATCGGAAGACGTCATCGCGAAGATGGAGGAGATCAAGAAGGATTTCCCGCCCGGCATCGACTACACGATCGTCTACAACCCGACGGAATATATCGCGGCATCGGTCAAAGAGGTCTACAAGACCCTTTTTGAGGCAGTTCTGCTCGTCATCATCGTTGTCGTCGTCTTCCTGCAATCCTGGCGCACGGCGATCATTCCCATCGTCGCCATTCCGGTGTCGCTGGTCGGCACCTTCGCGGTGATGGCGCTGATGGGCTTCTCGCTCAACACGCTGACGCTGTTCGGCCTCGTGCTCGCCATCGGCATCGTGGTCGACGACGCCATCGTCGTGGTCGAGAACGTCGAGCGCAACATCGCCCTCGGCATGTCGCCGCGCGATGCCGCGCACGAGACGATGGATGAGGTGGGCACGGCGCTCGTCTCGATCGCCCTGGTGCTGTCGGCGGTGTTCATCCCGACGGCGTTCATCCCGGGCATTTCCGGGCGGTTCTACCAGCAGTTCGCACTGACCATCGCCGTCTCGACGATCATCTCGGCCTTCAATTCGTTGACGCTGTCGCCGGCCCTGTGCGCGCTCCTCTTGAAGCCCCACGACCCGCACCATCAGCCGCGCTCGCTGCTCGCGCGCATCGGCAATCGGCTCGCGGGCGGTTTCAACCGGGGCTTCGACAAGGCCTCCAACGGCTATGCACGCTCCGTACGCGGGCTTGTCGGGCGCAAGTCGGTGCTCGTCCTGGCGCTTGCCGTCTATGGCGGCCTCGTCGCGGCGACGGCCCATATCACCCAGCGCGTGCCGACGGGCTTCATTCCCGCGCAGGATCAGGGCTATCTCATTGTCGTGCTGCAACTGCCCGACGGCGCGTCCCTGTCGCGCACGGATGCGGTTGCCAAGCGCGCCAGCGAGATCGCCATGCAGGTACCAGGCGTCGCCCATGCGGTCGGCATCGTGGGCCTCAACGGCGCGACCTTCACGACCAACTCGAACTCGGCCGTGATCTTCGCGACGCTGACGCCCTTCGAGGAGCGCCTGCCTCAGGGGCTCAACGCCAATGCCATTGCCGGCCAGCTCATGGGCCAGCTTCAACAGATCCAGGAGGCGTTCACCATCGCCATTCCGCCGCCGCCCGTGCAGGGCCTCGGCAATGCCGGCGGCTTCAAGCTGCAGCTGCAGGACCGCATCGGGCTCGGGATCGAGCAGCTGCTCGCGGTGACGCAGGAGGTGATGATCGCGGCCAACCAGAACCCGAACGTGACCCGCGTGTTCACGACTTTCGGGGCCAACACGCCGCAGATCTACCTCGACATCGACCGCACCAAGGCGCGCATGCTCGACGTGCCGCTGGCGAACGTGTTCGAGGCGCTGCAGATCAACCTCGGCTCCGCCTATGCGAACGACTTCAATGCCTTCGGCCGCATCTACCAGGTGCGCGTGCAGGCGGACGAGCGTTTCCGCATCGAGCGGTCGGACATCGAGCGCCTGAAGGTGCGCAGCGCCAACGGCGCGCTCGTGCCGCTCGGTTCGCTGGTACAGATCCGCGACGTCGCGGGGCCGGTGCTGATCCAGCGTTACAATATGTTCACCAGCGTCCCGCTGCAGGGTGACGCGGCGCCGGGCGTGTCGACGGGTGCGGCGCTCGATGCCATGGAGCAGGTGACGAACACCACCGTGCCGCCAGGCGTCGGCTTCGAATGGACGGACCTCGCCTTCCAGGAGAAGGCAACGGGCAACACGGCGATCTTCATCTTCGCGCTCGCCGTCGTCTTCGTGTTCCTGGTGCTGGCCGCCCAGTACGAGAGCTGGGCCCTGCCGCTCGCCATCGTGCTCATCGTGCCGATGAGCGTGCTGGCCGCCATGATCGGCGTGACGCTGCGGGGGATGGACAACAACATCCTGACGCAGATCGGCCTCGTGGTGCTCATCGGCCTTGCGGCGAAGAACGCGATTCTCATCGTCGAGTTCGCCAAGCAGGCGGAGGAGCAGGGCAAGAAGCCCGTGGAGGCGGTGGTCGAGGCGGCGCGCCTGCGTCTGCGGCCCATCCTGATGACGGCCTTCGCCTTCATTCTCGGCGTCGTGCCGCTCGTCATCGCCAGCGGCCCCGGCGCCGAGATGCGCCAGGCACTGGGCACGGCCGTCTTCTCGGGTATGCTGGGGGTGACGTTTTTCGGCCTCTTCCTGACTCCGGTCTTCTACATCGTGCTGCGCTATCTCGTGATCGCGCTGCGCGGCGGCCGCCGGGGCCTCAGGGAAGCCTCGCAGTCGGCGGGGGGCGAGGCCAGCTGACCGAAACGACCGACGAAAGGACCATGCGATGCGTGCGATGAAGTTCGGTGTGGGGCAGGCGGTGCGGCGCGTCGAGGACGCGCGTTTCGTGACGGGGACCGGACGCTACACGTCCGACATCGCTGCCGAAGGCATGGCCCACGCCGTCGTCGTGCGCAGCCCGCACGCCCACGCGCGCTTCGCGATCGAGAACGTGGCCGAGGTGCGCGCCATGCCAGGCGTGCTCGCGGTCTACACGGCTGAGGACGTCGCCCATCTCGGCGACATCCCCTGCCTCGGCCCGGTCAAGAACAGCGACGGCAAGCGCATGGTGCTGCCGCCGAACCCGGTGCTGCCGAAGGACACCGTGCGCCACATCGGCGAGGCCGTGGCCTTCATCGTGGCCGAGACGGAAGCGGCCGGGCGGGATGCGGCGGAAGCGCTCGCCATCGACTGGGAGCCGCTGCCGGTCGCCGTCGGCATGGAGGCCGCGCTCGCCGAGGGCGCGCCGCTGGTCTGGCCCGAGGTGCCGGGCAACGTCGCCTTCGACACGCACCACGGCGACAAGGCGAAGACCGACAAGGCCTTCGCCAAGGCCGACCGCGTCGTCTCGCTGACGCTCGTCAACAACCGCCTCGTCGCCAATTATCTCGAAACGCGCGCCTGTCTCGCCGAATATGACGCCGGCAAGAGCCGCTGGACCCTGACGCTCGGCAGCCAGGGCAGCCACGACATCCGCGACATTCTCGCGAGGCACATCTTCAAGGTCGAGCCCGGCAATATCCGCGTCGTCACGCCGGACGTCGGCGGCGGCTTCGGCACCAAGATCTTCATGTATCGCGAATATCCGCTGACGATGTTCGCGGCCGAGCAGCTCGGGCGGCCCGTGCGCTGGGTGGCCGAGCGCTCCGAGCATTTCCTCGGCGACACGCAGGGGCGCGACAACGTCACGACGCTCGAGATGGCGCTCGACCGCCGTGGCCGTTTCCTTGCCATGCGCGTCGACCTCAAGGCCGATCTCGGCGCCTATGCCTCGCAGTTCGGGCCCTATGTGCCGGCGGCCGGGGCGACCATGTCGCCGGGCTGCTACGACATACCGGCGATCGATGTGCGCGTGCGCGGCATCTACACCAATACCGTGCCGGTGGACGCCTATCGCGGGGCCGGCCGTCCCGAGGCCGCCTATGCCATCGAGCGCTTCGTCGACTACATCGCCCACACCATCGGCAAGGCGCCGGATGCGCTGAGAGCGCTCAACTTCATCAAGCCCGAGAAGATGCCCTACAGGACCTCGACCGGCCGGGTCTACGACACCGGCGAGTTCGAGGGGCATCTGCGCCGCGCGCTCGAGGTGGCCGACCATGCCGGCTTCAAGGAGCGGCTCCGCGCCTCGCGCAAGAAGGGGCTGCTGCGCGGCATCGGCATGGCCTCCTATATCGAGGCCTGCGCCGGCGGCGGGCCCGAGGCCGCAGAGGTGCGGATCGAGGAGGGCGGGTCGGCGACAGTGCTGATCGGCACCCAGTCGACGGGGCAGGGGCACCTGACGGCCTATGCCCAGCTCGCTTCGCAGCAGCTCGACCTGCCGATGGACCGGATCCGCGTCCTGCAGGGCGATACGGATGCCATTGCGACCGGGAGCGGCACGGGCGGCTCGCGCTCCATCCCGGTCGGCGGCGCCGCCGTGCAGAAGGCCTCGATCAGCCTTGTCGCGAAGCTCAAGCAACTCGCCTCCGAGGCGCTGGAGGCCGGGCCGGCGGATCTCGAGATCGCCGCCGGCGGCGTGCGCATCGCCGGCACCGACCGCGGCCTCTCCTTCGCCGAGATTGCCACGCTGCCAGGCGCGAGCGCGGACATGCTCAGGGCCCGCGAGGACTGGACACCGCCGGCCGACACCTATCCCAACGGCACCCATGTCGCCGAGGTGGAGGTCGACCCCGAGACAGGCGCGGTCACGATCGTGCGCTACACGGTTGTCGATGATTTCGGCGTCACCCTGAACCCGTTGCTGCTTGCCGGGCAGGTGCATGGCGGCGCCGTTCAGGGCATCGGCCAGGCACTGCACGAACGCGTCATCTATGACGAGGGCGGCCAGCTCGTCACTGCGTCGCTCATGGACTATCGCCTGCCGCGAGCCGACGACCTGCCCTCCTTTACCTTCGAGACGCGCAACGTGCCGTCGACGACGAATGTGATGGGCATGAAGGGGGCTGGCGAGGCAGGCGCCATCGGGGCGACGCCCGCCACGATGAATGCGGTGATCGATGCGCTGCACCGGGCCTACGGCATTGCGCATGTCGACATGCCGGCAACGCCCGACCGCATCTTCGCGGCCATCCGCGAGGCTGAGGCGCGGCGGGCGGCATAAGGCTCCGCGCGGGAGCCACGCGGGGCTTTTGGCCGAAACGGGCGGGGAGAACGCCACCGGTTCACGAGCTCGTCATTGGAACGACGCCAGAGCATGCGCTTTCTATCCGCCGGGTCTGGCGGCGCCGACTGCCGGCGAGTCGTTTGGACGAGGGAGAGAGGACGCATGAAGCTGATCGTTACGGCTGCTGCCGTTGTCGTCATTGGGGCCACGGCCGCGCTGGCGCAGGAAAACGTCATCGGGCAGCGCCAGCAGCTGATGAAGGATGCGGGGGCCGCAACGCGGACGGGCGCCGCCATCGCCAAGGGCGAGGCGCCGTTCGAGCTCGAGAAGGCGCGACAGGTGCTGACGACCTACGTCACGGTCGCGGAAAAGGCGGTGACGCTGTTCCCTGCCGGCAGCGACGTAGGCGAGACGACGGCCGCGCCGGCGGTGTGGCAGGACAATGCGGGCTTCAAGGCGGCCTTCGCCAAGTTCGAGGCGGATGCGCAGCAAGGCCTGTCGTCGACCAGCGACCTCGACAGCTTCAAGGTCGCGTTCGGTACCGTCACGAAGAACTGCGGCGGCTGCCACGAGACCTTCCGCATCAAGAAGAACTGAGGCTGGCATGCGGCGGGCGCTCTCGGCCGTTGTCGGGCTCGCGATCATCGGCGCCGGGGCCTTCTGGGTCGCGACGAGCCCGGCGCTGACCGCCTCCGGGGCCGACGAGGCGCCCGGCGGAGTGCCCGATCTCGCCAATGGCGAGGCTATGTTCTACGCCGGCGGCTGCACCTCCTGCCATGCGACGCCGGGGCAGGACGACAAGCTGCGCCTCGGCGGCGGCCATGCGCTCGAGACGACGTTCGGCACCTTCCATGTGCCGAATATCTCGCCGCATCCGCGCGACGGTATCGGCGCCTGGAGCGAGGCGGACTTCATCCGCGCCATGCGCCAGGGTGTCTCGCCCGACGGCGAGCACTATTACCCGGCCTTCCCCTACACCTCCTATCAGCGTATGGCGGCCGCGGACCTGCGCGACATGTTCGCCTTCATCCGCACGCTGGCGCCCGTGGAGGGTGAGGCGCCGGCGCACGACCTTGCCTTCCCCTACAACATCCGCCGCGGCATCGGGCTGTGGAAGCTCGCCTTCCTCGACGGGGAGGCGTTCCAGCCGGACGCCTCGAAGAGCGCGGCCTGGAACCGTGGAGCCTATCTCGTCGAGGGACCTGGGCATTGCGCCGAGTGCCACAGCCCGCGCAATGTCCTCGGCGGCATCATAGCAGAGGCGCGCTTCGCCGGCGGTCCGTCGCCGGATGGCAAGGGGTCCGCGCCCAATATCACACCGTCGCCCGACGGCATTGGCGGCTGGTCGAAGAGTGAGGTGGTCGAGCTCCTGACGAGCGGCTTCACGCCGGAGTTCGATTCGGTCGGCTCCACCATGGCGCCGGTTGTCGGCAACACGGCCAAGCTGCCGCAGGCCGACCGCGAGGCGATGGCGGAATATCTTCTGTCCCTGCCGCCACGGCCGAAAGCGACGCAGTAGGCCCGACCGGCGCGACTTGGCAGCTGTCATGCCCGCGCTTGTCGCGGGCATCCACCTCGCGACGACGGCACGAGGTCGAAGGCCTCGATGGCAACGGCAGCGAGCGGGCGGGGTGCGCCCGCCCTCAGTCCATCACCGCGGCCTTGAGGATACAGACCATCACCGCGCGGCCGGGGGCGTCGCCGATGCAGCGCACGGTGTGCGGCCGGTCGCAGCGGTAGCGCAGGCTCTCGCCGGTCCTTGCCTGCTGCACGACGCCGCCAACCTCGACCTCAAACTCCCCCTCGAGGACGGACAGGCACTCGACGGAGCCGCGCTGGTGGCTGTCCGAGTCCAGAACGGCGCCAGGCTCCGCCTGCACGTCGTACCACTGCAGCCATTCCACCGTTTTGATCCAACCGATGATGGCGAGCCGCATCTTGCCGTCGTCGGAGACGAGGATGGGCGTGTCGGCGCGGGAGGACTTCTGGATAAAGGGCTCGTCGTCGGCGCTCGACAGGACGCGATCGATGGAGATATCGAGCGCCTGGCTGAGGCGCCAGATGGTGGCGAGCGTCGGGTTGGTCTCGTTGCGCTCGATCTGGCTGATGATCGACTTGGCGACGCCCGACTGCTCGGCGAGCTCCGACAGCGACAGGTTGTAGGCCTTGCGCAGGCGCTGCACCGTCTTGCCGAGCTGGCCCGAGAGCATCTGGGCGCCAGCTTCCAGAGCCTTGCTGCGATCCTTGCCTTCGACGGCCATGCGACAGGTCCTTGCGTTCCGCTAAAGCGGACGGATGTTTGAAAGGTCGGACGCAATGTGGCCGACCGGAGACGGCGGATCAAGCGCCGACTGCATCCGGCCTTCAATGTGTAGGCGATCAGTGCGTCGCGAGTGCTGCTGCCATGCCGGCGGCAAGCCCGGCCCAGGCACGACCGCCTTCCTGGGCGGCGGCGTAGCTCCGGGCGATCCGTCCGGCGAGCGGGCTCGTCGCAGCGATGTTGGCGAGGATGTCGCCGGCCGCCTCGCGCGCCGCGTCGAGCACCGGCTTGGGGAACAGCGGCGTGCGCACGCCGTGCCGCTCGACGAGCACCTTGAGCGCCTCGCCGTTGAGGCGCGCGGCGTCGGCGAGGGCCTCGGCATGTTCGGCGCGGCAGGCGTCACGGACGATAGCGCGCAGATCGTCGGTTAGGTCGTTCCACGCCTTGAGCGAGACGAGGCATTCGCCGGCACCGTTCGGCTTGTTGAAGCCCGGCGCGTAATAGAGCTGCGTGGCCCGGTGCAGCCCGAGCGCGAGGTCGCTCGACGGGGCGAGGAACTCGACCGCATCGATAGCCCCGGTCGACAGGCTGGTCGCGATCTCGCCGGGCGGCAGCGTCACGGGCGTCGCGCCGAGGCGGCGAAAGACCTCGCCGCCGAGGCCTTGGACGCGGATGCGCAGGCCGTTGAGGTCGTCGGGGCTGCCGATCGCCCTGCGGAACCAGCCGCCCATCGAGGGGCCGGTGTTGCCGGCGAGGAACGCGCGGACGCCGGATGGGGCATAGAGCTCGTCCCACAGCGCCTGACCGCCGCCGATCTCGATCCAGGCCAGATGCTCGATCGGCCCGAGACCGAAGGGCACGCTGGTGAAGAAGACGGCAGCCGGCATCTTGCCCTGCCAGTAGAAGGCGGCGGTATGGGCCATCTCCACCACGCCGCCCGCCACGGCGTCGAAGACCTCGAAGGCGGGCACGATCTCGCCGGCGGCGAAGACGTCAATCACGAGGCGTCCGCCGCTGGCGGCGCCGATGCGGTCGGCGAGGCGCTGGGCCGAGACACCGGGGCCGGGCAGGTTGCGCGGCCAGGAGGTGGCCATACGCCAGCGCCAGCGTGTCTCGGCCCGCACGACGGCCGGGACCGACAGGATGCCGGCGGCCGCAAGGCCGCTGCTGGCGAGGAACCGGCGGCGGTTGGTTCGCATGGCGTCGCTGTTGGCCTTGCTCATGTCAGTTTACCCACCACTGGTGGAAGTGGTGGACGGGGCCGTGGCCGGCGCCGATGGCAAGCCGCTCGCTCGCCGCGATGGCCGCGCTGACATAAGCCTTGCCGCCGGCCACCGCTTCTTCGAGCGTCGCGCCGCGGGCGAGCTGGGCTGCGATGGCGGAGGAGAGGGTGCAGCCTGTGCCGTGGGTGTTCTTGGTCGCCACGCGCGGCGCCGAGAAGCGGCGCACGCCATCGGGCGTGACGAGGAGGTCGGTGCTGTCGGTGCCGTGGCCGTGGCCGCCCTTGACGAGCACGGCCTTCGGGCCGAGCGCCAGGATGCGCTCGCCCACGGCCTGCATCGCCGCCTCGTCGTGCGGCACCGGCATGTCGACGAGCGCGGCCGCCTCGGGCAGGTTGGGCGTGACGAGGAGGGCGCGGGGCAGGAGCAGGCTGCGCAGGTTGTCCACGGCGGTCGGGGCCAGTAGCCGGTCACCGCTCGTCGCCACCATGACGGGATCGACGACGATGCGCGTCGCGCCGTGGCGGTCGAGCCCCTCGGCGACGGCGGCAATGACGTCGGGCTGCGAAAGCATGCCGATCTTCACCGCGCGCACGAAAAGATCGGAGAAGACCGAATCGATCTGCTGCGCCACAAAGGCGGCGGGCACGTCGTGGATCGCCTGCACGCCGAGCGTGTTCTGCGCCGTCAACGCCGTGATCACGCTGGCGCCATAGACGCCGAGCGCCGAGAAGGTCTTGAGATCGGCCTGAATGCCGGCGCCGCCGCTCGAATCGGAGCCGGCGATGGTCACAGCGATCGCTGCCATGGTTCCGTGTTTCCTTCCCTCAGCGTCCGGCGTCGGTCGCGCCGCGAGCCGCAAGCGCCCCGTCGACGATGCCGCGCAGCTTGCGTGCTGCCGCCTCCACGTCCTCTCTCATGAAGAGGGCAGAGATCACGGCGATGCCGTCGGCGCCGGCGCCGATGACGGCGGAGGCGTTGGTCGCATCGATGCCGGCGATCGCGCCGACGGGCAGGCCGGGCCGTGTTCCGCGAGCGCTGTCGACGAGCCGCGCGAGACCGGCGAGGCCGACCGGCGGATCGGGATTGTCCTTGCTCCCGGTGGCGAAGACCCCGCCGATGCAGCCGTAGTCGACCGGCAGGGTGGCGAGCTCCCCGAGGTGAGCCTGCGTCTTCAGCGTGACGCCGATGATGGCCTGCGGACCGAGCAGGCGGCGGGCATCGGCGGCGTCCATGTCGTCCTGGCCGACATGGACGCCGTCCGCACCGGCAGCGAGCGCGACGTCGACCCGGTCGTTGACGAGCAGCGGCACGCCGGTGCCTGCGAGGGCCGCCTTGATGGCGCGGGCGCGGGCGACGAGGTCGCGCGTGCCGGCGTGCTTATCGCGGTACTGGACGAGGGTAGCGCCGCCTGTGGCCGCCGCACGGGCGAGGTCGGCCAGGTTCCGGCCGCGCGTGCGCTCCGGATCGAGGATGGCATAGAGCCTGAGGTCGACCTTCATTGCTCGCACCTCAGCCGGGCGGCGATGGCCGCGTCGTCCAGCGCGTCGAGCGCATCGAGCAGCAGGGGCGGAAAGGTGCCGGGCCCGCCGGCCTTCTCGCCAGCGACCTCGGCGGCGATGCCCATGATGGCAAGCCCGGAGGCCGTGGCGAGAAGCGCGTCGTCGCTCACGGCGAGGCAGGCGGCGACCACAGCGGTGGCCGCGCAGCCCATGGCCGTGACCCGGGCCATCAGCCGGTGGCCGTTGGCGATGAAGATCGAGTGCCGCCCGTCGGTCACGATGTCCGTCGGCCCGGTCAGGGCGACGATGCAGCCGCGCTCGCGGGCAAGGTCGATGGCGCCCTTGCGGTCCGCGGGCCGGCGCGCCAGGGCCTCGAACTCGGCGGCGTTCGCGCGCAGCACCTTCGGCTTGCGGGCGAGAAGCTGCTGGGCGATGGCGAGGCGGCGGGGCGAGGCGTCGACGAACACCGGGTCGAGCAGCCAGGGTAGGGCCGCGTCCTCGGCGGCCGCGATGGCGAGCGGGATGGCGGCGCGGCGCTCCGTGTCGAGCGTGCCAAGGTTGACGAGCAGCGCATCGGCGCGGCGCGTGAAGTCGGCGACCTCGTCGGCGACGATGGTCATGGACGGCACGGCACCGGCCGCGAGCAGCATGTTGGCGGTGAAGTTCTTCGCCACCGCATTGGTGATGGCATGGACACGCGGCTGCCGTCCGCGCAACCGCACGAGGATCTCGTGGGCGACATGCGCGGAGAAATCGCCGGATCGCATGGTCCTGTCCGTCCGCCCGGGCGGGGGCCCGTCGTTTCGCATCTCGCATTCCTCCGCCGGCACGACCCGGTTCAGGTTCGGTGGGTTGACGCATTGCGCCTCTCAGCCCGGCCTTATGGGCACCCCAAGGAGATCAGTGTGGCTTTAAGGCGGCTCGCCGTGCAATGCAAGCGCGGCTCAGGTGGCGCGCGGCGGGGCGGCGGCGTTGGCGCGGCGGCGCTCGAGGCCGAGGCGATGCTCGCGCCAGATGACGAAGAGGCCGGAGCCCATGACGATGGACGAGCCGATGATGACGGCCGGCACCGGCAGCTCGCCGAAGATGAACCAGCCGATGAGGATGGCCCAGATCATGGTGGTGTATTCGAACGGCGCGACCAGCGAGGCATCGGCATAGCGATAGCTCTGCGTCAGCAGGATCTGCCCGAGGCCGCCGAGAATGCCGATGCCGACGAGGATCGAGAACTCTGTGAAGGTCGGCGCATTCCAGCCGAGCACGATGGTGGACAGGCCGAGCAGCGTCGTCAGCATGGAGAAGTAGAAGACGACCGCGCCGGTCTTCTCTGTGCTGATGAGCCGGCGCACCTCCACCGTCGCGCCCGCGGCGCAGCAGGCCCCGACCAGCGCGAAGACGGCACCGATGGCCGCGCCGTCGCCAAAACCGTTGACGAGCACGCTCGACTGGAAATGCGGCGTGAGCATGATGAGCACGCCGACAAAGCCGACGGCGACCGCCGTCCAGCGATAGACCCGCACTGTTTCCTTCAGCACGAGCGCCGCGAGGATGACGACGATCAGCGGTGCCGTGTAGCCGATCGAGATGGCATCGGGCAGGGGCAGGAACGACAAGGCGAAGAAGCCGCAGAACATGCCCGTGGAGCCGATGACGCCGCGGCGGGCGTGGCCGAGGATGTTCTTCGTGCGTACCGCGTCGATCAACTCGCCGCGCCAGCCGAGCCACAGGAGGAGCGGCACCAGCGCGAAAGCGGAGCGGAAGAAGACCAGTTCCCCGGTCGGAAACGCCGTACTGACGAGCTTGATGCCCGCTGACATCAGGGTGAACGAAAGCGCCGAGAGGACTTTAAGGCCAATGCCTAGGAGGGGATTCACGACACTCTGCCGCCTTGGATACAGGCGTAACCAAACCACGAAACATCGGCTTGCCCAAGGCCCGCCGCGGCAAGCCTGTCATGCGCCGGGGGCACGGGAACGGAGCACGTCATCAAAGTGAGATGTGAATCGGCTCTTTAGGGTCAACGCGATCAGACGGACGGATCTGCCCCCGTGTCCCAAGAAAGCGACGCTGTCCGCGTCCGGACCTTGTTCATCTCGGACGTCCACCTCGGCACCAAGGGGTGCCAGGCGGAGTTGCTGATCGATTTCCTGCGCCACTATGATGCCGACACGGTCTTCCTCGTCGGCGACATCATCGACGGTTGGCGGCTGAAGTCGGGCTGGTACTGGCCGCAGGCCCACAACGACGTGGTGCAGAAGCTGCTGCGCAAGGTGCGCAAGGGGGCGCGCCTCATCTATGTGCCCGGCAACCACGACGAGTTCCTGCGCGACTATGTGGGCAGCAATTTCGGTGGCATCGACATCGTCGAACACGCCATCCACGAGACGGCGGACGGCAAGCGCTATCTCGTCATCCACGGCGATCACTTCGACCTTGTGGTGCGCCACGCCAAGTGGCTCGCGCTTCTTGGGGACTGGGCCTACGGCGCGGCGCTGACGATCAATACCTATCTCAACGTCGTCAGGCGGCGGCTCGGTCTGACCTATTGGTCCTTGTCTGCCTGGGCCAAGCTCAGGGTCAAGAATGCCGTGAACTACATCGGCCGCTTCGAGGAACTGCTCGCCTCGGAAGCGCGGCGGTACGAGGTGGACGGCGTCATCTGCGGTCACATCCACCATGCCGCGATGCACGAGGATTTCGGCGTGAGCTACATCAATACCGGAGACTGGGTGGAATCCTGCACCGCGCTTGTCGAGCATTACGACGGGAGCCTCGAGATCCTCAACTGGGCCGGACGCATGCCGCAGCGCGCTGCCATGGCGGGCGAACCGGTTGCCGACCAGCCCCCACGCGCCGCGAAGGCGGCCAGGGTGGCGGCATGATGCGCGTCGTCATCGCCAGCGACGCCTGGCGTCCGCAGGTCAACGGCGTGGTGCGCTCGCTGGAGAACGTGGCGGCCCATGCCTGTTCGCTCGGCGCGGACGTGCATTTCGTCACGCCCGACGCCTTCAGGACCGTGCCCCTGCCGTCCTACGGCGAAATCCGACTGGCACTCGCCGGCACCCGCCGGATGCGTCGCATGCTCGCCGAACTGAAGCCGGATTTCGTCCATATCGCGACGGAGGGGCCGATCGGGCTCGCCATGCGGCGCGTGTGCCTCGCCGAGGGCCGTGGCTTCACGACAAGCTATCACACACGTTTTCCGGAATATCTGTCGGCGCGCCTGCCGGTGCCCGAGCGCTGGGGCTACGCCGCCCTGCGACGCTTCCACAACGCCGGCGCGGGCGTCATGGTGAGCACGCCGACGCTGGCGCGGGAGCTCGGCGCGCGCGGCTTCGCCAATATCATGCGCTGGTCGCGCGGCGTCGACGCCGACCTGTTTCGCCCCAGGGCGGATGCACGTGGCGCGCTCGGCGTGCCAGCGCCGGTCTTCCTCTATGTCGGCCGCGTCGCAGTGGAAAAGAACCTAGAGGCCTTCCTCAAGCTCGACCTGCCGGGCACGAAGGTGGTGGTGGGCGACGGGCCGGCGCGCGCCCGCCTGCAACAGAGCTTCCCGCAGGCGCGCTTCTTCGGCACGCTGACGGGTGAGACGCTGGCGGAGGTCTATGCCGCGAGCGACGTCTTCGTCTTCCCGAGCCTGACCGACACGTTCGGCATCGTGCTGCTGGAGGCACTGGCCAGCGGGTTGCCTGTCGCCGCTTTCCCCGTCACCGGCCCGCTCGACGTGGTGGGGGGCACCGGCTGCGGGGTCCTCGACATGGACCTGCGCACCGCAGCGCTCGCGGCGCTCGACATCGACCGCAGCCTCTGCCGCGATCTGGCGCTCACCTACAGCTGGCGGGCGAGCGCGGGCCAGTTCTTCGACAACATCGTGCAGGCGAACGCCTCGGCGGGCGGCGTGCCGCTGGCCGCCTGACCACACGCTCAGGTGAAGCGGCGCAGCTTCTCCTGCCAGCTCAGGGCGTCGAAGGCGGCGAGCACGGACGGCTCGAAGCGCGGCTCGTCGCTCTTCTGCGCCGTCTCCTGCCGCTGCGGAACGGGCTGTGGCGCCTCGTCCCGGGCGAGCGCCGCGCTGCCGCGGCGCGTGTTGCCGGGATCGACGAAGACGACATTGCCGGCATAGCGCCGCACCCGTGCGGGCTGCACCTCTCCCGGGCTCGGCGCGGTCCGCGCGACCGGCGGTTCGTCTGACGGCGACGCCTCCTGCGCTGGTTGAGCCGGATGGCTCGCGGCATCGTCCGGGCGTGATGTTTGCGAGGTCGTTTCCGGCGCAGCGGACATGCGGGCGGGCGCGTCGGTGCGTCGGCGGCGCAGGCCGTTGTCGCTGCCACCGGGCAGGCTCACGACGACGTCGGGCTTGTCGCGTCCGGCGCGGGGCGCTTCCTCGCGCGGGGCGAGGCCGCGCAGGCGCTGCTCGACACTGGCGAGGAGCGCGAGCGCCTGGCCGAGGCGGCGCACGGTGATGTCCTGCATCAGGCCGAGGGTGTGCAGGTCGCCGGCATGCTTCTCCAGCGCGGTGCACAGCGTCTCCTCGGCGCCACGCTCGCGCAGCGCCCAGGCAAGGTCCTGGATCTGCTCGGTGGCGTTCGCCATGCCGTCGGCGGCGGCGCGGGCGGTGCGAAGCACGGGATCGGTGCTCTCGTCCGCCTCAGGCACGGGATCGTCCCGCCGCGTGGCTGCGATCGCGGCCTGCCCGGTCGCGACGAGCGCCGCGATATCCGCGATCTCGGATTCGAGATAGACGAGCCGGGGCGAGCGCCCGGGAATGGCGCCTTGCATCTTCTCGATCGCCCGCAGCACGGAAAGCGTGTCGCTGTTGCGGTTGCGGCGCGCGAACTCGTTGAGGAACCAGCGCCCGCGCTCGCTCTCCATCACCGCGGCCTCGATGGCCTCGTAGCTTGCATCGTCGAGCGGCTTGTCGCTTTCGGTCATGCGGCCCGTCCGTACTCGTTTCACTCACACGCAGCGCCGCCGCTCAGCACAGCGACGACAGGCGACAGGCGACAGGCTAGTGCAAGCATCTGAACGATCCCTTACGGCTCGATTGCGGCCGATGCCGCGATTCGCCGTTCGACGCGCCGGATGCCGGCGCGGGGAGCCTTCCGATGGATGGCCTCGTTCGCCTGTGTCTGCTCAATGCCGTCATCTTCGTCGGCACCGGCCTCTATCTGCCGTTCTTCCCCGTCTGGCTCGAAAGCCGCGGGCTCGATGCGGCGGCCATCGGTCTCGTCCTCGCCATCCCGATGGTGGTGCGCATCCTCGCGACGCCCTTCATCACCGCGCTGGCCGACCGGCACCTGCCGGCCGGCGTGCTGCTCGCCATTGTAAACGCAGGCCTTCTCGCTGCCTATGTCCTGCTGGCACAGACCGGGGGGCTGGCCAGCATCATGACCGTGATGGTCTTCGTCGGCTTGTGCATGGCGCCGCTCATCCCGCTGACCGATGTCACGACCACGGCCTATCTGCACGGGCGGCCGCGGCTGAGCTACGGCGGCATCCGGCTCTGGGGCTCGGTCGCTTTCCTCGTCACCAATCTCGCCGGCGGGGTCCTGCTGACGGTCCTGAAGGCGGATGCCTTCGTCTGGCTGCTGGCGACGGTGGCGGGCCTCGGGGCCGTGGCGGCGCTCGCCGCGCCGAGTGGCGGGCAAGAGCTGCCGGTCGGCGCGCCCAGCGTCGCCCATGCACCGCGTCGGCAGCGCGGGGCGCTGTTGGCGCTCGTCATGGCCGCAGCCAGCGTGCAGGCGAGCCACGCCATGATCTACGCCTTCGGCACCCTGCACTGGCGCGGGCAGGGGCTTTCGGGCAATGCCATCGGCCTGTTGTGGTCGCTTGGCGTCCTCGCCGAGATTGCTCTCTTCGCGCGCCTGGGGCCGCTCATCGGCACAGTGGGGCGGGGGCTCGCCTGGGTCGCTCTCGGCGGCGGGGCAGCGCTCGCCCGCTTCGCGCTGATGGGGCTCGATCCCGGATTCGCCGGGACGCTGGTGCTGCAGCTTCTGCACGGCCTCAGCTTCGGCGCCACGCATCTCGGCACCATCGCCGCCATCACCGGGCTCGCGCCGCGCGGCGCGCGGGCGCGCTGGCAGGGCATCCTGACGGCCTGCAACGCCGGCGCCATGGCCGCGGCGACCATGGCGAGCGGTCCGCTCTATGGGGCCTCCGGCGCGGGCGGCTATTTTGCCATGGCGGGGCTCGGCGCGCTCGGCATGCTTCTCGCCTTCCTCGCCGCGCGGCGGGTTTCTCAGCCCCAGAGCAGGCAGGAGGGCGGCGAAACCGTGCTGCCGTCATAGACGAGGCCGTGCGGTCGGTCGCGCGCCAGCAGCAGCGGCCCGTCGAGATCGACGAAGCGGGCGCGCGGCGTCAGCAGCATCGCCGGCGCCATGGCGAGCGACGTGCCCACCATGCAGCCGACCATGATCGCGAAGCCCTGAGCCTCGGCCTCGGCGGCGAGCCTGAGGGCCTCGGTCAAACCGCCCGTCTTGTCGAGCTTGATGTTGACCGCGTCATAGAGCGGCCTGAGCCTCGGCAGGTCCGCCCGAGTGTGTAGGCTCTCGTCGGCGCAGACCGGTATGGAACGGCCGATATCGGCCAGCACGGCGTCCTCGCCCGCCGGTAGCGGCTGCTCGACGAGGGCGACGCCGTTGTCGGCCGATGCCTGCAGCAGGTCCGCCAGAACGTCAGGTCGCCAGCCCTCGTTGGCGTCGACGATGAGCGTCGCATCGGGCGCGGCGGCGCGCACGGCCTCGAGACGCCGGATGTCGCCCTCCGGCTTGCCGAGCTTGATCTTGAGGATGGTGCGCTCTCGCGCCGCACGCGCCGCCTCGGCCATCGCCACCGGCTCGGCGAGGCTGATGGTATAGGCCGTGGTCGCCTTGCCGAGGCGGTCGATGCCGGCGAGGACGTGGGCCGGCAGGCCGGCGCGCTTGGCCTCGAGATCCCACAGGGCGCAGTCGAGCGCGTTGCGGGCGGCGCCTGCCGGCATCGCCTCCTGCGGGGCTTCGCGATCGAGACCGGCGGCGATCGCCGGGGCAAGCGCCTCGATGGCGGCGGCGACGCCCTCGACGGTCTCGCCATAGCGGGCATAGGGGACGCATTCGCCGCGCCCGGTGCGACCTGCCTCGGTGATGGTGGCGGTGACGACGACCGCCTCCGTACGGCTGCCGCGGGCGATGGAGAAGACGCCGGCGATGGGAAAGCGCTCGATCGTGACGGAGAGCTTGCGGTCGGTCGTGGACATCTCTTGTTCCCGGCAAGGACACGGCGGGGTTGCGATAAAGCCACAACCGCCAGCGCAAGGCACGCACAATGGCCGGCGGGCAGGAATTCCGCGGTGCATTTGTCGACAGTCACGGTTCCGGCGCGTTATCACGGTGCCTGGATTCGACGGGGAGCGCACCCTGGACGAGGCATGGCGGGCATCGAGGCGATGAATTCAGGACCGGCGATCGCCGTCGACGAGCGCGGCGGTGATATGCGCTTCGTCGTGTCCGGGCGCTGGACGGCGCCCCATGCCGCCGAGGTGGAGCGGCTCGCCGCCATGCTTCTGGAGGAAGCCCGCGGCGGCGGCAGCGTACGCATCGACATTTCGGAGATCGGGCGGCTCGACACGCTGGGCGCTTGGGTGCTCGATCGGACGCGGCACGAACTGGGCGACCGGGGCCAGCGCGCCGATTTCGTCGGTGCCCGCCCGGAGCATCAAACGCTGCTCGACGAGATCGCCTATCGCGGCTTCCAGGAGCCGAGCCGCGCGAAGAACTTGCACATCGTCGACTTTCTCGTCGACGTCGGCCGCACGGTCGTCGAGGTGGGCAAGGACTTCGTGCGCGGCGTCAGCTTCCTCGGCGAGGTTGTCGCGGCCTTGGTCGTCGTGCTCTTCAATCCCCGCCGCTTCCGCTTTCCCGCGCTCGTTCACCAGTTGGAACACATCGCCTTCCGCGGCGTGCCCATCATCGCGCTCATCTCCTTCCTCGTCGGGGCCATCGTGGCGCAGCAGGGCATCTTCCAGCTGCAGCGCTTCGGGGCGACGCCCTTCGTGGTTGATCTCGTCGGCATCCTTATCCTGCGCGAACTGGCGGTACTCCTTACATCGATCATGATCGCCGGCCGCTCGGGCAGCGCCTTCACGGCCGAGATCGGCTCGATGAAGATGCGTGAGGAGGTGGATGCGCTGCGCGTGATGGGGCTCGACCCGGTGCAGGTGCTGATCGTGCCGCGCGTGCTGGCGCTCATCATCGGGCTGCCACTGCTGACCTTCCTGTCGATGATGTCGGCGCTGCTCGGCGGCGGTCTCGTGGCCTGGGTCTACGGCGGCATCAGCCCCGAGATCTTCCTCGCCCGCCTGCAGGGGGCGATTGTGCTTTCCACCTTCCTCGTCGGCCTCATCAAGGCGCCTTTCATGGCGCTCGTCATCGGCCTCATTGCCTCGCTCGAGGGGCTCGCCGTGCAGGGCTCGGCGGAGTCGCTCGGCCGGCAGGTGACGTCATCGGTGGTAAAGTCCATCTTCATGGTGATCGTGGTCGACGGTCTCTTCGCCATGTTCTTCGCGGCCATCGATTACTGACATGGATGATACGCCCCAGAACTCCGCCAGAACCGCCGACGAACGCGAGCGCGAGGTCGTCATCCGCGTGCGCGGGCTCGAGGTCGGCTTCGGCGAGAAGACGATCATGAAGGGGCTCGATCTCGACGTTTACCGTGGCGAGATCCTCGGCTTCGTCGGAGCCTCGGGAACCGGCAAGTCCGTGCTGACACGCGCGATCCTCGGCCTTGTGCCGAAGCGGGCCGGCACCATCGAGGTCTTCGGCGAGGATCTCGACGGCCTCAATCCGGCCTCGCGCAGGGCCATCGAGCGCCGTTGGGGCGTGCTGTTCCAGCACGGGGCACTGTTCTCCTCGCTGACGGTGAGGCAGAACGTGCAGGTGCCGATGCGCGAATACCTCGACATGTCCGACCGGCTGCTCGAGGAACTCGCCATGCTGAAGATCGAGATGGTGGGCCTCAGCCCCGACGCGGCGGACAAATATCCCTCCGACCTGTCGGGCGGCATGATCAAGCGCGCCGCGCTCGCCCGCGCGCTCGCCCTCGATCCCGAAATTGTGTTTCTCGACGAACCGACGTCAGGCCTCGACCCCATCGGGGCGGGCGACTTCGACGACCTCATCGCCACCCTGCAGAAGACTTTGGGGCTCACGGTTTTCATGGTAACCCACGACCTCGACAGCCTCCATTCGGTCTGCGACCGTATCGCGGCGCTCGGGGAGGGGCGAATCATCGCATCGGGAACGATCGAGGATATGCTGGCCTCGGATCACCCTTGGGTGAGGGCCTATTTCCACGGCAAGAGAGCCCGGGCCGTGATGGCCGAGTGAGAAAGAGACGACAGGCGGTATGGAGACACGGGCCAATTACGCTCTGATCGGATTGTTCACGCTGGTGGTCATCGCCGGCGCCTTCCTGTTCGTCTACTGGTTCGCCGGGGCAGACGTGCGCGCCAACCGCGTGAGCTATCGCATCGTCTTCTCCGGCTCCGTCTCCGGCCTGTCGCGTGGCTCCCTGGTACTGTTCAACGGTCTCAGGGTCGGCGAGGTATCGAACATCGAGCTTCTGCCCGAGGACCCGCGGCGCGTGGTCGCGCGCGTCGACGTCGACCGCACGACGCCGATCAATACCGACACCAAGGCGCGGCTCGAATATCAGGGGCTGACCGGCGTCGCCAACATCCAGCTCACCGGCGGCAATCCCGACGCACGGCCGCTGGAAGCCGGACCCGGCCAGCCACTGCCGACGATCTTCGCCGACCGCTCGGATTTCCAGGATCTTCTGGAGACGGCACAGCGGCTCGCGGGCAAGGCGGACGACGTATTGACGAAGTTCGACCGCATCGTCGGCCAGGCCGAGGATCCGATCACCCGCACGGTGCAGAACGTTGAGCGGTTCTCCGGCGCACTCGCCGATAACGCCCCGGGTCTCGAGCGGCTGCTGGGCAATGCCGCCGACCTGTCGAAGCGGCTGGAGACGCTCGCTGCGAATCTCGATGAGGTGGTGACGGCGGTACCGCCGGACCGCGTGACGCGCATCGTCGACAATGTCGATCGCTTCACCGCGGCGCTCGGCGATTCGAGCGGCGACATCGAATCGACGCTGAAGGACATCGCCTCGATCTCGAAGAAGCTCGACGTCGCGGCGGACCGTGTCGACGGCGTTCTCAAGGCAGCGGAAGGCTTCCTGTCCTCGCCCGAGGGCAAGGGCGCCTTCGAGGAGGTGGCGGAGGCCGCCCGTTCCATCCGCGTGCTGGCCGACAACCTCGATAAGCGCACGGCCGAGATCACGGCCGGCATCAACCGCTTCACCGGCCCCGGCCTGCGCGATTACGAGGCGCTGGCGAGCGAAGGGCGCCGCACCCTCAACGAGATCAACCGCGTGCTGCGCAGCGTCGAGCGCAACCCCCAGCAGTTCATCTTCGGCAGCAAGCCGGGATTGCCAGCCTACAGTGGTCGCTGACATGAACCGCAGATCGTCTGCCGCTTCTTCCGGCGGCTCCGTTCGCCCCGGCGCCTGCGCGCTGCTCGTGGCGGGGCTCGTCCTCGCCGGCTGCGCCGGCCCGGCGCCCGCGACGTTCGATCTCTCGGCGCCACGCGAGGTGACGGGGGCGGCCCGCATCGGCGGTGACCAACTCATCGTCACCGAGCCGCTGGCGCTGCAGACGCTCGATGGCAGCGCCATCATCGTCAAGGGTGCGGACGGCGCCGTCTCGCAGCTCGACGGCGTGCAATGGGCCGACCGGCTGCCCAAGCTGGTGCAGACGCGCCTGATCCAGACCTTCGAGAACGGCAGCCGCCTCGGCCGTGTGGCGCGCCCCGGCGACGGGGTCGTCGCCAATTACGCGCTCGGCAGCGAAATCCGCCGCTTCGAGGTGTCGAGCGCGTCGTCCGAGGCTGTGGTCGAGATCTCGGCGCGCCTCATCGAGACGGTCAGCGGCCGCGTGGTCTCGGCCAAGATCTTCTCGGCGCGTGTGCCGGTTGCCGGCATCACCGGGCCAGGGGCAGCGCGCGCGCTCGACGAAGCGCTGTCGTCAGTGCTGCTGCAGATTGTGCGCTGGTCGCCGGCACGGGCGTGACGGGTGGCGCTCAGCCGGCCAGTGGCAGGCAGATATCGGTGCGCAGCTCTTCCGGCGGCACGATGGCCGGGTTGTTGAGATACTCGTCGAAAGGGGCTCGCGTCGGCCGTTCGCCGTGCTGTGGCAGCCATGTTTCGAGCAGCCAGCGGGAAGCCTGCGGAACGAGGGAGTAGGGACCCTTCAACCTCAGCACGGCATGGCGTCCGCCAGGGATTTCGCCGACCGTGACGACGCTATCGCTCTGCGCATCCGGGCCAATGTACATCGCGACATCGCAGCGCAGGCTGCCTGCCGGCACGAGCGTGGGATCGTCATGATAGACGCTGAACACGCGCAGGTCGACCGGAAGGGGCCCCCGCGCGCGGGCCCAGGCCCAGAGCCGGTCGAAGGTGGGGCCGGTGCCTTCGTAGGGGCCGATGTGGCGGATGGCCACGACCCTGACGGGAGCGAGTTCGCGAATCTGGACTGGATACATGACGGGTCCTTCCGGGGAGTTTCGGTCGACGCAGCCGCATCCCTTACGGCAGAAACATTACGACAGCCGTACCGCCTATCGTCACGCCTCCCGCCGATACCAGAAGGCGTCTGCGATGCGCACCATGCCCGCATGCTCGTAGAATCCCATCGCTTCCGGGACGGAGGCCAGCACCAGGCTGACGTGCGACCCGAGAAGCCGGCGGGTCTCGTCGAGCAACCCCTTGCCGATGCCGAGGCCCTGGGCAGAGCGCGCAACGGCGAGCTCGGACAGGTAGCAGCACCAGGAGAAGTCGGTGATGGAGCGGGCAACGCCGACGAGCGGGTGGCCGGGCACGTCGCGGCGTGCCGTCACGATCAGGTTTGCGCCGGCGAGCATCGCGGCGAGGCGGCCATCGTCCTCGACGGGACGGATGGTGCCGAGGCCGGATGCATCCAGCACCTGCCGGAATTCGGCCACCGGGAGCGTTTCCTCCCGCCCGTAGATGATCCGCGACGTCTCGTCCATGGTGATCTCCGCAGACGCGCCAGCGAGGACAGGCGACAGCCTCGCCATGGCCATCCGGCAAATTGCCGTCGAAGAGAGCGACCGCGGTTTCTGCCGGCAGCGTGAGAAAAGGAAAGGGCGCGGCCGTCCGTGGCCGCGCCCCATTTTGTCAAGCCTGCGCCGCGATCACTCGAAGCGGCCGGTGGCGTGCGCCAGCATAGTGTAGACCTTGCCGGTCTCCGACGTGAGGTAGGTCTTGGCCATCATCGAGTCCCGATCCTGGCGCGAGACCTCGGCGAGCAGGCGCTCGAACTCGTCAATGTAGCGGTCCACGGTTTCGCGGAATTCGGCGTCCTGACGGTACTTGCGGCGGATCTCCTCGAAGGTCTGCTGGCCCTGAAGGGTGTAAAGCCGGCGCGTGAACACGTTTCGCTCGCCGCGCTTGTAGCGGTCCCACAGCTCCACCGCCGCATCGTGATCGATCATCCGGGCAATATCGACCGAGATGGAATCGAGCAGCTCGATGGTGCGGCGCTGGCTGGCGGGGGCACCGGCCACGGTCTGCGCGGCGGGAGCCGCGGCTTTTGCCGTCTCGGCTTCGTCGCGCGAGGCCCGCACGAGAAGGTCCGAGAGCCAGCCACGGCCGCCGGCCTGCTGTGGCGCGGCCTCGCGCTGCGGGGCAGGGACGGGTGCACGCGCCGGCTGCGGCGCAGGGGCTGCCGCCGGCTGGGCAGCCTGCTGTGCCGGCTGGGGCCGCGGCGTCGGGGCGGCCGGGCGCTCGGCAACCGGGCGCTCGGGGGCCGAACGCTCGGCTTGGGCCGGACGGCGGGGCTGGGCCGCTTCAACGACGTCGACGGCACGGCCCGACCGGGTGACGATCTCGGTCAGCTCGTTGAGCGCCTTGATCTGGTCGGCGACGACGCGGCGCATGGCGGCGGTCGTCTCCTGCGTCTCGCGCGGCATCTCGATCACGCCGCGCTTCAGCTCGCTGCGCGTCGCCTCCAGCTCCTCATGGATACGGGCGGTCATGCCGCGCATGTCGTTGGCGACGGAGTGGAAGCGCTCGGTCGCCTGGCTGAGGCTCTGGCTCATCTCGGCGATGACCTGCTCGTAGGCCTGGCGCAGGGCAGCCGCTGTACGCTCGCGCTCCTTGCCGGTCGTCGTACGGATGAGATCGAACTGCTCGCCGATGGCCTGGGTGGCCGACTGGGCGTTTTCGGCCAGCACGGAGCCGATCTGGCGCGCCTTGCGCTCCGCCTCCTGCAGCGTCTCCGACAGGAGGGCGCTGAAGGACCGGGTGATCGATTCCATGTCGTCGGCCCGCTCGCCGACCACCGAGACGAGGTTCTCCAGCGTCTGGCGGCGCTCGTCGAGGGCGACGCCCATGCGCGATTCGACGCCTTCGAGCAGGCGCGTCGCCTCCGCGATGGCCTTGATGTGCTCGTTCGTGACTTCGGCAACGGCCCGACCCTGCTGGCCGAGCTTCTCGGCGAGGCCGGCAGCCTGCGTCAGCGTCTGGCCGGAGATGGCGCGCAGCGCCTCGACCTGGGCGGCGACGTCGCTCGCGGCGCGGCCGGTCTCCTCCTTCACCGCGCCGAGCACCTCCTGCAACTCGCCGACGCGGCTCGTCAGCCCGTCCTCGACCTGGGCGAGGTTGGCGCTGGCGCTCGCGGCCATCTGCTGCAGCAGGCGGTTGGCCTCGGACAGGCGGTCGAGCACGCCTGACAACTCGCCCTTCAGGCGGTCGTTGGTGGACATCAGCGTCTCGATGGAGCGGCTGGTGCCGTCCTCGATGACACGGCGCAGCGACTCGCTCGACGAGCCGAACAGCTCGGTGAGCTCCTGCGAGCGCTCCTGCACCGCCTCGACGATGGAGCGGCCGCGCGTCTCAAGCGTGCGCACAACCGCCTCGCCGACCGAGGCGACTTCGCGGGCGATGCTCTCGCCGCGGTCGGCGATGGCGCCGACGAGGCCGAGCCCCTTGTCGTCGAATAGCCGCTCCAGCTCTTGGGCGCGATTGCCGAGGGTTGCGTTGATCGCCTCGGCACGGGCGGCAAGGTTCTCGGAGATCGCCTGGCCGCGCTCGTCGAGCGTGGCGCTGACCGTGTCGAGCCGGTCGACGACCCGCTCCTCGAAGCGGGCGACGCGCTGGTCGAGCGTCGCCGCGATGTCGAGGGCCCGGCCGCCCAGCGTCTCGTTGATCTCCTGCGCCTTGCCCGAGAGCACCTCGGTGAGCTGCGCGCTCTTCGTCGAGATGACGCCGCCGATCTCGTCCACCTTGGAGGCCAGCGCCTGGGTGACGTCGCGCCCGCCCTCGGCCATGACGCGGGCGATCTCCTTCGTGCGCTCGACCAGGGCGTCGTTGAGGGCGCTGGCGCGCGCGCCGAGATTGTCGTCGATACGCACGATGAGCCCGTCGAGCGATTTCGCGATCTCCTGGCTCTTGGTGGCCGAACGCTCCTCGAAGCGCGCGATGTGCGCCTCCATGACGTCGCCGGCCTCTTTGGTGCGCTCGGCGAGCGCGTCTGCAAGCCGGGTGCCGTGGGTGGTCAGCAGGTTCTCGACATCGGCGAGGCGGGCGGTGACCGTCGTGGTGAAACCCGACGTGTCGTTGGCGATGCGCTCGGCGAGTGCCTGGCCCTTGGTGACGATGACGTCCTCGAAGCCGGCAAGACGCATGGACAGCGCCGCGTCGAGGCGGTGGCCGCGCTGCTCGATGGTCTCCTCGAGTGCGGCAAGGCGCGCACCCAGCGTGGCATCGAGCGTGCGGGCGCCGCTCTCGACGAGTTGCTGGAAGGAGCCGAGGCGGGCCGACAGCGTCTCATCAAGCGAGCCGGCGCGTGCGTCCACCGTGCGCTCGAAGCTGGAGAGCTTCTCGGAGAGGCTCGCGTCGAGGGTGGAGGTCCGGCTCTCGATGGCGTTCTCGAAGGCCGAGAGGCGTGCGTTGAGCGTGTTGTCCAGGCTGATGGCCCGGTTCTCAATGGTCTCCTCGAAGGCCGAGAGGCGGGCGTAGAGCGTCATCTCCAGCTTGTCGCCGCCGGTCTCCATCGTCTTCTCGAAGGCGGCAAGGCGCTCGCCCAGCTTCTCGTCGACGAGGCGGCCGCGGGTGTCGATGGTCTCCGCAAGTGCCTCGGCGTTGCGCGCCAGGGCCTCGTTGACGCGCGAGGCCTGCGTCGCGATGGCCAGCACGACGTCCTTGCCGGTGCCCGCCATCAGGGCGCGGGTCTCGTCTGTCTGGTGGGCGAGCATGTCACGCAGCTCGGAGGTGCGGCCGGCGAATTCCTCGGCAAGCGTCCGCGCGCTCTCCTCGAAGGTGACGCGGGCGCTCGCCGTGCGTTCCTCGAGCAGGGTGGCCATGTGCGTGCCGGTGGTCGACAGCGTGGTCTCGAGCGCGCGGGCGCTGTCCTCGAAGGCGGTGCGCACGAGATTGGTGCGGTCCTCGACAAGCGAGGCGAGGCGGTCGCCGACCGTCCCCAGGCTCTCCTCGATGCCGCGGGTGCCGTTCTCGAAGATCGTGCGGACGTTCTCGGCGCGGGTCTCGAGGAGATCGGCGAGGCGCTCGCCGGTGCTGGCGAGGCTGTCGTCGAGCGCGCGCGTGCCGTTCTCGAAGGCGAGGCGGATGCTTTCGGAGCGATTCTCCAGCAGGCCGGACAGCTGCTCGCTGGTATTGGCGAGGCTGCGGTCGAGGGCCTGCGTTCCGCTCTCGAAGGCGCGGCGCACGTCGTCCGAGCGGCTCTCGAGCAGGGTGGCAAGACGCTCGCCCGTGGTCGACAGGCTCTCGTCGAGCGCGCGGGTGCTGTTCTCGAACAATTCGCGGGCGACGCTGGTGCGCTCCTCAACCAGGCCGGCAATGCGCTCGCCCGCGGTGGTGAGGGTCATCTCGAGCGCCTGGGCGCCGTCCTCGAAGAAGCTGCAGGCAGCGTTGGCGCGCTCGGAGATGAGGGCGGCCATGCGCTCGCTGGTGCTGGTGAGGGTCGTCTCCAGTTCCGCGGCGCTCAACGAGAAGACGTTGCGGGCGGTGCTGGTGCGCTCCTCGATCAGGCCCGCGAGCCGATCGCCCGTCTCGGCCAAGGTCTGCTCCAGCGCGCGGCCATTGACGTTGATGACCTCGTGGATGCGCTCGCCCGTCTCGGCGAGACGCACGGCGAGGCCCTCGCCACGCGAGGCGATGGTGTCGGCGATCTCGCGGCCGGTGATCTCGATGCGCTGCGTCACCTCCTCGCCGCGGGCACCGATGGCGACGCTGAGCGTCTCGCCCGTGGAGCGCAGGGTGTCGTTCACCTCCATGGCGCGCTGGGCAATCTGCTCGGCAACGCTCGTGCCGGTCTCGGCGAGCGTGCGGGTGAGCTCGGCGGCACCGTCGTTGAGGCCGGTGGTCAGCACCTGGCCGGTGCGCTCGATGGCTTCGGTGATCTCGCGTGCCTTGCCGTCGAGCGTCGAGGTGACATCCGCGCTGGCGCTGGCGAGACGGGCGCCGACCGCGTCGCTGGTGGAGCCGAGGCGCTCGACGAGTTCGCCGCCCCGCGAGGTGATTTCGTCGATCATACGGTCGCCGGCGCGGCCGAGGGCGAGGGTGATCTGCTCGCCCTTGGAGCCGAGCTGCTCGGCAACGCGCGTGCCGGCGGAGGCAACGGCCTCGGCGATCACACGGCTCGCACCCTCGAGCTCCTGGGCGAAGTTCTCGTGTGCTCCCGAGATGGCGGCCTTCACACGCTCGCCGTTGCTGATGATGGCCTCGCGCTGGGCGACGAGTTCGTCGAGCAGCGAGCGAATACGAATTTCGTTGTCGCCGTAGGCGCGCTCCAGGGTCGAGATTTCGGTGCGCACGAGCGTCTCGAGCTCGCCGGCACGGGCAAGGGCCCGCTCGAGGCCGTCACCCATCGCGGCGACCTCGCGGCGCACGGCTTGGGAGAGGTTCACGACGGAATCAGCAGCGAGATTCTCGGGCTGGGCGAGGCGCACGGCAACGCCCGTCATGGCGCGGGCGACGAGGCGCATCTCCTGCGCGCGGGTGTGCAGTGTCGCGAGCACGAAGAACAGCACGACGGGGCCGAAGACCGTCAGGGCAAGCAGCGCGCCCTCGACGGCACCAATGGCGCCGATGGCGCCGTCCACGTCGACCGCACCGAGGTCGTAGCGCTGCCAGATGCCGGCCCCGGTGAGACCGAGCCATGCGAGCGAGGCGACGGCGGCGAGCCAATAGGCACGGGAGGATGGCCGGGCCTGCAGCGCCTGCAACAGCGCGCCCACCGTCTCCTTGTCGTCATTGGCGACGCGGGAGGGGTCCGGTGCGACGACGCCGGCGGGCTTCTGGCCGGACGGGCGAGCGGCGGAGGGATCGCGGGCGGCGGCTTTGTCGGCGGGGCGGGCGCTCATCGGCTTCTCGTCGTCCGTGGCGGGCGCGGTGTCCCGGGTGCCGGGCTTCGGTGCCGGCATCTTGAGGGAAGGCTTGGCGGGCGAGAGCTGACTCGCCTTGGGCATCTCGGGGGTGCCTTCGGCCGGCTTCTCGGTCGGGGCGCCAGTCACGGAGGCGAAGAAAGCCTGTTCGTCGATCTCGGGCAGGCGTGGCTCCTCCGCGGGATCGGGCAGCTTGCGCGCCGTCGCCGCCCGGCTGTCGAGCGCCGTCAGGTTCAGCGCCTGCTCGATCGCCGACAGGGCTGCTTCCGTCGGGTCTTTTGCCTGATTGTCCTTGGCCATGATCGCCGCCTCACTCACGCCACACCATAGGGTCTGCCGCCGCTGCCTGTTCCGGCAACGGTAGCCTGCGTCCGGACGGGGCCTCCTCGCTTGCGCAAGACCGCCCGGCCGCAGGGACCGCCATTTACCAAAACAGTCTATCGTTCGGTTCCGGCGAAAGAAACCCGACCGGACGGCCACTTGAATGTTTCGTTAACGCCTTGTTTACCATCTGGAACGTCAAAGACTTATGGCGGGAGAGTGGCATGGTTGACGGACACCGCACGAGGCGGCCCTCTTCCATGTGGACAAGCCTGATCGCCGGCCCTGCCGGCTTGCCGCCGGGACGAGGATCATGATGGATGCCCGCGAGACGGATGATGCCGCTTCGCCTTTGGACGAGGAATTCCTGCTGCGTCAGGCTGCCGGCGACACGGTCCTGATGCGCGAGGTGGCCCAGCTCTTCCGCGAACAGCTCAAGGGCCAGATGGCCGTCATTGCCGGCAAGGGCGCGGCCGCACTGCGCTATGAGGCCGCCCACACACTGAAGGGTGCTTCGCTCGCGATCGGAGCCCGTCCGCTTGCAGAAGCGGCGAGGCGGATCGAGGCCGAGTTGCGGCTCGCCGCCGACGGCAGCGAGCCGGCCGGGCTCGACGATCTCCTGCCGAGGCTCGAGGCGGCCGCTGCCGATTGCGACGCCGCTCTCGCCGAGCTTCTGACGCGCGCCTGATCGGCATAGACGGTCCCCCTGCGACTCACCGCCGGTGTTCACATCGCCTGCAGATGTTCTAAAGAGGGCGGGAATCGCCACGGAGCAGGGCATGCCCAAGATCACATTCATCGATGCCGATGACATCGCCCGCACGGTCGAGGCCGAGGTCGGTGCCACCGTCATGGAGACGGCCATCCGCAACGGCGTGCCGGGCATTGAGGCCGAGTGCGGCGGGGCCTGTGCCTGCGCCACATGCCACGTCTATGTGGACGAGGCCTGGCGCGAGGCGGTCGGCGAGCCCGAGCCGATGGAGGAGGACATGCTCGACTTCGCCTTCGACGTCAGGCCCAGCTCGCGCCTGTCCTGCCAGATTCGCGTGCGGCCGGAGCTCGATGGTCTCGTGGTGCGCACGCCCGAGCGACAGGGCTGAGCCGGCTTTCGCTTAAACATCGGCGAGCGGCAGGCAGATGTCCGTGACGAGGTCCTGCGCCGGCACCTCGCGCGGATCGTTGCGATAGATCTCATAGGGCGGGCGATCCGCCGGCTCGTGCCCGCTCGCCGGCAGCCAGGCGCGGTAGAGCCAGTCGTAGGCGCGCTCGAGCTCCGCATAGGGGCCGCGGTGGCGCAGCACGGCGTGTGTGCCGGCAGCGATAAGGACAATGTGGACGGTGGCGTCGCCCTCGATCTCGCGACCGATGGAGATGCCGGCATCCGCGCTGAGGTCCTTCGCCGCGACAGTGCCGGGGTCGTCGTAATAGACGCCGACGGTGACGGCGCCGGGGCCGAGGAGGCCGCGCGCCGCAGCCCAGGGCATCAGCCGGTCGAAGGCGCGGCCGATCTCCATATAGGGACCGACATGGTGGATGGTGGCCAGGCGCAGCGCTGGCATGGGCTGCAGGGTGACGGTCCAGGGGCTGGTCATGGGGCCATCCTCTTCCTGGGGGCACCCGGCGCCGGGCAGCAGGCGGCCGCGGCGCCGGTAGGCGGCGGGGGCGTGGCCGTAGGAGACCGCGAAGGCGCGTGTGAAGGCGGCGACGCTGCCGTAGCCGGCCCGGGCGGCGATGCGCGCGATGGGCAATTGCGAGGCGACGAGGCTGTGGGCGGCGCGGTGCAGCCTGAGGCGCCGCGCCGTCTCCGCCGCCGTCTCGCCCGTCATCGCCCGGTAGATGCGGTGAAAGTGGTAGGGCGAGAGGCAGGCGATGCCGGCGAGGCGCTCGAGCGACAGGTCGTCGTCGAGGTGGCCGGCGATATGTGTGGCGACCCGGGCGATCCGCTCGGCATAGTCGAGGCGTGTCTGGGACTTGCGGCCGATCATGTCTCCGTTCCGCTCCCTCGCGCGTCGCGCCGGCTCTTCCGGCGCCCGCGGAGACTACCGATAGCGGTTTGATCGGCGTTGCGCATTTTCCGTGCCGGACGGCGTGCGCTCCATGCCGCCGATGGCGCGCTCGTGCGCGCCGGGGACGGTTGACCTCGATCAACGCCGCGGCGAGGCTGGGCGACTAGGTTTCATCGTCTCGATGACAAGGGGGTTTCGATGTTCAAGTCCATCCTGGTGCCGGTCGATCTCGCCGAGGTCGAGGTCTCGCGCGCGGCCATCGACAAGGCGGTGGCCTTCGCCAATGCCTCCGGCGGTCAGGTGCGCCTCATCTATGTGCGCTCGATCCTTCCCGTGACCTTCATGGAGTTCGTGCCGCCGGATTTCGATGCGGAGCAGCAGAGCGACAGCGAGGCCAAGCTCAAGGAAATCGCCGATACCGTGCCGCTGCCGAAGGAGCGCGTGTCCACGGCGGTCCACATGGGCGCCGTCTACAACGAGGTGCTCGAAGAAGCTGCAAAGATGAAGGCCGACCTCATCATCGTCGGTTCCCACCGTCCGGCCATGGCGACCTACCTGCTCGGTTCCAACGCCTCCACCATCGTCCGGCATGCGCCGTGCTCGGTGCTCGTGGTGCGCGAGAATCACGCGGGCGAGAGCTGAACGGCAGAGCTTTCACTTCGGCGGCAGGAGGTCGGCCGGCAGATCGCCCGCGGTCGCCAGCCGCGGGCGATTGCGCAGGACGAGCGGGGCAAGCTGCCAGTAGGCGAGGGCGAGCACGGCAAGGCCGATGAGGGCCGCGGTGCCCGCGCCCTCGCTGATGGCCTGGTAGGCGAAGCCCGCCACGCCGATGACGGTCATGAGGCCGATGGCTGTCAGCAGCAGCCACGCAGCGTAGGAGCGGCCGCAGCGGATGACGACGCCGGGGTTCGCCGCTGCCACGGCCGCGACGAGAGACCGTACGAAAGCCGAATAATCGCCGTTCTGCGTCTGCGCGCCGGAGAGGCCCCAGTTGACATTGGTGAGCGACAGGCTGCGGCCGTCCGCCATGCGCAGAGTCGTGCGGTAGACATTGCGCACGGCCGTCTTCGATTCGAAGGTCAGGCGAACCTCCCTGACCGCTGACAGCGCGACGGTATCGACGCGTCGCCCGGCATCTGCCACCAGCCGGTCGCCCTCGAGCCGGTAGATAACCTCGAAGCCGACGGGCCGGGGCTTCTGGCGATAGACGTGGCCGGGAGGCGCTCCGGCATCTTCTGCGATGTCGTCCTGATCCTGCATGGCCGTCTTGTCGGCGAAGGCGGGCGCAGAGGCAAGGGGTATCCGCCTCATCTCCAGGAGAGGGCTCGTGCCCCGGAAGCACCGCAACACGCAGTGATACAGTGCAGATCCGGGGTCCATTCGCCACGGGATATATGGCGCCTTCGGCAAGTTGTTGCGCTGGATCCCGGATCGCATTCCGATTCGCAGCATGCGTCCAGGATACGAGCTTGCGCCGGGGTGCGGCGGTCTGCAATTCTCCCGCCTGCCGTCGCCTCACCGCATCAGCGCACGCATCGCCCGGTCGAGGCCGTCGAGCGTCAGTGGAAACATGCGGTCACCGATCAACTGGCGCACCATGGTGATGGAGCGGGTGTAGCCCCAGCGCTCCTCGGGCAGCGGGTTGAGCCACACGCTCTTTGGGAATTGCGTGAACAGCCGCTGCAGCCAGACCTCGCCCGCCTCCTCGTTCCAGTGCTCCACGGAGCCGCCGGGCATGGCGATTTCGTAGGGGCTCATGGAGGCATCGCCGACGAAGACGGCGCGATAGTCCGACGGGAAGGTGCGGATGACATCAAGCGTGGGGATCGTCTCCTCGAACCGGCGGCGGTTCTCCTTCCACAGCTGCTCATAGGGACAGTTGTGGAAATAGAAGTGCTCGAAGTGCTTGAACTCGGAACGTGCGGCGGAGAACAGCTCCTGCGCCTTCTCGACGTGCCAGTCCATGGAGCCGCCGACGTCGAGGAAGAGCAGCACCTTCACCGCATTGTGCCGCTCCGGCACCAGCCTCACGTCGAGATAGCCCTTGTGGGCCGTGGCGCGGATGGTGTCGTCGAGGTCGAGCACCTCGGCGGCGCCGGTGCGCGCGAAGCGGCGCAGGCGCCGGAGCGCTAGCTTGATGTTGCGCGTGCCGAGTTCGACCGTGTCGTCGAGGTCCCTGAACTCGCGCTTGTCCCACACCTTGACGGCGCGGAAGTTGCGGTTGCCGTCTTGGCCGATGCGGATGCCTTCGGGATTGTAGCCGTAGGCGCCGTAGGGCGAGGTGCCGGCAGTGCCGATCCACTTGCTTCCGCCCTGGTGCCGCTCCTTCTGCTCGGCCAGGCGCTGGCGCAGCGTCTCGAACAGCTTGTCCCAGCCCATGGCCTCGACCTGCCGCTTTTCCTCTTCCGTCAGGTAGCGCTCGGCGAGCCTGCGCAGCCATTCTTCGGGAATGGTGGCCTTTTCAATAGCCGGACCGAGGGACTTCAGCCCCTGGAAGACAGTGGCGAAGACGCGGTCGAACTTGTCGAGGTTGCGCTCGTCCTTCACGAGGCAGGTGCGGGCGAGATAGTAGAAGTCCTCCACCTTCTTCTCGGCGAGGTCCGCTTCCAGCGCGCCGAGCAGGGTGAGATATTCCCGCAAGGTGACGGGGATCGTCGCGGCACGCAGGGCGGTGAAGAAGTCGAGGAACATGCCGGCAATCTAGCAGGCCTCGCAGCGCCGCGCGACGGCTCGAAAAAGGGGCCGCCGGGCATGCCGGCGGCCAAGGTGCTGGGTTGACGGGTCTCGAAACGACCGACCGAGGGCCGGGCGCTTACTGCTGCTGAGCCGGCGGGGCCGGCGGAGCGCCACGGTGGTGGAAAGCGGCGTGGCGCATGCGATGGCCGTCACCGCGCATGCCAGCGCGCATCAGCACGTCGAAGCGGCCCTTCTGCGCCTCGTCGAGGCTTTCGTAGAGCGGCTTGGCGGCCTCGGCCAATTTCTTCATCTCGGCGGCTCGCTTCTCCATGAAGTCGGCGCGCATCTCCAGGCGCTCGATGGCACCGGTACGTTCCTTGCCCTCGGCACGGCTCTCGCGCCGTTCCCGCATGGCGTCGGCACGGGCCTTGGCCATGTCGCGCAGGGCGGTTTCGAGGGCCGGCCAGTTCTTCTCCTGGTCGGCCGTGAGCTTGAGGCCCTCCTTCAGGCCGGCGATGCGCGCGTCGAGGAATGCCGCCCGGTCGGCTTCGCTGAAGCGGGGGCCGCGCTTCTCGGCCTGCTCGGCCCGCGGCCCGGCGCCGGGCTGCGGGCCATTCTGGGCCATGGCCATGAGGGGAGTGACGGCAACGCCCGCCGCAAGGGTCGCTGCAACGATCGTTTTCTTCATCGTGGTCCTCCATTCGATGTGGACCAAGGATGGGCCTCAGGATGCCCGATTTCAAATTAAACTTCCGCAATGTTGCGGTAATGAAATTGCTTGAGAATATGAATGACCGTTCATTTCAATTAAAATATGCCGATTATTTCTGTATTTGTAAATTTATATCGCAGTGCATGCATAGATTTAATGTGAATTTTGCATGAATATCGGCCGTCAATGTGCGTTTCGGGCCGGATTAATACCAGAATGGCCCGGGCCTGCCCCAATACCGGCCCCAGGCGGCCTGCCGGTTCATCATGGCCGTCATCTGTTGCTGGTCGGCAAGGTTCTGCTCGAAGACCATCCGCTGGTACGTGCCGTAGGCGGTCTGGTCGCCATAGAAGACGCAGCGGCAGACGGTTGGGTCGGCATAGAGATAGACGACGTTGCCGTTGATGATCCGCCGCACGAAGCGGTTTGGCGGCAGGGCCTCGATGGAGGCACGCATGCCGGGCGTATCCGCCGGGCGGATCCGGAAACCGGCCGCCACCAGCATGTTCTCCCGGCTCTCGATCGTCGAGGTGCATCCGGTGAGGGCAAGACAAGCCGCGACGGTGCACAGGGCTGCAGTTGCCTTCATGTCGGCCTCCTCCGTCAGCGGTCGGTCAACGGCCGGGTGGCCATTCTATCAGAAACGGACAGGGGCACCGACGGTCAGGGCGTTCCTGCGACGCGTCCCGCGGGGATCCGATGTCGCGGGCCGGTGCTCATGGCTCGCGCGCTTCGCGCATGGCGCGCAGTTCGTTGCGGAAGAGGTCGCGCCGGTCGTGCACGGCGGCGATCGCCAGTCCCATGGGCACGCCGAGATGGACGAGGGAGGCTTCCGAGAGCTGGAGGCTCGCCTCGATGGTCTCGGGGACCGCATGCGTCACGCCGAGACCGTAGAGGTGTCGGGCGTGGCGCGCATCCCGGGCTCGCGCGAGGATCTTGATGCCAGGCGTCAGGGCCTTCGCCTGGCGGACGATCTCGTCGACGGCCGTGGAGGCATCGACGGTGATGATCAGGCCGGCGGCGTCGGCGATGCCACACAGGCGCAGGTATTCGCGCCGGGTCGCGTCGCCGTAGAAGACGTTGCGGCCGTGGCGGCGCTCCGCGGTGACGGTTGCCACGTCCCGGTCGACTACCAGATGATCGATCGCCTGGGCCGACAGCATGTCGGAGACGAGGCGGCCGACGCGGCCGCATCCGATGACGATGGCATGCCCGTGCTCTCCCGGCTCGGGTTGCATCTGCGCTTCGGGGGGCAAGGCTCCTGGGCGGTCGAAGCGCCCGGCCGCGATGGCGCCGAGGCGCGCGAGCAGGGGAATGAACACCATCGTCACGGCCGTTGCCGCGATGGCTATGTCGCTTACCGGGCGGGGGACGACGGCCAAGGCGGCGGCGTGAGTGAGCAGGACGAAGGCGAACTCGCCGCCGGGGCCGAGCAGCAGGGCGCTCTCGGTCGCCACCGCGTGGCCGCCGGAGAAGAGACGCACGAGGCCGTACACGATGAGCGTCTTCACGACGACCGCCGCGGCGGCTGCGCCGAGGATGACGCCGGGCTGGCGCGCAATGCCGCCGATGTCCACCATCATGCCGACGCTGATGAAGAAGACGCCGAGGAGCAGTCCCTTGAAGGGCGCGATCATCACCTCGATCTCCCGGCGGTATTCCGTCTCGGCGAGAAGCAGCCCGGCGATGAAGGCGCCGAGCGGCATGGAAAGGCCCGCTGCGCCGGTCGCGAGCGCCGTGCCGACGACGACGAGGAGGGCCGCCGCCATGAACAGCTCGGGGCTGTCGGCGGCCGCGACGAGGCGGAAGAAGGGGCGCAGGGCCCGCCGGCCGATCAGGACGATGACCGCGATGGCGAAGACCGCTTGGCCGATGGCGATCACGAAGCCTGTCGCCACGGAGCCTTCCTCGCGCGCGCCGAGCACGCCGACGAGGAAGAGGAGCGGCACCACCGCAAGGTCCTGGAACAGGAGGACGGCGAAGCTCGTGCGCCCGGCGGAGGTGCCGAGGCGCCGGCGCTCGGCGAGCGATTCAAGCACGATCGCGGTGGAGGACAGGGCAAGGGCGCTGCCGATGACGAGCGCCTCCGCCGCCGCGCCGCCTGCGAGAGCGACGCCGAGGCCGAGCGCTGCGCCGCAGGTCACCACCTGAGCGAAGCCGAGCCCGAAGACGAGGCGCCGCAGAGTCCACAGGCGGGCCCAGGACAATTCGATGCCGATGACGAAAAGCAGGAACACGACACCGAATTCCGCGATGCGCGCCATCAGTTCCTGGTCGGAGATGGTGAGGTAGCGCAGCACCGGCACCTCGCCGACCAGGTTGCCGAGCCCGTGCGGCCCGAGCACGGCCCCCACTCCGAGGAAGCCGAGGACCGGGCTGATGCGGAGGAGCTTGACCATGGGCACGGCCGCACCGGCCGCAGCGAGAACGAGGAGGGCGTCCTTGTAAGTCTCGACTGGTACTGTCGCTGTCATCGCCCGCCCATGCGCGCCGCGGCGCAGAATCCGCATCCGCTCCCGGCATCATGGGCGAGCGGCAGCCGCCGATGCAATCGCGGATATGGGGCATCGGCAGCGAGGAACAGGCAGTCGCGGCGCAGAGCGAGGCCTAGACGATGCAGACCGTGCGGTGCCTGCGGCGAGGCGCGAGCACCCGTTCCCGGGTCGCATTCCGCTTCGCTGCATGCGCCCGGGAAACGAGGTTGCTCCCCGTATGGGACGGCTGCCTTTTCCCCGGCTGCCGACTGCCGACTGGCTAAGCCACCGACAGCGCCTGCGTCAGATCGGCAATGAGGTCATCCGGGTGCTCGATACCGATCGACATGCGGACGGTGGCGTCGCTGATGCCGATGCGCTCGCGCGTTTCCTTCGGCACGCCGGAATGGACGGTCGTCGCCGGATGGCAGACGAGCGATTCCGTGCCGCCGAGGCTCACCGCCAGCTTGAAGATGCGCAACGCGTTGAGGAAGCGGAAGGCGGCCGCCTCGCCACCGCGGATGTCGAAGGAGAAGGTGGTGCCGGCCGCATCGCACTGGCGCGCGAAGGTGCGCCGGGCCGGGCTCTCGGCGGGCAGCAGCGTCGGGTAATAGACGCGCGCCACCTTCTCGTGGCCGGCGAGGAAGGCGGTGACCGCCTCGGCGTTACGGCAGGCGGCGCTCATGCGCAGGCTGAGCGTCTCCAGCGAGCGGGCGATCATCCAGGCCGAATGCGGGTCGAGCTGGGTGCCGATGGCGCCGCGCAGCAGCTTGATGGGCTTCACCAACTCGCGCCGGCCGAGCACCGCCCCCGCCACGAGGTCTGAGTGGCCGCCGACGTATTTGGTCAGCGAATAGACTGACAGGTCCATGCCGTGGGCGAGCGGCTTCTGGAACAGCGGGCCGAGCAGCGTGTTGTCGCAGGCGACGATCGGGCGATGGCCCTGCCTGTCGCCGATCTCATCGGCGATGCGGCGCACGAGCGCGAGGTCGACGAGGCTGTTGAGCGGGTTCGACGGCGTCTCGACGAAGACGACGCTGACGCGGCCCTTCGCCATCGCCGCCTCGGCCGCGGCGCGCACGGCCACTTCGTCGACACCGTCGATGAAGCCGACCGCATCGATGCCGAAAGGCTTCATGGTCCTGGCGATCAGCGTTTCCGTGCCGCCGTAGAGCGGCTGCGAATGCAGGATGACGTCGCCCGGCCGGGCGAAGGCGAGCAGCGTCGTGGCGATGGCCGACATGCCGCTCGAGAAGATGGCACCCATCTCGGCGCCCTCGAAGATGGCGAGGCGATCCTCGACGATCTCGCTGTTGGGGTGGTTGAAGCGCGAATAGACGAGGCCCGGCTCGGTGCCCGGCTCCGGCTCGCGCCGGCCCGCGGTGAAATCGAAGAAGTCGCGTCCTTCCTCCGCCGAGCGGAAGACGAAGGTGGAGGTCAGGAAGACCGGCTGCTTCACCGCTCCTTCCGAGAGGGCGGGGTCGTAGCCGTAGCCCAGCATCAGCGTCTCGGGATGGAGCTTGTGATTGCCGATCTTGTCCTTGTGGTAGTCAGACGATGCCATGACAAGCGTTCCCTCGATTGGCGGTTTGCCCGTCCCGCCGGCCGCGAGGCCCGACGGATCTGTCTCAACGTTAGTGTGCGCCCTTTGGCATTGCTCGGCCAATCGGATCGCGCAAATGTGCGCGCACGGGCAGGAACTGCCAGAATGGAGGGAGAATGGGGCAGATGTCGCTCGACGCGACCGACCGCCGCATGTTGCGCCTGCTGCAGGGCAACGGGCGCATGACCAACCAGGAGCTGTCGGAGCGCATCGGCCTGTCGCCGTCGCCGTGCCTCAGGCGCCTGCGCCGGCTGGAGGAGGTGGGCGTCATCCGCGGCTATGCCGCCAAGGTCGACCAGAAGGCCTACGGCCTGCCCGTCACCGTCTTCGTCTCGGTGCGGCTGACACGCCAGAACGAGGAGGAGATCGCGGCCTTCGAGCAGGCGGTCGCCGGCTGGGACGAGGTGAGCGCCTGCTATCTGATGACGGGCACGCAAGACTATCTCCTGCACGTCGTCGGCGAGGGCATCGAGGCCTACGAGCGCTTCGTCAAGACGCGGCTGACGCGCCTCAGGTGCATCGCCGCCATCGAATCGAACTTCGTGATGGGCGTCGTGAAGGAGGGGGCCGTCTTTCCGGAGGTGGCGGGGTAGGCCCCCGTCATGCCCGCGCTCGTCGCGGGCATCCACGCCGCGACGCAGGCGCGGGGTCGAAGGGCGTGGATGGCCGGGACAAGCCCGGCCATGACGAACGGGGGAGGTTGTGCCACGCTCGTTCCGCTCCGTTTGCGTACCCCGTCTCCGCCGTCATGCCCGCGCCCGTCGCGGGCATCCACGCCGCGACGCTGGCGTGGGGGCGGAAGGGCGTGGATGGCCGGGACGAACCCGGCCATGACGGGTGGGGGAGGTTATGCCACTCCTCCCGTTCCATTTGCGTACCTGTCTCCGCCGTCATGCCCGCGACAATCGACGGCATGACGGCGGGGCGGGCTTTCGTCGAGAGGCGTGCCCCGCTTGCCCCGTCCTCGTCCGCTCCCTACTGTCGCCGGCGAGGCTGCGCCCCCCGGTTTCAGGAGACGACATGCGGTTTGACGGCACCGATACCTATGTGGCCACGGAGGATCTCAAGGTCGCGGTCAATGCGGCCATCGTGCTGGAGCGTCCGCTCCTCGTGAAGGGCGAGCCCGGCACCGGTAAGACCGTGCTCGCCGAGGAGATCGCGCGGGCCGTCGGCGCGCCGCTCATCACCTGGCACGTCAAGTCCACCACCAAGGCGCAGCAGGGGCTCTACGAATACGACGCCGTCTCGCGCCTGCGCGACAGCCAGCTGGGCGACCCGCGCGTCTCCGACATCGCCAACTACATCAAGCGCGGCAAGCTGTGGGAGGCCTTCGTGTCGGAGCGGCGCCCGGTGTTGCTCATCGACGAGATCGACAAGGCCGACATCGAGTTCCCCAACGACCTCCTGCTCGAGATCGACCGCATGGAGTTCCACGTCTACGAGACGGGCGAGACCGTGCAGGCACGCCAGAGGCCCATCGTCGTCATCACCTCCAACAACGAGAAGGAGCTGCCGGACGCCTTCCTGCGCCGCTGCTTCTTCCACTACATCCGCTTTCCCGATCACGAGACCATGGCCCGGATCGTCGAGGTGCACTATCCCGGCATCAAGAAGCGCCTCGTCGAGGAGGCGCTGCGCCTCTTCTTCGACATCCGCGACGTGCCCGGCCTCAAGAAGAAGCCGTCGACCTCGGAGCTCATCGACTGGCTGAAGCTCCTCATGGCCGAGGACATCGACGCCGAGACCCTGCGCGAGCGCGACACGCGCAAGCTTATCCCGCCTCTGCACGGGGCGCTCCTCAAGAACGAGCAGGACGTCGGGCTTTTCGAGAAGCTGGCGTTCCTGGCGCGGCGCGAGGGGCGGTAGGCGCACCGAGATGCCCGCGCCAGCAGATTAGTATGATGACCTGAAATTGGTGTGCACGTCGATCCTCCCCCGCATGGGGGAGGTGGCGCCGCGAAGCGGCGACGGAGGGGGCCTGCGGGGTGGCATTTACGCGCGCCGTACCCGGAATTGACCCCACCCGTCTCGCGCCTTTGGCGCGATCCACCCTCTCCTTGAGGGGAGGGATCAAGCCAAGTCAACTGCGCCGACTTGAATGCATAATGCTGTGGGCTCGCTGGCAATCCCTGGGATCTCAAGCGATCTGAGCGGAGCGTCCGGAAGGCGGAGCCGCCCCCACCTGTAACCCCTCCCCGCACAAGCGGGGGAGGGGAATTGCATTCAGCGCTCCTCCAAGAACCGCCGCAGCGCCCGGCCGACGTTCTCGATGTGGGCGCGCAGCAATTCACAGGCATCGTCGATGCGCCCCGCGCGGCAGAGGTGCACGAGCTCGGCGTGCTCGGCCTCGGCCCGTTCCATGCCGCCGGTCAAGGACAGTTGCAGGCGCGTGTGGCGGTCGCAGTCCTGCAGGAGGTTGGCGACGATGCCGGCGGTGCGCGGCTTTTCGGCACGGCTGTAGAGCAAGAGGTGGAACGCGCGGTTGAGCTCGCCCCAGCGGCTGACGTGCCGGGCGCGCAATTCGTCGCTGTATTCCTCCAGGATGCGGTCGAGGCGGGCGTAGTCGTCGTCCGACAGCTGCGGGGCAGAGGCGGCGAGGAGGCGCGGCTCGAGGAGGAGGCGCAGTTCGAACAGCTCCTCGATCTCGGCGAGCGACAGTTCCGGCACCACGGCGCCGCGGTGCGGATGGATCTTTACGAGCCCCTCGGCCTCGAGCTGCATCAGCGCCTCGCGCACGGGAATGCGGCTGACGGCGAACTCGGTGGCGAGCGCATCCTGCCTGAGCTGGCTGCCGGCCGGCACCTCCCCGTCGAGGATGCGCCGGCGCAGCTCGGCGGCGACGGCGGCCGAGATGGTGCGGTGCTGAACCGTCTTGCGGAGCGGAGAGGTGAGGGGGGTGCCGTCCATCGGGGTCCCGGTGTGCGCTTGACAGCATGAATTTTATACAATCTACAATTCATGGCAATCTCACCCTCCGGAGAACGGCCATGGCAGCGCGCATCGGCTGGGAAGGCGTCTTCCCTGCAGTCACCACGCAGTTCCGCGCGGATTTCAGCCTCGACATCGAGGCGACCCACAAGGTGATGGCCGGGCTGATCGACGACGGCGTTTCCGGCCTCATCGTCTGCGGCACCGTAGGCGAGAACACCTCGCTCTCGCGGCCCGAGAAGGTAGCGGTGATGGAGGCGGCGAAGGATGTCGCCCAAGGGCGCGTGCCGGTCATCGCCGGCATCGCCGAGTTCACCACCACCTTCGCCGCCGAGACGGCGCGGGAGGCGGCGCGGGTCGGGCTCGACGGCATCATGGTGATGCCGGCGCTCGTTTATTCGGCCAAGCCCCACGAAACGGCGGCGCATTTCCGCGGCGTCGCCGGGGCCACCGACCTGCCGGTGATGGTCTACAACAACCCGCCGATCTACAAGAACGACGTCACGCCCGACATCCTCGCTTCGCTCGCCGATTGCGACACCATCGTCTGCATCAAGGATTCCTCCGGCGACACGCGCCGCTTCACCGACATGCGCAACATGGTGGGCGAGCGCTTCGTGCTCTTCGCCGGGCTCGACGACGTGGTGGTGGAGAGCGTGATGCTGGGGGCCGCCGGCTGGGTGTCGGGCATGTCGAACGCCTTCCCGCGTGAGGGCGAGACGCTGTTCCGCCTCGCGCGCGCCGGGCGCTTCGAGGAGCTGCGGCCGCTTTACGACTGGTTCATGCCGCTGCTCCATCTCGATGCGCGGCCCGACCTCGTCCAGTGCATCAAGCTGTGCGAGGAGATCATGGGTCGCGGCTCCGCCCTGACGCGCCCGCCGCGGCTGCCGCTCACGGGCGAGGAGCGCCGGGCGGTCGAGGACGTCATGCAAAAGGCGCTCGCCACGCGCCCGGCGCTGCCGGACGTCGGGCTGAAGAGCGCGGCCTGACGAATGGGGGCGGATCATGGCGCGCCACACCTTCTTCTGCATCGACGGCCACACCTGCGGCAACCCGGTTCGCGTCGTCGCCGGCGGCAGCATCCCGCGGCTCGAGGGCGAGACCATGTTCGCCCGCCGGCAGCATTTCCTTGCCGAATACGACTTCATCCGCACCGGCCTCATGTTCGAGCCGCGCGGGCACGACATGATGTCGGGCGCGATCCTCTATCCGCCGACGCGGGAAGACTGCGACGTCAGCATCCTCTTCATCGAGACCTCCGGCTGCCTGCCCATGTGCGGCCACGGCACCATCGGCACGGTGACGATCGCGCTCGAGAACGGGCTCGTCCGCCCGAAGACGCCGGGCGTGCTGAGGCTCGACACGCCGGCGGGGCTCGTCGAGGCGCGCTATGTCGAGAACGGGCCGTTCATCGAGCGCGTGCGCATCACCAACGTGCCGTCCTTCCTCCTCGGCACGGGCTATGACGTTGCGGTGGAGGGGCTCGGGCCGCTCAGGGTGGACGTCGCCTACGGCGGCAATTTCTACGCCATCGTCGAGCCGCAGGAGGGCTACGGCGATCTTGCCGAGGTGAACCCCTCCGACATCCTGCGCTGGAGCCCAAAGCTCAGGCAGGATTTCAACGCCCGCCACCGTATCGCCCATCCCGAGAACCCGGCCATCGACCGGCTGACCCATGTCATGTGGACGGGCCGGCCGAAGACGCAGGAGGGAACCGCGCGCAACGCCGTGTTCTACGGCGACAAGGCCATTGACCGCTCGCCCTGCGGCACCGGCACGTCGGCGCGCATGGCGCAGCTCGCGGCGCGCGGGGCCCTACGCGAAGGGGATGTCTTCGTCCATGAAAGCATCATCGGCTCGACCTTCTCCGGCCGCATCGAGGCATGGGCGAAGGTCGGCGGGCACGATGCGATCATCCCCTCCATCGAGGGCTGGGCGCGCGTCACCGGCTTCAACACCATCGTCATCGACGACCGTGATCCCTTCGCCCACGGCCTCCAGGTGGTCGACGGCATCGGCTGAGACAGGGGGCATCCCGGCGGGCTGCCCTTGCGTGGCCGGGGCGGGATGCCTAGCTTGGCGCCCATGCTTCGCCTCATGCTCCTTCGTCACGCCAAATCCGCCTGGCCCGCCGGCGCCGCCGATCACGAACGGCCGCTCGCGCCGCGCGGGCGCGAAGCCGCGCCGCTCATGGGGCGCTACCTTGCCGGCGAGCATCTGGTGCCCGACCTCGCGATTGTCTCGACGTCGAAGCGCACGCAGGAGACATGGGCCCTCGTCGCGCCCGCCTTCGCCGAGGAGGTGCCGAAACGCGACGAGCGGCGCATCTACGAGGCGAAGACGGACGCCATCCTTGCCGCCATCCGCTCGACCGGGCCGGACGTGCGCACGCTGCTCGTCATCGGCCACAACCCGGGCTTTGCCGATCTCGCGACGCGGCTCGTCGGCCACGGCGACCGCTATGCTTTCGCCCGCCTGCGTCAGAAATATCCGACGGCGGGGCTCGCCGTGATCGATTTCGACGTCGCGTCCTGGGCCGACGTGGCCGAGCACGGCGGGCGGCTCGACCGCTTCGTCACGCCGAAGATGATCGGGGGCGAGGATGAGGACTGAGGCCGGCACGGACGCGGAGCGCGCCTGATGCCGCCGTCCTTCCTCGACGGCACGGTCGATGCGCTGAAGAGCCTCGCCGAATATGCGGCCGGCGCGGTGCGGCCGACGCTGCGCCTCGGCGTCACCGGCCTCGCGCGCTCGGGCAAGACCGTCTTCACCACGGCGCTGGTGCATCACCTCACGGGCGTAACGCCCATGCCCGTGTTCCGTGCCTCGGCCGAAGGGCGGATCCGCCGTGCGCGGCTCGCACCGCAGCCGGACGATACGGTGCCGCGCTTCGCTTACGAGGACCATCTTGCGGCGCTGACGGGCCCCGGCCGGCAATGGCCGCAGTCGACCAACCGCATCGCCGAGCTGCGCGTCGAGATCGACTACGAGCGCCGGCCCGGCTGGCGGTCCGGCCCGGCGACGCTCGCGCTCGACATCGTCGACTATCCCGGCGAGTGGCTGCTCGACCTCGGCCTGCTCGACCTCTCCTATGCCGAATGGTCGCGTGCGACGCTCGAGGCGAGCCGGCGGCCGGAGCGGACGCAGCTCGCCGCCGCCTGGCACGCGCATCTTGCGACGCTCGCGCCCGAGAAGCCTGCAGTCGAGGCGGAGATGGTCGCCGCGAGCGACCTCTTCAAACAGTACCTGTCGGCGTTGCGCGCCGGTCCCGAAGCAGTGGCGACGACCCCGCCGGGCCGCTTCCTGATGCCGGGCGACCTCGCCGGCTCGCCGGCCCTGACCTTCGCGCCGCTCGACGTCAGGCCCGGCGCCCCGCACGCGCCGGCGAGCCTCGCGAGCCAGATGGAGCGGCGCTTCGAGGCCTACAAGAACCATGTGGCGCGGCCTTTCTTCCGGGAGCATTTCTCGCGGCTCGACCGCCAGATCGTGCTCGTCGACGTGCTGGCGGCGCTCGATGCCGGGGCGCGGGCGGTCGGCGAGCTCGAAGGCGCGCTCGACCAGGTGCTCGGCGCCTTCCGGGCCGGCCGCAACACGCTCGTCAGCAGCCTCTTCGCCCCGCGCATAGACAAGGTGCTCTTCGCCGCCACGAAGGCCGACCATCTGCATCGCAGCGACCATGCGCGGCTCGACGCCATCCTGCGGCTCCTCGTCGAGCGCGCCATCCGCCGCTCGGAAGGGGCAGGGGCGCGCGTCGACACGCTGGCGCTCGCCTCGGTGCGGGCGACGCGCGAGGCAAGCGTGCGCGAGGGCGGCGAGCGGCTGCCAGCCATCGTCGGCGTGCCGTGCGCGGGCGAGCGCGTGGGCAACGAGGTCTTCGACGGCGAGGGCGAGGCGGCCATTTTCCCCGGCGAACTGCCCGATGACCCGAAGGCGATCTTCTCCGGCGCCGTCGTTCCCGGCAGCCTGCGCTTCCCGCGCTTCCGCCCGCCGCTCAGGGTGCCGGATGCCGCCGGCCGCATGCCGCCGCTGCCGCACATCCGCCTCGACCGGGCGCTCGAATTCCTCATCGGCGATCGATTGGCCTGACGACATGAGCAAGGGACCGCGCGCCTTCCGCCTCGACGAAATGCCGCCCGACCGGGAGCGGCAGACGATCGAGCTTTCGCCCGGCATCGTCGTCGAGCACGAGCCGGAGGAAGCCATCGCCGATGAGGAGGCGGTGACGGCACGCCCGCAGCGGCGCCGGCGCGCGCCATGGCTCGGCATGCTGCTCTCCGCGCTCGGCGGGCTGCTGCTGCTCGCGCTGGGGCTCGGCGTCGAGCGGCTGGTGCGCGACCTCATGGCGAGCTATCCGGCCCTCGGCTGGTTCGCCCTCGCGCTGGCGGCGCTGGCGCTCGCCGGCCTCCTCGGCATCGTCGTGCGCGAAATGCTCGGCATGCTGCGCGAACGGCGCATCGAGGGCCTGCAGAAAGAGGCCGCGCGCATCCTCGCCGACAAGGACGAGGTGGGAGCGCGCAAGCTCGTCGCCGATGTCGCCGCCCTCTATGCCCGGAGGCCGGAGACGGCGCGCGCCCGGGGGCGCCTCGCCGATCTCGGAGATGCCGTGATCGACGCGTCGGAGCTTCTCGGCCTTGCGGAGCGGGAACTGCTCGCGCCGCTCGACCGGCGGGCGCGAAGGCTGGTGGCGGAGACGGCGCAGCAGGTTTCGGTCGTCACCGCGCTCAGCCCCCGTGCCATCGTCGATGTCGCCTTCGTGCTCTATTCTGTCGCGGGGCTGATGCGCCGCATCGCGGCGCTTTATGGCGGGCGGCCGGGCACGCTCGGCTTCCTGCGCCTTGCCGGCAACGTGCTGTCGCATCTCACCGTGACGAGCGGCATCGCAATGGGCGACAGCCTGCTGCAGCAGGTGATGGGGCTCGGGCTCGCCGCGCGCGTCTCGGCCAAACTCGGCGAGGGTGTCGTCAACGGCCTCCTGACGGCGCGCGTCGGCCTTTCGGCCATCGCCGTCTGCCGCCCCCTGCCGTTCACAGCGCTCGAGCCGCCGGTCCTCGGGGACGTGGCCTCGAGCCTCTTCGACCGCTCGGCAGCGAAGCCTCCGGAAGGGCAGTAAGGGTCGCCGTCCGACGGCCGCCGGCGCAAGGCGCATTGACGTTGCGGGAACGATTTCCCACAACGGGCGCGGTTCGCAACGCCGATCGTGCAGCCTCCCCGCTGCGCCGGCGCGTGGCGGGGGCTGTGGACACCGATCTATGCTGTTCAATTCCTTTGCGTTTCTTCTGGCGTTCCTGCCGCTGGCGCTCGCCCTGCACTGGCTCGCCGAGCGATTCGCGCCGGCCGCCCGGCTGCCGCTGCTCCTCGTCCTGTCCTTCATCTTCTATGGCTACTGGGATGTGCGCTTCATCCCGCTCTTGGCACTGTCGATCCTTATCAACTGGGTGATGGCGCAGCTCTTCGTCAGGACCCGCCTCGCCACGCTCATCGTCGCGGCCATCGCCGCCAACCTGACGGTGCTCGGCATCTTCAAATATGCGGCCTTCTTCGCCGATCTCGCCAATGCGGCGGCGGACCTCGGCCTGCCGCGCTACGAGTTCGCGCTGCCGCTCGGCATCTCCTTCTTCACCTTTCATCACGTGATGTATCTGGTCGATCTGAGGGCCGGGCGGGCGCCGCGGTTCGACCTCATCCGCTACGGTCTCTACATCGGCTTCTTCCCGCAGGTGCTGGCGGGGCCGCTGGTGCGCTGGACCGAGCTGATGCACCAGCTCGACGAGCGGCCCTATCTGCGCAGCGATGCCGCCCAGCGTTTCGCGCAGGGGCTGATGCTGCTCACCGTCGGCCTCGCGAAGAAGGTGCTGATCGGCGATCCGCTCGCGGGCTACGCCAATCCCGTCTTCGAGGCCGCCGCGAACGGCGGCGCGCTCACGACGCTGCAGGCCTGGCAGGGCACGCTCGCCTTCACCTTCCAGATCTATTTCGACTTCTCCGGCTACACCGACATGGCGCTCGGCATCGCGCTGATGTTCGGCGTCGTGCTGCCCCAGAACTTCGAGGTGCCCTACCGCGCCGTCTCGCTGCAGGATTTCTGGCGGCGCTGGCACATGACGCTGTCGCGCTTCCTGCGCGACTATCTCTACATCCCGCTCGGCGGCAACCGGCATGGCCTGTCCATCCAGCTCTTCGCGCTGTTCGCCACCATGACGCTCGGCGGCCTGTGGCACGGGGCCGGCCTCACCTTCATCTTCTGGGGCATCGCCCACGGCCTCGGCCTTTGCGCGGGCATTCTCTGGCGGCGCACGGGCGTCGTCATGCCGGCCGTGCTCGGCTGGGCGCTGACCTTCCTGTTCGTGGCGCTGACGTGGGTGCTATTCCGCGCCACCAGTTTCGACGCGGCGATGCGGCTCTATGAGGCGATGTTCGGCTTCGCCCCCTTCGGCTCGGGCTTCAAATGGCGTGCGCTGGTGATCGCGGCGCTCGTCGCCATGATCGGGCCCACCGCCTGGGCGGCCGTTCACCGCCTGCCGCCCAACCGCTGGCTCGCTGTGGCCTTCGCCCTCCTTTTCGTGGTCATCCTTCTCAAGATCGGCGACGATGCCAACTACGAGTTCATCTACTTCCAGTTCTGAGGCGGGCGACGCGGCGCCGTGGCGCCGCTTCGCCGCGACCTTCGTCGGGGCCGCGGTCCTGACCGTCGGCATCGTGCTCGGCGCGGTCGTCGTGCTCGATCCGTATGACACGGGGCGCGGCCCGGTCGACTGAGGCGTCGGCGTCTCTCCCCAGGGGCCGCGCACGGCCAATGCGAGCCGGGGCCGCGACCCGTCCTTCAATGCCGCCGTCATCGGCAATTCGCACGTCCAGCTTCTCTCGCCCGAGCGGCTGTCGGCCGGGACGGGGCTGTCCTTCGTCTCGCTGATCGTGCCGGGCACCGGCGCGCGCGAGCAGGTCGCCATGCTCGACTGGTTCGTCAGGCATCACGAGGGAACGGCGCGGGCGGTCGTGCTCGGCATCGACGAGTTCTGGTGCGAGGGCGATCCCGCGCTGCCGCTGCGCCATCCCTTTCCGTTCTGGCTCTACGACGCGGACATCCTGTCCCACCTCAAGGGGCTGCTGCGCTTCGACGTCGTGGAACGCCTCGGCGAACGCGTGGCCTTCCTCGCCGGCTACGGCGAGCGGGCGCGGCCGGACGGCTACTGGGACTACGCGCCGGAATATCTCGGCATGGGCTATGACGGGCCCGACAAGGTGAAGGACCTGTCCGTGCCGCGGCCGACCATGCAGGCAGACCCCACGGGACGGTTCCCGGCGGCCGTGCTGTTGCGGGAGGTTCTTGCAGGGCTGCCGCCCGATCTCGTCGTCGTCCTCATTTCGCCGCCGGTCTTCATCGCTGGGCTGCCGGCCGCCGGCAGCGAGGCGGCGGCCAACGAGGCCCGCTGCATGGCGGCCTTCGCGGCCCTCGCGGCCGGGCGCCCGCGGACCGCGTGGCTCGACTGGCGCAGCGACAGGCCGGAGAATCGCGACCCGGTCAACTTCTTCGACAAGACCCACTATCGGGCGTCGCTGGCGCACGAAGTCGAGCGGGCTGTCGCGCAGGAGGTGAGCAAAATGACAGCGGCCGAGTGAGAAGGCAGGCCCTCCGCATGGTGTCATCTCGAAAAACGGGCCAAGTCGCAAAAGTTCGACAAAAGGAGAGTGTCAAACCGCGTTGTCGGGGCTGGTGCGGACCGCTATATAGGCGCCACTCCGGGGAATGCCTCGGGCTGGTCATGGGATGAGAGCAGAAGCCACGCATGCCTGAAATCGAACTCGAGGAAGGCTACCGGCCATCTGAAGACGAGCCTTTCATGAACGAGCGGCAGCGGGACTATTTCCGCCGGAAGCTCAATGCCTGGAAGGACGAGATTCTACGAGAGAGCCGCGAGACGCTGGCGGCATTGCAGAACGAGAGTGAGAACCACCCCGACATTGCCGACCGTGCCTCGTCCGAGACGGATCGCGCCATCGAGCTTCGGGCGCGCGACCGGCAGCGCAAGCTGATCGCCAAGATCGACGCGGCGCTGCAGCGCATCGAGGACGGCACCTACGGCTATTGCGAGGAGACGGGTGAGCCAATCTCCCTGCGGCGTCTGGAAGCGCGGCCGATCGCCACCTTGTCGCTCGAGGCGCAGGAGCGGCACGAGCGCAACGAGCGCGTCTACCGCGACGACTGACGGTCATTGCAGCGTTGTTATCGCGACGGCGGCGCGGGCTGTCAGGGGTCCGCGCCGTCCGCCTTTCTGCGCTCCATGAAGCGTGCCTGGTTGTCGGCGACAACATTGCCGTAGGTCGCCGCCCAGCGGGCGAGCGCGTCGAGCACGGGATCGAGCGACCAGCCGAGTTGCGTCAGCGTGTACTCCACCTTGGGCGGCACGACCGGATAGACCTTGCGCAGGACAAGGCCGGCGGCCTCCATCTCGCGCAGCTGTTTCGTCAATTCCTTCTGCGTGATGCCTGGAATGGCGCGAGCGAGCTGCGTGAAGCGCAGCGGCTCGCCCTTCGCCCGCACCAGTTCCACGAACACCGGCACCGCCCATTTGTTGGCGATGACATCGAGCGTGCTGCGGATGCGACGATGGCAGGTGCAGGGGCCGAGATCTTCGCGCAGGAAGGCGGCACTGGCGCCGCGATGGCCGATAGTATCCATCTGGTATGTATAGCACGAAAAGCTGCCTTCTTGCATATCGAAATCAGCAGGGCCATACCGGCTTCCCCAACTGGAGGAACCCGATGATCACCCTTCACTATGCGCCCGGCGCCTGTTCCATCGCGGCCCATATCGTCCTCGAGGAAATCGGCCAGCCGTTCGAGGCGCGACCGGTCTCGCTGCGCAAGGGCCAGCAATACGAGCCCGCCTACCTCGCCATCAATCCGCGCGGCAAGGTGCCGGCCCTGAGCACCGCCGAGGGCATCGTGACGGAGAATGTCGCGATCCTCACCTACCTCGCCGATCTTGCCCCGGAGAAGGGGCTCCTGTCGCGCGACGGCTTTGCCCGCGCGCAGGCGCTGTCGTGGCTCGGCTTCCTGACGAGCGAGCTGCACGGCAGCTACGGGCCGCTCTTCGCGCCCCAGCGCTTCATCGACGGGGAAGAGGTGCAGGCCGCCCTCAAGGAGAAGGCACGCACCCGCCTTGCCGGCAACCTCGCGGATGTCGACGGCCGGCTCGCGGGCCGCGACTGGGCGCTCGGCGACTTCTCGGTTGTGGACGCCTATCTCTATCCCTTCTTCCACTGGGCGAAGACCTACATGGGCTTCGACATGACGCCCTACGCGAACTACTCCGGCCATCATGCCCGCATGCAGGCGCGGCCGTCCGTCCAGCGCGTCCTCGCCCGAGAACAGGCGGGCCAGGCGCTGCTCGACGCCGCCTGACGGCGGCAGGACCGGCAGGAAAGAAACGGCCCGGGTTTCCGTCCGGGCCGTTTCGCATTTCGCCTTATAAGCGCCGTCTACTTGTCCTTCGCCGGCTCGCCGCGGCCGAGCAGACGGGCGAACTCCGCCTCGATACTCTCCACCGAGAACGGATCGGGCCTGTCGCTGTCCGGCTTTGGCGCAGGCCGCTCCGCCGGCGTCACCGCGAGCGGCGCGGCGCTCTTCGCCGGCGCCTGTGGCAGAGGCTCGCCGGGATTCGTCACGGGAGGAGCCGCCCCGTCCGGCCGCGCCTCGGGGGGCTTGGGAGGCTCCTGGCGGGGCGGCTCGGGCGGTGGCGAGACCGGACGGGCCGGGCCGGGCGCAGACATGACGGGCACCTGCGATGAGGTCTGCGGCGTGCCCGGCGCCTTGGCAGCGGCCGGTGGCGGTGCGCTGCCGGCGGGCCTGTCCTCACGACGCATCGACCAGGCGTTGGCCGGTCGGGCGGAAGCCGCTATGCCGCCGCTGGCCGGTCCGCCGGTCGATGTCGGGGCCGGGGCGACGCGCGGTGCAGCCGGCGGCGCTGCAGCCGGTGCTGCCGGGCGCGGACCGAAGGTGTTCGCGGGCGGAACGGCTGGGGTCTCCGGCCGGGCCGGTGGCACCGCTTTCGTCAGTTCCCGTGCCAGCTCTTCGGCGAGTTGGGCGGAAAGGTCGGGAGCGGGCGCCTGCTGGGAGGTCGCGGGGGCCTGCGGCCGGGGCGGCCCGGCGGCTTCCCGCACGGCCGGACGCGGCGCTGCCGGGGGCGGCGTTGGTGTTGCAGGCTGGGCCGTGGCGGTGCTCGATGGCCGGGCAGCCGAGAAGGGACGTTTCAGAGCCTCCTCGAGTTGACGGGCCATCGAGGATAGAGCCTTGTCCTCGGCGGGCTTGGCCGGTGCAGGAGGAGCCTCCCCGACCGGTTCTGCAGGGGGCTCGCTGCGCGCGGTGGCGGGCGCGCCGGCGCTGGCTGCAGTCGTCGGTGCCGGGGCCATCGGGGGCGGAACGGGTCTGGCGGACTGCGCGGCAGGCGCCGGCGGGAAAGGCGGGGGTACCGGCATCACGGGAGCCGTCGGTGCGGCCGGCGCAGGTCCCGGGGTCTGAACAGGCGAAACGTGGGCCGGCTGGCGGGGCTCGTCGCGTTCATCGTCGTCGAAACTGTCGCGCGGCTCGACCGCGGCCGGGCGCAGGGACGGCTGCGGCTCCAGGCCGGGAATGACGGGCGCGACCGTCGCCTCGAAGCCTGGCAGCGGCGCACCCGCGCGCGCCGCGCCGCGGATGATGCTGCCCTCGATCAGCACGTCCGTCGGCCCGCCGATCATCACGAGGTGCTCGACATTGTCGCGCCGGACGAGAACGAGCTGGCGCTGGCGGTCGAGATCGAAGACGTCGACGATGCCGAGCCGCGGCTGGCGGGCACGCGGAGAGGAGGAGCCAGCGACGCGACTGCGCCCGGCGGTGGCCCGCCGAACGGCGAGCGCCACCAGCGCCACCACGCCGAAGATGATCGCGAAAGCGATGAGATATTGGCCTGCGTTCGAGATTTCCATGCCGAACAACATGCGCGTGGCATGTTTCCCAAGTCATTCCACCACCGGACCCCTCCGGCAGTATCCCACATGGCGCGCAGCGTAAAGCGCTTTGCCGCAAAGGTTAATGCCGGAACAGCGCCAATGGCCTCAGAAATACGCCATTTCAACGGCATTTACGGTTCGTTTACCATAAGGGCGGCAATTTTTTCCGCCCCGCGGGGAGCGGACAGGAGCTGGCCATGGCGCGCCGCTCGCCTCGGTGTGCCAGAAGGCAGATGCCTGCGGCGTGGATCATCCATGTCTTGCGGCAATTGGGTCTCGGGACAGGCGCGAGAATCTGTCATTAGTCATGCATCAATCGCCTGAGGAGAGGCCGAAAGGCATGAGCGAGACGACCGCCGCGACCACGCTCGACCGCTCGGAACGGTCCGGCCATGCCGGGCTGCTGCTGCTGCTCGCCGGGCTCCTCGTCGCCGCCGTGCTGTCGTTGAGCCTCCTGTCGGACGAGAAGGCACAGATCTTCATCGTCGCCTTCCTGGCGATCCTCGCGGTCGCCGGCATCTTCTGCCTCTTCGGCCTTGCCGTCGGTGTTCTGCAGTTCGCCGGCCGTGTCGCGCGCAACGATCTTACCAAGCTGATGGCCGACACCGCGACCGAGGGCCTCATCGTCGTCGAGGGCGACGGGCGCGTGATCTATGCCAACGGCGCCTTCCTCACCCTGAGCGGCTGCCGCACGGCGGCGGAGGTGCGCACGGTCGAGCGGCTGTTCACCGGCGCGCCGGAGGTGTCGGAGGCGATCTACCGCCTGTCGCAGGCGGTGCGCGAGGGGCGGGCGGCCGGCGAGGAGATCCGCCTCGCGCCGTCGCTGAACGGGGCGGAGGCCGCCTGGTACCGTGTGCGCGTGCGCCCGCTCGCCCGCCCCGGCGGGCGCAAGGCCGCGCTCTGGACCATCGCCGACGTGACGCGCGAGCGTGAGCGCCAGGAAAACGTCTTCCAGGAGCTGCAGCATGCCATCGACTATCTCGACCACGCGCCGGCCGGGTTCCTGTCCATCGATCCGGCGGGCGAGATCGTCTACATGAACGCGACGCTCGCCGGCTGGCTCGACCACGACCTCGCGCAGGTTGGCTCCGGCGGCCTCAGCGTGGCCGACGTCGTGCCGCCGAACGCGGCGGCCCTGATCGGCGCCGTCACCGGCGGCCCCGGCGAGGTGCGCACGGAGATCATCGACGTCGACCTGCGCCGGCGTGGCGGCCAGTCGCTGCCCGTGCGGCTCTTCCACCGCGTCGCCTTTGGGGCCGACGGGCGGCCCGGCGCCTCGCGCACGCTCGTGCTCAACCGCTCGCCGGGCGAGGACGTGGCCGAGGGCCAGCGCGCCGCCGAAGTGCGCTTCGCCCGTTTCTTCAACGACACGCCCGTGGCGATCGCCGCCGTTGGCCGGCGCGGCGAGATCTTGCGCAGCAATGCCGCCTTTGCCCGCCTGTTCGGCGCGCCCGGCGAGCGCACCATCACCGGCGTCGTGGCTGAGCGGGATGAGGATGCGCTGGGCAATGCCCTCGCCGCGGCGGGGGAGGGGCGCGGCGACATCGTGCCGCTCGACGTTGCCATCCGGGGCGCCGAGGACCGCTCGGCCCGCATCTACGTCAGCGGCGTGGCGGATGCGGAGGGCGACGGCGAGGCCGCCATCGTCTACGCGCTCGAGACGACGGAGCAGCGGGCGCTCGAGGCGCAGTTCGCCCAGGCCCAGAAGATGCAGGCGGTGGGCCAGCTCGCCGGCGGCGTCGCGCACGACTTCAACAACGTGCTGCAGGCCATCATTGGCTATTCGGACCTGCTGCTCGCCAACCACCGGCCGACGGACCCGTCCTTCCAGGACATCATGCAGATCAAGCAGAATGCCAACCGGGCGGCGAGCCTGGTGCGGCAGCTGCTCGCCTTCTCGCGGCGGCAGACCCTGCGTCCGCAGGTCATCCAGCTTTCCGACAGCCTGTCCGATCTGTCGCTGCTGCTGAAGCGCCTCATCGGTGAGCGCATCGAGCTCGAACTGCGCCACGGGCGCGACATGTGGCTGACCAAGGCCGACGTCAACCAGTTCGAACAGGTGATCGTCAACCTCGCCGTCAACGCGCGCGATGCCATGCCGGACGGCGGCAAGCTGTCGATCCGCACGCAGAACGTGCCGGCGCAGGAGGTGGCGGCGTACGGCTACAAGGCGGTGCCCGAGGCCGACTATGTCCTGGTCGAGGTGTCCGATACGGGCACCGGCATCCCGCCGCATGTGCTCGACAAGATCTTCGAGCCCTTCTTCACGACCAAGGATGTCGGCAAGGGGACCGGCCTTGGCCTCTCCACCGTCTATGGAATCGTCAAGCAGACCGGCGGTTTCATCTTCTGCGACAGCACGGTTGGCGCAGGCACCACCTTCCGCATCTTCCTGCCGCGGCATGTGCCCGCGGAGCAGGAGGCGGCGCCCAAGGCTGGGGCAGCGAAGACGCTCGCGGCCGATCTCACGGGCCGCGGCACGATCCTGCTCGTCGAGGACGAGGAGGCGGTGCGCGCCTTCGGCGCCCGCGCGCTCACGTCGCGCGGCTACACCGTGCTCGAGGCAAGCTCCGGCACGGAGGCGATGGCCATCGTCGACGGGCTCGACCAGCCGGTCGACCTCGTGGTGTCGGACGTGGTGATGCCCGAGATGGACGGGCCGACCCTGCTGCGTGCGCTGCGCGAGCGCTTTCCGAGCCTCAAGATCATCTTCGTGTCGGGCTATGCGGAGGACGCCTTCAAGAAGAACCTGCCCGAGGGCGAGCAGTTCACCTTCCTGCCGAAACCCTTCAGCCTCAAGCAGCTCGTCGAGGCGGTCAAGACGCAGCTGAAATGACGGCGTCGCCGGGCCGGGAGCCCGGCGCGCGCGGTGCGAACAAAAAAAGAACTTGTGAACGGGAACAAAACAGGTACATTGACTGCGGCGCGCATTGAGAATCCTTCGCTTCCCGTGCATAAGGACGAGCATTCATGTCTCAGCCCACATTGCGACTCGTAGAAGGTAGTTCCATGGACAAGGCGAAAGCCCTCGATGCCGCGCTGTCACAGATCGAGCGCGCCTTCGGCAAAGGCTCGATCATGCGTCTCGGGCAGAACGACAAGGCGATCGAGATCGAGACGGTCTCGACCGGCTCGCTCGGGCTCGATATCGCCCTCGGCGTCGGCGGCCTGCCGCGCGGCCGGGTGATCGAGATCTACGGGCCGGAATCGTCGGGCAAGACGACGCTCGCCCTACATACCGTCGCCGAGGCGCAGAAGAAGGGCGGCGTCTGCGGCTTCATCGACGCCGAACATGCGCTCGACCCCGTCTATGCCCGCAAGCTGGGCGTCAAGCTCGACGACCTGCTCATCTCCCAGCCAGACACGGGCGAGCAGGCGCTCGAGATCGCCGACACGCTGGTGCGCTCCGGCGCCATCGACGTGCTGGTGGTCGATTCGGTGGCCGCGCTCACGCCGCGGGCCGAGATCGAGGGCGAGATGGGCGATATGCAGCCCGGCATGCAGGCGCGGCTCATGAGCCAGGCACTGCGCAAGCTCACGGCATCGATCTCGCGCTCGAACTGCATGGTGATCTTCATCAACCAGATCCGCATGAAGATCGGCGTGATGTACGGCAGCCCGGAGACGACGACCGGCGGCAATGCGCTCAAGTTCTATGCCTCGGTGCGCCTCGACATCCGCCGCGTCGGCTCCATCAAGGACCGCGACGAGGTGATCGGCAACACGACGCGCGTGAAGGTGGTGAAGAACAAGGTGGCGCCGCCGTTCAAGCAGGTCGAGTTCGACATCATGTACGGCGAGGGCGTGTCGAAGATGGGTGAGCTCATCGACCTCGGCGTCAAGGCGGGCATCGTGGAGAAGTCCGGTTCCTGGTTCTCCTACGACAGCCAGCGCCTTGGTCAGGGACGCGAAAACGCCAAGCAGTTCCTGCGCGACAATCCCGACGTGTCGGCGCGCATCGAGGCGGCCATCCGGCAGAATGCCGGCCTCCTCGCCGAACGTATCCTCGAGCATGTCGACCCGACGGCCGATGATCTCGACGAGGGCGAGGCCTGAGCCGGAGGCGGCCATCGCAAGGTCGAATGAAGACGGGGCCCGCGCGGCCCCGTTTCCATGTGGTCCTGTCTGGCGGCCTGTCTTCATGGGCAGCCTTGCCATCCTGGGGCCCGCGGAACCGCCCCTGGCCGGGCCGACTTCCTCTGCCGCAACGGATTCATCCTCTCGACAAGAGGTTGGCCCCTCTCTAGAAAACAGCGCTGAGTTCCCATTTTCCGGCTGCGGCTCCTGTTCCCGCATCCGGCTGAACGGGTGAGGGAGGGGCTCGGCCGGACCCCCGCAACCGCGGGAACGGGCGAGCCGGAACCGGCGGCCATGCGCCGCATATCGAACGAAGTGTGGGCTCTATGAGCGGCGTCAACGAGATCAGAACAACGTTTCTCGACTATTTCGCAAAGAATGGCCACGAGATCGTGCCGTCGAGCCCGCTGGTGCCGCGCAACGACCCGACGTTGATGTTCACCAACGCCGGCATGGTGCAGTTCAAGAACGTCTTCACCGGCTCGGAGAAGCGGCCCTATGCGCGCGCCACGACCTCGCAGAAATGCGTGCGCGCCGGCGGCAAGCACAACGACCTCGACAATGTCGGCTATACGGCGCGGCACCACACCTTCTTCGAGATGCTCGGCAATTTCTCGTTCGGCGACTATTTCAAGGATCGCGCGATCGAACTCGCCTGGAACCTCGTGACGAAGGAGTTCGGCCTGCCGGTCGACAAGCTCCTCGTCACGGTCTTCGCCGAGGACGACGAAGCCTTCGGCCTATGGCGCAAGATCGCTGGCCTACCCGAATCCAAGATCATCCGCATTCCGACCTCGGACAATTTCTGGCAGATGGGCGACACGGGTCCATGCGGCCCGTGCTCGGAAATCTTCTACGACCACGGCGACCACATTCCGGGCGGTCCGCCCGGCAGCCCGGACGAAGACGGCGACCGCTTCATCGAGATCTGGAATCTCGTCTTCATGCAGTACGAGCAGCTCGCGCCCGGCGAGCGCATCGCGCTGCCGCGCCCGTCGATCGATACTGGCATGGGGCTGGAGCGCTTCTCTGCCGTGCTGCAAGGCACGCACGACAACTATGCCACGGACCTGATGCGCGCGCTCATCATGGCCGTGGCGAACGCGACCGGCGTCGATCCCGACGGGGCACAGAAGGCGAGTCATCGCGTCATCGCCGACCACCTGCGCGCTTCGGCCTTCCTCGTCGCCGACGGCGTGCTGCCCTCCAACGAAGGGCGCGGCTACGTCCTGCGCCGCATCATGCGGCGCGCCATGCGCCATGCCCAGTTGCTCGGCGCGCGCGAACCGCTGATGTGGCGGCTCGTGCCGGCCCTGGTGCGCGAGATGGGGCAGGCCTATCCCGAGCTCGTGCGGGCCGAGGCGCTCATCACCGAGACGCTGAAGCTCGAGGAGACGCGCTTCCGCAAGACCTTGGCGCGGGGCCTCGCCATCCTCGACGAGGAGACGCGCGGGCTCACGGCCGGCGCGAAGCTGCCCGGCGAGACGGCCTTCACGCTTTACGACACCTACGGCTTCCCGCTCGACCTGACGCAGGACGCGCTGCGGGCGCGCGGCATCGGCGTCGACACGGACGGCTTTTCCAAGGCGATGGAGCGCCAGCGTGAGCTCGCGCGCGCCTCATGGGCCGGCTCCGGCGAAGCGGCCACCGAGGCGGTGTGGTTCGGGCTGCGCGAGAAGGTCGGCGCCACCGAGTTTCTCGGCTACGACACCGAGACGGCGGAGGGCGTGGTCGTTGCCATCGTGCGCAACGGTGCCGAGGTCGCGAATCTCGGGGCGGGCGAAGAAGGTTTCGTCATCCTCAACCAGACCCCGTTCTATGGGGAATCCGGCGGCCAGGTGGGCGACAGCGGCGTCATCCGCGCCCCCGGTACCTCCGTCACCGTGCGCGATACGCAGAAGAAGCTTGGCGATCTCTTCGTCCATGCGGCGAAGGTCGAGGCCGGCACGCTCTCGGTGGGGCAGGCGGTCGAACTCGCCGTCGACCATGGCCGACGCAGCGCTATCCGTGCCAACCATTCCGCGACCCACCTCCTGCACGAGGCCCTGCGCGAGGTACTGGGCGACCATGTGGCGCAGAAGGGTTCGCTTGTCGCGCCGGATCGCCTGAGGTTCGACTTCAGCCACCCGAAGCCCATTGCCGAGGATGAACTGGAGGCGATCGAGGCCATCGCCAACCGCGTCGTGCTGCAGAACGAGCCGGTGGTGACGCATCTGATGGCCGTCGACGAGGCGATCGCCTCGGGCGCGCGGGCACTCTTCGGTGAGAAATACGGTGACGAGGTGCGGGTCGTCTCCATGGGCACGCGGCCGGAGGAGGGTGGCAAGACCTTCTCCATCGAGCTTTGCGGAGGTACCCACGCGGCGCGGACCGGTGACATTGGTCTCGTCATGGTCGTCTCGGAGGGCGCGGTGGCTGCCGGCGTGCGGCGCATCGAGGCGATGACCGGCGAGGCGGCCCGCCGCCACCTCGCGGCGGAGAGCCGGCGCCTGCGCGATCTTGCGGCCATCCTCAAGGTGCCTCCGGCGGAGGCCGCGGCGCGGCTCGAGGCTCTCGTCGAGGAGCGCCGCAAGCTCGAGCGGGACCTTGCCGAGACACGCCGCAAGCTCGCCATGGGCGGCGGCTCGGGCGACGGAGATGCCGCTGCCGTCAAGGAGGTGGCCGGCGTGAAGCTCTTCGCGCGCTCGGTCTCGGGCGTCGCCATGAAGGACCTCAAGGCGCTCGCGGACGAGGGCAAGAAGCGCGTCGGCTCCGGCATCGTCGCGATTGTCAGCGTCGATGACGAAGGCAAGGCCGGCGTCGTCGTCGGCGTGACGGAGGATCTCACGCAGCGCTTCGATTCGGTGGCTCTCGTGCGTGCCGCCTCCGAGCGGCTCGGCGGCAAGGGCGGCGGGGGCCGGCGCGATCTCGCCCAGGCCGGCGGGCCGGACGGCACCAAGGCGGCCGACGCGCTCGCGGCGATCGAGACGATGGTGGCCGGAGCCTGAACGCGCTCTACGGCCAGCGCTCGGTGTCGCGGTCCGGGTGCTGGCGCGAGGCGAAGGCCTCAGGGTCGTTCTGCCAGGAGTTCGTCGGCACTTCTTCCAGCCGCACCAGCTCGGCCGCGAAGGCTGGGCGGTTCTCGGGCACGAGCTGCCGCTCGGGCGGCCAGCGCGTCGGCTCGTCGAAGCTGCCGGCGGTCATCGCATAGCGATGGCCGCCACGGTAGCGGTAGAAGAGGGGCGTGCCACAGGCGGAGCAGAAGCCGCGCTCGGCAGCCTCGGAAGACCGGAAGCGCGACGGCTCGCCGCGCGTCCAGACGAGGTCGTCGTCGTTCACGGCGACGAAGGCGCCGAATAGGCCGCCGGTCGCCTTCTGGCACATGCGGCACCAGCAGATGCTGGGCCCGAATGGTTCGCCATAGACGGCGTAGCGCACGGCGCCGCACTGGCAGCCACCGCTCGCGACATGTCTGCGTTCGTCGGCCATCACTTCCTCCTTCTGTCGTGCAAATGTGCCATCGCTGAGCCGAAGCCGAAAACCGGCCGTGATGATCCCGTCCATCGCGTGATCGATGGCGGTGATCCCGGCTGCAGCGCCGCCATCCCGATCGGGCCATCCTGACACACAGTCTGCCTGTGCGTCAGAAGCGGGCCTACCCGCATGCCGTCTTTCGACCTGGTGCGGGTGTCGCAGCGTGGATGCTCGCGACAAGCGGGGGCATGACGCGGAAAAGACAGGGGTCCGGGCCCCAAGGTTCGGCAGTGGTCCAAAGCAAAACGCCCGGGCGGCGAGCCCGGGCGTCATTGCATGTGAAAAAGGCGGATGCGGTCAGGCGGCCATCGCCTTCTTCAGGTTCTCATCGATCTTGTCGAGGAAGCCGGTGGTCGACAGCCACTTCTGGTCGGCGCCGACGAGGAGGGCGAGGTCCTTCGTCATGAAGCCCGATTCGACCGTGTCGATGCAGACCTTCTCGAGCGTGTCGGCGAAGCGCTTGAGCTCGGCGTTGTCGTCGAGCTTGGCCCGGTGGGCGAGGCCGCGCGTCCAGGCGAAGATGGAGGCGATCGAGTTGGTCGAGGTCTCCTTGCCCTTCTGGTGCTCGCGGTAGTGGCGCGTCACCGTGCCGTGGGCGGCCTCGGCTTCCACGGTCTGGCCGTCCGGCGTCATCAGCACCGAGGTCATGAGCCCGAGCGAGCCGAAGCCCTGGGCCACGGTGTCGGACTGCACGTCGCCGTCGTAGTTCTTGCAGGCCCAGACATAGCCGCCCGACCACTTGAGCGCCGAGGCGACCATGTCGTCGATGAGGCGGTGCTCGTAGTGAATGCCGGCGGCGTCGAACTTGGCCTTGAACTCGTTCTCGTACACCTCCTGGAACAGGTCTTTGAAGCGCCCGTCATAGGCCTTGAGGATCGTGTTCTTGGTGGAGAGGTAGACCGGGAATTTGCGGGCGAGACCGTAGTTCATCGAGGCGCGGGCGAAGTCGCGGATCGATTCGTCCAGGTTGTACATCGCCATGGCGACGCCGGCGCCCGGGAACTTGAAGACCTCCTTCTCGATGACCGAGCCGTCCTCGCCCTCGAACTTGATGGTGAGGCGGCCCTTGCCGGGCACCTTGAAGTCCGTGGCGCGGTACTGGTCGCCGAAGGCGTGGCGGCCGACGATGATCGGCTGCGTCCAGCCCGGCACGAGGCGCGGCACGTTCTTGCAGATGATGGGCTCGCGGAAGATGACGCCGCCGAGGATGTTGCGGATGGTGCCGTTGGGCGACTTCCACATCTCCTTGAGGCCGAATTCCTTCACGCGCGCCTCGTCGGGCGTGATCGTGGCGCATTTGACGCCGACGCCGTACTTCTTGATGGCCTCGGCCGCCTCGATCGTTACCTGGTCGTTGGTCGCGTCGCGATGCTCGACGCCGAGGTCGTAGTATTTCAGGTCGATGTCGAGATAGGGGTGGATCAGCTTGTCCTTGATGTACTGCCAGATGATCCGGGTCATCTCGTCGCCGTCGAGCTCGACGACCGGGTTGGCAACCTTGATCTTGCCCATGTGTCTCACCTCGCACGGGTTGAAGCGTAGTGGGGCCTCGGCGCGCGTCCGTGCGATGCACGCGCCGGCGCCTGCGTGATACATCGCAACGGCTGCAGTTTGAAGGCCGGCTTTCGCATCAGTGGCGCCGCTCCCGTCCCGCGGCCCCTTGCGGCAGGCGCCGCGGCGGCTAAAACCCCGGGTCAAGGAGAACGAGTTCATGTCCGAGAGTGCAGCCGCGCGCGGCCCCGTCATCATCCTGGTCGAGCCGCAGCTGGGCGAGAACATCGGCATGGCCGCGCGGGCGATGGCGAATTTCGGGCTCGCCGAGATGCGCATCGTCAACCCGCGGGACGGCTGGCCGAACGAGAAGGCGGAGGCCGCTTCGGCTGGGGCGCTTCATGTGCTTTCGGCTGCCCGGGTGTTCGGCTCCGTGGAGGAGGCAATCGCCGATCTCAATGTCGTCTTCGCCACCACCGCGCGCGAGCGCGGGCAGCAGAAGCGCGTCTTCGGCGCCGACGGAGCCATGGCCGAAACGGTTGCACATGCCGCCGCCGGCGCCGGTGTCGGCGTGCTCTTCGGCCGCGAGCGCACCGGGCTCGACAATGACGCCGTCGCGCTCGCCGACGCGATCATCACCTTTCCGGTCAACCCGGCCCATGCCTCGCTCAACCTCGCCCAGGCGGTGCTGCTCGTCGGTTACGAGTGGTTCAAGGCGAGCGGCGGGAGCCTGCCCTTCTCCGTAGGCGAGCGGCCGGTGCCGGCGACGCGCGAGGCCGTGCTGTCCTTCTTCGACTATCTAGAGGGTGAGCTTGATGCGGCCGGCTTCTTCATGCCGCCGGAGAAGCGCTCGATCATGGTGCGCAACCTGCGCAACATCTTCCACCGGCTCACGATGACCGATCAGGACGTGCGCACCCTGCGCGGCGCCGTCGTCGCTCTGGTGCAGGGGCGACGCGGTGGGCGAAACCTGCCGCGCAAGGGCCGGGCGGGGGAGGAAGAGAAGTGATCTGACGGATAGTCGGGCAGTGAAGGTCAACGATTCCGCGTTATGGCCGGGCTCGTCACCGCCAATCGGCTCGCCTGACTTGCAACACGTCAAGGAAACGCAGCGCGCATGCGCGTTGCCGCAGCCATCCAGGCCTTCTCCTTCCCTTTCCCAAAGGCGTGGATGCCCGCGACAAGCGCGGGCATGACGGCGGAAGGGGCGTTCTCAACCCTCCGTTAACCCGCCCGGCCGCTTCATTGCCGTTCGGATCAAGCGAGCCGCAGTGCCATGCGTATCGACCTTCTCGCCGGAACGGTCTATCACCCCGCCGTCATGCCGCCGCACGTGCCGACCATCCTCGTCTTCGATTCGGGCCTCGGCGGCCTGACGGTCTATGCCGAACTCGTCAAGGCGCGGCCGGACGCGCGCTTCGTCTATGCCGCGGATGATGCGGCCTTTCCCTATGGCCGGCTGTCGGAGGCTGCGCTCGTGATGCGCGTCCTTGCCGTGATGGAGGCGCTCGTCGCCGCCCATGCGCCGGAGATCGTGGTCATCGCCTGCAACACGGCCTCGACGCTCGTGCTGCCGCACCTGAGGGCGCGCTTCTCCATTCCCTTCGTCGGCACGGTGCCCGCCATCAAGCCCGCGGCGGCGCGCTCGGCGAGCCGCATGGTCAGCGTGCTCGCGACGCCGGGCACCGTGGCGCGGGACTATACGCAGGACCTGGTGCGGGCCTATGCCGGGGACTGCGCGGTGGAACTCGTCGGCTCGACGCGGCTCGCGGCCATCGCGGAGGCGGAGCTGGCCGGCGCGCCCGCGAGCGACGCCGAGATCATGGTGGAGATCACCCCCTGCTTCCGCGAGGCGGCGGACGGGCGGCGGACGGACACCGTCGTCCTCGCCTGCACGCATTATCCGCTGCTGCTGCCGCGCCTCGAAAGGCTGGCGCCGTGGCCGGTCAGCTTCCTCGACCCCGCCCCGGCGATCGCGCGGCGCATGGTCGAGCTCATCGGCGCGCCGCTCCTCGGCCATGAGGGGGAGGAGGAGGCGCGCGCCGTCTTCACCGGCACGGGCGCGGGTGACACGCTGAAGGCGGCGCTCGCCGCGCGCGGCTTCACGCGCATCGACACCGGGGCGCTCGCCTTCGCCATGGCCTGAACGCCGCTGCGCGATGCTGAGCCGATTGACAAACCGCCTACTTGTCGCGTAAGGACCCCCATCGCTCGCGGGCTCGCAAGGCCCGCGTTCGTATTTCGTGCGCACCCGCGGACCGGCAATGTCCGGCCCTGTCGCCCGCAAGGGAGAGGAGGGCGCGTTCCTCACTGTTGTTCCGTTCTAGAGGACACGCGATGTCAAAGAGAATTTCGGCGAAGTACAAGATCGATCGCCGTATGGGCCAGAACATCTGGGGTCGCCCGAAGAGCCCCGTGAACCGCCGCGAATATGGCCCGGGCCAGCACGGCCAGCGCCGCAAGGGCAAGCTGTCGGACTTCGGCACCCAGCTGCGCGCCAAGCAGAAGCTCAAGGGCTACTACGGCAACATTTCCGAGAAGCAGTTCCGCCGCTACTACCAGGAGGCCATCCGCCTGCGTGGTGACTCGGGCGAGAACCTCATCGGCCTTCTCGAGCGCCGCCTGGACGCCGTCGTCTACCGCGCCAAGTTCGTGCCGACGGTCTTCGCCGCCCGCCAGTTCGTCAACCACGGCCACGTGCGCGTGAACGGCCGTCGCGTCAACATTCCGAGCTACCTCGTCAAGCCGGGCGACGTCATCGAGGTCAAGGAGAGCTCGAAGCAGCTCGCCATCGTGCTCGAGGCGGTTGCCCTCGGCGAGCGTGACGTGCCGGACTACATCGACGCCGACCACGCCAAGATGAAGGCCACCTACGTGCGCGTGCCGACCCTGTCGGACGTGCCCTATGCGGTGCAGATGGAGCCGAACCTGGTCGTCGAGTTCTACTCGCGCTGACCGGTTCCGGAACCGATCGAGACGAAAAGGCCGCAGCGATGCGGCCTTTTTTGTTGGCGGTTGGACCGGCGATTTTCTGGTTGCCGGCTCTGCGCCGCGCCAATTCGTGCCGGGCGCTGGGCTGAAGCGGCTCAGAGCCGCTTCAGCATTCCCGCAAAGCGCATCAGCCCCTCCGGCCAGGGCCCGTGGCCGCTGGCCGAATTGAGGTGGCCGGCATCGCCGGCGTCGACCAGCGCCGCGCCCCAGGCGAGGGCGAGATCGGCGGCTTCGTCATAGGGGCAATATTGATCCGTGCGGCTGGCGACGAGCACGGACGGGAAGGGCAGGGGCTCGCGCGGGAAGGGCGTGAAGGCGGCGTCCGTGCCGGGAATGGCACGGATGGCGCGCTCGCTCGGCGTCGCCACGAGGAAGGCCGCGCGCACCTTTCCCCCCGGCAGGTTCGGTGCTGCATGGGCGATCAGCGGCACGCCGGCGCTGTGCGCGACGAGGACGACCGGGCGTCGCGCGGCATCAACCTCCGCGACGAGGCGGGCTTCCCACTCCGGCCGGTCGATGCGGTACCAGTCGTCCTGCACCACCCGGCGGGCCGTGGAGAGCTTCTCCTCCCAGCGGGTCTGCCAGTGGTCCGGCCCGGAGCCGGACCAGCCGGGCACGATGAGGATGTCGCAGTCGGACGTGCGCATGGCGGTCCCGTTACTGTCCTATATTCGCCCGGCGCCATGCCCGCGCCTGTCGCGGGCATCCACGCCTTGGAGCCTTAGGCAAGGCCGGCCATGGCCGGCGTGGAGAGGTCACGCCTCTCCGAACACCCGGCGGAAGATGGTGTCGACGTGCTTGAGATGGTAGCCGAGGTCGAACTTTTCCTCGAGCTCGGCGTCGGAGAGGTGCTTGTTCACCTCGGGGTCGGCCTTGAGCAGCGAGAGGAAGTCGCCCTCGCCGCGCCACACGGGCATGGCGTTGCGCTGCACGAGACGGTAGGCGTCCTCGCGGCTGACCCCCTTCTGTGTAAGCGCCAGCAGCACGCGCTGGGAATGGACGAGCCCGCCGAGCCGGTCGAGGTTCTTCTGCATGTTCTCGGGATAGACGAGCAGCTTGTCGACGACACCGGTGAGGCGCGCGAGCGCGAAGTCCAGCGTCACCGTGGCGTCGGGGCCGATCATGCGCTCGACGGAGGAGTGGGAGATGTCGCGCTCGTGCCACAGCGCCACGTTCTCCATGGCCGGCATGGCATAGGCGCGCACCATGCGGGCGAGGCCGGTGAGGTTCTCGGTGAGCACCGGGTTGCGCTTGTGCGGCATGGCCGAGGAGCCCTTCTGCCCCTCGGAGAAGAATTCCTCCGCCTCGTAGACCTCGCTGCGCTGCAGATGGCGGACCTCGGTCGCCAGGCGCTCGATGGAGGAAGCGACGACGCCGAGGGTGGCGAAATACATGGCGTGCCGGTCACGCGGGATGACCTGGGTCGACACGGGCTCGACGGCGAGGCCGAGCTTTTCGGCGATGTATTCTTCCACGCGCGGGTCGATATTGGCGAAGGTGCCGACGGCGCCGGAGATGGCGCAGGTCGCGATCTCCCTGCGCGCATTGACGAGGCGTTCGCGGCAGCGGTCGAATTCGGCATAGGCCTGGGCGAGCTTAAGGCCGAAGGTCACCGGCTCGGCATGGATGCCGTGCGAGCGGCCGATGGTCGGCGTCATCTTGTGCTCGAAGGCGCGGCGCCGGATGGCGGCGAGGAGCCCATCCATGTCGGCGAGGAGGAGGTCGGTCGCGCGCACCAATTGCACGTTGAAGCAGGTGTCGAGCACGTCGGACGAGGTCATGCCCTGGTGCACGAAGCGCGCCTCGGGGCCGACGATCTCGGCAAGATGCGTCAGGAAGGCGATGACGTCGTGCTTCACCTCGCGCTCGATCTCGTCGATGCGCGCCACGTCGAAGACGGCCTTGGAGCCCTTCTCCCAGACGATCGCGGCGGCCTCCTTCGGGACGACGCCGAGCTCGGCGAGGGCAGTCGTCGCGTGGGCCTCGATCTCGAACCAGATGCGGAATTTCGTCTCAGGCGACCAGATGGCGGTCATCTCGGGGCGGCTGTAGCGCGGGATCATCCTCGCCTCCTGGCTGAACGGTTGAAAATCAGACGAGCTCGCCGCGCGCCCGCTCGGCGGCGCTGCGGATGGCGGCGATGTTGCCGGCATAGGCGCTCTCGCCGCCCTTGAAGACGGCGGAGCCGGCGACGAGGGCGTTCGCCCCGGCCTTTGCCAGCGCGCCGGCGTTGTCGGCGGTGACGCCGCCATCGACCTCGAGGTCGATGGGCCGGTCGCCGATCATCGCCTTGATGCGTGCCACCTTGTCCAGCGCCGAGGGGATGAAGGCCTGCCCGCCGAAGCCGGGGTTGACGCTCATGACGAGCACGAGGTCGACGAGGTCGAGCACATAGTCGATGGCGCTCTCGGGTGTGCCGGGATTGAGCGACACGCCGGCTTTCTTGCCGAGCGCGCGGATGGCCTGCAGCGACCGGTGCAGATGCGGCCCGGCCTCGGCGTGGACGGTGATGATGTCGGCGCCCGCGGCCGCGAATTCGGCGAGATAGGGGTCGGCCGGCGCGATCATCAGGTGCACGTCGAGCACCTTCTTCGTGTGCGGGCGGATGGCGCGCACCACCTGGGGACCGAAGGAGATGTTGGGCACGAAATGCCCGTCCATCACGTCCACATGCACCCAGTCGGCCCCGCCGGCGTCGATGGCGCGCACCTCCTCGCCGAAACGGGCGAAATCGGCCGCGAGGATGGAAGGGGCGATGGCGAGGGCGCGCTGCATGGGAACCGTCTGCTTGAACATGCTGCAGGGGCGAAGGGCCCCGCGCGTGCCGCCTAGCACGGAGGGCGGGGCGGGGCAACGGCTGGGCGCCAAGGGAAGCTGCGCCCGGGTCGCCCGACTGTATGCACGTCGTGCAACCGGCTGCCGATGGGCATCAGGCGTCATGATCTTAAATATTGAACGTTCATGTTTCGCCATTCAATAAGAATATCGGATATTTTATTAATGCGATTATTATTTTTACACAATAATTTTCCCGGACAATATGCGCGTATCATCAGGCATCTCGCGGGCCGGAAGGGCATCGACATCCTCGCCGTGTCGCGGGCCGGCAACCGCCAGACGTCACCCGTGCGGCGCATCGACTACGAGCCGCATCGGAGCGCCAGCGAGAAGGTGCATCCCGCCCTGCGCTACACCGAAGAGGCCGTCATCCGCGGCCAGGCGGTCTACAAGGCGCTCGCGCCGACGCGGGCGAAGGGCTGGCGGCCGGACCTGATGCTGGCCCATAGCGGCTTCGGCGACGGGCTCTTCCTGAAGGACCTGTGGCCCGATGCGCGCTACATGCCGTATCTCGAGTGGTACTACCGCGCCTACGGCTCCGATGCCTCTTTCTTCGATCGAAGGGCCAAGGATCCGAATGTCGAGCTGCGCATCCGGATGAAGAACAGCGTCATCCTGCAGGACCTTGCGGCGATGGACTGGGGGCAATCGCCGACACAGTATCAGAAGTCGCAGTTTCCCGGCGTCTTCCATGGGCGGATGTCGGTTCTCCACGACGGAGTCGACACCGACTATTTCTCGCCCGACGCGCGCGAGACCTTCACCGTCGGCAGTCACGTCTTCCGGCACGGCGATCCGCTCGTCACCTATATCGCGCGGGGCATGGAGCCCTATCGCGGCTTTCCCCAGTTCATCGAGGCGGTGTCGCTGCTCCAGAGGATGCACGCCGGCGTCCATGCGATCGTCATCGGCGAGGACCGCATCGCCTACGGTCCGAGGGACAAGGCCTCCTACAAGCAATGGGCGCTGGAGACCTTCAGGCCCGACCTCGGGCGCCTCCACTTCCTCGGCCGTCAGCCGCTCGCCGTGCTGCGGCAGGTGCTGCGCGTATCGGCGGCGCATGTCTATCTCACCGCGCCCTTCGTGCTTTCCTGGTCGATGATGGAGGCGATGGCGACGGGCGCGCTCATCGTCGGCTCGGATACGGAGCCGGTGCGGGAGGTCGTCGACGATGGCCGGACGGGGCTGCTCGTGCCCTTCTTCGAGCCGCGGCGCCTTGCGGAGCGGCTGCTGGAGATCATCGCGGCGCCGGAGCGTTTCGAAGATATCCGCCGCCGGGCACGTGCGCTGATGCTGGAGCGCTATGACCGGCGCGAACTGTGTGCCCGCTACGTCCGGCTGATCGAGGCGGTCGCCGCCGGGGGACGGCCGCGGCCGAACGGCGGTGCCCCTGTCAGTGAGAGTGCGCGCATGCCGGAGGCGGTCATCGTCTGAGCGCTTCAGCGCCGGGCGGGCAAGGGCGTGCGCAGCATGCGGCGGGCGAGCGGCTCCAGCACGAGCGGCATGAGGTAGATGGGGAACTGGGCCATGGCGAAATAGAGCCAGGTGCCGTCCGGCACCGCGCCCGCCATGGCGGCGACGAGAAGCCCCATGTTGCGGTGGCCAGTGGCATAGCCGATGACGAAGGCCTCGCGGGCGCCGAAGCGTGCCGCCAGCACGAGAAGGCCGGCCGCGATGCCGGCGAAGGCCACCACGAAGACGATCAGCGCATCGGTGACGACTGTGACCGGGTTGGCGACCATCGCCTCGGCCACCCCGTCCATGGCTCCGACGGCGAAGATGAAGAAGAAGACGACGTTGAGGCCGTCGAGCGCGGCGCGCTCGCGCGCGATCCGCGCGAGGCCGAGGAGCCAGCGCAGCACTTGGGCGAGCACCGCAGCCCCGCCCAGCAGCAGGGCCAGGCGCAGGGCGAGGACGGACGTATCGATCGGAACGGCGGCCCCCGCGATCACATCCGCCACGAGGGGTGCGGTCAGCGGCGTCGTCACCATGCTGGCGACAAGGACAGTGACGAGGAAGGAGGCATCGAAGCCGAGCAGCGTCGCCACGGCGGGCGCCGAGAGGATCGGCGGGGCAGCCGCCATCAGGGCAAGGCCGAGGGCGAGTTCCGGGCCGACGAGGTCGTGCCCGAGGGCGAGGACGATGCCGCCGAGGGCGATCGGCAGTGAGGCGACGATCCAGAACCAGGCGAGAAGGATGCGCCCCGGCTGCCGCAGGAGGGCGCGAATGGCGCCGAAATCGGCGCGCAGGAAGGTGAAGACCAGGAAGAAGAAGACGCAGGTGCCGATCAGCGGCCGGGCGAGGCTGGCGAACTGAGGCAGCGCGAGGCCGATGAAGATGGAAGCGGCGAGGGCCTTGGTGCCCTGGCGGCCGATGAGCGCCAGGGGCTTGAGGAGAATGGTATGCACGTCCTTGGCCCTTCCTTCCGTGTTTCCCCGGCCGCTATTCATATGCTCCCGGTCCGCATCCCTCATGAAGAAGCGTCCGGCCTCTTGCGCCGATGGCAGGCGTCGTGCTTTCGCCATGCGGACGCCGGCGTTGTCCGGGACGGGCCGCCATCCCAGAATGCGCTCCTGGGTTCGGCATCAGCAAGAAGGTCAAATGCATGCAAACGGACGTCGTCGTGCTCGGAGCGGGTATCATCGGAGTTTCGGCGGCGTTGCATCTGCAGGCGCGCGGACGGTCGGTCGTGCTTCTCGACAGGCGCGGGGCGGGGGAGGAGACCAGCCACGGCAATGCCGGGCTCATCGAGCGCGCCAGCGTCGTACCCTACGGCTTCCCGCGCGACGTTGCTTCGCTTATCCGCTATGGCCTCAACCGCTCGGCGGAGGCGCACTACCATCTCGCCTTTCTGCCCAAGGTGGCGCCCTGGCTGGCGCAATACTGGTGGCACTCCTCGCCCCGGCGCCATGCTGTCGCGGCCAGGGCGATGCTACCGCTGATCGAGCGCTGCGTCGCCGAGCACGAGGCGCTGATGCGCGAAGCCGACATCCTGCCGATGCTGCGGCGGATCGGTTGGATCAAGGGCTTCCGCGACAAGGCCGAATTCCAGCTGGCGGAGGAAGAGGCGCGGGCGAGCGCCGCGCTCTACGGCCTCAAGCTCGAGGTGCTCAGCGGCGCGGAGCTGCGCGCCAAGGAGCCGCACCTCACCGGCGACTTCGCCGGCGGGCTGCACTGGCTCGATCCCGCCAGTGTGCCGGATCCGGGCGCCGTCACCCGGGCCTATGCCGAGCTCTTCGAGAAGCGCGGCGGGCTCTTCCTGCGCGGTGACGCCCGTTCGCTCGCCGCTTCCGGCAACGGCTGGACGGTGGCAGCGGAAGAGGGGCTTGTCACGGCGCGTGAGGTCGTCGTGGCGCTCGGCCCGTGGTCGGGCGATATTTACCGCCCTTTGGGATACCGCATCCCGCTTGCGGTCAAGCGCGGCTACCACATGCACTACCGGCCCGCGGGCAATGCGGTGCTCAACCACCCGCTCTACGATGTCTCGGGCGGCTACCTCATCGTGCCGATGACGCGCGGCATCCGCCTCACTACCGGGGCCGAATTCGCCGACCGCGACGCGGCGCCGAGCCCGGTGCAGCTCGCCCAGGTGGAGCCCGAGGCGCGTCGCGTCTTCCCCCTCGGTGAGCGGGTGGATCCGGAGCCGTGGATCGGCGCGCGGCCGTGCCTGCCGGACATGCGCCCCGTCATCGGCGAGGCACCGCGCCATAAGGGGCTGTGGTTCGCCTTCGGCCACAATCACCACGGCTTCACGCTCGGCCCCGTCACCGGCCATCTCCTGGCGCAGATGATGACCGGGGAGGCGCCGCTGACCGATCCCGCGCCCTATGCCGTCGGGCGCTTCGGCCGATAGAGGTCGCGCCAGGCCGGCAGGGCGCCGGGCAGGGGGAGCGCCGTCGCCTCGTAGACGCCGCGGGCGATGGCGCGGGCAAGGCAATCGGCCGCGACGGCGCCGAGATCGGCGAAGGCATAGATGTCGTCTTCCGGCAGCGGCTTGCGGCCCGTCGCCGCGGCGAAGACGAGGTCCCCGTCGAGCGGCGCATGGGCCGGGCGCAGGGCGCGGCCCATGCCGTCGTGGGCGACCATGGCGAGGCGCTTGGCCATGGCCTTGTCGAGGATGGCGTCGGTGGCGACAAGGGCTATCGTCGTGTTTTGACCCGGGCCGCCCTTGTAGCGCGGAGCGAGTGCCTGACGGTCGAAAACGGCCGGCAGGCCACAGTTGCCGAATTCGCCGCCTTCCTCATAGGGCGCAGCCCAGAAGTGCGGCCCGTCGCCAACGGTCGCCGAGCCGACGGCATTGACGGCGACGACGGCGCCGACGGTATGGCCGGTGCGGGTGACGGCGCTCGCCGAGCCCAGCCCGCCTTTCAGGTTGACCGTCGTCGCGCCATAGCCGGCCCCCACCGTCCCGAGCGGAAAATCTTCCCCGGACGCAGCGACAGCCGCCATGGCGAGGGCGCGATGGGGCGGCTCACCCTCGCCGCGCGCCCAGGGCTTGTCGGCGCCATTGAGGAGATCGAAGAGAATCGCCTGCGGTACGATCGGCACGCGCACGTCCCGGATGGCGAAGCCGCGGCCCTGTGCCGCAAGCGCCTGCATGACGCCGCCGGCCGCATCGAGCCCGTAGGCCGACCCGCCGGACAGGACGATGGCGTCCACCGCCGCCACCGTCATCTCCGGCTCCAACAGCGCGCTCTCGCGCGTGCCCGGCGCGCCGCCCATGATGGCGAGACTCGCCGTCGCCGGCCTGTCGAAAATGGCGACCGTGACACCCGTCGCCGCCGCCGCATCGTGGGCATTGCCGATGCGGAGGCCGGGAACGTCGGTGATGAGATTGCGCGAGGTGCTCATGCCCGATGGTTGCCGTGAAGGGTGACGTATCACAAGGGGGCGAGGCGGCATTTCACCGCCTTTCGCCGGACCGGCGCTGCGGCTAAGAGCAGCGCCATGACCGACGTCTCTACCTCCGCCGCGGTTCTAGCCGGGCTCGTCAGCTTTCTCAGCCCCTGCGTGCTGCCACTGGTGCCGCCTTACCTGTGCTATCTCGCGGGCACGACGCTCGACCAACTGACGGAGCGGCGGGAGCCGCGCGTTAGCCGCAAGGCCCTGTTCGCCGCCTTCTTCTTCGTGCTCGGCTTCGCAACGGTCTTCGTCATGCTGGGCGCGACGGCCTCGGTCTTCGGCCAGCTGCTGCGCCGCTATGTCGACGTCCTCGGCACCGTGGCCGGCATCGCCATCATCGTCATGGGTCTGCACTTCCTTGGCGTCTTCCGCCTGTCCTTCCTCTACCGGGAGGCACGGCTCGATGTTGCCAAGCCGGCCGGCATCGGCGGCGCTTACATCATGGGGCTCGCCTTTGCCTTCGGCTGGACGCCGTGCATCGGTCCCATCCTCGCCGCGATCCTCGCCGTCGCCGGCTCGGAGGAGAGCGTCGGGCGCGGCGCCTTCCTGCTCGCCGCCTATTCGGCCGGGCTCGGCATTCCCTTCCTCCTCGCGGCGCTCGCCATGAAGCCGTTCGTTGCGCTCCTGCGCGGCATGCGCTCGAAGTTCCACCTCGTCGAGAAGGTGATGGGCGGTTTGCTCGTGCTGACCGGCATCGCCTTCCTCACCGGCGCGCTGACGGACGTGTCCTTCTGGCTGCTGGAGACATTCCCGGCGCTGGGGGCGCTCGGCTGAGCAACGGCCCCGCAGGAAACGGGTGGGTAAAACGGGTCGCTGGACGCGATCCAGGGGCGAAGATGGAGGCTCCTCGACCTGGAGCAGTTCCATGGCCTATCGGATCCGCGGCCTCGATCCGCGCCTTTTCAACCATTTGTTCCAGCTGGATGATACCGCGCTGGCGCGCCGCGGCATCGTCCGGCGGCGCGTCACGGCATTCGGCACCAGCCCGTGCCGCGTCAGCCTGCAGGACGCGCAGCCGGGCGAGGAGGTGTTACTGCTCGCCTTCGCGCATCTTACTGAGGAGGCATCACCCTATCGCGCGTCGGGCCCGATCTTCGTGCGCCGCGCGGCCGCGGAGGCGTATGATGCCGTCGATACGGTGCCGCCGATCCTGCCGGCGCGGTTGATCTCGCTGCGCGCCTATGACGCCGCGGGCATGATCGTCGATGCCGGGGTCGTGCCGGGCGTCGAGATCGAGAGCCACATCTACCGCTTCCTGGCCCGGCCGGATATCGCCCACGTCGACGCGCATTTTGCGGCCCGCGGCTGCTTCGCCTGCCGCATCGAGCGCAGCTGACGCCAAAAGGAAAGGCCCGCCTCGGGGAAGGCGGGCCCGTTGTCTTCCAGTGCTGCGAGATCAGTTGATCTCGTTGCCGGCGTAGTCGATCTTGCCGTCGGAGCCCTTCTTCCAGACGTACATGACGTAGTCCGGACGGGTGATGTCACCCTTCTTGTCGAAGGAGAGGTCGCCCAGCACGGTCTTGAAGACCTTGCCGGAGTGGATCACCTCGGCCACCTTCTTCGGCTCCAGGGACTTCGCCTCTTCCGCCGCCTGCTTGATGATCTCGACTGCCGCATAGCTGTAGAGCGTGTAGGCCTCGGGATCGTAGTTCTTGTTCTTCAGGAAGCGCTCGACGACCTCCTTGGCCGCCGGGTTCTTGCGCGGATCGGGCGCGAAGGTCATGAGCGTGCCCTCGGCGCCGGGACCGGCGATGGAGACGAACTCGCTCGACACGATGCCGTCACCCGACATCAGCGGCGCCTGCAGGCCCTGGTCGCGCATCTGCCGGATGATGAGGCCGGCTTCCGTGTGCAGGCCGCCGAAATAGACGACGTCGACATTCGCGGCCTTGAGCTTGGAGACGAGGGCCGAATAGTCCTTCTCGCCCGGGTTGACGCCTTCGTAGAGGACTTCCTTGAGGCCCTTGGCGTTCATCGCCTTCATGGTCTCATCGGCGAGGCCCTTGCCGTAGGGCGTCTTGTCGTGGATGACGGCCACCTTCTTGCCGGCATAGTGCTTGGACAGGTAGTCGCCCGCCACCTGGCCTTGCTGGTCGTCGCGGCCGCAGATGCGGATGGTGTTCCACAGCCCACGCTCGGTGAACTGCGGATTGGTGGAGGCCGGCGTCAGCTGCAGGATGCCGGATTCCTCGTAGACCTCCGAGGCCGGGATCGATACACCCGAGTTGAAGTGGCCGACAACGTACTTCACGCCGTCGCTGGCGAGCTTGTTGGCAACGGATACGCCCTGCTTGGGATCGGAGACGTCGTCGCCCACGCTGACCACGATCTTCTGCCCGAGGATGCCGCCGGCGGCGTTGATATCCTCCGCCGCCTGCTCGACGCCGTTCTTCATCTGGGTGCCGAAGCTTGCGTTCGGCCCCGTGATGGGAGCGCCGACCGCGATCTTCACCTGGGCGTTGGCAGCGCTGGCGAAGGCGAGGCCAAGACCGAGCGCAATCCCGGTCAACAGCACTTTCTTCATCTGGTACTCCCCTGGTTTTTGTCGGGCCCCGCCCCCGGGGCTCCGGTCGGCGAGCCTCTCGCCTTGGGCGCAATCTTGCGCCATTTGCGGCGAGAGTCACTCGCAAACGGTGGTGTCTCAGCCGCTGCCCTTCTCGCGCCAGGTGAGGGGACCCGTACGCTCGTAGAGCCAGCGGTATTGGGTCGTCATCTGCCGCGCGCGCGTGTAGCGGAAGCCGGTGAGGCCGATGACGAGGAGCACGATTGCGTCCACGATGTAATAGTGGAGCGACAGCAGCGTGCCCCCGAAGAGGGCGAAATGGATGAAGCGCACGCCCCACGCGAGCGCGAGCAGGTAAAGCACCGCCTGCCACACCGGCGCCCAGATGAGCGCTACCGCCCGCCCCGTCATCCAAGCGGCCCAACCGCCCATGATGCAGGTGACGAGCAGAAAGAGGAAGAACGAGCTTTCTTCGTAGAGGATGCCCTGCATCGTGTGTTCCTCAGTGGGCCCCGCCTTCGAGATAGGCGGCGCGGACCTGCGGGTTCTCGAGCAATTCCTTGCCGGTGCCCTGCAGGGTGATGGACCCCGTCACCATCACGTAGCCGCGGTGGGCGAGCTTGAGCGCGTGATAGGCGTTCTGCTCGACGAGGAAGACGGTCATGCCGTCGCGCTCGTTGAGCTCGCGGATGACGTTGAAGATCTGCTTGACGACGAGCGGGGCAAGGCCGAGCGAAGGCTCGTCGAGCAGCAGCAGCCGCGGTCGGCTCATCAACGCGCGGGCGATGGCGAGCATCTGCTGCTCGCCGCCGGAGAGGGTGCCGCCACGTTGGTTGAGTCGTTCCTTCAGACGCGGGAACATGGTGCAGACCCGCTCCAGATCCTCGTCGAAATGGGTGAAGTCCTTGATGGACGCGCCCATTTGCAGGTTCTCGAACACCGTCATGCGCGGGAAGATGCGCCGGCCTTCGGGCGATTGCGCGATGCCCAGACGGGCGATCTCGTGCGTCGGCATCTGCGTGATATCGCGCCCGCCATACGTGATCGTGCCCTGGCGGCAGCGTGGGTTGCCGAAGATCGTCATCATCAGCGTGGATTTGCCGGCACCGTTGGCGCCGATCATCGTCACGATCTCGCCCTCGTGCACGTCGAGGTCCACGCCCTTGAGGGCGATGATGTTGCCGTAGTAGGTCTTGACCCCGCGCACCGAAAGAAGGGGTGTGCGCCCGGCCGTGGCCTGAGCCGGCGCGGGCATCGTCGCTGCGTCGCTCATAGGCCGACCTCCGCCTCCACATGCTCCACTTCTTCGTCTTCGACGCCGAGATAGGCGGCGATGACACTCTGGTCGTTACGGACCTCCTCGGGCGTCCCGTCGGCGATCTTGGTGCCGTAGTCGAGCACCACGACATGGTCGGAGATGCCCATCACCACCGACATGTCGTGCTCGATGAGCAGGATCGAGGTGCCGTGGTCCTGCCGGATCGACAGAAGCAACTCGTTGAGCTCGTGGCTCTCACGCGGGTTGAGGCCGGCGGCCGGCTCGTCGAGGCACAGGAGGATCGGGTCCGTGCACATGGCGCGGGCGATCTCCAGGCGGCGCTGGGCGCCGTAGGGCAGATCGCCGGCGGGATCGTCCGCCCGGTCGATGAGGTTGATCTTCTCCAGCCAGAATTTCGCCTGCTCGACCGCCTGCCGCTCCGCATCGCGGAAGCCGGGCAGGCCGAGGAGGCCGAAGACGGTGAAACCGGAGGCGAGCATCAACGGGTTGTGTCGGGCGACGAGGAGGTTCTCCAGCACCGTCATGCCCGTGAACAGGCGGATGTTCTGGAAAGTGCGGGCGACCTTCGCCTTCCAGGAGATGGAATGGCCCGGCAGCCGCTCCAGCAGGAGCGTGGTGCCGTCGTCGTGGCGCAGCGAGAGCATGCCCTCGCTCGGCCGGTAGAAGCCGGTGATGCAGTTGAACACCGTCGTCTTGCCGGCGCCGTTGGGGCCGATGAGGGCGGTAATGTCGCCGCGGCCGACACTGAAGGAGAGGTCGTTGACGGCGACGAGGCCGCCGAAGCGCATCTTCAGATGCTCGACCTCGAGTACGGGATCGTCTTGCCAGCGCATCAGCCGTGCCCTTCCTTGACGAGCGAGCCCGCGATGGCCTTGCGCTCGGTGAGTACGATCGACGGCTCGCGGTGGCCGACGAGCCCGCGCGGGCGCCAGACCATCATCGCCACCATGGCGAGCCCGAAGATCAGCAGGCGGTATTCATTGGGATCGAAGCCCGCGCCGAAGACCTGCTTGAGGAAATCGAGATTGCGCAGCAGCTCGGGCGCGCCGACCATGAGTACGGCCGCGATGGCGACGCCCACCTGCGAGCCCATGCCGCCCAGGACGACGATCGACAAGATGATCGCCGATTCGAGGAAGTTGAAGCTCTCGGGCGACACGAATCCCTGGCGCACGGCGAAGAACGACCCGGCGAAGCCGCCGAACATGGCGCCGATGGCGAAAGCGGTGAGCTTGGTGTTGCGGGTGTTGATGCCGAGCGAGCGGCAGGCGATCTCGTCCTCGCGCAGTGCCTCCCAGGCCCGGCCCACCGGCAGGCGGCGCAGGCGGATGGTGACGAGGTTCGTGATCAGCGCCAGCACCAGGATGAGATAGTAGAGAAACACCATCCGGTGCATGGGGCTGAAGGGAATGCCAAAGAGAGAGGCAAAGCCGTCTTCGCTCGAGTCGAACGGCACGCCGAAGAAGGTGACGCGCGGGATCGAGGAAATGCCCGCCCCGCCGTTGGTCAGGTCCACCCAGTTGATGAGCACGAGGCGGATGATCTCTCCGAAGGCGAGGGTGACGATGGCGAGATAGTCGCCGCGCAGGCGCAATACCGGAAAGCCGAGGATGATGCCCCAGAAGGCGGCGAGGATGCCGGCCAGTGGCAGGCACAGCCAGAACGACCAGCCGAACGTCGTCGACAGGAGCGCATAGGAATAGGCGCCGACCGCATAGAAGGCGACATAGCCGAGGTCCAGCAGTCCCGCGAGGCCGACGACGATGTTGAGACCCCAGCCGAGCATCACATAGGTGAGGATGAGGATGCCGAGATCGATCCAGTAGCGTGCGCCGCCGAGCCCGCCGGAGGCGAGGGTGGCGAGCATCGGATAGGTGACGGCGACGCCGAGGAAGAGCGGCACGGCGATGCCGAACAGCTTCTGAAGAGCGGGGCTCGCTGGCGCCTTGGGCCGGGCAGGGGCGGCGGCGCGGCGCGCGGCGCGCAGGCAGAGCGCGAATCGCAGGGCGAAGATGAGCGCGCAGGCCGCCGCGACCATGCCCCAGCGCGGCTGCAGGTAGAGGGCGTTCGCCTGATCCTGCTCGGTCTTGAAAGCGAGGATCGGGATGGAGAGCCCGAGCGTCAGCAGCGCGGCGATGCCCGCTTCGCGCAAGGCGGCAGCGATCTGCGCGCCCGTTGCGGGGGCGGTTACTTCGGCGGCCGTGATGGCGGGGGCATGCGGTGTGTTGAGGGCCATTGTCCGCGCCTTTCTCAGACCTTCTCGACTTCAGGCCGCCCGAGAATGCCGGACGGCATGAAGACGAGGACGATGGCAAGCAGCGAGAAAGCCGCGACATCCTTGTATTCGATGGAGAAATAGGCCGACCACAAGGTCTCCACCAGGCCGATGATGAGCCCGCCGAGCACGGCGCCCGGCAGCGAGCCGATGCCGCCGAGGACGGCGGCGGTGAAGGCCTTCACCCCCGGCACGAAGCCGTCGGCGAAGCTCACGACGCCATAGTAGAGGAGGTACATGGTGCCGGCGACGGCAGCGAGCGCGGCGCCCATCACGAAGGTGAGCGAGATCGTCCGGTCCACATTGATGCCCACGAGGGCGGCCATGCGCCGATCCTGCTCGCAGGCACGCTGGGCGCGCCCGAGCGACGTCTTCTGCACCACGTACCAGAAGATGGCGAGCAGAACAGCCGTCGTGACCATGATGATGATCTGCTTGTAGGACAGGGCCACGGCATAACCGTCACGCTCGAAGAGCACGATCACGTCGCGCACCATGGGCGGGATCGGCTTGTTGCGCGCGCCCTGCGAAACCTGGACGAAATTGGACAGGAAGATCGACACGCCGATGGCGGAGATGAGCGGCGCGAGGCGGAAGGAGCCGCGCAGCGGGCGATAGGCCATGCGCTCCAGTGTCCAGCCCCAGAGGGATGTCAGCAGCATGGCGCCGATCATGACGATGATCAGAGCAATGGCGATGGAGCCGATGCCGAGCCAGGCCGTGACGAAGAGAAAGAGCATGAGCGCGATGAACGCGCTGAGCATGAAGACGTCGCCGTGGGCGAAATTAATCATGCCGATGATGCCGAAAACCATCGTGTAGCCGATGGCAATGAGGCCATAAATAGACCCCAGCGTCAGCCCGTTGATGAGCTGCTGTACGAAAACTTCCATAATCGACCGTTCCCCTGATGGGTGGGCCCTTGTTTTTCTTGTCGCCCGCCTCGTGTCGGCGAAAACACGGGGCGGAAAGAGACCACCGGAACAACACTGTGCTTAGCAACGGTGATCGGTCAAGACAATTGCCAAGACTGCCCCGGCGGGCAAAAAAGCAACGGATGCTCCGTCCGCGCCCCGACATGCGACAAAAAATTGCGCTGCGCCGGCTGCGCTACGCTGCTCCGGCCCGTGGTTGTCGGCGGACCCCTTCGTCGCCGCCCGCATAAGCCCGCCGGTTGGTGTCTGCGCATTTCCATGCTGGCTCGCCCCAATTGATCATATTCATATATTATTCATATAGTAAAAAATATTTATTGATCATCATTTTATAAATACACTGTATTCTACAAATCTATTGTGGCGATGGCTTTATCTGCATTTCTTCCTGCAAAGGGAGGGCGAGCCAACGTAGGTTTGGGACGATGAGTTCTGTGGACAACGATGTAGACGTATCCTGCGGTGCAGAGGCCCAGTCGCTGGCCGAGCGGGCCTACCGTGCCATCGAGGACATGGTTGTGCGGCTCGATCTGCCGCCCGGTTCCCGCCTGACCGAGAATGACCTGTCACAGCGGGTCGGCTTCGGCCGCACCCCCGTACGCGAGGCGCTGCAGCGCCTCCATTACGACGGGCTCGTGCGTGTCTTTCCCCGCAAGGGCATTGCCGTGTCCGAGATCAACCCGCTCGAGGTGCTCGTGGCGCTCGATGTCTGCGTCGGAATCGAGCGGCTGGTCGCCGCGGGCGCCGCCCGCCGCATCGCGTGCGGGGCGCAGGCGGTGACGGAGCGGCTGGCGGGCATGCAGAGCAAGCAGGTCCATGCCGCCGGCGGACCGTTAGCCGTGACGGAGCAACTGGCCTCGGCAATGGCACGGGCGGCCGGGACGGGCGACGTCGTCGGCTTTGTCGAGGCCGACAAGGCGATCGACAGGACGCTCGCAGAGCTGTCGGGAAATCCCTATGCCGCCCGGGCCCTCATGCCGCTGCAGGCGATGGCCCGCCGGGCTTGGCTGTTCTTTCGCCGCGCGAGCGACCTCGTGCCCGCGGCGCGTCGGCACGAGGACCTGCTTCGGGCCGTCGGCACGGGCGACGTGCAGGCGGCCGAAGCGGCTGCGGACGCGCTCGTCGCCCATCTGCGCGAGAGCATCAAGGACGCCGTCAGCCGCCTCTAGCGCGACATGCCTCTGCTCCTCGATCCGGCCGCCGGTTGCTTCGCCGTTCGTGCCGCGCCATATGAAAAGGCCGCAGGAGGCCTTGATGCACCGGGTTTTCATCGACGACGCATTCGGCGATGCGCATGACGACCATGCCGCAACGCCTACCGAGCAGGCGTTTCGCGAGGCCATGAGCCGCGTGCCCGGTGCCGTGCATGTTGTCACGACTGCCGGTGCCGCGGGACGCATGGGCTTCACGGCGACTTCCGTCGCGGCGGTCTCCGATGCGCCACCGACGGTGCTCGTGTGCCTCAACCGGGCCAGCCAGGTCCTGCCGGTCCTCGAGGCCAACGGGGTCTTCTGCGTCAATACGCTGGCCGGTGGCGAGGGGGCGCTCGCCGATGTCTTCGCCGGCCGCACCGGCCTGTTCGGCACTGCGCGATTCCGGTCGGGCGGCTGGACGACGCTGGACACGGGTGCTCCGACGCTCGTCACCGCGCGGGCGGCCGTGGACTGCCGCCTCGTCAAGGCGGTCGATGCCGCGACGCACCGCATCCTCATCGGCGAGGTTCAGGCGCTCGCCGTCGGCGCCGAGGGGGACAGCCTCGTCTACAAGGGGCGCCGCTACCACGCCCTGTAAAGGCCTCAGCCGCGCAGGAAGTCGCCGGCCACCTGGTTGAACGCGGCCTCCGCCTCGACGTTGGAAATGTGCGCAGCCTCGAGGATCACTAGCGAGGAGCCGGCGATGGCCTCGTGGATCTGGCGGCCGGCGGCGAGCGGCGTGGCCGGATCATGCGCGCCGACGACGACCAGCACGGGGTTCTTCGCCGCCCGGATCTCCCAGCGCTGGTCCATGTCGCGGATGGCGGCACAGCATCCGGCATAGCCGTGGGCGGGTGTCGTCACGATCATCTCGCGCATGGCGGCGATCGTCTGCGGCGCCCGCTCACGAAAGCCTGTCGTGAACCAGCGCTCGACCGTCGCGTCGGCAAGCGCCGCCATGCCGGCGCGCCGGGCGGTGCGGATGCGGCCGTTCCAGAGCTCGGGCGGTCCCATGTGCGCGGAGGTGTTGGCCAGGACCACCCGCTCGAGCCGTTCCGGCGCATGCGTCATGAGCCACATGCCGACCATGCCGCCCTTGGAGACGCCGCACCAATGGGCCTTCGCGATGCCGAAATGGTCGAGGATCGCCACGGCATCGCGGCCGAGTTCGGCTATGGAATAGGGCCTGTCCGGCGCGACCGAGGCGCCGTGCCCGCGCGAATCATAGCGCAGGATGCAGAAGTGCGATTGCCAGGCGCGCACCTGCGCGTCCCACATCGACATGTTGGATGACAGCGAGTTGGACAGCATGAGAACCGGGGCGTCCTTCGGCCCGTCCATGCGCACGTTGAACGGCTCGCCAGCGATGTCGATGATCGTCATGTATCGCGCTCCTCCCTTGACCGCGAGCATCTCGCGCAGGTTATGCCGTCGGCGCAAGGGGGCCGAGGGGGCAACTGCAGCCCGTCATGCGTCCGAGGGGCTGGTCGCGCCTGCGTTCTTGCGTAGATTGGAGCGGATCGAACCGGCCCGCTCGCACCAGGCGGCAAAGACGACGAGGGAGGCAACCCATGGCCATGACGATGACGGGCGAGAACATCCTGCCGGCGGACCGGGCCACGGTCTGGGAAAAGCTCAACGACCCGGAGGTGCTCAAGGCCTGCATTCCAGGCTGCGAGGAACTGGAGCGGACGGAGGATAACGGCTTCCGCGCAGTGGCGAAGGTGAAGGTCGGGCCGGTGAAGGCGACCTTCAAGGGCAAGGTCGTGCTCTCGGACATCGACGCGCCGAACGGCTATACCATCACCGGCGAAGGCGAGGGGGGCGTCGCCGGCTTCGCCAAGGGCGGGGCCAAGGTGCAGCTCGCCGACGTGCCGGAGGGCACGAAGCTGACCTATGACGTCGAGGCGCAGATCGGCGGCAAGCTCGCCCAGCTCGGCGGCCGGCTGATCAACGGCGTCGCCAAGAAATACGCCGACGAGTTCTTCGCCAATTTCGCCAAGGTGGTGGGAGCGGAGGAGGCGGCCTGACAGGCCGTGCGAGCGACGCGCGGCGGGAGGCGAGCTCCGCCCGCCGCATCCAGCGACATCTCACGATTTCCTGCGGCACCGCGACCCGATCTGGCCCCGGGGGCGTCCTGTCCGGGAATCGGAACCGGCAAACCCTTCGAACTGTGAATTGACCGACTGCCCGCTGGCACCGCGAAACCGGATGCCGGACAAGGGCGGATTATTTTTTAGTCATTCATCCGAGGGTTTTCAGAATGGGCCGAGTCTCGGCGTTTCACCCGCCCGTTGCCGGCAAGACACGGGCAGAGGATTTCAACCAGCAACGGCGCGCCGTCGGGACGAGCGCACAATGGGTGGCTGAACACGGCCGACCCCAGCGGCACGGCAGGCCGCCGCTGCCCCCGTCGCCCCGCGCGCCGGGGATCGCTCTTGTCGCTGCGATCCTGCTGGCCGTCGACTACGGGGCCAATGCGGAAGCGGTGCTCCGCACGCGGGGCGAGCAGATGCCCCATGGCGGTCCCCGGCCGAACCCGCAATCGCAGCGGGATGGTCGCGGCAGCGGCGCGACACAGGCGGCCGGGAACGCCACCGCCCTTTCGCCGGCGCCGGCGCGACCTGCGGGCGGGCCTCGATCCGGTCCTGCCCCTGCCGGCGGCGAGCCGCCGCATCCCGTCGTTCCCGGTCTGCGGCCGAGTCCGGCGTCCCGCCATCCGAGGGCTGCCGGGCCGGCGCGCACGGCCGCGACGGCCTCGATGAAATGCAAGGACGACCACAGCATGCAGATCCACGACGCGATACAGGCTCCGCCCAGCCGACGCGGCGTCGGCGAGGAGGTGATCCGGCGGGAGGGGCACGACCCGCACGAGGAGGTGAGCGTCACCGACCATATGCCGCTCGGCGTCGGCGGCGCGAGCATCCCCGCCAAGATGAGCCGGATCGATGTCTACCTCGACGACCAGATATCGGTGTTTCCGTTCTTCCATCGGGACGTGCCCGACGAGGTCAAGAAACTTCCTGATCTGAACAAGCTCTTCGATCAGCGGTTTTCCGAATACATCGGCGAGGTCGCGGCTTCCTTTTCCGAGGCGGTGTCCGACAAACTGTCGCAGATGGGCATCGCGGCAGGCGACGACGCGTCCATCCTCACCGTGCACGGCCGGGTGATGGCCAGCAAGGGCGGGCATTTCGAGATGCTCTATCCCCAGGGGCAGCAGGGCTATCTCCTGAAGATCACCCAAGGCGGCGAGGCGCGTTACTTTGCATTGTCGAACAAGCTGTGCGGCCTCGTCACCCCGGTTCCCGCGGATGAGGCCGGCCGTAACGCCTGGCTCGCTCAACATGCCGATCTGTTCTTCGAGGCGGATGTGCAGAACACGATGCTGCCGGCCGCTTCGTATTCCGCACGCCCTCACAAGGAGGGGCTCGATGCCAACAGTGCCGTGCAGGAAAGCGCCCTCGACATCGTCTCACATGCCATCCTGCCCCTGAAAGACGAGGCGTTCGGCGAGACCGATCTCGAAGCCGCCATTCATCTGGCACGCAGCGCCATCCTGCCCTACTACGAAGCGGGCCGGGAGCTGAGCGACGGCGAGATCAAAGAGGCGCTGAAGGCCGCCGGACTCGAGACTCTGGTCCTCGCCGGAGGGCGCGTCATCAAGGGGGGAGCGCAAACCCTCACCAAGGGCGTGCGAAAGGCCTTCGGCAAGGGCAAGTCGGCGCTGAAGGGGGCCGCCGACGCCGTCGGGGATGCTCTTGCCGGCCGCGCAAAGCCCAGCGGCCGCGGCGTCAAGGCGACGCATGCGGGCCTGCCGATGGGCGCCGGATCGGGCCGTTCGGGCCGGTTGAAACACGCTGCCAGCGAAGTCGTGAGGACATTCAGCCCCGGCGCGCAGGATCTGCGCTCGCCGTCCGTCACGAATGACCTGAAGGAGATCGGGGCTCTGGTGAGGGGCGACCGGCAGATTCAGAAGTTTCTGTCCTGCCCGAAGGAGGGCTGCGAAGCGGCGCTCGAACCCGTCATCGCCGCGCTGAAGGGGGCGGGCTACGAAACGCGCGTCCGCGGCATGTATCTGTGGAGCAACGCCAATATCGACGCCCCCAAGAATCACTTCCTTGTCCTCGCAAAAAAGCACGGCGTCGACTATGCGGTCGACGTAACCGCCGGGCAGTTCAGCGAGTTCGGCTTCTCGGGCGCCCTCATCAACACGGAGGAGGCCTGGGCGAAGACGCTCCATGACGCAGCCAGGCGCACGCTGATCAAGTACAGGGATTTCAAGACGCCGCAGGCCGCTCGGTCGGCCTTCCATCCGCTCAAGGCCGTCGGGCCCACCGATGCGCTCGAGGGTTCGGTCATCCTGTCCAGCCCGCGCTGGTACGGCGTCGCCAAGAAGACCGTCGAGATCTACAAGTTCATCGACAGGAAGAGCGGCATCTACAGGAAGGCGAAGGTGACGCGCTACCACGTCACGCGGCAGGGCAGGGGCTGATGCCTTGACGCTACCGTAAGCGGGGGATCGAAGGGCGCGACGCGGGGTCACCGCGTCCGCCGCTTTCTCCGACGGAGGTATCGCCACGTTCGATATTCTACGGCGCAAAGCGCAAAAAACGACCGCCAGCCGGTTCTCACTCAACCCTTGACCCCCGATTCCGGCCGGTTCAGACTGGATTTCGACCAGTTCCAGGGTAGGGGTCTCGATCCTGGTATCCCGTGTCCGATGTCGCCGTAAGCGACCATCGCAACGAGCCGCACGCACGTGCGCGCCTAAGGGGAGGGTTCCGAATGACCACCGTGACGATGACGGTGAACGGCAAGACCGTCAGCGCGGATGTCGAGCCGCGCACGCTGCTCGTACAGTTCCTGCGTGAAAACCTGAAGCTCACCGGCACCCATGTGGGCTGCGACACCAGCCAATGCGGCGCCTGCGTCGTGCATCTCGACGGTGTCGCCGTCAAGAGCTGCACGACGCTCGCGGTCAGCTGCGAGGGCGCGTCGGTCACGACGATCGAGGGCCTTGCCGCCGGCGGCAAGCTGCATCCCATGCAGGAGGCCTTCCGTGACAACCACGGCCTGCAGTGCGGTTTCTGCACGCCGGGCATGATCATGGCTGCCATCGACATCGTGAACCGGTGCGGGCACGACCTTGCCGAGCACACCATCCGCGAAGAGCTTGAGGGCAACATCTGCCGCTGCACCGGCTATCACAACATCGTCAAGGCCGTTGCCGCCGGGGCCGAGGCCATGCGGGCCTCATCGCTCGCGCAGGCCGCCGAATAGCGTGCCGCTCGGTCCGGCGGAGCAAGGCTCCGTCCGCCGCCGGAACAACGGATCGCGCGTCGAGCCGGCCGTCCGAGAGCCTGTGCCGCGCGCTGCAGTTTCTGGGAGGAAACGATGTCCGTGACGCATATCGGCGCTGCCGTGCGCCGCAAGGAAGACCAGCGCTTCATCACTGGCCGCGGCCAATACACCGACGACCTGTCGCGCCCGGGCCAGGCTTACGCCTATTTCCTGCGCTCGCCCCATGCCCATGCGAAGATCCGCTCGATCGACACCGCCAAGGCCGTGGCCATGCCGGGCGTCGTCGCCGTGCTGACGGGCGAGGATCTCGCCAAGGACAACGTCGGCGGGCTGATCTGCGGCTGGATGATCCATTCCAAGGACGGCACGCCGATGAAGGCGGGGCCGCATCCGGCGCTGGCGCAGGGCAAGGTGCGCTATGTCGGCGACCATGTGGCCGTCGTGATCGCCGAAAGCCTCGCCGAGGCCAAGGATGCGGCCGAGGCCGTCGAGGTCGACTACGAGGTGCTCCCCGCCGTCGTCGATCCCGCGGCGGCGCAGAAGGCGATGAAGGGCGCCGAGCCGGTGCACGAGGTGGCGCCGGACAACACGGTCTTCGCCTGGCATCTCGGCGACAAGGCGGCCACCGACGCCGCCTTCAAGCGGGCCAAGCACGTCACGACGATCGATCTCGTCAACAACCGGCTCATCCCCAATGCGCTCGAGCCGCGGGCGGCGATCGGCGACTACGATCCGGGCACGGACGCCTATACGCTCTACACCACGAGCCAGAACCCGCATGTGGCGCGGCTTGTGCTGTCGGCCTTCGTCGGCATTGCGCCCGAACACAAGCTGCGCGTCATCGCGCCGGACGTCGGCGGCGGCTTCGGCTCCAAGATCTTCATCTATGCCGAGGAGACCGTATGCGTCTGGGCGGCGAAGAAGGTCGGGCGGCCGGTGAAATGGACGGCCGAACGTACCGAGGCCTTCCTCGCCGACGCCCACGGGCGTGACCACGTTTCCCATGCCGAACTCGCGACGGACGACAAGGGCAAAATCCTCGGCCTTCGGGTGAAGACCACCGCCAATCTCGGCGCCTATCTCTCCACCTTCGCTTCCTCGGTGCCGACCTATCTCTATGCGCCGCTCCTGTCCGGGCAGTACGACATTCCGGCGATCTATTGCGAGGTCGATGGCGTCTACACCAATACCGCGCCGGTCGATGCCTATCGCGGAGCCGGGCGGCCGGAGGCAACCTTCGTCGTCGAGCGCCTCATGGAGGTGGCGGCGCGGCAACTCGGCATCGACCCGGCACAGTTCCGCAAGCGCAACTACATCAGGAAGTTCCCGCATCAGACGCCGGTCATCATGAACTACGACGTCGGCGACTATCACGCCTCGCTGCAGAAGGCGCTGGAACTCGCCGATTACAGGAACTTCGGCAAGCGCAAGCGCGAAAGCGCGCGGCGCGGCAAGCTGCGCGGCATCGGGTTCTCGTCCTACATCGAGGCCTGCGGCATCGCCCCCTCGCGGGCCGTGGGCTCGCTTGGCGCGGGCGTCGGCCTGTGGGAATCGGCGGAGGTGCGCGTCAATCCGACCGGCTCGGTCGAGGTGCTGACCGGCTCGCACAGCCACGGTCAGGGTCACGAGACGACCTTTGCGCAACTCGTGTCGGACCGGCTCGGCATTCCCATCGACCAGGTGACCGTGGTGCATGGCGATACTGACAAGGTGCAGTTCGGCATGGGCACCTATGGCTCGCGCTCGGGTGCCGTCGGCATGTCGGCCATCGCCAAGGCGCTCGACAAGGTCATCGCCAAGGGCAAGAAGGTCGCCGCCCACGTCCTCGAGGCGGCGGAAGGGGACATCGAGTTCAAGGACGGCCGGTTCGCCGTCGCCGGCACGGACAAGGCGCTCGGCTTTGGCGAAGTGGCGCTGCAGGCCTATATCGCCCATAAGTTCTCGGGCCAGGAGCTGGAGCCAGGGCTCAAGGAAGGAGCGTTCTACGACCCGACCAACTTCACCTTCCCGGCGGGGGTGCACATCTGCGAGGTCGAGGTCGACCCGCAGACCGGTGTCACCCGCATCGAGCGCTGGACCGCTGTGGACGATTTCGGTGTCGTCATCAATCCGATGATCGTCGAGGGCCAGGTGCACGGCGGTATCGCACAGGGTGTCGGCCAGGCGCTGCTCGAGGGCGCGCGCTACGACAAGGACGGGCAGCTGGTGACGGCGAGCTTCATGGACTACTGCATGCCGCGCGCCGACGACCTGCCGTCATTCAACGTGGGCATGACGTCGACGCCGTGCCCCTCCAACCCCCTTGGCATCAAGGGCTGCGGCGAGGCGGGGGCCATCGCCGCGCCGGCCGCTGTCGTCAATGCCATCACGGATGCGCTCGGCCATGAGGACATCGCCATGCCGGCGACGCCGCAGGCCGTCTGGCGCGCCTGCCGCAAGGCGCCGATGCGCATGGCGGCAGAATAGGGCTCAGGATCGGGACAGGCCCCGCCGCGCCCCGCGGCGGGGATATCGGAACGGGGAGAAATCCATGTACGCCTTCGACTACCACCGGCCGACGAGCCTGAGGCAGGCGGCTAACATGCTGGCGAAGAACGGAGATGCCAAGCTGCTCGCCGGCGGCCACACGCTCCTCCCGACCATGAAGCAGCGGCTCGCCGCGCCTTCGGCCCTCATCGACCTCAACGCCGTCGCCGAACTGTCGGGCATCGAGCTCAAAGGCCGCTCGCTCGTCATCGGCGCCATGACGCGGCACGCGGCCGTCGCTACGTCGCCCGTGGTGCGCGAGGCGCTGCCGGCACTCGCCGAACTCGCCGAGGGCATCGGCGACCCGCATGTGCGCAACCGCGGCACCATCGGCGGCTCCATTGCCAACAACGACCCGGCGGCGGACTATCCGGCGGCGTGCCTTGCGCTTGGAGCGACCATCGTCACCAACAAGCGCAAGATCCCGGCCGAGGAGTTCTTCACGGGCCTGTTCGAGACGGCGCTCGAAGAGGGGGAGATCGTGACGAAGATCTCCTTCCCCCTCGTCGGCAAGGCGGCCTACGAGAAGTTCCCCAATCCCGCCTCGCGCTATGCGCTCGTCGGCGTCTTCGTCGCCAAGCGCGGCGGCGACATCCGCGTCGCGGTGACGGGCGCGGGCGGCGACGGCGTCTTCCGCGTGCCGGCCATGGAGGAGGCACTGAAGAAGCGCTTCTCGCCGAAATCCCTCGAAGGCGTGACGGTGCCGGCCGACGGGCTCAACAGCGACATCCATGCGGATGCGGAATACCGCGCCCACCTCATCGGCGTCATGGCCCGCCGCGCGGTGGCGAAGGCGGCGAACCGGGGGTGACCGGGCGGGCAGAACCGTCGCCTTTCTGAAAGGACGCGCCCTCCTCTTGTCACGCCCGGCCTCGTGCCGGGCATCCACGCCTCGACGTGCTGCTCGACGTTCAGGACGTGGATGGCCGGGACAAGCCCGGCCATGACGGGTGGAGCGGGCGTGCGCCACGCCCGGCAATGATGGGTGGAGGTGTTGTGCGCCATGTCCGGCCGTTACACCGGCACGCCGCTTCCCAGCCGTCATGCCCGCGCTCGTCGCGGGCATCCACGCTGTGCCGCCGGCACCCGGTTGCAGGGCGTGGATGGCCGGGACAAGCCCGGCCATGACGGGCAGGGAAGGTGTGCGCCATGTCCGGCGGGAAGCCGCGTGGGCGATTACGGGCGCCTCCCGGCTTTCCTCCCATCGCGGCCGTGCGTAACCTGCGCTCCGATCATCTCATGACGAAGGACCGCATGACCCAGCCCCTTCCGCTTCCCACCTCCATCGACGAGACGGTCAAGCTCCTCAAATCGGCCGGCTATGTCAGCGACAGGCCGCTGGCGACGGTGCTGTTCTTGGCGCTGACGATGGAGCGACCGCTCTTCCTCGAGGGCGAGGCAGGGGTGGGCAAGACCGAGATCGCCAAAGTGCTGGCGACCTCGCTCGGCCGCCGCCTGGTGCGGCTGCAGTGCTACGAGGGGCTCGACGTCGCCTCCGCCGTCTACGAATGGAACTATGCGGCGCAGATGATGGCGATCCGCCTCGCCGAGGCGGCGGGCACCGTCGACCGCGAGCAGCTTGAGCACGACATCTTCTCCGAGCGCTACCTCTTGCGCCGGCCGCTGCTGCAGGCGCTCGAGGGCGACACCGCCGGCCCGCCGGTGCTTCTCATCGACGAACTCGATCGTGCGGACGAAGCCTTCGAGGCCTTCCTGCTCGAGGTGCTGGCGGATTCCCAGGTCACGGTACCTGAACTCGGTACCATCCGTGCGGAACGCCCACCCATCGTCATCATCACCTCCAACCGCACGCGCGAGATCCATGACGCCCTGAAGCGGCGCTGCCTCTACCACTGGGTGGACTATCCGACGGCGGTGCGCGAACTCGCCATCCTCAAGGCCAAGGTGCCGCAGGCGCCGGCGCGCCTGTCGAAGGAGGTGGTGGCCTTCGTGCAGGCGCTGCGGCGCGAGGAGGTGTTCAAGGTGCCGGGCGTCGCCGAGACACTGGACTGGGCCACGGCGCTCGTGGAGCTCGACGCCGTGGCGCTCGACCCGGCCATCGTCTCCGACACCCTCGGCGTGCTCCTGAAATATCAGGACGACATCCAGAAGCTGCAGGGCTCGAAGGTCAAGGAGATGCTCGATGCCGTGCACGCCGACCTGAGGGCGGCGGAGTAGCCGACGCTTCGGCAGAAAAGCGGCGATCACCTTCCCTTGAGACGAAGGGCGGGCAGCCGGCGGCGGCTCGTGCATCGCAGCACGAGAGCCTATATGGTACCGGGATGCAGGGGATCGATGCCGGCATGGACGGCAAGCTCACCGAGAACGTTGCCTATTTCGCCCGGGCGCTGCGCGCTGCCGGCCTGCCGGTCGGGCCGGGCAGCGTCGTCGATGCCGTGCAGGCCGTCGCCGCGGCGGGCATCGGCGGGCGCGAGGACTTTTACTGGATCCTGCATGCTGTCTTCGTGAAGAAGCACGAGCACAGCGCGCTTTTCGACCAGGCCTTCCGCCTCTTCTGGCGCCGGCGGGCGCTCGTCGAGAAGCTCATCGCCATGATGAGTCCCATCGCGCCGGGCAGTCCGACCGAGGACAAGCGGCCGCCGGGCGCGGCGCGTATCGCCGATGCCATGGCCCCGCCGCTCCGCCCGCCCGAAGAGGTGCGCGAGGAGGTCGAGTTCTCCGCCCGTCTCACCGTTTCCGATCGCGAGGTGCTGCGGACGAAGGACTTCGCCCAGATGAGCGCGTCCGAGATCGCCCGCGCCCGTCAGCTCATCGCCCGGCTGCGCCTGCCGGCCGACCGGGTGAAGACGCGCCGCTACGCCGCCGACCCGCACGGCAGCCGCATCGACGCGCGCCGGAGCCTGCGCCGCACCTTGCGGGCCGGCGGTGGCCTCATCGAGCTCGCCATGCGCGAGCGGGCCGAGAAGCACCCGCCGGTGGTGGCGCTGGTCGACATCTCGGGCTCGATGGCGGAGTACAGCCGCATCTTCCTGCATTTCCTGCATGCGCTCACCGAGAGTCGTCGGCGGGTGACGAGCTTCGTCTTCGGCACGCGGCTCACCAACATCACGCGCGAGCTCAAGGCGCGCGACCCGGACGAGGCGCTGGCGCGGGCCGGTGCGCTGGTGCGCGACTGGGAGGGCGGCACGCGCATCGCCACCTCGCTCGCAGCCTTCAACCGGCACTGGTCGCGGCGCGTGCTGGCGCAGGGAGCGGTCGTTCTCCTGTTCACCGATGGGCTGGAGCGCGATGTGGGCGACGACCTCTCCTTCGAGATGGACCGGCTGCACCGCTCCTGCCGCCGGCTTGTGTGGCTCAACCCGCTCCTGCGCTTCGACGGGTTCGAGGCGCGGGCGCGCGGCATCAGGGCCATGCTGCCGCATGTGGACGATTTCAGGACGCTGCATAATCTTGCCGCGATGGAAGAGCTGTGCGCGGCGCTCGCCGGGCCGGCGCGCCGGGCGGAGGATCCGCGGCGCTGGCTGGCGGCGGCCTGAGGCCGCCGGAAAGGGACGAACCGATGTTCGCGAACGAGGAAGACATCCTGAAACAGGCGGAGAAGTGGAAGCACGAGGGCCGCGAGGTCGCCATCGCCACGGTGGTCGAGACCTGGGGCTCGGCGCCACGGCCGGTCGGCAGCCATCTCGTCATCGACGGGGAGGGCAATTTCCTCGGCTCCGTCTCGGGGGGGTGCGTCGAGGGCGCGGTGGTGACGGAAGCGCTCGAGGTCATCGACGAGGGCAGCCCGCGCATGCTGGAGTTCGGCGTCGCCGACGAGACAGCCTGGAAGGTCGGGCTGTCCTGCGGCGGGCGTATCAGGGTCTATCTCGAGCCGCTCGATTGAGCGGCGGCGCAGCCGGGCAGCAGGGGAAGGGAACATGCCGCCGATCGAAACACTCATCGCCTTTGCCGCGGCGACCGCGGTCTTCGCCTATATGCCGGGGCCGGCGATGCTCTATGCCGCGGCGCAGACCTTCGCGCGCGGCCGGCGCGCCGGCTTCATGGCGGCGCTCGGCATCCATCTCGGCTGCTATGCGCATGTGCTGGCGACGGCGTTCGGCCTGTCGGCGCTGCTCGCGCTCGTGCCCGTCGCCTTCACGGTCATCAAGGTGCTCGGCGCCGCCTATCTCGTCTGGCTCGGCCTCAGGATGATCCTGCAGAAGGCAGACGCCGGGGCGTCGGAGGCGGCGGCTCCGAAATCGGCCCGCCGGGCCTTTGCCGAAAGCGTCATGGTGGAGGTGCTCAACCCCAAGGCGGCGCTGTTCTTCCTCGCCTTCCTGCCGCAGTTCGTCGATGCCGGGGCGGGGCTGCCGGTCTGGCAGCAGCTGCTCATCCTCGGCACGATCGTCAATTTCGCCTTCTCCTCGGCGGATATCGCGGTCGTGCTGACGGCCTCGGCGGTGATGCGGCGCCTCGGGCGGGGCGGCTGGAGCGAAAGGCTGACGCGGATCGCGGGCGGCTCGCTGCTGGTCGGGCTCGGCGTCAAGCTTGCGACGGACAAGAGTTGAGGGGCTGAAGGGCGGATGGCATGAAGCTCGACCTACTGGCGGCGATGAACGCGGAACGCGCCGCGCGGCGCGCCTGCGTGCTGGTGAGCGACCTCGACAGCGGCGAGCAGCGACTGGTGGTCGAGGCGGCGCTCGACGAGGATCCGCTGGCGCCGCTCCTCCGCGCGCAGCTGCGTTTGGGCAAGAGCGGCATGGTGGAGAGCGGAGGGCGCCGTCTGTTCCTGACGGTGCAGGCGCCGCCCGTCCGCCTCGTCATCACCGGCGCGGTGCACATCAGCCAGGCGATGGTGCCGATGGCGCGCCAGCTCGGGCTCGATGCGGTGATCATCGATCCACGCACCGCCTTCGCGACGCCGGAACGCTTCCCCAATGTCCGTCTCGTGCCGGAATGGCCTGACGAAGCCCTGCCCCGGATCGGGCTCGACCGCTACACGGCCTTCGTCGCCCTGACGCACGATCCGAAGATCGACGATCCGGGGCTGTCGGCTGCCCTGCGCAGCGACTGCTTCTACATCGGCGCGCTCGGTTCCCGGAAGACGCATGCCCGACGTGTCGAGCGGCTGACGGAGGCCGGGTTCACGCCCGTGGACATCGGGCGCATCCACGCCCCCATCGGCCTGTCCATCGGCGCCGTCAGCCCGGCGGAGATCGCGCTTGCCATCCTCGCCGAGGTGGTGGCGAGCCTGAGGCAGGGGGACGGGGCATGAGGTTCGGCTCGCTCCGGGTCGTCGACGCCATCGGCGGCATCGCCGCTCACAGCGTGCGCGCCGGCGCGGTCGTGATCCGCAAGGGGCATCGCCTGACACGGGAGGATGCGCAGCGCCTGAAGGCCGCCGGCGTTTCTTCGCTGACTGTCGCGATGATGGAGCCCGGGGACGTCAACGAGGATGAGGCGGCGCACAGGCTCGCCTGCGTGGTCGCGGGCGAGGGGGTGCGCGTCGAGCATCCCTTCACCGGCCGATCCAACCTCTTCGCCGAATGGCCGGGCGTCTTCGTCGTCGAGGCCGAGGGCGTCGATGCCGTCAATGCGGTCAGCGAGGAGGTGACGCTGGCGACGCTGCCCGCCTTCAAGCCCGTGGTGGCGGGCGAGATGCTGGCGACGGTCAAGATCATTCCCTATGCGATTTCCGGCAACCTCCTGGAGCGGGCCGAGGCTGCCGCGCGCCACAGCGCGCCGATCCTGAAGGTACTGCCCTACCGGCTGACTTCCGTGGGAGTCATCTCCACGCGCCTGCCAGGGCTCAAGGAGAGTGTCATTGACAAGACGCTGCGCGTCCTCGCCGGGCGGCTGGCGCCCACCGGGGCGGTCGTCGCATCGGACGAGCGCGTGGCGCATGACGAGGCGGCGCTGTGCGAGGCGGTGGCTGCCGTCGCGGAGCGGCCGGACATCGACATGGTCATCGTCTTCGGTGCCTCGGCCGTCGCCGACCGGCGGGACGTAGTGCCGGCGGCGATCACGGGCGCTGGCGGGATAGTCGATCATCTCGGGATGCCGGTCGATCCCGGCAATCTGCTGCTCGTCGGCCGGCTCGCCGGCAAACCCGTCCTCGGCGCGCCGGGCTGCGCCCGTTCACCGAAGGAGAACGGCTTCGACTGGGTGCTGCACCGGCTGCTCGCCGGTCTCTCCGTCACCTCCGCCGATATCATGCGGCTCGGCGTCGGCGGCCTGCTGATGGAGATCGTCTCGCGGCCGCAGCCGCGCGAGGGCGGCGAGCCGCAGCCCGAGGACAACGGCGCATGAGCGCGGTCGCGGCCATCGTGCTCGCGGCCGGCCGCTCCACCCGCATGGGCGCGGCGAACAAGCTGCTGTGCCCGGTCGATGGCGAGCCCATGGTGGCGCATGCCGTTGCCGCCGCGCTCGCCTCGCGCGCCCGTCCGGTCATCGTCGTGACGGGGCACGAGGCCGACGAGGTCGAGGCCGTGCTGCCGAAGGGCGTCACGGTCGTGCGCAACGCGGACCATGCGAGCGGCATCGCCTCTTCGCTGCGCTGCGGCCTCGCGGCGGTGCCGGATGAGGCGGGGGCGGCCGTCGTGCTCCTCGGCGATATGCCGCGCGTCGGCGCTGCCGCCATCGACACGCTGATTGCGCTCTTCGCGGAGGCGCCGCGGGTGGCCGCCGTGGCGCCGAGCTGGCAGGGGCAGCCGGGCAATCCGGTGCTGCTCGCGCGCCGGCTCTTCGCCGACGTGATGCAGCTCGTGGGCGATGAGGGCGCGCGCCGGCTGTTCGCCGGCCGCAGCGATGTCATGAATGTGGCGATGGATGATCCCGCCGTCGCCATCGACATCGACACGCCCGAGGCGCTGGCCGGATTGGCGGCCAACGAGGGCAGATAGCCGGACCTGTCACGCGAGTGTCATCGAAAAGAAGTGCATTGCGGTGCCTTACACCCGAGCGCTTCAATCGAGGACAACATGCGCCGACAGATGTTTCTCACGGCTCTCGCCGCCGCCCTGATGGCCGGCACGAGCGCGGCTGCCCTGGCCGAGCAGAGCTTCAACCGCATCGCCACCTTCCCGGTCGTCGCCAACCTGCCGGCGGATCGGGATGCGCAGAAGAAGAAGACGGTGGCCGAGATCATCGCCGCCTCCGAGGACGGCAACCTGCTCGTCTATACCGACTCGCCGCAGAACGCCGTCGGCTTCGTCGACATCACCGACCCGCGCCAGCCCAAGGCGGCCGGCTTCCTGCCCGTGGGCGGCGAGCCCACCTCGGTGACGGTCATCGGCGGCAAGGCCTTCGTCGCCGTCAACACGTCGAAGTCCTACAAGGAGCCGGACGGTGTCCTCGCCGTCGTCGACATCGCCGCGAAGAGCATCGAGGCGACCTGCGCCCTCGGCGGCCAGCCGGATTCGATCGCGGCGAGCCCGGACAAGGCCTTCCTCGCCATCGCCATCGAGAACGAGCGCGACGAGGAGGAGAACAAGGGTAAGCTGCCCCAACTGCCGGCCGGCAACCTCGCCATTCTCCCGGTGAAGGGTGGAGCGGTCGACTGCGCGGGCAAGAAGACGGTCGACCTCACCGGCCTTGCCGGGGTGGCGCCGGAGGATCCGGAGCCCGAGTTCGTCGCCGTCAACGGCCGCAATGAGGTGGTCGTCACCCTGCAGGAGAACAACCACATCGCCGTCGTCGATCTCGCCACGGCGAAGGTCGTCGGGCATTTGCCGGCCGGCACCGTGACTCTGGAGGCGATCGACACCAGGCGCGACAAGATCATATCCGCCACCGGCCGCCTCGAGAACGTGAAGCGCGAGCCCGACGCGGTGAAGTGGCTCGACGACGAGCGCTTCGTCACCGCCAACGAGGGCGATTACGAAGGCGGCTCGCGCGGCTTCACCATCTTCCGCAAGGACGGCACGGTGGAATACGACAGCGGCAACGCGCTCGAGCATCTCGCCATGCGCATCGGCCACTTCCCCGAGAAGCGCGCCGACAAGAAGGGCATCGAGCCCGAGGGCATCGAGGTCGCGCGCTACGGCGACGAGACGCTGATCTTCGTCGGCACGGAGCGGTCGTCCTTCGTCGCGGTCTATCGCGACGCCGGGCCGGGGCAGGCGCCGCAGTTCCTGCAGGTGCTGCCGTCGGGCATCGGCCCCGAAGGGCTGCTCGCCATCCCGCAGCGCAACCTCTTCGTCACGGCGAACGAGACCGACCTCGTCGAGGACGGCGGTCCGCGGGCGACGGTCATGATCTACGAGCGTAGCGAGGGGGCGCCGGTCTATCCGATGATCGCCTCCGCCGACGACGCGAAAGGCCTGCCCATCGCTTGGGGTGCACTGTCGGGCCTCGCGGCGGACGGCGCGCAGCCGGGCAGACTCTTCGCCGTGACAGACAGCGCCTATGCCGAGGCGCGCATCCTCGAGATCGATGCTGCGAAGAAGCCGGCGGTGATCACGCGCGCCATCACGGTGACGCGCGACGGGGCGCCGGCCAAGGGGCTAGACATCGAGGGGATCGCCTGGCGTCCGGCCGGCGGCTTCTGGCTCGCGTCCGAAGGCAACCCGGAGAAGAAGGACGTTCCCACGCACAGCAGCCTGGTGCGCGTCGATGCCGAGGGTGCGGTCGTCGAGGAGGTGGCGCTGCCCGAGACGCTTGCTGCGGCCGCCACACGGTTCGGCTTCGAGGGTGTCGCGGTCGTCGGCGAAGGCAACGAGGAGACGGTCTATGTCGCGGTGCAGCGCGAGTGGAAGGACGATCCCAAGGGCTTCGTGAAGATCCTCACCTACAAGCCGGCGACGAAGGCGTGGGGCGTCATGCGCTACCCGCTCGATGCCGCGCCGAAGGGCTGGATGGGCCTGTCGGAGCTCACCTATGTCGGCAACGACACCTTCGTCGTCATCGAGCGCGACAACCAGTTCGGCGACAAGGCCGTCAAGACGCTGCAGGCCTTCTCTGTCAAGGGGCTGACGCCGGCGGCGGTCGGCGAGAAGGATGCGCCCGTGGTCGAGAAGCGCAAGCTGCGCGATCTCGTGCCGGATCTCGCTTCGCCCAAGGGCTACGTGCTCGACAAGATCGAGAGCTTCGCGGTCGATGCGGCGGGCGACGCCTTCATCATCACCGACAACGACGGGGTGGACGACGCCTCGGGCGAGACGGTGTTCCTCAATCTCGGCCGCTTGACGAGCAACTGATCCCACGTACCGGAATCGGGAAAGGCGCGGGATATGTCCCGCGCCTTTCTGCATACACGTATCGCAGTCAGGCGGCGCGGCCGTCGACCGAGATGCGGCCGGCGCCGGCCGAGGCGATGGCAAGCAGACCGCCGGTGATCGCGACGTTCTTCCAGAAGTTGATCATCTGCTCGGGATCGACCCAGAACTGGTGGAAGAGAAGGGCGGAGAGCGCCGTGAACCCGGCCAGCGCGAGCGCGACGAGGCGCGTGTGCCAGCCGACGAGCAGCAGAAGGCCGCCGCCCAGTTCGACGAGGATGACGAGTGGGAGAAGAATGCCCGGCACGCCGGCCGATTCCATGTATCCCGCGGTGCCGGCGTAACCGGTGATCTTGTTGAACCCCGCCGGTATGAAGAGGACGGCAATCAGCACGCGTGCCAAAAGCAGTCCGAGCGCGTTCAACGATCCCATGTGCGGTTCCTTTCCGTTCGTCCGATTCTGTCGGAAAACGCGACGCCGACGGGAGCGACAATAGCTCATCTTGCGGGCGCTGAGCAGATGACCGGTGCAAGCCGCGGCTTGCGACGATGCAAGAGTGGACGGAGGCGTGCGGGCAAGGAAAAGGCGCGGGAGCCGAAGCCCCGCGCCTTCCCGAAGCACGTCTCGCAATCTGGGCGGATGGACTTCCTCAGAAGTCCATGCCGCCACTTCGGCCGATCCAGTCGGCCGAAGCACTTGCCTCAGCTTGGGCGGATGGACTTCCTCAGAAGTCCATGCCGCCCATGCCACCGCCCGGGATGGCGGGCGCGGCCGCTTCCTTCTTCGGCTTCTCGGCGACCATGGCTTCGGTCGTGATCAGCAGGGCGGCGACGGAGGCGGCATCCTGCAGGGCCGTGCGCACGACCTTGGCGGGGTCGATGATGCCCTTCTTGAACATGTCGCCGTATTCGCCAGCCTGGGCGTCGAAGCCGAAGGCGTAGTCGCCCTTCTCCAGCACCTTGCCGACAATGAGCGAGCCGTCCTCGCCGGCATTGATGGCGATCTGGCGGGCGGGGGCCTGGATGGCGCGGCGTACGATCTCGATGCCGGTGCGCTGGTCGTCGTTCGCCGGGGTCAGGCCGTCGAGCGCCTTGACGGAGCGCAGCAGCGCGACGCCGCCGCCGGGCAGGACGCCTTCCTCGACCGCGGCCTTCGTGGCGTGCATGGCGTCGTCGACGCGATCCTTCTTCTCCTTCACTTCGACCTCGGTGGCGCCGCCGACGCGGATGACGGCCACGCCGCCCGCGAGCTTGGCAAGACGCTCCTGCAGCTTCTCACGGTCGTAGTCCGAGGTGGTCTCCTCGATCTGCGCCTTGATCTGCTGCACGCGGGCCTCGATGTCGGCCTTGGAGCCGGCACCGTCGACGATGGTGGTGTTCTCCTTCTCGATCACCACCTTCTTGGCCCGGCCGAGCATGTTGAGGGTGACGTTCTCGAGCTTGATGCCGAGATCTTCGGATATGGCCGTGCCGCCGGTCAGGATGGCGATGTCCTGCAGCATGGCCTTGCGGCGATCACCGAAGCCCGGCGCCTTCACCGCCGCGACCTTGAGGCCGCCGCGCAGCTTGTTGACGACGAGCGTGGCGAGCGCCTCGCCCTCGACGTCCTCGGCGACGATCAGGAGCGGCTTGGTGGACTGGACGACGGCCTCGAGGACCGGGAGCAGTTCGTTGAGCGAGGAGAGCTTCTTCTCGTGAATGAGGATGTAGGGATCCTCCAGCTCCGCGCGCATCTTATCGGCGTTGGTGACGAAGTAGGGCGAGAGATAGCCGCGGTCGAACTGCATGCCCTCGACGACGTCGAGCTCGGTGGCAAGGCTCTTGGCCTCCTCGACCGTGATGACGCCCTCGTTGCCGACCTTCTGCATCGCCTCGGCAAGGAAGCGGCCAATCTCCGTGTCGCCGTTGGCCGAAATGGTGCCGACCTGGGCGATCTCGTCGTTGCTGGAGATCTTGCGAGCGTTCTTCTTGAGGTCGGCGACAATGGCCTCGACGGCCATGTCGATGCCGCGCTTGAGGTCCATCGGATTCATGCCGGCGGCGACCGACTTGGCGCCTTCCTTCACGATCGCCTGGGCGAGGACCGTGGCCGTCGTGGTGCCGTCACCGGCCAGATCGTTCGTCTTCGAGGCCACCTCGCGCACCATCTGCGCGCCCATGTTCTCGAACTTGTCCTCAAGCTCGATTTCCTTGGCGACCGTCACGCCGTCCTTCGTGATGCGCGGCGCGCCGAAAGACTTCTCGATCACCACGTTGCGGCCCTTCGGGCCCAGCGTCACTTTCACCGCATTGGCGAGAACGTCCACGCCGCGCAGCATCTTCTCGCGCGCGTCAGCCGAAAATTTTACGTCCTTGGCAGCCATAATCGTCACTCCCTGATAGACATGACTTCAGGCATCAGATGGGTTCATGCCAGAAGGGCCCCCTCAGGCGGCCTTCCTGCTCTGCGCGGTGCTCTCGATCACGCCCATGATGTCGCTCTCCTTCATGATGAGCAGATCCTGGCCGTCGATCTTCACCTCGGTGCCCGACCATTTGCCGAACAGCACGCGATCGCCGACCTTGACATCCGGGGCGACGATCTTGCCGTTGTCGTCACGCGCGCCGGGACCGACGGCGACGACCTCACCCTCCTGCGGCTTTTCCTTGGCCGTGTCGGGGATGATGATGCCGCCCTTGGTCTTCTCCTCGCTGTCGAGGCGACGGACGACCACGCGGTCGTGCAGCGGACGGAACTTCATCGCGAACCTCCTGAAATGGCTGATTCATTTTTCGATGTCGCCCGACGGCCCCGGATGGCAGCCGCCCGGCGCACCGGCGAGATAGGTGACGGGCGCGAAGCCCGCAAGGCCCTCGAAGCAAAATTTTGGCAGTCGCGCGCCGAGAGTGCCAGGGCATTGACGCCGGGGTTTGTCAGCAATCTGGCGTGACTGCTGCTAAGGCATTGGAAATAAACATATAATTCATAAATTATGCTTGAAAATGGATACCGCCATCGTTCACCATAGGCCCATTGCGACGAAGGAGGAGCTATGGTTTCGAGCGACTTCGTGAAGCAGGTGGCCGGCTACGGCCTGACCACCGCCACCATCCTCTACCGCATGCCGGATCATCCGCGCCTGCTGCAGACCTACATCTGGCAGGACTACGACATGGCGCCGCGCTTTCCGGAACTACACCGTTTCCTGGAATTCTGGCAGAGGAAGCTGGAGGGGCCGCTTCATTCGGTGACCGTTGCTCACAGCCGGCTTATCAAGCCGGCGGAGCTCAGGCTCGTGGACGGCATGGTGAGCCTGCACTGAGCGGCAAGGCGACTGCGCGGGCCGCATACCCGCTGGCCGTGCCCCCGTCCGGCGCCCCCTTGGCCGGGGGGCAGCAGTGAGATAGGAATGCGACCTCACAAACTGAGGCCCGGTCCTACCTCGTGTCGACGCTGCCCCGTACCTCCGCCGTCCTCCATGCACTCACGGTCGGCGAGGGCGAATACCTGACCGTCGACGAGATCCTGCAGACCTTGCGCCAGCAGGCCTTTGCCCTGCTCGTCGTGGTGCTGGGCCTGCCGAACTGCCTGCCGATGCCGCCGCCGATCCCGCTCATCTGCGGTTTCGTGCTCGCCTTCGTGGCGCTGCAGATGGCGCTTGGCCGGCAGGCGCCGTGGCTGCCGCGACAGCTGTTGCGCAAGTCCGTCGCGCGGGCCGACGTCTCGCGGGCCGTTGAACGGGCCATGCCCGTCCTGCGCCGGCTGGAGCGCATGTCGCGGCCGCGCCTGCAGTTCTTCGCCACGCAGCCCGGCATGCGGGCAATGGGCCTCGTCCTGCTCGTCGTGGCGCTGGGGCTGCTCGTCTCCGCGCCGTTCATCGGTCAGATACCGCTCGGCCTCGCGGCTTGCCTCATCGGTCTCGGCCTCGTGGAGCGCGACGGCATCGTTATCATTCTCGGCATGACCGCAGGCGCCTTCGGCATCGGCCTCAGCCTCGGCTTCATCGTCGCGATCGTCAGCGGCATCGCCGCACTCGTCGGCTACGCCTGACGTTCGGCAGGCGGGGGCGGCCGCGCTCTCAGGCGACGGCGTCGGTGCGGCTCTTGCCGGGCTCGATGCCGAGCAGCCGGTCGATCGCATCGGCCGGGACAGGTTTCGAGAACAGGTAGCCCTGCAGTTCGTGACAGCCGAGCGCCTGCAGGAAGCGGTGCTGCTCGCTTGTCTCCACGCCCTCTGCCGTCACGGTGAGGCCAAGCGCCCGGCCGAGATGGACGACGGAATGCACGAGGATGGCCGATTCCCCTGTCGTCTCCATGCTCTCGAGGAACGAGCGGTCGATCTTGATCTTGTCGAAGGCGAAGCGGCGTAGGTAGATCAAGCTCGAATAGCCGGTGCCGAAATCGTCGAGCGCGAGGCGCACGCCGCGGGCCCGCAGTTCCATCATGGCATCTTCGGCCGCGTCCGCATCGTCCATGACGACGCCTTCGGTGACCTCCAGCTCGACGCGCGTCGGATCGATGTCCGCCGTTTCGATGATGGTCATGACGCTGGAGACAAAGTCGCGCTGGCGGAACTGGATGGGCGAGACATTGACGGCGATGCGCAGGCCCGGCCAGCGCTTGGCGTCCTCGCAGGCCTTGCGCAGCACCCATTCGCCGAGCGGGATGATGAGGCCGCGCTCCTCCGCGATGGCGATGAACTGCTGCGGCGGGATCATGCCGTGCTGGGGATGCGGCCAGCGCACCAGCGCCTCGACCCCGACGATCTCCTCGCCGTTCGCCTTGTACTGGGGCTGGTAGTGCAGTTCGAGCTCGTCGGCGAGGATGGCCGCGCGCAGATCATCCTCCACCACCTTGCGCAGGCGCAGCGCCTCGTCCATCTGGCGCTCGAAGAAGCTGTAGCGGTTGCGGCCGCCGTTCTTGGCCTGGTAAAGCGCCGTGTCGGCGAGCCGCATCAGCGTCTCGCGTTCGGTCCCGTTGCGCGGACTCAACGCCACACCGATCGAGACGCCGATGGTGACGGAGCCACCGGGCACCTCGCAAGGCATGGTCAGGGCGTCGAGAATGCGCCGCGCCAGCGCTTCCGCGTCGCGCGGGTCCTTGACGTCCGTCTGGATGATGGCGAATTCGTCGCCGCCGAAGCGGGCGAGCGTGTCCGCGCCGCGCAGGAGGTTGGACAGGCGCCGCGCGACGATGCGGATGAGCATGTCTCCCGCCTCGTGGCCGTAGGTGTCGTTGACATCCTTGAACCGGTCGAGGTCAAGGAACATCACGGCGAGGCCCTCGTCGGAGCGCTTGATGCGGGCGAGCTCCTGGTCGAGACGCATGCCGAAGAGCAGACGGTTGGGCAGGCCGGAAAGGGAATCGTGGCCCGCCAGTCGCTGCACCTGCTCCTGACGCCGGTTGAGTTCGATCAGCTGGCCGCGCACATGCAGCAGGATGCCGGCGGCAAAGGCGAGTGTCAGCAGCGCGATGGCGCCGATGGCGGTGAGCGCCTGGCTGTTGATGAGGGCGCTCGGCAGCGACGATTGCCAGACGAGGAAGGCGGGGCCACGGTCCGTGGCGTCGTCGACGGCGATGGCGCCTCCCCGGTGCGGCCCGTTGCTGGCCGTGAGGCGCAGTTCCTGCAGGCCGAGCGGACCGGCGATCTCCGCCAGGGCCCGCGCATCGAGCTCGCTGGCACCGACAACGATATGCGGACTTTCGTTGCTGATCGTCGTCGCGGCCACCACATAGGCGCTCCAGCCGTCGTGCACGATGCGGGTCGCGCCGCTCGTCACTGCGGTGCCGGCATGGAGTGGTAGTTCGCTGATCTCCTTCTGCCGCACGTCGCGGGCGACGGCATCGAAGATCACTTGTCGCGCATCGAAGTCATGCTGGCCCGCCACCCGTCCGCCAACGCTGCCGAAGAGCACGGAATTGTCCGTGTCGAGCAGGAAGATCGCCCATTGCCGGGTGAGGCTCTTGTTCTCGGACGTGAGGATGGCCGCCGTGCCGACGGGATCGACCGGGGGGCGGCTCACCTTGGCCTCGGCCAGAGTCGTCGCGAAGGCGCGCAGGCGTTCGAGCGTGTGCTGGCGCAGATCGTTCAGCGCAAGGGTCACGCGAGCGCGTTCGTCCTGCATGGCCGCCTGGTCGAGCGTGCGGCTCATCCACCAGAACACGCTGCCCGAGAGCAGCAGGATCAAGAGGATCAGCGCCGCCATCGGCCACACGAGGCGCGTGGCGACGGTCGTGGGGGAAGGGAAGCCTTTCACGGGCAAGCGTGCGGATCCTCGCGCTCGAAGCGGGTGCCCCACCGTGCCGCACGTTCCTTTAAATCAAGTTTCCTTTTCTGTCGCCTGCGCGGTTTTCTCACTCCAGCAGCCCCAGCCCGCGAAAGCTCGCGTGGCCGTCGCGACCGACGATGATGTGGTCGTGCACCAGGACGCCGAGCGGCTCGGCAATCTCGCCGATGGTCCGCGTCATCTTGATGTCGGCGGACGAGGGCGTCGGATCGCCTGACGGGTGATTGTGCACGAGGATGATTGCCGTTGCCGAAAGTTCGAGCGCCCGCTTGACGACCTCGCGCGGATAGACCGGCGTATGGTCGACGGTGCCGGTCTGCTGCAGTTCGTCGGCGATCAGGCCGTTGCGCTTGTCGAGGAAGAGGACGCGGAAATGCTCCTTGTCCGCGAAGGCCATGGCCGTGCGGCAATAATCGATGACGGCGTTCCAAGAGGAGAGCAGGGGGCGCTTGGCAACGGCGCCGCGCGTGATGCGCCGGGCCGCGGCCTCGACGATCTTGAGGTCGGTGACGACGCTGTCGCCGATGCCTTCGACCTCGGCGAGGCGCGAGGGCGGCGCCGCGAGCACCTCGGCGAAGGACCCGAAGCGCCGGATCAGCTCCTTCGCCAGCGCCTTCACGTCCCGCCGCGGGATCGAGCGGAACAGCACGAGCTCGAGCAGTTCGTAGTCGGCGAGCGCGGCTTCTCCAGCCTCCCGGAAACGGCTGCGCAGCCGCTCGCGGTGGCCATGGTAGTGGGGCGTGTCCTCGGCGTCGCCGACGGTGGTCATGCAGGCGTCTTGTAGGGGGGCTGATGATAGCCCTTGGGGGAGAGCGTGAAGATCTCGACGCCGGTTTCGGTGACGCCGACGGTATGTTCGAACTGCGCCGAGAGCGAACGGTCGCGCGTGACCGCGGTCCACCCGTCGGACAGGACCTTCACGTGCGGACGACCGAGATTGATCATCGGCTCGATGGTGAAGATCATGCCCGGCTTCAGCGGCACGCCTTCGCCGCGCCGGCCGAAGTGCAGGATGCTCGGCTGCTCGTGGAAGGAGCGGCCGACGCCATGGCCGCAGAAGTCGCGCACCACGGAGCAGCGCTCGCCCTCGGCATATTCCTGGATGACCGCGCCGATGTCGCCCGTCGTCGCGCCGGGGCGCACGACGGCGATGCCGCGCATCATGGCCTCGTAGGTCACCTCCATGAGGCGCTGGGCGCGGCGAGGAACCTCGCCGACGGGGTACATGCGGCTCGAATCGCCGTACCACCCATCGACGATGAAGGTCACGTCGATGTTGACAATGTCGCCTTCGCGCAACGGCTTCTCGTCCGGCTGGCCGTGGCACACCACGTGGTTGATCGATGTGCAGCACGAATGGCGGTAGCCGCGATACATCAGCGTCGCCGACAGGGCCCCGTGGTCCATGGCGAACTGGAACACCATCCGGTCGATTTCGGCGGTCGTGACACCAGGGGCCACGTGGTCGGCCAGCATGTCGAGGCACTCGGCAACGAGGCGGCCGGCCTTGCGCATGCCCTCGAAACCCTCGGGGCCATAATAGACGATATTGTTGGCGCGGCGCGGCGCAAGTTCGCTGTCGAGATCTACCATGTCGCTTGTCCGGGGCGCCCCCGCGCCCGATCACTGCCCCAATCTATTGATCAAAGCCGCCGACGCAAGGGATGGCGCGAAAGGCGCGGGTGATGTCGGCGCTGGCGCCGGCGGGCGGTGACGTGTATGGCAAGAGCAAGACGAAACGGGCGGCGCCCTTCCCGAACACGCCGCGATCCCAGGACGATGACGATCAGCTCCTTCAACGATACCGAACCCTTCGGCCGCTTCGCGCCCAGGTCGCTGGCCCGGACGATGATCGAGATGACGCGCAGCCTGCCGGAAAGCTGGCTGGGCAGGCGCGCCGCCTATGGCCTCAGGCGGCTCGTGATCAACCGTCTCGACGGCGCGCCGGTCGATGTCGAGACGCTGGGGGCGCGCATGCGCCTCTACCCCTACGACAACGTCTGCGAAAAGAAGATCCTGTTCACGCCGCAGTTCTTCGACCGGCAAGAGCGGGCGCTGCTTGCCGAGCGCATCGGCGACGGCTTCGTCTTCATGGACGTGGGGGCGAATGTCGGCGCCTATGCGCTCTTCGTGGCGGCGCTCGCGGGCCCGCGTGCACGCATTCTCGCCGTCGAGCCGCAGCCCGACATCTTCGAGCGCCTGGTCTTCAACATCAGCCTCAATCCTTTCGGGACTATCAAGGCGGTGGCTTGCGCCGTCGCGGACCGGGCGGGCGAACTGACGCTCTTTCTCGACCACGAGAACCGCGGCGAGTCGAGCGTCAAGATCGTCGGCTCCGGCACCGCCAAGTCGGTGCGCGTACCGGCGACGACGCTGGCCGACCTCGCGCGCGAGGAGGGGTTCGAGCGCATCGATGCCATCAAGCTCGACGTCGAGGGAGCGGAGGATCTGATCCTCGAGCCATTCCTGCAGCATGCGTCGCCGTCGCTCTTTCCGCGGCTCGTCATCCTGGAGGATGGCAGCGGGCGCTGGCAGATCGACCTGCCTGCGCTGTTGCGCGAGAAGGGTTACAAGCTCCTCGTCAAGACGCGGATGAATTTCGTCTTCGAGCGGTCGTGAGCCGTCATTTCTTACCGCGCGTTTCCTGATCGAGCTTGAGGCACTCGTAGAGCTCGACATAGCTCGGCAGGTCGGCGCCACGTGTCTCCGAGAGGCATTCGTCGCGCTGGACCGCGGGGAAGCTCGCCCATTCCTTCTCCAGCGTGGCGTGGGTGCCGTTCTCCTGCGCCATACAGCCGTCGAAGGCCGCCTGGTCGAACTGCCGGCTCTGGCCGAGCGCGTCGGCGGTGGCGGCGTCGCGGCAGCTGCGCTCGACGTCGAGAGCCGGTGGCCCGTCCGCCGCGAGGCTCTGCTGCAGGCCGAGGACAAGAAGCGGAACGGCGAGAAAAGCAAGATGGGCGGGCAGCATCGTTGACCCCCAGCATGACGGCCGTCGAGGCGAGGGCGACGGTACGCGTGCCGCAGCATAGCGCAACAGAGGAACGGCCGTTAGTCCGGCGGATCAGACGAGGATGGGCAGCGGCGTCTCGGCGACGATGCCGGCCGGCGTCACGCGGCAGGCGAGCGCATAGGCCTCGACGCCGCGTGCGCGGGCCCGCGCAAAGGCGCGGGCATAGGCAGGGTCGAGATCGGCGGCGAGCGTGAAGGCCTCCGCCTCCATCTGGACGATGAACAGCATCGCGGCGCGCGCGCCGGTTTCCACCATGTCGCCGAGCTCCTCGAGATGCTTGGCGCCGCGGGCGGTGACGCAATCCGGGAATTCGGCGAGGCCGGGCCGGCGCATCAGATGGACGTTCTTGACTTCGACGTAGCAGGGCGGGCGCCCATCCGCCTCGAGCAGGATGTCGACGCGGCTCGTCCGGCCGTACCTGACCTCGCGCCGCAGGCGCTCGTAACCCGCGAGTTGCGGAATGAGCGCGGCCGCGATCGCCTCTGCGGCAAGGAGGTTGGGATGACCCGTGTTGATGCCGACGAGTTGCGGCCCGCGCCAGCCGAAGTCCACCTCGACCAGCTCCCAGGAGAGCGGCAGCTTGCGTGCCGGATTGGCCGAGCGCGAGAGGAAGACGCGGCTCCCGGGTGTCAGGAGGCCGAGCATGGCGCCGGGATTGGCGCAATGGACGGTGACGATGTCGTCTTCGCGAAGTGCGATATCGGCGAGAAAGCGCTTGTAGCGGCGCAGGAGGCGCCCTTCGGCGAGGGGGCTGTCAAACTGCATCGACTCCTCCGGCTGGACGGCCGGCAGGTAGCAGCGCCATGCCTCCGCGACAAGCCGGCGGGCAGCTTTGCTCTTGATCTTGCCCCGCCATGCCGCGAAAACCCCTTCCGACGGCGGCGGGTGATGCCATAAAGCCGGGCGAGGGAGACATGCATGGCGGCAGCAGCACAGGGCCCGGTGACGGCGGCGGTTCTCGTCATCGGTGACGAGATCCTGTCCGGACGCACCAAGGACAAGAACATCGGCTATATCGCCGACTATCTCACCGCCATCGGCATCGACCTGCGCGAGGTGCGCGTCGTACCCGACGTGGAGGAGGAGATCGTCGCCGCGGTCAACGCGCTCAGGGCCCGCTACGACTATCTCTTCACCACCGGCGGCATTGGGCCGACGCATGACGACATCACGGCGGACAGCGTCGCCAAGGCCTTCGGCGTCGGCATCGGCGAGGACCCGCGCGCCATCGCGATGCTCCTCGAACGCATCAGGCCGGAGGACCTCAACGAAGCGCGCCGGCGCATGGCGCGCATCCCGCACGGGGCCGAGCTCATCGCCAATCCCGTTTCCAAGGCGCCGGGCTTCCGCATCGGCAACGTCATCGTCATGGCGGGCGTGCCCGCCATCATGCAGGCGATGCTCGACGAGGTGGCGCCGACGTTGAGCACCGGGCGGCGCATGCTCTCGGCCACCATCCGTGCCGACGCGAAGGAGGGCGACATCGCCGCGCCGCTGAAGGCGATCGCCGACGCCCATCCCGACGTCTCCATCGGCAGCTATCCCTTCTCCGAAGATGGCCGCTTCAATACCAACATCGTCGTGCGCAGTCGCGATGCGGCGCGCCTCGAAGCCGTCCGCGCCGCCGTGGCCGAGATGGTCGCGCGGCTCCACGCGGCGTCCTGACGTTCGATACCAGAGGCAAGACCCATGTCGCCCACCTCCGAAAAGGCCTTTCCCGTCTCCTGGGACCAGTTCCACCGCGATGCGCGCGCGCTCGCCTGGCGCTTGCACGGCGCCGGGCCCTTCGAGGCTATCGTCTGCATCACGCGCGGCGGCCTCGTGCCTGCGGCGGTCGTGGCACGCGAACTCGAGATCCGCCTCATCGAGACGGTCTGCATCGCGAGCTACCACGACTACCAGAACCAGGGCGAGCTGATTGTCCTCAAGGAGATCGATCCGAAGATCCGTGCGCTCGGCGATGGCAGCGGTGCAGGAGTGCTCGTCGTGGACGACCTCGTCGACACGGGCAAGACGGCGCGCATGGTGCGGCAGATGCTGCCCAAGGCGCATTTCGCCACCGTCTATGCCAAGCCGCAGGGCCGGCCGGTGGTCGATACCTTCGTCACCGAGGTGTCGCAGGACACCTGGATCTACTTCCCCTGGGACATGGGCCTCACCTTCCAGCCGCCGATCCGCAACGGCGCGTCCGGCTGAGCCTCAGGCGAGCACCAGCGCCGCAAGGGCGGCGAGGACGAGCCACTGCAGCATCGAGGCGCGCCGGAAGAGCGCGAGCGCGCGGCGGATGTCGGCGGCCGTCGCCTCGGCGCGGCCGTTTCCCATGAAGGCGTCCTCGACGCGCGTCGTGCCGTAGATGCGCGGGCCGGCGAGCCTGAGGCCGAGCGCGCCCGCCATGGCGGCTTCCGGCCAGCCGGCATTGGGCGAGCGATGGCGGCGGGCGTCGCGGCGCACGGCGGCGATCGCCGCACGCGCATCGGCGCCGCGCGTCAGCGCCGCCGCGAGCACGAGAAAGAGAGCTGTCAGGCGCGAGGCCGGCAGGTTGACGAGATCATCGAGGCGGGCCGCGGCCCAGCCGAAGGCGGCATGCCTCTCGGTCTTGTGGCCGATCATGCTGTCGGCCGTGTTGACGGCCTTGTAGGCCGCAGCCCCGGGCAAACCCGCCACGGCCAGCCAGAAGACCGGCGCGACGACGCCATCCGAAAAGTTCTCGGCGAGGCTTTCGATGGCGGCGCGGGCGACGCCCGCCTCGTCGAGCGTTTCGGGGTTGCGGCCGACGATCATGGCCACTGCCCGGCGCCCGCCGTGGAGCCCCTCCGTTTCCAGTCCGACGGCGACGGCCGCGACATGCTCGTGAAGGCTGCGCTGTGCAACGAGGCTCGATGCGACAGCGGCGACCGCGACGAGTGCCAGCGGACCCAGGAGGCCCAGCAATGCCTCCTGCAGGAGGAGGGCGGGGATTGCCGCAGCAGCGACGATGACGAGAAGGGCGATAACGCCCCCGGCGCGCCGCGTGGTAAATGATTCGTTCTGCCTGTTGAGATGCCGGTCGAGCCATGCGATGAGCAGTCCCAGCCAGGTCACGGGATGGCCGGCGACACGGAAGAGGGCGCGCGGATAACCGGCAATCGCCTCAAGAGCGACGGTGAGCGCGGCGAGGGGAAGGGCAAACGTGAGATCCATGACGGAGCATGCCGATAGCATGGCTCAGCCCGGCAGCCGAGACGGCATTGTGCACGGTGGGGACCTCGGCGTGGCGCGCCGGCTGTTCCCGGCCGCGCCGCAGCCGTGGCTCGACCTGTCGACGGGCATCAATCCGCATCCGTTTCCATTGCCGTCGCTCGCGGCGGACTGCTGGACCCGCCTGCCGGAGGAAGGGGAGCGGCGGCAGCTGGAGGCGAAGGCGGTCGCGGCCTATGGTGTTGCGCCGCAGGCCCGTTGCGTTGCGGCGCCGGGCACACAGGCGCTCATCCAGCTGCTGCCGCGCCTGCGTCCGCGCGGCCGCGTCGCGGTTCTCGGCCCGACCTACGGCGAACACGTCACGGCGTGGCAGGCGGCGGGGCATGACGTGCGCGTCACCGCGAGCGTGGATGATCTTGCCGCCTCGGACGTGGCGGTGATCGTCAATCCCAACAACCCGGATGGGCACGCGTTGCCGCCGGCCGCGATCGTCGCCCTTGCCGGGCGCATGCGCCACTGGGACGGTCTCGTCATCGTCGACGAGGCTTTCGCCGATGTGATGCCGCAGGTGAGCTGTGCCGGGCTGCTCGACGCCGCCGCGCCGATCCTGCTGCTGCGCTCCTTCGGCAAGGCCTACGGCCTCGCCGGGGTGCGCCTCGGCTTTGCCATCACGGTCGACGAGGCGCTGGCCGGGCAGATCCGGCAGGAACTCGGCCCGTGGGCCGTTCCCGGCCCGACGCTGGCCGTCGGGCTTGCGGCGCTTGGCGACCGCGTCTGGATCGAGGCCATGCGGCACCGGCTCGCGAGCGATGCGGCTCGGCTCGACACGCTGCTGGCCGGCCCGGAGCTTGCGGTCGTCGGCGGCACGCCGCTCTTCCGGCTGGTCGAGACGAGCCGCGCCGGGGCGCTGTTCGAGCATCTGGGCGCACGCGGTATCTACGTCCGCCGCTTCGACCAGGCGCCGAACCGCCTACGCTTCGGCCTGCCGGGGGATGAAGCGGCCTGGACCCGCCTTGCCACCGCCCTTGCACAATTTCCGCAGCGAAGGGCCTCGAAGCGCGCGTGAGCCGGGTTGCGCCCGCTCCCGCCGAGCGGTAACCCTCGCCGCATGCGGACGTGGCGAAACTGGTAGACGCAAGGGACTTAAAATCCCTCGGGCATGCCCGTGCGGGTTCGATCCCCGCCGTCCGCACCAGACTGATCGCGCCCTCACACGGGCGTGACATCGCGCCTTCGTGACAGCCGGTCCGTCCCCGCCGGCCTATCCTTGCGCCGCACGATCCGACAGCGGCCGCGTCCCGCCTCGTGGGGCCGGCCGGAACCTGGGTGGGACGATGATGAGCCGCAGGAACATTCTGGGGGGAGGCGCACTGGCCGCGGGAGCGGCTGCGGTCGGACGCCTCTTCGGCGCCCGCGAGGAAGCGAAGGCCGCGGGGCGCTTTCCCGTCGAGAAGAGTGACGAGGAGTGGCGGGCGCAGCTCACGCCGGCGCAATATAACGTCCTGCGCAAGCATGGCACCGAGCGAGCCGGGACGAGCCCGCTCAACGGCGAGAAGCGCGCCGGCATCTATCATTGCGCCGGCTGCGGGCAGGCCGTGTTCTCCTCCTCGACGAAGTTCGAGAGCGGCACGGGCTGGCCGAGCTTCTATGCACCCATTGCAGGAGCGGTCGGCACGTCGGAGGACCGCAGCTTCTTCATGACCCGCACCGAGGTGCATTGCAGCCGTTGCGGTGGCCATCTCGGCCATGTCTTCGACGACGGGCCGCCGCCGACGGGCCTGCGCTATTGCATGAACGGTGTCGCCATGACCTTCACGCCGTCGTAGGCTCGATCATTTCCGACCGGTGGTGGCGACATGCGTTCCTTTGCTCTCGGTCCCCTCTTTCTTAGCCTGGCCCTCGTTTTCGGCGCCCCGGCAGCGGCTGTTGCGCAAGACGGGGAGGGCGGCGCGAGCGCCATCTTCGCCGGCGGCTGCTTCTGGTGCATGGAGCCGCCCTTCGACGCCGTGCCGGGCGTGACGGCGACGATCTCCGGCTATATCGGCGGGCGAACGCCGAACCCGACTTATAACGAAGTCTCCTCGGGCCGGACCGGCCACAAGGAGGCGGTGAGGGTGGTGTACGACCCTTCGCGCGTCACCTACGAGCAATTGCTCGCCATCTTCTGGCGCAACATCGATCCCCATGACGCGCGGGGCCAGTTCTGTGACAGGGGCGACCAGTATACCTCGGCGATCTTTGTCGCCTCGCCCGAGCAGCGCCAGGCGGCCGAGGCCTCGCTCAGGGCGGTGAGCGCGCGGCTCAACGGGCGCGTCGTCACCGAGATCCTGCCGGCCGCGACCTTCCATCCGGCCGAGGATTACCACCAGAACTATTACCGCAAGAACGCGGCAAAATATAAGTATTACCGCTTCGCCTGCGGCCGCGACCGGCGGCTCGAGGAGGTGTGGGGCCCGGCCTCCTGATCCCTTCAGGCCGCGCTCAACCGGGCGTCGCGCCGCTGCGGTGGCTCCCATCCGTAAAGCCAGGCGTAGCGCGCCAGCATCGCCTCGCCGCTCAGGCGCGACATGACGAGGTTGCGCATGAGCGAGAGCGGGGCCGGCATGTGGTAGACGCGCCCGTTCTCGCGTGCCGCCTGCTGCACGCGCACGGCCCGCGCCTGTCGGGCGGTCTCGTAGGCGCGCAAGGCGGCCGGTACATCGTCCGGCTTGCTGGCGAGGGCATCGGCGAGAACGGCCGCATCCTCGATGGCGAGCGCGCCGCCCTGGGCGAGAAAGGGCAGCACCGGGTGGGCTGCATCGCCGAGGAGTGTGACCGGTCCTCGGCCCCAGGGGCGCGGCGGCGGCAGGTCGAAGAGGGACCACACGCGCCAGTCGAGCGGCCGGGCTGCGATGGCGCTGAGCGTGGGCACGGCGCGGCCGAGGTGCTGCGCCACATCGGCCTCATGGGCCTTGCTGTTCCACTCGTTCACCGAGCCATTCGCCCGTGCGACGAGGACGATATTGACCAGGCGGCCGCGGCTGACCGGATAGTGAACGAGGTGCATGCCGCGGCCGAGCCACAGCCCCGTGACGTTGCCGGCCATCTCCTCCGGCACTTCGCCGGCCGGGATGGTGGCGCGCCAGGCGGCATAGCCGCGATAGACGGGCTTGCGTTTGTCCCCGAGCGCCGCGCGCACCGATGACCAGATGCCGTCGGCGCCGACGGCGAGGCCGGCCTCACGCTCCTCGCTCGCGCCGCCGGCGGTCTCGACGGCGAGGCGCGCCTTGTTCCCATCGACCGTGACCGCGGTGACCTTGCGGCCGACGGCCATGCGGATATTCGGCTCGCCGCGCGCGGCGTCGAGCAGCAGGGTGTGCAGGTCGGCTCGGTGGATCACCCAATAGGGCGCGCCGAAGCGCGCGCGCATCGCCTCGCCAAGGGGCATCGTCGCAAGCCGGCGGCCGGACGACAGCGAGCGGACGACCAACTCATCGGGCGTCACCGCATGGCGTGCGAGCGCCGGGGCGAGGCCAAGCGCAACGAGCACGCGGCTGGCATTGGGCGAGAGCTGGATGCCCGCACCAGCCTCCTCGAGCGTGGTGCGCCGCTCGAGCAGCGTGACGGCTCGGCCCTGGCGGGCGAGAAGGAGTGCCGCGGTCAGGCCGCCGATGCCGGCGCCGACGACGACGGCCGGTGGCGTGCTCTCAGGCATGATCGGGCTCCGCGGGCCTCAGGCGGCCGTTGCGGCTTCCGCGTGCCACAGGCAGTCGGCCGGCTCGCTTTCCTCGGCCTTGAGCGTTGCCTTGTAGCGGTAGAGCGTCGAGCAATAGGGGCAGACGATCTCGTTGTCGTCGCCCATATCGAGGAAGACGTGGGGATGGTCGAAGGGCGGCTTGGCCCCGATGCACATGAACTCGTGCACGCCGACGTGGATGACGGCGACGCCCGTATCATTGTGGAAGTGGGGGACGGATTTCGCGGCCATTGCCCTTGACCTCATCTTGGCGGATCAGCGATTTGCGGCGCACCATAGAGCATGGCGCGAAAAAGTGGAGACCGGTTTTTCGCCTGCGACCTGCGACAAATGAATAACCTGTCGCTTGCCCAGCGCTGGCCGACCCCCGCCCGCGGCATGCGTTCACCCGATGGAAACCCGTGGCCGCTATGGGTGGGGGCTGCAGAGCGAGAGAGACATGCATTTCTTCAGTTCCGACGGCGTCCGCCTCGCCTATGTCGACGTCCCCGCGCACGAGGGCGAGGGGCGCCCCGTCATCCTGGTGCACGGCTTCGCCTCGAACCATTCGGTCAACTGGGTGAACACGCTGTGGACGACGACGCTGGCGCGCGCCGGGCGGCGCGTCATCGCGCTCGACAACCGCGGCCACGGGCAGAGCGAGAAGCTCTACGAGCCGTCCGCCTATCATTCCGACGTCATGGCCGAGGACGTGCGGCGGCTGATGGACCATCTCGACCTCGCCGAGGCGGATGTCGTCGGCTATTCCATGGGCGCGCGCATCACGGCGCATCTCGCGCTGCGCCATCCGGGCCGCGTGCGCTCGGCCGTGCTCGGCGGACTCGGCATTCATCTCATCCAGGGCGTCGGCCTGCCGCTCGGCATCGCCGATGCGATGGAGGCGCCTTCGCTCGATGGGCTGAGGGATCCGATGCAGCGCCTGTTCCGCGCCTTCGCGGAGCAGACGAAGAGCGACCTCAAGGCGCTCGCAGCCTGCATCCGCGGTTCGCGCCAGACATTGACACGCGAGGAGGTGGGTAGGATCGCGGTGCCGGTGCTCGTCGCCGTCGGCACCAACGATCCCATCGCCGGCTCGCCGCATGAGCTTGCAGCGCTCCTGCCACATGGCCGGGCGCTCGACATTCCCGGTCGGGATCACAACCTTGCGGTGGGCGACAAGGTGCACAAGCAGGGCGTCGTCGCGTTCCTCGCCGAGCAGGACGAGGCGTGAGGGCAAGAAGCGGAATCTTCTGAATCGCTTGCCGGGGGAAGCTCAGGTGGCGATTCCGGCGCTTGAGAAACGGATTCAGCGGCCTCGCGTATTGAATCCGGAACTTGAGAAATTGAATCAGCTGATGGCCGTGTGGCTCGCAAGCCGATTCAGCGGACGATGCCAAGGTCCTGAGCGGGAATGGTTTTTGCAAGCAGCGGCAGAACCTTGTCGCGGATCAGGCTGGCGAGAGGCCAGCGGTCGGCCTCGTGCAAGGGGAGCCATGACAGTTCCGCGATTTCGGCAGCGGCGCGCGGCGTGCCTGCGAGATGCACGGCAAAGAGATGGGCGATGACATCGGTGTCCGGCTCGTTGGCGGCGGGCGCCGTGAAGACGCCGAGCGAGTGGAGGGTGCCGGGCTGCGGTGCGACGCTGAGTTCCTCGGCGAGCTCGCGCGCGAGGGCGGCCTCCGGCGCTTCGCCGGGTTCGATCTTGCCGCCGGGCTGGATGAAGATGTCGCTGCCGTGCTTGCGCACGAGGAGAAGGCGCCCCTTTTCGTCGCGCACGGCCGCCACGGCGATCCTGAGACACTTGCGGTTCGTCACCGTCCTCACCTCATCGTCCGGTGAACTGCGGGGATCGTTTGCCCAGGAAGGCGGCACAGCCTTCAGCATAGTCGGCGCTGGCGAAGCAGGCATCCGCCAGGGCCTGGAGGTCGTTCGGCGTGCCAGCGCCAGGCAGGCCCGCAGCCGTGGCGACGGCCGCCTTCGCGGCGCGGATGGTCAGCGGCGCATTCACGGCGATGGTCTCGGCAAGACCTGCGGCCGCGCGCTCGATGTCGCCGGCGGGCACCACCTTCTGGACGAGGCCGAGGGTGAGCGCCTCCGCCGCCTCGATGCGGCGGGCGGTGAAGATGAGGTCCTTGGCGGCGGCCGCGCCGATGGCGGCGACAATCATGCCCATGCCGGCCGGCGGATAACCGACGCCGAGCCGCGCGGCGGGAATGGCGAAGACGGCATCGTCGGCGGCAATGCGCAGGTCGCAGGCCAGCGCGATGCCGAGCCCGCCGCCGAGGCAGAAGCCGCGGATCAGGGCCAGCACCGGCTTCGGACAGGCGGCGACGGCCTCGAAGGCGGCGAGATTCGCCGCCTCGTAGGCGCGCCCGCCCTCCGGGCTCGCGCGGAGAGAGCCGAACTCGCCGATGTCGGCGCCGGCTGTGAAGGCGACGTCGCCCGCGCCGCGGATGATGACGACGCGCACGTCGTCGTCGGCACCGAGGGTCGTCATGACCTGCGGGAAGGCGCGCCAGGTGGCGAAATCGATGGCGTTGCGGCGCGCCTCGTTATCGATGGTCATTGTGGCGATGCCGGAGGCGACCGACAGGCGCAGGCTGTGGGAGGCGACGGGGGATGGCATCGGCAGGTCCTCGCTCACTGATCCTGGCTTGCATATCGGGCCGACTCGGCGGTTCGAACGATCATATAGGCTGACGCTCCTGCGGCGCGATCCGCGCGATATCGTCCGCGCGCTCGAGGCGGCGAACCGGTGACCTGCCGCTCGCGTCCTGCGACGATACAATCTGCCGCGCGACCCTTCCGCATGCCCCTTGGCGTGCCGACCATGGCGCCCTAACTTAAGCGCACCTTGCGGTGGGGCCGAGCTGTCCGGCCGTGGGCGCGCAACGACGAGGAGACGAGCATGGCCCCCGGTCAGACGAAGGCGAGCGAGCACAGGCGCCACGGTCTCGAGGCGGTCGATCCGGTGTGGACGCGGCTGCGCGAGGAGGCCGAGGCGGTGGTGGCACGCGAGCCGGAGCTTGCCGGCTTCGTCATCGCCACCATCCTCAACCACGAGACACTGGAATCGGCGATCATCCACCGTGTCGCCTCGCGGCTCGACCATGACGTGGTTTCGAGCGAGCTCATCAGCCAGGTCTTTACTGCCGCAATCGCAGATTCGCCGGAGATCGGCGAGGCCTTCCGGGCCGATATCGTCGCTGTCGCCGACCGTGACCCGGCCTGCACGCGGCTGATCGAGCCTGTGCTCTATTTCAAGGGCTTCCACGCCATCCAGACCTACCGGCTGGCCCACTGGCTGTGGCAGCAGGGACGGCGCGACTTCGCGCTTTACCTGCAGAGCCGATCGTCCGAGGTGTTCCAGACGGACATCAACCCCGCTGCCCGCATCGGCAAGGGCATCTTCCTCGACCATGCCACGGGGCTCGTCGTCGGCCAGACAGCCGTCGTCGAGGACAATGTGTCGATCCTGCAGGGCGTCACCCTAGGGGGCACGGGCAAGGAGCGCGGCGACCGCCATCCCAAGATTCGTCAGGGCGTCCTGATCGGCGCCGGCGCCAAGATCCTCGGCAATATCGAGGTAGGGCAGTGCGCCCGTGTGGCCGCCGGCTCGGTCGTTTTGCACGCGGTGCCGCGCAACACGACGGTCGCGGGCGTGCCGGCGCGGGTCGTCGGCACCGCCGGCTGTGCCGAGCCGGCGCGCAGCATGGACCAGATCCTCGCCGAGAAGTTGGGGGATTGAGGGCCTTCGCTCTTGCCCGTGGGCCTTGTTCCATGGCAAGCGGGGCCCTTCCGAAGACCCGAACACGAGAGGCGGCGCCATGGACAAGAACGAACTTGCCAAAGTCGAGCGGTTTCTGCGCCGCACCTTCGCCAATGCCGGCATTCGCGTCGTTGCGCGCCCGCGCAAGACCGACTCGGCGGAGGTCTATATCGGGGAAGAGTTCGTCGGTGTGCTCTTCCTCGACGACGAGGACGGCGACAAGTCCTACAGCTTCCAGATGGCGATCCTCGACGCCGATCTCGAGGACTGAGCCGGCAAGGCCACCAAGAAGGGCGCGCCCGGCGACCGGCGCGCCCTTTTTCGTTGTCGGGTCGTCATTGCGACTCGGGCGGCGGCGACATGATCGCGATGAGCCGTTCGGCGCTGGCGCCGAGCCGGGGCCAGTCGGCGAGGCGTTCGGAGTCGAAGCGGAGCATGACGTCGATGCCGGCAAGTCGCATCACCGTGGTACAGAGCGGAGCGACGATGCCCGTCGCGCCTGCGCGCGTGCAACGGGCGAAGAAACGCCGTCCGTCGGGCGGGGCGAGGTAAAGCTCCTCGCCCGCGTAGGGCGTGCCAGGGCGGAAGCGGCGCAGCACGAGGCCGCCGGGGCCGGGCCAGGTCTCGGGCGCGAGAAAACGCAAGTAGAGCTTCGCCGGCCGCTCGGCAGGGTCGAGCGCCGCGTCCGCCGGGACGAGGGTGACAGTCACGATTTCTGCATCGCTGGCGGCAGCGGTGCCCGGCCAGGGGATGGCGAGATCGAGCCGGGGTACTGTGCCGCCCGACCGGTCCATCGTCTCGCGCAGCCAGGATGCGGGCACGCTCAGCGCGTGACCGGCGAGTTCGTAGCCGATGCGGGCTGGAGCAGGTTTCTCCGGGGCAGCAGGACGAAGGAAGAAGATGCCGGCCAGCACGGCGGCGCCCGCGGCCGCCGCGGCGAGCGACAAGCACAGCAGGATCGAAAGCCGGCGGGCAACAACGGAGAAAAGCCTTTCTGCTGCAAGGACCATGGTTGACGTGATCTCCAGACCACCGGACGGCGGCTGCGGCCAAATTGCGCCATCTTGCCTAAAGCCGCGTTAACCAAGCCCGGCACCGCTGTCCTTCCCAACAGGAGAGGACGGGCTTGACGGGCGGCTTCCGGCGGGCCCTCCTTGCGCCATCGACTGTGGAGACCGTGATGCCCGTCTATGCCCTTGGCGATCTCAGCCCCGAATTGCCCGCCGCCGATCGTTTCTGGATCGCGCCCGATGCGCATGTGATCGGCCGCGTCCGGCTCGGTGACGAGGTCGGGGTGTGGTTCGGCGCCGTGCTGCGCGGCGACAACGAGCTGATCGACATCGGCGACCGCAGCAACATTCAGGAAGGCGCCATGCTGCACACGGACATGGGCTTTCCGCTCACCGTGGGGCCGGATTGCACCATCGGCCACCACGCCATCCTGCACGGCTGCCGCATCGGCGCTTCAACCCTCATCGGCATGGGCGCCACGGTGCTCAACGGCGCGCGCATCGGCAACAATTGCCTCGTCGGCGCCAACGCGCTCGTCACTGAGGGCAGGGAGTTTCCCGACGGCTCGCTCATCGTCGGCGCACCGGCCCGGGCCGTGCGCGCCCTCGACGAGAAGACCCTCGCCGGGCTCAGGCTGTCGGCCATGGGCTATGTCGGCAACTGGCGCCGGTTCGCGGCGGGGCTGAAGCGGCTCGACTGAGCGTGTTCAGCGTGCCTCGGCCGCATGCGCCGTGATGACCTCGAGAAAGGCCTCGGCATAGCGGGTGAGCTTCGACTCGCCGACGCCGGAGATGGCCGCGAGATCGGAGCGGGTGCGCGGCATGCGGGCCGCCATGTCCTGCAGCGTACGGTCGTGGAAGATGACGTAGGGCGGAACGTTCTGCTCCTTCGCCAATTCGAGGCGCCGCGCGCGCAGCTTCTCGAAGAGCTCGCGGTCCCCATCCGGCAGCGCCGTGACCGCCTGCCGACGCGCCGCCTTCCGGCCGCCAGGCTGCGGCTTCTTCAGCGCCCGCAGCATGATCGAGGATCGTTCGCGCAGGAAGCGCGCTCCCTTGGCGGAGATGGCGAGGCTGCCATGCCCGGCGACGTCGACGGTCACGAGGCCGTGGGCGACGAGCTGGCGGATGATGGAGCGCCACTGGTTGCGGTCGAACTCCCGGCCGATGCCGTAGGTGGAGAGCTTGTCGTGCCCGAGCCGCTCGATGCGCTCGTCCTCCTCGCCCAGGAGCACGGCGACGACATGGCCCTGGCCGAAGCGTTCGCCAGTGCGGTGGATGCATGAGAGCAGCTTCTGGGCGGCGATGGTGCCGTCGAAGGTCTCCGGCGGGTCGAGACAGACGTCGCAATTGCCGCAAGGCGGACAGTCGTCGCCAAAATAGCGCAACAAGACCTGGCGGCGGCACTGGCAAGATTCGGCGAAGCCGAGCAATGCGTCGAGCTTGCGGTGCTCCATGCGCTTGCGCTCCGCGGGGGCGTCGGATTCGTCGATGAAGCGGCGGCGCAGCGCCATGTCCTCGGCGCCGTAGAGCATGAGCGTCTCGGCGGGCAGCCCGTCGCGGCCGGCGCGGCCGGTCTCCTGGTAATAGGCCTCGATGCTGGCCGGCAGGTCGACATGCAGCACGAAACGCACGTCCGGCTTGTCGATACCCATGCCGAAGGCGATCGTGGCCACCATGACGAGGCCCTCGCCGTGCTGGAAGCGGCGCTGGTTGGCCTCGCGCGCTGCCATGTCCATACCGGCGTGATAGGCGAGGGCGGTGAAGCCGTGGGCGTTGAGCGTCGCCGCCACTTCCTCGGTCTTGCGCTTTGACAGGCAGTAGACGATGCCGCTCTCGCCCTTGCGTGCGGCGAGGAAGCGCAGCAGCTGCTGGGTCGTGCCCTGTTTCTCGGCGACGCCGTAGCGGATGTTGGGCCTGTCGAAGCCAGCGACGAAGCTGTTCCCGGCACCGATGGCGAGATGGGCAACGATCTCCTCGCGTGTCGGGGCGTCGGCCGTGGCCGTAAGAGCCATGCGCGGCACCTCCGGGAAGAGGTCGATCAGCACGTCGAGCGCGCGGTACTCGGGCCGGAAGTCGTGCCCCCATTGCGAGAGGCAATGGGCCTCGTCGATGGCGATGAGGGACAGGGGAACGGCCTTCAGCCGCTCGAGCGTCTCGGGCCTGAGCAGGGTCTCCGGCGCCATGTACAGGAGGTCGATCTTTCCGCGCCCCACCTCGTGCCAGAGCTCGTCCTTCTCCGCGCCCCAGATGCGCGAGTTGAGCGCAGCCGCCCGCACGCCCGCCTGGCGCAGCGTCGCGACCTGGTCTTCCATCAGCGCGATGAGGGGCGAGACGACGAGCCCGGTGCCGCGGCGTACCAGCGCCGGAATCTGGTAGCACAGCGACTTGCCGCCGCCGGTGGGCATCAGCACGAAGGCGTTCCGTCCGGCGATCACGTGGTCGATGATCGCCGCCTGGCGTCCGCGGAAGGCGCCATAGCCATAGACGGTCTTGAGGATATCGAGGGGCTGGGCTGACAAGGCGCGAGTCGCTGGAGGCGAGAGGGAGGTGCCTTGCTAGCCGATTTTCGCCGGCGGCGCACGTGGCCGCCGGCCGTCAGGCCGTGTCAGCGCGCCGCAGCGGTGGCCGTGCCGGCATCGGGCTGGCCAAGGGCGACCCAATGCATCGTGTCCTGCTGCGACTGGCGCTTGATGAAGCGGTAGCCGGTCGCCGTCCACGAGAGGATCGAATCGCGCTTGTTGTCGAGGATGAAGTCGCCGCGGGTGGTGCGCACGGTCAGCACCGCATGGCCGTCGCCGACCTCGTCCCGCACCACGGTGATCAGCAGGGCGCGGGCAGGGAAGCCCCGCTCGATGAGGAGCTTGCGCTTCATGAGCACATAATCCTCACAGTCGCCCTTGCCGTCGACCGGCAGGTCCCACGATTCCTCGACGCCCCAGTGTTCCATGTCTGTTACGGGTGTGATCGAACGGTTCACGTCGAGGTTGATGCGGACGATGTCGTGCCAGTCCGATCGGTCGAGGTCGATGATGCTGGGGCCGCCCGCGTCATCGGTGCATTCGCTCCAGTTCGTGCGGCAGAAGGCAAGCCAGCCGACCGGCGGGCGGGCCATCGTGCGCTCGATGGCAGAGGAAGCGTCGGGGAGATTGACTTCAAGCTGGCGGGCCTGGGAAACGGAAGCCGTCTTGCGCGTATCGGCCTCGGCCGTGGCAGCCAGCGAAACGAGACACAAGGCTGCAAGCGCCAGAATGACGGAGGTACGCGAACCCATCGACCGCCCCAACCCCTTTAAGACTTCGTTTACCTTTTCACAGGCGGGGGTGATGCCGCAAGGCAGCGCAGGCGTCAACGTCTCATCAAGGTTAACATTTGTTCATGGCTGTGGTTTTCGAGGCACGCAGCGCCGGCCTCGCAAGGCCGGCAGGGTCGTCAGCGCGGACTCGCCGTCATCTCGGAGCCCTGGTGGCCGAGGGAGGTCCAGCCGGCGAAATCCTGGCTCTCGCGCTTCACGAAGACATAGCCGGTGGCGAGCCAGGGCAGGACGGCGTCGCGCTTGTTGTCGAGGATCAGGTCGCCCCGGTCGGTGCGCACCATCAGCACGGCATGGCCCTCGCCGTTCTCGTCGATGACGACGGCAAGGCGCAGCGCCCGCCGGGGCAGGCCAGCCTCGGCGAGCAACCGGCGCTTCAGCAGCGCGTAGTCCTCGCAATCGCCCCTGCCGCTGTCGGGATAGTTCCAGCTTTCGACGACGCCCCACTGCTCCTCGTCGGTCTGCGGCACGATGGCGCCGTTGACCTTGCGATTGATGGCGGTCAGCAGCCGCCACCGGCGGGCATCGAGGTCGATCTGCGCCTCTTCCTGCCGGTCGACGGCGCAATCGGCCGGGTGCATGCTGCAGAATTGCAGCCAGCCGACCGGCGGGCGGGCGAGGCCGTGCTCGGCGGCTGCTGGCGTCGGCTCCGGCCGCTGCCCGTACGCCAGGGCACCGTCCGCCGCGACGGCGCCGGCGAGGATGAGGACCAATGCGACGATAGGATTTTTCATTGTCGCCTCCCAATTCGTCGGGAGACATCTTAGGGCAGCAAAATCCATCGACATTCAATAAAACAAACGTAATTTTACAGATATACGGGCCATTAACGCATGTTTTGTTAAGTAAATCGAGGATTAATTCAATTTCAGCGCATTTTATCGAGGCCGTCCACCCGACGGTGACAATAGGAGAGCGCCCTCTTCCAGCGTCCGGGCCGGGCTTATCCCGGCCATCCACGCCTCCCGGCTTGTGCGCGATTTCATGGCGTGGATGCCCGCGACGAGCGCGGGAATGACGGCGGAGGGCGGCTGGACGATTGCCTTCGCGGCACCCCGGCGGCGTACCATCAGAGCTCGATCGTCTCGTCGAAGTCTTGCTCGGGGAGCGGCACGAGGAATTCCACGGCGAAGCCGCCTTCGAAGTGGCGCATGACGCGGCCTTCGGTGCGGCCGAGCGTGACCATCGTCCCGACCGCCGGGGCGGCGGCAGATGAAACGGCGGCGCCGGACAGCGAAATGTCGATGATGCGCACCGTCTGGCGGTCGCCACCGGCGATTGCCATCGTCGTCAACTGCCGGTTGGGCACGATGCGCTCGTGGCGGCGATCCTCGGGCAGCCCAAGCGTGTCGCGGTGCACCAGCCACATCAGCTGGGTCGCGATCTTCTCGCGCTTGCGTGGTGTCGCGGTGAAGCGCACGGCAAAGCCGTTGTCGATATGGCGGGTCACCTCGCCTTCGAGGCGGCCGATCTGCTCGAGATAGATGATGACCCGGTCACCGATGGCGCCAGGTGTCGGAGCTACGAGGCTGACGCCGCCGGGCGACATGTCCAGCGTCTGGCACGGATACTCCTGCTTGTCCGGCAGCATGTAGCGGCCGACGAGCGTGACCGGCACCCGCTGATGGCGCCGTCGATCCTGCTTGTTGGCACGCAAGGCAATAGTTGTCGGTGAAATCGGCCGTGCCATCGTGTCGAAATACCAAGCTGCGGAGAATCAGCCAGCGGACGAGTACAATAGATACTTGATCCCCGACGATCCATGAAGCGCCGAAAGCGCGTGAACAGTCATGCGCTCTTGTCTTGCGCGAAGCTGTTGCCCTTCGGGACGACAGCGCTGCGGTCCGCCCTTCGGCCGGGGGGTCAGCCCCGCCCGCCGCGAAAGACCATCAGATGACCGCGGCGGTCCTGAACGGCGCCCGCCACGGCCGGGCGGTCGGTTCCTTCCGGCCAGAGGACCCGCGCCGAGGTGAAGGCGAGGGGAGGAAGAGGAGCGAGACCGAGCCAGTCGGGTGGGGCTGCAGGCGAGAGCGCGCCGAGCATGCGGGCATGGGTCTTGCCGCGATAGCGCAGCGGCAGGAGCATGAGTTCCAGGTCGAGCGGTTGCCCCGACGAGGCAGGCGCTGCCGGGTGCGGACGCGCCTCGGCACCGGCGACGACGCCTGCCTGGTTGTCGAGGACGAGGGCGATGGCGCGCCGGCTCTCATGGCGGCTGTCCTCGTGCCAGAGGGAGGTGAAGGCACGCCCCTTGAGATCCTCCCCGACGAGGCTGCACAGCCGCGCGCCGGCCAAGCGGAATAGGGGCTCGCCGCCGTCAATGTCCAGGATGAAGGTGTCGCCCAGGATGTGGCGGATCTCGCCAGGCGCGATCTCTCCCCGCTCGGGCGCTGCTCGCTCCCCGCGCAGGCGGTTCCAGTAGTCGTAGAGTGCGCGGCTCGTCACATGTTTCATTTTGACCCGCTGTCGTCCCGGCTCCGTGCGCGACCGTGCGGCGCACCGGCGGGAGGGGAGTGGCGAGCGGCGCGTGGTTGTGCCGTTTCCTCCCAGCCCGGCACGGTTGCCGACATCATGTTCTCGAGAATGCAGCACCCGTGCCAGGGATGGGGAGAGGTGCCCGACGTTTACCTTTCGTTAGGGTTAATCGTTCCTTGCCGTTGCCCCTTGTGGGCCAGCGCGTCATGCTCCGGACCATGCGGCAAGCGGTCTTCCGGCCCTGCCAGCAGGAGCGTCGAACGAGATGCCGGGTGATTGCCACGGCACGGGACAAGGATGGCACCGGGGGAGAGGCGAAAAGCCTCTCCCCCCTTGGCGCTCGCGTGGGCCCTCTGCGCGCCATGGCGGATTGACGCGGCGGGCAAACTGTTGCCTGTTGCCGCGGCGGCGGCCGCGGCGGGCGTCGTGGCCACCTTCGACGCTTGCCTTTCGGAGCCCATGTCGCACCAGCCTTCCTCCGGCCCCTCGCGCGAGCCGATGTTCAACGCCCCGGCGGTCGTCGTCGGGTCGATCGCCGTCATCGTCGCCATCCATATCCTGCGTTCCGTCATCGGCGAGGAGACGGATTTCCGCATTCTCGTGGACTTCGGCTTCATCCCGGCACGGCTCGTCGTCGGCCTCGGCTTCGAGAGCCTCGATGCCATCGTGGCCCGGGCGGCGGCGATGCCCGAGGGCGGCTACTGGCAGATGTTCGCACGCCTCGTCCTCGGCGATGGTGCCGCGCCGTGGGCCCTCGTCACCTATGCACTGCTCCATGGCTCGTGGGCGCATCTCGGGGCCAATTCCCTATGGCTGCTCGCCTTCGGCAGCGCCGTTGCGCGGCGCTTCGGCGCGGTGCGCTTCCTCGTCCTGTGCCTTGTCTGCGCCATTGCAGGGGCGCTGGCCCATCTCGCGAGCCGGCCGTTCGACGTCGTGCCGATGATCGGCGCCTCGGGTGCCATCTCGGGCGTGATGGCGGCGGCCGCGCGTTTCGTTTTCCGGCCGGACTGGGGCCACATGTTCGGCATCGACCTCAGCGCCCACCGCATGCCGGCCGAGAGCCTCGGCCAGCTCATGCGCAACCGCCGGGCCCTTGCTTTCATCGGCATCTGGTTCGTCGTCAATCTCGCCTTCGGCGTCGCCGCCCTGCCGCTCGGTCTGGCCGAGGGCGGCATCGCCTGGGAGGCGCATATCGGCGGCTTCGTCGCGGGCCTGCTGCTCTTTCCGCTCTTCGACCACGCTCATTCGCGCGAGCGCGCGGACTGAGCCGCGGTATCCCCCGGCCGCCTTGCGCTCGCCGAGGAGTGCCACCACTATGGCTCAAGTGGGTGAATCGCAGGCGTTGGGTGCCGTTGCGATCGCACGGGACCAGCGCCTCGATCTGGCATGGAGGAGCTGATGACCGTTGCCCAGATCCTGGCGGCCAAGGGCCGCAGCGTCGTGACCATTTCTCCGAACAAGACGCTCATGGAGGCAGCCCAGCTTCTCGCCGAGCGGCGCATCGGCGCCGTCGTCGTGGTGGACGAGGGCGGCAAGGTTCTCGGCATCCTCTCCGAGCGTGACATCGTCCGCGAGATCGCCAAGGCGGGAATTGACGCGCTGAAGGAAGCGGTGAGCCGGCACATGACCGAGAAGGTCGTGACCTGTACGAGCGCCTCGGCGATCACGGACATCATGGGGATCATGACCGAGGGCAAGTTCCGACACCTGCCGGTGGTGGAGGACGGCAAGCTGACGGGCCTCGTTTCCATCGGCGACGTGGTCAAGTATCGGGTGGCGGAGATCGAGGCCGAGCACAAGGCCATGCGCGAGTATATCGCCATGGCCTAGCAGGGCACGGGCCGTCAGCCCCGCTCGGCCAGCGGGACCTCCAGCATCTCGCGCAACTCGGCGAGGGCGCGCTCGGTGGCTTCCATGCCGAGCGCGATGGCTTCGTCGGCTCGATGGAAGTCGAACAGCCCCATGCGGCCGAGGCGTGGCGACACCATGACGTCCGGCGGGTCTCCGGCGAGGCGCGAGCGGGCGATGCGGTCCTGCGTGATGTTGAAGGCATCGACCATCACGGCACCGATGCCGGGTGCACCGTCGGAGCGCCGGCCGAACTGGCGCATGCGCATGGCGGCTCCACGGACGGGTGCGAAGAGGCCGCGGCTTGTCTGTGCCTCCTCCTCGTTGAGGTCTTCATCCGTGCCGTGCGCAGGAATGACGGCGCCGCGGCCGCGCGTGTCGCTGCCGTTGAGATTGACGCAGAGCACGATCTCCGCCCCGAGCGCCCGGGCCGCCGTCACCGGGATCGGATTGACAAGGGCGCCGTCCATCAGCCAGCGGCCGCCGAGGCGCACGGCATCGAAGATGCCGGGCAGAGCATAGGAGGCGCGCAGGGCCTCGGTGATGGAGCCGCGCGTCAGCCAGATCTCGTGGCCGCTGCCGAGCTCGGTGGCGATGGCGACGAAGCGGGGCGTAAGGGCCTCGATGCGAATGTCGCCGAGGTGGTGCGACAGCATGCGCCTGAGGCGCTGACCGGCAATGAGGCCGGAGCCGTTGAGGTGAAAATCCATCAGTCCCATCACGCGCCGCTTGGTCAGCGAGCGTGCGAAATCCTCGAGCTCGTCCAGCTTGCCGCAGGCAAAGCAGCCGCCGACCACGGCGCCGATGGACGTGCCGGCGATGACGTGCGGGACGAGGCCCTCACGCGCCAGGACGCGCATCACGCCGATGTGCGCCCAGCCGCGTGCCGCGCCGCCTCCGAGAGCGATGCCGAAAGGGCGCTGCGTCCGCGGCACGGCCAGGTTGGGCTCAACGGCCACGGCCGCCGTCAGCGATGCGAGGTCTTCGAACATCCGGTCGCCCTCCGCAGGAGCACAATGCAGCCTGGCAGGATGAAGTTGCCGTGGAATGAATGAAAGAGGCTTATGTCGTCCTTGTGTCGCCCTGGGCGCCTTCGGCTTTGGTCGCCCGGGCGCCTCGTTCCGTGTCACGCCGCGTCGTCGAAGACGAGGCGTCCGCGGCCGTCCGGCTCGGTGATGACGCGCCGGTAGAAGCAGGAGCGGCGCCCGGTGTGGCAGCAACCGCCGTCGCCGCCGACCTCGACCTTGAGGACGATGGCGTCCTGGTCGCAATCGACGCGCATTTCGACAACTGTCTGTATCTGGCCCGAGGTGTCGCCCTTGTGCCAGAGGCTGGCACGCGAGCGGGACCAGTACCAGGCTTCTCCGGTCTCGACGGTACGGGCGAGGGCCTCGGCATTCATGTGGGCGACCATGAGCACCTCGCCGGTTGCCGCGTCGGTCGTGACGCAGGTCAGGAGCCCGTTCGCGTCGAAGGCCGGCATCAGCCGGTCGCCCTCCTCGACGTCCGCCTTGCTGCCGCGCGCGGCGATGAAGTCACAGCGTTCGCACATGTCCTGTCTCTTGGTTCGAAGTCCCGGCCCGAGGCATCATCCTGCCGTCCGGTCGCGGCCGCAGCGCAGCAGCGTGAAGAAGCGCACCTGCTCGGCCGGATCGTCGCGGAAGACGCCGCCGAAGCGGGTGGTCACGGTCAGCGAGCCCTGTTTCTGCACGCCGCGCATGGACATGCACATGTGCTCGGCCTCGATCATCACCGCCGTGCCGCGCGGGGAAAGGTGCGTCTCGATGGTATCGGCGATCTGGGTCGTCAGCGTCTCCTGCGTCTGTAGGCGCCTGGCATAGGCATCGACCAAGCGGGCGAATTTCGACAGGCCGACGACACCGCCCGCGGGGTAATAGGCGATGTGCGCGCGGCCGACGAAGGGAACCATGTGGTGCTCGCAGTGGGAATGGAAGGGAATGTCCCGTACGAGGACCATCTCCTCGTAGCCGCCCACATCCGTGAAGGTGCTGCCGAGCAGATCGGCCGGGTTCTCGCGATAGCCGGCGTAGACCTCCTCGAAGGTGCGAACGACGCGCTCGGGCGTCCCGACGAGGCCCTCCCGATCCGGATCGTCGCCGGCCCAGCGGATGAGCGTGCGCACGGCGGCCTCCGCCTCGGCGCGGCTCGGGAGCGGTGCCGCCATCTTGTTGCAGTCGCTCCCGGCGGCGCCCGTGTTCGACGATTTCGCGGCAGTCTTCATCCGGCCTCTCCCGATCGGCAACGGGCCCCCGGACCCGAAATGCATCCCTTGCCGCGCATCGGCTGCACGTCGTCGCCGGCACCTGCCGCACTCCGCGCCGGCTTATGGTCGGCGGCGCGCTTTTGCATCCATGCTGCGGGCCTTATATAGGGGACCGGCACGGATGGAACCAAATCCGTCAGGTTGGAGCGGGTATGCTCTCGGATATCTACAACAGGCGCATTCTGGAACTGGCGGCGGACATTCCACGGCTCGGGCGGCTTGCCGCGCCGCACGGCAGCGCCACTGCCCATTCCAAGCTCTGCGGGTCGACGGTGACCGTCGACGTGATGCTGGACGGCGGGCGCGTCAGCGACTTCGCCCACGACGTGAAGGCCTGCGCCCTCGGCCAGGCGTCGTCATCCATCATGGCGCGCAACGTCATCGGGGCGGATGCGGCGGAATTGCGTGAATTGCGCGAGACGATGCGGCGCATGCTCAAGGACAACGGCCCGCCGCCGGGCGGGCGCTGGGCGGAACTTGCCGTGCTCGAGCCGGTGCGCGATTACAAGGCCCGGCACGCCTCGACGCTGCTGACCTTCGACGCGGTTGTCGAGGCGGTCGACAAGGCTCTTGCGGCAAAGGCCGAAGCGCCAGCGGCCGAGGCCTGAGCTGCCGGCGTGGCTAACTTACCAAGTGGTCTTGAAGGAATAGGCTGCCGTGACGCCGACGCTGAACTGGTTGCGCGAGCCGAAGGAACGCACCACCGGGCTCTTGCCCGCGTCGCCTGTCAGGTAGTCATAGCGACCGAAGACGGTGGTGTTCCACTCGTCGCTCCAGTCGTAGGACACCGCCGCGGCGGCACCGATGGAGCGCATGCCGCCGTCGGCCTTGAAAGGCCAGACCCGGCCGTTGAGCGCGGCCTCGTAGGGTGTCACGCTATAATACTTGTCCATGTAGTCGCCGTCAGCGAGGACGACGCGCGGGCCGCCGGAGATGGTGAGGCGATCGATCCGCTGTACCCAGTCGAGACCGACGCCGCCGACGAAGCCACTGCCGTTGAGGCCGTGGCGGATCTCGAAGCGGGCGCGCAGCTGCTCGGTCGGCCACAGTTCGATGAAGACGCCAGGCTCGATGGTCCAGTTGATCTTCGACAGGCCGAAGAGGCGCCGGTCGTCCTCGTAGTAGCGGCCGCCCCGATAGGCGGCGACGACGCCAAAGCTGACGAGCGGGTTGCCGTAGAAGGTGAGGCTCACCCCATCGTCCGGGGCCGCGAAGCGCTTGGGCTCCGTGGCGCGGCGGATGGTGAAGGACGGGAAGGCGACGAAGCTTGACTTGTCCGATCCCTCGTATTTGGGCGTTATCTGGGCATTACCCTTGATCGTGAGGATCCAGTCGTTGGGACCGACCGGTTCGCCGGCGAAGGTCGTCTCATAGGGACGGGACGACTGCGCGAGGGCGGTGGACGACAATGCGAATGCGCCGAGGGCCGAAGCGGCCAGAGTGGCGGCAAGAGCGACGCGGCTGCCAGACAATGTGCTACTCCTGAATGAATGCCGGCACTCTGGCGCAGCGCAGTTAACGTTTCGTGGCAAAAACGACGCGAAACGTAGCGCCTGCTCCAAGCGTAGCCATATGGAAGGCGATTCCCCAGCGGCAAGAAACATGAATCCCGGTCAGTGGATAGCGCATCTTCTCATTCGTGGCTACCAGCTCACGCTGTCGGCCTTCGTCGGGCGCCAGTGCCGGCACTGGCCGAGCTGCTCGGCCTATACGGACGAGGCGATCCAGGCGCATGGCCTGTGGGCCGGCGGGTGGATGGGGTTTGCCCGGATCTGCCGTTGCACGCCGCTCGGCACGAGCGGCATCGATCCCGTGCCGGAGGCGTTGCCGCCGGCAAGCGCCTGGTATAAGCCGTGGACCTATGGGCGCTGGCGCGGCGTCAACGCGCCGCCGGCCTTCGCCTGCGAGGCCGTCGAACCGGGCGGCGACGGTGCCTCGCCCGCGCAAGGAGCGCCGTCCGGACAACCCTGAGATGAAAACGCTTACCTGCCGTCGTTTGCAGGAGTGAGCGGGAGACTGTTGATGATCACGCTGACCTTTCCCGATGGCGCCGCGCGCCAGTTCCCCGAAGGCATTTCCGGGCGCGAGGTCGCCGAAGGCATCGCGAAGTCGCTTGCCAAGCGCACCGTGGCCATGGCGCTTGACGGCAACCTCGCCGACCTTGCGGACCCGATCACGCGCGATGCCAGGATCGAGTTCGTCTCGCGCGACGATCCGCGCGCGCTGGAACTCATCCGGCACGACTGCGCCCATGTGCTGGCCGAGGCGGTGCAGACGCTCTTTCCCGGTACCCAGGTCACCATCGGCCCGGTCATCGAGAATGGTTTCTACTACGACTTCTATCGCGAGAAGCCCTTCACGCCCGAGGATTTCCCGGTGATCGAGGCCAAGATGCGCGAGATCATCGCCCGCGACGCTGCCTTCACCAAGGAGGAGTGGTCCCGCGAGCAGGCGCGCTCGCATTTCGAGATGAAGGGCGAAGCCTTCAAGGTCGAACTGGTCGATACCATCCCTCCGGGCGAGACGCTGAAGATCTACCGGCAGGGCGAGTGGCTGGATCTCTGCCGCGGGCCGCACATGACGAGCGTCGGCAAGGTCGGCACTGCCTTCAAGCTGATGAAGGTGGCCGGTGCCTACTGGCGCGGCGATTCCAACAATCCGATGTTGACCCGCATCTACGGTACCGCCTGGGCCACCCAAGAGGACCTCGACGCCTATCTCAGGCAGCTCGAGGAAGCCGAAAAGCGCGACCATCGCCGCCTCGGGCGGGAGATGGACCTGTTCCACTTCCAGGAGGAGGGGCCGGGCACCGTCTTCTGGCATCCCAAGGGCTGGACGCTGTTCCAGAACCTCATCAGCTACATGCGTCGGCGCCTCGCCGCCGACTATGAGGAGGTGAATGCGCCTCAACTCCTCGACAAGTCGCTGTGGGAGATCTCCGGCCACTGGGGCTGGTATCGCGAGAACATGTTCGCGGCGACCTCGGCTGGCGACGAGACCGAGGACGAGCGCGTCTTCGCCATCAAGCCCATGAACTGCCCGGGCCACGTGCAGATTTTCAAGCACGGGCTGAAGTCCTACCGCGATCTGCCGCTGCGGCTTGCCGAATTCGGCGCCGTGCACCGCTACGAACCTTCGGGCGCCCTGCACGGGCTGATGCGTGTGCGCGCCTTCACGCAGGACGACGCGCATGTCTTCTGCACGGAGGATCAGCTTGCGGAGGAATGCCTGAAGATCAACGATCTCATTCTGTCGACCTATGCCGACTTCGGCTTCGACGAGATCGTCGTCAAGCTCTCCACCCGGCCGGAGAAGCGCGTCGGCTCAGACGCCCTGTGGGACCACGCCGAAGCGGTGATGGGCAAGGTGCTCGAACAGATTGCCGCGCGGTCGGGCAATCGCATCAGGACGAGCATCAACCCGGGCGAGGGGGCCTTCTACGGGCCGAAGTTCGAGTATGTGCTGCGGGACGCCATCGGCCGCGACTGGCAATGCGGCACGACGCAGGTGGATTTCAACCTGCCGGAGCGCTTTGGCGCCTTCTATGTCGATCAGGACGGTCAGAAGAAGACGCCTGTGATGGTGCACCGCGCCATCTGCGGCTCGATGGAGCGTTTCGCCGGCATCCTCATCGAGCATTTCGCCGGGCATTTCCCGCTATGGCTCGCGCCCCAGCAACTGATGGTCTGCACCATCACCTCGGAGGCGGACGATTATGCCGTCGAGGTGCTGAAGGCGGCGAAGAAGGCCGGCCTGCGCGGCGATGTCGACCTGCGCAACGAGAAGATCACCTACAAGGTGCGCGAGCACTCGCTCGCCAAGGTGCCGGTGCTCCTCGTCGTCGGCAAGAAGGAGGCGGCGGAGCGCACGGTCTCCATTCGCCGGCTCGGCTCGCAGCAGCAGGTATCGATGACGCTCGATGAGGCGCTCGCCTCGCTGGTGGACGAGGCGGTGCCGCCGGACCTCCGCCGCGAGCGCGCCGAGACGCCGGCGCTCAAGCAGGCCGTGGCCTGAGAAGCCATTCCCTCTCCCCCGCGCGGGGAGAGGGAATCCATGCTCTCCCCTACCGCGCCACCACCTCGATGTCGCGGTCCTGCCCGCTTTCGACGGTGAATTCGCGCGTGTAGACCTGGCCCTCGTGGCGGGCGATGACGACGTATTCGCCTTCCGCCAGGACGAAGGAGGGGAAGGCGCCGATCTCTTCGCGGATGACGTCCCCGCCCGGGGTCAGCACGCTGAAGGCGGTGCCGGCGAAGGCTTCGCCGCCCGCAGCGCGGACCAGCTTCAGCGTCACCGTGGCGGCGCGATGATTGAGCGTGGCGTCGGTGAGCTTGCCGTTCTCGACCTTGAGGTCAGCCCGCATGAGGGCATTGGAATCGCCATAGCTGGAGACAACGTGGTAGGTCCCCTCCGGCAGGCGCACGACCGAGCCCGAGCGCGCCTTCTCGACGACGAGGCGGCCTTCGTCGTTGTTGCCGACGGGCACGAAGACGGAAAAGGTCATCTTCTCGGGCGGGATGGGGTTCGTGCCGATGGCGCCGCGGATGCGCAGGCCGCCGGCCGCGATGGTCAGCCGCTCGACGGTGTCGCGCGTGAGGGAGACGCGGCGCGTGGCGCTGGCGAAGCCATAGGCCGCGTGGATGCGGTAGTCGCCCTTGGGCAGGGTGACGGAGGGCGACGCGTCCTGCGACTTGACCATGATCTTGAAGTCCTCGCCGTCCGGCGCATCGGCATAGACGCGCCAGACGAGCCCTTCTCCGATGGGCTTGGTCTCGCCGGAGAAGACGGCGCTCAGATAGAGGGTCGCGGTGCCTTGCGTGTCCTGGAGCTGCGGCGGCGGCGCGTTCTGCAGCCGCGGGGGCATCTGCGCAAGAGCGCCGGCTGCCAGCAAAGGCAGGCAGAACGCCGTCAGGGCAAGTGCGCTCCAGCGATTGAAGACCTTGATCACGTTGCTGGTTTTCCGTTCGTGCCGGGAGCCGGAGAGATCTTTCCATAAGCGCCCCGGCGAGCAGTTGCCACCCAATTGTGAATGGAAGGTGGCATCGTGCGGCGGCACGGCCTCGCGCGGGGGGCATTGCCGCGCGGGCGGCCATGCGCGCGACGGCGTTGACGCAGGGCGGCGGAGTCGCGATGACAACGGCGGGCACGAGGCGCCGAAACGACGCTTTTTTTCAAGCAGTTCCAGTCTGGAGCGAAGAGCCGATGTCGAATGAAACGATCGCACTCCTCAGCGCGCGCCGCTCCGTGGCCGCACGCCAGATGCAGGCCCCGGCGCCAAGCGATGAGGAGCTCAATACGCTCCTGACCCTCGCCGCGCGGGTGCCCGACCACGGCAAGCTTGTCCCCTGGCGTTTCATTGTCTTCTCGGGCGAAGCCCGCGTGAAGGCCGGGGAGATCATCGCGGCCGCCTTCGCCGCCGACAATCCGGAGGCGGACGAGAAGCGCCTCGCCGCCGAGCGCGAGCGCCTGACGGGTGCTCCGCTCGTCGTCGCGGTCGTCTCGCGGGCGACGCCGCATCCGAAGATCCCGGAGTGGGAACAGGTGCTGTCAGCCGGCGCGGTGTGCATGAACCTCGTCGTCGCCGCGAATGCGATGGGCTTCGCCACGAGTTGGATCACCGAGTGGTACGCCTATGACCGGCGCGTGCTCGAGGCGTTCGGCCTTGCCGCCAACGAGCGTATCGCCGGCTTCGTCCACATCGGCACGGCCAGCGAGACGCCGCCGGACCGGCCGCGGCCGGAGCTGTCCGCCATCGTCACCCGTTTCGATGAGCAGGGCCGATGATCTACGACGCCGTCGCCCGTGACCACGGGCTGCCGCACGATCCCTTCAAGGCTCTCGTCGCGCCGCGGCCGATCGGCTGGATCTCGTCCCTCAACGAGCGGGGCGAGGTCAATCTCGCGCCCTACAGCTTCTTCAACGCCTTCTCGACCTACCCGGCCATCGTCGGCTTTTCGAGCGAGGGACAGAAGGATTCCGTCGCCTTCATCGCTGAGACGGGCGAGTTCGTCTGCAACATTGCGACCTATCCGTTGCGCGACGCGATGAATGCGACCTCGGCGCCGCTGCCGCGCGGCGTCAGCGAGTTCGAGGCGGCTGGGCTCGTGCCGGAGCCTTCGCGCTTCGTCAAGCCGCCGCGGGTGCGCGGCATCGCGGCGGCGCTCGAATGCAGGCGCCTGCAGATCATCCGGCTCGAGGACATGGACGGACGCGCGCTCGACCGGTGGCTCGTCCTTGGCCAGGTGGTCGGTATCTATATCGACGACCGCTACCTCAGGGACGGGCTCGTCGACACCGCCGCCATGCAGCCCATTGCCCGGCTCGGCTATCATGACTACAGCGTCGTGGACGAGGTGTTCTCCCTGGTGCGGCCGAAGGGTGGGGAGTAAGAGGGGCGGGTCCGTCGTGCAAATGCTCCCTCTCCCTGCGTGCGGGGAGAGGGATACGTCGCGCCCGGCCGATCCGGCGACCTATGAGGTGCGACCTTCAATCCTCGTCGGCGCACGCGCGAGCACGCGCTCGGCGCGCTTCAGGTGCGGACGGTCGACCATCTCGCCACCGACGGCGAGCACACCGGCCTGCGGATTGGCGGCGAAGGCCTCCACGATGGCGCGGGCTTCGGCCATTGCCTCGGGCGTCGGCGTGAAGGCGGCATTGATGACTGGCACCTGCGCCGGGTGGATCGCCATCTTGGCGACGAAGCCGTCGCGCCGGGCCGCCTCGCATTCGGCGGAGAGCCCGTCGAGATCGCGGAAATTGGTGAAGACGGCGTCGACCGCATCGACGCCCGCTGCCGCGGCGCCCATGAGGGTCAGCGAACGGGCGAGGCGATAGGGCTCGGCATACCGGCCGTCCGGCAGGCGGTTCGTCTCGGCTCCGATGTCGGCTGAGAGATCCTCGCCGCCCCAGGCGAGGCCCGTGAGGCGATGGCTCGCGCCGGCATAGGTGCCGAGCGCGAAGACGCCGCGGGCCGTCTCAGTGCCAATGGCGAGGATGCGGGTCCTGCCGTCGCCGAGGCCGAATTCGGCCTCGCGCACCGCGATCTTGGCGCCGAGATGCGACACGTCGGGGCCGCCGGCGGCCTTCGGCAGCACGATGCCATCGGGTCCCGCCGCCATGACGGCGTCGAGATCATCTTCGCTCAGGCCGCTGTCGAGCGCGTTGATGCGCACGTAGAGCAGGGGCCGCGCCGGCTGGTTGCCGACATCGCGCAGGAAGTCGGCGGTGACGCGCCGAGCGGTTTCCTTCTCCGACAGCGCGACGGAATCCTCGAGGTCGAGAATCAGGGCGTCCGCCCCGGCCGTCAGTCCCTTGTCCAGCTTCCTGCGGCTGTCGCCGGGGACGAAGAGCAGCGAGCGCATGGTCGTCACACCACGGGGCGCTTGCGCATGAAGGCCTGCCGCCGACATTCGGCGACGAGCGTGCCATCCTGCTTGTAGGCGCGGTGCAGGAAGTCGACGATGCCGGCGTCGGGGCGCGAACGCGAAATGCGCACGGCAACCACCTCCGTCGTCACATTGATGGTGTCGCCCTCGAAGAGCGGCGCGGGAAAGCGCACATCCGTCATGCCGAGATTGGCGATGGTGGTGCCGACGGTGGTGTCGTTCACCGAAATGCCGATCATCAGGCCGAGGGTGAACAGCGAGTTCATCAGCGGCCGGCCCCATTCGGTCTCGGTGGCGCAGAAATGCGCGTCGATGTGCAGAGGCTGGGGATTGAGCGTCATGTTCGAGAACAGCATGTTGTCCATCTGCGTCACGGTTCGCGTGAGGCGATGGCGGATGAGCTGGCCGACGCTGAAGTCTTCGAAGTAGAGCCCGCCGCGCGGATGCGGACTACCGTTTGCCTGGGCCGTCATGGAGCAGAGGTCCCCTCCGATTACCGTGTTCAGACTTCGTTTACCATAACCGCCTCATGCTGCGAGGCGAGCCATATCGCACTCTCCCCCGTTCCTGTGACCCGGGGAAACCGCGATATGCACATATGGCTTGGTGGGCGTGCGGACCGGAGGGGCTCCGGCCGCATCCGCCGGTTGGGATCGGGGCAATGATCATCCGCCGCTTTCTGCACTGGGTTCGCTCCGCCGCGGCAAGCGAGCGGGCGCGAGGGGCGGGGGCGCTCGCTCGTGCCTATGTTGCGGCCCGGCTCTCGCCTGAGGAGCGGCGGGAGGCGGAGGCGGCGCTGCTCAGCCTCCTTGATGACACGTCCGCAGCCGTCCGGCGCGCCGTGGCGCGTGAACTCGGCTCCGAACTCGACATCCCGCGCCATCTCGTGCTGGCGCTCGCGCGTGATCAGAGCGACGTCGCGGCCCTCGTCCTCGCCCGCTCGCCGCTGCTGATGGCCTCCGACCTCGTCGATTGTGTCGAGGCGGGAGATGCCCTCGCGCAGACCGCCGTCGCGGTTCGCCCGGGGTTGCCGCTTGCGGTCGCCTCGGCGCTCGTCGCGGTCGGCGCGCCGGATGCGCTCGTGGCACTTGCGGAGAATCACGGCGCGCCCCTGCCCGAGTTCCTGATGCACCGCATGCTCGATCGACATGCGAAGTTGCCGGCCCTGCGCGAGGCTTTGCTGGCGCGGCCCGGCCTGCCGGCCGCCGTGCGCCAGCGGATCGCCGTGGCCGTTGCCGAGCAGTTGACGGCCTTCGTCGCCCGCCGGCGCTGGCTCGGCATGGAGCGCGCGGAAGGCGCCGCGCGCGAATCGGGCGAACGGACGGTGCTGACCATCGCCGCGACGGCGCCGGACGATCCCTCCGTCGCGGCGCTCGTGCGGCAACTGCGGCAGGAGGGTCGGCTGACGCCGCGACTGCTGCTGCGCGGACTCCTCAGCGGCGAGGAACGGCTGTTCGCCGGTGCGTTGGCGGAACTCGCCGAGGTGCCGCCGGGACGGGTCGCGGCGCTCGCCGGAGACGAGCGCGGACGGGGGCGCGAGGCCCTGCTGGAACGGGCCGGTATTCCCGTTGCCCTGCGGCCGGCCTTTCTCGTCGCCTGGTCCGCCTGCCGGGCGTACTCCGGCCACCGGTGGGAAGAAGGTGGTCCCGTCGGCCTGTTCCGTCCGATTCTGGAGCGTGTGATCGCCGCCTGCGCCTCGCGCGGCGATGCCGACGGGGATGCCTTGACGGCGCTGCTGCGGCGCTTCGAGGCCGAGATTGCGCGGGAGGAGGCGCGGGGCACGGCGGCGCGCCTTGCGGAGAGCGCAGCGCTCGGCGCGCTGATCGAGGCGGACCGCGCCGTCATCGAGGGACAGCGCTCCGTTTCGCGGCCCATTGCTGCCTGAGGCAGTCAATAGCCGAATTGCTCACGTAGGATGCGCTCGTCCAGGCTGTGGCCGGGATCGTGCAGCATGACGAGGTCCACGCTGCGGTCCATGGCGATATCGACCCGCGTCACAGAGCGAAACTCCGTATGGTCGGCCACGGCGCTGACCGGGCGCTTGTCGGCTTCGAGCACGTCGACGCGCACGCGCGCGTGGTCTGGCAGCAGGGCGCCGCGCCAGCGCCGCGGGCGGAAAGCGGAAATCGGCGTCAGCGCCAGGAGCGGTGCGTTGAGCGGCAGGATCGGCCCGTTGGCGGAGAGGTTATAGGCCGTCGAGCCGGCGGGGGTTGCGACAAGCAGGCCATCGGCGGTCAGTTCCTCGAGCCGCACGAGGCCGTCGACGGAGACGCGCAGCTTCGCCGCCTGATAGGTCTGGCGCAGCATGGAGACCTCGTTGATGGCCCGTGCCTGGTGCGGCATGCCGGCTGCGTCGTGCGCGATCATCAGCAGGGGATGCACCACGCTGCGCTCGGCCTCCTCCAACCGGTCCACGAGGTCGTTCTCATGGAACTCGTTCATCAGGAAGCCGACGGAGCCGCGGTTCATACCGTAGATCGGCTTGCCGGTGCCCATGAAGCGGTGCAGCGTCTGCAGCATCAGGCCGTCACCGCCGAGGGCGACGATCACGTCGGCTTCGTCCGGCGGGTGGGTGCCGTAGCGGGCGACGAGACTGGCTGCGGCCTTCTGCGCCTCGGGCGCGTCACTTGCGACGATGGCGATCTTACCGAAACGGCGGGCCATGGGCGCCTCTGTCCTCGCAGGCCGAAACAGCGCAGGCGGGCGCCCGGCGCATCCATCGGCGGGGAGGAGACCCATAGCCGCAATGGGGGCATCCCGTCCAGCAAGGATGCCGGACGGGCCGCGGCGCGAGGAATGCCGCGCCGGTCCGCATGTTCAGATGATGGGGCTCCAGGCCACGGGCACGAAGGCGAAGCCGTCGCCATCGCGGGCGATATGGCCGGTCGCCGGGAAAGGAGCGTGGTAGAAAGCCACCTGCATCTTCTCGCTTGCCACCATGTCGAGCAGGCGCTTGCGCGTCTCGCGCGCCATGTCGCCGTCCATGTCGAAGATGGCTTGCCACTCGGGATTGCGAACGAAGAGGGCTGGGTGGTTGGTGGTGTCGCTCATCACCATGAGGCGTCCGTCGCCGGCGGCGACGGCAAAGGCCGTATGGCCCGGCGTATGGCCATAGGCGGCGACGGCCGTCACGTTGGGCACCACTTCGCTGTCGGCCTTGAAACGCTTCACGTCGCCCGCGATGGGGCCGAAGACGCGGCGCACGTTCTGGAAGGCGCCCTTCATACCATCGGGTGCCGCGGCCATCCTGGCATCGTCCATCCAGAAGGCCCATTCGGCCTCTGGCACCAGCACCTCCGCGCCCGGGAAGACGGCCGTGCCGTCCTTGAGTCTCAGCCCGTTGATGTGATCACCGTGGAAATGGCTGATGACCACGGTTTCGACGGCGGCGGGATCAAAGCCGGCGGCGCGGAAGTTCGTCATCCACAGGCCGCTTGTCGGCGCACCCGAATCGCCGTTGCCCGTGTCGATCAGCGTCAGCTTGCCGCCACGGTCGATGACGAGGGTGGTGAACGGGATGGTGAGGCTGTCGCGCGGCAGGAAGGCGGCATCGAGCGCGCCGTGGACATCATCGATCTGCGCGTTGCGGATGAATCCGTCGAGCGGCCGGCGGGCAACCCCGTCGTTGACCGCCGTGATCATCAGGTCGCCCACCCTGTAGCGATAGAAGCCTGGCGCCTGTCGGTCAGGCTCGACCGGCGCGGCGGCGGGAAGCGTCTGGGCGGAGGCAGGAACGGCCATGGCGCTGCCGGCCGCGGCGGCCGAAACGAGTAGACTGCGACGATCCAGCATGGCTGCCTGCTCCTCCCAGTGTCGATGAAATTCCTGCCGGCGGCCTCCCGGCCGGGAGGATGCTTCACGAGCCCGTCCGGCCCAGCCGTTCCGGCACCCTCGATATGGTCCACAGCCTGCGCCGAGGGTCGATCCGCCTTCCCGTCACAAGTGTGTGACCCCGGGTTGTGCGGCGGGGGAATGCCGCGTCACTGGCGCGAGCGGCTTGGCGACATCATATTCTCGCCCGGTGGGCGTGATGTGTTCGCGGCCAGACGTCAAGAAGGATCAGATCATGCAGGGGTACGACCCCCGTTTTGGCCCGCAGATGCGCATTGTGCGCCTGTCCCGCTGGCAGCTTTGGCTTGCAGCCGCCGTGGGGCTGGCGCTCGTCGTCACGCTCGCCATCGTCGCGGCCGGCGTCTTCCTCGTCGTGCTGCCGGTCGTCGTCGTTGCGGGGCTCGGCTATCACCTGTGGATGAAGTGGCGCGGGCAACGCCCCGGGGGGCGCGCCGGCGACATGGTCATCGATGCCGAATATTCGATTGTACGCCGCGAGGATGAGCGGCACATCGACGCGCGCGGTGCGCCCGAGGACCGTCGATAGCAGGAGCCGTGCCGGCCGCGCCATGTCAGGCCGTCAGGCCAGTCGGGATATCAGGCCCTCAGGCTGGTAGGAGCCGACCGCCCTCGGCTTCTCAGCGGCGCCGCGGCGGAGGGCCACGCCGGGCGGCACCGGGACCGGGCGCGCCGCCGTCGGTTTTGTGACGGAAGGTGATGCGGCCCTTGTCCATGTCATAGGGCGTCATTTCCACGGTCACACGGTCACCAGCGAGGGTGCGGATGCGGTGACGCTTCATGCGGCCTGCGATGTAGGCCAGGATTTCGTGGTCATTCTCGAGGACGACGCGAAACTTGCCGTCGGGCAGCACGTCGACAACGGTGCCTTCAAACTCGATGGTATCTTCTTTCGACAACAGCTCTTCCTTTCAGAACGCGGACGATCCGCTTCCCTGCCGCAGCAGCCAAGGCGCCCCGACGAGGCCGGAGATGCGATCCGGCGCCGGCCGCAAGGCTCGTGACGAGGCTCATGGCGAGGCTCATGGCACGCCTCGCCCGATGAACCGATCACCCGCCGTTCGGCGCGCCTTTGAACAGGCCTCTGGACTGTGCGGCATGCCAATAGCGGCGCCACCGTTGCGGTCAGGGAAACACGACCGAGGCATGCGTGTGCCTTCCGCAGGCACGAGGCTGGCCGGAACGGCGCCACCGGCGCGCTCATAGCACACTTTATGCCATCAGCGCCAACAAAAGCGATGTGATCGGCGCCAGCCCGTCATCAGGCCGCGCTACAGGAAGAGCCAAGCAAGGACAGCGAGTGTCAGGCTGGCGAGCAGGATGACAAGAACCGGCCGTCCGAGCCGCCCCTGCCTTGCTTCGCGCGGGGTGAGTTGCGGTTCATCGGCCATCGCTCGCCTCCGTCGCTCCGATAAAATGACTCCCGTCAGACGCCATCGCCCGCCAAGGCGCGATGGCCTGCGATGTTCTCCCCCGGCGCCGCCCGGCCCTAGCGCCGCGGCAGCGACCGTTTTGAAACGACTGTCGCCCGCAATGCCTCATGCCTGCGGGCGACGGTCATGGGCCCACGATCGGGCCGGATGGCTCAATAGCACTCGCGATAACGGCGGCCACGATAGTAGTAATATTCACACTGCTGGCCGGTGGCGGCACCGACCATGGCACCGCCGGCCGCGCCGATGGCGCCACCCACGACGGCGCCGCCGGCCGTTCCGGTCGCGGCTCCGCCAACGGCGGCGCCGGCCGCACCGCCGATCAGCGCGCCGCCAACGGCCCGCTCCTCAGGAGTGTTGCACGCAGCAAGGGTGAGGGCCACAGCGGCGCAGACAAGATATTTCGTCATGTGGTCATCCTTTCGGATTCGTCTTCCTGGTGCTTTATGGAAAAGCATCTCGTCGCGCAGTCGCCATGAGTGCTTCCGCCATGAGTGCTTCCGCAAGGCAAAACGCATCATCTGCGTGTTGGTTCCCGGCCACCGTCGTTTCGGTCGCAGGCTCGTCTGCGGCGCACGCTGCCAGAACGCGCCAGGGTGCCGGTTGTTCATCGTCGGCCGTCACGATAGAGGCGAATGAGCTTCTTGCCGCGGTCGCTGATAACGATGCGCGACGGCCGCTCGACGGCCAGGCCGAGCTCGAGGAGCAGATGCCGCATGAGTGGCGGGATGAGATCCGCCTCCGGCGCGCCGCGGTTGAGGCGCTGCAGGGCTTCCCACTCCTCCTCCGACAGGTCCGACCGATCGACAGCCATAGCTTTTCCGGGCTTCCGTCCTCGTTGGCGCGGCCTGCTGCCCTCCGGCAGTCCCGGCAGCATTGCCTCTTGCGGCCGCGGGCGAAGCCTGTTAGCCGAAATGCATGGGCCGGCGCCGGTTTAGCTCAGTTGGTAGAGCAACCGCCTTGTAAGCGGTAGGTCGTCAGTTCGAGTCTGACAACCGGCACCATCTTGCTGCCCCGGTCGGGGCGCCGCTTTTCCACCTCAACCGTGCCCTGGAGCCCCTGACCTGGCGCGGCAGCGCCTCGTGTGACGGCGCACGGCGCCGCGGTGGGTGCGGGCGCATCGTTTCATCACATCCGATATCCGCAATCCCTCTGGGATGCGGCGGGTGCTACCGGAGGATGGAACGATGAACCGCATGAGCCCGAAGATCCTTGCTATCCCGCTCGCCTGCGCCACTCTCGGCGCGAGCTTCATCGCCACGACCGGCGAGGCCGAGGCCCGGTGGCGCGGCCGGCACTACGGCGGTGCCGTGGCCGCGGGCGTCATCGGCGGGCTTGCCATCGGTGCGCTCGCCGCTTCGGCGGCGCGGCCGGCCTATGGCTATCCGGGCCCCGTCTATGTGGCTGACCCCTACTGCTACAAGGTCCGGGAACGCGTGTTCGTGCCCGGGTACGGCTGGACTACACGGCGTATGACCGTTTGCGACTGATTGCGACTGAGGCCGCGTCTCGCTGCGATCCGCCAGTGCGAAGGCCGGCGAATATCCCGCGCCGGCCTGTGCGCTTGTCCGCAAATTGCCGCAGTGCGGGTGACGAATAGGGAACAGGGATGGTTCATCGGGCGTTCAGCCACAGGAGACTAGCATCCCCACGATGACGCTGCAGGGGGAGTGCGGAGCGCTCCCCGGTTTGGGAGAAGAACCATGATGTTCCCGCTCAAGGCTCGAAAGGTCGCCGCAATCGGCCTTGCCGGCTTGACCCTCGCCGGGGCCTTCGCCGCGACCACCGGAGAGGCCGAGGCACGCTGGCGCCGCGGCGGCATTGCCGGGGCGGCTGTGGCCGCCGGTATCATCGGCGGCCTCGCCGTCGGCGCGCTGGCCGCTTCGGCGGCGCGGCCCGCCTACGGCTATCCCGCGCCCGTCTACGACTACGGCCCGCCGCCCTATGCCTACGGACCCGGGCCGGCCTACTACGATTACGAGCCGGAATGCTTCGTGAAGACCCGCCGCGTGTGGGTGGACGGCTGGGGCTGGCGCGTTCGTCGCGTCACGGTCTGCGATTGATCCGCCGTCCGCTTCGCCAGCGAAAAGGCCCCGCCGGGAGACCGGCGGGGCCTTTCGTTTCGGAGCCATCAGGCTCTGGCTGTGTCAGCCTTCGTACTTGAAGATGTCGCGGTCCTTCGTCTCGGGCACGAAGAGCAGGCCGACGACGAAGGTCATGAGGGCGACCACGATCGGGTACCAGAGGCCGTAGTAGATGTCGCCCGTCGCGGCCACCATGGCGAAGGCGGTGGTGGGCAGGAAGCCGCCGAACCAGCCGTTGCCGATGTGATAGGGCAGCGACATGCCCGAGTAGCGGATGCGCGTCGGGAAGAGCTCGACGAGCTGGGCGGCGATGGGGCCATACACCATCGTCACGAAGAGGACGAGCAGCGTCAGGATGGCGACGATGGCGACCGTGTTCATCTTCGCCGGATCGGCCTTGGCCGGATAGCCCGCTGCGCGGATGACCTCCGTCATCTTGGTGTTGAAGGCCGCGCTCTGCTCCTTGAAGGCAGCGGCATCGAGCGTCAGGCCGTCGAAGGAGGCGATGACCTGGTCGCCGACCTTGACCTGCGCCACCGTACCCGCCGGGGCCGCCTCGTTCGCATAGTTCACCGAGTTGCGGGCAAGGAAGCTCTTGGCGATGTCACACGAGGAGCGGAACTGTGCCGTGCCGACCGGGTTGAACTGGAACGAACATTCCGACGGGTCCGCGATGACCGTTACCGGGGCATTGGCCTGCGCCGCCGCGAGATCGGGATTGGCGAACTTCGTCAGGCCGTTGAACAGCGGGAAATAGGCGATGGCCGCGATGAGGCAGCCGCCGAGGATGATCGGCTTGCGGCCGACCTTGTCCGACAGCCAGCCGAAGAAGATGAAGAATGGCGTGCCGATGGCGAGCGAGATGGCGATGAGAATGTTCGCCGTGGCGGCATCGACCTTCAGCGTCTGCGTGAGGAAGAACAGGGCATAGAACTGGCCCGTGTACCAGACGACCGCCTGGCCCGACGTGCTGCCGAAAAGGGCGAGCAGGCCGACCTTGGCGTTCTTCCAGGTACCGAAGGCTTCCGTCAGCGGTGCCTTGGACTGGGTGCCTTCCTCCTTCATCTGCTTGAAGGCGGGCGACTCCTGCAGCTGCAGCCGGATCCAGATCGAGATGCCGAGCAGCACGATGGAGATCAGGAACGGAATGCGCCAGCCCCAGGCCGCGAAGGCTTCCTCACCGAGATAGGTGCGGGTGCCGAGGATGACGATGAGCGACAGGAAGAGGCCGAGCGTCGCCGTCGTCTGAATGAAGCTGGTATAGTAGCCGCGCCGGCCTTGGGGTGCGTGTTCTGCGACGTATGTCGCCGCGCCGCCGTATTCGCCGCCGAGCGCCAGCCCCTGCACGAGGCGCAGGATGATGAGGATGACGGGCGCGAGGATGCCCCACGTTGCATAGGTGGGCAGGATGCCGACGATGAAGGTCGACAGGCCCATCAGCACGATAGTGACAAGGAAGGTATACTTGCGGCCGACGAGGTCGCCGAGGCGGCCGAAGACGAGCGCGCCGAAGGGCCGGACAGCAAAGCCGGCTGCGAAGGCCATCAACGCGAAGATGAAGCCGGCGGTCGGATTGACGCCCGAGAAGAACTGGGCGGCGATGATCGCCGACAGCGAGCCGTAAAGATAGAAATCGTACCACTCGAATACGGTGCCGAGCGAGGAAGCGAAGATGACCTTCTTCTCCTCCCGGGACATCGGCCGGGCCTTGACACCCGTCGCCGTTGCGTTTGCCATGCTCATGGCCGAGGCTCCTTGGAATGTTCCATGACCTGCAGCCGGCCGAGGCGACGAGCGAACGCCGCGCGGCAGCCGGACCTCCGGCCCTCTGCCGCGCGGTCTTGCGATCGACGAGACGATCGGTGGATCTGACGCCCACGGCCGCCCGACAACGGGCTGTTTCCCTCATTCGGCGGGGGCGGGGCCCCGCGCCGCTTCCGCAACTGCTCGCAGCCCGGAAGGTGAGGGAAAGCTTAAGAGCCGCGCTCTACGCTGTCGCTCGACAATTGGTCGTCATTCCAAAGTCTTAAGTGCGCCGCAATAGTGCGTCGCAGCATGTTCAGCCGGCGGTGCGGCTCGCCGCATAGAGGGCGATAGCAGCGGCGTTCGAGACGTTCAGACTCTTGATGGCGCCCGGCATGTCGAGGCGGGCAAGATCGCTGCAGCGCTCGCGCGTCAGCTGGCGCAGCCCCTTGCCCTCAGCGCCGAGGACAAGGCCGAGCGGGCGGGTGAGGGGGATGTCGCCGAGCGGCGTCGGCCCGGCCGAATCGAGGCCGACGAGCTGGAAGCCACGCTCGCGCAGAGCGAGCATGGCCTCGGCGAGATTGCGCACCACGATGAAGGGGACGTGCTCGAGTCCGCCCGAGGCGGACTTGGCGAGCACGCCCGTCGCAGCCGGGCTGTGGCGGGCGGTGGTGACGATGGCCGCAACGGAGAAGGCGGCCGCCGTGCGGACGATGGCGCCGACGTTGTGCGGATCCGTGATCTGGTCGAGCACGAGGACGAGCGCATCCGCCGGCAGCGAATCGATGGCCGGGGACGGGAGCGGGTCAGCCTCGAGCAACAGGCCCTGGTGGACGGCGTCGGGCTCGAGCAGCCGGTCGATCTCACCGGGCCGGACGATCTCGGGCGCGATCGGCAGGTGCCCGAATCGCTCGAGTAGGCGCTTGTAGGCATTCTCGGTGGCCATCAACCGGCGCGGTCGGCGCCGTGGATTGGCGAGGGCCTCGACCACGGGATGCCAGCCGTAGAGAACCGCGACGTCGATGGCGCCCGGGGGGGTGGGGCGGCGCGGGCCGCCCTTGCCGTTTGCCGGCTTTCCGGCCTTGCCGAAACGCGGGCCGCGCCCATGCCGGGCCAGCGCCTGCGCGTTGCGGGGCAGCTTTCTGGTCGTCTGTCCGGCCGGCGGGGCCTTGTCGCTCGTCATGGGTCCAGTGTCCGGAATTGGCTGAGCCTCCTGTGGCACGAGTGAGCCGTGGATGCCAGTTGGTTTTGTGTTGACACCGGGGATCGGCCTCACCATAAGAGGCCCCGCGCTGTCGGCGTCGTCGCGTTCCGAAGATTTTCGTGAAGCATGCGGCGGCTCGGCGCGTCGCCCGGCGGTGCTTCCGAGGATTGAGTCGGAGGGGTGCCCGAGTGGTTAAAGGGGACGGACTGTAAATCCGTTGGCTACGCCTACGTTGGTTCGAATCCAACCCCCTCCACCATTCCCGAAGCAGCCAGTGCGCGGGTGTAGCTCAATGGTAGAGCAGCAGCCTTCCAAGCTGATGACGAGGGTTCGATTCCCTTCACCCGCTCCACCGCCTTCCGCATCGTTTCGCTCAGATTTCTTCTGCGGTCGAAGCCGGCGGCCGGCGCGCTGGCGGGGACTCGACAATCCCGTCCGGCTCGGGCTAAAGGCTCGCCTCCATGATCCTCGGCGCCCGGTGGGGAAAATTCTCGGGCCCGAGGTAAATTCGCTCTTGAAGTATGGGGCGAAGGGTCTTAATCGACCGCAACCCAAAAGCCACACGTGCAGAGGCGTCTAGGATCCTACGATGGCGAAGGAAAAGTTTGAGCGCACGAAGCCGCACTGCAACATCGGGACGATTGGTCACGTTGACCATGGCAAGACGTCTCTGACGGCGGCGATCACGAAGGTTCTTGCGGAGAAGGGCGGAGCGTCGTTCACGGCGTACGACCAGATCGACAAGGCGCCTGAGGAGAAGGCGCGCGGGATCACGATCTCGACGTCGCATGTCGAGTACGAGACGGACAAGCGGCACTATGCGCACGTGGACTGCCCGGGCCACGCGGACTACGTGAAGAACATGATCACGGGCGCGGCGCAGATGGACGGCGCGATTCTTGTGGTTTCGTCGGCTGACGGGCCGATGCCGCAGACGCGCGAGCACATCCTGCTGGCGCGTCAGGTTGGCGTGCCGGCGCTTGTGGTGTTCATGAACAAGGTCGACATGGTGGACGACCCCGAGCTTCTTGATCTTGTGGAGCTTGAGGTGCGCGAGCTTCTGTCGAAGTACGACTTCCCCGGGGATGACATCCCGATCATCAAGGGCTCGGCGCTGTGCGCGCTGGAGGACCGCAATCCGGAGATCGGGCGGGACGCTGTTCTGAAGCTGATGGATGCGGTTGACGCGTACATCCCGCAGCCGGAGCGTCCGAAGGACCAGCCGTTCCTGATGCCGGTTGAGGACGTGTTCTCGATTTCGGGCCGCGGGACGGTGGTGACGGGGCGTGTGGAGCGCGGCGTGATCAAGGTCGGCGAGGAAGTCGAGATTGTTGGGTTGCGTCCGACGCAGAAGACGACGGTGACGGGCGTTGAGATGTTCCGCAAGCTGCTCGATCAGGGCGAGGCGGGGGACAACATCGGGGCGCTGCTGCGCGGGACGAAGCGCGAGGACGTGGAGCGCGGCCAGGTTCTGTGCAAGCCGGGCTCGGTGAAGCCGCACACGAAGTTCAAGGCCGAGGCGTACATCCTGACGAAGGAAGAGGGTGGCCGTCACACGCCGTTCTTCAACAACTACCGCCCGCAGTTTTACTTCCGCACGACGGACGTGACGGGGATGGTGAAGCTGCCCGAGGGCACTGAGATGGTGATGCCGGGCGACAACGTGGCGATGGAGGTCGAGCTGATCGTCCCGATCGCCATGGAGGAGAAGCTGCGCTTCGCCATCCGCGAGGGTGGCCGCACGGTTGGCGCCGGCGTCGTCGCCTCCATCATCGAGTAAGCAAGGCACAAGGCCGCGCGCCGCACCACGCGGCGCCGGTCTTCTCCGGGGAGCCTTCCCGACGTGATTTTCACCGCCTCGCGAAGCGGCTTTGCTGAGCGGCGGCGATGGGATATAGGAGGCGGCGGTCGCGTCGTCCCCACCTCATCGGGCGGATTTCACCCGATGAGGCAAAGCCGGTGGGCGACGTCGATCCGCCGGTTCCGCTAGGAGTGTAGCTCAACTGGTTAGAGCACCGGTCTCCAAAACCGGGGGTTGGGGGTTCGAGTCCCTCCACTCCTGCCAGCGGATCTTTCGAGTGGCTCTTGTCCCAGTGTCAAGAAGGCTGCTTGTGCCGGGAGCGATTGACGGCGTGTGACCGCAACGGCACGCGCCGCGTCGTGATTCGAGGCGGTCGCGCACGCTGTTGCGACGAGAGGCGGGGGCGAAGCCCGCGGACGTGAGGACGATGGCAAAGACGAACCCGTTCGAATTCCTGCAGCAGGTCCGCAACGAGGCGGCCAAGGTCACTTGGCCGACGCGCAAGGAGACCATGGTCACGACCGCCATGGTCTTTGTCATGGTGATCATTGCCGCGCTGTTCTTCCTCGCTGCCGACCAGATCATCCGCTTCGGCGTCGGCCTGATCCTCGGTGTCGGACGCTGAGGGGAGAAAGTCATGAGCTATCGCTGGTACATCGTCCACGCCTATTCAAACTTTGAGAACAAGGTGGCGCAGTCGCTGCGCGACCAGGCGCAGCAGCGTGGGCTCGAAGACAAGTTCGAGGAGATCCTCGTCCCGACCGAGAAGGTCGTCGAGGTGCGCCGCGGCCGCAAGATCGACACCGAGCGCAAGTTCTTTCCCGGCTATGTGCTGGTGAAGTGCGACCTCACGGACGAGGTCTATCACCTCATCAAGAACACGCCGAAGGTCACGGGCTTTCTCGGCGCCGACAAGTCGAAGCCGCTGCCGATCCCGGACCATGAGGCCGAGCGCATCAAGGGCCAGGTCGCCGAGGGTGTCGAGCGGCCTAAGTCGTCGGTTCACTTCGAGGTGGGCGAGCAGGTGCGTGTCGCCGACGGCCCCTTCGCGTCGTTCAGCGGCGTGGTGGAAGAGGTGGACGAGGGCCGCGCCCGGCTCAAGGTGGCGGTGTCCATCTTCGGCCGTGCGACGCCGGTCGAGCTCGAATACGGGCAGGTCGAGAAGGTCTGAACGACGGATCGCGTTCCGCCACCGTCATGGCCGGGCTCGTCCCGGCCATCTGCGTTTTTGGCATTACAGGATTTTCCCGGGCGTGGATGCCCGCGACAAGCGCGGGCACGACGACTTGTGGAACCGGTCGCCCAGCCCTTCGCCGCCTCGTCATCCCTCACGGGCCGCGCGTCGCGGCGCTTGCGTGTTATCGGGATAACACCTTCGCATCGCCCCGCGCCTGTAGCCTTCCTGCTTGCGACAGCAAGGGAGGAAACAATGGCAGGCAAGCGCATCCTGATGATCGTCGGCGATTTCGGCGAGGACTACGAGATCATGGTGCCGTTCCAGGCGCTGCTCGCCGTCGGCCATACCGTGCATGCCGTCTGCCCGGGCAAGAAGGCGGGCGAGGCGGTGGCCACGGCCATCCATGATTTCGAGGGCCAGCAGACCTATTCGGAAAAGCGCGGCCACAATTTCACCCTCAACGCCACCTTCGCCGAGGTCGAGCCCGCGTCCTACGACGCCCTCGTCATCCCCGGCGGCCGGGCCCCCGAATATCTGCGCCTCAACGAGCGCGTCGTCGCCTGCGTGCGGCACTTCTTCGAGACGGGCAAGCCGGTGGCGGCCATCTGCCACGGTGCGCAGCTCCTCGCGGGCGCCGGCGTGCTGAAGGGGCGCACCTGCTCCGCCTATCCGGCCTGCCGGGCCGAGGTGGAGCTCGCGGGCGGCACCTATGCCGATATCGCCATCGACGCCGCCGTGACGGACGGCAATCTTGTCTCGGCCCCGGCCTGGCCGGCCCATCCGGCCTTCATCGCGCAGTTCCTCGCGGTGCTGGGCACCGAAATCCGCCACGGCTGACGTGCCGGATCCTGCTGCGGCCCCACGCTGCGATCTTGCGCTCCGCCCGGCCGGTCGCGCTAGACTGCCGGCGCCGACAGGAGGGGAGGGACGGCCATGTGCAAGCTTTTTGTGAATGCCGATCCGCAGCTATGGGAGACGCGCCTGCGGTCGCTCAGGCTCAATGGCTTTTCCACCAGCGTGCGCCTGGAGAATCTCTACTGGCGCGTGCTCGAGGAGATCGCCGGGCGCGACGGCATGAGCGTGGCGCAACTGCTCGGCCGGCTCTATGAGGAATTGCTGGAGGCGCGGGGCGAGGTCGAGAACTTCGCCTCGTTCCTGAGGGTCTGTTGCGGACGCTATCTCATGCTGCAGCTTGCGGGAGAGGTATCGAGCGATGCGGCGCAGCCGATCGCCGGGCTCGATGCCGATGCCATCCTCGCACGCGAGGCGCGGCGCCTGGCGCCGGCTGCCCTGATGCCGGCGGCGTGAGGATTAGCCGGCGCCAGGGGCTTTCCTTCTCTGCCGTTATGGTGTAGGCGATCCGCCGTTCCCTCATGGGGACGACCATCCGCGGGAGGCACGCCCGGTTCGCCAGCCGGAGCAAGCGGGCCGCAACCGCGATCACCAACCATCCGCCGCCTGCGGTCTTTCGTGGCGCGGCGGACTTTGCGTTGCACGCCATGGCAGGCGGGCGACGCCGAGTGAGCATCCCATGGCGAAGAAAATCACGGGTTACGTGAAGCTTCAGGTGCCGGCGGGCGCGGCCAATCCGTCGCCGCCGATCGGCCCGGCGCTCGGCCAGCGCGGCCTCAACATCATGGAATTCTGCAAGGCCTTCAACGCGAAGACCGCGCAGATGGAGAAGGGCATGCCGATTCCGGTGGTCATCACCGTGTATCAGGACCGCTCCTTCACCTTCGACATGAAGCAGCCGCCGGTCTCCTACTTCCTGAAGAAGGCCGCCAAGCTGGACAAGGGGTCCAAGACCCCCGGCCGTGGCACCGTCGGCAAGGTCACGCGCGAGGCGCTGCGCGACATCGCCGAGAAGAAGATGGCAGACCTCAACTGCGACACCGTCGATTCCGCGGTGGCGATGATCGAAGGCTCGGCCCGTTCGATGGGCCTCGAGGTCGTGGGCTGAGGAGAGCGATCATGGCTAAGATTGCAAAGCGCGTGGCCGCGAGCCGCACCGGTATCGACCGCGTCAAGCTCTACGGGCTCGAGGAGGCCGTGAAGCTCGTCAAGGAGCGGGCCACGGCCAAGTTCGACGAGACGATCGAGGTCGCGATGAACCTCGGCGTCGACCCGCGCCATGCGGACCAGATGGTGCGCGGCGTGTGCAACCTGCCGAACGGCTCGGGCCGCACGGTGCGCGTCGCCGTCTTTGCCCGCGGCCCGAAGGCCGACGAGGCCAAGGCCGCCGGTGCCGATATCGTCGGCGCTGAGGACCTGCTCGAGCGCATCCAGGGCGGCACGATCGACTTCGACCGCTGCATCGCGACGCCGGACCTGATGCCGCTCGTCGGCCGCCTCGGCAAGGTGCTCGGCCCGCGCGGCCTGATGCCGAACCCGAAGGTCGGTACGGTGACCATGGACGTCGCCGGCGCGGTGAAGGCCGCCAAGGGCGGCGCGGTCGAGTTCCGCGTCGAGAAGGCGGGCATCGTCCATGCCGGCATCGGCAAGGCCTCGTTCGACGCCGACAAACTCGTCGAGAACATCAAGGCCTTCGCCGACGCGGTCGCCAAGGCGAAGCCCTCCGGCGCCAAGGGCACCTACATCCAGCGCATCGCCATCTCCTCGACGATGGGCCCGGGCGTGAAGGTGGAGCCGTCGACGGTCGTCGGCGCCTGAGATTAACGGACCGCGGCACTGCGCCGCGGTCCGTGTCCTGCCTTGGTGTGAGGCGATGACGGGCCGGCCTGTTTCCCGCGCCTCCTTGCGGCATGCCCCCCTTGGCAAACTGCCTGCGAGGCGTTAAATACCGGTTCGTGTCTGGTGAGACCGGTGCGGGGGAACAGGGTTCTGCCCGTATTCATCATCGAATTCCGTCTGGGTCACCAGGCGGTGGAAGGCCGGCAGGCCGAGGGGTAACCCTTTGCCTGCGCGGCCTTATGTCCTGTCCGAGACTGCAGGTGCCGAACGGGCTTTCCGGGCGGCATAATTTCGCTCCGATGCCTGCATAGACGGGGGAAGACTGGTTCGTATTGCCGCCGGCGCGTCCGGCGGCGGTGTGGTCGGTTCGAACCTACTCGCCGGTTGCGTTTCTGGCGCATCCGGTTGGACAGGGCTCACGAGCGCCGTCCGGCGATCGTGGCCTTTGGCCGGGGTCGCATTCGGGCGGCATGTGCAGCCGGCGGCGGGCGAGTGCTCGCCGTCAACCGGAGAGAGCAAGGTGGACAGAGCGGCAAAAGCTGATCTCGTCGCGACGCTCAACGATGTGTTCAAGAGCACGGGCGTTGTCGTCGTGGCCCACTATGCGGGCCTCACGGTTGCCGACATGCAGAAGCTTCGTCGCGAGATGAAGCAGGTCGGCGCTACCGTGAAGGTTGCGAAGAACCGCCTCGCGAAGATCGCTCTCGAAGGCACGGATGTCGCTTCCATCGGTCCCCTTCTGAAGGGGCCGACGTTGCTGGCCTATTCCAGCGACCCGGTTGCGGCGCCGAAGGTCGCGGTGGATTTCGCCAAGGCGAACGACAAGTTCGTCATCCTCGGCGGGGCCATGGGCGCGACTGCCCTGAATACGGACGGTGTGAAGGCGCTCGCCTCCCTGCCGTCCCTCGACGAACTGCGCGCCAAGCTGGTCGGCCTCATCCAGGCTCCGGCCACGAAGATCGCTCAGGTCGTCAACGCGCCTGCCGCCAAGGTGGCGCGCGTCTTCGGGGCCTATGCCAAGCGAGACGAAGCGGCGTGAGGCCGCGTGAAAACCGAACCCAAATCGAACCGATCCAGGAATTGAACAATGGCTGATCTTGCGAAACTCGTCGACGAGCTGTCGAACCTCACGGTCCTCGAGGCGGCCGAGCTCGCCAAGCTGCTCGAAGAGAAGTGGGGCGTCTCCGCGGCTGCCGCCGTGGCCGTCGCCGCTGCTCCGGGCGCTGGTGGCGCCGCTGCCCCGGCCGCCGAGGAGAAGACCGAGTTCGACGTCATTCTTGCCGCCGCCGGCGACAAGAAGATCGAGGTCATCAAGGAAGTGCGCGCCATCACCGGCCTCGGCCTGAAGGAGGCGAAGGACCTCGTCGAGGGCGCCCCGAAGCCGCTGAAGGAAGGCGCGCCGAAGGACGAGGCCGAGAAGATCAAGGCTGCCCTCGAGAAGGTCGGCGCCAAGGTCGAGCTCAAGTGATGTTCCGGGGCCGCGTCCTGCGGCTCCGCATCGCAGATTGCGGCGGTCCCGGGGGAGTTTTCCCCGGGGCCGTCGCGTCGTCGCTGGCAGGGCATGGGGCCCGACGGCGACGGTGGACCGGAAGGCCCACGTGAAGCGGCGGAAACCGCCGTCAACCGCGCGACGGCTAGCGCGGTCTACATGAAGTTCCGCCGAGGGGCGGAGCGGCTGACCCGGCGGCCAGGTGGCCGCACGACCGGACCGCCCGGTCAGCCGTGCGTGAGGAGCGAGAACCGAACATGGCCCAGACGATCACCGGCCGGAAACGCGTCCGCAAGTTCTTCGGCAAGATCCGGGAAGTGGCGGAGATGCCCAACCTCATCGAGGTTCAGAAGGCGTCCTACGACCAGTTCCTGATGGTCGAGGAGCCGAAGGGCGGACGCCCCGAGGAGGGGCTTCAGGCGGTCTTCAAGTCCGTTTTCCCGATCTCGGACTTTTCCAACACGTCCCTGCTGGAGTTCGTCAAGTATACGTTCGAGCCACCGAAGTATGACGTCGACGAGTGCCGCCAGCGCGGCATGACCTTTGCCGCACCGCTCAAAGTGACGCTGCGCCTCATCGTGTTCGATGTCGACCAGGATACCGGCGCCAAGTCCGTCAAGGACATCAAGGAGCAGGATGTCTACATGGGCGACATGCCGCTCATGACGGACAACGGTACCTTCATCGTCAACGGCACCGAGCGCGTCATCGTCTCGCAGATGCACCGCTCGCCGGGCGTGTTCTTCGACCATGACAAGGGCAAGACGCACTCGAGCGGCAAGCTGCTGTTCGCGGCCCGCATCATTCCCTATCGCGGCTCATGGCTCGACATCGAGTTCGACGCCAAGGACATCGTCTATGCGCGCATCGACCGGCGCCGGAAGATTCCGGTGACGTCGCTGCTCTATGCGCTCGGCCTCGATGGCGAGGAAATCCTCGACACCTTCTACGACAAGGTGCACTACGCGAAGGACAAGGACGGCTGGCGCATGCCGTTCGACGCCGGCCGCATGAAGGGCTTCAAGGCCGTCAGCGACCTTATCGACGCCGACAGCGGCGAAGTCGTCCTCGAGGCCGGCAAGAAGCTCACGGCCCGGGCTGCCCGCCTCCTCGAGGAAAAGGGTGTCAAGGCCCTGCGCGCCAGCGATGAGGATCTTTACGGCCAGTACATCGCGGAGGACCTTGTCGATCTGTCGACGGGCGAGATTCATGCCGAGGCTGGCGAGGAGATCACGGCCAAGCTGCTCGCAACGCTCGTCGAGCAGGGCTTCACCGATATCCCGGTGCTCGACATCGACCACGTCAACATCGGCCCGTACATCCGCAACACGCTTGCCGTCGACAAGAACTCCTCGCGCGAGGAGGCCCTGTTCGACATCTATCGCGTGATGCGCCCGGGCGAGCCGCCGACGTTGGAGACGGCGGAGGCCATGTTCCATTCGCTGTTCTTCGACGCCGAGCGCTACGACCTCTCGGCGGTCGGCCGCGTAAAGATGAACATGCGCCTCGACCTCGACTGCCCGGATACGGTGAGGACGCTGCGCCGCGAGGACATGCTCGCGGTGGTGAAGGCGCTCGTCGACCTGCGCGACGGCCGCGGCGAGATCGACGACATCGACCATCTCGGCAACCGCCGCGTGCGCTCGGTAGGAGAGCTTATGGAGAACCAGTATCGCCTGGGTCTTCTCCGGATGGAGCGCGCCATCAAGGAGCGCATGTCTTCGGTCGACATCGACACGGTGATGCCGCAGGACCTCATCAACGCCAAGCCCGCCGCCGCGGCGGTGCGCGAGTTCTTCGGCTCTTCCCAGCTGTCCCAGTTCATGGACCAGACCAACCCATTGTCGGAGGTGACGCACAAGCGTCGCCTCTCGGCGCTGGGCCCGGGTGGTCTCACCCGCGAGCGCGCCGGCTTCGAGGTGCGCGACGTGCACCCGACGCACTACGGCCGCATCTGCCCGATCGAGACGCCGGAAGGCCCGAATATCGGCCTCATCAACTCGCTCGCCACCTTTGCGCGCGTCAACAAGTACGGCTTCATCGAGGCGCCCTACCGCAAGGTGAAGGACGGGCGGGTCACCGAGGAGGTGGTCTACCTCTCGGCGATGGAGGAGCAGAAGTACAACGTCGCCCAGGCGAACGCTGCCATCGACGGCGAAGGCCGCCTGACGGAGGATCTCGTGGTCTGCCGCCGCGCCGGCGACGTCGTGGTCATGCCGCCGGATCGCGTCGACTACATGGACGTGTCGCCGAAGCAGCTCGTGTCGGTCGCTGCGGCGCTCATCCCGTTCCTCGAGAACGACGACGCCAACCGCGCCCTGATGGGCTCCAACATGCAGCGCCAGGCCGTGCCGCTGGTGAAGGCGGATGCGCCCTTCGTCGGCACCGGCATGGAGGCGGTGGTTGCCCGTGACTCCGGCGCGGCCATTGCGGCCCGCCGCACCGGCATCGTCGACCAGGTGGACGCGACGCGTATCGTCATCCGCGCCACGCAGGATCTCGACCCGACCAAGTCGGGCGTCGACATCTACCGGCTGCAGAAGTTCCAGCGCTCCAACCAGTCGACCTGCATCAACCAGCGCCCGCTGGTGAAGGTGGGCGACATGGTGAAGAAGGGCGACATCATCGCCGACGGTCCCTCGACCGATCTCGGCGAGTTGGCGCTCGGCCGAAACGTGCTCGTCGCGTTCATGCCCTGGAACGGCTACAACTTCGAGGATTCCATCCTCCTCTCCGAGCGCATCGTGAAGGACGACGTGTTCACCTCGATTCACATCGAGGAGTTCGAGGTCAGCGCCCGTGACACCAAGCTCGGGCCGGAGGAGATCACGCGCGATATTCCGAACGTGTCGGAAGAGGCGCTGAAGAACCTCGACGAGGCCGGCATCGTCTATATCGGCGCTGAAGTTCACGCCGGCGACATTCTCGTCGGCAAGATCACGCCGAAGGGCGAGAGCCCGATGACGCCTGAGGAGAAGCTGCTGCGCGCCATTTTCGGCGAGAAGGCCTCCGACGTGCGCGACACTTCGCTGCGCGTGCCGCCCGGTGTCACCGGAACCATCGTCGAGGTGCGCGTCTTCAACCGCCATGGCGTCGACAAGGACGAGCGCGCCCAGGCCATCGAACGCGAGGAGATCGAGCGCCTGGCCAAGGACCGCGACGACGAACAGGCGATCCTGGACCGCAACGTCTACGCCCGCCTCGCCGAGGTGCTCACGGGCCAGACGGCGATCGCGGGGCCGAAGGGCTTCAAGCGTGACGCCGCGCTGACCCGCGAGGCGCTCAACGAGTATCCGCGCTCGCAGTGGTGGCAGTTCGCCGTCGCCGACGATGCGGTGATGAGCGAGCTCGAGGCAATGCGCAAGCAGTACGACGAGTCGAAGAAGCGCCTTGAGCAGCGTTTCCTCGACAAGGTCGAGAAGCTGCAGCGGGGCGACGAGTTGCCGCCCGGCGTGATGAAGCAGGTCAAGGTCTTCATTGCGGTCAAGCGCAAGATCCAGCCGGGCGACAAGATGGCCGGGCGGCACGGCAACAAGGGTGTCGTGTCGAAGATTGTGCCCATCGAGGACATGCCCTTCCTCGATGACGGCACACACGTGGACATCGTGCTGAACCCGCTCGGCGTGCCGAGCCGCATGAATGTCGGCCAGATCCTGGAGACGCACCTTGGCTGGGCCTGCGCCGGCCTCGGCCGGCAGGTCGGCGAGGCCTACGACGCCTACATGAAGACGCAGAACCTCGGACCGTTGCGTCAGAAGCTCGGCGAGGTCTACGGCGACAATGGCGAAGTGGCGTCGATGTCGGACGAGGAACTCGTCGAGATGAGCGCCAATCTCCGGCGCGGTGTGCCGATTGCGACGCCGGTCTTCGACGGCGCCAAGGAGGCCGACATCGAGCAGATGCTGGAGCAGGCAGGTCTTCACCGCTCGGCACAGTCGACGCTCTTCGACGGACGCACGGGCGAGGCGTTCGACCGCAAGGTGACCGTGGGCTACATCTACATGCTGAAGCTTCACCACCTGGTTGACGACAAGATCCACGCCCGCTCGATCGGCCCCTATTCGCTCGTCACGCAACAGCCGCTGGGTGGCAAGGCGCAGTTCGGCGGCCAGCGTTTCGGCGAGATGGAGGTCTGGGCGCTCGAGGCCTACGGCGCGGCCTATACCTTGCAGGAGATGCTGACGGTCAAGTCGGACGACGTCGCCGGCCGCACCAAGGTTTACGAGGCCATCGTGCGCGGAGATGACACCTTCGAGGCCGGCATCCCGGAGAGCTTCAACGTGCTCGTCAAGGAGATGCGCTCGCTCGGCCTCAACGTCGAGCTCATCTCGACGAAGAAGCCGTCCGTGGAACTGCCGCCTTCGGAGGCAGCGGAGTGACCGGCGCCTCCGGCGCCGCGTGGCCCGCGCGAGGGTGAGGGACAAGGGGCGCGGACGGCATGAGCCCGCGCCTCGATCGTAACAAGCGTCGATGTCGGGGGACGCCCCGATGTCCGCATGAAATGCCGGCGGAGACGGGTCGCCCAGGCGGCGCCTCCGCAACCGAGGAGACGGCGATGAATCAAGAGGTCATGAATCTCTTCAATACCCAGGCTCCGGCGCAGACCTTCGACCAGATCAAGATCTCGCTTGCCAGCCCGGAGAAGATTCTGTCCTGGTCCTACGGCGAGATCAAGAAGCCGGAGACGATCAACTACCGCACGTTCAAGCCCGAGCGTGACGGCCTGTTCTGCGCGCGGATCTTCGGCCCGATCAAGGACTATGAGTGCTTGTGCGGCAAGTACAAGCGCATGAAGTACAAGGGCGTCATCTGCGAGAAGTGCGGCGTCGAGGTGACGCTGGCGCGCGTCCGGCGCGAGCGCATGGGCCATATCGAGCTCGCTGCGCCAGTGGCGCACATTTGGTTCCTGAAGTCGCTGCCGTCGCGCATCGGCCTGCTGCTCGACATGACGCTCAAGGATCTCGAGCGGATCCTTTATTTCGAGTACTACGTCGTCATCGAGCCGGGCATCACCCCCCTCAAGGAGCGCCAGCTCCTGTCGGAGGAGGAGTATCTGCGCGCGCAAGACGAGTATGGCGAGGACAGCTTCACGGCGATGATCGGCGCCGAGGCGATCCGCGAGATTCTCCGGAGCCTCGACCTCGAGAAGATTGCGGCGGACCTGCGCCAGGAGATTGCCACGACGACCTCCGAGCTCAAGCCGAAGAAGCTGATGAAGCGCCTCAAGATCATCGAGGCCTTCATCCAGTCCGGCAACAAGCCCGAGTGGATGATTCTGACCGTCGTGCCGGTGATCCCGCCGGACCTGCGCCCGCTCGTCCCGCTCGACGGCGGCCGCTTCGCAACGTCGGATCTCAACGATCTCTACCGCCGCGTCATCAACCGCAACAACCGCCTGAAGCGGCTGATCGAGCTCAGGGCGCCCGACATCATCATCCGCAACGAGAAGCGGATGCTGCAGGAGGCTGTCGACGCGCTGTTCGACAACGGCCGGCGCGGCCGCGTCATCACGGGTGCCAACAAGCGCCCGCTGAAGTCGCTCGCCGACATGCTGAAGGGCAAGCAGGGCCGCTTCCGTCAGAACCTGCTCGGCAAGCGCGTCGACTATTCCGGCCGCTCGGTGATCGTCGTCGGGCCCGAGCTCAAGCTGCATCAGTGCGGCCTGCCGAAGAAGATGGCGCTCGAACTGTTCAAGCCGTTCATCTATGCGCGGCTTGACGCCAAGGGCCTCTCGGCCACGGTGAAGCAGGCGAAGAAGCTCGTCGAGAAGGAGAAGCCCGAGGTCTGGGACATCCTCGACGAGGTGATCCGCGAGCATCCGGTGATGCTCAACCGGGCGCCCACGTTGCACCGTCTCGGCATTCAGGCCTTCGAGCCGACCCTCATCGAGGGCAAGGCCATCCAGCTGCACCCGCTCGTCTGCGCGGCGTTCAACGCCGACTTCGACGGTGACCAGATGGCCGTGCACGTGCCCCTCTCGCTGGAAGCCCAGCTCGAGGCGCGTGTGCTGATGATGTCGACGAACAACATCCTGCACCCGGCCAACGGTCAGCCGATCATCGTGCCGTCGCAGGATATCGTTCTCGGCCTCTACTATCTCTCGATCCTCGCCGAGGGCGAGCCGGGCGAGGGCAAGGTGTTCGCCGACATGGGCGAACTCGAGCATGCGCTTGCGGCCAAGGTTGTCACCCTGCACTCGAAGATCAAGTATCGCTGGACGGGTGTGGCCGAGGACGGTTCTACCTTCTCCCGAATCTACGAGACGACACCGGGCCGCGTGATCCTGTCGCGCGTCCTGCCCCGGCACCCGGCCGTTCCCTTCGATGTCGTGAACAAGCTCATGACGAAGAAGGAGATCTCGAACATGATCGACACCGTCTACCGCAACTGCGGGCAGAAGGAATCGGTCATCTTCTGCGATCGCATCATGGGTCTCGGCTTCTACCATGCGTTCAAGGCCGGCATCTCGTTCGGCAAGGACGACATGGTGGTGCCCGAGAACAAGTGGTCGATCGTCGACGAGACGCGCGCGCTCGTGAAGGACTACGAGCAGCAGTACCAGGACGGTCTCATCACGCAGGGCGAGAAGTACAACAAGGTCGTCGACGCCTGGGCCAAGTGCTCGGATCGCCTTGCCGGCGAGATGATGGCGCGTATCTCGGCCGTGCAGAAGGACGAGAATGGCCGCGACAAGCCGGTGAACTCCATCTACATGATGGCCCATTCCGGCGCCCGCGGCTCGCCGGCGCAGATGAAGCAGCTCGCGGCCATGCGCGGCCTGATGGCCAAGCCCTCCGGCGAGATCATCGAGAGCCCGATCATCTCGAACTTCAAGGAAGGCCTCGACGTGCTCGAGTACTTCAACTCGACGCACGGCGCTCGCAAGGGCCTCGCCGACACGGCGCTCAAGACGGCGAACTCGGGCTATCTCACCCGCCGTCTCGTCGACGTGGCGCAGGATGCGGTCATCCGTGAGCCCGACTGTGGCACCGACAAGGGCATCCGCATGCGGGCCATCGTCGATGCCGGCCAGATCGTGGCCTCGCTCGCCTCGCGTATCCTCGGCCGCACCGCCGCGGAGGATCTCGTGGATGCGGACGGCAAGGTCATCGTGCCCGCCGGCACCATGATCGAGGAATGGCACATCGAACCGATCACCGCCGCCGGCATCCAGGAGGTGAAGATCCGCTCGGTGCTGACCTGCGAGGCCAAGAACGGCGTCTGCGCCACCTGCTACGGGCGCGATCTGGCGCGAGGCACGCCGGTCAACTACGGCGAGGCCGTCGGTGTCATCGCGGCGCAATCGATCGGCGAGCCGGGCACGCAGCTCACGATGCGCACGTTCCACATCGGCGGCGCCGCGCAGATCGCCGACCAGTCGTTCGTCGAGTCCAACTTCGAGGGCACCGTCAAGATCCGCAACCGGAACGTGGCGCGCAACTCGGACGGGGATCTCATCGCCATGGGCCGCAACCTCGCCGTGCTCATCGTCGGGCCGGACGGGCAGGAGCGGGCAGTGCACCGCATCCAATACGGTGCGCGCCTCAAGGTCGACGAAGGCGACACCATCAAGCGTGGCCAGCGCATCGCCGAGTGGGATCCCTACACCCGGCCGATCCTGACCGAGGTCGACGGTGTGGTCGGCTTCGAGGACCTCGTCGAGGGTGCCTCGATGTCGGAACAGATCGACGAGTCGACCGGCATCGCCAAGCGCGTCGTTATCGACTGGCGCGGCTCGGCCCGCACGTCGGACCTGCGGCCCGCCATCGTCATCCACGACGAGAGCGGCAAGATCGCCAAGCTCGCCCGCGGCGGCGAGGCCCGCTCGCTGCTCGCGGTCGATGCCATCATCGGCGTGGATCCGGGCGCGAAGGTCAAGGCCGGCGACGTGCTTGCCCGTATCCCGATGGAGAGCGCCAAGACGCGCGACATCACTGGCGGTCTGCCGCGGGTGGCCGAGCTGTTCGAGGCGCGCCGGCCGAAGGATGCGGCGATCATTGCCGAGAAGTCCGGCACGATCCAGTTCGGGCGCGACTACAAGAACAAGCGCCGCCTGACGCTCGTGCCGCATGACGGCTCGGAGTCGGTCGAGTACCTCATTCCGAAAGGCAAGCACATCCACCTTCAGGACGGTGACGTGGTGGAGGTCGGCGACTTCATTGTCGACGGCAATCCCGCGCCGCACGACATCCTTGCCATCAAGGGCGTCGAGGAACTGGCCGCCTATCTCGTCAACGAGATCCAGGAAGTGTATCGCCTGCAGGGCGTGAACATCAACGACAAGCACATCGAGGTGATCGTTCGCCAGATGTTGCAGAAGGTCGAGATCCAGGAGCCCGGTGACAGCGAGTTCCTGCAGGGCGAGCAGGTCGACCGCCTGGAAATGGAAGAGGCGAACGAGGCACTCGTCGCCCAAGGCAAGAAGCCGGCGGTGGGCACGCCGGTCCTGCTCGGCATCACCAAGGCGAGCCTTCAGACCCGCTCGTTCATCTCCGCCGCCTCCTTCCAGGAGACGACGCGCGTCCTTACCGAGGCCGCCGTCAACGGCAAGACGGACATGCTCGAGGGCCTCAAGGAGAACGTCATCGTGGGCAGCCTCATTCCGGCCGGCACCGGGGCCGTGGCTGCCCGCCTGCGCGAGATCGCGCAGCGCCGCGACGAACTCATCCTCGCGCAGAAGGCGAACGAATCCGGCCACGCCGCTGCGGCGGCCGTGGGCGGGGAACTGCCGCCCGCCGCGGCGGAGTAAGGCGCTTCCGCCAACGACAGGGAAGGGGCTGCCCCTGCGGGCGGCCCCTTCGCCGTTTCGGATATGTCGCAGATGCCCGGCTCCGTTTCCGAATGTTGCCGGGGGCGGGCGCAACCTTGGCAGATCGTGCGGGTTAGCTGCAGCAGGTGCTCGCCGGCCGGAAATCGAAGGCTGCAAACGAGAAAGACGTTGACGACGGGCGACTCAAGGGGTAAAAACCGCCCACTTCCGGCAGGCCGTAGGTCTCTCTGTCGGGGCAGCAGCCCTGACCTTTAGGTCCTAAACGCTGTCGAATTCAGCACCGACTGGCAGCAAGTCAGGCTTGTAGAGTCAGATCAGGAGCATGACCGCGGCCCGCCGTGGTCCTCTGCGGGCTAACGCGCCGGAGGCATTCCGCCGAAGGCGCGGATTTGTTTTGCTTGCGGCCGGGCGTTTGTGCGCGCCGCATCAATGGGAAGGTCGCACGGCTTCATTCGGTGCTGTGCGGTTGGAGCAGTCTAGGCAAGCGGCCGGAAGGCCGGAGCGAAGAGAGCGAAGCATGCCGACGATCAGCCAGCTGATCCGCAAGCCGCGGACGGCGCAGAAGAGCCGGAACAAGGTTCCTGCACTCGAGGCCTGCCCGCAGAAGCGGGGTGTGTGCACGCGCGTCTATACGACGACGCCGAAGAAGCCGAACTCGGCTCTGCGTAAGGTCGCCAAGGTGCGCCTGACGAACGGTTTCGAGGTCATCGGCTACATCCCGGGCGAGGGGCACAACCTCCAGGAGCACTCCGTGGTCATGATCCGCGGCGGTCGCGTCAAGGATCTTCCGGGTGTGCGTTACCACGTTCTGCGCGGCGTCCTCGACACTCAGGGCGTCAAGAACCGTAAGCAGCGCCGTTCGAAGTACGGTGCCAAGCGTCCGAAGTAATTCGGGCGCTTTCCGAAATTTCAAGGCGGAGCGGAGCATATGTCCCGTCGTCACAGTGCCGAGAAGCGCGAGATCATCCCGGACGCCAAGTTCGGTGACGTGGTTCTCACGAAGTTCATGAACTCCGTGATGCGCGATGGCAAGAAATCGGCTGCCGAGGCCATCGTCTATGGCGCGTTCGACATCATCGAGCAGAAGCTGAAGGCTGACCCTCTCGAGGTCTTCCGTCAGGCGCTCGACAATGTCTCGCCGGCGATCGAGGTGCGGTCCCGCCGCGTCGGCGGCGCCACCTACCAGGTGCCCGTCGAGGTGCGCTCGGAGCGCCGTCAGGCGCTCGCCATCCGCTGGCTGATCCAGGCCGCGCGCTCGCGCAACGACCGCACCATGGTCGATCGGCTGTCGGCCGAACTCATCGACGCCGCCAATAACCGCGGCAGCGCGGTGAAGAAGCGCGAAGACACGCACCGCATGGCGGAAGCGAACCGCGCCTTCTCGCACTACCGCTGGTAATCGGCGCAAGATCGGACGGAGCTCGTACAATGCCCCGCAGTCATGCCATCGAGAAATACCGCAATTTCGGCATCATGGCCCACATCGATGCCGGAAAGACGACGACGACCGAGCGGATTCTCTACTACACCGGCAAGAGCCACAAGATCGGGGAGACCCATGAGGGCTCCGCGACCATGGACTGGATGGCGCAGGAGCAGGAGCGCGGCATCACCATCACGTCGGCCGCGACGACCTGCTTCTGGCGCGAGAACCGTCTGAACATCATCGACACGCCCGGCCACGTCGACTTCACCATCGAGGTAGAGCGTTCGCTGCGCGTGCTCGACGGTGCCGTGTGCGTGCTTGATGGCAGCCAGGGCGTCGAGCCCCAGACCGAGACCGTGTGGCGCCAGGCCGACAAGTACGACGTGCCGCGCATCGTGTTCGTCAATAAGATGGACAAGGTGGGTGCCGATCTCTTCCGCTGCGTCGATTCGATCGTCGATCGCGTCGCCGGCAAGCCGGTCTGTCTGCAGCTGCCGATCGGTTCCGAGGGCGGTTTCAAGGGTGTGGTCGATCTCGTCGCCATGAAGGCGCTCGTCTGGGAAGACGATGCCCTCGGTGCGAAGTTCAACATCACCGATATCCCGGCCGATCTCGCCGACAAGGCTGCCGAGTACCGCACCAAGCTGGTCGAGGCTGCGGTCGAGCTCGATGATGACGCTATGAGCGCTTATCTCGAGGGGCAGGAGCCGGACGAGGCCACCCTGCGCAAGCTGATCCGCGTCGCGGTGCAGCAGCGTGCTTTCCATCCGGTGCTGTGCGGCACGGCTTTCAAGAACAAGGGTGTGCAGCCCCTGCTCGATGCCGTCGTGGATTACCTGCCGTCGCCGCTCGACCGTGGCGCCATCAAGGGCATCGACGCCAACACGGAAGAGCCAATCGAGCGCAAGCCGTCCGACGACGAGCCGTTTTCCATGCTCGCCTTCAAGATCATGGACGACCCGTTCGTCGGCACGATCACCTTCTGCCGCGTCTATTCCGGCAAGGTGGAATCGGGCTCCTCGATCGTCAACTCGACGCGCGAGAAGAAGGAGCGCGTCGGCCGCATGCTCCTGATGCATGCGAACAACCGCGAAGACATCAAGGAAGCCTATGCCGGTGACATCGTGGCGCTCGCGGGCCTCAAGGAAGTCCGCACCGGCGACACGCTCTGCGACCCGCTGAAGCCCGTCATCCTCGAGAAGATGGAGTTCCCGGCACCGGTCATCGAGATCGCCATCGAGCCGAAATCGAAGGCCGACCAGGAGAAGCTCGGCATCGCGCTGTCCAAGCTCGCTGCGGAGGATCCGTCCTTCCAGGTGTCGACGGACCAGGAATCCGGCCAGACCATCCTCAAGGGCATGGGCGAGCTCCATCTCGACATCAAGGTCGACATCCTGCGCCGCACTTACAAGGTGGATGCCAATGTCGGCGCGCCGCAGGTGGCCTATCGCGAGCGCATCTCCAAGCGCGTCGAGGTGGACTACACGCACAAGAAGCAGACCGGTGGCTCGGGCCAGTTCGCGCGCGTCAAGATCGTTGCCGAGCCGACCGAGCCGGGCGCGGGTTACTCGTTCGAGTCGAAGATCGTCGGTGGTGTGGTGCCGAAGGAGTACATCCCGGGTGTCGAGAAGGGCCTCGAGTCCGTTCTCGGCGCGGGCGTGCTCGCCGGTTTCCCCGTCGTCGACCTCAGGGTGGAGCTGATCGACGGCGCCTATCACGAGGTCGACTCGTCGGCGCTGGCCTTCGAGATTGCGGCCCGTGCCGCGCTGCGCGAAGCGCTGCAGAAGGGCGGTGCCGTCCTTCTCGAGCCGATCATGAAGGTCGAGGTGGTGACGCCGGAGGACTACACCGGTTCGGTCATCGGCGACCTCAACTCCCGCCGTGGCCAGATCCAGGGCCAGGACATGCGCGGCAACGCGGTGGTCATCAATGCGATGGTGCCGCTGGCTAACATGTTCGGTTACGTGAACACGCTGCGCTCGATGAGCCAGGGGCGCGCGACCTACACGATGCAGTTCGACCACTACGAGCAAGTGCCGCAAGCGGTCGCCGCCGAGGTTCAGGCCAAGTACGCCTGAACCTGAAACGAGAACGAGACACGACTGACGTCGAGTTCCTTTGAAGGAGCCCTACGATGGCGAAGGAAAAGTTTGAGCGCACGAAGCCGCACTGCAACATCGGGACGATTGGTCACGTTGACCATGGCAAGACGTCTCTGACGGCGGCGATCACGAAGGTTCTTGCGGAGAAGGGCGGAGCGTCGTTCACGGCGTACGACCAGATCGACAAGGCGCCTGAGGAGAAGGCGCGCGGGATCACGATCTCGACGTCGCATGTCGAGTACGAGACGGACAAGCGGCACTATGCGCACGTGGACTGCCCGGGCCACGCGGACTACGTGAAGAACATGATCACGGGCGCGGCGCAGATGGACGGCGCGATTCTTGTGGTTTCGTCGGCTGACGGGCCGATGCCGCAGACGCGCGAGCACATCCTGCTGGCGCGTCAGGTTGGCGTGCCGGCGCTTGTGGTGTTCATGAACAAGGTCGACATGGTGGACGACCCCGAGCTTCTTGATCTTGTGGAGCTTGAGGTGCGCGAGCTTCTGTCGAAGTACGACTTCCCCGGGGATGACATCCCGATCATCAAGGGCTCGGCGCTGTGCGCGCTGGAGGACCGCAATCCGGAGATCGGGCGGGACGCTGTTCTGAAGCTGATGGATGCGGTTGACGCGTACATCCCGCAGCCGGAGCGTCCGAAGGACCAGCCGTTCCTGATGCCGGTTGAGGACGTGTTCTCGATTTCGGGCCGCGGGACGGTGGTGACGGGGCGTGTGGAGCGCGGCGTGATCAAGGTCGGCGAGGAAGTCGAGATTGTTGGGCTGCGTCCGACGCAGAAGACGACGGTGACGGGCGTTGAGATGTTCCGCAAGCTGCTCGATCAGGGCGAGGCGGGGGACAACATCGGGGCGCTGCTGCGCGGGACGAAGCGCGAGGACGTGGAGCGCGGCCAGGTTCTGTGCAAGCCGGGCTCGGTGAAGCCGCACACGAAGTTCAAGGCCGAGGCGTACATCCTGACGAAGGAAGAGGGTGGCCGTCACACGCCGTTCTTCAACAACTACCGCCCGCAGTTTTACTTCCGCACGACGGACGTGACGGGGATGGTGAAGCTGCCCGAGGGCACTGAGATGGTGATGCCGGGCGACAACGTGGCGATGGAGGTCGAGCTGATCGTCCCGATCGCCATGGAGGAGAAGCTGCGCTTCGCCATCCGCGAGGGTGGCCGCACGGTTGGCGCCGGCGTCGTCGCCTCCATCATCGAGTAAGCAAGGCACAAGGCCGCGCGCCGCACCACGCGGCGCCGGTCTTCTCCGGGGTCGGCCCAAGGGGTCTGTTATGAACGGTCAGAATATTCGAATCCGCCTGAAAGCGTTCGACCATGGCATCCTCGACGCGTCGACGCGCGAGATCGTGTCGACCGCGAAGCGGACGGGCGCGGAGGTCCGGGGCCCGATCCCGCTGCCGACGCGCATGAAGAAGTTCACGGTCAACCGCTCGCCGCACATCGACAAGAAGTCGCGCGAGCAGTTCGAGATGCGCACGCATATGCGTGTCCTCGACATCGTTGAGCCGACTCCGCAGACGGTCGATGCGCTCATGAAGCTCGACCTCGCTGCGGGCGTCGATGTGGAAATCAGGCTCTGATGGGCTTTTGCCCATCAGCCTCGGGAACGCCTTAGAGGATACGCTCATGCGCTCTGGCGTCATTGCAAAGAAGGTCGGCATGACCCGCGTCTTCACCGACGCCGGGGAACATGTTCCGGTCACGGTCCTGAAGGTGGACAACTGCCAGGTTGTCGCGCACCGGACGATGGAAAAGAACGGCTACACCGCGCTGCAGGTCGGCGTCGGCACGGCCAAGGTCAAGAACGTGTCGAAGGCCGAGCGCGGCCGCTTCGCGGCTGCCGAGGTGGAGCCGAAGAAGCGCCTCGCCGAGTTCCGGGTCGACCCCGAGCACGTCATCCCCGTGGGCGCCGAGATCACGGCCGACCACTTCGTCGTCGGCCAGTTCGTCGACGTGACGGGCGTGACGACCGGCAAGGGCTTCGCCGGCGGCATGAAGCGCTGGAACTTTGGTGGTCTTCGTGCCTCGCACGGCGTGTCCATCTCGCACCGCTCCATCGGTTCGACCGGCGGCCGCCAGGATCCGGGCAAGACCTTCAAGAACAAGAAGATGCCCGGCCATCTCGGCAGCGAGCGGGTCACGACCCAGAACCTGCGCGTCGTCCAGACGGACGCGGAGCGCGGTCTGATCCTGGTGCAGGGCGCGGTCCCCGGCGTTGCCGGCGGTTGGATCATGGTTCGCGACGCGGTCAAGCGCGCGCTGCCGAAGGACGCTCCGGTTCCGGGTGCGTTCCGCGAGCGTGGCAACGGCGCGGCCGCACCGGCGATCGAAGGTGAGGAGCGCGCGTGATGAAGCTCGACGTGACGACGCTCGACGGCGGCAAGGCCGGCTCGATCGAGCTCAACGAGGCGATCTTCGGCCTTGAGCCGCGGGCCGACCTCATCCACCGCTACGTGCGCTGGCAGCTGGCGAAGCGCCAAGCCGGCACGCACAAGACGCTCGGCCGCTCGGAGATCAGCCGGACGACCAAGAAGCTGTACCGCCAGAAGGGCACGGGTAACGCCCGCCACGGCGCGGCCTCCGCGCCGCAGTTCCGCGGTGGCGGCAAGGCTTTCGGCCCGGTCGTGCGCGATCACGACCATGACCTGCCGAAGCGGGTGCGCCAGCTCGCGCTGCGCCACGCCCTCTCGGCTAAGGCCAAGGACGGATCGATCGTCGTTCTCGAAGCCGCGACGGTGAGCGAGCCGAAGACCAAGGCGCTCAAGGAGCGTTTCGGCAAGCTCGGCCTGACCAATGCGCTGATCATCGACGGCGCGACGGTGGACGGCAATTTCGGCCTGGCGGCCCGCAACATTCCGAATGTGGACGTGCTGCCGGTCCAGGGCATCAACGTCTACGACATCCTGCGGCGGGACAAGCTGGTCCTGACCAAGGCCGCCGTGGACGCGCTGGAGGCACGCTTCAAATGAGCATCGATCCGCGCCATTACGACGTCATCGTCGCTCCGGTGATCACCGAGAAGGCGACCTCTGCCTCCGAGCAGAACAAGGTCGTGTTCAAGGTCGCCAGGACGGCGACGAAGCCGCAGATCAAGGCGGCTGTCGAGAAATTGTTCGACGTGAAGGTGACGGGCGTCAACACGCTCGTCACGAAGGGCAAGGTCAAGCGCTTCCGCGGCATGGTCGGTCAGCGCTCCGACGTCAAGAAGGCGGTCGTCACCCTCGCCGAGGGGCAGACGATCGACGTGACGACGGGTCTTTGAGCAGGTGAGGGAGTGAGCCGATGGCTCTGAAGACATTCAAACCGGTCACGCCGGGCCTGCGCCAGCTCGTCATCGTCGACCGTTCGGAGCTCTACAAGGGCAAGCCGGTCAAGACGCTGACCGAGGGCAAGTCCGGTTCGGGTGGCCGCAACAACAACGGCCGCGTGACCGTGCGGTTCCGCGGCGGCGGCCACAAGCAGAGCTACCGGCTCGTCGACTTCAAGCGCCGCGAGAAGCTGGGCGTGCCCGCCACCGTCGAGCGGATCGAGTACGATCCGAACCGTTCGGCCTTCATCGCGCTGGTGAAGTACGAGGACGGTACGCTCTCCTACATCCTCGCGCCGCAGCGCCTGTCGGCGGGTGACGTGGTGATGGCGGGCGAGCAGGCCGACATCAAGCCGGGCAATGCGATGCCGCTGGGCAACATCCCGGTCGGCACGATCGTGCACAACGTCGAGCTGAAGATCGGCAAGGGGGGCGCGCTGGCCCGCTCGGCCGGCACCTATGCGCAGATCGTCGGCCGTGACCAGGGCTACGTCATCCTGCGTCTCAATTCGGGCGAGCAGCGCCTGGTCCATGGCCAGTGCTTCGCGACCGTGGGCGCGGTGTCGAACCCGGACCACATGAACATCTCGATTGGCAAGGCTGGCCGCTCGCGCTGGCTCGGCCGTCGGCCGCACAACCGCGGCGTGACGATGAACCCGATCGATCACCCGCACGGTGGCGGTGAAGGTCGCACCTCCGGTGGTCGCCATCCGGTGACCCCCTGGGGCAAGCCGACGAAGGGCAAGAGGACCCGCTCGAACAAGCGGACGGACGATTTCATCGTCACGAGCCGCCACCAGCGGAAGAAGAAGTAAGGGGCGCGCGATGGCACGTTCGGTTTGGAAGGGCCCGTTCGTCGACGGCTACCTCCTCAAGAAGGCCGAGGCCGCTCGCGGTTCCGGTCGCTCTGAGGTGATCAAGATCTGGAGCCGTCGCTCCACGATCCTGCCGCAGTTCGTCGGCCTGACGTTTGGGGTCTACAACGGTCAGAAGCATGTCCCGGTCCTGGTGACCGAGGAGATGGTCGGCCACAAGTTTGGCGAATTCTCTCCGACGCGGACCTTTTATGGGCACGCGGCGGACAAGAAGGCGAAGAGGAGGTGAGGCATGGGTAAGCAGTCCGCTACCCGCGCGCTCAACGACAACGAGGCCAAGGCGGTGGCGCGCAACCTGCGCGTCTCCCCGCAGAAGCTCAACCTCGTTGCCGCTTTGATCCGCGGCAAGAAGGTCTCGACCGCGCTCGCCGATCTCGAGTTCAGCCGCAAGCGCATTGCCGTCGACGTCAAGAAGGCGCTCGAGAGCGCGATCGCCAACGCCGAGAACAACCATGACCTCGACGTCGACGATCTCGTCGTTGCCGAGGCGCATGTCGGCAAGTCGCTTGTCATGAAGCGCTTCCACGCCCGCGCCCGCGGTCGCGGGGCGCGCATCGAGAAGCCGTTCTCGAACCTGACCATCGTGGTTCGGGAAGTCGCTGCGGAAGCGTGAGGAGCAACTGATGGGACAGAAAGTCAACCCGATCGGTCTGCGGCTCGGCATCAACCGGACCTGGGACTCGCGCTGGTTCGCCGACAAGGGCGAATACGGCAAGCTTCTGCACGAAGACATCGCAATCCGCGAAGCGCTGATGAAGCAGCTCAAGCAGGCGGCGGTGTCGAAGATCGTCATCGAGCGTCCGCACAAGAAGTGCCGTGTCACGATCTATTCCGCCCGTCCGGGCGTGGTGATCGGCAAGAAGGGCGCGGACATCGACAAGCTGCGCAAGACCGTGGCCAAGATGACCGACGCGGACGTGGCGATCAACATCGTCGAGGTGCGCAAGCCTGAGATCGACGCGACGCTCGTCGCCGAGTCGATCGCCCAGCAGCTCGAGCGTCGCGTCGCCTTTCGCCGCGCGATGAAGCGCGCCGTCCAGTCTGCGATGCGTCTCGGGGCCGAGGGCATCCGTATCAACTGCTCGGGCCGCCTCGGCGGCGCCGAGATCGCCCGGATGGAATGGTACCGCGAGGGCCGCGTGCCGCTGCACACGCTGCGCGCCGATGTCGATTACGGCACGGCCACGGCGTTCACGACCTACGGCACGTGCGGCATCAAGGTGTGGATCTTCAAGGGCGAGATCCTCGAACACGATCCGATGGCGCAGGACAAGCGGCTTGCCGATGAAGGCGGGCAGCGCTCCGGCGGCCGTCGCGAGGCCGCGGCGTAAGGCCGCCGGCGGTCAGGAGGCAGGATAATGCTGCAGCCCAAGAAGACAAAGTTCCGTAAGCAGTTCAAGGGGCGCATCCATGGCGTCGCCAAGGGCGGCACGGACCTGAATTTCGGCCAGTTCGGCCTCAAGGCCCTCGAGCCGGAGCGCATCACCGCGCGCCAGATCGAGGCCGCGCGTCGTGCCATCACGCGCCACATGAAGCGCGCCGGCCGCGTGTGGATCCGGATCTTCCCGGACGTGCCCGTGACCGACAAGCCGACCGAAGTGCGTATGGGTAAGGGCAAGGGCGCGCCGGAGTACTGGGCGTGCCGCGTGAAGCCCGGCCGCATCATGTTCGAGCTCGACGGCGTCGCCGAGGACATCGCTCGCGAGGCGCTGCGTCTCGGTGCGGCCAAGCTGCCGATCAAGACGCGCTTCATCCAGCGCATTGCCGAGTGAGGGAGCGGGAGATGAAGACCAAGCAGCGGCTCTCCGACCTCAAGACCATGACGGTCGATCAGCTCCAGGACGAGCTCGTGAAGTTGAAGAAAGAGCAGTTCAATCTTCGCTTCCAGCGTGCTACGGGGCAGCTTGAGAACACCGCCCGCGTCCATGAGGTCCGCAAGGACATCGCGCGCGTGCGCACGTTGCAGCGGGCCAAGCTCGCTGAAGCGAAGGCTTGAGGAGGCGACTATGCCGAAACGTGTATTGCAGGGCGTCGTCGTCAGCGACAAGCAGGACAAGACCGTCGTGGTCAAGGTCGAGCGCCGGTTCACGCATCCGCTCTTCAAGAAGACGGTGCGCCGGACGAAGAACTACCACGCCCACGACGAGAACAACCAGTTCAAGGTCGGCGACATCGTCTGGATCGAGGAGTCGCGGCCCTTGTCCAAGCTGAAGTCCTGGGTTGTGCGCGAAGAGGCGACCAAGGGCTGAGGCTCGGGACAGGTCGTGCGGGCGACAATCCGCCGGCCGTCCCGCGATTATCTGGTTGCACGGGCTTTTCCGAACGTCCGCCCCCTTTCCCCGGGGCGGACATTCGGTTATGGAGCGTGCGCTAATGCGTAGGCGAGGGGACGGGAGATCCCCGTCAGGCGTAGTCCGGCAGGCAGGGCCGAGCCGGAAACCGCTTGAGACACAGAAAGGATCGTTGCCATGATCCAGATGCAAACCAATCTCGACGTCGCCGACAATTCCGGCGCCCGTCGCGTGATGTGCATCAAGGTATTGGGTGGTTCGAAGCGTAAGTATGCCGGCGTCGGCGACATCATCGTCGTCTCGGTGAAGGAAGCCATTCCGCGCGGGCGCGTCAAGAAGGGCGACGTCATGAAGGCGGTCGTCGTGCGCACCGCCAAGGACATTCGCCGGGCCGACGGATCGGTCATCCGCTTCGACCGCAATGCGGCCGTTCTGATCAACAATCAGAAGGAGCCCGTCGGCACCCGCATCTTCGGGCCCGTGCCGCGTGAGCTGCGCGCGAAGAACCACATGAAGATCATTTCGCTGGCGCCCGAGGTGCTGTGATGGCTGCGAAGATCAAGAAGGGCGACAAGGTTGTCGTGCTGACCGGCCGCGACAAGGGCCGCACCGGCGAAGTCGTCCAGGTCATGCCGAAGGACGAGCGTGCGCTCGTTCGCGGCATCAACATCGTCAAGCGCCACCAGCGCCAGACGGCGAACCAGGAGGGCGGCATCATCTCCAAGGAGCTGCCGGTGCACCTGTCGAATCTCGCCGTTGCCGATCCCAAGGACGGCAAGCCGACCCGCGTCGGTTTCAAGGTGCTCGAGGACGGGCGCAAGGTTCGGTTCGCCAAGCGCTCGGGAGATCTGATCGATGGCTGAGACGGCGAAGATGGACGCGGCCTACACGCCGCGCATGAAGAAGCATTACGACGAGGTCGTTCGGCCGAAGCTCATCGAGGAGTTCGGCTACAAGAACCCCATGCAGGTTCCGACCATCGAGAAGATCGTGATCAACATGGGTGTCGGCGAGTCCGTCAACGACTCCAAGAAGGCGTCTGTGGCGGCCGAGGATCTCGGCCTCATCGCCGGTCAGAAACCGGTGATCACGCGAGCCCGGAAGGCCATCGCCGGCTTCAAGGTGCGCGAGAACATGCCGATCGGCGCCAAGGTCACCCTGCGCAAGAGCCGCATGTACGAGTTCGTCGACCGTCTCATCACGGTGGCGCTGCCGCGCGTGCGCGACTTCCGGGGCCTCAACCCGAAGTCGTTCGACGGGCGCGGCAACTTTGCTCTCGGGATCAAGGAGCACCTGGTGTTCCCCGAGATCAACTACGACAAGGCCGAGGCGATCTGGGGCATGGACATCATCGTCTGCACCACCGCCAAGACCGATGAGGAGGCGCGTGCCCTCCTCAAGCACTTCAACTTCCCGTTCCGGCAGTGAGAGCCCTTTCTCTCAAACGCGGACACCGGAGATAGACATGGCGAAGAAGAGTTCAGTCGAGAAGAACAAGCGGCGCGAGCGGCTTGTGAAGAAGTATGCGGGCCGGCGCGAGCGTCTGCTCGCCATCGCCAACGACGAGTCGAAGTCGATGGAGGAGCGCTTCGAGGCGCGCCTGAAGCTGGCGGAAGTTCCGCGCAACGCGAATCCCACGCGCATCCGCAACCGGTGCGAGGTGACGGGCCGTCCGCGCGCCTACTACCGCAAGCTGAAGATGTCGCGTGTCGCGCTGCGCGAGCTCGGGTCGAAGGGGCTCATCCCCGGCCTTGTGAAGTCGAGCTGGTAAGGAGGATCCCCCATGGCGATCAATGATCCGCTCGGCGATATGCTGACCCGCATCCGCAACGCGCAGATGCGTCGTCGCGGCAAGGTTTCCACCCCCGGCTCGAAGCTGCGGGCACGCGTCCTCGACGTGCTGCAGTCCGAAGGCTACATCCGCGGCTATTCGACGACCGAGTACGGCAACGGCCGGACCGAGTTCGAGATCGAGCTGAAATACTACGACGGCGAGCCGGTCATCCGCTCGATCGAGCGTGTGTCGAAGCCCGGCCGTCGCGTCTATGCCTCGGTCGATACCATGCCGCGCGTGGCCGACGGCCTCGGCATCACCATTCTCTCGACGCCGCGTGGGGTCATGGCCGACCACCTGGCGCGCGAGACGAACGTGGGCGGCGAAGTGCTCTGCAAGGTCTTCTGATCTTCAGGGCACGGACTAGAACCACGGAGAGGCCAAATGTCTCGTATCGGTAAGAAGCCTGTTGCGGTGCCGTCCGGCGTGACGGCCAGCGTCGACGGCCAGACGGTGAAGGTGAAAGGCGCCAAGGGCGAGCTGTTCTTCATCGTTCCCGACGACGTCATCGTCGTCCTCGAAAATGGGGCGATCAAGGTCGACCCGCGCGACGATTCCAAACGTGCGCGTGCCCTTTGGGGCATGTCGCGCTCCCAGCTGTCGAATATCATCGAAGGCGTGTCGAAGGGCTTCGAGAAGAAGCTCGAGATCAACGGCGTCGGCTACAAGGCCGCTGTTGCCGGCAAGGTGCTGAAGCTGTCCCTCGGCTACAGCCACGACATCGATTTCGAGATCCCGCAGGGGATCACGATTGCGACGCCGAAGCCGACGGAGATCGTCGTCGGGGGTATCGACAAGCAGCAGGTCGGCCAGATTGCGTCGGAGATCCGCAGGTTCCGCGGCCCCGAGCCCTACAAGGGCAAGGGCGTGAAATATGCGGACGAGTTCATCTTCCGCAAGGAAGGCAAGAAGAAGTAAGGAGCGGATGAGATGGGCAAGCACCTCAACGCGACGGAACGCCGCACGGCGCGCGTGCGTCGCGCGATCCGCGCCGCCGCCAATGGCCGCCCGCGGCTGAGCGTTTTCCGGTCGTCGAAGCAGATCTACGCGCAGATCATCGATGACGCTGCAGGCCGCACGCTGGTTGCGGCCTCGACGCTGGAGAAGGACATGCGCGAGCAGCTCAGAACCGGTGCGACGGTCGAGGCCGCTGCTGCCGTCGGCAAGCTGATCGCCGAGCGTGCCGTCAAGGCAGGCGTGAAGGAAGTCGTGTTCGACCGCGGACCGTTCATCTACCACGGCCGCGTGAAGGCGCTGGCTGAAGCGGCCCGCGAGGGCGGCCTCAGCTTCTGAGGCAGGATGACCGGTGGCGGGCGGAGTGCCGGAGACGGCGCTTCGCCCGTTTCCGTCGCCGGAACGGCCTGTGAAACGCAAAGGCGCGCAGCCGCTTTTGCGTTTCAGAGTCCGGTTGGGCTCTTGTCATTGGCTCTCGTGCGTTGCATGTGTGTCCCACATTGCAGGCGCGAGTCTGCCACTGGCGGCATGTTTTGCGAGCGGAGCCGCCCCGCGTCAGTCGAGAAGAAGATATGGCTAGAGAACGTCAACCGCGTGAGCGCGAGGAGCGCGACAGCGAGTTCGTGGACCGCCTGGTCCACATCAACCGCGTCGCCAAGGTCGTGAAGGGTGGCCGCCGCTTCGGCTTCGCCGCCCTCGTCGTCGTCGGCGACCAGAAGGGCCGCGTCGGCTTTGGCCACGGCAAGGCCCGCGAGGTGCCGGAGGCCATCCGCAAGGCCACCGATGCCGCCAAGCGCGGCATGGTCCGCGTGCCGCTGAAGGAAGGCCGCACGCTGCATCACGACGTTGCCGGGCGCTGGGGCGCCGGCCGCGTCGTCCTGCGCGCCGCTCCGGCCGGTACCGGCATCATCGCCGGCGGCCCGATGCGCGCCGTCTTCGAGACGCTTGGCATGCACGATGTCGTGGCGAAGTCGCTCGGCTCGTCGAACCCGTACAACCTCGTGCGGGCAACGTTTGACGCGCTGAAGCGCGAGGACAGCCCGCGTTCGGTCGCTGCCCGCCGCGGCCTCAAGGTTTCCACTCTCCAGGCCCGTCGTCGCGATGGTGACGCCGAGGCCGCCGGCGCCGATGCGTGAGGGGAGTGCTGGTGATGACTGACAAGAAGTCCGCCAAGACCGTCACGGTCGTGCAGATCGGCAGCCCGCTGCGCCGTCCCGGCGTGCAGCGCCAGACGCTGATCGGCCTCGGCCTCAACAAGCTCCATCGTCGCTCGACCCTCGAGGACACGCCCGCCGTGCGCGGCATGATCGCGAGCGTCAAGCACCTCGTGCGCGTCGTCGACGAGCAGTGAGGAGGGAAGACCCATGAAACTCACTGACATTCGCGATAACGAAGGCGCGACCAAGAAGCGCATGCGCATCGGCCGGGGCATCGGCTCGGGCAAGGGCAAGACCGGCGGGCGTGGCGTCAAGGGCCAGACCTCCCGCTCGGGCGTGCGCATCAAGGGCTTCGAGGGTGGCCAGATGCCGCTCTACCGGCGCCTGCCGAAGCGCGGCTTCTGGAACCCCTTCTCGCGTGATCTCAACGAGGTCAACGTGGGCCGCGTCCAGGAGGCCGTCGATGCCGGCAAGCTCGACGCCGCGGCTCCGGTCACGGTCGAGGCGCTCGTCGCCGCCGGCATCTGCGCCCGTGCGCGCGACGGCGTGAAGATCCTCGGCCAGGGCGAGCTCACCGCCAAGCTCGTGTTCGAGGTCGCCGGCGCGTCCAAGAACGCGGTTTCGGCCATCGAGAAGGCCGGCGGTTCGGTGAAGATTCTCGCGCAGTCCGTGGCGGAAGCGTGAGCTAGATCCCACTTGAGCAACGGTGCGGCGGCTGGGGCCTTCTCCGGCCGCCGCGTCCATGCGGGGGATCGTAAGGGATGAAGCGATATGGCATCGGCAGCTGAACAGCTCGCAGCGAATCTGAATTTCGGGGCCTTGGCCAAGGCCGAGGAACTCAAGAAGCGCATCTGGTTCACGCTCGCCGCCCTCGTCGTCTATCGCGTCGGCACCTACATTCCACTGCCGGGCATCGATCCCAATGCCGTCGCGGACATCTTCCGCCAGGCGCAGGCCGGCGTGCTTGGCCTCTTCAACATGTTCGCGGGTGGAGCGGTCGGCCGCATGGCCATCTTCGCCCTCAACATCATGCCGTACATCTCGGCATCAATCATCGTGCAGCTCCTGACCAGCGTCGTGCCGACGCTCGAGGCCCTCAAGAAGGAGGGTGAGCAGGGCCGCAAGGTGATCAACCAGTACACGCGCTATCTGACCGTGCTCCTGGCCGTGTTCCAGGCCTATGGCATCGCGATCGGGCTCGAGAGCTCCGGCAACGTGGTGCAGGATCCCGGCATGTTCTTCCGCATCTCGACGGTGATCACGCTGACGGGCGGCACCATGTTCCTGATGTGGCTCGGCGAGCAGATCACCTCGCGTGGCATCGGCAACGGCATTTCGCTCATCATCTTCGCCGGCATCGTGGCGGAGCTGCCATCGGCGGTGGCCGGCACGCTCGAGCTCGGCCGCCAGGGCGCGGTCTCGACCGGCCTCATCCTGGGCGTGATCGTGATGGCGGTCGCCGTCATCGCCTTTATCGTCTTCATGGAGCGCGCCCAGCGCCGGCTGCTGATCAACTATCCCAAGCGCCAAGTCGGCAACCGCATGTACGAGGGGCAGACGTCCTTCCTGCCGCTCAAGCTCAACACGGCCGGCGTGATCCCGCCGATCTTCGCCTCGTCGCTGCTGCTGCTGCCGACGACAATTGCCACCTTCTCGCAGGACCAGGGTACCGGCATCCTGTCGACGATCTCGGCCTATATCGGCCACGGCCGGCCCGTGTACATGATCCTCTACGTGGCGCTGATCGTCTTTTTCGCGTTCTTCTATACGGCCATCGTGTTCAATCCGACGGAGACCGCGGACAATCTCAAGAAGCATGGCGGCTTCATTCCGGGCATCCGGCCCGGCGAGCGCACCGCCGACTATATCGATACGGTACTGACGCGCATCACGGTCATCGGCGCGGCCTATCTGGCGCTGATCTGCCTCATTCCGGAGATTCTCATCTCCTATGCCGCATTGCCGTTCTATTTCGGTGGCACATCGCTCCTCATTGTCGTGAGCGTGACCATGGATACGGTCGCGCAGGTGCATGGGCATCTTCTCGCCCATCAGTACGAAGGGTTGGTGAAGAAGGCCAAGCTGCGGGGGGCAAGGCGCAAATGAGGCTCATTCTGTTGGGGCCGCCGGGAGCGGGCAAGGGCACACAGGCCAAGCGGCTGGTGGCCCGCTACGGCATACCGCAGCTTTCGACCGGCGACATGCTGCGCGCCGCTGTGGCCGCGGGGACGCCCATCGGCCTGAAGGCCCGGGCGGTCATGGATGCCGGACAGCTCGTCTCCGACGACATCGTCATCGGCATCGTTGCCGAGCGACTGGACGAGCCGGATGCCCGCAAGGGTTTCATTCTCGACGGCTTTCCGCGGACCGTCGCCCAGGCGAAGGCACTCGACGACCTGCTGGAGAGCAAGGGGCTCAAGCTCGACGCCGTGGTCGAGCTCAAGGTGGATCAGGATGAACTCGTCGGTCGTATCGTGAAGCGGGCCGAGGAGACGAGGGCCCGGGGCGAAGCTGTGCGCAAGGACGACGATCCGGAGGTCTTCAAGACCCGGCTCGCGGCCTACAACCGTGATACTGCGGTTGTCGCGCCCTATTACGCGGAGCGGGGCCAGCTCGCCGTGATCGACGGCATGCAGGACATCGACAAGGTCTCGGCGGACATCGAGCGCGTACTCGTCGCCGCCTGACGGATTTGTTCGGGCGGGTTGACTTTGCCTCGACAAGGCGGTAGTGGACGCGCCCTACGTTCATGAGCGATGCTGCTTCCTCCGCGAGAGGCGGCGGCGTCGCTCGTCTTATTGACGCCTGCAAGGGCCGGGCTCCACCGGACGCAGGCCACAACGCCCGGTCGGGTTGTCCGGCCGGCACATGGAGACGGCAATGGCCCGTATCGCTGGTGTAAACATTCCGACGAGCAAGCGCGTGGTCATCGCGCTGCAGTACATCCACGGCATCGGCCCGAAGAACGCGGGCGAGATCTGCGAGAAGGTCGGCATTCCGGCCGAGCGGCGCGTCAACGAACTGACCGACCAGGAAGTGCTGCAGATCCGCGAGACGATCGACCGCGACTATCTCGTCGAAGGCGACCTGCGCCGCGAAGTGTCGATGAACATCAAACGGCTCATGGACCTCGGGTGCTACCGCGGCCTGCGCCACCGCCGCAACCTGCCGGTTCGCGGCCAGCGCACGCACACGAATGCGCGCACCCGCAAGGGCAAGGCCAAGCCGATCGCCGGCAAGAAGAAGTAACCCCGGCAGTCGGCAATCGGCGGTCGGCAATCGGGACAATTATCCGACTGCCTACTGCCTACTGACTACTGCCTCCCAGCAATCCCGAGCGCCTGGTGTGACGGGCGCGCTTGAAGGATCCTGAAGAATGGCAAGAGAAGCCACCCGCGTTCGCCGCCGTGAACGCAAGAACATCGTGTCGGGCGTCGCCCACGTGAACGCCTCCTTCAACAACACGATGATCACCATCACCGACGCGCAGGGCAACACGATCTCCTGGTCGTCCGCCGGCGCCATGGGCTTCAAGGGCTCGCGCAAGTCGACCCCCTATGCAGCCCAGGTTGCGGCCGAGGATGCGGCGCGCAAGGCGGCCGAGCACGGCATGCGCACGCTCGAGGTCGAGGTGTCGGGCCCGGGCTCGGGTCGCGAATCGGCTCTGCGCGCGCTTCAGGCGGCGGGCTTCACAGTGACGTCGATCCGCGACGTGACGCCGATTCCCCACAACGGCTGCCGCCCGCGCAAGCGCCGGCGCGTCTGATGCCTTGTCGGCACGGCTCAGCCGCCGTGCCGCGCCTGTAGCGGGCGAGGCTGTCGTGCCCCGCCCGACGTTTGAGACACGCATGAGGTGCGGTCGTGATCCAGAAGAACTGGCAAGAGCTCATCAAGCCGAACAAGCTCGAGGTGTCGCCGGGTGACGATGCCAGGCGCGTGGCGACGGTCGTCGCCGAGCCGCTGGAGCGCGGGTTCGGCCTGACGCTCGGCAACGCGCTGAGGCGCGTGCTGCTGTCGTCGCTGCAGGGCGCGGCGGTGACGGCCGTGCACATCGACGGCGTCCTGCACGAGTTCTCGTCCATTCCCGGCGTGCGGGAAGACGTGACGGACATCGTGCTCAACATCAAGACCATCGCGGTCAAGATGCAGGGCGACGGTCCCAAGCGCATGACGCTGCGCAAGCAGGGCCCGGGCGTCGTAACGGCGGGTGATATCGCAACGGTCGGCGATGTGGAGATCCTCAACCCGGAGCTGGCCCTGTGCACGCTCGATGAGGGCGCGGAGATCCGCATGGAGTTCACGGTCAACACGGGCAAGGGCTACGTGGCGGCCGAGCACAACCGTCCCGAGGATGCGCCGATCGGCCTCATCGCCGTGGACAGCCTCTACAGCCCGGTCAAGAAGGTCTCCTACCGCGTGGAGAACACGCGCGAGGGCCAGATCCTCGACTACGACAAGCTGACGATGACGGTCGAGACGAACGGAGCCGTCAGCCCGGAGGACGCGGTGGCCTATGCCGCGCGCATCCTGCAGGACCAGCTCGCCGTGTTCGTCAACTTTGAGGAGCCCCGCCGCGAGGAGGCCGCCGTCTCGACGCCGCAGCTGCCCTTCAACCCGGCGCTGCTCAAGAAGGTGGACGAGCTCGAGCTTTCGGTGCGTTCGGCCAACTGCCTCAAGAACGACAACATCGTCTACATCGGCGACCTCATCCAGAAGACGGAAGCCGAGATGCTGCGCACGCCGAACTTCGGCCGCAAGTCGCTCAACGAGATCAAGGAAGTGCTCGCCTCCATGGGCCTGCACCTCGGCATGGAAGTGAGCGGCTGGCCACCGGACAACATCGACGAGCTCGCCAAGCGCTTCGAGGAACACTACTGAATAGCAATCGGCAGTTGGCATGAGGCAGTCGGAGTTCGGTTCCGATTGCCGGTTGCCCACTGCCTCAAGAACAATGGACGGCCGTACCTTGGCACGGCGGCCGTGAGACAAGGAGAGAGCCATGCGTCACGGTTTCGCGCATCGTCGTTTCAACCGCTCGTCCGAGCACCGCAAGGCGATGTTCGCCAACATGGCCGGTGCGCTGATCAAGCACGAGCAGATCGTCACCACGCTGCCCAAGGCGAAGGACCTGCGTCCGGTGGTCGAGAAGCTTGTCACCCTCGGCAAGCGCGGCGACCTGCACGCCCGCCGCCAGGCGATCGCCCAGATCCGCGACGTCGCCCTCGTCAAGAAGCTCTTCGACGTGCTCGGTCCGCGCTACAAGGAGCGCAACGGCGGCTACACGCGCGTGCTGAAGGCCGGCTTCCGCTACGGCGACAACGCGCCGATGGCCGTGATCGAGTTCGTCGATCGCGACGTCGATGCCAAGGGCCAGGATTCGGGCCCGACGCAGAAGGAAGAGGTCGTCGAGGCCGGCGAGAGCTGAGCCTTCGCCTTGCCGGCGTTGAACGAGGGCGGCTTCGGCCGCCCTTTTGTTTTGCGCCGTTTTGGTCCAGCTCCGTGGGAGAAAGGTGGCCCGAGAGGCGCGCCCCGCTTTGCGCGTAATCGCGCGGGAAACTATATCTGCCGGAGAGACCTTTCCGGATCCGTCTACGGCAGCACAGCGAGACACCATCGATGCATCGTTCGCTTGTCCTTCCTGCTCTCGTCGCGGCCCTCGTCGCAGCGGGGCCGGTGCCGGCGCAGGAGCGCCAGGTGCCCGCCAACAGGGCGCAGGTGCAGCTCTCGCTCGCGCCGGTCGTCAAGGAGACGGCGCCGAGTGTCGTCAACGTCTACGGCGCACGCGTCGAGAAGCGGCCGTCCAATCCCTTCTTCGATGATCCCTTCTTTCGCCGCTTCTTCGGGGACGGCGGCTTCGGCGTGCCGCGCGAGCGGGTGCAGCGCTCGCTTGGCTCGGGCGTCATCGTCGATCCGTCCGGTCTCGTCGTCACCAACAATCACGTCATCGAGGGCATGACGGAGGTGAAGGTGGCGCTCGCCGACCGACGCGAGTTCGCCGCCGAGATCGTGCTGCGCGACCCGCGGACGGATCTTGCCGTGCTTCGGCTTGCAGAGAAGGGTCCGTTCCCGGCGCTCAGCTTCGGCGATTCCGAAGGGCTCGAGGTCGGGGATTTTGTCATTGCCATCGGCAATCCGTTCGGGGTCGGGCAGACGGTGACACAGGGCATCGTGTCGGCGCTCGCCCGGACCCAGGTGGGTATCAGCGACTTCCAGTCCTTCATCCAGACGGATGCCGCGATCAACCCGGGCAATTCGGGCGGGGCGCTCGTCAACATGCGCGGCGAACTCGTCGGTATCAACACGGCGATCTTCTCGCGTTCCGGCGGCAGTCATGGCATCGGCTTCGCCATTCCCTCGGCCATGGTGCGCGTCGTCGTCGAATCGGCGCGCAACGGGGGCGCCGCTGTGCGTCGGCCGTGGTTCGGCGCGCGGCTCCAGCAGGTCACCAGCGATATCGCGGAAAGCCTTGGCCTGCCGCGGCCGGCGGGGGCACTGGTCGCCTCGGTCGACGAGCGCGGGCCAGCAGCCAAGGCGGGGCTCCGGCGCGGCGACCTCATCACGGCCGTCGGGGGGCAGCCCATCGACGATCCGGATGGTTTCGGCTACCGCTTCGCGACGCGGCCGATCGGCGGAACATTACCGCTGACGGTGCTGCGCGGCGGCAAGGAGGTAACGCTTTCGGTTCCGCTCATCGCCGCGCCCGAGGATCCGCCGCGCGATCCGGTTACGGTCGGCGGGCGCACGCCGTTGACGGGCATTACCGCGGTCAACCTGTCACCCGCTGTGGTGGAGGAGCTGTATCTCGAGGAGGCGGAGAGCGGCGCTGTCGTCGCGGAGCTCGCCGAGGGCAGTCCGGCGGCGCAGTTCGGCTTCCAGAAGGGCGATATCATCATGGCGATCAACGGCGTGAAGATCGCCTCCTCGCGGGATCTCGCCCGTGCGACGAGCCAGCGCGCCCGCTATTGGGAGCTGATGATCAACCGCAAGGGCCAGGTCTTCACCACGGTGCTCGGGGGCTGAGCCGGTGCGATGACCGATCTCTTCGGGGCAGCGGGGCTGGACAAGGAAGCGCCGCGACCGCTCGCCGACCGGCTGCGGCCGCAGCGCCTCGCCGAGGTCGTGGGGCAGGACCATCTCGTCGGGCCGAACGGGGCGCTGACGCGCCTCCTGCGCTCCGGGTCGGTGGGCTCTCTCATCTTCTGGGGGCCGCCGGGGACCGGCAAGACGACCGTCGCGCGGCTGCTCGCCGGCGAGACGAAGCTCGTCTTCGAGCCGATGTCGGCCATCTTCTCCGGCGTCGCCGACCTCAAGAAGGCCTTCGAGACGGCCCGCGGCCGCCGCGCCGCGGGGCAGGGCACCCTGCTCTTCGTCGATGAGATTCACCGCTTTAACCGGGCGCAGCTCGATGCCTTCCTGCCGGTGATGGAGGACGGCACCATCACGCTCGTCGGCGCGACGACGGAGAACCCGTCCTTCTCTCTCAACGCCGCGCTCCTCTCCCGCGCCCGGGTGATGACCTTCAAGGCCCTCGATGAGGAAGCGATTCAGAAGCTCCTCGCAAGGGCCGAGGAAATCGAGGGAAAACCGCTGCCGCTCGATGCGGAGGCGCGGCTGTCGCTCGTGCGCATGGCCGATGGGGACGGGCGCGCCTCGCTGACGCTGGCGGAGGAGATCTGGCGCGCCGCGGGCGAGGGCGAAATGTTCGACACGGCCAAGCTGCAGGATATCGTGCAGCGCCGGGCGCCGATCTACGACAAGGCGCAGGACGGGCACTACAACCTCATCTCGGCCCTGCACAAGACGATCCGCGGCTCCGATCCCGACGCCGCGCTCTATTATCTCGCCCGCATGCTGGACGCGGGCGAGGACCCGCTGTTCCTCGCCCGCCGCCTCGTGCGCATGGCGGTGGAGGACATCGGCCTCGCCGACCCGCAGGCCCTCGTCGTCGCCAATGCGGCGAAGGAGGCCTACGACTTCCTCGGCACGCCGGAGGGAGAACTGGCGCTGGCGCAGGCGGTGATCTATCTCGCTACTGCGCCGAAGTCGAACGCGACCTATGTCGCCTTCAAGGCGGCGAGCCGCGCCGCCAAGGAAGCAGGCTCCCTCATGCCGCCGATGACCATCCTCAACGCGCCGACGCGCTTCATGAAGAACGAGGGCTACGGCGCCGGCTACGCCTACGACCACGACGAGCCGGACGCCTTCTCGGGGCAGGACTACTGGCCGGAGAAGCTCGGGCGCCAGCATTTCTACGAGCCGGTGGAGCGCGGCTTCGAACGCGAGATCCGCAAGCGGCTGGAGTGGTGGGAAAAGCTGAGGGCCGAGCGGCGGCGGTGACTTTGCCCGCTGAAGAGGCTATCGACGGGCAGGGCGCGACGACGCCAGGCCCGGCTGCATTCGGAGCATCGCATGAAGAACACGAGAACCGGCTCCGGTGGCTCAGGCCCGCGCTCCGGCCCAACTGCGCGAAACGGCCGGGGGCAAGGGCGCGCGGGCCGGCCAGCTGCTCGGGGCGCCAAGGGGCCGGGCATCGCGAAGGGCTCGGGCAATGGGTCTGCGCGCGCCACGCCCGGTCCCGAGCGCGCGAAGGCGGCGACCCCCGCCAAGACGCCCCGCGCAGGGCAGGCGCCGGCATCTTCGGCCAAGGCGGGCACCAAGGCGGCGGCCAAGGCGGCAGCGACCGAGACGCTCGTTACCGGCGTGCAGACCCTGACGGTCGCGCCGGATGAAGCGGGCATGCGCCTCGACCGTTTTCTCGTCGCCCGTTTCCCGCAGCTCGCCTTCACCCATATCCAGCGCATCGTGCGCAAGGGCGAGTTGCGCATCGACATGAAGCGCGCCAAGCCGAATGAGCGGCTTGAGGCGGGCCAGAGCGTGCGCGTGCCGCCGCTCAAGCTCGAGGAGAAAAAGCCGGCCGCCCGCACCCCGGCGAAGGACGAGAGCGACGCGACGTTCCTCAAATCCATCACGCTCTACGAGGACAAGGACGTCCTCGTGCTCAACAAGCCCATGGGCCTTGCGGTGCAGGGCGGCTCGGGCACGACACGCCATGTCGACGGCATGCTGGAAGCGCTGCGCGACGCCGAGGGCCAGAAGCCGCGCCTCGTGCACCGGCTCGACAAGGACACGGCCGGCTGCCTCGTCATCGCCAAGACGCGCTTTGCGGCAACGACGCTCGCCAAGTCCTTCCGCTCGCGCTCGGCGCGCAAGATCTACTGGGCGCTGGTCGCCGGCGTGCCGCGCGTGCGGCAGGGCCGCGTCTCCACCTATCTCGCCAGGGAGGAGGCGAGCGACGGCGATGCCCGCATGCGCGTCGCCCTGCACGGAGACGAGGGGGCGAGCCATGCCGTCACCTATTACGCCGTCGTGGACACGGCGGCGCAGAAGCTCTCGTGGCTGTCGCTGAAGCCGGTGACCGGGCGCACGCACCAATTGCGCGCACATACGGCCCATATCGGCCACCCGATCGTCGGCGACCCGAAATATTTCAACGTCGAGAACTGGGAACTGCCGGGCGGCATCCAGAACCGGCTGCATCTGCTGGCGCGGCGCATCGTCATCCCGCATCCGCGCACGGGCAAGCCCATCGACGTGACGGCGCCGCTGCCGCCGCACATGCTGCAGTCGTGGAACCTGCTGGGCTTCGATACGGGCGGCTACGATCCGATCGTCGAGGCGCCGGAGGAGTAGCCGTGCGCTTCCTCGTCTTCGACATCGACGGCACGCTGGTCGACAGCCAGAACCTGCTCGTGGCCGCGCAGGAGGCGACCTTTGCCGCGCACGGGCTGCCGGCACCGAGCCGGGAAGAGGTGCTCTCGGTCGTCGGCCTGTCGCTCGCCGAGACCTTTCGCGCGCTCGCCGGGCCGGATGGGCCGCATGCTGCGCTGGAGGCGACCTATCGGATGACCTTTCCGCGGCTTCTCGCCGAGCCGGCGCTCGCGTCACCGCTCTTTGCCGGGGCCGATGCGCTGGTGCGCGATCTCGCGGGGCGGGAGGATCATCTCCTCGGCATCGCCACCGGCAAGTCGCGGCGCGGCGTGCGCCGGCTGTTCGATGCCCACGGCTGGCACACGCTCTTCGCCAGCGTGCAGACGGCCGACGATGCGCCATCGAAACCCCATCCGGCCATGCTCGAACAGGCGATGGGGGAGGTGGGTGCCGCGCCGGCCGAAACCGTGATGATCGGCGACAGCACCTATGACATGCAGATGGCGCGGGCCGCCGGTTGCCGTGCCGTCGGTGTCGGCTGGGGCTATTGCCGGGTCGATGCCCTGCGGGAGGCGGGGGCGCAGGTGATTGTGGAGTCGATTGAAGAACTTGCGGCCGTTCTTGCCCATTCTGATTCAGCCCGGGCCTTCGGCGCGGCGGTGTGACCGGCGGCTCGGTCGCAGATTCCGCTTTTGCCTGCAAGTCATTGGCGTGGAATCGCTTCCGCGTCGCCGCGTCGGCTTCTACGTGTTAAGGACCCACCATGCGTGACGAACTGACCAGCGACTGGTTTCCCGCGGACGGCGAGACCGTGCGTGACCCGATGCGGGTGGCCCAGCAGTCGATGAAGGCGAACCTGCCGCGCCGCTTCTACAAGGAGGCGGCGGTGGAGGAGCGCGCGGAGGGCTTCGTCCTCGTGCTCGACGGGCGTCCGGCCCGCACGCCCGGCAGGGCGCTCCTGGCGCTGCCGACGCGGACGGTCGGAGAGGCCGTGGCGGCGGAATGGGCGGCACAGGGCGAGCGCATCGACCCCGCGACGATGCCGCTGACACGGCTCGCCAATTCGGCCATCGACGGGGTCGCGCGCGAGATGGCGGCGGTGGCGGCCGATGTCGTGAAATATGCCGGCTCGGACCTCCTGTGCTACCGCGCTGAGGGGCCGGAGCGGCTCGTTGCACGACAGCGGGACGTCTGGGACCCGATCCTCGCCTGGGCGCGGGAAGCGCTCGGCGCGCGTTTCGTGCTGGCCGAGGGCGTGATGTTCGTGGCCCAGCCGGAAGAATCGCTCGCTGCCATGGCGGCCGCGGTCGCCAGGTTCGAGGCTCCCGTGGCGCTCGCGGCGCTCCATGTGCTGACGACGCTCAGCGGCTCGGCCGTCATTGCGCTGGCCGTTGCCCATGGGCACCTGACGGCGGAGGCTGGCTGGCGGGCGTCGCATCTCGACGAAGAGGTGCAGATGGAGATCTGGGGCGAGGATGAGGAGGCGCTGGCGCGCCGCGCCGTCAGATGGCGCGACTTCGCCGCGGCCGCCGGGATGCTGCGGGCGCTCGGCTGACGGGGACCTGCCGCAACCGGCCTTGCACTTATCCGCCTACCGTATCGGTTCCTGCGGCTTTGCCGGCGTGCTAATCACGCAGGCGACAAGGAACCGACCGTGGGGAAGGCGCATGAAGGACATCCTCGAAAGGCTCGAAGAGCGGCGCGCCGGGGCGCGCCTCGGCGGCGGCGAGAAGCGCATCGCCGCCCAGCATGCGCGCGGCAAGCTCACGGCGCGCGAGCGCATCGCCCTGCTGCTCGATACGGGCTCGTTCGAGGAGTTCGACATGTTCGTCGAGCACCGCTGCGTCGATTTCGGCATGGAGGGGACGAAGTTCCCGGGTGACGGCGTCGTCACCGGCTGGGGCACCATCAACGGCCGCACCGTCTTCGTCTTCGCCAAGGACTTCACCGTCTTCGGCGGCTCGCTCTCGGAAACGCACGCGCAGAAGATCACCAAGATCCAGGACATGGCGGTGAAGATGCGCGCGCCGATCATCGGCCTGTTCGATGCCGGCGGCGCCCGCATCCAGGAGGGGGTCGCGGCGCTCGGCGGCTATGGCGAGGTGTTCAAGCGCAACGTCATCGCCTCGGGTGTCATTCCGCAGATCTCGGTCATCATGGGCCCCTGCGCCGGCGGCGACGTCTATTCCCCGGCGATGACCGACTTCATCTTCATGGTGCGCGACACGAGCTACATGTTCGTGACCGGGCCGGACGTGGTGAAGACCGTGACCAACGAGACGGTCACTTCGGAGGAACTCGGCGGCGCCAAGGTGCACACGACGAAGTCCTCCGTCGCCGACGGCGCGTGGGACAACGACGTCGAGGCGCTGCTGCAGATCCGCCGGCTGATGGACTTCCTGCCCGCCAACAACACCGAGGGCGTGCCGGAATGGCCGACCGAGGACGAGGCGGACCGGGTGGAAATGTCGCTCGACACGCTCGTGCCGGACAACCCGAACAAACCCTACGACATGAAGGAACTCGTCCTGAAGATCGCGGATGAGGGCGATTTCTTCGAGATCCAAGAGGCTTATGCCAGGAACATCATCACCGGATTCATCCGGCTCGAGGGGCGCACGGTGGGCGTCGTGGCCAACCAGCCGATGGTGCTCGCCGGCGTGCTCGATGCGGATGCCTCGCGCAAGGCGGCGCGCTTCGTGCGCTTCTGCGACGCCTTCGAGATCCCGATCCTGACCCTTGTCGACGTGCCCGGCTTCCTGCCCGGCACGGCGCAGGAATATGGCGGGCTCATCAAGCACGGGGCGAAGCTGCTCTACGCCTATTCGGAGGCGACCGTGCCGCTCGTCACCGTCATCACCCGCAAGGCCTTCGGCGGCGCCTACGACGTCATGGCCTCGAAGCACGTGGGCGGAGACGTGAACTACGCCTGGCCGACAGCGCAGATCGCTGTGATGGGCGCCAAGGGCGCGGTCGAGATCATCTTCCGGCAGGACATCGGCGATGCCGAGAAGATCGCGGCGCGCACGAAGCAATACGAGGACCGCTTCATGTCGCCCTTCGTCGCCGCCGAGCGCGGCTATATCGACGAGGTGATCATGCCGCATTCGACGCGCCGGCGCGTCGCCCGCGCCTTCGCCATGCTGCGCGCCAAGAAGGCGGAGCAGCCCTGGCGCAAGCACGACAATATTCCGTTGTGAGGGGGATCGCCGCTTCCTCGCGGCGCGGGATAGTAGAGTTCCCACCGTCATGCCCGCGCTTGTCGCGGGCATCCACGCGGCGACGCTGCGCTTGGCTGAAAGGCGTGGATGGCCGGGACAAGCCCGGCCACGACGGGCGGAAAGGGTTCGCGTGAACCGGTATCTGGGGCCGGCGCCTACCGTCCGTCGATCTCCTCCACCGTCCCCAGCGCCGGTTTCTCGTTCTTGCGCAATTCGCGCCCGACGCGCTCCACCGTGCGGAAGACGCGCAGGAAATTGCGTGAGGCGATGCCGGCGATGGCGTCGTCCGACCAGCCGCGGCGGATGAGCTCGGCGAGGAGGTGAGGGAAACGGCTCGCGTCCTCCAGGCCCGGCGGCGTCGGACCGCCGAAGAAGTCGGAGCCGATGCCCACGTGCCGGAGGCCGGCCTTGTCGGCGATATACTCGATGTGATCGCAGAGTTGTTCGAGCGTGCCGCGCGGCCAGGGGCCTGCGTCGCGCGCCCGCGCCGCGACCGCGGCTCCCATGTCGATGTCGTGTCGGCTCTTGCCGAACTCGTCCTTGAGCGGACGCATCCAGTCGCGCGACTGCTGGCCGATGAAGTCCGGCACGAAGGTTGCCATGACGATGCCGCCGTTGCCCCTGACGCGGGCGAGCACGTCGTCGGGCACGTTGCGCGGGTGGTCGCACAGGGCGAAGGCATTCGAGTGGGAGAAGACGACAGGCGCGTGCGAGACGTCGAGCACCTGGCGCATGACGTCGTGCGAGACATGGGCGCAGTCGACGATCATGCCGAGGCGGTTGAGCTCCCGCACCACGGCACGGCCAAAGGCGGTGAGGCCGCCGTGGCGCGGCGCATCGGTGGCTGAATCGACCCAGTCCAGCGTCTCGTTGTGGCAGAGCGTCATCAGCCGCGCGCCGGCGGCGTGCCAGACGCGCAGCGGCGCCAGGCTGTTCTCGAGGCCGACGCCGCCCTCCACCGCGATGAAGGAGGCGATCCTGCCGAGCTTCTTGGCCTTCGCGATGTCGCTCGCCTTCGTCGCCGGCATGAAGACGTCGGGATGCGCCTCCTGCAAGCGCAGGATGACATCGATCTGCTCCAGCGTGGTGCGGCCGGGGTGGGGCACATGAGTCGGGATGAAGGCGGCCCAGAACTGGGCGCTGACGCGGCCGGCGAGGAGGCGTGGGATGTCGGTGTCGCCGTCCTGATGCTCGCGCGTCAGGTCATAGGCGAAGACGTCGCCGCGAGCCCGGACGTCCTCACGAATCACCCATGGCAGGTCGTTGTGGCCGTCGACCAGCGGCAGTGTTTCGAGAAGCCGGAGAGCCTTGTCGAGCGCATCGTCGCGCGCCGGCGACCTGCGAGCCGCAACCTGTACCAATTCTTCTTCCCCCTCGGTAGAGCCGGTCGTCGGGGCCGACGCCACACACTCCGTTGCTCTTCGGTGATTGGCAAGCGGTTGCGGGTCAGGGCTGCCGGGCGAGCCTTGCAGGGGACGCGAGGCTGCAGGTGACGGAGGAGGCGAGGGCGCAAAAAGGCAAGGCCCGGAGCGGGGCGATCCGCGCTCCGGGCCCTCCTTGTCCTTTGAGAGGCTTCAACCGGCCTCGGCCAGCCAGCGTGCGGAGAGATTGACGTCCGCCTGCGTCAGGCCGTGCCCGGCCGGCAGCACCTGGTGCTGCACCGTCGCGCTCGCCTCGCGCAGCAGGCTGGCGAGCCGCCCCGCATCGTCGGCCGGGACGATCGGATCGGCCGACCCCGACAGCATCAGCACGGGCTTGCCGGCAAGGTCGGGCAGCACGTCCGGCACCAGCGGCGTCATGACCCTCAAGAGGACGGCCCCGGCGAGCGCTTCCGGCGCGAGCAGCAGCATCGCCGCGGCGATGTTGGCGCCGTTGGAGAAGCCGAGCGCGATTGGCTGCGCGAGTGCCGTAGCGCTCGCGCGCCTCCTCGACGAAGCCGGCAAGCTCGGCCGCGCGGAGCTTGATGTCCTCGACGTCGAACCGCCCCTCGCCGAAGCGGCGGAAAAAGCGGGGCATGCCGTTCTCCAGCACCTTGCCGCGTGGCGACAGGAGAGCCGCCCCGGGGGCGAGCGTGCGGCCGAGCGGCACGAGGTCGTGCTCGTCGCCGCCGGTGCCGTGCAGCAGGAGGAGCGGCGGGCGCTCAGTGCCGCCAGCTTCGTAGTGATGGATGAAGTCGCTCATCGCAATTATCCCTGCCGTGCCCGCGCGAGGGCGGGCACGGCTCACGGGGGTGATGGTCCGGCTCAGTCGAGCGCGGGCAGGACGGCCTCGATCCGCTCCCGGTCCTTCTCGTAGAAGGGCGGCAGCTTGAGGGAGGTGCCGAGCGCCTCGAAGCTCTCGTCGATGCCAAAGCCCGGATCGTCGGTGGCGATCTCGAAGATGACGCCGCCGGGATCCCGGAAATAGACGGAGCGGAAATAGTTGCGCTCCTTCTGCTCCGTCGTGACGATGCCGAGCTTCTCGCGCAGCGCCTTCGCCATCGCCGCCTGGTCCGCGTCGCCTGCGGCCCGGAAGGCGACATGGTGCACCGAGCCGGCGCCCATCGTGCCGGGCAGGAAGCCGCCGGCAATGCGCAGGTCCACATAGCCGCCGACCTCGGCCTCGCCCCGGTAGCGGACGAGGTTCTCCGTTCGGCCGACTTCCACAAAGCCGAAGACCTCCGTCAGCACCGCGGCCGTGGGCTCCGGCCGGTCGACGAGCAGCGTCACGCCCGCGAAGCCGCGGACGGCGGCTTCCGCCGGGATGTCGGCCGTCGTCCAGGCCCTCGATGCGACGAGGCCTGGCGTTGCGACGAGCGCAAGGCGCATGCCGTCAGGATCCCGAAACGGCAGGACCGTGCGGTCGAAGCGTCTGATGGGTGCCTCATGCGTGACGCCGAGGGTCACGAGCCGCTCCGTCCAGAAGCCGAGCGCTTCCTCGGGGATGAGGAAGGCGGTTTCCAGCGTCTGGCCGACGCCCGGCCGTCCCGGCGCCACATGCGACCATGGGAAGAAGGTGAGGATGGTGCCAGGGTTGCCCTCCTCGTCGCCAAAATAGAAGTGGTAGGTGCTGGGATCGTCGAAGTTCACCGTCTTCTTGACGAAGCGCAGCCCGAGAACGCGAGTGTAGAAGTCGAGGTTGCGCCGCGGATCGCTCGCGATGGCGGTGACGTGGTGGATGCCTGCCGAACGTGCCATGGCTCTGCTCCCTGGCTGCTGTTGTGCTCTTGCTGCCAGATGGCGACGGCAGCGCAAATCCCTAGCCGCGCAAATGCCTCTTGCACCCCTGCAAGCCGGGAACCTCGGCAGGATGGCGACAGTTGCACCGATGACGGTGATTTTCCGTCAACCACGGGCCGTCAACAACGCTTAACCTGAACAAAGATTCACGATTGGCCGTTAAGAACTTGGCGAGTGGTTGGGCGCAGGATCGTTCGCGACAGGAAGCAATCACACCGGCGAAAAGAATGCCGGGGAGGCATCAAACAATGATCAACAAGAACTTCTTCCGTTTCGTCGATGAGATCCTCGACCGTCAGCGCATTACTGCGAAGGACGTGGCGTATCTGCAGCGCGAGATCTTGCCGGATGGCATCGCGTTCCGGGAAGAAGCGGATGTGCTGATCGCGCTCGACCGCGCGGTGAAGGATCAGGATGCATCCTTCGCCGATTGCCTCGTGGCGATGGTGGTGGATTTCGTCGTGTGGGGCGAGCGTCCCACCGGCATCGTGCGCGGCGAGGATGCGCACTGGCTGGTCACCTCTCTCGGCGCCGGTGGCGGGCCGACGGTCAACGCGCTGCGCATCGGCATGGAGGTGGTGCGCGAGGCCCAGCAGGTGGACGAGGTTCTGCTCGCCTTCCTGTTGCGCGGCCAGGGCAATCGCCTGCGACGGGCCTTGGGCGTGCCGGTGAAGGCCATGCCGCGCCGCTTCGCCGCGGCATAAACGGCAGAGTGCGCATCATTTCCCTTTACAAGCCATGCGAGCAGTGACGCATTCTGCGCATGGACCTCAACGATCTCTTCCACAGGCTCGCGGTGTCCCTCGCCGTGGGCCTTCTCGTCGGTGTCGAGCGCCATTGGCGCGAGCGTGACGCGCCGGCCGGCAGCCGCACCGCGGGTGTGCGCACCTTCGCGCTGTTCGGCTTCTTCGGCGGTATCGCCGCGATCACCGCGCAGGCGCTGGCGCCGCAGAACGCACCGGTTGCGGCGATCGTCCTCGTCGCAGCGCTCGCCGTGTTGTCGGCCGCGCTCATCACGTTCAAGCGCCGAGAGGCGGAGGCCGACGCCAATTTCAGCGTCACTGGCGTCGTCGCCGGGCAGGCGACCTTCGTGCTCGGGGCGCTTGCGGTCCTCGGAGATCCGGCCTTCGCAGGGGCCGCGGCCGTCGTCATGACGGCGCTTCTCGCCAGCCGCGAGGTGCTTCACGCGCTGCTGCGGCGCATGCGCTGGAGCGAACTGCGCTCCGCCATCGTGCTCGCCGTCATGACCTTCGTGGCGCTGCCGCTCATTCCCGACGAGCCGCTGCCGCAGTTCATGGGGCTCAACCCGGCGCGGGTCTGGCTGCTTGCCATCATCCTCGCCGGTGTGTCCTTTCTCGGCTATGTCGCGGTGCAGCTCTTCGGCGCGGAACGCGGTCGGCTCGTCGCCGGCGCCACCGGCGGGCTCGTGTCCTCCACGGCAGTGACGCTCGCCAATGCCCGGCTTGCCCGGATGGGGGAGGCGGCGCTGCCGCTCGCCGCCGGCGCGCTCGCGGCGGGGGCGGTGTCCTTCATCCGCACGGCCGTCATCGTCACGGCGGTCGCGCCTGAACTCGGCCGGCTGCTGGCGCCGGGCCTCGGGCTCGGAGCCGCCGTGCTCGTCGCCGGCGCCTGGCTGCTCGCCCGCCGCGAAGGGGCGCCGGCGCAATCGGCCGCCCCCGAGGGCGGCAACCCGTTCGAGCTCGGCGAGGTGCTCAAGCTCGCCGCGCTGCTCGCCTTCGTGCGCGTGGCGGGCGATCTGGCGGCCGAGCATCTCGGCGCCGTGGGCGTCTATGCCGTCGCTGCCGTCTCGGGTCTTGCCGATGTCGATGCGGTGTCGCTCGGCGTGTCCGGCCTCGTGCCCGACCGTCTCGCTCTCGGTGCGGGCGCCATCGCCATCGCCATCGCCGTCGGCAGCAACACGATCGCCAAATGCATCTATGCCGCGACGCTCGGCGGGAGGGCCTATGCCGGGCGCTTCAGCCTCGTGTCCTTGCTCGCGCTTGTCGCGCTCGCCGCCGGCTTTCTTGTCGCCTCTGCACAAATGCCCGGATGAGCATCCGTCTTTCGCCGCAATTGTCGCCCCCGGCGCTCTCGTCTAGAAGCGGAGAGGGGAAACGGTCACCAGGGAAGCGTCCATGTTCTCGAAGATCCTGATTGCCAATCGCGGCGAGATCGCCTGCCGGGTCATCAAGACGGCGCGTCGCATGGGCATCGGGACGGTGGCTGTGTTCTCCGAAGCGGACAGGGACGCGCTGCATGTGGAGATGGCGGATGAGGCCGTCTTCGTCGGGCCGGCGCCCGCCGCCCAGTCCTATCTCGTCATCGAGAAGATCGTCGAGGCCTGCCGGCAGACCGGGGCGGAGGCGGTGCATCCGGGCTACGGCTTCCTGTCCGAGCGGGCGGCCTTCGCCGAGGCGCTGGCAAGCGCCGGCATCACCTTCATCGGGCCCAACCCCAAGGCCATCGAGGCCATGGGCGACAAGATCGAATCGAAGAAATTCGCCAATGCCGCCGAGGTCTCGACCGTGCCGGGCTTTCTCGGCGTCATCGAGAGCCCGGAAGAGGCGGTGAGGATCGCCGACGACATCGGCTATCCGATCATGATCAAGGCCTCGGCGGGCGGCGGCGGCAAGGGCATGCGCATCGCCTATTCGGCGGCCGAGGTGGCGGAGGGCTTCGCCCGCGCCCGCTCGGAGGCGGCATCCTCCTTCGGCGACGACCGGGTGTTCGTGGAAAAATTCATCACCGATCCGCGCCACGTCGAGATCCAGGTCATCGGCGACAAGCACGGCAACGTCGTCTATCTCGGCGAGCGCGAGTGCTCCATCCAGCGCCGCAACCAGAAGGTCATCGAGGAGGCCCCCTCGCCGCTGCTCGACGAGGCGACGCGCCGCAGGATGGGCGAGCAGGCGGTGGCGCTCGCGAAGGCGGTGAACTACGACTCGGCCGGCACGGTCGAGTTCGTGGCGGGCCAGGACCGCTCCTTCTACTTCCTCGAGATGAACACCCGTCTGCAGGTGGAGCATCCGGTGACCGAGATGGTCACCGGCATCGACCTCGTCGAGGAGATGATCCGCATCGCCGCCGGCGAGAAGCTGCGTTTTTCGCAGGAAGACATCCGGCTCGACGGCTGGGCCGTCGAGAGCCGCGTCTATGCCGAGGACCCGACGCGCGGCTTCCTGCCCTCGACGGGCCGGCTCGTCACCTATCGCCCGCCGGCCGAGGGCGAGGCGGACGGGGCGCGGGTGCGCAACGACACCGGCGTCGTGGAAGGGGGCGAGATCTCCATCTACTACGACCCGATGATCGCCAAGCTGATCACCCACGCGCCGACGCGCGCGGCCGCCATCGCGGCTCAGCAGCGGGCGCTCGATGCCTTCGCCATCGACGGCATCCGCCACAACATTCCCTTCCTCTCGGCGCTGATGGCCCATCCGCGCTGGCAGGAGGGCCGCCTGTCGACGGGCTTCATCGCCGAGGAGTTTCCCGAGGGCTTCGAGATGCCGCGGCCGGAGGGGGAGGTCGCCATCCACCTCGCGGCGGTCGCGGCGGCCATCGACCATCTGTTCAACGAGCGCAAGCGCCGCATCTCGGGCCAGTTGCGCTCGGCCAAGCCCGTCAGGTTCGAGCGCGAGCGGGTGGTGATGCTGGGCCGCGAGGCCATCCCGCTCACCATCGACGACAAGGACGGGGCTCTCGTTCTCGCCTTTTCCGACGGGCGCACGGTCGCCGTCGCGTCGTCCTGGCGCCCCGGTGAGCCGGTATGGCACGGCCGCGTCGACGGCAAGGCGATCGCGGTGCAGGTGCGGCCGATCCTCAACGGCGTGGCGCTCGCCCACGCGGGCACGGCGACGGAGGCGCGCGTCTATACCCGGCGCGAGGCCGAGCTTGCCGCCCTGATGCCGGAGAAGGTGGCGGCCGACACCTCGAAGCAGCTGCTCTGCCCCATGCCCGGCCTCGTCAAGGCCATCGCCGTCGCCGAGGGCCAGGAGGTGAAGGCCGGCGAGACGCTCGCCATCGTCGAGGCGATGAAGATGGAGAACGTGCTCAAGGCCGAGCGCGACGGCACGGTCGCGAAGATCCACGCCAAGGAGGGCGACAGCCTCGCGGTGGATGCGGTTATTCTGGAGTTTGCCTGACTACTTGCGCACCAGCACGTAGGCGTAGGCGGACATGCTCCGCCAGTCGCGCCGTGCGGCAAGGGCGTTGAAGGCATCGTCGATCTGCCGCACCACCGGCAGCCGCTTGAAATAGCCATGTCCCCAGAAGGGCTGGATGGCCACGTCCGAGAAGCCGCAGTCCCGCAGCATGGGCAGCATCCGGGCCTCACTGGAGAAGCACCAGTCGTAAACGGCGGGGAACTTGGGGTCGTCGGTCTCTTCGCCCCGGTTGGGATAGAAGGCGCGCACGATGGCGCTCGACAGCCATTCCGGCATCAGATGATTGGCGAGGAAGGGCAACGAATAGAGGGTGGGGAAGAACGCCACCGCCACGCCGCCCGGCGCGAGCAACGTGTGAATATTACGCCAGGCCTGCCGCACGTCCTTCACATGCTCGAAGACCATGCGCGAGAACATCAGGTCGAACTGGCCGGGCGCGATCCCCGCTGCGGCGATGTCTCCCGATACGTCGAAGCAGGCTGTCGGAAAGCCCGGCGGTGCTTTTTCGAGCTCGGTGGCGCTGATGTCGTTGATGGTGAGCGTGATGCCGAGTTCCGCGGCCTCCTCGGCCGTGAACGAAGGGTCACGGCCGCCGCCGATCTCGCACAGGTGGCGAAGGTGGTCGGCCCTGACGAGATCGACGAGCGTGGACTTGTAGTTGGCCCATGCCCATTCGGAATGCCAATCCGGCCGTTGTTTCGCCAGCAATTCGGCAAGGCGGGGGGGCGCCTCACGCGCAGCGGCCATTCCGGTCGCGTTGGCATTCATGGCAATCATTCTCCCAAAGAATCGCCGCCAGTCTGTGCGCAAAATGCCAAGACCGGGTTAATGCGAGGGAGGTCTTCCCTCCCTCGCGGTGCGCTGCCTCAGAAGACCGGCAGGCTGGCCAGGCAGGGCACCGGTACCGGATCGGGCGTCTGCTGGTCGTGCACGATGTTGAGGCCAAGGTGGATCTTGGGATAGGTGCTCGGCGTGATGCCGCTCATCGTTGCGTCGATCCTCACGCCGCTGGTCTCGCCGAGATAGGTATAGGCCACGATACCATTTTCGGTAGAAACGCCCGCCGGCATCTGGATCATGTTGTCGGTCACAAGCATGTGGCCCGCATTCGCGTTGGCCGAGGCTGCAATACCGATGCCGCACCGGCGGATGACGTTGTCGGAAGCGATCAGGTTGCGGGCATAATTGTTCGTTCCGACAACGATGCCGTAGCGGAGGGCGCACTCGACGACATTGCCGTTGACGACGCAGTCGCCTTCCGCACTGATGCCCGTGCCGGTGTCATAGCTCACCGTTGGATTGTTCGACTGCCTGGCATTGCGGACCACGTTGCCGGTGATGCTCGCGAGCCTGCCGCCATTGTTGAAGTTGGTGACGGAGATGCCGCTGCCGCAGGTGTCGATCAGGTTCGAGCCGACGACGGTGCCGACGTCGTTCTCTCCGGATGCGCCGTCCGTCTCTTCGACGTAGATGGCCATCTCGCCCATCGCGTAGATGTTATTGCCGGAGATAATCGTGTCGTTGCAGACGTTGGCTCGCACCGCGCTGAACTTGCAGTAGCGAATCCGGTTGTCCGTCACGGAGCAGCCGTGGGCGCGGTAGAGATTGACGCCGTTGCCGCGCTGGCCGGTGCCGCCGCCTTGCGCCTCAATGTAGGTGATGGCATTGCCGCTCACGGTGCTGCCGTCGAACCGCGGCGAGTATTGCCAGATGAGGATGCCGTTATTGCCGCAGTTTCGAACGACGTTGCCGGTCACCGACAAGCTGACATTGGCCACGCCGAAGATGGCGGTGTCGCAGTTGTAAACCTCGCAACCGGCAATAGCGCCTGCCGGGGAGGTGGGTTCGTCGGTTCCGGTTGTCCCGATCGTCTGGCGCGTTCCGCACTGTTCGAAGACGATCCCCATGCCCGGCGCGCCATGCACCGTACAGCGGTCGATGCGGGTCCTGTGCGCACGATAGGCGGTGATGGCGCCGCCATTGCCGGACTCGGCATAGGGACGGCCGTTTGCGTTGAATGTGATGCCGCGGATCACGCAATCCGGAACATTGTCGATCTCTAGGAAAAAAGTACCAGTCGTGAAGCGCAACGTCACGGTGCCGGGATTGGCTTCCATGACAAGTGGTGCGCCTCCGCCGTTGGAGGTTCTGACCGAGAGGTTGCCCACATCGTAGGTGCCGGCAACGATGAACAGGGGCTTCCCATTGCTTCGCGCAACATTCATCGCATCCTGGAGGGTTCCGACCGTATAGCCGGCCGGCGTGCCGTTCGTGAAGACGATCTTGTCATCGGTTATCGCATACGAGGCCACGAGGGTATCTCCTGATGATAGGGGTACGCGCGCAGGTCGGAACATATAGAGAACAAATCCTAAGATCAAGGAAAATGTTCCTTATCCTCCGCGCGCGATGGCGTGGTAGGCTGTCGGAGGCCGTCGTTGTGGAGTGAGTCATGACCTCCCGCGTCATCGTCCATGCCGTCATCAAGGGTCGCGTGCAGGGCGTCGGCTATCGGGCTTGGACGGCGCGCGAGGCGGGGGCGCGGGGGCTTGCGGGCTGGGTGCGCAACCGGCGCGAGGGCTTCGTCGAGGCGGTCTTCGCCGGGCCGGCCGATGCCGTGGAGGCGATGCTCGCGGCGTGCCGCGCGGGGCCGCTCGGCGCGCGGGTCGAGGCCATCGAGCGCTATGACGAAACGGGGAGCGCGCTCGCTCCGGGGGGCGCGGCGGATGGGTTCACGGTGCTGCCGACGGAGTAGGCGCGGCGCAGGTCAGGCCATGAAGGCGGCGAGGAAGGCCTCGGCGTCCGGCTGCAGCCAGTCCACCGCGCCGGAGATGTAGCCGACGATGCCGCCGCCGCGGTCGACGAGATAGGTGATGGGCATGCCGTAGAGGGCGAAGGGCGCGCCCTTGCGGTTGCCGGCGTCCGAATAGGCGACATCCCCCTCGGGATCGACGAAGACGGGGAGCTTCTCGATGCCGTGGCGCTTCAGGAAGGGCGCGACGGCCCTTGTGCCGTCCCGGTCGAAGGAGATGGCGGCGACGTTGAGGCGCTGCGCATCGATCGTCCGCACGAAGGCCTCGAGGCGCGGCATCTCCTCCCGGCACGGCGGGCACCAGCTCGCCCAGAAATTGAGGAGATGGACGCGCCCGTCCGGCGCGAGCGTGTGCCGGCGGCCCCGGACATCGGTCAGGGCGAGCGCCGGCATCTGCCGGCGCGGCTCCAGCCAGACGAACTGGCTGCCGCCCTGCCGGAGAGAGGGGGCGGCGCGGGCGGGCAGAGCAGGGGCGGCGAGGGCAGCGAGGCCGCCGATGAGGGAGCGGCGGGAGAGGGGGCGTGCGCGCGTCATCGCACCGCCCATAGCTCGACGGGGCGGGCCTGCCAATGGCGCTCGCGCCGATGTGAGGCCCTGCGTGTCGCCGCCCCACGCTTGATGCGGCGCGGGTGCCGGCTATCCTTCGGCAAAGTGCTGCGAGGAGACGCCGTGAGCCGCAACGATTCGATCCGCCCGCGTCCGACGGACAACGCCTTTCTCGGCCCGCTCGACGGCGGCTCGCTCGAGCCGACCTATTCGGGGGCGCTGTCCTTCATGCGCCGGCGCTACAGCCGCGATCTGTCGGCGGCGGACGTCGTCGTGTGGGGCGTGCCGTTCGATTGCGCCACGTCCAACCGGCCGGGGGCGCGCTTCGGGCCGCAGGCGCTGCGCCGCGCCTCCGCGATCTTCGACGGCGATCCGCAGTTCCCCTCCGGGCTCGATCCCTTCGAGGCGCTCACGGTGATCGACTGGGGCGACTGCTCGTTCGACTATCGCCGGCTCGACCAGGTGCACGGCCTCGTCGAGGCGCAGGCGGCGGAGATCGTCGCGGCCGGATGCCATCTCGTGACGCTCGGCGGCGATCATTCCATCACCCTGCCGCTGCTGCGCGCCCATGTGGCCGAGCACGGGCCGCTGGCGCTGGTGCAGTTCGACGCCCACCAGGACACCTGGGAGGACGACGGCGAGGGCACCTCGCACGGCACCTTCGTCACCCGCGCCGAGATGGAGGGGCTGATCGACTGCTCGCGCTCCATCCAGATCGGCATCCGCACCGTGGCGCCGGACGATTTCGGCATCGCCATCGTCGATGCCTACGAGGCGCGCGGGCTCGGCGTCGCCGGCATCGCCCAGCGCATCCGCGAGCGGGTGGGCGAGGGGCCGGCCTATCTGTCGTTCGACATCGACGCGCTCGATCCCGCCTTCGCGCCGGGCACGGGCACCCCGGTCGCCGGCGGCCTTTCGAGCGCCGAGGCGCTGATGGCGCTGTGGAGCCTGCGCGACATCGACTGGCGCGGCATGGACCTCGTCGAGGTGGCGCCGCCCTACGACCATGCTGACATCACCGCCATCGCCGGCGCGACGGTGGTGCAGCACTACCTGCAGATCCTCGCCGAGCGGGCGCGGGGGTGAGTGTTTTCCCTCCCCCCATGCGGGGGAGGATCATGACCTCGACCTTCGTGTGCGATACCCCTCCCCGCGAACGGGAGAGACTGGCCGGGTCGTCATTGACACCGGCGCCCCTTTCCCGGATAAGCGTGCCCATGATCACCGTCGCGCACACCACGCCGAACCGACGCCGCCGCGCCGTCCTTGCGCGCGTGCGATGACGCGACCTCGCGTGTCGTGATCGGAGCCGCGCCCGCAGCGCGGCTTTTTTGTTGCAATTTCGTCCCCATCTTCTGTTACCACCGGCAAACGCTCGAAAACCGTCGCCCGGACAATCGTCAGGAGCCGTCCATGAACGACACCTCGCTTCTCAATCCCGCCCGGGCCAAGGCTGCGGGTGCGCGGGCGCCGCGCGTCTTCATCGACGGTGAGGCCGGCACCACGGGCCTCGGCATCCGCGAGCGGCTCTCGGCGCTGCCGCAGATCGAGCTCAGGTCCATCGCGCCGGAGCTGCGCAAGGACGTGGAGGCGAAGAAGGCGCTGCTCGCCGATGTCGATCTCGTCGTGCTCTGCCTGCCGGACGCGGCCGCCAAGGAGACGGTGGCGCTCGTCGAGGCCCTGGGAGAGGCCGGTCCGCGCGTGCTCGATGCGAGCACCGCCCACCGGGTCGCGCCGGGCTGGGTCTACGGCTTCGCCGAGATGACGCCGGGCCAGCGCGCGGCGATCGCCGGGGCGCGCCTGGTGTCCAATCCGGGCTGCTATCCGACGGGGGTGATCGCGCTTCTGAGGCCGCTCGTCGACGCCGGACTCGTGCCGGCGGATTATCCCGTCACCATCAATGCGGTCAGCGGCTATTCCGGCGGCGGACGCACGATGATCGAGGCCTACGAGGCGGGCACGGCGCCGTCCTTCGAGCTCTACGGCCTCGGCCTCGAGCACAAGCACCTGCCGGAGCTGCAGACCTATTGCGGCCTCTCGCGGCGGCCGATCTTCGTGCCCTCGGTCGGCAATTTCCGCCAGGGCATGCTGGTGTCGATCCCGCTGCATCTCGACACGCTGCCCGAGCGGCCGACGGGGGCCGACCTGCAGGCGGTGCTCGCCACGCGCTATGCGGTGAGCGAGCTCGTCTCGGTCGCCCGGCAGGACGATGCGAGCGTCACGGGCGGCAAGATCGAGCCCGAGGCGCTCAACGACACCGACCGGCTGGAACTCAGGGTCTATGCCAACGAGGCGCGGCGGCAGGCCGTGCTCGTCGCCCGGCTCGACAATCTGGGCAAGGGCGCCTCCGGTGCGGCAGTGCAGAACATCCGGTTGATGCTCGGCGTCTGAAGCTTGCGCGCCATGTGAAAAAGGGCGGGCAAGTGCCCGCCCTTAAACCGGAACTCGTGCCGATGCTCAGCTCTGATAGGCCCGCACCTGCTGCTTCTGCGTGCCGAGGCCCTCGATGCCGAGTTCCACGACCTCGCCGCCCTTGAGGAAGCGCGGCGGCTTCATGCCCATGCCGACGCCGGGAGGCGTGCCGGTGGTGATGACGTCGCCGGGCTCGAGCTTCATGAACTGCGAGATGTAGGACACGAGGAAGGGAACGGAGAAGATCATGGTCTTCGTCGAGCCGTCCTGCACCCGCTCGCCGTTCACTTCGAGCCACATGGACAAGTTCTGCACGTCCTTGATCTCGTCAGTCGTGACGAGCCAGGGGCCGAGGGGACCGAAGGTGGGGCAACCCTTGCCCTTGGCCCACTGACCGCCGCGCTCGATCTGGTACTCGCGCTCCGACACGTCGTTGCAGACGCAGTAGCCGGCCACGTAGTCGAGCGCGTCCTTCTCCTCGACGTAGGACGCCTCCTCGCCGATGACGACGGCGAGCTCGACCTCCCAGTCGGTCTTCTGCGAGCCGCGCGGCACGATCACGTCGTCATTGGGGCCGACGATGCAGGACGGGGCCTTGTTGAAGAGGATCGGCTCCTTCGGGATCGGTGAGTTCGTCTCCGCCGCGTGATCGGCATAGTTGAGGCCCACTGCGATGAAGTTGCGCACGTTGCCGACGCAGGGGCCGAGCCGCGTGCCGGCCGGCACGGCTGGAAGGGTCTTGGGGTCGACGGCGGCGATGCGCGCCAGCGAGGCCCTTGTGAGGGCCTTGCCGGCGAGATCGGGGACGATGCCGGAGATGTCGCGGATCGTGCCCTCGGCGTCGACGATGCCCGGCTTCTCCGCACCCGGATTGCCGTAGCGCACCAACTTCATGGGGTATCCTCCAATTGAAACGTTTCAAGCGGGCGGAGTGTGCTGCGGCGGGGCGCCGATCGCAAGCCGGATCGGCGCAGATACGATGCGCGCAGCGCGTAACCGGCGCTTGTTGCGGTAATGTCACATCAGGCGAAAAGTCGCCAGCCGCACGCTTTTTCCGCGGATGAGAAGGACCTGTGGGCAGGCGCGAAAATCGATATGGTTTCGATATGAACTATACCCATGTGAACCGGATTGGTGTTGTGCGGTGCATCAAAAGGCATGTTTTGATGTGTTTTTTGCGGTGTTAAGACTGAAATGTTAGTCGCCATTTCAGATATTTGTATGTGTACCAATACATTGATTGTCGAAGACGGCCTTGGCAGCATGCGAATCAAGGGCGCTCGCAAGTAACAGACGCCTCCATTGAACGTATGGGTCAGGGGAACATCCATGAGGGATTCTCGGAAATTTCTTACGTGGACGGCCATTTGTTCAGTTTCATTGATCGTTGCTATGGCCGATGCACAGGCTGGCTCCTTCGCGATCCGTGAGCAGAGTGCCACCGGACAGGGCATGTCATTCTCCGGCGTTGCGGCCGGTTCTGCCGGTCTCTCGTCGATGTTCTGGAACCCGGCGACGATCACCATGAGCCCCGGCTTCCGCTTCGAGGGTCATGCGTCGGTGATCTTTCCCGAGGCGAAGATCAATCCGGACCTGCCGACCCTCGGCCTCGTCGGCGCGCTCGGGGGCACCCCCGTCGGGTCCGGCAATATCGGCCAGACGGCCGTCGTGCCGGCCAGCTATGCGAGCTATCAGGTCAACGACCGGCTCTGGCTCGGCGTGTCGATCAATTCGCCCTACGGCTTCATCACCAAGCCGGACCAGAACTGGGCCGGCCAGACCTACGGGCGTTCGTCGAAGGCCTTCTCCATCAACGTCACGCCAACGATCGGCTACAGGGTCACCGACTGGCTCTCCATCGGTGTCGGGCTGCAGGTGCAATATCTCGACGTGACGCTGAAGCGCGCGCTCGGCCTGTCGCCCCTCGCCCCGGCCGCCATCCTCGAGGGCGATGCGTACGGCGTCGGCTACACGCTCGGCCTGACGCTGACGCCGTTCGAGGGCACCGAGATCGGCCTCGGCTTCCGGTCGTCGATCCGTCACCAGCTCGAGGGCAACCTGCACGTGGGGCCGGCGACGATCGTCCCCGTCAAGGCCAATGTGAACCTGCCGGAGGTGCTGACCTTCGGCGTCGCCCAGCGCCTGTCGCCACAGTGGAAGGTGATGGCCGGGGTCGAGTGGACGAACTGGAGCAGGCTCAACATCGTGCCGGTCACGAGCGCGATCAGCGGGACGGCCGTGACGGCGCTGCCGTTCAGCTATCGCGACGGCTGGTTCGCTTCCGTCGGTGCGGAATATCAGGTCAACGATCAACTCGCGCTGCGTGCCGGCCTCGGCTACGAGTGGTCGCCCATCACCGACCGCACGCGTGACGTGCGCATTCCCGACAACGATCGTCTCTGGGCCTCGATCGGCGCCACCTACCAGTGGAACGACCAGCTGTCCTTCGACGTCGGCTACACACACATCTTCGTCAGGGACACGGACATTCGCCTCGTGCCGGGCAATCCGCAGTTCGCGGCGCTGCCCTTCGTCGCCGAGACGAAGCCGTCAGTCGACATCGTCTCCGTGGCGCTCAAGTACCGCTGGGACGAGCCAGCCAAGCCGATCCCCGCGCCGATCGTGCGCAAGTACTGATCGCTTTTCCCGGATTGCCCATGCGAAGGCCCGGGCCGGGTCGCCGGCTCGGGCAAGAAGAAAGGCCGGCGGGCAACCGCCGGCCTTTGCGCGTCGGCGTCCCGCCTCAGTCCCGCATCTTCACATAGGTGCCGGGGGCGTCGCATAGGGGCTCGAGCGGCCCCTCGGCGGGGTCGCGCGCCTTGACCCTTTCGGGGCTCTGGGCGGCAATCCAGTCGATCCAGTCCGGCCACCAGGAGCCGGGCACCTCCTGCGCCTCCTTCAGCCAGTCGTCGAGCTCGCCGCGCGGTTTGCCGTTGACCCAGTGCTGGTACTTCGGCTTGGCCGGCGGATTGACGACGCCGGCGATGTGTCCCGAGCCGGCAAGCACGAAGCGGATGCGCCCGCCGAAGAGCTGCGCGCCAAGGAAGACCGAGCGGGCCGGGGCGATGTGGTCCTCGCGCGTGGCGAGGTGATAGGTGGGTATGGTGACGTCCGACAGTTCGAGCCGCGTATTGCCGAAGTTCATGCGGCCCTTGGCGAGATTGTTCTTCAGGTAGCATTCGCGCATGTAGAACGAATGGTTGGCTGCCGGCATGCGGGTGGAATCGGAGTTCCAGTAGAGCAGGTCGAACGGCAGCGGGGAGACGCCGCGCACGTAGTTGTTGACGATGTAGGGCCATATCAGGTCGTTCGGCCGCAGCATGTTGAAGGCGGTGGCCATGCGCGAGCCCTCGAGATAGCCCCGCTTGGCCATCTCCTGCTCGATGGCCCTGATCTGGTCCTCGTCGACGAAGACCTTGAGATCGCCGGCATGGGTGAAGTCCACCTGGGTGGTCAGGAAGGTGGCGCCGGCGATGCGCGTGTCGCCGTTCGCCGCCATGAAGGCGAGCGTCGCCGCGAGCAGGGTACCGCCGACGCAATAGCCGACGGCCGAGACCTCCTCCTCGCCCGTGTTGCGGGCAATGGCGTCGAGGGCGGCGAAGATGCCCTCGCGCATGTAATCCTCGAAGCTCTTCTCGGCCAGCCGCTCGTCGGGGTTGACCCAGGAGATGCAGAAGACGGTGAGTCCCTGCGCCACCGCCCAGCGGATGAAGGATTTGTCCGGGTTGAGATCGAGGATGTAGTACTTGTTGATCCACGGCGGCACGATGAGGAGCGGCCGGCGCAGCACCTTGTCGGTCGTCGGGCTGTACTGGATGAGTTCCACAAGCTCGTTGCGGAAGATGACCTTGCCGGGCGTGTTGGCGAGATTGATGCCGACCTCGAACCGGTGCGGGTCCGACTGGCGCACCTTGAGCTGGCCGCCGCCGGCCTCCACGTCCTCGGCCAGCATCTGCATGCCACGCACCAGGTTGGCGCCGCTCTCGCGCAGGGTGGTTCGGATGAGCTCCGGATTGGTGGCGATGAAGTTCGACGGGGCGAGCGCGCTTGCGATCTGGCGCACGTAGAACTGCGCCTTGTGACGGGTGTGGTCGTCGAGTCCCTCGGCCTCGGCGGCGAGCCGGTCGGCCCAGTCGGTCGTCAGCAGATAGGCCTGCTTGATGAAATCGAAGAGCGGATTTTCCTCCCACTCGGGGTCAGCGAAGCGCTTGTCCTTCGGGTCCGGCGTGATTACCGGCTCGGCCTGTTCGCCCTGCATGCGCTTGAGGGTCGAGGCCCACAGATCGAGGAAGCGAGAGGTGAGGGCGGACTGGGCCTCGATCGCCTTCTGCGGATCGGACATCCACTTCTCGGCCACATTGCCAAGCGTCTTGACGATGTCGCCTACCTCGTCGGCGGCTCCGCCCTTGGCGCGGCCCTCCTCGTATGGCTTGAGGTAGGCGGCCGCCACCCGGCCAGCTTCCTCCACGAACTGGGCCATGTTGCGCGACAGGGCCTCGAAATCCGGCATCGGCGTGCCGGGTCGCTGGTCGCCCTTATCAGTCATGCGCCCTCCGCCTCTTTCCTCGACGGCATGTCTCGATCCGTTCCCTTTTTCCTCATATTAACCGACAATCTGTGACATGGGCATCATTGACGGGCATGATCGCCGGCATGGGCATCGCGCATATCGACGCAAGACTTGTCGCAGATGGTCCTTTCACAAGAGTTCATACCGATGAGACGTTACCTGCGAGGCCTTTTCCAGTCCGTGCGGGGCAGCCGTGCCCGCAAGGCGCTGCTCGTGCTGCCGCCGCTCGTCCTCGCCGCCTGCACGAGCGGTGGTGAGGCAGTGCGGGATGTCGCCGTCGCCACGGGGCTGCGCGCCGAGGCGCCGCGGTCGGCCGAGTTCGTCGCCCAATCGCGGCCCAGCGACCTCAACTACATGCCCATCGGCGTGCAGCCGCCGGCCCGCGCGATCCGCCCGCGGAGCGCCGATGAGGCCGAGCGGCTGAAGCAGGAGCTGGAGGCGCGGCGGCGGGCAAACGAGGCTGCCGCCTCGGAGGCCAGGGCGCTGTCGGCGGCGCCGGCAGCGCAATAGCCCGGCAGTCATCCCGCAGGCGCGAAAAAACATTCTGCCTTTGGCCGGCCGGGTGCTAAATCAAAGCTGCCGCGCCGGAAGGACTGCGATGCGCGGCCCGATCCAGGGACTTGAGTAGCCATGACCGATTTTCACCGCATCAAGCGTCTGCCGCCCTATGTCTTCGAGCAGGTGAACCGGATCAAGGCCGCAGCCCGAGCCAACGGGGCCGACATCATCGACCTCGGCATGGGCAATCCCGACCTGCCGGCGCCGCGCCATGTCATCGAGAAGCTGGTGGAGACCGCGGGCAAACCGCGTACCGACCGCTATTCCGCCTCCAAGGGGATCGGCGGCCTGCGCCGGGCCCAGGCGGGCTATTACGAGCGCCGCTTCGGCGTGAAGCTCGATCCCGACACCCAGGTCGTTGCCACGCTCGGCTCCAAGGAGGGTTTCGCCAACATGGCGCAGGCCATCACCGGGCCTGGCGATGTCGTGCTCGTCCCCAATCCGAGCTATCCGATCCACGCCTTCGGCTTCCTGATGGCCGGCGGCGCCATCCGCTCCGTGCCGGCCGAGCCGACGCCGGCCTTCTTCCCCGCGCTCGAGCGGGCGGTGGTGCATTCGATTCCCAAGCCCATCGCCGTCGTCGTCTGCTATCCGTCGAACCCCACGGCCTATGTGGCTTCGCTCGACTTCTACAAGGACCTCGTGGCCTTCGCGAAGAAGCACGAGCTCATCGTCCTGTCCGACCTTGCCTATGCCGAGGTCTATTTCGACGGGGAGCCGCCGCCGTCGGTGCTGCAGGTGCCGGGCGCCGTGGACGTCACGGTCGAGTTCACCTCGATGTCGAAGACCTATTCCATGGCCGGCTGGCGCATGGGCTTTGCCGTGGGCAACGAGCGGCTGCTGGCGGCGCTCGCCCGCGTGAAGTCCTATCTCGACTACGGCGCCTATACGCCCGTGCAGGTGGCAGCCACGGCCGCCCTCAACGGGCCGGACGACTGCATCGTCGAGATGCGCGACATCTATCGCCGGCGCCGCGACGCGCTGGTCGATTCCTTCGGCCGGGCGGGCTGGCCGATCCCGACGCCGAGCGCCTCGATGTTTGCCTGGGTGCCGATTCCGGAGCCTTTCCGCGGCCTCGGCAGCCTCGAATTCTCGAAGCTGCTCGTCGAGAAGGCGGATGTCGCCGTCGCGCCGGGCATCGGCTTCGGCGAGCATGGCGACGATTATGTGCGGATCGCCATTGTGGAGAACGAGCAGCGCATCCGCCAGGCCGCCCGCAATATCCGCCGCTTCCTTGAAACGGCGGACAAAACGTTGCACAACGTGGTCCCGCTCGCGGCCCGGCGCTGAGGCGCCGGCCGCGCCGGCTCTCGTTGCCTTTCGTTCCCGCGAGTCTGGTTCACCATGTCGCATGATTTCAGGGTCGGCATCGCCGGCCTCGGCACGGTCGGCGCTTCCGCCGTGCGCATGCTTGTCCGTCAGGACGAGCAGCTCACCGCCCGTCTCGGACGCCGGGTGAGGGTGACCGCCGTGACTGCGCGCGACCGCGCGCGCGAACGCGGCTTCGATCTCGCGGCCCTGACCTGGTTCGACGATCCGGTCGCGCTCGCCCGCAGCGGCGACATCGACTGTTTCGTCGAACTCATTGGCGGGGAGGACGGCCCGGCCCTCGAGGCCGTCACCGCGGCGCTGGAAACCGGCAAGCACGTCGTCACCGCCAACAAGGCGCTGCTAGCGCGGCACGGCGTGACGCTCGCCGCCCTCGCCGAGAAGAAGGACGTGTCGCTCGCCTTCGAGGCCTCCGTCGCCGGGGGCATTCCCGTCATCAAGACGCTGCGCGAGGCACTCGGCGGCAACAGTGTCAGCCGCGTCTACGGCATCCTCAACGGCACCTGCAACTACATCCTGTCGCGCATGGAGGCGGAGGGCCTGTCCTTCGACGACTGCCTCAAGGACGCGCAGAGGCTGGGCTATGCCGAGGCCGATCCGACCTTCGACGTCGGCGGCTTCGACACGGCACACAAGCTTGCGATCCTCACGAGCCTCGCCTTCGGCACCGAGATCGACGCCGAGGCGATCTATGTCGAGGGCATCTCCTCGATCAGCCCCATCGACATCCGCATGGCCGACGAGCTCGGCTATCGCATCAAGCTGCTCGGCGTCGCCGAGCGGACGAAGACCGGCATCGAGCAGCGGGTCCATCCGACGATGGTGCCGAAATCCTCCGCCATCGCACAGGTGATGGGTGTCACCAACGCCGTGACCATCGACGCCGATGCGGTGCGCGAGGTCACGCTCGTCGGCCCAGGGGCGGGGGGCGACGCGACCGCCTCGGCCGTCGTCGCCGACATCTGCGACCTTGCCGCGGGCGGTGCAGTGCCGGCCTTCGGCGTGCCCGTCGGCGCGCTGCGCAAGCCCGAGCGCGCGGCGATGCGCATGCATACCGGCGGCTATTACGTGCGCCTCACCGCCTATGACAGGCCGGGCGCCGCGGCCTCCATCGTCACCCGCATGGCGGAGGCGGACATTTCGCTGGAGAGCATCGTCCAGCACCGGTCGGAGGATGCCGCCCAGCGGGATCCCTCCGGGCGCTCCGGCGCGCCGGTGCCGGTGGTGCTCATCACCTATGCGACGACGGAAGCCGCCATCCGCAGGGCGGTGGACAAGGTGATCGGAGACGGGCATGTCGCCGAGGCGCCACAAGTGATCCGTATTGAACGGGAGTAGGTCGCGGCCGATCGTGCCGCATCCGAGACCATGCACGTACTCTGACCTATCCAGACGGCCGTTCCGGCCCGCTGATCTGAGCGGCCTTTAGGGAGATCCGACCGCGATGAGCGAGATTACCGTCAAGCCGAACCAGCTGATCGAACGCATCCTCACGCTGGAGCTCGTGCGCGTGACCGAGCGCGCCGCCGTAGCGGCGGCGCGGCTGCGTGGGCGCGGCAACGAAAAGGCGGCCGACCAAGCTGCGGTCGATGCCATGCGCCGGGAGCTCAACCGCCTGCCGATCGACGGCACCGTCGTCATCGGCGAGGGCGAGCGCGACGAGGCGCCGATGCTGTTCATCGGCGAGAAGGTCGGCAACACCAAGGGGCCTAAGGTCGACATCGCGGTCGATCCACTCGAGGGCACGACGCTCTGCGCCAAGGACATGCCCGGCGCCATCACTGTCATGGCCATGGCCGAGGCGGGTACGCTGCTCGGCGCGCCCGACGTCTACATGCAGAAGATTGCCGTTGGTCCAGGTTATCCGGACGGGGTGATCGACCTCGACGCCTCGCCGGCGGACAACATCAATGCGCTCGCCAGGGCCAAGGGCGTCAAGCCCAACGAGATCAACGTGCTGATGCTCGACCGGCCGCGCCACGCCGACATGATCGCCGCGGTGCGCAAGACGGGCGCCGGCATCCGCCTTATCACCGATGGCGACGTCGCCGGCGTCATCTTCACGGCGAACCCGGAAGAGACCGGCATCGACATGTATCTCGGCATCGGCGCCGCCCCGGAGGGCGTGCTCGCGGCCGGGGCGCTGCGCTGCGTCGGCGGCCAGATGCAGGCCCGCCTCATCCTCGACACGGCGGAGAAGCTCGACCGAGCGGCCAAGATGGGCGTCACCGACCCGAACAAGAAGTACCAGTTGCTCGATCTCGCTTCGGGCGACGTCATCGTCGCCGCCACAGGCGTCACCAACGGGGCCCTTCTCTCGGGCGTGCGCTTCCGCAAGGACGTGATCGAGACGGAGACGGTGGTCTACCGCTCCGCCACCGGCACCGTGCGCCGCATCAAGGCCGAGCACCGGGAGCTCGCCAAGTTCCATCTGGATTGAGTTTCGGCGGAGCGGTCCGGATGGCCGTCATCCGGTGGAGGAGGCCTGATGTCCGACGTTGGCATTGTCGTGCGGCCGTTCGCGGCCGTGGACCGGGCGGCGTGGGAACCGCTGTGGCAGGGGTATCAGGCCTTCTACCGCATCTGCCTGCCGCCGGCGGTGACGGACGGCACCTTTGCGCGCATGCTCGATCCCGCCGCGCCGATCCATGGCCTCGGCGCCTTCGTCGACGGAGAACTGGCGGCCATCGCGCACTACGTCTTCCACGCCACGACGTGGAGCCTCGCCCCGCGCTGCTACCTCAACGACCTCTTCACGGCCGAGACTCATCGGGGGCGAGGCCTGGCGCGGCGGCTCATCGAGGCGGTCTATGACGCGGCGCGCGCCGCCGGGGCGGAGCGCGTCTACTGGCTGACGCACAAGGATAATGCAGCCGGCCGGGCGCTGTACGACCGCGTGGCGGAGGATGCGGGCTTCATCCAGTACCGCAAGGCGCTGTCCTGAAGCGGTTGGCCCGCCCGTTTGCACCGTGAATAATCGGGCCATGAGCGAATCATCCCTCGCGCGGGCTCCCGTCGATTCCGTAGACAGTCCCGCGGCGGCGTCCCACGCGCCGCGCCCCTTTCTCGGCGTCTCCCGCTCGGCGCTCGGCCGCATGTGGCGCGACCGCTGCGACGAGGTGCAGGCGCTGCAGGCCCTCGCCATGGTGCAGCAGCATGGCCTGCCGGACATGGTGGCGCGCGTGCTCGCCGCGCGTGGCGTCGCCGCTGGCGATGCCGTTCCCTTCCTCGAGCCGCGCCTGCGCGACCTGCTGCCGGACCCTGCCGTGCTGCGCGACATGGAGGCCGCCGTTGCGCGGCTCGCCGCCGCGGCGCAGAGGGGCGAGCAGGTGGCGATCTTCGGCGACTACGACGTCGACGGCGCCTGTTCGGCCGCCCTCATCGGCGGCTTTCTCGGCCGCTGCGGCGTTCCCTACGTCATTCACATCCCTGACCGGCTGACGGAAGGCTACGGGCCCAACACGGCGGCCGTCACGGCGCTGCGGCAGGCAGGAGCGCGCCTTCTCGTCACCGTCGACTGCGGCACCGCGAGCCATGCGGTCTTCGCCCATGCGCGCGAACTCGGCATGGATGTCGTCGTCATCGACCACCACCAGGCGCCGGCGGACCTGCCGCGCGTCGAGGCCCTCGTCAATCCGAACCGGCAGGACGATCTCTCCGGCCTCGGCCATCTCGCTGCGGCGGGGGTGGTCTTCCTCGTGCTCGTCGCGCTCAATCGCGCGCTGAGGGAGGCCGGATTCTGGCGGGCCGACCGGCCCCAGCCCGATCTTCTCGCCGAACTCGACCTCGTAGCGCTGGCGACCGTGGCCGACGTCGTGCCGCTCAAGGGGCTCAACCGTGCCTTCGTGCGCCAGGGGCTCGCCGTCATGCGCCGGCGCGGCCGTGCGGGGCTGACGGCGCTGATGGATACGGCCGCTTTGTCCGGGCCGCCCGAGTCCTGGCATCTCGGTTTCCTGCTCGGGCCGCGCATCAATGCCGGCGGACGGATCGGCGATGCCGCGCTCGGCGCCCGGCTTCTCCTGACGCTCGACGATGCCGTGGCGCGGGAGACCGCGGCGGAACTCGACCGGCTCAACAAGGAACGCCAGGCCATCGAGCTCATCGCCGTCGAAGAGGCGATGGCGCAGGCTGACATGGCGCTCACGGCCGATCCCGACCGGGCGGTGCTTGTGGTGCACGCACCGGACTGGCACCCCGGCGTCGCCGGCCTCGTCGCCGCGCGGGTGAAGGAGCGTTTTCAGAAGCCCGCCTTCGCCTTTGCCGCCAACGGCGACGGGGGCCTCACCGGCTCCGGCCGCTCGATTCCCGGGGTCGATCTCGGCGCTGCGGTGCGCCGGCTGGTCGAGGCGGGGCAGGTGGCGAAGGGCGGCGGCCATGCCATGGCGGCCGGCGTGACGCTTAATAATGACAGCCTGCCGGCCTTCACCGAGGCCATCGACGCCCTGCTGCGCGACAGCGTCGTGGCGGCGGGAGCGGACACGGCTCTCCTGGTCGACGGGGCGATGACCGCCGCCTCCGCCACGGTGGAGCTGATGGCACGGCTCAATGGGGCAGGTCCCTTCGGCTCCGGCCACCCGGAGCCCGTCTTCGCCTTTCCGCATCACATCCTTACCGAGGCGGCCGTCGTCGGTAACGGCCATGTGCGCCTCAAGCTGCGTGCCGGCGACGGCAGCCAGGTCGGCGGCATCGCCTTCCGCGCCGCGGACCAGCCGCTCGGCCGCGCGCTCCTTGCGGCGCGCGGCGAGCGTATCCACGCTGCCGGCAGCCTCGCCATCGACCGCTGGGGCGGGGCGGAGCGCGTCGACCTGCGGGTCACGGACGTGGCGCCCGCCACGCCCGGCAAGGCTGTGGATGGGAACTGATCCACCGTTCTTCCCCGGCGGTTGTGCTTGCCGCGGCCGGCGAACCGCTCTATATGTCGCGCCGCTACCTCGCCTCGCGAGGCCGCGCGCCCATCGTCTAGCGGTCTAGGACGTCGCCCTTTCACGGCGAAAACAGGGGTTCGAGTCCCCTTGGGCGCGCCACTTCAGCGCTTGCCGCAGCCGTGTGGCCGTTTTCGACCCCATCCGCTTCAGGACGGGCTTGCTGCAGTGCGCAAGAACGCTTGCCACTCCGCGCCACATCATCTGTTTGCACTCTTGGGTCCCTCCCGGCGAGGCGCGAGCGCGTCGAGGGCATCGATATCACCGTCATCCAAATCTGTGCAAACTGGAGCCGGGCACGGGGAGGTGACAGATGTACTATGCGCATTCGACGGAGGACGAGTTTCGCCGCAACTGGCAGCCGCTGCGCCAGCATCTGGAGGAAACGGCGGCCCGTGCAGCGGCCCATGGCGCAGCCTTCGGAGCAGGCAAGGCGGCAGGGCTCGCCGCGCTCCTGCATGATGTCGGCAAGTATTCGCCTGACTTTGCGGCCCGGCTCGAGGGCGGCAAGACGAGGGTGGACCACTCGACGGCGGGGGCTGCCCTCGTCCTGGAACTCGCCACGGGCAACGACCGTCTCATGGCGGAGATCATCTCATACGCCATCGCCGGTCATCATGCCGGCCTGCCCGACAAGCGGGGGGAAAGTCTCGCTGCCTTGAGTGACCGGCTGACGGGTTTTTCGCACGCCAGGCTCGACCCTGTCTGGCGCGAGGAACTGGCGCCCGACGCGAGCGGCCTCCTGCCGGCCTTCTCTTGGGAGCCGCCACCGGCGCGCGAGGCGACACATCGCGAAGTGGAGGCTTCCCGAGCGCGCCTCGCCTTCCAGTTCGCCTTTCTCGGCCGCATGCTCTTCTCCTGTCTCGTCGATGCCGACTTCAAGGACACCGAGGCCTTCTACGGTCGCGTCGAGGGGCGACAACTCGAGCGTGAATGGCCAGCGTTGCAGACGGTCCTTCCGGGCCTGCTGGCCGCCTACGAGCGACGGATGGGGGACCTGCGCAACAGCAATTCGGAAGTGAACAGCGTCCGCAGCGCGGTGCTCGACCACGTGCGCAGCCGTGCCGGCGAGGCGCCCGGCCTGTTCACGCTCACCGTGCCGACCGGGGGCGGCAAGACACTCGCTTCGCTCGGCTTCGCGCTCGATCACGCCCGGATCCACGGGCATCGCCGCATCATCTACGCCATTCCCTTCACCTCCATCATCGACCAGACGGCGGAAATTTTCCGGGATATCCTGGGCGCGGCGGTGGTGCTCGAGCATCATTCGGCCATCGACTCCGGTCGGCTGCGGCGCGAAGAGGCGCGCATGGCGGACAGTGATGCCGCGAGCCGGGACAAGCTGAAGCTGGCGATGGAGGACTGGGCCGCACCCGTCGTCGTCACCACGAATGTGCAGCTGTTCGAGAGCCTGTTTGCCGCCCGGCCGTCGCGCTGCCGCAAGCTGCACAACGTCGCCGGCAGCATCATCATCCTCGACGAGGCGCAGACCTTGCCGCGCCCGTTGCTGGCGCCGGCCGTGGCCGCGCTTCGGGAGCTCGCCGCCAATTACCGCTGCAGCATCGTGCTGTGCACGGCGACGCAGCCGGCGCTCGATGCCGACAGGTTCCCGGCCGGCCATCCCGTCGGCCTGCCGCTCGCCGGCCGGGAACTGGCGCCCGAGCCGCAGGACCTGGCCCGCAAGCTTCGGCGCGTGACGCTTCGCTTCGCCGGCGAGATGGACGATGCGGCGCTCGTCGCCGCCCTCATGGACCAGAGCCAGGGCCTCGTCGTCGTCAATAGTCGCAAGCATGCCCTTGCACTCTATCGGTCTGCGCAGGCCGCGGGGCTCGACGGAGCTGTGCATCTTTCGACCCGGCAGCACGCCGTCGACAGGCGCGCCATTCTCGCTGAAATCCGGCGGATGCTGATGGAGGGGCGTCCTTGCCGTGTCATCGCCACCTCGTTGGTGGAAGCGGGTGTCGACCTCGATTTCCCGAAGGTCTGGCGGGCCGAGGCAGGGCTGGATCAGGTGGCGCAGGCGGCCGGCCGCTGCAACCGGGAAGGGCGGCGGCCTCTGGAGGAGAGCATCGTCACGATCTTCACCGCGCCCGACCATCCTCCGCCGTCCGAGATCAAGAGTCTGAGCGGCGATCTCGGGCGCATGGCGGACAAGCACGAGGATCTCCTGTCGCCACAGGCCATGGAGGATTTCTTCGGCGAGGTCTACTGGCGCGTCGGCCCGGAGGGGCTCGACAAGGAGAAGATCCTGTCGCGCTTCCGCATGGGCCCGGGCCGTGGCGGCATCGAGACGGACTTTGCCTATCGCACGGTGGCCGAGAAATTCCGCATGATCGAAAGCGGCATGGAGCCGGTGATTGCGGCGAATACGCCGGAGGCGCGGGAGATCGTGGACAGGCTCGGCGTCGAGACCATTCCGTCCGGGACATTGGCGCGACAGGTGCAGCCCTATGTCGTGCAGGTGCCGCCTCAGGCGCGGATCGCGCTGATGGCAGCCGGTCACGTTGCCTTCCACGCCGAGAAGCTTCGCGCCGACCAATTCGCCGTGCTGGTAGCGGACAGCCTGTATCGGCCCGATGTCGGCCTTTTGTGGGACGATGCGGACTATCTCCGGCCGGAGCAGTGGATGGTATGAGGACAGGTGCGCTCCATGTGCGACAGTCCGCATTCCGGTTAGAGAGAGCTGCCAATCCCTTCAGCATCGGACAAACGCCCATCAGGGAACCCGAGCCGACGCCGCTAGGATATCGGAAATGCTTGCATGGGCCGCCACGGCGCGGTTTACTTTGTGCAGCAAGCGCTTTCTTTCTTCATCGTTTCGCGGTTCTATTGATATGGGGCGATTCAAGGTATTTATTGGAATGAAATGCCTGAATAGAGATATATGATAAAATAAAAAAGTTTTAAAGGAAGTCAGTACTGAGTCAAAATTCGTCCGTCCATGCGTAATCTGCGGGGGTGTTCAGTTCACGTAAGTCTATAGTGGGTTGGGGGGCAATCGTGGCTTATGGAATTCGTCTGCACGTCTCGGGCAATTACGCCTGTTTCACTAGGCCGGAGACCAAGGTTGAGCGCGTTTCCTATGACGTGATGACCCCGTCGGCGGCGCGCGGCATTCTGGAATCGATCCACTGGAAGCCGGCGATCCGCTGGGTCATCGACGCCATCCATGTTTTGAAGCCGGTCCGCTTCCAGTCCATCCGCCGCAACGAGGTGGGCAGCAAGATCCCCGCCGGCACGGTGAGGGCGGCCATGAACCGGGGCAGCCTGGCGGGCCTTGCCCTCAAGGTGGAGGACAGCCGCCAGCAGCGTGCCGCCACCGTCCTCGTCGACGTCGCCTATGTCATCGAGGCTCATTTCGTGCTGACGGACAAGGCCGACGGCGACGAGAGCGAGGGCAAGCATCTCGACATCTTCAACCGCCGGGCCGAGCGTGGCCAGTGCTTCCACCAGCCTTGCCTCGGCACGCGCGAGTTCGCCGCCGCCTTCTCCCTCATCGCGCCGGATGCGCCGATGCCGGCGCCCGAGCCGGAACACCGGACAGACGACCTGGGTTTCGGCCGGCCGCGCGATCTCGGCCTGATGCTGTGGGACATCGACCATCAGGCGGCGGGGCGGCCGTCGCTGTTCTTCCGCGCCCGGCTCGACAACGGCGTGATGCGCGTGCCCCGTCCCGGCTCGCCGGACATTCTGCGCTGAACCTTTCGTGGCCCGCCGCCCGTGACAGGGCGTGGGCGCAAGGATTGCGAAGGTCCCCATGAGCATTCTGGCATCCCTCGCCAAAGCCTACGACCGGCTTCCGAACGTGCCGCCCTTCGGTTTCTCGACCGAGAAGATCGGCTTCGTCATCTCGCTGAACGAGGACGGCAGCGTCGCTTCCGTCACCGATCTGCGCGACGGGACGGGGAAGAAGAAGGTGCCGCGGCTGATGCAGGTGCCGCAACCGGTGAAGCGCACAGTCGCCATCGCGCCGAATTTCCTGTGGGACAAGACCTCCTACCTGCTCGGCGTCACGGCTGGCGAAGGCAAGCGGACGGCGGACGAGCACAGGGCTTTTTGCGAGATGCATCGCGGCGCCCTGGCCGGCACCGCCGATCCCGGTCTCCTGGCTCTTCTCCGCTTTCTCGACCAGTGGTCGCCCGAGCGGTTCACTCAGCCGCTGTGGCCGGAGGAGATGAAGGATCAGAATGTCATCTTCGCGCTCGAGAGTGAGCGGCTGCAGAATATCTACCTGCACGACCGGCCCGCCGCCCGGGCGCTGTGGGTGGACGTCGGTGCGCGAAACGGCGACACCGAAGCGGTGTGCCTCGTCACGGGCACGATGGGCCCGATTGCGCGGCTGCACCCGGCGATCAAGGGGGTGTGGGGCGCGCAATCGTCCGGCGCCTCCATCGTTTCCTTCAACCTCGATGCCTTCACCTCCTACGGCCACGAGCAGGGGGAGAACGCGCCCGTCTCCGAGGCGGCCGCTTTCAAATATGCGACGGCGCTCAACGCCTTCCTCGCCGACGACAGGCATCGCATCCAGATCGGCGATGCCTCCACGGTCTTCTGGGCGGATGCTTCGGATGCGCAGGTGGCGGAGGCGGCCGAAAGCTTCTTCAGCGCCTGGTTCGCATCGCAGCCGGACGAGGGGATCGAGGCCGGCAAGGTCGGCGATGCTCTCGGGCGTATGCGCCGTGGCATCCCGTTGAAGGATATCGAGCCCAAGCTCGCCGAAGGCGTTCGCTTCTACGTACTCGGCCTTGCCCCCAATGCGGCGCGCCTGTCCATCCGCTTCTGGCTGGAGGACGATTTCGGCCGGCTCGCCGGCAATTACGCGCGCTTCGTCTCGGACATGGCGATCGAGCCGCCGCCGCGCGACGGCTATCCCCCGCTCTGGCGCTATCTCGCCGAGACGGCGGTGCTCGGCAAGCGCGAGAACGTGCCGCCCAATCTTGCCGGCGAGTGGATGCGCGCCATCCTCACCGGCACGCCCTATCCGCTGACGCTGCTCGCGACCGTGCTGATGCGCATCCGCGCGGACGGGGAGATCAATGCGCTGAGGGCCGGCATGCTGCGCGCGCTCCTCGTGCGCAATTTCGACATGGATCCCGCACGGACCGGGGCATCGGACAAGACGAAGGAGGCACCCGTGGCGCTCGACCCGCACAACAGGAACAAGGGCTATCTGCTCGGGCGGCTCTTCGCCGCCTACGAGCATGCGCAGATGGCCGCACTCGGCCGCAACGTCAACGCCACGATCAAGGACAAGTTTTACGGCGCGGCCTCCGCACAGCCGCGGAAGGTCTTTGCGCTCTTGGAAAAGGGCTCGGCCAATCATCTGTCCAAGCTCGGCAAGCAGCGGCCGGGCCAGCGCATCTATCTGGAGCGCATCATTGGCGACATCCTCGAGGTGATGGATCCATCCAATGACCCGTTCCCGCCGTCGCTTTCGGCCGCCGAGCAGGCCCTGTTCGGCCTCGGCTACTACCACCAGCGCAACGAATTCTTCCGCAAGACCGATACCGTCACCGAGGAGGCCGCCCAATGACCGCGCTCGCCAATCGCTACGATTTCGTTCTCCTGTTCGATGTCTCCAAGGGCAATCCCAACGGTGATCCCGACGCCGGCAACCTGCCGCGCCTCGATCCCGAGACGAACCATGGGCTCGTCTCGGACGTGAGCCTGAAGCGCAAGATCCGCAACTATGTCGAGCTCGCACGTGATGGCGCGCCCGGTTGCCATATCTATGTGCAGGAAGGCGCCATCCTCAATGAGCAGCATCGCAAGGCCTATGTGGCGCTGCGCCCGGACGACGAGAAGGCGAAGAAGGAGGGCAAGCTCAACCCGAAGAATGACGAGGAAGCGCAGCGGCTGCGCGATTTCATGTGCCGGAACTTCTTCGACGTGCGCACCTTCGGCGCCGTCATGTCCACGGGCATCAACTGCGGCCAGGTGCGTGGCCCCGTGCAGATGACCTTCGCCCAATCCATCGAACCCATCGTGCCGCAGGAAATCTCCATCACGCGCATGGCCGCGACCAACGAGGCAGAGAAGAAGCAGCGGGCGGAAGGCAGCGAAGAGGACAACGGGCGCACCGACAACCGCACGATGGGCCGCAAGCATATCGTGCCCTACGGCCTCTATCGCGCCCATGGCTTCATTTCCGCCAAGCTCGCCGAGCGCACCGGCTTCGGCGAAGCCGATCTCGACCTCCTGCGCGAGGCCCTCGTCTCGATGTTCGAGCATGACCGCTCGGCCGCTCGCGGGGAGATGGCGTCGCGCAAGGTCATCGCCTTCAAGCACGCCAGTGCCCTTGGCAATGCGCCGGCCCATGCCTTGTTCGAACGTGTCGAGATTGGCCGCAACATCGCCGGCGAGCTCCGCAAAATCGACCGGCAGATCGACAATTATCCGCCGGCTCGGGCCTTTTCGGACTATGTCGTGACAATCAACCGCGCCAACCTGCCGGAGGGCGTCGAGGTCATCGAATGGCTGTGATGCCTCATGGCTGATGACGGCCTGCTGCAGCCCGACGAACGGGACGCCGAGCCCATTCCGCTCTCGGCGCTCCAGCATGCCGTCTATTGCCTGCGGCAGGCAGCGCTCATCCATCTCGAACGTCTGTGGGCAGAGAACCGCTTTACGGCGGAGGGGCATGTAATGCACGTCGCTTCTGGCCGACCGGACAGCCGCAGGGCGCGGGGTGTGCGTCGCGAGACGGCGCTCGCCATCGCCTCGCGCCGGCTCGGCATCGCGGGAGTTGCTGATCTCGTCGAGTTCCATCGCGGCCCCGACGGGGAGATTCCTTATCCGGTCGAGTTCAAGCGCGGCAGGCCGAAGTTGCATCGCGCCGACGAGGTGCAGCTCTGCGCGCAGGGCCTGTGCCTCGAGGAGATGACCGGACGGCCGGTGCCCGAAGGGGCCCTCTTCTACGGAGAGACGAAGCGGCGCATCGCGGTGCCCTTCGACGCTGACCTGCGCCGCCTGACCGAGGAGACGATCGCCGACCTGCGCCGGATCTTCCGCAGCCTTGCGACACCGAAAGCGGTCTGGCGGGCGGAACGTTGTCGCGCCTGCTCGCTCATCGAACTGTGCCGGCCCAAGGCCGGCAGCCGCTCGGCTCGCGCTTGGCGAGAAGGCATGGTGGCGTCGCTTCTCGACGGACAAGGGGGTGCCGGTTGAAGAAGCTCCTGAACACGTTCTACGTCACGACGGAGGGCGCGAGCCTTAGGAAGGACGGCGAGAATCTCGTGGCGGAGATCGAGGGCACCGAGCGTGCACGCGTGCCACTGCATATGCTGGCTTCGGTTGTGACCTTCGGCGCCGTCTACATCTCGCCGGCGCTGATCGGAGCTTGCGCGGCAGCGGGAATCACCATCGTGCTCCTGAATCGTAGCGGGCGTTTCCAGGCCCGCGTCGAAGGGCCTGTCGCCGGCAATGTGCTGCTGCGGCGGGCGCAGTATCGCGTCTGCGATACGCCGCTCGACATCGTTCGCAGCCTGGTGCTCGGCAAGACTGCGAACCAGAGATCCGTCCTGATGCGGGCCGTGCGTGACTATGGCGAGGAACTTGCGCCCGAGCAAAAGCAGCGCATGGCCGCGGCGACGGATCGCCTTGCGTCCATCCTGCGCAGGATGAGCCAGTCGGAATGCGATGTCGAGACGCTGCGCGGGGCGGAGGGGGAAGCCGCGAGCCTTTACTTCGGTGTCTTCGATGTCCTCATCCGCTCGCCGGACGCGCAGATGCGCTTTCATGGCCGTTCGCGCCGGCCGCCGCTCGACCCCGTCAATGCCCTGCTGTCCTTTCTCTACACCTTGCTGACCCACGACTGCCGCAGCGCTGCGGAATCGGTGGGCCTCGATCCGGCCGTGGGTTTTCTGCACCGCGACCGCCCCGGACGACCGAGCCTCGCCCTGGACCTCATGGAGGAATTGCGTCCGGTCTTGGCCGACCGTCTGGCGTTGTCGCTCGTCAACCGTCGCCAGCTGCGCGCGCGGGATTTCGAGATACGCGACGGCGGAGGAGTTTGGCTGACGGAAGAGGGGCGCAGAACCGTCCTCACTGCCTGGCAGGAGCGCAAGAAGGAGGAGCGGCGCCATCCCTTTCTGGAGGAGATGGCACCGCTCGGCCTGGTGCCCTATCTGCAGGCCCAGCTTCTGGCCCGGCACCTGCGCGGTGACCTTGACGCCTATCCGCCGTGGCTATGGAAATGAGGCAGGTCGATGATGGTGCTGGTGACCTATGACGTAAACACCTCCGAAGCGGGCGGGGCAGGGCGGCTCCGGCGCGTGGCACGCGCTTGTCGGGATTTCGGCCAGCGGGTCCAATATTCCGTCTTCGAGATCCAGGTCGACCCGGCGCAGTGGACGTTGCTGAAGGCGCGCCTTGAGAAACTCATCGAGCCCGAACGCGACAGCCTGCGCTTTTACTATCTCGGAGCCCATTGGCGCCGACGTGTCGAGCATGTGGGGGCGAAGCCGACCCCCGACCTCGATGGGCCCCTGATCGTCTAGCCGAGCGGGCTTATTCGCAGCCGCGTGCAGCGGCGCCGCCTGTGCGGTGCGAACCGCAAGCGTGCCGGCAAAACCCGTCCCGTTCGCGCAGGCGTCAATTCTCTGACATCGTTGATCTTCTGTTCCGGCGGAAGAAAGATTGCGGGTCGATCTGCCCGGACCGGAATGGGATACGCGATCAACGTTCGCTTTCGCGTGCTATCGCAATTGGATAACAATGAGGGAGTCGCTCCCTACGCGGGGGCGCGGATTGAAACTCGGTGTGGCTGTGGCTGTTCTGGCCCGGCTCCGGTCGCTCCCTACGCGGGGGCGCGGATTGAAACGAGCGGATCATATCGTAATAGGTGCGCAACTCCAGTCGCTCCCTACGCGGGGGCGCGGATTGAAACATCACGTCCGTGAGGCCGGCGAATGCCGTCTGCTGTCGCTCCCTACGCGGGGGCGCGGATTGAAACACGTGTGCAGGAGGTGGCTGAAATCACGGCCGCGGTCGCTCCCTACGCGGGGGCGCGGATTGAAACCGGAAACGCGCGTGTCTGACGTTCTGGCGACCATGTCGCTCCCTACGCGGGGGCGCGGATTGAAACCTCCGCGACCTTCGCCTTCCAGTCCTCGTCCACCGTCGCTCCCTACGCGGGGGCGCGGATTGAAACGGCAAGGCCGCCGATCTGCTTAAGGCGCAGCACCTGTCGCTCCCTACGCGGGGGCGCGGATTGAAACCGGTGGACAGGTCACGAGGCTGCTGAAGGCCGTCTGTCGCTCCCTACGCGGGGGCGCGGATTGAAACTGGCAATGCATTGCGGATGGCTTCGCCGCTGCTATGTCGCTCCCTACGCGGGGGCGCGGATTGAAACCAGAACGGCTTGTGATGTAAATCCAGGCGGTGCGGGTCGCTCCCTACGCGGGGGCGCGGATTGAAACGCCAACAGCGAAGGCGAGACCAATACGCCTGTCCGGTCGCTCCCTACGCGGGGGCGCGGATTGAAACAAAGACATACGAGGGGGCGATGAAAAAAGTGATGGGTCGCTCCCTACGCGGGGGCGCGGATTGAAACGTTGACGTGATCGAGGTGTATGGAGCGGAGTTTGTCGCTCCCTACGCGGGGGCGCGGATTGAAACGATATGAAGCCGGGCGGCGTGCGCAGGAGCGTCGAGTCGCTCCCTACGCGGGGGCGCGGATTGAAACCTCTCCAACGCCCGCGCTTTCGCCGAGCATGTTGGGTCGCTCCCTACGCGGGGGCGCGGATTGAAACATTTCGGCGGCCGATGCAGTGGGCTCGAACCCGCGGTCGCTCCCTACGCGGGGGCGCGGATTGAAACTCCATCTGCGCTGCTCTGCGGCGCATGGGTGCGATCGTCGCTCCCTACGCGGGGGCGCGGATTGAAACCTGCAGTCGGTGCACCGGCTGCAGCGGTATGGGCAGTCGCTCCCTACGCGGGGGCGCGGATTGAAACGTGCTCGATACCGAGTATGCGGCCATCGGCCTGCTGTCGCTCCCTACGCGGGGGCGCGGATTGAAACCGGCTGCAGTCGTGGTCGAACACGATCATCGGGCTCGGCGCAGCGGTGTTGCGGCGGGCTCTCGGCGGATGCGGGCCGCCTGTGCCGTGCGAAGCGTTCGGGGCGCTCTCGCCCCCGATGATGTTGCTCCCGCGGTCAATTCGCTCTGTTGTGGCGTCAGACGCCGTCTTCCCCGTCGTCAATCGGCACGAGGAAGAGCACATCAAGGCCCTCCTCCTCGCCGTCTAGGGGTTCGTCCTCGTCGAATGCCTCCGCGTCCTCCTCCATCATGAGGTCGAAGGTCTCGGCTTCCTCCTCGCTTGCCGGGCGCAGGCTGAGCGGCATGATGCCGTCCCACAGAGGCTCGCCATCGCTCGTCATCTGTCTGAGGTCGTTCCTGAAGGCCTCCTGATCGAAGACGGCGCGGGCCTGTTCCTCGTCGGCGTCGATCACGGCGACAGCCTTGCGGCCGATTTCCAGTGTATACATGTGAGGTCCTTCATCTCGGGAAGCGGCGCGAAAGCCTCTGCGCCGTTCCGGTTGGGGCTGTAGCGCGTCCGGGCCGGCGGCACCAGCGCCATCTCAGCGGGTTTCTGTGTCGGATGCGTGGCGGGGCAGCGCGGGACCAGCGGTCCGGTGATTGCCAAACCGGGCAGCAAAGCTTTGAATGGCGCCGGGGCGCTTCCGCCGCCTCTGATGCCCGGCGATTCGAGGAGGCAACAGGCCGGCGCTTCTCATCCTGATCTTTACAGCTCGTGTTGCGTAATTCCATCCAGCAACCCAAGCCCGGAGAGGGACGATGTCGGAACAACTCGCCGATGTTCAGAAATATGCGAAGAAACCTGTCAACGAAGCCGCGTTGGCAGGTCTCGCCAAGACGTACCAGCTGGTGCTCGGCAGGGCCGACAGCCGTTATGTCGCCTGCTCCGATCCGGACGAATGCGCCCGCATCCGCGAGAACTTCCTGAAGAAAAAGCTGGGACTGACGAGCGGCGATCTCGACGGCGCCATCAAGGCGGTCTGTCAGACGATGAAGGACGACCGCACGAAGTCGCGTCTGACCTTCTATTACCTGTTGGCCGAACATTTCGGAAAGCTGGACACCTTCGCCTGAGGCGGAAGGGTCACGCCGGAACATCCAGCCAAAAAAGGCCGGCGGAGATCCGCCGGCCTTCGGCATCGCGCGCAGCGGCCTCAGCAGTCGCGATAGCGACGGCCACGGTAGTAGTAGGTCTGGCACTGGGGCGCCGTCGCCGCACCGATCATGGCACCACCGGCCGCGCCGATGGCGCCACCGACCAGCGCGCCGCCCGCCGTACCGGTGGCAAGGCCGCCCACGAGGGCGCCGGCGCCGCCGCCGATGAGGGCGCCGCCGACCGCGCGGTCGCCCGGGTTGCTGGTGTTGCAGGCGGCGAGACCGAAGGCCAGTGCGCCCAGAAGAACGATCTTTTTCATGAACGGGCCCCTCGAAAGGAACAAGCGAATCCGGGCGCACCACGCCCGGCATCCTTCCTCATACGTGGCCGGAGCCGGAAAGCAAATGGCCTTTGCGCACCTGAGCGATGCCGCGGCCCCCGCGAATGCCGATCCGGATGTTGACGTGGCGACCCCTGCAGGGCTCGAACCTGCGACCTAGTGCTTAGAAGGCACTTGCTCTATCCAGCTGAGCTAAGGGGCCGTCGCGTGGTTCGCCGGCCGCGTCAGTGCGTCCAGGGTGTCACGCGGTTGAACTTGAAATTGTCCGAATAGGAGATGATGCGGCGCTTCGGGGCAAGCGGCTGCTCGACGCGATAGGCGATGCCGTTGCGGCGCGCGTAGGCTTCGGCCTCTTCCTGGCTGTCGAAGGAGAGCCTGAGTTGCTGGCGCATGTCCGACGAACTCGTCCAGCCCATCAACGGCTCGACCTCGCGCGGCTTCTCCGCCTCGTATTCGAGCAGCCAGCGCTTCGTCTTGGCGGTGCCGGATTGCATGGCCGTCTTCGTCGGCTTGTAGATGCGTGCGATCATTGCTCGGTCGCGGCTTCCTGTGGAAACGGGCTGCAGCCACACCTGACAGACGCCGGAAGGCACCTGCCGGAGCAGCCTCAGACATGATGGTCGGGGCAGCAGGATTTGAACCTGCGACCCTCTGCTCCCAAAGCAGATGCGCTACCAGACTGCGCTATGCCCCGTACCGTTCATGTCCAAGGTTTTCCTAGTGTTTTCGGCGGGCGAAGGCAAGGGCATCGCGTGCACAATCGGAGCGAAAGGGAGCCGAGATGCACAGCGGCGCACAGCTTGGCGCCGAGACGGCTGCTGGGCGGCATCGCGTCCGCGGCTGCGCGGGGCAGCTTCGCATGGCCGGCGGGCAGGACATCTGCGGCGGCCAGACCTGCGGCCATGTCTTAATCATGCGGCGATGCGGCCGACGGGAAGGGCGCGGTCGCGATGACGCTGCCGGCGCAAGGGCCGGGATCGGCGCAAGCGGCAAAGGATCGAAGAAAAGACCCGGAAACCGCACGACACTTGCGGGAGGGCGCATGCGCCCTCCCGCCGGAGAAGGCCTCAGGCGGCCTGGAGGTTGCCGGCCGAGGTCTTGCCGGTGCGGCGGTCCGTCTCGAGTTCGTAGGAGATCTTCTGGCCTTCGTTCAGGCTGCGCAGACCGGCGCGCTCGACGGCGCTGATGTGGACGAACACGTCCTTGCCGCCGTCATCCGGCTGAATGAAGCCATAACCCTTCTGCTCGTTGAACCACTTCACGGTGCCGGTGCTCATTTGTCGTATCCTTCGTCTTCAGGTTGCACGCGGGCGCGCGCACGCCAAGCGGGCGAGCGCCATTGTCGTCGCAGATTTTGGGGAAGAAGTAGGTAGGTGCGCCTGACTGCGAGGCGTGACAGACCAATATTCCGGCCAAATCCCGATAAGGTGACGATAGGGCCCAATTGTGGTCGATGCAAGGCGGTTGGCCGGACGCGTCGGCAGGGATGCCCCAAGGGGCGGAGGGCGTCGGGGCGAGCCATTGCCGGCTGCGCAAGCCGCCGCTAAAACGGCGCTCGTTCGACATGCGAGAGCGCCGGGGCGAGCGCGGAAGCACGGGCGCCGATGGCGGCGCCGGGCGGGATTTCCGGAACGGGCGAGAGAATGGCCTTGATCGGTGAAAGCACGGCGCCAGCCGGTGTGCGCAAAAAGGGCGCGGTGCAGGGCGGCGACTGGGCGCAGCGGCTCGTCGCGGCCCTGAGTGCGAGCCATGCGAGGGCACTCGTCGTCCTCTTCCTCCTGTCCTGCGCGGTCTTCGCGCCGGGTTTCGCTTCCCTCCAGCCGATGGACCGGGACGAGCCCCGCTTCGCCCAGGCGAGCAAGCAGATGCTCGAGACCGGCGATTTCGTCGACATCCGCTTCCAGGACGAGGCGCGTCACAAGAAGCCCGTCGGCATCTACTGGCTGCAGAGCGCGGTCGTCGCCGGGGCGGAGGCGCTCGGCGTCGACAACGCGCGCGCCACCATCGCCTATTATCGCATCCCCTCCTTCCTCGGCGCGGTGGCGACGGTGCTCGTCACCTACTGGGCGGCGCTCGCCTTCGTGTCGCCGGGTGGGGCGCTGCTTGCCGGCGCCTTCATGGCCGCTTCCATCCTCCTCGGCGTCGAGGCGCGGCTCGCCAAGACGGATGCGGTGCTGACAGCCACGACCGTGGTGATGTTCGGCTCCCTGGCGCGGCTCTATCTCTGGCGCGACAGGATCATTCCGGCTGGCACCATAGCCGCCTTCTGGGCTGCCTTCGCCCTCTCCATCCTTGTCAAGGGACCCATCGGCCCCATGGTGGTCGGCCTCGCCGCGGCGGCCCTGTCGGTCCGCGCCCGCGCGGTCGGCTGGCTGAAGGGCCTCAGGCCCGGCTGGGGACTGCTGCTGACGGCGCTCATCGTCGCGCCGTGGTTCATCGCTATCGCCATGAAGACAGGCGGCGCCTTCTTCGATGAATCGGTCGGCAAGGACATGCTGGCCAAGGTCGGCTCGGGCCAGGAGAAGCACTGGGCTCCGCCCGGCTTCTATCTCCTCGCCTTCTTCGGCACGTTCTGGCCGGCGGCCGTGCTCACGGCCATCGCCCTGCCGCTCGCCTGGCGATGGCGGGCGGAGCCCTGGGTCGCGGTGTGCCTCGCCTGGGTGCTGCCGTCCTGGATCATCTTCGAGGCCGTGCCGACCAAGCTGCCGCATTACGTGCTGCCCCTCTATCCGGCCCTTGCCATCTTCACGGTCAAGGTCATGGAGCTCGGCGAGGTCGGGCCGCATCGCCCCGCGGCCGTACCGGCGGCGCTGCTCATTCCCTTCATTCCACTCGGCTTGCTGATTGGCCTCGGCATCGCCGGCCATCAGCTCGACGGGGTGCCGCCCTATGCGGGCATGCCGGGGATGCTCGTCGCCACCCTCGTCGCCGTCTGGGCCTGGCTCGCCTTCCGGCGCGGGGCGGTCATCAAGACGGCGGTGCTCGCCATCGCCGCCTCGCTCGTGCTGTCGGCCTCCGTGTGGGGGCTCACGCAGCCGCTGCTGCGCGCGCTGAAGCTGTCGCCGCGGCTCGCGGAGGCGGTCACATCGATCGGCTGTCCGTCGCCGCAGGTCGTGACGGTCGGCTATCGCGAGCCGAGCCTGGTCTTTCTCGTCGGCACCGATCTGGCGATGGCCTCGGACGGGCAGGCGGCGGCCGCCTTCCTCGACGGCCCCGGGTGCCGCATCGCGCTCGTTGAGGCGCGGGCGGAACAGGAATTCCTTGCGTCGCTCGGCGAGATGGGAAAAACACCACGTCTCGTCACACGGGTGCCGGGATTCAATATCAACGGAGGGCGCAAGCTCGATGTCGGCGTTTACGTCACGGGCGAATGAGGACCATTGCTTGTGAGCCCCGCCGGCTGTCCGGTTGCCTGCAAGGTTTGAGATGAACGATCAATCGCAGATCGATGCCCCGGCACCGCGCGTGAGCATCGTCGTGCCGGTGAAGAACGAGGCTGGCAACATCGCGCCGCTGGTGGCCGAGATCGAGCGCGCCTGCGCCGGCCTTGCCCCCTTCGAGGTGATCTACGTCGATGACGGGTCGAGCGACGGCACCGGCATGGAGCTGGCGCGGCTGGCGGCCGAGCGGCCGTGGCTGAGGCGGTTGCGGCGCGAGCGCTCGGCCGGGCAGAGCGCCGCCGTCCGGGCGGGCGCGCGCGTGGCGCGGGCGCCGATCATCGTGACCATCGACGGCGACGGCCAGAACGACCCCGCCTTCATCCCCAAGCTCGTCGCCGCGCTCGAAGCGGGCGGGCCGGGCGTCGGGCTTGCGGCCGGCCAGCGTCTCGGACGCAAGGACACGGGCTTCAAGCGCATGCAGTCACGCATCGCCAACAAGGTCCGCCGCGCCATCCTCGGCGACGGCACCCGCGATACGGGATGCGGCCTCAAGGCGGTGCGACGGGACATCTTCCTGAGCCTGCCCTACTTCGACGCCATCCATCGCTTCATGCCGGCCCTCGTCAAGCGCGAGGGCTACGACGTGGTGCTCGTCGACGTGGTCGACCGGCCGCGCCTGACCGGGCAGTCCAACTACGGGCTGTTCGACCGTCTGTGGGTCGGGATCCTCGATCTCTGCGGCGTTTGGTGGCTCATCCGCCGCTGCCGGCGGGCGGCGCCCGCCGAGGAGTTGAAGTAATGCTCGTCATCTCGTTGTCGCGCGAAATCGGCGGCTACCTCTACGAGGTCTTCATCGCCAACTTCGACTTCTGGCTGGCGCTTGGCCTCATCGGCCAGCTGCTCTTCGCCATGCGCTTCGTCGTGCAGTGGGTGGCGAGCGAGCGCGAGCAGCGCAGCGTCATCCCGGTCGCCTTCTGGTTCTTCTCCATCGGCGGCGGGCTCATCACGCTCGTCTACGGGCTCTACAAGCGCGAGCCGGTGATCATCCTGGGCCAAGCATTCAGCATCTTCATCTACCTGCGCAACCTCGTCTTCATCACCCGCGAGCGGCGCGCCGCGCGCTCGGCCGCCAAGGGCTGAAGGCGCCGCGCTGGTTGTCGGGCGGGAAACGCAAGCGGGAGCAATGCGTTATGCCCCGTTGCTCGGAAAGTGAATCCGCTTAGCCGGCAGCCTTCAGCCGCGCGAAACCGGCATCGAGATCGGCCTTCAGGTCGTCGAGATCCTCGAGACCGACCTGCAGGCGCAGGCACGGGCCGCCCGGGTTCCAGGCGCTTGCCGTGCGATAGCTGCGGCAGTCGAAGGGGATGATCAGGCTCTCGAAGCCGCCCCACGAAAAGCCCATGCCGAAGAGTTCGAGCCCGTCGAGGAGGGCGGCGACGGCCTTCTGCGATGCCGGATGAAGAACGATGGAGAAGACGCCGGTCGAGCCGAGGAAGTCGCGCTTCCATGTCTCGTGGCCGGGGCAGGAGGTGAGCGCCGGGTGCCGCACCTGCTTCACCTCCGGGCGCGCCTCGAGCCAGGCCGCGAGGTCGAGCGCCTGCTTCTCGGCCTCCTTGAGGCGCAGCTGCATCGTGCGCATGCCGCGCAGGGCGAGGAACGTGTCTTCCGGGCCGGCGCAGGCGCCGAAGGCATCGAAGGTGGCGCGCAGGGCAGGCCAGCAGCGGTCTGTGGCGGAGACGAGGCCGATGAGCAGGTCGGAGTGGCCGCCGAGATACTTGGTGCCGGCCTCGATGGCGATGTCGGCGCCGCGCTCGTGCGGCGGATAGAACAGGGGGGTCGCCCAAGTGTTGTCGAGCAGCACGAGGGCGCCGCGCTGATGGGCTACCTCGGCGATGGCCGGCACGTCCTGCACCTCGAAGGTCTGTGAGCCCGGCGTCTCGGTGAAGACGACCGACGTGTTGTCCTTCATCAGGGCGGCGATGCCGGCGCCGACGAGCGGGTCGAAATAGTCGACCGCGACGCCCATGCGCTTCAGCACCGTGTCGCAGAAATGGCGCGTCGGCTGGTAGACGCTGTCGGTCACGAGCACGTGGTCGCCCGCCTTGACCGAGGCGAGTAGCGCGATCGTGACGGCCGCGAGGCCGGAGGGGACGACGATGGTGCCGGCGGCGCCGGTCAGGTCCGTCCAGGCGCTCTCGAGGGCCGAGATCGTCGGCGTGCCCTTGGTGCCATAGGTATAGCGCGCCTTGCGATGGACCAGCGCGTCCATCGTCGGATAGAGCACGGTCGAACCGCGGTAGACCGGGGTGTTGATGAAGCCGAATTGCTCGTCGGGGTTGCGCCCGGCGGTGACGAGGCGGGTGCGGATGCCGCGCGGTCTATCGGTGCTGGAAGACATGCCTGTGGAAAACCCTGGGGGTCGTGAGCGTGGATGTCCGGATGTTTGGACTGGCGTTCCCGCTGCCGTCAAGCCGTGCCGCTGCGACGGAGCCACGTGTTTTGCGGGGAGAGCGGCGACCGACCGTCGTTCTGCCCCTTTTGTGCCATGAGTTTGTCACGGTTGTGCTTGACCGGCTCAACAAAGTCGAATGTGATGCATAACAGTCCGTGATGCATGGAGCCTGCGCCGGAGATGCCGTCCCCCGCCTGGTCGGGTATGGTGGCCGGTCGCGATGGGCCTGCCCGGAGCGAGGGGAGGTCCGATGAACAGGCCTTTTCCGGTTCCGACGGACCTTCAGAGTGGGAGATTCAATCAATGAAACGTATGATCGCTTCGGTCGTAGTCGGGCTGGCGGCCGGCTTCGCGGCAACGGCCGTTTCGGCTGCGACGCTCGACCAGATCAAGCAGAAAGGCTTCATCCAGTGCGGCGCCAACACCGGCCTTGCCGGTTTCGGCGTGCCGGACGACAAGGGCAACTGGACCGGCCTCGACGTCGACCTGTGCCGTGCGCTGGCCGCGGCCGTCTTCGACGATCCGAACAAGGTCAAGTTCATCCCGCTGTCGGCGAAGGACCGCTTTACGGCCCTTCAGTCGGGCGAGGCGGACGTCCTCATCCGCAACACCACCTGGACGATGTCGCGTGATACCTCGCTCGGCCTCAACTTCACGGGCGTCAACTACTATGACGGCCAGGGCTTCATGGTCCGCAAGAGCCTCGGCATCTCCTCGGCGCTCGAGCTCGACGGCGCCTCGGTGTGCACTCAGCAGGGCACGACGACGGAGCTCAACCTCGCGGACTATTTCCGCGCCAACAACATGAAGTACGAGGTGGTGGCCTTCGCGACGTCGGACGAAACCGTCAAGGCCTATGATTCGGGCCGCTGCGACGCCTTCACCACCGACGCTTCGGGCCTTTATGCCGAGCGCCTGAAGCTGACGAACCCAGATGATCACATCGTCCTGCCGGAGATCATCTCCAAGGAGCCGCTCGGCCCGTCCGTCCGCCATGGCGACGACCAGTGGTTCGACGTGGTGAAGTGGGTGCATTACGCCATGCTCAATGCCGAGGAGCTCGGCGTCACCAAGGCCAATGTCGACGAGCAGCTGAAGTCTGACAATCCCGAGATCAAGCGCCTGCTCGGCGCCGAAGGCAAGTTCGGAGAGGCCATCGGCCTCACCAATGATTGGGCCTACCGGGTCATCAAGCACGTGGGGAACTACGGCGAAATCTTCGAGAAGAACGTGGGCGAGGGATCGCTCCTGAAGATCAAGCGTGGCCTCAACGCGCTGTGGACCAAGGGCGGTCTGCAGTACGCGCCGCCGATCCGCTGAGAAGAGCGGTGCCCCGGGCCGGGGAGGACGGCCCGGGGCACCGGTGACGGTCACAAGCAAGCAACTGCCTGTAAACAGGTTAAGCAGACCGGCGGGCGGGTGCTATAATAACAAACGTCCAAGGTGGGCCGCCAGACGCCTGCCGTTACAAGGGGAATGAAAATGAAAAAAGAACGCAAGATGACGGGAGTGGGGTGCTTCGGCTGTTAGCCTGACCGACAAGCGAACGCCGGCCGACATCTTTCATGTCGGCCGCAATGTAGTTGCCAAGACGGGAGCGTTCCGCACGTTCCCGTGTCGGGAGGCATGTCAGTGACCGACGTTACCCAAAGCACAAGTCCGCGCACGAGTCTGATCAACGACCCCAGGGTGCGCGGCATTGCCTATCAAGTGATCCTCGTCGCCATTCTCGCCCTGCTTATCTACGAGGCGACGACCAATGCCATCGAGAACCTGCGCAGGGCGAGGATCGCCTCGGGGTTCGACTTCCTGTCGACGACGGCGGGTTTCGACGTCAATCAGACGCTCATTCCCTTCAGCAGCTCGGGCGGTTCGACCTATGGCGACGCCTTCATCGTCGGCCTGCTCAACACGCTGCTGGTCGCCGCCATCGGCATCGTGCTGGCCACGATCCTTGGCTTCATCGTGGGCGTCGCGCGCCTGTCGTCCAACTGGATCGTCGCGAAACTCGCCAAGGTCTATGTCGAGGCGATCCGCAACGTGCCGCTGCTGCTGCAGCTGTTCATCTGGTACAACGCGGTGCTGAAGGCGCTGCCCAATCCGCGCCAGTCTTACGAGGTGGGGAGCGGCATTTTCCTCAACAACCGCGGCCTCTTCGCGCCGCAGCCGCTGCTCGAGCCCGGGGCCGGCCTCGTCATCGGCGCAGCCGTCGCGGGCATCGTCGGCGCCTTCATCTTTCGGCGCTGGGCAAGGCGACGCCAAGAGATGACGGGACAGCAGGCGCCCGTCGGCACCGTGGCGCTGGCGCTCATCGTGGGCCTGCCGCTCCTCGTGTTCCTGCTCGCCGGGCGGCCTATCGCCCTCAGCTATCCCGAACTGCGCGGCTTCAATTTTGCGGGCGGGGTGCAGATCTTTCCCGAGTTCGTGGCGCTGCTCGTCGGCTTGTCGACCTATACAGCTGCGTTCATCGCCGAGATCGTGCGTGCTGGCATCCTTGCCGTATCGCGCGGGCAGACCGAGGCAGCGCACGCGCTCGGCCTGCGCGAGGGGCCGACGCTCAGGCTCGTCGTCATCCCGCAGGCGATGCGCGTCATCGTGCCGCCGCTGACCAGCCAGTATCTCAACCTCACCAAGAACTCGTCCCTGGCAGTGGCCATCGGCTATCCGGACCTCGCGCAGGTCTTCATGGGCACCGTGCTCAACCAGACGGGGCAGGCGGTCGAGGTGATCGCGATCACCATGGCGGTCTATCTCGCCATCAGCCTCATCACCTCGCTGGTGATGAACATCTACAACCGCCGTGCGGCGATCGTCGAACGATGAGGAGGTGACGATGGCCATCACGACCGAACCCGTCGCCTACGTCCGTGGCACTCCCATCGCTGAACAGCCGCCGCCGCTGATGGCGCGTGGCTGGGTCGCCTGGGTGCGCGAGAACCTGTTCTCGTCCGTCGGCAACACCATCCTGACGCTGATCGCGCTTTACATCATCTATCTCGTCGTGCCCCCGGCGATCCGCTTCTTCTTCCTCGATGCGGTATGGACGGGCAGCGACCGCGAGGCGTGCCTCGCGGCCAGCGTCGGCCGAGAGGTGGGGGCCTGCTGGGCCTATGTGGACGCCAAGTTCAGCTATTTCGTCTACGGATCCTATCCGTGGGACGAGCGCTGGCGCGTCGACATCGTCTTCGTGCTCGGCGCCATCGGCATCGCTTGGTTGCTGTGGCTCGACGCGCCGAAGCGCAACCTCGGGGCTCTCTACTTCTTCGTCATCTTCCCTGTGGTCGCTTTCATCCTGCTGCGCGGCTCGACGGCCGTCGGCCTCGAGCGGGTCGACACCTCGCTGTGGGGCGGCATCCTCGTGACGCTCGTCGTCTCCATCGTCGGCATCGTCGTGTCGCTGCCGCTCGGCGTGCTGCTCGCTCTCGGCCGGCGCTCGCGCCTGCCGCTCGTCAGGCTCGCCAGCGTCATCTTCATCGAGGTCGTGCGCGGCGTACCGCTGATCACCGTGCTGTTCATGGCCAACACGATGCTGCCGCTCTTCCTGCCGGGCAACATGTCGCCCGACAGGCTGCTGCGGCCGCTGGTGGGCGTCGCGCTCTTCGCCTCCGCCTACATGGCCGAGGTGGTGCGCGGCGGGCTGCAGGCGATCCCCAAGGGCCAGTACGAGGGGGCGATGTCGCTCGGGCTCGGCTACTGGCGGATGATGCGCCTCATCATCCTGCCGCAGGCGCTGCGCATCGTCATCCCCGGCATCGTCAACACCTTCATCGGCCTGTTCAAGGATACGACGCTGGTGTCCATCGTCGGCATCTTCGACCTCATCAAGACCGTCGAGGTGACGCTCGTCGACCCGACCTGGGCGACGCCCGTGACACGGCTCACCGGTTACGCCTTCGCGGGGCTTTTCTATTTCATCTGCTGCTACGGCATGTCGCGCTATTCGCTGGCGGTGGAACGCCGGCTCGCGGCTGGACAAAAGAGGTAAGAAACGATGGCAATGGCAACCGCAACGGACCGTCCGGCCCAGCTCAAGCCCGTTTCGCTGAAGACCGAGACCGCGGTCGAGATGATTGGCGTGCACAAGTGGTACGGCGAGTTCCATGTGCTGCGCGACATCAATCTCAAGGTGACGCGCGGCGAGCGCATCGTCGTGTGCGGTCCATCGGGTTCGGGCAAGTCGACCATGATCCGCTGCATCAATCGGCTTGAGGAGCACCAGCAGGGCAAGATCATCGTCGATGGCGTGGAACTGACCAACGACCTGAAGCGGATCGACGAGATCCGGCGCGACGTCGGCATGGTGTTCCAGCACTTCAACCTGTTCCCGCACCTCACCATCCTCGAGAATTGCACGCTGGCGCCGATCTGGGTGCGCAAGATGCCGAAGAAGGACGCGGAAGAGATCGCGATGCACTATCTCACCCGCGTCAAGATCCCCGAGCAGGCCAACAAATATCCGGGCCAGCTCTCGGGCGGGCAGCAGCAGCGCGTCGCCATCGCGCGCTCGCTGTGCATGAGCCCGAAGATCATGCTGTTCGACGAGCCGACCTCGGCGCTCGACCCGGAGATGGTCAAGGAGGTGCTCGATACCATGGTCACGCTCGCGGAAGAGGGCATGACCATGCTCGTCGTCACCCACGAGATGGGCTTTGCGCGGCAGGTGGCGAACCGCGTCATCTTCATGGATGCGGGACAGATCGTCGAGATGAACACGCCCAACGAGTTCTTCAAGAATCCGCAGCACGAGCGCACCAAGCTCTTCCTCAGCCAGATCCTGCACTGAGGACGGGCCCTTGAGAGCCTGCCGTCCGGGCCGCTTCCCGGGCTGCCGGCTGACGGAGTGCGGGGACCTGCGGAGCGACTCGCTACGTTTGCCGCGTCATGGCCGGGTCCGTCCCGGCCGCCCACGCCTTTGACCTTGCAGGCGTTTCGAGGCGTGCATGCCCTCCAACGAGCCGGCGTGACGGGCGCAGGCATCACTCGTGTCGCCTTGCATCCTCATTGACAGTGCAACAGCGTATGAAAACCATCGGGCGGGCCGGGCGGTCCGCCCGACGGCCTTTGGGGGGAAGAGCATGTTGCGCCTCGTGTTGCTGATCGCTGCCGCCCTTGCGGTTGCCTTCGCGATTTCCTTCATTCTCGGGCGCAGGGGCGTTTTCGTCGCCGCGGCAGCCTTCGTTGTGGGTGCGGCGAGCGGCATCCTCTCGACCATCATCACGGCCTGCAGCCAATGCTGGACAGAGGCGCTGAGCGTCGGCGCCTTCGTGTCCATGCCTTTCTTCGTGGTCGGCTGGTTCGCGCTGGCGCAGGCGGAGGTCGAGCGCCGGCACAGGCGGCTGCTCCTCGGTCTCGGCGCGCTGATGCTGGTGCAGGTCATCTGGGCGGCGCGCATGACAGTGCTCGCCACCTTCCAGGGTGTCTGCCCCTGCGGCGCGCAGCTGTGGTGGCTGCGCACCAGCGAGGTCGCCTCCGTCGGCTTCGACAGGCTGGCGGGACCGTGGTTCATGCTCGAGGCGGTGATGACGCTCGCGGTGCTGTTCAGCGCCGGCCGCCGGCTCGTCGAGGACGCGCCGGCGCGGTGAGCGTCCCGAGCCTCAGGGGCTCCGGTCCTCGGCCGGTTGCCGGTCGAGGATCTCGACGGAATGGCCTTTCAGCTCGACGTCGATCACCCGGCGGGTGAACTTCGCGAGGACGGCAACCCCGCCGGCGGCGAGCAGGAACGTCAGCATCAGGGTTGCGACGTCGCCAAGTTCCATGAGGCCACCGATGGCCCAGCCGGTGGCGACCGCGACACCGAGGATCTCGGTGCCGACGAGAATGACCGCGCTCACGGCGGTCGCGCGGGCGAGGCCCTTCCTGGCAAACTGGACGGACATCGCTCACCTCCGCGGCAATGGCAGAACGGTGGCGGGGTGGGGCACGCACGCAGCCGCGCGCAAGCAGCCGGCAGCGGCCGCAGAATGGGTCGAAGAATACATGGATGTGACCTCGTCAGCCGCCCGACAGGCGGCGAGGCAAGCTCCAGCCGGCATGGCCGACTGCGTGAAACCGGCGCGGCGAACCGCGCCGCCGGTTCACGCCGCGGGCGGGCCCGTCTGCGGACGGGCGCAGGGAGCATGGGAGCGCGCCGGCCAGGCTGCCGGCTGGCCGAATGTGCATCGCGGAGCGGCTTCGGGCGCGGCCGCGGCAGTCGCATGGAGCGTCAGCGGTGCCGGCGGGTCGGAGGGACCGGCGAACGGCTGGCTGCTTCCGCCGCGCGGGGTAAGAACATCGTGGAGGGCGGCCGGCGAGAGATTGCCGCCGGTGGCGACGGCCTGTGCCGTGACGACGATGTCGGGAGACGGCGGCACAAGCGGCCGCCCGCCCTGCAAGGCAAGGAAGAGGATGCCTGCGAGCAGCGCCAGCAATGTCAGCGGTGCGTGGGAGCGCTCCTTCACCGTCCGTGCAACCCTTCTCCTGCCATTTCGGCTTCGCTATAGCGCGCGGCATCGCGGGCCGCAAAGTGGACAGTGGCTGTAGGGGGCTTCGCGCAGCCAGCTAAATCGATATAAGACGCCGCAGTGAGAATGCGATGGGCGCGCTGCGCCCGATGAGCGAGGGGCTGTGATGGAACAGACTTGGCGGTGGTTCGGCCCACAGGATCCGGTAACCTTGGCCGATGTGCGCCAGACCGGTGCCACCGGGATCGTCAGCGCGTTGCACCAGATCACCAGCGGCGAGTCCTGGACCGTCGAGGCCGTCGCGGAGCGGCGCGCCTTGATCGAGCAGGCGGGACTCACCTGGTCCGTCGTCGAGAGCATCCCGGTCCACGACGACATCAAGACCCGCTCGGGCAACTTCCGGCGCTACATCGACAACTGGATCGCCTCGCTGCGCGCTTGCGCCGCCGGCGGCGTCACCACCATCTGCTACAACTTCATGCCAGTGGTGGACTGGACGCGCACCAACCTGATGTGGCAGGTCGCCGACGGCAGCTTTGCCCTGCGCTTCGACATGGTGGATTTCGCCGCTTACGACGTCTTCATCCTGGAGCGTCAGGGCGCCGAGGCGAGCTATCCCAAGGCCATCCTCTCGGCGGCCCGCGCCCGCGTCGCCGCCATGAGCGAGGCCGACAAGGACGCGCTCGAGCGCAACATCATCGCCGGCCTGCCGGGCTCGGATTTTACTCACGACCGCGCGGGCATGCGCAAGCTGCTCTCCGCCTATGACGGCATCGGCCCGGCCGAGTTGCGCGCCAATCTCGTTGCCTTCCTGCAGGAGGTGGCGCCGGTGGCGGAGGAGGTCGGCGCGCGCCTGTGCATCCATCCGGACGATCCGCCGTTCTCGCTCTTCGGCCTTCCGCGCGTCGTCTCCACGGCAGAGGACGCCCGTGCCGTCCTGGCCGCGGCGGACACGCCGGCGAACGGGCTGACCTTCTGCGTCGGATCTTACGGCGCGCGGGCGGACAACGACCTCGTCGCCATGGTGCGCGAATTCGGCCCGCGCATCCACTTCGCCCACCTGCGCAACGTGAAGCGCGAGGACGACGGCTCCTTCTTCGAGGACGACCATCTCGCCGGCTCGTCCGACATGATCGGTGTCATCGGGGCGCTCCTCGACGAGGAGGCGCGCCGCCGTGCCGAGGGGCGGGCGGATGCCGTCATCCCCATGCGGCCGGACCACGGCCACCTCATGCTCGACGATGTCGGCAAGAAGACGAACCCCGGCTATTCCTGCATCGGCCGCCTGCGCGGCCTCGCCGAACTGCGCGGCGCGATGATGGCGCTGCAGCGGGTGCAGGGCAGGGCGTAAGGGGGCGTCGGCCATCGCCGGGGGCATGGCCGCGCTCGTCCATGGCCGTCGTTTGGTAAGACGAAGCCACGGAGTGCAACGCCCCAGTTGTCATGCCCCGCGCCTGATCGGCCGCCTGCGCGACAGGCCGCGCAGCGCAAGTCCCCCGCCGTCATGCCCGCGCCTGTCGCGGGCATCCATGCGGCGACGCTGGCAGGAGCGCAAAAGGCATGGATGGCCGGGACAAGCCCGGCCATGACGGGGGGGGGAGGCGTCGCTCGCGTCCGCGGGCTTCGGCGGTGCGGGGAGGCTTCGGCCGCGATGGCTATCCGTATGCCGTCACCGCGCCATCCAGCCGCCGTCGACCGGCAGCACCGTGCCGGTGACGTAGCCGCTTGCCGGGGCGGCGAAGAAGAGGACGGCGGTGGCGAGGTCCTGCGGCGCGCCCCACCGGCCGGCAGGGATGCGATCCATGAGTTGACGTGTGCGCTCGGGATCCGCCCTGAGGGCCGCCGTGTTGTCCGTCTCCATATAGCCGGGGGCGATGGCGTTGACGGTGATGCCCTTCGGCGCCAGCTCGTTCGCCATGAGCTTGGTGAGGCCGGCGACGCCGTGCTTCGCCGCCGTGTAGGCCGGCACGCGGATGCCGCCTTGGAAGGAGAGGAGCGAGGCGATGTTGACGATGCGGCCCGGCCGGCCGCTCGCCACCATGTGCCGCCCGACCGCCTGCGAGAGCTGGAAGAGGCTCTTGAGGTTCACGGTCATCACCGCGTCCCAGTCCGCCTCCGTATAGTCGAGCACGTTCTCGCGGCGAATGATGCCGGCGTTGTTGACGAGGATGTCGACGCGACCGGCCCTTGCGACGATGTCGGCGACGAGGGCAGGGAAGTCCTGCGGCTTCTCGAGGTCGCACACGACCTCGTGGAAGCTGCAGCCCTGCGCGGCGACGGCACGGGCCGTTTCCGGCATGGGGCGCGAGCCGAGGCCGACGACGTCCGCCCCGGCACTGGCGAGCGCCTCGGCCAGCGCCTTGCCGAGGCCGGTGCGCGCGCCGGTGACGAGGGCGACCTTGCCGGAGAGGTCGAAGAGGCTGGCGAAAGCCGGCGCAGTGCTGGTCGTGGTCGTCATGGGCCGGCTCCTCAGCGCAGGTCCTGCATGGCGATCATGTCCATGTCGGTGAAGGCCTGGTTGTCGCCGGCCATGCTCCAGATGAAGGCATAGCTCGTGGTGCCGGCGCCGCAGTGGATCGACCAGGGCGGGGAGACGATGGCCTCTTCGTTGCGCACGACGAGATGGCGCGTCGCCTCGGGCCGGCCCATCAGGTGCACCGTGAAGGCGTTCTCCGGCAGCTCGAAATAGAGATAGGCCTCCATGCGCCGGTCGTGGGTGTGGGCCGGCATCGTGTTCCAGACGCTGCCGCTCTCAAGGCGGGTGAGGCCCATGACGAGCTGGCAGGTCGGCAGCACGTCCGGATGCAGGTACTGGAAGATGGTGCGCTTGTTGGCGGTCTCCTGGCTGCCGAGCGGGACGGCCTTCGCCGCCTCCTTGGTGATGTGCCGGGCGGGATGGCGCGCGTGGGCCGGGGCCGTGTTGATGTAGAACTTGGCCGGATTGGCCGGATCGACGCTGGCGAAGGTCACGTCGGCGGTGCCGGAGCCGAGATAGAGCGCGTCCTGGAAGCCGAGGTCGAAGGTTGTGCCGTCGGCCGTGATGCGGCCGGGGCCGCCGATGTTGACGAGGCCGAGCTCGCGGCGGGCGAGATGATGCTCGCTGCCGACGAGCCGTGCATGGGCCTCGGTGAAGGCGAGAGGCTCGCCGAGCGGTACGGCGCCGGCGAGCATCAGCCGGTCGTAATGGGTGTAGGTGACGTTGAGCGCGCCGGGCACGAGCAGGCCGGGCACGAGGAAATTCTCGCGCAGCGCTTCCGTGTCGAAGGTCTCCGCCTCGCGCCAGTGGATGGCGTAGCGGGTCTCGATGGACATGGTGGTTCCTTGGGCGGGCATGGGTTGGGCCTCGTGGTTGCGGATGGATGGCGCCGCCGCCGGCTCACTCGAAGAGGTGAGGGTGGTCGGCCTCTACGCGCGGGAGAGCGCGCAGGATCTCGTTGAGGTGGTAGCGCATGGCCTTCTCGGCAGCGTCGGCGTCGCGCGCGTCGATGGCGGTCATGATGGCGCGATGTTGGGTGACGAGCGGGCGCATCGCCTCGGTGCCGGGCAGGGTGAGATAGCAGACCCTGTCCATGTGAGCCTTGAGGTCCTCGATTGCCTGCCAGGCAAGGATGCTGCCCGTGCCCTCGACGAGGGCCAGATGGAACAGTTCGTCCGTGCGCTGGAAGGCTGTATGGTCGCCGCGCTCGGCCGCCTTCTCCTGCAGGTCGAGCAGGTCGTCGATGCGCTGGCGGCTCTGGGAGGAAAAGCCCTCGCAGGCGCGGCGGACGACGGCCGCCTCCACCGCTTCGCGCACAAAGCGCGCCTCCATCATCTGGCGTACGGAGAGAAGGGCAACGACAGTGCCGCGCTGGGGCAGCGTCTCGACCAGGCGTGACCTCGCAAGCGCGATGAGCGCCTCGCGCACCGGCTGGCGCGAGACGCCCCAGCGCTGGGCGATCTCCACCTCCGACAGGCGTGTTCCGGGGGCTATGGCAAGCGTGATGATGGCTCGCCGCAACTCGCGCTCGACGCGTCGCGCCGCCGATTCGAAAGTGGTCTGCGATTCTGCTCGCACGGTTTTCGACCCTATTCAAACGGTTCAAATTATGTTTGAAACGGTTCAAATGGCTGTTGCTCCATATAGCAGAGCATACTACCATACACAAATATACGATTGCGGAGGACGCCGCGGCGGTCGACATTCACTGCCAGGGGCGCAATCTGGAATGACAAGATGGCCGGGCAATACCGGTAGGGGGAAGGGGAGGAGACATGCAGGATCTCGGGCGCTCGCCTGCAGGTTCCGCCGAAATCGCAAAGCGCTTCGTGGCGGCCCGTCGCGCGGCAGTGGCGCTCGATTCCTTTCCCGGTCCGCTGCCCGCTTCCGTTGATGGGGCCTATGCCGTTCAAGACGAAGCGATCCGCCAATGGGGCGCACCCGTCGTGGGCTGGAAGGTCGCGCTCATCCATCCGGACCTTCGCCCGGCCTACGGCGGCGCGGAGCGACTCGTCGGCCCGGTCTTCGCCGGCACGCTGGTCGAGGCGAGAGGGGAAGCGGTGGCCGCGCCGGTGATCGAGGGCGGCTTTGCGGCCATCGAGGCCGAGTTCGCGGTCCGTCTCGGCGCCGACCTGCCGGCGCGCGATGCGCCCTACGGCCTCGACGACGTGACGCAAGCGGTGGACGACCTCTTCCTCGCCGTGGAGGTTGCCAGCAATCCGCTCGCCGTCATCAACGATCTCGGGCCGGCTGCCATTATCAGCGGCTTCGGCAACAATGCCGGCGTCATCCTCGGGCCGGCGGTGAGGGGCTGGCGCGATGCGCCGCTCGAGGCGCTCGCGACCCGTGTCGTGGTTGACGGTGCGACCGTCGGCGAGGGCAGTGCAGCGAAGGTGCCGGGCGGACCCCTCGGCGCCCTCTTCTTCGCCGCCAATTGCCTGTCCGCGCGAGGCGTTGGCCTCAAGACCGGCGATATCGTCTCGACCGGGGCGAGCACGGGCATCCATCCGGTGCGACCGGGCATGGAGGCGATCGTGTCGTGCGGCGCGGCCGGCGACATCCGTCTTTCTGTTACCCGCGCCGTCGGCGAGGGGTGATCCGCGGTCGGCCGGCGCCAGGGGCTCCCCCGCGCCACCGCCGCCGCTGCGGCCTGTCGGGTCCGCCAAGAAAACGAGGGCGAAAAGCCCCGGTTCCATTTCCAGGGAGGCATCTTGAATGCTTAAATTCGGCACTCTCATCGGCACGGCGCTCGCAGCTGCGGCGCTTGCCATCGCGCCCGCGTCGGCGCAGACCGTCCTTCGTTCGGCGGACGTCCACCCCGACGGCTATCCCACCGTCGAGGCCGTGAAATACATGGGCTCCCTGCTCAAGGAGGCCACTAACGGGCGGTATGACATCAAGGTCTTCGTCTCCGAGCAGCTCGGCAGCGAGAAGGACACGATCGAGCAGACGCGCTTCGGCGTGCTCGACCTCAACCGCGTCAACATGGCGCCGTTCAACAACCTCATCCCGGAAACGGGCGTGCTGTCGCTGCCATTCCTCTTCCGTTCGGTCGACCACATGCACAAGGTTGTCGACGGGCCGATCGGCGACGAGATCCTGAAGGCTTTCGAGGCGCATGACCTCGTCGGGCTCGCCTTCTACGATTCCGGCGCACGCAGCCTCTACACGACGAAGAAGCCGGTGCGCAGCCTCGATGACGTGAAGGGGCTCAAGATCCGCGTGCAGCAGTCCGACCTCTTCATCGGCATGGTCAAGGCCATGGGTGGCAATCCGACGCCGATGCCCTACGGCGAGGTCTATTCGGCGCTGCAGACGGGCGTCATCGACGGGGCCGAGAACAACTGGCCGAGCCTCGAGAGCTCCAAGCACTTCGAGGTGGCGAAGTTCTACACGCTCACCGAGCACTCCCTGTCGCCGGAGGTGCTGGTGATGTCGAAGAAGGTGTGGGACAAGCTCTCGCCTGAGGATCAGGCCGCCTTCCGCGACGCGGCGAAGAAGTCCGTCGTCAAGATGCGCGAGCTCTGGCAGGCGCGCGAGAAGAAGTCTGAGGAGATCGTACGGCAGGCCGGCGTCGAGGTGATCACCATCGACAAGAAGCCGTTCGAGGAAGCGATGAAGCCCTTCTACGCCTCCTTCGTGAAGGATCCCAAGCTGCAGGCGCTGGTGGAGAAGATCCGCGCGGTGCAGTGACAACGTCGGTGGATCACTCCGTCCGGGCCATGGATCCGGACGGAGTGGAAGCGCCGGCCCCCGACCGCACACCGTCATGCCCGCGCTCGTCGCGGGCATCCACGCCGTGACGCTCGCGCAGATTGAAGGCGCGGATGGCGACGGCAATGCGTATACGCATTGCCGGCCATGATGGGCGAAGAGGGGTCTCAAGCACCCACGTCGTAGCTTGTGACGAACGGCAAGATCGTGGATGGCCGGGACAAGCCCGGCCATGACGAGCCATAAATGTCGTTCCCAAGCCCCTTTTTAGATACCGGACCGCCATCGGACCGCCCATGACATCCATCCTGACATCCCTGCATCGCCTGCTGCGCGTCCTGTCGACGGTGGCGCTCTGGCTTTCCGCCGCCGGGCTCGTGGCCATGACCGCCGCCGTTGCCTGGCAGGTCTTCGGCCGCTACGTGCTCAACGACACGCCGAGCTGGACGGAGCCGATCTCGCTCCTCCTGATGAGCTGGTTCATCCTGCTCGGGGCGGCTGTGGGGGTGCGCGAGAACTTCCACCTCGGGCTCGACATCGTGCGCTTCTTCGCGCCTGACCGGATGGCACGATTCATGGACGGCATCAGCCTCGTCGCCATCACGGGCTTCGGCATCGCCATGGCGTGGTTCGGCTGGACGCTCGTCGTCGGGACCTGGTCAGCTACCATCCCGGTGCTGGGAATTCCCGGCGGCATCGACTACCTGCCGCTCGTCGTCGGCGGCGGGCTCATCGCCCTTTTCGCCGTCGAGCGGCTCGTCGGCATGATCGCCCACCCGCGCGAAGACATCGTGGCCGCCAAGACCGCCGCGGATCTGGAGGCGCACTGATGGAACTCTGGGTCCTCTTCGGCACGTTCTTCGGCCTGCTCGTCCTCGGCACGCCGGTGGCCTTCTGCCTCGGCATCGCGTCGCTGGCGACTGTGCTTTACATGGGAATGCCGCCGTTCGTCGTCTTCCAGCGGCTCAACTCCGGCATCAACGCCTTTGCGCTGATGGCCATTCCCTTCTTCGTCTATGCCGGCGACCTCATGGTGCGCGGCGGCATCGCCGGCAAGCTGGTGCGCCTCGCGGCCGCCCTCGTCGGCCACCTGCGCGGTGGCCTCGGGCAGGTCAACATCGTCGCCTCCACGCTCTTCGGCGGCGTCTCCGGCTCGGCAGTTGCTGACGCCTCGGCGGTCGGCGGGCTGATGATCCCGCAGATGCGCGAGCGCGGCTATGCCGCCGACTACGGCGTCAACGTCACGGTGACCTCGGCCATCATCGCGCTGATGATCCCGCCCTCGCACAACATGATCATCTATTCGATGTCGGCGGGCGGGCGCATCTCGATCGCCGACCTCTTCACCGCCGGCATCATCCCCGGGCTGCTGCTTGCTGCCGCCCTCATGGTGGCCGCCTATGTGGTTGCCCGGTGGCGCGGCTATCCGGCCGGGGTCTTCCCGGGCTGGGGCGCCATGCTGCCGATCCTCGTCGGGGCGGTGCCGGGCATCCTGCTCATTGGCATCATCTTCGGCGGGGTGCGTTCGGGCGTCTTCACGGCGACCGAGAGCTCATGCATCGCCGTCGTCTATGCGGTGGCGGTCACGGTACTCGTCTATCGCGAGATGGGCTGGCGCGACTTCGTCGAGGCGACGCTGGGCGCCGTGCGCACCACGGCGATGGTTCTGCTCGTCATCGGCAGCGCCGCCTCCTTTGGCTGGCTGCTGGCGCTTCTGCAGGTGCCGACGGCGATGGTGGAGGGCATGCGTGCGCTGTCCGACAATCCCATCGTCATCTTCCTCCTCATCAACCTCATCCTGCTGGTGCTCGGCTGCTTCATGGACATGTCGCCGCTGATCATCATCACGACACCGATCTTCCTGCCGGTCGTCACCGCCTTCGGCATGGACCCGGTGCATTTCGGCGTCATCCTGGTGCTCAACCTCGGCATCGGCCTGTGCACGCCGCCGGTCGGATCCGTGCTTTTCGTCGGTTGCGCCGTCGCTCGTATCGGCATCATGCAGGCGGTCAGGACCATCTGGCCCTTCTACGGGGCGTGTTTCGCCGTGCTGATGCTCGTCACCTACGTGCCGTCGCTGTCGCTGTGGCTCCCGGCCCTCTTCCGGTAACGATGCGAAAACCGTCCGAAAACGTGTGTGTACAAACGAAAACTGTCTTGCAGGTGGCCCGGCGTGGTGAAACCATGCCGGGCCCAACCGATCCGAGACGGTCATGTCTATCCGAGACGTCCTTGAAGCCGTTCGAGACCGCCGCGATGAGCTGGCCGCCCTTACGGCCGACCTGATCCGCATCCCGACCGTCAACCCGCCGGGGGAGAACTATCGCGACTGCGCCGAATTCGTCGGCGAGCGGCTCCGCCGGCGCGGCTTCGACATCGCCTATGTCCGCGCGGAGGGAACGCCCGGCGACAGCGACCGCTATCCGCGCTGGAACGTCATCGCGCGCAAGGAGGGCGCCCGGCCGGGTCCCTGCGTCCATTTCAATTCCCATATCGACGTCGTCGAGGCCGGGGCGGGCTGGACGCGCGACCCCTTCGGCGGCCAGATCGAGGACGGCAAGGTCTACGGCCGCGGTGCCTGCGACATGAAGGGCGGGCTCGCAGCCTCCATCATCGCGGCCGAGGCCTTCATCGATCTCATGCCCGGTTTTCCCGGCGCCATCGAGATCTCCGGCACGGCCGACGAGGAATCGGGCGGCTACGGCGGCGTTGCCTATCTCGCGGGCAAGGGCTTCTTCTCGAAGCCGCGCGTCGATCACGTCATCATTCCCGAGCCGCTCAACAAGGACTGCATCTGCCTCGGCCATCGCGGCGTGTGGTGGGCGAAGATCGAAACGAAGGGCCGCATCGCGCACGGCTCCATGCCCTTCCTCGGTGATTGCGCCGTGCGCCACATGGGCGCGGTCCTCAATGCCTTCGAGTGTGAGCTCATCCCGGCGCTCGCCGCACGCCGCACGGCGATGCCCGTGATCCCGCCGGGCGCGCGCAGTTCGACCCTCAACATCAATTCCATCCACGGCGGGCAAGGCGAGGACCATGACGGCCTGCCGTCGCCCTGCGTGCCGGATTCCGCGCGCATGGTCATCGACCGCCGCTTCCTCATGGAAGAGAAGATCGAGGACGTGAAGGCCGAGGTGATCGGCATCCTCGACCGGCTGGCCAGGGAGCGGAAGGACTTTGCCTACGCCATCGAGGACCTGTTCGAGGTGCAGCCGACGATGACCGACCGCGAGGCGCCCGTGGTGCAGGCCGTTGCGGGCGGGATCCGCGAGGTCATGGGCCAGGAGCCGAGCTATGTCGTCTCGCCCGGCACCTACGACCAGAAGCACGTCGATCGCATCGGTCGGTTGAAGGACTGCATCGCCTATGGTCCGGGCATTCTCGACCTGGCGCACCAGCCGGACGAATATGTCGGCATCGACGACATGGTCGATTCGGCGAGGGTCATGGCGCGCGCCTTGCATGAGCTTCTGGAGGGTGGCGGCAAGGCGTGAGCGTGTTGTGCACGCGCCGTCATGCCCGCACTTGTCGCGGGCATCCACGCCCTGCAGCCTGTGCAGAAGGCGTGGATGGCAATGCAGCGCGGATACGCGCTGCGCTTACGGGAAGTGTCGCAAGTCGGGCAAGCCCGCCTTGCGAGGACGAGCCCGGCGATGACGAAAGGCGTGCCTGGCATGATATCGACAACAAGTGACCTTGCGACGAAGGAGGGGCCGGAATGTATCGCCGTCTGATGCAGCATCTGGTGAGGGGGACGGCCGCTGTCGCCGTATCGGCCGGCATCCTCCTTGGCACGCCGGCCTTGGCGGCGCGGACGGACGTCATTCTCGGCATCCGGCTCGAGCCGCCGCATCTCGACCCGACGGCGGGCGCCGCGGCGGCGATCGCGGAAATCGTCTACAACAACGTCTTCCAGGGCCTGACGCGCATCGACCGCGACGGGACGGTGAAGCCCTCGCTCGCCGAGCGCTGGGAGGTGTCGGAGGACGGCAAGGTCTACACCTTCCACCTGCGGCAGGGCGTGAAGTTCCACGACGGCACGACCTTCGACGCCGAGGACGTGAAGTTCTCGCTCGACAGGGCGCGCGCGGCCGACAGCGTCAACCCGCAGAAAGGCCTTTTCGAGCCCATCGACACCGTCGAGGTGGTGGACCCGCAGACAGTGCGGATCACGCTGAAGCGCCCGAGCGGCAGCCTGCCGTTCAACCTCGGCTGGGCCGCCGCCGTCATCGTCGCGCCCGAGAGCGCCGCCGACAACAAGACGGCGCCGGTCGGCACCGGTCCCTTCAAGCTCGCCGAATGGGTGAAGGGCGACCACGTCACGCTGACGCGCAGCGACGGTTATTGGGGCGAGCCCGTCGCCCTCGAGAAGGCGACCTTCAAGATCATCGGCGACCCGACCGCCTCCTTCGCGGCGCTGATGGCCGGCGATGTCGACGCCTTCCCGATCTTCCCCGCGCCGGAGAACGTGCCGCAGTTCGAGGCCGACCCGCGCTTCACGGTCGTCGTCGGCGACACCGAGGGCAAGACCGTGCTTGCCATGAACAACGGCAAGAAGCCCTTCGACGACATCCGCGTGCGCCGCGCCGTCTCCCACGCCGTCGACCGCAAGGCGCTGATCGAGGGCGCCATGTACGGCTACGGCAAGCCCATCGGCTCGCATTTCGCGCCGCAGGACAAGGGCTATGTCGACCTCACGGGCAAGTATCCGTTCGATCCAGAGAAGGCCAAGGCGCTTCTGAAGGAGGCGGGGGCGGAGAACCTCTCCGTCCGGCTCGTGCTGCCGCCGCCGGACTATGCCCGCCGCGGCGGCGAGGTGCTGGCGGCGCAGCTGCGCAACGTCGGCATTTCGGTCGAGATCGTGCCGATGGAATGGGCGCAGTGGCTGAGCGAAGTGTTCCGCAACAAGAACTTCGACATGACCGTCGTGAGCCACGTGGAGCCGCTCGACCTCGATATCTATGCACGCGACGACTATTACTTCGGCTACAAGGACCTGGACTACCGCGCGCTCTACGAGCGTTTCGTCGCCTCGACCGACGAGAGCGAGCGGCTCGCGCTCCTCGGCCAGTTGCAGGAAAAGCTGGCGGACGACGCCGTCAACGCCTGGCTGTTCCTCCTGCCCAAGATCGGCATCTGGGACGCGCGGCTCGAGGGGCTGTGGGAGAACACCCCGGTGCCGGCCAATGACCTGACGGAAGTCAAGTGGCGCGAGCAGCAGTGATCTCGGTCGTGTCCGGCTCCCCGCTCGCGGCGGCTCCTTCTCCATCTCCCCACCGCAAGCGGGAGGAGGGGGACAGCGTTGCTCGTGTCGCTGACGTCCGCTCGCGAAGCGAAGTAGTCGGACGTCTGTCGATGGCGACGTTCAGGTGGGGCTGACCTGAATGCTCGTCTATCTCGCCAAGCGCCTCGCCTCGCTCGCCGCGACGCTGGTCATCGCTTCGCTCGTCATCTTCGCGGTGATGGAGGTGCTGCCCGGAGATCCCGCCGAGATCATGCTGGGGACCAATGCGCGGCCGGATACGCTTGCGGCGCTCAGGGCCGATTTCGGCCTCGACCGGCCCGCGCCGGAGCGCTATGCGGCCTGGGTGGCAGGTTTCGTCCAGGGGGACCTCGGCCGCAGTTATACCTATTCGGTGCCTGTCGGCGAGCTTGTCGCGCAGCGCCTGTGGGTCAGCCTTCCGCTCGCCGCCATCTCGCTGCTTCTCACCGTCCTCATCGCCGTGCCCGTCGGCGCGCTCGCGGCGACGCGGCGCAACGGACCGGCCGATGTCGGCATCATGGCGGCGACGCAGGTCGGCATAGCGGTGCCGAACTTCTGGTTCGCGATGCTGCTCGTCTTCGTCTTCGCGGTGAGCCTCCGGCTCCTGCCCGCCGGCGGCTTTCCCGGCTGGGGGGCGGGCCTGTGGCCGGCAGGGCGCTCGCTCATGCTGCCGGCGGTGGCGCTCGCCCTGCCGCAGGCGTCGATCCTCGCCCGCGTGATGCGCTCCTCGCTGATCGACGCGCTCGGCGAGGACTATGTGCGCACCGCCCGCGCCAAGGGCCTGAGCCGGGGCGAGGTGGTGCGCCGGCATGCGCTGCGCAACGCGCTCATCCCCGTGCTTACCATCATGGGCCTGCAGTTCTCCTTCCTGCTCGCCGGCACCATCATCATCGAGAATGTCTTCTTCCTGCCGGGCCTCGGCCGCCTCGTCTTCCAGGCCATCACCCAGCGCGACCTCATCGTGGTCAAGAGCATCGTGATGCTGCTCGTCGCGAGCGTCGTCATCGTCAACTTCCTCGTCGAGGTGGCCTATGCCGCCGTCGATCCGCGCCTGAGGAGGCGGGCATGAGCGCGACCATGGCCCCTGGCCGGCGCCGCCTCGCCATCCGCGCGCTCGGCCACCCGAGCTTCCTCCTGGGGGCCGCGATCTCGCTCGTCGTCGCCGCCATGGCGCTCCTGTCCTTCGTGTGGACGCCGCACGACCCGACGGTGCTCGACATTGCCCGCAAGCTGCAGCCGCCCTCGGCGACGCACTGGCTCGGCACCGACCAGTACGGCCGCGACGTCCTGTCGATGATCATGCACGGGGCGGTCACGTCGATGGCCGTGTCCTTCGTGGCGGTGGGCATCGGGCTCGGGCTCGGCGTGCCGCTCGGGCTTCTGGCGGCCGCGCAGCGCGGCCTCGTCGGCGAGGCGGTGATGCGGGCGAACGACTTCGTCTTCGCCTTTCCAGCGCTCATCATCGCCATCATGCTGCGCGACATCTTCGGCCCCGGCGCCGTCAACGCCATGGTCGCCATCGGCATCTTCAACGTGCCGGTCTTCGCGCGGCTCGCCTATGGCGCGGCGCTGCCCCTGTGGACCCGCGAGTTCGTCATGGCGGCGCGTGTCGCCGGCAAGGGCGGCGGGCTCATCACGCTCGAGCATATCCTGCCCAACATGCTGAGCCTCGTCATCGTGCAGGCCACCATCCAGCTCTCGCTCGGCGTGCTGGCCGAGGCGGCCCTCTCCTATGTCGGGCTCGGCGTGCAGCCGCCGGCGCCGAGCTGGGGGCGCATGCTCAACGAGGCGCAGACGCTGATGGCGCTCGCGCCGCGCCTTGCGCTGGTGCCCGGCCTTGCCATCGTCGTCACGGTGATGGGCCTCAACCTCCTCGGCGACGGGTTGCGCGACCTGCTCGACCCGCGCCTTGCCCGGGAGCGCTGAGCGATGGCCATGTTCAGCGTCGAGGGGCTCGACCTTTCCATCTACGGCCTGCCGATCCTCAAGGGGGTCTCGCTCTCGGTGGGCGAGGGCGAGATCCTCGGGCTCGTCGGCGAATCCGGTTCCGGCAAGTCCATGACGGCGCTCGCGGCGATGCAGCTGATGCCGCGCGGTGCCAGCGCGACGGGCCGCATCCTGCTCGACGGCGAGGATCTTCTTTCCAAGAGCGAGGTGCAGATGTGCGCCTTGCGCGGGCGCGACATCGGCATGATCTTCCAGGAGCCGATGACGGCGCTCAATCCGCTGAAGACCATCGGCGCGCAGGTGGCGGAATGCTTTGCCCAGCACCTCGGCGCCCGGCGCGCCGAATGCATGGCCTGGGCCGGGCAGGCGCTGGAGCGGGTCGGCCTGCCGCCGTCGCGCTTTCCGCTCGACCGCTATCCGCACGAGCTCTCCGGCGGCCAGCGCCAAAGGGTTGTCATCGCCATGGCGGTGGCGCTGAAGCCCAAGCTCATCATCGCCGACGAGCCGACGACGGCGCTCGACGTGACGACGCAGGCCCAGATCCTCGAACTGATGCGCGAGCTGGTGGCCGAGGAGGGCACGAGCCTCCTCATAATCACCCACGACCTTGCCGTCGTCGCCGAGATGGCCGACCGCGTCACCGTGATGCGTTACGGCGAGGTGGTAGAGGAGGGCACGACGGCGGCCTTCTTCTCCGGCATGCGGCATCCCTATTCGAAGGCGCTGCTGGAAGCGTCGACTCACGTGCCGGCAAGGCGCAAGTTGACGGCGCCACCGATCCTCCCCCGTGAGGGGGAGGTGGCGCCGCATAGCGGCGACGGAGGGGGCGGCGCGGCTGCCGTCGAGGGCACTGCTCCCAGCCCGGACCCCACCCGTCTCGCGCCGAGAGGCGCGAGCCATCCTCCCCTGAAGGGGAGGGATCAGCCGTATCCGTCACCCTCTCGCCGAGAGGAGGGACCAGGCACTCCTATCCTTGTTGCGCAGTCCGTCGTCCGTGAATATCGCGGCCGGCGCCGGTCGCTCTTCAGCGCGCCCGAGAAGCGGCGCGCCGTCGATGCCGTGAGCCTCGCCGTCCGGCCGGGCGAAAGCGTCGGGCTCGTCGGCGAATCCGGCTGCGGCAAGTCGACCCTCGCGCGCACGCTCATGGCGCTGGAGCCGCCGCAGGGCGGAGCCGTGCTGTTCCGCGGCCGCTCCTTGGCCGGTTTCTCGGCCGCCGATCTCACCGCCATGCGGCGGGCCGTGCAGGTGGTGTTCCAGGATCCCTATGGCTCCTTCGATCCGCGGCACAAGGCCGGCCGGCTCGTCGCCGAGCCGCTCCATCTCCTGCGTGGGGAGATCGACGCGGCGGAACGCAACCGGCGCATCGCCGCGGTGCTGCGCGATGTCGGCCTCAAGCCGGAAGATGCGGACAAATATCCGCACGAATTCTCCGGCGGGCAGCGCCAGCGCCTCGCCATCGCAAGGGCGCTCATCACGCGGCCATCGCTCATCATCCTCGACGAGCCGGTGTCGGCGCTCGACGTCTCCATCCGTGCCCAGGTGCTCGACCTTCTCGCCGACCTGCAGGCGGAGCACGGACTCGCCTATCTCTTCATCTCGCACGATCTTACGGTGGTGCGTGCCATCACCGACCGGGTGCTCGTGATGCGCGCCGGCCGGATCGTGGAAGAGGGGCCGACGGCCGAGGTGTTCGCGGCGCCGCGGCACGCCTATACGCGTGAGCTTCTCGCCGCCTCGCCCGACCTGTCGCGGGCGCTCGCGGCGCGAGCCATGCGGCCTGCGGGGGCGGGCCCGGCGGCGGGCGAGGTCCCCTCGGGCGGCTGAAGCGGCGATAGCTCTTTGCGATTCAATTAAATCGGAAAGAGCGTCTATCTTTTTGAGAATAGAGCATTTTCTTCGCCGAACCGGTATCCACTTCGGCGGAAAATGCTCTAGAACAGCGTCAGCGACAGATCAGCGAACGGATGAACGAGATGACCACTGCCTTTGCGACCGACCGCGTCCTCATCGCCGGCGAATGGCGGGCGCCGGCGAGCCGCGAGACGCTTCCCCTCGTCAATCCTTCCGACGGCAGCGAACTGGCGCGCATCGCCGCCGGCGGCGCCCGCGATGTCGATGCTGCCGTCGGCGCGGCGGAGGAGGCCCTGTCCGGCGCCTGGGGGCGGATGACGGCGACCGAGCGCGGGCGCGTCCTTTCGGCCATGGGGCGGCTCGTGGCCGAGAAGGCGGACGAACTTGCCCGGCTCGAGGCGCTCGATGTCGGCAAGCCGCTGAAGCAGGCGAAGGCCGATGCGCTGGCGCTGGCGCGCTACCTCGAGTTCTACGGCGGCGCGGCCGACAAGGTGCACGGCGAGACCATTCCCTACCTCGACGGCTACACGGTGCTGACCCTGCGCGAGCCGCACGGCGTCACTGGCCATATCGTGCCATGGAACTACCCGATGCAGATCATAGGCCGCTCGGTCGGCGCAGCGCTCGCCATGGGCAATGCGACCGTGCTGAAGCCGGCCGAGGAAGCCTGCCTGACGGCGCTCGCCTTCGCCTATATTGCTGAGGAGGCAGGGCTGCCGGCCGGGGCGCTCAACGTGGTGCCGGGCACGGGCGAGGCCGCGGGGGCGGCGCTCTCGGCGCATCGCGGCGTTCATCACCTCTCCTTCACCGGCTCCGTTGCGACGGGAGCGCTCGTGCAGGCCGCCGCGGCGAAGAACGCGGTGCCGGTGACGCTCGAGCTCGGCGGCAAGTCGCCTCAGGTCGTCTTTGCGGACGCCGACCTCGACGCGGCGCTGCCCTTCCTCGTCAATGCCGGCATCCAGAACGCCGGCCAGACCTGCTCGGCCTCCTCGCGCATCCTCGTCGAGCGCGTCATCTTCGACGAGGTGGTCGCGCGCATGGCGGAGCGCTATCGGGCGCTGAAGGTGGGACCTGCGCTGGCGGACCTCGATGTGGGCCCCATGGTCTCGGCCCGGCAGAAGGAGATCGTCGAGCGCTATATCGGCATCGCCAGGGCCGACGGCCTCGCCATCGCCGGCGAGGGTGGCATCGTGGCGGATGCGCCAGCCGGCGGCTGCTACGTGCGGCCTACGCTCGTCGCCAATGTGTCGGGCGACCACAGGTTGGCGCAGGAGGAGATCTTCGGACCGGTGCAGGTCGTCATCCCCTTCGAGGGCGAGGAGGAGGCCGTGCGCATCGCCAACGGCACCGACTTCGGCCTCGTCGCCGGCGTGTGGACGCGCGACGGCGGCCGCCAGCTGCGCATGGCGCGGGCGCTCAAGTCCGGCCAGGTCTTCATCAATAACTATGGCGCAGGCGGCGGCGTCGAACTGCCCTTCGGCGGCGTCAAGCGCTCCGGCCACGGCCGGGAGAAGGGATTCGAGGCCCTCTATGGCTTTTCGGTGCTGAAGACGGTGGCCATCCTGCACGGCTAGGCGGTCAATAGGGCCGGTTGAAGGACGGCATCACGCATCGTGAAAATCCGTGTTGCGCGATGCCGTCCTCGCTGCCCGGCGGGCGCGCGTCACCTGCCGGTCGATGGGTGCAGGGCCGGCGCAGCCCGGACTGCTTCCGCCTTAGCCGGCGGCATTTCCGGGATTGTTGGCGCCGGCTCCCGGGTTGGCGGCGTTTGCGGGATTGGCCGCGTTGCCCGCGCCGATCCCGGGATTGGCCGGGTTCACGGCAAGGTGCTGCTGGCCGGGCGGGAGCTGCTGGATGGTCTGGGTGAGACCTCGCGTCCAGGCATCGGCCTGGGCGGCAATGCTCTGTCCCGGCAGGTGCGTTCCGGGCATGTATCCGCGCTCCGGGGCGATCTTAAGGGGATTTGGCATGGTCGAATCTCTATTCATGCAAATGGCGGGTGTTGCCCATCCGTGGAATAGACGTTTCTGCAAGTTCTGTCTGTTCTCGATATGGAAATTGCAGGTGCGGCGATCAGTTCAATTCGGAATATATGTTTATATTATACGTGCCATGTGCATTGCATGGCGCGACCTTTGTTTCAACTTCCCTCAAGCGCCCGGTGGCGCTCGGGCCGTGATCAATCCGTAAACACCACCGTGCGCTGGCCGTTGAGGATGACGCGGTCCTCGAGGTGGTAGCGCAGGGCCCGGGCGAGCACGCGCCGCTCAATGTCGCGGCCCTTGCGCACGAGGTCGTCCGGCGTATCGCGGTGACTGATGCGCTCCACGTCCTGCTCGATGATCGGACCCTCGTCGAGGTCCGAGGTGACGTAGTGGGCCGTCGCCCCGATGACCTTCACGCCGCGCGCATGCGCCTGGTGATAGGGCTTGGCGCCCTTGAAGCCGGGCAGGAACGAATGGTGGATGTTGATGCAGCGCCCCGCGAGCTTGGCCGCGAGACCATCGGACAGCACCTGCATGTAGCGCGCAAGCACGACGACCTCGGCCTCGGTCTCGCGGATGAGCTCCCACAGACGGGTTTCCTGCTCGAGCTTCGTCTCCTTCGTCACGGGCAGGTGGTGGAAGGCCGCGCCGTCGAAATCGAGCGAGCCATAGGTTTCGCGCGGGTGGTTGGCGACGACGGCCACGAGATCCATCGGCAATTCGCCGAGGCGCCTGCGATAAAGCAGGTCGACGAGGCAATGGTCGAACCTGGAGACGAGAATCATCACGCGCCGCTTCTCCGCCCGGTCGCGCATCGTCCAGGTCATGGCGAAGCGCTCGGCGACCTCCGAAAAGCTCTTCCTGAGGTCCTCCAGCGTCGGGGCACCGTTCAGCGGGTTGAAGACAACCCGCATGAAGAAGCAGTTGCTCTGCGTGTCGTCGAACTGCTGCGCGTCGAGGATGTTGCATCCCGATTCGAAGAGATGGGTCGAGACCGCCGCAACGATGCCGGGGCGGTTGGCGCAGGACAGCGTGAGGACATAGTGCGGCTGTGACATGGCCGCCCTTTTGAGCCTTTTTCCGGAATCTGCAAGGGCTATGGCGTCGCAGTACCACAGAATTTCGCCGCACGATCAGTCTTGGCTATTGGCGATCGTTCTGATTTGATAAAAGATAGATTAAAATTTAAATCAAAACAGCATTCACGGATCCGACTTCCTCGATACGGGTGACAGGCATGGCCGATATCGGACATCTGCGAGAGGGGATCGACCGATCCCGACCGACCCGAAGGGCCGCGGCCGAAGCGGCAAGGCAGACCGCAACGCGCGACAGGGAGGGGCCACCGCGCACCGATATCGGCACCATCTTTCTGCACTGGCTCGTCGCTATCGCGATGGTCGTGAGCCTGCTGACGGGCCTGCGCATCTCGGCCGATGCGCCCGAGGCAGTGCTCTCCAAGGCGCTGGAACCCATCCTGCCTCAGGGGGAAATCTGGACGGTCCACTTCGTGGCCAGCCTCGTCCTCTTCTTCTCCGCGACGGCCTATGCGCTCTACATGCTGCGCAGCGGCCTGCGCCATCGGGTGGCACTGAAGAAGACGCGAGCGCTCGTCATGCCGGCAGCCAGCCGCCTGCGCTGGGGTGCCGTCAACGTCATCCTGCACTGGGTGGTCTACGGGCTCGTCGCCATCCTGACGGCGACGGGCATCGCGCTGTACATCGGCTACGGTGGCTGGATCGTCGCGGTCCATGCCGCGAGTGCCATTGCCGTGCTGGCCTACATCTTCATTCATGTCGTCGCGCATTTCCTCTATGGCGGATGGCCGCAGATCCTGCGGCTGTTCCGGCCGACGCGGCTCATGGCCAACAGCGGCATGAGGGCCCGGCCCCTGCTGACGGCGGTCCTCGTCGGCGTGCCGGTCGCGGGGGCCATTGCCGCCTTCGACTGGGGCACGCGCGATACGCTGACGGTCGGCGCAGTGGATGATCCGCCGACGCTCGACGGCGTACTCGACGATGCCGCCTGGCGGAGGGCAGGCCCGGTGCGCATCCGCACCCAGCAGGGCGCCAATCTCGGCGGCAGCGGCGAATCGCTCGTCGAGGTACGGGCGGTCCGGGATGCCAACAACATCTACTTCGCCTTCCGCTGGCAGGATCCGACGCGCTCGCTGCGCCGCCTGCCGCTCATCAAGCGGGAGGACGGCTGGCACCTCATCCACGATCACGCCGACATCGCCGATGTGATGAATTTCTATGAGGACAAGCTGTCCGTCATCTTCTCGCGCTCGCAGGCCTTCGGCGGCGGCGCCTCCACCCATCTCGGCCCGCAGCCGCTTTCAGACAAGCCGGGCGCGCTCAACAACCGCGGCCTGCATTACACGACCGACGGCAGCTATATCGACATGTGGCAGTGGAAGGCTTCGCGCGGCGGGCTGCTCGGCCGGGTCGACGACCAGTTCATCGGCCCGCCGATCGAGCCGAAGGAGGCGGACTGGAACAAGACGGCCCGCTATCAGGGCGGCTACACCGGCGATCCGGGCAAGGCCTTCTATGTCTACAACTATGTCTCCGAACCGCCGGGCGGCTATCGCGGCCCCGTCCAGCTGAAGCGCCTGCCGGCCGATTACCGGCAGACCGCCGCCAAGCTCAAGACCTTTGACCTCGACCCGGACAGCAGCGACAGCGAGGGTGCTCAGTGGTGGATGATGGAGGCGGAGACCGTCCCCTATTCGCCGGAGCTCGACGCCGCCATCCCTGTCGGCACGGTGATCCCCGGCGTGCTCATCATGGGCGAGTACAGCGGCGACCGCGCCGACATTGTCGGCGCTGCCCGCTGGTCGGACGGCTGGTGGACGCTGGAAACCAGGCGCGCGCTGACGACAGGCAGCAAATACGACGTCGATTTCGTGCCGGGCGAGCCGTTCTACATGTGGGTCGCCGTTTTCGACCACACCCAGACCCGGCACACGCGCCACGTGCGCCCCGTCAAGCTGGTCATCGAGTGATGCGCCTGCTGCGCGGCGCGGACCCGTGTTGTGCCGCGCCTGCGAGGCGGATGCCGCGCCAGAGGTGAGACATGGCAAGCAAGTGCAATCTGACGGTCAATGGACGCACGGTTCGGGCCAGCGTCGGCGAGACGCTGGTCGATGCGGCCATGGGGGGCTGGATCGCCGTGCCGCACGACTGCTGCTCGGGGCAATGCGAGACTTGCCGCGTGCGCGTCGTCTCCGGGTCGGTCGACGACCAGGGCACCGGGGAGGGCGACACGGTGCTCGCCTGCCAGGCGACGCTCGAAGGCGATGCGGTCATTACCTATGACGAGGTGCCGGAGGCGACCAAGCGCGCGGGCCAGGTGGCAGCGATGCGCGCCCTCTCGCGCGACGTGGTGGAAGTGATCGTCGAGCTGCGCAGCCCGCTCGACTATCTGCCGGGGCAATATGTAAGCGTGACCTTCGCCGGCTTTCCGCCGCGTGACTACAGCCCGACCCTGCGCTGGGACGGCACGCGCGCGGCGCACGAACTCGTCTTCCACATCCGCATGCTGCCGGACGGCATCGTCTCGTCCGAGCTCGGCCGCAGCATCACGCCCGGGCACCGGGTGGATGTGCGAGGGCCATTCGGCCATGCCTTCTTCCGCCGCGGCGACGGGCTCATGGTGCTGGTCGCCGGCGGAACCGGCTGGGCGCCCATCTGGGCCGTGGCGCACGAGGCGGTGCGGGCCCGGCCGCGCCGCGACATCATCGTCATCGTCGGCGCGCGCGACCATGACGGGCTCTACATGCGCCAGTCGCTCGACTGGCTGCGCGACCATGGCGCGCGCGAGGTCATCGCGACATCGCGGCAGGGCGGGGGTGGGCTCGTCCGCTCGGGACGGCCGACGAATTATCTGCCGCTGCTGGGGCCGTCAGACATGGTCTATGTGGCGGGAGCGCCGGGGCTGGTCGATGCCGTCAAGCTGAAGGCGCTGTCGGCCGGTGCCTTCTGCTTCGCCGACCCCTTCCTGCCCAGCCAGCAGCGCATGTCCTTCATGGACAGGATGGCGCGGCTCCTGCGCACGCCCGGCCGCACACCTGTGCCGCAGGATGCCGGCCTGTTCGCTCCGCAGATGGCGGGAGCGGACGACGCCGGCCGCGTGCCGGCCGCACGGCCGGCCAGCCGGCCCGCGGCACGGCGGCCGCTGCAGGAGACGCTGTTCGCCGCTCGGCGGCTGATGCGTCGGGAGTAGGCCAATCGCACACCATGGCTCGTTCCGACGGAAATGAATCAGAACGAGCGCCTATTTTATTATAATGGCAGCCCTTTTCCCGTCCGGCCGGTAGCGCGTTGAGCGGACGACGCACTAGGCTGACACTTCCGTCAGGAAAGTGCGGACGGTCTGGTCGAGGCGGCGGGCCTCTTCGACCATGACAGTCGCCGTGTTAACGACATGAACCGACGTGCTGCGGGCGTCGCCGATCGTCGCCTTGAGGCGGTCGACGCTGTGCGACAGGTCGACGGTGCCGTTGGAGGCGGCATGGACGCTGCCCGCGATCTCCTGCGTCGCCACGGTCTGGCGCTCGATGGAGATCTCGATCGCCTTCGTATGGGTCATGACGTTCTCGAGGGTGCGTGCGATCATCTCGATCGAGCTCACCGCCTCGCCGGTGGCCTCCTGGATGGCCGCGACCTTGCTCGCGATCTCGTCGGTGGCCTTCGCCGTCTGTCCAGCGAGCGCCTTCACCTCGTTGGCGACGATGGCGAAGCCCTTGCCGGCGTCGCCGGCACGGGCGGCCTCGATGGTGGCATTGAGAGCGAGGAGATTGGTCTGGGCCGCGATCTCGTCGATGAGACGCACGACGGCGCCGATCTTGCTCGCCGCCTCCGCCAGGCCGTCGACCTTGGCCGTGGCCGTGCGGGCGACGGCATTGCCGTCGTCGACCACGGTGGCCGTCTCCTGCACCTTGCCGGCGATCTCGGCGATGGAGCTGCTGAGCTGCTCGGTCGCATGTTTCACGAGCGTAACGCTCGAGACCGTGCTTTCCGAGGCGGCGACGGCTTCGACAGCCTCCCTCTCGGCCGCGGCCGAAACGTCGGCAAGCTGGTGTGCCATGGCATCCATCGTATCGATACCGCTACCGACGCGGGCGAGGACCGAACGCATCGTCTCGTCGAAGCGGTGGATGGCCTGTTCCAGAGCTTCCCGCCGCTGCTTGACGGTCTCGGCGAAGGCGACATGCGTGCGCAGCTGGTCGCGCTCCTGCAGCGAGCGCTGGAGCAGCACGACGGCGCGCGCGATATCGCCCACCTCGTCCTTGCGATTGGCGCCCGAGACGTGGGTGCGCCAGTCGCCCTGCGCGACGGCACCGACGGCCTCGGTGATGCGCTCCAACGGCCGGGTAACGTGGCGAGCCGTGGCGAGCGCGATGGCGGCGAAGACGATGAGCGCCAAGCTGGCGCCGCCGACGAGCCAGGCGACGAGCGCGCGCGTCTCGGCGGCTCCGATGCGCACTGTCTCGTCCCTGAGCTGGTAGGCTTCGGTACGGGGCGCGAGGGCGCACACGCTGAGATTCGCGGGAAAGTCGATGCAGCGCGAGAAGAACTGCTGATCGGGCGTCGCGAGCAGGTTTGTATCCTCATGCGCCGAGAAGTTGCCCGTCAGCGGGGGCAGGCCCGAACGGGAGACGACGCGATCTCCGGAAAGCACGGCAACGCCAGTGTTGGTCAGGCGCGAAAACTCGTTGAGAATGGGCTCGCTGGCGCGCAACGCCCGGTGCGCGATGAGCGCGGCCACCACATCGCCGAAATCGTCGAAGATGGGCGTGACGACGATGGCGGCGGCAGGGGCCGGGGCAACGGCACCAACGGCCGTCGCCAGCGCCTCGTCGAGTGGCCTGACCGTCTCGAGGATGCGCGGCCGGCGGCGGTCGTTCTCGGTCATGAGGGGCCGGATCTGCTCTGCGAGCGGGCTTTTCTGCAGTGCGTCGTTCGCGCCGAGAATGTCGAGCCACTGGTCGTGCGCGCCGATCACCCGCATCTTGTTATCGACAACCAGAATGCCGTCGATCTTGGCGACTTCGGCGGCGCGCGAGAGGAGTTCGCTCATCGCCACCACATTGCCCGAGGCGATCGCGCGCGAGACGTCCGCCCTCAGCGCGATGGCGTTGATGCGGTAGGTGACCTCGTCGAAGATGTTCCTGAGGCGCGCTGCCGCGAGCCTCGCGTCGGCCTCCAGTCGTTCGGACAGTTTCGTCTCGGCCAGCGCTTCGAGCTGCATTGCCTGTCGGTTCAGCCCGCGGTCGAGGCGCATGACCGTCAGCGCGACGAGCGCGGCGAAGGCCGCGAGCGCAGTGGCGACGATCGCGATCGTAAAGCGCGTGCCGAGCGAGGAAAGGCTTTTCAAGGCAGGGCCTCACTTCACGGGAACGCCGCCGGCCTGACGCATGGCATCCTGCGCCTCCGGCGAGGACAGGAAGGAAATGAAGTTCAGGGCCTCCGGCGTCACGGTTTTGGGATCGTGAATGATCGCCACGGTCACGGCGCTCGGATAGCCGTCGTCGGTCGGGAACAGCCCGTCGACGCGCAACACCGCCAGCTCATCGGGCAGATTGTTGCTGAACGGGCCGAAGCCGATGGCGCCTTCGACCTCTCGGACCGTGTCGATGCCCTCCTGGGTGGTGAAGGCGGTCTTCGACTTGTCCGTGAAGACGAGCTTGTCCCAACCGGGCATGGAGGCGCGCAGTACCTGAAGAGTGCTGTCGGCGTCCTCGCGGCGTACGACGCGCACGCGCAGGTCCCTGCCGCCCACCTCGCGCCAGTTCTCGACCGCGCCGGAAAAGATCGCCCGGATCTGCGCGCCGGTGAGGGCTGACACACCGGCGCTGCGATTGACATAGAAAGCGGACGGCAGCCTGAGAAACGGCGTCGCCACCAGGCCCTGAGAGCGCTCGGCATCCGTGAGCGGCCGCGCGATGCGCCCGAGAATTTCCTTGCCCGATCCGACGGCCGCGATGCCGCCGCCCGAGCCGATGCTTGGCGGCACGACGATCGTCGTCTGGGGGTTGCGCTGCGTATAGAGCTTGCCGACGGCGCTCAGGATATCGATCCCGTCGCCGGTGCCCACGATACGCAGTTCTGCCGCGGTGGCGGCTGCCGGGGCGCCGAGGCCAACGATTGCGGCGCAGATCAGGCCGACGAGCTTGCGCATGTTTCCTCGTGTCTCGTTATTGCCCGAAGGCTTGCATGATAGGAGACAGAGGGTAATGAAAGGTGAACTTACCGAAAGTTGTAGCGTTCAGTGCAATGCATCCACGCTCGGGCAATTTGTTGGTTAACTGTCGGCTACTTTCACAAGTCAGATCAGTATTTACAATGTATGAGCGTTAAATCGGCGCCACGCGCTCAGGCCGTGTGCTCGGCGAGATTGGCGACAAGGTCGCCGAAGCGCTCGCCCTGGATGATGATGTGCGCCTTCAGGAGGGTCGAGGCGACTTCCGCATCGCCCTGCTCGATGGCGGCCAGGATGCCGTCGTGCTCGGCGAGAGAGGTGCGGATGCGACCGCGGACGCGGAGCTGGAGGCGCCGATAGGGCTTCAGCCGCCGGTGCATCAGCGTCGCCTGCTCGGCGAGGAAGCCGTTGCGGGAGGCCTGGTAGATGGCGTGGTGAAAGCGCTCGTTGGCGTAGTAGTAGCCATCCGCGTCGTCGGCCTCCGCGGCAGCGCGGCAATCCCGCTGCGCCGCCACCAACGCCGTGATGTCGCTGCCGTCGGCCCGGCGGGCGGCGAGGCGGCCGCACATACCCTCGAGCTCGGCCATGACCTCGAACATCTCCATGAGGCGCGAGGGGCCCACCTGTGCGACGACAGCTCCGCGATGCGGGCGGATTTCGACGAGGCCGGTGGTGGCTAGCTGCAGCAGGGCCTCACGGATCGGCGTGCGCGAGACGCCGAAGCGCTGCGCGAGCGTCGCCTCGTCCAGCCGCTCGCCTGCCTTGAGAAGGCCCATCGCGATGTCGTTCTCAAGGGTGTCCCTGAGGACGAAGCCGCGTTTGCCGCTCATGTGACAGCACCATCGCATACGAGACGATCTATATTGTATACAAAATCGTTGACAGCGGATGCAAGTTTGATTTCGATGGCCGTCGAGGCCCGCAAGAGGCCCCGGCTCCCGGGGAGCCAGACCATTTGGAGGAAACGACATGCGCAAGACGTTGTTGGCGACGGCCAGTGCCGTGGCCGTTCTGATCGGCGGCCTGATGCCCGCCGCCGCGGAGATTGTGCTTAAAGCCTCGCACCAGTTCCCGGGCGGCAAGGGAGACCCGCGCGACGAGATGGTGCAGATCATCGCCCGCGAGGTGGAGAAGGCCAATGTCGGCCTCAAGATCCAGGTCTTCCCCGGCGCCTCGCTCTTCAAGCCGAACGAGCAGTGGGGCGCCCTGACCAAGGGGCAGCTCGACATGTCGGCCTTCCCGCTGGACTATGCCTCGGGCCGCCATCCGCAGTTCTCGGCCACCCTGATGCCCGGCCTCGTGCGCAATTACGAGCGCGCCGAGCGGCTCAACAATTCGCCCTTCATGGCGGATATCAAGAAGATCATCGAGGATGCTGGCGCCGTCGTCATCGCCGATGCCTGGCTGTCGGGCGGCTTCGCCTCCAAGAAGAACTGCATCACCGGCCCCGATTCCATCAAGGGACAGGTGACGCGCGCCGCCGGCCCCGCTTTCGAGCAGATGCTGGCCTTGGCCGGCGCCTCGATCTCGTCGATGCCCTCGTCGGAAATCTACACCGGCATGCAAACCGGCGTGCTCGATGCCACCAACACCTCCTCGTCGAGCTTCATCTCCTATCGTCTCTACGAGCAGGTGAAGTGCCTCACGGCGCCGGGCGAGAACGCGCTGTGGTTCATGTATGAGCCGGTGCTGATGTCGAAGCGCGTCTTCGACAAGCTCACGCCCGAGCAGCAGAAGGCGATCCTCGATGCCGGCAAGACGTCGGAAGCCTATTTCAACGAGGAAGCGAAGAAGGGCGACCAACTGCTGATCGACACCTTCAAGAAGGCAGGGGTGGAAGTCGTCGAGATGTCCCAGGCGGACTACGAGGCGTGGCTGAAGGTGGCGCAGGAATCTTCCTACAAGAACTTCGCCGAGAAGGTGAAGGGCGGCCAGGAGCTGATCGAAAAGGCGCTGGCCGTCGAGTGAGGCGAGGCCGGACGGCCGCAGGGGTGCCGGATGGACCTTCTCCCCGCGGGCGGGCAGAGGGTGTACCCGGCGCTCCTCTGCCATGCCCGCGGGGAACGGAACACGCAAATGGTTCGAGCCTTCGTTGCCGGTGTCGACAACGTATCGCGCCTGTTCGGCATCGTCGCCGGCGTCCTCATCGCCGCCGCCATGGTCGTCATCTGCCAGATGATCTTCATGCGCTACGTCTTTCGCGCGCCGACCATCTGGCAGACCGATTTCGTCGTCTTCAGCGCCACGGCGGCCATCTTCCTCGGCGCGCCCTACGTTCTCCTGCGCAAGGGGCACGTCGGGGTCGACGTCATCGAGACCCTGGCCAGCGCGCCGGTGCGGCGGGCGCTCGCCATCCTCGGCGCCTTCCTCGGCCTTGCCTTCTGCATCGCGATGTTCGTCGCTTCCGTCCTCTATTTCCACGAGGCGTGGGAAGGCGGCTGGACCACGTCGACCGTCTGGGCGCCGCCGCTGTGGATCCCGCTCATCCCGCTGCCTGTCGGCTTCGGGCTGCTCAGCCTGCAATACGTTGCGGAGATCCTGAAACTCTTCACCTCGACGCCGGCGGCGCAACGCCTGCCGCACGCCGCAGGAGCCGATGCATGACACTCTCCATCGCTGCCTATGTCATCGTCGGCTCGCTCTTCGCCTTCCTGGCGACGGGCATGCCGATCGCCTTCGCGCTCGGCCTCGCCGCCATCGCGGGGCTCCTGGTGGAGGAAGGCTTCGGCATCTTCGACGTCCTCGGCGAGACCATGTATGCTGGCATCGCCAATCTCGCCTATGTGTCGATCCCGATGTTCGTGCTCATGGGCGCCGCCGTCGCGGCTTCGCCCGCGGGCAAGGACCTCTACGAGGCGCTCGACCGCTGGCTCAACCGCGTGCCGGGCGGGCTCGTGCTGTCGAACCTCGGCGCCTGCGCCATCTTCTCGGGCATGACCGGCTCGAGCCCGGCCACCTGCGCCGCCATCGGCAAGATGGGCATTCCCGAGATGATGAAGCGGGGTTATCCCGCCTCCGTCGCCACCGGCTCCATCTGCGCCGGCGGCACGCTCGGCATCCTCATCCCGCCGTCGGTCACGATGATCGTCTACGGCATCGCCACCGAGACATCGATCGGCCGGCTGTTCCTCGCCGGCGTCATGCCCGGGCTGATGCTGACGGCGATGTTCATGGCCTGGGCGCTGATCGATGCCAAGCGCAAGGGCTTCCGCTTCGGCGCTGCCGGACGCGGGCGCTTCACATTGGTGCAGAAGTTCGCCACGCTGCCACGCGTCCTGCCGTTTCTCGTCATCATCCTCGGCGTGCTCTTCGTGCTCTACGGCGGGGTCGCGACGCCCTCGGAGGCGGCGGGGGCGGGCGCCTTCCTGACGCTCGGCGTCGTCATCATCGTCTACCGGCTGTTCCGGGCCGGGCCCGTCGTCGAGATCTTCGGCACGGCGATGCGCGAGAGCATCATGATCATGATGATCATGGCGGCGGCGGAGCTCTTCGCCTTCGCGCTGTCCTCGCTCTTCATCACCCAGACCATCGCCGGCGCCATTGCCTCGCTTGAGATCAACCGCTGGCTGCTGATGGGCGTCATCAACGTCTTCCTGCTGGTCGCCGGCATGTTCCTGCCGCCCGTCGCGGTCATCGTCATGGCGGCGCCGCTGCTCTTCCCCATCGTGACGCAGGCGGGCTTCGACCCCTACTGGTTCGCGGTGGTGCTGACGATCAACATGGAAGTCGGGCTCATCACGCCGCCCATCGGCCTCAACCTGTTCGTCATCAACGCCATCGCGCCGCAGGTGCCGACGCGGGAGGTGCTGTGGGGCTCGCTGCCATATGTCTTCGTGATGTTCCTCGGTATCCTCCTTCTGTGCATCTTTCCGCAGATCGCCACGTGGCTGCCGGATGTCGTGATGGGGCCCGCAATCTGACAGGATCAAGGAGAGGCGGATGCCGAACTCGTTCTTCAACGAACTCCTGCAGCAGCTCAGCGAGCGAGGTCGTGCCATGCTCGGGCTCGCGCGCGATGCGGCGGCGCGCGGCGACGTCGTGGAACTGTCGGAGCACCTGCTCTCCGGTCGCGGCGAGGCCTCTGGCGTGGCGCTCGCCAAGGCCGTGCTCGACACCTACGCCAATGCCCCGCTCGCCACGCGCCTCGCCTTCCTCACGGCGCTCGCCGAGCGCTTCGGTGCCGATCCGCAGAAGGTCGAGGAGGCGATCACGGCCTATCGCGAGAAGCCGGATGCGGCGACTTTGCACCGCCTGCACACAGCTGCCGAGGCGCGCCGGCAGGAGCTGATGCGCCGCCTCAACCTGGCGCCGGGTGGCACCGCCGCGCTCGTCAGGATGCGCGAGGAACTGATCGAGCATCTGCCGAACCGGCCGGACCTCAGGGCGGTCGATGCCGATTTCGTTCATCTCTTCTCGTCCTGGTTCAACAGGGGATTCCTCGTGCTGCGCCCCATCGACTGGACGACGCCGGCCAACATCCTCGAGAAGATCATCCGCTATGAGGCGGTGCACGAGATCCACGACTGGGACGACCTGCGCCGGCGCCTCGAGCCGCCGGACAGGCGCTGCTTCGCCTTCTTCCATCCGCAACTCGTCGACGAACCGCTGATCTTCGTCGAGGTGGCGCTGACGGCGGAGATCCCCGGCGCCATTGCGCCGCTCCTCGCCAAGGACCGCAAGCCGATCGCGGCCGAGGCGGCGACCACGGCGGTCTTCTATTCCATCTCCAACACCCAGCGCGGGCTCGGCGGCGTCTCCTTCGGCAACTTCCTGATCAAGCAGGTGGTGGACGATCTCAAGCGCGACCTGCCCAACCTCAAGACCTTCGTCACACTGTCGCCGGTGCCGGGCTTTGCGAAATGGCTCGCGCGGGAGCGCGGCTCCGAGGCTTCACAGGCGCTCGATGCCGAGGCGAAGACGGTGCTCGCGGCGCTCGACGAGGAGGGCTGGCACGAGGATCCGGCGACGGCGGAGAAGGTGCGCAAGGTGCTGCTGCCCGCCGCCGCCTGGTATTTCCTCAAGGCCAAGACGCCGAACGGCCGGCCGGTCGATCCGGTGGCGCGCTTCCACCTCGGCAACGGGGCGCGGCTGGAGCGGCTCAACTTCCTCGGCGACACCAGCGCCAAAGGCCTCGGCCAGGCCCATGGCCTGATGGTCAACTATCTCTACGCGCTCGAGGACATCGAGAAGAACCACGAGGCCTTCGCGGGTTCGGGCGAGGTCATCGCCGCCGCGGCGGTGAGGAAGCAGCTGAAGGGCGAGCGGGCGTCACGCACGCTCGTGCCCGTCACCGACTGAACAAGAAGACAGAACGAAGACAAAGCCCATGCCATCCTATCTCTTCGCCCGACTCGCCGCCCGCATGCCGGCTGCCGAGAGGCCCTTCATCGAGACGCCGACCGGGCGGATCATCACCTACGGCGACCTTGTCGCGGGCACCGGCCGGATCGCCCATGCGCTCGTGGCGCGCGGCGTCGGGCCGGGGGACCGGGTGGCGGTGCAGGTGGAGAAGAGCCCCGAGGCGGTCATGCTCTATCTCGCCTGCCTGCGCGCGGGCGCCGTCTTCCTGCCGCTCAACACGGCCTATACGCTCGCCGAGCTCGACTATTTCCTGGGCGATGCCGAACCGGCCCTCGTCGTCTGCGATCCGAAGAGCCGCGACGGGCTCGTGCCCGTCGCCGAGCGCTACGGGGCGCGGGTCGACACGCTCGACGCGGCGGGCAAAGGCAGCCTGACGGAGCGCGCCGCCGGCGAGACGCCCGATTTCGCCGACGTGGAGCGGGGCGCGGACGATCTCGCCGCCATCCTCTACACCTCCGGCACCACCGGGCGCTCGAAGGGCGCCATGCTCAGCCACGACAATCTCCTGTCGAACGCGCTGACGCTCGTGGACTACTGGCGCTTCACCAGCGCCGACGTGCTGCTGCATGCCTTGCCCATCTTCCACACGCACGGGCTCTTCGTGGCGACGAACGTCGTTCTCGCCGCAGGCGCGTCGATGCTCTTCCTGCCGAAATTCGACGCCGACGAGGTGATGCGCCTCCTGCCGAAGGCGACCGCCATGATGGGCGTGCCGACCTTCTACGTGCGCCTCCTGCAGCACGAGGGCCTGACGCGCGAGGCCACCCGCCACATGCGGCTCTTCGTGTCCGGCTCGGCGCCGCTCCTTGCCGACACCCATCGCGAATGGCGCGAGCGCACGGGCCACGCCATCCTCGAGCGCTACGGCATGACCGAGACCAACATGAACACGTCCAATCCCTATGACGGGGACCGGGTCGCCGGCACGGTCGGCTTCCCGTTGCCGGGGGTCACGCTGCGCGTCGTCGATCCAGAAGGCGGGCAGGCGCTGCCGCAGGGCGAGATCGGCATGATCGAGGTCAAGGGGCCCAACGTCTTCAAGGGCTACTGGCGCAACCCGGAGAAGACGAAGGCCGAGTTCCGCGACGACGGCTTCTTCATCACCGGCGACCTCGGCAAGGTCGACGAGCGCGGCTATGTCCACATCGTCGGCCGCGGCAAGGACCTCATCATCACCGGCGGCTACAACGTCTACCCGAAGGAAGTGGAGAGCGAGATCGACGCCATGCCCGGCGTCGTCGAGAGCGCCGTCTTCGGCGTGCCGCACCCGGATTTCGGCGAGGGCGTGACGGCGGCCGTCGTTGCCGAAAAGGGGGCGAGCGTCGACGCCGCCGCCATCGTGAAGGCGCTCGAAGGGCGCCTCGCCAAGTTCAAGCAGCCCAAGCACGTCGTCGTCGTGCCGGAGCTGCCGCGCAACACCATGGGCAAGGTGCAGAAGAACGTGCTGCGGGACACCTACAAGGACCTCTACGCGCGGTGAGGCATCCCGCGCCTGACCGGCGGCCCGCGGCGGCACGAGGGCAATCCCCGACGGTGAGATGACGGCGCGTCCCGCGCCGCCGCGGCCGTTCGGGCGAAGCAGGGAGGAATGGCCGTGAAAGGACTGCTGCTCGCCGGGTTATCCTTCGTCGCACTCGCCGCCGGCGCCGAGGCGCGCGTCGTCGGCTTCGAGGTCACGCGCACCGAGGCGCCGGCCTTCGCCGGCCGCAGCTTCGCGGCGGGCCTCTACGAAAAGATCGTGGCGCGCGTCACCATGGCGGTGAAGCCGGAGGATGCGCGCAACGCCGGCATCGTGGACCTGGCGCTCGCGCCCCGGAACGCCGCCGGCGAAGTGGTCTTCTCGACAGACGTGCACATCCTGAAGCCGGCCGATCCCGCGCGCGGCAACGGCAAGCTCCTCTACGAAGTCACCAACCGCGGCCGCAAGCTCGGGCTCAGCCTACTGAACGATGCCCCGATGGTGAATGACCCGGCCTCGGCCGCCGATGCCGGCAACGGCTTCCTCATGGACCAGGGCTACACGCTCGTCTGGAGCGGATGGCAGGGCGACCTCGCGACCGCCGGCGGGCTTCTGGGCCTCGACGTGCCGACCGTGCCCGGCGTGACGGGGGAGAGCCGCGAGGAATTCGTCTTCGACGACACCAAGGGCACAGAGGGACCGGCGGTTGCCGTCGATCTCTCCTACCCGGCGGCCGATCCTGATCCCGCAAAGGCGCGGCTGACCGTGCGAGCCCGGGAGGGCGATGCGCGCGAGACGCCGGCCGGCCTCTCCTTCACCTATCTGAGCCCGACCCGCATCGAGATTACGAAGGCGCCAGGCTTCGATGCGGGCGCCATCTACGAGTTCATCTACACGGCGAAGAACCCGAAGGTCATGGGCCTCGGCTTTGCCGCCGTGCGCGACCTCGTCTCCTTCCTGCGCTACGAGGGCGCGGCGCCGGACGGGAGCGCCAATCCTCTCGCCACGGACGGCGCGCCGGCCTTGAAGGCCGCCTATGCCATCGGCATCTCCCAGAGCGGCCGCTTCCTGCGCGATCTCCTCTACCAGGGGTTCAACGACGACGAGAGCGGGCGGCCCGTGTTCGACGGCCTGATGCCGCATATCGCCGGCGCGCGCAGAACCTTCACCAATGCGCGCTTCGCCCAGCCGGGCCGCTATTCGCGCGATCACGAGGACCATCTTTATCCGGGCGACGCCTTCCCGTTCTCCTATGCGACGAGCCTCGATCCGATCGGCGGCACCACGGACGGCATCCTGAAGCGCTGCGAGGCCGCCGGCTCCTGCCCCAAGGTGATCCAGACCGACACCGACACGGAGGCGGTGCAGGCGCGCCTGTCGCTCGTCGTCACCGACACGGCCGGCAAGCCCCTGGCGCTGCCGGAGAACGTGCGCGCCTATTACTTCGCCGGGCTGCCGCACTTCACGCCCTTCGGCGCCAAGTCCGCGCCGGTGGCGGCCTGCCAGCTGCCCTCGAACCCGCTGCAAGCGGGCGCGCCCATGCGCGCGCTGCTCGTCGCGCTCGACGCCTGGGTAACCGAGGGCCGGGAGCCGCCGCCGAGCCGCTATCCGGGCCTGGAAGAAGGCACGCTCGTCGCGGCGCAGGAGGCCGGCTACGACGGTATACCAGGCCTGAAATTCGCGGGCGAGCACAACGAAAAGTCACTCGTCGACCACACGCGAATGCCGCCCGTCGCCGGACCGGCCTATCCCGTCTTCCTGCCGCGCGTCGACGCCGACGGGCATGCGGTCGCAGGCATCCGCCTGCCGGTGATCGAGGCGCCGACGGCGACCTATCTCGGCTGGAACCTGCGCAAGGCCGGCTTCGCCGAGGGCGCCATCTGCGGCCTGACCGGCTCCGAAATCCCGCTCGCCCGCACCAGGGCGGCGCGGCAGGAGGCCGGCGACAGACGCCTGTCGCTGGAGGAGCGCTACCCCGATCATGCCGCCTATGTGGCGGCGGTCTCCGCCGCGGCGCGCAAGCTCGCCGACGAGCGGCTGATGCTGCCGGCGGACGCGGATGCGATCGTCCGCGCGGCAGAAGCCTCCGACGTGGCCCGCTGAGGGGGCGGATCAGGCGCCGTATTTTTCGAGGAAGGCCTCGACCGACAGCGCGCGGAAGTCGGGCAGGGCGGCGTGCAGGCGCTCATGGCTCCAGTCCCACCAGGCGAGCGCCATGAGCCGCTCGGCGACGGCGGCCGGGAAACGGGGCCTGATGGGCCTTGCCGGCACGCCCGCGACGATGGCGTAGGGCGCGACGTCCTTCGTGACGACGGCGCCGGAGCCGACGACGGCGCCGGTGCCGATCGTCACCCCCGGCATCACCGTGACGCCGTGGCCGATCCACACGTCATGGCCGAGGGTGACGGGCTGGGCCCGGCGCCAGTCGAAGAACCCGCTCTCGTCCTCCTCTCCCTCGAAATAGGCCGAGGCGCGGTAGGTGAAGTGGGACTGACTCGCCCGCCACATGGGGTGGTTGCCCGGGTTGAGCCGCACCTGGGCGGCGATGGAGCAGAACTTGCCGATCGTGGTGTAGATGACGTCGCCGTCGTTCACGATGTAGCTGTAGTCGCCCATCGTCGTCTCGACGAGGCTCGTGCGCGCGCCGACTTCCGTGTAGCGGCCGAGCGTCGAGCGCAGCACGCTGGCGGTCGGGTGGATCGTCGGCGTTTCGCCGAGGCGCTTGCCCATCATTCGTCTCCCGGGAGGTGGCGCGCAGGTTTCGTGTGCCGATGTGACGTTGTTGTGACGGTATCAACAGTATTGAAAAGTTGTTAGATGGCAAATTGATCAATTTATTGATTGTCATGATAGTGTCGTCTGCTCGATCTAGATAACGCAGCAATCGTGGAGGTTGCTGCATGCTGGTTCTCGAAGGTGTCAGCCGACGTTTCGGTGCGAAGACGGCTGTCGACAGTGTCGAGCTGACCGTGGTTCCCGGCTCGTTCGTGGGCGTCATCGGCCGCTCCGGCGCCGGCAAGTCGACGCTGCTGCGCATGATCAACCGGCTCGTCGACCCGAGCGACGGGCGCATCCGCTGCGGCGATGTGGACGTGACGGGCCTCAGGGGGCGCGAGCTGCGCGACTGGCGGGCGCGCTGCGCCATGATCTTCCAGCAGTTCAACCTCGTCGGCAGGCTCGACGTGCTCACCAACGTGCTCATGGGCCGGCTCAATGCCGCGCCCTCGGCGAAATCCCTCGTGCGCCTGTGGGCGCCGGAGGACAAGGCGATCGCGCTCGCGGCGCTCGAGCAGTTCGACATCGCCGGGCTCGCGGCGCAGCGCGCGGATTCTCTGTCCGGCGGCCAGCAGCAGCGGGTGGCCATTGCCCGCGCGCTCGCGCAGTCGCCCGAGATCATCCTGGCCGACGAGCCGATCGCCTCGCTCGATCCGCGCAACACGCGCATCGTCATGGACGCGCTGCAGCGCATCAACCGCACCTACGGCATCACCGTCATCTGCAATCTGCATTCGCTCGAACTGGCGCGCGGCTACTGCGATCGTCTGGTCGGCATGGCCGCGGGCCGCGTCGTCTTCGACGGCCTGCCGGAAAGCCTGACCGACGACGTGGCGCGCGAGCTCTACGGGCTCGAGGCCGCCGACGTCATCGGCGAGGGCGCAACGTCCTCGGCCGCCGCCGGATGGGGCGCCCGTTCCCCTGTCGCGATCCCGGCCTGAGCGCCGCGATGGACGCCGGCGCAGCGATCCGCGCCGGACCTTACTCTTGAGGAGAGACCACGATGTTGAACCGCCGCGCCCTCATCGGTGCCGCCGCCGCGTCCTTCGCCTTCGCCGGCATGGCCCAGATTCCGGCCTTCGCTGGGGACTGGAAGGCGAAGTATCCCGAGCTCATCTTCTCTGTCGTGCCGGCCGAGAACGCCTCGGGCGTGAACGAGCGCTACGACGACTTCGTCGCCTATCTGTCGAAGGAACTCGGCGTGCCGGTGAAGCTGCGCATCGCCAACGACTATGCCGCGGTCATCGAGGGCCAGAAGGCTGGCAACATCCACATCGCCTATTACGGCCCGGCCTCGCTCTCCCGCGCCGTCAAGGTGACGAACGGCGGCGTCGAGCCCTTCGTGACGACGATCAACTCCGACGGCACGGTCGGCTATTATTCCGTCGCCTATGTGAAGGCGGACAGCCCCTACCAGTCGATCGACGACCTCAAGGGCAAGAACCTCGGCCTCGTCGATCCCAACTCGACTTCGGGCAACAACGTGCCGCGCTTTGCCCTCGACAAGCAGGGCATCGATCCCGAGCAGTTCTTCGGCAAGGTGGTCTATGCTGGCAGCCACGAGAATGCCGTTACCGCGCTTGAGCAGGGCACGGTCGACGTCGCCTTCAACTGGTGGAACTCCGAGAACGATTCCAACCTGACGCGCATGGCCAACAAGGGCATGGCCAAGAAGGAGAACTTCCGGATCATCTACAAGTCGGACCTCATCCAGGGCTCGCCCTACGCCTATCTGACCGACCTGCCGGCGGACCTCAAGCAGGCCATCGCCAAGGCCTTCCAGGAGGCGCCGCAGAAGAACAAGGCCGCCTTCGACAAGCTCTCCGACGGCAAGGACAAGGGTTTCGCGCCGATCACCACGGAGGACTACAAGGCGACCATCGAACTCATCGAGTTCGTCGACCGCCTGAAGCGCAAGAAGGCGTCCTGAGCGCATCCGTTCGGCAGGCCATCCCTGCCGCCCATCGCGCATTCCATCGTCATGGCCGGGCTTGTCCCGGCCATCCATGGCCTTCGACGGCGCTTGCGGTCAGGCGTGGAGGCCCGCAACAGGGACGGGCATGACGGTGTGCTGCCTCCGGCCCACCGGCTGACAAAGCAACCATCTCATGTCGCACGTCATCGCCCGTCTGCCTGAGCCGCGCCTGCGCGCGCTCGAAGATGCCTACGGCGCGGCCGTCGCCGCCAAGCGCCGGCAGGTTCTTCTCGGCGGCCTCATCCTTGCCGCGCTCGTCGGCCTGTCCGCCTGGGCGGGCGAGGTGGACCTTGCGAAGTTCTTCGCCAATCTCTGGCGCTTCCCGAGCTACATCGGCGACATCGTGCCGACGCTCCGGCTCGCCCATCTCGGCGAGGATCTCGCCGAGTGGTATTGGGGGCTCGGCTACTGGCTGCGGCTCATGGGCGAGACGCTGCTCATAGCCTATCTCGGCACCATGCTCGGGGGGCTCTGCGCCATCAGCCTCTGCTTCCTTGCCGCGGCCAATCTCTCGCGCTCGGCGCGGGTGCGCTGGCTGGTGCGGCGTGTGCTCGAATTCTGCCGCACGGTGCCGGAGATCGTCTTCGCGCTCATCTTCGTCGCGGCCTTCGGCCTAGGCCCGGTGCCGGGCGTGCTCGCCATCGCGATCCACACGACCGGGGCGCTCGGCAAGCTCTTTTCCGAAGTCGTCGAGAACATCGACATGAAGCCGGTCGAGGGCGTCTCGGCCACCGGCGCGACCTGGCTGGAGACGGTGCGCTTCGCCGTGCTGCCGCAGGTGCTGTCCAACTTCGCCAGCTATGGCCTCCTGCGCTTCGAGATCAACGTGCGCGGCGCGGCCGTGATGGGCTTCGTCGGCGCCGGCGGCATCGGCCAGGACCTCATCGAATCCATCCGCAAGTTCTACTATTCCGACGTCAGCGCCATCCTCCTCATCATCATCGCCACCGTCATGGTCATCGACCTTGCGACCGAGCGGCTGCGCCATGCGCTGATCGGCATGGAGCGCCGCTCATGAGCGCGACACGGACACAGCGTTTCGAGGCCGAGGCGCTCGCCGGCCTGAGGGGGCTCGCGGCGCGCCATCCTTCCATCTTCCGCGTGAACTGGCCGCGCCGGCTGCTGAGCGTCGCGATCGTCGCCGTGCTCGCGGGCCTGTTCGTCTCGGGCTTCTGGGCGCTCGGCTTCTCCTTCGCCCGCATCGCCGGCGGCCTTGACAAGCTCGTCGAGTTCGCCGGCTTCATGCTGCCGCCGTCGCCGGGCAGCTACGCGACTTTCCTCACCTATCTCATGGCGCTGGCGCAGACGCTGGCGATCGCCTTCCTCGGCACGCTGACGGCGGCGATCCTTGCCTTTCCCTTCGGCTTCCTCGCGGCCAAGAACGTCATCCCGAACGTATTCCTCCATTTTTCGCTGCGTCGCGGGCTCGATGTGGTGCGCGGCGTCGACGTGCTGATCTGGGCGCTCATCTGGATCAATGTCGTCGGGCTCGGGCCCTTCGCCGGCATCCTCGCCGTGGCGACGAGCAATTTCGGCGAGTTCGGCAAGCTCTTCTCCGAGGCCATCGAGGCGATGGACAAGAAGGCCGTGGAAGGCGTCGCCTCGACCGGCGGCGGCAAGCTGCACCAGGTACGCTTCGGCCTCCTGCCGCAGGTCTTCCCGGTCATCGTCAGCCAGGTGCTCTATTATTTCGAATCGAACACCCGCTCGGCCACCATCATCGGCGTGGTCGGCGCCGGCGGCGTCGGCCTGCATCTCTACGAGCAGATCCGCATGCTCGAATGGCAGCACGTCTCCTTCCTCGTTCTGATGATCCTTCTCACGGTGGCAGTGATCGACTTCGTCTCAGGCCGGCTGCGCTTCGCCATCATCGGCAATGCGAAGATCGCGGCCTGAACCGTTTATGTTCGCATCCGCCTATTCCCCCAGCCGGCATCCACTTCGCGGGCGGATGCACTTTGGTGCGCGCTGATCCTCCCCCGTATGGGGGAGGTGGCGCCGCGAAGCGGCGACGGAGGGGGTAGGGGTTGACAACAAGGGCGTCGATCCCGGTCTTGACTCCACCCGTCTCGCGCCTTCGGCGCGATCCACCCTCCCCTTGAGGGGAGGGATCAAGCCAAGAACCTTGCGGCCGGCTTGCATTCGTCCTGCTCTAGCCGTTTTCGACCACTAGCTCGACGCGGTCGGCGGCGAAGACGACGTGGGCCGCCTGCACGGGCGTGCCCGTGCCGTCGACGTTGAGCGCATCGACGACGAAGAGGATGCGCCCCGGCGAGAGGTCGAGCCGCGCCGCATCGTCGCCGGTGGCGAGGCGGGCGGTGATGCGCGTCTCGGCGCGCACGTAGTCCGTCACGCCACAGGCGGCGAGCGCCCGGGTGATCGATCCCGTCTCGAGCAGCACCGCGGCAGCGCCGGCGAAGCGCGGCAGCGGGAAGAACGACGTGCCGCTGGAGACGGGCGTGCCGTCGATGAAGCGGCGCACCTCCGTCCGCAGCACCGGCGCGCCCGGCATGAGGCGCAGGCGCCGGGCCGTCTCCTCGTCGGCCACCGTCTCGGCCGCCGACATCAGCTCGCCGCCCGCCTCGTGGCCTTCGCGCGAGACGATCTCGGTGAAGCGCGTGCGCCGGCCGATGGGGTAGGCGAGGGGCTTCGCCTCCACGAAGGTGCCGCGTCCCTGCGTGGCGCGCAGCAGGCCCTTGGCGGCGAGCGCGGCGATCGCCCGGCGCACGGTGTGGCGGTTGACGGCGAATCGCTCTGCAAGCCGCGCCTCCGTCGGCAGCTGGCTGCCAGGCGTCAGGCGCCCGTTCATCACATCCGCCTCGATGGCATCGGCGATCTGCCGCCAGGCGGTGACGCCAGCGGCGCGGGCGAGCGCGCCGTCGCTCGTCCCGGTCATCGGTTCGTCGCCGAAATCCGCTATGGCCTCGCCCGTCATGGAAGTGTCACTGGACTTTTTCATGTAATTGTCTATACCACTAGACAAATAATTGTTGAAGCGCTGCAACAGGGCAGCGAGGGCGGATGATCATGACCGCAGTCGATCCAGGTGGAATCCATCGAGGTGACGATGATCGGGAAATCGCGGCGCGGCAAGCCGTGATGGCCGTTTCGGCCGCGGCACGGCGCGAGGAGCTGGACAGCGTGCTCGCGGCGCTCGCGCCGCTGCCGGAAGCGAGCGACCTGCGCCGGCCGGAGACGGGGCTCGTCATGACGCGCGGGCGTGCCGGCGGTGACGGGGCGCCGTTCAACCTCGGCGAGGCGACGGTGACGCGCGCGGCGGTGCGCATCGCGGAGGGCGGACGCACCGTCAACGGCTTCGCCTATCACCTCGGCCGCGACGCGGCGCGGGCGCGCGCCGCCGCCATCATCGACGCGCTCTGGCAATTGCCGGGCCGGCGGCAGGCGGTGGAAGCGGCGCTCGCACCGGTGCACGAACGGCTCATGGCCGAGCGCGAGACGGCCGCGCGCCGCACGGCGGCGACGCGCGTCAACTTCTTCACCATGGTCCGCGGAGAGGATTGATGAGCATCGCCCTCGCAGCCGGCTTCACCGAGCCCGTCTTCGATGCGCAGCGCGTCTTCCGCGCTCTCATGGATGCCACCGCGCGGCCGGCGACCGTCCAGCCGCTCGTCACGGACCTTGCGCCGCCGGCGCCGCTGACGCCGGAACTCGCTTCGGTGGCTCTGGCGCTGGCCGACCATGAGGCGCCGCTGTGGCTCGATGCGGCGCTCGCCGCCGTGCCGGCGGTTGCCGCCTATCTGCGCTTCCACACCGGTGCCCGTATCGTCGAGGCGCCCGACGAGGCGGCCTTCGCCCTCGTCGCCGAGCCCGATGCGATGCCGCCGCTCGGCGCCTTCGCCGTGGGCACCGACGAATATCCCGACCGCTCCACCACCGTCGTCATGGCGGTGCGGAGACTCGCGGCGGGGCAGGGGCTCGCCTGCGAGGGGCCGGGCATTCTGGGCCGGGCCGACATCGCCATCGCGCCGCTGCCGGGCGACTTCCTCGTCCAGCGCGCGGCGAACCGGGCGCTCTTCCCGCGCGGTGTCGACTGCGTCTTCGTCGTGCCGGGCTCTGTCGCGGCGCTGCCCCGCACCACGCAGATCCTGCCGGAGGGCTGACATGTATGTTGCGGTCAAGGGCGGCGAAGCCGCCATCGACAACGCCCACCGGCTGCTCGCCCATGCGCGGCGCGGCGACCCCGCCGTGCCGGAGATCTCTCCGGAGCAGATCGGCGGGCAGCTGAAGCTCGCCGCGGACCGGGTGATGGCGGAAGGCTCGCTCTACGACCGGGACCTCGCCGCGCTCGCCATCAAGCAGGCGCGGGGCGATCTCGTCGAGGCCATCTTCCTGGTGCGCGCCTATCGCACGACGCTGCCGCGCTTCGGCTACAGCGAGCCGGTCGACACCGCGGCCATGGCCGTCGAGCGCCGCATCTCCGCCACCTACAAGGACCTGCCGGGCGGACAGGTGCTGGGGCCCACCTTCGACTATACCCACCGGCTGATCGACTTCCTGCTGGCCGCCGGCGCCGCGCCGCCCGAGCCGGCGGAAGCCGCGGCGGGCGAGGGCGAGCCGATGGCGCGCGTCACCGACCTCCTCGACGGCGAGGACCTGATCGAGCGCGAGGTCGCGCCCGACGGCGATACGCCGGTCGGCGACCTGACGCGCGAGCCGCTCGATTTTCCGGCGGAGCGGGACCTGCGCCTGCAGGCGCTCGCCCGCGGCGACGAGGGTTTCCTGCTCGCCCTCGGCTATTCCACCCAGCGCGGTTACGGCCGCACGCATCCCTTCGTCGGCGAGGTGCGCTATGGCGAGGTTGCGGTGGAGTTCGTGCCGGAGGAGCTCGGCTTCGCCGTGCCGCTCGGCACGATCGACGTCACCGAGTGCCAGATGATCAACCAGTTCAAGGGCTCGGCCGAGGTGCCGCCGCAGTTCACGCGCGGCTACGGCCTCGTCTTCGGCCAGAGCGAGCGCAAGGCCATGGCGATGTCGCTGGTCGACCGGGCGCTGCGCGCCCGCGACTTCGGCGAGGAGGTCACGGCCCCGGCGCAGGACGAGGAATTCGTGCTCGCCCATTGCGACAACGTGCAGGCCACCGGCTTCGTCGAGCATCTGAAGCTGCCGCACTACGTCGACTTCCAGGCCGAGCTCGACCTCGTGCGCCGCATGCGCACCGAATATGCCGCCCGCCGTGGCGAGGCGAGCGAGATGAAGGAGGCTGCGGAATGAGCGCGGCGATGCGGGATGATCTTCCTTCTCCCGGCGCAACGGCGGGGAAGGAAACGGACGCCTACAACTTCGCCTATCTCGACGAGCAGACGAAGCGCATGATCCGGCGGGCGATCCTGAAGGCGATCGCCATTCCCGGCTACCAGGTGCCGTTTGCCAGCCGCGAGATGCCGATGCCCTATGGCTGGGGCACCGGCGGCGTGCAGGTGACGGCCGCGGTGCTCGGCCCCGAGGATGTGCTCAAGGTCATCGACCAGGGCTCGGACGACACCACGAACGCCGTCTCCATCCGCCGCTTCTTCGCCAAGACGGCGGGCGTCGAGACGACGACGAAGACAAGGGCGGCGACCGTCATCCAGACGCGCCACCGCATCCCGGAGGAACCGCTGCGGGACGGCCAGATCCTCGTCTACCAGGTGCCGATCCCGGAGCCCCTGCGCTTCCTCGAGCCGCGCGAGACTGAGACGCGCAAGCTGCACGCGCTCGCCGACTACGGGCTGATGCATGTGAAGCTCTACGAGGACATCGCCCGCCACGGCCATATCGCCACGACCTACGCCTATCCGGTCGAGGTCGCCGGCCGCTATGTGATGGATCCCTCGCCGACGCCGAAGTTCGACAACCCCAAGATGGACATGTGCGCGGCGCTGCAGCTCTTCGGCGCCGGGCGTGAGAAGCGGATCTATGCCGTGCCGCCCCACACGCGGGTGAGGAGCCTCGATTTCGAGGACCATCCCTTCCGCATCCAGACCTTCAAGCAGCCCTGTGCACTCTGCGGCGCCGAGGGGGTCTATCTCGACGAGGTGGTGCTCGACGACCGCGGCGGGCGCATGTTCGTCTGCTCCGACACCGATTTCTGCGAGGAGCGCAAGGCGGCCGGACATGGAGGGGCGATGGCAGCGGATGGCGACGCGGCAGGAGAGACCCGATGACCGATCTTCCGCTTTTGTCCGCCCGCGGCCTGACGAAATTTTACGGCGAGCGTCTTGGTTGCCGGGACGTGACCTTCGACCTTCACGAGGGCGAGGTGCTCGCCGTCGTCGGCGAATCGGGCTCGGGCAAGTCGACGCTGCTCGGCCTGCTCGCGACCGAGCTCGCCCCGAGCGCCGGCGCGGTCCACTACCGCATGCGTGACGGGGCGGTGCGCGACCTGTCCGAGCTCACCGAGGCCGAGCGGCGCCTGCTGCTGCGCACGGACTGGGGCTTCGTGCGCCAGGATGCGCGCGAGGGCCTGCGCATGGGCGTCTCGGCCGGCGGCAATGTCGGCGAACGGCTGATGGCCGTCGGCGCCCGGCATTACGGCAATATCCGCGCCGCCGCGAGCGATTGGCTCGCGCGTGTCGAGATCGAAGCCGGCCGCATCGACGACACGCCGAAGAGTTTTTCCGGCGGCATGCGCCAGCGCCTGCAGATCGCCCGCAACCTCGTCACCCATCCGCGCCTCGTCTTCATGGACGAGCCGACCTCGGGCCTCGACGTCTCGGTGCAGGCGCGCCTGCTCGATCTCATCCGCGGCCTCGTGGCGGAACTCGGCCTCGCCGTCATCATCGTGACACACGATCTTGCTGTGGCTCGTCTGCTCTCGCACCGCATAATGGTGATGCGCCGGGGCAGGGTGATCGAGACCGGACTGACCGACCAGGTGCTCGACGACCCGCGCGAGGCCTATACGCAGCTACTCGTTTCCTCGGTGCTGGCAGCATGACGAACGAACAGCCTCTCATCGCCCTCGACGACGTGTCGAAGAGCTTCACGCTCCACCTGCGCGGCGGGCTGGAGCTTGCCGTCGTCTCCGACGTCAGCCTCGCGGTCGCGGCCGGCGAATGCGTCGTCCTCGGCGGGCCCTCGGGCGCCGGCAAGTCGTCGATCCTCAAGATGATCTACGGCAACTACCGCGCCGACCGTGGCCGCATCCTCGTCCGCGACGGGGCGGAGGTGGTCAACGTCGCCAGCGCCGAGCCGCGCCGCATCCTGGCGCTGCGGCGCGACGTCATGGGCTATGTCAGCCAGTTCCTGCGCGTCATCCCGCGCGTCGCGACCCTCGATATCGTGGCCAATGCGGCGCGTGAGAGCGGTATCGGGCAGCAGGAGGCAATGGAGCGGGCGAGGCGCCTGCTCAGCCTCCTCAACGTCCCGGAGCGTCTGTGGCAATTGCCGCCCTCGACCTTCTCGGGCGGCGAGCAGCAGCGCGTCAACATCGCCCGCGGCCTTGCCGCCGACCGGCCGGTGCTGCTCCTCGACGAGCCGACGGCTTCGCTCGACGCGAAGAACCGCGCCGTCGTCGTCGACCTCATCCACGAGAAGAAGCGGGCCGGTACCGCCATTCTCGGCATCTTCCACGACGAGGACGTGCGCGAGGCGGTGGCCGACCGCATCGAGGACGTCACCCGCTTCGCTTCTTCCCGAGCCGCCTGATTGAGAGCCGCCGCCATGACCGCAACGCCCGACAGTTTCGTCATCGAGAACGCCACGCTCATCCTGCCCGACAGGATCGTCCCGGGCGGCTGGCTCGCGGTCTCGGACAGCCGCATCGCCGAGTTCGGCGAGGGCCGGGCGCCGGAGCGCGGCATCGACCTGGCCGGCGACTACCTGCTGCCGGGCCTCGTCGAGCTGCATACCGATCATCTCGAGAGCCACTACGCGCCCCGGCCCAAGGTGCGCTGGCACCCGCTCGCCGCCGTCATGGCCTATGACGCGCAGATCGCGGCGGCCGGCATCACGACGGTGTTCGATTCCCTGCGCATCGGCTCCGACTTCGACAAGGGCTCGCTCGGCGAGGAGGTCTGGACGCTCGCCGATGCCATCAAGACGGCCGTCGCCGAGGGGCACGTGCGCGCCGAGCACCGCACGCACCTGCGCTGCGAGATCTCGTCCCCTGACGTCATCGACCAGGCCGAGCGCTATGTGGCCGAATATCCGGTGCACATGATGTCGCTGATGGACCACACGCCGGGCCAGCGCCAGTTTCGCGACATCGCCGTGTGGAAGACCTATTACAGCGGCAAGAACGGCGTCGGCGACGATGCCATGAACGCGCTCATGGCGCGCCGCCTCGCGATGCACGAGGCGAATGCCGAAACCCACCGGCGCCGCCTCGTCGAGATCGCCCGCGCGCGCGGCGTCGTGCTGGCAAGCCACGACGACGCGACGCCAGAGCATGTGGAGGAGGCGAAGACCGACGGCGTCGCCATCGCGGAATTCCCGACGACGATCGAGGCCGCCCGCGGTTCCCATGCCGCCGGCATCCGGGTGATGATGGGCGGCCCCAACATCGTGCGCGGCGGCTCCCATTCCGGCAGCGTCGCCGCCGAGGCCGTGGCGCGGGAGGGCGTGCTCGACATCATCTCCTCCGATTACGTGCCGGCGAGCCTCCTCATGGCCGCCTTCGATCTGCCGCGCCGGGTGCCGGCCATCTCGCTGCCCGAGGCGGTGGCGACGGTCACGCGCAATCCGGCCCTCGCGACGGGGCTCGCCGACCGCGGCGCGCTCGCCGCCGGGCTTCGGGCCGATCTCGTGTGCGTGCACATGACGGGTGCCGTGCCGGTGGTGCGGCAGGTGTGGCGCGAGGGGCGCCGCGTGGCATGACCATGGAAGCCGAAGCCGGCGATCGCGTGCGCATCACGCTCGGGCGCGGGCTCTTCGTCTGCGTCGTCGGGCCGAGCGGCGCCGGCAAGGACACGCTCATCGACCATGCCCGCCGGCGCCTCGCGGGTGAGGGGGATCGCTTCGTCTTTCCGCGCCGGCTCGTTACCCGCGCGGCGAGCACTGCCGAGGACCATGATGTGCTGAGCGAGGAGGCCTTCGGCGCAGGCGTCGCCGGTGGAGCCTTTTCGCTCTACTGGCGTGCGCACGGCCTCGGCTATGCGCTGCCGCGCAGCGTCGAGGCGGCGCTTGCGGACGGGGCAGTCGTCGTCAGCAACATCTCGCGGGCGCAAGTCGCGGCGGCGCGCGCGGCCTTTGCCCGCATCGCCGTCGTATCGGTGACGGCGCCGGACGCCGTCATCGCCGGACGGCTCGCGGCCCGCGGCCGGGAAAGCGCCGAGACGATCACCGCGCGCCTCGCCCGCGGCAAGGCCGTGATGCCCGACCGGGCGCCGGATCTCACCATCGTCAATGATGGCAGCGTCGAAGCGGCCGGGGAGAAGCTGGTCGCCTTCCTGCGTGGGGCGCTCCGGGATTGAGGGTGCTTCGGAGTGCCTCCGGGCCGCGTATCCGACGCTCTCCGCCCACGGCCTTCGGGCCCCTTGCGCGACGGCAAGGCGTGGATGCCCGCGACGAGCGCGGGCATGACGAAATGAGAGGCGGCCGGCCAGCCGCCGGCTACCCGCCCGGGCAGTCCACCGCCACGATACGGGCGCGCCAGACCTCGGCCGCGGCGCCGAGGGTTGTCGCTTCGCCCGTCCCGTCGGCTTCGGGCAGGCTGGCGCTGTCGGCAAGGTTTGCCGCGATCGTCGCGGGGACGGTCGTGCCGAGCGCGATGCCAGCAACCAGCGTCATCGTCTGCGGCAGAGGCCCGACGATTGCGACCAGAGCGCCGGACCTATCGACGACGGGGGCTCCCGCCATGCCGGGCTGCACCGGGGCAGCGAGGCGCGCCGCGCCGTCGCCCGCCACCTTGAGCACGCCCGGCGTCGCGACGAGCCGGCGCTCGCCGCCCGTGGCGGCATGGCCGAGGATGAAGACCGCCTGCTCCGTGCCCTCCGGCCGGCGCCAGGCGACCGGCGCCGATCCCGTCGCGAAGGCGCCCTCGACGAAGGCGGCGCCGCCGCTCGCCTCGATCTTCACCGGCTTGCCGCCGACCGTCGGCGCCTTGCAGGCACCTGCGGCGGCGCTCGTCAGCGCCCGCCCGCCGTCGAGGACGATGGCCGTGAAGGCATTGCCGCCGGAGACGGTGGGGGCGGGGGATGCCGCACCGCCGGCCCCGGCCGTGGCCGTTGCTGCCGATACGGTCTCGGGCTCCGGCTCGAAACTGTTGGTGATGGCGATGGTGAGCCGGTCGAAGGTCGCGGCGGCGCTCGCCGGATAGGCCATGGTGAAGCCGCGCAGACCGGCGGCGGTTGCGGCAAAGCGCGTGAAGAAGCGCTCGGCGCCTTCCTCGCCGGTGACGACGAACCAGTTGTCGCGCAGCACCTTGTAGGTGATGCGGCGCCCCGGCGCCGCGGCGCTGAGGTCGGCGTAGAGATCCTTGAGGCCGGTGCCGGCCGCGGCCGGGATGAGATCCGTCGTCAGGGCGCCGCCGCCGCGCCTGGCGCGGAAGAGGGAGCCGCCCGGCGTGTCGCTGCGCTCGGCGAGCACCTTCTGCGGCACGCCGATGCGGATGCCGGAGCGGCGATCGTCGATGACGGCAAAGCCGGCGGCATCGCGCTGGCGTTGCGCGGCCGCCAGGAGCGCGTCGCGTTCGGCGGGCGTGAGAATGCCGTCCGCGGTGAGGCGGCTGCGCGTCTCGAAGGCGCGGATGGCATCGAAGCTGCGCTTGCCGAAGGCGCCGTCGAGCGTGCCGTTGTAGTCGCCGGTCCAGACGAGCGCGTCCTGGATGGCCTTGCGGTCGGCCTCCGGCAGCGCCTCGAAGGCCGCACGGGCGGCATCGAGCGCTTCGCCCGCCGCGGGCTGCTGCGCGAGAGCCGGGGTGCCGAGAGGCAGGACCGCTGCGCCGATAAGGAAGCCCATCAGGGCCCCGATGCCGCCCTGCCCACGATCCCGCCGCGTCCGCGCCCGGTTCATGCCCCCGCCTCCCGTTCGTTGCGTCGCGTGACTATGGCAAAACGGCACGGCGACGTCACGGCATGCGTCGCAGCCATGGATTGCGGCTGTGCTTCGAGGCGCTTAGTCTCACGCCCGTCATCGCGGCGGCGCTATTTTTCCTAGGCGTCACCCGAAGGCTCGCCGAGGGAGGGGAGCATGATTCGTGCTGCGCAACTGATTGCCGTCGCCATTGCAACCCTCTGCCTCCTCGCCCTTGCCCCCCCGGTTTCGGCGCAGAAGTCCCTGGTCCGGGACGATCTCGCCAGCGCCGCCGTCAGGCTGCAGGCCGATCTGAAGACGGAGGCGGGAGCGGCTGCGACGCGCCCCGCCGACCAGTTGCGCCGTGACAGCGCCCAGGCACTCGCCCGCGGCGATGCCCGGCAGGCGCTTTCCTCCGCCGCCGCGGCCGTCGCCGCCGATCCGGCCAGCGCTGCCGGCTGGACGGCCTATGCGCGGGCGGCCATGGCCATCTTGCCGGCCAATTACAACGAGCGCTACAGGCTCGCTGAGCGAGCGACAAGTGCCGCTTATGCGGCCTATCAGAACGCGCGCGGGGCCGCGGCCGAGGCCTCGGCGCTGGCGCTTCTCGGCGACGTTTTCGCCTCGCGGCAATACTGGCGCCCGTCGCTCGACGCCTACCGGATGAGCCTCGCGCTCGCCGACGATTCGCACGTGCGGTCGATCTATGAAGGCCTGCGCGAGAAGTACGGCTTCCGCATCCTCGACTATCGGGTCGATTCCGATTCAGCCTCGCCGCGCGTGTGCTTCAACTTCTCGGAGCCGCTGGCGCGCGGCCGCGTCGATTTCGCGCCTTTCGTCGCCGTGACGGGCAGCGCGACGCCCGCCATGACGGGAGAGGACCGCCAGCTCTGCGTCGACGGACTGAAACACGGCGAGCGCTATGCCATCGTGCTGCGCCAGGGCCTGCCCTCGTCCGTCGAGGAGACGCTGCTGCGCAATGCCGACTACGAAATCTACGTGCGCGACCGCTCTCCGCAGGCACGTTTCACCGGCCGCAACTACATCCTGCCGCGCACGGGGCAGGAGGGCATCCCCGTCGTCACAGTGAACACGGACAAGGTGGATGTGGAGCTCTACCGCATCGGCGACCGTAACCTCCTGCCGACCCTGCGCTCCGACGAGTTCATGTCGCAGATCGCTCGTTACACGGCCGACAACATCGCCTCCGACCAGGGGCAGAAGGTCTGGGCCGGCACGCTCGACGTGGCGCGGCGGACCAACGAGGACGTAACGACCGCCTTCCCGGTGCTGGAAGCGACCGGCGGCAAACTGGAACCCGGCGTCTATGTGATGACGGCGCGTCCCTCAGGCGGGCCGCCTGCCGACGAGGATTACAGCCCGGCCGCGACCCAGTGGTTCATCGTCTCCGACATCGGCCTCACGGCGCTCTCCGGTGAGGACGGCGTGCACGTCGTCGCGCGGTCGCTCGCCTCGGCCGGGCCGCTCGCCGGCGCCACGGTCAAGCTCGTTGCCCGCAACAACGAGGTGCTCGGCGAGGTGAAGAGCGACGGCAACGGCCGCGCCGTCTTCGCGCCCGGCCTCTCGCGCGGCAAGGGTGGCCTCGCGCCGGGGCTCGTGGTGGCGACGACAGAGGCCGGCGACTACGCCTTCCTCGACCTCGCGCAGACGCCCTTCGACCTCACCGACCGGGGCGTCGCCGGCCGGCAGACGCCTGGGCCGCTCGATGCGCAGCTCTTCACCGAGCGGGGCGTCTACCGCACGGGCGAGACGGTCCAGGTCACGGCGCTCCTGCGCGATGCGCGTGGCGATGCCGCCGCCGGCCTGCCGCTCACCCTTGTCGCCCGCCGGCCGGACGGCGTCGAATACCGGCGCGTCGCTGTCGACGACCAGGGCCTCGGCGGGCGCGCCTGGTCGCTGGCGATCCTGCCCGGGGCGATGCGCGGCACCTGGCGGCTCACCGCTTATGCGGACCCGAAGGGCGCCGCCATCGGCGAGACCACCTTCCTTGTCGAGGACTATGTGCCGGAGCGGCTGGAACTGACGCTGGCGCCGCAGGAGCCGACGGTCGCCGCCGGCGACGCGGCGAACATCGACGTCACGGCCCGCTATCTCTACGGCGCCCCGGGCGCGGAACTCGAGGTCAGCGGCACCATGACGATCGAGGCCGTACCGAACAATGCGGTGCCGGGGCTCGAGGGCTATGCCGTCGGTCTCGACGACGAGGCCTTCGAGACCGTGATGCAGGAGGTCGAGGAGGGGGTGGAAACGGACGCGGCCGGCAAGGCGGTCTTCGCCGTGCCGCTGCCGGAGGTCTCCGCGCCGCGGCCGCTGCAGGCCATCGTCACCGTCACCGTGGCCGAGCCCGGCGGGCGCGGCGTGGCGCGCTCGCTCACGTTGCCGGTCGCCCAGGCCGGCAATGTCATCGGCGTGCGCAAGCTGTTCACCGATCTCTCCGATGGTGGCATCGCGACCTTCGACGTGGTCGCGGCCACGGGCGAGGGCAAGCGGCTTGCCATGCCGCTGCGCTGGAGCCTCTACCGCATCGACCAGCACTATCAATGGTTCAACCAGGGCGGCGGCTGGTCCTACGAGCCGATCAAGACGACGCGCCGCATCGCCGACGGCGAGATCGAGCCGGGGACCGATGCGCCCGCGCGCATCTCCGCGCCCGTCGGCTGGGGACGTTACCGCCTGGAGATCGAGGCGGGCCGGGGCGAGGCGGCGCCGACGAGCCTGTCCTTCTCCGTCGGCTACAGTGGCTCAGTGAGCGCCGATACGCCGGACGTGCTCGACATGCGCCTCGACAAGGCCTCCTACGCGGCCGGCGAGACGATGGCGATTAGCCTCAAGCCCCGCGCGGCCGGCAAGGCGACGGTGCTCGTCGTCGGCGACAAGGTGCATTGGGAGAAGCTCGTCGATCTCGACCCGGCGGGCACCACGGTCTCGCTCGAGGCGAAGGCCGAGTGGGGGCCGGGGGCCTATGTGGTCGTGCTGGCCCACCGGCCGCTCGATGTCGGGGCCAAGCGCATGCCGGGTCGCGCGCTCGGCCTTGCCTGGTTCTCCGTGGCGCGCGACCAGCGCGACATCGACGTCTCGCTCGATGTGCCACAGGTGATGCAGCCGCGGCAGACGCTCGAGGTGCCGGTGCGGCTCGGCGGGCTCGCAGCGGGGGAGGAGGCCTATGTGACGGTGGCCGCCGTCGACGTCGGCATCCTCAACCTCACGCGCTACGAGGCGCCGCGTCCCGGTGACTACTTCTTCGGCCAGCGGCGTCTCGGCACGGAGATCCGCGACGTCTACGGCTATCTCATCGACGGCATGCAGGGCACGCGCGGCGCCATCCGCTCCGGCGGCGACGCGGGCGCCCCCCAGCTCGACGGCGCTCCGCCGACGCAGGAGCCGGTCGCGCTCTATTCCGGCGTGGTGCGCGCCGGGGCCGACGGTGTCGCGCATGTGTCGTTCGATATGCCGGCCTTCAACGGTACCGTGCGTGTGATGGCGGTGGCGTGGTCGAAGACGCGGGCCGGCTCAGCCACGGCCGATGTCGTGGTGCGCGACCCCGTCGTCGTCTCCGGCACCCTGCCGCGCTTCCTCAACGTGGGCGATACGTCCCGCATCCACCTCGCCATTGACAATCTGGAAGGCGAGGCGGGCGACTATGTGATCGAGGTCGACGCTTCCGGCCCGGTCATCCTGCCGCTCGAGGCGACGCGGCGCACGCTCAAGCTGGAGAAGGGCGCGCGTACGGCGCTGTCGCTGCCGGTCACGGCCGGCGGGCTCGGCGTCGCGAAGCTCACCGCGCGGCTGACGGGGCCGGGCATCGACGTGGCGCAGGACTTCGCCCTCGGCATCGCCCCGGGCACGCCGGCGCTCGCCCATCGCACCGTCCGGCCGCTGCCGGCCGGCGGCAGCGTCTCGATCAGCAGCGACATCCTCGCCGGCCTGATGCCGGGCTCGGGCGTCGCGTCCGTTTCCGTGACCACGCTCGCTGCGCTCGATGTGCCGGGGCTGCTGCAGGCGCTGGACCGCTATCCCTACGGCTGCTCGGAGCAGATCGTCAGCCGGGCTCTGCCGCTGCTCTATGTCAACGAGCTCGCCAGCACCGAGGCCCTGCCGGTCGACACGCAACTCGACGAGCGGGTGCGTGGCGCCGTGGAACGGGTGATGTCGCGCCAGGATTCCAACGGCAGCTTCGGCCTGTGGTCCGTCGGCGGCGACGACATCTGGCTCGACGCCTATGTGACGGACTTCCTGACGCGGGCCCGCGAAAAGGGCTTCGCCGTGCCGCAGACGGCCTTCGACCTCGCGCTCGAGCGGCTGCGCAACTACGTCGCCAACACGACGGAGTTCGATCAGGGCCAAGGCCAGACGCTCGCCTATGCCATCTATGTGCTCGCCCGTAACGGACGGCCGGTGATGGGCGACCTGCGCTATCTCGCCGACGTCAGGCTGCCGCGTTTCGGCAGCGCCATGGCGCAGGCGCAGATCGCCGCGGCGCTCGCGCTGCTCGGCGACCGGCGCCGCGCGGAGACCGCTTTCGCCACCGCCATGTCGACCCTGCGCGGCGAGAAGGACGGTCCGGCCTCTCGGCCGGACTACGGCTCGCGCCTGCGTGACGGTGCCGCCGTCCTCGCTCTCCTCGGCGAAGCGGGCACCGGCGGCGCCGAAATCCAGCAGGCGTCCCTCGTCATCGACGAGGCGCGCGGCACGAGCCGCTACACGAGCACGCAGGAGCAGGCCTGGCTGGTGCTCGCCGCCGGCGCGCTTGCGCGGGACAATGCGCGGCTCAGGCTCACCGTCGATGGCCGCGAGGCCGATGGTCCGTTCTACCGCAACTACCGCGCCGCCCGTCTCGACGAGGGGGCGGTGACGATCGCCAACACGGGCACGCTCGATGCCCGGGTCGTCGTCACGGCCGCCGGCAATCCGACGGCGCGGGAGGGGGCGCTCGCCCGCGGCTACACCGTGGAGCGCAGCTACTATCGTCTCGACGGCACGGCGGTCGATCCCGCAACCGTGCGGCAGAACGAGCGGCTCGTCACCGTGCTCAAGGTGACGGAGAACCAGGCGCGCTTCGCCCGCCTGCTCGTCGTCGATCACCTGCCGGCCGGGTTCGAGATCGACAATCCGAACCTCGTCGACGCCTCCTCCGCAGCGGCGCTATCGTGGCTGCAGACCACGGTGGAGCCGGCGCATGTCGAATATCGCGACGACCGTTTTGTCGCCGCCTTCGACCGTGACAGCAGCCAGTCGGCCTTCATCACCGTCGCCTACATGATCCGCGCGGTGGCGCCGGGCCGCTACGTTCACCCGCCAGCGACGGCCGAGGACATGTACCGCCCCGAGCGCTTCGGCCGCACGGGCTTCGGAACGGTCGAGGTTACGGAGGCGAAGTAGGGGCGGCGCTGGGGCAGTTTCTCCCCTCCCCGCAAGGGGGAGGGAACAGATGAGGCCCGCCGGGGCGCAACGAGAAGGTCGCTGGGATGCCAGCCGGATTGAGCAAGCGACTTGCCGGACTGCTCCGTTCCCGCGCGTTGCGTGGGGTGGTCGCGGGCTGCACCGCGCTGTTCTTTGCGGCCGGCATCGGTCTTGCACAGTTCGCCGCTTCGCTGGGGCCGCTCGATCTGGCACAGGTCGAGGAGCGGTCGACCGTCGTGTCCGACAGGGACGGCCGGCTGCTGCGTGCCTTCACCACGCCGCAGGGCCGCTGGCGCCTGCCGGTCGGCGTCGACGACGTCGATCCGGGCTTCATCGCGCTGCTCACAATCTATGAGGACCGGCGTTTTCGCGCGCATTCCGGCATCGATCCGCTCGCCGTCCTGCGCGCCGCCGGCCAGGTGGCGCTCAACGGGCGCATCGTCTCGGGTGGCTCCACGCTGACCATGCAGGTGGCGCGCCTGCTCGAGCCCCGCGAGGAGCGCGACCTCGTCGCCAAGCTGCGTCAGGCGGTGCGGGCCGTGCAGCTCGAACGGCGCTTCGACAAGGATGCGATCCTCGGCTTCTACCTCACCATGGCGCCGTACGGCGGTAATCTCGAGGGAATCCGCGCCGCGAGCCTCGCCTATTTCGGCAAGGAGCCGAAGCGCCTGTCGCTCGCCGAGGCGGCGCTGCTCGTCGCCCTGCCGCAATCGCCCGAGACGCGCCGGCCGGACCGCTTTCCGGAGGCGGCCCGCGCCGCGCGCGACCGCGTGCTGGCACGGGCGCTCGCCCACGGCGGCATCTCGGAGGCCGAGGCACGGGCAGCCCGCGAGGCGCCGGTGCCGACGCAGCGCCAGCCGGTGCCCATGCTGGCGCCGCATCTCGCCGAGGCGGTGGTGCGTGCCGAGCCCGGCCGGCGCGAGCATCGCCTGACGCTCGATGCGCGCCTGCAGGCGCGGCTCGAGGCGCTGGCGCGCGAGACGGCCGAGCGGGTCGATCCGCGCGCCTCGGCCGCGGTCATCGCCATCGACAATGCGAGCGGTGCCGTGCGCGCCTATGTCGGCGCGGCGGACTATTTTTCGGCCGAACGGGCCGGGGCGGTGGACACCGTGCTCGCCGTGCGCTCGCCGGGCTCGGCGCTGAAGCCGTTCATCTATGCGCTCGCCTTCGAGTGCGGGCTCGCCCATCCCGAGACCGTGCTGGACGACCGGCCGTCCCGCTATGGCATCTATGCGCCGAAGAACTTCGACCTCACCTTCCAGGGCACGGTGACGGCGCGGCACGCGCTACAGCTCTCCCTCAACGTGCCGGCGGTGGAACTGCTGTCGGAGATCGGGCCGGTGCGGCTGCTCGCGCGGCTGCGCTCGGCGGGAGCTGATCTCGTCCTGCCGAAGGAGGCGGCGCCGGGCCTCGCCATCGGACTCGGCGGCGTCGGCGTGCGCCTCATGGACCTCGCGCGCCTCTATGCCGCCTTCGCGCGCGGCGGTGTCGTGCCCGAACTCTGGTGGCGGGAGGAGGGGGCGCCCGCGGGCGAGGCGGCGCGCCTGACCGAGCCGGTCGCCGCCTGGTACGTCGCCGACGTGCTGCGCGGTGCGCCTGCGCCGCAGAACGCGCTGCCGGGCATGATCGCCTACAAGACCGGCACCTCCTACGGCTATCGCGACGCCTGGGCCATCGGCTTCGACCGCAGCACCACCATCGCGGTGTGGATCGGCCGGCCGGACGGCGCGGCGGTGCCCGGCCTCGTCGCCCGACAGGTGGCGGCGCCGATGCTGTTCGAGGCCTTCGCCCGGCGCGGCGGCGCGAGCGAGCCCGTGGCCGAGCCGCCGGGCGTCATCCACGCGACGACGGCGAACCTGCCACCGCCGCTGCGTCACCTGCGCAAGGACGTGCCGAAGACGATCGCGGCCGTCGTCCAGGCGCCGCTGCGCATCGCCTTTCCGCCGGATGGGGCGCGCGTCGACCTCGGTCTCTCGGAGGAGGGGGCCGGAGCGCTCCTCGCGCTCAAGGCGAGCGGCGGCAGCCCGCCCTTCCTGTGGTACGTGAACGGCGCGCCGCTCGGCGCGCACAGCCTGAGGCGCGAGGCCGCATGGGAGGCGGACGGGCGCGGCTTCGCGCGGGTGACGGTAACGGACGGCCGCGGCGCGACAGACAGCGTGACGGTACGGGTGGAATAGGGGCACGGCCGGGCGCTGACACTCCGCCGGTCCAGAGGGATCAGGGATGGCCGCTGGGCAGCTTTTGATCCTGCCTGAATAGCGGGGGAGCGATGCGCTGGAAACCGCGTCCGAGAGCCAGCGCTCCGGCAAAAGTCAAAACGAGTTCGCCGGACCAGAAGAGCCAGAACAGATAGCCGAATTCGTGCGCATCGTGGCTCATGTCGAGGACTTCAGGGGTGTGATAGGCGGTGCAGGCGCCAGGGCCTGAAAGAAGAAGAGCTCCGGTCACAATCCAAATCGGCCTCAGTGGCCGTTCAAGGTTGAATGATGCCGACATGAGTGCGATCGCCGTCGCGAGCATGACTATTGCGAGGCACCGATTTTCTGGAGAATTGTCGGCGATTGCGCCAATGTGATAGACGTTTTCAATCGCGTCTGCCAGTATCCGTCGTATAAATTTTGAAAACGTCATAAACAGCAGAGCAGCCAACCAAAAATAAAAAGATTCTGCCTGCAATATCCATGCTCATGGATCCTGGAAGTCCGCGCCCGCAGCGTTTCGCGTATTCCAGCGTTTCCGTCAATAATCATTAAATGCAACCTAAAAAGGCCGCCCGGAGGCGGCCTTGCTTCTTGTGTCGTCTGCAGCTGCCGGTCACACCGGCAGCGTGTAGGCCGTTTTGACCGTCGTGTAGAACTCCACCGCGTAGCGGCCTTGCTCGCGGGCGCCGTAGGACGAGCCCTTGCTGCCGCCGAAGGGCACGTGGTAGTCGACGCCGGCGGTCGGCAGGTTGACCATGACCATGCCGACCTCGGCGTTGCGCTTGAAGTGGCTGGCGTATTTGAGGCTCGAGGTACAGATGCCCGCCGACAGGCCGAACTCGGTGTCATTGGCGAGGGCGAGGGCCTCGTCATAGTCCCTGGCGCGGATGACGCTGGCAACGGGGCCGAAGATCTCCTCGCGCGAGATGCGCATGGCGTTGGTGCACTCGGTGAAGAGCGCGGGCGCCATGTAGAAGCCAGGCGTCTCGCGGTTCAGCACCTCGCCGCCGGCGACGAGGCGGGCGCCCTCGTCCTGGCCGATCTTGACGTAGGAGAGGTCCTGGTCGAGCTGGTTCTGGTCGACCACCGGGCCGATATGGGTGCCGGCCTTCAGGGCGTCACCGACGACGAGGCCCTTCATGCGCTCGGCCACCGCATCGACGAAGCGGTCATGGATGCCGGCCGTCACGATGACGCGCGAGGAGGCCGTGCAACGCTGGCCCGTGGAGAAGAAGGCGCCGTTGACGGTGCATTCCACCGCCGTCTTGAGGTCGGCGTCGTCGAGCACGACGAGTGGGTTCTTGCCGCCCATCTCGAGCTGGAACTTCTTCATCGTGCCGACGCAGGCCTCGGCCACCTTGCGGCCAGTCGAGACGGAGCCCGTGAAGGTGATGGCGTTGACGTCCCGCGATTTCAGCAGCGTTTCGCCGACGACCGAGCCGCGGCCCATGACGAGGTTGAAGACGCCGGCGGGAATGCCGGCGCGCACGATGATCTCGGACAGGGCATGGGCCGAGCCGGGCACGAGGTCAGCCGGCTTGAACACGACCGTGTTGCCGTAGCAGAGCGCCGGGGCGATCTTCCACGCGGGAATGGCGATGGGGAAGTTCCACGGGGCGATGATGCCGACGACGCCGACCGGCTCGCGCGTGATCTCGATATCGACGCCGGGGCGCACGGAGGCGATCTTGTCGCCGGCGAGGCGCAGCGCTTCCTGCGCGAAGAAGAGGAAGATCTGGCCGGCGCGCACCACCTCGCCGACGCCCTCCGGCAGCGTCTTGCCCTCTTCGCGCGAGAGCAGGCGGCCAAGCTCGTCCTTGCGGGCGAGGATCTCGTCGCCGGCCCTCTTGAGGATGTCGTGACGCTCCTGCGGGGTCGTGCGGGCCCAGGCCGGGAAGGCGGCCTTGGCCGCGGCGATGGCGCGCTCGGTGTCGGCCGCGCTGGCGCGGGAATATTCGCCGATGACGTCATTGGTGTTCGACGGGTTGATGTTTCTGGTGGCGTCGTGCCCGGCGACCCACTCACCGGCGATGAAGTTCTGGAAATGTGCGGTCATGCCTCTTCCTGTCGTTCCTCGATGATTGCCGTTCGGCACTGCACCGGTGCCGCTGTCGGCGCACACCATAAGCGCCCCGGCGCGCATTGCAAAAGCACCGAGCAGTGCATGCCGGGCGTGCGTGCCGCGCGTGGGGATCACGATGTGGGGAACGCCGCACGCTGCCAATCGGGTTCGCGGCAGCTGCGAGAACGGGGCAGGCAGAGGCGCCTCGGTCGTCTTGGCCGGGCTTGTCCCGACCATCCACGCCGTTGACGTTGCTTTCGGTTGAAGGCTTGGATGCCCGCGACGAGCGCGGGCATGACGGCAGGGAAACGGCGTGTAGGTCTGGCTCCACGATCGCCGGGCCGTCACTCCACCGTCGGCTTGGCCCGGCGGACGGACTTCACGGCCGAGCGGCGCTGCTTGCCTTCGAGCCGCCGCTCCCTGGAGGCCTTCGTCGGTTTCGTCGGCCGGCGCGGCTTGGGGCGCACCGCTGCCTGCCGGATCAGGTCCACGAGCCTGTCGAGCGCCTCCTCGCGGTTGCGCAGCTGGCTGCGGTGCGACTGGGCGGTGATCACGATGACCCCTTCCTGCGTCAGGCGGCTGCCCGCGAGCTTCATGAGGCGGATGGCGACGTCGTTCGGCAGGGATGGGGAGCGGCGGGCGTCGAAGCGCAGCTGCACCGCGCTCGCCGTCTTGTTGACGTGCTGGCCGCCGGGGCCGGAGGCACGGATATGGCTTTCCTCGATTTCGCTTTCGTCGATGCTTATATGGTCGGTGATGCGCAGCATGGCGGATCCGGCAGGTCGCGTGCGGGGCGCGCGGCTTGAACCGACCTCGCCCGCCTGATAACTCGTGGCTCGAATTTCCGATGCGGCCGACAGTTCCCGCGTGCGCGGTGCACGCCGGGAGCATGCGGTCCTTTCGTTGAGAGAGACTTGAATGGCCTCCTATCAGTATGTCTACCACATGCGCGGCCTGTCGAAGACCTACCCTGGCGGCAAGAAGGTCCTCGACAACGTGCACCTGTCCTTCTACCCGGGCGCCAAGATCGGCGTGCTGGGCGTCAACGGCGCCGGCAAGTCGACGCTGCTCAAGGTCATGGCCGGGCTCGACAAGGAGTTCACGGGCGAAGCCTGGGCGGCGGAAGGCGCGCGCGTCGGCTACCTGCCGCAGGAGCCGCAGCTCAACCCGACGAAGACCGTGCGCGAGAACGTCATGGAAGGGGTCGCCGGTGAAAAGGCAGTGCTCGAGCGCTACAACGAGCTCGCCATGAACTACTCGGACGAGACGGCCGACGAGATGACGCAGCTGCAGGACGAGATCGAGGCCAAGGGCTTGTGGGACCTCGATTCCAAGGTCGACCAGGCCATGGATGCCCTGCGCTGCCCGCCGGACGATGCGGAGGTCGCCTCGCTGTCGGGCGGCGAAAAGCGTCGCGTTGCGCTGTGCCAGCTGCTTCTCGCCCAGCCGGACCTGCTGCTGCTCGACGAGCCGACCAACCATCTCGACGCCGAGACGGTGGCTTGGCTCGAAGGGCACCTCAGGACCTACCCGGGTGCGATCCTGATCGTCACCCACGACCGCTACTTCCTCGACAACGTCACGGGCTGGATCCTCGAACTCGACCGCGGCCGCGGCATTCCGTACGAGGGCAACTATTCCTCGTGGCTGGAGCAGAAGCAGAAGCGCCTCGCCCAGGAGGGCCGCGAGGAGGAGGCGCGCCAGCGCACGCTGGAGCGCGAGCGCGAGTGGATCTCGGCCTCGCCCAAGGCTCGCCAGGCCAAGAACAAGGCGCGTATCCAGCGCTATGAGGAACTGGTGCGGAAGGCCTCGGAGAAGGCGCCCTCGACGGCCCAGATCGTCATCCCGATTGCCGAGCGGCTGGGCAACAACGTTATCGAGTTCGATGGCCTCACCAAGGGCTTCGGCGATCGGCTGCTCATCGACGGGCTGTCGTTCAAGCTGCCGCCCGGCGGCATCGTCGGCGTCATCGGGCCGAACGGCGCGGGCAAGACGACCCTGTTCCGCATGATCACCGGTCAGGAGACGCCGGACGCCGGCACTATCACCATCGGGGAATCGGTCAAGCTCGGCTATGTCGACCAGTCGCGCGACGCACTCGACGACAACAAGACCGTCTGGGAGGAAATCTCCGGCGGCAACGACGTCATCTATCTCGGCAAGCGCGAGATCAACTCGCGGGCCTATTGCTCGGCCTTCAACTTCAAGGGCGGCGACCAGCAGAAGAAGGTGGGCATGCTCTCGGGCGGCGAGCGCAACCGCGTGCATCTCGCCAAGATGCTGAAGTCGGGCGCCAACGTCCTGCTGCTCGACGAGCCGACCAACGACCTCGACGTCGACACCTTGCGTGCGCTGGAGGAGGCGCTGGAGGATTACGCCGGCTGCGCCGTCATCATCAGCCACGACCGCATGTTCCTCGACCGCGTCGCCACCCACATGCTCGCCTTCGAGGGCGACAGCCATGTGGAGTGGTTCGAGGGCAACTTCGAGGACTACGAGGAAGACAAGAAGCGCCGCCTCGGCATCGATTCCACGATCCCGAAACGTATCCACTACAAGAAGTTCTCGCGCTGAGAGAGACCCTTGTTGCGAGCGCCCGCAGGATGATCCCGCGGGCGCTTTTCTATGCGCTCAGGACGGGGGTCAGCGCGCGCAGCACAGCTGCATAGTGCACGCCGGCGGCGGCGACGACGAAGCCGTGCCAGATGGCCGCCTGAAAGGGCAGGCGTTCGGCAAGATGGAAGACGACGCCGACCGAATAGAGCACGCCTCCGACGGCGATCAGCGCCAGCGTGGTCAGGCCGAGCGCATCCGTCAGCGGGGCAACGGCGACAGCGCCCGCCCAGCCCAGCGTGAGATAGGCGGCGATCGTCAGGCGGTCGAAGCGGCGCGGGAAGAACAGCTTCAGGCAGGCGCCGGCGATGGCCGCGAGCCAGACGAAGCTCGTCAGGCCGACGGCCCAGGGGCCGCCGAGGCCGAGCGTCGTGAAGGGCGTGTAGGTGCCGGCGATCATCAGGAAGATGCCGGCCTGGTCGAACTGGCGCAGCTTCTCCTTGCGCGGCGACGCCGGCGCCAGATTGTAGGCGCAGGAGCAGCCAAGCATGACGAAAAGGCCGAGCGTGTAGAGCGCCACGGCGGGCAGGGCACCATAGGCGCCGCCGTGCAGCACGATGCCGACGAGCACCACCGCGCCGACGCCGGCGGCAACAAGGCCTATGACGTGCACGACCGCATCGGCCACGATCTCGCGGCGCGTGCGCGGCCGGCACGCGAAGGTCGACAATCTCCTTGCTGATCCGGTCGAGCCGGACGACGCGCGCGTCATGCCCCTGGCCGTGAGCTTGGTTGCTGCCTCACGGCACAGGGTGGATGCCGATCATGGCAGCATGCTGACGGCACGAGCCGGCGCTGCTGATCCCGTCTGTCGCAAGTCGGGTGTGCCCGACTTGCTCCTTCCGGACCCCGTCCCGGGCGAGCCCGAGCGTGGCGACGGGAGGTTGCCGGCCGGCGTGCTTCAGCGCGACGGGCCGTCGCCGCGGCGGCGGGCCGGGCGCATGAAACCGATGCCGTCCATGCGCTCGGCGCCGGCCGGGCCATGACCCTGGCCCTGACCACGGTGGTGGTCGCGCTGCTGCGGCTTGCCGCTGCCCTGCGCGGCCTTGGCCGGCCGCTGGCCATCACGGCGGGACGCACCGTCCTGCTGGCGCTGGCCGTTGCCCTGGCCGAGGCCGCTGCCGTGACCATGGCCGTTGCCGTGACCCGGCGCCTTGCCGGCACTGTGGTGGCCCGGCTGCGGCGTGTTGCGGCTGCCGCGCGGAGAGTGCCGGCCCCTGCCAGTGGCGTTCTTGCCGGGGCCGTTCCTGCCGCCGCCGTTGCGGCCCTGTGGGCGGGCTTCGGCGGGCTCCTCCGGCTCGGCGCCCGGATTGGCGCGCCGGTCGGTTGCCGGGATCTTCTGGCGCGTCAGCTTCTCGATGGCCCGGAGATAGGCGCGCTCCTCACCGTCACAGAAGGAGATGGCGCTGCCGTCGGCGCCGGCGCGGGCCGTGCGGCCGATGCGATGCACGTAGGATTCCGGCACGTTCGGCAGGTCGAAGTTGATAACGTGGGTCACGCCGTCGACATCGATGCCGCGGGCGGCGATGTCCGTCGCAACAAGGATGGGCGTCTCGCCGGTGCGGAAGCTGCCGAGCGCGCGCTCGCGCTGCGACTGGCTCTTGTTGCCGTGGATCGCCGCGGCCCGGATGCCGTCCTGTTCGAGGTGGCGCACCACGCGGTCGGCGCCGTGCTTGGTGCGGGTGAAGACGAGCGCGCGGCCGAGCTTCTCGCCCTTCAGGATCTCGGCGAGGAGGTTACGCTTGCGCGCCGTCTCGACGAAGATGACGCGCTGGTCGATGCGCTCGGCCGTCGTCGCGACCGGCGTCACCGAAACCTGCACCGGGTCGTGCAGCAGGTCGGACGCAAGCGCGGCGATCTCCTTCGGCATGGTGGCCGAGAAGAAGAGGTTCTGGCGCTCCTTCGGCAGGCGCTGCACGATCTTCCGGATGGCGTGGATGAAGCCCATGTCGAGCATCTGGTCGGCCTCGTCGAGGACCACGACCTCGGTCTCGGCAAAGCTGACGGCACCCGTCTGCATGTGGTCGATCAGCCGGCCGGGCGTCGCGACCAGCACGTCGAGGCCGCGCGCCAACGCATCGGACTGCGGCCGGTGGCCGACGCCGCCGAAGATCACGGCGGTGCGCAGGTTGAGGTGGCGACCATAGGTGCGGAAGCTCTCGCCGATCTGGCTGGCGAGCTCGCGCGTCGGACTCAGCACGAGCACGCGGCAGCGCCCACGGCCCGGGCGCTTCGGCGCGCTGGCGAGGCGGTGAAGGATGGGGAGGGCGAAGGCCGCCGTCTTGCCCGTGCCCGTCTGGGCGATGCCGAGCAGGTCGCGGCCGGAGAGGACATGGGGAATGGCCTGCGCCTGGATCGGCGTCGGCTGCTCGTAACCCTCGCTCTCCAGTGCCTTGAGCAGCGGTTGGGCGAGGCCGAGATCGGAAAATGAAGTCACTTATCGTCTTTCATGGTGCGCGCCGGACACGCCGCCGGCAACGAGCCGAAGCGGGCGCACGAACGCGGGGAAACGAACGCCCCGCGTGAATTGGGCTGTTCCGGAAGGATCGGTCGCCGGACGAACGGCTCAATCGACGAATGAACGTCGCTCACGCAGCCGAACGTGAAAGGGAAACGATGCGACCCGCGCCACATGTGTCCCCTGGCGGGTGCTTTGTCAAGGACGCCGACCGGCTAGCCGCATTGTACCAACCGCATGGGACTGCACGTACACGGCCGCCTAGCAAGGCCTCCTTGCCGCCCAGACAGGCAGATGCCCGGCCTGCGTGGGAAAGTGTATGCAGTTATGTCTAGACAATTGACAGCGGGGCTGCGGCGTGCTGCCATTCGATGAAGAGGGGTCAACGGACCGGGAGACACGTCATGAAGCGCACTTCGGCATTCGGGCTCGCTGCAGCGATCCTCATCGGCGCGGCGGGCACCGCATCGGCGGCCAACACGCAGGTGGTCATCGGCATGAGCGGCTGGACGGGCTTTGCGCCGCTCACGCTCGCCAAGGAGGCCGGCATCTTCGAGAAGAACGGCCTCGACGTCACCATCAAGAAGATTCCGCAGGCGAGCCGGCACCTCGCCATCGCCTCGGGCGACATCCAGTGCGCCGCGACGACGGTGGAGACCTGGGTGGCGTGGAACGCCAACGGCATCGCCACCAAGCAGATCTTCCAGATGGACAAGTCCTACGGCGCCGATGGCATGGTTGTGCGCAACGACATCCAGTCGATCAAGGACCTGAAGGGCAAGAGCGTCGCGGCCTCCGCGCCGGGCACCTCGCCCTATTTCGTGCTCGCCTGGATGCTGAAGCAGAACGGCCTCTCCGTGAAGGACGTCAAGGTCGTCAATCTCGAGCCCGGTCCCGCGGCCCAGGCCTTCGTCGCCGGCCAGAACGACGCGGCCATGAGCTACGAGCCGTATCTCTCGACCGTGCGCGACAAGCCGGAGGCCGGCAAGATCATCGCCACGACGCTCGACTATCCGGTCGTCATGGACACCTTCGGCTGCACGCCGAAGTTCCTCGAGGAGAACCCGCAAGCGGCCAAGGCGCTCGCCGACAGCTACTTCGAGGCGCTCGACATGATCAAGGCCGACGAGAAGAAGGCCTTCGAGATCATGGGCGCCGACGTGAAGCAGACGGGCGAGCAGTTCGGCAAGTCGGCCCAATACCTGCGCTGGCAGGATCGCGAGGCCAACCGGACCTTCTTTTCCGGCGAGTTCGAGAAGTTCTCCAACGAGGCGGCCGATTTGCTTCTCGAGATCGGCATCATCAAGCAGAAGCCGGACATTTCGAAGATCGTCGACACCAGCTTCATCAAGTGAGCCTTCGGCGGCTTCACCTGAAGCCCGCACCTTCCATGCGACCGGCCGCTCCCTCGCCAGCGAGGGGGCGGAGTGGGCGCGGCTGACCGGAAACGGCACGAGCGGAACGTCATGCTGAGACCACTGGAACCGATCGGGCAGGGCGCGCGCATCGTCCTCGGCATCTCCTTCTTCATCCTCTTCGTACTGGGCTGGGGCTTCGCCACCTTCGGCGGCTATGTCTCCCGCACATTCCTCGCCGATCCGCTCACCATGGTCGCGGACGGCTGGGCGCTCCTAGCCGATCACGGCTTCCTGTTCGACATCGGCGTCACCATCTGGCGCGTGGTCGGCGGCTTCGTGCTGGCGGCCATCGTTGCCGTGCCGCTTGGCATCCTCATGGGCGCCTACAAGCCGATCGAGGCCTTCTTCGAGCCCTTCGTCTCCTTCGCGCGCTATCTGCCGGCCTCGGCCTTCATCCCGCTCCTCATCCTGTGGGCGGGCATCGGCGAGGTGCAGAAGCTGCTCGTCATCTTCATCGGCTCGGTGTTCCAGATCATTCTCATGGTCGCGGTCTCGGTGGGCTCCACCCGGCGTGACCTCGTCGAAGCCGCCTACACGCTCGGCGCACGCGACACGGGCATCGTGCGCCGCGTCATGATCCCGGCCAATGCGCCGGAGATCGCCGAGATCCTGCGCCTCGTCCTCGGCTGGGCGTGGACCTATGTCATCGTCGCCGAGCTCATCGGCTCCTCGTCCGGCATCGGCCACATGATCATCGACAGCCAGGCGCTGCTCGCCACCGGCCAGATCATCTTCGGCATCATCGTCATCGGCCTCATCGGCCTCGTCTCCGATTTCCTGTTCAAGGCGGCCAACCGCTGGCTCTTCCCGTGGAGGCTCGCGTGACCAAGCTCGTCATCGACAACGTCTCGCGCATCTTCCCGGGGGTGCGCGGCGGGGCGCCGGTGACGGCGCTGACGCCGACGAACCTCTCGGTCGCGGCCAACGACTTCATCACCATCCTCGGCCCCTCCGGCTGCGGCAAGTCCACGCTGCTGCGCATCGTCGCCGGGCTCGACAGGCCGAGCGCGGGCGAGGTGCGGCTCGACGGGCGCCGCATCACCGGCCCCGGTGCCGACCGGGGCATGGTGTTCCAGTCCTACACGCTCTTTCCCTGGCTCACGGTGGCGCAGAACATCGCCTTCGGCCTCAGGGAGAAGGGCCGGCGGGAAGCCGAGACCAGGGACATCGTCGCCTCCTATATCGACAAGGTCGGCCTCAGGGGCTTCGAGAACCACTGGCCCAAGCAGCTCTCCGGCGGCATGCAGCAGCGTACGGCGATTGCCCGCGCGCTCGCCAACGACCCCGAGATCCTGTTGCTCGACGAGCCCTTCGGCGCCCTCGACAACCAGACCCGCTCGCTGATGCAGGAGTTGCTGCTCGGCATCTGGGAGCGCGAACGCAAGACGGTACTTTTTGTCACCCATGACATCGAGGAGGCCATCTTTCTCGCGTCACGCGTCATCGTCATGTCGGCTCGGCCGGGGCGCATCAAGGCGGACCTCGCCGTCGACCTGCCGCACCCGCGCGATTACAAGATGAAGACGAGCCCCGAATTCTCGGCGCTGAAGGCGAGACTTACGGAAGAGATCCGTGTTGAAGCGGTGCTGGCGGCGACAGAACACTAAAATTTACGGAAAACTGCGCCGCGCATTTCTTTGCCATTGTTCGGCCTGGGCGCTATCCTTACCAAGTATCGGGTGAGTCGGGCTGCTGTCCGGGCCCGCTTCCCGTCCCTCAGGCGGACAGTCGCGGGGGAGCAATGGCCAATACGCTCAACGAGAGTCCGCTCGGCGTGGCCGTCGGCGAGGTGCGGGCGAAGTGGGGCTGGTTCGTCGCGCTCGGCGTCGGCCTGCTCGTCTTTGGCGGCATAGCCTTCGCGCATCTCTTCGTCGCGACGGTCGCCACGGTCTATTACGTCGGCGCGCTCATGCTCGTCGGCGGCATCATCGAGATCGTGCATGCCTTCGGCGTCAAGACTTGGGGTCGCTTCTTCTTCTGGCTTGCGAGCGGCCTCATCTACGCGGTGGCCGGTTTCTTCGCCTTCTACAACCCGCTTCTCGCCTCCGGCGTGCTGACGCTGCTGCTCGCCGTCTCGCTCATCGTCGCCGGCCTCATCCGCATCTGGGTTGGTTTCAATGCCCGACCGGAGAAGGGCTGGGGCTGGATCGTCGCCGCCGGTCTGCTGACGCTTCTCACGGGTCTCATCATCGCGGCCGGCTGGCCGGTCAACAGCCTGTGGGTGCTGGGCCTGCTGCTTGCGATCGATCTCATCTTCCAGGGCTGGGCCTTCATCGCCTTCGGCCTCGCCCTCAAGGCGGCGCGCTGAGCGTCAGAGGCGCCAGAGGTCGACCGTGTAGACAGTTGCGGGGCCGTCGGCTGCGAGGCTGACGGCCTCCTCGTCGATGACGACGGTGTCGGCGGGGTTCAAGGCCGCCGTGCCGTCATCCGTCCGAAGGGTGACGGCCTCGCGCGTCGCGATGACGAGGAGGAGGTCGCCGAGGCGCGGCAGGGCGCGCGGGCTTTCGACCGCGACCCGCTGCACATGGTGGCGCCAGCGCCCGCGGCGCGTCATCACGTTGAGGTCGGTGATCGGGGCGCCGGCGAGACGCCCGGTCACGGCGACATCGGCCGGGAAAGCACAGGGCGGCGTCGCCGCATCGATGAGGACCTCGCCCCGGCCGTCGAAGGCGAGGGTGAGCGCCGGGCCGTCGAGGAGCGACAGCGTGCGGTCGATCCCCGGAAAGACCGAGAACGGCCCGTCGCTCGCCACGCGCGCCATGCTCACGCGCCAGTCGAAGGTCTCGAGCCCGGCCCCTTCGGGGAAGGCGGCGATCTCGGTGGTCTCGCCGCCGCCGTTCTTCCACGGCATGACGCGATAGTCGCTGGCCCGGAGAATACGCATCAGCCTCACCCCAGCAGATGGCGCGCGATGATGTTGCGCTGGATCTCCGAGGAGCCCTCGTAGATGCGGAAGATGCGGCAGTCGCGCATGTAGCGCTCCAGCGGCAGTGCCGTGGTGAAACCGTAGCCGCCGTGGATCTGGAGCGCCTTATCGGTCACGCGGCCGACCATCTCCGAGGCGTGCAGCTTGGCCATCGATGCTTCCATGGAGAAGCGCTCGCCGGCCTCGCGCTTGCGCGCGGCGGCAAGGCCAAGCTGGCGCGCGGCGGCGATATCGGTCGCCATGTCCGCCAGCATCCATTGCAGGCCCTGGAAATGGGCGATCGGCTCGCCGCCCACCTTGCGCTCTCTTGCCCAGTCGAGCGCCGCGGCCAGTGCGGCCTGGGCGATGCCGACGGCGCAGGCAGCGATCTCGAGCCGCCCGGCGTCGAGCACCTTGAGCGCGGTGCGGAAGCCCTTGCCCTCCTCGCCGAGGCGGTTCTCTGCCGGCACGACGCAATCGAGCGAAACCTCGAAGACATGGCCGCCGCGCAGGCCCATGGTCGGCTCGGGCGCGGAGCAGCGCACGCCGCCCGCCTTCGGCTCGACGACGAAGGCCGAGATGCCGCGCGCGCCGGCGGCCATGTCCGTCTTGGCATAGACGACGATGAAATCGGCCTCGCCGGCATTGGAGATGAAGTGCTTGGTGCCGGTGATGCGGTAGCCGTCGCCCTCGCGCACGGCCCGCGTCGTCATGTCGGCCGGGTTGGAGCCGGCGCCGGGCTCGGTGAGGCCGAAGGCGCCGAGCGCCTGGCCGGCGGCCGCGGCCGGCAGGTAGCGCTGCTGCTGCTCCGCCGTGCCGCCGATGAGGATGGAATCGGTCGCGAGCCAATGGGCCGTGACCATGGAGGCCGTGGAGCCGCAGGCCCCGGCGATGGCCGCCACCGCCTCGAACAGGGCCGTCGCCGGCAGGCCGATGCCGCCGCAGGCCTCGGGCAGGTTGAGGCCCATGATGCCCATCTGCGCAAGCTGCGGCAGATGCATGGTGGCCGAGCGGCCCGTGCGGTCGATCTCCGCGGCGGCCGGGGCAAGCTCGTTACGACTGAAGTCGGCCACGGCCTCGACGAGGGCGGCGGCGTCCTCGGCTGTCATCGCGGGAGCGTTCACGTCCGGTCCTCCAGGTCGGCCAGGATGGCGGCGCGGTCGCCGTCGAGGCGGGGGGCGGCGGCAAGGCCACCGCGCGGCGCGCCGGCGAAGCGTGCCGGCTGCTCGGGCACCTGCCGCATGCCGGCACGAGCGTCGCTCACCTCCTGCAGGAGGCCGCGGGCCTCGGCATGCGGGGAGGCGAGGGCCTCGGCCATGTCGTTGATCTCGGCGGCGGGCACGCCGTGGGCGACGAGGGCCTCCACGGCCTCGCGTGCGCCGAGCCGCCGCGACCAGCCCTCGATGAGGGCGCGCAGCGCCCCCTCGTTGGCGAGGCGGTCGCTGTCGGTGGTGAAGCGCGGGTCCGCCGCAATCTCGGGCGCGCCGATGCAGGCGGCGAGCCGCTGGAACAGCTTGTCGTTGAGCACCGCGAGCACGAAGCTGCCGTCGCGCGCCGCAAAGGCGCCGAAGGGCGCGGACAGGGGATGGCGGTTGCCGACGCGCCGCGGCGCCTCGCCCGTCGCGAGATAGCGGGCGACGACGAGCGGCTGCAGGGCCACCATGGCGTCGAACATGGCAAGGTCGATGTGGCGGCCGCGCCCCGTGCCGTGGCGCTCATGCAGGGCCACGAGCACCGCCCACGAGGCGAAGAGGCCGGCGGCGACGTCGGCGATGGATTCGCCGACGAGGGTCGGCGGCCCGTCCGGCTCGCCCGTCACGGCCATGATGCCGCTCATCGCCTGCAGGATGACGTCGTAGGCCGGGCGCTTCGCCAGCTCCCCCTCCTGGCCGAAGCCGGAGATGGAGGCATAGACGAGGCGCGGGTTGAGCGCGGACAGCTGCGCCCAGCCGATGCCGAGCTTGTCCGCGACGCCGGGGCGGAAGTTTTCGACGACCACGTCCGCCCGGGCGGCCAGCGCATGGGCGACGGCGAGATCTTCTGCCTTGGCGAGGTCGAGGACGATGGAGCGCTTGCCCCGGTTCACCGTGGCGAAGAGCATGCTTTCGCCCTCGACGAAGGGGCCGATGTGGCGATAGTCGTCGCCGCCGGGAGGCTCGACCTTGATCACCTGCGCGCCGAGGTCGGCGAGGAGGGCGGTGCAATAGGGGCCGGCCAGCACGCGGCTGAAATCGAGCACCCTGAGATCGGCCAGCGGCTTCATGGCAGCGCCTCCGCTCATGTCGTTCGCCTCAGGGAAGGCTCGGCAGGTTGAGGCCGTGCTCCCTCGCGCATGCGATGGCGATGTCGTAGCCGGCGTCGGCATGGCGCATCACGCCGGTCGCCGGATCGTTCCACAACACGCGCTCGATGCGCCGCTCCGCCTCCGGCGTGCCGTCGCAGACGATGACCATGCCCGAGTGCTGCGAAAAGCCCATGCCGACACCGCCGCCGTGGTGCAGGGACACCCAGGTGGCGCCCGAGGCGCAGTTGAGGAGAGCATTGAGCAGCGGCCAGTCGGAGACGGCGTCGGAGCCGTCCCGCATCGCCTCCGTCTCGCGGTTGGGCGAGGCGACGGAGCCACTGTCGAGATGGTCGCGGCCGATGACGATGGGGGCCTTCAACTCGCCTTTCGCCACCATCTCGTTGAAGGCGAGGCCGAGGCGGTGGCGGTCGCCGAGGCCGACCCAGCAGATGCGCGCCGGCAGGCCCTGGAACTTGATGCGCTTCTCAGCCATGTCGAGCCAGTTGTGCAGGTGCTTGTTGTCCGGCAGCAGCTCCTTCACCTTGGCATCGGTCCTGTAGATGTCCTCCGGATCGCCCGACAGGGCCGCCCAGCGGAAGGGGCCGATGCCGCGGCAGAACAGCGGGCGGATGTAGGCGGGCACGAAGCCGGGGAAGTCGAAGGCGTCGGCAACGCCTTCCTCGAGCGCCATCTGGCGGATGTTGTTGCCGTAATCGACGGTGGGCACGCCCATCCTGTGGAAGGCGAGCATGGCGCGCACGTGCTCGGCCATGGAGGCCTTGGCGGCCTTCGTCACCACCTTCGGGTCGGCCTCGCGTTTTTCTTCCCACTGCGCGAGCGTCCAGCCCTTCGGCAGGTAGCCGTTGACGGGATCGTGCGCCGAGGTCTGGTCGGTGACGCAGTCGGGCCTCACGCCGCGGCTGACCAGCTCCGGCAGCACCTCGGCGGCATTGCCGAGGAGCGCGACCGAGACCGGCTTCTTCGTGCGCGTGGCCTCCTCGATGATGGCGAGCGCCTCGTCGAGGTCCTTGGCCTGCACATCCACATAGCCGGTGCGCAGGCGGAACTCGATGCTCGACGGGCGGCATTCGATGGCGAGGCACGAGGCGCCGGCCATCACCGCGGCGAGCGGCTGGGCGCCGCCCATGCCGCCGAGGCCGGCGGTGAGGATCCAGCGGCCGGAGAGGTCGCCGCCGTAGTGCCGGCGCCCCATCTCGACGAAGGTCTCGTAGGTGCCCTGCACGATGCCCTGCGAGCCGATGTAGATCCACGAGCCGGCTGTCATCTGGCCGTACATCATGAGGCCTTTTCGATCGAGCTCGTTGAAATGGTCCCAGGTGGCCCAGTGCGGCACGAGGTTGGAATTGGCGATGAGCACACGCGGCGCATCCGGATGGGTGCGGAAAACGCCGACCGGCTTGCCGGACTGGACGAGCAGCGTCTCGTCCGCCTCGAGTTTCTTCAGCGCGGCGACGATGCGGTCGAAGCTCTCCCAGTCGCGCGCGGCGCGGCCGATGCCGCCGTAGACCACGAGTTCGCCCGGCTTCTCGGCGACGTCCGGGTCGAGGTTGTTCATCAGCATGCGCAGTGGCGCCTCCGTCAGCCAGCTCTTGGCGCTGATGTCGCTGCCGCGGGGGGCGCGGATGACGCGGGCATTGTCGATGCGGGTCATGGGGCGAGCTCCGTCATAACGGTGTTTGATGAGGATCGCGCGAAAGTGGTCGGGCGTGGATGCCCGGGACGGGCGCGAGCATGACGGGAAAGAAGCGTCGGCAGCATCAGCGGGCCCCCCTCGCGAAATCGATGCAGGCTTCGAGAATGCGGGTGAGAGCGACGCGCATGGGGGCGGCATAGGCCTCGTCGTAGGCCGCGGGCCAGGAGGTTTCGTCCACGGGGCCGACCGGCTCGCGCATGTAGCCGCGGCAGGCGAGCTCCATCTGGATGGCATGGACGCCGTCCGCCGGGTGGCCGTTGTGGCGGGTGATGAAGCCGCCCTTGAAGCGGCCGTTGACCACGTGGCTGCGGCCGGAGGTGGCGCAGATTTCCGCGACCCTGGCCGTCAGCGCCGGATCGCAGGTCGTGCCGCCGTTGGTGCCGATATTGAAGTTGGGCAGTTCGCCCTCGAAGAGCCTCGGTATGCGCGAGCGGATCGAGTGGCCGTCGTAGACGACGATGCGCGGATGGAGCGCGCGCAGGCGGGCGATCTCGTCGGCGAGCGCCTTGTGATAGGGCTCGAAGAAAAGCGCCTTGCGCCTTGAAATCGAGTCGGATTCGGGCTCCCGACCCGGCTCGTAGAGCGGCTCGCCGTCGAAGGTCGTCGTCGGCACGAGTTCCGTCGTCGCCTGGCCGGGATAGAGCGAGGCGCCGGAGGGATCGCGGTTGACGTCGATGACCGTGCGCGAGATCGCCGTGTGCACGACGGTCGCGCCGAGGCCGGCGGCGAAGTCGTAGAGCCGCTCGATCCACCAGTCGCAGTCCTTGCGGGCGCGCCACGAGGAGACGAGGCCGGCGGCGTATTCCTCCGGGATGTCGGTGCCCGTATGCGGCAGGCTGACGAGGAGCGGGGCCTCGCCGCGGGTGACGGTAAGGAAGGAGGGCGTGCTCACGGCTCGTGCTCCGTCACGGCCGGCAGCGCCGCACCCACGGCCGCCGCGAGGGCGCCGGAGCGGACGAGATCGGTCGCCACCGCGATGTCGGGGGCGAAGTGGCGGTCGTCGGCGAGGTGCGGCACGCGCGCACGCAGCAAGGCGCGCGCCTTCTCCAGCGGCTCGCTCGAGCGCATCGGGGCATGGAAGTCGCAGCCCTGGGCGGCGGCCAGAAGCTCGATGCCGATGACGGCCGCGGCATTCTGCGCCATCGGGATGAGCCGGCGGGCGCCGTGCGTCGCCATGGAGACGTGGTCCTCCTGGTTGGCCGAGGTCGGGATGGAATCGACGCTTGCCGGATAAGCGCGCTGCTTGTTCTCGGAGACGAGGGCGGCGGCCGTGACCTGCGGGATCATGAAGCCTGAGTTGAGTCCGGGCTTCGGCGTGAGGAAGGCCGGCAGGCCGGAGAGGGCCGGATCGACCAGCATGGCGATGCGCCGCTCCGCGAGGGAGCCGATCTCGCACAAGGCCATGGCGATCATGTCGGCAGCGAAGGCGACGGGCTCGGCGTGGAAATTGCCGCCGGAGATGACCTCGCCCGCCTCCGGGAACACGAGCGGATTGTCGGAGACGCCGTTCGCCTCGGTGGCGAGGAAGTCGGCGGCCTTGCGCAGGAGGTCGAGGCAGGCGCCCATCACCTGCGGCTGGCAGCGCAGGCAATAGGGGTCCTGCACCCGGTCGTCGTTTGCGAGATGCGAGGCGCGGATGGCCGAGCCGGCCATGAGGGCGCGCAAGGCGGCCGCGGTCGCCGCCTGGCCGCGGTGGCGGCGCAGGCGCTGGATGCGCTCGTCGAACGGCCCGTCGGAGCCCTTGGCGGCATCGGTGGCGAGCGCCCCGGTGACGAGGGCGGCCTGGAAGACGCGCTCGGCCTCGAACAGCCCGGCGAGCGCCAGCGCCGTCGACACCTGCGTGCCGTTGAGAAGGGCGAGCCCCTCCTTCGGCCCGAGCACGAGGGGCGTGAGGCCCGCATCGGCCAGCGCCTTGTCCGCCGGCACGCGAGCGCCCTCGACGAAGAATTCGCCGACGCCCATCAAGGCCGCCGTCATGTGGGCGAGGGGCGCGAGGTCGCCCGAGGCGCCGACCGAGCCCTGGCCGGGCACGACGGGCACGAGGCCCTTGCCGAGGCAGGCAAGGAGGTGGTGGATCGTCTCCCAGCGCACGCCGGAGGCGCCTTGCGCGAGGCTCGCGAGCTTCAGCGCCATGACGAGGCGCACGACCGGCACGGGCAGCGGTTCGCCGACGCCGGCGGCATGGGAAAGGACGATGTTGCGCTGGAGCGTGGCGAGATCACCGGCCTCGATGCGCACGCTCGCCAGCTTCCCGAAGCCGGTGTTGATGCCGTAGACCGGCTTGCCCTTGGCGATGATGGCATCGATGGTGCGCGCCGCGGCTTCGACGGCCGGGCGGCACGTGTCGTCGAGAGCAATCGGGGCGCCGAGATAGACGCGGCGCCAGTCGGCGAGGGCGACATTCCCGGGGTGAAGGGTGATCGTCTGTTCGGTCATGTCAGGTCACCGGAGGTAGCGGCGGAATGGCCAGAGAACTTCACTTTCCCCTCCAGACCCGGGCGTGGAGCGGATTGAAACCGATGCGATAGACGAGCTCGGCCGGGCGCTCGACGTTCCAGATGGCGAGGTCGCACCACTTGCCGGCTTCGAGCGTGCCGACCTCGCCGAGGCGGCCGAGCGCCCGTGCGGCCTCGCGCGTGACGCCGGCGATACATTCCTCGACCGTCAGGCGGAACAGCGTCGCGCCCATGTTCATGGTGAGCAGCAGCGAAGTCAGCGGCGAGGTGCCGGGATTGCAGTCGGTCGCGAGCGCCATGCGCGTCCCGGCGGCGCGGAAGAGCTCGACTGGCGGCTTCTTCGTTTCGCGGATGAAGTAGAAGGCGCCGGGCAGCAGCACGGCGACCGTGCCGGCGGCGGCCATGGCGGCGGCACCTTCCTCGTCCGTATATTCCAGATGGTCGGCGGACAGCGCGCCGAAGCGGGCGGCGAGTGCGGCGCCGTGGAGGTTGGAGAGCTGGTCGGCGTGCAGCTTCACCGGCAGTCCGCGAGTCCTTGCAGCCTCGAAGACCCGCGCCGTCTCGTCAGGCGAAAAGGCGATGCCCTCGCAGAAGGCGTCGACCGCATCGGCGAGGTCTTCGCCCGCGACGGCCGGCAGCATCTCGTCGACGACCGTCGCGATATAGGCGGCCTTGTCGCCGTTCGCCTCCGGCGGCAGGGCGTGGGCGCCGAGGAAGGTGGTGGTGACGGTGACCGGGCGCGCCTCGCCCAGCCGGCGGGCGGCGCGCAGGCTGCGCAGCTCGGTGTCCCTATCCAGGCCGTAGCCGGACTTGATCTCGACCGTGGTGACGCCTTCGGCGATGAGATGGTCGAGACGGGGCAGGGCACTTGCGACGAGGTCGTCTTCGCTTGCCGCACGGGTCGCCTTCACCGTGGAGACGATGCCGCCGCCTGCGCGAGCGATCTCCTCGTAGCTCGCGCCCGCAAGGCGCATCTCGAATTCCTGCGCACGGTCGCCGCCGAAGACGAGATGGGTGTGGCAGTCGACGAGGCCGGGGGTGACCCAGCGCCCGGCGCAGTCTATGCGCTCTTTCACCTGGAGTGACAGCGGCAGATCAGCCATCGGGCCGGCATAGACGATGCGCCCGTCCTTGCAGGCGAGCGCGCCCTGATCGACGATGCCGAGCCCCGACGTGCCTTCAGCGAGCGTCGCCAGTCGTGCGTTGATCCACAACCTGTCGGCGTCCATGCGGCCTGCTCCCGTCCGTTATTATTGTCTATACATAATCAGCCTGCCGATTTATTGTCTAGACAAAATTGCATGCCGTCGCGCACACTGCCCGTGGCATGAGCGGCCTTTGGCGCTCGTCCTGGCCGTTCTTGCCCCCGACTGTCCGCGCTTTCGGCCTTGCGCCATCGGCGCGGCGTGGATGTGCGCGACAGGCGCGGGGCATGACGGTTGTGGACGCGGGTCGCTGTCAGGGGGAAAGATCATGCAGAAGCTGTTCTTCGATCATGCCCTCCTCGGCGAGGGCTGGGCCGACAATGTCACGATCACCCATGAAGCGGGCACGATCGCGGCCATCGAACGCGACAGCACGCAAGGCGACGCCGCCTATGGCGGCTCCATCGCGCTTCCGGGACTGCCGAACCTGCACAGCCACACTTTTCAGCGTGGCATGGCGGGCCTTGCCGAGACGCGCGGTCCCTCCGGCGACAGCTTCTGGACCTGGCGGCAGGTGATGTACGGCTTCCTCGGCGCCCTGACGCCCGAGGACGTCGAGGCCATTGCAGCCTATGCTTTCCTCGAGATGCTGGAGGGGGGCTTCACCGCGGTGGCGGAGTTCCATTACCTCCATCACGGCCCGGACGGGGCGCCCTATGCCAATCTCGCCGAGCACTGCGAGCGCATCGCCGCCGCCGCCGAGGCGACCGGCATCGGCCTCACGCTCCTGCCGGTGTTCTACGCGCAGGGCGGTTTCGGCGGCCAGCCCGCGGGCGAGGGCCAGCGGCGCTTCCTCAACGATCCGGTACGCTTCGCGCAACTCCTCGAGGGTGCACGCAAGGCGGTCGCGTCCCTGCCCGATGCACGGGTCGGCGTCGCGCCGCACTCGCTGCGCGCCGTCACGCCTGAAAGCCTCGCCGCGATCCTGCCGCTCGCCGGGGATGGGCCGCTCCACATCCACATCGCAGAGCAGGTGAAGGAGGTGGAGGACTGCCTCGCCTGGTCCGGCCTGAGGCCGGTGGAATGGCTGATGGACAACGTGCCGGTCGATGGGCGCTGGTGCCTCATCCACGCCACGCATCTGACCGACGCGGAGGTTGGCGGCATCGCCCGCTCCGGCGCCGTGGCCGGCCTTTGCCCGATCACCGAGGCCAATCTCGGCGACGGCATCTTCGCCGGGGTGGAATTCGCTGGGCAGGGCGGGGTCTATGGCGTCGGTAGCGATTCCAACATCGAGATCACGGCGCCGGGCGAGCTTCGACAGCTCGAATACAGCCAGCGTCTTGCCCTGCGCGGCCGCAACCTCATGGCGCAAAGGCAGGGCGAATCGACCGGCCGAAGGCTCCATGACGAGACCTGCCGCGGCGGCGCGCGCGCGCTCGGCCGCGCCATCGGCGCGCTCGCTCCGGGCCACCGCGCCGACATCGTCGTGCTCGACGGGGCTCACGTCGATCTTGCGCCCATGCGGGGGGACCGCTGGCTCGACGCCTATCTCTTCGTGGCCGGCAAGGCGGCGCTCGACCGTGTCTATGTCGGCGGCCGGCAGGTCGTCGCGGGTGGCCGGCACGCGGCGCGCGAGGCGATCGAGGCGGCGTACCGGCGCACGCTCGCCCGGCTCGTGAAGGCATAGGAGACGGTGGTGAGCATCGCCGAACCGCTGCCGCGCTATGCCGAGATCCGCCGGGCGCTGGAGGAGAAGATCCTCTCCGGCGAGTGGCCGCCCGGCCATCGCGTGCCCTCCGAGCACGACCTCGTCGCGCAGTTCGGCTGCTCGCGCATGACGGTGAACAAGGCCATTTCGGCGCTGGCGGCGGCGGGGCTGGTGGTGCGGCGGCGCCGCTCCGGCTCCTTCGTCGCGGCGCCGAAGTCGCAGGAGACGGTGCTCGAGGTCCATGACATCAAGGCCGAGATCACCGGTTCCGGCCGTGCCTACCGCTACGTGATCCTCGACCGCGAGCGCCGGCGGGCGCGGCCGGAGGATCTTGCGCGGCTCGGGGCGGCCAGGGGCAGCTTCGACGTGGAGGCGCTCACGGTGCTGCATTTCGCCGACGAGCGCCCCTTCGTCCATGAGAGGCGGCTGATCAACCTTGCCGTGGTGCCCGCTGCCGCGCGCGAGGCCTTTGCTGCCTCGCCGCCGGGCACCTGGCTGCTCGAGCAGATCCCCTGGACCGAGGCCGAGCACATCATCCGCGCCGAAAACGCGGGGGCGGACGTGGCCCATCACCTTGCCATCGCCCGCGGCGCGGCCTGCCTCGTCGTGGTGCGGCGCACCTTCCAGGCCGGGGCGACAATCACGGCAGTGACGCTGACCTATCCCGGCGAGCGCCACCAGCTTGTGGCGCGCTTCAGCCCCGCGACGCGGTGAGGGATCGGCTGGCGGCTCGAGAGCCATGTTCCCCGGAGGCATGCAGCGAAGCGGACCGTCATCCGGGGGCCAGCGAATGAAACCTGCCGAAGGCGCTTTTGACAAAGGCCCCTGGACCTGCACCGCACTCCTTCGTGCTGCGGCGCCTCCAGGGAACGAGACGTGACCGCCGAGCCTGCCCCGCGCAGATGCCAAGGCCGGATGCCGTGCATTGCGGCATGGCGCTTATGGGCGGGCTATGGTCTGTTGGCCGCGAAAGCGACATGATTTGCCGCCGGACCAACCGGCGCGCCCGTGATCGAGGGAGATGACTTCGTGCTCGACAGCGTCCTCATCGCCAACCGGGGCGAGATCGCCTGCCGCATCATTCGCACGGCGCGGCAGCTCGGCATGCGCACCATCGCCGTCCATTCGGATGCGGATGCCGACGCGATGTTCGTGCACATGGCGGACGAGGCGCATCGCATCGGCCCCGCGCCGGCGGCCGAGAGCTACCTTCTCATCGACCGCATCATCGCGGTGGCGAAGAAGACCGGCGCCGCCGCCATCCATCCGGGCTACGGCTTTCTCTCCGAGCGGGCGGAATTCGCCGAGGCGTGCGCCGCGAACGGCATCGTCTTCGTCGGCCCGCCAGCCTCCGCCATCCGCGCCATGGGGCTGAAGGACGCGGCCAAGGCGCTCGTCGAGAAGGCGGGTGTGCCGGTGGTGCCGGGCTATCACGGCGCCCGGCAGGAGCCTGATTTCCTGCGCCAGAAGGCCTACGAGATCGGCTATCCCGTGCTCATCAAGGCGGTCGCCGGCGGCGGCGGCAAGGGCATGAAGCGCGTCGACAAGGCGGCCGAGTTCGACGCCGCGCTCGAGAGCGCCCAGCGCGAGGCGCAGAGCGCCTTTGGTGACCCGCGCGTGCTTGTCGAGAAATATGTGCTGTCGCCACGGCACATCGAGATCCAGGTCTTCGCCGACGGGCACGGCAATGTCGTGCACCTCTTCGAGCGCGACTGCTCCCTGCAGCGCCGCCACCAGAAGGTGATCGAGGAGGCGCCGGCGCCGGGCATGACCGAGGAGATGCGCGCCGCCATGGGGCAGGCCGCGACGGAGGCGGCGCGGGCCGTCGGCTATGTGGGGGCCGGCACGGTCGAGTTCATCGCCGACGGGCGCGAGGGCCTGAGGCCGGACCGCTTCTACTTCATGGAGATGAACACGCGCCTGCAGGTGGAGCATCCGGTGACGGAGGCGATCACCGGGCTCGACCTCGTCGAGCTGCAGTTCCGCGTCGCCGCGGGCGAGGCCTTGCCCTTCACGCAGGAGGACCTTGCGATCGCCGGCCATGCCGTTGAGGCGCGGCTCTATGCGGAGGATCCCGAAAAGGGCTTCCTTCCGTCGACCGGCAAGCTCTGGGCGCTCGATTTCGGTGCGGGCGACGACATCCGCATCGACACCGGCGTCGCCGCGGGCGACGCAGTGACACCCTTCTACGATCCGATGATCGCCAAGGTCATCGCCCATGCGCCGACGCGCGCCGAGGCGCTCGACCGGCTGGCCGAGGCGCTCGGCGGCACGACGGTCGCGGGGCCGAAGACCAACATCGCCTTCCTCAAGGCGCTGTGCGAGGCGCCGGAGTTCCGGGACGGGCGTTTCGACACGGGCTTCATCGACCGCAACATCGAGGCGCTCGGCGCCGTGCCGCGGGGCTTCGATGCCGCCGCAGCGGCGGCGGGGGCGCTCGCCCTCGTCCACCGCGAGCGCGAACGCATCGCCTTTTCCGCCGCATCCTCCCTGCGGGACGAGGAGGCGGGCGGCTGGTGGGCCGACGACGGCTTCCAGCTCGTCGGTGCGCGGCGCACCGGCCTGCCGCTTCTCGTCGAGGGCGAGCGGGTCGAGGCCGTGCTCGAGTACGGCCCGGACGGGCCGGCCGTCGCCTTTCCCGGCCATCCGGTGCCGGAGGGCGAGCACGATCTCACGCTGGTCGAGGCGGACGCGGCCATGCTCGTCCTCGCCGAGGGCCGGCAAACGAGCGTCAGGATCTACGACCCCTTCGCCGTCGACCTCGAGCACATGGACGGCGATGGCCTCGTCAAGGCGCCGATGCACGGCAAGCTCGTCGCCGTCTTCGTCGGCGTCGGCGACCGGGTCGAGAAGGGCGAGCGGCTCGCCGTGGTCGAGGCGATGAAGATGGAGCACGTGCTCGTCGCCCCCTGCGCCGGCACGGTGAGCGAGATCGCCGCCGAGCCGGGAGCGCAGGTGGGGGAAGGGGCGCGGCTCATCGTGATCGTGACGGAGGAGGAGGGGTGAGCGCATGGCGCCGCGTTCTCGGGGCCTCCTATAAATCGGCGGAAAACGAACCGGAACAGCCACGGTTGCTGACCGGGGGCGTCGACAGTAGCGTTGTGCGCGGGGGCATGGACGATACGAAGAAGGAAACCTGAGCGGTCCGGCGCCGGCCGCCAACGAGCGGGCTTTCCCGTTCCCACCCATTATCCCCCGCCCCGTGCACCGTCCCCGTTGCCTTGCGCGGCGCCGGCGCTAGATAGTTGGGCCATGGCCCTCCATCTCATCAAGCTCTGCGTCGGGGCAGAATCCATCCGCGACCTCGAGGAGTGGATCGAGGAGCGCATGCGCGAGCGCCGGCGGCAGAAGCTGCCGCAGGAGCAGCTGCACACGACGCGCATGGTGCCCAAGCGCGTCGAGGAGCTTCTCGACGGCGGATCGCTCTATTGGGTCATCAAGGGACAGCTTGCCTGCCGCCAGCGGCTCGTCGCCATCCGCCCCTTCACCGATGGCGAGGGCATCTCGCGCTGCCATCTCGTCATGGAGCCGGTCGTCGTGCCGGTTTCGCCGCGGCCGTATCGTCCCTTCCAGGGCTGGCGCTATCTCACGGCCAAGGATGCGCCGCCCGACCTCGGGGACGGCAGCGCGAGCGCAGCCGAGATGCCCGAGGAACTGCGGCGGGAACTCGCCTCCCTCGGCCTCCTGTAGGTTGCGTGCGCACCCGCACCGCTTTGGCACAGCCTTGCTGGCATCATCGATGCATGAGGATAGCCGATGGAGGCGCTCATGCTGATCGGTGTTGCAGAAGGGGCCGCACGGTCCTTTGAAATCGACGAGCGGGCGGAAGGCTATCTCGTGCGTCCGCGCCAGCGCGATACGGGGCAGGTCGAGATGGAGGCGGGACGTGTGTTCCGCACTGCGGTCGCCGCCTTTGCCTTCGCCGAGCGCGAGGCGCTGCTGGAGCGCTATGCCGAGGCGCGGCTCGAAAGCGGGCCCGACGGGGCCATGCCGCTCGCCCGCGACTGGCACAAGGCCGAATCCCTCTTCTCGACCATCAGCGGCAGCCTCGCGGACGAAGGCTTCAGCGCCGATCTCCTCGTGGCCTGGGCGGCTTACGAGGACGAAGAGGAGCGCCACCGGCTGCACTGACGATGCCGTTGCCTCGGAAACTGATTCCGGAGATTGCCGCAAGCTGCTGAACGGACGCGGTTTTCGTCGCGTCCGTTCGTTGTCAGACGGCGATGTTGTCGATGAGCCGCGTCGCTCCCAGCCGCGCCGCGACGAGGAGGCGTGCCGGCGCCGCAAGGTCGCTGACCGGCGCGAGCGTCTCGGCGTCGCGCAGGGCGAGGTAATCCACGGCGAAGCCGGCTGCCGCAAGAGCATCCTCGCCGGCCGTCACGACGGCCCCGGCATCCTCGCCGGCGCGCAGGCGCGCTGCGCCGTCCTGCAAGGTGCGGTGCAGCGTGGGCGCGAGCGCCCGCTCCTCGTCGGACAGGTAACGGTTGCGCGAGGACAGGGCGAGCCCGTCGGCCTCGCGCACGGTCGGTGCGCCGATGATTTCGGCCGAAAAGTCGAGATCGCGCGCCATGCGGGCGATGACCTTGAGCTGCTGGTAGTCCTTCTCGCCGAAGATGGCGACGTCCGGCAGGGCCTGCAGCAGCAGCTTGGCGACGACGGTGGCGACGCCGGTGAAATGAGTGGGGCGGAACGCGTCCTCGAGCCCGGCGGTAGCCGGGCCGGCAAGGCTCACCGTGGTGGCGAAGCCTGGCGGATACATCTCATCGACGACCGGCGTATAGGCGAGATCCGCGAGGCCTGCGAGCTTGGCGCGGTCTTCGTCGAGCGTGCGGGGATACTTCGCGAAGTCCTCATTGGGCGCGAATTGGGTCGGATTGACGAAGATCGAGACCACGACCCGGTCGGCGAGCGCACGGGCGCGCTCGACCAGTGACAGATGGCCCTCGTGCAGGGCGCCCATGGTCGGCACCAGGGCGACACGCTCGCCCGCCCCGCGCCAGGAGGCGACCGCCTCGCGCAAGCCCTTGACCGTCTCGACCGTCGCGACCCTGTCCATGCCCCTTGTCCCTCCCTTGCCCGGTCTTTGCCGCCGTGCATAGCTTCTGCCTGTAGCAAAGCGGGGCAGCGTCGCCAACAATCATGTTGCAGCGCAAATAAACCCGAGAGGATGCCCCGCTTGCAAGGGCGCCGGTTCGTGCCACATGAAGACAAGAACGAAAGGGAGGCAGCCCGGCCATGGGCGAGAACAAGCGTGACGGCCGCGACAGGGACCTGGCGCAGCGCGGATCATCCGCGCCGGACGTTGGCCCGTCGCGCGACGTCGATGCCTTCCTGAAAGAGGCCAGGGCGGTCGCCACGCCTGCCGCGCCGGCGGGGCGCCTCATCTTCGCGCTCGACGCCACCATGAGCCGGCAGCCGACCTGGGATCTCGCCTGCCAGCTGCAGGCCGAGATGTTCGACACGGCCCTCGCCGGTGGCGGCCTTGCCGTGCAACTCGTCTATTTCCGCGGCTTCGGCGAATGCCGGGCCTCGCGCTGGGTCTCCGATGCGGGGGCCCTGACGGCGCTGATGACACGGATCGACTGCCGTGGCGGCCTGACGCAGATTGGCCGGGTTCTCGCTCATGCACGTAACGAGGTGTCGCGAAGCGGGGCGAAGGTGCTCGTCCTCGTCGGCGACGCTGTCGAGGAGGACGCGGACGGCCTGTGCGCGCTCGCCGGTGAACTCGGCCTGCTCGGCGTGCGCATCTTCGCGTTTCAGGAGGGGCATGACGCGACCGTGACAGGGGTCTTCAAGGAACTTTCCCGCCTGACCGGCGGTGCCTATGCGCGTTTCGACAGCGGTGCGGGTACAACGCTCGCGGCGCTCCTGCGCGGTGCAGCGGCCTATGCCTCCGGCGGCTTGCCGGCGCTGCAGCGGCTCGCCGACCGCGACGGCGGCGAGGTCAGGGGATTGCTGACCGCAATGGGTGGCAAGCGGTGATCGCACTTGCTCTGGGACTTCTCGCGCTGGTGCTCCTGTGGTGGCTCGGGCGCAGCTATGCCAATGCCGACGCCAAGGTGTTGGCGAAGGTTTTGCGAAAGGCCGGCGGCTGGGGAGCGCTCGCCATCGCGGCCGTTCTTCTGATCCGCGGGCGCTTCGACATGGCGCTGGGGCTTGCCGGCCTCGGCTGGTGGCTGCTCGGCCGGCCGGGGGGCGGCTATGCGAGCCCGCGCTCCTGGCCGGGTTCTTGGCCGGGATCCGGGCCCGGCTCGTCGGGCGGCGGGACGCCCCGCGTGTCGCGGGTGCGCTCGGTGATGATCGAGATGGAGCTCGACCATGCGAGCGGCGAGATGGAGGGGACGGTTCTCGCCGGCCCGCGGGAGGGCAGGGCCCTGTCGGGGCTGGGGCGGGAGGAGCTTCTCGCGCTCCGGCGCGAATGCCTGGCCCGCGACATGGACGGTGCGCGCCTCCTAGAGGCTTATCTCGACCGCCGGTTTCCCGCCTGGCGTGAAGACGCTGACGGCGATGCTCACGCGCGGGGCCGCGGCGAGGCGGCTGCGGGCGCGATGACGGAAGAGGAGGCTCGTGAAGTGCTCGGCCTTCCGCCGGGGGCCGGAGAGGCCGACATTCGTCGCGCGCACCGCACGCTCATGAAGAAACTCCATCCCGACCAGGGGGGGTCGACCTACCTGGCCGCCCGGGTGAATCAGGCCAAGGACATCCTGTTGAGCCGACATCGTTGATACTCCGACCGAATGCGGCGTTTCACTCTGTAAGGTTCGGGTGAGCCGTAGGGGCGGCCGGCCCGTTGTCGCGCGGCTCAGCCGCGGGTGGCGAAGCAGGAGAAGCCGCGCCGCTTGAGGGTCTTGCACGCGGCCTGGGCGCTGTCCGGATCGAAACCGGAGAAGCGTGCGCGGTAGAAGGTGGTGCCGTCCTTGACGAACTTCTCGGTGAAGGGCGAGGCATTCGACAGGAGATCGCGGGACTTCTGGCGGGCGTCGCTCAGAATGTCGCGGGCGCGCGCCTCGTCGCCGGTCGCGGCGAGCTGGATCACCCAGCCGGCCGAGCGGGAGGGGGCGTCCTGCTTTACGGGCTCCTCGACTGCCTGTTTCTTCTCGAGATCGGCGATGGCGGAGACGGCAACCGGTGCGGCGGAGGCCACCTGGGTCCCGGCGCGGGGCGCCGGCTGCGGGCCTGCCGACCACTGCATGGACGAGGGCGTCGCGGTCGATCCGGAGGCCGATGCGACGACCGGCCGGATGCTGGACAGGTCGAGCGGGGCGCCGGCCGGCTCGGGGCGTGGCGCGGGAAGCGGAATGGCGGCCGTGGTCTCCACCTCCTCCGCGCGGGCGACGGCGACCGGTGTCGGCGCACGGTCGGCGATGGCCGGCGTCTGCCGCGCGCCGGCATAGGCACGGGGCAGGTTATCCGAGACGAGGTTGGCCATGATCTGATCGCGGGACGCGCCGGAGCGACCGCCGAGGACGACGGCAACGATGTGGCGGGTACTCGTCTTGGCCGAGGTCAGGAGGTTGAAGCCGGAAGCGCGGGTAAAGCCCGTCTTGATGCCGTCGACGCCCTCGACGCGACCGAGCAGCTTGTTGTGATTGCCGTGGGTGCGGCCGGCGTAGGTGAAGCTGCGCCGCTCGAAATAGCCGTAGTAGCGGGGAAAACGATCCTGGATCGCTTGGCCCAGGATGGCGAGGTCGCGCGCCGTGGAGACGTTGGCGGGCGACGAGGGTAGGCCGTGTGGGTTGTAGAAGGTGGTGCGGCTCATGCCAAGCGCGCGTGCCTTGCGCGTCATGAGCTGGGCGAAGGCGCGCTCGGAGCCGCCGATGTTCTCGGCTACCACCATGGCGACGTCGTTGGCCGATTTCGTCACCATGGCCAGAATGGCATTCTCCACAGAGATGCTGGAGCCTGCCTTGAGCCCGAGCTTGGAAGGGGCCTGGGCGGCAGCGTTTGCCGAGACCCTGAGCGGCGTGTCGAGACGCACCCGTCCGGCCTCGAGCTGCTCGAACAGCAGATAGAGCGTCATCACCTTGGTGATGGATGCAGGAATGCGCGGAGCGTCGGCATTGACGGCATGCAGGGTCTTGCCGCTCTTCACGTCGACGACGATGGCCGCATAGGGCGGGTTGTACCCGCCTGAATCCTTCTTCCTGGCCATGGCCGGGGCCGATGGCACGAGGCTGAGCGACGCGGCAAGCCCGACGGCGCCCAGGGCGGCGCCCCAACGCCGCCACCGGGCTGATACGCAACCCATGTTCATTTGTCCGTCCCCGACATCAGACGCCTGAATTGTCTTTCTGCGCCGGATCCTTCGAGACAGTCACCGGCGCGCCACTGTCAACGACGCTAAGTCGACGCGGTTACGGATGCGTTAAACGGGGCAGCGACGGCCATTGTGCGATGCAACAAAATGCATTGACAACGATTGTGCGTTGCACATATATAAAGCGAACCGGCTTCAGGCAGGCGGTTTTTTGGTCACGCCGGACGTGTCTCCGGCCAGCTCAGGGGCGGCGTCTCGTGGCGCCGAAGAGGACATGTTCGCTCAGTTTGACGATCTGCAGAAATTCGGCAAGGAACAGATGGACGTTGCCATGAAGGCTTTCGGCGCTGTCTCCAAGGGCGCCCAGGCGATTGCCGTGGAGGTTGCCGACTATTCGAAGAAAAGCTTCGAGCAGGGCAGCGCCACGGTCGAGAAGCTCGCCGGCGCCAAGACGCTGGACAAGGCCTTCGAGATCCAGTCGGCTTATCTCAAGAGCGCCTACGAAGGCCTCGTCGCCCAGACGAGCAAGCTCGGCGAGCTCTATGCCGACCTCGCCAAGGAAGCGGTGAAGCCCTACGAGGGGCTCTACGCCCGCGCGCAGACCGTCGCGACCACCGGCAAGTGATACCGGCGGCGGCCGGCGCCGCCGATCGATTTATCCTCCCACCTCGAGGCCCGGCCGCGTGCCGGGCCTTTTTCGTGCGCGTTGCCCGGGCGACCGCAGGTGCAGACCTGCTGCCGCCGTCGTTGTTTTTTGATCCGCACACGGCGCCGGACGCACTGGCGAAGCATCTCGCCGGGCATTAGATTAGTCTGGCGCGCCGTCGGGGCGCGCGAGAACGGATCGAGCGCGGGATCATTTGCGGACACGATGCCGACAGGGACTGGGAAGCTGGACGAGCGGGCCGTGGGGCCGACGACGGGCATGACGGAGCGCCGGCGTGGCGGATTGCGTCCCTCACAAGGGAACGATGGTCCGGGTTCGGCGCTTCTAACGAAAACCAAGCCGCGGACGAAGCGGCCCAGCATGTATCGCGTGCTGCTGCTCAACGACGATTACACGCCGATGGAGTTCGTGGTGCACGTCCTGGAGCGCTTCTTCAACAAGGCCCGGGAGGACGCTACCCGGATCATGCTGCACGTGCATCAGAACGGCGTCGGGGAATGCGGCATCTTCACCTATGAGGTTGCCGAGACCAAAGTGACCCAGGTGATGGATTTTGCAAGGCAGCACCAGCACCCGCTGCAATGCGTCATGGAAAAGAAATAGGGGAGAGATCCTTTTGCCCACCTTCTCCCGCAGTCTCGAACAGGCGCTTCACAGGGCGCTGGCCTTCGCCAACGAGCGCCACCACGAGTACGCGACGCTCGAGCATCTGCTGCTTGCCCTGGTCGACGACCAGGATGCGGCTGCGGTGATGCGTGCCTGCAATGTCGATCTCGAGATGCTGCGCCGCAATCTCGTCGAATATGTCGATACCGAGTTGACCAACCTCGTCGCCGACGGGCGCGAGGAATCGAAGCCGACCGCGGGTTTCCAGCGGGTCATCCAGCGCGCCGTCATCCATGTGCAGTCCTCGGGCCGGGAGGAGGTCACGGGTGCGAACGTGCTCGTCGCCATTTTCGCCGAGCGCGAGAGCCACGCGGCCTATTTCCTGCAGGAGCAGGACATGACGCGCTACGATGCGGTCAACTACATCAGCCATGGTATCGCCAAGCGAGCCGGTCTGTCGGAGACGCGCGCGCCGCGCGGTGCCGACGAGGAAGGCGAAGGGCGCTCGTCGAGCACCGACGAGGCGGAGGGGCAGCGCAAGAAGAAGGGCGATGCGCTCGAGGCCTACTGCGTCAACCTCAACAAGAAGGCACGCGAGGGACGTATCGACCCGCTCATCGGCCGAGAGGGCGAGATCCAGCGCACCATCCAGGTGCTGTGCCGCCGGCACAAAAACAATCCGTTGCTCGTCGGCGATCCCGGCGTCGGCAAGACGGCCATCGCCGAGGGGCTCGCCCGCAAGATCGTGATGGGCGAGGTGCCGGAGGTGCTGGCCGATGCGACGGTCTTCGCCCTCGACATGGGCACGCTGCTCGCCGGCACGCGCTACCGCGGCGACTTCGAGGAGCGCCTCAAGCAGGTGATGAAGGAGATCGAGCAGCATCCCGACGCGATCCTCTTCATCGACGAGATCCACACGGTGATCGGCGCCGGGGCGACCTCCGGCGGCGCGATGGATGCGTCGAATCTGCTGAAACCTGCGCTCGCCTCCGGCACGCTGCGCTGCATCGGCTCGACCACCTACAAGGAGTACCGCCAGTACTTCGAGAAGGACCGGGCCCTGGTGCGCCGCTTCCAGAAGATCGACGTCAACGAGCCGAGCGTCCCTGACACCATCGCCATCCTCAAGGGGCTGAAGCCCTATTTCGAGGAGTTCCACAAGCTGCGCTACACCAACGACGCCATCAAGGCGGCGGTGGAGCTGTCGAGCCGCTACATCCACGACCGCAAGCTGCCGGACAAGGCGATCGACGTCATCGACGAGACCGGCGCCTCGCAGATGCTGGTGCCCGAGAGCCGGCGCAAGAAGACGATCGGCGTCAAGGAAATCGAGACGACCATCGCCACCATGGCGCGCATTCCGCCCAAGACGGTGTCGAAGGACGATGCCGAGGTGCTGCAGCACCTCGAGGAGACCCTAAAGCGCGTCGTCTACGGGCAGGAGCGGCCCATCGAGGCGCTGTCGGCCTCCATCAAGCTCGCCCGCGCCGGGCTGCGCGACGCCGAGAAGCCGATCGGCTGCTATCTCTTCGCCGGCCCGACGGGCGTCGGCAAGACCGAGGTGGCGCGCCAGCTGGCGGCGACGCTCGGCGTCGAGCTGCTGCGCTTCGACATGTCCGAGTATATGGAGCGGCACACGGTCTCGCGGCTCATCGGCGCGCCGCCCGGCTATGTCGGCTTCGACCAGGGCGGGCTTCTGACCGACGGTGTCGACCAGCACCCACACTGCGTGCTGCTGCTCGACGAGATCGAGAAGGCCCATCCCGACCTGTTCAACATCCTGTTGCAGGTCATGGACCACGGCAAGCTGACGGACCACAACGGCAAGCAGGTCGATTTCCGCAACGTCATCCTCATCATGACGACGAATGCCGGCGCCGCCGACCTCGCCCGGCCGGCCTACGGCTTCACGCGCACCAAGCGCGAGGGAGACGACCAGGAGGCCGTCAACCGCCTCTTCGCGCCGGAGTTCCGCAACCGCCTCGACGCGATCATCTCCTTCGGCCATCTGCCGAAGGAGGTGGTGGCGAAGGTGGTGGACAAGTTCGTCCTGCAGCTCGAGGCGCAGCTGGCCGACCGCAACGTCACCATCGAGCTCAGCGACGAGGCGCGCGAGTGGCTGGTCGACAACGGCTACGACGAGGCGCTGGGCGCTCGCCCGATGGCACGGCTCATCCAGACGACGATCAAGACGCCTCTCGCCGACGAGGTGTTGTTCGGGCGCCTGAAAAATGGCGGCGCCGTGCGCGTCGTCGTCGTCACCGACGAGACTGGCACGCGCAGCCTTGGCTTCGAGTATCCGGAAGGGCCGGTGACGCCGAAGCCCGAAAAGGACGTGGCCGATGCCGCCAAGCGCCGCAAGGTGAAGCGGGGCTCGACAAAGCCGGTCCGGAAGGTGCAGAAAGGCCGCAAGCCGGGTGGTGGTGAGACAGGAGGGCGGGGCGGCAAGGGCGGCCTGCCGGCGCCGGTCAGCACCGTACCCAAGGTCCCGCTCGTCAGGGGTTGAAGGTGGCAAGCTGGTTTCAGCGTAGACGGGAGCGCCGGCGTCGCCGCCAGCGCACCGAAGAAGTGATGTCCTGGTTCTTCCTGCCGATCATCGTGCTGATCAGCTTCTTCCTTGGCTCGCTCGTCTGGGACCAGGTCAGCGATCCCGCACAGGCCCTGATCAAGGCCGTAGCGAGCGGCGACCTGCTGCGCTGAAGCGTCCTCCTCGCGCCGCGTCAGGCGGCGCGCACATCCTCCAGAAAGGCCGAGATCGCGCGCTCGATCGTTTCCGTCTGGTCCGCCAGGCGGTCGGCGAGGGCGTCCACGTCGCGCGCGGCCGTGCGGGTCGCCTCGGCGGCTTCGGCAACGCTTCTCATGGCCCCTGCGCCGGTGGCCGCCTCGCCCGAGGCGCGATCGACGTTGTCGGCGAGTGCGCGAACGACCCTTTCCTGCTCACGCACGGCGTCCGACACGGTTCCCGCCATGGCGGCCATCTCCACGATGATCGCGTTGACATGGCCGATAGCGTCCACCGCCGTGTCGGATACGGCCTGGATGGCGGCGATCTGGCTGCGGATCTCCTCGGTCGCGGATGCGGTCTGGCTGGCGAGGGTCTTCACCTCGGAAGCGACAACGGCGAACCCCTTGCCGGCTTCGCCCGCGCGAGCCGCCTCGATCGTGGCGTTGAGCGCGAGCAGGTTCGTCTGGTTGGCGATGGCGAGGATCAGCTTCACCACCTCGCCGATGCGATCGGCAGCCGTGGCGAGGTTCTGGACGGTCTCGACGGTCTCGGCAACCTCATCGCGGGCGCGCCCGGCAACGGTTGTCGAGCGGGCGGCCTCCTCGGTGATGCGATCGATCGACTGAGCGAGCGTGCCCGTTGCCGTGGCGGCCGAGGACACGTTGTCGGAGGCCACCGCGACCGCGCTGTCTGCCTCGCTGATGCGTCCGGCCGCCTCGCGTGCTGTGGCGTCAAGCGCATCCGAGGCCGTCCGCAGTTCGGCCGCGGCACGGCGCACCTCGACGAGGCCTGCCTTGGCGGTGGCCTCGAAGCGGGCGATCATCGCCTCGATCTGGGCGGCGCGCTCGTCACGCCTTGCCTGTTCCGCCGCTTCCCGCGCCGTCAGGGCGTCACGCTCCAGAGCATTGTCGCGGAAGACGGCGACGGCTGCCGCCATGCGGGCGATCTCGTTGCGCCCGGGCACGGCGGGGATAGCGATTCCGGTGTCGCCCGCGGCGAGGCGCTGCATGGTCATCGCCAGCCCGTCGAGCGGCCGGCTGATGCTGCGGCCGATCAGCCAGGAGAGGGCGAGGCCGATCACCGCCGAGGCGGCGATCGTCGCGAGGACGACATTGGTCGTCGCATCTGCGATGCGCTGGAGGCGCTGCGTCGCGGCGGCCGATCCACCCAACGCGGTCTGTACGATGGCGGCGACGGCCGGGTCGATGACGTCGGTGGAGAGGGCGAGCTGATCGCCGACGCGCACGAAGAGATCGCGCTTCTCCTGCCAGCTGTCCACCGTGGCGCGGTAGGTCTTCAGGCCATCTACGAGCCCGGCGCGCAGCTCCGGCGTCAGCGTCTCCGCCCGGGCGAGGAGGCGCTCGACGCGGCCGAGCGCAACTTCCATCCGGCCGCGCTCTGTGTCGCCGCCTGTCAGCAGATACTCGCGCTCCGCCCTGCGCAACTGGTCGAAGGCGACGATCAGCCGGTTGAGCTCGGGATCCGGATTGTCGCGCGCGAAATCGACGAGCGACTGCTCCATTGCCTTGGCGGCTGCCTGGAGGTTGCCGCCGAGCCCGCTGTCCGGGCTCGTGCCGAGATCGTTCACGAGGCCTGTGACGGTTCGAAAGGAGGTCTGGACGGCGGTAAGCGCCTTGCCGAGTTCGTCGATCCTCGCGCCAAGGTCGCCGGCCATTGGCAGGGAGCGCAGGGTGGCGAGGGCTTCGGTTGCCTGACGCGCCCCCTCGTCGAACTTGCGCGCGACGACATCGGTGCGCACGCGCAGGTAGTCCTTGACGTCGCCTTCGACCCGCAGCGTCGCGGCGCGGAAGCTCTCGGCAGCGTGGGCAAGATCGGCATAGGCGTCCTTTTCGGCGAGTGCCGCCTCGATCTGCGCGTTGCTCGCGGCGTAGATGGCGCCGATGGTGGCAAAGCCGATGAGGGCCGTGAGGCTGAGGGCGGCGATCCGCATGCGGATCGAAAAGCTGTGGAGCCAGGTTCGGGGCAGCACGCGTCACCTCGTCGAATGGTCGGCACACGGGGCGTGGCTGCCATTCTCGAGTGGCTGGCTGGCGCGAGGCTTGTCCTGCGAGAGACGGGTGGCCTCTGCCCGACAGCGGCCACCGTTCGTGCGGTTCGTCGGGAGGGAATCAGCCGGCGGCGAGGGCCCTGCGGATGCGCTCGGCGTGGGCCTTCAGCGTCTCAGGCGGCGCCATCTCGCCGGTGTGCGGCCTGAGGGGCACGTCCTTCCAGCGCGGCAGGACGTGGACGTGGATGTGAAACACGACCTGGCCGCCGGCGCTCTCGTTGAACTGCTGAATGGTGAGGCCCTCTGCGTCCATGCCGGCCTTCACCGCCCGTGCCACCTTCTGCACACTGATCGCAAGCCGGCCGAGATCCTCGGCGGGGATGTCGAAGATGTTGCGGGCCTCGACCTTGGGGATGACGAGCACGTGACCGTCGGCCCGCGGCATGATGTCCATGAAGGCAAGCGTGTGCTCGTCCTCGTAGACGCGCTCGCACGGCAGTTCGCCGCGGAGGATCCTGGCGAATATGTTGTTGGGGTCGTAGCTGCTCATGCCATCCTCATGGGTCACCGACGGTGCAGGTTTGGCGAGCACCGCCTCCAACGTCAAGCACCGAGCGCGCGTGCCCCTCGACCTTCGTGCCCGTACGGCAGTTCCTCGGCGAGGGCCTCCATCTCCGCTTCGATGGCGATCCGCTCGCGCGCCAGATAGTCGGCCACCGCCCGGCGCAGGCCGGGATGGCCGATGTCGTGCGCCGAATAGGTGAAGGTGGGCTTGTAGCCGCGGGCGAGCTTGTGCTCGCCCTGCGCCCCGGCCTCCACGCGCGTGAGGCCGCGCCGAATGGCAAAGTCGATCGCCTGATAATAGCAGAGCTCGAAGTGCAGGAAGGGGTGATGCTCGATGGCGCCCCAGTTGCGGCCATAGAGGGTGTTGGCGCCGATGAAGTTGAGCGCCCCGGCGATGTAGCGGCCGCCCCGCCGGGCCATGACGAGGAGGATCCTGTCCGCCATGTGCTCCCCGACGAGGGAGAAGAAGGCGCGCGGCAGGTAGGGCCGGCCCCATTTGCGCGAACCGGTGTCCTGGTAGAAGTCGAAGAAAGCGTCCCAGTGGGCTTCCGTGATGTCGCTGCCCGTGAGCGGCTCGACGGCGATGCCGGGGCCGAGCGCATCGCGCCGCTCGCGGCGGATAGCCTTGCGCTTGCGGGCGGACAGGGCGCCGAGAAAATCCTCGAACGAATGATAGCCTTCGTTGGGCCAGTGGAACTGCCGGTCGGTGCGCAGGAGGAAGCCCTCTTCACCGAGGAAGCGCCACTCCTCCTGCGGCAGGAAGGTCACGTGCGCGGACGAGGCACCGATCTCGCGTCGCAATGCCCTGAGGCCGGCGACGAGGCCGTGGCGCGCGGCGTCCGCGCCGGGGCCGGGCCGCGCGAGAAGGCGCCGGCCGGTTGCTGGCGTGAAGGGCACGGACAGCTGGAGCTTCGGGTAATATTGCCCGCCGGCGCGCTCGAAGGCATCGGCCCAGCCGTGGTCGAAGACATATTCGCCGAGCGAGTGCGACTTGCCGTAGCAGGGCGCCACGGCCCGCACGGTGCCGTCCGGTCCTTCGACCGCGAGGTGAAGCGGCGTCCAGCCCGTGCGCCCGCCGACAGCGCCGGATTCTTCGAGGGCGGACAGGAAGGCATGCGAAATGAAAGGGTTATCTGAATCGTGCTGGGAAACCGATTCAAGAGTGGCGGTGCCGCGGCCGGCGCAGGTCCGGTCGTCGTCAGGGGTACGAAAAGTCGCGTTGCGGAAATCGGTCGCCGGTGCTGCTTGATCTGCCGGTTGAGGTTCCTGTGCGGCGCCCTGCGGGTTGGCGCAGGCGTCCCAGTCCGCAGCGGTGATGGCGGAGATCGAGGGAGCGACGCGGACGATGAGGCCCGCGTCGTCGTCGGCTTTCGTCGTCATCGGCTGCGGCGGCTCGCGAATGGGGTCATGCCGCTAAGTTATGTGCGCCAGCCGCCGGCCGGTAGGGTCTCAGGGTACGAAACCCTCGAAGATCATCTGGTCGGCATATTGCATGGCTGTTTCCTTGTCCTCGGGCGTGCGCACGGTCCAGGTCAGCACCGGCATGCCGAAATAGCGCGCCATGTTGGGAGCAGCATGCGGCAGGTCCTTCACGTGCCAGGCAATGAAGTCGGGTCGCGAGTGTTCCATGTGCAGCAGATGGCCTAGGCTCTTCTGCATGGCGGCCGGCAGGCGTGCCCATTCGCCGTGGTCGTAGTTCGCCTCCGCCGTGATGCCGCGCGGGCGCCCCGGCGCAAGCTCGGCGAGCGCCTCGACGATGGCCGGATCGAAGGACATGAGCGCAATCGGGTCGTCCCGGCCGGCAACCACCTCCGCGACCCGCCGCGTCAGGGCGAGGTTACCGTCGAAGCCGCTCTTGATCTCGACGACCACGGGCACGCGGCCGCCGACGAGATCGAGAAAGTCACCCAGGGTCGGAATACGGTCGTCGCTGTCGCGGAAGACGATGCCCGCGAGCGCTGCGGCCGTGCGGGTGTCGATGCGGCCGCTCTCGCCGGTGAGGCGGTCGAGCGTGAAGTCATGGAAGACGACGGCCTCGCCGTCCGCCGTCAATTGCACATCGCATTCAATGGCAAAGCCGCGCGCGACGGCGGCAAGGGCCGCGCCGGGCGTGTTCTCGAGCACGCGGTCGGCGACCACGTGCAGCCCACGGTGCGCCACGGGCTGCGCCGTGAGCCAGGAGGGAGCGGGCATGTGTCGTTCCTCAGGCGACTTCGAAGATGGCCTCGACCTCGACGCAGGCGTCGAGCGGCAGTTCCGCGACGCCGACCGTCGAGCGAGCATGGCGCCCGGCCTCGCCCAGCACCTCGACCATGAGGTCGGAGGCGCCGTTCATGACCCCGGCGAGGCCGGCGAAATCGGGCGTTGCATTGATGAAGCCGCCAAGGCGCACGCAGCGCTTGATCTTCGAGAGGTCGCCGAGGGCGGCGCGGGCCTGCGCGAGCAGATTGATGGCGCACAGCCGCGCCGCCTCCTTGCCGGTCTCGGGCGAGATGCCAGCCCCGAGCTTGCCCTTGTGGGCGTCGGCGAGCTTGCCGTCGAGACCGAGGCAGAGCTGGCCGGAGATGACGAGGAGGTTGCCCGTGCGCACATAGGGCAGGTAGTTCGCGACGGGGGCCGCCGGCGTCGGCAGCGTGATGCCGAGCTCGGCGAGGACGGCGTCGATGGTGCTCATCATCTGTCTCCGAATGTGAATGCCTCGCCCGGCCCGGGCGTCGACCGGGCAAGGTTGTTGCCGATCCGCCGTCATGTCGCAAGTCCGACGTGTGGCAAGCGCCGGCCGAATGCCGTCTTCCGTGCGCGATCCCGATCACGCGGCATTCTCGGCCTCTGTTGCCTTGACCGGTGGGGGCCGCAGCCGTCTAATCAGGACGCCACGACGGAACGATGCCGGCAAGACGCGGCAGTGGAGAATTGCATGAAGGTTTGTCTCGGCACGCTGCTGGCCCTCGGCGTGAGCCTCGGTCCGGTCGCGGCCGCCTCGACGGTGATGCCGCTGGCGCCGCACCGCGTCGTCTATGATCTTACCTTGCTCGCAAGCAAGGGATCGCGCGGCGTGGAGGCCGCCCGCGGGCGCGTCGCCTTCTCCTTCACCGGCAACACCTGCGAGGGCTACGCCCTGACATACCGACAGGTGACGGTGCTCGAAGGCGGGGACATTGGCCAGCGCACATCCGACCTGCGGACCACGACCTTCGAGGACGGCAAGGGGGCGAGCTTCACCTTCAAGACCGAATCGACCTTCAGCGGCGCGCCGGCCAAGCTCGTCGACGGCCAGGCGGAACGGGAGGCGGCGGATGGCCTCGTTGTGCGCACCCGCGCACCGAAACGCGACCGCTTTTCGCTCGATGGCGAGGTGATCTTCCCGACCGAACACCTGCGGCGCATCATCGCCGCTGCCAAGGCCGGCGATACGCTGATCGAGGCACGGGTGTTCGACGGCTCCGATGACGGCCGGCAGATCTACGACACGCTCGCCATCATCGGCCGGCAGAAGGGGGCGGACAACACCGCGAGCCTTGAGGAGGCGGCACGGCATGCGGCGCTGAAGGACATCCCCCGCTGGCCCGTGAAGATCAGCTACTTCACCAAGGAGGGGGAGGGGGAGCGCACGCCGCGCTACCAGCTCTCCTTCGAGCTCTACGAAAACGGCATCAGCCGCGACCTCGTGCTCGACTACGGCGACTTCTCCCTCAAGGGCGAGATGAAGACCCTGGAAATGCTCGAAACGCACCCCTGCGGGGTGCCCTGAGACCTGGAATGGCCGGCGGGCTGCGGCAGTGGGCACGCGTCATCAAGCGGGATGTGCATGCGCTTCATCTCGCCGGCCGCGACCCGCGCGTGCCGTGGTGCACCAAGGCTCTTGCGCTCCTCGTTGCGGCCTATGCGCTGTCGCCGATCGACCTGATCCCGGACTTCATCCCGGTCCTGGGCTATCTCGACGACGTTATCCTCGTGCCGCTCGGCATCCTCGCGGTCGTGAGGCTGATCCCGCCGGGAATCATGGCCGAGCACCGGGAACTGGCGGCTGCGGCCCTGGAGCGGCCGGTGAGCCACGTCGCAGCGGTCGCCATCGTCTGCCTGTGGATCGCGTCCGCAGCGCTGGTGGTCTGGCTGGTGTGGCGTTAGCCCCAATCGCCGGACGCGCCTGCTCCGGCGCTCCCTGCGGCGCGTCAGCGCCGGCTGTCACCCCTCTTGTCCGCCGGCCTGCCGGTTTCGACGGCAAAGCCGATGCCGCGCACGACGGCAGTCCTGCCAAAGCGCTCGCGCAGACTGTCTACCGCCTTCTCCATCCGGGCGAGGCGCACCGATTCCGTGTCGGCGAGGTCGCCCACATCCGCCAGGGCGGAATCGCACAGGTCCGTCGTGCCGATGCCGATGAGGCGAAAGGCGGTGCCGTCGCACTCGCTCGTCAGCATGGGCGCCGCGATGTCGAAGAGCCGGCGGGCGAGCTGGGTCGGCGCGATGCCGGAGCGCGAGCGCGTCCTGGTGCGGAAGTCCGCGGTCTTGAGCTTCAGCGTCACGCTGCGCCCGGCGAAGCCGGCCTTCTTCAGCCTGAGCGACAGCTTCTCCGACAGGCGCCAGAGGATCGGCGCCAGCGTCTCCACATCCCTGATGTCGCGGTCGAAGGTCGTTTCGGCGGAGATGCTCTTGGTCTCGCGCACCGGGTCGACCTTGCGCGTGTCGATGCCGTGGGCGAGGCGGTGCAGCCTCAGGCCGTCCTTGCCGACGAGGGCGACGATCTCGCCCGCGTCCCGGGCCCGGACGTCGTCGATGGTCCTGAGGCCGGCGCGTGCCAGGCGCTCCTGTGTCGCCGCCCCGATGCCGTAGATGATGGAGACCGGCTTGCCGGCGAGGAAGGGCGCGACATCCGCCTCGCCGATGATGGAGAAGCCGCGCGGCTTGTCGAGGTCCGACGCGATCTTGGCGAGGAACTTGTTGACCGACAGGCCGACGGAGATGGTGATGCCGAGCTCGTCCTCCACGCGCCGGGCGAAACGCGCGAGCGTGACGGCCGGGCTCGCCTTGTGCAGGCGCTCGGTGCCGGTGAGGTCGAGGAAGGCCTCGTCGATCGACAACGGCTCGACGAGCGGCGTCATCTCCAGCATCAGGCGGCGCACCTCGCGCCCGACGCGGACGTATTTCTCCATGTCCGGCTTGACCACCACCGCATCGGGGCAGGCCTGCAGCGCCTTGAACATGGGCATCGCGGAGCGCACCCCGTAGGTGCGCGCGATATAGCAGGCGGTCGAGACGACGCCGCGCTTGCCGCCGCCGATGATGACCGGTTTGTCGCGCAGCTCCGGCGCATCGCGCTTCTCGATGGTGGCGTAGAAGGCGTCGCAGTCGACATGGGCGATGGAGAGCCGGTCACGCTCGGGATGGGCGATGACGCGCGGGCTGCCGCAAGCGGGGCAGCGCGGGCGCGGCGGCGCCGTCGCGCTCAGGCAGTCGCGGCAGAAGATGTTCGGCGCGTCGGCCATGATGCAAGCCCCGTGCCCGCCCGAATCCGGCGGGAGAGCATCATCCACCGGCCCTGCCCCGTCGGCAATCGGCAACAGGCTGCCACTGCCCTTCACTGCTCTCTGGCTGTGTCCGGATCGAGGGTGGCCCGGGCGCGTGCAACCTCCTCGGGAGCGAGGTTGTTGTTGGCCGCGAAGGCGAGCAGCAGCGATTCGTCGGCGAGCAGATGGTCAAGGACCGACAGGAGAAAGCGCGGTTCGGCCGCCGCGGCGCGGATGTTCTCCGGACCGAGCCCGGTGAGGGCGAGGAAGCGTCCCAGCCGCTCGGGATCGGCCGCCAAGAAGGAAAGGGCGGTGATGGCGCAGTTTTCCGCCTGCGCTGCGGACAATGACTTGTTCGGCCGCATTTCGTGGATCAGATTTGCCATTCATCAACGGGTGGGCTGCTATCTCTAGCATCGATCGCACAGGGAAGTGAGAGCCCGCCTGTCCTTCGCGGATGGAGCGGGCCCGCCGCGCAAGAGGCGTCGCATATGCCGAAGACCGTTCTCATCGTCGAAGACAACGACCTGAACATGAAGCTGTTCAGCGATCTCCTCGAGGCCCACGGCTATGCGACCCTCAAGACCGCCAGCGGCGTGGAGGCGATGGAAATCGCCCGCGCGAACCGGCCGGACCTCATTCTCATGGACATTCAGCTGCCTGAAGTCTCCGGTCTTGAGGTGACGAAATGGCTGAAGCAGGACGCGGAGCTGAAGGCAATCCCCGTCATTGCCGTCACTGCCTTCGCCATGAAGGGCGACGAGGAGCGCATCCGGGAGGGGGGCTGCGAGGCTTATCTCTCCAAGCCGATTTCGGTCGCAAAATTTCTGGAAACCGTCAGAAACTATCTCGACGCTGCCTGAGACGAGCCATATCGCGCCATGTCCGCCCGGATCCTCGTAGTTGACGATACGCCGACCAACGTGAAGCTGCTTGAAGCGCGGTTGACGGCAGAATATTTCGAGGTCCTCACCGCCTCGAGCGGGCCGCAGGCGCTCGCCCTCTGCGCCGAGGGCCTGTGCGATATCGTGCTGCTCGACGTCATGATGCCCGGCATGGACGGGCTTGAGGTCTGCCGCCGGCTCAAGCACGACCCGGCAACGGCCCATATCCCCGTCGTCATGGTGACGGCGCTCGATGAGCCGAGCGACCGTCTGAGCGGCCTTGAGGCCGGCGCCGACGACTTCCTCACGAAGCCGGTCGACGATCTCGCCCTCATCGCGCGCGTGCGTAGCCTCGTGCGCCTGAAGACCCTCACCGACGAATTGCGCAACCGGGTGCTGGCCTCGCGCGGGCTCGGCATCGTCGACGATCCGTTGGCGGGAGCCACGCTCGAGACCGGGCGCGATGCACAGGTCCTCGTCGTCGAGGACCGGCCGGAGACGGCGGTACGGATGGAGGCGGCGCTCGCCGTTGATCACGCCGTCTGTGTCGTCGCAACGCCGGCGGAGGCGCTCGCGCGGGTGGCGGAGGAGGATTTCGACGTCTTCATCGTCAGCCTCGGCCTGGCCGGGGCAGACGGGCTTCGCCTGTGCAGCAACCTGCGGGCGATGGAGCGTTCACGCAACGCGGTTGTCCTGATGGTGGCCGACGAGAGCCAGCGACCTGCTATCCTGCGCGGGCTCGACATTGGAGTGCACGACTATCTGCTGCGGCCGGTGGAGCACAGCGAACTCGTGGCGCGCGTGCGCACCCAGGTGCGCCGCAAGCGCTATGCCGACAGCCTGCGGGCCAGCGTGCAGGCTTCGCTCGCGCTGGCGGTGCTCGATCCGCTGACGGGTCTGTACAATCGCCGGTATCTCGACGGGAAGCTGCGCACCGCTTTCACCCAGGCGCGGGAGAGTGGCGACGACCTGTCGCTGCTGCTGCTCGACATCGACCGCTTCAAGCTGATCAACGACGGCTTCGGCCACGACGTCGGCGACGAGGTCCTGCGCGAATTCGCCCGGCGTGTGCAGACCCATACCCGCGGCATCGATACGGTCTGCCGCTTCGGAGGCGAGGAGATCGTCGTCATCGTGCCGGGAACGCCGCTCGAAGCTGCCGAGGCCGTCGCCGAGCGGGTCCGGATACGGGTCGAGGGAGAGCCCTTCATCGTGCAGCGCGGCAAGATCGCGCTCGACGTGACCGTCTCCATCGGTGTCGCCAGCCTTCTGCCCGGCGACGGCTCGATCCAGGCGCTCTTCAAGCGGGCCGACATGGCCCTCTACCGGGCGAAGGCCGCAGGCCGCAACCGCGTGGTGGCCGCTGCGGGAGAGGCAGCGTAGGACGCTCGCTCGGAGCGCTTAACCGTGCGCGCAGGTTTGCACCCGTTGAGCCAATTCCGCGATTGCATTCTGGCGCCGCGGATGTAGGTTGTCGGCATGCGAGGCCGCTGGCCCGCAGAAAGTTTCCCTACGGATGCTCAGGTCCGCCGCATCTCCTGGGTCCCGTGGGGTTCGGCCGGCACGGAAGCGGTTACGTGGCCTCCTCGAACCCGCTTCCGGCCGGCCACCTGATTGCTCCGGACTTGCATGCCGGTTTTGCGGTCGTGCCGGCCGGAATCAGAAAGGCGCCCGACGGGCGCCTTTTTATCAGGAGCAGACTTTCGTGGCGCCGCAGGCGGGGCGAGCCCTGCCGCCTCCGGCGCCGGCCTCGCCCGGTTCACTTGATCTTGTGTTCCTTGAACTCGACGTGCTTGCGCGCCACCGGGTCGTACTTCTTGATGGCGAACTTGTCGGTCATCGTGCGGGTATTCTTCTTCGTCACGTAGAAATAGCCCGTGTCGGCGGTCGAGACGAGCTTGATCTTGATCGTCGTAGCCTTGGCCATGGCGGCACCTCTTCAGGCGGGGCTGCTGTGGCAAGCCCGTCGCGAAAAACCAAAAGGGCCGGAGTCGCCCGGCCGTTCGGCTCGGGAGATGCAGCATTCCGCAGCGGAAGTCAAGGCTGCCGGCTGCCGCAAACGATGGGACCGGCGACAGGGGTCGCCGGTCCTCTCTCGCGTTGCGGCGTTCCTGGCGGGCAGCCGGGGCATCGGGTGTCATCCGACGCCGGCCGGCGTGTCAGTCGGCCGCTTCCAGGACGCGCACGACCCGACGGGTCGAGGGGTCGACCACGAGAATCTCGTTCTCAGTGGTCACGTACTCGTAGTCGCGCAGGCTGGGAGCCGTCTCAATAATCTCGGGTGAGAAGTCGTGGAGCACGACGTCCGGCGGCAATTCGGCACCAACGGTGATCTGACGCTCAAGAACGATCGGCGCCGGACGGCGCTCGATCACGTAGCGGCGAACGACTGTCTCCTGTTCCGGCGCGATCTCGATCGTCGGTCCTGTCGTCTCGATGACGGTCGTCTGCGCCATGGCTGCTGTCATGCCCGCAGCAAGGAGTGCGGACGCGAGCAGATAAGGTAGGCGTGTCATTCTTAACTCTCCTTTTCGCCCCGTGAACAAACGCCCCGGGCCGCGGCTGGTTCCCGGGCCGCTCGGGTGCGGGCGAGGCGCAGGATGAGGGTGTGGCGAGAGCGTGTTGCCGAATGGCCCGACTCCGCCTATAGCGGTGGCTTCAAGATGACAGCCACAGCCGCTCCCCGCCCGAGCTTTCCCCACCGGCATCTGCTGGGGATCGAGGGTCTTTCGCCGCTCGACATCACCGCCCTGCTCGACATGGCCGATGAGGCCGTGGAGGTGAGCCGGCAGGTCGAGAAGAAGCGCACCACCTTGCGCGGGCGCACGCAGATCAACCTCTTCTTCGAGCCCTCGACGCGCACGCAGTCGTCCTTCGAGCTCGCGGGCAAGCGCCTCGGCGCCGACGTGATGAACATGTCGGTCTCCTCCTCCTCGGTGAAGAAGGGCGAGACGCTGATCGACACGGCCGCGACGCTGAATGCCATGCGGCCGGACATCATCGTCGTGCGCCACCATGCCGCCGGGGCGGTGCATCTCCTCGCGCGCAAGGTCGACTGCGCCGTCATCAATGCCGGCGACGGCGCCCATGAACATCCGACGCAGGCGCTGCTCGACGCGCTTACCATCCGTCGCAACAAGGGGCGGATCGAGGGGCTGATCGTCGCCATCTGCGGGGACGTGCTGCATTCGCGCGTGGCGCGCTCCAACATCATCCTGCTGCAGGCGCTCGGCGCGCGCGTGCGCTGCGCCGGGCCCTCGACGCTGCTGCCGTCCGGGCTCGAACGCTTCGGCGTCGAGGTCTTCACGGACATGCGCAAGGGGCTGGCGGATGCCGACATCGTGATGATGCTGCGCCTGCAGCGGGAGCGCATGAACGGCTCCTTCGTGCCGTCGGTAAAGGAATATTTCCGCTTCTTCGGCCTCGACCGCGAGAAGCTCGCCTATGCGAAGCCCGACGCCCTTGTCATGCATCCGGGGCCCATGAACCGGGGCGTCGAAATCGATTCGGAGGTAGCCGACGGCGCCCAGTCGCTCATCCGCGAGCAGGTGGAGATGGGGGTCGCAGTGCGCATGGCGACGCTCGAGGCGCTGGCGCGCAACCTTCCGAACGGATGAGGGGGCAGGACCGATGAAGACCCCCACGACACAAGCGCGGGCCCTCGTTTTCACCAATGCCCGCCTCGTCGATCCCGCGAGCGGGCGCGAGGCGGCAGGGGCGCTTCTCGTCGAGAACGGCGTCATCGCGGACGTCGCCTGGGACGAGCCCGGCCGCGCCGGCCCGGCGGAGGCCGAGGTAGTCGACTGCGGCGGGCGTGTGCTGGCGCCGGGCCTCGTCGACATGCGCGCCTTCGTCGGCGAGCCGGGGGCCGAGCACCGCGAGACGCTGAAGACGGCGAGCGAGGCTGCGGCGGCCGGCGGCGTCACCACTGTCGTCTGCATGCCCGATACGGACCCCGTGGTCGACGAGCCGTCGATCGTCGATTTCCTGCTGCGCCGCGCGCGCGACACGGCCGTCGTCAACATTCACCCCGCGGCCGCCCTGACGAAGGGCCTCGAAGGGCGGGAGATGACCGAGTTCGGCCTCCTCATGGAGGCGGGAGCCGTGGCCTTCACGGACGGGGCGCGCTCCGTCACCAATGCCCAGGTGATGCGCCGGGCGCTCACCTATGCGCGGGATTTCGGCGCGCTCATCCTGCACCACACGGAGGATCCCGACCTCGTCGGTAGCGGCGTCATGAACGAGGGCGAACTCGCGAGCCGCCTGGGCTTGCCGGGCGTGCCGCGCGAGGCCGAGATCATCATGCTGGAGCGGGACCTGAGGCTCGTGCAGCTGACAGGCGCGCGCTATCACGCCGCCATGGTGTCCTGCGCCACCTCCATCGCGCTCATCGAGCGGGCGAAGGCCGATGGCCTGCCCGTCACCTGCGGCGTGTCGATCAACAATCTCACCCTCAACGAGAGCGACATTGGCGACTACCGCACCTTCCTCAAGCTCTCGCCGCCGCTGCGCTCGGAGGAGGACAGGCTCGCCGTGGTCGACGCGCTGGCACGCGGCGTCATCGACGTCGTCGTCTCCGACCACAACCCGCAGGACGTGGAGACGAAGCGGCTACCCTTCGCCGAGGCGGCGGACGGGGCGATCGGCCTCGAGACCATGCTGTCGGCGGGGCTGAGGCTCGTCCATGCCGGCCATATCGGCCTTGCCCGCCTGCTCGCGGCCATGGCGAGCCAGCCAGCCGCGCTGCTCGGCCTGCCGGCCGGGCACCTGGCGGCAGGGGCGCCGGCCGATCTCATCCTCATCGACCCCGACGAGCCCTATGTGCTCGACAAGGCGGCCCTGCACTCGCGCTCCAAGAACTCGCCCTTCGACGAGGCGAGGCTCGAGGGGCGCGTGCTGCAGACCTTCGTCGCCGGTCGCAAGGTCCACGACGCATCGCCCGCTTCCTGATGTCCGCGGCAGGGCTTGCGGCCTTTTCGCGCTGCCCGCCCGCGTGCAACATCGGAATCGACGGAACCACAACCGAGGCTGCCCCATGCCCGAAGCGATGAACTGGTCGCTCGCCTGGCCCTATTTTCTCGCTGCGCTCGTCTTCGGCTACCTGCTGGGATCGATCCCGTTCGGTATCCTGCTCACGCGCCTGACCGGCGCCGGTGACCTGCGCAGCATCGGCTCGGGCAATATCGGCGCGACCAACGTGCTGCGCACGGGGCGCAAGGGCCTTGCGGCGGCGACGCTCCTCGGCGACATGCTCAAGGGCACCGCCGCCGTGGTAGTGGCCGCGCAATGGGGGCCTAACACGGCGCTCCTCGCCGCGCTCGGCGCCTTCCTCGGCCATCTCTATCCCGTCTGGCTGCGTTTTCGCGGCGGCAAGGGGGTCGCCACCTTTCTCGGCTGCGCGCTCGGCCTCAAGCCGCTCGTGGCGCTCGTCTTCGCACTCGTGTGGCTGGCGAGCGCCTTTTTGACCCGCTATTCCTCGCTGTCCGCGCTGCTGGCGAGCCTCGCGACCGTCGCGGCCTTCTTCCTGCTCGGCGAGCGGCAGATGGGCGAACTCGCGGTCGTCCTCGTGCTGCTGCTGTGGTGGGCGCACCGGGGCAACATCGTGCGGCTGGTCAAGGGCACCGAGGGCAAGATCGGTCAGAAGGGCTGAAGGCTGCATCGCCCCGGGCGCTGCAACCTTGGCTTGCGTCCGGCGCAGCCGCCGGGCAGTCTCACTCCGTTCAGCGGCGCCGCGTGCCGGCGTGGCCTCAAGGAGATGGGCATGAGCGGATTTCGCCTCGACGACGAGCAGCGCCTCGACTGGCTGCAGCTGCTGCGCAGCGAGGGCATCGGGCCGCGCACCTTCCGCACGCTCATCGGCCGCTATGGCACTGCCGCCGCCGTTCTTCAGGCCCTGCCGGAGCTCGGCCGCCGCCGCGGTCGTCCCATCCGCATGGCGTCGCGCGCCGAAGCCGAGCGGGAGATGGCGCAGGCGCAGCGGTTGGGCGTGCGTTTCGTGGCGCCGTCCGAGCCGGATTATCCGCTGACGCTGAGGGCCATCGACACGGCGCCGCCGCTCATCGGCCTGCGCGGCAACGCTGCCCTGTTCGCGCGGCCGATGGTCTCCATCGTCGGCTCGCGCAATGCCTCCGCGGCCGGCCTCAAGTTCACCCAGCGCCTTGCGCGCGAACTGGGGGAGGCGGGGTTCGTCGTGGTGTCGGGGCTTGCCCGCGGCATCGACACGAGCGCCCACAACGCGAGCCTCGCCACCGGGACGGTCGCCGTCCTCGCCGGTGGGCATGACCGGCTCTACCCGGCCGAGAACGCATCACTGCTCGACGAGATCGTCGCGCGCGGCGTCGTCGTGTCGGAAATGCCGATGGGGTGGGAGCCGCGCGGGCGGGATTTTCCGCGCCGCAACCGGATCGTTTCGGGCCTGTCGCTCGGCGTCGTCGTGGTCGAGGCGGCGCGGCGCTCCGGCTCGCTCATCACCGCCCGGTTCGCGCTGGAGCAGGGGCGGGAGGTGTTCGCCGTCCCCGGCTCGCCGCTCGACCTGCGAGCCGAGGGTACCAATGATCTCATCCGCGAGGGGGCGACGCTCTGCGCGAGCGCTGAGGACGTTGTGCGGGGGCTTGCGCCGCTCGTCGCGAAGCCACCCTCGGGCGACCTAGGGCTGATGGACGCGACTCGCGAGCGGGCGGATCAGGATCCGCTGTGGGACGAACTGGACCTCGACGCGCTGGATGGCGAACCTCTCCGTCCGGAGGGGGAGATAGTCTTGGACATGACCGCGGATCGGCCGGCCGGCAACTATGCCGCGTCGTTCAATGGCGGCGAGACGGCGAGGGACGACATGGGGCGCGTCGTCGGGCTCCTGGGCGCCACGCCCGTCTCGGTCGACGACCTCGTGCGGGCATCCGGGCTGTCGATCCGCTCGGTCCAGCTCGTGCTGTTCGAGCTCGAGCTTGCCGGCAAGCTCGTGCGCCACGGCGGCAACGCCGTATCGCTCGCCTGAAGGCGATACCAGTCAGTCGACAGCTTCCAGCCGGCTCAGCGCGCCGAGTGCCTCGATCCGGGCCATTTCGAGAAAATAGCCCAGGGTGTCGAGCCGTGCCGCGCGCGACATCATCGCCAGTTCGCCACTGAGTTGTGCCACGTAGCTTAGAAGCTCCTGACGGTCATCCCGGAGCGGCTGGGCGGCGGGCCGAGACGCGCGACTTACAGTGCCAGACCGTTCCGGCTGGCGCCGGCCGCCGGTGTGGACGATGGAAAGTTCGGACCTGTTGCGTTTGATATCGCTTGTCATATGCACGATCTGCAACCGACGTTAGTATGAATTGATTATATGCAACCAGTGAATGCATCCTTACCACAGCTGATATACGAAGGCGATGGGTAAAACGCTGCGCATGCTCGCCTTTCACGCAGCGGCCGGGGCAGCCGCTGCAGCGCGCGAGGGTCGTTCAGGCGTCGCCGTCGCGTTCCGTCATGGCCGTGCGGCGCGCCATCGCCAACCGATCGAGCGCGCCCTGCAGGATGTAGCTCGCCGCCATCTTGTCGACGAGATCGGAGCGACGGGCGCGTGAGGCATCGGCCTCGAGCAAGGTGCGGGTGACGGCGGCGGTCGTCAGGCGCTCGTCCCACAGGGCGACGGGCAGGGGAAGATGTGCCGCGAGGTTGCGGACGAAGGCGCGCGTCGCCTGGGCGCGCGGTCCTTCCGATCCGTCCATGTTGAGCGGCAGGCCGATGACGAATCCGCCGACGCCGTGCCTGGTGGCGAGTTCCACGAGCCGCTTCACGTCCGTGGAGAACTTGGTGCGCTTGATCGTCTCGAGGGGCGAGGCGATGCTGCGGCCGACGTCGGACAGCGCGAGGCCGATCGTCCGGATGCCGAGGTCGACGCCGATAAGGCGCTGCCCGCGCGGGAGGGCGTCGAGGTCGGCCAGGGGAACGATCAGGGTGCTCATCGCCGGTCTGGTAGCATGGCAGGGACACGGGGTCATCAGGCCCGCGAGCGCCGCAGGACGGCGAGGATGAGCGCAGCCATGGCGAGCACCTGGAGGAACGCGCCGGCAGCGTGGGAGAATTCCCACTGGCGGCGCAGGATTTCCCAGTTCTCTGGCACGAATGTCCAGTTCCGCGTCGCTGCATTGGCCGGATAGGTCCAGGTCCAGAAGACGGCCTGAGCGCCGATGACAGAGGCGATCGCGACCAGCACGGGCCACAGGACACGCGGCTCGCGGCGCGCCATGACGGCGAGGGCCGCCATGGAGAGCAGTTCGACGAGGATCAGGAAGCCCAGGAGGCTCCAGCCCCTGTAAGCCTGCTGCACGACGAAATAGTCCGCGGCCGGCAGACCGATCTTGTTGGGCAGCTCGAGGAGATGCGCCATGGCGGGGCCGAGGGCGAGCGCCGTCGCTAGCATCGCAACGAAGAAGACGACATCATGAGCTGTTGGATATCGCATTGGATTCTCCCGTCCGGCGGCCGGCAGTCCTTCCACAACAGGAGGCAGATGCGCATGTTCCGCCAGGAGGTGCCGAGAATGCGCCACGGGATGGGAAAAGCAACTGAAGGACAACGGAGCAGACGATGAAGATCACCTGGTACGGGCATTCGGCCTTCCGCCTCGACTTCGGCGGCAGGGGCGTGCTCATCGATCCCTTCTTCACGGGCAACCCGGCCTTCACCGGCAACGTCGACGAGATCGTCGCGGGCGTGTCGCACATCCTGCTCACCCACGGGCACGGTGATCATGTGGGTGACACGCTCGCCATCGCCGAGCGCACGGGCGCGACGGTCGTCACGAACTATGACCTGTGCATGTGGCTTGCCTCGCAGGGACTCGAGAAGTTCGATCCGATGAACACAGGCGGCACCACCCACCAGCCGGGATTTTCCGTCACCCTCGTGCGCGCCGACCATTCGTCAGGCATGGGCGAGGCGGGCGTCAACGTTCCGCTTGGCAACCCCAACGGCCTCATCGTTAAGCCGGAGGGCGGGCCGGTCGTCTATCACATGGGCGACACGGACATCTTCGGTGACATGCAACTCATCGCCGAGATCCACGCGCCGAAGATCGCCATGGTGCCGATCGGCGACCGTTTCACCATGTCGCCCACGACCGCCGCGCTCGCCGTGCGCCGCTTCTTCAAGCTCGATGCCGTCATTCCCTGCCACTACGGCTCCTTCCCCATCATCGAGCAGACGGCGGACAAGTTCGTCGCGGCGATGCAGGGGCATGCGACGCGCGTTATCGTCCCCCAGCGCAACGTGGCCTTCGCAGTGTAGGGGCTCGGGTTCGCCTTGATGCGGCAGTCGCGTGACGAACGGCATTCGGCTATGGTGGCAAAGCGGTTCGCGGTGCCCGTCAAGGTCGGGTGCCGCCGCGCCGCAGGCGATGAAGAGGCGGTCGCAAGCGATGCCCGATGATCGTGCGATGAGCGGTTTTGAGCCGATTCCGGCAGAGGCGGTGGTGCGTCTGCCGCGCAGCCTGCTGCAACCGATGGCGTCAGTGCCTGTGTCCCAAATGCCCGTCGCCGATCCGGCACCTGCCGTTGTCGTCCCACCCGGCGAGCGAGACACACCGCACGCCATTGCGGCCGGGACGCTTAGCGACAAGGACCGGCGGGACGACAACGTCACCCATCTCGAACCGCGCCGGCGGCCGCCTTATTTCGGCCGGCGCGACTGGACGAGTCTCGCCATCGGCGCCATCGCGGTCCTTGGCGTCGGCGCGCTGGTGGCTCGGCTCCATGCCTCCGGCTGGTCGGGCTTCGCGGAGATGTTCGCGAGGCCCTGAGCCCGCCGGGCAGCGGGTTGCCGGGGCGAAGGGCAGGGTGCTATAGCCCGGCGCAATGGCGGTGTTCCGCACCGTCCTCCCGCAATCCATTCAGGTCCGGTCCCATGTCCGTCGACGAGAAGACCGTGCGCCGCATCGCGCACCTTGCACGCATCGCCGTCACCGACGCGGAGGTGCCTCATCTGCAGGGCGAACTCAACGCCATCCTCGCTTTCGTCGAGCAACTCGGCGAGGTCGATGTCGAGGGTGTCGAGCCGATGACATCGGTGACGCCGATGGTCATGAAGAAGCGGGCCGATGCCGTGACCGACGGCGGCTATCCGGAGAAGATCGTGGCCAATGCGCCCATGAGTGAAGACAACTTCTTCATGGTGCCGAAGGTGGTCGAATAGGCCGCAGCCGAATGTTGAGCGGGTGGCCGCCGCGTGGCCACGACGACGAGAGAGCGATAACGTGACCGATCTCACCGATCTTTCCCTCGCCGAGGCGCGCGAGGGGCTTAAGGGCAGGCGCTTTTCCGCCACCGAGCTGACCCGGGCGCATCTTGCCGCCATGGAGAAGGCCGAGGCGCTCAACGCCTATGTGCTGGCAACGCCGGACAAGGCGCTCGCCATGGCGGCCGAGAGCGACCGGCGCATCGCGGCCGGCGAGGCAGGGCCGCTCGAGGGCATTCCGCTCGGCGTCAAGGATCTGTTCGCCACCGAGGGCGTGCGCACGACAGCCTGCAGCGCGATCCTCGACAACTTCCACCCACCGTACGAATCGACGGTGACGCACCAGCTCTGGCGCGACGGCGCGGTGATGCTCGGCAAGCTCAACAACGACGAGTTCGCCATGGGCTCGTCGAACGAGACATCGGCCTTCGGCCCGGTGGTGAACCCATGGCGCCGCAAGGGATCGAACGTGAAGCTCGTGCCCGGCGGCTCCTCCGGCGGCTCGGCGGCGGCCGTTGCGGCGCGCCTGTGCCTCGGTGCCACGGCAACCGATACGGGTGGCTCCATCCGCCAGCCGGCGGCCTTCACCGGCACCGTCGGTATCAAGCCGACCTACGGCCGCTGCTCGCGCTGGGGCATCGTTGCCTTCGCCTCGTCGCTCGACCAGGCGGGCCCGATCGCCAAGACGGTGCGCGACAGCGCCATTCTGCTGCGCTCCATGGCCGGCCACGACCCGAAGGATACGACCTCCGCCGACCTGCCGGTGCCGGATTTTGAGGCGGCGGTGACGCGCGGCGTCAAGGGCCTCAGGATCGGCATCCCAAAGGAGTATCGCCTCGACGGGATGCCGGCCGAGATCGAGGCGCTGTGGCAGAAGGGCGCCGAGTGGCTGAAGGCGGCCGGCGCGGAGATCGTCGAGGTGTCGCTGCCGCACACCAAATATGCGCTGCCGGCCTATTACATCGTGGCGCCGGCGGAGGCCTCGTCGAACCTAGCCCGCTACGACGGCGTGCGCTACGGCCTGCGCGTGCCGGGCAAGGATATCGTCGAGATGTACGAGAAGACCCGCGCCGCCGGCTTCGGCCGCGAGGTCAAGCGCCGCATCATGATCGGCACCTACGTGCTCTCGGCCGGCTATTACGACGCCTATTACCTGCGCGCCCAGAAGGTGCGCACGCTGATCAAGCGCGACTTCGAGCAGGCCTATGCCAGCGGCGTTGACGCCATCCTCGCGCCGGCAACACCCTCATCGGCCTTCGGCCTCGGTGAGAAGGTGGATGCTTCGCCCGTGGAGATGTATCTCAACGACGTCTTCACCGTGACGGTGAACATGGCCGGCCTGCCGGGCATCGCCGTGCCGGCGGGGCTGGACGCGCAGGGCTTGCCACTCGGGCTGCAACTGATCGGCCGGCCCTTCGACGAGGAGACGCTCTTCGCCGCCGGCCAGGTGATCGAGGATGCGGCCGGCCGCATGGCGCTGCCGGAGGCGTGGTGGGCGTGAGCATGGCTGCGGACGAGGCACGGGCCGCAACGGCGCTTGCCCCGCTCAGGGCCGAGATCGATGCCATCGACGCCGATCTCGTGGCGCTCATCGCCAAGCGCATGGCAGTCGTCGAGCGCGTCATCGCCGTCAAGCGCGCCGCGGGCATCCCGGCGCTGCTCAACGACCGGGTGGAGGAGGTGGCTGCCCACGTGCGCCACAGGGCCGCAGCGCTCGGCGCCCCGCCGGACCTCGCCGAGACCGTTTGGCGCGCGATGATGGACTGGATCATCACCTACGAAGACGAGAAGCTCGGACAATGAGGCTGCCCCAGGACCGCCGTGATCCGTCCCGGGGCTTCTTCATCTGTTGTCGGGGCGGCTGCGCACAGCCGTAAGGCCGAGCCGCGTGATGCGGTAGGGACCGCCGCCGGCCGACGCGATGAGGCGCCGCCGTCGCAGGCTCTTGAACATGTCGAGCGTGCAGGCGCTCATCAGCCAGCCCTCGCGGGTGAGACATTCGATCTCGACGAGCCGCCCGTCGTCGTCCTTGTAATGGCGGATCTGGCCGCCCTGTGCGAGCGTATGCAGCACGCGCTGCTCGGTGCGTGAGACGTTCACTGGAAAACTCTGGCGTGATGCCGGCGCCCCTTCGGGCTAATGCTCCCCGTCGTCATGGCCGGGCTTGTCCCGGCCATCCACGTCTTTGATGTTGCGAGAACTTTTCAAGGCGTGGATGCCCGCGACAAGCACGGGGCATGAGGGGCAGATGAGGGCCGTCGGCAGGACAGCAGGGAACCGGACGCACGTCGGCATCCGGTCGGTTGACCGGTCGCCCGCTCTCGTGGAGCGGGCCTCAGCGGGTCTCGGCGTTCCTGCGCATACACTCTCCAGTGACGGCCGGTTCTTAGCCGCCGGGAGGCGTCGGGTCAACGATGCAGGCGTTTGGCGCGGCTTCGGCACTTGACGTGGCGGCTGCGGCGGGCCAAGCGAAGGGCGAGAAGTCAGGACGAGGTTTACGACGCGATGAACGCGCACGCGCGACCGGCAGATGCGAAGAAGCTGATCAAGGGCGCCACCGGCGACTGGGAGGTCATCATCGGCATGGAGATCCATGCGCAGGTGTCATCGCAGTCTAAGCTCTTCTCCGGCGCCTCGACCGCGTTCGGCGGTGAGCCCAACGATCACGTCTCGCTCGTCGATGCGGCGATGCCCGGCATGCTGCCGGTCATCAACGAGGAATGCGTCAAGCAGGCGATCCGCACCGGCCTCGGCCTGAAGGCGCGGATCAACCTGACATCTGTCTTCGACCGCAAGAACTACTTCTATCCCGACCTGCCGCAGGGCTATCAGATCAGCCAGTACAAGAGCCCCATCGTGGGCGAGGGCGAGGTCTTGGTGGATATGCCCGACGGCGAGCAGATCAGCGTCGGCATCGAGCGCCTTCATCTCGAGCAGGATGCCGGCAAGTCGCTGCACGATCAGCATCCGAGCATGAGCTTCGTCGATCTCAACCGCTCGGGGGTGGCGCTGATGGAGATCGTGTCGAAGCCCGACCTGCGCTCGTCCGAGGAAGCCAAGGCCTATGTGACGAAGCTCAGGACCATCCTGCGCTATCTGGGCACTTGCGACGGCGACATGGAGAAGGGCTCGCTCCGGGCGGATGTCAACGTCTCCGTGCGCCGGCCGGGCGAGCCCTTCGGCACGCGCTGCGAGATCAAGAACGTCAATTCCATCCGCTTCATCGGCCAGGCCATCGAATATGAGGCGCGCCGCCAGATCGCCATCCTCGAGGATGGCGGCGTCATCGACCAGGAGACGCGCCTTTTCGACGCGAACAAGGGCGAGACGCGGTCCATGCGCTCGAAGGAGGAGGCGCACGACTACCGCTATTTCCCCGATCCGGACCTGCTGCCGCTCTCCTTCGACCAGCCCTACGTGGATGATCTCGCGCAGCACCTGCCTGAACTACCCGACGAGAAGAAGGCCCGCTTCATCAAGGACTACGGCCTGTCGGCCTATGATGCGGGCGTGCTCGTGGCCGAGCGGGAGACGGCCGATTTCTTCGAGGCGGTGGCCAGGGGGCGCGACGGCAAGACGGCCGCCAACTGGGTGATCAACGAGCTCTTCGGCCGCCTCAACAAGGAGGGGCTCGACGTGGCGCGCTCGCCGGTCTCGGCCGAGCAGCTCGGCGCCATCGTGGAGCTCATCGGCGAGGGCGTCATCTCCGGCAAGATCGCCAAGGACCTCTTCGAGATCGTCTGGAGCGAGGGTGGCGACCCGCGTAAGATCGTCGAGGAGCGCGGCCTGAAGCAGGTGACCGATACCGGCGCCATCGAGGCGGCGATCGACGCCGTGATCGCCGCCAATCCGGACAAGGTGGAGCAGGTCAAGGCCAAGCCCACCATGCTCGGCTGGTTCGTCGGCCAGGTGATGCGCGCAACCGGCGGCAAGGCCAACCCGCAGGCGGTGAACGACATCCTCAAGGCCAAGCTCGGGATTGCGGAGTGATCCTCGTCCGTCCTGCCAGCCGCGGCGACATCGCGGCCGTCAGCGCGCTCCTGGCGCGGACGTGGCACGACACCTACGACGCGATCCTCGGCGCGGACAGCGTCGCGGCCATCACCCGCGAGTGGCATGCGCCAGACCGGCTGGCGGACGAGATCGGCCGGCCCGGCCACGCCTTCTTTGTCGCCGAGACGGCCGGGGCGCTCGCCGGCACGGCGAGCGTCACGGATCGCGGCGACGGGATCGTCTCGATCGACCGGCTCTACGTCGCCCCGGAAGCGCAGGGCCAGGGCATCGGGCGGGCGCTCTTCAGCGCCGCCGTGCGGGCCTTCCCCAAAGCTTCCGTCATTCGGCTGGAGGTTGAGAAGAAGAACGCAAGGGCTTGCCGGTTCTATGAAAAGCGGGGCCTGTCCGCGATAGGTCATCCCGCCGACTGCGGCGGCTGCGGCAACGCCATCGTCTATGAGGGCCGCGGCGTCGCCGCATTGCGTGGCGGGCTCGTGCTGCGGCCGGTGCGCGACGGGGATGCGCAGGACCTTTTCGGGCTGCTCTCCCTGTGCTTCGCCGAATATCCGGGCTGTTTCGTCGATCCGCACGGGGACCTGCCGGATCTCGTCCATCCGGCCCGCAGCTTCGCCGACAAGGGCGGCGCCTACTGGGTGGTCGAAGACCCAGCCGGGCGTGTCGGCGCCTGCGTGGGCGTCGATTTCCCGGCCGCCGGAACCGCCGAGCTGCACCGGCTCTACGTGCGGCCCGATTTGCGCGGCAGTGGCCTCGGCCGCCGGCTCGTGGACCATGTCGAGGCCCATGCGGCCGCGCTCGGCGCTCAGCGGATGATGCTATGGTCCGACACGCGCTTCACCACTGCACATCGGCTCTACGAGCGGCTCGGCTACCGGCGGGCCGGCGAGATCCGTGCGCTGGGCGACATCTCCAACAGCAGCGAATTTTTCTTCGAGAAACCCCTTGTCTGAGACGGATCCCGTCCCTTTCTTCCCCGTCGAGCGGGAAGGACGGCCCCGCTCGCGTCAATGCGGAGACGCAATCGTGTCTGAGATCCTGATTCGCCGGGCTTCGGAGGCCGACCTCGAGGCGATCGTGGGCTTGCACGCGGCCGACGAACTCGGCGGCCATGGGGACCAGTGGACGGCGGCGACGCAACCGGCCTATCGCGAGGCGCTGCGTCGCATCGCCGACAGCCCGGACAACGAGCTCTACGTCACCGTGAGCGATGCCGAGGTCATCGGCTCCTTCCAGCTGACCTTCGTGCCGGCGATCACCAACCGCGGCACCTTGCGTTGTGTGCTCGAGGCCGTGCAGGTCAGGGGTGACCAGCGCTCGCGTGGCGTCGGCGCCATGATGGTCGCCTTCGCCGAGGGCCGCGCGCGGGCGCGCGGCGCCGGCATCGTGCAGCTCACCTCCAACAAGCGGCGGCTCGACGCCCACCGCTTTTACGAGCGGCTCGGCTACAAGCGAAGCCACGAGGGTTTCAAGAAGATCCTATAGGCGCGCCGCGTCAGCGCTTGGCCTGCTTCATGCAGGCGCTGGAGAACTCCCGCCACGTGCGGCTGCCGGTATTGCCGGCGGCCTTCAGAGCGCGCCACTCGGCGCCGCAGGTCTTCATGCGCTCGCGTGCGGCGAGCTGGCCGGGCGTGGGCGCACGCTTTTCCTTCGTCGCGGTCTCCTTCGCCTCGACGGCGCCGGCGGGCGAGGGGGTGGCAACGATGACGATCGACAGCGCGAGGCAAGCGGCGGCAAGGCAGGCACGGGCAAGGCGGGCGAAGGTCGCCATGGCAATGAACTCCTGAAAAAGAGGGTCGGAAACAATCGGAAGGCTGACAACGTTACGGCCAAACGGCCGCATGCCAGATTGCGCACCAGAGCCGCGATTTATGCAAGCCCCGATGAGCCCGGATCGATCGATTTTCCGCGGCACGCCATTGACGCCGGCCCAGGCGGCGGCGCCGCTCGCTTCCGCGGTGGAGCCTTGACACGGATGTGCGCCAGCGCCTTATCGACTCTGATGTGCGCCAGCGCACTTGGCCTGGCCGCAGCGTCGGCCTAGACGAATAATGGAACGCTCGTTCACGAAAGAGGAGCCTGGGTCTGATGACCATCGCACAGAGCAAGCCGATTGACCTCTACTACTGGCCGACGCCGAACGGCTGGAAGATTTCGATCATGCTCGAGGAATGCGGGTTGCCCTATGTCGTGCATTCCGTGAACATCGGCAAGGGCGACCAGTTCAAGCCGGAGTTCCTCGCCATTTCGCCGAACAACAAGATGCCCGCCATTGTCGATCACGACGGGCCCGGCGGCGAGCCCATATCGGTCTTCGAGTCCGGCGCAATCCTTCAATATCTCGGGCGCAAGACCGGCCAGTTCTATCCAACCGACGAGCGCAAGCGCGTCGAGGTGGAGCAGTGGCTGTTCTGGCAGATGGCAGGCCTCGGGCCCATGGCCGGGCAGACGCACCATTTCCGCATCTATGCGCCGGAGAAGATCCCCTACGCCATCGATCGCTACACCAACGAGACCAACCGTCTCTACGGCGTCATGAACAAGCGCCTCGCGGACCGCGAATTCCTTGCCGGCGAGTATTCGATCGCTGACATCGCTTGCGTCGGATGGGCGAAGCTCTGGGACCGGCAGGGACAGGACATCGCCGAGTTCCCGCACCTGAAGCGCTGGCTCGATACGGTGCTGGCCCGTCCTGCCGTGCAGAAGGGCCTCGCCGTCAATTCCGAGGATCGTGGCAAGGTCGACCTATCCAAGGACAAGGAGGCGCAGGCCATCCTTTTCGGCCAGCGCGCGCGCTGAGGCGCGACATCCCTTTTCTTCCGGACTACGCCGCGGCGCGGAGGGCACCGCACGATGGCGGGAGGCGGAAGCGGGTGCTGCTTCCGCCATGCTCCTCATTGGGGGCGTCAGCGCGCGCGGGTCCAGCGCTGCTCCTTGCAGATGAGGCCGCCCATGACACAGCCTTCCACCTTGACCTCGGTGGCGCTCATCGGGGTGAGGAAGGCGGTGTAGGTCTTGCCGTCCTCGGCGTTGTAGATCTCGCCCTTCCAGCGGCCGGAGTCCTCACGGCTCATGCCGAGCAGGACCGGCACGCCGATGAGCGGGCGGTTGCGCTTGCTCGCATCGACGTTGCGCTCGTCGCGCTTCGGCTGGCCGGCTTCGTCGTTCGGCTCGCGCAGCCAGACGATGGTGCCGCACAGCTTGGCGCCGCAACTGGCGATGTTGACACGCGCCTTGCCGCCTTGGGTGAGCCACTGGCCGTTGACCTCCTGCGCCGATGCGGCAGGCGCAGCGAGGGTGAGGCCGATCAGGCCGGCGAGAGACGCAACGGTCGTTCCGAGGCTCCTTGCTGCGTGCTTCATTCTGTCCTCCCTGGGGAAGGCGAGCTTACGGACAGTCGGCCGCTCCGGCCAAGTGCGCCTTTCGCTCTATTGACGCAGGCAGCGCAACCGTGGGGCGGCTTGTGCACTGCGGCGTCGGCGGCTATAAGCCCCGCACCTCATTCAACCTCCAGCGAGCGAAACGAGCGACCGATGGCCCTCGAGCGTACCTTTTCCATCATCAAGCCCGACGCGACCGAGCGCAACCTGACCGGCGCCATCAACGCCGTCATCGAGAAGGCGGGCCTGCGCATCGTCGCCCAGAAGCGCATCCGCATGACCCGGGAGCAGGCCGAGACCTTCTACGCCGTGCACAGGGAGCGCCCCTTCTTCGGCGAACTCGTCGACTTCATGGTCTCCGGCCCGGTCGTCGTGCAGGTGCTCGAGGGGGAGGGCGCCATCGCCAAGTACCGCGAGGTGATGGGTGCAACCAACCCGGCCAACGCCGCCGAGGGCACCATCCGCAAGCTCTTCGCCAAGTCCGTCGGCGAGAACTCGGTGCATGGCTCGGATGCGCCGGAGACGGCGGCGGTGGAGATCGCCCAGTTCTTCGCCGGCAACGAGATCGTCGGCTGACACCTCAGTCGCGCGTGATGCCATGACGAAAGGGCGGGCCTCGGCTCGCCTTTTTTCATGGGGCGCGCACTCGACAGGGCCGGGGTGCTCCCGGCATGATCGCAGGCCGTAACGCAGCTTTCGTGGAACGATGACCGTCCAGCCGAAGATCACCCGCGGGCATTCCGCCTGTCCGCACGACTGCCCCTCCACCTGCGCGCTCGACGTGGAGGTGATCGACGGCAAGACAATCGGCCGCATCCATGGCTCGCGCGACAACAGCTACACGGCCGGTGTCATCTGCGCCAAGGTGGCCCGCTATGCCGAGCGCATCCACCATCCCGACCGGCTGCTTCACCCTTTGAAGCGCACCGGCCCGAAAGGATCAGGCCGGTTCGAGCGCATCTCCTGGGACGAGGCCCTCGACACGGTGGCCGAGCGCTTCCGCGCCGTAGAGGCCGAGCATGGGCCGGAGGCGGTCTGGCCCTATTACTATGCCGGCACCATGGGCCTCGTGATGCGGGACGGCATCAACCGCCTGCGCCACGTCAAGAAATACTCCGGCCAGTTCTCGACCATCTGCACCACCTCGGCCTGGACGGGCTACATCGCCGGCACGGGGCTGCTCGCCGGCGCCGATCCGCGTGAGATGGCGAAGTCCGACTGCGTCGTCATCTGGGGCACCAATGCGGTGCACACCCAGGTCAACGTGATGACCCACGCCCTGCGCGCCCGCAAGGAGCGGGGGGCGAAGATCGTCGCCATCGACATCTACATGAATGCGACGATGAAGCAGGCCGACATGGCGCTGCTGGTCAAGCCCGGCACGGACGGGGCGCTCGCCTGCGCCGTCATGCACGTGCTCTTCCGCGACGGTCATGCGGACCGGGCCTATCTCGCGCAATATACCGACTGCCCCGAGGAGCTCGAGGCGCATCTCAAGACGCGCACGCCCGAATGGGCCGCGGCCGTCACGGGCCTTGCGGTCGAGGAGATCGAGGCCTTCGCCAGGCTCCTCGGCGAGCGGCCGCGGGCCTATTTCCGCCTCGGCTACGGCTTCGCGCGCCAGCGCAACGGCTCGGTCAACATGCATGCCGCGCTCTCGGTGCCCGCGGTGCTCGGCGCCTGGCAGTACGAGGGCGGCGGCGCCTTCCACAGCAACAGCGGCGTCTATGGGTGGCGCAAGACCATGATCGAGGGGCTCGATGCCCTCGATCGCTCGGTGCGCCAGCTCGACCAGTCGCAGATCGGGCGCGTGCTGACGGGGGATGCGGAAGCGCTGCGCGGCGGCGGGCCGGTGAAGGCGCTCCTCATCCAGAACACCAATCCTGTCTCGGTGGCGCCCGAGCAGGAGCTGGTGAAGCGCGGCTTCGCCCGCGAGGACCTGTTCGTCTGCGTGCATGAGCAGTTCATGACCGAGACGGCGCTGATGGCGGACATCGTGCTGCCGGCGACGATGTTCCTCGAGCACGACGACCTCTACCAGGCGGGCGGCCAGCAGCACATCCTGCTCGGGCCGAAGCTGGTCGAGCCGCCGGGCGAGTGCCGCTCCAACCACGAGGTCATTGCCGCGCTGGCCGAACGGCTCGGCGCCGAGCATCCGGGCTTCGCGATGAGCCCGCGCGAATTGATCGACTGGACGCTGGAGAACTCGAAGCGCGGCCGGCTCGCCGAGCTCGAGGAAAACAAGTGGATCGACATCCAGCCGCCGTTCCGGCACGCGCACTTCCTCGACGGCTTCAACTGGCCGGACGGCAAGTTCCGCTTCAAGCCGGACTGGACGAAGGTGCCGGCGCCGCGCAGCGGTCTCTTCGGTCCGCACGAGCACCTGCCGGCCCTGCCGGACCACTGGACCGCGATCGAGACGGCGGACGAGCGCCATCCCTTTCGCCTCGCCACGAGCCCGGCGCGCAACTTTCTCAACTCCTCCTTCACCGAGACGCCGACCTCGGCGCAGAAGGAGGGCGGCCGGCCGGAGCTGTTCATTCATCCGCAGGACGCGGCGGCGAGCGGCATCGAAGATGGCATGCTCGTTGCGATCGGTAATTCGCGCGGCACGGTGCGGCTCCATGCGCGCCTCTATGACGGGGTGCGGCGCGGCGTGCTCATCGCGGAATCGATCTGGCCCAACGCCAGCTTCGTGGACGGCAGGGGCATCAACACGCTGACCGGCGCCGACCAGGTGGCGCCCTACGGCGGCGCGGCCTTCCACGACAACCGCGTCTGGCTCCGACGGGCGGAGCAGATTCGGGCGTAAGGTCTCGACTAGAAGGAGGTTGATCGTGCGTCTTGCGACTGTTTCGGGTGCATTCGTGTTCGCGGTCGCGATGACCGCCGCCTTGCCTGCGCTTGCTTCCGGAACGACGGCACCCTTGCCGCCGTCCGACCCGACGGCCGCCAATCTCTCGCCGGCGCAGATCCGCGAACGGGCCTATGACGCCTGCCTCGTCACCCAGGCGAAGATCATGGCCACGCCGCGCGAGACGCTGCGTGAGCCCTGCCGCTGCTATGCCCGCCGCACCATCGCGGCGATGACGCAGGACGAAATCGCCGCTTTCCGCCAGACCGGCTACTTCAACGACAGCGCGCGTGGAAAGGCGCTCGAAGCGCTCGACGCCTGCAATCTCAGACGGCCTATCTGATCCCGGTCGGTGCGCTCCGGCTCGCCGGCGCCGCAGCCGGCCGTCTTGGATCGTTCAGGACTCTGTTCAGGTTCCGATATGCGGACGTGCACTGCGACGATCAACCGTCCTCGCCGTCATGCCCGCGCCTGTTGCGGGCATCCACGCCCTGACGTCGTGCGACGCTGAAGGCGCGGATGGCCGGGGCGTGCCCGGCCATGACGTGGGGAAGGCCGGCACGCTCGTCGTTCCTGGAGTTCACCCCGGAATCGGCGGGCTGACAAGCGCCTCGTGGGTGGTGAATTCCGCTGCCGGCGGGCCGGCGATGCGGCCGTCAGCGTCGAGCGCGACGGCGCCCGAGGCGACGAGCGCGAGGGCGGCCGGGTAGATGCGGTGCTCCTGCGTGAGAACGCGCGTGGCGAGGCTCGTGGGCGTGTCGCCCGGCACCACCGGCACGGCTGCCTGCATGACGGCCGGGCCGGCGTCAAGCTCCGGCACCACGAAATGCACGGTGCAGCCGTGCAGGCGCACGCCCTCGGCGAGCGCGCGGGCGTGAGTGTCGAGGCCGCGGAAGGCGGGCAGCAGGGAAGGGTGGATGTTGAGCATCCGCCCCGTCCAGCGCTCGACGAACCACGGCGTCAGCACGCGCATGAAGCCGGCGAGGCAGACGATGTCGATGCCGGCCGCGCGCAGGGTCTCGTCCAGAATGCGCTCGAAGGCCGCCCGGTCCTTGCCGTGTGGCTTATGGTCGACGACCGCCGTCGGGACGTTCGCCTCCACGGCCACGGCGAGCCCGGCTGCATCGGGCCGGTTGGACAGGACGAGCGCGATCGTCGCCGGAAAGGCCGGATCGGCGGCTGCCGCGATCAGCGCCGTCATGTTGGAGCCGCGACCGGAGATGAGCACGGCCACGCGCTTCTTGGTCGGGGCGGCGGTCACAGGACGAGATGTCCCGTTGTCGCCACCCGCTCGGTGCCCTCGACGGCCATGACGACCTCGCCGAGCCGGCAGACCGTCTCGCCGGCGTCGGCGAGGTGGCCGACGACAGCATCGGCCTCGTCCGCCGCGGCGATGACGACCATGCCGATACCGCAGTTGAAGGTGCGCAGCATCTCCGCCTCGGCAATGCCGCCCGCATGGGCCAGCCAGCCGAAGACCGGCGGAGCCGCGATGGCGGAGAGGTCGAGCCTGACGCCGAGCCCTTTGGGCAGGACGCGCGGGATGTTGTCCGGAAAGCCGCCGCCGGTGATGTGGGCGAGACCCTTGACGGCGGCGCCGGCCTTCAGCGCGGCGAGGACGGAGCGCACATAGATGCGCGTCGGTGCCAGCAGCGCCCGGCCGACGGGCGTCCCGGGCGCGAAGGGGGCATCGTCCTCCCAGCCGAGGCCAGTGGTCTCGACCACCTTGCGCACCAGCGAGAAGCCGTTCGAGTGAACGCCCGAGGAGGCGAGGCCGAGCACGACGTCGCCCGCGCCGATATCGGGCCGGGGCAGGAGCGTGCCGCGCTCGGCGGCGCCGACGGCGAAGCCGGCAAGATCGTAGTCGCCCTGCGCATAGAGGCCGGGCATCTCGGCCGTCTCACCGCCGATCAGCGCGCAGCCGGCGATGCGGCAGCCCTCGGCGATGCCCTTGACGATGGCGACGCCCGCCTCCGGCTCGAGCTTGCCGGTGGCGTAATAGTCGAGGAAGAAGAGCGGTTCGGCACCCTGCACCACGAGGTCATTGACGCACATGGCGACGAGATCGATGCCGACGGTGTCGTGGATGCCGGTGTCGATGGCGATCTTCACCTTTGTGCCGACGCCGTCGTTGGCCGCAACGAGGATCGGATCGCGAAAGCCTGCCGCCTTCAGATCGAAGAGGCCGCCGAAGCCGCCGATCTCGGTGTCGGCGCCGGGGCGCTTCGTGGCGCGCACGAGCGGCTTTATGGCCTCGACCATGGCGTTGCCGGCATCGATGTCGACGCCGGACTGGGCATAGGTGAGACCGTTCTTCGGGGGCTTCTGCATCGTGACCAGGCTCCGGGGCGCGCGCCGCACGCTCTTTAAGTCCGGGCAGTACGATGCCGGGCGCCGCTGTGCAAGACCCGACACGGGCCCTTGGTGCTTCCGGGGCTCGCACAGCGCGGTCGCGCTGCCTAGATTGTGGGCATCCTCGTCACGACCTGCCACCATGACCCTGCCCAATCTCATCACGATCGCCCGCCTCATCCTCGTGCCCGTCGTCATCGCCATGATCGGTTCGGGACAGTGGCTCGCGGCCTTCGTGCTCTTCGCCGTCGCCGGCCTTTCCGACGCGGTCGACGGCTTCCTCGCGCGGCGCTTCGGCCTGCAGAGCGAACTCGGCGCCTATCTCGACCCGCTCGCCGACAAGGCGCTGCTCATCTCGATCTACGTGAGCCTCGCCGTCGTCGGCGTCCTGCCGGGGTGGGTTGCGATCCTCGTCGTCTTCCGCGACATCATGATCCTGATGGCGATCGTCCTCTCGTGGCTCATGGCGCGGCCGCTCGCCATCCGGCCGCTGTGGGTCAGCAAGATGACGACCGTCGCGCAGATCGGCTTTGCCGGCCTCGTGCTCGGCGCAAGGGCCTTCGGGCTCGATCTCGCCGTTGTCCACGATCTTGCGCTCGCGGCCGTGGCGCTCTTGACGCTGCTGTCGGCGGGCGCCTATCTCGCTCTGTGGCTGCGGCATATGGCCACGTAACCGCGCCCGGTAAGGGTCCGCAAGGAACAGGCGCTGCCGCCGGCAGCTCGGGATATCGCATGATCGCGCAGCGGCAGGTCGTCTTCTGGTTGGTGGCTCTGATCCTCGTCGTCACGGGACTCTACGTGCTGCGCGACATGTTGCTGCCCTTCGTGGCGGGTCTGGCGCTGGCCTATCTGCTCGATCCGCTGGCGGACCGGCTGGAGCGGATCGGCCTCGGCCGGTTGTGGGCGACGCTCCTCATCCTCGGCATCTTCATCCTCCTCTTCATTGTCGCGCTCGTCCTGCTCGTCCCCATTGTCGCCAACCAGCTCGCTGCCTTCATCGGCAAGCTGCCGGAGACGGTGTCGCGCCTGCAGCAGCTGGCCGCCGAGCAGGGGGGCACGCTGCTGGAGCGGCTCGGCGGCCCTGCCGTGCTGCAGGACGTGCAGCAGTCCCTCGGCAACGTCGTCTCGGAGGGGGCGCGCTGGCTCGGCGCCTTCCTGCAATCGCTGTGGTCGGGCGGGCAGGCCATCGTCAACGTCTTCGCCCTGCTCGTCGTGACGCCGGTCGTCGCCTTCTACCTGCTCGTCGACTGGGACCGGATGATCGCGACCCTCGACAACTGGTTGCCGCGTCGGCACGCGCCGACCATCCGCCAGCTCGCCCGCGAGATGGACGGGGCAATCGCCGGCTTCATCCGCGGCCAGGCGCTGGTGTGCATCATCCTCGGCACGTTCTATGCCGTCGGCCTCTCGCTCATCGGCCTCAACTTCGGGGCGCTCATCGGGCTTGGGGCCGGGCTCATCAGCTTCATCCCCTATGTCGGCTCGCTGACTGGCCTCGTGCTCTCCGTCGGCGTCGCCATCGTGCAGTTCTGGCCCGACTACATCATGATCGGCGCGACCCTCGCCATCTTCTTCGCCGGCCAGTTCCTCGAGGGCAACATCCTGTCGCCCAAGCTCGTCGGTCATGCGGTGGGGCTGCACCCGGTCTGGCTGATGTTCGCGCTTTTCGCCTTCGGCTCGCTGTTCGGCTTCGTCGGCCTTCTCCTTGCCGTGCCGATCGCCGCGGCGCTCGGCGTCCTCGCGCGCTTTGCCGTGCGGCAGTATCTGGCAAGCTCGCTCTATGACGAAGGCCTGCCGCCACCGCCCCGGCCGGAGACGGACGCGTGAGCCGGCCCATGGCGGACAAGCCCCGGCAACTGCCGCTCGATCTGGCGCTGATGCCACGCTACGGGGCGGAGGATTTCCTCGTCAGCCCGTGCAACGAGGCCGCTTATGCCCTGATCGAGCGTTGGCCCGACTGGCCGCATCCCGTCCTGCGCCTCGTCGGACCGGAGGGGGCGGGCAAGACGCATCTTGCCGTCATGTGGGCCGAGCGCGCCGGTGCGACTGTCGCCGATGCCGCCGCCGTGACGCTTCCGGCCGTGCCGGAGCTTGCCGGCGCACCGGCTCTGGTAGTGGAGGATTGCGACCGCAGCCCGCTCGACGAGCATGCCTTCTTCCACCTCCTCAACGCCCTGCGCAGCACCGGCAGCAGCCTGCTCTTGACAGCGCGGACGGCGCCGGAGGCCTGGGGCCTTGCCACGCCGGACCTCCTCTCGCGCCTGCGGCAATCGCCGGCGGTCGACATCGGCGCGCCGGACGAGGCGCTCCTGCGCGCCGTCCTCGTCAAGCTTTTCGTCGACCGGCAGCTCGTCGTCGATACCAATGTGGTCGAGTCCATCCTGCCGCGCATGGAGCGGTCGCTCGCCGCTGCCCAGCGCCTCGTCGCCGCCCTCGACCGGGAGGCCTTGAGCCGCGGCCGGCGCATCACGCGCCCGCTCGCCCTTGCTGTCCTCGCCACGCTCGCCATGGGCGAAAGCTGACGCCTCCGTGAAGGTTGCATCCCGGCCGTGCCGGTGGGAGGCTGAGGTGCGGCGTGGTAAGCCGCCGGGCGCCGCATCCGGGCCGTCATGCGTCTGTCTTGGAATGGACGCACAAGGACGAGCCAGGGCGGCAACGACATGACAAGGGAGCGGACGGTGAACCTCGAGGCGATCAAGCCGGCGGGCGGCCAGAGCGAGGCGGTGAAGCTCGATCAGGGCGAGGCCGTTGCGGCCGAGGCGGCCGTTGCCGAGGCGCTGCGCCAGTCGCCCGAACGCTTCATCAACCGCGAACTGTCCTGGCTGCAGTTCAACCGCCGGGTGCTGGAGGAGGCCTCCAACAAGCGCCATCCGCTGCTGGAGCAACTGCGTTTCCTGTCGATCTCCGCCAACAATCTCGACGAGTTCTTCATGGTGCGTGTCGCGGGCCTGCGGGGCCAGGTGCGTTCGGGCGTCATGACGCAGTCGCAGGACGGGCTGACGCCGGCCGAGCAGCTGATGCGCATCGGCGCCGAAGTGTCGGTGCTCGCCAGCGACCAGCAGCGCCGCTGGCGCGAGCTCAGGGACGAACTGCTCGAGAACGGCATCGTTCTCGTCGATGCCGGACAACTGACGAGGGCCGAGCGGCTGTGGCTCGACGATTATTTCCTTCACCACGTTTTCCCGGTGCTGACACCGCTCGCCGTCGATCCGGCCCATCCGTTCCCGTTCATCTCCAACCTCGGCTTCACGCTGGCGCTGGCACTCTTCCGCCAGAGCGACAACCGCTCGCTCAATGCGCTGATCCGCGTGCCGAGTCGGGTGGAGCGCTTCGTACGCCTGCCGGATTTCGCCGAGACGGGGGCCCAGCGCTTCATCGCGCTCGAACAACTCATCGTCCTATTCACGGCCAAGCTCTTCCCCGGCTACACGGTGAAGGGACAGGGGGGCTTCCGCGTCATCCGCGACAGCGACCTCGAAATCGAGGAAGAGGCGGAAGACCTGGTGCGCCTGTTCGAATCGGCCCTCAAGCAGCGTCGCCGCGGCAGCGTCATCCGACTCGAGGTCGAGGCGGCCATGCCCGAGGGGCTGCGTGCCTTCGTCGCCGACGAACTCAATGTGACAACGGACGAGATCTTCGTGGTCGAGGGCATGCTGGCGCTCAACGAGCTCAGCCAGCTCGTCGGGCTCGACCGGCCCGACCTCAAGTTCAAGCCCTACAACCCGCGCTTTCCCGAACGCATCCGCGAGCACGGGGGCGATTGCTTCGCCGCCATCCGCCAGAAGGACATCGTCGTCCACCACCCCTACGAATCCTTCGACGTGGTGGTGCAGTTCCTGCAGCAGGCGGCACGCGATCCCAATGTGGTGGCCATCAAGCAGACGCTCTACCGCACCTCGTCGGACTCGCCCATCGTCAAGGCGCTCGCGGAGGCGGCCGAGGCCGGCAAGTCCGTGACGGCGCTCGTCGAGCTCAAGGCGCGATTCGACGAGGAGGCCAACATCCGCTGGGCGCGGGACCTCGAACGGGCAGGAGCGCAGGTGGTCTTCGGCTTCATCGAGCTCAAGACCCACGCCAAGCTGTCGTCGGTGGTGCGCCGCGAAGGCGGGCAACTCGTCACCTATTGCCATGTCGGCACGGGCAACTACCACCCGATCACGGCGCGCATCTACACCGACCTGTCGTTCTTCACGGCCGACCCCGTCATCGCGCGGGACGTTGCGCGCATCTTCAACTTCATCACCGGCTATGCCGAGCCGGCCGAGCTTGAGCGCATGGCCGTGTCTCCCGTGACGCTGAAGGCGCGCCTCCTCAAGCATATTGAGGAGGAAATCGCCCATGCGAAGGCCGGCCGCCCGGCCCAGATCTGGGGCAAGTGCAACTCGCTGGTCGATTCGACGATCATCGACGCGCTCTACGAGGCGAGCCGGGCCGGCGTGCAGGTCGACTTCATCGTGCGCGGCATCTGCTGCCTCAGGCCCGGCATTCCGGGCCTGTCGGAGAACATCCGCGTCAAGTCCATCGTCGGCCGCTTCCTCGAGCACAGCCGCATCTACGCCTTCGGCAACGGGCACGGGCTGCCGCATGCCAAGGCGCATCTCTACATTTCCTCCGCCGACCTGATGCAGCGAAACCTCGATCGGCGGGTCGAGGCGCTGCTGCCGATCTCTAATCCGACCGTGCACGAGCAGATCCTCGAGCAGATCATGCTCGCCAATCTGCTGGACAACGAGCAGAGCTGGACTGTATTGCCCGATGGGACGAGCAAGCGCATCATCCCGGGCAAGGGGGAGCAGTCCTTCAACGCTCATCAGTACTTCATGACGAACCCGAGTCTGTCTGGACGTGGAAAGTCTCTCAAGGATTCGCGCCCCAGGACCCTCGCCAAGGGATCCTCTGCCTGAACTGCGTGCCCCGGGCCGACTCGACGTCGGCTCACCGGTGGCCATCGTTGATATCGGCTCCAACTCGGTCCGCCTCGTCGCCTACGAGGGCATGACGCGGGCGCCGACGCCGATCTTCAACGAAAAGGTCCTCTGCGGCCTCGGCCGCAGTGTGGCGACGACGAAGCGGCTGCACGACGATGCCGTCGAGAAGGCGCTCAGGGCGCTGGCGCGCTTTCGCGTCCTGTGCGGGCTCATGCAGGTCGCCTCGGTGCACGTGCTGGCGACGGCGGCGGCGCGCGACGCCGAGAACGGGCCGGACTTCCTCGCCCGGGCCGAGGCGGCGATCGGCCATCCCATCGAGCTCATCTCGGGCAGCCGGGAGGCGCAGCTCTCGGCGCTCGGCGTCATGTCCGGCTTCCACGATGCCGACGGCGTCGTCGGCGACATGGGTGGCGGCAGCCTCGAGCTCATCGACGTGCGCGGTTTCGAACTCGGCAAGGGTGTCTCGCTGCCGCTCGGGGGCCTCGCGCTGCAGGACACGACCGGCGGCAACATACGCAAGGCCTCGAAGGTGGTGCGCGACGCCTTCGCCAAGGCTGAGCCGCTGGAGCGCCTGAAGGGGCGCACCTTCTATGCCGTCGGCGGCACGTGGCGCGCCCTGGCGCGCCTGCACATGACGCAGAAAGGCTATCCGCTGCACGTGATGCACGGCTATACGGTGGCGCCGAAGGACGTCACGGACTTCGCCAAGATCGTCGAGCGCGTCGATGCCGACACGCTCGAATCGATCGAGGCCGTCTCGGCGGCCCGCCGGCCCTTGCTCGGCTACGGGGCGCTGCTGCTGGAAGAGATCATCCGCAAGGGCAAACCCAAGAAGGTCGTCATCTCGGCGCAGGGGGTGCGCGAAGGGCTGCTCTACGAGAAGTTGTCCAACGAGGAGCGGCGGACGGATCCGCTGCTCTCCGCGGCGCGCGAGCTCAACCTGCTGCGCTCGCGCGCGCCGATGCACGGCGAGGAACTGATCGGCTGGACGGACAAGCTCGTTGCCTCGCTCCACCTCGACGAGACGGGGGAGGAGCGCCGCCTGCGCCATGCCGCTTGCCTTCTGGCCGACATCGGCTGGCGCGCGCATCCCGACTATCGCGGCGAACAGGGGCTCAACATCATCGCCCATGCCGCCTTCGTGGGCGTCGACCATCCCGGCCGCGCCTTCCTGGCCCTGTCGGTCTTCTTCCGCCATGTCGGCCTGTCGGTGGACGACATCAGCCCGCGCATCCGGGAACTGGTGACGACCCGGATGATCGACCGGGCGCGCATCCTCGGCGGTGCCATGCGAGTCGCCTATCTCGTCTCGGCCGCCATGCCGGGCGTCCTGCCGCGGGCGCCGATCACGGGGCATGGCGGCAAGCTGGTGCTGGCGCTGCCCGGCGACCTCGCTGCGCTCGCGAGCGACCGGCTCTTGAACCGGGTCAAACAGCTCGCACGCCTCGTCGGCCGCGAGCCCCTCATCCAGAATGGCAGGTAGGCCTCGTGGGACTGGAAACGGATTTTACTACAAAGGCCTGTCGCAGAAGTGTCATGCAAGGGTAACGGTTCCGCAATGCCGGGTCTCCACAACGTGCGCGTTGCACAATAGGGATTCGGGGGCAGGCGTGACGACGTTATCGCTGTTGAACGAGAGCCTGTCGGCCATGGGCGAGACAGTGGCCAAAACGCGCGATGCCGCGCAGAGCCTCGCCGCCCTGTCGCAGGACTTCACCCGGTCGGCCCAGTTCCTCGTCGGTGCCCTCGACGAGTTCCTCAGCGAGGCGGCCTAATCAATATTCGATGAGGCGCACGCGCCCGCGGTCCACGGTGAGCGCCAGGCGCCCGGCCTTCAGGGCGAGTGCCTTCTCGCCGAAGAGCTGGCGCCGCCAGCCGGTGAGCGCCGGCACGTCCGCCTCGTCGTCGAGGGCGATGGCCTCGAGGTCATCCACCGTGGCGAGGATCTTCGGGGCGACCCGCTCGTTCTCCGCCACGGCCTTCAACAGCACCTTGAGCATCTCGATGGTGGCGCCGTTGGTGCCGGCCTTGCGGCCGCGCTCGCCGAGGCTGACGGACTTCGGATCGCGCGCCACGCCGCGTGCGACGGCGGCGAGGATGTCGCCGGCCGGGCGCGAGCGCTCGAAGCCGTTGGGGACGGAGCGCAGCGCGCCGAGCGCCTCCGGCGTCGTCGGCGCGTGCACGGCGATGTCGATGAGGGCGTCGTCCTTCATGATGCGCGACCGCGGCACGTTGCGGCTGCGAGCCTCGCGCTCGCGCCAAGCCGCGATCTCCATCAGCACCGCGGCTTCCTTCGGCTTCTTGATGCGCCCCTTGAGGCGCTGCCAGGCATCCTCGGGATGGGTGTCGTAGGTGGCGGGCGCGGTGAGCACCGCCATCTCCTCGTCGAGCCAGCTTTCGCGCCCGCTCTCGGCCAGGTCCGCATGCAGCGCCGCATAGACGGTGCGCAGATGCGTCACGTCCGAGAGGGCATAGGCGAGCTGCTGCTCGCTGAGCGGGCGGCGCGACCAGTCCGTGAAGCGGGAAGACTTGTCGATGCGTGCCTTGGCGAGGTCGTTGACCAGTTGCTCGTAGGACACCGAGTCGCCATAGCCGCAGACCATGGCGGCGACCTGCGTGTCGAAGAGCGGGGTCGGGATGACGCTGCCGCCCTGCCAGATGATCTCGATGTCCTGCCGTGCCGAGTGGAAGACCTTGACCACGTGGGTATCGGCCATCAGCGCATAGAAGGGCGCAAGGTCCATGTCCTCCGCCAGGGGATCGACGAGCACGGCCTCGGCCGGGCTCGCCATCTGGATCAGGCAGAGCTTGGCATAATACGTCGTCTCCCGCAGAAATTCCGTATCCACGGTGACGAAGGGGAATTTGGCGAGGCGGGCACAGGCGGCGGCGAGGGCGTCGGTCGTAGCAATCAAGTCCATGGTATTCGCGCTATAACTCAGACTTGGCCGCTTGTCGCGGCCTATCCTTGACATTCGTGCCGTCTCGTGGGCTTCTCCCGCGGCCGCGCCGTTGCCGCGCGCGGGCGCTCATTCACCCTTCGTCCGATCGTCGAGCCGGAACACCGTGCCCATGCATCGCTACCGTTCACATACCTGCGGCGCGCTCCGCGAAACCCATGTCGGCGAGACCGTTCGCCTCTCGGGCTGGTGCCATCGCATTCGCGACCACGGCGGCGTGCTGTTCATCGATCTGCGCGATCATTACGGGCTGACGCAATGCGTCGTCGATCCGGATTCGCCGGCCTTCAAGGTGGCCGAGACCCTGCGCTCGGAATGGGTGGTGCGCGTCGACGGCAAGGTGCGCAACCGCCCGGCCGGCACCGAGAACCCGGAGCTGCCGACAGGCAACGTCGAGCTCTACATCACGGAGATCGAGGTGCTGGGCCCGGCGGGCGAACTGCCGATGCAGGTCTTCGGCGACCAGAACTTCCCCGAGGAGACGCGGCTCAAGTACCGCTTCCTCGACCTTCGGCGCGAGAAGCTGCACCAGAACATCGTCAAGCGCGGCCAGATCATCGATTCGCTGCGCCGGCGCATGAAGGAGGGCGGCTTCTTCGAGTTCCAGACGCCGATCCTCACCGCCTCCTCGCCGGAGGGGGCGCGCGACTTCCTGGTGCCGAGCCGCCTGCATCCGGGCAAGTTCTACGCCCTTCCGCAGGCGCCGCAGCAGTTCAAGCAGCTGACGATGATCGCCGGCTTCGACCGCTATTTCCAGATCGCGCCCTGCTTCCGCGACGAGGACGCGCGTGCCGACCGCTCGCCGGGCGAGTTCTACCAGCTCGATATCGAGATGAGCTTCGTCACGCAGGAGGACGTGTTCCAGGCGGTGGAGCCGGTGCTGCGCGGCGTCTTCGAGGAATTCGGCGAGGGCCGGCCGGTGACGCCCGTCTTCCCGCGCATTCCCTACGCCGAGGCGATGCTGAAGTACGGCGTCGACAAGCCTGACCTGCGCAACCCCATCATCATCGCCGACGTCACCGCCGAGTTCCTGCGCGAGGACGTGACGTTCAACGCCTTCAAGAACGTCATCAAGGCCGGCGGCGTGGTGCGCGCCATCCCCGCGCCGGGGGCGGCGGGCCAGCCGCGCTCGTTCTTCGACAAGCTCAACGACTGGGCGCGGGGCGAGGGCGCGCCGGGGCTCGGCTACATCGTCTTTGAGGACGAGGGCGGCGAGCTCGTCGGCAGGGGGCCGATCGCCAAGTTCGTGCCGGCCGAGGCGCAGGCGGCCATCGCCATTACCGCCGGCGTGCGAGCGGGCGACGCCGTGTTCTTCTCGGCGGGGGAGGAGGCCAAGGCGGCCGGGCTCGCCGGCAAGGCGCGCACGCGCATCGGCGAGGAGCTCGACCTCATCGACCGCGAGCGCTTCGACCTGTGCTGGATCACCGACTTCCCGATGTTCGAGTGGAACGAGGAGGAGAAGAAGATCGACTTCTCCCACAACCCGTTCTCCATGCCGAACTTCGACCACGACGCCTTCCTGGCGCTCGACCCGGCCGACGAGAAGACGATCCTCGGCATCACGGCCTTCCAGTACGACATCGTCTGCAACGGCGTGGAGCTGTCGTCGGGCGCCATCCGTAACCACCGGCCGGACATCATGCGCAAGGCCTTCGCCATCGCCGGCTACGGCGAGGACGTGCTGGAGGCGAAGTTCGGCGGCATGCTGCGCGCCCTCAGCTACGGCGCCCCGCCGCACGGTGGCATCGCCCCAGGCGTCGACCGCATCGTCATGCTGCTCTGCAACGCGCAGAACCTGCGCGAGGTCGTCCTCTTCCCCATGAACCAGCGGGCGGAGGACCTGATGATGGGCGCGCCGTCCGAGGTGACGATGAAGCAGCTCAGGGAGCTGCACATCCGGCTGAACCTGCCGGAGAAGTGAGCCGAACCGGCAATGTCGAGGGCGCCCCAGCGGGCGCCCTTCCTTTTCGGCGGCGGAGACGGTCCCTTGAGGCGTCAGGCCACCATCGCTTTGCGCTCCTGCCGCTTCTCGAACTCCTTGCCCCAGCGCGACAGCGCGTCGACGGCCTCGTTGAGGCTGCGGCCGAAGTCGGTCGCGGAATATTCCACCTTCTGCACGGCGCCGGGGAAGACCTCGCGGCGGATGAGGTCGTCGGCCTCCATCTCGCGCAGTTGCTGCGCCAGAACCTTCTCGCTCACGCCCGGCAACAGCCGGCGCAGCTCGCCGAAACGGCGGGGCCGGAGCGTCACTTCCCACAGGATGCCCATCTTCCACTTGCCCGAGATGGCATTGAGGGCGCTGGCGAAGCCGCATTCGTCGGTTTCGAGGCGTTTCATTGCAAAACCACTTACCTTGGGGTGAGCGCTTACTTGAAAGTGCGTAATTTACACTGTCGCCAGGCCGCGCCTATCAATCGGCAACCCGGCGGGTGCTGCTCGCCAAGATAGGTGGGGTTTCCCGTCATGACAAAGACTTGTGTCGTCGGCGCCGGCCGCATGGGCTCGGCGTTCGCGAGAGCCTTGCTCGCAGAGGGCATCGAAACGCGCGTATGGAACCGCTCGCCGGAGAAGGTCGCTCCCCTCGTCGCGGCGGGCGCGCACGCCCCTGAATCACTGGCAGAAGCGGTGGCCGCATCGGATGTCGTCATCGTCAATGTCATCGATTATGCGGCGGCGGACGCGCTGCTGCGCATGCTGGCGGTGGAACGCGCGCTCGCCGGCAAGGTGGTGGTGCAGCTCACGTCCGGTTCGTCCCGGCAGGCGCGCGAGGCCGGCCGATGGGCGGCGGAGCGGAGCATCGCCTATCTCGACGGCGCCATCATGGCGACGCCGAACTTCATCGGCGGGGCGGAGACGACGATACTCTACTCCGGCATGCGGCAGGCGTTCGAACGCCATCGCGACGTGCTGCGCGTGTTCGGCGGCAACGGCGTGTTCGTCGGCGAGGATGCGGGCCATGCGTCCGCGCTCGACACGGGGCTGCTGACACAGATGTGGGGCAAGCTCTTCGGCACCCTGCAGGCGCTGGCGGTGGTCCGCGCAGAGGGCATCGGCCTGGAGGCCTATGCCCGATACATGCGGGACTTCCAGCCGGTGGTCGATGCGGCGACCGACGATCTCATCGCGCGGGTGGGCGAGGGGCGCTGGCGCGGCGACGCCGCGACGCTCGCGACCATCGAGGCGCATTACAGCGCCTTCCATCATCTCCTGGCCATCGGCGACGAGCACGGGCTGGACCGCGCGCTTCCGGCGGCACTCGACGGGCTGTTCAAGGCCGCGCTCGCGGCCGGCCACGCGGCGGACGATTTCGCGGCGCTGGTGCGTTTCATCGAGCGGGGCGGGGTGCGCCATGCCGCCTGAAGCGGAGCGGGAGCGCACCGCCCGCTGCACCTGCGGGCAGCTGAGCCTCACGCTCGCCGGGCCGCCGGACCGGGTCTATGCCTGTGGTTGCCGCGAATGCCAGCGGGCGACGGGCTCGGCCTTCGGCTGGCGGGCGCGCTACGGCAAGAGCGCCGTGGTGCGCACCACCGGCGAGCATCGCCGCTTCCGGCGTGGCAGCGATGCGGGGCGCTGGGTGGAGCAAATCTTCTGCCCAGTCTGCGGGACGCAGCTCTACATGGAGGCGGAGGTGATCTCTGACGGGCTCGTCGTGTCGGCCGGGTGTTTCGAGCAAGCGGACGTCGGCCCGCCGGCCGCCCTCTTCAATGCCGGTCGTCGGCCCGACTGGCTGACCCTCGGCGAGGCGATCCCGCTCGTGGAATAGCCTACCGCCGCGCCCCCTCGACCATCATCTGCACGGCCCGCGCCACGTGGTCCGGGTCGTCGTCGATGCGGTTCATCAGGAGGCGGAACCAGTTGAAGCCGAAATAGAGCTCGACGAGCGCCTCGACATTGTCGGGCGCGATCTCGCCGCGCTCCACGGCCCGGTCGAAGACTTCCCGCAGGCGGCACATGTGCTGGGGGACGAAGCGGTCGCGCAACGCGGCGAGGGAGGCGGGGTTGGTCTGCGCCTCGGCGATGAGGGCGCGGAAGGCGCCACCCGAGGGCGTCGTGCGCCAGAAGGTCCAGAGTGCGTTGACGAGCGTGCGCAGGTCCCGCGCCAGCGAGCCCGTGTCGGGCATGGCGATGGCGGCCGCCTTGTCCGCCTGGTAGATGGCGATGAAGAGGTCGGCCTTCGTCGGCCACCAGCGGTAGATCGTCGGCTTGCCCGCGCCCGCGCGGCGCGCCACCTCGTCGATGGAAAAGCCCGCGTAACCTTTTTCCTGCAACAAGGATCGTGCGGCGGCGATGACCGCCGCCTCGCTCGCCGGATTGCGCCGGGCGCCGATCGAGGTGCGGCGGCCGCGCCCGTCTGCCATGCCGGACGGGGAGGGGGCTCCGTCGTCATCGTCCGCGTCGGGCGGGATCGACCTGTCGGCCGGCTCGCTCGGCGGGACGCCCGCCGGCGGACGAGGGGGGCGGGACATGGGGCTCCTCCGGTTTCCTGCAGGTTTTTTTCGCTCCGCCCCTTAACATAACGAAACGGCCCGTTTATATCCATGGCCGAAACGATACGGATCGTTTCGTTTTTTACGGAGACGGTTCCCCATGCCTTCCGCTGTTTCCCCTTCTTCTCCTTCCCCCGCCGCCTCTCCTGCAGCGCAGCCGTCGCGCCTGCGCTTCGCGCTCGCCCTCATTCCCGGGGCCTATGTGCTGATCACCGCCATCCTCTACGGTCTCGGGCCGCTGATGGAGGACTGGCCGGTCTTCCTGCGCACACTCGCCATCGTGCCGCTCATGGTCTTCGGCATGGTCTATGCCGTCATCCCGCTCGTGCGGCGGGCAATGAGCGGGCGGCGCGGCGGCTGAGGCGCGTCAGCTCTCACGCCGGCCATTCGTCCGCTCGACTTGTCTTGCAGCCTGATTTGCGTCAAAGCGACGAAGGGCCGGCCGCCGCCCGCCCTTCGCCTGTTTTCCGGGCTCCGGGCCCTTCTTCGACGGGTTCTGTCTTGCCGCTCGATGCCTCGGCCGTCACGGCGGTCGTCGTCACCCACGATTCGGCCCATTGCCTGCCGGCCTGCCTGGCGGCCGTCGCGGCCTGCGGCGCCGCGGCGATCGTCGTCGATAATGCGAGTCGCGACGGCTCGACCGCGCTTGCCGAGCATCTCGGCGCGCGGGTGATCCGCAGCGCCCGCAACGAGGGCTACGGCCGCGCCAGCAACATCGGCGTGCGGGCCGCCGCGAGCGAATTCGTCCTCATCGTCAATCCGGACCTCGTGCTCGATGCCGGTGCGGTCAAAGCGCTTCTCGCCGCGGCCGAGCGCTATCCCGATGCCGGGCTCCTCGCCCCGCGCATCGAGGAGGCGGACGGGCGCTTCTTCTTCCAGCCGCGCTCGCTGCTCTCGCCCTATCTCCACAATCCTTCCGGGCGCCTCGTGCTGCCGGAGGGGGACTGCTGCGCGCCTTTCCTGTCCGGGGCGGCGCTGTTCTGCCGGCGGGACGTCTTCCTCGCGCTCGGCGGCTTCGACGAGGCGATCTTCCTCTTCTACGAGGATGACGACCTGTGCCGGCGCATGGCCGATTCCGGCCGGGCACTGATCCATGTCGATGCGGCGCGGGCCATGCACGGGCGCGGCCGCTCCAGCGCGCCGGAGCCGGGCCGCATCTTCCGGTCCCGCTGGCACCAGGCGTGGTCGCGCGCCTATGTGTCGCGCAAGTACGGCCTGCCGGATCCGGCGTTTGGCATGTTCGCCGTCAACGCGCTCAAGGCGGCGGGTGCCTGCCTCACCTTCAACCGGCGGCTCATCGAGCGCTACGGCGGCTCGGCCGCCGGGGCGTGGGCATGGCTGACGGGGCGCGGCGCGCTGGCGCGCGAAGGGCTGGACTAGGGAGACAGCCATGTGGATCGAGAAGCTGTGGCGGCGCTGGACCAATCCCCACAACCTCACGCGCCTCTTCCATGCGCGCGAGGCCGCCCGCTTCGGCTGGCAGATCGGCGACTACAGCTATGGCCGGCTGCGCGTGCGACGCTGGGGCGAGGGCGGGTGCCTCGTCATCGGCCCCTACTGTTCCTTCGCCGATGACGTCACCGTCTTCCTCGGCGGCAACCACCGCACCGACTGGGTGACGACCTATCCCTTCTCGGGCCTGCCGGAGCTGTGGCCGGAGGCGCGAGGGTTGCCGACGCCCGAGGCGACGCGCGGCGATGTCGTCATCGGCGCGGACGTGTGGGTGGGCTCGGGCGCGACCATCCTGTCCGGCGTCACCATCGGGCCCGGCGCCGTCATCGGCGCGCGGGCGGTGGTGGCGCGCGACGTGCCGGCCTATGCGGTCGTCGTCGGCAATCCGGCGCGGGTCGTGCGCCGCCGCTTCGACGAGGCGACGGTCGAGGCGCTCGTCGCCACCCGCTGGTGGGAGCGCCCGCGGGCCGAGCTGGTGCCGCTCATGGCGCTCCTCCTGTCCGGCGATACGGCCGCCGTCCTTGCCGCTCTCAGGGGCGCTGGAGACGGGGGGCGAGGCTGAGATTGAGGCTGGCCTGCGGCGGCACGACCTGCTAGGCGGAAGGCCCTGATCGACCGGCTGACGATGCTCGACCGCTATTACGATACCGCCCGCACCGAGGTACTGCCCTTCCTGCCCGCGCGCGTCACGCGCCTGCTCGACGTCGGCTGCGGCGCCGGCGCGACCACGCGGGCTGTGGCGGCTCGCCATGCCGTGACGTGGAAGGGCGGCATCGAGTATGTCGATGCCGTCGCGGCGCAGGCCGAGCCGCATTTCGACCGGCTGTGGCGCGGCGATGCCCAGGCGGCGGCGCTGGAGGCCGAGATCGCGCCCGGCTCGCTCGACCTCGTGCTGTGCCTCGACGTGCTCGAGCACATGGCCGACCCCTGGACGATGGTGAAACGCCTGTCGGCACTCCTTGCGCCGGGAGGACGGCTTATCGTCTCGGTGCCCAATATCCGGCACTGGAAATTCATCTGGCGGTTGCTGATGAAGGGCGATTTCCGCTATCGCGACGCAGGGCTGCTCGATCGCACGCATCTGCGCTTCTTCGTCAAGGAGACGGCGGCGGAACTGGCGACGGTCGGCGGCCTGACGCTGGTCGGCGTGCATTCGGTGCAGCGCTTCCGCTTTCCCGATGCGCGCTGGCTCCTGATGGCGCTGAGCTTCGGCTGGCTGGAGACGCTGCTCGCCAAGCAATGGCTGGTGGTGGCCGAGCGGAAATCGTGATGGGGTCGGGACCGTCGGCAAGGGGCGGTCCGGGGAGGGACGGTATGGCGGACAATATCTCGCAGGATCTGAAATCGGGCGCGCTGTTCTATCACCGCAATCCACGGCCCGGTAAGCTCGAGATCCAGCCCACCAAGCCCCTCGGCAACCAGCGCGATCTCGCGCTCGCCTATTCGCCGGGCGTTGCCGCCGCCTGCCTCGAGATCGTCGCCGACCCGGCCGAGGCCGCCACCGTCACGGCACGGCAGAACCTCGTCGCCGTCGTCTCCAACGGCACGGCGGTGCTCGGCCTCGGCAACATCGGGCCGCTCGCCTCGAAGCCGGTGATGGAGGGCAAGGCGGTCCTCTTCAAGAAGTTCGCCGGCATCGACGTGTTCGACATCGAGCTCGCCGAGACGGCGGTCGACAAGCTGGTCGACGTCGTGGCGGCGCTCGAGCCCACCTTCGGCGGCATCAACCTCGAGGACATCAAGGCGCCCGAGTGTTTCGAGGTGGAGGAGCAGCTGAAGGCCCGCATGGGCATTCCCGTCTTCCACGACGACCAGCACGGCACGGCGATCATCGTCGGCGCGGCCGTGACCAATGCGCTGGAGCTTGCGGGCAAGGCGATCGGCGACGTCAAGATCGTGGCTTCCGGCGCGGGCGCGGCGGCGCTTGCCTGCCTCAACCTGCTCGTCTCGCTCGGCGCCCGGCGCGAGAACATCTGGGTCACGGACATCGAGGGCGTCGTCTACGAGGGGCGCGAGGCGCTGATGGATCGCTGGAAGGCGGCCTATGCCCAGAAGACCGACGCGCGCAAGCTCGACGAGGTGATCGGCGGGGCGGATGTTTTCCTCGGCCTGTCCGCCGCCGGCGTGCTGAAGCCGGAGATGGTGGCGAAGATGGCGGACAAGCCGCTCATCCTGGCGCTCGCCAACCCGAACCCGGAGATCATGCCGGAGGACGCCGTGGCGGTGCGGCCGGACGCCATGATCTGCACCGGCCGCTCGGACTATCCGAACCAGGTCAACAACGTCCTGTGCTTCCCCTACATCTTCCGCGGCGCGCTCGACGTGCATGCCTCGACCATCAACGAGGCCATGAAGGCCGCGGCGGTGGAAGCGATCGCCGCCCTCGCGCGCGAGGCCCCGTCGGAGGTCGTCGCCCGTGCCTATGGAGGGGAGGCGCGCACCTTCGGCGCCGATTCGCTCATCCCGAGCCCGTTCGATCCGCGGCTCATCCTGCGCATCGCGCCGGCCGTGGCGAAGGCCGCCATGGACACGGGCGTGGCGCGCAAGCCGATCGAGGACCTTGAGGCCTATCGGGAATCGCTCGGGCGTTTCGTCTTCCGCTCGGGCTTCATCATGAAGCCGGTCTTTACCCAGGCGAAGGCCGAGCCCAAGCGCGTCATCTATGCCGAGGGCGAGGACGAGCGCGTGCTCAGGGCGGCCCAGGCGGTGATCGAGGACGGCATCGCCCAGCCGATCCTCATCGGCCGCCCGGCCGTCGTCGAGACGCGGCTGAAGCGCTTCGGCCTCTCGATCCGGCCCGGCAAGGATTTCGAGCTCATCAACCCCGAGGACGATCCGCGCTACCGCGACTATGTCGCGACCTATCTCGACGTCGCCGGGCGCAAGGGCATCACGCCGGATGCGGCCAAAACGCTGGTGCGCACCAACACCACCGTCATCGCGGCGGTCGCGCTCGCGCGCGGCGATGCGGATGCCATGCTGTGCGGGCTCGAGGGGCGCTTCCAGTCCCGCCTCAAGCACATCCGCGACATCATCGGCCTGACGCCCGGCGTGCGCGAATTCTCGGCCATGAGCCTCGTCATCACCTCAAAGGGGCACTACTTCCTCGCCGACACGCATGTGCGGCCGGACCCGAGCGCCGAAGAGATCGCCGAGATGACGATGCTGTGCGCCGAGCACGTGACGCGCTTCGGCATCGAGCCGCACATCGCCTTGCTATCGCATTCGGATTTCGGCTCGGCGGATACGCGCTCGGCGCTCAAGATGCGTGAAGCCCTCGGCCTCCTGCGCGACAGGGCGCCGCATCTCGAGGTCGACGGCGAGATGCAGGCGGACACGGCGATCTCGCAGATGGTTCGCGACCGCAAGCTGCCGTCTTCGCGGCTGAAGGGCGAGGCCAACGTGCTCGTCATGCCCAACCTCGACGCCGCCAACATCGCCTTCCAGCTCACCAAGGTGCTGGCCGATGCGCTGCCCGTCGGACCCATTCTGCTCGGGCCGGCCAAGCCCGCGCATGTGCTGACGCCGACGGTAACCGCGCGCGGCATCGTCAACATGACGGCGGTCGCCGTCGTCGAGGCCCAGGCGGCGCACCGCGAGCAGGTGGTGGTTGGGTAGTCGTTGCGTGCCTGCTGCCAGCCGTGAGAGAAGCGCGTAGCGCAGCAGGGGACGACGGCTCTCCCTGCTATGGCTGGGGCTCGTCACCGCCAAAGCGTGAGTTGCTGGACCATCGGGTTTCCAGCCTCGCGGCAGCGCCGCGGCGTGGATGCCCGCGACGAGCGCGGGCATCCACGCCGAGAGGCTGGCACGAGCGCACAAGACGTGGATGGCAACAGCAGCGCGCCTCGCGTCTCTTTGCAGTGACGCAAGTTGGGCAAGCCCGACTTGCGTTGGACAAGCCCGGCCATGACGAGGGAGAAGTTGCGCTTACCATCCCGCGTCGCTGCCGTTCGCAGATGGCATCGCGCCGCTGTGCCCGGCGCTGCCGAGGCCTATTCTGCCTTGGCCTCGATCGTCACCTGCTCGAACAATGTCGCGGGTTCGCCGCCAGCGGCGGCGAAGTCGGCGAGGCCGAGGCCGCCCGCGTTGTTGGCGGTTGCCGTGACGTTGAGCGCGCCGGGCTTGGCGACGAAGCGCGCCACGGCATTGGCGAGCGTCCGTGCGCCCTCGGAATTGCCGAGGAAGGCAGGCACGACGATGGCGGCGCCCATGCCGTATTCCTTGCGCAGGTCGTCCGGCTTGCGCTTCTGCTTCTTCGCCTCCTGCTCCAGGAAGCGCTCGAAGATGCCGCCATTCTCGACGGCGAATGACAGGCGCTTCGCCGTCGCCGACATGAGGGCGACCTGCTGGATGGCCTCGTCCGACGAAAAGATGTCCTTCGTGACATTGCCGAGGAGGGCCGAGAGCGTCACGGCACCCATGTCCTTGCCGTTGAACGACAAAGTCTTGACGGCGAGTTCCTGCTTGTCCGGCGCCCAGGCGGCATCGAGGGCGAACGACAGGTCGAGCGCCTCATAGCCCATGGCGCGCAGCTCCTTGAGCCCGTCCTTGTCGGTGCCCGCGGGCAGGGCCATGGCGAAATGGTCAACGCGCGCGCCGAGTTCGGTCGGGATGTCGTCGACGATATTGCCGGCCTTGAGGTCGATGGCGCCGATCGCCATCTTGATCCGCTCGCCGGCCTTCACGGCCCGCTTGTCCTTGCCGCGGCGCGGCTCGTCCTCGTCGGCCGGGATGTCGATGTCGATGGCCTCGATGCGGGCATGGCCGATCAGGGGCACGAATTTCCGGGCGTCGAGATCCTCGAAATCCGTATCGGGTGCGGCGAGCGCCTCTTTCAGCCGCTCCAGCATCGGGCGCCAGACGATTTCGGAGAAGCTCATGCCGCCGAAGCGCATTTCGGCATCCGGCGTGACGAAGCGCATGCCGGTGACCGAGAAGCTGGGGCCGGTCGCATCGGCGCTCATGGCGATGCGCTCCATCTCGCCGTCGATCGGCTCGCCCTTCTTCTCGTCCTTGCCCTTGAAGGTGAACCCGGAAGCCTCGAAGCCGCCGATCTCGAAAGCCGTCATCATGTCGACGAGGCGCATGAAGAAGGCCTTGCGCTCCGCGGATGACAGCTTCTCGAAGTCGTCCACCTTGCCGAGCGCGTCGATGGTGCCGAGCCAGGAATCGGCCGTCGGGCGCGCCTTGAAGTCGCGGCCGGAGATGCGCGCGACACCGACCTCGTTGCCCTTCGCATCGCGCATGCTGAAGTTCTCGACGCTGAAGGCGCCGTAAAGCCGCTTCGGCTCGGTGTCGCCCGGGCCGGCCTTCTCGCCATAGACGCGGGCTGTCTGCACCGTGTCGAAATCGTCGATGGTGATCGGACCCACGGAGCCGGTGGTCAGCCCCTCCTTCTTCCCGTCAATCCGCATCGTGGCGCGCGGGACGGCGATGGCAGAGATGACGCCTGCCCTGATGTCGCGCATCTCGATGTCGTGATAGGTCACCGTCTGCTGCATGTCGCCGACGGTCTGCTCCATCGTCAGCTCGGGGATGCGCACCGCGCTTGCGGTCAGGGCAGCGAGCCGCTCGGATAAGGGCTGCGTCGCCGCCTTGTCGAAGATGCGGGCAATCGTCGCCTGGTCGAGGTCCGTCCCCGAGACGAGGATGCGCGGCATGCGGAGGGTCAGGCCGTCGAGCACGACAGAGACGCCTTCGAGCGTCACGTCGCCCGCGGCAAGAGCGGAGCTGCCGAGAAGGCCCCGGCCCGGCAGCACGATGCGGTCGATCGAGATCGTCGCGCCCGGCGTGGCGAGACGGAGGCCGTCGACGGCGAGGGGGCCGAACAGCGCACCGGAAACGGCATCGACCGTTCCGGCGGGCGCCAGGATCCGCGACAGCCGCCATGCGGTGAATTCGTCCGCCACCGGCAAGGCGCCGACGAGCGCGATCGCCGCCGCGCCGGCAAGAAGGATGTTCCGGCGCCTGCGTGCGCTGAAAACGGGCCTGGCGGGGCGAACTGCGGATGTCATAGGGAGCTCCTGATCAACGATTGCCCGTTCATCTAGAGGAGCGAGGTTACCATTCGATGTGCGCCAGCGCAGCGTCGGCGCGCGCCGCTGTCCGGCTCGCGTCGAGATTGTCCGCCCGCCGGCAGGGGACGTCGGATCAGAGCGAGAAGGACGTGCCGCAGCCGCAGGAGGCGGTGGCGTGCGGGTTCTCGATCTTGAAGGACTGGCCGATGAGGTCGTCGACGAAATCGACCACCGAGCCGTCGATATATTGCAGGGAGACGGAATCGACGACGACGGCCGCGCCGTCGCGCTCCACGATCACGTCGTCGTCGCTGCTGTTGCGCTCGATATCGAAGGCGTACTGAAAGCCCGAGCAGCCGCCGCCGTTGACGCTGATGCGCAGCATGCTGCCTTCGGGTTCCCCCTTCAGCACCTCCTTGATGCGCCTGGCGGCGCGCTCCGTCACAGTAATTGCCGACATCTCAGGCAAGATCCGTTCATATCCGTGCCGCGAGGCTTGCCTCGCCATTCACTGAAAAGGTAAGTGCGGTCGGCGTCCGCCGCAACAGGGAGCCAGACATGCAAGCGCACGGCGAGCGTTGGCGCGCACCCTATGCCTGCGATCCGGCGGCGAGCCGCGGCCGGCTGATCCGGGAAGAGACGTCGCCGACGCGCAGCGAGTTCCAGCGCGACCGCGACCGCATCATCCATTCCACCGCCTTCCGGCGTCTGAAGCACAAGACGCAGGTCTTCGTCTATCACGAGGGCGACCACTACCGCACGCGGCTCACCCACTCCATCGAGGTGAGCCAGATCGCCCGCGCCATCGCCCGCTCGCTGGGGCTCGACGAGGATCTCGCCGAGGCGCTCGCCCTCTCGCACGACCTCGGCCATACGCCCTTCGGCCATACGGGCGAGGACGCGCTCGATGCCTGCATGGAGGGTTTCGGCGGTTTCGACCACAACGCCCAGGCCCTGCGCATCGTCACCCGGCTCGAGCGGCGCTACGCCACCTTCGACGGCCTCAACCTGACCTGGGAGACGCTCGAGGGGCTCGTCAAGCACAACGGCCCGCTCGTCGATGCGGACGGCCGGCCCTTCGGCCGCTATGGTGAGCGCGGCGTGCCGGGCGCCATCACGGAATACAACGAGCGCGACGACCTGTGGCTCGCGACCCATGCCGGCGGCGAGGCGCAGGCCGCCGCCATCGCCGACGACATCGCCTATGACGCACACGATATCGACGACGGCCTCAGGGCCGAGCTCTTCGCGCTCGACGACCTCAGGGCGGTGCCGTTCCTCGCCGAGCTGCTCGACGACATCGCCCGCCGCTATCCGGGGCTCGAACGCCCGCGCGTCATTCACGAACTCGTGCGCCGGGTGATCACCCGTTTTGTCGAGGATGTGATCGCCGAGAGCGGCCGGCGCCTGGCGCGCCTCGCCCCGGCCGATGCGGATGCCATCCGCCGGGCGGGCTTGCAGGTCGTCGCCTTCTCGCCGGCCATGGCGGCGGCCGACGAGGCCATCAAGGGCTTCCTCTACCCGAACATGTACCGCCATCAGCGCGTCATGCGCGTGCGGCGGGAGGCGGAGGCGGTGGTGCGCGATCTCTTCGGCAAATTCGTGCGCGAGCCGCAGCTGATGCCGGAGGAATGGCGGCTCGACCGAGCCCGGGAGGAGGAGCCGCGCGTCGCCCGGCGCGTCGCGGACTATATCGCCGGCATGACGGACGGCTATGCCCTGCAGGAGCACCGCCGCCTGTTTGACGCAACACCGGAATTGCGCTAGGGCGCCGCCTTCGGAAGGGCGCCCCTGTCGGCGCGGCTTATGTTGTCTCAAGGACGGCCATGAACATCTTCGACGCGTACCAGCGCCGCCTCGCCGGCGCGATCGAGCGGCTCGTCGCCGCGGGCAAGCTGCCTGAGGGGCTCGATCTGTCGCGCGTCGTCGTCGAGCCGCCGCGCGATCCCGCCCACGGCGACCTCGCCACCAATGCCGCCATGGTGCTCGCCAAGCCGGCCGGCACCAATCCGCGCGCGCTCGCGGCCCTCGTCGCCGAGGAGCTGCAGCGGGAGGAGGGCGTCACCGCCGTCGAGATCGCGGGGCCGGGCTTCATCAACCTGCGCCTCGCGCCCGCCGTCTATCAGGACGTGCTGCGGGCGGTCGCCGGCCTCGGCACCGATTTCGGCCGCGGCGCTGCGAGGACCGGCAAGCCGGTCAACGTCGAATATGTCTCGGCCAACCCCACCGGGCCCATGCATGTCGGCCATGGTCGCGGCGCCGTCTTCGGCGATGCGCTCGCCGGGCTCCTGGCCTTCGCCGGGCACGAGGTGACGCGCGAATATTACATCAACGACGCCGGCGCGCAGATCGAGGTCCTCGCCCGTTCCGCCTTCCTGCGCTATCGCGAGGCGCTCGGCGAGGACATTGGCGCCATTCCCGAAGGGCTCTACCCGGGCGATTACCTCAAGCCGGTCGGCGAGGCGCTGAAGGAGCGCCACGGGGCGAGCCTCGTCGACATGGACGAGGCCGCGTGGCTGCCGATCGTGCGCGATGCGGCCATCGACGCGATGATGGCGATGATCCGCGACGACCTCGCCGCGCTCGGCGTCGTGCACGACGTCTTCTTTTCCGAGCGCGCCCTGCACGGCAAGAACGGCGGTGCCATCGCCGAGACGATCGCGAGCCTCGAAGGGCGCGGCTATGTCTACCGCGGGCGCGTGCCGCCACCGAAGGGCCAACTGCCGGAGGACTGGGAAGACCGCGAGCAGTTGCTCTTCCGCGCGACCGATGTCGGCGACGATATCGACCGGCCGCTCATGAAGTCCGACGGCAGCTACACCTATTTCGCCGCTGACGTTGCCTATATGCGCGACAAGTACGAGCGGGGCTTCCGCGAGCTCATCTATGTGCTCGGCGCCGATCACGGCGGCTATGTGAAGCGCCTTCAGGCGGTCGGCCGGGCCATCGGTGGCGAGGATCTCGCGGTCATCGTGCTCCTGTGCCAGCTCGTCAAGCTGCTGCGCGCCGGCGAGCCGGTGAAGATGTCGAAGCGGGCGGGTGACTTCGTCACCCTGCGCGAGGTCATCGACGAGGTCGGCCGCGACGCGGTGCGCTTCATGATGCTGTTCCGCAAGAACGATGCGCCGCTCGACTTCGACCTCGCCAAGGTGGTCGAGCAGTCGAAGGACAACCCCGTATTCTACGTGCAGTATGCCCACGCGCGCTGCGCATCGGTCTTCCGCCAGGCGGCCGAGGCCTTTCCCGATCTCGACATGAACGGCGTGGCGCTGTCGCGTGCGGATCTCACCATTCTCGACGATGCGGCGGAGATTGATCTCGTCAGGCAGATCGCGCAGTATCCGCGCATGATCGAGAGTGCGGCGGCATCGCATGAACCGCACCGGGTGGCGTTCTACCTGCACGATCTCGCCAGCGCGTTCCATAGTCTATGGAACCGCGGCAAGGAGTCGCCCCAATTACGGTTTGTTAATCAAACCGATCGAAAGTCGACCCTGGCGAGGCTGGCGCTCGTGCATGCGGTGCGGTCGATCCTTGCGTCGGGTCTTGCGGTGCTGGGTGTGGCCGCGCCCGAAGAGATGCGCTGAAGGCGACCTGCGTCGCGCTGCCGTAGGCATGGGGCCGGTGCGCGTCAGCTGGTCGATTGATCGGCGCGCTGGTCATGGTCTGCGTGCGGCTGCATGGGCGGTCGGCGCATGGAGTGCGGACAAGGCCCATGAACGAAACAGCGAAATCACGCTTCCTGCTCGATCTCGACGACCTGGAGCGTCAACTGCGCCAGTCGCCCAAGGATGAGCGCGGCTCCCGCGCGGATGATCCGCTCGCAGAACTCGCGCGCATCGTGGGGCAGGACGATCCCTTTCGCGATCTCCTCAACGCCCCGCCGCAGCGGCCAGTGCCGCAGCGGGCCGAGCCGGCCTTCGACTTCGGCGACGTGCCGCTGCGCGGAATGCAGCAGGAGGCCGCTGCCGCCGCCATGCCGGTGGCCGATCCCTTCGAGGCAGCCTTCGAAAAGGCGCTGCTCGGAGATGCTTCCACGTTGCCGCCGCAGAACGCCGCCGCCGGCGGTTTCGACGGCTACCGGGACGATGACTGGGGCGCGCCAGCCGGCCGATCCGCCGTACATATGCCCCAGCAGGCAGACGATGGCGAGTACCAGCCGGCCCAGGTCAGTGCCTATGATCCGCGCTCGTTCGACATCGACCAGGGCTACGTCGAGGAAGGCTATGCCGGCGAGGGCGACGAGGAGCGCGCCCGGCCGCGGCGCGGCCGCAAGGGCCTGATCGCGGTCGCTTCGGTCCTGGCCATGGCGGCCGCGGGCGTCGCCCTGGCGCTCAATTATACGGGCGGGGAGGGCGGCGCCGGCGGAGAGCCGCCGCTGATCAAGGCTGCCGCCGAGCCGGCGAAGATCGCGCCGCAGAACCCCGGCGGTGTCGAAATCCCCAACCAGAACAAGCAGATCTACGAGCGCGCCGATGCGGCCAAGAAGCCGACGGACGCGAATGTCGTTCGCCAGTCGGAGCAGCCGGTCGACGTCAATGCGTTGCTGAACGCCAATGGGGGTGGCGCACCCGATGCGCAGCCCGCCCTCGACGACCTGCGCCTGACGATGCCCGAGGGGTTCGAGGCGGCCAGCCAGTCGATCCCCGGCCTGGGCGATCCCAGGCGCGTGAAGACGGTCGCCGTGCGGCCCGACGGCAGCGTGATCGGCGGCGGGCAGCCTGCTCCGGCGCGGGCGCAGGCCACGGAGCGGCCGCCGATGACCGTTCCGGCGCCGGAGGCAGCAGTCGTGACGCCTTCCACGCCGGAGCCCGTGCCTCAGGCGGCCGAGCCGCCCCGACAGCCGGCACAGCGCACCGCGCCGCTGTCGATCGTGCCGCAGGCATCCCAGCCACAACCGGCGCAGCCCGCGCGCGTTGCTGCCGCTGAACCGGCCGTGCCGGCACCCGATACACGCCCGGCGGCTGCGGTCGCGCCGCGCGGCGGCGATTTCGCGGTGCAGCTCGCGGCCCGGCCCAGCGAGGCCGCGGCGCGCGAATCCTTCGCCCAGCTGCAGCGCCGCTACAGCGATCTCGGCAGCTTCGAGCCGATGATCCGGCGGGCGCAGGTGGGCGAGCGCACCGTTTATCGCCTGCGCGTCGGCCCGATGAGCCGCGACGAGGCGGCGAACCTGTGCTCTTCGCTCCAGTCCCAGGGCGGTGACTGCTTCGTGGCCCGCAACTGACGGGGCGGCCGATCATCGGCATCCATGCGGCGGCGCCTCCCCGGTGGCCGCCGCATCGCGTTGCGGATGGTCGCACTTTTTCGGCCGATCGGATTGGTCTAGATCCGGCGGCATGACCATCCCTGCTGTGACGAGATGCCGGACATGACGGCGATCAAGGCCTTTATCGCCGGCTGTGCCGGCCATGTGCTCAGCCCGGACGAGGCGGCCTTCTTCCGCGAGGCGCAGCCCTGGGGCTTCATCCTCTTTCGGCGCAATGTCGACACGCCGGACCAGGTGCGGCGGCTGACGGACGCCCTGCGCGAGAGCGTCGGGCGCGCCGATGCGCCGGTGCTCGTCGACCAGGAGGGCGGGCGCGTGCAAAGGCTTGCCCCGCCGCACTGGCCGGCCTATCCGCCCGCCGCGGCCTTCGGCCGCCTGCCGGCCAACGACTTCCTGCTCAGGCGCGAGGTGGCGCGGCTCGGGGCGCGGCTCATCGCGCACGACCTCCGGGCCGTCGGCATCACCGTTGATTGCATGCCTGTGCTCGACGTGCCGGTGCCCGGGGCCGACAGCGTCATCGGCGACCGGGCGTACGGGCGCGACGCGCGAGAGGTCGCCGTGCTCGGCCGCGCCTGCGCGGAGGGGCTTCTTGCCGGCGGCGTGCTGCCGGTCGTCAAGCACGTTCCCGGCCACGGCCGCGGCAATGCGGACAGCCACCACGCACTGCCGGTGGTCGAGGCGGTGCGAGAGGATCTGGCGGTGAGCGACTTCCTGCCCTTCCGGGTGCTGGCGGACATGCCGCTCGCCATGTCGGCGCACATCATCTACCGCGCGCTCGACCCGCGCCGGCCGGCGACGGTCTCGCGCCGCGTGATCGGCGAGGTGATCCGCGGGGAGATCGGTTTCGGCGGCCTGCTGATGAGCGACGACATCTCCATGAATGCGCTCGCCGGCACCATCGGCGAGCGCGCGCGCGCCGCGAGCCGCGCCGGTTGCGATATCGTTCTGCATTGCAACGGCAGGCTCGAGGAGATGAAAACAGTAGCCGAAGTGGTTCCAACCCTTGCAGGGATGGCGCGGGCGCGGGCCGCGGCGGCACTCGCGCGCCTCGCGCACGAGCCGGAACCTTTCGATGTGGCGGAGGGCCGCGAGCGGCTGAAGTCCGCGCTTGCCATGGGCAGCGTCGGCGCCGAAACTTGATTCGGGCTGGAGAATCGCCCGCACAACGGTTGATTGATGTCTGTTGTCGAACTGCCCTTCGAGGAGGTTGCCGAGCGCGGCACGAGCGAGCCTGCCCTGATCGTCGATGTCGATGGTTTCGAGGGCCCGCTCGATCTGCTGCTCGAGCTTGCGCGCCGGCAGAAGGTCGATCTCGCGCGCATCTCGATTCTCGCCCTTGCGGAGCAGTACATCGTCTTTATCGAGGAGGCGCGACGCCTTCGCCTGGAACTCGCGGCGGATTACCTCGTCATGGCCGCTTGGCTCGCCTATCTCAAGTCCCGCCTGCTGCTGCCCGAGAAGCCGAAGGGCGACGAGCCGAGTGCATCCGACCTCGCGAGCGCCCTGACCCTGCGTCTGCAGCGGCTCGAAGCCATCCGCGCCGCCGCGCGCCGGCTGTCGGACCTCGACCAGCTCGGCCGCGACGTCTTCGCCCGCGGGGCGCCCGAGCCGATGTCGGTGGTGGCGCGGCCGACCTGGGATGCGACGCTCTACGACCTGCTCGACGCCTATGCCCGCCAGCGCCAGAAGGCGGCGAATGCGCGTGTGACGTTGCGCAAGCGCTTCGTCTGGTCGCTGGTGGAGGCGCGCGACGCGCTGGAGCGGCTCGTCGGCAGCGCACAGGACTGGACGGCGCTGGACGAGTACCTCATCGCCTATGTCGCGGCGCCCGGCATGCAGGCCACGGTGCGCGCCTCGGCCCTGTCGGCCACCCTCGAGATGGTGCGCGAAGGCGTGCTCGACCTGCGCCAGGACGGCGCCTTCGCGCCGCTGTGGATCCGCCGGCGTGCCGGCCTGGGGCAATCCGACAGCGGGGAAGGCGGGGTGGCATGAGCGCCAATGTCGAGCGCTTCGACCGGCACGACGAGGCTGCCGAAGCCTTCGTCCAGGCGCTGCGCATCGCCGAGGCGCTGCTCTTCGCCTCGCGCGAGCCGGTGAGCGAGGCGGCCATCGCCGAGCGGCTGCCGAAGGGAGTCGAGGTCGCCGCCGTGCTCGACCGGCTGCAGCACCTCTATGCCGGGCGCGGGGTCAGCCTGCGGCGGGTGGCGCAGGGCTGGATGTTCCGCACCGCCTCGGACCTGTCCTATCTGCTGGCGCGCGAGCTGGCCGAGCCGAAGAAGCTCTCGCGCGCGGCGCTCGAGACGCTCGCGATCATCGCCTATCACCAGCCCGTGACGCGGGCCGAGATCGAGGACATCCGGGGCGTCGCCACCTCGCGCGGCACGCTCGACCTGCTGCTCGAAACCGGATGGGTGCGTCTGCGCGGCCGGCGCCGCACGCCCGGCCGGCCGGTGACCTACGGCACGACGCCTGCCTTCCTCGCGCATTTCGGGCTCGAGGGCATCGATGATCTGCCTGGGCTTGACGAGCTCAAGGGGGCAGGTTTCTTCGAGGGGCGTCTGCCGTCCGGCTTCTCCGTGCCGGTACCGAGCGACGCGCCGGGGCTTCGCGATGACGAGGATCCGCTGGAGGAGGATCTCTTCTTCCTGCGGGAGCCGGACGTGGACGAGCCGCTGACGGACAGTGACCAGTGACGGATGGGTGATGAGCGACAGCGTGATGCGTGAGCCGGTGCGGTGGCCCTGGCGGGAATGGGGGCCGCGCGGCACGGCGGGGGCGGCCTTCCCGTCCTCGCTCAGCATCGAGGATGTGCACCAGGCCTATGGCGAGGTGGCGGCGTTGTCGGGCGTGTCGCTGTCGGCCGACCCCGGCGAGATCGTCGGGCTGCTCGGCCATTCGGGTTGCGGCAAGACGACGCTGCTGCGCATCGCCGCCGGCATCGAGCGGCCGACGGCCGGCCGGGTGGTGCTCGACGGGCAGGAGGTTGCGGGGCCGAACGCCTTCGTGGAGCCGGAGGCGCGCGGCGTCGGCTTGATGTTTCAGGACTATGCGCTGTTCCCGCACCTGACGAACCTGCGCAATGTCATGTTCGGGCTGCGCCGCCTGCCGCCAGCAGAGGCGGAAAAGGTGGCGCGCCGTGCGCTTGCCCGCGTCGGGCTCGACCGTTATGCGGAGGATTATCCGCACATGCTGTCGGGCGGCGAGCAGCAGCGCGTGGCGCTCGCGCGGGCCGTGGCGCCGCGTCCCGGCATCCTGCTCATGGACGAGCCATTCTCAAACCTCGACCGGCGCATGCGCGACGCGATCCGTGACGAGACGGTGGCCTTGATGCGCGAGACGGGGGCAACGGCCATCGTCGTGACGCACGATCCGGAGGAGGCGATGCGCATCGCCGACCGCATCGTGCTCATGCGCGGCGGCAAGGTGGAGCAGATCGGTACGGCGGAAGAACTCTACCGCCGGCCGCAGTCCCTGTTCGCAGCACGCTTCTTTTGCGATTTCAACGAGCTGCCGGGCGACGTGAAAGCAGGAAGGGTCATGACGCCGCTCGGCGCCTTCCCGGCGCCTGGAGAGCCCGAGGGACAGGCCGTCGTCTGCGTGCGGCCGCAGGGCATCGTTGTCGGTACCCCCGGGGAAGGCATACCGGGGCGGATCACGATGCGGTGTTTCCTTGGGGAGGTCGATCTTCTGCACATTTCGCTCCACGGCCTCGAACGGCCGTTGCAGGCCCGGTTACGCAACGGCGGGCCGTTCCACGAAGGGCAGGACGTGGGTGTGACGATCATGCCTGACGAAGTTCTTGTTTTCGCCGCGGGGGGAGCCTAGTTTCGGGGCGAAGACGGGAGAGCGCTGCGTGGCGCGTGAAGACGCCGGAACGGCGCGTGGAGAAGCAGGTTATGGGTGGCGCAAGCATCTGGCATTGGATTGTCGTCGGTCTGGTCGTTCTGCTGCTCTTCGGGCGCGGCAAGATTTCAGAGATGATGGGTGACGTCGCGAAGGGTATCAAAGCCTTCAAGAAGGGCATGGCCGAGGACGACACCAGCGAGCCTGCGGCTTCGCCGGCGTCCGACAAGGGCAAGGTCATTGAGCATAAGGCGACGCCGACGGCCGAGGTCGACGCGAAGGCGAGCGAGCGCAAGGCCGGTTGATCCGGGACAATCGCGTGTAACAGGTCCGGTCGGGATGCCGCGAGCATCCCGCTGGCTTCGTGACGCAGGCAGTTGAGCGCGCCATGTTCGACATCGGTTGGAGCGAGCTTCTCATCGTCGGGGCGATCGCGCTCATCGTCATCGGTCCGCGCGACCTGCCGCGCACGCTGCGCGCCATCGGGCAGATGACGGCGAAGATCCGCCGCATGGCCGGCGAATTCCAGGGCCAGTTCAACGAGGCCATGCGCGAGGCCGAGCTCGACGAGATCCGGCGCAACGTCGAGAGCGTCAAGGACGTGACCTCGGCCTTCGACAAGCCTTTCAACCCCATCGAGACGGCGCGCAACGAGATCAAGAGCGCCATCGAGGGCGCGGGCACCGTCGCCAAGGAAGACGCGGCCGCCAAGCAAGGCACGGGCAAGGCCGGTGCCGCTGCCGGCCCGGAACTGGTCGATCTGCCGCCGCCGGACCTGCCGGCCGCGCCGGATCCCACCAAGGCGATGGCGGCTGCACCACCGGCCGAGCCGGCGCCCAGGCCGAGGCGCGCGACGAAGGCCGCCGCGACCGCGGCGCCCAAGGCCGTCGAAGCCAAGGCTGCCGCGAAGCCGCGGACAAGCAAGACGGTTGCCGCGAAGCCCAAGGCCGAGGTGACAACCGCCAGGCCGGCGGCATCGAAGGCCCGGCGCACCACAACGAAGAAGAAGACCGTCGCGTCTCCGGCTGACGGGGGCGGCGCATGAGTCAGGAAGACATCGACGCAACGCGCGCACCGCTCATCGAGCATCTGATCGAGCTGCGCTCGCGCCTCATCAAGTCGCTCATCGCCTTCCTCGCGACGTTTTTCCTCAGCTTCCTGTTCGCGAAGCAGATCTACAACGTCCTGATCTGGCCTTACATGTTCGCGGCCGGGCCGGAGGCGCAGATCCAGCTCATCTACACCGCGCCACTCGAATATCTGTTCACGCAGATCAAGATCGCGCTGTTCGGCGCCGCCTTCCTGTCCTTCCCCGTGGTGGCGGCGCAGATCTACATGTTCGTGGCGCCGGGCCTCTACAAGAACGAGCGCGAAGCCTTCCTGCCCTATCTCGTTGCGACACCGATCTTCTTTCTGCTCGGTGCGGCGGTGGTCTTCTTCATCGCCATGCCGATCGTGATGCGTTTCTCCATCGGCCAGCAACAACTCGCCGAGGCCGGCCAGGCCGCGATCACGCTGCTGCCGAAGGTGAGCGAATACCTCTCGCTCATCATGACGCTGATCTTCGCCTTCGGTATCTGCTTCCAGTTACCTGTCATCCTGACGCTGCTTGCGCGGGCCGGGCTCATCGACAGCGCCTTCCTGAAGGACAAGCGGCGCTACGCCATCGTGCTCGTCTTCGTGCTGGCCGCGCTTTTGACACCGCCCGACGTCATCAGCCAGCTCGCCCTTGCCCTGCCGACGCTGCTCCTTTACGAGGCTTCCATCTTCTCCGTCCGCATGGTCGAGAAGAAGCGCGCGGAAGCCGAGGCCGCGCGCGAGGCGGCCTGACGGCAATGCCCGCCGGAGCGGCCGCTGCCTCGTCCATCGGCCGATCCGGATTGCCATGCACGATATCCGTTTCATTCGCGAGAACCCGCAAGCCTTCGACGCCGGCCTTGCCCGCCGCGGCCTCCCGGCCCAGGCCGAGGCCCTGATCGCGCTCGACGAGAAGCGCCGGTCCGTCATCACCGGGCTGCAGGCCGCCCAGGAGCGGCGCAACGCCCTTTCGCGCGAGATCGGCGAGGCGAAGAAGGCGAAGGACGAGGCGCGGGCCGAAGCGCTGATGGCGGAGGTCGCCGCGCTCAAGGATGCGATGCAGGCCGGCGAGACGGCCGAGCGCGCCGCTATCGCCGAGCTCGATGCCGCGCTCGCCGCCATCCCCAACCTGCCCAAGGGGGATGTCCCGGACGGGCCGGACGAGAGCGCCAATGTCGAGCGCCACCGCCATGGCGACAAGCGGGCCTATGCTTTTCAGCCGAAAGAGCATTTCGACCTCGGGGAGGCGCTCGGCCAGATGGATTTCGAGGCTGCGGCCAAGCTCTCGGGCGCGCGCTTCGTGGTGCTCAAGGGGCAACTCGCCCGGCTTGAGCGCGCCCTCGGCCAGTTCATGATCGACTTGCACACCACAGAGCACGGCTACACCGAGGTCAGCCCGCCGCTCCTGGTGCGGGACGAGGCGGTCTATGGCGTCGGTCAACTGCCTAAGTTCGAGGAGGATCTTTTCCGCACCACGGACGATCGTTGGCTGATTTCGACGGCCGAGGTGCCGCTGACGAATCTCGTGCGCGAATCAATTCTTTCCGAGGAGGAGTTGCCCCAGCGCTTTACGGCGCTGACGCCTTGCTTCCGCTCGGAGGCCGGCTCGGCCGGGCGCGACACGCGCGGCATGCTGCGTCAGCATCAATTTGAGAAGGTTGAGCTCGTCTCGATCACGACGCCGGAGGCCTCCGCCGAGGAGCACGAGCGCATGCTCGCCGCGGCCGAGGCCGTGCTGAAGAAGCTCGACCTGCACTACCGCGTCGTGACGCTATGCACCGGCGACATGGGCTTCGCCTCGCAGAAGACCTACGACATCGAGGTATGGCTGCCGGGGCAGGGCGCCTATCGCGAGATTTCGTCCTGCTCGGTCTGCGGCGATTTCCAGGCCCGGCGCATGCGCGCCCGCTACCGGCCGAGGGACGTGAAGGAGCCGCGCTTCGTCCACACGCTCAACGGTTCGGGCACGGCTGTCGGGCGCGCGCTCATCGCCGTCATGGAGACATGGCAGAACGAGGACGGCTCCATCACCGTCCCTCCCGCCCTTGCGGGCTACATGGGCGGGATCACGCGAATCGAGAAGACGGGCTGACATGCGCATCCTTTTGACGAACGACGACGGCATTCACGCTCCCGGCCTCAAGGTGCTGGAGGAGATTGCCCGCGCCCTCTCCGACGACCTGTGGATCTTCGCGCCGGAGACGGACCAGAGCGGCGTCTCGCATTCGCTGTCGCTCAACGACCCGCTGCGCCTGCGCATGGTCAACGAGCGCCACTATGCCGTGCGCGGCACGCCGACGGATTGCGTCATCATGGGCCTGCGCCACGTGATGAAGGACAATCCGCCGGATCTGATCCTGTCCGGCGTCAACCGCGGCCAGAACGTGGCCGAGGACGTGACCTATTCCGGCACCATCGCCGGGGCGATGGAGGGCACGCTGCTCGGCGTGCCGTCGATCGCGCTGTCGCAGGCCTACGGCTCCTACGGGCGCGCGGCCATTCCCTGGGACTGCGCCCGGGCGCATGCTCCCGGCATCATCCGCCGGCTGATCGAGGCAGGCATCGAGCCGGGCATCCTCGTCAATGTCAACTTCCCCGCCTGCGAGCCGCAGGAGGTGAGGGGCACGGCCGTCACGGTACAGGGACGGCGCGACCAGGCCCTTCTCAACATAGAGGAGCGCCGGGACGGGCGCGGCAATCCCTATTACTGGCTTGTCTTCGCCCGCGAGAAGAGAGAGGCGGGCGCCGGCACGGACCTGCGCGCCGTCGCCGAAAACCGCATCTCCATCACCCCGCTCGAGCTCGACCTGACGCACGAGCCGACCATGACGCGCTATGCGCGACTTTTCGGGTAATCCCGACGCCCTCGACGAAGCCGATGCCGACGCCGGGCCGGTGACCGGCGCGGAGGAGACGGTCGCCTTCCTGTTGAGCCTCAGGGCGAAGGGCATCCGCGACACGGCGGTGCTGAGAGCGATGGAGGTCGTGCCGCGCGACATGTTCGCGCCACGGCGCTTCGCCGATCTCGCGCGAGCCGACGTGTCGCTGCCGCTGCCGTGCGGCCAGACGATGACGGCGCCCGGCATCATCGCCGCCATGCTGAAGGCGCTCGCCGTTCAGCGGCATCACCGCGTGCTCGAGATCGGCACCGGCTCGGGCTATCTATCGGCCGTGCTCGGCCATCTCGGGCGCGAGGTCATTTCGATCGAGCGGTTCCGCACGCTGGCGCTTGCGGCGGCCGAGCGCGTCGCCTCGCTCGGCCTGTCGCACGTGCGCATCATGCCCGGCGACGGCCTCGGCATCGGCAATCTCGGCGGTACCTTCGACCGTATCATCCTCAATGGCCTTGTGCCGGCTGCACCGGCCACGCTCACGTCGACCCTGCCGCCGGGTGGACGCCTGGTGACGGCGCGGATCGTGGAGGGGGTCTCGCGCATCGTCATGATCGAGCGCGGAGCCGACGGGGAACTGGTCGAGACGTCGCTGCAGCCGGCGCGCATGCCGCCGCTGGCGCGCGGGCTGGCACGGGCGTTGTGACGGGCGCGTCCCCAGAGCTGTTCCGGCGGCTGTAGGATGACCGACGATGGCGCTGCCGCGGCCGACATCGAAACGGTTGCTTAACCTGAATCCCTTTTAATCACCCCAGATGCGTTGCGTTCTCGTGGGTGGTTCAATGGGTCAGAGCGTTGTCAACGAGCAGTCATGGCTCCTGGTGCGCCTCGCTGCTGTCAGCTTGGTTGCGGGCGTTGCGGCCGGCTGCAGCTCGGACGTGATGCGCTTTACGGAAGATCCGTTCTCGAACCCCTTCAAGGACCCCGGCGTGACCGGCAGCGTGCAGGCCTCGCCGCCTGCCCCCGTCGCCAGCCAGCCGCTTTCCTCTCCCGGCATGGCCTCCACCTACCGGCCGACGCAGCCTGTGCAGCCGGCGGCTTATGTGCCGCCGTCCCAGCCGGTGCGGGCGACCGGCGCGCCCCAGGCCGTCACGGGCAGCGCCAATGGCTGGACCGCACAGGGCGGCAGCGCCATCTATGTCGGCACCGGCGATACGCTCGCGAGCATCTCCGGCCGCTATGGCGTGCCGACGGCCGCCATCCTGGCTGCCAACGGCCTGACCAGCGCATCGCAGATCACTCCGGGGCGCCAGATCATCATCCCCGTTTACAATCCCGGAGCGTCATCCGTCGCCGCTGCCCCGCAGCCGGTGAGGGTCGCCTCCGCCGCCAATGCCGTGCCCGTCGCCGCGCCGGTGGCGGTTCCGGCTCCGCCGCGGGCGGCTCGCCCCGCAGCGTCTGTCAAGGCGGCCGAGCCGTTGGCTGAGAAGCCTGTGCAGGTCGCAAAGCTCGAGCCGAAGGCCGAGCCGAAGTCGCAGGAGATCAAGACGGTGCCGTCACCGCTCCCGGCCGAGGCGGCCAAGCCGGAAGAAAAGGCGTCGGAGCCGACCCGCACGGCGAGCCTCAATCCAGCCGAGGTTGCCGGCGGGCTCGAATTCCGCTGGCCGGCGCGCGGCCGCGTCATTGCCGGCTTCGGCGGCAAGGGCGGCAACGAGGGCATCAATATCGCACTGCCCGAGGGCACGCCCGTCAAGGCCGCCGAGAGCGGCACGGTGGCCTACGCCGGCAGCGAACTCAAGGGATACGGCAATCTCATCCTTATTCGCCACGACAACGGCTGGGTGAGTGCCTACGCTCACAACAGCGAGCTTCTCGTCAAGCGCGGGGAGAGCGTGCGGCGCGGCCAGACCATCGCCAAGTCCGGGCAGACGGGCAATGTCTCCTCGCCCCAGCTGCACTTCGAACTGCGGCGCGGGTCGAGCCCCGTCGATCCGATGCCGCATCTCGCGGGATTGTGAGGCGGACGCGGCGCCGGATGCGGCGATGATGATCGAGGCAAATGATCGGTGCGCGTGAGACCCCGCGCCGATCACAGGAGGCGGGCCCGGTGCGCATCGGGCCCGTTTTCTTTGGTTCAGGCCTCGAGCCTGATGCCGAGACGGCCCGCAAGATCCTGGACGAACTGCCAAGCCGTGCGGCCGGACCGGGCGCCGCGCGTCGTCGCCCATTCGAGCGCTTCGGCGCGCAGGCGCTCGCGGTCGTAAGCGAGGCCGAAATGCGCGGCATAGCCGTTGATCATGTCGAGGTATTCGTCCTGGCTGCACTTGTGGAAGCCGAGCCACAGGCCGAAGCGGTCGGACAGCGACACCTTCTCCTCCACGGCTTCGCCGGGGTTGATGGCGGTCGAACGCTCGTTCTCCATCATGTCGCGCGGCAGGAGGTGGCGGCGGTTGGAGGTGGCGTAGAAGATGACGTTCTGCGGGCGCCCCTCGATGCCGCCCTCGAGGACGGCCTTCAGGGACTTGTAGGACGTGTCGTCGCTGTCGAAGGACAGATCGTCGCAGAAGACGATGAAACGGTGCGGGTCCGCCTTGAGCAGGCTCATCAGGGCCGGCAGACTCTCGATGTCCTCGCGGTGGATCTCGACGAGCTTCAGCGACCGCTCGCCCTTCCGCCGCGCGAGCCGCTCGTTGGTTTCGGCGTGGATGGCCTTGACGAGCGAGGACTTGCCCATGCCGCGCGCGCCCCAGAGCAGCGCGTTGTTGGCCGGCAGGCCGCGGGCGAAGCGCTCGGTATTCTCCGCCAGGACGTCACGCACGCGGTCGATGCCGCGCAGGAGAACGAGGTCCACCCGGTTGACCTTCGGCACGGGATCGAGCCGGGCCGGGGAAGGGTGCCAGACGAAGGCGTCGGCCGCATTGAGGTCGGGGGCCGTCGCTGCGCGCGGAGCGATCCGCTCGAGGGCGTCGGCGATGCGCGTCAGCGTCGACAGGAGCGCGTCCCTGTCGGCGCTTGTTGGGGCGGGCGGTTGTGGGGGCATTCCTCGGCCTGTCTTTCCTCGTTGGACTTGTCGTCGCGCGTGCCCGGCGCGAGGACGGTGGCGATATTCGCACCGGAGCGGTCCTGCGACGAGCCGTGCGCACCGACGTGCGGGCGGTTTGCTTTCGGCGGGCTCATCGTTATAGTCCGCGCGCTCTAATAACCCTTTGCGCCGCATGCATGCCAGCGATGCGGTTTTTCGCCGGAGGTCAGTCAGTGATCACGCCAGCCTTCGCTCAGTCCGCCGGATCCGCCGGCGGGGGCGACATGCTCATTCAGCTCGTTCCGTTCATTCTGATCTTCGTCATCATGTGGTTCCTCATCATCCGGCCGCAGCAGCGGCGGGTGAAGGCCCACCAGGAGATGATCAAGAATGTGCGGCGCGGCGACACCATCGTCACCTCGGGCGGCCTCGTCGCCAAGGTGACCAAGGTGGTCGACGACGGCGAGATCGAGGTGGAGATCGCCGAGGGCGTCAAGGCGCGGCTCGTCCGTGGCATGATCTCTGAGGTTCGCTCCAAGTCCGAGCCGGTCAAGGCCGAGGCAACGAAGAGCTGATCGATACCGCGCGCGGCGACGGCCAGCCGTTGCCGCGCCTTGCCCTGCGTCAAGGCTGTCCCATGCTGCGCTTTTCGACCACCAAGGTCGTCATCATGCTCGCCGTCACGGCTTTCGTCTGCCTTCTGGCAGTGCCGAACCTGATGGCGCCCGATACCCGCACCGCGATCCGCCAGGCCGTTCCGGGCTGGGTGCCGTCGTGGCTTGTGCCGACGCAGGCCATCGTGCTCGGTCTCGATCTGCAGGGCGGCTCGCACGTGCTGCTCGAAGTCGATTCGAACGACCTCGTGCGCTCGCAGGTGGCGACGCTGCGCGACGACGTGCGGCGCGTCCTGCGGGAGACGCGGGTTGCGCCGCAGGGCGGCATCGTGGCGATGCCGCGCGGCGTGCAGCTGCGCCTCGCAGACGCGGCGGACGTCGAGAAGGTGATGCCGCGGCTGCGGGAGCTGTCGCAGCCGATCAGCAACGCGATCATCGGCCAGACGGGCGAGCGCAATATCGACATCACGGCGAACGGCGATTCCATCCAGCTCACGCTGAGCCAGGCCGGCGTCGACGAGCGCGTGCGGCGCGCCGTTGATCAGGCCATCGAGGTGCTACGCCGGCGCGTCGACGCCCTCGGTACGACCGAGCCGAATATCCAGCGCCAGGGCGCGGACCGCATCCTGGTGCAGGTGCCGGGCCTGCAGGATCCGCAGCGGCTGAAGGAAATCCTCGGCCGCACGGCCAAGTTGCAGTTCCGCTTCATGGCCGAAGGCGGGGCGAGCCCATTGGAGGTCGAGATGATGCCGTCGCGCGACAGCGGCGGCCAGATGATGCCGGTCGAGCGCCGCGTCATCGTCGAGGGCGAGGACCTCACCGATGCGCAGCCGGCCTTCGACCAGCGCACCGGCGAGCCCATCGTCAATTTCCGTTTCAATGTGCGCGGCGCCCAGCGCTTCGGCCAGGCGACGAGCGAGAACGTCGGCCGCCCGCTCGCCATCGTGCTCGACAACGAGATCATCTCCGCGCCGCGCATCCTGCAGCCGATCACCGGTGGTTCGGGCCAGATCTCGGGCAACTTCACGGTGGAGCAGGCGAACAACCTCGCCATCCTTCTGCGCGCCGGCGCGCTGCCGGCGAAGCTGACCATTGTCGAAGAGCGTACGGTGGGGCCGGGGCTCGGCCAGGATTCGATCGAGGCCGGCAGGCTCGCCGCCATCGTCGGCACGATCCTCGTCGCCATCTACATGATTGCCTGCTACGGCCTGTTCGGCGTGATGGCCAATATCGCGGTGCTCATCAACGTCATCATGATCCTGGGGCTTCTGTCGGCGTTGGGAGCCACGCTGACGCTGCCGGGCATCGCCGGCATCGTGCTGACGGTTGGCATGGCGGTCGACGCGAACGTGCTCATCTACGAACGCATCCGCGAAGAGCGCCGGATGGGGCGCTCGGTCATCTCGGCGCTCGATGCGGGCTTCAGCCGAGCCCTGTCCACCATCGTCGATTCCAACATCACGACGCTGATTGCGGCGGTCGTCTTGTTCCTGCTCGGCTCCGGGCCGGTGCGCGGCTTCGCCGTCACCCTCTCTGTCGGCATCGTGACGACGGTCTTCACGGCCTTCACCCTGACGCGGCTGATGGTGGCGTTGTGGTTCCGCACCCTGCGCCCGACCACCATTCCGCTTTGATCTGCTGGACCGAGTGAACGAAAACCATGCGTCTCCTGCGCTATATACCGGACGACACCAAGTTCGGCTTCATGCAGTATCGCCGGATCAGCTTTCCGCTGTCGGCGGTGCTGTCGGTCCTGACGATCGTGCTCTTCTTTGCCGTGGGCATGAATTTCGGCATCGACTTCCGCGGCGGCACGCTCATTGAGATGCAGGCGCGGAACGGCGTGGCTGACCCCGGCTCCATCCGCCAGACGGCGGGCGGGCTGGGCTTCGGCGACGTCGAGGTGCAGACCTTCGGCGGCCCCGACGAAGTGCTGATGCGCTTCGGCCTGCAGGGCGACAGCGAGCAGGCGCAGCAATCCTTGGTCAGCGCCGTGCGCGGCGCCTTCGAGGCCGACTATGAATTCCGTCGGGTCGAAGTGGTCGGGCCGCGCGTCTCGGGCGAACTCGTTCAGTCCGGCACGCTCGGTGTCGTGGTGGCGGTCCTTGGCGTTCTCATCTATTTGTGGTTCCGTTTCGAGTGGCAGTTCGCCGTCGGCGCGGTCATCGCCACGCTGCACGATCTCGTCCTGACCATCGGCTTCTTTTCGATCACGCAGCTCGAGTTCAACATGACCTCGATCGCGGCCATCCTGACCATCGTCGGCTATTCGCTAAACGACACGGTGGTGGTCTACGATCGCATCCGCGAGATGCTGCGCAAATACAAACGCCTGTCGCTGCCAGACATCATCGACATCGCCATCAATTCGACGCTCTCGCGCACGATCATGACGGCGACGACGACCTTCCTCGCCCTCCTGGCGCTTGCCGTCTTCGGCGGGGCGGTCATCGAGAGCTTCTCGCTCGCGATGATCTTCGGAGTCGTGATGGGCACCTATTCGTCGATCTTCATTGCCGCCCCGGTGCTCATCTATCTGGGGGCGAAGGTCGGTGGCGAGGGGGAGGCCGGCGAGAAGACGCAGGCCTCCGCGCCGCAGGCGGCGCCCTGACGGGAATTGAGCACGATGGCCGAGCGGCGATACGAGGGCTTCGTACCCGGCCGGCACCAGATCGATGCCTATGGCAACGGCGGCTTCCGTTTTGCGGACATGTCGCACAAGGGCTCGGTCCTGGCGCTGCCTTCCGGCGTCAAGGCATGGGAGGCGACATCGGGTCAGGGGCTCGCCCCGGCCGACTTCCTGGCCGTGCGTGCAGAAGCGGATGACATCGAGCTGCTCATCGTCGGCACGGGCGTCGAGCTCGTGCCCCTCAGCGAGGCCGTGCGCTGGCACCTGCGCGAGCTGCGCATCGCTGTCGAGGTGATGCCGACCGGTGCGGCGGCACGCACCTACAACGTGCTGGTGGCCGAAGGGCGCAAGGTCGCTGCGGCGCTCGTCGCCGTCGCCTGAGCCACCGCGCTGCAGCCAGAAAGGGCCCAGCCGTGAATGACGCCGCCATGCCGAACGTCGCCTTCGCGCATTGCGCCGAGGAGGTCCGCGGTCACGATCCGGACCGGTTCTTCGCCAGCTTGTTCGCGCCGGCCGGGAAGCGGCCCTATCTCCACGCCCTTTACGCCTTCAATCTCGAGATTGCCCGCGTGCGGGAGGTGGTGAGCGACCCGATGCCCGGCGAGGTGCGCCTGCAATGGTGGCGGGACGAGCTCGCGGGACAGGCGCGGGGCGATGCCGAGGGCCATCCGGTCGCCGCGGCGCTGCGGGAAACCGTGGCCCGCTTCCGGCTGCCCGTCGAAGCGCTCGTTGCACTCATCGACGCGCGCAGCTTCGACCTCTACGAAGACCCCATGCCAAGCCTCGGCGACCTCGAGGGCTATTGCGGCGAAACCGCATCGGCGCTGTTCCGCCTCGCATCCCTCATCCTCGCCGATGGCGGCGAGGCCGGGCCGGCCGATGCGGCGGGCCATGCCGGCGTCGCCTACGGCATCACCATGCTGCTGCGCGCCTTCCCTCGGCATGCGGCGCGCGGCCAGCTTTATCTGCCGGCGGATGTCCTTGCCCGTCACGGCCTTTCCCGCATGGAGGCTCTGGCGCGGGACGAGGCGGCGCGGCTCGCGCCGGTTCTCGCCGAGATGCGGGCGCTTGCCGAGGACCACCGGCGGAAGGCGCTCGCCTTCATCGCCGAGGTGCCGGGTGCCGTGCGCCCCGCCTTCCTGCCGCTGGCCGTGGTCGCGCCGTATCTCGCGCGGATGGAGCGGCCCTACGATCCCTTCCGCGACCTTGTCGAGGTGCCGCAATGGCGCCGCCAGTGGGCGCTGTGGCGCCTGGCGCGGCGGCTCGGCTAGAGCCGGATCCGACCAGACTGGTCGACCTGATCGACGAATCCGGCCCAAACTCCACAAAGGATCCTATTCGGCGGCCTGACGGTCTCGCCCGTCGAGCCAGGCGGCAAGGTCCGTCCGCGCGCGGTCGGTCAGCGCCTTCTTCTTGGCGACCGCCTTGTCTTTGCCGCGCAGGCGCCGTCCGTCCGTGCCCTTCGGCGCGGTATCGAGCGGCGGGAAGAGGCCGAAGTTGATGTTCATCGGCTGGTAGGACTGCGGGCCGCCGTCGATGGTGGCGATGTGGCCACCGGTGATGTGGTTGACGAGGGCGCCCAGCGCCGTGGTCGCCGGCGGCGGGTTGAGTGCCTCGCCGAGCCGCTCGGCGGCGGCGAAGCGGCCGGCGAGAAGGCCGATGGCGGCGCTTTCGACATAGCCCTCGCAGCCGGTGATCTGGCCGGCGAAGCGCAGGCGCGGCTCCGCCTTGAGGCGCAATGTGCCGTCGAGCAGCCGGGGCGAATGGATGAAGGTGTTGCGGTGCAGGCCGCCGAGGCGGGCGAATTCCGCATTCTCGAGGCCCGGGATCATGCGGAAGATGCGCGTCTGTTCGGCATATTTCAGCTTCGTCTGGAAACCGACCATGTTGAACAGGGTGCCGAGCGCATTGTCCTGCCGCAGTTGCACCACCGCATAGGGGCGCTCGTCCGGTTTGTGCGGGTTGGTGAGGCCGACCGGCTTCATGGGCCCGTAGCGCAACGTCTCGCGGCCGCGCTCGGCCATCACCTCGACGGGCAGGCAGCCGTCGAAATAGGGCGTGTCCTTCTCCCACTCGCGAAAATCGGTCTTCTCGCCGGCCAGCAGCGCATCGACGAAGGCCTCGTATTCCTCGCGTGTCATGGGGCAGTTGAGGTAGTCGGCGCCGGTGCCGCCGGGACCGGCCTTGTCGTAGCGTGACTGTGCCCAGGCGACCGACATGTCGATGCTGTCGCGGTAGACGATCGGCGCGATCGCGTCGAAGAAGGCGAGCTCGCCTTCGCCGGTGAGGGCACGCACCGCCTCGGCGAGCGCCGGCGAGGTGAGGGGGCCGGTCGCCACGATGACGCTGTCCCAATCGGCCGGCGGCAGGCCGGCGATCTCCTCGCGGGCGATGGTGACGAGCGGGTGCCCGGCGAGAGCCTGGCTCACGGCCCGTGAGAAGCCGTCGCGATCGACGGCGAGCGCGCCGCCGGCCGGCACCTGATGCGCATCGCCCTTGGCCATGATGAGGGAGCCGAGCGCCCGCATCTCCTGGTGCAGGAGGCCCACGGCATTGCTCTCGGCATCATCGGAGCGGAAGGAATTGGAGCAGACGAGCTCGGCGAGGCCTTCGGTCTTGTGGGCCGGCGTCATGCGCACGGGGCGCATCTCGTGCAGGACGACGGGCACGCCGCGCGAGGCGATCTGCCAAGCGGCCTCCGAACCGGCGAGGCCGCCGCCGATGACGTGAATGGGTGTGATCGTGGTCATGCCGCCTATGTGTCCGCAGGCCGGGCCCGCGTCAAGGCGCGCGCCGAGGCCTCGAAAACACGAACGCCCGCTCGTGGCGGGCGTTCCGAACAGACGGTCCGGTGGATGGGCGCAGCTGGCGAAGCCGCCGCGGTGCTCATCCTCAGACGGCAGCGTGCTTCTTCGCGACGAAGGGAATGTCCCAGCGCGAGATGCCGAGGTCGTTAAGCTCGCGGTCGGTCAGACGCGACAGCTCACGGACGGTCTCGCGGTAGCGAATGTACGCCTTGATCTTGGCGAGGATGTACGAAACGAACATGGGGCTCTCCTATTCTTGCGGTCGCGAACTGCTTGTCGCGCCGAACTGGACACACACTAGTTGTTGCGATGCAGCATATAAGTGCGGCAACGCACATTGAGGAGAGGCAAGTTCGTATGACAGACCCGCGTGGCCTGCATAACGGTGCGGCAACCTGTCAAGATTCAGGCACCGTTATGCCCTCTGCGTGGGCAACTGGCCGATTCGAGCCTATTCGGCAGCTTGTTTGCGGCTGCGAAGAGGCCGGCGCTCCAGCACCTCGGCGAGGAAGCGCCCGGTATGGCTCGCCGGCACCTTGCAGATCGCCTCCGGCGGGCCCTCGGCGACGATGGTGCCGCCGCCGTCGCCACCCTCGGGACCCATGTCGATCACCCAGTCGGCGGTCTTGATGACCTCGAGGTTGTGCTCGATGACGACGACGGTGTTGCCCTGGTCGACGAGCTCGTGCAGCACCTCGAGCAGCTTGGCGACGTCGTGGAAATGCAGGCCCGTCGTCGGCTCGTCGAGGATGTAGAGCGTGCGGCCCGTGGCGCGCTTCGACAATTCCTTCGACAGCTTGACGCGCTGGGCCTCGCCGCCCGACAGGGTCGTCGCCTGCTGGCCGACCTTCACGTAGTCGAGCCCGACGCGTGCCAGCGTCTCCATCTTGTCACGGATGGCGGGCACCGCCTTGAACAGCTCCTTCGCCTCCTCGACCGTCATGTCGAGCACGTCGGCGATGGACTTCTCGCGGTACTTCACCTCCAGCGTCTCGCGGTCGTAGCGCTTGCCCTTGCAGACGTCGCAGGTCACGTAGACGTCGGGCAGGAAGTGCATCTCGATCTTGATGACACCGTCGCCCTGGCACGCTTCGCAGCGGCCGCCCTTGACGTTGAAGGAGAAGCGCCCCGGCTGGTAGCCGCGGGCCTTCGCCTCCGGCAGGCCCGCGAACCATTCGCGGATCGGCGTGAAGGCGCCGGTATAGGTCGCCGGGTTGGAGCGCGGCGTGCGGCCGATGGGCGACTGGTCGATGTCGATGACCTTGTCGAGATGCTCCAGCCCCTCGATCGCATCGAAGGGGGCGGGATGCTCGATGGCGCCGTTGAGGCGCCGCGCCACCGCCTTGTAGAGCGTGTCGATGACGAGGGTCGACTTGCCGCCGCCGGACACGCCCGTGACGCAGGTGAAGAGGCCGAGCGGCACGTTGGCCGTCACATTCTTGAGGTTGTTGCCGCGGGCGCCGGCGAGCTTGAGCATGCGGCTCTTCTGCGGCTTGCGCCGCTTCGGCGGCACGGGCACCGAGAGACGCCCGCTCAGATATTGCCCGGTCAGCGAGTTGGGATCCGCGATAATGTCCTCGGGCTTGCCCTGGGCGACGATCTCGCCGCCATGGATGCCGGCGCCGGGGCCGACGTCGACGACATGATCCGCCGTCAGGATCGCGTCCTCGTCGTGCTCCACGACGATGACCGAATTGCCGAGGTCGCGCAGGCGGCGCAGCGTGCCGAGCAGGCGCTCGTTGTCGCGCTGGTGCAGGCCGATGGACGGCTCGTCCAGCACGTAGAGCACGCCCGTGAGGCCGGAGCCGATCTGCGAGGCGAGGCGGATGCGCTGGCTCTCGCCGCCCGACAGCGAGCCCGAGCCGCGCGAGAGGGTGAGGTAGTCGAGCCCGACGTCGAGCAGGAAGGTGAGGCGCTCGCGGATCTCCTTGAGGATGCGCCCGGCGATCTCGTTCTGCTTGTCGCTTAGCTGGTCGGGCAGGATCTCGAACCATCCCCGCGCCTCGGCGACCGACATCTGCGCCACCTCGCCGATGTGCCGGCCGTCGATCTTCACCGCCAGCGCCTCGGGCTTGAGGCGGTGGCCGCCGCAGGCGCCGCAGGGCGTCTCCGACATGAACCGGCCGATCTCTTCGCGGGCCCAGTCGCTCTCGGTCTCCTTCCAGCGGCGCTGCAGGTTGTTGACGACGCCCTCGAAGGGCTTCTTCACCTCGTAGGAGCGCAGGCCGTCGTCATAGGCGAAGCGCACGGCCTCGTCGCCGGTGCCGTAGAGGATGATGTCGCGCGCCTTCTCGGGCAACTCGTCCCACGGCTTCGAGACCGGGAAGTCGAAGTGCCTCCCCAGCGCCTCGAGCGTCTGGCCGTAATAGGGCGAGGTGGACTTCGCCCAGGGTGCGATGGCGCCGCCGCGCAGGGTCAGCCGCCCGTCCGGCACCACGAGGTCGGGGTCGATCTGCATCTCGTGGCCGAGGCCACCGCAGACCGGGCAGGCGCCGAAGGGATTGTTGAAGGAGAAAAGGCGCGGCTCGATCTCGGGGATGGTGAAGCCCGAGACAGGGCAGGCGAAACGCGAGGAGAAGACGAGGCGCCGCGCCTCGCCCTTGTCGTCCTTCTCGTCCGCGAATTCCATCACGGCGATGCCGTCGGCGAGCTCGAGCGCCGTCTCAAGCGATTCCGACAGGCGCGCGGCGATGTCGGGCCGCACGACGAGGCGGTCGACCACCACGTCGATGTCGTGCTTGAGCTTCTTGTCGAGCGCTGGGGCCTCGGCGATCTCGTAGAACTGACCGTCGATCTTCACGCGCTGGAAGCCGCGCTTCATGAAATCGGCGAGCTCCTTGCGGTACTCGCCCTTGCGACCCCGCACCACGGGGGCGAGGAGATAGAGACGGCTCTTCTCCGGCAGGGCGAGCACGCGGTCGACCATCTGGCTGACCGTCTGGCTCTCGATCGGCAGGCCGGTGGCCGGCGAATAGGGTACGCCCGCGCGCGCCCACAGGAGGCGCATGTAGTCGTAGATCTCCGTGACCGTGCCGACGGTGGAGCGAGGGTTCTTCGAGGTGGTCTTCTGCTCGATGGAGATGGCGGGGGAGAGCCCGTCGATCTGGTCGACGTCCGGCTTCTGCATCATCTCCAGGAACTGACGGGCGTAGGCGGAGAGCGACTCGACATAGCGGCGCTGACCTTCGGCATAGATGGTGTCGAAGGCGAGCGACGACTTGCCGGAGCCGGACAGGCCCGTGAAGACGACGAGCTTGTCGCGCGGGATGGTGAGGTCGACGTTCTTGAGATTGTGCTCGCGCGCACCACGGATGGTGATGGTGCGGGTGGCGGCCGCCTCGGCGGCATGGTCGAAGAGATCGTCGATGGGAGCCATGGATCACAAACCGGCTGAGCCGCGCCGAAGACTCGACGCTGCAGAAGAAGAGCAGTCACCGCACCACATGCGGGTTCCTGAGAACCCAGGAAACGCCGTCCTGCAGGGCATGCACGGCCGCATCCCTTCCGAAACGGCAATCGGGCCCGCAAGCGAACCCGATATAATGCGCCTCACGGCGATTGCCCACTGGAACCGGGTCGCCGCCGGCAGGCGCGGCCGGCATTCCTGCCCGCGTTGCTCGGCACGCCGTTGCAAAGGGCGGCTTGCACATTGCGAGTCGGAGCGATAAGAACATAGCAAGAACGATGAGACATGCAACTGTGGACAAGCCGTCATCCCGTCCGCCCGCCGCTATCAGGCGCCGGGGCGGCTCTGGTTTAAGGTCGGTGTCGAAACGAGCGGAGGTGGAGGTATGGCGGGCAGCGTCAACAAGGTGATCCTCATCGGCAATCTGGGACGCGACCCGGAAGTGCGCACGTTCCAGAACGGCAACCGCGTCTGCAACCTGCGCATCGCGACCTCAGAGACGTGGCGGGACAAGACGAGCGGCGAGCGGCGCGAGAAAACCGAATGGCACACGGTCGTCATCTTCAACGAGAACCTGCTGCGCGTGGCCGAGCAGTATCTCAAGAAGGGCTCGAAGGTCTATATCGAAGGTCAGCTCGAAACCCGCAAGGCGACCGATGCCTCGGGCGGGGAACGCTATTTCACCGAGGTTGTGCTGCGCCCGTTCCGCGGCGAACTGACCATTCTCGACAGCCGCGGCGGCGGCGGCGAGATGGGTGAAGACGGCGGCGGCTTCGGCGGCTCGCGCGGCTCGGATTTCGGCCGCGCCTCGCCGATGGAGCGCAAGCCGGCCGCCTCGGGCAGCACAGGCGGCTACTCTGGCGATCTCGACGACGATATCCCCTTCTGATAGCAAGGGTTTCACCGATGCTCGGGCGACGCAGGCATCCGCCGACGTCGCCCGAACTGCGTGAGAGACGAAGGACCGGGCGGCGATGGCGAGCGAGTACGATACGGATGCGATGGTAGCGGGCCTGTCGCGCTGGGTGCTGGAGGAAAGTCCGACCCGCGATGCGGCGGCCGTCAACCGCATGATCGACATCGTAGCCGCGGAGGCGCGGGGGCTGCCGATCGCGGTGGAGCGGCTGCCCGGCAAGCAGGGGCTCGGCGACACACTCGTCATGCGCGCTGGCCCGCGCACGGATGCCAAGGGCATCCTCATCATGTCTCATGTCGACACCGTGCATCCCATGGGGACCATCGACGGGCCGCTGCCGCTGCGGCGCGACGAGGACAAGCTCTACGGGCCGGGCATCTATGACATGAAGGGCGGCGCCTATCTCGCCCTTGAGGCCTTCAAGCGTGTGGCCGCGGCGGGATCGGCACTGCTGCCGATCACCTTCCTGTTCACGCCCGACGAAGAAATAGGCAGCCCCACGACGCGCGAGATCATCGAGGATGAGGCCCGCCGGGCCTCCTATGCGCTGGTGACGGAGCCGGCGCGCGACGGCGGCAAGATCGTTACCGCCCGCAAGGGGGTGGGGCGCTTCGACGTGCGCATCGAGGGGCGGCCGGCCCATTCCGGCACGAGCCACCAGCTCGGCCGCAGCGCCATCCGCGAGGCGGCGCGGCAGATCCTCGACATCGAGGCGATGACCGATTACGCGCGCGGCATCACCACCACCGTCGGCCTCATCTCCGGCGGCACGGCGGCCAACGTCATCCCGCACTTCACCTATTTCTCCGTCGACCTCAGGGTGATCGAGGATGCCGACGGTGTATCGGCGAGCGAAAAGATCCTCGCCCTCAAGCCATACGATCCGGACGTGAAGCTGACGATCACGGGTGGCATGAACCGCCCGGCCTATGTGAAGACCGACGAGATCGGCCGGCTGCTCGCCCATGCGCAGCATCTCGCCGCCGACATCGGTTTCGAGCTCGCCGATTCGCCCATGACCGGCGGCGGCAGCGACGGCAATTTCACGGCGGCGCTCGGCGTGCCGACCCTTGACGGCCTCGGCATCGACGGCGAGGGGGCGCATACGCTCCACGAATACGGCCTCATTTCCTCGCTCGCACCGCGCGGGCAGTTGATGCAGCGCCTGCTCGAAACGCTCGCCTGAAGGCACCGTTGCGCCTGCCCGGCAGGCTCCGGGCAAGCCTCGCCCCGCAATTTCGTCTCCGATGCGGCTTCACTCCCGTCGGCGTCCGGCCGGCGGGTTCTTGTGGCGTGCTTGCCGGAGGCGGGTCGGCTCACCGGCAAAGCTTGGGACGAGACGTCTGAGCATGGACGTGGAACGGGCATCGAAGCGCACGGCCGGGCAGGCGGCCCGCCAACGGCTGGAGGACGAACTTGCCTTCGTCGGTTTCGACCGCAAGGACCGGGAGCGGCTGCGGCAACTGAAGCCCGTGGTGGCGGAGGAACTGCCGGCGATTCTCGACGCGCTCGTCGATCATCTCGGCACCAGCGGCGTGGCGGGTGAGCTCTTCACGCGCAAGGACGTGCGCCGCAACATCCGCACCGTCCTCATCGCGCACTGGTTGCGCGTCTGCGATGCCCGCTTCGACGACGGCTATCGCCAGTCGGTTGGAGCGGTGGCGGAGATGTATGCCAGCCTCGGCCTGTGTCCGCGCCTCTGTCTTGCCGGCTATGCCCGTACCACGAGCGCCCTGACCCGCTCTGTTACCCGGGCGATCCTGCGCTCCCGGCATATCTGGGGCCACAATAGTCTCGGCGCCAATCTCGACCTGGCGCTCGACGCGCTGATCAAGGCCGCGATGTTCGATCTCGACCAGTGCATGGCTGCCATGGAAGCGCGCCGGAAGAGCGTGGAAATGACGCAGCGCGAGACACTTGCAGCGGAATTTGAAACTATGGCTTCAGGTCTGGCCGAAGCTGTGTCACTCGCCTCAAGCGACGTGGCGGCTGCGGCCGAGAGGCTCGTTGCCGCAGCCGGGCAGACGAGCCAGCGCTCCCATCAGGTGGCGGCGGTGGTCGAGGACGCCGGCGCGGGTGCTTCCGCGGTCAACGAGGCGGCCGATATCCTGCGGCAGGCGATCGCGGAGGTGACACGGCGCGCGGGCGAAGCCGCCCAATCGGCCAGCGAGGCGAGCGGGCAGGCCGGGCGCACGAGCGAGACGGTCGGCGCCCTGTCGGAGGCCGCCCGGCGCATCGGCGAGATCCTCGGCGTCATCGAGGCGGTCGCCAAGCAGACCAACCTGCTCGCGCTCAACGCCACCATCGAGGCAGCGCGGGCGGGCGAAGCGGGGCGTGGCTTCGCCGTCGTGGCGGCCGAGGTCAAGCAGCTCGCCCAACAGACGGCGCGTGCGACGGACGATATCGCTGGCCACATCCGCGATATCCAGGCCGTCGTCGGTCGCGCCGTGGACGATATCGGGGCGGTGAGCGCCTGCATCGAGGGGGTCAATACGGCCTCCGCCTCAATCTTTTCTGCCGTCGAGCAACAGAGCGTCGGCGCGGCTGCCATCGGCACACACACGGGCCGCGCCAGCGAAGGCGTGCACCGGGCGAAAGACGAGCTATCGCAACTGGTGGCCGATGCCAATACGGCCGGGCGTCTGGCGCAGGAGGTTGCCGCGGCCTCGCGCGCACTTCTCGCCCGCGCGGACGGCTTCAGGGGAGAGGCAGCTCGTCTCCTGTCGCAACTGCGGGCCGCCTGAACGATCATGCCATCGGTCGGCCTCGACCGCGGCGGCCTGCTGCGTTATCGACAGCGGAGAGGGAGGAGGCGTCGATGAGAGCGTTGCGTTGTGACGAGCCCGGAAAGCTCAGCATCATCGAGCGGGACGAGCCGGTTGCCGGCGAAGGCGAGGCGCTGGTGCGCATCCGCCGGGTGGGCATCTGCGGCACCGACTATCATATCTTTCACGGCAACCAGCCCTATTTCAGCTATCCGCGCGTGATCGGCCACGAGCTCTCCGGCGAGATCGTGACGGCGCCGGAGGGCAGCGCGCTCCGGGCCGGCGAGATCGTCTCCATCAAACCCTATCTTTATTGCGGCGCGTGCCGGGCCTGCCGCCTGGGGCGCACCAACTGTTGCCAGCGGCTCGAGGTGCTCGGCGTGCACCGCGACGGCGGCGCCTGCGACCACATCGCCGTGCCGGTGCGCAATGTCGTCCCCGCCGGCGGACTCGGGCTCGACGAGGCGGCGATGGTCGAGTTCCTCGCCATCGGCGCCCATGGGGTGCGCCGCTCCGGCGCCGGTGCGCAGAGCCGCGTGGCCGTGGTCGGCGCCGGCCCCATCGGCATCGCGGCGGCGATCTTCGCCAAGGCGCGCGGCGCCGACGTGTCGGTGATCGACATGAATGCCCGGCGGCTCGCCTTCTGTGCCGACGAGATCGGCGTCGACAGCGTCTACGAGGTGTCGGCGGATCTCGACGAGCGTCTCAATGCCGCGACGGACGGCGACTTCTTCGACGTCGTCTTCGACGCGACCGGCAGCCCCGCGGCGATGATGAAGGGCTTTTCCCTCGTCGGACACGGAGGCAGCTATGTGCTGCTCTCCATCGTCAATGCCGACATCACCTTCAACGATCCCGCGTTCCACAAGCGCGAGACGACGCTGCTCGGCAGCCGCAACGCGACGCGGGAGGACTTCGAGACGGTGCTTGCGACCATGCGCGCGGGCAAGGTGCCGACCCGCGCCCTCGCAAGCCACCGAGGCAGCCTCGACGAGGCGCCGCAGCTGGTGCCGGCCTGGTCGAAGCCGGAGGCCGGCGTCATCAAGGGACTCATCGAGATCTGACGCGCCCGTAAGGCCGCGGCCTCGTGGCCGGCCGCGGTCATCATTCCGCGTCGAGATGGCGCCGTGCAGGCCGCAGAGCGCCGGCAAAAGGCCGCTTCACGGGCGATCCGAACCAAAGGCGCACCAGCGCGTTGTATCGCTGCGAGCAGGTTCGGATCCGGCCGGGCCGGCCTCGCCCGAGGTGATGCACCGATGGGAACAGTCGGCCTTGACCGTGCAACGAGTGCACCCGCACGCAGCAAGGCGCTGCGCGACACGGGCCGCGCGCTCGGCGGCGCGTTGATCTTCTCCCTGCCAATGCTCATGACGATGGAGATGTGGTGGCTCGGCTTTGCCATGGACCGGCTGCGCCTCGCTCTCCTGCTGGTCGTCTGCCTGCCGCTGCTCATCCTCCTGTCGCGGCGGATCGGCTTCGAGACGACCCGCGCCTGGCGCGAGGATGTGGCCGATGCCCTCTTTGCGCTCGGCATCGGCATGGTGACGAGCGCCGTCGCCCTCGTTGTGTTCGGCGCCATCGGCCCGGGCATGTCCGTTCATGAGATCGCCGGCAAGATCGCCATCCAGGTGGCGCCCGCGAGCATCGGGGCGCTCCTAGCGCGCAGCCAGTTCGGCTCCGAGAGGCGGGGGGAGGAAGACCGGCAAGAGAGTTACTGGGGCGAGATGTTCCTCATGGCGGTGGGTGCCCTGTTCCTGGGCTTCAACGTGGCCCCGACGGAGGAGATGATCGTCATTTCCTACCGGATGACGCCCTGGCACGCGGTGGCGCTTGTCCTGCTCTCGCTGTTCGTCATGCATGGCTTCATCTTCGCCGTGGGCTTCAGGGGCGGCACCGAGCTCACACCGCAGACGCCCTGGTGGAGCGCCTTTGTCCGTTTCACGCTGCCAGGCTACATGCTCGCCATGTTGGTCAGCCTGTACATCCTGTGGACCTTCGGCCGCACCGACGACACCTCGCTCGAACAGGTCATCACCGCGACGATCGTGCTCGGCTTTCCCTCTTCCGCCGGCGCCGCGGCTGCCCGGCTCATCCTTTAGGAGGGCAGGCTGATGCGGACGAACGGAAAGGGCAAGGCCGGCGCTACCGCGAGCTACGAGAAGGCGCTCGAATGGGTCGTCGGCGGCGTCGCTTTCTTCTTTGTCGTCGTGCTGCTGGGCTATCTCTTCGGTCTCGGCGCCTGGGTGGACGGGCAGCCGCCGCGCTTCGCGATCATGGTGGAGAACGTCGAGCAGATCGGCAACGTCTATCAGATGCAGGTGGTGGTAACTAACGAGGGAGACGTCACCGCATCGGACGTGAGGCTGCGCGCGGTGCTGCACCAGGACGTGGGTCCGGACGAGGCGAGGGAGCTGCGCTTCGACTACCTGCCGCAGCGGTCGCAGCGGCGCGGCGCCTTCGTCTTCGAACGGGATCCGCGCAGCGGCGTGACGGTGGACTTGTCCGTGACCAGCTATGTCGAGCCGTGAGATGGGGTGCCGGTCACCGTGGAACGGATTTGGGCAGGGACGCTGTCGGAAAAGTCTCGGTCCGCTCGATGCAGCTCGAGGCCGACTGCTCGTCGAGCTCTTCCAGCAGCCGCAGCCGCGCACGGCTGAGTCGGCTCTTCACCGTGCCGAGGGCACAGCCGCAGATCTCGCCCGCTTCTTCGTAGCTCATGCCGAGAACGCCCACGAGCACGATGATCTCGCGGTGCTGGGGCGGCAGGCGCTGGATGGCTTCATAAAGCTCGCGCCCGCGGGTCGACCATTCCTGCGTCGCGTCGACGCGCAGGCGCGTCGACGCGCAGTCGCTCACCCCCGGGGCCTCCCGTCGGGCAAGCTTCGCCTGCGTGTAGAACGTGTTGCGCATGATGGTGAACAGCCACGATTTCAGGCTGGTGCCGGCTTCGAACTGCTCGATCTTGGCGAGAGCCTTGGTCAAAGTCTCCTGTACGAGGTCGTCAGCATCGCTGGTGTTGCGGCAGAACGTGCGCGCGAAGGCACGCAAGGCAGGAATGAGCGCGACGATCTCGGAGCTAGATTGTTGGTGCGAGGCGTGTCCTTTCTCGAGCCTTCGGTCAGGCTGCATGGCGATTGCCTCCGCAGAATCGTGTGCTGGCATCCGAGCCGCCCCTCCGGCCCGTCCTCTTGGGACAATGTTCGCCCCGTCCGATAGTTCCGCGATCTCGGGGAAAAATCGATGCCGCCGAGGCGCTGGTCTCGGGCTGGGGGCGGGTTGGGCCGGCGGGGCAAGGCGAGCCGGTCGTCGCCGCGCTATACGATCGATCCGGGGAACTGGTTCATGACGAACCGGCTGCGGTCGAAGCCGTGTTGCGCAGCGCCAGCTTCGTCATCACCGACCCGCTGGAGCGGCGTTATCTCTTCAAGGCGCGGTCAACGGCACGACGCGACCGAACGGCCGCTGTCTTGGCCGCCCTGACGGCAGTCGACACCGCCGTAACCTCGTCAACCCTGGTCCTTCTCGCGCCGCTGCCTCGTCAGAGCCTCCTGGAGCTCGAGGGCAAGCACGAGCAGTCGCTCGGGCACCGGTTCGCGCTCGATTTCGTCGAGCAGCAACCGGATGTCTCTCGCGTACGTCGCCGAGGCAGTCGGTTCCTTCATGTGCTTGCCGATATTCTCGCCCATGACGGCCCTAACAATTGTTAATCACATGAGCCTCGCCCCTTGCCGTCGCGATTGCAAGCGAAACATCACCATTTGACAGAGATTTCAAGGTGTTCCGATCTGTCGGCTGGTATCAGGAGAAGGCGCGCCGCGGGTTCTGGATCGGCGGATCGCCCGGTGCCAGAGGGCCGGACCGTCCGTTTCGTCGGAATTGCGACCAAGCCCGCCGCCCAGCAGGCTATGGGGCTTCGGCTCCTCCACAGGCGGATGGGCAGTGGGCGGGGAATCGGAGTGGGCGACTGGGGTGCGGAGGCCGAGCCCGGGCGGGGATGGGCCCATCTCGCGGGGGCGGATCTCCGGGACAGGCAGACGAAGGTATGATGCATTGGCATGCTTCGCTTCCTTCACGATCGTGGCGGCGGCGCGTGTCGGCGCGGAGAAGCTCGCGGCCCTAACCGTCGACGCGGCGGCCTGTTCCAGCCTCGGTTGCGGGACGGGCGCAGGCTATGAGGCAGTCGCCTGTATCCGTCCCGAGCGAGCCGTGGCTGCGCCGGTCATCCGTGTCGACTGGCCGCCGGCCGGCGATCGCTGCGCCCGTAGCGTCTCGCCCGTCTCGTAGCCGGCGCCGAAGGGGCGGGAGAAGGAACATCCGCGCCGCGAAGCCGTTGAGGGAAAGGACCATTTAGCAGGGATCAGCCGAGGAGCAGGCCATGGCCGAGCGCCCGGTCTGGAAGGGCCAGCTGCGTTTGTCGCTCGTCTCCATTCCGGTGGAGATGTATTCGGCGACGAACACGTCGGCGCGCATCTCCTTCCGCCAGATACACAAGCCCTCGGGCAAGCGCGTGCAGTACCAGAAAGTCGTGCCCGGCGTCGGACCGGTGAAGAACGACGATGTCTGGAAGGGCTACGAGGTCGAGGACGACGAATATGTGCTGATCGATCCGGATGAGATCGACGCCATCAGGCTCGAGACGAAGAAGACGCTCGAGCTCGTGCATTTCGTTGATGTCTGCGAGATCCCTCCGCTCTACTTCGACCGTCCGTATTTCCTCGCCCCCACCGACGAACTGGCGGAAGACGCCTTCCGGGTGGTGCGTGACGCGCTCGCGGAGACGCGCAAGGCGGGGCTCGGCCAGCTCGCCATGCGCGGCCGGGAATATCTCGTCGCCGTGCGGCCGTGCGGCAGCGGCCTTTTGGCGGAGACGCTCCACTACGAGGAAGAGATTCGCAAGACCGACGCCTTCTTCTCCTCGATCTCGCGCAAGGCCGCCGAGAAGGACCTGCTCGAGGTCGCCAAGCAGTTGATTGACCGCAAGAGCGGCCCCTTCGACGCGAGCGCCTTCGAGGACCGCTATGCCGAGGCCATCCGGACCCTGATCGACGAGAAGGTCAAGGGGCGCAAGCCGAAGCGCGTGAGGGCCGAGGAGGAGGCCCGGCCGCGCGGCGGCAATGTCGTCGACCTGATGTCGGCCCTCAAGGAGAGCCTCGAGAAATCCGGCACGAAGCCGTCGTCGCCGAAGAAGCGGCCGGCGCAGAAGAAGCCGGCCGGGAAGGCGGCCCCGGCCTCGCGGCGCAAGAAGTCGGCGTGAGGGGCCCATGGCCGAGGTGCGGCATCTGCTCAGGGAATACCGGGAGCGGCGGGATTTCACCAGGACAGCCGAACCCGACGTCACGGCCGAGGCCCGCATCGGCGAGGGGCTGCTCTTCGTCGTGCAGAAACATGCCGCGACGCGCCTCCACTACGATTTCCGCCTCGAATGGCAGGGTGTTCTGAAGAGCTGGGCGGTGACGCGCGGCCCGAGCCTCGACCCTGCCGACAAGCGGCTCGCGGTGCGGACCGAGGACCATCCGCTCGCCTATGGCGACTTCGAGGGCATCATTCCCAAGGGCCAGTACGGCGGCGGCACGGTCATGCTGTGGGACCGCGGCACCTGGGAGCCTGTCGGCGACCCTGACGAGGGCCTGCGCCGCGGCAAGCTGACCTTTCGCCTTCACGGCGAGCGGCTGTCGGGCGAATGGGCCCTCGTGCGCATGGCGCCGAAGCCGGGCGACAAGCGCGAGAACTGGCTGCTGATCAAGCATCAGGAGGAAACCTCCGGCCGGCGCCGCCCGCCGGACATCCTGGCGCGCCATACCCGCAGCGTCGCCTCCGGGCGCACGATGGAGGAAATCGCCGCTGGGGGGCGCACGATCGCCCCCGAGGATGTGGCGCCGGAGCGACGCGCCCGGCGGCCGGCGGCGAAGGCTGCGGAGAAAAAGGCCGGCAAGGGCGGCCGGGGCGGGCATGCGCTGCCGCGCTGGGTGGAGCCGCAGCTCGCCACGCTGGTCGACGCCGCGCCCGAGGGCGGGCAATGGCTGTCGGAGATGAAATACGACGGCTACCGCGCCCTGGTCGCCATCGGCGGCGGCACCTGCCGCGTCTATACCCGCAACGGCAAGGACTGGACCGATCGCTTCCCCGAGGTCGCGCAGGCGGCCGGCCGTCTCGACACGTCAGGCACCCTGATCGATGGCGAGATCGTCGCCTTCGACGAGAAGGGCAAGACCGACTTTTCCACCCTGCAGGCGGCGCTGCAGGAGGGTGGGAGAGGACTGACGTTCTTCGCCTTCGACCTTCTGTGGCTCGACGGCGAGGACGTTCGCGGGCGTCCCCTCACCGAGCGCAAGGACCTGCTGCAGCAGCTCCTCGGCGAGGCCGGGCCGCCGCTCATCTATTCGACGCATGTCGTCGGCAATGCGCCCGAGGTGAACCGGCGGCTGTGCGCGGCCGGGCACGAGGGGATCGTCGCCAAGCGGGCGGAGGACGCCTACCGCTCCGGCCGCGGGCGCAGCTGGCTGAAGGTGAAATGCGGAGCGCGCCAGGAGTTCGTCATCGGCGGCTACAGGCCGAGCGACAAGAAGGGCCGCACCGTCGCCTCGCTGCTGATCGGCGTCAACGAGGGAGGCAAGCTCGTCTACAAAGGACGGGTGGGGGCCTTCGAGGGCGACCATCTGGCGCGGCTGGAGCAGCTCCTCGCCAGCCGCGGCCGCAAGACCTCGCCCTTCGCCGAGCTGCCGCGCGATATCGCTCGACGGGCTCGCTTCGTGCGGCCGGACATCGTCGTCGAAGTCGGCTTTACTGAATTCACGCGCGAAGGCGCCGTCCGCCACGGCGTTCTGAAGGGCATCCGGGAGGACAAGCCGGCGCGCGAGGTGGTGTTGGAGACACCCAGGGGGACGGCCATGCAGGAGCACGAAGCGCGGGATGTCATCGCCGGCATCAGGCTGTCCAACCCGGACAAGGTGCTCTTCGCCGAGCAGGGCGTGACGAAGGCCGATCTGGCGGCCCATTACGAGCGCGTGGCCGGGCGGATCCTGCCCTTCGTCTCGGAACGTCTTCTCAGCCTCGTGCGCTGCCCCGAGGGGGCCGGCACACAGTGCTTCTTCCAGAAGCACGGCAACAAGACCGTGGCCCGCGAGCTCAAGCGCCGCGAGATCACCGAGAGCGACGGCGAGCGCGGCGTCTATCTCTATGTCGACGACCTCGCGGGTCTCGTCGCCGGCGTGCAGATGGGGACGCTCGAATATCACATCTGGGGCTCGCGCATCGATCGCCTCGACCAGCCGGACCGGCTGGTCTTCGATCTCGATCCCGACGAGGGGCTCGACTTCGCCGCCGTGCGCGCCGCCGCCTTCGACCTGCGCGAGCGGCTCGCGACGCTCGGGCTTCAGACCGTGCCGCTGCTGACCGGCGGCAAGGGCATCCATGTCATCGCCCCCCTCGTGCGCCGGGCGGATTGGCCGATGGTCAAGGCCTTCGCCCGCGGCTTCGCCCGACTCATCGCCGGGGAAAATCCGGACCGTTATGTCGCCCAGGCCGCGAAGGCCAAGCGGGCCGGCCGCATCTTCGTCGACTGGCTGCGCAACGAGCGCGGCTCCACCGCCATCGCGCCCTATTCGACGCGGGCGAAGAAGAACGCGCCGGTCGCGACCCCTGTGGGCTGGGACGAGTTGCGGACCATCGACACCGCCCAGGCCTTCACCATTGCCGACATGGAGAAACGCCTGTCGATGCCGGATCCCTGGGCGGGTGAAGCCGAGGGGCGCCAGGCGATCACGAAGACCATGCTCGGGAAGGTGGGTGCCGAGGAGGGCTGAGAAGGTCCGGGCCGCGTCATCGGGCCGGGGACAGTCCGCTTGGGGAGTGGTTGGGGGGCACACGCGCGTCTCCGGGCGCCCTTTCGCAACGGCCCGCAAGCAAGGTGAGTCCCATGAAACGGGCACGACCGACGCAGGTGCTGCCGCCCGAAGCGCCGGGACCGTGGAGCGTCTGCGGCGCTACATCGACCTCGGAAAGACGGGGGACAAGGTGCCCTTTCCCGACCCCGCAGCCGCGCCGCTCGGCACCGACGACGAAGCGGCTCGAACGCCCACCACGGCTGCGGAAGTGCACTCGGAGAGTCGCACGTTGACGCCGCAGCCGCACAGCCGCCGCGCCATCATCGTCGCGGCCGGGATCGCGGGCGCGGCGGTCGTCTTCATCATGCTGTCGCGGCCCTCGGGTGAGGAGCCGCGACAGGCCGTGGGCGGGGCGTGATTGGGTGTCGCTTCAGGCCGGCACCGCCGTACTTCGAGACAGCAGGCGCCGGAAAAAGGGGCCCAGCCGGCGTCCGCTACATCGCAGACCAGGGGAAGGGGATGGGGGCGACGCACCACCGCCGGCTGGACGTCAACCAACGATCGATGACGGGCATTGTTCCGCTCCGCGACTAAAAATCGCATAAAAATTTCTGCGGGTCGCCCGGCGGCAGGCTCTCTGGGCTTCGGAACCTTTCCGGCCCCGTCAAGGTTCGGGGGCATTCACGGTGGCGGCCCGCGACAGCGTGCAGAGCGGGCTGTGCCGGACCTCAAGGAGACCAAGAAGGGTACGGACAATGCCGAGAGAACGATCCCCCTGGTACGGCGACGACCGGGAGTATTTCGAAACCGACGACCTGCGCTATCGCGACCGTGACTACGGGCCGATGAGCGAGGATGAATGGGCGCGGCAGGTGCGCCGCAACAACCCCTACGAGGACTATTACGAGCGCCGCTACGGCCGTGGCTACAACGAATGGCCGCGCCGCGACCCGCGCTATGACCTCGCCCCGACCGGGGCCGGGCGCTATTCGGCCCTTTATGAGAGCACCTACGGCACCGGCGGGCGCCGCCAGCGCCAGCCCTATGGCGGGCGGGAACACTACGCGCGTGACTATCATGCCCGCCGGCCCGAGGAGCGCGACTTCTGGGACAAGGCGAGCGACGAGATCTCGTCCTGGTTCGGCGACGAGGAGGCCGAGAGGCGGCGGCGGCAGGACCAGTACCGCGGTCACGGCCCGAAGGGCTACACCCGCTCGGACGAACGCATCAAGGAGGATGTGAGCGACCGCTTGAGCGACGACCCCTCGCTCGATGCATCGGGCATCGAGGTGAGTGTCGAATCGCATGAGGTGACCCTCTCCGGCGAGGTCTACAGCCGTTACGACAAGCGGCGGGCCGAAGATATCGCCGAGGACGTGTCGGGCGTCACCCATGTCCAGAACAATCTGAGGGTGAACGCCAGAGCGACGGGCCCGGACACGGGCGTGAACACGACCTTCTGACACTTTCCGGATCGGCAGCCCGCCGTCCTGCGCCGGCCGGCTCGCGGCCGGCGCTTTCGTGAGACGCCATGCTCGCCCATGCGCAAACGGCTTCCGTCCTCCCGCCCGATCCGCCTGCGAGCGCGGAGGCCGCCGATCTTCTCTACATCAACGACGGGGAGCCGGGCATCCGGCGCAGGCGCGCCGGGCGCGGCTTCTTTTATGTCGATGCCGCCGGCCGGCGTGTCGAGGACGAGGCGACGATGGCGCGCATCCGTAGCCTCGCCATTCCGCCCGCATGGACCGACGTGTGGATCGCCCCGACGGGCCGCGGCCATATCCAGGCGACGGGGCGGGACCAGCGCGGCCGCAAGCAATATCGCTATCATCCGCTCTGGACAGCCTGCCGCGACGAGGTGAAATACGCGACGCTCGCCGCCTTCGCCCGTGCCCTGCCGCGGATGCGCCGGCGCGTGCGGCGCGACCTCGCGCTGAAGGGGGTGCCGCGCGAGCGGGTGCTGGCCGCGGTGGTGTGGCTGCTCGACCGCGCCATGATCAGGATCGGCAACGAGACCTACCGGCGCCAGAACAAGAGCTTCGGCCTGACCACGCTGCGGGCGCGCCATGTCGCGGTGCGCGGCGCATCGCTGCGCTTCGCCTTCCGCGGCAAGTCCGGCAAGGAATGGAATCTCGGGATCGAGGACCGGCGCATCGCCAAGGTGATCCGCAGCGTCCAGGACCTGCCGGGGCAGCATCTCTTCCAGTATCGCGACGAGGACGGCAGCCGTCGCCCGGTCTCTTCTCAGGATGTGAACGACTACATCCGCGCCGCGAGCGGCGGCGAGCCCTTCAGCTCCAAGCAGTTCCGCACATGGGGCGGTACGGTGCTGGCTGCCCGCCTCCTCTCGGGGACGCCGCTTCCGGTAACGAAACGTGAAAGGGCGCGGAGCCTCAATGGGGTGATCGACGCCGTGGCCGCCCAGCTCGGCAACACGCGGGCGATCTGCCGGCGCTGCTACATCCATCCCGGGCTGATCAGCGCGTGGGAGGACGGCCGGCTCGCCGAGGAACTCGCGAATGCGCGCGCCGGGCTCGGCCGCACACCCGCGGGGTTGGCACGCGACGAGGCGGCGGTCCTCGCCTGGCTCGATCGGCAAGAGGGATAGACGGCCTCAAGCGAGCTACATGAGGAGGGGCCCGCCAACGGCACGACGGGCACGGCAATGCGGTACGCGCGATCACATCCTGCGCGCTGGCTGCCGGCGTTGCCGCTTTCGCGATCACGTGCCACGGCGCCAATGACGTCGGCGTGAAACGAACCTTGCCCCGCCGCAGACGCCGGCTCCATGGGTCGCAGGTGCCGGTACGCCGCTTGCGGCGGAAGCGTCGGCCTCACGACTGGCGGCTTTGAGGGCCAGTCTGCCGGCTGATGGCAATGGCCTCGCCGATGACCTCGGGATCGCCGATATGGTTGATGAGCGCCAGGACCAGGCGGGACCAGGTCTTCAGGCTTTCAGCCTCGCTCAAGCCATCGTGCAGACGCACGAGCCGTTCGTAGATGTCGTCCGGGTTGGACAGGTTGGGGGCGGTGATCAGTTGCGCCATGTCTCTCGTCCCATGTCTGCCGCGCGACCCATGGCGCGGGCGAGTGCTGCTGCGATCTTCGTCGCATCCGGCCGTTTCCAGCGGGCCGCGACATACTGGTCGGGACGCACCAGGCAGGCGGCTCCCTCCTCAAGCGACAGGCGGTCGGCGGCCATCCCGGTGACGGGCACGACCCGCAGCCCGGCTGGTACGTCGCCCCGCCAGCCGCGGGTCAGGAGTACAAAGTCGTCGCCCAGCTGATCTAGCAGCCAGCCGTCGCCGTGGGGGGCGTCCAGCATCGGGCTGCCGGGGGGCACACCGCCTCGCCAGTCGTCCTCGTCCTGGGTCGAGAGCCGGCTTGCGGGATAGCTCACCGGCGTCGACAGCCGGCCGGAGTTCACGAAGGGGCGGGCGAAGGCATGGTCATGCGCCAGTTCCAGCACCGCATCGCGCAGCGCCCGGCTCGCCGTCGATTTCGGCGTCAGGAAATCGGTCGATCGGGTCGAGTTCAGGATGTTCTCGTCCGCCGTGACGGTCGCCTCCTCGTTATAGGTCTCGATCAGTTCCTCGCCGGCCTTGCCGCGCAGGACGAGATCGAGCTTCCAGCCGAGGTTGTCGATATCGGCGAAGCCGCCGTTGCAGCCCCGGGCCCCGAAGGGCGAGACGAGATGGGCTGCGTCGCCGGCGAAGATGGTCCGGCCGTGGACGAAGCGTGCCATGCGGCGGCACTGGAAGGTGTAGACGCTGTACCATTCTCGCTCGAAGGCGACGTCCTCACCGAGCATGGCGCGGATATAGGGCTCCACGTTCTCGGGGCGGATGGCCGCCTCGCGGTCGATGTTCCAGCCGAGCTGGAAGTCGAGCCGCCAGACGTCGTCGGGCTGGCGGTGCATCAGCGCCGACTTGCCGGGGTTGAAGGGCGGATCGAACCAGAACCAGCGCTCGCAAGGCATCTCGCGGTTCTTCATGCGGATGTCGGCGATCAGGAAGTTGTCCTCGAAGGCGCGCCCCTCGAAATCGAGCCCCAGCCGATCGCGCACGGTCGAGCGCGAGCCGTCGCAGGCGATCAGCCATTCCGTCCGGAGCCTGTAGCGACCGTCGGCGGTCGCGATCTCCAGCGCGACACCGTCGTTCGCGGGCTTAACGCCCTCGACCGTGTGGCCCCAGCGGATCTCGACATTGGGCAAGGCGCTGAGCCCGTCGAGCAGATATTCCTCGAGATAGTACTGCTGGAGATTGATGAAGCCGGGACGCTTCTGGTCCTTCACCGGCAGCATGTCGAACTGGTAGACGGGGGTATCGTCCGCGCCCCAGAAGACCTTGCCGACATTCCAGGTCACGCCCTTTTCCACGACCGGGTCGCCCACGCCGAGGCGGTCTAGAATGTCCAGCGAGCGCTTTGAGAAGCAGATCGCTTTCGAGCAATGCGCGATGTAGTCCAGCTTGGTCACGACCGTCACCGGATGGCCGCGGCGGCCGAGGTCGAGCGCCATGGCAAGGCCCACCGGCCCGGCCCCAACGATCACGACGCGGGCGCGATCCTCTGGTGCGGCGGGGGCAGGGGTGGCGCCGATCTTCTTGTACACGGGGATGCCCTGAGCATTCACCATGATGTCCTCCCGACCACCGGTCAGCCCTGCAGCTTGGCCCAGACCTCGCGATCGCGCTCGGCCGTCCAGATGCGCGGATGCTCGATGCCGTCGTATTCGTCCCACAGGCGCTGCACGTCGAAGGGCAGGCAATGTTCGAAGATCGGCCACGAGCCGAATTCGGGCGCGAGGGCGTCGCGGGTGGCCTCGAAGGCTTCCTTCAAACTGCCGCCCGCCTTGTGGACGCGCCCGACGTTCTCGATCATGCCGTTCAGGAACTTGCGGGTCTGTTCGACCGCCGCATCGGTCTCCGCGACGCCGCGCGCCACGGCGCCGCGCCCGCCGATCAGGTTCTCGGCGCGGTAGGCCTTGACGTTGTCGAGCGTCTTGCCGACCCAGTCGAAATGATAGGCATCGCCCGTGTAGAGCGCGGCCTTTGCTTCGACGAGGTCGCCCGCATAGAGCGTGCGCGTCTTATCGTGCCATACGGTGATGTCGCCGCCGGTATGACCGCGGCCCAGGAAGCGCAGCGCGAGCCGGCCGCGCCCGCCGCCGAGCTCGATGTCGTATTCGCTCTCGAAGGTGATCGTCGGCCAGGTCAGGCCAGGCACCTCTTCGGCATTCTTGGCGAGGCGCGGCATGCGGCCGAACTCGCTCTTCCAGTCCTCCTCGCCGCGCTCCGCCACCAGATCGCGGGAGGCGCGGGACATGATGATGTCCTGTGCTTCGAAGGCGCTGGCGCCCAGCACACGCACGGCATGATAGTGGGTGAGGATGAGGTAGCGGACCGGCTTGTCGGTATGCTCGCGCAGGATCTTCAGCCAGTCGCGCGAGGCCGCCGGCGTGGCGCGCGACTCGATGGCGACGACGAAATCCTCCCCCTCGACGGCGCCGACATTGGGATCGCCCTCGGCAGTCAGCGCATAGACGCCGTCGGCGAGAATCTCGAGCGTGTCGGTCTTGCGGGCGGTGTCGGCTGAGGATGCGAACGGCTTGCCCATGGTTGTCTCCTCTTCCATGCTTCCGGCTGGAATGTCTTCGAAATAATTTCTAATGAAACGATCGCGGGCTGTATGTCATTAGGTCTGACGACAGCGACCGGCGCCTTGCGACGGCGAGGGAAGAGAAGGGACCCATGTCTTCGGCCGGCTTGATCGACCCGGACCGCGCCGCGGCCTTGCTCGATACGCGCGATCCGGCGGTGTTTTCGGACCGCCTGCTCGAGGCCGCGCACACGGTCGCCGGGATCGAGGAGCTCTTCGCCTTTCGCGTCGGCGAGGGTGCGCCCGAGACGCTGGCCTTGTCCAGCGAGCTGGCCGAAGCACCCGAGCGGGCGGGGGCCTATGCGCGACGCTTTCATCGCAGCGACCCCGCCGTTTCCGCGCGCCTCGCGGCACGCCAGGGAACCGGCTTCGTCTGCCGCATTCCCGCCGCTGCGATCGCGCTCGGCACCTACCGCAGGCTCTGTTTCGAGCGCCCGCGCTTCTCGGAGAAGATCTGCTTCGGCTGGCGCGCGCCCGCGCACAGCCTCGTGGTGAACTTCTACCTGCGCCGGACAGGGGCCGAGGTGGACATGGCGCAGCTCGGCGCGCTGGCGCAGGTCGCCATCACCGGACTGACGCGCCTGATGCGACAGCGTGCCGAGGGCGCTCCGCTCGTGCAGCAGGTGGAGCGCCGCCTGGCCGAAGCCCATCGCAGGCTGACCCCGCGCGAGCGCGAGGTCTGCGCCCGCACGCTCGCCGGCCGGACGGCGCGTGAGATCGGCGAGGAACTGGGGCTGGGGGTCGGGACGGTGCTGACCTATCGCCAGCGCGCCTATCAGAAGCTCGGCGTATCGAAGGCGAACGATCTGCTCGCCGCCGTCATCGAGTGACGGCGGGCGCGGATCGCCCGGTTTTTCAAGTGGTTGTGCATTTTCGCCCGCTCCATCATTGCCGCTTGTCACCGCGCCTCGGCAAGAGTGTTGTTGCAAATGAAACGAAAAGTGAAGTAGGAGAGTCGCACCACGACGATCTGCCGCCGCGCCGCCGAGGCGTGCCTGCGAGCGCAGACACACCAGGGAGATACGACGCCGATGGCCGGGAAGCCGTTGCGCAGCTGGGTGCCGGCAGCGAATGCGGACGATTGCGATTTTCCCATCCAGAACCTGCCCTATGGCGTGTTTTCCACGCGGGGCGGGGCGCCGCGCTGCGGTGTCGCCATCGGCGACATGATCGTCGATATGGCGGCGTGCGAGGCGCGGGGTCTTGTTGATGCCGGCGGCACCTTTGCGCAGCCGCAGTTGAACGAGTTCATCGCTCTGGGGCGCGGCAAGTGGGACGAGGTGCGCGCCAGGCTGACGGCGCTCCTCGCTGAAGGCGGCGACGAGAGCCTGCCGCTCGTGCCGATGGCGGCAGCGCGGATGCATCTGCCGATCCGGGTGACCGAGTTCACCGATTTCTATGCCTCGAAGAACCACGCCTTCAACGTGGGCGTGCTGTTCCGCGGGCCCGAGAATGCGCTGCCGCCGCAATGGACGCACATGCCGATCGGCTACAACGGGCGGGCGTCCTCGGTCGTGGTCTCGGGCACGCCGATCCGGCGGCCGATGGGACAGGTCAGGGGAGAGGACGGGCCGGTCTGGAGCCGCTGCCGGCGGCTGGACCTCGAGCTGGAGCTCGGCGCCATCGTCGGCGCCGACAGCCGCATGGGCGAGCGTGTCAGCGTCGAGGAGGCCGAGGCGATGATCTTCGGCTATGTGCTGCTGAACGACTGGTCGGCCCGCGACATCCAGGCCTGGGAATACCAGCCCCTCGGCCCGTTCCAGTCGAAGGCGCTCGGGACCACCATCGGCGCATGGGTGGTGACGCGGGCCGCGCTCGAGCCGTTCCGCTGCCAGGGGGCCGAGCGGGTTGCACCGCTGTTGCCCTATCTGCGTGAGGAGCGCCCCGGCTTCTATGACCTCATCGTCGGCTGGACCATGAATGGCCAGGCGATGGGAAGGACGAACTACAACGTCATGTACTATTCGAGCGCCCAGCAACTGGCGCATCACACGGTATCGGGCTGTCCGATGCGGGTGGGCGACCTCATCGGCTCCGGCACGATCTCGGGGCCGACCCTCGGCGAGACAGGGGCGCTGCTGGAGATGACGCAGGGCGGCAAGAACCCTGTCGTTGTCAACGGCGAGGAGCGCACCTTCATTGAGGATGGCGACGAGATCGGGCTCTATGCCTATGCTCGGGGCGATGGCTACCGCATCGGTTTTGGCCCCTGCACGGGGCGCATCCTGCCGGCGCAGGAGTGAGTGCGATGGCGGCCGCACGGGTGCTACTGCACGACTACTGGCGCTCTTCCGCCTCCTTCCGGGTGCGAATCGCCCTCGCGCTCAAGGGCATCGCCTATGAACGCGCACCGGTGGATCTGGTCGCGGGGGTGCAGCATGGTGCAGCGCATCGGGCGCTGAACCCGCAGGGGCTGGTGCCCGTGCTGGAGATCGACGGCCTCCGGCTGACACAGTCGCTGGCGATCCTCGAATATCTCGAGGAGACCCGGCCCGAGCCGCCGCTGCTGCCGCGGGACGCAGGCGCACGCGCGCATGTGCGGGCACTGGCCCTGGCGATCGCTTGCGAGATCCACCCGGTTTCGAACCTTGCCGTGCTGGCGCGGGTGGAGCGGCTGGCAGGGAGCGAGGCCCGGGCAGCCTGGAACCGCGACAACATCGCCGAGGGTCTCGCCGCCTTCGAGCAGATGCTTGACCATCCGGGCTTCGCGGGCCGCTTCTGTCACGGCGAGCAGCCGGGCCTCGCCGACTGCGTGCTCATCCCGCAACTCTACAACGCTGCGCGCTGGGGCGTCGCTTTCGGCCATTTGCCGCGCATCTCGGTCGTGGCGCGCGCCTGCGAGACCGTGCCCGCCTTCGCCGAAGCCCATCCGGACAAATTCGACCCTTCGCGGGAGACGAAGGGCATTCAGGGAGAGAAACCATGAAATCGCTGAAGCTGGCTCTCACCGGGCTTGTCCTGTCGTCGGCACCGCTGATGGCGGAAGAGCTCATCATGTCATCGTGGCTGCCGCCCAAGCACCCCATCGTCGTGAATGCCTTCGAGCCCTGGGCCAAGGAGGTGGAGAAGGTCACCGAGGGCCGCGTGAGCGTGCGGATCATGGGTAAGCCGCTCGGCAGCCCGCCGGCGCATTTCGACATGGCGCGCGACGGCATCGCCGACATCACCTACGGGCTGCATTCCTTTACCGAGGACGACCGCTTCAAGCGCGCCCGCCTGGGGCAGTTCAGTTTCCTCGGCGACGACGCCATCGCCAATTCCAAGGCCTACTGGACGATCTACGGCGGCAAGCTGGATGCGGCGAGCGAGCACAAGGGCACACATCTCCTCGGCCTCTTCATGCACGGCCCCGGCCTGCTGCACAACAACAAGCGCAAGATCGAGAAGCCCGAGGACATGGCCGGCCTGAAGCTGCGTGTGCCGGGCGGCTATGTCGGCGATCTCGTCTCGGCGTTGAAGGCGACACCGCTCTTCATGTCCTCGCCGGAGGTCTACGAGAAGCTGTCGCGCGGCGTGATCGACGGGGTGGCTTTCACCTACGAGGCGATGACGGCGTTCAACCTCGTCGACTACATCAAATATTCCATGACCGTGCCGGGCGGCATCTACAACACCACCTGGTTCTTTGTCATCAACGAAGCCAAGTGGAACGGCCTGTCGGAGAAGGACCGCGCCGCCATCGATGCGATTTCCGGTGAAGCCTTCGCCGAGCGCGTCGGTCGGGCTTGGAACGATGCCGACGTCGTCGCCCAAAAGAAGGTCGGGGACAAGGTTCTCTTCTACAAGGCCAGCCCCGAGGTGGTCGCGGCCCTGCGCGAGGCGGCCGCCAAGCTGGAAAAGGCGTGGGCGGACAGCCTCGGCAACGACTATGACGGCGCCGCCGCCTTGGCCGAGTTCCGCGAGATGACCGGGGTCGGAAGCGAATGAGCCGTTCCGGCCCCATGGCCGACGATCCGCCCCCGGACATGATCCCGGGGCGGAGCCAGCATCGGCAGGCGGGCTGGTACCGTCTGCTCGCAGGCATCGCGGCCCTGCTGATCCTGATGCTGATCGGCGTCACCTGTATCGATGTCGTCGGCCGCTATCTGCTGAACCGGCCCTTCGGCGGTGCCTATGAACTGACGCAGATGCTGCTCGCGGCGCTCGTCTTCATGGCGCTGCCGCTGACAAGTGCCGACGGCGGCCACGTCGAAGTGGACCTTGCGCTGCATCTCGTCCCGCGCGGTTTCCAGCGTCTGCTGGGCCGGCTCGCCGGCCTCGTCTCGGCGGTGGTGCTCGCCTATTTCGCCTGGCGGCTGATTGCAATCGGCATGGATCAGCTGCGCGAGGGCACACGCAGTGCCTCGCTTGCCGTGCCGATGGCACCGCTCGCCTTCCTGGCGGCGGTGAGCTGCGCGGTCTCGGCCCTCGTCATGGTCTTGCGGCGGGAGGAGCCATGACCATTTCCCTGATCGCCTTCGCCATCCTGCTCGTCATGGTCTTCGCTCGCATCCCCATAGCCTTCGCGATGGCCATCGTGGGCGGCGTTGGCTTCGCGCTGCTGCGCGGCTGGGGCCCGGCGGGGGCCATGGTGGGCAACGCGGTCTTCGAGACCGGGCTCAACTATTCGCTGTCCGTGGTGCCGCTGTTCATCTTCATGGGCAACGTGCTGGCCGGATCAGGCATCGCCCAGGGCCTGTTCTCCGCCGCGGACCGGGTCTTCGGGCGGATGCGCGGCGGGCTCGCCATGGCCACGGTCCTGTCCTGCGGCGGCTTTTCGGCGGTGTGCGGATCGTCGCTCGCCACAGCGGCGACGATGTCCAAGGTGACGATGCCGTCGATGCGCCGCTTCGGCTATGCCGACAGCCTGGCGACCGGTGCCATCGCCGCGGGCGGCACGCTCGGCATCCTGATCCCGCCCTCGGTCGTGCTGATCATCTTCGGCCTCCTGACCGAGGCCGATATCGGCAAGCTGTTCCTCGCGGGCATCATCCCCGGTATCGTCGGCATCGTCGGCTACCTGCTCGCCGTGATGGTCGCGGTGCGGCTCAACCCGGAACAGGCGCCGCCGGTGCGCGAGGTGCATCCGATGACGCGGCGCGACGCCGTCAGCGTGGCCGCGGTGCTTGGGCTCTTCGCCTTCATCATGACAGGCATCTATGGCGGGTTCTTCACGCCCATCGAGGCGGCCGGCATGGGCGCTGCCGCCGCTCTGGCGATCGCCTTCGCAACGGGTGGCCTTGCCCGTGCCGCGCTGTGGCGCGCCTTCCTCGACAGCGCCACCGCCTCGGCGATGATCTTCGCCATCATCATCGGCGCCGAGATCTTCAGCAATTTCGTGACCTTTGCGGGCCTGCCCGACAGCCTCTCGACCATGGTCGAAAATCTCGGCCTGTCACCATGGGCGGTGCTTCTCGCAATCGTGCTGATCTACATCGTCCTCGGCTGCTTTCTCGAAAGCCTGTCGATGATCCTGCTGACGGTGCCAGTCTTCTATCCGCTCGTCTCGGAACTCGATTTCGGGCTCGCCATCCTGCAGGATCGGGAAGCGGTCCTCATCTGGTTCGCCATCATTGTCGTCGTGGTGACCGAGATCAGCCTGATCACGCCCCCGATCGGCATGAATGTATTCGTGCTGCGCTCGGTTCTGCCCGACGTGCCGCTACGCACCATCTTCCGCGGGGTCTACGTCTTCTGGATGGCCGACATCGTCCGCCTGGCGCTGATCATCGGCCTGCCGGCGCTGTCGCTCTATCTCGTCACCTGACGCGGGGCAGGGCGGTTGATTTCGGGCAAGGCGCCAAGCATCCCTACCATCCGAACTATCTGTCTCTTCCGGCGGTCCTCATGCGCATCGAGCTCTTCTTTCCCTATCGCCTTGCGGTCGTCGCCGAGGCCTTCTCGCGCCAGCTCGCCGCCGTCTACGGCCGTGAGCACGGGCTCTCCCGGGAGGAATGGCGCCTGCTCTTCCTCCTGGAGGACGCCGGGGTGCTCGATTCGCTACAGCTGTCGCAGCGCACGTCACTCGGAAAGGTGCAGGTCAGTCGCGCGGCTTCGCGGCTCGAAGAGAAGGGGTTGATCACGCGCGAAGTGCTGGGATCGGACCGGCGGTTGCGAAACTATGCCATCACCGATGTGGGGCGGGATCTGTTCCAGCGGGCCTTCGGCGGCGTCGAGGCCCGCGCGCAGGAAATCCTTAACGCCATGTCGGCTCAAGATCGCGCTGCGCTGGAGCGGGGCATCACGGCATTGGACCAGGCGATCGCCGCGGTAACGGAGCCCGAAAAGGGACGCGGTGCCAGTTTCCCGCGCCCGGGGCCATCGCCCCGCAAGGAATGAGGTCAGACGCCTCGCGCGATCAGGCGGTCGAGGGCTCTGTCCAGCCCCGCCGCGTCGGGGCCGAGTTCGGCGAGGAGTTCGGCCTGGAAGGCATCGGCGATACGGCCGAGGCGGCCCATCAGCTCCTGCCCTTTCGGCGTCAGTTCCAGCGCGATCAGCCGCCGGTCTCCTGAGTGACCGGCCTTGCGTACGAGCCCAGCCTGTTGGAGGCGCGATGCGGCCCGGCTGACGATCGACTTGTCGAGATTCACCCGCACATTGATGTCGCGCACGCTGACCGCGCCCGAGCGGTTGAGATGTGCCAGCACCCGCCACTCCGGGATGGTCAGCCCCGCTTCGGCGCCATACAGCGCGGCGAAGCGACGGCTGACCAGGGTCGCGGCGACTGACAGGCGATAGGGCAGAAATCCCTCCAGATCGAACGACATGCGCTGCTCCTCTTTCACCGAATATGAGCGGAAATTTGTTGCGGCGACAACAAAGGGCGGCCCGGTCGGGAGGGGCAGTTGACATCGTTGCAATAGTAACGATAATTCGTTGTAAATGCAACGAGTGTGGATCGCGCTGGGAGAGAAACGATGACGAAGCATGAGTTGCCGCGCGGCATGGTCCGGGCAACGATCACCACCGGCACGCACGAGGGCTACATGCCCGGCTTCGGCAACGACTTCGAGACCGAGGCGCTGCCGGGCGCGCTGCCACAGGGGCAGAACTCGCCGCAGAAATGCAATTACGGGCTTTATGCCGAGCAGCTCTCCGGCACCGCCTTCACCGCGCCGCGCGGCCAGAACGAGCGGACCTGGTGCTATCGCATCCGCCCCTCCGTCCGGCATACCGGCGCCTTCGCCGAGATTTCGGTGCCTTACTGGAAGACCGCGCCGAATATCCTGCCCGGCGTCGTCAGCCTTGGCCAGTATCGCTGGGATCCGGTGCCGCTGCCCGCGGCGGACGAGGACCTGACCTGGATCACCGGGATGCGCACCATGACGACGGCGGGCGACGTGAACACCCAGGTCGGCATGGCGAGCCACATCTATCTCGTCACCCGCTCGATGGAGGACGAATATTTCTTCTCGGCCGACGGCGAGCTCCTGGTGGTGCCCCAGGAGGGCCGGTTGCGCTTCTGTACCGAGCTTGGCGTCATCGATCTCGAGCCCAAGGAGATCGCCATCATCCCGCGCGGTCTCGTCTACCGCGTCGAGGTGCTGGAGGGGCCGGCGCGCGGCTTCATATGCGAGAACTACGGCCAGAAGTTCGACCTGCCGAACCGTGGCCCAATCGGCGCCAACTGCCTGGCGAACCCGCGTGATTTCAAGACGCCCGTGGCGGCCTTCGAGGACCGCGAGGCGCGCTCGCGGGTCATCATCAAGTGGTGCGGGCGCTTCCACGAGACCTGGATCGACCATTCACCGCTCGATGTAGTCGCCTGGCACGGCAACTACTGCCCCTGCAAATACGACCTGCGCACCTACAGCCCGGTCGGCGCCATCCTGTTCGACCATCCGGACCCGTCGATTTTCACGGTACTCACGGCGCCTTCGGGGCAGGAGGGGACGGCCAACATCGACTTCGTGCTGTTCCGCGAGCGCTGGATGGTGGCCGAGCACAGCTTCCGCCCGCCCTGGTATCACAAGAACATCATGTCCGAGCTGATGGGCAACATCTACGGCATCTACGACGCCAAGCCCCAGGGCTTCGCGCCGGGCGGCATGAGTCTGCACAACTGCATGCTGCCGCACGGGCCGGATCGCAACGCGTTCGAGGGGGCCACCAATGCCGAATTGAAGCCCGAGAAGCTGGACGAGACCATGAGCTTCATGTTCGAGACCCGCTTTCCGCAGCATCTGACGGAATTCGCCGCGAAGGAGGCCCCGATGCAGCAGGACTACATCGAGGTCTGGCAGCAGCTCGAGAAGAAGTTCGACGGCACGCCAGGCGTGAAGTGACGGCGAGCGGATCACTCTACTCTCGTCGCCGCCAATGATCTCTTGAAGCCGGGATCAACACCCGGCGCCGAGCCGAAAGACGTGCGCCGGGGCGGGGCTCAGTTCAGGTGACGGTTGAACCAGTCGATGGTGCGTTCCCACGCCAGCTTGGCCGCCGCTTCGTCGTAGCGTGGTGTCGAATCGTTGTGGAATCCGTGGTTCGTGCCCGGATAGACATGTGCCTCATAGATCTTGCCGTGCTGCTTGAGCGCCGCCTCGTAGGCCGGCCAGCCGGCGTTGACATTGTCGTCGTGCTCGGCGAAGTGCAGCAGGAGCGGCGCCTTGATCCTGGGTACATCCTCCACCGGCGCCTGCCGCCCATAGAAGGGGACCGCCGCCGCGAGTTCTGGATAGGCCACGGCGGCCGCATTCGACACGCCGCCTCCGTAGCAGAAGCCGACGATGCCGATCTTGCCGGTGGTCAGTTCATGGTCGTCCAGAAATTCGATCGCCGCGAAGAAGTCGTTCATCAGCTTCGTCGGGTCGACCTGACGTTGCAGTTCGCGCCCCTTCTCGTCGTTGCCGGGATAGCCGCCGACTGACGTCAGCCCATCGGGCGCGAGCGCCACGAACCCCGCCTTGGCCAGCCGGCGGGCAACATCCTCGATATAGGGATTGAGGCCGCGATTCTCGTGTACCACGACCACCCCCGGCACTGGGCCCGTGGCCTTTGACGGCCGCACCAGATAGCCGCGTACCTCTCCGTGCCCGTTGGGGGAGGGATAGGTGATATATTCCGCGACGATGTCGGGATCGGTGAAGGCCACCTGCTGGGCCAGGGCATAGTCCGGGCTGAGCATGGCAAGAAGCGTCGCGGCCGTCATTCCCCCGACCGCAAACTTGCCCGCCCTGTCGAGGAATTCGCGCTTGGTGATCCGCCCGTGAGCATAGAAGTCGTAGAGCTCGAGCAGTTCCTGCGGAAAGTCTTTGGCTGTCAGTCTCACCGTCGTGCCTCCCTGAAATTGCCGGCGCATGATAGAGCGTTCCGGACAAGCGGGAGGTCACGCTTGCGCTATCGTCACGGCTGCCCACCGGCATGAAGGCCTGCGATGATAGAAGGCCGGCGAAATGAGCGGCAGCAGTGTCACCGGCGTCAAGGCCGCGGAAGCTCATGGGCCGTGACCGCGGGCCCTCCGTCCTGACGGGACGCGCCCGGCGATCCCGCGGTCAGACGATGCCGCCGCCGCCCGACGCGACGGCCGGGCGCTGTTCAGCCACCTTGCGGCGATAGCCGCTCGCTCGATAGGCGGCGATCGGATCGATGGCGCCGCCGGTCCTCAACCGTGCCTGGGCCAGGATAGGCTCGACATCGGTGCGGAAGGCGGCCTTCAGCGTCTCGGACGCCATGAGCGCGTCGTTGTCCTCCTGGAATGTATCAAGCGCCGCCCGGTCGACGATCAGCGCCTGGGCATAAGCGCGCCGGATCTCATTGGCGCTGCGCATCAGACTTTCCACCGGATCGGTGACATTGTGCGACTGGTCGATCATATGCGCCGGGGCGAAGCCTTCGGCGCGCCGCTCCTCCGCATCGACCAACTCGTTGAAGACGAGGAAGAGCCGGAACGGGTCGATGGATCCGGTGTCGAGGTCGTCGTCGCCATATTTCGAATCGTTGAAGTGGAAACCACCCAGCTTCCCGAACTGGATGAGGCGGGCGACGATCATCTCGATGTTGACGTTCGGCGCATGGTGGCCGAGGTCGACGAGGCAGAAGGCCTTCTCCCCGAGCTCGGTGGCGATGAGATAGTTGGTGCCCCAGTCCTGCACGACCGTCGAATAGAAGGCCGGCTCGTACATCTTGTGTTCGGTGAACAGACGCCAGTTCGCGGGCAGATGCTGATAGATGGCTTTCATGGAATCGAGATAGCGCTCGAAGCTCCGGGTGAAATGCGACTGGCCCGGGAAGTTCGACCCGTCGCCGATCCACACCGTCAGAGCCTTGGAGCCGAGCGCACGGCCGATTTCGATGCATTCGATGTTGTGTTCGACCGCCTGCCGGCGTGTCGCCGCGTCGGTGTGGCTGAGGGAGCCGAGCTTGTAGCTCTTCTCCTGTCCCGGCGCGTCGGAGAAGGTATTGGAATTTATGGCGTCGAAGCCGAGTCCAAGGGCATCCGCATGGGCCTTGAGGCGGCGCAGATCGTCTACCTTGTCCCACGGGATGTGCAGGGAGACCGTGGGCGTGGCACGGGTCAGCTGATGAATGACGGCGCAGTCGTCGAGCTTGTCGAAGATGTCATGCGGCTCGCCCGGAGCGGGAAAACGTGCAAAGCGCGTGCCGCCCGTGCCGACGCCCCAGGAGGGCACGGCGACGTGGAAGCTGGCGACCTTCTGCGTGATGACCTCGATGTCGATGCCGTCGCGGTCGAGCTTCTCGCCGAGCGTCGCGTAATCGGCGTTCAGCGCAGCGGCGCGTCTGTCGTTGTCGGCGGCGACCACGTCGGCCGCGATGCGCTGTTCCGTCATGATGTCCTCCCGCGTGCCTTTGGTGTCTTAAAGGGTGGCAACTTGGCCAGATCGCCGCCACTCCCTGTCCGCCCAGGCAGGGAGAAGGAGTTACGGCGTCTGCGTTTTGGGGCTAACGCTCCCAACCGTTTTCTCACCGCGTGAATGAGGTCGCGTTGCCCGCATCCACGTTGATGATGTTGCCGGTCGACTTCGCCGAGGCGTCCGAGGCGAGGAAGTAGATCGCCTCGGCGATATCCTCGGGAAAGACGTTGAGCTTCAGGAGCGAGCGCTTGCGATAGTGCTCCTCCAGTTCATCCACGGCGAGGTTGGAGGAGGCGGCGCGCTGCTCGCGCCATTCGCCCGACCAGATCTTGGAGCCGCGCAGCACCGCATCCGGATTGACCGTATTGACCCGGATGCCGGCTTCGGCCCCTTCCAGCGCCAGGCAGCGGGCAAGGTGGATCTCGGCCGCCTTCGCCGTGCAATAGGCCGCAGCATTGGGCGAGGAGGCGAGGCCGTTCTTCGACGAGACGAAGACGACGGTGCCGCCGAGCCCCTGGCGGCGGAAGAGGCGGAAGGCTTCACGCGAGACGAGGAAATAGCCCGTCGCGAGGATGTCGATGTTGCGGTTCCACATGGCAAGGTCCGTCTCCTCCACCGGGGCGGAGGAGGCGATGCCGGCATTGGAAACGAGGATGTCGACGCCACCGAATTCGATGCAGGCGCTGCGGAAGGCGGCGATCACCTCGTCCTCGCGGGTGACGTCCAGCGTCACGCCGCGCACGGCATCGCGACTGAAGCGGCCGGCAAACTCCTCGACCGTCGCATTCAGAGCTGCCGCGTCGATGTCCGCGAGCACGATCGAGGCCCCTTCGCTGGCGAGGCGCGCCGCTGTGGCGCGGCCGATGCCGCCCGCGCCGCCGGTGATGAAGGCGACACGGCCGGCGAGGCTCCTGGGCTTGGGCATGCGCTGGAGCTTCGCTTCCTCCAGCAGCCAGTATTCGATGTCGAAGGCCTCCTGCTCCGGCAGGCCCCGGTATTCGGACACGGCCGAGGCGCCGCACATCACATTGATGGCGTTGACGTAGAACTCGCCGGCGATGCGGGCGGTCGCCTTGTCGCGCGCGAAGGACAGCATGCCGACGCCGGGCACGAGGAAGATCACCGGGTTGGGATCGCGCATCTTCGGGCTGTCCGGCCGCCGGCAGCCCTCGTAATAGCGCGTGTAGTCGACACGATAGGCGTCGAGTGCCTCGTCGAGCCCGGCGACGACGGCGTCGAGGTCGGGCGCCCGGGGGTCGAAATCGAGCACCAGCGGGCGAATCTTGGTGCGCAGGAAATGGTCCGGACAGCTGGTGCCGAGTGCGGCAAGCGGCTTCAGGGCGGCGGAGTTGACGAAATCGAGCACCGCCTGCTGATCGTCGAAATGGCCGAGCTTGCGCTCCACCTTGCCGATGCGCCCGCGGATCTCGGGCATCAGCCGCGCCGCGATCGCCCGTCGCTCGGCCGGCGGCAGGCTCGTCGTAACCGCGCCGCCGAAGGCGGGCCGGTCTGCCGTCCTCTCGGCGAACCAGGCGATGGCCTTGTTGATGACGCTGAGCGTCAGTTCGTAGACGTCCTTCGCCGTGTCCGCCCAGGTGAAGAGGCCGTGGCTTTCGAGCACGACACCCTTGGCGCGCGGGTTGGCGCGGGCGAAGGCTTCGAGATCGAGGCCGAGCTGGAAGCCTGGGCGCCGCCACGGCAACCAGCCAATCTCGTCGCCGAAGATTTCCCGCGTCAGGACGCGCGAGTCCTTCGATGCGGCGATGGCGATGATCGCGTCCGGGTGCATGTGGTCGACGTGCCGATAGGGCAGGAAGCCGTGCAGCGGCGTGTCGATGGAGGCGGCGCGCGGGTTGAGGTTGAAGGTGGCGTGCGGCAGGAGGCCGACCATGCGGTCCTCGTCCTCGATGCCTCTGTAGAGGCTCTTCAGCGCCGTGAGCTTGTCGAGATAAAGCGTGGCGAAGCCATCGCGCTTCATGGTGCCGACGTCGCCGCCGGACCCCTTGACCCACAGTACCTCGACCTTTTCGCCCGTCAGCGGGTCCGTCTCCATCACCTTGGCCGAGGTGTTGCCGCCGCCGTAGTTGGTGATCCGCTTGTCAGCGCCGAGCAGGTTGGAGCGGTAGAGCAGCAGCCCCGGCTCGTCGAGGCCGGCCGCCGCGCTATCGTCCCAGAGATTGTCCAGCAGCTTCGTTTTCGGTGCGATGTCCACGGGGGTCCCTCGTGCCTTCTCGGGGATGGGCGAACGGCCTCAGAATTCGGGCGGAAGCATCGACAGGCCCTCCGGCCTTGTCAACCAGATTTGATCATAAACAATCATTATCAATCATATTGCAATGCAACAAGATCGATTGTGATTGACGATGGCTCGAAAATGGTCAAGCCTTGCCTCCGGCTTGCGCGAAGCTGAATGGTCTTCGACCGTTCTCATCCCTCTTTCCGCGCAGATCCATGAGGCACCATGCACGAACGTGAGAGGCACCGGATCATTCTGAGCGCGGTTCAGGAGAAGCCGGTGGCGACCATTCAGGATCTCGTCGAGCTCACCTCCGCTTCGGAGGCAACGATCCGCCGCGACATCGCGGCGCTGCATGTGCAGGGCCGCTTGAGGCGGGTGCGCGGCGGGGCGGAGGCGCTCAATCCGGCGCATATCGGCAGCCTCGCTGCCAAGCCCTTCCGCGTGTCCGAGGGCGAGCACCTGGCGCAGAAGCGGGCGATTGCCCGCGAGGCCGTGGCCCTGTGCACGGACGGCGACCCCATCATCCTCAATGGCGGCACCACCACCTTCCAGATGGTGCATTATCTGACGAGCCGGCGCCTGCAGGTCTTCACCAATTCCTTCGCTATCGCGGAGCATCTGGTGAAGCACTCGAAGAACCAGGTGACCTTGCCGGGCGGGGCGATCTACCGCGACCAGAGCATCATCCTGTCGCCCTTCGACAATGACGTGACGCGCAACTTCTACGCCCGGCGCATGTTCATGGGCGCGCAGGGCGTCGGGCCAATCGGCGTGATGGAGCGGGACGCGCTCATCATCCAGGCGGAGCAGAAGCTGATCAACCAGGCGGACGAGCTGGTGCTGATGGTCGATTCGAGCAAGTTCTCGCGCCGCTCCAGTCTCATTCTTTGCCCGCTCGAGCGCGTCTCGACGCTGATCACAGACGACGGCATCCCGGATGCCGCCCGCGCCATGATCGAGGATGCGGGCATCAGGCTCATCGTCGCCGCAACGACGGCGGCGGAACAGGCGGTGGAACCCTCGTCGGCGGCGTGACGCCGGCGAAACAACAAGAGCCAATTGGGAGGAAAACGATGAAATTGTTCGCCAGACTCGCCCTCGGCACGGCGCTCGGGCTCGCCCTCGTCACGGGTGCGGCCAGCGCCGAGACGGTCAAGATCGGCCTCGTGGTCAAGTCCCTCGGCAACGGCTTCTTCGAGGCCGCCAACAAGGGCGCGCAGGAAGCGGCCAAGGAGCTCGGCGACGTCGAGGTGATCTACACCGGGCCGACGAGCACGACGGCCGAGGGCCAGATCGAGGTGATCAATGCCCTCATCGCCCAGAAGGTCGATGCCATCGCCGTCTCGGCCAACGACCCCGACGCGGTCGTGCCGGCGCTGAAGAAGGCGATGCAGCGCGGCATCAAGGTCATCTCCTGGGATTCGGCGGTCGGCAAGGACGGGCGCATCCTGCACCTCAATCCGTCCTCCAACGAGCTCATCGGCAACATGTGCCTGAAGCTCGCCGCCGCGCACCTGCCGGACGGCAAGGGCGACTTCGCCATTCTCTCGGCCACCACCACCTCGACGAACCAGAACACCTGGATCGCCGAGATGAAGAAGCAGCTGCCGAAATATCCGGGCCTCAACCTCGTCACCACGGTCTATGGCGACGACCTCGCCGACAAGAGCTACCGCGAGGCGCAGGGCCTCCTCTCCACCCATCCCAACGTCAAGGTCATCGTCGCCCCGACGACGGTCGGCGTGCTCGCCGCCTCGCAGGCGGTGAAGGATGCGGGCAAGATCGGCGAGGTCTTCGTCACCGGCCTCGGCCTGCCGTCGGAGATGGCGGGCGCTGTGCATTCCGGCGCGACGAAGGAATTCGCCATCTGGAACCCGATCGACCTCGGCTATTCGGCGACGCAGATCGCCTACCGCCTCGTGAAGAAGGAGAGCGACGGCAAGCCAGGCTCCGAGATCGACGCCGGCCGCATGGGCAAGATCAAGATCGGCGCCGACGGCGAGGCCGCCATGGCCGATCCCTTCGTCTACGACAAGAGCAACGTCGACGAGTTCGCCAAGATCTTCTGATCGGGCGGGGCTGAGGCTCCGGCGGCCGAAGCCGTAGCCGGCCGGAGCCCTCTCCCCGCACGCGGGGAGAGGGAGCTAGCCACCGGCGCTCCATTTGCTCCTCTGATCACGCATTACGCGGCAGGACTGTCCATGTCGGTCGTTGAAGCGGTCGCCGAGCCGGCCCATCCCCTCCTGGAGATGCGTGGCATCTCGAAGTCCTTCCCGGGCGTCAAGGCGCTCGACGGGGTCGATGTCGCTCTTTACGCCGGCACCGTCACCGCGCTCATCGGGGAGAACGGCGCCGGCAAGTCGACGCTGGTCAAGGTTCTCACCGGCATCTACCAGCCGGACGCCGGCGACATTCTCGTCGACGGGGCGCCGGTCCGTTTTGCCGATGCCCAGGCGGCGATGCGCGCGGGCATCACCGCCATCCACCAGGAGACGGTGCTGTTCGACGAACTGACGGTGGCCGAGAACATCTTTCTCGGCCATGCGCCGAAGTCACGCCTCGGCCTCGTCGACTGGGCGGCGATGCGGGCGCGCGCCGGGGCGCTGCTGCACTCCATTGATGCGCCGATCAGCCCCTATGCGCGGCTGAAGGATCTTTCCATTGCCCAGCGCCATCTCGTCGCCATCGCGCGGGCGCTCTCCGTCGAGGCGCGTGTCGTCATCATGGACGAGCCGACGGCGGCGCTCTCCCACAAGGAGGTGGAGGACCTCTTCCGCATCATCGAGCGGCTGAAGGGGCAGGGAAAGGCGATCCTCTTCATCAGCCACAAGTTCGAGGAGATCTATGAGATCGCGGAGCGCTTCGTGGTCTTCCGCGACGGCCGCTCGGTCGGGGCAGGGCGTCTCGCCGAGACGGGGCAGGACGAGATCGTGCGCATGATGGTCGGCCGTTCGGTCGAGCACGTCTTCCCGAAGGCGGAGGTCGCCATCGGCGGGCCGGTGCTCGAGGTTGCCGGCTATTCGCACCCCACCGAATTCGCCGACATCTCCTTCACGCTGAGGCGCGGCGAGATCCTCGGCCTCTACGGCCTCGTCGGCGCCGGGCGCTCCGAGTTCTGCCAGGCGCTGTTCGGCATCACCCGCCCGAGCGCCGGGCGCCTCGCGCTGGAGGGCAGGGCGCTCACCGTCCGCTCGCCGCAGGATGCGATCGCCGCCGGCATTGTCTACGTGCCGGAGGAGCGCGGGCGGCACGGGGCCGTGCTGCCGATGCCGATCTTCCAGAACGTCTCCATGGCCGTGCTCGGCCGGACGACGCGGGCGGGCTTCCTGCGCCTCGCCGAGGAATTCGCGCTCGCCCGCCGCTATGCCGAGCGGCTCGACCTGCGCGCGGCGGCGCTGTCCGTGCCGGTCGGCACGCTGTCGGGTGGCAACCAGCAGAAGGTCGTCATCGCCAAATGGCTGGCGACATTGCCGAAGGTCATCATCCTCGACGAGCCGACGAAGGGCATTGACATCGGCTCCAAGGCCGCCGTGCACGCCTTCATGAGCGAGCTCGCGGCCGAGGGCCTGTCGGTGATCATGGTCTCGTCGGAACTGCCCGAGATCCTCGGCATGTCGGACCGGGTGATAGTGATGCGCGAGGGCCGCCTGACGGGCATCTGGGAGCGCGACGGGCTCGACGCCGAGACCCTGGTGCGCGCGGCAACGGGTAATGCGTGAGGGCGAGACAGCCATGATCCCAAAGCACCGGCCGGTACCTCTCAGGCGTCATGCCCGCGCTCGTCGCGGGCATCCACGGCTCGCCGGGCCACGCGACATCAACGGCGTGGACGGCCGCGACACGCGCGGCCATGACGAGAGCCGCAGCTTGAGAAGGATAAACGAAGGCACGGCATGATGATGAGCCGCATCCTGAAATACCGGGAGCTTCTGCTGGGGGCGGTCATCCTGGCCCTTATCGCCGCCTTCAGCCTGCGCGCGCCCGGCTTCGCGTCGCCGAGAAACCTCGCCGGCATCTTCAACGACACCTCGATCCTCATCATCCTGGCGCTCGGCCAGATGGCAGTGATCCTGACGAAGTCGATCGACCTCTCGGTCGCGGCCAATCTTGCCTTCACGGGCATGGCGGTGGCGATGCTGAACGCTGCCTATCCCGGCATCCCGCTGCCGCTGCTGATCGCGGCTGCGATGGCCATCGGCGCCGTGCTCGGAGCCGTCAACGGCTTCATGGTGTGGATCATCGGCATTCCCCCGATCGTCGCCACGCTGGGAACGCTCACCATCTACCGTGGCCTTGCGTTCGTCCTCTCCGGGGGGGCGTGGGTCAACCAGACGCAGATGACGAGCGCCTTTCTCGACACGCCGCGCATTCTGCTCCTTGGCCTGCCGCTCAACGGCTGGACAGCGCTGCTCGTCATCGCCGTCATTGCCGTCGTCTTCATGCGCACGGGCTTCGGCCGCGCGCTCTACGCCTCGGGCGGCAACCCGACGGCGGCGCTCTATGCCGGCATCGACGTGGGGCGCACGCGCTTCTTCGCCTTCGTCCTGTCGGGGACGCTTGCCGGGCTCTGCGGCTACCTGTGGGTGGCGCGCTATGCCGTCGCCTATGTCGACATCGCCGCCGGCTTCGAGCTCGACACGGTGGCGGCCTGCGTCATCGGCGGCATCTCGACGCTCGGGGGCATCGGCTCCGTGGCCGGGGCGGTGCTCGGGGCGCTCTTCCTCGGCGTCATCAAGAACGCACTGCCGGTGATCGACATCTCGCCCTTCTGGCAGATGGCCATCTCCGGCCTCGTCATCATCATCGCCGTGCTCTTCAACGCCCGGCAGGAGCGGCGCAAGGGACGGCTCATCCTGCGCGATGCGGCCCGCAGTCCCGCGCCTGCCGCAGCGGAGGGAGCCGCCGCATGAGCACCATGCCTCTCGACAAGCCAACCGTGCGACGCATTCCCGACAAGCTGTCGACGCCCACCGCGCGCCTTCTCGGCAGCTGGGAGAGCCTGCTCGCGGCCGTGGCCATCGCGATCTTCTTCGCCAATTCGCTGGCGTCGCCGCATTTTCTCGATCCTTGGAACCTGTCGGACGCCACCTACAACTTCACCGAGAAGGCGATGATCGCCTTCGCGATGACGCTGCTCATCATCTCCGGCGAGATCGACCTGTCGGTTGCCGCCATCATCGCGCTCGCCTCGACCGCGATGGGGGCGGCGGCACAGATGGGCTTCGGCGCGCCGGCGCTCGTGGGCATCGGGCTCGGCGCCGGGCTCCTGTGCGGGGCTTTCAACGGCCTGCTGGTGGCACGCATCGGCCTGCCGTCGATCGTCGTCACCATCGGCACCATGAGCCTCTTCCGCGGCATTGCGCAGATCGTGCTGGGCGACAAGGCCTATGGCGGCTATCCGGCCGACTTCGCCTGGTTCGGCCAAGGCTACATGTCCGATCTCTCGTGGTGGCCGTCATGGCACGCCTTCGAGGTGGTGACCTTCGAGATGGTCGCCTTCCTCGTCTTCGCGCTCCTCTTCGGCGTCCTGCTGCACATGACCGCCTTCGGCCGGCGCATCTATGCCATAGGCAACAACGCCTTTGCTGCGGAGTTCTCCGGCATCCCGGTCAGGCGCACCAAGTTCGTCCTCTTCCTTCTGACGGGCCTCATGAGCGGGGTCGCGGCCGTGTGCCTCACCTCACGCCTCGGCTCGACGCGCCATTCGATCGCGGCAGGCTGGGAGCTCGAGATCATCACCATGACGGTGCTCGGCGGCGTCAGCATCCTCGGCGGCTCCGGCAGCATCGGCGGCGTCGTGCTCGCGGCCATCGTCATGGGGCTCGTCACCTTTGGCCTCGGGCTGCTCAACGTGCCCGGCATCGTCATGTCGATCTTCACGGGCCTTCTGCTCATCCTCGTGATCGCGCTGCCCATCGTCGTCCGCCGCCTCAGGGCTTCGTCATGACCGGAAAAGAGAAATACGCCTTCAAGATGCAGCTCAACCCGGGCATGGAGGCGGAATACCGCCGCCGGCACGACGCCATCTGGCCGGAGCTGCTGGCGCTCCTGAAGGAAGCTGGCATCGAGGACTATTCCATCCACCTCGACCCGGAGACGAACATCCTCTTCGGCGTGCTGTGGCGGCGGGAGGACCATGGCATGGACGACCTGCCGAACCACCCCGTGATGCAGCGCTGGTGGGCCCACATGGCCGACCTCATGGTGACGAACCCCGACCATTCGCCGGTGGCGAAGCCCCTCGTCACCGTCTTTCACATGGCCTGATCCATGTACGTTGCAGTGCTCGACGTCGGCAAAACGAACGTCAAGGCGGTCGTGGTCGACACGGCGACCGGCAGTGAACTTGCGGCGCGCACCCGGCCCAACCGGGTGCTGACGGAAGGGCCCTATCCCCATTTCGATGTCGAGGGCATCTTCGCCTTCTTCATCGAGGCGCTGCGGGAGCTCTACGCCACGCTCGGCTTCGCGGCGATCTCGCTCACCGCTCACGGAGCCTGCGGCGCGCTCTTGAGCGACGAAGGCTTGGCGCTGCCGGTGCTCGACTACGAACATCGCTATCCGGCCGAGATCGAGGCGGCCTATGACGCGATCCGGCCGCCCTTTGCCGAAACCTTCTCGCCGCGCCTGCCGGGCGGGCTCAACCTCGGCGCCCAGCTCCACTACCTGAAATCCGCTTTTCCCGAGGCCTTCGCCCGAGTGCGCAGCATCGTCACTTGGCCGCAATACTGGGGCTGGCGGCTGACGGGTGTCGCCGCCTGCGACGTCACCTCGCTCGGCTGCCACACGGACCTGTGGCGGCCGCATGAAGGGCGCTTGTCGTCACTCGTCGAGCGGCTCGGCATCGCCGGCCGGCTCGCGCCCGTGCGGCGGCCGTCGGACGTCCTCGGCCCGGTCGCGGCCGACATCGCGCGGCAGATCGGTCTCGATCGGCCGGTGCCGGTCCATTGCGGCATTCACGATTCCAATGCATCGCTGCTGCCGCATCTCGGCCGCGAGCCGCCGTTCGCTGTTGTCTCGACGGGGACCTGGGTCGTGACCTTCGCCGTCGGCGGCGATCTCGCCCGGCTCGATCCGGCGCGCGACACGCTGGCCAATGTCGATGCCTTCGGCCGCGCCGTGCCATCGGCCCGTTTCATGGGCGGGCGCGAATTCGAGATCCTGACCGGCGGAAGCGGGCAGGGGACGTCCGCCGCCCTGGCGCGCGTCATCGGCGAGCCCATCCTCGTCATGCCCGGAGTGGTGCCAGACTGCGGGCCGTTCCCACGGACAGACGGCCGGCCCACCGCGTCCCTGCAGGGTCTCGACGCGGACGAGGCTCATGTGGCCGCCTCGCTGTATACGGCCATGATGACGAAGACCTGCCTCGATCTGACCGGTGCCGCCGGACCGGTCATCGTGGAGGGGCCGTTTGCCCGCAACCGCCTCTTCTGCGAGGCGCTGGCCGAGGCGGCGGGCCGTCCCGTCATGCCGATGGCGGGAGCGACGGGCACGAGCGTGGGCGCAGCGCTGCTGGCGACAGGCGCGCCGACGACGCCACCGGTGCCCGAAGCCGTCGTCGCGCCCGGCTCGCTGCCGGCGGGGTTTGCATCCTATCGAGCCGAGTGGGAGCAGGCGGCGCAGGCACGATAGATGAGCCTCTCGGCTACTCCTCGAAGCGACCCGTGTTGTCCCGGTCGCGCTCATATCGTCTCTTGAGCGGAAATGGGGGCAGCCAGGACTTGCGGCGGATGATCCAGCTTTCGTAGGTCGGCGTCAGCTGGTCGGAGGCATCGAGCGATCCGAGGTTCACTTCGACTTCATCACCGGTGCGCGCGAAAACGGACGAGCCACAGCGGGGGCAGAAGAACCGCCCGGCATAGTCCCGTGTTTCGCCGTCGATCGTCACGGCATCTTGAGGGAATATGGCGGACGCGTGGAAAAGCGCCCCGTGATGCTTGCGGCAGTCAAGGCAGTGGCAAAGGCCGACGCGGTAGGGGCGCCCTGATGCCACAATTCGGACATTGCCGCACAGACAACCGCCGGTGAACCGGTCCATGCCGTGTCTCCTTCAGATCGAACGGCTCGTCTGTCTACAACGAGCGCGGTCAGCCGTCGATGAAGAGCCTTCCATCCGGGACGAGGATACGATTTGCGCGGAATGGCCGCCGTCCTTCACGTCTCGACATTGCTCAGGCTGCGCGAGGGATAGCGCAGCGACACGTCGAACGGGTTGAGGCCGGCGGCCAGCGTGGCCGCCTCCGCCTGCAGGATGTGCACCACGCTCGGCAGGCGCTGCGGCCCGAGCCGCTCGGCGAGCGTGCCGACGCTGAGCGCCGCCACGGGCCGGCCCTGGGCGTCGATGACCGGCACGCCGACGCCCGCCATGCCGGGGATGAGGCCGGTGTTGAGATTGACCCAGCCCTGGCGCCGCGCCTCGGCGAGCGCCGTCCTGAGTCCCGCCTCGTCGAGAAAGCCGCGGTCGAGAAGGCGGGGGACGTTGAAGCGGATCACCTCCTCCTGCTCCGCCTCCGGCAGATGGGCGAGAATGGCGAGGCTGCCCTGGCCGAGGCCGAGCGGCACCCGCCCGCCGATATCGCCGGTGAACGAACGGATGGGGAAGGGGCCCTCCACCCTGTCGAGGCAGACGGCATCATAGCCGTGCCGAACCAGGAGGAAGATCGTGTCGCTCAAGGTGGCGGCGAGGCGCAGCAACACCGGCCGGGCGAGGTCGCGGATGCCGCTGCCCTGCCCGGCCTTCGCCGCCAAGACGAAGAAGTCGAGCGACAGGCGATAGCGCTTGCCGCCCGCCGCCTGCTCGACGAAGCCCTCCGCCATCAGGTCCTGCAGCGCCCGGTGCGCCGTCGGCTGGCTGCAGCGGGCCGCCTCGGCGATGTCCTTCAGCCGCATCCCGTCGGCATCGCTGGTGGCGACGATGCGCAGCAGACCGAGCGCGCGGCGGAGGCTGGAGGTGGTCGGCGCGTCTTCCATCATTCGCATAATGAAAAAAGCAAAGGAAAAGAATGGCAAAAATTTCATATATCAGAATTATGTCAAGATAAATTCATATGAATGAAATTTGGCATTGACCAGGCTCTGCCGCATGCCGCCTCCTTGTGGCAGCGTGACGGTGTGAGGCAGGGCGGGGCATGGGTTTCCTGACGCTCGAAGGAGTGAGCAAGGTCTACGGCGGGCTCGCCGCCGTGCGCGACGTCGATCTGGCGGTGGCCAGGGGCGAATTCGTCTCGCTGCTCGGGCCTTCCGGCTGCGGCAAGACGACGACCCTGCAGATGATCGCCGGGCTGGTGGAGCCGACGGCCGGGCGCATCGGCCTCGACGGGCGCGACATTACCCGCGAGAAGCCGAACCGCCGCGGCCTCGGCGTCGTCTTCCAGAGTTACGCGCTCTTTCCGCACATGACGGTGGCTGAAAACGTCGCCTTCGGCCTCGAGATGCGCAAGGTGCCGCGCGCCGAGCGCGACAGGCGCGTCGCCGAGATGCTCGCGCTCGTCCACCTCGCCAATCTGGCGGAGCGCTATCCGCGCCAGCTCTCCGGCGGCCAGCGCCAGCGCGTCGCCATCGCGCGCGCCCTCGTCATCGCCCCGCCCGTGCTGCTGCTCGACGAGCCCTTGTCCAACCTTGACGCCAAGCTGCGCGAGGAAATGCAGTTCGAGCTGCGGCGCATCCAGCGCAGCGTCGGCACCACCACCATCATGGTGACGCACGACCAGGCCGAGGCCTTGTCCATCAGCGACCGGGTCGTGGTGATGGAAGCCGGGCGCATGACGCAGATCGACGCGCCCTATCGTCTCTACGAGCAGCCGGCGACGGCTTTCATCTCGACCTTCGTCGGCAAGATGAACCGGCTTGCCGGGGTCTGGGGTGACGGCGGCGTGGCGGTCGCCGGCACGGTGCTGGCCAGTGCGCCGGCCGATGTCGCCGCCGGGACGGCGGTGACGGCCTGGATCCGCCCCGAAAAGCTCCACCTGCGCCCTATGGGCGAGGGGCGCCTCGCCGGGCGGGTGGCGAGCCGTTTCTTCCTCGGCGGGCACTGGCTCCTCACGGTCGGGACCGAGGCCGGCGACATTCTGGTCTCGGTACCGAACACGGGCGAGGAGCCGGCGCGCGAGGGCGAGCCGATCGGTCTCGACTGGGAGCCGGCCAGCCTGCGCGTCGAAGCCGGCGCCGGGGCCGCCGCATGAACCGGTCGGTCGCCACGCCCCTGATGCTCGCGTCGCCTGGCGCGGTGCTGTTCGCTGGGCTCGTCATTGTCCCGCTCGTGCTGACGCTGATCCTGTCCTTCCTCGCCTATGACCACGGCACCGGCATCAAGGACAGCTGGACGCTGGCGCATTACATGCACGTGCTGTCCGACAGCTACTATCTCGGCATCTTCTGGCGCACGCTGCGGCTCGCGGCGCTGACGACGCTGATCTGCGCCCTCATCGGCGCACCGGAGGCCTATATCCTCTCGCGCATGCGGAGCCCGTGGCGCTCCGTCTTCCTGCTCGTCATCATCGGGCCATTGCTCGTGTCGGTTGTCGTGCGGGCTTTCGGCTGGAGCATGCTGCTCGGCTCCACCGGCCTCGTGAACGCGGCGCTCGCCGCCGTCGGCCTCGGCCCGGTGCGGCTGCTCTATACCGAGACGGCGATCGTCATCGCCCTCGTCCACGTCATGCTGCCGTTCATGGTCATCCCTGTGTGGACGGCGCTGCAGAAGCTCGACCCCATGGTCGAGGCGGCGGCCTGGACGCTGGGGGCCTCGCGCTTCTCCGCCCTGCGCCGCGTGGTCATGCCGCAGGTGTCCATGGGGCTTCTCTCCGGCAGCCTCATCGTCTTCGGCCTGTCGGCGAGCGCCTTCGCCATTCCGGGCCTGCTCGGCGGACGGCGGCTCAAGATGGCGGCGACGCTCGTCTATGACGAATACATGCACGAGCTCAACTGGCCGCTGGGTGCCGCCATCGCCATCCTCGTGCTCGTTGCCAACCTCGTCATCATGCTCGCCTACAACAGGGCCGTCGAAGCGCGCGCCCGCCGCATGCTCGGGTGAGGCCATGCAGAAGAACGGCCCCGTCGCGCTCCTCTTTCACGCCCTCGTCGTCGCCTTCGTCCTGGCGCCGCTCGTCGTCATCTGCCTCGTGGCGTTCACGCCCGAGAACACGCTGACGATGCCGACCACCGCGTTCTCGCTGCGCTGGTTCCGGGCCGTGTTCGAGCATCCCGATTTCGTCACCGCCTTCGGCAACTCGCTGTGGCTCGCCACGATTGCCGCCAGCATCTCCGTCGCGATCGCGGTGCCGGCGGGCCTCGCCATCGACCGCTACCGCTTTCCCGGCCGCGATGCGCTCAATGGGCTTTTTCTCTCGCCGCTCATCATCCCGCACCTCGTGCTCGGCGTCGCCTTCCTGAGGCTCTTCGCCCTCATCGGCGCCACCGGCTCCTTCGCCTGGCTCGTGCTGAGCCACGTCATCATCGTCACGCCCTATGTGCTGCGCCTCGTGCTCGCGGCGCTGTCAGGGCTCGACCGCAGCGCCGAGCAGGCGGCGATGACGCTGGGCGCCTCGCGTTTCACGGTTTTCCGGCGCGTCACCGCGCCGATGATCCTGCCCGGCATCAGCGGCGGCTGGCTCATCGCCTTCATCAACAGCTTCGACGAACTGACGATGTCGATCTTCGTGACCTCGCCCGCCACCGTGACCCTGCCGGTGCGCATGTACATGTACGCCACCGAATCCCTCGACCCGATGATGGCCGCGGTCTCGGCGCTGATGATCGCGCTCACCGCCCTCGCCATGCTGGCGCTCGACCGCGTCTTCGGTCTCGACAAGATCCTCGTCGGCGAGAAGTGAGGCGCGGCATGTCCCTCTTTCACCGCATCGCCCGCAGCGACCATGCGCCGGTCCGGTTCCTGCTCGACGGCGTGCCCTGCGAGGGCCGCGAGGGCGACACCCTGCTCACCGCCATCCTGACCCACGCCGACAAGGTGCGCGTCAGCGACTTCTCCGGCGCGCCGCGGGCCGGCTTCTGCCAGATAGGCGTCTGCCAGGATTGCTGGGTGACGCTGGCGGACGGAGAGCGCGTGCGCGCCTGCACGACGCCGCTTACGGCCGGCATGTCTGTCGTGACGGGAGCTGCCGCATGAGCCGCCCGCAGCCGCTCGTCGTCGGTGCCGGTCCCGCCGGCGTGCGCGCCGCCGAGACGCTCGTGAAGGCGGGCCTTCGCCCGCTCGTCGTCGACGAGGCGCCTGCCTGTGGCGGCCAGATCTATCGCCGTCCGCTCGTGAAGGACGAACGCGATGCACGCGCGCTCTACGGGTCGGAAGCCGGCAAGGCGCAGCGCCTGCACGGCGCCGTCGCCGCTCTGGCGGACCGGATCGATCACTGGCCTCGCGCGCTCGTCTGGAACCTGCGCGACGGCCGCGCCGATATCGCCGTCGCCGGCGAGAGCCGTGCGGTCGCCTACGATGGGCTCATCCTCGCCACGGGCGCGAGCGACCGCGTGCTGCCGGTCCCAGGCTGGACTCTGCCCGGAGTCTTCACCCTCGGCGGGGCGCAGGTCGCCCTGAAGGCGCAGGGCTGCGCCATCGGCCAGCGCGTCGTTTTCGCCGGCTCCGGGCCGCTGCTCTATCTCGTCGCCTGGCAGTACATGAAGGCAGGCGTCAAGGTGGTCGCGGTGCTCGATGCCGCGCCGCTCGCGGCCAAGCGCCACCTGCTGCGGGGACTGGCGCTCGCGCCCAATATCGTCCTGCGCGGCATGCGCTTTGCCGCCGAACTGCGACTCAACGGCGTCATGCTGCGCCATGGCATCTGCGATCTCGCCTTCGAGGGGGAGGGCAGGGTGGCCGGCGTGCGCTGGCGTGAGGGGAGGCGTGAACGGCACCTCTTCTGCGATGGCGCCGGCTATGGCCTGTCGCTCCGGTCGGAGACGCAACTCGCCGATCTTGCCGGATGCGCCTTCGCGTTCAACCAGCGCGACCGAGCCTTCCTGCCGCAACGGGACCCGTCCGGCCGCACCAGTGTCCGCGGCGTCTATCTCGCCGGCGACGGCGCCGGCATTGCCGGGGCGGATGCGGCGGAGCTCGCCGGCGAGCGGGCGGCGCTCGCGCTCCTCGAGGACCGCGGCCTGCCGCATGCGCCGGAGCGGGCGGCGGACCTGGAACGAAAGCTCGCCCGGATCGGCCGTTTCCGCGACGTGCTGGAGGCTGCCTTCCCCTTTCCCGCCCAATGGGCGGCGCGCGTGAAGGACGAAACCCTCGTCTGCCGCTGCGAGGAGGTGAGCGCCGGCGCCCTGCGCAACGCAGTGCGCGACTTTTCGCTCGACGAGATCAACCGCCTCAAGGCCGTCAGCCGCATCGGCATGGGCCGTTGCCAGGGCCGCTTCTGCGGCGCGGCGGCGGCCGAACTTCTCGCTGTCGAGACAGGACGCGGCGTCGAGGCTGTCGGCCGGCTCAGAAACCAGCCGCCGGTCAAGCCGGTGCCGCTCACGCTGATGCCGCGGGAGGCCGCGGAATGAGCACGCGCCTTCACGTCGATGTCGCCGTGATCGGCGGCGGGCTCGTCGGCAGTTCGGCGGCTCTGGCCCTCAGCCAAACGGGCATGAGCGTGGCGCTGCTCGACCGGCGTTACTGCGGCGCGCAGGCGAGCGGGGTCAACTACGGCGGCGTGCGGCGGCAGGGCCGGCCGCCCGAGCAGTTGCCGCTGTCCCAGCGTGCCCATGCCGTCTGGCCACGGCTCAAGGCCCTCATCGGCATCGACGGCGAGTTTCTGCGCTCGGGCCATCTCAAGCTCGCAATGAGCGAGGCCGACATGGCGTCGCTCGAAGCCTATGCGGCGAAGGTCGCCGACTGCGGCCTCGACCTCGAACTTCTCGGCCACAACGAGTTGCACCGGCGCTTTCCGTGGCTCGGCGACGCGGTCGGCGGCTCCTTCTGCGCGGGGGACGGTCATGCCAATCCACGCCTCGTGGCGACCGGCTTTGCCGCCGCCGCCCGCCGCTCCGGCGTCCACGTTCTCGAGAATACTCCCGTCACGAGCGTTGCCCGCAATGGCGCGGGCTTTGCGCTGGAGGCGGGGGAGGGGCTGAAGCTCACGGCCGGCACCGTCATCAACAGCGCCGGCGCCTGGGCTGATCGTTTCGCGGCCGAGTTTGGCGAGCCGGTGCCGCTCCGGCGCATCTATCCGTCCATGGTGGTGACGGAGCCGCTCGCGCCGGTGCTCACTGTCAACATTGGCATGGAGGGCGGCGGCATCTACGCCCGGCAGGTCGAGCGCGGCAACTGCATCGTCGGCGGCGAGCGGGCCGAGGCGCTGGCGGATGCGGACTTCTCGCGCCCCCGTTCGGATGGGGCGCTCGCCATCATGAGCCGTGCCGCCGCGCTCTTTCCCGGCCTTGCGAAGGCCCAGGCCATCCGCTTCTGGAGCGGCACCGAGGCCGAGATGCCGGACAGGAACCCGGTCATCGGCCCGAGCCTGACGACGCCGGGCCTCATCCACGCCTTCGGCTTCTCCGGTGCCGGCTTCCAGATCGCACCGGGCGTCGGCGAGGTGCTGGCGGAGCTCGTCCGCGACGGCCGGACCACCACGCCGATCGAGGCCTTTTCCATCGCCCGCTTCGTGGCGGGCGCATCGACCGACCGCACCACCCTCGGCTCGGGTGCGGGGAAGGAGCAAGAGCCGCAAAGAAGGGGAGCCTGACAGTGATGACGAACCGCACCATCCTCTTGGCCGGGGCCGCGGCCCTCGCGCTTTGCTACGCCACAGCCGTTTCGGCGGAGACGAAGACGCTCTACGTCGGCATGAACGGCGGCAATTTCGAGCGCACCTATACCCAGGCCGTCTTCCCGGATTTCGAGAAGGCCAACGACGTCAAGATCGTCGTCGTGCCGGGCACCTCGTCCGACATCCTTGCCAAGGCGACGGCGGCCAAGGACAAGCCGCAGATGCACGTCATGTTTCTCGACGACGGCGTCATGGTGCGGGCCATCGGGGCAGGGCTGTGCGAGAAGCTGAAGCCGAGCCCGGAGCTCGACGAAATCCTGCCCAACGCGCGGCTCAAGGGCGACATGGCGGCCGGCGTCGACCTCGGCATGACGGGCCTTGCCTACAACAAGAAGCTGTTCGACGAGAACGGCTGGACGGCGCCGACCTCGTGGATGGACCTCGCCGACCCGAAGTTTCAGGGCAAGGTCGTCTTCCAGTCCGCCGCCGCCTCGTCCTTCGGCCTGCACGCGTTCCTCATGTTCAACCGCATCCAGGGCGGCAGCGAGGACAACGTCGAGCCCGGCTTCGAGAAGTTCCGCGACACCATTGGCAAGAACGTCATCGAATTCATCCCCAATTCGTCGAAGATCTCGGAGATGGTGCAGACCGGCGAAGCCGCCATCTTCCCGCTGACGCCGACCTCCGTCGCGACGCTGAAGGACAAGGGCATCCCCGTCGAATACGCCCAGCCGAAGGAAGGCTCGGTGGTACTGATGGTGGCCGAATGCGTCATTGCCGGCAATTCGGAGCCCGAGCTCGCCCAGAAGCTCGCCGCCTATCTCTTGTCGGCCGAGGCCCAGTCGAACGCGCTCGCCGCCGGCAATATCGTGCCATCGAACCCGAAGGCGAAGGCGCGCACGCCAGAGGCGGAGAAGAAGCTCGAGGTCTTCCACGGCTACATGAAGACCGCCGTGACGCTCGACTGGGACGTGATCAACGCCAAGCGGCCGGAGTGGAATAGCCGCTGGAACAAGACGATCGAGCAGTAGGGCACGCTGCCGCCCGCTCCATCGAGGGGTGTTGCTGGTGACATGCCCGCGCGCGTGGCGGGCATGTCGGTCCGTCACGCCGGTCCGCGCCGGTGGCGATGTACAGCGTCGAAAATCGCATAAGGAAGATTATGGAACTTATTAGAACGAGCCGAGGTCTCTGTCGGTGGTATAGCGCTATCTCCCATCCCGGGCGGCCGGCGATCGCGTCGTCTTCATTTTTTCCCTTTGGTTGAAAGTCCATCTCGTTGCACCGCGGTGCCCCAGGGCTAGACTTGGCTTAAAGCTCGGTCATGCGGCAGCGCATGTTTTGGTTGTGATCCTGGAGGTTGTGATGGGCGGTTCCGGCCAGATGGCGAATGGATATATCGCATGCGGCAAGCTCCGGGTCGCTGCACCGCTTCATGCCTTCATCGCCGAGGAAGCGCTGGTGGGCACGGGCATCGCGCCCGCCGATTTCTGGCAGAGACTGGAATCGATCATCGCAACCTTCGCGCCGCAAAATCGGGCGCTGCTGGCGAAACGGGACGCACTACAGGCGCAGATCGACGCGTGGCACCGCAGCCGCGCCGGTGCCCCACACGAAGCCGCGGTCTATGAGCTGTTCTTGAAGGAAATCGGATACATCGTTGATGATGAAGGAGATTTCTCCGTAGGAACCACGGGCGCCGATCCGGAGATCGCCGAGCTCGCCGGGCCGCAGCTCGTCGTGCCGGTGATGAACGCGCGCTATGCGCTCAACGCCGCCAATGCCCGCTGGGGCAGCCTCTATGATGCGCTCTACGGCACCGATGGGCTTGACGGCACGAAGCCACCGCCGGGCCCTTACGATCCGGCGCGCGGCGTCAGAGTCATCGCTTTCGGCCGACGGGTGCTAGACCAGCACGTGCCGCTGGCTTCCGGCTCGCATGCTGAAGCCCGGCGCTACGCTGTCGATGGTGCCACGCTCACCGTGCAGCTTGCGGACGGCAGCACCACGGGTCTTGCAGATGCAGCGCAATTCGTCGGCTTTGCCGGGGGGCACGGAGCCCCGGAGGCGCTCGTCTTCACAAAGCACGGCCTTCACCTTGTCGTACATTTCGACCGCGGCCACCCAATAGGCGGCACCGACGCGGCCGGCATCAGCGATATCGAGCTCGAGGCGGCGCTGTCGACCATCATGGACTGCGAGGATTCCGTCGCGGCCGTGGACGCGGAGGACAAGGTCGCCGTTTATCGCAACTGGCTCGGCCTGATGCGCGGTGATCTTGTCGAGACCTTTGTGAAAGGCGGCCGCACCGTGACGCGCCGCCTGGCGGCGGATCGGCTCTACAAGCGCCCGGATGGCGGGGAACTGCGCCTCAAGGGGCGCAGCCTGATGCTCGTGCGCAATGTCGGCCACCTGATGACGACGGATGCGGTGCTGGACGACAACGGCGGCGAGATCCCAGAATGCATCCTCGACGGCATGGTGACCGCGGCCATCGCCCTGCACGACATCGGCCCGGCTGGCCGGAGGGCGAATTCGGCCAAGGGCCAGATGTACATCGTCAAGCCCAAGATGCATGGGCCCGAGGAGGTTGCCTTCGCCGATGCACTCTTCGCTGCCTTCGAGGATGCCCTGGGCCTTGCGCGCAACACGCTCAAGATGGGTGTGATGGATGAGGAGCGCCGCACGAGCGTCAACCTCAAGGCTGCGATCCGCGCCGCCAGAGATCGCATCTGCTTCATCAACACGGGCTTCCTCGACCGCACGGGTGACGAGATTCATACCTCCATGGAGGCGGGTCCCATGGTCCGCAAGGCGGACATGAAAGCATCCACCTGGATCAAGGCGTATGAGGACGGCAATGTCGATATCGGCCTTGCCGTCGGTCTCGACGGCCACGGCCAGATCGGCAAGGGCATGTGGGCCATGCCCGACCTGATGCACGCCATGCTCGAGCAAAAGCTCAGCCATCCGCTCGCCGGCGCGACCACCGCCTGGGTGCCCTCGCCCACAGCGGCGACCCTGCACGCGCTCCACTATCTGGCGGTCGATGTCGCCGCCCGGCAGGCGGAGATCCGCAAGCGTCCCCAAGCCCGGCGGTCGGATCTCCTCACGCTGCCCCTGGTCGACCGCGTGAACTGGTCGCCGGAGGAAATCGCAGAGGAGGTCGACACGAACGTCCAGAGCCTTCTCGGCTACGTGGTGCGCTGGGTGGATCAGGGGGTCGGTTGCTCCAAGGTACCGGACATTCACGACGTCGGCCTGATGGAGGACCGCGCCACGCTGCGCATCTCGGCGCAGCATCTCGCCAACTGGCTGCGCCACGGCATTGTCTCGCGCGATCACGTAATGGAGGCCTTGAAGCGGCTCGCGGCGGTCGTCGACCGTCAGAATGCTGGCGATCCCGCCTATCGACCGATGGCACCCGATTTCGAGGCTTCGCTGGCCTTCCAGGCGGCTTGCGCTCTCGTCTTCGAGGGAACGCGCCAGCCGAACGGCTATACCGAGCCACTGCTTCACCGCTTCCGCCGCCTGCGCAAGGAGAAGGACCGGGCCTGAGCGATCCCCTCACCCCGCCTGCCCGGGCTACCGGGCGGGTGCGGCCGGAACCGCATGGCGGTGCGCGGCGTTGCTTCCCATATGACCAGTGAGGTCTTTTGGCACTGCGTCGAAACCGAAGGAGCCAAGCATGGGCGATCCGCGCAAGACCCGCAATGAGCAGGAGCGCGACAAGGCTGAGAAGAAGCAGCATCAGGACGAACTGCTGGACGAGGCGCTGGAGGAATCGTTCCCCGCCAGCGATCCGCCATCACAGACCCAGCCTACGCCGAAGCACAAAAAAGAAAATAAAGACAGATAGTTGCGGATCGAATTTAATCAGAAACCGTAATCGTCATGCCGTCATAGGCCGGCTCGACGTGGGCCGGCACTTGCCGGCTCAGGGTGGCGTAGTCGAGATCGGTGTGCAGGTTGGTCAGCACGGCACGCCGCGGCGCCACCTCGTCGATCAGCGCCAGCGCCTCCGCGAGGCTGAAATGGCTCGGGTGCGGCGTGTAGCGCAGCGCGTCGATGATCAGCACGTCGAGGCCGCGCAGCAGCGCCTTCGCCTCCTCCGGCATGGCGCTGACGTCGCTCGCATAGGCGAGCCCGCCGAAGCGGAAGCCGAGCGCGTCGATATTCCCGTGTACCATGCGAAAGGGCAAGGCAGCGAGCGTGCCGCCCGGCCCGTTGATGTGCACCTCGCGCCCGCTTGTGAGGCGATGCTCGACGAGGATGGGCGGATAGTCGCTGCCGGGCGGCGTGATGAAGCAATAGCCGAACCGGGTGCGCACCTGCGCGCTGGTGCGCTCGTCGAGATAGACGTCGATGCAGCGGCGCATCGTCAGGACGAGCGGCCGCAGGTCGTCGATGCCGTGGGTATGGTCGGCGTGCTCGTGCGTGAAGAGGACGGCATCGAGGTGGCGCACGTCGCTGTCGAGCAGTTGCTCGCGCAGGTCGGGCGACGTGTCGACGAGCACCGTCGTCGCCGCGTCCCTCGCTTCGCGCCGCTTCTCGACCAAGATCGAGCAGCGGCGGCGCCTGTTGCGCGGCTCGGCAGGGTCGCAGGCTCCCCATCCCATGCCGACGCGTGGCACCCCGCCGGATGATCCGCAACCGAGAATGGTCACGGTCAGCGTCATGCGGCGCTTTCCCCGGCCCCCTGGCCGAGATCGGCTTTGGTGAAGAGGCGCCGGAAGTTGTCGGTGGTGATCGCGGCCATCTCGGCCGCCGTCACGCCGTGCACCTCGGCCAGCACTTTGGCCGTATGCACAACGAAGGCGGGCTCGTTGCGCTTGCCGCGATTGGGAACGGGGGCGAGATAGGGCGCATCCGTCTCGACGAGCAGCCGCTCGCGCGGCACGCGCGCCGCGATGTCGCGCAGCTCCTGCGAGCCCTTGAAGGTCAGGATGCCGGAGAAGGAGACATGGAGCCCGAGCTCGACGCCGACGCGGGCAAGCTCCGGCCCGGACGAGAAGCAGTGCAGGATGGCCTGGAACGCGCCCTTCCCCATCTCGTCCTCGAGAATGGCGATCATGTCGTCGTCGGCGGCTCGCGCATGGATGACGAGCGGCAGGCCCGTCTCCCGCGCCGCAGCGATATGGGTGCGGAACACCGCCTGCTGCACGTCCCGAGGGCTGCGATCGTAGTGGTAGTCGAGCCCCGCCTCGCCGATGGCGATGCAGCGCGGGTGGCGCGACAACGCAACGAGCTCGGCCGCCGTGACGTCAGGCTCCTCGCCAGCATTGTGCGGATGGGTCCCGACCGTGCAGGAGACGCCCGCAAAACGCTCGGCAAGGGCCGCGTAGGCGGGAAACTGCCCGACGCGCGTCGAGATGGTGACGAGATGGCCGACACCGGCCGCACGCGCCCGCGCCACCACGGCATCGAGCTCGCTGGCGAAATCCGGGAAGTCGAGGTGGCAGTGACTGTCGACCAGCATCAGGCCTTCGCCTCCTGCGGCTCCTCCTCCACGAAACGCGGGAAGATGGGCGCGGGGGCCGGCAGCACGCTGCCCGCGACAAGGCGACCGGCGGGGCCGAGCGCGTCGAACCGACGCCGATCTTCGTCGACGGCGAGAAGGTCGAGCAGGCGCGCGGCGGCGGTCGGCGTGACGGGCTGCGCGAGGATGGCGACGTTGCGCAGCACCTCCGCCGTCACGTAGAGCACGGTCGCCATGCGGGTGGGATCGCTCTTGCGCAGCGCCCAGGGTTCCTGGCCGGCGAAATAGCGATTCGCCTCGCTCACCACCGCCCAGACGTCGGCGAGAACGGTATGCAGGGCATAGTTCTGCATCGCCGCCCGCGCCCTGGCGAGAAGTCCGTCCGCCGCGCCGAGCAGCGCCTCGTCCGCGGCGGTGAAGGCGCCGGGTTCGGGCACCCTGCCGGCGCAGTTCTTGGCGATCATCGACAGGGAACGCTGGGCGAGATTGCCGAGGTCGTTGGCGAGATCCGCGTTGATGCGGTTGACGATGGCCTCATGGCTGTAGTTGCCGTCCTGGCCGAACGGCACCTCGCGCAGGAAGAAGTAGCGCAGCTGGTCCACGCCATAGGTGCCGGCAAGCGCGAAGGGGTCGATGACATTGCCGACCGACTTCGACATCTTCTCGCCGCGGTTGAACAGGAAGCCGTGGCCGAAGACGCGCTTCGGCACAGGCAGCCCGGCCGACATGAGGAAGGCAGGCCAGTAGACAGCGTGGAAGCGCACGATATCCTTGCCGATGATGTGCACGTCCGCCGGCCAGTAGCGCCAGCGCGGCGAGCCCTCGGTGTCGGGATAGCCGAGCCCGGTGATGTAGTTGGTGAGCGCGTCGACCCACACATACATGACGTGGCCGGGCGCATCCGGCACCGGCACGCCCCAGGTCAGCGTCGTGCGCGAGATCGAGAGGTCCTGGAGCCCGCCCCTGACGAAGCTCATCACCTCGTTGCGCCGACCCTCCGGGCCGATGAAGTCGGGATTGCTCTCGTAGAGCGCGAGCAGCCGGTCCTGATAGGCCGAGAGGCGGAAGAAATAGGTCTTCTCCTCCGTCCATTCCACCGGCGTGCCTTGCGGGCCGAGGCGCACGCCGTCGGCGTTCAGCGTGGTCTCGCTCTCGTCGTAGAAGGCCTCGTCGCGGACCGAGTACCAGCCCGCGTAGGTGTCGAGATAGATGTCGCCGGCATCCGCCATGCGCTTCCACAGTGCCTGCGAGGCCACGTAATGGGCAGGTTCCGTCGTGCGGATGAAACGGTCGCGCGCGACGGCGAGCGTATCGCACATCTTCTCGAAGAGCGCTGTGTTGCGGTCGGACAGTTCGCGCGGGCCGATGCCTTCCTTCGCCGCCGTCTGCGTCATCTTGAGGCCGTGCTCATCGACGCCGGTCATGAAGAAGACGTCGTAGCCATCGAGCCGCTTGAAGCGGGCGATGGCGTCGGCCGCCACCGCCTCGTAGGCGTGGCCGATGTGCGGCGCGCCATTCGGATAGGAGATGGCGGTCGTGATGTAGAAGGTCTCGGGATGGCCCATGCCCAATCGTGTCCGAATGTCGCTGGCTCAGGCGGCTTCGCCGTGACGGAGGGCGCCTGCCAGGTCGCTGAATATCGACAGAACCAGGGGGCGGCGGTCGAGATGGAACACCTGCGCTTCACGCGCCGCACCGCGGCTCTTCTCCCACACCTCGACCAAGGGCGCAAGGCGAGCTGCACCTTCCCCCGCCCGGGCATGAATGGTCTGCGTGACGAACATGTCGATGGTCGCCATGAGGGCCGCAAACGCCTCCTCGCCGTCCCTGCCTGCGCAGGTCTCGGCAAGACCGAGCACCTCGCCCATATCGAACGCCGGCAGGCGGGCGAGCATGGTCCGCACCCGCTCGATGACGGCGATGCGCTCCTCGTCGAGGAGGTCGAGCGCGCCTTGCACCGAGCCCTGTGCCAGGGCGGCCGCGCGCGCCCTGAGGCCGGGCTCGATCGCATCCCAGGGCGCCCCGAGTCCCTCGACCACCCGCTCGATCTCGTCCGGCAGCAGCTCTCCGAGCGCCAGCTTGCGGCAGCGCGAGCGGATCGTGGCCATGACGCGGCCGGGGTTGTGCGTGACGATGAGGAAGATCGAGCGCGGCGGCGGCTCCTCCACGACCTTGAGCAGCGCGTTGGCGCTGGCGATATTGAGGTCCTCGGCGCTGTCGACGATGCAGATGCGATAGCCCCCCGCCCCCGCGGTGGAGCCGAAGACGGCAAGGGCGCGGCGCACGGACTCGATAGCGATGACGCTGGACGGGCCTTTCTTGTCGGTGCCCGGCGTCCGCCGCAGGACGACGAGGTCGGGATGCGACAGGGCCGCGACCTTGCGCGCCACCGGATGGTCCGGCGCGACGGCGAGGTCCCGCACCGCAGGCGCCACGGCGGGATCGGGATTGGCGAGCAGGAAACGCGCCGCCCTATAGGCGAAGGTTGCCTTGCCGATGCCGCGCGGCCCGCCGATGAGCCAGGCATGGTGCAGGCGGCCGGCCCGCCAGGCGTCGAGAAAAGCGCGCTCGGCCTCGCCATGGCCAACGAGATCGAAATGCTTGCGCGGGTGCGGCGTGAGGCCGTAGCGGTCCGGCTCGGCGCCTTCTTGCTGCGTGGACACCGGTTCACGCGCCATCATCCGCCTCCCCGACCGGGGCCCCGAGAAGCCGGGCTTCCACATGTGACCAGATGTCGGCCGCGACGGCGTCGGCCTCGCGGCTCGCGTCGATGACGACGCAGCGCGCCGGCTCCTCCTGTGCTATCGTGAGGAAGGCGGCGCGAAGCGCTTGATGAAAGCCAATGTCCTCCGCCTCGAAGCGGTCTGTGGCCTCGCTGAGCGCCTGCCGGCGCGCATCGGCCCGTGCGAGGCCTAATTCAGGGGGTAGATCGAGAATGAACGTCAGGTCCGGCCGCGTGGGACCGACAACGACCTCCTCGAGGCGGGCGAGGAAGGTCGGATCGAGATCGCCCAGCGCGCCCTGATAGGCGCGGGTCGAATCGCAGAAGCGGTCGCACAGCACCCATTGCCCGCGCGCCAGTGCCGGGCGGATGGTCGTCTCAAGGTGGTCGTTGCGGGCGGCCGAGAAAAGGATGGCTTCCGCCGCCGGTCCGAGCGCCTTGGCCTTGCCGGCGAGCAGGAAGTCGCGAATGCGCTCGGCCCGCGGCGCGCCGCCCGGCTCCCGTGTCGCGATGGCGTCGATGCCGTGTTGCGACAGGCGGCTGCGCAGGCGCTCCACCTGGGTGGACTTGCCCGCCCCCTCGCCGCCTTCGAAGGTGATGAACCGGCCCCGCGACCGCGTTTCTCCCGGCAAGACGGCCTCTTACAATAGCTTGCTCAGCGCATCGCGAATGGCGCCGGTGCTGAGTTCAAACAGCGCGTCGAAGGCGCGCTGCGACAGGCTGCCCGACTCTACCGCCTCGCCTGTGTATAGCGGGACGACGAGCGCGTCGACATCATCGCGCGTGACGCGCAGGTGGCCGACCTCCATCCCCGCGGCGACCGGCGCCCGCAACGGACCGCGATAGACGACCTTCACGTCGAGGCGGTCGCTCGTGCCGCGCGGCACCAGCACGCGCACCGCTTCTCGGGCGAGGAGCGGGACGCGGCCCTTCGCGCCCCCGTAGACCTGGGCCTCGTCGATCACCTCGCCGGACCTGAAGAGCTCGCGGGTCTCGAAATTGTTGAAGCCCCAGTCGATCAGTTTGCGCCCCTCGTTGGCCCGCTCGCGCGCGTTGGGCAGGCCGTTGAGCACGACGACCAGCCGCTGGCCGTCGCGCACCGCCGAACCGACCAGTCCGTAACCGGATTCCGCGAGATTGCCTGTCTTCAGCCCGTCCGCACCGATATCCATGGCGAGCAGCGGATTGCGGTTCTGCTGACGGATCTTGTTCCAGGTGAATTCCCGCTCGCCGAATATGGCGTAAAGATCGGGGAAATTCTCGACGAGGTAGAGCGAGAGTTGAGCAAGATCGCGCGCCGTCGTCCGCTGCTCGGGGTCGGCATAGCCGGTCGCGTTGCGAAACGTGCTGTTTCGCAGCCCGATCGCCCTCGCCCGCTCGTTCATGAGGCGGGCAAAGTTCTCCTCGGTGCCGGCGATGCCCTCTGCCAGCGCAATGGCCGCGTCGTTGCCGGACTGGACAATGAGCCCGCGCAGCAGATCGGCGACCGAGACGCGGCTGTTGACGATGGCGAACATGGTCGAGCCGCCCGACGGCGCACCTCCGCGTCGCCAGGCGTTCTCGGACACGATGAATGTGTCCTCGAGCGACAGCCGGCCGGCTTTGATCTCCTCGAAGACCACCGCTGCGGTCATGATCTTGACGAGGCTGGCCGGGACCATCGGTGCATCCGGCGCCTTGGCGAACAGGATGCCGCGCGTGCGCGCATCCATCAGGATGGCGAAATCGGCTGCGGTCTGGAAAGTCTGCGCCGTGGCTGCTCCCGCTGCGACGGCGAGCCACGCAAAGGCCGCGAGGCCGGCAAACAGACGCCGGCAAATGCACCGGCCGCGACCCGATACGGACAACGAAACCGACATCGCTCCCCCATATGGAGGGGGAATGTGCGATGCCGGCGCCGCAAAATCAACGGATGCGGCGAAGCTGCCCTCAGTTGGCCGCCGTTCCCTTGCGGAACGACACGAAGCGCTGCTCCTTGACGAGCGCGAACGGGGTCTCCGCCGCGAAGCGGGCGTTGGCGTTCTGCGGCGCCGCGTAGAAGAGGCTGGCGACGACGGGCTTGCCGGCGGGCGGCACGGCCACCGCCACCGGCACGCCGGCGTTGGGGATGGTGTTGAGGTCGATGAGGTCGTCGATGGTGGCGACCTCCGCCCGCTGGAGGTGAACCGCCGGCGCAGGCGGCGCGGAAGCCACCGCAACGCCTTGCTGACCGAAATCGGGCCGTGGCACGGGCATCGGAATGGCGCGGCTTGCGGCGGTGGCGACCGGCGCTGGCGCGGCCGCAGCAGGCGCATAAGCCATGCTCGGCGCGGCAACCGGGGGCGCCGGCTGGGCCGGTTCGGCCGAGGCGACCATGACAGGAGTCGCCACAGGCGCCGTCGGGGCACCGCCGACGGCCGGCCGGCCATCGATCTGCAGGGTGGCGAGCAGTTTGCGGTCGTCGCTGCCGCGCAGCGAGGCCCGACCCACGTATTCGACCTTCACCTGAGCCGTGCCCGCACGCCGGAAGTCGAGCGCATCGGCGACGCTGCGCGAGACGTCGATGATGCGGCCGCCGTGGAACGGGCCGCGATCGTTGACGCGCACCACCATCGATCGGTTGTTTGCAAGGTTGGTGACGCGCACGTAGCTCGGCAGAGGCAGCGTGGGATGGGCGGCGGCGATCGAGTGTTTGTCGAACACCTCGCCATTCGCTGTCAGACGACCGTGGAAGTCGGCGCCGTACCAGGAGGCCGTGCCGGTGGCCGTGTATTTCTCGTTAAGCTTCGGGACATAGGTCTTGCCGGCCACCTGGTAGGGCTTGCCGGTGTGATCACGTCCACCGCCCTTGGGGACCGGCTTGCCGTCGGCGACGACACGCGGACTGGGGGCGACGCCGTATTTCGGGTCGATCTTGGCAGAGCTCACCTTCTGCGTCGCGCTGCTGCAGTTGGCGAGGCCGAGCGCCAAGACCACGATGCCAGCGCTCTGCAGCGCGAAGCGGAGGGGCGACCGCCCCGTGTCGAAGCTTTCGGATCTGGAAAATGCCGATGAGATGGACGGGGAAACGTTCGCTTTGGGGGCGCCAAGCTCAGTTGTCGCACGATCCATCTGCTGCATCGGCTCGTTCCGTTCTTGCCTGTCGGTGGCCGCACGCTGCCGTCGGAAGGGCGCGACCGATGCGCCGGACCTTGGACTTGAACACCACCGAAGTGTCGCTGTAATCCGATGAATGGAGCGTTAAGGCCTCACATCCGACAAAGCAAGCTTGCAATGCGAAAGTGCAACCCACATTCCGAAGGCGAAACGAGCCTTCGGAATGCGACGAAATTGCGGCGCCTCTGCCCCATTGTCGTCGTGTCGTGCGTTGCAGGGTGTCGTGCCGGCCGCGTCGTTCAGCAGTAAAGCTGTCGTGTAGCGACTGTCTGATCGACTATAGCCTCGTCATCCGTCTTGGGCATCGGCGAACCGGGAGACCTCATGAAGACCATCGTGACCATCGCCGAACTCGAGGCCATCTATGGACAGCCCGGCGAGACGTCGACCGTCAAAGTGACCGATTATGTCACGCCCCATTATGCCGCCTTCATCGAGGCATCGCCCTTTGTCGCCCTTGCGACGGTCGGTCCGGAGGGGCTCGATTGTTCGCCGCGCGGCGACGGCCGCGGCTTCGTGCGCCTCCACGATCCGCGCACCCTCATGCTGCCGGACCGGCACGGCAACAACCGCATCGATTCCCTGCGCAACATCGTGCGCGACCCGCGCGTGGCCCTGCTCTTCCTCATTCCCGGTGCCGGCAACACGCTGCGCGTCAATGGCCATGCCCGGCTGACAGTGGACGAAACTCTGCGCGCTTCCTTCGCCGTCGAAGGAAAGCAGCCGCGGACGGTCGTCGTCATCGAGGTGCGCGAGGTCTATTTCCAGTGCGCCCGCGCCATCATCCGCGCCGGCCTGTGGGATCCGTCCAGGCACGTGGCGCCGGACGCGCTGCCAACGCCGGGCGCCATCCTCGCCGCCCTGTCGCAGGACCGTGTCGGCGGTGATGAATACGACAAGGCCTGGCCGGAGCGGGCCAGACAATCGATGTGGTGAGAAGGCTCAGACCGCGGTGCCGTGCAGGTCGTAGGCGTCCGAGCGCTCGACCTTCACGGTGACGATGTCGCCGACGCGCAGCGGACGGCGCGAGGCGACGTAGACATTGCCGTCGATCTCCGGCGCATCCCACTTGGAGCGCCCCTTGGCGACCGTTGGTCCCGCCTCGTCGATGATGACGGGAATGCGCCGGCCGATGCGGCCCTTCAGGCGCTGGGCGCTGACCTTGGCCTGGGCCTGCATGAAGCGGTGCCAACGCTCTTCCTTGACCTCGTCCGGCACCGGCGCGGCGATCTCGTTGGCGGGCGCGCCCGTCACCGGCTCGTAGCGGAAGCAGCCGACCCGGTCGAGCTTGGCCTCCTGCAGCCATTCGAGCAGGAAGTCGAAATCCTCGTCCGTCTCGCCCGGGAAGCCGACGATGAAGGTCGAGCGGATGGCAAGGTCCGGGCACTCCTCGCGCCAGCGGCGGATACGGTCGAGCGTCTTCTCCTGATGTGCCGGACGGCGCATGTTTCGCAGCACCGCCGGGGCGGCGTGCTGGAAAGGAATGTCGAGGTAGGGGAGCACTTTGCCTTCCGCCATGAGGCCGACGACCTCGTCGACATGCGGATAGGGATAGACATAGTGCAGTCGCACCCAGACGCCGAGTTCGCCGAGGGCCGCCGAAAGGTCGAGGAAACGCGCCCTCACCTCTCTGCCGCCATGGGTGCTCGGCGCATATTTGAGATCGAGGCCATAGGCGCTCGTGTCCTGCGAAATGACGAGCAGTTCCTTCACGCCGGCCTTCACCAGGCGCTCGGCCTCTCGCAGCACATCCGCGGCCGGGCGGCTGACGAGATCGCCGCGCAGCTTCGGGATGATGCAGAAGGTGCAGCGGTTGTTGCAGCCTTCGGAGATCTTCAGATAGGCGTAGTGGCGCGGCGTGAACTTGATGCCCTGCTCGGGGACGAGATCGATAAACGGATCATGCGCCGGCGGCACAGCCTCGTGCACCGCATCGACCACGGTCTCATATTGCTGCGGCCCGGTGATGGCGAGGACATCGGGGAACTGATCGCGGATCTGGCCCGGCTCGGCGCCCATGCAGCCCGTGACGATGACCTTGCCGTTCTTGGCCATGGCCTCGCCGATGGCGCCGAGCGATTCCGCTTTGGCCGAATCGAGGAAACCGCAGGTGTTGACGATGACGACATCCGCGCCCTCGTGCGTCTTCGTCAGTTCATAGCCCTCGGCCCTGAGGCGCGTGACGATGCGCTCGGAATCGACGAGCGCCTTCGGGCAGCCGAGGGAAACGAAACTGATCTTGGGAGCGTGCTCGCCCATGCCTGTCGCCACCGCTTGAGCGCCGGCATCGCGACGAGAGCCGCGGGCGACGCATCATGTCCTTGATAATGATCGTATTCTCGGATCGCGGGCCGGGCCTTCGCCACCCTGAAACGGCTCCAGCCAAAATCCGGGGCCTCGATTGGCACGGAAAGGGCGCCGACGCAACGGTCTTGATGCCGCAAGGTTTCACAAGAGAAGCCCGGCAGTACCTGACTGCCGGGCTCAAGGCTTCGGGAGGAGCCTGCCAAGACCGCGTGGAAGAAGACTACATCGGCCCGTTGCCGAAGCAGCCAGCCAGACGAAGGCCTCATCACGTGCAATATTCATAACAGATTCGCGCCGCTCTTGCCTCACGAAAATACCGCATCCGAAAGACAGCTTCCTCGCAACGCCCGCGTGCACTGCGCGGCGCCTCAGGATCGATTCAATTTTATTCTTCTGCGACCTGCTACGACGCCCAGTTGTGCTGGAAATCGGCATAAAGGGTCAGGCCGCCGCAGGCAAAGATCGTCTGGCCCGTGATGTAGCGGGCCTCCTCCGAGGCGAGAAAGGCGAAGACGGGCGCCATATCATCGGCATCAGCGGCGAAACCCATGGGGATGTGACTTTCGACCGCCGCTCGCGACGCCGGATCCTCGACCCAGCCCCTGTTCAGCTCGGTCGCCGTGGCGCCCGGTCCGACGGCATTGACGCGGATCCCCCGGGCAGCGAACTCCAGCGCCAGCGTCCGCGTCAGGTTGGCGAGCCCGCCCTTGCTGATGGAATAGGCGAGATAGCCGGGCTTGGGGATGATCTCGTGCACGCTCGTCGTGTTGATGATCGCGCCGGGAGCCTTGCGCGCGAGGAGATGACGCGCCACGGCGCGGGCGCAATTGGCCGCGCCGACGAGGTTGACCGCGAGGATGCGCGCGAGCCGTTCATCCTCGAAGGCGTCCCCCGGCGTCGGCGCCTGGATGCCGGCATTGTTGACGAGGATGTCGACATGCCCCCAGGCGGAGACCGCCTCCTCGACCATCGCGTCGACCGCGCGCGGCAGGGATACGTCCGCTGCGAGTGCCAGATGCGGCCGCTCGCCGTGCCCGGCATCCGTCGCAGCGGTCCGCACCGCCGCCAGCGCTGCTGCCATCGCGTCGGCATCCGCCAGGTCGTTGACGGCGACCGTCGCTCCCTCGGCGGCGAAGCGGCGCGCGACGGCGAGGCCAATGCCCCGCGCGCCGCCTGTCACGATGGCCGTGCGCCCTTCGAGACGCTGCGGATTGAGAGCGTGAAAGGTCATGATGCGTCAGGTCCTGGCGTCAGAACGCGTGCGACTCGCCGGGCCGGGAAGCGCCCCTCGTGTTGAGGTAGACCGCGTAGAGCGACGTCGTTCCGCAGATGAAGAGGCGGTTACGCTTAGGACCGCCGAAGCAGACATTGGCCACCACCTCCGGTACCCGGATCTTGCCGATAAGCGAGCCGTCGGGGTCAAAGCAATGGACGCCGTCGCCGGCGCTCGTCCATACATTGCCGTGCACGTCGATGCGCAGGCCGTCGAAGAGGCCGTGGCTACAGGTGGCGAAGATCTCTCCGCCGCTGAGCCCCCCACCCGCGCCAACGTTGAAGCGGCGGATGTGACGCGGACCGTCGTCGACGTGGGTCGCGCCGGTGTCGACCACATAGAGCAACTGCTCATCCGGCGAGAAGGCGATGCCGTTGGGCTTTACGAAATCTGTTGCCACGGCAGCGATCGTGCCGTCCGCCGGATCGAAGCGATAGACGTATGATGCGCCGATCTCGGATGGTGCCGCATCGCCCTCGTAGTCGGAATCGATGCCGTAGGTCGGGTCCGTGAACCAGATCGTGCCGTCCGATTTCACGACCACATCGTTCGGCGAGTTGAGCCGCTTGCCCTCGAAACGGTCGACCAGGATCCGCACGGAGCCGTCCGGCTCGGTGCGCGAGATGCAGCGTCCCTGATGCTCGCAGGAAACGAGGCGCCCTTCCCTGTCCACCGTATGGCCGTTGGTGTTTCGGGCCGGTTGGCGGAAGACGGAGACGGACCCGTCCGTCTCGTCCCAGCGCATGATGCGGTTGTTGGGAATATCCGACCAGATGAGATAGCGCCCCGCCGGGAAATAGGCCGGCCCCTCGGCCCAGCGGCATCCTGTATAGAGCTTTTCGAGATGGACATTGCCGAAGACGAGGCGCAAGAAGCGCGGGTCGATCACCTCGAAATCATTGCTCAGCATGGGCATTTTCTCCCGATCGCCATTGTTTTCGAGAAGGCGCGCCCGGCCCGCCATCGGCTCAGACGATCGGCGCACGGGACGCAAGAGGCGTGAACGAGGCGAGATTGGGAGACTTGCCGGCGGAATGCAAGGCCGGCTCCGGACCGCTCCGTCCGGCAGAACTTGGAGGCAGGAGCGGCCGGAGATGAGCTGCTAGCTGTCGAGGATCCCCTCAAAGCCGCCAAAGATCATACGCTTGCCGTCGAAAGGCATCTGCTCGCCCATGGCGCGCATGCGCGGATCCGTCATGATCTTCTCATTGGCGGCGTCGCGCGCCGCCCGCGTGGGATATTCCACCCAGCTGAAGACCACGACCTCGTTGTCCTTGGCCTGCACGGCCCGGCGGAAATCGGTGACCTTGCCCGCCGGCACGTCGTCGCCCCAGCATTCGACGACACGGGTGGCGCCGAGCTCCTTGAACAGCACCGCCGCCTCCGCGGCATGTTTGCGGTAGATTTCCTTGTTCTCGGCCGGCACGGCCGCAACGAATCCTTCCACATAAGGCATCGCGATGTCCTCCTTCGTGGCAGCGCTGACCATCCGGCCCGCAGCGTACCAATAAATCAGTTGATATCAACATAATCTGGCGTTGTCAAAGTCAGGGACGTGGGCGGCGCATTGTCGGGCGCGATGCCCGCCGTTACCCTCCTTGCAGCATGCCGACGCTCCGGGTTTTCGATGCGCCCGGTTCCGTGCCGGCGCCGGCGGCAGCCTCCCACCAGTCGCCGAGGGCATCGATCAGCGGCACGAGCCTCTCCCCCGCGGGCGTGAGGTCATATTCGACGCGCAGGGGATAGCCGTCGAACTCCGTGCGCTTGACGATGCCGGCCGCCTCGAGCTTGCGCAGTTCGAACGACAGCATCTTGTGCGAGATCGTGGGGTTGTCCCTGCGCAGGTCGCTGAAACGCTTCGTGCCATCCTTCAGGTAGTAGATCAGGAGGGTCGGCCAGCGCCCGCTGAGCACCTGCATCACCTCCTCGATGGGGCAACGGGAGACAAGATCCTTCATCGGCGCCTCGTGGTTGCAAAAAAGTGCGTAATTTACACGGCTCACTGGTCGAGTAGGGTCCGGGCTCGCTGCGCAGCGTGATCACGAGAAATCACGGGAGATCGATCTTGGAGCCGATCCTACTTTACGGCTTCCCCTCGGGAAGCTCCATGGGACTTGTCGCGGCGCTCGAATGGCTGGGCAAGCCCTACCGGCTGTGCCGGGTGGACATGCTCGGCGACATGCGCGAGCCGTCGTACGCCCGGCTCAATCCGCGCCATGAGACCCCGGTCTTCATCACGGACAAGGGTGAGTTGCTGACGGAGACCATGGCCATCGCCGCCTGGCTCGAGGCGCGGGATAGCGACCGGCGCATCAGCTTCGCCCCCCTGTCGCGTGAGGCGGACCGGATGCACCAGCTGATGGCCTTCGTGAACACGGGCTTTACCGGCGCCTTCTCGCCGCTGTGGGCCGCCCTCGAGATGGAAGATCCCGACCCCGCCGTGCAGACGGCGCTGCGCGACTTCGGCCGCCGCGCCGTCATCGAGCGCCACGACAAGCTGGAAGGCATGATCGGGCAGGGCCCGTTCCTCGTCGGTGAGCGGCCGAGCCTCGCGGACGCCGTCCTCGTCGGCGTCGCCCGCTGGCTCGACTTTCACGAAGTCGCCGACCGCGGACGCTGGCCGAAGCTGTCCGCCCTGCGCGAGCGGCTGGAAGGCGATCCCGCCGTCATCCACGCCACGAAGCTGGAGAATGGCGAAGCCTCATCCGGCACGGGCGCCCTCCTCGGCCACATGCCGCTTGACGAGGTGATCGAGAGGTTCGGCGTGTAGGCCAGCGCGCAGCCCGGGAAAAGGCGGCGCCCTGTCTACGGCCCGGTCCTGCCCGCGATCGGGCACGCCATTCCTTGCCCGCCAGCCGGAAAAGCGGCGGGTTTTTTTAGGTACCATGTTTCAGGGAAGATAAGATGAACGATTCGGAAGTTCTTGGGATGAACCACGCCGAAGTGAAGCGCACAATTATTGATCGGGCTAACTTGCCACCCATGTTCCCTACACATAGGCATTCGCCGCAGTTTTGGGAACAGCTTGGCCGCACCATCACCATACTCAGCTTTCTGGAAGAAATATTGGGGAAAAATATTTGCGTTTACGGAAACCCGACAATAGGGCGTCGAAGAAATCGACACGGCCTATAAAGCTTCGCTGCTGCAGCTTGAGCGATCCTTGACGGATCAGATTTTGAATTTGGCTTAATACTATGGAAGGGCCGCGCGATAAGCCCCGGATACCGCAACCGAAAACATATACGAGCCGAGCGAAAACATTAAGAAGTTAACCGTTAATTCGTAGCGTGCTTTATCATGTCTCATGGCGAATGTCGGATGTAAACGGCGCGTCCATGCCGCTATTAATCAAACGAAAGAAAGTTGATGCAGCAATTGACCTTGCATGTTTGAGGCAGGTTCAGGGGCATGTCGTAGGATTGATTCGCAGCGTCATCGACACCGTGACGCATATGGGTTGGCAGTTTCCCAGCGCCGCAGGGCCGGGAAAGCCGATCATGTAGCGAAGTTGGGCGGTGAATCGCCGCATCCGCTATCTCGTTCAGCCCGCACTTTCGGTGATGCAGGCTTTCAGGAGTCCGCCGCGAGCCTCGCTGGCCGTTCACGTCCGCGTGATCGTCAGGCCCGTGCGCGCCGCCAAGCGTGGGCATAAAGCCCGGAGCCTACCGCCCGAGTTCCTGATAGTTGCCCGTGAGCCGGATTTTCATAAAACCGAAAAATGACAATAAAATCAATGCATAATGGCGGATGGGGTGGGATTCGAACCCACGGTACGGTTGCCCGCACGGCGGTTTTCAAGACCGCTGCCTTAAACCACTCGGCCACCCATCCTCGCCGGCTGCATTCTTCTGACGGCAGAGGCCGCCGTTGACAAGGGCCAAGGGCGCATCCGGGCCGGTCGATCCATGCAAGGCGCGCCGGCGCGGCCTTGCCGCCCGCGGGCGGTGTGGAAGATGGCGGCATGGACGATGCTGGCGAAGCTGTCGCAAGCCTCTACGAGCGCCATGTCCACCCCTTCGACCGCTCGCGCGGCCGCAGCCTCCTCGAGCGCGGCTGGCTCGACCACTTCCTCGCCGCCGTCGGCGGGGAGCGGAGCGTGCTCGACCTCGGCTGCGGCGCGGGCGAGCCGCTGGCCTGCTATCCCGCGGCGAGCGGCTGCGCCGTCACCGGCGTCGATTCCGCGCCGAGCCTCATCGGGCGCTGCCGCACGCGCTTCCCTGCGCAGCAATGGCTCGTCGCCGACATGCGCTGCCTCGCCCTCGGCAGGACATTCGGCGGCATTCTCGCCTGTGACCGTTTCTTTCACCTGCAGCCGGACGACAAGCGCGCCATGTTCGGCGTCTTCACGGCGCATGCGCGCAAGGGCACGGCGCTGATGTTCACGAGCGGCCCGGCGCGCGGCGAGGTTCTCGGCACCTTCGAGGGCGAGCCGCTCTACCACGCCAGCCTCGACGGCGCGGAATACGAGGCCCGCCTCGCCGCTGCCGGCTTCCGGGTGCTCGACCATGTGGTGGACGATCCATTCTGCAGCGGCCACACCGTCTGGCTCGCCGCGCGCTGAACGGTCCGGCCGAAGCCGGCGGATGGCTTCAGGCTGCCCTGGAAGCCGGGCGCCTGCGGACGGCGGAATGCTTCAATGGTTCCGGCCGTGGCTCGGGAGCCACGATCCGGCCCCAGACGACGGGGACGGGGTCCGGCGCGAGCAGCCAGGGCTCGTCACTGTCGCAGCAGCGCCCGAAGGCGCGGCCGGCAGCCTCGGCGGCCCGGACAAGGTGGGCCTCGTGCATCTCCTTGAGCAGTGCGGCAGCGATCATGGCACCCTCCGACTGTCGCCATGAGAGATCATCATGGTTAACGCTTCCTGAAGGCGCTCGCCCCCGCGCCCATGGCCAAACGGCCGCCGGCGCGTCATTCTGTCACCGGGCAGCACCGAGGGGACAACAGCCATGATCGCCGGCACCACATCCACGACCCCGACGCGAGCCGTCGGGCGCCTGTTCCTGCGTACCGCCGTCGTCGCCGGCCTGGCCGGCCTCAGCCTCGGCATCTTCATGGGCGCGTCGCACGACCACACCTTCCGCACCGTGCACGCGCACATCAATCTCGTCGGCTGGGTCTCACTCTTCCTGTTCGGGTTGTTCTACGCGCTGCTGGGAACGGCTTCGACCCGCCTGGCGAAGATCCATTACGGGTTGGCGACCGGCGGGCTCATCCTGTTCGCAGTCGGCCTTCCCAGCATCGCCCTAGGGCTGCCCTGGGGTGAGCCGGTCGCGATCCTGGCGTCCTTTGCGACCCTGTTTTCCATGGCGCTCTTCGCCTATGTGGTCTTCACGGCCGGCGAGGCGGCGAATCCCGCCGCAGGCTAGCTGGCCCCGCGGGATTGGCGCCGGTCTGGGAAAAACAACCTTGACCGCGCCCCTGCCGACGTGGTGTTTCCGATCCGTTCCCGTCCCTGCGGCAGCCATGCGATACTGCCGGCGGGGCGAATCGGTTCTCCACGAGGGTTTGGACGGCGGCAATGACGGATTCGGGCGATCTGTTCGGCGGTGGCGGCAACGCAGTGGCGGCCCGCAAGTCACGCCCGTCCGCGAAGCTCCCGGTGGACGAGGCGCCCTCGCCCGGCCGTGCCAACGGCACGCCCACCGAGGCCGGCTACACCGCCGCCTCCATCGAGGTGCTCGAGGGGCTGGAGCCGGTGCGTCGGCGCCCCGGCATGTACATCGGCGGCACGGACGAGAAGGCACTGCATCACCTCTTCGCGGAGGTTATCGACAATGCAATGGACGAGGCCGTGGCCGGCCATGCGACCTTCATCGAGGTCGAGCTCGAGGAGAGCGGCTTCCTGCGCGTGACGGACAACGGTCGCGGCATCCCCATCGATCCGCACCCGAAGTTCCCCGAGAAGTCGGCGCTCGAGGTCATCCTCACGACGCTGCACGCAGGCGGCAAGTTCGACTCCAAGGTCTACGAAACCTCCGGCGGCCTGCATGGTGTCGGCGTCTCCGTGGTCAACGCGCTGGCCGAGCGGCTCGAGGTGGAGGTGGCGCGCAGCCAGATGCTCTATCGCCAGGTCTATGCGCGCGGCGTCGCCATGGGGCCGCTGGAGACCGTCGGGCGGGTGCAGAACCGGCGCGGCACCACGGTGCGCTTCAAGCCCGATGCGGCCATCTTCAAGGAAGGCGCGACGTTCAATCCGCGCCGCCTGTTCAAGATGGCGCGCTCCAAGGCCTATCTCTTCGGCGGCGTGGAGATCCGCTGGCGCTGCGCCCCCTCCCTCGCCGAGAAGCAGGAAGGCGTGCCGAGCGAAGCGACCTTCAAGTTTCCCGGCGGCCTCAAGGACTATCTCGCCCGCGAGATCGACGGCAGCGAACTTGTCTGCGACCAGATCTTCTCCGGCCGCGTCGACAAGCCGGGCGGGCACGGCTCGCTCGAATGGGCGGTGGCGTGGCTGTCACGCGACGACGGCTTCGTATCTTCCTACTGCAACACCATCCCCACGCCTGAGGGGGGCACGCATGAGTCGGGCCTGCGCATGGCCCTGCTGCGCGGCCTGCGCGACCATGCCGAGCGTGTCGGCCAGGCCAAGCGCGCCAGCCAGGTTACCACCGACGACGTGATGGCAACCTGCGCCGGCATGCTCTCGGTCTTCATCCGCGAGCCGGAATTCCAGGGCCAGACGAAAGACAAGCTGGCGACGCTGGAAGCATCGCGCATCGTCGAGGGCGCTGTGCGCGATGCCTTCGACCACTGGCTGGCGGCAGCGCCCCAGCAGGCCTCACGCCTTCTCGACTGGACCATCGAACGTGCCGAGGAGCGCCTGCGCCGCCGCGCCGAGAAGGAGGTGGCGCGCAAGACCGCGACGCGCAAGCTACGCCTGCCCGGCAAGCTCGCGGATTGCACCAATGCCGGCGCGGCGGGCTCCGAGCTCTTCATCGTCGAGGGCGACTCGGCCGGTGGCAGCGCCAAGCAGGCGCGCGACCGCGCCACCCAGGCCGTCCTGCCGCTGCGCGGAAAGATCCTCAACGTCGCCTCGGCCGGCCGCGAAAAGCTGGCACAGAACCAGCAACTCACTGATCTCGTGCAAGCGCTCGGCTGCGGTACCGGCTCGCACTACCGCGACGACGACCTGCGCTACGAAAAGATCATCATCATGACGGACGCCGACGTCGACGGCGCCCACATCGCATCGCTGCTCATCACTTTCTTCTGGCAGCAGATGCCGCGGCTGATCGACAACGGCCACCTCTATCTTGCCGTGCCGCCCCTCTATCGGCTGACGCACGGCGGCAAGACGGTCTATGCCCGCGATGATGCCCATCGCCAGGAGCTGATGGACAGCGTGTTCAGGGGCAAAAAGGTCGAGATCGGGCGCTTCAAGGGCCTCGGCGAGATGCTGCCGGCGCAGCTCAAGGAGACGACCATGGCTCCGGCCAAGCGCCTCCTCTACAAGGTCGTCGTGCTGGCCGAGGCCAAAGGCGACACGACGGACACAGTCGACCGGCTCATGGGCAACAAGCCTGAGGCGCGCTTCGCCTTCATCCAGGAGCGCGCTGCTTTCGCGCGCGAACTCGATATCTGACCCCTGGAAGATCAGTTGCGCTGCAGCCAGGCGGCGAGGGCCGCATTGACCGCATCCGGCCGCTCCATCGTCGAGAGATGACCGCAGCCGGGCACGACGACGAGCGACGACGCGGGGATGGCCGTCGCCATCTCTTCTGCGACCGATGGCGGCGTGATCTCATCCTCCTCCCCGACGAGAACGAGCGTCGGTACGGTGATCAGCGGCAGGTCGGGCCGCGCGTCGGGCCGCGCCATGATGGCGCGCTGCTGGCGGATGAAGGCCTGTGCGCCCGTCTCGACCATCATGCGCCGCACCTCCCCTTCGAGAAGCTTGTCCGCGAGCCGCCTCCGCGCGACGAGGCGCTGCCAGAGCACGGGATGCACCTCCTCGAAGCGCCCCTGCTCCGCGAGCGCGATGAGGCGCCGACGGTTGGCGCTCGCTTCCTCGGTGTCCGGCCGCGCCGTCGTGTCGAGCAATGCAAGCCGCGTCACGCGCTCAGGCGCCAGGCGCATGACTGCAAGCGCCACATAGCCGCCCATGGACAGACCGCCGAGGGCGAAGCGCTCCGGCGCTGCGGCGAGGAGGCGTCGTGCCATGCCTTCGAGCGTGTCGTCGAGCCGGTTTTCCGCCACCGTGACGGTGCGTTTCCCGGAGAGAGCGCGTATTTGCGGGGCGAAGAGCGTCCCCGTACAGTTGAGCCCAGGCACAAGCACCAGCGGCTCACCGCCAATGCTATGCAATCGTTCGACAACCGGCCTTTGCGACATTGACTTTGCCCGTGATCCTCTTATGGTCCGCGCAAGCGTAGCGGGCAGTGAGCGGCGACTGACGCGCCGTACGCGTCACGAGGTCTCCCTTGGCCTTAAACCCCATCCGCAGACGCATAATCACGGACGTCGATGTCATTTTCTGATCTTGGCCTGAGCGAGAAGGTTCAACAAGCCGTCGCGGCCGCAGGCTACAACACGCCGACTCCCATCCAGGCGAAAGCGATCCCGCATGTGTTGCAGCGCCGGGACGTCCTCGGCATCGCCCAGACCGGCACCGGCAAGACGGCGGCTTTCACGCTGCCGATGCTGACGCTGCTGGAGCATGGTCGGGCCCGGGCGCGCATGCCGCGCACGCTCATCCTCGAGCCGACGCGCGAGCTTGCGGCGCAGGTGGAAGAGAGCTTCGAGAAGTACGGCACCAACCACAAGCTGTCGGTGGCGCTGCTGATCGGCGGCGTCTCCTTCGGCGATCAGGACGCCAAGATCACCCGGGGCGTCGATGTGCTGATCGCCACGCCCGGACGACTGCTCGACCATTTCGAGCGCGGCAAGCTGCTGCTCACCGGCATCGAGATCCTCGTCATCGACGAGGCCGACCGCATGCTCGACATGGGCTTCATCCCGGACATCGAGCGCATCTGCCGCCTCGTCCCCTTCACGCGCCAGACCCTGTTCTTCTCGGCCACCATGCCGCCGGAGATCCAGCGCCTGACGGACACCTTCCTGCACAATCCCGTGAAGGTGGAAGTGGCTCGCGCGGCCTCGACGGCCGCGACCATCACCCAGCGCCTTGTCGCCTCCGGCAGCGAGCCGCACCACAAGCGCGAGACGCTGCGGCGGCTGATCCGCGGCGCCGGCGACGAATTGCAGAACGCGATCATCTTCTGCAACCGCAAGCGTGACGTGGCCATCGTCCTGCGCTCGCTGGAGCGGCACGGTTTCAGCGTCGTCGCCCTGCACGGCGACATGGACCAACGCTCGCGCATGCAGGCGCTCGACAGCTTCCGTAACGGCAGCACCAAGCTGCTCGTTGCGAGCGACGTCGCGGCGCGCGGTCTCGACATTCCGGCCGTGAGCCACGTCTTCAATTTCGACGTGCCCCATCACGCCGAGGATTACGTGCACCGCATCGGCCGCACGGGCCGCGCCGGCCGCACCGGCTATGCGACCACGATCGTCGCCCCCGGCGACGAGAAGGCCCTTGCCGCCATCGAAACCCTGACGGGCCAAACTGTTGCCTGGGAGGGGCCGACCCTCAGCGAATTCATCGCCTCGGTCGGCCATGCGCCGGAGGATGGCGACCGCCACCGCGGCAGACGCGGCAGCCGGGATCGCGAGCGTGACCGTGACAGGGGGCGTGGACGCGGCGAGCGCGGCCGAGCCGCCGAGGCTCCGCAGCAGCACGCGCCGATCACGCCGGACGGACGCCCCTCGCAGCGTCCCGAAGAGCGGCGGGGCGATCGGCAGCACCAACAGCGGCGCTATGCCGACAGGGACGACGAGACGATCGTCGGCTTCGGCGAGCACGTGCCGAGCTTCATCCTGCGGCCGGTCGTCATCTCGGTCAGCAGCGACGACGAAGGCACGGCTGCCCCGGTGGTCGAGGAGACCGCGGTGCCGGTCGAGACCGTGTCGGAAGCCAGGGCTGAGCACACATCGGGCCGCCGGCGTCGTGGCCGCAGGCAAGACAGGCCCGCCGCGGCGGAGGCTGCGCAGCCGGTCGAGGTTCCGGCCTCCGCTACGCCGGAAGCCCCCGGTAAGGCCGAAGAGCTGGCGCCGCCCGTGACGGAGGTCGTGCAGCCCGAGGAAGCCCCTGTCCCGCGCAAGGCCGCCTCGCGTCGCACGGCGAAGGAGGAGCCGGCGACGGAAGCTGATCCGGCTGGCAAGACCCGCAAGCGTGCGCCGCGCAAGGCTGCGGCGAGCCCGGACGTCGCGGACGAGCAGCCGGCGCCGAAGAAGCGCGCCCGCAAGACCACGACGGAGCCTGCAGCTGAAGCCGAAGCCGCGCCTCCCGCGCCTTCCAAGGCGGCCGGCCGAAAGTCGTCCCGCACGGGCGCCGCTGAAGCGGTGACGGCCGAAGCTCCGGCGCGATCGTCCACAACGTCCCGTCGGAAGAAGGCCGACGCCGCGGCTCCGGCCGAGGCGGCCAAGCCGAAGAAGGCCGCCGCCCGCAAGGCTGCGGATGGAGAGGCGGCCAGCGAAGCCGCGCCTGCCGGCAAAACGGCGTCCAGGAAGGCACCAGCGGCTGGGGCCACGGACGCGAAGAAGACAGCTTCGAGAAAGCTTGCCGCCAAGAAGCCTGCGTCCAAGGACGCGGAAGCGCCTGCCGGCAAGCCGGCTGCGAGGAAGCCGCGCAGCAAGAAGGCCGAGGTCGTCGAGGCGGGCGACTGAGCGTACGATGCAGGAGCGCGGCGCTAAGGCTGCGCTCCGGCGATGCCCAAGGCACGGGCGGAGAGATCCGCCAGCATGTCCGGCTCGTCATAGGCGGCGTCCGGCAGCAGCCAGTAGGACAGGGTCACTACCCGGCCGTCCTTGCGCGCATAGGCGAACGGCCGCGAGCCGAGATGCCTGAGGGCCTCGGCAAAGGCGGCGTCCGTCTTGAGATAGACCTCGCCGTCCACCGCGAGCGCGAACATCTTCCCTTCGGCATAGATGCCGAGACCGCCGAACATGCGCCTGATGCAGACCGGGCGGAAAGGCGCGAAGAGTTCGGCGATGTCGTCCGCGGCGCGCAATCAGGCGCCAGCGAGCTGCTCCGGCCGCGCGGGGGTGATGGCGACGGATTCGCCGCATCCGCAGGCCGAGGTCTGGTTTGGATTGTTGAAGACGAACTGAGCCGACAGCTTGTCGACCTTGTAGTCCATCTGCGTGCCGAGCAGGAACAGGACGGCCTTGGGATCCACAAGGATGGTGACGCCCTTGTCCTCGATCACCTCATCACCGGGCTTGATCGCCTCGGCATATTCCATCGTGTATTCCATGCCGGCGCAGCCGCCGTTCTTGACGCCGACGCGCACGCCGACGATCGGCCTGTCGGCGTTGGCGATGATCGCCTTGACGCGCTCGGCGGCCGCGTCGCTCATGCTCATGATCTTGAGGGAGCGAATTGCACCCATTCCGGCTCCTCCTTGCAGGGTTCAAGGCCCTGAGGTCGAGATTCCCACCAAAGATAGTCATTGGGCGGCACAACGTCGAGGGCACGGCGCCCGTCGCCGGTCTCATCCGGCGTCATGCCTACCGCCCGTCCTGCTTCGACGGGATGGCGGCGAGGCGCCTCAGTAGACCGTCCAGACGCCGGGCGTGAGCAGTTCGACGAGATGCCCGTCCGGGTCGCGGAAATAGATGCTGCGCCCGCCGCGCGGCCATTCCGTCCGCCCTTCGATGGCGACGCCGTGAGTCGCGAGCCGCGCTTCCCAGGCCGCCATGTGTTCAGCAGGCACACCAAGGCCCACGTGGAGCGGCCCCTGCCCGTCGTGCGGCGGGATGGTGCCGCCGGGAAGCGTCACGGTCGTCAGCGTCTCGCCTCGTTTGAAGAGCAGCAAGACGCTCGCCGGTCCGAGCGGATAGGCCGCGAAGCGCTGGTCGCTTACCTGAGCCTCGAGCCCCAGCACTTTCTCGTAGAACCTGCGCGCCCGGTCTAGATCGTCCACGTAGAGCGCCGTCTCGACGACCGCCGTGATCCGCGGCTCTGCTTCGCCCGCCATATCGGCCTCACCACATGTCGAGCGCGATGCGCGCCTCGTCGGACATGCGGCTCTGGTCCCACGGCGGATCGAAGACCATGTTGACGACGACGGACTGCACGCCGGGCACGGCCGCGACCGCCCCCTCCACCCAGCCCGGCATCTCGCCGGCTACCGGGCAGCCCGGCGCCGTCAGCGTCATGTCGATCGTCACATTGCGCCCGTCATCGATATCGACGCGATAGATCAGGCCGAGCTCGTAGATGTCGGCCGGGATCTCGGGGTCGTACACCGTCTTCAGCGCCGCCACGATGTCGTCGGTCAGCCGGTCCACCTCGTCGGGCGGCAACTGGTCGGCGAGCTCCATCTCGGGCGCGTTCGGCTTCACGTCGCTGCTGTCGGCTTGCGTCACGAATGCCTCCTCAGGCGAACAGCCGTTCGGCCTTCATCAATGCGTCGGCGAGGTTATCGACCTCCTCGAGCGTATTGTACAGGGCAAATGAGGCGCGGCATGTCGACGTCGTCCCGAAGCGCGCGAGCAGCGGCATGGCGCAATGCGTGCCTGCGCGAACCGCAACCCCGGCGCGATCGATGACGGTGGCGACGTCATGTGCATGCGCCCCCTTCATCTCGAAGGACACGATGGCCCCCTTGTGCGCCGCGCGGCCAATGATGCGCAGGGCGTTCAGGGCGCCGAGCCGCTCATGGGCATAGTCGCGCAGCTTCTCCTCATGGGCGAGGATCGCCGTGCGCCCGAGCTTCTCGACGAAGCGCACCGCGGCACCAAGGCCGATCGCCTCGACGATCGGCGGCGTACCCGCCTCGAAGCGATGCGGCGGGGCGTTGTAGGTGACGGTGTCGGTCGTCACGGTCTCGATCATCTCGCCGCCGCCGTTGAACGGCGGCATTGCCTCGAGCCACTTGCGCTTGCCGTAGAGCACGCCGATGCCCGTCGGCCCGTACACCTTGTGCCCGGTAAAGACGTAGAAGTCGGCATCGAGGTCGCGCACGTCAACCGGCAGGTGCACGGCGCCCTGGCTGCCGTCGACCAGCACGGGGATGCCACGGGCATGGGCGATGCGCACGATGTCCTTCACCGGCGTCACCGTGCCGAGCACGTTCGACATATGCGTGATCGCGACGATCTTCGTGCGCTCGGTGAGCAGCTTCTCGAATTCGTCGAGGAGGAAGTTGCCCTCCTCGTCCACCGGCGCCCATTTGATGACAGCGCCGCTGCGCTCGCGGTGGAAGTGCCACGGCACAATGTTGGAGTGATGCTCCATGATGGAGATCACGATCTCGTCGCCCTCGCCGATCCCCGCCATGCGTCCGTAAGAGGCAGCGACGAGATTGATGGCTTCCGTCGCCGAGCGGGTGAAGACGATCTCCTCCGTGCTCTCGGCATTGAGATAGCCGCGGACCGCCTCGCGCGCATCCTCGAAGGCCTCGGTCGTCGCATTGGCCATGTAGTGCAGGCCACGATGGACGTTGGCGTAGGCGTTCTCGAAGCTGTACGTCATCGCCTCGATGACGGCGCGGGGCTTCTGGGCCGAGGCGGCACTGTCGAGATAGACGAGCGGCTTGCCGTAGACCTCGCGGGCGAGGATCGGGAACTCGCGGCGCACGGCCGCGACGTCGAAGATGCCGATCGGTTCGATCCTGTTCATGGTCGCATCACTCGCATTGGCTCCGTCCGCCGCAGGACGTCGGCGCCTCGAAAGAGTGAGGGGCGCGGCCTGCGCCGCGCCCGTCTGTCACGCACGCTCGCCGAGCCAGCCTTCCGCCCGCGCGACGAGTTCCTCGCGCACGGCTTCGTCCTCGACGAGTTCCAGTGCTTCGCCGAGGAAGGCCTGCACCAGGAGCGCCTCGGCCACCGCCCGCGGCAGGCCGCGGGCGGTGAGGTAGAACAAGAGGTCCTCGTCGAGCTGGCCACAGGTGGCGCCATGGGCGCACTGCACGTCGTCGGCGAAGATCTCCAGCTCCGGCTTATTGTTCATCGTCGCCGTCTCGGAGAGCAGCAGCGCGGCGGACATCATGCGCCCGTCGGTCTTCTGTGCATCCGGGCGCACGATGATCTTGCCCTGGAAGACGCCTGTCGCCTCCCCGTCGATCACGGTCTTGAACAGCTCGCGGCTGTCGCAATGCGGCACCGCATGGTCGACGACCAGCGTCGTGTCCGCATGCTGGCGGCCGCGCAGCATGGTCGCGCCGCCGAGAGTCAGACTGGAATGCTCGCCCGCGAAGGCAAGGAACACCTGATGCCGTGACAGGCTGCCGCCTGTCACCGCGCCGAGCGAGGTCAGCTTCGCCTTGGCCCCCAGCGTCACGGCGAGCGTCGAGAGCGCAATGGCATCGGCCTGTTCGGCGTTGAGGCGCGCATGGGTGATCGTCGTGCCGTTGCCGGCGACGATTTCGACCACGGAATTGGCCTGGTAGGCCGCCGTGCCAACGCCCTCGTGGCTCTCGTGGACGGTGACCGAGGCGCCATCCTCGACGAGGATCACGACGCGCGGCGCCGTGGCGAAGGGGCTAGCGCCCCCGTTGACGAACCTGAGGTGAAGCGCCTTGTCCACGGCGGTGCCGGCCGCAACCCTGATGAGCGCGCCGTCCATCATGAAGGCGCTGTTCAGTGCCAGGGCGAAGTTGCCCTTGGCGACCGCCACCTTGCCCATCTCGGCGAGGAGCGGATGTCCCTCGGCGAGCGCCGCCGCGAGCGGCGTCACCGCGATCCCGGCCGGCAGCGCGGCGAGGTCCGAGCGCTCGGCCACGAAATGGCCGTTGGCGAAGGACAGCCGCACCGCATCGGCCTTGGCGAAGGCGCTGGCCTTGTCGACGAGCGCGGCCGCATCGGCGGGGCGCTCGGCAAGCGGGGCCGCCTCGCGCACGGCGTTGCGCAGATCGGTGTACTTCCACTCCTCCACGCGCCGGTTGGGAAGGCCGGCGGCGGCGATGAGGGCGAAGGCCTCGTCGCGCCCGCGCGCGATCTCGCCCGAGCCCGGCAGCTTGTTCTTAAGGCCTTCGAAACGCTCTATGAGTGCCACCTCGGCGGCAGTCCTGATCGGTGTGACTTCAGCCATCGTGCCGCCCTCACGCCGCCTGCTCGCGGTAATCCGCATAGCCGCTCGCCTCGAGCTCAAGGGCAAGCTCCTTGCCGCCGGAGCGCACGATGCGGCCGTTCGCCATCACGTGCACCGTGTCGGGCACGATGTGGTTGAGCAGGCGCTGGTAGTGGGTGATGACGAGGAAGGCGCGGGCCGGATCGCGCAGCGTATTGACGCCCTCGGCGACGATCTTGAGCGCATCGATATCCAGTCCCGAATCCGTCTCGTCGAGGATGCAGAAGCGCGGCTCAAGGAGAGCCATCTGCAGGATCTCCATGCGCTTCTTCTCGCCGCCCGAAAAACCGACGTTGAGGCCGCGGCGCAGCATTTCCTGATCGATATGAAGCTTTTCGGCAGCGGCCCTGACACGCTTCATGAACTCGGGCGTCGTCAGTTCCGCCTCCTCGCGCGCCTTGCGCTGGGCGTTCATGATCGCCTTGAGGAAGGTCATGGTCGAGACGCCCGGGATCTCGAGCGGGTACTGGAAGGCGAGGAACACGCCCCGGGCCGCGCGCTCGTTCGGCTCGAGCTCGAGGATGTTCTCGCCGTCGACGAGGATCTCGCCGTCGAGGACCTCGTACTCCTCCTTGCCGGCGATGACATAGGACAGCGTCGACTTGCCCGAACCGTTCGGGCCCATGATGGCAGCGACCTCGCCCGCCTTCACGGTAAGATCGAGCCCGTTGAGGATGCGCTTGCCCTCGATTTCGACGACGAGGTTGTTGATCTGAAGCATGTCTTTGTTCCGTCCGTTCGTGGCGCCGGTGGGGTGCGGGCGGGAAGGATCGTTCCACGTCGCCCGTTGTTTCCGGCCCGGGTTGCGTTGCGTGTCAGCCCACCGAGCCTTCGAGGCTGATGGAGATGAGCTTCTGGGCCTCGACCGCGAATTCCATCGGCAGCTGCTGCAGGACATCCTTGACGAAGCCGTTGACGATGAGCGCCACCGCCTCCTCCTCGTCGAGACCCCGCTGCAGGCAGTAGAACATCTGGTCGTCCGAGATCTTCGACGTCGTCGCCTCATGCTCGAAGACCGCCGAGGCATTCTTCGACTCGATGTAAGGCACCGTGTGCGCGCCGCACTTGTCGCCGATCAACAGGGAATCGCAGTTCGTGAAGTTGCGCGCCCCGCTCGCCTTGCGGTGTGCCGAGACGAGCCCGCGATAGGTGTTCTCGGAGCGTCCGGCGGCGATGCCCTTGGAGATGATCCGGCTCGTCGTGTTCTTGCCGAGATGGATCATCTTGGTGCCGCTGTCGACCTGCTGATAGCCGTTGGAGATGGCGATCGAGTAGAACTCTCCGCGGGAGTTGTCGCCGCGCAGGATGCAGGATGGATACTTCCAGGTGATGGCCGAGCCCGTCTCGACCTGCGTCCACGAGATCTTCGAATTGGCGCCGCGGCAGTCGCCGCGTTTGGTCACGAAGTTGTAGACGCCGCCCTTGCCCTCGGCGTCGCCCGGATACCAGTTCTGGACCGTCGAGTACTTGATCTCCGCATCGTCGAGCGCGATCAGCTCGACCACCGCCGCGTGCAGCTGGTTCTCGTCACGTGCCGGCGCCGTGCAGCCTTCGAGATAGCTGACGTAGGAGCCCTTGTCCGCGATGATCAGCGTGCGCTCGAACTGGCCGGTGTTGCGCTCGTTGATGCGGAAATAGGTTGACAGCTCCATCGGGCAGCGCACGCCCTCCGGTACGTAGACGAAGGATCCGTCCGTGAACACGGCGCTGTTGAGCGTCGCGAAGAAGTTGTCCGACACCGGCACGACCGAGCCGAGGTACTTGCGCACCAGATCCGGATATTCGCGGATCGCTTCGGAGATGGAGCAGAAGATAACGCCGGCCTTCTTCAACTCCTCCTTGAAGGTCGTCACCACCGACACGGAATCGAACACGGCGTCGACCGCCACGCGCGAGCCAGCGCCCTCGACGCCGGCGAGGATCTCCTGCTCGCGCAGCGGAATGCCGAGCTTCTCGTAGGTCTTGAGGATCTCCGGATCGACCTCGTCGAGCGACTTCGGCGCCGGATTCTTCTTCGGCGCGGCATAGTAGTAGAGCTCCTGATAGTCGATCGGCGGGTAGTTGACGCGCGCCCACTTGGGCTCGCGCATCGTCTGCCAGCGGCGAAACGCCTCGAGGCGCCACTCCGTCATCCACTCCGGTTCGCCCTTCTTGGACGAAATGAGGCGGACGATATCCTCGCTGAGGCCCTTGGGGGCCTTGTCCATCTCGATCGTCGTCTCGAAGCCGTACTTGTACTGCTCGACGTCGATCGCCTTGACACGTTCTACCGTTTCCTGCACCGCAGGCATTGCACGACCTCCTCTCACGGCTTCAAGGGCCGCGGGTTGGTGACCTACTCGTCCTCAGGCGGCGTTCAGCCCCTTGCGACGAGAGATGAGTGCGCCGACCACTTTCCGAAAGGCCGTCGCAAAGGATTCCATGTCCGCCTCGGTCGAGCCCCAGCCGAAGCTCACGCGCAGCGCCCCCTCGGCGAGCGAGGGCGCGATACCCATCGCCGTGAGCACATGCGAGCGCCTCACCTTACCGGACGAGCAGGCGGAACCGGACGAGACGGCCATGCCCTCGAGATCGAGCATCATGAGCAACGTCTCCGCCTTCAGGCCGTCGATTGCGAAGGCGCTCGTGTTCGGCAGTCGCGATGCTCCGGCTCCGAAAACCACCACCCCGGGCTCAACCAGGCGAAGGCGGGCCTCGAGACCGTCGCGCAAGGCACCCGTCAAGGCGGCATAATCCGCAAGTTCGTCCCGCGCAAGCGTGCAGGCCTTCCCGAAGCCTGCTATGCCCGCAACATTCTCCGTGCCGGCGCGGTAGCCGCCCTCTTGGCCGCCGCCGCGAACCAGCCGCTCGCGTACCTCGACGCCGGGCCGGGTGACGAAGGCACCGACACCCTTCGGCCCGCCGATCTTGTGGGCGGACAAGGTGATAACGTCCGCGCCCCAGGCAGCCATGTCGACGGACAGCTTGCCCGCCGCCTGCACGGCGTCGACATGCAGCAGCCCGCCATGGCGATGCACGACCTCGGCCACCCCGGCGAGCGGTTGGACGACGCCGGTCTCGCTGTTGGCCGCCTGCAGGCTGACGAGGGCCGTCGCTCCACTTTCGTTCGCCAGGCGGCGCAGCCGCGCGTCGATGAAATCGATATCCACGACGCCGTTGCCGTCGATGGGGATCGTCTCGCGGGCATTCTCTGGGAAGCGGCTGCCCGAAAGGACGCTCGCATGCTCGCCCGCGCCCATGAGATGGAGCGCCAGCGTCGTGAAGGATGGCTCGCGTCGCAGCGACGGCGTCATCACGGTATTGTTGGCCTCCGAGCCACCGCTCGTGAAGACAACATCGCGGGGGCGCGCGCCGGCAAGAGCCGCGACCTCTTCCCGCGCCGCCTCGATCAGCGCGTGAGCCCTGCGCCCTTCCGCATGCACGGACGAGGGATTGCCGACCTCCTCGAAGGCACGCAGGACCACCTCGCGCACGGCCGGCCGCAGGGGCGCCGAGGCGTTGTAGTCGAGGTAATGACGCATGCCCGCCATGCTGTTCCCACCGGCCTCCCGTGCGCCGATCACAAACCTTGCTTTTTGCCCCTGTTGATGTGGTAGAGAAGAGCGACCACATCACCGGAGCCACCACCCACGCCATCCGGTTGCATATGCAACTCGATGCACGTATAAGTTGGCTCTTAGAACAGTTCTAACCGTGGTTTAGAAGTGCGCGACCGGCATGTCAAGATTTGCACGGCCACTGGCGTGGCTTCCGGCGGCGCTGGCTTTATCGCGGTAACGGTGCCGGATCATGCCTGAAGTCATTTTCAACGGCCCTGCCGGGCGTCTCGAAGGCCGCTACCAGCCTGCGAAGAAGAAGGGCGCGCCGATCGCGATCATTCTTCATCCGCATCCGCAGTTCGGCGGCACGATGAACAACCAGATCGTGTACAGCCTGTTCTACACCTATGTGAACCGTGGGTTTGCGGTGCTGCGCTTCAACTTCCGTGGTGTCGGGCGCAGCCAGGGCTCCTTCGATCACGGCCACGGCGAGTTGTCGGATGCGGCGGCGGCGCTCGACTGGGTGCAGTCGCTCAATCCGGATGCGCGCAGCTGCTGGATCGCCGGCGTGTCCTTTGGGGCATGGATCGGCATGCAGTTGCTCATGCGCCGGCCGGAGATCGAGGGCTTCCTCTCCATTGCGGCGATGGCCAATCGCTACGACTTCTCCTTCCTTGCGCCCTGTCCCTCCTCGGGCCTCTTCGTGCACGGGTCCGAGGATCGCGTCGCGCCGGCGAAGGACGTCATCAGCGTCATCGAGAAGGTCAAGACTCAGAAGGGCATCGTGTTGGAACACGCGGTCATCGACGGCGCCAACCACTTCTTCGACGGCAAGATCGAGGAACTGATGCAGACGGTCGATGCCTATCTCGACAAGCGCATCGGCACCCCGCACGAAGATGCCGCCTGACGCGACGACGCAAACAGGCTTCAGATCGCGGGGCGCCTCACGGCGCCCCGTCCCATTCCAACGCAAGACTGACCGACATGACGACGTACCGTTCCGATTTCCTGCGCACGCTCGACGCGCGCGGGCTCATCCACCAGATCTCGGATGCCGAGGCGCTCGACGACCTCGCCGTGAAGGAACGGATCGTCGCCTATATCGGCTATGACCTGACGGCGCCGAGCCTGCATGTCGGGCACATGACCAACATCATGATGCTGCGCCGCCTGCAGCAGGCCGGCCACAAGCCCATCGTGCTGATGGGCGGCGGCACGACGCGCATCGGCGACCCCTCGTTCCGCAACGAGGCGCGCCCGCTGCTCGACGATGCGCAGATCGCCACCAACAAGGAGGGCATCCGCAAGGTCTTCTCGAAGTTCCTCACCTTCGGCGACGGCCCGAGCGACGCCATCATGGTCGACAATGCCGAATGGCTCGACAAGCTCGAGTACATTCCCTTCTTGCGCGACATCGGCCGGCACTTCACCGTCAACCGCATGCTGAGCTTCGAATCGGTGAAGACGCGCCTCGACAAGGAGGAGCCGCTCTCCTTCCTCGAGTTCAACTACATGATCCTCCAGGCCTACGACTTCCTGGAGCTCAGCCGCCGCTACGGCTGCCGCCTGCAGATGGGCGGCTCCGACCAGTGGGGCAACATCGTCAACGGCATCGAGCTCGCCCGCCGCGTCGACGCCACCCAGGTCTTCGCCCTCACCTGCCCGCTGCTGACCACCGCCTCCGGCGCCAAGATGGGCAAGTCGGCCGCCGGCGCCGTCTGGCTCAACGAGGACATGCTGCCGCCCTACGGGCTGTGGCAGTACTGGCGCAACTCGGAGGACGCTGACGTCGGCCGCTTCCTCAGGATCTTCACGGACCTGCCGCTCGACGAGATCGCGCGGCTCGAGCGGCTCGAGGGCGCCGAGCTCAACGAGGCCAAGAAGGTCCTCGCCACCGAGATCACCGCGCTCGTCCACGGCCGCGCGGCGGCCGAGATGGCGGCCGAGACGGCACGCAAGACCTTCGAGGAAGGGGCGCTGGCCGAGAACCTGCCGAGCATCGACGTGCCCGCGGCCGAGCTGCAGGCCGGGCTCGGCGTGCTCGCCGCCTTCGTCAAGGCCGGCCTCGTCGCCTCCACCAGTGAGGCGCGGCGCCAGATCAAGGGCGGCGGTCTCAAGGTCAACGACGAGGTCGTGAGCGACGAACGGGCGGTCCTCGACGCCGGCAACCTGACGGCCGACGGCGTCGTCAAGCTGTCGCTCGGCAAGAAGAAGCACGTGCTGCTGCGGGTTGAGTGAGCCAGTCCGGAGCGGCTGCTCTTCGGTCGCCGATGATGATCGTCGGCCCCTTCTGCGATGACCGGCGTCGGAAAAATCCAGTCTGACGCCAGTGAAAGCCGCCCGAAGGCTGGCGACCCTCGCCACTCAGCGCTGGCCCTGACCGATCGGCGCTGGCGGAAGCGGGGTCGCTCCGCCCTGCCCGCTGTCTGCCCGTCCCGCGTCGAAGAACTTGCGCAGGAAACCGGGCGCGATGGCCGACAGGGGGTTGATGGTCATGGTCGGCCCCGCCATTGGGCCGCGCACGCGGAAGTTGACGGCGAAGAGCCCCTCGTATTGCCCGCCGCCGAGCAGCAGGCCGATCACCGGCAACTGGCTGAAGATGTTGTTGAGGGCATAGGCCGGCACATAGGTGCCGGAAAGGTCGAGCGTCTCGTTGCCGAGGTCGAGATGGCCCTCGAGGCTGATGCCGACCTGTGGCCCCCAGATCACCGCCTCGCGCATGTTGATGCGCCCGCTCGCGCGCGTGAAGTCCACCTTGAGCTTGGTGAAGGGCACGTCGTTGATGGTGACCCGCTCGCCCTCGCGGGGCTGGGCCGAGACGATGCGGCGCAGGGCCGGCTCGTCCACCAGCGAGAAGTCCCGGATGTTGAGGATGCCGGCTGCGCTGCCGTTGGCCGGTGGTAGCTGCAGCACGAGCTGACCACCGGCCATGCGCTGGTAGATGTCCACGAAGCGCAGCGCGGCGCCCGCATCCGCCGTCTGGACGATGGTGAAGGATTCGCCCGAGCTTCCGCGTGACAGGGAGGCCGTGACGGGCGAGCGGCCGAACGAGCCGTTGAAGGCGAGGCCGGACACGTTGCCGCCGCGCATGGCGAGCTTCAGCGCCGCATTGGAGACGAGTTCGTTGTTGAAGCCGCCGAGGATGTCCACGGCGACGTCGAGATCGACGTCGGTGGCGTCGTCTCCGCCGCCGCGGCCGAAAACCTGGCGCAGGAACGGCCGCGCATCAAGCACGTTGCCGCGCACCGTCACCCTGAATCCGTCCCGCGCACGGGCTACCTGCAGGCGCACGTCGTCCCCCGGCGACAGTTTGATCTGCGAGAACTCGGCCTCGCTGAAGCTGCCGTCGCCGCGCAGGATGACCCGGCCGCCCTTTGCCGAGGCGCCTGCGCCGTCAAGCATGAACTTCTCGAGGATATAGCCGTCGCCCTTCTCGATCAGGTCGAACGACAGGCCCGCCTCGCGCCCCGCGGCCTTCGTCCAGCCGGGCAGCAGCTCGTTGATCGCTGCCTTGCTGAGATCGACGGTGATGCTCTTCGGCCGCTTGGCCGCCTCGCTCAGCGACAGGTCGGCCGCAACCGTTATGGGGCCGGTGAGCTTCCGCCCGAAATCGAAACCGAGCCGCGTACGCGCCGCGTCGTCGGCGGTGACTTTGATGGCTGCCTGCCCGCCCGCTCCGGTGAGGGGCTGCCTTAGCGAGACGGTCGCGGGCAGGTCCGCGAGGCGCGCATCTCCGTCGAGCGTGAGGAGATCGCCTTCGAGCGTGAGCGCGAAGCTGCCCTTCTCGATGCTCTTGTCGCCCGCAATGCCGGTCACGACGAGGTTGCTCAACTGGCCGCTCGCTTCCGCCGTGACGTCACGCATCGTCAGTTCGTCGATGAGCGGGAGAGACAGTTCGAGGCGAATGTCCGCAGTGCCGGACACTTTCTCCGGGTCGAGTTCGATCGCCATCCGGTCGCGCACGGCCTCGCTGCGGGCGAGCGCGAGGACCGCGTCGGCACCGCCTTGGATGCGCAGACTGATGCGCGCCTGGGCCGGCTTGCGCAGATCATCGACCGCAAAAAAGCCCTCCGACAGGGAAAGCTTGCGCTCGCCTTCCAGGGATACCTCGGAGCGTGGCAGGTAGATGCTGACGCTGTTGCCGTCCACGGTTCCGCGCGCTGCCGTATCCGTCAGCACCGGCAAGCCTTTCGCGGGCAGGAGCGCGGCGCCGGACATCCGGAACCGGACATCGACCGTCTCGCGCGGCAGCGGCTTCTTCTGCCGTGAGGCGGCGAGTTCCTCGGCGTCGAGATTGACGTTGACCGACAGATCATGGACCGTTCCGGCCTGCAGGTTGTCGATGAGGTGGCGCCGGACACCGGAGGCGACGAAGGCCGGCCACAGCCTGAGAAGTGCGCGAGCGTCCGATTCCGTGCTCGATACCGCAACGCGCAGGCCGCCGCGGTCATCGGGCGTGCCGGCGCTACCGGACAGTGTGACGGCCAGACGCTCGCCGGTCACCGAGAACCGTCGCACGATGACACCGCCGCCCTCCCCGCCGACGATCTCGCCGGCGATGTCATCGATGGTGAGCGGCTCTTCGTCGCCCGTCAGGCGCTCGATCACGGCAGCCTTGCCGGCAAGCTCAAGCCGCCATGGCACCCCCTTCCCTTCGCTCGAGGAGAGTCGGCCGGCGAGATTGATGCGGGTCTCTCCTGCGGTGAAGGATGCCGAGGGCAGATCGAAGGCCCGCGTGGCGGGGTTCCAGCTCAGGCGCAGGCCGATGTCGTCCACCTCGATCGGCGGCTGGTCCGGATCGTCGATGTAGACGATGGCGGCGTCGCCGGCCAAGCTCGCATCGAGCGCTTCGAGATGGCCTTCACCATCGATCGACAGCGAGACCTCGCCCGAGAGCGGCATGCGCGTCGTCACGAGTGAATGGCTGAGCCCGCCGAACAGGAGCAGGTCCGACACCGGCGCGCGCGCCAGATGCACCTGGGCCTGACGGGCGCCCTTCTGCTCGCCGCGCACGACCCCCGAGACGCTCCATGGCCCGTGCTCGCCGCGCAGCCCGAAATTGAAATGGGTCAGCGTCGCCTTGGCGCGGGTGAACTGCAGCGACACGTCGGCGAAGCGCGCGCGTGGCCGCCGCTGGGCGTCGACAATCGTCAGCCGCGCATCGCTCAGGCCGAAATGGTCGATCGTGCCGAAGAGGCCCTCCCGGTCGGTGATGAGGTCGACGAGCGAGACGACGGCTGCCGCAAGCGGCAGATCCTCCTGCGCCGCCCCTTCCGCCACCACGGGAGGCTGCGCTTGCGGCTGCGCCGGCGAGACGGCGGTCTCCTCGTCGGTCGCGGCGAAGGACAGCTCACCCGTCGGCGAAACGTTGAGGCGCAGGTCGAGCCCGCTGAAGACAACGGCACTCGGGCTCACCCGCCCGACCATCAACCCCAGGGCGCTGACCGATATCTCGCCCGCCTGTGCCTTCAGAACGCTTGCGCCATCGGCATTGCGGATATCGATGCCGGAGACGCGCAGGGTCGGGCCATAGCGCGTGTAGTCGATGGCGGCGCTGGCGATGCCGACGTTCCAGCCGCTGCCGACGCGCTCCGAGAGCGCCGCTTCGATGCGCTCCGGCAATCCGTCGATCTCGACGGGCGACCAGGCGATTCGCCCGGCAAGACCGCCGACGAGCAAGAGGACGAGCGCGACGAGCACAATGAGCACGCGCTGGGCTCTGCGGCGGCGGAGCGAGGGCGCACGTTGCACCTGCCCTTCGCCGCCGCCGGCCTCGTTACGTCTCCTGGCGAACAGCTTGGTCACTCCGGTCCGTTCCCCTTGGGCGTTCCATTCGTCTCCCACGATTCGTGCGACACGGGAACGCCGGCCCGGTCCCGCCGCGGCCGAAAAGGATAGGCATCCTCGTGATCGCGTGGACATTGTCCGTGCCGCCCTTGACGAGGCGGACAGAACGACCAGCCTGCTCCACTGCAAGCAATCGGTGGACGGGCGGGCGGACGCTTCGCCGCCTCACGAAAGGCTTAGCGCAAAGAATCAGACGAAAGGAAGGCGAGACGATGGTCCAGGAAGGCGACAAGGCGCCCGATTTCACCCTGCCCGGCGCTGGCGGCACAGAAGTGCGCCTGTCGGCGTTGGCCGGCAGGAAGGTCGTAGTCTATTTCTATCCGAAGGACGACACCAGCGGCTGCACCAAGGAGGCCATTGCCTTCAATGGCCTGCGCCGGGAATTCGAGGCCACCGACACGCATGTCATCGGCATCTCCGCCGACAGCGTCGCCCGCCACGACAGGTTCCGCGCCAAGCACGATCTCGCGATCACGCTCGCCTCCGACGAGGACCGCAAGGCGATCGAGGACTACGGCGTCTGGGGCGAGAAGACCATGTACGGCCGCAAGTTCATGGGCATCCTGCGCACCACCTTCCTCATCGGACCGGACGGCCGTATCGCCCGCGTCTGGCGGCAGGTGAAGGTCGACGGCCATGCGGAAACCGTCCTTGCGGCCGCACGCGAACTGTAGACGCGCCCGTTTGCGAATGCTTAACTCTAACGGGTCCTAATCTTCAGGGTGCCGGCGCTCTGGAGAGCCTCGACTTGCGACACCGCCTCTTTCTGCCCAGCCTGACGTGTCGCTCCGAACCAAGTCATGTCGGGACGCCGCATGGCCATTTGCGGGTCGCGGCTGTTGTCGTCTTTTTGGCGGTGCTCGCCTGGGCAGGGGCGGCGACATGGATGCTCTTCTTTCGCGACGAGGTCGTCGCCGGCCTCCTCGCGCGCCACCAGCGCATCACCCTCGCCTATGAGGATCAGATAGCAGCGGTGCGTCGGCACGTCGACCTCCTCGCCAGCCGGCAATATCTCGAGCAGGAGCGCGTGGAGGCGCGCGTTGCGCAGGTTCTTGAGCGCCAGGACGAGCTCGAGCGCCGCCAATCGGTGGTCGAAGCGCTGCAGAAGCAGGCGACCGGCATCGCACTGCCGATCGCCGCAGGCGCCGGCCCAGTGCCGTCCTTGTCCGCAACAGACCGGCCGTGGCGCGGCGAGGCGGCGAGGGATCGGCTCGGCGCGTTGCGCTACCTGCCGGTCGCGGAACGCCTCGCCCGCATGGACCAGGCACTCGAGAGGCTGACACATCGGCAGACGTCGGTCCTCTCCGCCATGCTTGCGCTCTCCCAGCACCGGCTGGACCGCTATCTCGACATCGTCGCCTCCGTCGGCCTTCCGACCGAGCCGCTCACCCGCCTGCCTGGTCCTGCGACATCGGAGAGCGTCGGCGGCCCCTACGTCCCGGCGCAGGCCGGTGCGCCGTTCCATTTCGGTAGTCTCGCGGATAGCATCAAAGACAGCCTGACCCTTTCCGCGCGCGCCGCGCAGGTCGTTGCCGGGCTGCCTCTCGGCCGGCCCGCGGAGGAGGACGAGACGAGCCCCTTCGGCATCCGTATGGATCCTTTCCTGCGTGCGCCCGCCCTGCACACGGGCCTGGACTTCCGTGCCGCCTACGGCGCGCCCGTTCGCGCCACAGGAGCAGGCAACGTCATCTTTGCAGGCTACAGCGGCGGCTATGGCAACATGGTGGAGATCGAGCACATCAGCGGTGTGACGACGCGCTATGCGCATCTTTCCGCCTTCGCCGTCACGGAGGGCGATACGATCGCCGCCGGTGACGTCGTGGGGCGCGCCGGCAGCACGGGTCGGTCCACGGGGTCGCATATCCATTATGAAACGCGGATCGACGGCAATCCCGTCGATCCGCAGCGCTTCATCGCAGCCGGCGCGCGCCTCCACGGCATGCGCTGGCCGGCTCCCGCGCCCGTTCAGTCGATATCCTCGACCTCGACCTCGCCGCCATAGACGCGCTGGGCGAGCGACGCCTCGATGAAGGGATCGAGCCTGCCGTCCAGAACCTCCTGCGGGTTCGTCGACTGGACGCCCGTGCGCAGGTCCTTCACCAGCTGGTACGGTTGCAGCACGTAGGAGCGGATCTGATGGCCCCAGCCGATGTCGGTTTTCGACGCCGCCTCAGCCATCGCCTTCTCCTCGCGCTTCTGCAGTTCGAGTTCGTAAAGACGGGCCCGCAGCATCGCCCAGGCGGTAGCCCGGTTCTTGTGTTGGGACCGTTCCGCCTGGCACGCGACGACGATGCCGGTCGGGATATGGGTGATGCGGACAGCCGAATCCGTCGTGTTGACGTGCTGGCCACCGGCGCCCGAAGCGCGGAAGGTGTCGATCCGACACTCCGACTCGTTGACGGCGATATCGATACGGTCGTCGACGACGGGATAGACCCAGACGGAGGCGAAGCTCGTATGCCGACGCGCATTCGAATCGAACGGCGAGATACGGACGAGACGGTGGACGCCCGATTCGGTCTTCGCCCATCCATAGGCGTTGTGGCCCTTGATGAGAAGCGTGGCCGACTTGATGCCCGCCTCTTCACCGTCGGTCACTTCCATGACCTCGACCTTGAACCGGCGCCGCTCGGCCCAGCGGATGTACATCCGCATGAGCATCTGCGCCCAGTCCTGGCTCTCGGTGCCGCCGGCGCCCGAGTGGATCTCGATATAGGTGTCGTTCTGGTCCGCTTCGCCGGACAGCAAGGCCTCGATCTGGCGCCTGGCGGCCTCCGCCTGCAGGGACCGGATGCTCTCCTCCGCCTCCTCGACGACCGAAGCATCGCCTTCGGCCTCGCCGAGCGCGATGAGTTCGACGGCATCGGCAAGATCACGTTCGATCTGCTCGATGGCCGCGATGTTCTCCTCGAGGGCGGTGCGTTCGCGCATGATCTTCTGCGCAGCTTCCGCGTCGTTCCACAGCGAGGGATCCTCGGCGAGGCTGTTCAGCTCGGCGAGCCGGCGTTTGGCCTGATCCCAGTCAAAGATGCCTCCTCAGCAGCCCGACAGACTGCTTGACGGCATCAACCAACGTCTCGATTTCGGCGCGCATGCCCGCCTTCGTCCTGCAATCGATGGAAGATTGGCCCGGCCATGCCGTTCACGCCGGACACAGGAGGCTCTTAGCCAGCCCGGCCCCGGATGTAAACCGGGCAAGCCGACAAGGATCGATCAGGCGTCAATAGAGGCCGCCCGAACCGCTGCCGACGCCGGCGGGCGGGGCTGCGCCGTAGCTTTCAGGGGCCGTGTCGCTGTAGCCGACAAGATAGCCGTCCGGGGGCGCCGTCCCGGGCTTGAACGCTTCGAGGATGGTGCGTCCGCCTGATCCGGCGCGCTGGCCCGAGGCAAGATCGACGCGGATGAGTTTGATGCCCGGCGGCACGCGGAATGGCGTCGCCGGCTTGCCGTCGAGCGCGAGCGTCATGAAGTCGCGGAAGATGGGCGCGGCATACTGGCCGGCCGTCGCCGAATTGCCGAGCGAGCGCGGACGATCGTAGCCGAGATAGATGCCCACCGCCAGATCGGGCGAGAAACCGACGAACCAGACGTCCTTGGCCTCGTTCGTCGTGCCGGTCTTGCCGGCAAGCGGCTTGCCGACGCTCTTGACCACGGTCGCGGTGCCCCGCTGCACGACGCCTTCGAGGATCGAGACCATCTGGTAGGCGGTCATCGGATCGATGACCTGCTCCCGGTTGTCGATGAGCCGCGGCTCCGGCTGGTTGCGCCACTCCTCGGCGTCGCATCCCTGGCAGATGCGCTCGTCGTGCTTGTAGATGGTGTGGCCCCACCGGTCCTGGATGCGGTCGATGAGTGTCGGCTTGATGCGCTTGCCGCCGTTGACGAACATCGAATAGGCGGTCGTCATGCGCAGCACGGTGGTCTCGCCGGCACCCAGCGACATCGGCAGGTAGGGCGCAAGATCGTCGTAGATGCCGAAGCGCTTCGCGTATTCGCCGATCAGCGGCATGCCGACGTCACGCGCGAGGCGCACGGTCATCAGGTTCTTCGACCGCTCGATGCCATAGCGCAGGGTGTGCGGTCCGGTCGACTTGCCGTCATAGTTCTTCGGCCGCCAGACCTCGGTGCCGGACGTGATCTCGATCGGACCGTCGACGATGATGGAGGACGGCGTGTAGCCATTGTCGATCGCGGCCGCGTAGACAAATGGCTTGAACGAGGACCCCGGCTGGCGCAACGCTTGCGTTGCGCGGTTGAACTCGCTCTGGTCGAAGGAGAAGCCGCCGACCATGGCGAAGACGCGCCCGGTATTGGGGTCCATCACCACCATGGCGCCGGACACCTCGGGGATCTGGCGCAAGCGATATTGTCCGGGCTTGTCGGCGACGGGTTCCACATAGACGACATGGCCGGGCTTGAGCGCCTGCGTGAGACGGCCCTTGCGCGTCCACTTGATACCGTCCGGCAGGATCTTGCCGGTTTGGCGCTCGCTCGACAGCTTGCCCGAGATCTCGCGTGCCGGCTGCAGCCCGATGGTGGCCTCACGGTCGCTGACCTCGAGCACGACGGCGAGTCGCCACGGCTGCACGTCTCCGAGCGCTGGAATGTCCGCGAGGGCTGCCCCCCATTCACCGCTGGCGAGGTCGATCGTGTCGACCGGATCACGCAGCCCCCTCGCCTCGTCGTAGCGCACGAGGCCGTCCACCAGGGTCTTGCGCGCCATCGCCTGGATCTTCGGGTCGAAGGTCGAGCGCACGGACAGGCCGCCGTCATAGAGCGCCTTCTCACCGTAGCGCTCGACAATCTCGCGCCGGATCTCCTCGGCAAAGAAGCCGGCCGAATAGGTGTTGGGCGAGAGCGTGCGGGGATTGACCTCAAGCGGCTGGCGCTTGGCGGCCTCCGCCTCCGCGCGCGTGATGTAGCCGTTGTCGAGCATGCGGTCGAGCACCCAGTTCCGCCGCTCGATGGCCGCCTCGCGCTGGCGGAAGGGGTGATAGTTGTTCGGCGCCTTCGGCAGCGCCGCAAGATAGGCGATCTCCGGCAGCGTCAGTTCGTGCACCGACTTGCCGAAATAGTTCAGCGCGGCGGCCGCTATGCCGTAGTTGCCGAGGCCGAGGTAGATCTCGTTGAGATAGAGCTCGAGGATCTTGTCCTTCGAATAGACCGCCTCGATTCGCAGGGCGATCAGCGCTTCCTTGATCTTGCGCTCGTAGGTCTGCTCGTTGGTGAGCAGGAAGTTCTTGGCGACCTGCTGCGTGATGGTCGAGGCGCCCTGCTGGCGCCGTCCGGACGCGCGCAAATTGGTAACGACCGCCCGGGCGATACCTTCGGGATCGACACCGTTGTGCCGATAGAAGTTCTTGTCCTCAGCCGACAGGAAGGCCTCGATGACGAGATTGGGAACGGCTTGGATGGGGAGGAAAAGTCGCTTCTCGCGCGAATATTCGGCCACCAGACTGCCGTCGCTGGCGTGGACGCGCGTCATCACCGGCGGCTCGTAATTGGCGAGCTGCTTGTGGTCCGGCAGGTCCTGGGAATATTTCCAGACGAAGAAGCCGACGATGGAAGCCCCGATGACGAAAAGAATCGCCCCGGCAGCAAACAGAAATCCAAGAAAGCGAACTATCAAACGCATCCGTTGAAGGCCCGTCGCCCGTTGCTTCTTCCCGCCGCCGCAGCAGCGCCGGTGGTCGTTCCCCGGTGCGCCGGCGCTCCCTCCCTAACATGAGCCGGCCCCACGTGACCAGAAACGGAAAGCGGGAACGGGGCGGAAAGCCGAACGATTCGGTTCTTATCCCGCGCATCTATGGAGAAACTGCGGCGTCGGGCTGAGCCGCAAGGCGGGTCGCAAAGAAGCGGTCGACGGCCTCCACGAGCGCGGCGCTCGATTTGTCGCGCCAGGCGTCGGACACGAGGAGGTCGGCGTCCTTGGCGCTCGACAGGTAGCCGAGTTCGATAAGCGCGGAGGGGATGTCCGGCGCCTTGAGGACGATGAAGCCGGCCGAGCGTAGCGGGTTCTTGTTGAGCGCCACGACGTCGCGCAGGCTGTTCACCACCTTGTTGGCAAAATCGAGCGAGAAGACCCGCGTCTCGCGCTTGGTCAGTTCGGCGAGGATGCCGGCAATCTCGTTCGGATCCTCGACCACGTCGACGCCGGCGATCTGGTCGGCCAGGTTCTCCTTGGCGGCGAGGCGCTCGGCCTCGGCATCGCTGGCGAAGGCCGAGCCGGTGTAGATGGTCGCCCCGCGAACGCGGCTGCTGTCGGACAGCGTGTCGGCATGGATGGAGATGAACAGCGAAGCCCCCGCCTTCTGGGCCATGCGCCAGCGCCCGCCGAGCGAGACAAAGGTGTCGCTCGTGCGCGTCAGCATGACCCTGTAGCGTCCCGTCTCCTCCAACCGCTGCCTGAAACGTTCGGCGAAGGCGAAGACAACGTCTTTCTCGGCCACGCCGTTGACGCCGATCGCGCCGGGGTCGACGCCGCCGTGACCGGGATCGATGACGATCAGTGGCTTGTCGCCCACGGGCGGAACCGGCTGCTGTGCCGTGCTGGCAGGCAGCGGTTCGGGCTCCACCATCGGCTTGAGGGCCGTCTTGCGGTAGCTGGCCCGGTCGGTGCGTGACAGCTCGATGACGAGCAGCGCGCCCTCTCCCAAGGCCCGGCTATCGATGCGCTCGACGAGGGCCGGCTGCGCAAGATCGATGACGATGCGCGAGCGGCCCGGCGCGAAGAGGCCGAAGCGATAGGAGGAGATGACTCCCGCGCCCTTGCGGCCGGCATTGGCCGGCAGTTGGAAATTCACCTCGGGCAGGTCGACGATGACCCGGTCGGGTCGCTCGAGCAGGAAGGCCTTGGCATCGACGGGGCGCGACAGGGTCAGGCTGAGACGGGTCACCGCGCCTTCGGCCCTGACATCGGCAGCCACGGCGACGGCCGCTCCGGGGGGCGTCGCAGGATCCTGCGCGACGGCATCCTGGGGGGCAGAATCCCGGGCAGTGGCCGGGTGCGCGAGGAGCAGGCCGATGGCGGCCAGGCAGACCAAGAAGGGCTGCGCGGCGCGGTGCCTCATGGCCCTGCCCTTCCCGCCTGCCTCGATGCCGATGCGCGCCATTGGGAGCGGCCCCTGTTCCCACCGCCATTCTTCACGAAACCATCCATTAAGAGATAGGAAGGCCTTGGTTAACACTTCTTCACCAGCGCAGCGACGCTCGCATTCCATGCGTGGCCTTCCTGCCACAATCGCGCATGACCCTTGCCAAACAGCCGCATGCGTCTGTAATGAAAAGGCGACTCTGTTTTCGGCGTCGCCGTTGGTCGCCTCTTTCAACCGGGCGGCTGTGCCGCGGCAGTCCCCCCTCCCCATGGGCAGGCGGGCGCGGCCCTGAAGCGGCGTGCCGGAGCGGCGGTTGTCATTCACGTTGCGGTATCGTCCGCAACGCTTTCACGTCGGCCCCGGCTCTTTCCGCGACGCCGGCGTTTCGAGGCTAAGGATCGGAGGACTATGGGCAGCCCGACAGCGATCGCCCGGCTTGCTCCATCGCCGACCGCAGGACGCGGCGCGATGGTCGGGGGATATTCGTACGGCCTGCTCCGGCTCTTCCACACCACTGCATTCCCATCACCCCCTGCGCCCGCATCCAGCGGTGCGCCCGCGACCTGTCGACGGACGCCGCCTGCCGCCTTCCGGCTGGCGGAGCAGACGTTGTTTCGCACGGAATTGCCCAGCGGCATGCGCCGGAGGTCGCCCGTATGAGAGTTCAACATGGCAAACAAGATGCTCATCGACGCCTCCCACCCGGAAGAAACCCGGGTGGTGGTCGTCCGCGGTAACCGCGTCGAAGAGTTCGACTTCGAATCCGCCAATCGCAAGCAGCTTCGCGGCAATATCTATCTCGCCAAAGTCACGCGGGTCGAACCGTCCCTGCAGGCCGCCTTCGTCGAGTACGGCGGCAATCGTCACGGCTTTCTCGCCTTCAGCGAGATCCATCCCGACTATTACCAGATTCCCGTGGCCGATCGGCAGGCCTTGCTCGCCGAGGAGGCTCAGGCCGAGCGCGAAGCCGAAAAGGACGAGGAGCGCGCCGCCCGCCGCCGCCAGGCCAAGCGCTCGCGCAAAGGCGACGACGCGATCGTGAGCGCCGAGCCCGGGGCGGACGACGGCGCAGCCGCCCACGACAGCGAAGGGGCTGAGGCGAACGGCGAGGAAGAGGTGATTGAGCACCTCGGCGGCGCCGACGTCGGCGAGGAGGTGCCGGACCGCCGGCACCGTCCGCTGCGTCGCCAGTACAAGATCCAGGAGGTGATCAAGCGCCGTCAGGTATTGCTCGTTCAGGTGGTCAAGGAAGAGCGCGGCAACAAGGGCGCGGCGCTAACGACCTATCTCTCGCTCGCCGGGCGCTATTCTGTGCTGATGCCCAACACCGCGCGCGGCGGCGGCATCTCGCGCAAGATCACCAACGTCACCGACCGCAAGCGCCTCAAGACCATCGCCCAGGAGCTCGATGTGCCCGAGGGCATGGGCGTCATCCTGCGCACGGCGGGGGCTTCGCGCACCAAGGCGGAGATCAAGCGGGACTTCGAATATCTGCTACGCATGTGGGAGAGCGTGCGCGAGCTGACGCTGAAGTCTACCGCTCCGGCGCTTGTCTATGAGGAAGGCTCGCTCATCAAGCGCGCCATCCGCGATCTCTACAACAAGGACATCGACGAGGTTCAGGTCTCCGGCGATGATGGCTATCGCGAGGCCAAGGACTTCATGCGCATGCTCATGCCGAGCCATGCCAAGGTCGTGAAGCCCTACAGGGATCCGCAGCCGCTTTTCGCCAAGTTCGGTGTCGAGGCGCAGCTCGACGCGATGTTCTCCAACCAGGTCACGCTGAAGTCGGGCGGCTACATCGTCATCAACCCGACGGAAGCGCTCGTCTCCATCGACGTGAACTCGGGCCGCTCGACGCGCGAGCACAACATCGAGGACACGGCGCTCAAGACGAATCTGGAGGCGGCCGAGGAGATATCGCGCCAGTTGCGCCTGCGCGACCTTGCCGGCCTTATCGTCATCGACTTCATCGACATGGAGGAAAAGCGCAACAACCGCGCCGTCGAGAAGAAGCTGAAGGAGTGCCTGAAGAACGACCGGGCTCGCATTCAGGTCGGCCGCATATCGGCCTTCGGCCTGCTCGAGATGTCGCGCCAGCGCATCCGCACGGGCGTGCTGGAAAGTTCCACCGTAGTCTGCCACCACTGCGGCGGCTCGGGCTTCGTCCGCGCCACGGCGTCGGTCGCGTTGCACATCCTGCGCTCCATCGAGGAGGCGCTGCTCAAGAGCGCCGCGCACAACGTCGTCGTCAAGACGCGGACTGAAGTTGCGCTTTACATCCTCAATCAGAAGCGCGTGCATCTGCGCGAGCTCGAAACCCGCTTCGACGTCGGAATCGCCATCTTCGGTGACGATACGCTTTCCGGCACCACGAACTTCACCATCGAGCGCGGCGAGGCCGTCCTGCGCAGCGAAGCGCGCGCGCCTGCGACAGGCATCCGCATCGAGAGCGCGCCGGCCATCGAGGAGGAGGCGGAGGTCGCCGACGAGGACGAGGAGGTGACCGAGGAGGCGCCGCAGCAGGCCCGCGGCCCGCAGGATGGCACCGAGGACGGTAACGGCAAACGCCGCCGCCGCCGCCGTCGCCGTCGCGGTGGACGCGGTGGCGAGGGCCGCGAGGCGGCAGCGCCTGCCGGTGCCGAGCCGGCGACCGCGCTCGAATCTCAGGACGATGAGGAATCGGGTTCTCAGACCGCCGGCACCGAAGATCCCGCGCAGATCGTGGCCGAAGCAGCCGTCGGACTGCCGACCGAGACACCTGCCGAGGAGACGGAGGAGTCTGCGCCGGCCAAGCGACGCCGCACGCGCCGCCCCGCACGGGGCAAGCGCGCGGCCGACGAGGCCGGAAACGCAGCGGAAGCTGCTGTCGAGGCCGAGACAGAGTCTCCGGCCGATGCGGTAGAAGAGCAAGCGGCGGCCGTGCCGCCCGAGCAGCCCCTCCCCGTCGTGGAAGCGGCACCCACTCCGGCGCCGCAGAAGCCGGCCGAGCCGGAGCCGGTGGAGGAGGACGCCAACCGGCCGAAGCGCACGGGCTGGTGGGCCCGCGCCAAGGCCAGCCTCACCGGTGGCTGAGCCCCACGAGCAAGGGTCGGTATCAAGAAGCGGCGGGCCAAGGCCCGCCGCTGCCATCTTGGCTACTGCCTCGCGCCTGTCCGGCAGCGATTGACGATGGCGGTGACACGCCCCCGGGTGTCTGCCGACGCGTCCGCGAGATCGATACGCTCTTGCCGGATCGCCGCGTCGGCACAGGTGCAATAGCGCTTGCACGCGGCCGCTGCGACACCGGTCTGCTCGCAGCTCGCGCGGCACTGGGGGACGAAGCCTGCCGCCACGGAGGGCTGGCGGGTGATGCCGAGTGCGTGGGCGGCAAGGAACATGAGGCCGAACAGCACGGGCTGGTGAACGAGATAGAAGGCCAGGCTGTGCCGGCCTGTCCAGGCAATGAGACGTCCGGCAAGGCCCGGCGTCCGGCTGGTCTGCAGCCATGCCGTCAGATTTCGGTCGACCGCAAGGCGGCCGGCGGCCATGCCGAGCAGGACCGGCCCGAACCACGGGAAGAGCGGCACGTAGTCGTTCGACACCGGTACCTGCGTGCCGAGGCCGACGAAGGCGAGCGCCGGCAGGTCGAACAGCGGCGATGCGACGAGCCCCGGAGCCGCCACGACGGCGATTCCGGCGGCCGCAGCGACGGCCGGCGGCAGCCGCAGGAACGGCAGGGCAAGCAGGCTCGAGAGGGCGATGCAATGCAGGATGCCGAAGAAGATGTAGCTCTGCGGAAAGGCGAAGAAGGTCACGATGGTGATCGCGGCCGCCGCCGCGACGATCACCGCGAGCCGCCGCAGGAAGGCCTGCCAGCGAATCCTGCTTCCATGGGCGAGCACGAGGCTGAAGCCGACGAGCAGGAGGAACGAGGCGGCGATGGCCCGGGCAAAGAGCCGCCAGCCTGGATCGTTGACGACGTCGACGCTCGTGAGACCGAGATGGCTCGCGTCCCATGCGCCGTGATAGACCGCCATGGCGAGGAGCGCGATGCCCCGCGCCAGGTCGATGCCAAGAAGCCGGCCGTGGCCATGGATGCCGGCGTTGCCCGGGGAGGCCTCGTCCTCCAAGGTCGCGGACAGGGACGACCCGTCTCGGGCGGACGTCATGCATTCACCTCCGGCTGCTTCGCGCATCTGCCGCGCGGGTTTCCTCGCTCATAGCCCCTTTTGCCCTCAGCGAGAATGGGCCGACCGGTGAATGCCGCGGACGAACCTTTCTGCTAAATCGTTTGAAACGGACTTGCGGCCGTCTGCGCTTCGCGTCAAAAGCAAGGGCAAGACCGGTGAGCCATGGAGCCAGCAATGAGCGACATCCATATCGAGCGAATGAAGGCCTGCGGCGTCATCCCGGTCGTCTCGGTGCCGGATGCGGCCGCCGCCGTGTCGCTGGCCCGCGCCCTCCTCGACGGCGGCATCGACGTGATCGAGCTCACGCTGCGCACCGAGGCCGGCCTCGCCGCCATCGAGGCGGTGGCCCGGGAATGCCCGCAGATGTTCGTCATTGCCGGCACGGTCGTGCAGCCGGCCCAGTTCGCTCAGGTGCGCGATGCCGGCGCCAAGGCCGTCGTCAGCCCCGGGTTCAGCGAGACGCTGGACGATGCGGCCAAGGCTGCTGGCCTGCCCTGGCTGCCCGGCGTCGCCACGGCCTCGGAAGTGATGCGCGCGGGCGAGCGCGGCCGCACGGCCCTGAAGTTCTTTCCGGCCGAGCAGGCCGGCGGCATCGCCATGATCAAGGCGCTCGCGGGCCCCTTTCCCAAGGTCGTCTTCTGCCCGACGGGCGGCGTCAACACGGCCAATCTCGGCGACTACCTCTCCCAGAAGATGGTGATGTGCGTCGGCGGGACATGGCTGACGCCGCCAGCGGCGGTCTCGGCCGGCGACTGGGCCGCGATCCGCGACGAGGCCGCCAAGGCCCGCAGGAGGGTCGACGAACTGCGTGCAGCCTGAGCCGGTTGCGGCTGCCCTCGCCGACTGCTTCAATGAGCCCGCGTGCGTGAATGCGGCCGTGGGCGATGACTGCATCTGATCCTGCAAATCTCGACGAGGATCTCGAGGTTCTGGCCGAATGGCTGGCCTCGGCGGAGGTCGTCGCGCCCTTCACCGGCGCGGGGATCTCGACGGAGAGCGGTGTGCCCGATTTTCGCTCGCCGGGCAGTCCCTGGCTCGCGAACCGGCCCATTGCCTTCGATGCCTTCCTGGCGAGTGCGGAGGCACGGCGGGAGGCATGGCGGCGGAAGTTCGCCATGGACGATCTCTATGCGGGTGCGACTCCCGGTCGTGGGCATCATTTCCTTGCTGGTCTCGTCGCCGCTGGCAAGGCGCCGGCCATCATCACCCAGAACATCGACGGCCTGCAGCAGGCCGCCGGCGTGCCGGAGGAGCGGGTGATCGAACTTCACGGCAACGGAACCTATGCAGCCTGCCTCGACTGTGCCGAGAGGCAGGAACTGGCGGATATCCGCTCGGTCTTCGAAGCGAGCGGGCTGCCGCCCGCCTGCCCGCATTGCGGCGGCATGGTCAAATCCGCCACCATCTCCTTCGGTCAGGCCTTGCCGCAGCAGGCGCTGCAGCGGGCCCAGGCGCTGGCGCGCACGAGCGATCTATTCATCGCCATCGGCTCGTCGCTGTTGGTCCATCCGGCGGCGGGTCTGCCGGTGCTGGCGAAGCGGCATGGGGCTCGCCTCGTCATCATCAACCGTGAGGCAACACCGCTCGACGACATTGCCGACCTTGTTTTCAACGGCGAGATCGGCGCAATCTGCATGCGACTCGTCGAACTGTCCGGCGACGCCGGGCGGAGCATTAATTATTCATGAATTCTGACTTTGCGCTGCGTCTGTGAGTGTTATCCTTGTCTGGGGAATCGTTCTCTACGATTCGGCTGGTGGTTTCATGTCCGACGAATTTTCTTCAAATGGTTTCGGCCCCAAGGTCGGCGCAGCCGTTGAAGCGCGCCTGACGGGCAGTGCTGATCTGGAAACGGTGGCCGAGCCGCTCGTCGAGCTCGCTGGTCACATCAAGTGGTTTGATGTCGCCAAGGGCTTCGGCTTCATCGTGCCCGACAACGGGCTGCCGGATGTGCTGGTGCACGTCACATGCCTGAAGCGGGAGGGCTACGAGACCGCGAGCGAAGGTGCACGCGTGGTCTGCGAGGTGGCGCGCCGCGCACGTGGCCTGCAGGCGGTGCGCATCATCTCGCTCGACGAATCGACGGCGCTGCATCCGAGCGAACTGCCGCCGCCGCGCACGCACGTCACTGTCGTGCCGACGAGCGCGCTCGAAGCCGTCACCGTGAAGTGGTTTAACCGGCTACGCGGCTTCGGCTTCGTCACGCGCGGGGAAGGCACCCCGGACATCTTCATTCATATGGAAACCCTGCGGCGCTTCGGCATCACCGAGGTGAAGCCCGGCCAGCAGCTGCTCGTGCGCTTCGGCAACGGGCCGAAGGGCCTCATGGCGGCAGAAGTGCGCCCGGCGGACGGGGGCCATGCGCCTGCCACCCATTGAGGCCGGTGCTGCCGAGAGCCCGTGGCGGCGCCTTCGGCTCGGCCTGGCCGCTGTCGTTTGGCTCGCCTCGGCCACGGCCGCGTTGGCGCAATCCCTCGAGAACCTGACGATCCGGACGGCGAGCGGCAGCCACGCCTTCGCCGTCGAGGTTGTGCGCACGCCGGAGGAGCGGGCCATCGGCCTCATGAACCGCCGGTTCCTGCCGGCTGATCGCGGCATGCTCTTCGACTTCGGCGAGACAGCCCCGGTCTCGATGTGGATGAAGAACACCTATATCTCGCTCGACATGCTGTTTATCCGGGCCGACGGCACCATTGCGCGAATCGCCCAGCGCACCGAACCGCTGTCGACCCGCATCGTGCCGTCCGGTGAGCCCGTCCTGTCGGTGCTGGAGCTCAATGCCGGCACGGCGGCGCGTATCGGTGCAAGGCCCGGGGATAAAGTGGAACACCCGCTGTTCTCCGGCCGGTAGGACGCGGCAGCGACGAGGACGGGCGGTTCCGCGCCCGGTGAACGCATGTACCTCGGCATCGACATCGGCACATCGGCTGTGAAGGCCGTTCTGGTCGGCGAGAACGAAGCGCTCCTCGCCGAGGCGGAGGAGGCGCTCGCCATCGCGCGTCCGCACCCGCTCTGGGCCGAGCAGGACCCGCAGGACTGGTGGCAGGCGACGGTAACGGTTCTGGGCCGGCTGCGGTGCGCCGCACCCCGCGCCTTCGCGGCTGTCCGCGGCCTCGGCCTATCCGGCCAGATGCATGGGGCGGTACTGCTCGATGCGGCCGGCGATGTGCTGCGCCCGGCCATCCTCTGGAACGACGGTCGCGCCCATGCGGAATGCGCCGCGCTGGCCCGCCGCCTGCCGACGCTTGGCCACGTCGCCGGAGTGCCAGCCATGCCCGGTTTCACGGCGCCGAAGCTTCTGTGGCTGGCAACGAACGAACCCGAGACCTTCCGCAGGGTGGCCAGGATCCTTTTGCCCAAGGACTATGTTCGGTTTCGGCTCACGGGCGAGGCGGTCACCGACATGTCGGACGCGGCCGGCACGCTGTGGCTCGACGAAGCCCGGCGCGACTGGTCCGACGACATTCTTGCGGCGACCGGCCTCACGCGGGCGCACATGCCGCGCCTCGTCGAAGGCACGGCCTTGGCCGGCAGCCTGCAGGCCACTATGGCGCAGGCACTCGGCCTGCCCGCCGGCCTGCCGGTTGCCGGAGGCGCGGGCGATGCTGCAGCGGGAGGCATTGGCATTGGCGCCGTCAATGACGGCGATGCCTTCCTCTCGCTCGGCACCTCGGGGCAGTATTTCGTCACCACCGGCAGCTTCCGGCCTTATCCGGAGGCCTATGTGCATGCCTTCTGCCACGCCCTGCCCGGCCGCTGGTTCCAGATGGCGGCGCTGCTCAACGGCGCGAGCGCGCTCGGCTGGGCGGCGAAGATCCTCGGAGCCGACGATATCGGCGCTCTCCTTGCCCGCACCGAAGCCGCCTTTTCGGGCCGCCCTGCCCGCCCCCTGTTCCTGCCCTATCTCACGGGCGAGCGCACGCCGCACAACGATCCGCATGCCCGCGGCGTGTTCTTCGGCCTCGCGCCGGACGTGACGCGCGAAGAAATGGTCCAGGCGTTGCTCGAAGGCGTCGCCTTCTCCTTCGCCGAGGCGCAGGAATGCCTTGCCCATGCCGGGACGCACGCAGCCTCCGTCGCCGCGATCGGTGGCGGCTCGCGCAGCCGGTTCTGGATGCGCCTGATGGCGAGCGCGCTCGAGCGTCCCATCACGCTCTACAGCGGTGGCGCGAAGGGCCCGGCCTTCGGCGCCGCCAGGCTCGCCCGGATCGCGACGACAGGCGAAGATCCGGCCGCCGTTTGCCGGACACCGGCGGTGGCTGAGATGATCGAGCCGGACCGGAATCTCGCAGCGGCCTATCGGCCGGCCTTCGCGCGTTTCAAGCGACTCTATCAGGCGCTCAAGAGCGAATTCAGAACGGATTAAATGAGATTTATCAGCGCATCGAGCGGTCGAATTAAACCATCTTCTCTGCGGCCGGCTATGTGCGGCGAAGGGCGCTGATCTCCTCCATCAGCTCGATCTGCAGTGTCTGCAGTTCGGTCAGCCGCTGCCATTGCCGGGTGAGAAGGTGGTCGATTTTCTCGTGCAGGTGGCGAATCTCGAGCTCGGCCTTGAGATTGATGAGATAGTCGTTGCGGGACCGCAGCCGGTCCTTCGCCTCCTGCCGCTTCTGGCTCATCATGATGATCGGCGCCTGCACGGCGGCAAGGCACGACAGCACCAGGTTGAGCAGGATGAAGGGATAAGGATCGAAGGCTTCCCCGCCGGCCGAGCGCGCGTTGATGGTGATCCAGCCGGCGAGCATGATGCCGAAGACGATGATGAAGGTCCAGCTGCCGCCGAAGCGTGCGAGATTGTCGGCCATACGCTCGCCAAACGTGCGCTGGCCGCTGTATTCATGCTCGATATTGGCGGCAAGCGTCGTCTCGCTCGTCATGCTTTCGGCGACGCGCCGGTCGAGATCCGAAAGCTCCCCCCGCTCCTGCCGGAGCAGGTCCTCGACATAGCCGGCGCGATGGCGCGCAAGGTCCAGCCGATCGATGGTACCAGTCTCGGCAAGCTGCGGCTGCTCGCGCAGCACGCGCTGCAGCAACTGGGGGCTGACGACGTCGAGCGGCACGGCGTCGGCCTTCTTCGCCGCCCGCTGTTCTCGCCGCAGCCCCTGCCCACGCATGCGGTCGTTGCGCCCGGCCATGCTGCACCTCCACGGGAGCCATTCGCCGTCACACTATCCGTGCGCAGCCTGTCCCCTCAAGCCGGGAAGACGGTTGCCCCCTTGTCGGCTGTGCCGACCAGGTGACGGAAGCCGGCGAAAAGCTCCCGCCCGACCCCGACGTGCGAGGCCGACAGATCCGCCTCCACCGGAGCGCGAGCTGCAAACTCCGTCGCATCGACCAGAACATCGAGGCGACCGCTGAGGGCATCTACACGAATGATATCACCGTCGCGGATCCTTGCGATGGCGCCGCCGTCAGCGGCTTCGGGCGTGACATGGATCGCAGCCGGCACCTTGCCCGAAGCGCCCGACATGCGCCCGTCGGTGACGAGGGCGACCCGCTGGCCGCGGTCTTGCAGCACGGTGAGGGGCGGCGTCAGCTTGTGCAACTCCGGCATGCCATTCGCCTTCGGCCCCTGGTAACGCACCACGGCGACGAAGTCGCCCGTCAGCACCCCCGCCCTGAAGGCGGCTTGCAGTTCCTCCTGGCTGTGGAAGACCCGAGCCGGAGCCTCGACCACGTGGCGCTCGGGCGCCACCGCAGAGGTCTTGATCACGGCCCGGCCGAGCGGGCCATCCAGCACCCTGAGCCCGCCCGTGGGCTGGAAAGGCTCCCCGACGCCGCGCAGGATGTCGGTGTTGCCGCTCTCGCTCGCCGCTTCGCGCCAGGCGATGCCGCCGTTCTCGTCGAGGCCGGGCTCCACAAGATAACCGTCGAGCCCCGTGCCCCAGACGGTGGTGACGTCCCGGTGCAGCAGACCGCCGCCGAGGAGCTCGCGAATGAGGAAGCCCATGCCGCCGGCGGCGTGGAAATGGTTCACGTCCGCCTTGCCGTTCGGATAGACGCGCGCCAGCAGCGGCGTCACCTCGGCGAGATCGGCGAAGTCGTCCCAGGTGAGCGTGATGCCGGCGGCCGCCGCCATGGCGACAAGATGCAGGGTGTGGTTGGTCGAGCCGCCCGTCGCGTGCAGGCCGACCACGCCATTGACCACGGCCTTCTCGTCGATGATGCGCCCGACCGGCGTGTATTCGTTGCCGAGCGCCGTGATGGCGATGGCGCGCCTGGCGGCCGCCTGCGTCAAGGCATCGCGCAGGCTGGTGTTCGGGTTGACGAAGGACGCGCCGGGCAGGTGCAGGCCCATGATCTCCATGAGCATCTGGTTGGAATTGGCCGTGCCGTAGAAGGTGCAGGTGCCGGGCCCGTGATAGGACTTCATCTCGGATTCGAGCAGCGCGTCGCGCCCCACCTTGCCCTCGGCGTAGAGCTGGCGGGTCTTGGCCTTCTCGTCGTTGGAGAGGCCCGAGGTCATCGGCCCCGCCGGCACGAAGACGGCCGGCAGATGGCCGAAGGACAAGGCGCCGATGACGAGTCCGGGCACGATCTTGTCGCAGACGCCGAGGAAGACGGCGGCGTCGAACATCTGGTGCGACAGGGCGACCGCGGTCGACAGCGCGATGACGTCGCGCGAGAACAGCGACAGCTCCATGCCGGCCTCGCCCTGGGTGACGCCGTCGCACATGGCCGGCACGCCGCCGGCGACCTGGGCAGTGCCGCCCGCCTCGCGCACGGCGGCGCGGATGAGCTCGGGGAAGCGCTCGAACGGCTGGTGCGCCGAGAGCATGTCGTTGTAGGCGGTGACAATCCCGAGATTCGGCGCGTCCGAACCGGCGAGCCGCTCCTTGTCTTGCGGTCCGCAGGCGGCAAAGCCGTGCGCGAGATTGGCACAGCCGAGATGGCCGCGCCGCGGTTTGGCCTCGGCCGCGGCGGCGATGCGTTCGAGATAGCGCGTGCGCGCGTCGCGGCTGCGCCTTGCGATGCGTTCGGTGACTTCACCGATGCGCGCTTGAACGGTCATGGCAATCTCCGTTGATCCGCTTGCGCTACAGCGCGCCGTCTTCGTACCAGGTGCGGCCGTCGCGCTCGATGAGGGCGATCGACGCGGAGGGGCCCCACGTGCCCGCCGTGTAGGACTTGGGGGCGTCGCGCGTCTCCTGCCAGGTCTCGATGATGGGGTCGATCCAGGTCCAGGCCGCCTCCACCTCGTCGCGGCGCATGAACAGCGTCTGGTTGCCGCGCACAACGTCGAGGATGAGGCGCTCGTAGGCGTCCGGATTGCGCACGCCGAAGGCCTCGGCGAAGCTCATGTCGAGCGGCAGGTGCTGCAGGCGCATGCCGCCGGGGCCGGGATCCTTGATCATCAGCCACAGCTTCACGCCTTCGTCCGGCTGCAGCCGGATGACCAGGCGGTTGGGTGTGATCGGCCCGGCGCCGGCATCGAAGACCGAATGGGGAATGGCGCGGAAGGTGACGACGATCTCCGATACGCGCGTGGCGAGCCTCTTGCCCGTTCGCAGGTAGAACGGCACGCCGGCCCAGCGCCAGTTGGCGATCTCGGCCTTCAGGGCGACGAAGGTCTCCGTGTTGCTGACATGGGCGCCGAGCTCCTCGAGATAGCCCGGCACCGCGCCGCCGGCCGACGCGCCGGCGCGGTACTGGCCGCGCACCGTGAGCTGACCGGCATTGTGCGGGCCGATCGGCACCAGCGCCTTGAGAACCTTGAGCTTCTCGTCGCGGACGGGATCGGCCGCGATCGAGGTCGGCGTCTCCATTGCGACGAGGCAGAGCAACTGCAGGATGTGGTTCTGCACCATGTCGCGCATGGCACCGGCGGTGTCGTAATAGCCCGCCCGCCCCTCGACGCCGAGGGATTCGGCCACCGTGATCTGCACATGGTCGATGTGCGCAGCGTTCCACAACGGCTCGAACAGCGCATTGGCGAAGCGCAGCGCCATCAGGTTCTGGACCGTTTCTTTTCCGAGATAATGATCGATGCGGTAGATGCTCTCCTCGGGGAAGACGCGGCCGATGGCCTCGTTCAGCCGCCGCGCCGAGGCAAGGTCCTTGCCGAGCGGCTTCTCGACCACGACACGGGAGCGCCCGTCGACGAGGCCGTGCGCGCCGATGCGCTCGCAGATCGGGCCGAACAGATCGGGCGAGGTCGCGAGATAGAAGACGCGTACGAAATGCTCCTCGGCCTCGGCGGCGCGAGCAAGGGCGTCCCAGCCCTCCTTGCCGCCGGCATCTGCCGCGACATAGCTTAACCGGGCAAGGAACCGCTCAAGCGCCACGGGTTCGATATCGCGCGCCGCGACGTGTTCCTCGATCGCCTTCTTCGCCAGCGCACGAAACGCGTCCTCGCTCAGGCTGCGGCGCGAGGTGCCGACGATCCGTGCCTCGTCCGGCAGCTGCCCGGCCTGGTCGCGGTGGTAGAGCGCCGGCAGCAGCTTGCGCTGGGAGAGATCGCCCGTTGCCCCGAAGACCACGAGCACGAACGGAGAAACAGGAATAACACGGCTCGTCATGCCATTGTTCTTTCGTGCAAAATTGCCTCCACGTCCTGCTGCGAGGGCAAATCGGCGCCGCGTCGGCTGCAGGTGATCGAGGCGGCGCTCACGGCATAGTGCAGCGCTTGCGTGACGGTCTCGTGGTCGATCGTCGCGATCGCCTGCCGGTCGAGCTTGCCGCGTCCGGCGAGGAAGGCAAGAAGCGCGGCATGGAAGGTGTCGCCCGCGCCGACGGCATCGACGAGCCGAATCGGCCGCGCCGGCACGTCGAGAACGGTGCCGTTGGCGAGATAGGCGCTGGCGCCTTTCTCGCCCCGCGTCACCGCGACGAGCTTCACCCCTGCCGCGAGCCAGGACGCTGCCATCTCGTCGACATTGACCCCCTCACCATAAGCAGTGGCGATGTCCTCGACGCTCGCCTTGACGATGGTCGCATGGGTGACGAGCCGTGCGAAGCGCTCCCGCCAGACGCCCATGTCGCTGATGAGGTCCGGCCTCAGGTTGGGATCGATGCTGACGACGCGGCGCGCGCCCTCGCGCGCCAGAAGCGTCTCGATGGTCGCACCCACCGGCTCCACGCCGAGGCTGTAGGAGCCGACGGCGATGGCGGAAAAACCGCTGCAGTCCGGCAGCGCGTCGGCCGGCAGGTCGCGGTCCGCCGCCTCCTCCCCATAGAAGCGGTAATGCACACTGCCGTCTTGGGTCGCGGTCGCCACCGACAAGGTCGTCGGCCGGTCACTGCGCCGCACGTGGGCGACATCGATGCCGTTGCGCACCAGCGTGGCGACAAGTTCCTCGCCAAGTGGATCACGGGCGATAGCGCCGCAGAAGGCGGCCGGGCAGCCGAGGCGCGCAAGGCCGACCGCGACGTTGAAGGGCGAGCCACCGACGACGGCTTCGGCATCGAGCCCCCCCGCACCGCGCGCCTTGATGAAGAGATCGACGAGCGCCTCGCCGCAAACGAGAATCATGACTCTGGCATGCCTCTTGTTGTGCGGGCGCCGGCTATCGGCGCCCGCCTCCGGGTGAGACGGCTCAGCTGCGCGGCGCCGACCAGCCCTTGTAGTCCTTCACGTTGTCGCGCGTGACGAGCGTCGAGGGCATGAGCACCATCGGCTGCTCCGGCTTCTTGCCGTTCATGATGCCGTAGCCAACCTCGACCGCCTGCTGCGCCATGGCATATGGATCCTGGCTGGCGGAGGCCTCGACCATCGTGTTGCCCTTGAGGGCGGCCTCGATGTCGGGCGCGCCGTCCACGGACGTGATGACGATGCCCGTGCGGTTCAACTGCTTGGCGGCGAGATCCGTGCCGATCGCTTGCGGGTCGTTGATGGCGAAGACGGCATCGATCTTCGGGAAGCGCGTGAGATGCCCCTGCATGACATTGAGGCCGCCCTCGCGTGAGCCCTTGCCGTCCTGATCCGAGGACAGCACCTTGATGCCCGGTGCCTTCTCGAACACCGCCTTGCAGCCGTTGACACGGTCGATGACGGCCGAAACTTGCGGGCCGTTCTGGATGATGACGTCGCCCTTGCCGCCGAGCTTGTCGACGATGTATTGGCAGGCGATCTCGCCGGCTTGGACATTGTTGGTCTGCACTGTCGCATCCGCGCCGGATGCTGCGACGTCCACCGCCATCACGACGATGCCGGCTGCCTGCGCCTTCTTCACCGCCGGCTCGATGGCCTTGGGATCGACCGCATTGAGGAGGATGAGGTCGACGCCCGAGGCGATGAAATTGTCGATCTGGGTGAACTGCTTGTTGAGGTCGTAGTCGGCCGAAACCGCGGTGACGCGCACGGCCGGGTTGATCTCCTTGGCCTTGGCTTCGGCGCCCTTGGCCAGCGTGACGAAGAACGGGTTACCGAGCGAGCCGAGCGTGATGCCGACCGCCTTGAGGTCCTTGGCGCTGGCGACGGAGGTCGCGAGCGCGAGAGCGGCACCGGCAAGCAGAACGCGTTTCAGCATGATATTTCCCTCCCTGGTCCTGTCGTTGAGCGTCCGTGGCGCCGGACCAGAACGGCGCCGATCGTGAGCCGGACGGCCTGTCAGGTGCGGGCGCTGCCCTGCAGGCGGAAGCGGTCGAGCGCCACGGCACCGATGATGACGAGGCCCTTGATGATGAACTGCCAGATGTCGGACACGCCGAGCAGGATGAGGCCGTTCGACAGCACGGCGATGATCAGCGCGCCGATGAGCGTGCCCCAGATGGAGCCGATGCCGCCGACGAAGCTCGTGCCGCCGAGGATGACCGCCGCGATGGCATCGAGCTCGTACGACTGGCCGAGCTGCAGACCGTTGGCGGCATAGAGCCGCGCCGCCGACATGGCTCCGCCAAGGCCGGCGAGGAGGCCGGAGACGGCATAGACGAAGAGCAGCACGGCCCAGACCTTGATGCCGGACAGGCGCGCCGCATCGGCGTTGCCGCCGACGGCATAGATGTGAACGCCGAGCACGGTGCGCCGCAGGATGAACCAGGAGGCGAGGATCACCGCGATGGCGATGACCGCGAGCCACGGGATCGAGAGGACGCCCGGAATGATGACGAGCGAGCCGTTGCCGATGAAGGCGAAGGGCAGTTCCGGGTTGAACACCGTCGTATCGTTGCCGAGGAGGCGCGCAACACCGCGTACGGCCGTGAGCGAGCCGAGCGTGACGATGAAGGGCGGCAGCCGCACGAAGGCGATGAGCGCGCCGTTGAGGAGGCCGAAGAAGAGGCCGGTGGCCATGGCGGCCGGCACGCCGAGGACACCGAAGTCCTGCGAGGCGATGACGGCGACCATCGCCGAGGCAGCGAGTATCGAGCCGACGGACAGGTCGATGCCGCCTGTCAGGATGACGAAGGTCATGCCCGCGGCGAGCACCGTGTTGATTGCCGCTTGCTGGGCGACAATGGACAGGTTCTGCGCCGTCAGGAAGCGCCCCTCCCCGGTGACGTAGAGGGTGAGCACGTGAATGAGGATGCACAGGATGACGAGCACCGGCAGCATGCCGACGGTGCGCAACAACCCTTGCAACATGATGCGCCGATGTGTGGCGAGCGCGGCTTCTTCGGCTGCGGACATGGGGACGTTCCCTCTCGTCTGGTCGCTCATTCCGCCGCCATGAGCGAGCGGTCAACACCGGTTGCGAGCGCGATGATGTTTTCCTGGGTGATGGCGTAGCCGGTCTCCCCGCCGACCTCGCCCGCGATCTCGCCCTCACGCATGACGAGGACACGGTCGGCGATGCCGACAATCTCGGGCAGTTCCGAGGAGATGACGAGGATGCCGACGCCGGTTTTCGCCAGCTGGTCGATGATGCGGTAGATTTCGGACTTGGCGCCGATGTCGACGCCCCGCGTCGGTTCGTCGAGGATGAGTACCTTGGGCTCCGTCTCGAGGAGGCGCGAGAGCAGCACCTTCTGCTGGTTGCCGCCCGAGAGCGAGCCGACCGTCACGTCTGGGCTCGCGACACGGATGGTGAGCGACTTGATGGCCCTCGCCGCACGCCACCTGCCCTTGCCGCGGTTGAGGATGCCCGCCCTGGCGTCGCGGCCGATGACCCCGAGGTTCAGGTTCTCGGCCACCGTCATGTCGAGAAAGACGCCCTGGGCCTTGCGGTCCTCCGTCAGATAGACAAGCCCGGCGTCGATGGCATCCTGCGGCCGGCGGATATCGGCCGGCTTGCCGGCGATGACGATCTCCCCGCTCGTGCGCGTGTCGGCGCCATAGACGAGACGAGCCAATTCCGTCCGCCCCGCACCGACCAGGCCGGCAAGGCCGAGCACCTCGCCGGCATGGAGCGTGAAGGAACAGCCCCTGACGCGCGCACCATCGCCCACGTTGCGCACCTCGAGCACGGGCGCGTTGCGCACGCCCGGCACGTGGTCCTTCTTGTAGAAGGACGACAGGTCGCGTCCCACCATCATGCGCACGATGGTCTCCGGCCGGATCTCGTCGCGGCCGAGCGTGCCGACATAGGTGCCGTCACGCAGCACCGAGACCCGGTCCGACAATTCGTAGACCTCGGCCATGCGGTGCGAGATGTAGATGATGGCGAGCCCCTCGGCCCTCAGCTGGCGCACGAGCGCGAACAGCCGGTCCGTCTCGCGCGAGGACAGCGCCGTGGTCGGCTCGTCCATGACGAGGATGCGCGACCTGGCGTGCACCGCGCGAGCGATCTCGACGAGCTGGCGCTCGGCGATCGAGAGGTCCGCGACCAGCGTGCGCGGGCCGAAGGTGGCGCCGAGGCGCTTGAGGATCTCGCCGCAGCCCTCGGCCATCGCCTGGCGGTCGATCATGCCGCGGCGGCCAATCTCCATGCCGAGATGGATGTTCTCGGCCACCGTCAGGTTGGGGGCGAGCGCCAGCTCCTGGTAGATGATGGCGATGCCGCAGGCCTTCGCGGCGAGCGGGCCGTCGATCACCACGGGCTTGCCATCGATGCGGATCTCGCCTCCCGGATCAGCCTGATAGGCGCCGGACAGCACCTTCATGAGTGTCGACTTGCCGGCGCCGTTCTCGCCCATCAGCGCGTGAATCTCGCCCGGATAGATCGTCAGCTGGACGTCGTTGAGCGCCTTGACTCCCGGGAAGGTCTTGGAGATGCCGCGCATTTCGAGAATGGGCTCAGGCGAATACATGCTCGCTCCCTCCCTTGACGCTGACGGCTGCCTCGCCGGTCAGGATGCCCGTCCGCGGGCTGAAATGGACGAAGAGTGGCAGGCTCGCCGCACCGAGCGCGCCGGCATAGGGGCCGAAGTGCCCGGCCCGCACGACGGGCGGCGTGCGCGCCTCGGCGACACCTGCCACAAGCGCTTTCTCCAGCCGCGCGATCAGCCGGTCGATCCAGACCCGGTCGAGGTCGCTGTCGACGGCGACGAGCGAGATGTCGAGCAGGGCACGCATGGCGAGCAGCGGCCCGGCCAGCGCATCGGCGCAGTCGTCCATCCACTCCTCGACCGCCTTGGGATGACCGTTCATCGCGCCCGGCAGGTCGCCAAGGCCGGTGACATGCGCGCCGCGATGGCGCAGGTGACGGATGAGCGCATTGAGCGAGGCCCGCGTCAGGAGAATATCCGTATGCGGGCCTTGGGGTGCCGACGGCAGCCGGCTCGGCCCGGCGGGCATCACCGCGACGTCGGCGGCGTTTCCGGTTTCGCCGCGCAGATAGTCGCCGCCCATGGCGAGGCCGCCGCCGATGCAGGGCCCGATGAAAAGATAAAGGAAGTTGTCGGCCTCGTGGCCGAGGCCGTGGAACAATTCGGCGATGGCCGCCGCAGCGCCGTCGTTCTCCTCTACAGTAGCGAGGCCCGTGGCCCGGGCGAGGTCGCCGGCGAAATCCGTTTCGTCCCACTCGTGCAGCGAGGGCACCTCGACGAGGTCGAGTTGCTGCAACCAACTGCCGAGATTGTAGGGGCGGCCGATGCCGATGCCGGTGATGCGCTCGCGCATCTCCGGCGTGCAGAAGGCGCGCAACTGCTCCACGTCGCGCTGGACGATGTCGAGCGCCACGGCAGGCGACGGCAAGTCGATGTCGTGCGTGTACTGGGCGAGGAGATGGCCGCCGAGGTCGACGAGCACCGTCTCGATGCGGCTGCGGTCGAGCCGCACACCGATGCCGTAGGCTCCTGCCCTGTTGAGGCGCATAATCGTCGCCGGCTGGCCGCGCTGTCCACGGTGGCGCTTGCCCACGGTCTCCACGAGCCCGAGGGCGTCCAACTCGTCGACGATCTGGCCGACAGCCGTGCTGGTGAGGTCCGCGGCGCGGGCAAGGTCAGCCTTGGACGCCTCGCCGAGACGGCGCAGGCAGCGCAAGACGAGACGCTGGTTGTACTGCCGGATCTGCAGGGAATTCGTCCCCTGCCCGGCCCGCATGGCACGCATGGCCCGTCCCTGTCGTTCCCCGGCCGCTTTGGCGACCTTTTTATAAATCACGTTGACTTATTAAGGAGCGTTCCGCCGCCGCTGTCAAGTTTGCCGTGCAAAGATGGAGAGCCTCGGGGCGGAATGACCGCACAGACGATAAAATCTATATATATGACAATGGATTGCCGTGATATCTTTGCGCCCATGCCCAGTTGGTCATGGTCGGGCTTGTCCGGCCATCCACGCTTTTAACCCTGCTCTTCTCAAGACGTGGATGCCCGCGACAGGCGCGGGCATGACGGCGACCGGTTTTCTGCGGCTGCGAAAATCACGCCGCCTTGCGCTGTTCGGCGATGCGCACGAGGTCGCGCAGCACGCGGGCCGTGCCTTTCAGGCGCGCCTCGGCGCTGTCCATGTCCTGGATGAAGACGATGCGCATGTCCGGCCGCACCTTGGCGAGCGTGCCCTCGCCGGCGACATAGGCGATGAGGCCTTCCGGATTGGCGAAGGAATTGTCACGGAAGGCGACGATGAGACCCTTCGGCCCGGCCTCGACCTTCTCGACATTGGCGCGCCGGCACAGGGCCTTGATGGCGACGAGCTTGAGGAGCTGGTCCACCTCTTCCGGCAGCGGGCCGAAGCGGTCGATGAGCTCGGCGCCGAAGGCGTCGATCTCGTCGTCGCGCTCCAGCGTCGACAGGCGCTTGTAGAGGCCGAGGCGCAGCTGCAGGTCGGGCACGTAGCCCTCCGGGATCATCACCGGCGTGCCGATGGTGATCGACGGCGACCACTGCTCTTCGGCCTCCTCGTCCGTGACGCCGGCCTTGAGCTGGGCCACCGCCTCCTCCAGCATCTGCTGGTAGAGCTCGTAGCCGACCTCCTTGATGTGGCCGGACTGCTCCTCGCCGAGGAGGTTGCCCGCGCCGCGGATGTCGAGGTCGTGGCTGGCAAGCTGGAAGCCGGCCCCGAGCGTGTCGAGCGACTGCAGCACCTTGAGCCGGCGCTCGGCCGTGGCCGTCAGCGAGCGGTTGGCCGGCACGGTGAAGAGCGCATAGGCCCGCGTCTTCGAGCGGCCAACGCGTCCGCGCAGCTGGTAGAGCTGGGCAAGGCCGAACATGTCCGCCCGATGCACGATGAGCGTGTTGGCGCGGGGGATGTCGAGGCCCGATTCGACGATGGTCGTCGACAGGAGGATGTCGAACTTGCCCTCGTAGAAGGCCGTCATGGCGTCTTCGAGCTGGCCGGCCGGCATCTGCCCGTGGGCGACGACGACGCGCGCCTCCGGCACCTCGGCGTCGAGGAAGGCCTTCACCTCGGCGAGGTCCTCGATGCGCGGGCAGACGTAGAAGGCCTGGCCGCCGCGGTAGCGCTCGCGCAGCAGCGCCTCTCGGATGACGAGCGGATCGAAGGGCGTGATGAAGGTGCGCACGGCGAGGCGATCGACCGGCGGCGTCGCGATGAGCGACAGTTCACGCACGCCGGTGAGTGCGAGTTGCAGCGTGCGCGGAATGGGCGTCGCCGACAGAGTCAGCACGTGCACCTCGGCGCGCAGCTCCTTCAGTCGCTCCTTGTGGGCGACGCCGAAGTGCTGCTCCTCGTCGACGACGATGAGGCCGAGGTCCTTGAAGCGGATGGCCTTGCCGAGCAGGGCATGGGTGCCGACGACGATGTCGACGGTGCCGTCCGCGAGCCCCTCCTTCACCTTCTTCATCTCGCCGGTGGTGACGAAGCGCGACGCCTGGGCGATACGGACCGGCAGCCCCTGGAAGCGGTCGGCGAAGGCCTTGTAGTGCTGGCGCGCCAGCAGCGTCGTCGGCACGACGACCGCCACTTGGCGGCCCGACAGGGCAACCGCGAAGGCCGCGCGCAGCGCCACCTCGGTCTTGCCGAAGCCGACATCGCCGCAGATGAGCCGGTCCATGGGCCGCCCGGCGGCGAGGTCGTCGAGCACCGCGTCGATGGCGTTCTGCTGGTCCTCCGTCTCGTCGTAGGGAAAGCGCGCCGAGAATTCGTCGTAGAGCCCTTCCGGCGGCTGAATGCGCGGCGCCTCCTTGAGCGCCCGCGCGGCCGCGATCTTGATCAGCGCCCCGGCCATCTCGCGGATGCGCTGCTTGAGCTTGGCCTTGCGCGCCTGCCAGGCGACGCCGCCCAGCTTGTCGAGCACCGCCTCCGTGTCTTCCGAGCCGTAGCGCGACAGGAGCTCGATGTTCTCCACCGGCAGGAACAGCTTGTCGCCGCCGGCATAGTGCAGCTCGAGGCAGTCGTGCGGCGCTCCGGCGGCGTCGATGGTCTTCAGCCCGACGAAACGGCCGATGCCGTGGTTGACGTGCACCACGAGATCGCCGGCCGTGAGGCTCGACACCTCGGCGATGAAGTCCTGCGCACGCTTGGCCTTGCGCTTGGCGCGCACGAGACGGTCGCCGAGGATGTCCTGCTCGCCGACGATGGCGAGGTCATCGGTCTCGAAGCCGTGCTCCAGTCCCCAGACGGCGAGCGCCGCCTCGTTGCGGGCGAGCGCCGAGACATGGGCGAGACGCGAAATCGGCTTCGCCTGCGTCAGGCCATGGTCGGCAAGCACATGGCCGAGACGCTCGCGCGAACCCTCCGACCAGGCAGCGAGCACCACATGCTTGCCCGCCTTCTGCAACTCGCGCACGTGGCGCACGGCGACGTCGAAGACGTTCGCCGTCTCGTCCGCCCGCTCGGCGGCGAAGCTGCGCCCCTGCCGGCCACCGATATCGACCACGAGCCGTCCGCTCGTCTCCGGCTGGGCGAAGGGTGTCAGGCGGACAATCGATTCGTTTTCAATTCGTTGTGCCCATTCGCTTACACCAAGGTAGAGCGCATCCGGCGGCAGCGGCTTGTAGGGCGCACCACCGACGACCGGCTGGTCGAGGGCCGCCTTGCGGGCATCGTAGTAATCGGCGATCTGCGCGAGACGCTCGCCCGCCGCGTCGTCGGCGAGCGCGTCGAAGACGAAGGGCACGCCCGGCAGATAGGTGAACAGCGTGTCGAGATGGTCGTGGAACAGCGGCAGCCAGTGTTCGACACCGGGATGGCGGCGCCCCTCGCTCACCGCTTCGTAGAGCGTATCGTCCCGCGTCGCCGTGCCGAAGGCCGCCACATAGCCCTGGCGGAAGCGGCGCATCGTCTCGGTGGTGAGCTGCAGTTCGCTCATCGGCACGAGGTCGAGCGCGCGCAGCTGGTGCGTCGTGCGCTGCGTCTCGGGATCGAAGGCCCGGATCGATTCGAGCGTGTCGCCGAAGAAATCGAGGCGCAGCGGCTCCGGCATGCCAGGGGCATAGAGGTCGACGATGCCGCCGCGCACCGCATATTCGCCCGTGTCACGCACGGTGCCGGTGCGCAGGAAGCCATTGACCTCGAGCCAGCTGACCAGCGCCTCCATGTCCATGACATTGCCGGGCGCGGCCGAGAGCGTCTCGGTGGCGATGCGGGCGATGGGCGGCACGCGCTGCAGGATGGCGTTGACGGTCGTGAGGAGGATGCGCGGCTTGTCCTCTCCGGCCCGCGTGCGGGCGAGCCGGGCGAGCGTCGTCATGCGTCGCGCGGTTACGGCGGCGTTGGGCGACACCCGATCATACGGCTGGCAGTCCCAGGCGGGAAAGGAAAGGACGTCGATCTCCGGCGCGACGAAGGACAGCGCCGCTTCCATAGCGGCCATGCGCTGACCGTCTCGGGCCACGTGCACGAGCGTCGCCGCCCTTTCCTCGCCTTTGGCGAGGGCGCGTGCGAGGTCGGCCGCGACTATGGCGTCGAGCCCGCCGGGCACGCTCGCGACGGTGAGGCTTTCGGCCCGCTTCAGGGCCTCGATGGCGCGTTTCAGCTGCATGGCAACCTTGATGATGGATGTCTCTGCCGACTGTCCGAAGCAGTCGGAACGCCGCGAGTTCTCAAGCCTTATGATCGCGCGGGTGCGCCGTCTGCGTGGAAGTTCCGCATGCGGCGGAAGAGCGGCGTGTCGTAGGCGGCCGGTACCGGTTCGCTGCCGCTGATCCAGGAGAAGAGGTCCTTGTCGACGAGTTCGATCAGCCGCTCGAACTCGGCGATCTCCTCTTCATCCAGCTGCGCCAAGTGAGCATCGGCGAAGCGACCCATGATCAGGTCCATCTCGCGCATGCCGCGATGCCAGGCGCGGTAGAGGATGCGCCGCCGGCGCATGGCGAGGTCGCTGTCGTCCGGCTGATTGTCGTTCACGGTTTGTCTCCTTCGCGGCCGAACACGCGAGAGTCGTCGCGCCAGGCTCGGGCGGGTATATAGCGCCCGACAGGATGTCTGTCAGCCCGCCCGCGATTTCCGTTCGAACCTCCAGCAGCCCCAGCGATGCGCCCCTCGCTCCTCGATCCACTCTTCGCCGAAGTGACCTCGCTGCCCGGCGTCGGCCCGCGCATGCGGCTGCTGTTCGACAGGCTCGTGGGCGAGCCGGGCAAGCCCGCCCGCGTGCTCGACCTGCTCTTCCACCTGCCCCATGGCGCCGTCGATCGGCGCGCCCGACCGACCGTGGCGGAGGCGGTGCCCGGCGAGATCGTGACGCTCACCGTCCGCGTCGCCTCGCATCATCCCTCGCCGCCCGGCCGCTCGCGCGCGCCCTATCGCGTCGTCGTGGAGGACGAGACGGGCGACGTCACCCTCGTCTTCTTCAACGCCGACCGGCGGCGCCTCGACAAGCTGCTGCCCGTCGGCGAGGAGCGCTTCGTCTCCGGCAAGATCGAGCTGTGGGACGGGCGGCGCCAGATGGTCCACCCGGACCGCATCGTCGATGCCGCCGGCCTTGCCGACATGCCGGTGGTGGAGCCGACCTACGGCCTCACCGAAGGCCTGACGGCGCGGTATGTGAACCGCGTCGCCCGCGCCGCTCTCGCCCGCGTGCCGGAACTGCCCGAGTGGCAGGATGAGAACTGGCTGGCGCGCAACGATTTTCCCGATTTCCGCACCGCGCTCGAGCGCTTGCACGCCCCGCAGGACATGGCCGCCTTCGCGCCGGACAGTGCCGCCCGCCGCCGCCTCGCCTATGACGAACTGCTCGCGACCCAGCTCGCCCTCGCGCTCCTGCGCAAGAGCCTGCGCCGTGCACCGGGGCGAGAGAACGTCGGCGATGGCCGCCTCGTCGCCCGCCTGCGCGAGGCTCTGCCCTTCGCCCTCACCGGCTCGCAGGAACAGGCGATCGCCGACATCCGCCGCGATCTCGCCGCGCCGCAGCGCATGCTGCGCCTCTTGCAGGGCGACGTCGGCTCCGGCAAGACGGCCGTTGCCCTGATGGCCATGGCGAGCGCCGTCGAGGCCGGCCGGCAGGCGGCGATGATGGCGCCGACGGAGATCCTCGCCCGCCAGCATTTCGAGCGCCTTGCGCCGCTCGCCGAAGCCGCCGGTTTGCGGCTCGGCCTCTTCACGGGCCGGGACAAAGGCGCCGAAAGGCGGCGCACGCTCGCGGCGCTTGCCGAGGGCGGGCTCGACATCGTGGTCGGCACCCATGCGCTGTTCCAGGAAGACGTTGCCTTCCAGGACCTCGGCCTGGCCGTGGTCGACGAGCAGCACCGCTTCGGTGTGCACCAGCGCTTTGCCCTCGGCGCCAAGGGCGTGGCCGTCGACGTGCTTGTCATGACGGCGACCCCCATCCCGCGCACCCTGGTGCTCACCTATTTCGGCGACATGGACGTGTCGGTCCTCAAGGAGAAGCCGGTCGGCCGCAAGCCGATCGACACCCGTACCGTACCGCTCGAACGGCTCGACGAGGTGGTGGCCGCGACCGGCCGGGCGATCCGCGGCGGCGCGCGCGTCTATTGGGTCTGCCCGCTCGTCGCCGAATCGGAAACGCTCGACGTCGCGGCGGCGGAGGAGCGCTACGCGAGCCTCGTCTCCGTCTTCGGGAGCGAGGCCGTCGGCCTCCTGCACGGCAGGATGCCGGGGCGGGAGAAGGACGCCGTCATGGCGCGCTTCGCGGCGGGAGACATCAAGATCCTCGTCGCCACCACGGTCATCGAGGTCGGCGTCGACGTGCCCGAGGCCACCGTCATGGTCATCGAGCACGCGGAGCGATTCGGCCTCGCCCAGCTGCACCAGCTGCGCGGGCGCATCGGCCGCGGGGCGGCCGCCTCCACCTGCCTTCTCCTCTACAAGGCGCCGCCCGGGCCGGTGGCCGAGGCGCGCCTCCGGATCATGCGCGAGACGGAAGACGGCTTCCGCATCGCCGAGGAGGACCTGAAGCTGCGCGGCGAGGGCGAGATCCTCGGCACGCGCCAGTCCGGCGCTCCCGACTTCCGCCTGGTGCGCACCGAGACCGATGCGGACCTCATCGCCGCCGCCCGCGAGGATGCCCGGCTCGTCATCGAGTGCGATCCCAGGCTCGGGAGCCCGCGCGGTGAGGCTTTGCGGCTGCTGCTCTATCTCTTCGAGCGCGACGAGGCCATCCGCCTGCTGCGCGCCGGCTGAGACTAAGGCTGAACCGGCTCCAGCCCCTTGCGCTTGCGCGCCGGCAGCGCCTTCGCCGGCGCCGGCTTGGCACTATCGGGCTGGATGACGCCGCCGGACATGATGAGCTTGGCTGCCTCCTCCACCGTCAGGGAAACCTCGATGACGTCCTTGCGCGGCAGGTAGAAGAAGAACCCCGTCGTCGGATTGGGCGTGCATGGCATGAAGACGCCGACATAGTCGCCGGCATCCGGCAGGCGCTCGGCGATGGCTTTGGCCGGCGGCGCCGAGAGGAAGGCGATCGACCACACCTCGCGCGAGGGATAGGGGATGAGCACGACCGAGCGGAAGGAGGTGCCCTGCTCCGAGAACACCGTCTCGAAGACCTGCTTCACGCCCTTGTAGAGGCTGCGCACCACGGGCATGCGCGCCAGGATGCGCTCGCCGAAATTGAGCAGCGAGCGCCCCACGAGATTGGCCGTCAGGAAACCGAGCAGGGTCAGGCCGATGAAGGCCACGACGAGACCGAAGCCCGGGATGGCGAAGGGCAGATAGGTGTCCGGCAGATAGGCCGCGGGGATGAGCGGCTTCACCCAGCCGTCGATGAGGCCGATGATCCAGGTGACGATATAGGCCGTGATGGCGAGCGGACCGGCGACGACGACGCCCGTCAGGAAATAGTTGCGCAACCGGGAACCGGCCGTGTGCGGCCGGACGGCCGAGGCTGCGGCCACCTCCTGGGCGATCTGATGCGCCGTCGGAACGGTTTCGGCATCCTCCGGCTGCTTGTGCCTGTCATCCATGCGATACAACCTGTCCCCTGAGGCTTGCCGGGGCGTGTCATGCGGCCGCATCCCCACCCCGAAGCCCTTTCACAATTGATGGGGCTTTGCCATTTTCCTTGCAAGCAGGCCAATCACCGCAGGCGTTTCAGACAAATCGAATCGGAACGACACGTGGAAGGCAGGAGGATCGAGCAGGATCGCCGCAGCAGGGCGACCGACGCGGGGCAGCGGATTGCGGCCCGCTCACCGGCTGCGCGCTTCATCTATCTCGGGCTCGGCTGCCTCTTGGTCCCCATCGGAGCCATCGGCCTCGTCATCCCGCTCCTGCCGGGCACGGTCTTCCTCATTCTTGCGGCGGCATGCTTTGCCCGGTCCTCACCGCGTTTCGAGCAATGGCTGCTCGAGCACCGATACCTTGGCCCCTCCGTCCGCGCCTGGCGCGCGAACGGCTCCATCCCCCGCCGGGTGAAGTGGATCGCCTGTATCAGCCTCGTCGTCAGCTACGGCATCGTGCTGGCTTCGGCCGCGCCGATGGTGGGCCGCATCGCGGCCGCCGCCTGCTTCATTGCCGTGGCGGCCTATATCATCACGCGGCCCGAGCCTGTCGCGGAGGTATGAGCGGCTGGCAACAGCCCGCGGCGCTCATTCGACGGTCACGGACTTGGCGAGATTGCGTGGCTGGTCCACGTCCTTCCCCATGAAGAGCGCTGTGTGATAGGCGATCAGCTGGGCCGGTATGGCGTAGACCAGCGGCGCGATGATGGGGTTCATGGCCGGCATGGCGACGGTCGCCATCGTCTCCACGGCCGCCTCGCGTGCCGCATGCGCCTCGCCGACGAGGACGATGCGCCCGCCGCGCGCTGCCACCTCCTGCATGTTCGACACGGTCTTCTCGAAGACGGCATCGCTGGGGGCCAACACAATGACCGGCACCGTCTCGTCGATGAGGGCGATGGGGCCGTGCTTCAATTCGCCGGCGGCATAGCCCTCCGCATGGATGTAGGAGATTTCCTTGAGCTTCAGTGCGCCCTCGAGGGCGAGCGGATAGGCCATGCCGCGCCCCAGATAGAGCACGTCGCGCGCCTTGGACAATTCGCGCGCCAGGCCCTCGATATCCGCCTCGCTCTTCAACGCCTCGGCCATGAGGCCAGGCACCGAGATGAGGGCGGAGACGAGCCCCTCCTCGTCCCGCTCGCTCAGGGTGCCGCGCGCCCGCCCGGCGGCGATCGCCAGCGCCAGCAGCACCGCGAGCTGGCAGGTGAAGGCCTTGGTCGAGGCCACTCCGATCTCGGGGCCGGCGAGCGTCGGCAGCACGGCCGTGCTTTCGCGGGCGATCGTCGAGGTTGGCACGTTGACGACGGACAGGATCGAGGCACCACCCGCCTTGGCATAGCGCAGCGAGGCGAGCGTGTCGGCGGTCTCGCCCGACTGGGAGATGAACAGCGCCACGTCCGTCGCGAACAGCGGCATCTCGCGGTAGCGGAACTCGGAGGCGACGTCGATCTCCACCGGCAGGCGCGCCAGCCGCTCGAACCAGTAGCGCGCGACGAGCCCCGCGTAATAGGCCGTGCCGCAGGCCGAGATGACGATGCGGTTCACCTTGCGGAAATCGACGGCGAGTTCAGCCGGCATCTTCACCCGACCTGCCGCGAGGTCGACGTAATGGGCGACCGTGCGGCCGACCACCTCCGGCTGCTCGTGGATCTCCTTCGCCATGAAATGGCGGTGGTTGCCCTTGTCAGCGATGAAGGCGCCTGGCGAGAACCGCTGGCGCTCGCGCTGAACCACCTTGCCGGAAGCGTCGCGGATGATGGCGCCGTCGTGCGACAGCACCGCCCAGTCGCCATCGTCGAGATAGGAGATCTCGTCCGTCAGCGGCGCCAGTGCCAGCGCATCGGAGCCCAGATACATCTCGCCTTCGCCATAGCCGATGGCGAGCGGCGCCCCGTGGCGCGCACCGATGAGAAGGTCGTCCTCGCCGGCGAAGACGAAGGCGAGCGCGAAGGCGCCGCGCAGCTGCGGCAGGACGGCGGCGACAGCATCGGCCGGCGCCTTGCCCGCCCGCATCTCGCGCGTCACCAGCTGGGCGACGACCTCGGTGTCCGTCTCGGTCTCGAAGACCACGCCCCCGGCCTGCAGCTCCTCCTTGAGCGCGCGGAAATTCTCGATGATGCCGTTGTGGACCACGGCGAGACGATCCGTCGCATGCGGATGCGCGTTGGTTTCGTTGGGGCGGCCATGTGTCGCCCAGCGGGTGTGGCCGATGCCGACGGGACCGGACAGCGGCGAGCGCGCCAGCTTGTCCTCGAGGTTGCGCAACTTGCCCTCGGCCCGGCGGCGCTCCAGCCGCCCGTTCTCAAGTGTGGCGACGCCGGCAGAGTCGTAGCCGCGGTATTCGAGGCGCTTCAGCGCATCCACCACGAGCGGGGCGGCCGGCTGCCGCCCGAGTATTCCCACGATGCCGCACATGGATGGTCTACTCCCCGAAAGGCCAGCACAGTCGTATCGCCGATCACGGCGGATCGACGTGGTATCCGATCGCGACGCGCAGGTTCAAATCACGTTCGATATCCGTTTGTGACGTAAGGGCGCAGATGAGCATGCGCCTCATTCGGTCTTTTTGGTAGAAGCGCCACTAAACGTTTCGCGGAATTTCTGTGCCCAGCCGTCCTTGGTGACCTGCCGCGCGCGGCCGACAGCGAGCGCATCGGCCGGCACGTCCATGGTCACCACCGAGCCGGAGCCGACAAAGGCGCCATCTCCGATGGTGACCGGCGCGACGAGGGAGGAATTGGAGCCGACGAAGGCGCCGGCGCCGACCTCCGTGCGGTGCTTGCGGAAGCCGTCGTAGTTGCAGGTGATGGTGCCGGCGCCGATGTTCGCCCTGGCGCCGATCGTCGCATCGCCGAGATAGCTCAGATGATTGGCCTTGGCGCCGGCCCCGAGCGTCGCGTTCTTGACCTCGACGAAATTGCCGACCCGCGCGCCCTCGCCGATATCGGTGCCCGGACGCAGGCGGGCATAGGGACCGACGGATGCGCCGGCGCGGACCCGCGCCCCTTCGAGATGCGAGAAGGCGTGGATGACGGCCCCGTCCTCCACCATCGCGCCGGGCCCGAAGACGACATGCGGCTCCACCACCACGTCCCGGCCGAGGCGTGTGTCGGCGCTGAGGAAGACCGTCTCCGGCGCCTGCAGCGTCGCCCCCTCGCGCATCGCCGCAAGCCGCAGCCTCACCTGCAGCGTCGCCTCTGCCTGCGCAAGCTGGGTGCGGTCGTTGATGCCCTGGACTTCCGCTTCATCGGCAACGACGACATGGGCCTTGAGGCCACGCGCCCGCGCCACCGCCACCGCGTCGGTCAGGTAGAACTCCCGCTGGGCATTGTCCTGGCCGATCGCGTCGAGCAGCGCGAGCGCCTCGCCGCCGTCAAGGGCCATCAGGCCCGCGTTGCACAGGCCGACGCGCCGCTCCTCGTCGTTCGCGTCCTTGTGTTCGCGGATGGCGAGGAGGTCTTCGCCTTCGATGATAAGACGCCCGTAGCCGTTGGGATCGGCGGCCTCGAAGCCGAGCACGGCGACGGCGGCGCCGCGGGCAAGCTCCGCCCGCAGGCGGCCGAAGGTCTCTGCGGTCACGAGGGGCGTGTCGGCGAAGGCCACGAGGACGTCGTCATAGCCCTGCGCGATCTCGTCGCGCGCTGCGAGCACGGCATGGGCCGTGCCCAGGCGCTGTGCCTGGACATGGATCGTCGCATCGGCCCGCACGCGGCGCGCCTCGGCGGCGACGTCGTCGCGGTCCGGGCCAACGACCACGGACACCGCGTCCGCCCCGGCCGCCGAGACGGCGTGGAGCACGTGGGCAAGGAGGCTGCGCCCGGCGAGCGCATGGAGAACCTTGGGCGTGCGCGATTTCATGCGCGTACCCTCTCCTGCGGCCAGTACGATGACGAGGCAGCGACGTGCCGCCGCCGGATCCGATGCCTTCACCATGCCATCTCCCGGATCTCATCCGCTGCGTGGAAGCGGACAGCTTCCCAATTTCGGCCTCTTTACGACCGCAAATCGTTGCCAGTGTCAAAGGTGTCTGCGCTCGGCGTGGAAGCTGTTCGCGATTCAACGAAATTTCGCCGCTGCCGTCGAAAGCATGATAGAAGCCGCCGGTGCTCACACCAGTATCCCGAACGCACCAATAGGTCGAGTTGTCTGCCAAAGTGCCGAACGAATCGTCTATGTCCTCCGGCTCCATCGCGTCCTCCCGCCATCCTGATCGCCGGGAGGCATTGCGCCTCGGCCTTGGTCTCGCCGGCGGGGCCGCGCTCGGCCTGCCGGCGAAGCCTGTTCTCGCGCAGGAAAAGCCCTTTCCGCAGGTGGCCATAGAGGCGGTCCTGGCGGAGGGGCAGCCGTTCAATCCCGCCCGCGTGGCGGAGGTGGCAAGCGCCATTGCGCGCAAGGCCTACGTCGCCCCACCGACGACCCTTCCTGACACCCTGGCCAACCTGTCCTTCGAGGACTATTCGGCCATCCGCCTGCGGGAGACGGCGCGCGTGTGGGCCGGCGAAGGGCGCAGCTTCTCGATCGAGCCGCTGCATCGCGGCTTCATCTACACGAATGCGGTGACCATCTATGTCGTCGAGGACGGCACCATCCGCCGCGTGGCCTATGATCCGAGCCGCTTCGTGTTCGGCGCCGCCCAGCAGCTGCCGGCCGATGTCGGCAGTCTCGATTTTTCTGGCTTCAAGGTGTTCTTCGGCTCCGGGCGCGAGCCCAAGCGCGAGGTCGCCGTCTTCCAGGGCGCGACCTTCTTCCGCGCCATCGCCTCCGGCCAGAACTACGGCATTACCGCGCGCACACTCGCATTGCAGCCGGCGGACTCGCGCGGCGAGGAATTTCCGCTGTTTCGCGCCTTCTGGATCGAGCGACCCGCGCCCGGGTCCGACAGCCTCGCGGTGCATGCGCTCCTCGATGCGCCGAGTGCGGCCGGCGCAGTGCGCTTCACGCTGCGCCCCGGCGACATGACGATCACCGACGTCGAAGTGGCGCTCTTCCCCCGCACGAACCTCGACCACGTCGGCATCGGCGCCATGAACGCGACCTATGTCTTCGGGCCGAACGACGGCGCGGCTGACGACGTGCGCGTGGCCGCCTACGAGGTCAAGGGCCTGCAGATCCTGAACGGCCAAGGCGAATGGATATGGCGCCCGCTGTCCAACCCCGAGACGCTGCAGATCTCCGCCTTCATTGACGAGAACCCGCGCGGCTTCGGCCTGTTGCAGCGCGATCGCGACTTCTCGGCCTTCCAGGACGACCTGCGTCGCTTCGAGCTGAGGCCGAGCCTGTGGCTCGAACCCTTCGGGGAATGGGGCAAGGGGAGCGTGCAGCTCATCGAGGTGCCGACGGATTCGGACCGCAACGACAACGTCATCGCCTACTGGCGCCCGGCCGAGCCCTACAAGGCCGGCGAGGAAGCGAGCATCTCCTATCGGCTCTTCTGGTGCTGGACGCCGCCGGAGCGCCCGCCGCTCGCCACCGTCGCCAATACCCGCGCAGGCCGTGGCGGTTCCGGCAACAGGCGGCGCTTCGCCATCGACTTCGTCGGCGAGCGCCTCGCCGACCCTGCCGCCATTGTCGAGATCAAGCCGTCTCTTTCGGCTACGCCCGGCCAGATTCTCGATCTCAGATTGTGGTCTTATCCGGAAAGGCGCACACTGCGCGTGACTTTCGAGCTTGATCCAGGAAACGAGACGGCTTCCGAGCTGCGCCTGCTGCTGGAAGCGGCTGGCAAAGCCGCGAGCGAGACGTGGCTATATCGTTGGACGCCATGACGGACCACGCTGATCCGCGCCCGATGACGACGATCCTTCCCGATGCGATGCCGCCCGAGGCGCCGCTCGCCATGCCGACCCAATCGCTGCGGCGCTTCGAGCCGAGCAAGGAGCGGCGCCGGCCAATCCGGCGCTTTGCCGTTCCCTGGCTCGCCCGGCTCGCCGTCTTCGGCGGCGGTGCCGCCCTCACCGCCTATGGCGTGTGGGAGATGGTTCAGGTCGTGTCTGTCAGCCGCACCACTGTGCTGCAGTGGGTGCTGGTCGCACTCTTCTCCGTCAATTTCTCGTGGATCGCGCTGGCCTTCAGTTCCGCCGTCGTCGGTTTCATCGCCCTGCTGTGGAGCCGGCGTCCCTCGCAGGCACCGACGACGCTCACGCGGCGCACCGCCGTCGTGATGCCGATCTACAACGAATCGACCGCTCGGGTCTTCGCCGCTGTCGCGGCCATCCGCGAGTCGATCGAGGAAACCGGGCTTGGTTCCCATTTCGACTATTTTCTGCTCTCCGACACCACCGATCCCGATGTCTGGATCGCGGAGGAACGGGCCTTCCTCGCCCTGCGCCAGCGTCTCGGGCCCGATGCACGCCTCTATTATCGCCACCGGCCGAAGAATACGCACCGCAAGGCGGGCAATATCGCCGATTTCGTGACGCGCTGGGGTGGCAGCTACGATCACATGCTGGTGCTCGACGCCGACAGCCTGATGACCGGCGACTGCATCGTGCGCCTTGCCGCGGCGATGGAAGCCGATCCGGATGCCGGCATCATCCAGAGCCTGCCACTTGTCATCAACCGCAATACGCTGTTTGCGCGCCTGCAGCAGTTCGCGGCGCGCATCTACGGTCCGGTCATCGCCAAGGGCCTCGCGGTCTGGATGGGGCGCGACGGCAACTACTGGGGCCACAACGCAATCATCCGCACCGCCGCCTTCGCGGCCCATTGCGGCTTGCCGGACCTGCCGGGCAAGCCGCCGTTCGGTGGCCACATTCTCAGCCATGACTTCGTCGAAGCGGCGCTCATCCGCCGCGCCGGCTGGTCCGTCTACATGCTGCCGGAGCTGGAGGGCAGCTACGAGGAGAGCCCACCCTCGCTCATCGATGTGGCCGCGCGCGACCGCCGCTGGTGCCAGGGCAATCTTCAGCACATGCGCGTCATCGGCGCGCGGGGACTGAAGCTCGCCAGCCGGCAGCATTTCGCGACCGGCATCATGTCCTATCTCGCCTCGCCCTTCTGGCTCATGCAACTCGTGGTCGGCCTCGTCCTCGTGCTGCAGACCCGCTACGTGAAGCCCGAATATTTCACCAGCGAGTTTGCCCTGTCGCCGATCTGGCCACGTTTCGACGCGGAGCGGGCGCTCGCGCTCTTCGCGCTGACCATGGGCGTGCTGCTGGCACCGAAGGTTTTCGGCCTCACCCTCGCCCTGCTCAGGGGCTCCATCCGGCGCCCGAGTGGTGGTGGCCTGCGGCTCGTTCTTTCCGCCCTGATCGAGATCTTGCTGTCGGCCATGCTGGCGCCGATGATGATGCTTATCCAGTCCGGGGCGGTGTTCCAGATCCTCGCGGGGCGCGACACCGGCTGGCAGCCGCAGCGGCGGGACGACGGGTCGGTCCCCTTCCGCGACATCGTGCGCCGCCATCGCATGCATGTGCTCCTCGGCATCGTCACGGGCGTCTCGGCCTTCCTCATCTCGACCTCGCTGTTCGCCTGGATGTCGCCGACCATCCTCGGTCTCGTGCTCGCCATCCTTCTTTCCTGGCTCAGCGGCACGCTGGCGGCGGGGCTCGCCCTCAAACGCTGGGGCCTCCTGCTGACACCGGAGGAAGCGGTGCCGCCGCCGATCGCGCTGCGCGCCGCCGAAGTCACCAGGGAACTCGCCGCGAACGGTTTCGACGAGGCCGATGGTCTGCGCGCCATTCATGCCGACCCGGCCTTGCGGGCGGCGCACGAGGCGATGCTGCCGCCCGCGGAACCACGCCGGCGCGGTGCGATCGATGCGGAGCGCGCTCTGGCACAGGCCAAGCTTGTCGACGCCCGGTCCATCGACGATGCTGTAGCCTGGCTGCGGCCGAAGGAACGTATGGTGCTGTTGCACGACCGCGCGTTGGTGGCTCTGCTCGCCGGATTGCCGGGCGAGGCGCCGGCCGATCGTCAGGCCTACGACGAGGCGGCGGAATAACGGACACCCAACCGATGAGCGAAGGTGGGCGCAGTGGCGAGATCACGGCGGGGCTTCTGCTCAAGGCCTACGCCTGCGGCCTATTCCCGATGGCCGAGAGCGCCGACGAGCCGGGCCTGTTCTGGGTCGAGCCGCGCGAGCGCGGCATCCTGCCGCTCGACGATTTCCATCTGCCGCGCCGCCTTGCCCGAAGCGTCGCTGCGGACCGGTACGAGATCCGCATCGACGGAGATTTCGAAGCCGTCATCGCGGGCTGCGCCTCGGCGGCGCCGGGCCGCGAGCGCACCTGGATCAACCGCCGCATCAGGTCGCTCTACGGCGAGCTCTTCGATCTCGGCCATTGTCACACCGTGGAGGTGTGGGACGACGGGAATCTGGTTGGCGGACTCTACGGCGTGGCGCTTGGCGGCGCGTTCTTCGGCGAGAGCATGTTCCACCGCACGCGCGACGCCTCGAAGATCGCCCTCGTCCATCTGGTCGCGCGCCTGCGCAGCGGCGGCTTCACGCTGCTCGACACACAATTCGTCACCGAACATCTGCGCCAGTTCGGCGCGACCGAGGTGCCGAAGAAGAAGTACTTGCAGATGTTGCAGAAGAGCATAACCACGGCAGCCGACTGGGACAGGCTTCCGCTCAACGCCCATCAGTTCGGCCGCTGCATCGTCTCAGCAATCCGATAGCCGCTTTTCAGCGGCGGCCGCGTCCACGGGGGGCGGCAGTCGCAGCCCCGGTATGGGGTCGAGCGGCAGGACCACATGCGCGGTTCAGCCGCCGCGCGCCGGCGCCGGGGCATCGGCCGCGGGCTGGGCGGGCGGATCGGGAATGATCTCGGTGCCGCCGGTGCAGCCCGTCAGCCAGACATCGTAGACCGGATGCTCGATGCCGTGCAGGCCGGGCGAGGCCGCGAACACCCAGCCGGTGAAAATGCGACGGTATTCGTTGTTTACCGTCACCTCGTCCACCTCAATGAAAGCGGTCGTGTTGGGTGTCTCGGTGTCGGGGCGCGTGTAGCAGACGCGCGGTGTCAGCTGCAGGGCGCCGAACTGCACCGTTTCCTCGACGGCGACCTCGAACGAGACGATGCGCCCCGTGATCTTGTCGAGGCCGGAGAAGACAGCCGTCGGGTTGCTGATCTTGTCTGCGCTGGCGTGCGGGACGGCCAGCGTACTCAGCACCAGGGCGGACAGGAGGGGCACAGCCAAGCGCATCAACCAAGCCTCGTTCGCGGAAGACCGGCGTGCCCGCCGGCGCCACTGCCTCTCGGCACCGTGTCCCGGTTAACATGGCGGAGATGGTGGAAAAAGGGCGTGCGCACAGAAAATGACGGCAGCCGCGATGTTTGGTCCGAAGCATGGCCGCGACCTGGCAGACGGTTTCGCGCTCCTGATCGCTGACGGCGCCCCGCTGCGCCGCCCCGTGCTCTGGCGTCGCCAGAAAAGCTTCCGGAAAAACGAAACAGGGCCGCGATGGCGGCCCTGGATGAGAGAATCGAGCTTGTGGATGCGCCGCCGCTTCAGCTGCCCGGCGACCACGCCTGATAGTCGCCCGTGGCCGGCGGCCGGCGGCCGCTCGCGAGTGTCGAGCCGGCGGGACGGTAAGCCTTCGGGGTGCCGGTGAAGTTCGGCTTGTGCGGTTTCTGCCAGTCGCGCGGCTTGTAGTCTTCCTGCGTCGGCGGCACGTCCACCGTATGGTGCAACCACCCATTCCAGCCGGGCGGGGTCATTGAGGCTTCTGCTTCGCCGTTGTAGATGACCCAGCGCCGCTCGATGCCGAGCGCCGGATCCTTCCTGCCGCCGCGGGTCCGGTAATACTTGTTCCCGAACTCGTCCTCGCCGACGAATTCGCCATTGCGCCAGGTATGGAACCGCGTGCCAAGCGTCTGGCCGCTCCACCAGGTGAAGAACTGAAGCAGGAAGGTCTTCAAGGCTGACCCCGGTCTCGTTGCATGGGCTGCGATCGCGGGCTGCGCCGCCGCGAAATCGCGCGGAATATGACCGTCTCGCCGCGCAATGTCCAGCTACGCCTTGCCGCAGGAGACGGCGGAGAATCGCCGCCGTTGGTGCCGGCCGTCCGTCAAGAGGGCATTGCTCCGGCCAGCTTCGCAGTCATTCACACCGGCCGGCGCGAGGCGGCGCCATTCCCCCTCACCCCACAACCGCGATTCGTTCGTTGGCCGGCATTGTTTTCAGCACCACTGAGGCTCCCGCCATGCCGCAACTTCCGGTCGGGAAGCTGCGTCGATAAACGCCCTTGAGATGCATGTCGCCCGCCCCCGCCATGCGCTGATCGCCGCCCGGCGCGTGGCTGCGGCACCCGCGCCTCGTTCAAGCATCACTTCAACGCGGGGTAAATCCTGCCACAGTTTTCGATACTTACGCAGAACGCACCACATCGTCCCCGTTGTTCACATCCTCGTCACAAGATATAGGGGGCGCGATGGCCTGTTCGCACTAATTCTTGACGAATAAGGCTTTCTGGCACTAGCTTAGGCGTTACGTCGCGGCGGCGTCGCACCGGCCGAAACCCGGCCGGAACAAATACCGCTCATGGGGTGGTGAAGGCAGCCGGGCGGCGCGCACGGGTCGTCCCTGGAGCGGTCTTTTCCCTCGCGGGACATGCGGTCGCCGGCGGCGGTTCACGATCGAGGCGGGTCGAACCTGCCCGAGGTTTAGAGGCAACAACAGAGCTGCGGGTGGGAGCCGTCGGTTGGCGGCTTCGAGGGCGGATTTCGCCCGGCTCATGGGGATGACGACAATGCGGATCGAGCGGCGATACACGAAGGCGGGCCATTCTCCTTATTCCACCATCGAGTTCCGGCTCGCGACCAGTGAGATCCGCAATCCCGACGGCTCGGTCGTCTTTCGCCTCGAGGGCATCAGCGTGCCCGCGTCCTGGAGTCAGGTGGCGACGGACGTGCTGGCGCAGAAATATTTCCGCAAGGCCGGCGTGCCCGCGCGCCTGAAGAAGCTCGAGGAGAACGACGTTCCCTCCTTCCTCTGGCGGTCCGTGCCAGACGATGAGGCCCTCGCCGCCCTGCCCGAGAACGAGCGCTACGGCTCGGAGACCTCGTCCACTCAGGTGTTCGACCGGCTTGCCGGCTGCTGGACCTACTGGGGCTGGAAGGGCGGCTATTTCTCGAGCGAAGAGGACGCCTCCGCCTTCCTCGACGAGTTGCGCTACATGCTCGCCAACCAGATGGTCGCGCCCAACTCGCCGCAGTGGTTCAACACCGGCCTGCACTGGGCCTATGGCATCGACGGCCCGGGCCAGGGCCACTACTATGTCGACCACACCACGGGCCGCCTGGTGAAGTCGAAGTCGGCCTACGAGCACCCGCAGCCGCACGCCTGCTTCATCCAGTCCGTCGCCGACGACCTCGTCAACGAGGGCGGCATAATGGACCTGTGGGTTCGCGAGGCGCGCCTGTTCAAATACGGCTCCGGCACCGGCTCCAACTTCTCGGCCCTGCGCGGCGAGGGCGAGAAGCTCTCGGGTGGCGGCAAGTCCTCCGGCCTCATGTCCTTCCTCAAGATCGGCGACCGGGCGGCCGGCGCCATCAAGTCGGGCGGCACCACGCGCCGCGCCGCCAAGATGGTGGTGGTCGACGTCGACCATCCCGACATCGAGGCCTATATCGACTGGAAGGTGAAGGAGGAGCAGAAGGTCGCGAGCCTCGTCACCGGCTCCAAGATCGTCAAGAAGCATATGAAAGCCGTGATGAAGGCCTGCGTGAACTGCGAGGCCGAGGGTGACGCATGCTTCGATCCGGAGAAGAACCCGGCGCTCAAGCGCGAGATCAAGCTCGCCCGCCGCGCCATGGTGCCCGACAACTACATCAAGCGCGTCATCCAGTTCGCCCGCCAGGGCTATTCGGACATCGCCTTCGACACCTACGATACCGACTGGGATTCGGAGGCCTATGCGACTGTCGCCGGCCAGAACTCCAACAATTCTGTCCGCGTCGACGACGCATTTCTCACTGCCGTCGAGGCCGACGGCGACTGGCAGCTTAAAGCGCGCCTCACCGGACGCGTCACGAAGACGCTGAAGGCCCGGGATCTCTGGGAGAAGATCGGCTATGCCGCCTGGGCCTCGGCCGATCCGGGCATCCAGTTCCACACCACCATCAACGACTGGCACACATGTCCGGCTTCGGGACCGATCCGCGCCTCGAACCCCTGCTCGGAATACATGTTCCTCGACGACACGGCCTGCAACCTCGCCTCGGCGAACCTCTTGCAGTTCTACGACCGTGCCTCGCGCCGCTTCGACATCGGCTCCTACGAGCACGCCTGCCGGCTGTGGACCGTCGTGCTCGAGATCTCGGTACTGATGGCGCAGTTCCCGTCGAAGGAGATCGCGGAGCTGTCCTACGAGTTCCGCACGCTCGGCCTCGGCTATGCCAATATCGGCGGGCTCCTGATGACCATGGGCCTGTCCTATGACTCCGACGAGGGCCGCGCCCTCGGCGGCGCCCTGACAGCCATCATGACGGGCGTCTCCTACGCCACCTCGGCCGAGATGGCGGGCGAGCTCGGGCCCTTTCCGGGCTACAAGAAGAACGCCCAGCACATGCTGCGCGTCATCCGCAACCATCGCCGCGCGGCGTACGGCAAGAGCGAGGGCTACGAGAAGCTGGCGACGCCGCCGGTGCCGCTCGACCACGCCTCATGTGGGAGGCTCGCCCAGGGCGAGGAATTCGTGACCCGCGCCAAGCACGCCTGGGACAAGGCGCTCGAGCTTGGCGAGCAGCACGGCTACCGCAACGCGCAGGCGACCGTGATCGCTCCGACCGGCACCATCGGCCTCGTCATGGATTGCGACACCACCGGCATCGAGCCCGACTTCGCTCTCGTGAAGTTCAAAAAGCTCGCAGGCGGCGGCTATTTCAAGATCATCAACCGCGCCGTTCCCGACGCGCTGCGCGTTCTCGGCTATTCCGAGGCCGAGATCGCCGAGATCGAGGCCTATGCGGTCGGCCACGGCTCCATTGCCCAGGCGCCCGCCATAAATCACGGCTCCCTGCGTGCCAAGGGCTTCACGGAAGAGAAGATCGCTGCCGTCGAGGCGGGCATGAAGTCGGCCTTCGACATCAAGTTCGTCTTCAACAAGTGGACGCTCGGCGAGGACTTCCTGCGCGACACACTCAAGGTGCCGGCCGAGAAGCTGAGCGATCCGGCTTTCGAGCTTCTGCCGTTCCTCGGCTTCTCCAGGGCCGAGATCGAGGCCGCCAACATCCACGTCTGCGGGGCGATGACGCTCGAAGGCGCGCCGCACCTGAAGGCGGAGCACTATCCGGTCTTCGACTGCGCCAATCCGTGCGGGCGCATCGGCAAGCGCTACCTCTCGGTAGAGAGCCACATCCGCATGATGGCGGCGGCGCAGCCGTTCATCTCGGGCGCCATCTCCAAGACCATCAACATGCCCAACGATGCCACGGTCGAGGACTGCAAGAGCGCCTATCTCCTCTCCTGGCGCCTGGCGCTGAAGGCCAACGCCCTCTACCGCGACGGCTCCAAGCTGTCACAGCCCCTCAATGCTGCCCTCATCGCCGACGAGGACGAGGACGAGGACGATGCGGTCGAGACGCTCGTCGCCCAGGCTCCGGTGGCGCGAGCGGCTCAGGTGGCCGAAAGGATCGTCGAGAAGGTGATCGAGCGCGTCGAGCGCGTGCGCGAGCGCGAGAAGATGCCCGACCGGCGCACCGGCTATACCCAGAAGGCCATCGTCGGCGGCCACAAGGTCTATCTGCACACCGGCGAATATGCCGACGGTCGCCTCGGAGAGATCTTCATCGACATGCACAAGGAGGGCGCCGCCTTCCGGGCGATGATGAACAACTTCGCCATCGCCGTGTCGCTCGGCCTGCAGTACGGCGTGCCGCTCGAGGAATATGTCGAGGCGTTCACCTTCACGCGCTTCGAGCCGGCCGGCTTCGTGCAGGGCAACCAGTCGATCAAGAATGCGACGTCGATCCTCGACTATGTCTTCCGCGAGCTCGCCATTTCCTATCTCGGCCGCCACGACCTCGCCCACATCGATCCGGGCGAGATCGGCCACGACGTGCTCGGCGGCGGCGTCGCCCAGGGCAAGGCCCCTGCCCCGCAGGCAACGGCGCCGCAGGTGGTCTCGCGCGGCTTCGTGCGCGGCCGGGCGACGAACTTCCTGTCGATCGCCGGTGGCGGCGACAGTCGCCCCGCTCCCACTGCCGGCCGTGGCTCCACGGTTGTCGCTCTCGCCTCCGGCGCGACAGCCCTGAAGGGCGAACCCGCCTTCGAGGAGGACGAGGAAACCGTGGGCGAGGCGCAGATGGCCGAGCTCGGCTTCGCCGCCCCCTCCCAGCCTGCGACGGGCACCGGGCGCTCCCTCGCTGACCGTCGCGCCGAAGCTCGCATGAAGGGCTACGAGGGCGAAGCCTGCCCCGAATGCGGTAACTTCACGCTCGTCCGCAACGGCACTTGCATGAAATGCGACACGTGCGGCGGCACGACGGGTTGCTCGTGAGCGGTGGGTGGTTGGTGGAACCCTCGGGGTTCCGTTTTCGGACCCAAAGTTCCGGATCTGTCGGGGGGCGCGATGAGCGCCCCCCACGCTGTAAATTTGTCATTCAGATTGCCGCATTGACGCAACAGTCCGCCGCGGTCACATGCGTCGGGGCTGCAACTGTCGGCAGTGGAACCGACCTGAGACCCTATTTTCCTCCGGCTTGAGAGAGCGTTCTGGTTTTCATTCATCCATAGTGGAGAAACGGCCGTCGCCGCATGGCCCATATGACGATGGGCGGCTGGTTGGGCGGCAGCGACGCGGGCGACGGCGACGAGGATGACCGTTAACCCAGAATTGCGGCCGGGCCGGTAAAGGCGCTCTTGACCTTCCCATGGTGGGAAGGCGCAGAGATGGCGCATGGTCCCTGAAACGGAGAGCGAGTCCATGTGCGGGTGCAATGCCCATCAGTCGCAGACAAACGTCGTTCCGCAGCCCGGCCGTGAGGTCCTGAGCCTGCGGGTGGAGGATATGACGTGCGGCCACTGTGCCGCTGCCATCAGCAAGGCGATCGAGACGGGCCTGCCGGGGACGCAGGTTGCGGTAGATCCGGCCTCCAAGCTCGTTTCCGTGCGAGGCGGAACAGACATCGCGGCGATCAAGGCGCTCGTGATCAAGGCGGGCTACACCCCGTCCACGGTCTGAGGCAGTCCTTGCCCGGTCGCGAGCCTCGCACGTCTCCGCCGCCTCAATCCTGATATGCTGTGGCGACCGCGTCACCGCCGCCAGAATTCCGGTCGGACGAAGTGTCCAGCCTTGCCATGACCAAAGATCGCACTTATCGTTCATCCGATGCTGCAAGCATTTCGCAGATTGGTGATCCTCATCGCCGCCCTCGCCTTCTCGGCGACGAGCGTCGGCTGGGGCTATGCCAATACGCCCGGACAAATGCCTGCAGCAGGAGGCGCTGTGGCGGAGACGCCGCGGCATGCGCACGTTCATCACGGCCATGGCCAGGATGCCGACAGCGATCACGGCCCGGCCGCCGGCCAGGCCTGCCCCGCCACGAACGATGGCTCGTGCAAACCCGAGAGGCACCAGGGCGCTGGCATGAACTGCTGCGCCCTCGCCTGCCATGTCGCCATACCGCCGGCCGTTTGCACGCCGTCTCCGCACAGGATTGTCGGCGCCATCGAGCCGGCCTTCTTTCGCGTCGGCATCAAGGAAGCCCTCGCGGCACGCCTCGAGCGGCCGCCGCGATCGGGCAGCGCGCAAGCGTCGGCCTGATTCCGGCACCGGACCACAAGCGGTCCACCACATTCCCCGGATCCTGGCCGACCTCTTTCGCCGGTAGCCGTGTCACGTGCTGTCGTTGAGCGAGTGGTTCGTGGCGCGCCCGCGCCACCCGCGCCCTCGTCGGCCTGTCCGAGGTCCAATCATGAAAGCCTTTTTTGCGACGGCTTGCGCCGTCCTCCTGTCCGCATGTTCCGGCCCCCCTCCCATCACGGCGGGTGCCGATCCGGCCGATCCCGGCGCGCGGGTGCCGCCCCTGCGCTACGTGCCGGTGACGGCCGGCACGGCCGATTACCAGCCCGTCGCACCCCGGGCGTGGTCCAGGAGCAACGAGAGCGTCGCTCCCCGCGGGAGGAGCGAATGACGTCAGTAGCCCAACCCGATCCTGCCGTGCCGATGAAGCGCCTCGCCGCGGCCGGCGCGCTCGCCTTCGCCCTCGGCGGCTGCGCCGCCTTCACGCCAGACGGCGGCATGGGGCCTGTCGCGGCGCGGGTCTCCGCCGACCTCGGCAAGGACACGATCAAGATTGCCTCCGCAGCCGATGCCGCAGCGGCGCAGCAACGCGTCAAGGCACTGCTCGCCCGGCCGCTGACGGCAGATGGCGCCGTGCAGGTCGCGCTTCTCAACAACCGTGGCCTGCAGGCGGCGTACAATACTCTCGGCATCTCGGAAGCGGCCTTCGTTCAGGCGAGCCTGCCGCCGAACCCCGTCATCGGCATCGAGCGCCTGTCGACGGGCGGCGAACTCGAGATCGAACGGCGCCTCGTCGCCAATATCCTCGCGCTTCTCACGCTGCCGGCGCGCAGCGACATCGCGAAGACCCAGTTCGAGGCAGCCCGGCAGCGGGCCATCGAGGCGACCTTCCGCATGGCGGCAGAGACGCGGCGGGCCTATTATCGCACTGTCGCGGCGCGGCAGACGGTCGCTTTCCTCGACGAGGCCCGCACCTCGGCCGACGCCGCCGCCGACCTCACCCGCAAGCTCGGCGAGACGGGCGCCGCCAACAAGCTCGACCAGGCCCGGGCCGGCGCCTTCTACGCGGAGATATCAAACCAGCTGGCCGAGGCGCGCCTCGCGGCGGCGACCCAGCGCGAAGCTCTGACGCGCCAACTCGGCCTCTGGGGCGCGGACATCAACTACAGGCTGCCGGGGCAACTGCCGCCCCTGCCGCGGCTGAGGACGGCGAGACAGGTCGAGGAGGAGGCGGTGCGCCGGCGCGTCGACCTCATCGCGGCCCGCCTCGAGCTCGAGGCCATGGCGAAGGGCCTCGGGCTGAGCGAGGCGACGCGCTTCGTTTCCATGCTCGATGGCAGCCTGCGGCGGAACTACGAGCGCGTCACCGAGGACGGGCACAAGGAGAAGGCCTACCCGAAGGGCTTCGAGCTCGAGATCGAGATCCCCATCTTCGACCTCGGCGAGGTGAAGGTGCGGCAGGCGCGCGAGACCTACATGCAGGCGGTCAACCGCCTGCTGGAGAAGGCCGTCAACGTGCGGTCCGAGGCGCGCGAGGCCTATCTCGCCTATCGCGGCCGCCACGACATCGCCCGCCAGTATCAGAGCCGCATCCTGCCCCTGCGCAAGACGGTCAGCGAGGAGGCGCTGCTGCAATACAACGGCATGCTCATCGACGTCTTCGAGCTCTTGACGACCGTGCGCGAGAGCATCGCCAGCAACGTCGCGGCGATCGGCGCCAGGCGCGACTTCTTCCTCGCATCGGTCGATTTCGACACCGCCATCATTGGCGGCGGCGCCTCCGGCGGAGCCGGAGAAGGCCCCGTCGCGCTTGCGGCCGCCGAGGCCGGCGAACACTGAGAAAGGCAAAGCTCATGACGGTTTCCCGTCGATCGTTCCTCGGTGCCTCGGCCGCGCTCGTCAGCGCCGGTGCCGTCTCCGGCCGCGCCGCGGCCGCCTCCATCCCCGAGGCTCCCACCATGAAGGAGGCGGTGACGCAGCCGCCGCTCGTGCCGACGACCGGCCCGGACTACCAGCCGGTCGTCACGCTCAACGGCTGGACGCTGCCCTGGCGCATGAACGGCGAGTGGAAGGAGTTCCATCTCGTCGCCGAGCCCGTCGTGCGCGAGCTCGCGCCGGGCATGGTGGCGCATCTGTGGGGGTACAACGGCCAGTCGCCCGGGCCGACTATCGAGGCGGTGGAAGGCGACAAGGTGCGCATCTTCGTCACCAACAGGCTGCCCGAGCACACCACGATCCACTGGCACGGACAGATCCTGCCCAACGGCATGGACGGCGTCGGCGGGCTGACGCAGCCGCACATCAAGCCGGGCAAGACCTTCGTTTACGAGTTCGTGCTGACGAAGAGCGGCACCTTCATGTACCACCCGCATGCCGACGAGATGGTGCAGATGGCCATGGGCATGATGGGCTTCTTCGTCGTCCACCCGCGGGATCCCGCCTTCCGCCGCGTTGACCGCGACTTCGTCTTCCTCATGTCCGCCTACGACATCGAGCCGGGCGCCTATGTGCCGAAGGTGGCGGAGATGACCGACTTCAATCTCTGGACCTGGAACAGCCGCGTCTTCCCCGGCATCGACCACATCGTGGCGGCCAAGGGCGACAAGGTGCGCATCCGCTTCGGCAATCTCACCATGACCAACCACCCGATCCACATGCACGGCTACGACTTCAAGGTCTCGTGCACGGACGGCGGCTGGGTGCCGGAGGAAGCCGCCTGGCCGGAGGTGACCATCGACTGCGCGGTGGGCCAGATGCGCGCCTTCGATTTCGTCGCCGACAAGGAGGGCGACTGGGCCATCCACTGCCACAAGTCGCACCACACCATGAATGCCATGGGCCACGACCTCAGGACCTTCATCGGCGTCGACAAGAGGGAGGTGGCGAAGAAGATCAGGAAGCTCGTGCCCGACTACATGCCCATGGGCACGGCCGGCATGGCGGACATGGGCGAGATGGAGATGCCGCTGCCCGACAACACGCTGCCGATGATGACGGGCTTCGCCCAGTTCGGCGCCGTCGAGATGGGCGGCATGTTCTCGGTGGTGAAGGTGCGCGAGGGGCTGGCGCGCGATGACTACAAGGACCCGGGCTGGTTCGAGCACCCGCCCGGCACCGTCGCCTACGAATGGACGGGCGCGCCGCCCGGTGCCGAGCGCGCCACACCCGCACCGACAGAAGGCGCTGCCGAATTCCGGGCCGTGAAGCCCGGCGGCGCATCCTCCCACGGCAACCACTGACCCCGATCATCGACCCCGGAGCAGACATGAAGATCCAGACGATCCTTGCCGCCCTTGCGGCCCTTTGCATACCGGCCGCGGCGCTCGCCGACGCCGGCCATTCCCATGGCGACGAGCGCGCCTACGGCCAGCCGGGCGATCCGAAGAAGCCCGCCCGTATCGTGCAGGTGACAATGCGCGAAGCTGACGGCCGCATGGAGTTCGTGCCCCGCACCATCGAGGTGCGCAAGGGCGAGCAGGTGAAGTTCGTGCTGCGCAACAACGGCGCGATCGACCACGAGATCGTCGTCGCGACGCTCGCGGAAAACCTCAAGCATGCCGAGGAGATGCGCAAGAACCCTGACATGGAGCACGAGGATCCCAATGCCCGGCGTCTCGCCCCCAGGAAGACCGGCGAGATGGTGTGGAAGTTCACCAAGGCGGGCGAATTCGACTTCTCCTGCCTCATTCCCGGCCACCGCGAAGCCGGCATGACCGGCAAGATCATCGTCAAGTGACGAGAACCGAAGGAAGGATGACAAGGATGCGCAAATTCGCGATCGCCATAATCCCGTTTCTGTCCCTGTCCCTCGCCCCTGTCCTCGCGCTGGCGCAGGCCGCCCCTGTCGACGGTCAGGTGACGAAGATCGACCCGGCGCAGAACAAGGTCACCCTCAAGCACGGCCCGATCAAGAACCTCGACATGGATGCCATGACCATGGTCTTCGTGGTGGCCGACCCCGCCATGCTCAAGACCGTCAAGGTCGGCGACAAGGTCCGGTTCGAGGCCGACCGCATCAATGGCCGCATCACCGTCACGAAGATCGAACAGGCGAAGTGACCGCGCCATCAGGGGCGCTACCGGCGCGCCCCTTTCCGCGGCGAAGACGTCGTCGAGCGGATGCCGGGCGAGTGGTGTCTTTCGAGTGATCCCGAGTCGCGGGCGGCGCGACGCCTTGCGCAGTTTCAATCCGGCCGGCGAACGCTGATGGTCGCGCGTTCCCGACCGAGGCGGGGCTGGCATGGCCGCAATCGAATCCGGAGCCCCTCGTTAGTGCTCAGGCCATAGGCCATGGGTGCATCTTAAGGAGCAAACGGCACACAGATGCGCAGGAAATGTTTGAATTGGTCATACCAATCATTACGTTGTAAAGTAGAGTTATTTTCGAACGAAAGCGACAGCATATATTTGTATTGCCTTCCATGTAACCTTCGGAAATCCTGCGCTGCCACACCGCACAGGAGGCTGCCATGCCCGTGGGAACCGATGATGATGACAGGCTTTACGGAACCAGGTTTGCCGATGTTCTTGAAGGTCTTGGAGGCAATGACGATCTCGTCGGCTATGCCGGCGACGACAGCCTTTTCGGCGGGGATGGCAACGACCGCCTGTGGGGCGGTCCCGGCGTCGACCTGCTTGACGGCGGCGCCGGCCGCGACACGGCGGTCTATCTCTCTTCGCTCGCCGGCGTCACGGTCGACCTGCGCCTCTCCGGACCGCAGGAGAGCGCCGGCGACGCCGCAGGCGACGTTCTCGTCGGCATCGAGAACGTCGCCGGCTCGCGCTTCGACGACGTCCTGATCGGCGATTCCGGGAACAACACGCTGCGCGGCGGCGCGGGAGCGGACATCATCGATGGCGGCGATGGCATGCGCGACAGGGCGAGCTACGCCTTCTCGCCCGAGGCCGTCGACGTCAACCTCGACCGCCCGGGACCGCAGATCGGCGGCGATGCCCAAGGCGACATGCTTTACAATATCGAGGACCTGACGGGCTCCAGCCATGACGACCGGCTGACCGGCGACAACCGGGACAACGTCATCAATGGCGGCGCCGGAGCCGACATGATCGACGGGCGCGGCGGTTCCGACACGGTGGAATACACCGGCTCGCCCAAGGGCGTGAACGTCGACCTGACGCGCAGCGGCCCGCAGATCGGCGGCTATGCCCAGGGCGACGTGCTGATCTCCATCGAGAACGTCTACGGCACCGAGCACGACGACTACATTGCCGGCAATTCCGGCGCCAACCGCCTGTCCGGTGGAGCCGGAAACGACGTCATCATCGGCGGGACCGGCTGGGGCTACGATCACATCAATGCCGGCACCGGCGACGACCTCGTGGTGCTGAACGGTGTAGGCCGCGCCGACGGCGGCGAGGGCATCGACCACCTCGTCCTCGACTTCCGCGCCGCGCAGACCCAACTCGCGCCGGGCCCAGGTGGCAATTGGGAGTTCGTCGGCTTCAGCGCCACCCATAATGCCGATACGGGCGAGATCTACCTGTCGAGTCTCGGCGTCGGCAAGTCGGGAGCTGCGGTCGGTTTCGAGCAGCTGACCATCGAAGGCTCGACCGGCCGCGATTCCTTCATCGGCACCCCGGGCGCCGACGTGATCCGCGGCCATGAGGGCAACGACTTCATCAGCGGCGGCGGCGGCGCCGACTTCCTCGATGGCGGCACGGGCTTCGACCGGCTCATGATCGACGAACGCGATGCGACCGACGACCTCCTCGTCGACGTTGCCTCCGGCATCATCCCCGGCGGAGCGACGGCGATCGGTTTCGAGCACCTCGTCGTCATGACCGGATCCGGCAACGATACCGTCTACGGGCTCGACGGCGACAGCGGCCTCGGCAACCTGGCCGGCGTCACGCTGACGGGCGACTATTTCCTCCTCGGCGACGGCGATGACGTCGCCTATGGCGGCGCCGGGGGCGATCGCCTCGACGGCGAAGCGGGCAATGACCGGCTGTATGGTGAAGCCGGCAACGACCATTTTTACGGCGGCGACGGCGACGACCAGCTGTGGGGCGGCACCGGGGCGGACGTGTTCAACTACGTCGGCAACGAGACCGGCTACGACCGCATCGAGGATTTCGAGGACGGCAGCGACCAGATCCGCTTTCTCGGCGGCCCTCTCACGAATGTCGACGAGGTCCTCGCCGCCTCGCGCGAGGTCGACGGCGGCGTGGCGATCGAATTCGGCGATGGCGGCATCTTCATCGCCGGCATCGAGCTGTCCGACCTCGATGCCGGAGATTTCCTGTTCGGCTATTGATTCTGGGCAGGTCCGCCGGCCGGGGCACCGCGTCCTCGCGCCGGCGGAACCGGCACCTTCGTCGGCAGGGGCCGGCTGACGAGGTTCATCAGGATCTGCTCGGCCCGCCGGCCGATGGTGACCTCGCCGATCTCCGGCGTCTCGAACACCCGCTCCTCCGCCACGAGCGCGACCAGCTGGCGTGCGTTGTCGACCGTCACTTCGATGCGCCTGTAGGCCGCCACGCTCAGCGCCTGGGCCGCAATCACCTGGGCTATGAGGTCCTTGATGACGATCTTCTGTCGCATGTCGCCCTTGAAGGCCCCGTCCAGCATATTGATCGTCAGCAGCATTGCCACGCCTCCCGCTTGCCCGCTGGCCCTAGGAGGCCGTTTTGCCGGCGGCAGAACAAGTCAAATGCGCGCCATTTTCTTCACCGAGCGGAACCGGAGCGCCGCCGCCTGAAGGAGCCGACATGGTCGGCGCATGCCGGCCCCTGTCACGCTAGGAGGCCAAAACGTCCTCGATGCGGAACGGCAGGTTGCGCACGGATGCCGTCGCGTGGAAGATGGCATTGGCGATGGCCGGGGCCATGCCGACGAGGGCGATCTCCGCGAGCCCCTTGACCCCGGGCGGATTGACGTGCGGGTCGACCTCGTCGACGAAATGCGCTTCCAGGTGCGGGATGTCGAGGTTCACCGGCATCAGGTAGTCGGCCATGTACCCAGGATCCCTTCTGGGCGCGAGGGTCTATTGGCTGCTCGTCGGCGGTGGCGTTATCGGGGTCCTCGCCCGCGCTGCGGGCTGGTGGAGCTTGCCGAGGTGCGCCGTGCACGTCGGATGCATCGTCTGGGCGCGCGGCCCCGGCCATCTCGCCGTCCTCGTCCCGACAGGCGTGAACGTCTATATTCGCGCGGGTTGCCTCGCGATGGCCGTCGGCGTCACCGGCTCGCACGGCGCTGTCCCAGTAAGTTTCCCGGGAAGCTCCCCAGGGACATCCGGCCGAATAGGCGCCGAGCCTCGCCGCGATCAACGCTCGGCAACGGGTGACAGGAGTCCGCCATGGCCAATGTCAGCCTGTTGTCGACCGCCACCGCCGTCCCGCCCTACACCCTCTCCCAGGAGGAGATCGCGCGCGCCGCCTGCGAGGTCTTCGCCCCGCAGATGCCCGACTTTGCGCCGCTCGCCGCAGTCTTCCACACGGCGGGCATCACCAAGCGCCACGTCACGCGGCCCCTCCAGTGGTTCCTCGAACCGCGCGGCTGGGCCGAGCGTAATGCGGCCTATCTCGACATGGCCTGCGACCTTTTCGTGGAAGCCGCGGCGACCGCGCTCGCGAGGGCCGGAATCACGCCACAGGATGTCGGTACCGTGGTCACCGTCTCCTCGACGGGCATCGCCACGCCCACGCTCGAGGCCCGTGTCGCCGGGCGGCTCGGGCTGCGGCCGGATGTCGAGCGCGTGCCGCTCTTCGGCCTCGGCTGCGCCGGCGGCACCTCGGGCCTGTCGGTGGCGGCACGCCTTGCCGGCTCCCGCCCCGGCGAGATCGTGCTCATGGTGACCGTCGAGCTCTGCAGCCTCGCCTTCCGGCTCGACAAGCTGACGAAGGAGAACATCGTCGCCACCGCCCTCTTCGGCGACGGGGCGGCTGCCTGCGTCCTCGCCGCAGACCGCGGCGGCCTGGCCGTCATCGAGGCCTCGGGCCAGCACACCTGGCCGGACACGCTCGACATCATGGGCTGGAAGGTCGAGACGGAGGGCTTCGGGGTCATCTTCGACCGCTCGATCCCGCCCTTCGCCGAGGAGAATGCCGCCGCCGCCCTCGGTGCCGTCCTGGCGCGCGGCGGTCTGGCGCCTACCGACATCGACCGATTCATCTGCCATCCGGGCGGCGCCAAGGTTGTCACGGCGCTGGAAGCCTCCCTCGGGCTCGCGCCCGGCAGCCTCGATGCGGAGCGTGATGTCCTCGCCGATTATGGCAACATGTCCGCCCCCACCGTCTTCTTCGTGCTGGAGCGCATCCTCGCCCGTGGCCTGCCGTCGCGCGCCGCCCTCACCTCCATGGGACCGGGCTTTTCGGCAAGCTGCGTCGCGCTGCGCGCCGCATGACGCCGGCGATCATCATCCTCGCCCTCGTCACCGCGCAGCGGCTCGCAGAGCTGTGGCTCGCCCGGCGCAACACGCGCCGCCTCCTCGCCCGCGGCGGCCGGGAGCACGCGGCCGGCCATTATCCGCTCATCGTGCTGCTGCATGCCGCCTGGCTCGCGGGGCTCTGGTTCCTCGCCCGCGACGCCCCGGTCGCACTGCCCTTGCTTGCCCTCTTCCTTGTCCTGCAGGGGCTGCGCCTCTGGATCATCGCGACGCTCGGGGAGCGATGGACGACGCGCATCATCGTCCTGCCCCCCGGGAAGCCGCTCGTCCGCTCCGGGCCCTTCCGCTTCATGGCGCATCCGAACTACGCGGTGGTCGCGGCCGAGATTGCCGTACTTCCGCTCGTCTTTGGCCTCGGCTGGTATGCGCTCGTTTTCTCGCTGCTCAACGCCGCCGTTCTCGCCATCCGCATCCGGGCCGAGAACGCCGCCCTGCGCTCGGTCGCCTGACGGCGGCTGCCTCAGCCGACCCGCGGCAGGCTGATGACCGCCCTGAGACCGCGCTGGCGGTTGGTGAGCACGACGTCACCGCCATGATGGCGGGCGATGGCGCGGGCGATCGACAGGCCGAGGCCGACCCCGCCCGTCTCGCGGTTGCGCGAGCGCTCCATGCGGAAGAAGGGGGCGAAGACGCGCTCGACATCCTCGCGCGGGATGCCCGGCCCGTCGTCCTCGATGACGATATCGATGTTCTCGGCCGAGCGGTCGAGGTGGACACGCGCGCGCTCGCCGTAGCGGACGGCATTCTCGACGAGGTTGCGGATGGCGCGGCGGAGGGCGTCGGGCCGGCAGCGATAGCGGATCCGCGCGCCGTCGACGAAGGTGACGTCCTGGCCAAGCTCGGCGAGGTCGTCGCACAGGCTTTCCACCAGCGCCGAGAGATCGACCGTGCGCGTCGCCTCGACGGTCGCCTCCTCGCGGGCGAAGGCGAGCGTCGCCTCCGTCATGGTCTGCATCTCGCCGATCGTGTTCAGCATCTTCTCCTGCACCTCGGTGTCGGAGACGAATTCGGCGCGCAGCCTGAGCGACGTGAGAGGCGTGCGCAGGTCGTGGCCGATGGCCGCGAGCATGCGCGTGCGATCCTCGACGAAGCGCTGCAGGCGCTCCTGCATGCGGTTGAAGGCAACCGCCGTCTGGCGGATGTCGTCCGGCCCGGATTCCGGCAGCGGCGGCACGGATTCCCCGCGCCCGAGGGCCTCCGCCGCAACGGCGAGCCGGCGCATCGGCCGGGCGATGCCGCGCGCGACGAACATCGCGATGATCGACAGCACGCCGGCGGTGATGGCGAGCGAGACCATCGATTGCGAGGTCCAGATCGAGCCCGGCATGGCCTTGGCGTAGGCCGCGTTGAGCCAGGTGCCGGTATCGAGCCCCACGGCAAGCCCCATGCCATTGCCGTCGTCGAAATAGAGAAACTTCGCCGGCCGCGACAGTGGCCACGCATGGGCCGGCAGGTTGACCCAGGGGCCCGGCGCGTCTGCGGCGATGGCGGCGATGTTGCCCGCCCTCGCCTCCTCGACGCCTTGCGGCGCCGGCAGCGCCTTCGGGCGGCGCATCAGTGTCGGCAAGGGCGTGGCGAGCCGCACCTGCGCGTCGCGCTGCCAAGCGAGCGTGTCCGCCGGCTCGTCGCCCGAGATCCAGAAGCGCGTATAGGCCGTGGCGCTGGCGCTCAGGATATCGTCCTTGAGCGAAGCGGGCGTTGCCTCGAGCACGCGGGCGAGCGAGGCGGCACGGCTCAGGAACTCGCTCTTGGCCGCGGCCTTCAGCGCCTGGCTGCGCTCGTCCCAGGAGATCAGGAAGCCGATCCCCTGCGACAAGGCGAGCGCCAGCAGCATCAGGACGATGATCTGGGCAGCGAGGCTGCGCGCCCACAAGCGGCTCATGCCTCCTCCACTTCGGCAGCGAAACTGTAGCCGCCCCCCCAATGGGTCTTGATCAGCATAGGGTTCTTCGGATCGGCCTCGATCTTCTTGCGCAGGCGGCTGACCTGGTTGTCGATGCTGCGGTCGAAGCTCTCCGCGGCGCGTCCCACGGTGAGGTCGAGCAGCTGGTCACGGCTCAAGACCATGCCGACATGATCGAGAAAAGCCTTGAGCAGGCGGAACTCGGCCGTGCTCAGGGCGACCGCGACGCCATCCTCGCCCACGATCTCTCGCCGGCCGACGTTGAGGACCCACCGGTCGAAACGGAGCGTGCGCGCCTGCAACCGGTCGCGCCGCTGCGGCGGCAGGCTGTTGACGCGCCGCAGCACCGCCTTGATGCGGGCGAGCAGCTCGCGCGGGTTGAACGGCTTCGTCAGATAGTCGTCGGCGCCGATCTCGAGGCCGATGATGCGGTCCGTCTCCTCTGCCATGGCCGTGAGGAGGATGATCGGCAGGTCGGTGGTGCTGCGTAGATGCCGGCAGACGCTGAGCCCGTCCTCGCCCGGCATCATGATGTCGAGCACGACAAGATCCGGCGCGCCGCGTTCGAGCAGCCGGCGCAGCGCAGTCGCGTTCTCGGCCACGCTGATGCGATAGCCGTGCTGGGCGAGGTACTTGCCGACGAGATCACGGATGTCGCGATGGTCGTCGACGACGGCGATGTGCGGTGTCGGTTCCATGGAGCGCTCCACGCCCCCTAGATACGTTAGCCGGCTGCTGCCGCGCTCGAAAAAAGTGTAACAGAATGTACCCGCAGGCGCCCGGCAGCGGATCCGGGCCAGGCGCCGGCAGCAATCAGCCGGCACTCCGCTGTGCGTGCCGGGCAGCTCCTGCGACCCGTGGCCAGCGATACATTTCGCGACAAAAGGGGCGGGCCCGCGGCAAAGTTCTGCGACAAGCCCTGCCCATCCTGCGGCCATCGATCGGCGGCCGCCATCCAGTCTTTCCCTCGCGGCCGCGTCTCCCAAGCCCGGTATCCGGGCGCACCTGCATGAATCGCGAGAGGAAACGGATGATCGCGCGAAGGATCGCCATCGCCACCCTTACTCCCTTTTTCCTCGTGCCGCTTCCCGCCGCGGCGCAACAGGCCGCCCCCGACGGCGAGCGGCTGTTCCGCACGCGCTGCGCCTCCTGCCACAGCACCGACCCCGGGCAGAACCGCATCGGCCCGCACCTCGCCGGCGTCCTCGGCCGCGATGCGGGCAGCATCGACGGCGCCCGCTATTCGCAGGCGCTCAAGGCGGCGGACATCGTCTGGGACGAGGCCACGCTCGACAGCTATCTCGCGGACCCGCGCGGGCGCGTGCCCGGCACCACGATGACGGTCGCCCTGCGCAACGACAGCGAGCGCGCCGCCGTCATCGCCTATCTGCGCGACCTGCCGGCGGCGAAGTGAACCCGCGAACGCGGCCGCTGAATGTAACGGAATGTGTCGAGGAGCCCATTCCGTGACAGGCCGCGACAAAAGCCGTCGGCAGAGACAACGTTCTGCGACAGCTGCGCCCTAGGCTTCTCTCGTCAACCCTGGAGGAACCCATGATGAAGCACATCGCAGCGGCTGTGGCCGCCCTCGGGCTCGCCGCCTTCGCCACCGGAGCCCTTGCCCAGGGGCAGGGCTGCGCCTGGCAGGCGTCCGCCGGCGTGGACAAGGAGGCGCCGGCCCAGTCCGCCGCGGCCTCCACGGCCGACAAGAAGAGCTGATCGCGGCTCGGCCGGCACGCGCTTGTCGCCCACCGGCGCGTGCCGGCGCCCTCCGCCCTTTCGCCCGAAGGAGTTCCTCCATGGCCCGCCTGACCATCAACGGCACTCAGCGTGACATCGACGTCGAGCCCGATACGCCCCTGCTCTGGGTGTTGAGGGAACAGGCCGGGCTGACCGGCACCAAATACGGCTGCGGCGTTGCCCAGTGCGGCGCCTGCACGGTCCATATCGACGGCGTCGCCACCCGCTCCTGCGTCATGCCGGTGAGCGCGATCGAGCCCGAGCAGCAGATCGTCACCATCGAGGGCCTGTCTCCCGACGGCTCGCACCCCGTGCAGAAGGCCTGGCTCGCCCTCGACGTGCCGCAGTGCGGCTACTGCCAGGCGGGCATGATCATGGCCGCCGCCTCGCTCATCGCCCAGAACCCGAGCCCGACCGACGCCGACATCGACGCCGAGATCACCAACATCTGCCGCTGTGGCACCTACAACCGCGTGCGGGCCGCCATCAAGGGCGCGGCCGACGGCAGCGCCACGAGCAACGGCTGAGGAGGCGAACCATGACGATCGTTCAGAGCGTATCGCGCCGCAATTTCCTCGTCGGCTCTGCGGCCGCCCTCGGGGGCCTTTCCCTCGGCTTCCACCTGCCCCTACCCGGCAAAGCGCTCGCCGCCGACGCCGCGCCCGAGATCAACGCCTGGGTGGTAGTGAAGCCGGACGAGACCGTGGTGATCCGCATCGCCCGCTCAGAGATGGGCCAGGGCACCCTCACCGGCCTCGCCCAGCTCGTCGCCGAGGAGCTCGATTGCGACTGGGCGCGGGTGACCACCGAATATCCGACGCCCGGCGAGAACCTCGCCCGCAGCCGCGTCTGGGGCAACTTCTCGACCGGCGGCAGCCGGGGCATCCGGGAATCGCACGACTACGTGCGCCAGGGCGGCGCCGCCGCCCGGCAGATGCTGATCGCCGCCGCAGCCGCCGACTGGGGCGTGCCGGCCGGCGAATGCACGACCGACAAGGGCACCATCACCCATGCCGCGAGCGGCCGCTCGACCACCTACGGCAAGGTGGCGGACGCGGCCGGCCGCATGACGCCTCCCGCCGAGGTGACGCTGAAGGACCCGAAGGACTGGACCATCGCCGGCCAGCCGCTGCCGCGGCTCGACACGGCCGACAAGCTGACCGGCAAGCAGATCTACGGCACCGATCTCCAGCTCGACGGCATGCTGAACGCCGCCATCAAGGCCTGCCCGGTCTTCGGTGGCAAAGTCCAGAGCTTCGACGCGGCGGCCGTCGCCGACATGCCCGGCGTGCGCAAGGTGGTGCAGGTTGGCGAGACCGCGCTCGCTGTCGTCGCCGACACCTGGTGGCGCGCCAAGACGGCGCTCGACGCCCTGCCGATCGTCTGGGACGAGGGCCCGAACACGGGCGTCACCAGCGCCACCATCGCCGCCATGCTAGAAGAGGGGCTCGATGCGGACGAGGCCTTTATCGGCCACCAGCGCGGCAATGCGCGCGAGGCGCTTGCCGGCGCGGCGCGAATGGTCTCGGCCGTCTATGGCTTCCCCTACCAGAACCACGCGACCATGGAGCCGATGAACGCCACGGCCCTCTACACCCCCGAGAAATGCGAGGTGTGGGTGCCGACGCAGAACGGCGAGGCGAGCCTCGCGGCCGCCGCCGAGGCCTCCGGCCTGCCGGTCAACCAGTGCGAGGTCTACAAGATCCACCTCGGCGGCGGCTTCGGCCGGCGCGGCATGCAGGACTACGTCACGCAGGTCGTCCACATCGCCAAGGAGTTCCCCGGCACGCCGGTGAAGCTCATCTGGTCGCGCGAGGAGGACATGCTGCAGGGGCGCTACCACCCCGTCACGCAGGGTAGGCTCACCGGCACGCTCGATGCCGATGGCAATCTGACAGCGCTGCACATGCGCATCTCGGGCCAATCGATCCTGGCGGCCGTCATGCCCCAGCGCATGCAGGACGGTATGGATCCGCTCATCTTCCAGGGGCTCACGGTCGACAGCCCGGAAGGGAATCTCGGCTACACCATCCCGAACCTGCTCATCGACCACGCCATGCGCAACCCGCCGGTGCCACCCGGCTTCTGGCGGGGCGTCAACCTGAACCAGAACGCCATCTACCTCGAATGCTTCCTCGACGAACTCGCCCATGCGGCGGGGCAGGACCCCCTCGCCTTCCGCCGCAAGCTGATGGCGAACCATCCGAAGCATCTCGCCGTGCTCAATGCGGTGGCCGAGCGCATCGGCTGGGATGAGCCGGCGCCCGAGGGTCGCCACCGCGGCCTTGCCCAGATCATGGGCTTCGGCAGCTATGTGGCGGCGGCGGCGGAGGTCTCGGTCACGGACGGCCGGCTCAGGATCCATCGCATCGTCGCGGCGACCGATCCCGGCCACGCCGTCAATCCGGCCCAGATCGAACGGCAGGTCGAAGGCTCCTTCGTCTACGGCCTCTCGGCCTGCCTCTATGGCGAATGTACCGTGAACGGCGGACGCATCGAGCAGGAGAACTTCGACACCTACGAGGTGATGCGCATGGCAGACATGCCGGCGGTGGAGACCATCGTCATGCCCTCCGGCGGTTTCTGGGGCGGCGTCGGCGAGCCGACCATCGCGGTCGCCGCGCCGGCCGTGCTCAACGCCATCTTCGCGGCCACAGGCAAGCGCATCCGCCAGTTGCCGCTGAAGAACCACTCGCTCGTGTGAGCGGTGGCGTCCGTGGCCACCACGCGCCATCGCCGCCTGATGCGTGGAGGGCTTGCCCTCCTCGCCGCCCTCTGGGCCGCAAGCCCCCACGCGGCCCAGAGGGCGCCGCTGCCGGCACCGGCCGGCGCCACCGCCTGTTCGGGCTGCCACGCGCCCGCGGGCAACGGCCCGGTCCCGGGCCTTGCCGGCCGGCCCGCCGCCGAGATCGCGGACGCCATGGCGGCCTTCCGCAACGGCGAGCGGCCGGCCACCGTCATGGATCGCATTGCGAAGGGCTTTTCGGATGAGGAAGCGCGCGCCATCGCCGAGTGGATCGCGGCCGGGCCTTAGCACGCTCAGCCGCAGGACCGTTGTGGCCGGGCTCGCCACCGGCGCTGCCGCGCTCGCGGCCCCGCGCGTTCTCGCCCAGGCCCCGCCCCATGTGGCCGTCGTCGGCGGCGGCTTCGCGGGGGCGAGCGCGGCCCGTGCGCTGAAACGGCAGGGCGCGGATATCCGCGTCACGCTCGTCGAACCCAAGGCCCGCTACACCGCCTGTCCATTCAGCAATGCCGTTCTCGCCGGCCTGCGCGATCTAGATGCCCAGTATTTCGGCTATGACGGACTGCAGCGCGACGGCATCGACGTCGTTGCCGCGAGCGCAACCGCGATCGATGCCGAAGCCCGCCGGCTGCGGCTCGACGACGGTTCCGACCTCGCTTTCGACCGCCTCATCCTCGCGCCCGGCATCGACCTGATGCTCGATGCGATTCCCGGCTATGGCGCCTTGGGCGCGGAGGTGATGCCGCATGCCTGGCAGGCCGGCGAGCAGACGGCGCTGCTGCGCCGGCAGCTCGAAGCCATGGACGACGGCGGCCTCGTCGTCATCGCGGCGCCGGCCAATCCGTTCCGCTGTCCGCCCGGCCCCTACGAGCGGGCGAGCCTCGTCGCCCATTACCTCAAGGCGCACAAGCCGCGCTCCAAGCTCCTCATCCTCGACGCCAAGGACACTTTCTCGAAGCAGCGCCTCTTCGAGGAGGCCTGGGAGCAGCTCTATCCGGGCCTGATCGAATGGGTCTCGCTGTCCTTCGGCGGTCGGGTGACGGAGGTCGACGCCGCAACGAAGACGCTGACGACCGAGTTCGGCAGCCACCAGGCGGCCGTCGCCAACGTCATCCCGCCCCAGCGCGCCGGCGCCATCGCCGCGGCCGCCGGCGTCGCCGACCGCACCGGCTGGTGCCCGATCGATCCCGTCACCTTCGAATCCCGGCTCCGGCCCGGCATCCACGTCATCGGCGATGCGGCCATCGCCGGCGCCATGCCGAAATCCGCCTTCTCGGCCAATGCCCAGGCCAAGGCCTGCGCCGCTGCCGTTGCCACCTTGCTTGCGGGCGGGCAGCCGGCTGCACCGAAGCTCATCAACACCTGCTACAGCCTCGCCGCGCCCGACTACGGCATCTCCATCGCCGGCGTCTACGAGCCGCGCGAGGGCCTTCTCGCCGAAGTCGCGGGCGCCGGCGGCGTGAGCCCGCTCGATGCCTCCGCCGATGTCCGCGCCAGCGAGGCGGCCTATGCGGAAGCCTGGTTCGACACCATCACGGGCGAAGTCTTCGGATGAGGTGGTGGAACGGCCTCTGCGTGCTTGCAATGCTCGCCCCGGCTGCGGCGGCCGAGCCGCTGCGGCCTTACGTGGTGGAGGGTGACGCCATCGCCCGCTCCCTCACCGGCCGCCCCGGCGATGCGGACAACGGCCGGCGCCTCGTCATGGACCGGCACAGGAGCCTGTGCGTGCTCTGCCATGCGGCGCCCCTGCCCGATCCGCACCTGCAGGGAACCCTGGCGCCGACGCTCGCCGGCGCCGGCAGCCGCCTGAGCGAAGGGCAGATCCGCCTGCGCGTCGTCGACATGAAACGTCTCCTCCCCGACAGCATCATGCCGGCCTATTATCGCACCGACGGGCTCGCGCGGGTCGCCGCCTCATTCCGCGACCGGCCGATCCTGACGGCCGAGGAGATCGAGGACGTCGTCGCCTTCCTCGTCACGCTGAAGGAGTGAGCCATGCGGGACAAAGCGACCACCAGCGGTCTCCGCCGGCGCGATCTCGTCGCCGGCGGTGCCGTGCTGGCCCTGACGCTCGTCGCGCCGCGCGCTGCCCGCGCCCGCCCATCGCTGGAGGAGGCCATCCGCACCTTCACCGGCGGCGCCGACGTGAAGACCGGCCGGGTGCAGCTCGCGGTGCCGCCACTCGTCGAGAACGGCAATGCTGTCGGCCTCTCGGTCAAGGTCGAGAGCCCGATGAGCGAGACCGACCACGTGCGGCGCATCGCCCTGTTCAACGAGAAGAACCCGCAGGCAGACGTCGCGGTGTTCCACATCGGCCCACGGACGGGGCGAGCCGAAGTCGCCACGCGCATCCGCCTCGCCACCTCCCAGACCGTGGCGGCCATCGCCGAGATGAGCGACGGCAGCTTCTGGTCGCATCGGGCCGACGTGATCGTGACGCTGGCCGCCTGCGTCGAGGACCTCCTATGACCCACGCCCTCATCAATGCGCCGAAGACGGCGCGCCGCGGCGAGATCGTCGAGATCCGCGCCATGCTCGCCCATCCGATGGAGACCGGCTTCCGCACGGGCACCATGGGCAAGGCGATCCCGCGCGATATCATCAACCGCTTCGTCTGCACCTGGAACGGCGAGGAGATCTTCTCCGCCGACCTCTTCCCCGCGATCGCGGCCAATCCCTATCTCGCCTTCACCGCGGTTGCGACCGAGAGCGGCACCATCGCCTTCGCCTGGACCGGCGATGACGGCGAGACGCGCACGGCCGAGACGGAGATCACGGTGACATGACGGGGCGCGCGCCGCGTCTCCTCGTCGGCCTCCTTGCCGCCTGCCTTGCCGGCTCCTCGGCGCCCGCCGGCGACATGGTCGACAAGCGCTCGGGCGCCGACTTCATGAGCCCCGAGAACCGCGCCATGCAGGCGGACGACATGAGCAATCCCGGCATGTTCGCCGTCCTCGACGGGGAGCAGCTGTGGAACCGCCCGGAAGGCGCGAACGGGCGCAGCTGCGCCGGCTGCCACGGCGAGGCGGCGACGAGCATGCGCGGCGTCGCCGCCCGCTACCCTGCGTTCGACGAAAGAAGCGAACGCCCCATCGACCTTGCCGGCCGCATCGGCGAATGCCGCCGGACGCGGCAGGAGGCATCGCCCCTGCTGCACGAGAGCCCGGAACTCGTCGCGCTGACGGCCTATGTCGCCCACCAGTCGCGCGGCATGCCGATCAGCCCGCCGCAGGACGAGCGGCTGGCCCCGTTCCGCGACAACGGCCGCCGGCTCTACGAACGGCGCATCGGCCAGCTCGACCTCTCCTGCGCCTCCTGCCACGACGCACGGTGGGGCGAGCGTCTCGGCGGCAGCATCATGCCCCAGGGCCACCCGACGGCCTATCCGCTCTATCGGCTGGAGTGGCAGGCCGTCGGCTCCCTGCAGCGGCGCCTGCGCAACTGCATGATCGGCGTGCGCGCGGAAGCCTTCGCCTTCGGAGCGCCGGAGCTCGTCGAGCTCGAACTCTACCTCATGGAGCGCGCGGCGGGCCTGCCCCTGGAGACGCCGGGCGTGCGCCCCTGAGAAAATGTTTGTCGAGATGTCGCAAGCCCGGGAGCCGGCACGTCCTGTGACAAAATCGGCCCCTGACGGGCAAAGTTCTGCGACGGCAGGCGCCGACAATGCGGCCGCTTCATCACCGAGGAGCCGTCATGAGCAGCCGCCTGCCCTTTCACGACGACGAGGCGTTCGCGAGCTGGTCCGAGATCAGCGACCATCTCGCCGCCAATCCCGTCGACACCGTGCTCAACACGCTCGTTCTCCTCAGCGTCGCCGTCCTCTTCGTCGTTGGTCTCTTCGCGGGCCCCAAGAGCGACTGGAGCCCGGCCCACGCGGAGCCGGCGAGCTTCTTCGGCCCCGCCAAGACCGACGAGAGCTGGCGGCCGGCGCCGAACAAGCAGGAACTCCTGTCATGGTCGTGCGAGGGCCGGTCCCCGCTCACGATCTGAGGAGACTGCGCCCGCCGGCCCCGTCAGCAGGTGACGAGGTCCGTGTGCCCGAAGCCCCTGGAATAGTCGAGCACCGAGATGACTGTCGGCGTCAGCCGGAAGATGCGCACGTCGTCGGGCGTCGGCATGGGAAACGGCAATGGCCCCTGCTCGGGATATTTCAGCGGCAGGAGGCCGAGAACCTTCTCGGCTTCGGCCCGATCCGTCACGGGATGGGCATGGGCCGCCATGGAGAGACCCGAGATCGCCATCAGGTCCGACGTGTCGTGGTCGATCGTCAGCGACACGCGGTCGTCGGCGGCGAGGTTCGCCGCCTTCTGGCTGTCGGGTCCGCAGAGGAAATAGAGCGTGAGGCCGTCGTTCACATAGCCGACCGTCGTCGCCTGGGGCCAGCCGTCCGGCCTGAGCGTGGCGACCGTCATGATGCGATGCTCGTCGAGCAAGGCCAGTATCGTCTTCCTGATCGCTTCGTCCATCGATCGCCTCCCGCGCTGAAGAGCACCGGCGAGAACGAGCGTAACGGCCGCGCCGCCTTCCGCCTTGACCGGCATCAACCGGAATGCGCGGCTCGCGGCATCAGCTGATCACCCGCGCCACGCGGGCACTCGGCATAGGGATCGTGGGCGTAGCTGTGCGGCATGAAGGCGATGCCCTCCTCTTCAAGCATCTTCGTCGCGGGCGTCGCCTTCGCTATTCTGGTCTCCTGTAGCCGTCGGGGCGCCATTCGGCCCGTCCTTCTCGCGGCCGGTGGCGAGCCTTGCCCGAACCAGGCTGGCCGCCGCCGCGCCGGCTGCCTCCATATAGCCGGGATCGCGGTGGAGCAGCACGACGGAGAAGGCCCCGTCGATGAGCAGGATGACCTGCCGCGCGAGCTGCCGGGCATCCGGTCCCTCGATGCCGGCCTCCACGAACACGCCGCACAGCCAGTCCTCCACCCGCTTCTTGTGCGCCCGGCCGGCGACGATGGCCGGGTGGCCCGGCATGTTGATGAGCTCCACCGACGTGCGCAGGAAGCCGCAGCCCTTCCACTTCGGGTGGCGCGCCGAGCGGGCGAGGTTCTGGAAGATCGCCTCCACTCGGTCGGCTACATCGCCCTTGGCCTCGTCGAACCATTGCCTGAACACGACGAGATTGGGCTGGTCGCGGGTCTCCAGATAGGCCGCGATCAGGTCGTCCTTGCTGCGGAAGTGATAGTAGAGCGTGCGCTTGGTGACGCCGGCCTTCGCTGCGACGGCATCGACGCTGACGGCGCGGATCCCTTCGCCGTGGAAGAGCTTCACCGCCGCCTTGATGATGCGCTCGCGCGTCGTCACCGACCTTTCGCCCATAGCCCAATGTATACCGGCCAGTGAATATACACAACGCGCCCCGCCCCCTATCCTCCCGGCATGAACGAGCGAGCCCATTTTCCTTCTGTCGAGGACGGCGAGGCCTGCGAGATCGTCTGCACGGACGGCGTGCGGCTCGGCGCGCGCCTCTGGCCGGCGCGCGCGGACAGCGCCGGAAGCGTCATCATCAATCCGGCCACGGGTGTCCTCGCGCGCTATTACCACCGCTATGCCCGCTTCCTCGCCGGGCAGGGCTTCGAGGTGCTGACCTACGACTACCGCGGCATCGGCGCATCGCGGCCCCAGAAGCTGAAGGGCTGCGGCTACCGCTGGCGCGACTGGGGCGAGCGCGATATGGATGCCGCCATCCGCCTGATGCACGCCCGCCGGCGGACAGGACCGCTGATGGTGGTCGGCCACAGCATCGGCGGCTTCGTGCCCGGCCTTGCGCGCAGCGCCCCGCTCATCGACCGGATGCTGACCGTCGGCGCCCAATATGCCTGGTGCGGCGATTATGCGCCGGAGCGGCGCCTCGCCCTGTTCCTCAAATGGCATATCGCCATGCCGGCCCTGACGGCCGCCTGCGGCTATTTCCCCGGCCGCCGCCTCGGCTGGCTGGAGGACCTGCCGGCCGGCGTTGCCACCGAGTGGAGCTTCCGCCGCCCGCGTTTCGAGCTGAGCCATCCGCGGTCCGAGCGGCCCGACGTCCTCGCCCGCATGGCGGCGGTGACGGCGCCGATCCTCGCCGTCACCATGGCGGACGACGAATTCGGCACCGTGCCGGCGATTCGCCGCGCGCTCGGCTATTATGCCGGCGCCGCACGAACCGCCGTGCGTCTCGCCCCCGCCGATTACGGCCGCGAGGCCATCGGCCATTTCGGCCTGTTCCACGACAGCCACGCCTCGGGCTTGTGGCTCGACACGCTCCTGTGGCTGCGCGAAGGCCGCAATCCCTGGCCCGGACGTGTCATTGCGGTCTGAACCGGCGCTGCGTCAGACGCCTTCCCAGGCCCCGCTTTTCGCCGACCGGTAGAGCGCATCGAGGATGCGCATGTTGGTGACGGCATCCTCGATGCCGGCCGCGAGCGGCGCGACGCCCCGCACGGCCCGGGAGAAGGCTTCGCCCTGCAGTGTGTACTGGTCGCACGGCGCGATCGCCACGAAACGCGCCGCTGCATCGTCATGCGCAGCGCCGCTGTCGACGAGGATGCGCGTGCCCTCCCCCTGCGGTGCATTGAAAGGAATGCGGATCTCGATGCGCCCCTTAGTGCCGAGCACCTCGACGCGCTGGAAGGGCACGAGCTGGGTCGAGACCGAGAAGACGAGCTGGCGTCCGCCGCCGAAATCGGCGAGGCCGCTCGACAGACGGTCGGTGCAGAAGGTCGGGTCGCGCTCGAGAAGGCTGACGACGCGCTGCGGCTCCGCCTCGAACAGGAAGCGCCCGCTGACAACGGCATAGCAACCGATGTCGTAGAGCGCGCCGCCGCCGATCTCCGGCATGTTGCGGATATTGGCCGGGTCGGCATTGAAATAGGAAAAGAGCACGTTGACGAGGCGTAGCTCGCCGATCTCGCCGGCGCGGACCATGTCGTGCACGGCGAGCCACTGCGGGTGATGGCGGATCATGAAGGCCTCGGCGACGAGGACCTTGTCCGCCACCGCCTCGAGCTGCCGTGCCTGTGCGGCGTCGAGCGCGATGGGCTTCTCGCACAGCACATGCTTGCCCGCCGCCGCCGCGGCGAGCGTCAGCGGCACGTGCAGATGGTTGGGCAGCGGGTTGTAGACGGCCTCGATCTCCGGATCGGCCAGAAGCTCCTCGTAGGAGCCGTAGGCTCGCTCGATGCCGAGCGCCGAGGCCATGGCGCGGGCCGCCTCGAGATCGCGCGAAGCGACCGCGACCACCTTGCATGACGGGCTCTTCATCATGGCGGGCACGACCTTCTCCCGGCCGATCCTGGCCGTGCTCAGGATGCCCCAGCGAACAGGCTCCACAGACCCATCTCCCTTACTGGCCACCCGCGCGTCAGGCTGCGCTCGCCGTCTCCGGCAGCCCCTTCCACAGCGCGCCGGCGGCATCTTCCTCGAGGACCGGCGGACGGTCCAGCGCCGTGGCGATGGCGATCGCCTGCCCGGTCGCGGCGGATTCGAGGATGCGGTGCATCACCTCGAGCACGTGCAGTGCGAGCCGTCCCGTCGAGCGGTGGGGTGTGCCGGCGAGCGCGGCGCTGGCGAGATCGGCAAGGCCGAGTGCCCGATAGTTGGCGCGGTCAGGCATCTCCGGCGGCCAGTTGGGCGCACGCCAGTTGGGTGCCCCGAGCGCCAGGGCGCCGGCATCGTGGCTCCGCCACTCACCGCCACGCTCGGTGGTCTCGACCACGCCCCCGAAGAAGTTCGGGTCCGGCACGCGCATGGAGCCTTCGGTGCCGTAGAGCTCGATGGCGGGATGGCCGTGCTTCCACACATCCCAGCTCATGGTGAAGGTCACCTGGGCGCCGGAGACGAATTCGATCAGCGCCATCACGCTCGTCGGCGTCTCGACGGTGATGCGCTCGCCCTTGCGCGGCGATTCAGCCGTCACGACCCGCTCGGGAAAGCCGATGCTCGCCATGGCGAAGACCCGGGCCACAGGCCCCACGAGATTGATGAGCGCGGACAGGTAATAGGGCGCCATGTCGAGGATCGGCCCGCCGCCCGGCTTGAAGAAGAACTCCGGATCCGGATGCCAGTGCTCCATGCCGTGCGACATCAGGAAGGCGGTGCCGGACAGGATCCGTCCCACCGCGCCTTCATCCACCAGCTTGCGGGCGAGCCGCCCGCCCGCGCCGAGAAAAGTGTCCGGCGCGCAGCCGAGTAAAAGCCCGCGGGCCTCGGCTTCGTCGACGAGCTTGCGCCCCTGCTCGAAATCGACCGCGAGCGGTTTCTCCGAGAAGACGTGCTTGCCGGCCTGGAGCGCCGCGAGCGAGACGCCGAAATGCGCGGCGGGAACGGTGAGGTTGACGACGAGGTCGATATCCTCGCTGGCGAGGAGTTGGTCCACGCTCATCGCCTCGATGCCGGCAGAGGCGGCCTTCGCCTGCGCCACCTCCGGCCGCATGTCGGCGCAGGCGCGCAGGGTGAGGCCGCGATAGGCGAGGATGTTCTTCAGATAGATGCCGGAGATGACGCCGCAGCCGACGATGCCGACGTTGAGACTGGCCATGGCGATCACCCTTCGATGCCGTTGAGGAAGGCGAGGCTCGCCCGGGCCGTGCGGGCGGGATCGGCCGGCTTGTCGTGCTCCACCACCATCCATCTTGCGCCCGCCGCCCGGCAGACGCGCCACAGGTCGCGCCAGTCGAGAACGCCTGCGCCGACATCGGCCCAGCCGTCCTGATCCTCGTTCTGTCCGGCCGGCGCGATATCCTTGACATGGGCGGCGGTGATCCGGTTGCGGTAGCGCTCGATCCAGGGCTTCGGGTCGACATGGCCGCGCACCAGCCAGGCGACGTCCACCTCCCACGTCAGCGGGCTCGCGCCGGCGCCCTCGAAGAGAAGTTCGAGGGCCGTCGTCGGCCCCGCCTTCGGCTGCAGCTCCCAATGGTGGTTGTGATAACCGAGGCGGATGCCCTCCTTCGCGAAGCGCTCGGCCATCTGCCCGAGCTCGCGGCCTACGGCACGCCAGCCGTCGGCTGCCATGTCCCGGTCTTCCGGCGGCACCGCCGGCATGTAGAGATCGGTGATGCCGAGGGTGCGGCAGGCCTCGACGACGGCCTCCGGCCGCTCGCGCAGGGCCGCGAGGCTGACATGGCTCGACGAGGCGGCGAGCCCACGCGCGTCGAGCTTGGCCTTGACGCGCGCGGCGTCGTCGAGCTGGGAGCCGACGGTCTCCACCCGGCGGTAGCCGGCCTCGGCCGCCACATCGAGGATACGGTCGAGGTCTTCGAGCGAGCGCAGGGTGTAGAGCTGGATCGACAGGCAATCGGTGACGGACATGAGAGCCTCATGCGTGGCGGAAAGGCCGGCGCGGAACGCCCTTGCCGGCCGAGGGAGGGTTCACAGGCGCTCGCCGGTATCGGCGGCGAAGAGGGAAACCTGTTCGGGATCGAGGCCCAGGCCGACGCGCTCGCCGCGCGTGATCCGGCTCGTCCCGGTCGTGCGCACCTGCAGGGTATGGGTGCCATCGGAGCACCACAGCACCGTGTCGGCGCCCATCGGCTCGACAATGTCGACGCCGAAGCCCTGCCAGAGGCCCGCCTCGGCGAGCGCCAGATGCTCCGGCCGCACGCCGAGCACGACCTCCTCGCCGACGGGCGGCGCGCCGTTGAAGGCATAGCCGGCGAGCGGCAGGCGCAAGGTGTCGGCGACGAAGGACAGCCCGCCGCCCTCGGCCTCGAGCCGGCCGTTGAGGAAATTCATCTGCGGCGCGCCAATGAAGCCGGCGACGAAGAGATTGGCCGGCCGGCCGTAGATCTCGGCGGGCGAGCCGATCTGCTGCACCTTCTGGTCGCGCATGACGACGATGCGGTCAGCGAGCGTCATCGCCTCGATCTGGTCATGGGTGACGTAGATCATCGTCGCCTTGCCGAGGCGTGCGTGCAGACGCTTGATCTCGACGCGCAACTCGTTGCGCAGCATGGCGTCGAGGTTCGACAGGGGCTCGTCGAAGAGGAAGACGGCGGCATCGCGCACGAGCGCCCGGCCGATGGCGACGCGCTGGCGTTGACCGCCCGAAAGCTGGTCCGGCCGCCGGTCGAGCAGGTGGCCGATTTGCAGGAGTTCCGCCGCCTGCGCCACCCGGCGCCCGATCTCCGCCTTCGGCGTCTTCGCCATTCGGAGGCCGAAGGACATATTCTCGCGCACGCTCATGCGCGGGTAGAGCGCGTAGGACTGGAAGACCATGGCGATGCCGCGGTCCTTCGGCTCCTCCCAGGTCACATTGCGGCCGCCGATGAAGATCTGGCCGTCGGCGACGTCGATGAGACCGGCGACGGCATTGAGCAGCGTGGACTTGCCGCAGCCGGAGGGGCCAAGGAGGACGACGAACTCGCCCTCCTCGATGTCGAGCGAAAGCCCGTCGAAGACGCGCACCGCCTCGAAGGCGACGGAGACGTCACGGATGGAGACAGCCGACATGGATCATCCTTTCACTGCGCCGGCGGCGATGCCGCGGACGAACCAGCGCCCGGAGACGAAGTAGACGACGAGAGGCACCAGCGCCGCGAGCATGGTGGCGGCCATGTCGACGTTGTAGGCGCGCTCGCCCTGGGTGGAGTGGACGATGTTGTTGAGCTGCACCGTCATCGGCAGGTTCTCGCGGCCGGCGAAGGTGAGCCCGAAGATGAAGTCGTTCCAGATGCCGGTGACCTGCAGGATGGTGGCGACGACGAGCATCGGCACCGACATCGGCAGCATGACGCGGAGAAAAATGGTCCAGAAACCGCCGCCGTCGATGCGCGCCGCCTTGAACAGTTCGATCGGGATGCCCGCGTAGTAGTTGCGGAAGAGCAGCGTCATCGTCGGCAGGCCGAAGATGACATGCACCAGCACGATGCAGGTGAGCGAATTGTAGATGCCCATCTGCGAGAAGATGCGCACCAGCGGATAGAGAAACACCTGATAGGGGATGAAGGCGCCGACGAGCAGCACGCCGAAGAGGACGTTGGCCCCTTTCACCCGCCAGAACGACAGGGCGTAGCCGTTCACCGCGCCAAGCGCGATGGACAGGATGACCGACGGCACGAGGATGCGCACCGAGTTCCAGAAACCGACGCTGATGCCGTTGCAGTCGAGCCCCGTGCAAGCGGACGACCAGGCCTTGCCCCACGCTTCGAGCGTCGGCGCCATGGGCAGCGCGAGGATGTTGCCGAGCCGGATCTCCTCCATCGGCTTCAAGGAGGTGATGAGCATGATCCACAGCGGCAGGAGGAAGAAGACCGCCGCCGTGAGGAGGAAGGCATAGAGGCCGATGCGGCCGGGCGTGAGGCGGCGCGGCCGCGGGCCGCTGGGCAGCGACGCGCTCATCAGCGCCTTCCCTTGCTGCGGACGTAGCGGGCGTAGATCCACGGCGCGATGATGATGACGACGGTCACCAGCATCAGCGTCGCGGCGGCGGTGCCGAGCGCGATGTTGTTGCGCTCGAAGAGGTGGTCCATGACGAACTTGGCCGGCACTTCGGTGGCGATGCCGGGCCCGCCCCCGGTCATGGCGACGACGAGGTCGTAGAGCTTCACCACGCTGATGGCGAGGAGCACTGTGGCGGTCACTACCATCGGCCGCAGCAGGGGCAGGACGATGGAGAGGTAGTAGCGCCAGGGCGGCACGCCATCGACGCGCGCGGCCTTCCACAGGTCCCGTCGACGCCGCGCAGGCCGGCGAGGAGGATCGCCATGGTGAGCCCCGCCCCGTGCCAGATGCCGGCGATGACGAGGGTGTAGATCGCCATCTCCTGGTTGACGAGCCAGTCGAAGGTGAAATCGGAGAAGCCCATGTCGCGGACGAGCTTCTCGAGCCCGAGGCCCGGGTTGAGGAACCACTGCCAAGCCACGCCCGTCACCACGAAGGACATTGAATAGGGAAAGAGGAAGACGGTGCGGAAAGCACCCTCGCCCTTCACCCGTTGGTCGATGAAGACCGCGAGCAGAAAGCCGAGCACGAGGCAGCCGGCGATGAACAGGACCCCGAAGATGACGGTGTTCTGCGCCGAGACGACGAAACGGTCGTTGAGGATCAGCCTCTCGTATTGCGCAAGGCCCACGAAGTCGAACTTCGGCAGCAGCGTCGAGCTCGTGAAGGACAGCCGCACGGTCCACAGCATGCAGCCGACATAGACGACGAGCACGATGAGCGCCGTCGGCACGAGGGCGAGCGCGGCGGGAAGGCCTCGTCCGATGCGCGGGCGTGCCGCTGGCGCCGCAGCGCCGGTGGCAGCGGCACGGACGGTGACGGTGGCCATGGGACCTCCTCCCGGTTCCGCCCGCCTCCCGCAGGAGCGCGCGGCGGCTTGCGTTGGCAGAGGTTGGAACAGGCGCGAGGCCGATCCGGGCAATGGCCGGACCGGCGCCGCCGGTCAGCTCGCGCTGCGCATCGCCGTGACGACCTTCTCGACGAAGGCGTCCGCCGACATGGAGGACGTGTTCCAGTACTGGGTGATGGCGTCCTGCATGGCGCCGGTGAAGTTCGGCGTGCTGATGATCTCCGTCGCTTCGACCTGGTTGGCGGGATCCTTGAGCACGGCGTGGGACTTCTGGGCGCAGGCGTCCATGCTCGACACGTCGACATCGAGACGCACGGGGATGGAGCCCTTCTTCTTGTTGAAGGCGAGCTGGGTCTCAGGGTCGAGCAGTACCGCCGCCAGTTTCTGTTGGGCCGCCTGGGCACCGGCGTCCTTGGTCACCGGGAAGACGAAGACGTCGCCACCGATGACGAGTTTGCCCTCGCCGACGATGGTGCAGCCATATTCCTTGCCGGCCGTCTGGCCGGCGGCGATGAACTCGCCCTTCGCCCAGTCGCCGTTGAAGTGCATGGCCGCCTTGCCGGTGATGACGAGTGAGGCGGCATCGTTCCAGTTGCGCCCCGGGCTGCCGGGATCGACGAGGCCGCGCATCTTGCCGTAGAGCTCGGCCACTTCCTTGAACTTGTCGCTCTTGGCGGCCTCGACGTCGCGGGCACCGTAGATCTTGCGGAAGAGGTCCGCACCGCCATGGCCGACGAGGAGCGCGCTGAACAGGTTGCGCTCCCAAGTGGGCTGGCCGCCGAGCGCAATGGGAATGACGCCCTTGGCCTTCAGCTTCTCGCCCGTCTCGATGAGTTCGGGAAAGGTCTTCGGCGGTTCGAGCCCGGCGTCCGCGAAGATCTTGGTGTTGTAGAACATCCAGTTCTGGCCGTGGATGTTGACGGGCACGGCGTAGAACTTGCCGTCGCGGACGGTCGCCTCGATGATCGGCTTCGGCATCAGCTCGCGCCATTTGCCGGCCTGGGCGATTGCCTCGACGTCGACCAGGAGGCCGTTCTCGATGAGTTCGTCGAACTGCTTGCCAGTGTTGAACTGCGCCATGGTCGGCGGATTGCCGCCCACCATGCGGTTGACCGTTGCCGCGCGGGCGTTGACGCCGCCGGCGATGGCGTTGTCCACCCAAGTGCCGCCGGCCTTCGTATAGGCGTCGGCGAAGACCTTGACCGCGGCGGATTCACCGGCCGAAGTCCACCAGTGCATCACCTCCGCCTTCTCCTGTGCGAGGACGGGCGTGCTGCAGAGCAGAGTGAAAGCAAACGTGCACGCTGAAAGGCGTGAGAACGAACCCATGGCTTCCTCCCAGAAGCGTTGCGATCGATGTTTGTAATCGATTACATTTTTTCAGCAGGTTGGGACGGAAGCCGGCTGGTGTCAAGCGTGAATCGATGCTCCGGGTCGGCTCGCTCGGCCCTGTCCTCGGTCCCGGCGACGCTCATCGGGGCTCGTGGCGAAAACCGCCGGCTCGCACAGGCGTTTGTTGGCCCGGATGAAACCCGTGCGCGGGTTGGGCGGCTGGTGTCCAGGGCGGCCATGCCGGCGGCAGATGCTGGTGCAAGGTGCAACGAGCGCTATAGTTCTCCGCGGCGGGGGCGCCGGCAGGTTTGCTCCCGATCACGGCCTCTGCGTTCGAAAGGCTCGGAATGATCGTCTCACTGCCGGGCATCAGCACAAGGCGCGGTCGCCTGCGATCGCTCCTCCTGCTCCTTTGCGCGCTGTCTGCCATGGACAGCGCCAGCCGCCCGGCCGTTGCGCAAAACGTGATCCACGTCTGCCATGGCTATGGCTGCTGGTTCAGGGCCAGCCTTGTCCTCGATGCCGCCGATACCCGGCGCTTCGCTGCCATCCTCGCGAGGGGACGTCGATCCCCGGCCGCCGAGCGCGCCGCGATTTCGGACGCCGTGCGCCATTTCGAGCGCCGCGCCTTCGACGTGATCGGCATCCGCGATGAGCCGCGCTCGCGCTTCGGCGCCTCGGGCGAGCCGGGTCAGATGGACTGCATCGACGAATCGACCAACACGCGCGCCCTCCTCCTCTATCTCGCGGAGCACGATCTCCTGCGCCATCACACGGTCCGATCCGTTGCCTCGCGCGGCTTCCTCATCGACGGCCGGTATTTTCATTCCACCGCCGTCATCCGCGATACGGGCGGCACCGACTGGGCGGTCGATTCCTGGTACGCCCCGATGGGGGGAGCGCCCGACATCCTGCCGCTCAGCGAGTGGAGGGTGCAGGGTCTTTCCAGCCAGGACGCACGGCGGCGAACCGGTTGACCTGCAGGCGCAACCTATCGCAGGAACGCTCCCGGGGATTCCACACGACCCCGACGGTGTCGAGAATGCGTCGGAACGATCGGCTATCGAGAGATTCGGCACCCCGTGAGACCGAAACCGCCCGGTGCCGGTGCAGAACGACGGCGCGAAGGACAGCGGCATGCAACCCGTGATCGACAGCGAAAGGCTCACCGGCATTATAGACTTCATCCAGGCGGCCGAGCGGCTGAAGGACACGCTGCGCAGCGGCAGGACGTCGAACGGCCGTGCCGAAAGCACCGCCGAGCACAGCTGGCGCCTGTGCCTGCTGGTGATCATGTTCGAGAAGGAACTGGCCGGCTGCGATCTGCATCGCCTGCTCAAGCTGTGCATCGTGCACGATCTCGGCGAGGCGATCGCGGGCGACATCCCGGCGATCGCCCAGCGCGCCGACGACGGCAGGGCCAGCCGGGAGCGAGCGGACCTGATGCAGCTCTGCGCGCCCCTGCCCGCGGACCTTAATCGCGACATCCTCGCCCTGTGGGATGAATACAATGCTGCCGCGACGCCGGAAGCCATACTGGCCAAGGGCTTCGACAAGCTGGAAACGATGCTCCAGCACAACGTCGGCCGCAATCCGCCCGGCTTCGACTACGCCTTCAATCTGGACTATGGCGTGCAGCATACCGCCCGCCACCCGCTTCTGGCGGAGATACGCGCTCTGGTGGATGCGGCGACCCGAGCGCGCATGCGCGTGTCCGGCGACATCGCACGCTGATCGAGCTGACGGGCGACATGCAAGAGGGAGTGCCGATGACCGAAGGATGGCCGGAATCAGCCGAGGCGTGGGTCGCCAGCCTTGGCGAGCGTGGCGACTTCGGCCGGGTATTCGTGCTCGACGGGCCCATGCTGGAGCGTGTTCGCGGGCGAGGCTTCGCACGCGCGCTTGATGTCGGCTGCGGCGAAGGCCGCTTCTGCCGCATGCTGGCGGAGCTTGGCATCCGCGCGGTTGGCATCGACCCGACGCGGGCGCTCCTCGAGGAGGCGCGGCGCCGTGACCCGGGCGGGGATTACAGGTCGGGGCGGGCGGAGCAACTCGCGTTTCCAGACGCCGCTTTCGACCTCGTGGTGAGCTATCTGACACTGATCGACATCCCGGACGCCGCGGCCGCCATCGCTGAAATGACGCGGGTGCTTCGGCCCGGAGGGACGCTGCTGATCGCCAATCTCAACAGCTTCAGCACGGCCGGCCTGCCGGACAGCTGGCAACCTGATGCGAGCGGACAACTCCGCTATGCGATCGACAATTATCTGGAAGAGCGCGCCATCTGGGTCAGCTGGCGCGGCATCCGCATCCGCAACTGGCATCGCCCCCTCAGCACCTATATGGGCCTGTTGATTGAGAACGGGTTGACCCTGAAACATTTCGCTGAACCGGCACCACACGGCGGCCCGACGGAGACGGCCGATCGCTACAGGCGGGTGCCCTATTTCCATATCATGGAATGGGAAAAGCCGACGGCCTGACGGAGGCGACTCGTTTCGCCATCACCGCGCGAACCGGCAACGGTGGCAAGTCCAATGCGTGCTGGTGAGGCGGGCCCGACGATCGAATTGCAGGCGCCGCAGCTGTTGGCCGTGAACAAGGCCGCCAGCGCTCCTCCTCGGCGCTCGCCGTTACCCGCGCGTGCGAAGCGAGCTGTGGCGCCCCCGAAAGCGCCTTAACGCCCCGCATTCCCACGGTCGCAGGACGCCTTTCCACGCTCGCTCAAACGCCGGCTCCCATGTGGAGCCCCGATTGAAGGGGGACCACTCCTCGGGAGCAGGACCTCATGCAGATGCAGCAATCCGTGCCCGGCATCACCAGCGGCAGCGCCGCCCCGGTGCCGCTGCGCGCACTCCTCGCCGCGGCCGGTGCAACGACAGCCATGGCCTTCGGCTTCGGTGCCCTCGCGCTGCCGTCGGTCTTCATCCGGCCGCTCGAGGCCGAGTTCGGCTGGTCGCGGGCGGACCTCAGCCTCGCCTATACGCTGTCCACGGTCGGCATGGCGCTGGGCGGGCTCTTCTGGGGGCGCCTGTCCGACCGGCTCGACGCCCGCATTCTCCTCGCCTTCGGCTCGGCCGCGATGGTCGCCGCGCTCGGCGCCTTCGCCTTCGCTCAGTCGCTCTGGCATCTCTATGCCGCGAGCCTCGTGCTCGGCGGGCTCGGCTTCGCCTGCCTCTATGCACCGGTGCTGTCGGTCACTGCCCTTTGGTTCGAGCGTCGCCGCGGCCTCGCCATGGGCATCGTCACCGCGGGCGGCGCGCTCGGCCAGGGCGTGATGCCCTACACGGCCAACCTGCTCATCGACAGCGTCGGCTGGCGGCCGGCCTATGCGATCCTCGCCGCAGCGACCCTGGTGGCGCTTGGCCTCCTCATGCCGTCCGTCCGCCGCCCGCCGGTCGCCATGGCTCCGCCGGCACCGGCTGCCGGAACGGGATCAAGCGGCGATGGCCGCCCCTCGCCCGTCCTGCTGCTTGCGGCCGCGGCCTTCCTGTGCTGCGCGTGCATGGGCTTTCCGCTCGTGCACCTCGCCAGCTTCGTCACCGCGGTCTGCGGCTCGTCCGATCTCGGATCGACGAGCCTGCTCGTGGCGATGCTGTTCGGCACCGTCGGGCGCGTCGCCTTCGGCCTCCTCGCCGATCGGATCGGCAACCTGCCCGCCTATGCGACGGCCTCGTTCATGCAGACGGCATGCGTCGCGATCTATCCCCTCCTCGACAACCAGATCAGCCTTCTCGCGCTCTCGGCGGTGTTCGGCTTCGGCTTCGCCGGCAACATGACCTGCCTCATCCTGTGCGTGCGCGAATTGGTACCGGCTGGACGCTTCGGCCAGGCCCTCGGCACGGTGATGATGGTGGCCTGGGCCGGCATGGGGGTCGGCGGCTATCTCGGCGGACTCGTCTACGACGGCTTCGCCAGCTACACGCTCGCCTTCCTCATCGCCTTCGCGGCCGGCGTCGCCAATCTCGCCACCATCGCCATGCTGGCCGCCGGCACGACGACGCGCGGCAAGGCCACCCCGAGCGGCCTCGCGCCGGCCCCGTGGACGAGCCGTTGAGCCCCCTTCGACATCGACACTCCAGACAAGGATGATGGCAATGACATCAGTGCCTTACGAGAGCATCCTCGACACGATCGGCAACACGCCCGTCGTTCGCCTCACCCGCATTCACGAGGGCGGCGGTGCGCTCTTCGCCAAGCTCGAGGCGTTCAATCCGGGCGGCTCGGTCAAGGACCGGCTGGCCTCGGCGGTCATCGCCGAGGCCGAGCGGACCGGCGCGCTGCAGCCGGGCCAGACAGTGGTGGAAGCGACAAGCGGCAACACGGGCATCGGCCTCGCCATGGTCTGTGCCCGCAAGGGCTACCCGCTCGTCATCGTGATGCCGGAGAACGCGAGCCTCGAGCGGCGCAAGCTGATGCGCTTCTTCGGCGCGCGGGTGGTGCTGACGCCAGCCGTCGAGCGCGGCAGCGGCATGCTCGCCAAGGCGATCGAGCTGGCCGAGACGCACGGCTGGTTCCTGTGCCGGCAGTTCGAGACGCCGGTCAATGCCGCCATCCATGCCCGCACGACGGCGCGCGAGATCCTCGAGGCTTTCCGCGACCGTCCGCTCGACTACTGGGTCACGGGCACGGGGACCGGCGGCACGCTCGCGGGCGTGGCGAGCGTGCTCAAGCGCGAGCGGCCGCAGACGCGCATCGTCGTCTGCGAGCCGGACAATTCCACGCTCCTGTCGAGCGGCATCACGCAGACCTTCGACGAGCGCGGCATGCCGACCCGGGCGCACACGCGCTTTCGTCCCCATCCGATGCAGGGCTGGAGCCCGGATTTCATCCCGCAAATCGTCGGCAAGGCGATGGCAGAGGGCCTCGTCGACGAGATCGTGCCCGTCTCCGGCGGCAGTGCCCTCGCAGCCGCCCGCCGGCTCGCCACGGACGAAGGCATCCTTGCCGGCATCTCAGGCGGGGCGACGCTCGCCGGCGCCATCGAGGTGGCGCGCCGGGCCGGGCCGGGCCGGAACGTCCTGTGCATGCTGCCCGACACGGGCGAGCGCTATCTGAGCACCATCCTGTTCGACCACATCGCGGAGGACATGTCGCCGGAGGAGGAGGAGATCTCCCATTCGACGCCCGGCTACCGCTTCGACCGGTCACCGTCCTTCGCGGCCTCTCCGGCGACTCCCGGCGAGGTCAGCATCGACCCGGCGGCCCATGCCTTCGTCGACGAGGCCATCGGCGATCCTGACCATCCGGTCGTGATGTTCGCCCTCACGTGGTGCGAGTTCTGCTGGAGCATCCGCAAGCTGTTCGACCGCGCCGGCATCGCCTACCGGTCCATCGACATCGATGCGCCCGAACGGCAGAGAAACGCCATGGACGGGGAGATCCGCAAGGCGCTCCGGGCGCGCATCGGCTCGCCGACCATCCCGCAGGTCTTCGTCGGCGGCCGGCACGTGGGCGGCTGCACGGATACGCTCGCCGCCTGGAAGGACGGCTCGCTCAGCGCGCGCCTTGCAGCGGCGGGCATCGGCCACGATCCCGGTGCCTGTCCCGATCCCGACAGCCTCCTGCCGCTATGGGCGCGCGCAAAGGCCTGAGGCGGCGCCCGGGGGCTTGGCGTCCCCTCCGGCGAACCAGGAAAAGGGGAGCGGCCTTCGCCGCTCCCCTTTTTCACGCTTTGCGCGCCGCGACCTGGATTCCAACGTTTCCGCCTCCCGAGGCCGGCGTGACGTCGCATTTTCCACCCTTGTTCACACGGCGCGTCACACGGCGATGGCCGAGACATGACGATGGCCGCGGCGAGACCCGGCCGCCAGTTCCTCCCCACCCCGGAGCGCGACATGCACACCACGACGCACATCACCGCCATGACGATGGACAAGCCGGCCCGGAAGGAGCCGCCGCCGCCGCGCAACGGCGTCGACACGCCGACGCTGTTCGCCACCATCAATGCCGTGGCCGGGCAGGCGGAACTGGCGCGGTTCCGCTTCCGCGCCCGCAGCCGCTGGGTATCGGGCACGCACAGCGTCAGCACGATGAAGGACTTCTTCGGCGCCGGCGCCGAGCAGTCCCACGCCACCGCCCACGAGGCCCATGGCGACCATCCGGCCGTCCTGTGCGGGGCGGACCAGGGCCCGACACCGGTCGAGTACCTCCTGAGCGCGCTTGCCGCCTGCCTCACCTCGGGCATCGCCAATATCGCAGCCGCCCGCGGCGTCACGCTGCACAAGGTGGAAGCGACCGTCGAGGGCGACATCGACCTGCGCGGCATCCTCGGCCTATCGAAGGAGGTTCGCAACGGCTACGAGGGCATCCGCGCGCAGCTCACCGTCGCCGGTGACGCGCCGAAGGAAAAGCTCGAGGAGATCGTGGCGCAGGCGCGTGCCCGCTCGGCCGTGTTCGACGTGCTGACCAACGGCGTGCCGGTCACCGTCGGCATCAGCGCCTGACGCATTCGCGACAAGCACCCTCCCCCCTCGCCGGCGCTATTGCCATGGGGCCGGCGATTTTCCGCGGGGCCCTCCTCTCATGCGTTACACCGATATCGTCATCATCGGCGCCGGTCAGGCCGGCCTCGCCATGAGCCACTGCCTGAGTGCGCGCGGCATCGACCATGTCGTTCTCGAACGGGGACGTGTCGGCGAACGCTGGCGCAGCGAGCGCTGGGATTCGCTCAGACTCCTGACGCCGAACTGGATGACACGGCTTCCCGGCGGCGGCTACGACGGGCCGGATCCCGACGGCTTCATGACCATGCCGGAGACCGTCCGGTTTCTGGAGAATTATGCGCAGCGCATCGCCGCGCCGGTCGAAAGCGGCGTCGATGTCAGATCCGCACGGCGCGTGAGCGCCGGATATCGCATCGTCACGGATGCGGGGGAATGGGCCGCGCGCGGCCTGGTGATCGCCACCGGCCACTGCGACCTGCCACGCGTTCCCGCCATGGCATCGCGCCTTGCGCGGCATATGGCGCAGGTCGTGCCGCGCGACTATCGCCGAGCCGACCAGCTTCCCGAAGGTGGCGTCCTCGTGCTCGGCGCCTCGGCGAGCGGCATCCAGCTCGCCGAGGAGATCCACGCCTCGGGGCGGCCCGTCACGCTCTCCGTCGGCCATCACACGCGGCTGCCGCGCCGCTACCGCGGGCACGACATCCTGTGGTGGCTCGATCGGCTCGGCAGCCTGCGCAAGGCGAAGGCGGAGATGCACCCTCACGCCACCCTGCGCGAAGAGCCGTCGCTGCAGCTCGTCGGCAGCCCCGATCATCGCTCGATCGATCTCGCGATCCTGCAGCGCAGGGGCGTACAACTCGTGGGACGGGCAACCGGGGCCCGCGGCCGGCGGATGCGCTTTGCCGGCGACCTGTCGCAAACCACGGCCGCAGCGGACCTGCGCCTCATCCGCATCCTGAACAGCATCGACGAAATGGTCGAGAACGGAACCTTCCGCCGGGCGACAGCGCACGAGCCGGCCGAGCCGATCCTGCTTCACGATGGCGGTGCCGAGATCGACCTCGACCGGGCAGGCATCAGGACCGTCGTCTGGGCGACGGGCTACCGGCGCAGCTATCCGTGGCTGCACATGCCGGTTCTCGATGCCCGCGGCGAGATCGTCCACGACGGCGGCATCTGCCCGCTCGCCGGGCTTTACGTGCTCGGCCTCCACTTCATGCGCCGGCGCAACTCGAGCTTCATCGACGGCGTAGGGGCGGATGCCGAGGCGCTTGCCGCGCACATCGCATGCCATCTCGGCGTGCGCCGCCGCACTGCGGCATGAGGAGAAGAAATCCAACAGTCATACCGCAGAAACCGACGTTCTCTTCAACGGTCACGCTCACGTTCAACCCGGATAAGTGTCGCATCGGCGCCCTTCAGCGCCCCGAAGAATGGAGACGACCATGAGTGTCCTCGACCATGTCACGCCGTTTCACGCCAGCCGGCATGCTCGCTTTCCGTCTCTTCGCATCGTGGCGGGAGCCTTTGCCGACATGCGCCGCTTCTTGCACCTGCAGCAGGCCCGGCGGGACCTCCACGAGCTGCCCGACTACCTGCTCCTGGACGTCGGCATCGACCGCTCGCAGATCGACGACGTGACGGCCTTCAGCGAACACGGCCTCTCCGGCCGCGACCGGTACTGAGGAACGGCCTCCGTGAAGATGGCATCGCACCCCGGCCACCTTGCCGGCCACGTCGTCGCCCTGCACTGCTCCGGCGGCGGAGGCCGGCAGTGGCGCAGGCTCGCAGAGCGCCTCGCCCCCGACCATCGCCTCATCGCGCCCGATCTCATCGGCTCCGACGGAGGCGGCGCGTGGGAAGGCCAGGCAATCTTCTCCCTGGCGGACGAGGCGGCGAGCATCATCGCCCTTATCGACCGCCTCGAGGGGCCGGTGCATCTCGTCGGCCATTCCTATGGCGGGGGCCTGGCGCTCCACATCGCCGCCCGGCGGCCCGAGCGGCTGGCGAGCCTCAGCCTACGAGCCGTCCGCATTTCATCTCTTGAGGACGATGGGCCCACCCGGCCGAGCGGCGCTTCGGGAGATCCAGGCGATCGCAGGCGCCATCCACACGGGCCTCTCCGAAGGCTCCTACCGGGCGGCGGCGGAGCGCTTCGTCGACTACTGGAACGGCGCCGGCGCCTTCAGCACCATGCGCCCGGACCTGCAGGCGAAGCTTGTCGGCTACCTGCCGAAGGCGAGCCTCGACTTTCGCGCCCTCATCCACGAGTCGACGGCGATGAGCCGGTATCTTGGCTTCCCCTTCCCGGTCCTCCTCCTGCGCGGCGAACATGCGCCGGCACCCACGCGGCTCATCGCCGAGGAACTCGCCTCGCGCCTTGCGGCCACGGCCCTGGAGGTGGTGGCTGGCGCCGGGCACATGGGTCCCGTAACCCACGAGACGCTGGTCGCGGAGCGCATCGCCCGTCATGTCGCGCTGGCTGGCGCAGCCGCTACCCGGTCGCAAGCCGCGTGATGCGGCGCGACCTCGCCCGGTCCCCGAGCGACGCTACGTCGTTATTGCCGTCGCGGCGTGATCCTCGGCGGCTCTTTCCACCGTCCTCTGCCCCGAAGCGCCGGTGACGCGCTCGCGCAGGCCCATCTCGCCATAGAGCGCGTCGGCCTCCGCGAGGGTGGCGGCGGCGAGAGCGGGATCGATCCTGCGCTGGGCGTGTCCGAGGGTTCGCAGCGAGCGGGCAAGTTCAGGCCGCAGTTCGCGCCGCCGTGCAAGGGCGCAGGCCTCTTCCAGCCAGGTCACAGCGGACCGCGCCGGCTTCAGCGCGGCGAAGCCGCGCAGCACGAGGATCTCGCTCCACGGGTCGTCGCGCTGGCGGGCGAGTTCACGCGCATGGGCGAGATTGGCCGCGGCCTCCGGCTCGCCCAGGCGTGCGCGCAGGCCGGCCAGCACGGCCCGGGCGTGACATTCGAACTGCGGCAGGTCTATCCGCTCGGCCTCGGTGATGGCCTTCTCGAGCGTGACATAGGCTGTCTCCATCTCGCCCAGCATGAATTCCGCGTGGCCGAGAATGGCGAGCAGCCATCCCTGCACGAGCAGCCGCCCGCTGCTGCTTGCCTCCGACACAGTCTGCCGCAGACGCTTCACGACCTGCGCATCGGGACCGCGCAGGACCTCGACGACCCCGGTGAAATAGACTTCCGCGCAGCTGTCGACGGGCCGCGCCACCTCGCTGACCACTTGACGCAGCTCGGCGAGCGTCAGGTCGGCCGCATCGAACAGGCCGAGGCGGGCCTGCGCCTGGGCACGATGGCCGAGATACCAGACTGATCGCGCGCCGATCTGCCCGAAGCGCTCCAGGCGCCAGAGCCTGGTGAAGCGTTCCTCGTGCGGGGCAAGGCGCTCCAGCACCTGCCGCGCCCTGCTGCGCAGGATGAGGGCCTGCGCGGCGGCGAGATCGGATTCGCTGATGCAGCGCTCGACGCCGTTGGCCGTGGCCGCGCGATTCAGCGTCTCCGCAGGCTCCAGCGCCTCCTCGAAGCGGCCGTGCGAGCTGTTGAGATAGCTCAGATGGAGGAGAACGTCGGAGATGCGCTGCGGATCCCCTAGCTCCATCGCGAGCTCGCGCGCCTCCAGGAGCGGGCCGAGAGCCTTGTGATAGTCGCCGAGTGCGCCATAGGCCGGGCGCATGCGCACGCGCAGGTCGATCGCCTGGGCGAGCGTCTCCGGCGTCCGCGGCAGGGCCGCGATGGCCTTGCGTGCCTTCTCGAGGAACCGCGCCGCCGCCGCATAGGCCGAACGCTCCTCGGCCCGGCCCGCGGCGATGAGCAGGTAGTGCGCGGCCGGCTCCCACTGCTCGGCGCGAAACGCATGTTCGGAGAGCTGCTCGATGTGGTGGGTCAGCGAGCCGGCATAGAGCCGTTCCATCGCCGCAAAGACGCTTCGGTGCAGTTGCCTGCGGTCCTCCAGCAGCAGCGAGTCGTAGGCGACGTTGAGGGTCAGGGCGTGCTTGAAGGTGTATTCGACATGCGGGAAGCTCTGCACCTCGAAGAGGAATTCGAGCTCTTGCAGGCGGGTGAGCGCCGCATCGAGATAGGCCCCGGCCATGAGGTGCTGCAGCAGCGGGCGCGGCACGTTGCGGCCGATGACGGCGGCAACCTGCAGCACCTGGCGCTCCGTATCGCCGAGCTGCTGGATGCGGGCGGCGATAACCGACTGCACCGATGAGGGGACGACCACGTCGGTGACGGGGCTTCTCGCCTCGAAATGGCCGGGCTGGCCAATGAGGGCGCCGCTCGCGGCCAGCGCCCGCACCATCTCCTCGAGGAACAGCGGCGTGCCATCGGCCCGCTCGGTCAGGAGCGCGCGCAGGTCCCCGAGGCTCGGGTCGGAGCCGAGCAGCGCCGTCAGGAACGCGTCCATCTCCTCGCGCACGAAACGCTCCAGCCTGATCTGCTGGAACGAGCCCCTGCGTGCCCAGCCGTGCCGGTAGTGCGGCCGATAGGTGGCGATGAGCATGATGCGGTTGGCGCCGATCGCATCGACGAGGCGGTTCACGATGGCCTCGCTCTCCGCATCGATCCAGTGCAGATCCTCCACCAGCAGGGCGAGCGGCGCCTGCCGGCTCACGGCGATGAGGAAGGCGCTCATCGCCGCGCAGACGCGGGCCGTCCGCTCGCGCGCATCGAGCCGGTGCCAGGCCTCGTCCTCGACCGGCATGTCGGCGAGGAAGGACAACGGCGCGCCGTGACCCGGGTCGAGCGCAAGCTCCGCCTGCCGGCGCAGGAGGCGATCGCGCGCCTCCTCCAGCGTGTCCTCGCCGCGGATGCCGCAGGCGGACAGCAGCAGCTTCTTGGCGACGCCGAGCGAGACGCTGGCATCGAATTCATGGCCGCCGCTTTCGAGAACGGCAAAGCCGGCGACCTCGTCGAGGGCGAGGAACTCGTGCGCGAGGCGCGACTTGCCGAGGCCGGGATCGGCAACGATGCCGACGACCTGCCCATGGCCCTCGCGCACGCGCCGCCAGGCCGTGATGAGGCTCTTGAGCTCGGCCTCGCGCGCGACGAGGCCGGTCAGCCCGCGATTGGCCCTCAGATGCCAGCGGGACAGGGCGTGGTTCTCGCTGACGAGCTCGTAGGCCCGCTCGTCCCGCCCGAGTTGCGGATGTTCGGCATGGCGCATCCGCTGCATCTGGAGATAGCCACCGGCTGCCGTCCGCGCCCGGGCCGTCGCGGCGATGGTCGCTCGCCGCAGCGCGCGCATCAGGCGGTTCGCGGACCGCGTGGCGACGCCGTTCACCTCGACCCGGATGCCGTCCGGTCCGGGCGTCTGGCGCACGATGACCTCGCCCGTGTCGATCCCGGCCCTCAGCCGCGCACCGCCCTGCGGCAGCTCCTCGACCGCGAGCCGCGCCGCAAGCGCCGCCCGGCAGGCGAGGAAGGCGTGGTCCTCCGTCGCCCGTGCCAGGCCGAAGGTCGCGCTGACCATGCCGTCGAGATTGGCCGTGACGACGCCGCCGTGCTCCTCGATCACCGCCACCAGGCGGTCGTAGATCGGCTGCAGCTCGCACTCCGCGGTCTCGGGATCGACGGTCTCGACGGCATCGAGCGGGCTGACGACCTCGGCAGCCAGCACCGTGACGTACTGGCGGGACCGGTCGATACCGAGACGCGCCGGCGGCTGGGAAAGCTTCTGCGTTTCTTCCGGATCGGCAAGGAAGCGGCGCGTCTCCTCGAGGAAAGTGGCGAAGGCCGGCTCGTGCGCCAGGAGCACGTGGTTGGCGCTGTCGAGCGCGAGGAAGCGCGCACCCGGCATGCTGGCGGCGAGCGCCTTGCCGTGCTCGAAGGGGATCACCGCGTCGCGGGTGGCATGCATGACGAGCGTCGGCACGCGGATCCGCGGCAGGAGATCCGTCACGTCGATCTCGCCGCCTTCCTCGAAGATCCGGTGCGCCACCTCGGGCGAGACGGTGTCCCGCTGCAGATCGTTGTACCAATCCTTCTGCTCGGGCGTCGCCTCGGGGATGAACATGGAGGTGAACATCTGGCGGAAGACCGGGTCGTCCTGTCCCCAGCCCTCGCGCATCAGGGCACTCATCGCCTCGCGGCGCGCCACCTCGCGCGGGTCCCCGCGCCTGCGCCAGCCCCGGCTGAAGCCGCCGTAGAGCACCATGCCGGCCACGCGCTCGGGATGGCGCGCGGCATAGGCGATCGACGTGGCGCACCCGTGTGAGATGCCGAGCAGGAAGACTCGGCGCAGACCCGCGGCGTCGATGATGCTCTCAAGGTCGGCGATCATCGCCTCGAAGGTGAGATCGGCCGGGTCACGGTCCGACAGGCCGTTGCCGCGCTGGTCGTAGCGCACCAGACGGAAATCGGCTGATAGCCCTTCCATCCAGTGCTTCCACACCGGGCTGTCCCAGTCCCGCTCCAGATGCGACATCCAGTGGGCGGCACGGACAAGGGGCGGCCCCTGGCCGCTCAACGCATAGGCCAACCGCACGCCGTCGGGCGTCGCGCAGCGACGGATTTCCTGGGCCAGCGGCGTGGCTGCGGCCGGGCCCTGCGGCTCCGCCTCCCTCTCCTCGCGGGCCTCGACAGGCGCAGCCTCGCCCTCCCCGGCCTGCCGCGGCTGGACCATCGCGATCCGGCGGGCAGCCTCTCCGAGCCGGCGGATGTCCGTGCGCACCGTCTCGTCGTCGGGCTCGAGGGCCTGCAATATGCGGGCGTGGACGAGCGCGCGCTCCGGCTCGTCCGCCAGACGGTCGATCAGGATGCGCAGGAGACGCAGGCGCGTGACGTCGAGCTCGTCGCCGACGGCGATGCGCCAGGCCTCGAACTCCGGGCAGCGCGGCAGCGAGAGATCGTCGAGGAAGCGGCCGCGGAAGGCGCCGGCGAGCGCCTCCAGGCTTTCGGTGCCGAGCGCCTCGATATCGCGGATGCCGAGGCCGCGCAGCGGCGCCGCATCGAGGACCAGACCGTCCTTGTTGAGATAGACCGTGTTGCGGTCGGCCTCCAGAACGCCGCCCTCGCCGTTCTCGACGATCTGGCGGATCTTCGACAGGCTCCAGCGCAGCGCGCCGCGCGGGTCGTCCGGGATTTCCCAGAACATCTCGCACAGCCGCTCGCGCCGCTGCGGCCTGTCGGTCATGGCGAGATAGGCCAGCAGCGCCCGCGTCTTGCGCGACGGCGGCAGGGACACGGCCTCGCCGGCGCGAAGGACCGTCAGGTCTCCAAGAACGCGGATATCGAGCGACACGGCATGCTGCCTCTACTCGTTTCAAAATGTACCAATTGCGGCGGAGGGCTGAAAGTTATCATTCGGCCAGCGCTGCCGGGATGTGCCGCAGCGCACCCGACGAAACCCGCACCCCGTGCGCCGGAGTGGGAACGCTCGCCGGCTCGGCGGCTCGCCAACACAGTCGAGGAAGGATGGCGCCAAGATATTGACGCTGCCGCTCGCGATCGGCACGCTATCTAGTAGTCATGGTCTCTCGAATCGTCCTGAAACGAGAGCTAAGAGGGAATCCGGTGCGCCGAGCGGCAAGGCCGGAGCTGCCCCCGCAACTGTGAGCGGCGAGCCAATCGTCCATCGCGTGTCACTGGAGCCCGCGGGCTCCGGGAAGGCCGGACGAAGGCGACGACCCGCGAGCCAGGAGACCTGCCGTGACTGGAACGAAACGTCCTCGGGCGGGGTGTCCCGGTGGGTCGCTTGGGTCGTCGGGACCACGGCGTGAGCCGTCGACGCCATCCTCGCATCCGCCCGGCCTTTGCGCCCGATAATAGGGTTTGAAGCCGGTGTCTTTGTCCGTGGAAACCGAACGCCATCAACCAGATCAGGTCCGAGAACCCGCATCTGTGGACCGGCGCCTTCCAGGACGAGTTCAGGACGATGCTGAAGCAAGCGGCCGAGAGCGAGGCAGCCTGCGGGACGGGACACCATACCGCGCGGCTTCCTCGGGTTGAACGCGCCGCCGTGCGACCAGCACATGCACTTCATCGCCAACCGCTGCTACGCAGCCACCTGTGTATGGCGCGAATGCCGTGCAAACGATCTTGCGCCGGTACCCGGCGTGACATAGTGAATGTTATAACATTTCATTTTGCTGCGACGCGCCCTGCTCTCAGCCATCTGCGCCGCTCCCGCACGGGATGGACGGCAAAACCAGATGGCCTGTTTCCCAAAAAGGACCATGACCTTGCCAACCAGCTTCCTCCGTCCCTTCCTCGGGGCCTGCGGTGCAGCCGCCCTCCTGGCGCTTGCTCCACCTGCCGTCGCCGGGCAGACACAATATCCGCTGACGGTGAAGAACTGCGGCCGTGACATCATCTTTACGCAGGCGCCGACGCGCACGGTTTCCGTCGGCCAAAGCTCGACGGAAATCCTTTACCTCCTTGGCCTTGCGGAGAAGGTCGTCGGTACGGCGGTGTGGCTCGGGCCGGTGATCGAGGGCTACGAGGAGGTCAATGCCACCATCCCGCGGCTCGCCGACAACGATCCAAGCTTCGAGAGCGTGCTCGGCGCGAAGCCTGACCTCGTCACGACGCAGTTCCAGTGGCAGATCGGCCCACGGGGCGTGGTCGCGACGCCCGAGCAGTTCGCCGAGCTTGGCATCCCGGTCTACACCTCCCCGGCCGATTGCATCGGCAAGGACAATTCGAGTGGCGGCGACGGCGTGCGCACCACCAAATTCTCGATGGAGCTGATCTATCAGGAGATCGACGATCTCGCCCGCATCTTCGACGTCAAGGAGCGGGGCGACGCGCTGATCGCAAAGCTGAAGGCCCGCGAAGCGGCGGCCCGGCAGAAGATCGCCTCGCTCGGCGGCAAGGTGTCGGCCGTCTTTTGGTTCTCCAGCGCCCAGCTCGACATCGATCCCTATGTCGCGGGGCTGAGCGGCGCACCGGGCTACATCATGGCGACGCTCGGGGTCCGCAACGTCATCGAGAGCAAGGAGGAATGGCCGACGGTCGGCTGGGAGACGATCGCGCGGGCCAATCCGACGGTCCTCGTCGCCGGCCGGATGGACCGGCGCCGCTACCCGGCCGACGACATCACCGTGAAGCTGAAATTCCTCGAGAGCGATCCGGTCACGCGCCTCATGCCGGCGGTGAAGGACGGCCGCGTCATCGTCATGGACGCCCAGGCGATGAACCCGACGATCCGCACGATCGAGGGCATCGAGGTTCTCGCCCATGCGCTCGAGAAAGCCGGTCTCGTCCAGTGACGTCGCTACAGCTGTCCCCGGTCGAAGTTGACGCGGGCCGGACAAGGCCGGCGCTCGCGCCTTTGCGCTTCGTTGCGGATGGACTCGTCGCTGCCGCGATCCTGACGGCCGGGCTCGCGCTCGGCGCGGCCGTGGGCGAGACGTCCATTCCGGTTGAGACGGTGGCCAAGACCGTGGCCAACCGCCTGTGGAGTGCGGGCTATGCACTCGATCCCATCGACGAGGGCATCGTCTGGAACTACCGCATCGCGCGCGCCCTCGTCGCGGCCTGCTGCGGCGCCTCGCTCGCCTTGGGCGGCGTCGTGCTCCAGTCCCTGCTCCGCAACGCGCTTGCCGACCCGTATATCCTCGGCATCTCGGCGGGCGCTTCGAGCGGGGCGGTCGCGGTCGCCATCCTCGGCCTCGGCTCCGGCTTCGTATCGCTGTCGCTCGGCGCCTTCGCCGGAGCGCTCCTCGCCTTCGGCCTCGTCGCGCTGCTCGCGCTCGGGGCCGGACGGGGCCCGGCGGCCATCATCCTCGCGGGGATCGCCGGCTCCCAGCTCTTCAACGCCCTCACTTCCCTCATCGTCACGAAATCGGCGACCGCCGACCAGGCGCGCGGCATCATGTTCTGGCTACTCGGTAACCTGTCAGGCGTGCGCTGGCCGGACGTGTCGCTCGCCGTGCCCGTGACGCTCGGCGGGCTTCTCATCTGCCTCCTCCATGCACGTGCGCTCGATGCCTTCGCCTTCGGCTCCCGGTCCGCGGCATCGCTCGGCGTGCCGGTGAAGCGCGTCTATGCGGTGCTCATCGCCGCCTGTGCCTTCATGACGGCGACCATGGTGAGCATCGTCGGCTCGATCGGGTTTGTCGGGCTCGTCATTCCGCATGCGGCGCGCCTCATCGTCGGCGTGCGGCACGGGCGACTGCTGCCCGCCTCGGCCCTCATCGGCGCAACCTTCATGATCGCGGCGGACGTCCTGTCCCGCACGGTCATTCCCGGGCAGGTCCTGCCCATCGGCGTCATGACGGCGCTCGTCGGGGCGCCCGCCTTTGCGCTGATCCTCATACACAGGCCCGTTGCCCGATGATCTTGAGCGCACAGGATCTCGTCTGGAGAGCCGGACGGCGGGCCATCGTCGACCGAGTGTCGCTCGATGTAACGCCGGGCGAGTTTCTCGGCCTCGTCGGGCCCAACGGTTCCGGCAAGACGAGCCTGATTGCGATGCTCGCAGGCCTGCGCGCGCCGGTCTCGGGCACCGTCACCCTCGCCGGCACGCTCCTCAACCGCATGAAACGCCGCGATCTCGCGCGACAAATCGCCCTCGTCGAGCAGCAGGCGGAAACGGCGGAGCGCCTGACGGCCCGCGAAGCCGTCGCGCTCGGCCGCACGCCGCATCTGAGCGCCCTCTCCCCCTGGTCCTCACGCGACGAGGCGATCGTCGACAAGGCCATGGCGGATGTCGACATGGCGCATCTTGCGTCCCGCTCCTGGCAGACCCTCTCCGGCGGCGAGCGCCAGCGGCTCCACATCGCCCGCGCGCTCGCGCAGGAGCCGCGCATCCTCATTCTCGATGAACCGACCAACCACCTCGACGTCGAGCACCAGATCGGTCTGCTCGACCTCGTCCGCTCGCAGGACATCACCGTGATCGCGGCGCTGCACGACCTCAACCACGCGGCAATGTTCTGCGACCGCATCGCCGTCATGCAGGCCGGCCGCCTCGTTGCGCTAGGCAAACCTGCCGACGTCCTGACGAGCCGGCGCCTCGCCGAGGTCTTCAAGGTCGACGCGAGCGTCGAAATCGATGCCGCCGGCTCCTGCTTCATCCGCTACCGGCACCCTGTCGCGGTGCCGCGCGCGCGGCATGCAGCGTCCTGATCAGTGCCTGGACGCCCGCAGCGGCGTGACGTTGGGGCGTCCATCACCGGCCAGGGCGACGGAGGCCTCGACGCCGAAGACCTGGGCCAGCATGGCCTCGTCGATGACGTCGGCCGGGGTGCCGAAGCGCGCGAGCCGGCCGTTGCAGATGACGGCCACCGCATCGGCGAAGCGGGCCGCCATATTGAGGTCGTGCAGCACGACGAGCGTCGTCAGCCGCCGCGCGACGGTGAGGCGCCGGACGATCTCCAGCACCTCGAGTTGGTGGCGCACGTCGAGCGCGCTGATGGGCTCGTCGAGCATGAGCAGTCGCGGCTCGGCCGCGAGCGCCTGGGCGAGGAACACGAGCTGGCGCTGGCCGCCGCTGAGTTCGCCCAGATAGCGGGCGGCGAGCTGGTGCAGGCCGAGCTCGGACAGGACGGCGTCCACCGCCGCGAGATCCGCCTCCCCGACGCGCAGGCCGAGCCGCCCCAGACGCCCGACTAGTACCGTCTCCAGCACCGTCAGCGCGGCGCGTGCGCCGATGTCCTGCGGCATGTAGCCGATGCGCCCCGGCCGCCGGGCCTCGCCGTCGAAGGTGATGGACCCGGCGTGCGGCACGAGGCCGGCCACGGCCTTCACGAGGGACGACTTGCCCGAGCCGTTCGGCCCGAGAACGGCGAGGATCTCGCCGGGCCCGGCCGAAAGGTCGAGCCCGTCGATCACCTGCGTCGCGCCGTAGCGCACGGCGAGCTGCAAAATGGCGACTTTCACCAGAAGGCCCTCCGGCAGGACACCGTCAGCCAGACGAAGAAGGGCACGCCGACGAGCGAGGTGACGATGCCGATCGGCACGACCGCGCCAGGCAGCACGGTCTTGCTGGCGATCGAGGCGAGCGACAGGAGAAGCGCGCCGAAGAGCGCCGAGGCCGGCAGGAAGCTGCGCTGGTCCTCCCCCACCAGCATGCGCGCCACATGCGGCGCGACGAGGCCGACGAAGCCGATGGTGCCGACGAAGGCCACGGCGACGCCGGTCAGCGCCGAGACGAGGGCGAAGCAGCGCAGGCGCAGCCGCCGCACGTCGACGCCGAGGCCACGGGCCCGCTCGTCGCCGAGCTTGAGGGCCGTGAGCCGCCAGGCGTCGCGCATCAGGCACGGCACGCAGGCGACGAGCACAAGGAGGATGATGGCGAGCTTGCCCCATGTCGCCTTCTGCAGGCTGCCGAACAGCCAGAAGACGATCTGCTGCAGGGCCTCGGGCGAGGCCACGAACTGGAGGAGCGACAGCAACGCCTGGAACAGGAAGAGGAGTGCGATGCCGCCGAGCACCAGCATCTCGGGCGAGGCGTCGCGCGTCTGGCCGATGGCGTAGACGCCGGCGCAGGCGAGCGCGGCGAAGAGGAAGGCCATGACGGGAACGGCATAGGCCTCCGGCACGGGCAGCGCGACGCCGATGACGATGACGAGCGCGGCGCCGAAGCCCGCGCCCGCCGAGACGCCGAGCGTATAGCTCGACGCCAGGGGGTTGTTGAGGATGGTCTGCATAATCGCCCCCGACAGCCCGAGCGCCGCGCCGACGACGAGCGCGACGAAGGCGACGGGCAGCCGGATCGACCACACGATGGCATCGACCGAACGCTCTCCCGCCATGCCGGCGAGGGAGCGCACGACATCGGCCGGCGAGAGGAAGGCCGGGCCGGTCGCGACATCGAGGACGAGGCTCGCGACGAGCCCGAGGCTGCCGGCGAGGAGGACCATGGCGCGGCGCCGCGCGATGGCGCCGTGCAGGGCCGCGATGCCTTCGGCCCGGGGTTGCGCCAGCGGCGCGAGGAGCACGTCAGTCATGGCCGTAGTCCAGCATCCAGGTGCCGCTGAAGGGGATCGGCAGGTACTTCTCGTGGTAGTCCCGGAAGGCCCCGACCGGATCGACGTCGGCGAAGGCGGCGGGATAGAGCAGCTTGCCGATGAACTGCATCGCGACGAAGTCGTAGAGCGTGCGGCACAGGCCATGCTCGATGGCGGCGATCCGCCCCTCGCGGATGGCGGCAAGGTCGGACCAGCCGGCCCGTTCGGCATAGGGACGCAGGGTGGCGCGCGTACCGTCCGGCGTCATGTCATAGCCGGTGCGCACGGCCTTCGGCCGATTCACCCAGGACGAGCCGGCGATGAGGATGAGGTCCGGGTCCTCGGCGATGACGGTCTCGGGGTTGAGCTGCCCCCACGGGCCGGGCAGCCGGCCCTCGGCGAGGTTCTCGGCGCCGAGGAGCGTGATGATACGGCCCCACATGGTGCCGTTGTAGGTGTTGCCCACGGTGTCGGCGCCGCCCTGCCCCAGTTCCACATAGACCTTGGGGCGTGGCTTGCCGGCCCGCTCGCTTCTGGCCCGCTCCACCCTGGCCATGATCTCGGCGTATTCGCGCCGATAGAGGTCGGCGAGCTCTTCCGCGCGTTCCTCGGCCCCCATGACCCGGCCGATGGCCCGCGTCGAGGCGACATGCCGTTCGAGCTCCTGGGCGTTGTAGTCGATGACGACGATGGGGATGCCGGCGCCCTCGATCTGGTCGCGGGCCGTCGTCAGCGCCTTGTAGGCCCATTCGGAGAGGAAAAGGACATCGGGCTTCAGCCCGATCACCTTCTCGGCGCTGAAGCTGCCGTCGTCGGTGTGGCCGATATCGGGCATGTCGGCGAGGTTGGGGATGACCGCCTTGTAGCGGGAGAAGATGGCCGGTCGCCAGCCTTCCCACGGCGCACGCGAGATGCCGACGACGCGGCGCCAGCCTTCGAGCCCGGCCACGGCTGTGAATTCCTCGAAGTTGAAGTTGACGGCGACACGCGCGACGGGAAGCTCGACCGTGACCTTGCGGCCGAGCGCATCGGTGATTTCGGTAGGGGCCGCGCCCGCCGCGAGCGGACAAGCGATGACGACGGCTGCCGCGAGCAGCCTCGAAACGGTTCTGAACATGGATGCCTGCCTTGCCGGCTGTGCTGGCCGGCGCTGTTCCGGGAAGACACGCAACGTTGCGCTTCGGGTAGGAAGGCGTTGCGAGCGGACAGGGGGACGGGCGCTGTCGCCCGTTCAGGCAGCGGCCGGCGGCCCCCGTGGACAGGCGGAACAATGCCAGGCGAGGAAGCCGCGCGGCTCGTCGCGATGGTTCGCGAAGGCGATACGGTCCTCGATGCGGTAGGCAACAGGAGTAAAGGCGCCCGCTGCCGGCGGCACGGCGCTGCCCGTCAGGGGACAGCCGACGATGCAGCAGTTGAAGCGCCCGTCCGTCGCAGGGGTGCCCTCGTCCTGCTGCATATCCATGGTGCCGGGAGCGCAGAGCATGAAGGCAATGTCGCCGTCCGGGCCTGAGACGGCATGGACCTCGACGGCAAGGCCTGTAAGGAGCGACTGCAAAACGAAGAGATAGGCCACGACGACCGCTATCCAGCGTCGCGTTCCCGTCCCCTGCCGTCTGCGCCTCATTTGCACGCACCGTCCCCCGGTTCACCGGCGACATTAGCATCGCGCCGGTGCGGCTCAACAGGACCTCGCTGCGGCCCAACGCCGCCTCGCCCTTTGACATATGCTTAGCACTGGGAGCGCGAGCGTAATTGATGTCGCGCAACCGCCAGGGAGAGAGTTATATCATTAGATAAAGCAATTTTTAAATAATGTCCGACAAGCCACTTATATAAAATCATAATTCATTCTTTGAACGCGAACCGATCGCATTTAATGGAGGCGATCGCGCCAGAGCCGTCCGGCAGGTCTCTTGCGCCTCTCCAGCGTGTCAACAATCGAGGAGACCGCAAGGGATGGGTCCCCTAACCGCCGCAAAGGCTGATGCCCCCACGCTGCTCGGATCTTCATCGGCGAGGACGAGCGCTTCAATGGTCGCCCGTCTACGCGGATATCATGCTGAAAGCCCTCTCACCCTTCTCCTCGATCACCCTGTGGTGGCCCGCGCTCCATCTGGGAGCCGTCGTCCTCCTGCCGCTCGGCGCCGTCTTTGCGGGCCATGCGCTCGCCGCCCGGCTCAACAGCTGGCAAGAGCGGGAACCGCTTTGCGCAAAGGCAAGCACTCGAGCGAGTGGCAGAAATCGCATGCTCCACTGCCCGGCAAATTGAGGCAGGAATTCCCGCGCACCGCGCTATGATCGGCAGCCGGCGCCGGAAATGCGCCGGTGTGTACAAGGAATCTTTCGGGAGACGACATGAAGGTTGCCATTCTCGGGACCGGGGGTATCGGTCTTGCCACCGCCGCCTGGCTTGCCCACCACGGCCATGTGCCGGTGCTCTGGTCGCCGTCGGGCGCGGGCACGCGCGAGCTCGCGGCGGGGGAGAGCCTGCGCTACAGCGGCAAGATCGAGGGCGAGTGCCGGCCGGAGGTCGCTTCGAGCGCGGCCGGGGCTGTCGCGGATGCCGACGTCATCCTCGTCGCTGTTCCCGGCAACGGGCATCGCACCGTGATGGAAGCGGCGGCCCCGCACATCCGGCCCGGCCAGGTGGTCGTCATCAGTTCGTTGTGCTCGCTGAGCGCGCTCTACCTGTCGCGTCTCCTCGCCGAGCGGGGCGTCGAGGTGCCGATCGCCACCTGGGGCACCACGGTGCTGACGGCGCGCCGGCGCAGCGGCACCGAGGTCGCGATCATGACGGCGCGCACCAGCCTGCATGTCGCCACCCTGCCCGTCTCGCAGGCCGCCGTAGGCCTCGAGACCTGCCGGACGCTCTTCGGCGACCGCTTCCTCGCGCAGTCCGACGTGCTCGCCACCTCGCTCATCAACATCAACCCGGTGGCCCATCTCGGGCTGGCGCTCGGCAATCTCACGCGCATCGAACGCGGCGAGAACTGGCCGCAGTACCATTACATGACGGATTCCGTCAGCCGGCTGATCACGACGCTGGACCACGAGCGGCTCGCCGTTGCCGATGCCTTCGGCCTGAGGATCCATCCCATCGAGGAGCATTTCCACCGCTCCTTCGACGTGCCGATGACGGACCTCGCCGAGATCGCGCGGACGATCCATGCGCGGCGCGGCGGCCCGCCCGGGCCGACCTCGCTCGATACGCGCTTCATCCTCGAGGATGTGCCCTACGGTCTCGTCTTCGCCGAGGCGATGGGCAAGATCGCCGGCGTCGACACCTCGGTGCATGCGGCGGCGATCACGCTCGTCTCGGCCATCTGGGGGCGCGACTTCCGGGCCGAGAACGACCTCCTGCCCGTGCTCGGCCTCGACGGCCTGTCGAAGGACGAACTGCTGCAGCGCGCCCGCCACGGCTGGCCGGCGGCCAAGGCATAGCAGGCGGACAGCCCATGGCGATCGACGAATTCGACCGTCGCATCCTTGCCGCCCTGCAGGGCGATGCGACCCTCTCCATCGCCGAGATCGCGGAGCGGGCGGGCCTGTCGCCCACACCGTGTTGGCGGCGCATCCAGAAGCTGGAACGGGCCGGCATCATCCGCAAGCGCGTCGCCCTGCTCGACCGCAAGCAGCTCAACGCCGGCGTCACCGTGTTCATCGCGGTGCGCACGAGCCAGCACACGCTCGCCTGGCTCGAGAAGTTCCAGAAGGCCGTGGCCGATATCCCGGAGATCGTCGACGTCTATCGCATGAGCGGCGAGATAGACTATCTCCTGCGCGCCCTCGTCACCGACATTGCGGCCTATGACGCGGTTTACAAGAAGCTCATCAGCCGCGTCGATCTCACCGACGTCTCCTCCATGTTCGCCATGGAGGAGATCAAGTCGACGACCGAGATACCGCTCGACTACGCCCTCGCCTCGGGCTGAGCGGTCCCGAGCGGCGGCCTTCAGGCCGCCGCCGGCTTGCGCTGCCGCTCGCGCCAGGCCCGGTAGAGCGGCGTCACCAGCACGAGGGCGGTCAGCAGCGCGATGATGATCGACACCCAGGACGACACCAGCACGGCCGGGTTGCCCTGGGAGATGGTGAGCGAGAGCCGCAGCTGGCTCTCGGCCATCGGCCCGAGGATGAGCCCGAGCACGACGGGCGCCTGCGGATAGCCCAGCTTCTCCATCACATAGGCGACGAGCCCGACGCCGACGAGGATGTAGAGGTCGAACATCGCGTTGTTGACGGCATAGACGCCGATGGCGACGAAGAGGATGATCAGCGGCGCCAGCACCACGCGCGGCAGCCGCAGCACCTGGCCGAAGATGCGCGTCGCGGCAAGGCCGCCGACGACGAGCAGCAGGAAGGCGGACAGGAGCATCTGCAGCATGAAGCCGTAGACGACGTCCGGATGGTCGCGGAAGAGCTGCGGCCCCGGCCTGAGGCCATGCACCAGCAACCCGCCGAGAATGACGGCCGCGACGCCCGAGCCCGGAATGCCGAGCGACAGGGCCGGAATGAGCGCGGCTGCATTGTCCGCGCCGTTGCCGGCCTCCGAGGCCGCGACACCCTCCGGGTTGCCCTGCCCGAAGGTTTCCGGGCTGCGCGCCACGCGCTTGGCGTCGTTATAGGCGAGGAAGGACGACATGCTGCCGGCGGCGCCCGGCATGATGCCGATGAAGACGCCGATGGCGGAGCTGCGCAGCCAGACGGGCAGGAAATAGCGCCATTCGCGCAGGACGGAACGCTGTTTCCTGAATTTCAGGGCCGCTGCCGACATGCCTTCCTTGATCGATTCCTCCGCCATCTGGAAGACCGGCGGCAAAGCGAAGAGCCCGGTCAGCAGAACCACGATGCTAAAGCCGTCCATCAGCTCCAGGCTACCGAAGGTGAAGCGTTCGGTGCCGCTCGTCAGATCCTGCCCGACCGTGCCGATGAGGAGGCCGATGAGCGAGGCCGTGACGCCTTTGACGAGGTCGTCGCCGAGCAGCGCCGAGATGGTGGCAAGGCCGAGCATCGCCAGCCAGAAATATTCCGCCGGCCCGAACAGCAGGCTCACCTTGACGAGCGGCGGCGCGAAGAGGATGAGCGCGACGGCCGAGAGGGCACTGCCGATGACGCCGGAAACGACCGCGACCTGCAGCGCATAGGCGGCCTCGCCCCGTTTCGTCATCTCGTAGCCGTCGAGGATGGTGGCGACGGAGGCCGGCGTGCCAGGCACGCGCATGAGGATGGCGGGAATGGCGCCGCCATAGCTGCCCGCGTTGTACATGCCGGCCATCATGCCGAGGGCGAACAGCGGATCGAGCCCGAAGGTGATGGGAATGAGGATGGCGATGCCGGTCGTCACCGTGAGGCCAGGCAACGCGCCGACGACGAGGCCGGCGACAGAGCCGATGACGACGGCGAGAAGATTGGCCGGCGCGAAGACGTGCGGCAGGGCATGGATAAGGGCATCGATCACCGCACCGTCTCCCACAGGTGCATCAGGACGTCGGGCGGCAGGGGCCGCTCGAGGACGACATTGAAGATGAGGACGATCGCGGCAAGCGTGCCGAGGGCGAGCGGGACGGTGAGCGCGAGGCGCCGATAGCCGAGCACGAACGGCAGGCCGACGGCGAGCGCGAAGCTCGGCAGCAGGTAGCCGGCGACGCCGATGGCCGCGACATAGGCGACGAGGATCACGACCGCGAGCAGGAAGCGCGGCAGATGGGCGAAGAACGGCTGCCCGCCGGCTTCGGTGCCGTGCCGGAGCTGGCGCACGGTGACGATGACGGCGCACAGGGCAAGCAGTGCCGCCAGCACGCGCGGGAAGGCCGCGCTCTCGGCCGGATAATCGGCCGAGAGGACGAATACCGCACCCGCGACGGCGATCAGCGCCGCCGCGAACACGATCTCGACGATGCGTCGAGAGGGACCGGTCGTCACCGCCACGGCGAGACCTTCCAGGTCGCCTCGAGGTCGGCGGTGCTCTTGTCGAGGAAGGCCTTGTAGTCACCCGAGGCAAGATAGTGTAGCGGGATCTCCGCCTTCTTGGCCGCCTCGAGGTATTCTGGATCGTTCAGAGCCTTGTCGACCGCCGCTTCGAGCTTGGCGACGATATCGGCAGGAATGCCCTTGGGCGCGGCGATGCCACGCGATGACCCGGCGACGACGTCATACCCCTGTTCGCGGAAGGTCGGCGCATCCTTCAGATAGTCCGAGCGCTCCTCGCTCATGACGCCGATGACGCGGATCTCGCCCTCGCGCGACAGCTGCAGCGCCTCGCTGAGGTTCATCGTCGCCGCGGGGATGTGGCCGCCGAGCACCGCCTGGCGCACCGGCGCCGTGCCGCCGAAGGGCGCGTGCGTCAGCTTGACGTCGGCCAGGCGCTCGAAATTGAGGATGGTGATGTGCTCGGACGAGCCGACGGCGCCGGACGTGCCGATGGCGATCGAGCCGGGCTTCGCCTTGGCCGCCTCGACGAGATCCTTCACGGACTGGTACGGGCTGTTCTTGCCGACGACGAGCACGCCCGGGTCGTAGACGAGGTTCGCGATGGGCTGGAAGTCGTCCATCTTGAACTTGGCCTTGCCCTCGACGACGAGCGCATTGATGGCCGGCACGTTGATGAAGCCGATGGTGTAGCCGTCGGGCTTGGCCTGGGCGACCGCCGTCCAGCCGATCTCGCCGCCGGCGCCGGGCTTGTTGATGACGGCGATGCGCGCGCCGCCGCCAAGATGCTTCTCCATGAAGCTCGCGATCGAGCGGGCGGCAACGTCGGTGCCGCCGCCCGGCGCGAAGGCGACGATCATCTCGATCGGCTTCGTTGGATAATCTGCCGCAAGGGCGCTGCCGGACAACGCGACGGCGGCAACCACTCCCATGACCCCTGCGCGGAAAACTCGTTTCATCTGCTCCACTCCTCCGAAAATCCGCCGCATCGGAACGGCGGCGCACAGCCGATCTTGTTGTCCTCTATAACGGCCAACGTGTTCTTTTCAACGTACAACAGAAAGACGGTTCTGCCGGCACGACGGCCTGACGATAGCGCAGGAGCAGCGGAATAGGTTTTCCTTTCACGCCGCTGCCGGCCCCTGCCCCGAAAATGCCGTGCGGACGCTCCTCCGTGGTTGAAATATTACTGTCACCCACCGTGTGGAGCCGAACAGGGGCACCGGCCGAAAATTCTGCTATTGAGGGCCCCAATCGGCCGCTGCCGCCCGACACCGAGGCTCGACATGAAACCGTCCCGCGACATCGAGGTGCTCCTTGCCATCATGGCGGCGCTGCGCACGCCCGGCACCGGTTGCCCCTGGGATCTCGAACAATCCTTCGAGACCATCGTGCCCTATACGCTCGAGGAGGCCTATGAGGTGGCCGATGCGATCGAGCGGCGGGATTTCCTCGACCTGCGCGATGAGCTCGGCGATCTCCTGCTGCAGGTCGTTTTCCATGCCCGCATGGCGGAGGAAGAGGGCCTGTTCGCTTTCGGCGATGTCGTTCAGGCAATCACCGCCAAGCTCATCCGCCGCCATCCGCACGTCTTCGGCGAGGCGCGCGATCTCGCGCCGGAGGCGGTGAAGGCGCTCTGGCACGACATCAAGCGGCAGGAGAAGGACGAACGTCGCCGCGAGCGCTCCACCGCGGGCGGGGAGGAGGACGCGCCCCGCGGCCTCCTCGCCGACGTGCCCAAGGTGCTGCCCGCGTTGACAAGGGCCGAGAAGCTGCAGCGCAAGGCGGCGACGGTCGGCTTCGACTGGACGGATCGGCGGGCCGTCGTCGACAAGATCCGCGAGGAGCTTCGCGAGGTGGAGGAGACGCTCGATTCGACCGACCGGGCGGCTCAGCAGGACGAGATCGGCGACCTGCTCTTCGCCGTCGCCAATCTCGCTCGCCACCTCGAAATCGACCCGGAGGCGGCGCTGCGCGGCACCAATACCAAGTTCGAGCGCCGCTTCCGCTTCATCGAGCAAGTCGTTGAAGGCCAGGGCGCATCCATGGCCGACGTCTCCCTCGAGGACATGGAGGACATCTGGCAGGAAGCCAAGCGCAGGGAACGCGAGGGCGCGTGAGGCTCAGGCCGCGACGCGCCGCGCGCCGGGGCAGCGCCGGGTCAGGCGTGCCTCCTTGTCGGGCGACAGGCGGATGGTCAGCGCGATGTGTCCGTCCTCGCCCTCCTCGCGCCTGAGGATTTCGGCCTCCTCATAGAGCCAGTTGAGCGTCGCCCCCTCCGTCGGGGCAAGGATCACCCGGTAGACGGGCCTGCCGGCGGCGATGCGCGCCTCGATCTCGGCGAGCAGGGCGTCGATGCCATATCCGGTCTGGGCCGACACGAGCACCGGCTGCGGCCCTTCACCCTTGCGAACGGCGAGCGCGGCGAGGCGCTCGCGGCCCGCTTCATCGAGCAGGTCAGCCTTGTTCCAGACCTCGATGAGGCTGCGTTGGCGGGTTTCGTCGATGCCGAGCTCGCGCAGGATGGTCTCGACGTCGGCCGCCTGGGCTTCGGTATCCTCGTGCGACACGTCGCGCACGTGCAGGAGCACGTCGGCCTCGACGACGTCTTCCAGCGTCGCGCGGAAGGCGGCAACGAGCATCGTCGGCAGATCGGAAATGAAGCCGACGGTATCGGAGAGGATGGCCTTCTCCCCGTGCGGCAGGGTGATGGCGCGCGCCGTCGGGTCGAGCGTCGCAAACAGCATGTCCTCGGCCATCACCGAGGCGGTGGTGAGCCGATTGAACAGCGTCGACTTGCCGGCGTTGGTGTAACCGACCAGCGCGATGACGGGATAAGGCACGCGCCGGCGGCTGGCGCGGTGCAGCGAGCGGGTGCGCTTGACCTGCTCGAGGTCGCGCTCGATCCGCGTCATGCGCTCCTGGATGATGCGTCGATCCGCCTCGATCTGCGTCTCACCGGGACCGCCGAGAAAGCCGAAGCCGCCGCGCTGGCGTTCGAGGTGCGTCCACGAGCGCACCAGCCGGCTCTTCTGATAGGCCAGATGCGCCAGCTCGACCTGGAGCGCGCCCTCGCGCGTCCGGGCCCGGCGGCCGAAGATCTCGAGAATGAGCCCGGTGCGGTCGATGACCTTGCACCCCCAGGCCCGTTCCAGATTGCGCTGCTGCACCGGCGACAGCGCGCAGTCCATCACCACGAGGCCGATGTCGGAGGCCTTGATGGCTCCGGTCAGCTCCTCGACCTTGCCCTTGCCGAGATAGGTCGACGGGCGCACGTCGTCGAGCGTCACGATGAAGGCCTCGACGACGTCGAGGTCGATGGCGCGCGCGAGGCCCACCGCTTCGTCGAGCCGCGCCTGCGGATCCCGCAGGTTCGCTCCGCCCTCCTCCCGCACGCGTGCCTTGCGCGCAGGATAAGGACCGACGACGAAGGTCGCGGTCCCCGAAGCGACGGTCTTCTCAGGCTCGGTCAGGTGCGCGGCAAGCGCGCCCTTTCGGTTTTTCGGTTCGGTCAAGTCAGGCCTTTTCGCCGCCCTCTTCGCCCTGCTCGAAGAGCTGAATCGGATGGCCTGGCATGATCGTCGAAATCGCATGCTTGTAGACAAGCTGCGAATGGCCATCCCGGCGCAGAAGGACGCAGAAGTTGTCGAACCAGGTCACGACGCCCTGCAGCTTCACGCCATTGACGAGGAAGATCGTCAGCGGAACCTTGTTCTTACGGACGTTGTTGAGAAAAGTGTCTTGCAGGTTCTGCGTGCGTTCGCCCGCCATTGTTGAGCCTCGTCAGCCGTGCCGCCGCCGGTCCGCGGCGCGCTTTTGTTGTTCTTGCCCGCTGGAGAGAATCGTCCCAGGCCCAGGGCATATCAGACCGGTTGGTATCATTACAAAGGCATAGGACTTTACGCGCAAGTGGTCTTGCGCGCATTAAGTTTGTTTATTGCGGTTTCGGGCAAGTTGCGCCGTGGAATGGAGCGTGCGCCCGAGGCCGTGGCGCGGAGTGCGCCTTGCCGGTCCGCTCACGAGCCGATCCCCAGCGACTTGAGCTTGCGATGCAGGGCTGAGCGCTCCATGCCGATGAATTCGGCCGTGCGCGAGATGTTGCCCGAGAAGCGGTTGATCTGTGCGATCAGATATTCGCGCTCGAAAATCTCGCGCGCATCGCGCAGTGGCAGGCTCATCAGCTTTTCGCCGCCCGCCCCGGCCGGTGTCGTCGGCACGAGCGAGCCGATCTCGGCCGGCAGCATCTCGGCGGTGATGGAGACCTCCGGATCGCCGCCGGCAAGAATCATCAGCCGTTCAACGTTGTTGCGCAACTGGCGGACATTGCCGGGCCAGTCGTGCGTCTGCAACACGGCCATGGCATCCTCGGCGATGAGGCGCTTGGCAAGGCCGGTTGCCGACGAGATCTGGTCCATGAAGAAGTCGACCAGTTCAGGCACGTCCTCGCGCCGCTCGGCGAGCGAGGGCACGCGGATCGGCACGACGCTGAGGCGGTGGAACAGGTCCTCGCGGAACCGGCCCGCGGCGATAGCTTCCGTCAGGTCGTGGCTCGTCGAGGAGATGATGCGCACGTCGACATGGACGCGTGTTGCCCCGCCGACGCGCTGGAAGTTCTGGTCCACGAGAACGCGCAGAATACGGTTCTGCGTCTCGCGTGGCATGTCGGCGATCTCGTCGATGTAGAGCGTGCCGCCGTGGGCTTCCTCGAGCGCGCCGGTGCGGCGCGCCCTGCCCTCGCCAGCCTCCACGCCAAAGAGCTCGCTTTCCATGTTCTCGGGCGTGATTGTCGCCGCGTTGATGACCACGAAGGGTCCATTGGCCCGGCTTGAGAGGCCGTGCAGCGTGCGTGCCGTCAGCTCCTTGCCGACCCCCGGCGCGCCGGTGATGAGCACGCGCGCGTTCGTCGGCGCGGTGCGCTCCACCGCCTGCCGCAGCTGGTTGATGGCAGCCGAGCGGCCGACAATGCGGCTCGCCTGAACCGAGCGCGTGCGCAGTTCCTTGATCTCGCGCTTGAGGCGTGAGGCCTCGAGCGCGCGCTCGGCGACGAGCACCAGCCGGTCCGCCTTGAACGGCTTCTCGATGAAGTCGTAGGCGCCGCGCTTGATGGCGGAAACGGCCGTCTCGATGTTGCCATGGCCGGAGATCATAATCACCGGAAGTTCGGGGTGGTTCTCCTTGATGTTGTCGAGAACCTGCAGCCCGTCGAGCCGGCTGCCCTGCAGCCAGATATCGAGGAAGACGAGGTGCGGCCGCCGTTGCTCGATGCTGGCCAGCGCCTCGTCGGAGCTGCCGGCGGTGCGCGTGCGGTGCCCCTCGTCCTCCAGAATTCCGGCCACGAGCTCGCGGATATCGGCCTCGTCGTCAACGACCAGGATGTCTGCACTCATCCGTCCTGCCCCGTATGCAATGCCGCGGCTCTCGCGCGCCCGCCCTCATCGGGCGAATCTTCGGCCGCGTCGGTCATGGGAAACCACAGCCTGACACGGGCGCCCGAGCGCCCGCGCTCGTCCGGCGGCGCATCGATGAGCTCGATGCCGCCGCCGTGGTCTTCGAGAATCTTGCCGACGATGGCGAGGCCGAGACCCGTGCCCCCCTCTCGCGTCGTCATGTAGGGTTCCAGCAGCCGCTGGCGCCCTTCGCGCGGGAAGCCCTTGCCATTGTCGGCGATGTCGATGACGACGCGCCCGCCGTCCTCGCGCGTGACGGCGACAGCAATGCGGCCGGGCCCGCGCTCCTCCTCCGGCACGGCGAGGACCGCCTCGGTGGCGTTCTTGACAATGTTCGTCACCGCCTGGGAGATCAGGCGCCGATCGAAGCGCGCGGCGATGGAATCGGGCTCGTAGCGCTCTTCGAAGGTGATTTCGGGATTGCCGACGCGCATCAGGAAAATGACCTGCCGCACCGTCTCGACCACGTCGTCGTGGGCGAGCGAAGGTTTGGGCATGCGCGCGAAGGACGAGAACTCGTCGACCATGCGCTTGATATCGTCCACCTGGCGCACGATGGTCGCGACGCACTGGTCGAAGACCTCCCGATCGGCAACGATGACCTTGCCGTACTTGCGCCGGATGCGCTCAGCCGAGAGCTGGATCGGTGTCAGCGGGTTCTTGATCTCATGCGCGATACGCCGCGCCACATCGGCCCAGGCCGAGGTGCGCTGGGCAGTAACGAGATCGGTGATGTCGTCGAGGGTGACGACGAAACCCTTGTCTTGGCCAACAGCCTGCTCGCTGGTGACGCGCACCGTGAGCATGCGGTCGCGCCCGTCGCGGTTGATGGAAATCTGCCCCTGCACGAACTGCCGGTGCCGACTTGTGAGAGCCTCCTCCACAAGTTCTGCGAGCTCTGGCACCGCCTCGGCCACGGGACGGCCGACGAGGCGCGACGCTGGCTGGCGCAACAACTGTTCGGTCGAGGGGTTGACGATCGTGATGCGGCCGTGCGCATCCGTGCCCACCACGCCGGCGGAGACGCCGGCGAGCACCGCCTCGGTGAAGCGCCGGCGCTTGTCGAGCACGTCACTCGCCTCGGTGAGGCTGTCGTGCTGCTGGCGCAGCTCGCTCGTCATCTTGTTGAAGGTCGCACCGAGATGGGCAAGATCACCCTCAGCGCGGCGGATCGGCACCTGGACGTAGAAATTGCCGGTCGCCACTTGGTCCGTGGCGTGGATGAGGCGGCGGATCGGCGCGACGAGGCGGTTGGCGAAACTGAGGCCGAGCCATACCGCCGACAGGAGGACGATGAGCGCGACGAGCGCGAACATCGAGGCGAAGGCGATCTGGATCCCGGCCTTCTTCGCTTCGAGCGCCTGGTAATAGGCGACGCCCGCCTCGGCCTCGCCCGGGAAGGAGACGGCGCGCGGATCGACGGCCCGCGCCACGAACAGCACCGCATCGCCATAGGAGGGAAGCTTGATGACGGCGCGGAAGATGTTGCTGTTGCTCGTGATGAGGCAGTCGGCGTCGGTCGGGCTTGCCCCCGCCAGAACCTCCTTGTCCGGCAGGGTGAGGCCCTCGAGCTGTTTGGCTTCGATGCGCTCCATGACCTCGCCGTCCTGTTGGATGAGCATGGCCACGGGAAAGCCGAGATAGAGCGCCCGGGAGGTCATGAAATCCCGGTAGAGCCGCCGGTCGACGTCGAACATCGGCTTGGCGCGATTGAGGTCGTCGGCCATCAGGTAGGTCTCGCGCACCAGCGAGCGGCACTGGCTGTCGCGGTAGGCCTTGGCGATGTCCAGCGTGTTGGTCATAAGCGCCTTGAGCGAACCGGTGAACCAGGGGTCAAGCCCCCGCTCCAGCGTCACCGTGGCGACGATGGCAACGAGCACGGCCGGGAAGGCCGCGACGAGGCTGAACAGCGAGACGATGCGCACGTGCAGCCCCGCCGCGGCGGCGCCCCGGCGCCGTGCGCGAAACAGGCTCCACGTGTCCCACAGGACGATCGCGACAAGCGCGATGACGAGCACGACATTGATGAACAGCGCCCAGACGACGACCTCGTGCGTCGGCAGGATGGGCGTGAGACCAGCGAGCACGAGAAAGGTGATGAGCGCGCTCGCTAGCGCCGTGACCACGGCAATGGTGCCGACCAGCCCGGAGACGCGCGCCGAGCCCTTTTCGTCGCGCACCGTGCTGCGGGTGCCCTGGTTCGATGTTGACGTCACGAGGCCTCGAATCTTCGAGCCGAACGGCTCAGTCAGCGACTCGACTGCCCTTGTGATGCATCAAGACAACAGTGTTGTCAAAATATGACAGAGCGCAGGGAATGCTCATCGCGCGCTGCGGATCACCTGCATGTCGAGGTCGCGAATTTTCTTCCGCAATGTGTTGCGATTGAGACCGAGCAGCTCCGCCGCCTTGATCTGGTTGCCGCGGGTGGCGGCAAGCGCAGCACCGATCAGCGGCGGCTCGATCTGCCTCAGGATGCGATGATAGAGGCCGGGCGGCGGCAGCCGGTCGGGAAACTCGGCGAAATAGGCGGCAAGATGCTGCTCGACGGCTTCCGAGAGGCTCGCCGGCGCCGCCGTTGCGACCGCGTCATCGGCCGCGAGCGCGCCGACCGGCTCGAGCTCGGCGTCGATGATCGGCGCGGTGATCGTCTCCTGCGGGTAGAGCGCGGCGAGACGGCGCACGAGGTTCTCGAGCTCGCGCACGTTGCCCGGCCAGCGATAGCGCTTGAGCTTGTCGAGGGCCTCGGCGTCGATCTGCTTCCGCGCCAGCCCCTCCTTCTCAATCATGCCGAAGAAATGGCGCGCAAGGTCGGGAATATCCTCGCTGCGCTCGCGCAGCGGCGGCAGGCGCAACGGCACGACGTTGAGGCGGAAGTAGAGATCCTCGCGGAACAGGCCCTGATTGATGGAGACTCTGAGGTCCTTGTTGGTCGCCGCGATGATGCGGACATTGGTCTTGATCGGCACCCGGCCGCCGACGGTCGTGTACTCGCCCTGCTGCAGCACGCGCAGGAGGCGCGTCTGCGCCTCCATGGGCATGTCGCCGATCTCGTCGAGGAAGAGCGTGCCGCCCTCCGCCTGCTCGAAACGCCCGGCGTTGCGGCCGGTGGCACCGGTGAAGGCCCCCTTCTCGTGGCCGAAGAGCTCCGATTCGATGAGGTCGCGCGGGATGGCGGCCATGTTAACGGCGACGAAGGGTCCGTTGCGGCGCTTGCCGTAGTCGTGCAGGGCGCGCGCCACGAGCTCCTTGCCGGTGCCCGACTCACCGGTGATCATCACGGTGAGGTCCGTCGGCATCAGGCGCGCCAGCGCGCGATAGATCTCCTGCATGGCCGGGGAACGGCCGACGAGGGGGATGTCCTCGCCCTCCATGCCGTGCGCCGAGACCGCGGCCCCGCGGGGGCGCGACAGGGCGCGGCCGACGATGGCGACGAGCTCCTTCAGGTCGAAGGGCTTGGGCAAATATTCATAGGCGCCGCGCTCGGAGGCGCGGATCGCGGTCATGAACGTGTTCTGCGCGCTCATGACGATGATCGGCAGCTCCGGCCGGATCTTCTTGATGCGCGGCAGCAGGTCGAAGGCATTCTCGTCCGGCATCACGACGTCGGTGATGACGAGGTCGCCCTCGCCCTGCGAAACCCAGCGCCACAGCGTCGCCGCCTGGCCCGTGGAGCGTACGTCATAGCCGGCGCGCGACAGCGCCTGATTGAGGACCGTACGGATTGCTGCATCGTCGTCTGCTACTAGAACGCTGCCGCGCTGCATCTCGTTATCCCATCATGTCCTTGTTGCCCGCCCGTCATGGGCGAGAAGCATCGGCATCAGCAGGCGGAAGGTCGTACGCCGCGGGGCGGACTCGCACTCGACGATGCCGCCGTGATCGCCGATGACCTTGGCAACCAAAGCAAGACCGAGGCCAGTTCCCTGGGCCTTGGTGGTCACGAAGGGATCGAACAAGTTCGGCAGGAGGTCCTGCGGCACGCCCGGACCGTTATCCCGCACGCGGATCTCGAGCGGCAGGCTGAGCCGCTCTTCCGAGCCACGGATCTGCATGCGCACACCCGGGCGGAAGGCAGTGGCCAGCGTGATCTCGCCGTCGACTGCGTCCGGCCCGATTGCCTCGGCCGCGTTCTTCACGAGGTTGAGCAACACCTGGATGAGCTGGTCGCGATTGCCGTAGAGCGGTGGCAGCGACGGGTCGTATTCCTCGACGAAGCGGATATGGCGCGCGAAGCCCGAGACCGCCAGCCGCTTCACGTGGTCGAGCACGTCGTGGATGTTGACGGGGCCACGCTCTATCGGCCGCTCCTCGCCGAAGACCTCCATGCGCTCGACGAGCTTCACGATGCGGTCGCTCTCGTCACAGATGAGGCGCGTGAGCAGGCGGTCATTCTCGTTGGCCGTCGCTTCGAGCAGCTGTGCCGCGCCGCGGATGCCGGAGAGCGGGTTCTTGATCTCGTGCGCCAGCATGGAGCCGAGCGCGGTGATGGACCGGGCCGCGCCGCGATGGGTCAGCTGCCTGTCCATTTTTTCGGCAATTGTCCGTTCTTGCAGCATCAGGACGACGCGGCCACGCGGCTCGGCGAGGGGCGTTGCGAAAACGTCGACGATGCGCGAGCCGCCGAGACGCGGCGAACCGATGTCGACCCGGTATTCGCTGACGCTGGCCCCGCGCTGGCGCACCTCCTCGACGAGTGCGATGACCGGCGAACCGAACGGCAGAAGCTCGCTGAGGCGCTGCCGGCGCAGGAGGTTGAGCCCCGTCTCGAAGAAGCTCTCGGCGGCGATGTTGGCCTGGGTGATGAGCCCCTCGGCATCGACCGTGATGACGGGAAGCGGCAGGACATTGACGATGGCATCGCCGTCCTGTTCGAAACCTCTGTTCATGAGCGGCAACTCTTCGCTCGCGACGATCTCCTGCGCGTTCATGCGGCATCCTCGAGCGGCACGTCGGCAAACATGGCGCGCAGCGCCGCGATGACGTGTTGGGGGGTCTCGGAGGTGACGATCCGCGCCCGCTCGACGCGGGCGCGCTTGCTGCCGAGCGCGATGGCATGTTCGGCATAGGCTGCAAGGTGCTTGCGAGCGTGCCTGAGACCCATCTCGCGGCCGTACAGTGAAAGAAGCGTCTCATAATGCTCGATGGCAGCTGCGCCGCGCGTCGCGGCGTCGGGTGCCCCGCCCTGCCGGCCGGCATCCCCGGCGAGATCGCGGGCAATCTCGCCGACAAGCCAGGGCCGGCCCACGGCGGCGCGGCCGATCATGACCACATCGGCGCCCGACAGCCGCAAGGCCTCGCGGGCGTCTGCCGAGTCAGCGATGTCGCCGTTGACGACGAGGGGCAAGGAGGTGGCGGCGCGCACAGCCGCGACCGCCGCCCAGTCGGCGCTGCCCTTGTAGAACTGCTGGCGTGTGCGCCCGTGTACGGTGACGAGGCGCACGCCGGCCGCTTCGGCGCGGCGGGCGAGCTCCGGCGCATTGCGGCTCGCGTCATCCCAACCGAGCCGCATCTTCAGGGTGACCGGCACGCGAACGGCGGCGACGACGGCCTCCACCAGCCGTGTGGCATGGTCGAGATCCCGCATCAGCGCCGAGCCGGCCCAGCCGCCCGTCACCTTCTTCGCCGGGCAACCCATGTTGATGTCGATGATGTCGGCGCCCGCCTCCGCGGCGACGCGGGCCCCCTCCGCCATCCAGTGCGGATCGCAGCCGGCGATCTGCACGACGTGCGGCAAGACGCCCTCGCCTTCGGCCCGCATGCGCGCTTCCTCGTCGCCGCGGGCCAGCTCCTGCGAGGCCACCATCTCGGATATGACCAGCGAGGCGCCGAAGCGGCGCGCCAGCCGGCGCAGCCCGACATCGGTCACGCCCGACATAGGGGCGAGAAAGGCACGTCCGTCGATTGCGACAGAGCCGATCGCTAAAGTCATCTGCCTATTTCTTGATCATGCACAGTGTTGCATCAAAATTGCGCAAAATCTTGCGCTGCACAATAGGCTCGTTCGCCGCAGCCCGGTGCATTTGCGCTGAGCGCCCCGCCGCCTTATCAGAACGGCCGGGACTCGTCTCGCCCCAACCGGGGTGGACGGTGGAAGAGGTCGAGAGCCGTTCGATGCCGCTCGTTGCAGCTATCATCGTCGCCGCCGGTCGCGGCACACGGGCGCGCCCGCACGCGCTACCCAAGCAGTACCGGCTCCTGGCCGGGCGGCCGCTGGTCGCTCACAGCCTCGCGGCGATGCTGCGTCATCCGGCCATCGCCAAGGTCCTGTGCGTCATCCATCCCGACGACCAAGCCATCTACAACCAGATCGCACGCGGTCTCGAACACGAGGGCAAGCTGCTGCCGGCCGGCTTCGGCGGCGCGACCCGGCAGGCCTCGGTCCACGCAGGCCTCGAGGCACTTGCCGGGCAGGTGGGGCGCGCGCCGGACATCATCCTTGTGCATGACGCGGCGCGCCCGTTCCTCTCGCCGCAGCTCATCGACCGGGCGATCGCGGCCGCCGAGCTCTACGGCGCGGCTGTGCCCGGTCTCGCAGTGACGGATACGGTCAAGGTCGTCGGCGCCGATGGCTGCGTGGCCGAGACGCCAGACAGGGCCATGCTGCGCACGGTGCAGACGCCGCAGGCCTTCGCTTTCCCCGCACTTCTCGCCGCCCATCGCGCGGCCGCCGAGCGAGGCATCGACGGCTTCACCGACGACGGCGCCATCGCCGAATGGGCGGGCGGCACCGTCCACATCTTTCCCGGAGAGGCGCGGAACGTGAAACTGACGACCGGCGAGGACTTCGTTGAGGCGGAACGGCGCCTGTCGGCACAGCGCGACATGACGGTGCGCTTCGGCATCGGCTATGACGTGCACACCTTCGGCGAGGGCGATCACATCATGATCGGCGGCATCGCCATCGCGCACGAGCGCGGCATCGTCGCCCATTCGGATGGCGACGTGGTGCTGCATGCCCTAACCGATGCTTTGCTCGGCGCCATCGCGGAGGGCGACATCGGCACCCATTTCCCCCCGTCCGACCCGCAGTGGAAGGGCGCATCCTCCGACCTCTTCCTGCGCGATGCCGGCGAGCGCGTGCGCCGGCGCGGCGGCATCATCGACAATGTCGACGTCATCGTCGTCTGCGAGCGGCCCCGCATCGGGCCGCATCGCGAGGCCATTCGCGCACGGATCGCCGAGATCCTCGGCATCGGCACGGGGCAGGTTTCCGTCAAGGCGACGACCTCGGAAGGGCTCGGCTTCACCGGCCGGCGCGAGGGCATCGCCGCCCAGGCGAGCGCCACAGTGCGCCTGCCGGCATCCTCGGAGGGACAGGCATGATCGACGGTGCCATTCTCGCCCAGGCGGAGGCCCTGCTCGCGGCCTGCCGCCAGCGCGGCCTGAAGATCGCCACGGCCGAATCCTGCACCGGCGGGCTCGTCGCCGGCGCGCTCACAGCCATCGCCGGATCGTCCGACGTCGTCGAGCGCGGCTTCGTCACCTATTCCAACGAGGCGAAGGTCGAAGCCATCGGCGTCGATGCGGATCTGATCGGCGAACACGGTGCTGTCAGCGAGCCGGTGGCGCGGGCCATGGCCACGGGCGCCCTCGCCCGTTCGCGGGCCGATCTCGCCGTTGCCGTCACCGGTATCGCGGGCCCCGGCGGAGGCAGCGCGGCAAAGCCGGTCGGCCTCGTTCATTTCGCCGTGGCCATGCGTACCGGCAAGGTCCTCCATCGGGAGGAGCGTTTGGGCGACATCGGCCGCTCCGAGGTGCGGCGATTGTCGGTGGCGGTAGCCCTCACGATGCTCGAAGAGGCCTGTGCCGGGGCTTGACCTGGCTTCAGGCCCGGGCAGCCACGCTTCCGCCTCGGCCGTAGACCTCCCGGGCCCGCTCCTCGAACGCTTCCGCGAACTTGTGGAAGGCGCGCTCGAAGACCGCGCCCATGACGAGGCCGAGCGCCATGCTCTTGAACTCGTAGGAAATGAAGAAATCCACCTCACAGCCACCATTATCAAGGTGATGGAAGGCCCAACGGTTCTCGAGATGACGGAAGGGCCCATCAACATATTCAACCAGGATGCGCATGCGCGGCCTGTCGAGAGTGACGCGGCTCGTGAAGGTCTCGCGGATAGCCTTGTAGCCGACTGTCATGTCGGCGACGAGGGTCTCCACCCCCTCGCCGCTGGCGGCGCGCCGGCGCACGCGCAGTGCCTCGCACAGCGGCAGGAATGCGGGGTAGCGTTCCACATCCGCCACGAGGTCGAACATCTGTGCCGGAGTGTGCGGCACGCGACGCTTGTTGCGAAATGACGGCATGATGCCCCGTCAGGCGCCCAGCTTGGCCGCGCGTGCCGCCTTCAGCCGCTCGAAATCCTCGCCGGCATGGTGCGAGGAGCGCGTCAGCGGGCTCGACGACACCATGAGGAAGCCCTTGGCATAGGCCGTCGTCTCATAGGCCTTGAACTCGTCCGGCGTGACGAAGCGGACGATCGGGTGGTGCTTCTTCGTCGGCTGCAGGTACTGGCCGACGGTGAGGAAGTCCACTTCCGCGGCCCTCAGGTCGTCCATGAGCTGCAGCACCTCGTTCCGCTCCTCGCCAAGGCCGACCATGATGCCGGACTTCGTGAAGATGGTCGGGTCGAGCTCCTTCACGCGCTGAAGGAGGCGCACCGAGTGGAAATAGCGTGCCCCGGGCCGTACCTTGAGGTATTTCGACGGCACTGTCTCGAGATTGTGGTTGAAAACGTCCGGCCGCGCCTTCACCACGACCTCGAGCGCGCCTTCCTTGCGCAGGAAATCCGGCGTCAGCACCTCGATGGTCGTCTTGGGCGAGCGGGCGCGGATGGCGGCGATGACCTCGGCAAAATGCTGCGCGCCGCCGTCGGCGAGATCGTCACGGTCGACCGAGGTGATGACGACGTGGCTGAGGCCGAGCTTCTCGACGGCCTTGGCGACGCCCTCCGGTTCCTCCCGGTCGAGCGGTTGGGGCATGCCGGTCTTGACGTTGCAGAAGGCGCAGGCGCGGGTGCAGGTGTCCCCCATGATCATGAAGGTCGCGTGCTTCTTCTCCCAGCACTCGCCGATATTGGGGCAGCCAGCCTCCTCGCAGACCGTCACGAGCTTGTTCTCGCGCACGATGCGATTGGTCTCGGCCCACTTGGGCGAACCCGGTGCCTTCACGCGGATCCAGTCCGGCTTGCGCATCACGGGCTGGTCCGGCCGATGGGCCTTTTCGGGGTGGCGCGGGCGTGGGTCGCGATTGAGCAGGTCGAGAACGACGGCCATCAGACATCTCCGCGGGGTCGCCCCTCGCGGACGACCTCTCTTGGTTATGTATTTGCAGGCCGTCTCGCAAGTAGGCAAGCCAGTTCGGGCGCGGCAAAGCGCCCTTCATCAAGGCACGGCTCCGCGCGCAGAATGTGCAATATCCTCCTCGCGCAGAACCTCAGGCGTTTCATGCGCGTGAAATCGCACGCTACCATCGCCGCCTGATCAGGCTGAGCAGGAACAGAAGCACAACGGCGCCGATCGTTGCCACGACGAGGCTGACCACCAGACTTCTGCCTGCCGGCATCAGGCCGAGCGCGCCGAGGATCGACGGCCCGATCAGGGCGCCGATGAGGCCGACGATGAGATTGGTGAGGAGACCGTGGTTGCGGTTCATCACCTTCTCGGCGATGAAGCCCGCCAGAATACCGATAAGAATGAGCCAGAGAAGATTGATGCCTTGAACTCCGAGAATACCGACCCCTTGCATGAATGCCCCCTTGCAATCGAGAAAAAGAGCGCAACCAAGGATCGCTCCTCTTCGCCTCGACAGCAAGGAGTCGGTACAAGTTCTGTACGCGCCGCTCATCGTGCGGCGCGCACGATCCTCAGACGTGAATGACGCGTCCGTAGGCGTCGAGCACGGATTCGTGCATCATCTCCGACAAGGTCGGGTGCGGGAAGACGGCGTGGATGAGCTCCTCCTCCGTCGTCTCCAGGTTCATGGCGATGACGAAGCCCTGGATGAGCTCCGTCACCTCCGCGCCGACCATGTGGGCACCGAGGAGGCGTCCGGTCTTCTTGTCGAAGATGGTCTTGACGAGGCCGTCCGGCTCGCCGAGAGCGATGGCCTTGCCGTTGCCGACGAAGGGGAAGCGGCCGACGCGCACATCGTAGCCCGCCTCCTTGGCCTTCGCCTCCGTGAGGCCGACGGACGCGACCTGCGGGTGGCAATAGGTGCAGCCCGGGATCATCGCCTTGTCCATGGCGTGCGTGGGCAGACCCTTGATGGTCTCGACGCAGATGACGCCTTCGTGCTCGGCCTTGTGGGCAAGCATCGGCGGGCCGGCGACGTCGCCGATGGCGTAGATGCCCGGAACGTTGGTGCGGCCCAGCCCGTCGGTGACGACGCAGCCGCGCTCCGTCTTCACCCCGAGCTTGTCGAGGCCGAGGTTCTCGATGTTGCCGACGACGCCGACGGCGGAGATGACGCGATCGACCGTGATCGTCTGCTTGGCGCCCTTCTCGTCCTCGATATGGGCGGTGACGCTGTCGGCCGCCTTGTCGAGCTTCGTCACCTTGGCGCCAGTCAGGATCTTGATGCCCTGCTTCTCGAAGCGCTTGCGCGCGACGCCGGCGATCTCCGCGTCCTCGACGGGCAGGATCTGCGGCAGCACCTCCACCACCGTGACCTCGGCGCCCATGGTGCGGTAGAAGGAGGCGAATTCGATGCCGATGGCGCCGGAGCCGACGACGAGCAGCGACTTCGGCATCTTCTCGGGCACCATGGCCTCGAAATAGGTCCACACCAGCTTCTTGTCCGGCTCGAGGCCGGGCAGCACGCGCGGGCGCGCGCCGGTGGCGACGATGATGTGCTTGGCCTGATAGGTGCCGGGCGGCTGCGCACCCTTGGGCGCCTCGATGGGCGCGCCCTGGACCGACTTCGTCGGCGCCTTGACGACGACCTCGCCCGGCTTGGTGATGTTGGCCTCGCCCCAGATGACGTCGACCTTGTTCTTCTTGAGCAGGAATCCGACGCCGGTGTTGAGCTGGCTGGAAACGCCGCGCGAGCGCTTCACCACCGCCGCCGTATCCACCTTCATCGCGCCCTCGAGCACGAGGCCGTAATCCTTGGCATGGGTGGCGTAGTGGTAGATCTCGGCCGAGCGCAGGAGTGCCTTGGTGGGGATGCATCCCCAGTTGAGGCAGATGCCGCCGAGGTGCTCGCGCTCGACCACCGCCGTCTTGAAGCCGAGCTGCGCCGCGCGGATGGCGGTGACGTAGCCGCCGGGACCGGCGCCGATGATGATGATGTCGTAGCTGGACATGTCAGGCTCTCTCCTCCCCTCCCTGCACGGGAGGGGATTGGTGGCGCTCGCGGCTCAGACCAGCAGCCCCATCGGATTCTCGATGAGCTGCTTGAAGGCGGCGATCAGTTCGGCACCGAGCGCGCCGTCGACGGCGCGGTGGTCGGTCGACAGCGTCACCGTCATCACCGTGGCGACGGCGGGCGCGTCATTCTTGACGATGACCCGCTTCTCACCCGCGCCGACGGCGAGGATGGTCGCGTGCGGCGGGTTGATGACGGCCGAGAAGTCCCGGATGCCGAACATGCCGAGGTTCGACACGGCGGTGGAGCCGCCCTGGTATTCCTCGGGCTTGAGCTTGCGGGCGCGGGCCCTCGCCGCGTAGTCCTTCATCTCGTTGGAGATGGTGGACAGCGATTTCGTCTCGGCCTTGCGCACCACGGGCGTGATAAGGCCGCCGGGGATCGAGACCGCAACGCCGACATCCGCCTGCTTGTGGCGCAGCATGGCGTTGTCCGTCCACGAGACGTTGGCGTCCGGCACGCGCATCAGCGACAGGGCCAGCGCCTTGATGACGAAGTCGTTGACCGAGACCTTGTAGGCGGGCTTGCCGTCCTTGTCCTTCGGCGCGGCGGCGTTGATCTGCTCGCGCAGCGTGAGCAGCGCGTCGAGCTCGCAATCCACCGACAGGTAGAAGTGCGGGATGGTCTGCTTCGATTCCGTCAGGCGGCGCGCAATCGTCTTGCGCATGGAATCGTGCGGCACCTCCTCGTAGGAGCCGGGCTCGAAGAGCTTCTTGATCTGCTCGTCGCCCATGCCGGCCGGAGCGGGCGCAGGTGCCGTCTTGGGGGCCGGGGCAGCAGCGGGGACGGCCGCTGCCGCGGGCTTGGCGCCGCCGGCGAGCGCGGATTTCACGTCCCGCTCGACGACGCGCCCGTGCGGGCCGGAACCGGCGATGGCGGCGATGTCGATCCCCGCCTCCTTCGCGAGGCGCCGCGCGAGCGGCGAGGCGAAGACGCGGTTGCCGTCGGCGACCGGCGCGGGGCCGGCCTTGGCGGCGGGGGCCGGCGCCTCGGCCCTGGTGGGCTCCACCTTGGGCTCTTCAGCCTTGGGCGCCTCGGCCTTGGCGGGCTCCTTGGCAGCTTCCTTAGGAGCTTCCTTGGTCGGCGCGCCGCCCGAGGCGGAAACCGCCTTCGGGTCCTCGCCCTCGGCGGCGAGAACGGCGATGACGTCGTTCACCGGCACGTCGCTGGTGCCCTCGGGCACCACGATCTTCGCCAGCACGCCCTCGTCGACGGCCTCCACCTCCATGGTGGCCTTGTCCGTCTCGATCTCGGCGAGGATGTCGCCGGACTTGACGGCATCCCCTTCCTTCTTGAGCCATTTGGCGAGATTGCCCTTCTCCATCGTCGGCGACAGGGCGGGCATCAGGATGTTGATCGGCATGGGCCCCTCCCCGCGTCAGGCGTAAGCGACGGCCTTGACCGCGGCGACCACCTCGGCCACCGACGGCAGGGCAAGCTTCTCGAGATTGGCGGCATAGGGCATCGGCACATCCTTGCCCGAAACGCGCAGCACCGGCGCGTCGAGATAGTCGAAAGCGCGCTCCATGACGCGGGCGGCTATCTCGGCGCCGACGCCGGACTGCTGCCAGCCCTCTTCCACCGTGACGCAGCGGCCTGTCTTCTTCACCGATTCAATGATGGTGTCGGTGTCCATCGGGCGGATGGTGCGCAGATCGATGACCTCGGCCTCGATACCCTCCCTCGCAAGCTCCTCGGCTGCCTTCAGGGCGTAGGTCATGCCGATGGACCAGGCGACGATGGTGACGTGCGACCCGGCACGGGCGATGCGCGCCTTGCCGATGGGCAGGACGTAGTCGTCGAGCTTCGGCACCTCGAAGCTGTGGCCGTAGAGGATCTCGTTCTCGAGGAAGATGACTGGATTGGGATCGCGGATCGCCGCCTTGAGCAGGCCCTTGGCGTCGGCCGCCGTATAAGGCGCGACGACCTTCAGGCCCGGGATGTGGCTGTACCAGGCGGCATAGTCCTGGCTGTGCTGGGCCGCGACGCGGGCGGCGGCGCCGTTGGGGCCACGAAAGACGATGGGGCAGCCGAGCTGGCCGCCCGACATGTAGAGCGTCTTCGCCGCCGAGTTGATGATCTGGTCGATCGCCTGCATGGCGAAGTTGAAGGTCATGAACTCGACGATCGGCTTGAGGCCCGTGAAGGCCGCCCCGACGCCGAGGCCGGCGAAGCCGTGCTCGGTGATCGGCGTGTCGACCACGCGGTCGGCGCCGAACTCCTGCAGGAGGCCCTGCGTGACCTTGTAGGCGCCCTGGTATTCGGCGACCTCCTCGCCCATGACGAAAACGGCCTCGTCGCGGCGCATTTCCTCGGCCATGGCGTCGCGCAGCGCCTCACGCACCGTCATCTTCACCATCTCGGTGCCGGCGGGCACCTCGGGATCGGGCTGGGCACTCACCACCGGGGGGGCCGCGACGGCCGAGACGGGGGCCTCGTGCTGCTTGGCCGAGACCTGCGGCGCCTCGCCGGCCGGCGCCTGCGCAGGCGCCGCGGGCGTGGCAGCGGTGCTGTTGGCGACGCTGCCGGCATCCTCGCCCTCGCCGGCGATGACGGCGATCGGCGTATTGACGGCCACGTCCTCGGTGCCTTCGCCGACGAGGATCTTGGCGAGGACGCCCTCGTCGACGGCCTCCACCTCCATGGTGGCCTTGTCCGTCTCGATCTCGGCGATCACGTCGCCGGACTTGACGCTGTCACCTTCCTTCTTGAGCCATTTGGACAGTTTGCCGCTCTCCATCGTGGGGGACAGCGCGGGCATCAGGATATCGATGGGCATGGGGCGATCTCGGAGCAAAGCATTGCGGGCGATCGAAGCGGCGGCTCTACCCCGCCCGGCCGCATCCGCACCGGGCGGACACGGCGACGGGGCGGCCGGCCCTACTTCAGGATGTCGGTGTAGAGCTCGGTGACGTCGGGCTCGGGATCGTTCGTGGCGAACTCGGCCGCCTCGTTGACGATCTCACGCACCTTGGCGTCGACAGCCTTCAGTTCGTCCTCGCTGAGCTTCCACTGATCGATGAGGCGGCGACGCACCTGCTCGATCGGATCATGCTCCTCGCGCATGCGCTGCACCTCGTCCTTCGAGCGATACTTCGCCGGATCGGACATGGAGTGGCCGCGGTAGCGGTAGGTCTGCATTTCCAGGATGTAGGGACCCTTGCCGGACCGGGCCCATTCGATGGCGCGCTCGCCGGCAGCCATGACGGCACGCACGTCCATGCCGTCCACCTGCTCGCCGGGAATGTTGAAGGAGGCGCCGCGCTTGGAGAAATCGGTCTGCGCGGAGGCGCGAGAGACCGAGGTGCCCATGGCGTAGCGGTTGTTCTCGATGACGAAGACCACCGGCAGCTTCCACAGCTCGGCCATGTTGAAGCTCTCGTACACCTGGCCCTGGTTGGCGGCGCCGTCGCCGAAATAGGTCAGGCAGACGTTGCCGTTCTTGCGGTAGCGGTTGGCGAAGGCGATGCCGGTGCCGAGCGAGACCTGGGCGCCGACGATGCCATGCCCACCGTAGAAGTGCTTCTCCTTGGAGAACATGTGCATCGAGCCACCCTTGCCCTTGGAGTATCCTCCGCGGCGGCCGGTGAGCTCGGCCATGACGCCCTTCGAATCCATGCCGCAGGCCAGCATGTGGCCGTGGTCACGATAGCCGGTGATGACCTGGTCGCCTTCCTTCGTGGCCATCTGCATGCCGACGACCACGGCCTCCTGGCCGATGTAGAGGTGGCAGAAGCCGCCGATGAGGCCCATGCCGTACATCTGCCCCGCCTTCTCCTCGAAGCGGCGGATCAGCAACATTTCGCGATAGGCGAAGAGATCCTGTTCCTTCGTGAAGCCCGCCGCGCCCTTCTTCGGAGCCTGCGACTGCGTCTTTCTTGCAGTACGCGATTTTGCGGCAGATGGGGCGGCATCCGAGCGCGATGCCTTACGAGCGGCTACAGCCATGAACATCCTCCCAACGGGGTTGTTGAGCGGTGTTGTAGCGCAGCCGCGCGCCGAAGGCGAGCCCCATCGGCACAGGATAAATGGATACGTTTGAAACTAACCGGCTGATATCAGTGTCGTTTTTTCAGTTAACCCGACTCCGGTTAAGCAACCTCGACTACCCGCCGTAGCGACTTTTCCGCACGCCTTCAGTGCTTCTGGGCCGGCAACATCACGACGACATCGTTGGGATGCACGAAACCGAGCTCTTCACGCGCCAGTTCCTCTAGAATGTCCCGATCCACCGACTGGGCGCGCATGAGGGCGATGCGTGTCTCCCACTCGCCGCGCCGTTCCTTCAAGTCTGCAAGCTCGCCCTTGAGCTCCGCGATTTCCGCCTCGAACGACTGTCTGGCCTCGAGCCCGCGCGCGCCGCTGTGCGCGTGGACGACGAAATAGCCGACCACCGCGCTCGATACACCGTAGAGCACGAGCGGGATGAGGACCGAGCGAAGGCGTTTGCGAATGACCATGGAGCGAGCATGGAAGCCCACGGTTAAGGATACATTAAGGGCCAGTACCCCGGAAAGCGCGCTGTTCCCTCCCCCTTAGCGGGGAGGATTAGGGAGGGGGGAGCGCACGTAGGACGAAATGCGCCATGTGTCTCGTCAAGACCCCTACCCCTACCCCTCCCCGCAAGGGGGAGGGGAACATCGGCGATCCTTACCTCAGCGGCGCGCCTTCAGCGCCGTGCGGCCCGCGTAGACCGCCTGCTTGCCGAGCTCTTCCTCGATGCGAATGAGCTGGTTGTATTTGGCGAGCCGGTCGGAACGGGCGAGCGAGCCGGTCTTGATCTGCCCGCAGTTGGTCGCGACGGCGAGATCGGCGATGGTCGCGTCCTCCGTCTCGCCGGAGCGGTGCGACATCACGGCCGTGTAGCCGGCACGGTGAGCCATGTCGACGGCGGCGAGCGTCTCGGTGAGCGAGCCGATCTGGTTGACCTTGACGAGGATGGAATTGGCCGTGCCCTTCGCGATGCCTTCTGCAAGGCGCTTGACGTTGGTGACGAAGAGATCGTCGCCGACGAGCTGGCACCTCGCTCCGATGAGATCGGTCAGGGCCTTCCAGCCCGCCCAGTCATCCTCGGCCATGCCGTCCTCGATCGAGGCGATCGGATAATCGGCGACGAGCTTGGCGAGATACTTCGCCTGGGCCTCGGGATCGCGCGTCGTGCCCTCGCCCTCGTAGACATAGGCGCCGTTCTTGAAGAACTCGGTAGCGGCGCAGTCGAGCGCCAGCATCACATCCTCGCCAGGCTTGTAGCCCGCGGCCTCGATGGCCTTCATGACGAAATCGAGCGCGGCCTCCGCCGACGGCAGGTTGGGCGCGAAGCCGCCCTCGTCGCCGACATTGGTGTTGTGGCCAGCGTCCTTCAGCGCCTTCTTGAGCGTATGAAAGATCTCCGAGCCGGTGCGCACCGCATCCGCGAAGGTCGGTGCGCCGACCGGCATGACCATGAATTCCTGGAAGTCGATGGGATTGTCGGCATGGGCACCGCCGTTGACGATGTTCATCATCGGCACCGGAAGGAGGCGCGCCGAGGTGCCGCCGACATAGCGATAGAGCGGCAGGCCGGCTGCTTCGGCGGCTGCCTTGGCCACGGCGAGCGAGACGCCGAGGATGGCGTTGGCGCCGAGCTTGGCCTTGTTCGGCGTGCCGTCGAGAGCAATCATCGTCTCGTCGATCTTGACCTGGTCCTCGGCGTCCATGCCGCCGAGGGCGTCGAAGATGTCGCCGTTGACCGCGGCCACAGCCTTGCGGACGCCCTTGCCGCCGTAGCGGCTCTTGTCGCCGTCGCGCAGCTCCACCGCCTCGTGGGCGCCGGTCGAGGCGCCGGACGGCACGGCGGCGCGGCCCATGGAGCCGTCCTCGAGGATCACGTCGACTTCCACCGTCGGGTTGCCGCGGCTGTCGAGGATCTCGCGGGCGACGATGTCGATAATGGCGGTCATGGGGCTCTTTCTCCCTGGCTCGTCACGGGGCTCTGCCGTGGCTCCGGCTTTTAGAGCATCGCGTGGAACAGTGGCAATCGGCTGGCGGCTCCCCATCGATCGGCGAAGGCGGCAGGATGCATTTTTTCTTGCGCCGGCGCGACACTGGTGCGACAGCCCTCCCCGCGGGGGCATGAGGACGACACGAGGATCGACATATGGCGCAACAGCACGAATCGCTGCAGCTGGGCAAGCCGGCGTCCCTGCCCGCCTCGCCCGAGGAGGCGGTGCTCGACCGTGTGCCGAACCCGCATCCCGACACGGATTACGTGGCGCGCTTCACCTGCCCCGAGTTCACCTCGATCTGCCCGGTCACCGGCCAGCCGGACTTCGGCATCGTCGTCATCGACTATGTTCCAGGGGAGTGGCTGGTCGAATCGAAGTCGTTGAAGCTGTTCATGTTCTCCTTCCGCAACCACGGCGCCTTCCACGAGGACTGCACGGTCTACATCGGCAAGCGGCTGTCGGAGCTGCTCGTACCGCGCTGGATGCGCGTGGGCGGCTACTGGTTCCCGCGTGGCGGCATCCCGATCGACGTCTTCTGGCAGACCGGCGCGCCGCCTGCGGGCCTCTTTTTGCCCGACCAGGGCGTGCCGCCCTACCGCCCGCGCGGCTGAGCGCCGGCCAGCGCCGCGACGAGACGCGCCATTTCCGCGGCGGGATCCGCCGCCCGCATAATGGAGCCCATGACGGCGATGCCGGCGGCGCCTGCGGCGAGGCAGACGCCCACATTGGCGGCGGCGATGCCGCCGACGGCGATCACGGGCACGGGGCTGGCGCGGACGATGGCGGCAAGACCCTCGACGCCCAGCGCCGGGCCGTAGCCGGGCTTGCTCGCGGTTTCGGCGAAGGGGCCGGCAATCACGTAGTCGACGGTCCCGGGGTTGAGCGTGTGCGCTTCGTCAGGCGAGTGGACGGACATGCCGATCAGCGTATGGGGAGCACCCGTAAAGCCTGGCACGCCCTGCTCCCCTCCCCCTTGCAGGGAGGGGCTGGGGGTGGGGGGCGCGCCGAGGGGTGCCGGCGGCTCGCCAGGCGGCATCACCCCCCTCCCCAACCCTCCCCCGCAAGGGGGGAGGGAGTATGCCCGGCCCAGCCTCTCTCTTGTTCCGCGCGCGTCGCCGCCGGCCGCCAGATGCACGCCGTCGAGCCCGGCCTGCCGCGCCACCTCCACCGAGCCATGCGCCGTCAAACAGAGATCGTCTGGCAGCGCATCCCTCAAGCGCAGCGCCAGAGCGACCTGCTCGTCTTCCGTCAGATCCTTCTCCCGCAGGCTCACCCAGCGGCAGCCGCCGGCGACCGCTGCGCAGACGATGGCGACAAGCTCACCCCTCGCCTGCCGGCGATCGGTGACGAGCAGCAGCGGCGGCTGCGGCAGGGCCACGGATCAGGATCCGACGAGGCCGAACTGCGGGCTCGACGGCTCGGCATAGCGGCGCCTGGGGATACGCCCGGCCCGGTAGGCGACCCGGCCCGCCTCGACGGCATGGCGCATGGCGCGCGCCATGGCGACGGGATCGTTCGCCCTCGATACCGCCGTGTTGAGGAGAACCGCGGCGCAGCCCAGCTCCATGGCGAGCGCCGCATCCGAGGCCGTGCCGATGCCGGCGTCGAGCACCACCGGCACGGGCGAGCGCGCCGTGATGAGCTCGATGAGATGCGGATTGGCGATGCCAAGGCCAGAACCGATGGGCGAGCCAAGCGGCATGACCGCGGCGGCGCCGAGATCGGCGAGCTTGCGGCAGGTGACGGGATCGTCGTTGCAATAGACCATGACGACGAAGCCCTTGCGCACCAGTTCGTCCGTGGCGCTGAGGAGTTCCTCGACGTCCGGGTAGAGCAGTTCCCGGTCGCCGATGATCTCGAGCTTTACCCAGTTCGTCTCCAGCGCCTCGCGCGCCAGTTCGGCCGTCAGGACGGCGTCGCGCGCCGTCTGGCAGCCGGCCGTGTTCGGCAGGAGGTCGGCACGGCCGGCGATGAGGTCGACGAGCCCCTCCTCCGGGTTCGACAGGTCGAGCCGGCGGATGGAGGCGGTGACGAGCTCGGTGCCGCTCGCGGCAATCGCGTCCAACATCACCTTCTGGTTGGGATAGCCGGCCGTGCCGAGGAACAGCCGGGAGGAAAAGCTGCGCCCCGCGATGACGAGCGGGTCGGCCGCGCGCGGGCCCTGTTCGACGACGTTCATCTCAACCTCCCTGGCGTGCGTGGACGATCTCGATCCTGTCGCCCTCGTTCAGGTGCTCGTCCTGCCACTGCGCGCGTGGCACGACCGCGCCGTTGAGCGCGACCGCGAGGCCGCGGCCGGCCGGGTCGATGCCGCGCTGCGAGAGAAATTCGGCGATCGTTGCGGCCGCCAGCGGCTCGTCCGCGCCGTTGACGCGGATGCGCGGCAGCGCGACGGAGGATGCTTTCGTCATGACGAAACCTCGCTCGGCGCATCGGCGCGCGCCTGAAAGCGCGCAAGGGTGAAGGGGCGCGCCACATCGGCGAGCCGCCCGTTGAGGACATGGTCGGCGACCACGGCGGCGGTGACCGGCGTGAGCAGGATGCCGTTGCGGTGGTGGCCGGTGGCGTAGACGAGGCCCGCAAGCTCACCCGGTCCGAGGATCGGCGCGTCGTCGCGGCTGCCGGGCCTGAGGCCGGCCCAGGTCTCGGCGATCGGCAGTTCCTCGACGACCGGCAGGGCCCGCCAGGCGGCGTCGAGGAGCGCGAGGAGGCCGCCGGCCGTCATGCGGGTGTCGAACCCCTTCTCCTCCACCGTGGCGCCGATGATGAGGCGCCCGTCGCGGCGCGGCACGAGATAGGCGCCCGGCACCCAGGTCACATGGCTGAGGACGGGTGCAGCCGGATCCATCTGCAACGCCACAAGCTGGCCCTTGACCGGCCGCACCGGCGGCAGGGCGGCGCGCGGCAGGCCGGCGATGCGCCGCGACCAGGCACCGGCGGCAAGGATGACGACGTCGGCATCGATCCGCCGGCCGCGGGCGACAACGCCGCGCGCCCGTCCGTCTTCGACGATGACCGATTCGACCGGACTGTCCTCGTGGATCGCCGCGCCGGCCCGCCCGGCAGCCACATGCAGGGCGGCGGCCAGCTTGCGGTTGTCGACCTGATGGTCCTCGGGACTCCACAGGCCGCCGACGATACCGGGGCTGAGGAACGGCTCGCGGCGCCGCACCTCGGCGGCATCGAGCCACGACACGGGCAGGCCGAGCCGTTCCTGCAAGGCGAGGTGGTGCCACAGCCGCGCCTGGTCGTCGGCCGAGAAGGCACAGACGAGCGTGCCTTCGGTGCGCAGATCGACGGCAAGGCCGCTCGCCGCCTCCAGTTCTCGGGCAAAGTCGGGCCACAGCGCCTGGCTCGCGCGGTTGAGGAACAGCAGCTGCTCCTCGCCCGGCTCCACCTCGGCGCAGGCGGCCAGCATGCCTGCGGCGGCATGGCTCGCGCCCGTACCGCAGCGGCCTGCCTCGAAAAGAATGACGTCGACACCCCGCACGGCGAGGCGCCAGGCGATGGAGAGGCCGATGACACCTCCGCCGATGATGATGACTTTATCCGGTCGCGATGATGCTTCTGCGCTCACCGGCTGCTCCCTACGCTGGCATGATCCAGACAGGTTCGATGGGTGTGATCTCAGCCGCACTGCCGTGCGGCACCCCAGGCCGACGTGTCATATACACGACAAAAAGCGCGCCGCTGCAAGTCCGGTAATGACTGCCCGGCAGCGGCGCGCTTCTCACAAGGCGAATCAGTTTTTCAGGATAACCTCAGCGGGCAGCCCGCTTCTTTGCCAGGACGTCGAAGGCCTTCAGTTCCGCCAGAAGGCCCTCCATCTCCTTCAGCGGCACCATGTTGGGGCCGTCGGACGGCGCACGGTCCGGGTCCTCGTGGCTCTCGATGAAGAGGCCGGCGACGCCGACGGCCACGGCTGCGCGTGCCAGCACCGGCACGAACTCGCGCTGCCCGCCGGAGGACGTGCCCTTGCCGCCGGGCTGCTGCACCGAGTGGGTGGCGTCAAAGATGACGGGTGCGCCCGTCGTCCCGGCCATGATGGGCAGCGCCCGCATGTCCGAGACGAGCGCATTGTAGCCGAAGGAGACGCCGCGCTCCGTCACCAGCACGTCGGGATTGCCAGCACCCGTGACCTTGGCGACGACGTTCGCCATGTCCCAAGGCGCGAGGAACTGGCCCTTCTTGACGTTGACCGCCCGGCCCGTCTTTGCGGCCGCGACGAGGAGGTCCGTCTGCCGGCAGAGGAAAGCCGGGATCTGCAGCACGTCAACCGCCTCCGCGACAGGTGCGCACTGGGCCGCATCATGCACGTCGGTCAGCACCGGCAGGCCGAGGCTCTCGCGGATCTCGGCGAATATCGGAAGGGCGGCCGCAAGGCCGACGCCGCGGGCTGCGCCGGCGGAGGTGCGGTTGGCCTTGTCGAAGGAGGTCTTGAAGACGAGGCCGAGTCCGAGTCGGGTGCAGATCTCCTTCAGCGCCATCGCCATCTCCAGCGCGTGGCCACGGCTCTCAAGCTGGCACGGCCCTGCGATGATCGACAGCGGCAGGTGGTTGCCGAAGGAGACGTTGCCGATCTTGACGGTTGCGTTGGCGCTCATGTTTCCCGCCCGGAAAGGTGAAGAACGGCGCTCGATGGCGCAGGAGAAAGGCCGAATTGCGTCCGCCCGCCTCTGAAGGTCATTCAGAACGTCATCGCACCGGCATTAAGGATGCCGGCGGCCAGCGAAGCCGCCCCGAGAAAGAGCGCGGCCGCGATCTCGTTGTTGGCGATGCGCTGCGACAGGTTTGGCATCGCGAGGCGCACGAGCCAGTAGGCGCTGATCTGCACGATCATGGCGACGAGGCCCCAGACCACGAGGTCCGGCCAGGTGCGCGCGTGCACCACGGCGCTCGACAGCGGCAGCGCGAAGCCGACGATGCTGAGCCCGAGGGACAGGCTGGCCGCCGCGACGTCGCGGCGGATGAGCGCGAATTCGTTGTGCGCGGTGATGAAGGTGTAGATGCCGATGTAGACGAGGACAAGGACGAGCGCGATGAGGTAGTCGACCAGAAAATCCGGCAGATTGTTGATCGATTCAAACACCATCGGCGCCCCCAGCCCCGTTTCCTTGCCGCCAGCCCGTGCGATGAATTGTCAGACGAGACGACTCTGCTCCAGGGCCGCCGCGACGAAGCTCTTGAAGAGCGGATGCGGCTCGAAGGGCCGCGACTTCAGCTCCGGATGGAACTGCACGCCGATGAACCAGGGATGACCGGCAAGCTCGACGATCTCCGGCAGGAGCCCATCCGGCGAGACGCCCGAGAAGACCAGGCCCTTCTCTTCCAGGCGCTGGCGATATGCCATGTTCACCTCGTAGCGGTGGCGGTGGCGCTCGGAAATCTGGGTGCGGCCGTAGATGTTGGCCACCTTGCTGCCTGGCGTGAGCTGGGCCTCGTAGGCGCCGAGGCGCATCGTGCCACCGAGGTCGCCCTCGGCCGACCGCCGCTCGAGCTCGTTGCCCTTCAGCCATTCTGTCAGGATGCCGACGACCGGCTCGCTCGTCGGCCCGAATTCGGTCGAGCTTGCGGCGTTTACGCCGGCAAGCGAGCGCGTCGCCTCGATCACCGCCATCTGCATGCCGAAGCAGATGCCGAAATAGGGTAGCCTGCGCTCACGAGCGAAGGCGGCTGCCCTGATCTTGCCCTCGGCGCCGCGATAGCCGAATCCGCCGGGCACGAGGATGCCGTGCACGTGCTCCAGGAACGGCGCCGGATCCTCGCGCTCGAAGATCTCGCTTTCGATCCAGTCGAGGTTGACCTTTACGCGATTGGCGATGCCGCCGTGCTGCAGCGCCTCGATGAGCGACTTGTAGGCATCCTTGAGGCCGGTGTACTTGCCAACAATGGCGATGGTCACCTCGCCCTCGGGCGTGCGCACGCGCTCGGAGATTGCCTTCCAGCGCGAGATGTCGGGCGCCGGCGCCCCCTCGATGCCGAAGGCGGCGAGCACCTCGTCATCCAGCCCTTCCTCGTGATAGGCGATGGGGACGTCATAAATGGAGGAGACGTCGCGCGCCTCGATCACGGCGCTCTCACGCACGTTGCAGAAGAGCGAGAGCTTTCTCCGCTCCTCCTTCGGGATCGGCCGATCGGTGCGGCAAAGCAGGATGTGCGGCTGGATGCCGATGGAGCGCAGCTCCGCCACCGAGTGCTGAGTCGGCTTCGTCTTCAGCTCCCCGGCCGAGGGGATGAAGGGCAGCAGCGTGAGGTGCACGAAAATGGCGTGATTGCGCGGCAGTTCCTGGCCAAGCTGGCGGATCGCCTCGAGGAACGGCTGGCTCTCGATGTCGCCCACCGTGCCGCCGATCTCGACGAGGACGAAATCGTAGTCCTCGTTGCCGCGCATGGCGAATTCCTTGATGGCGTTCGTCACGTGCGGAATGACCTGGATGGTGGCGCCGAGATAGTCGCCGCGCCGCTCCTTGGTCAGGATGTCGAGATAGATGCGGCCCGTCGTGATGTTGTCGTCACGGGTGCACGGGCGCCCGGTGAAGCGCTCGTAGTGGCCGAGGTCGAGGTCCGTCTCCGCGCCGTCGTCGGTCACGAAGACCTCGCCGTGCTGGTAGGGGCTCATCGTGCCCGGATCGACGTTGAGATAGGGGTCGAGCTTGCGCAGCCGAACCTTGTAACCACGCGCTTGAAGGAGCGCACCGAGGGCCGCCGAAGCAAGACCCTTGCCCAGGGACGACACCACGCCGCCGGTGATGAAAACGTATCGTGCCATGGGGACTCTCGTTTACTCCGAACTGTGCGATTCGGGAATGCGACTCGTGCAAGCGGCAACCGGAATCAACAAAGGCTTGTCCGCCACGCACCGACCTGCTGCGCGCGCCGCGCGTCCTGCAAGCTCCGTTCCACAAAAGGAGAGGGCCGGAAGCCCGGCCCTCGCTGTTGCCGATTATTGTGAGGTCGGCACCTGCGGCCCGGCCGGCGGGGCCGGCGGCTGCTGTGCCGGTGCTTGGCCTGCGTCTTGCGCCGGCCCGCCCTGCAGGCGCTGCAACTCCTCGAGCACACCGGGGCCGGAGGTTGGCGCGGCAGGCCCGTTCTGGCCGGCACCGGGCGCGACGCGGTCGATGACGGAGCTCGGCGCCCCCTGGTAGCCGGCAAGCACGGACAGGAGCAGGCTCGTCGCGAAGAAGGCGGCAGCGAGAATCGCTGTCGTGCGCGTCAGCACGTTGGCCTGGCCGCGGCCGGTCATGAAGCCGGAGACGCCGCCCCCACCCATGCCGAGGCCTCCGCCTTCGGAGCGCTGGAGCAGCACGACGCCGACGAGCGCCAGCACGATGATGAGATGAACGACGATGAGGACGGTCAGCATGCTCTGTTCCAGAGCCGCGCGGCAGCGAGCCAGGCGCGGCGGCAAACTCAATTGGCGCGGCCTTTAGCACAGCCCGCGCCGCGGATCAAAGGACGCATCGCCGCGTCTGCGGACGATCACTCCCTCACGCCATATAGGCACGCGCGATCGCCAGGAAATCCTCCGCGACGAGGCTGGCGCCGCCGACGAGAGCACCGTCGACCTCGGCGACGCCGAGGAGCTCGCGCGCATTGCCCGGCTTGACCGAGCCGCCGTAGAGCAGGCGCATGTTGCGGCCGGCCGCGCCGAAGCGGTCGACGAGGCTCTGGCGGATGAAGCCGTGCATCTCGGCGACGTCGACAACCGTAGGCGTCAGCCCGGTGCCGATGGCCCAAACCGGCTCGTAGGCCACAACCACCGGCTCGCGCGCCGCTTCCTCGGGCATCGACCCGGCAAGCTGGGCGCCGACGACCGCCAGCGCACGACCGGCGTCGCGCTCCTCGCGCGTCTCGCCCACGCAGACGATCGGCGTCAGCCCCGCCGTGATCGCGGCCCGGGCCTTGGCCTTGACCATCTCGTCGGTTTCACGGTGGTCCGTGCGCCGTTCCGAATGACCGACGATGACGTAGCTCGCGCCGACGTCGGCCAGCATCGCCGCCGAGAGGTCGCCGGTATGCGCGCCGTGGGTGGCGGCATGGCAGTCCTGCCCGCCGACCTTGACGGGCGTGCCGACGGCCGCGACGGCAAAGACATAGGTCAGCGTCGCCGGCGCGCAGACGAGGAGGTCGACCTTGCTGCGCAGGCCGGCGTCGTAACCCTCGAGAATCGCGCTGAAGGTCTCGGTGGCGGCTCGCGTGCCGTTCATCTTCCAGTTGCCCGCCACGAGCGGGCGCGGTCGTTCCGTCGTCATCCGTCCTGCCTCCGTTTGCGGGTGGACTAACAGAGGACGGAAAACGGAGCAACGCGCGACATTGCGGGAGGCGGTGTGTCTATCTATGATCCGCCGCCTTCGAGGGGGCCACCGCCCTCCTGAAACCTTAGGGACTGGAACCGGATCGACATGCTTCAGGGTTTTCGCAATCTCGGCAAGAGCTGGCTCGGCAAGCTCATCGTGGGCATCCTCTTCGGCCTTCTCATCCTGTCGTTTGCGATCTGGGGCATCGGCGACGTGTTCCGCGGCTATGGCGTCAACACCGTCGCCACTGTCGGCAACCGTGAAATCGGCGTCGAGCAGGTGCGCACCGCCTACCAGAACGAGCTGCAGCAGCTCTCCCGTCGCTTCGGCCGTTCCATCACCGCCGACCAGGCGCGGGCGCTCGGCCTCGAGCAGCAGCTCCTCGGCCGACTGATCGCGGAAGCGGCGCTCGACGAGCGCGCATCCGAGCTCGGCCTCGCCGTCTCGCGCGACACGGCGGGCGAAGCCATCGTCAAGGATCCGGCCTTCCGCAACGCCAGCGGCCAGTTCGACCGCCTCGCCTTCGACAGCATCCTGCGCGCCAACGGCCTGACGGAGCAGGCCTTCATCACCGAGCAGCAGGCCGTGCTCGCCCGCCGCCAGCTGGCCGATGCGCTCACCGGCGCCATCGTGCCGCCGCTCGCGATGCGCGAGGCCATCCATCGCTACGGCGCCGAGCGGCGCAGCATCGCCTATGTCGAACTGCCCGCCTCCTTGGCCGGCAACGTCGACGCGCCGGAGGAGGCTGCGCTGCAGGCCTTTTTCGACGAACGCAAGGCCGCCTTCCGCGCGCCGGAATACCGCACGGTCTCCATCCTGTCGCTGCGACCCGAGGATCTCGCCAAGCCCGGCGAGGTATCCGACGCCGATGCCACGGCGCGCTATGAGGAGGTGAAGGCCCGCCGCTTCACGAGGCCCGAGACCCGCAAGCTGCAGCAGCTGTCCTTCCCCTCGCAGGAAGAGGCCAAGGCCGCGCGCGAGAAGATCCTCGCCGGCGCGTCCCTCGCCGACATCGCCACCGAGCGCGGCGTGCGGCCGGAGGACATCGAGATCGGCACCTTCACCCGCGAGCAGATGATCGACCCGGCGGTGGCGGAAGCGGCCTTCGCCCTCTCCGCCGGAGACGTGAGCACGCCGGTCAGCGGCCGCTTCGGCATCGTGCTCGTGCGTGCTGCCGAGGTCACGCCCGCCGCGGTGCGGCCCTTCGCGGAGGTCGCCGACGAGCTCAAGCGGGAGATCGCCATCGAGCGCGCGCGCTCGCACCTGGACGAGACGCACGACCGCATCGAGGACCAGCGCATCGCCGGCAAGCCGCTCACCGAGATCGCGCGGGAGTTCTCGCTGAACGCACGCACCATTGGCCCGCTCGACCAGGGCGGCAACGGCAAGGACGGACAGCCCGTCGCCGACATTCCCGAGCGCGAGGTGCTGCTGCGCTCGGCCTTCGAGACCGATATCGGTGCCGACAACGAGGCGCTGCGCCTCGCCGACGGCGGCTATCTCTGGTACGACGTGACCAATGTGGAGGGCACGCGCGACCGCACGCTCGACGAGGTGCGCGCCGACGTCGCCGCCCAGTGGCGGGTCGACGAGATCGCCCGGCGCCTGTCGGACAAGGCGCAGGAGATCGTCACCCGGCTCGACCAGGGCGAAACCATCGAGGCCATCGCCGCCGAGCTCTCGCTCGAGGCAAGGACCGCGGAAGGCCTCGCCCGCGGCCAGGCTCAGGACGGCCTGCCGGCCAATGTCGTGACGCAGGCCTTCTCCGTCCACGCCGGCAAGGCCGCCTCCGCCGGGATCGGCGACGGCGACCGCCGCGTCGTCTTCAAGGTGACGGCGGCGACGGTGCCGGCGTTCGTGACCTCGACCCAGGAGGCGGAGCGCCTGCAGGGCCAGCTCGCGACGGCGATCACGGACGACATCCTCGGCGAATATGTCGCCAGCCTGCAGAGCGAGCTCGACGTGCGCATCAACCAGCAGGCCCTGCGCACGGCGCTGGGCACCAGCGGCGAGTTCTGAGCCGCCATGCAGCCGACACCTTCTTTCGAGGATTTCGCCGCCGGCTACGAGAAAGGCGCGGCAGGCGTCGTGAGCGCGACGCTGGTCGCGGATCTCGAGACGCCGGTCGCAGCCTTCCTCAAGCTCACGGACGGCGGGCAGGCGCCCGCCTTCCTGCTCGAGTCGGTCGAGGGCGGCGCCGTGCGCGGCCGCTATTCCATGATCGGCCTCAGGCCCGACCTCATCTGGCGATGCCGGAACGGGCGGGCCGAGATCAACCGGGATGCCCTCAACCGGCCACAGGACTTCGTGCCGGAGGCCGCAGCCCCGCTCGACAGCTTGAGAGCCCTCATCACCGAGAGCCGCATCCCGCTCGCCGGCGACCTGCCTCCGATGGCGGCGGGCATCTTCGGCTATCTCGGCTACGACATGGTGCGCCTCATGGAGCGCTTGCCGCACCAGCCAGCCGATGCGCTGGACCTGCCGGATGCGGTCCTGGTGCGCCCCACGGTCATGGCGGTCTTCGACGCCGTCAGGGACGAACTCTCGCTCGTCACGCCCGTGCGCCCGAAGGAGGGCGTTTCCGCCCGAGCGGCCTACGAGGCTGCGCTGGCACGGCTCGACGCCGCCCTCGAGGCGCTGGAGCGCCCCCTGCCCCACGATGCACGCCTCGATCCCGCCGCCATCGCGGCGCCGGCGCCCATCTCCAACACCACGCCGGAAGAATTCAAGGCCATGGTGGCGCGGGCGAAGGAATACATCCGCGCCGGCGACATCTTCCAGGTGGTGCTGTCGCAGCGCTTCGAGGCGCCGTTCACTTTGCCGGCGCTGTCGCTCTACCGCTCGCTGCGCCGGCTCAACCCCTCGCCCTTCCTCTGCTATCTCGATTTCCTCGACTTCCAGATCGTCTGCTCGAGCCCGGAGATCCTCGTGCGGGTGCGCGAGGGCAAGGTGACGATCCGGCCCATCGCCGGCACGCGCCGGCGCGGGGCGACGCCCGAGGAGGACAAGGCCCTTGCCGAGGAGCTGCTGGCGGACCCGAAGGAGCGGGCCGAGCATCTCATGCTGCTCGACCTCGGCCGCAACGACGTCGGCCGCGTCAGCGAGATCGGCTCGGTGACGGTCACCGACAGCTTTTTCCTCGAATATTACAGCCAGGTGATGCACATCGTCTCGAACGTCGAAGGCCGGCTCGATCCGCGCCGCGACGCGCTCGACGCCCTCGTCGCCGGCTTTCCGGCCGGCACGGTCTCCGGCGCGCCCAAGGTCCGCGCCATGGAGATCATCGACGAACTGGAGAAGGAGAAGCGCGGGCCCTATGCGGGCTGCATCGGCTACTTCGGCGCCGACGGCGAGATGGACACCTGCATCGTGCTGCGCACCGCCGTGGTGAAGGACGGGCGCATGGCCGTGCAGGCCGGCGCCGGCATCGTCTATGATTCCGACCCGGAATTCGAGCAGCAGGAATGCATCAGCAAGGCGAAAGCCCAGTTCCGCGCCGCCGAGGATGCGGTACGCTTCGCCATGCGCGCACGACGGGGGCAATGATGAGACGGGAGCGATGGCGCCGGCTTCTGGAGGCTTGACCCACCACTGCCCCGACGGGCAAAGCTTTGACTCTCAGAAAGCCACGCGCATGTTCCGCATCCTTCTCGTCGACAATTACGATTCCTTCACCTGGAATCTCGTGCACCTCATCGGGGCGCTCGGCCCCGCGATCGACGTGCGCCGCAACGACGCCATCAGCGCCGACGAGGTGCTGGCGCTCGACCCCGATGCCATCGTCCTCTCGCCCGGTCCGTGCACGCCCAACGAGGCGGGCATCTGCCTCGAGCTCATCGAGAAGGCGGCGCCGAGCGTACCCATGTTCGGCGTGTGCCTCGGCCTGCAGGCCATGGGCCAGGCCTTCGGCGGCGAGGTGGTGCGCGCGCCCCTGCCGATGCACGGCAAGATCTCGCGCGTGCATCACAAGGGCGAGGGCCTCTTCCGCGGCATCAACGGCCCGTTCGAGGCCACGCGCTACCACTCGCTCATCGTGGCGCGCGAGAACTGCCCGGCCGACCTCGCCGTCACCGCTGAGAGCGAGGACGGCCTCGTCATGGCCATGGCGCATCGGCGGTTGCCGCTCCACGGCGTGCAGTTCCACCCCGAGAGCATCCTCTCAGAGCACGGCGCGACCATAATGCGCAATTTCCTCGATATCGCCGCGCGCTGGAATGAGACCGGGCGCCCCGCAAGAACGAGCTGACGGAGCACCGATGGACGCCTTCAAACCCTTCATCGCCAAAGTCGCCACCGGTGTCTCGCTGAGCCGCGAGGAAGCCCGTCAGGCTTTCGACACCCTGCTCTCGGGCGAGGTGACGCCGGCCCAGAGCGGCGCCTTCCTGATGGCGCTGCGCGTACGCGGCGAGACGGTGGATGAGATTGCCGGCGCGGTCGAGGCGCTGCGCGCACGCATGGTGCGCGTCAGCGCTCCGGCGGGCGCCATCGACATCGTCGGTACCGGCGGCGACAACGCGGGCAGCTACAATGTCTCGACGCTCGCCGCCATCATCGCCGCCGCCTGCGGCGTACCGGTCGCCAAGCACGGCAACCGGGCCGCCTCCTCGAAATCCGGCGCCGCCGATGTGCTCGCCGCACTCGACGTCAAGGTGGGCCTCGACCCGGCTGGTATCGAGCGCTGCCTTGCCGCGGCGGGTGTCGGCTTCATGTTCGCGCCCGCTCACCACGCCTCCATGCGCCATGTGGCGCCGGTGCGCGTCGAGCTCGGCACCCGCACCGTCTTCAACCTCATCGGGCCGCTCGCCAATCCGGCCGGCGTGCGCCACCAGCTGCTCGGCGTCTATTCCGAGAGCTGGCTCCAGCCGCTCGTCGAGGTGCTCGCCGCCCTCGGCGCGCAGCGCGTCTGGGCCGTGCACGGATCCGACGGGCTCGACGAGATGACGACGACCGGGCCGACCTCGGTGGTGGCGCTGGAGGACGGGCGCATCCGCCGCTTCACCGTCACGCCGGAGGATGTCGGGCTTGTCCGGGCGTCGATCGCCGACCTGCGCGGCGGCGAGGCCGAGCACAATGCGGCCGCGCTGCGCGCGGTGCTCGCCGGGGAGAAGACGCCCTACCGCGACATCGCCGTCCTCAATGCCGCCGCCGGCCTCGTGGTCGCCGGCAAGGCCGCGGATCTCAAGGAGGGCGTTGCGGCCGCCGAGGCCGCCCTCGACAGCGGCGCCGCACGCGCTACGCTCGAGCGGCTCGTTGCCGCGTCGAATGCGTGAGGGCCCCATGAGCGATATTCTGGCGAAGATCGAAGCCTACAAGCGCCGCGAGATCGCGGCGGCGAAGACGCGCATCCCGCACGAGGAGATGGTGCGCCTCGCCCATGCCGCCCCGGCCCCGCGCCCGTTCCTCGCCGCCGTCGAGGCCCATCTGGCCGCGGACCGGCCGGCCCTCATCGCGGAGATCAAGAAGGCGAGCCCGTCGAAGGGCCTCATCCGCGCCGATTTCGACCCGCCGGCGCTGGCGAAGGCCTATGCGGACGGCGGCGCGAGCTGCCTGTCGGTGTTGACGGACGGCCCCTCCTTCCAGGGCCATCCGGACTATCTCGGCGCGGCGCGCGCGGCCTCCGGCCTGCCCGCCCTGCGCAAGGACTTCCTGTTCGAGCCCTATCAGGTCTACGAAGCGCGCACGTGGGGCGCCGACTGCATCCTCGTCATCATGGCCTCCATCAGCGACGAAGAGGCGCGCGCCCTCGTCGCCGCGGCCGAGGAACTTACGATGGACGTCCTCGTCGAGGTGCACGATGCCGAGGAACTCGACCGCGCGCTGGCCCTCGGTGTGCGCATGATCGGCATCAACAATCGTGACCTGCGCACCTTCGAGACATCGCTCGCCGTCAGCGAGGCGCTGGCGCCACGCATTCCCTCCGGCCACATCGTCGTCGGCGAGAGCGGCATCTTCACCCATGCCGACATCGCGCGGCTCGCGGGTGTTGGCATCCGCACCTTCCTCGTCGGCGAGAGCCTGATGCGCCAGACGGACGTGACGGCCGCGACCCGCGCCCTCCTCTTCGGCGAGGCTGCAGCGGCATGACGCGGCTCACGCACGTCGACGCCTCGGGCAAGGCCAACATGGTCGACGTGGGCGACAAGGCCGTGACGCAGCGTATCGCGCAGGCGGAGGGCCATGTCGTCATGCTGCCGGAGACGCTCGCCCTCATCCGCTCGGGCGAAGCCAAGAAGGGCGACGTGCTGGCTACGGCCCGCATCGCCGGCATCATGGCGGCGAAGCGGACCCATGAGCTCATCCCCCTCTGCCATCCGCTGAACCTGACCAAGGTGAAGGTCGACTGCACCATCGACGAGGCGCTTCCGGGCGTACGCGTGACGGGCGAGGCGCGCGTCACGGGTCAGACCGGCGTCGAGATGGAGGCGCTGACCGCCGTCTCCGTCGCCTGCCTCACCATCTACGACATGGTGAAGGCCGCAGACCGGGCCATGCGCATCGAGGGCATCCGCCTCCTCGCCAAGAGCGGCGGCAAGTCCGGCGATTTCCGCGCCGGCGACCGGCCGGACGCGGAGAAGACGGCATGAGGAGGCCAGCTTGGCCCTGACGCCGGTCGCCGATGCGCTCGCCGGCATCCTCGCCGGCGCGAGCCCCGTTCGCGAGCACGAGACCGTGCCGCTGCACAGGGCCGCCGGCCGCACGTTGGCCGTCGACCTCGCCTCCCTGCGCACCCAGCCGCCTTTCGTCGCCTCCGCGATGGACGGCTATGCCGTGCGTGCCGCCGATGTCACGGCCGTTCCCGCGCGCCTCTCGCTGATCGGCACCAGTGCCGCCGGTCATGCCTTTGCGGGCGCGGTCCGGCCCGGCGAATGCGTGCGCATCTTCACCGGCGCGCCCCTGCCGGCGGGCGCCGACGCCATCCTGATTCAGGAGAATGCCCGCGCCAACGGCGACCAGATCGAAGCGCTGTCGACGGTGGCGGCCGGGCGCTTCGTGCGCGAGGCCGGGCTCGATTTTCGCGAAGGCGAGATCCTGCTGCAGGCCGGCCGGCAACTCGCCCCCTCGGCAGTTGCGCTCGCCGCGGCCATGGGCCATGCGGCGCTGCCAGTGGTGCGGCGGCCGCGCGTTGCCATTCTGGCAACCGGAGACGAACTCGTCCGCCCCGGCGAACCGAGCCGACCCGATCAAATCGTCGCCTCCAACACCTATGCCGTTGCGGCCATCGCCGAACGGGCCGGGGCCGAAGCCATCGACCTCGGCATCGCCGGTGACGATCTCGCCGCGCTCTCTGCCGCGATCGATGCGGCCAAGGAGGCCCGGGCCGACGTGCTCGTGACACTCGGCGGCGCCTCGGTGGGCGATCACGATCTCGTGCAGCGCGCCCTTTCGGCGCAGGGATGGCAGCTCGGCTTCTGGCGCATCGCCATGCGCCCGGGCAAACCCCTGATGCACGGGCGCCTCAGCGCCATGGCCGTGCTCGGCCTGCCGGGCAATCCCGTCTCCAGCATCGTGTGCGCGCTCATCTTCCTCGCGCCGCTCGTGCGGGCGCTGAGCGGCGATCCGGATGCGGCCGAAATCGCGACCCTGCCGGCCCGGCTCGGCAGCGATTTGCCGGCCAATGACGAGCGGCAGGACTATCTGCGCGCCCGCCTCGCGACGGCCGACGACGGCACCCTCGTCGCCAGCCCCTTCCCGCGCCAGGACAGCTCCATGCTGCGCCTCATGGCGGAGGCCGAGGCGCTCGTCGTGCGTGCGCCCCATGCCCCCGCCGCCCGGGCGGGCGAGCCCTGCCGCATCATCCGGCTCTGAACTTCGCCTCGGTCGAACTTGCGGAACACACCGGGAACGTCTAATCTCGTTCATGATTTGTTTTCGACTCGCATCGACAATGCGATTCGACGAGGGGGAGCGAGATCGCCGGCCATGCTGACGCGCAAACAGCACGAACTCCTGCGTTTCATCCACGAACGCCTGCGTGAGACCGGCGTGCCGCCGTCCTTCGACGAGATGAAGGAAGCCCTCGATCTTAAGTCGAAATCCGGTATCCATCGCCTCATCGTGGCGCTGGAGGAGCGCGGCTTCATTCGCCGGCTTCCGAACCGCGCCCGGGCGCTCGAGGTGCTGCGCCTGCCCGACGGCGTCGCCGCAGCCCCGCGCGGGCGCTTCAACCCGAGCGTGGTCGAGGGCGGGCTTGGCAAGGTGCGCGCGCCGGCGCCTCAGGCGGTCGAACCCGCTGTCCAGACAGTTGCGATTCCTGTCATGGGCCGGATTGCTGCCGGCACGCCCATTTCCGCCATCCAGAGCCGCAGCCACACCGTCTCGCTGCCGCCGGACATGCTGGGCAGCGGCGAGCACTTCGCGCTCGAGGTGCGCGGCGATTCGATGATCGAGGCCGGCATCCTGGATGGCGATACGGTCGTCATCCGCAAGCAGGATACGGCGAATACAGGGGATATCGTCGTCGCCCTGATCGATGACGAGGAGGCAACGCTGAAGCGCCTGAGGCGCCGCGGCTCCTCCATCGCGCTCGAGGCGGCCAACCCGGCCTACGAGACGCGCGTGCTCGGCCCCGACCGGGTGCGCATCCAGGGCAAGCTCGTCAATCTGCTGCGTCGCTACTGACGTCGGGCTCCTGATCCTCCCCGCCCGTCTCATCGGCTGACGCGGGCGATGGCCGGCCCGTCGCGGCGCCGGCCGCCGTGGACAACGGTCGTGAAGGAAGCGCCTGCATCCAGGCGCGGCGCTCGTCGGAGGGCAACTGGCCGATGAGCCGATCGCTGCCGCCATTCCCGAGGATGACGGCCATTGCGCCGTTCTCGCGCAGCTTCGTGCGGTCGATGACCACGGGCGCTGCACAGCCGGGCGGGACGGTGAGCGCAGTGACGAGGATGTCGGCCCGCCGGCAGTCCTCGACGAAGGCCGAGGGGCGGCGCACCAGGGCGACCATGCGGCCGTCGACCGCCTGCATGGTGCAGCCGTCGCGGTCGCAGAAGACTCCGCTTTTGAGGCTTTCGTCGCCCGGCTGCCTCGCATCGCCGTCTGCGCGCAGCCATTGGGCGACGACGAAGGACGAGGCGCGGCCGAGCACGGCGAGACGCCCCTCGACACCCCGGACGGCCGCGCTCGCACCGTTGCGGTCGACGAAGATGTCCGGCCGCGCCGCTCCCGCGGCGATGGCGAGGGCGGCGGCCGCGGGCACGGCGGCGAGCCAGCGCAGCGGCGAGATGCAGATGGTCAGCACGAGCAGCGCCAGCGAGAAGAGGATGAGCGCGCTGCCCGGAAAGGCCGGTATCGCCATCACGGACAGGCGCCAGTCCTGCATGGCGTGGGAGACCGCGAGCACGATGGCCGTGCCCTGCCCCATCAGCCACCAGATGGGCGCGTCGAGGCCGAAGGGGTTGAGCAGAACCCCGAGCACAGCCGCCGGCATGACGATGAAGGAGACGAAGGGCAGCGCGATGCCGTTGCCCACCACGCTCAGCGGCATCGCCGTCTGGAAGTGATAGGCGCCATAGGCCCCTGTCGCCAGGGAGGCGACCAGGGTCGTGACGACGAGGGTGACGGTCCATCGCCACGCATGGCACAGGGCGCGCGCGACCGGACCGAGCGACGCCTCGCCCCTGCCCGGACGGGCCGCCTGCCATTCCGCGAGCGCCACGAGACAGGCCACTGCCGAGAACGACATCTGGAAGCTCGGCCCGAGCACTGCCTCCGGCTCGAGGGCGAGACACAAGATGGCGGCGAACGCGAGATTGCGCATCGAGAGCGCCGGCCGGTCGGCGAGAATGGCGCCGAGCATGGTCAGTGTCATCATCAGCGCCCGCTGGGTGGCGACGTCAGCACCCGAGAACAGGCAGTAGCCCACGGCCCCCGCCATGGCCGTCGCGGCGGCGATCTTCTTGATCGGCCACGTGAGGGCGATGGCCGGAAAGAGCGCGAGGAGCGCGCGCACGGCCCAGAACACCGTGCCGGCGGCGAGCGCCATGTGCAGACCGGAGATCGACACGATGTGATAGAGGCCGGCGGCGCGCAGGGCCTCGTTGGTATCCTCGGTAATGAGGCCGCGCTTGCCGGTGACGAGCGCAGCCGAGACAGCCCCCTCCTGCCCGCCGGCGGCACGGGCGATGCGCGTCGTCAGCGCATTACGCGCCTCGTCAAGCCATGTTGCAAGGGCCAGGCGCCAGTCCGGCACGCGCGGCGGGGCACTGATTTCCACACGCCCCACAAGCGAGCCGACGGCGCCGATGCCGCGGAAGAAGGCGTCGCGCGTGAAATCATAGCCGCCCGGCCAGGCCGCCCCGGGCGGCGGCATCAGGCGAGCGGTGGCCTCGATGAAATCGCCGGCGCGCAGCCGGGCCGGCTCGCGCATCGACACCCGCACACGCGCCGGGCGCTCGCCGTCGCCGAGGTTGCCGAGCGTCTCGACCCGCACGACGGCCCGCGGCCCCTGAGGCCGCTCCTCCACGCTTTCGACGAAGCCGGTGAGCGGCGCGATGGTCACGCGTGCGAGCACCGGCGCCTCCACGCGCGCCGTCCGTGCCGCACCGGCGAGGAAGCCGGCGAAGAGAAAGGCGGCGGCAACCGCCGCGACGAAAGTCACATGACGTCGCGAAACGGCTGCCAATCCGACGGCGATGGCGAGGGCGGCGACAGGCGCCCAGACGCTCGGCTCGCGGTCGGCCGCGAAATAGAGCAGCACCCCGATGCCGAAGCTCACCGCCGCCCAAGGGAGCAGGCGCCGGTGCGTGCTCTCCTCGTCTAGGCAGCGGACAAGGAAAGGGGTGATATCGGCAAGGGACAGGCCACCAGCCCGAACGGCGCCGCGTCCGCCGGTCGCGCGATCGAGCACGGCGGCAACGGCACGGGCCTGGCGAGATCGTTCCGGCGGCATGCGGAGCGAGGAATTCCTTACGTCGGACGGCAGGTCATGCTACACGAGCGCCCGCTGCATTGAACCATCAAGTCGCCGGATTTTGCGAGCAGCAGAACCGAGGCATGCGGCACGCTCGCATCGATTCGCCACCGCCACCTTCCGAGAGTTCCGAACACCCATGTCAGGCACGGTCGTCACCCGCTTCGCGCCTTCGCCCACGGGCTTCCTCCACATCGGCGGTGCCCGCACGGCCCTGTTCAACTGGCTCTTCGCTCGCCACCACGGCGGCAAGATGCTGCTGCGGATCGAGGATACCGACCGGGAACGCTCTACCGAGGCCGCGATCCAAGCGATCCTGGACGGCATGACCTGGCTCGGCCTCGATTGGGAGGGCGAGGTCGTGCACCAGTTCGCGCGCGCGGCGCGCCATCGCGAGGTGGCAGAGGAGCTGTTGCGTCGGGGCAAGGCCTATTACTGCTACGCCACGCCGGAGGAGCTCGAGGAAATGCGCGCCCTCGCCCGCAAGGAGGGGCGGCCGATGCGCTACGACGGCCGCTGGCGCGACCGCGATCCCGCCGAGGCGCCGGCCGGCGTCAAGCCGGTGATCCGCCTCAAGGCGCCGCAGACCGGCGAGACGGTGGTGGACGATCAGGTCCAGGGCCGCGTGACGTGGCAGAACAAGGACCTGGACGACCTCGTGCTGCTGCGCTCGGACGGGACGCCGACCTACATGCTGGCCGTCGTGGTCGACGATCACGACATGGGCGTCACCCACATCATCCGCGGCGACGACCACCTGACGAACGCGGCGCGGCAGACGCAGATCTACGAGGCGCTCGGCTGGGCGGCGCCGGTGATGGCGCATATCCCGCTCATCCACGGACCGGACGGCGCCAAGCTGTCCAAGCGGCATGGGGCGCTCGGCATCGACGCCTACCGCTCGATGGGCTATCTGCCGGCGGCGCTGCGGAACTATCTCGTGCGCCTTGGCTGGAGCCACGGCGACCAGGAGATCTTCTCTACCGAAGAGATGATCGCGGCCTTCAATCTCGCCAGCATCGGCCGCTCTCCCGCCCGTTTCGATTTCGCCAAGCTGGAGAACCTCAACGGCCACTACATGCGCCTTGCGCCGGACGAGGAGCTTGTTCGAGCCATCGAGGCGCTGCTGCCGGAGATCGGTCCGGCCCGCGGCCTCGGCACCTCGCTGGAGCCGGCGCTGCGGGCCAAGCTCCTCGCCGCGATGCCTGGCCTCAAGGAGCGCGCCAAGACCCTGATCGAGCTCCTCGACAGCGCGTCCTATCTTTATGCATCTCGTCCCCTGCAACTCGACGAGAAGGCGCGCGGCATTCTCGACGACGACGCCCGGACCCGACTCGGCCAAGTGCTCCGCCGCCTCGAGAGCCTCGATGCGTGGACGCCGGCGGGAACGGAGGCTGCCGTGCGCGCGGCCGCCGAGGAGGCGGGCGTGAAGCTCGGCCTGATGGCACAGCCGCTACGCGCGGCGCTAACGGGGCGCTCCACCTCGCCCGGCCTGTTCGACGTCATGGAGGTGCTCGGCCGCGAGGAGAGCCTGGCGCGGTTGCGTGATCAGACCCGCTGACGGGCCTCCACCGGGCGGGTTGATGCGGCGCAGCAACGACTTCTCCCAAGGGTTGCGGCGCCGGCATTGTTGCCGGTCAAGTCCCGCTTCCGGCGCTGCTTGAACGCATGCCGCGAATGCGATACGCAGGCCTCGATCTTATCTCGATCGGATCGAAAAACCGCGGGACGGCGGAGCGGAAAGGCAATCACAGCCAAGGGGCAACCCCTGCCGATGAGCCGTTGTCCTGTGCGCTTTACCCGAAGAAAGGGGATGCATCCATGAGCGCAGGAACGGGCACGTTCTCCATCGACGGCAAGACTATCGACCTTGCCGTGCGAGAGGGAACGATTGGGCCGAGCGTCGTCGACATCGCGCCGCTCTACAAGAATGCCGGGATGTTCACTTACGATCCGGGTTTCACCTCGACCGCGAGCTGCGAGTCCAAGATCACCTATATCGACGGTGACGAGGGCGTGCTTCTCTACCGCGGCTACCCGATCGAGCAGCTCGCCGAGCACGGCGACTTCCTGGAAACCTGCTATCTCCTCCTCTACGGGGAGCTGCCCACGGCGAGCCAGAAGGCCGATTTCGACTACCGCGTGACGCGCCATACGATGGTGCACGAGCAGATGACGCGGTTCTTCCAGGGCTTCCGCCGCGACGCCCACCCGATGGCGATCCTCGTCGCCTCGGTCGGCGCCCTCTCGGCCTTCTATCACGACTCCACCGACATCTCCGATCCGCAGCAGCGCATGATCGCCTCCATGCGCATGATCGCGAAGGTGCCGACGCTTGCGGCCATGGCCTATAAATATTCCATCGGCCAGCCGTTCATGTATCCGAAGAACAACCTCGACTACACGTCGAACTTCCTGCACATGTGCTTCGGGGTGCCGTGCGAGGAATACGTGCCGAACCCGGTGCTCGCCCGGGCGATGGACCGCATCTTCATCCTGCATGCCGACCACGAGCAGAATGCCTCCACCTCGACGGTGAGGCTCGCCGGTTCCTCGGGCGCCAATCCCTTCGCCTGCATCGCGGCGGGCGTTGCCTGCCTGTGGGGCCCGGCTCACGGGGGCGCCAACGAGGCGGCGCTCAAGATGCTGGAAGAGATCGGCACGCCCGACCGGATCCCCGAGTTCATCGCCCGCGCGAAGGACAAGAACGATCCGTTCCGCCTCATGGGCTTCGGCCACCGGGTCTACAAGAACTACGACCCGCGGGCCAAGATCATGCAGCGCACGACGCACGAAGTGCTGAACGAACTCGGCATCAAGGACGACCCGCTGCTCGATGTCGCCATGGAGCTCGAGCGCATCGCGCTGCACGACGAATATTTCATCGAGAAGAAGCTCTATCCGAACATCGACTTCTACTCGGGCATCACGCTGAAGGCGATGGGCTTCCCCACCTCCATGTTCACCGTGCTGTTCGCGCTGGCCCGCACCGTCGGCTGGATCGCGCAGTGGAAGGAGATGATCGAGGATCCGTCCCAGAAGATCGGCCGTCCGCGCCAGCTCTACACCGGCGCGCCGCAGCGCGACTACACCCCGATCGCCCAGCGCTCCTGAGCGGTTCGGACCAACGAAAGGGCCCCTCGCGGGGCCCTTTTTGTTTTCTCGTCGTTCTGCCTCGGCTTCCTCGCTGCTCAGCGCCCGGCGACGGCGAGCACGATGCGCGCAGCCCTCTCGCTCGGTGCCTCGTCGCCGATGCGCATCGCCGCATCGAGGCGGGCGAGCGCGGCGAGCTGGGCCTGCCTTTCCGGCCCTTCCTCGATCAGCGGCGCGAGCGTGCCGGCAAGCTTCTCGGGCGTGCAGTCCCATTGCAGGCGCTCGGGAATGGCGCTCTCGCCGAGGATGAGATTGGCGAGGGTGATGGTCGACACGGTGAGGAGGTGCCGCACCTGGGATTCGAGCCAGCCCACCTTGTAGGCGACCACCATGGGCACGCCGGACAATGCAAGCTCCAGGGTGACCGTGCCGGAGGCGGCGAGGGCCGCGTGGGCCTGCCGGAAGGCCGCCAGCTTGGCCGCGGCGCCGTGGACGATCTGCGGCTTCACTGGCCAGGTGGCGACAGCGGCCTCGATCTCATCGGCGAGGTGCGGCACGACCGGCATCAGCCAATGCAGCGGCCGCCGGCTCTCGGCCTCGACCAACGGCAAGGTCTCGCGGAAGACCGGCATGAGCCGGGACACCTCGGAGCGGCGGCTGCCAGGCAGCACCAGAACCGTCGCGGGCGCCCCTTCGGCAAGGGCCGGCCGCTCCCCGCTTGCCGGGCGCAACTCGGCCAGCCGCTCGATGAGCGGATGGCCGACATAGCTGCATTGAGGGCCGCCGAGACGCGCGTGGGCCGCCGGCTCGAAGGGCAGCAGCGCCAATACGTGGTCGACATAGGCGCGCATCTTGCGGGCGCGGCCGGGGCGCCAGGCCCAGACGCTCGGGCTGACATAGTCGACCACCGGCAGGTCGGGCAGGCGCTTGCGCACCCTCTTCGCCACCGCATGGGTGAAATCGGGGCTGTCGATGATGACGAGGATATCCGGCCGGGCCGCCACGGCGGCATCGACCGTGCGATGCACCCGGTCGATGATCGTTCTGAGACGGCCGATGACGGCGGTGAAACCCATGACGGCGATGTCGTCGAGCGGGAAGAGACTCATCAGCCCTTCGCCGGTCATGGCGTGGCCTCCAACGCCCGAAAAACGGATGTCCGGATGCCGGGCCCGCAGCGAGCGCATGAGCTTGAAGCCAAGCTGGTCGCCCGATTCCTCCCCGGCGACGATGAAAACGTGCAATCCCGCCTGCTGCTGCATCAGCTCTTGATCCTGTCGTGCCGTCGCTCGATGCCGAGGAGGAAGAGGCCGCGCCGGTCCGCCTCGGCGATCGTGCCGGGCCCGTCGACGATCAGCGTTGCACCGGCGCCGATGGCGATGCCGGCAAGGCCGGCCCGCGCCGCGCAGGCGACGGTGCGCGGCCCGATGGTCGGCAGGTCGACGCGCAGGTCCTGTCCGACCTTCGCCATCTTGACCATCACCCCGCCGTGGACGGCGCGCAGGCGAGGGCTGCGCCGCAGGCGGCGCGCGCGCGCCAGCATCGCGTCGGTGCCCTCCGGTCCCTCGATGGCAACGACACGCCGCGCGGCAACGACCACCGCCTGTCCGACGTCGAACGGTGACAGTGCCTCGAGCACCCCCTGCCCGGCCGCCGCGGCCGCAAGGCTCGGCTCGTCGGGCATCACCGCGCCGAGAACGCCTGCGCCGGCAAGCAGCTCCGGCGCCAGCCGATCAATGCCGCCCACGGTAAGACCGCGTTCCTCGAGGAGACGGATAACGCCGGCGAGCAAGCCGTCATCCCCAGCCCCGAGGATCGCGGCGATCTCGTCGCGGTTCCGGAATGCCGCAAGCGCTCCAGCGAAGGCCGTGGGCTTCGGCCGATGCACTGTGCCGACGAGCACCACCTCGGCCGGCGCCCAAGCCTCGAGCTGTGCGAAGATACGCTTGTAATCAAGGATGTCGACGACAACGTCCGCTTCGCGGACAAGCCCGCGCTCGGCAAAGCCGCGCAGGGCAAGGACCCGAACGCTCCGATCGCGCCGCAACAGGGCTGCGCGAAGCAGGCCCGGCAGGGCCCCGCCGCCGGCAAGCAGGGCGACCGGTGCGCCAGCGGCCATGGTCAGTTCTCGTCGGAAGCCCGCGGAGTGCAGATGGAGCGCTTGCCGCCCTCGCGGATGAAATCGAGGATCTCATGCACGACGGCGTGGTTCTGGAACTCCGCCGCCACGTCCTCCACGCGCTCGCGCAGGCTGCCCTCGTCCGCGAAAAGCAGGCGGTAGGCGCGCCGGACAGTGTGGATATCATCGCGCGAGAAGCCGCGACGTTGCATCCCGACGATGTTGAGGCCCGACAGATAGGCACGGTTGCCCATCGCCATGCCATAGGGGATGAGGTCGTTCTCCAGGCCCGACATGCCGCCCACGAACGCATGCGCGCCAACACGCGCGAACTGGATGACCGCTGCCCCGCCGCCGATGATGACGTAGTTGCCAACGGTTACGTGGCCCGCCAGCATGACGTTGTTCGATAGGATGACATTGCTGCCGACGTGGCAGTCGTGCCCAACGTGCGAATTGGCAAGGAAGGCGCAGCGGTCGCCGATGACCGTCTTCATGCCCCCACCTTCGGTGCCGGGATTGAGCGTGACGCCCTCACGGATGATGCAGTCGCTGCCAATCTCGAGCGTCGAGGGTTCGCCGCGATACTTCAGGTCCTGCGGCTGATGGCCGATGGAGGCGAAGGGAAAGATCCGCGTGCGGGGCCCGATGCGGGTACGGCCCGCGACAACCGCGTGGCTGACGAGTTCGCAACCGTCTCCCAGCGACACCTGCGGGCCGACATGGCAATAGGGCCCGATGCGCACGCCCTCGCCGAGGCGCGCACCCTCCTCGACAATCGCCGTCGGATGAATCTGCGACATCAGCTCACTCTACGACCAGCATGGCGCTGACTTCAGCCTCGCAGACGAGCACGCCATTGACCTTCGCCTCACCACGATACCACCACATGTTGCGGCGATTGGCGAGCTTGGTCATGTGATACTCCACCGTGTCGCCGGGCACGACCGGCTTGCGGAACTTGGCCTTGTCGATGGTCATGAAATAGACCTCCTTCGGTCGCGCCTTCTGGGCGAGCTTGGAGGCCACGCACATGGCTCCGGCGGTCTGGGCCATGCCCTCGATCATGAACACTCCGGGGAACAGCGGACGGCTGGGGAAGTGCCCCATGAACTGCGGCTCGTTGTAGGTGACGTTCTTGATGCCGATGCAGCTCTCGTCGCCCTTCATCTCGATGATGCGATCGATGAGCAGGAAGGGATAACGGTGCGGCAGATAGCTCAGGATCTGCACGATATCGGCAGCCTCGAGGCCCGTGGTCGCATCGTTCATGTATCGTCGTCTCCCCGCACAACGCAGACGCCGGGCGCCCGCAGTGGTTCCTTATCCTTCACCGGCGTCGCCGCGCCGGGCTGCCAGGTTCTTCAAGGTCATCAGTTCCCGCAGCCAGACCCGCATGGGCTTGGCGGGCGAGCCGCCCCACCTGACGCCCGCAGGCACGTCGGTCGCGACATTGCTCGTCGCCGCGATCTGTGCGCCCATGCCGATGCGAACGTGGCCGACGACACCGACCTGACCGCCGAGGACGACGAAATCCTCCAAGGTGGCGCTGCCGGCGATACCGACCTGCGAGACGATGACGCAATGGCGGCCGATGACGACGTTATGACCAATCTGCACCAGGTTGTCGATCTTGGTCCCTTCGCCGATCACCGTGTCGCGGCTGGCGCCCCTGTCGACCGTGGTGTTGGCGCCGATCTCGACATCGTCCTGGATGATGACGCGCCCGATCTGCGGCACCTTGAGATGACCTTCGGCGCTCATGGCGAAGCCGAATCCGTCCTGCCCGATCTTGGCGCCCGCCTGCAGAATGACGCGGTTGCCTATCAGCGCGTGCTGCAGTACCACACCCGGCCCGATGGAGCTGTTGCGGCCGATGCGCACGCCGGGACCGACCACGGCATTCGACGCGATGACCGTTCCGGAGCCGATCTCGGCTCCCGGTCCCACGCTTGCCCCCGGATCAACGATGACGCCCGCCTCCAGCCGCGCCTGGGGATGCACATAGGCGCCGGGCGAGATGCCGTCGGCAGCGAACTGCGAGCCAGGCCGCACTGCCGCCGGATACATTGCCGTGAGCACCTTGGCGAAGGCACGGTAAGGCTCGGCGACCACGAGCGCGACGCAGCCGGCGGGCACCCGCGCGGCAAAACGCTTCGAGACGAAACAGGCACTTGCCTGCGTGACGTCGAGCGCAGCCGCATAGCGCGGATTGTCCATATAGGCGAGATCGCCCTGCGCCGCGCTTTCGAGCGGCGAAACTCCGCTCAACACCATCTGCGGGTCGGCGCCCGCAGGCAGCGTCACTCCGGTAAGAGACGCCACCTCGGCGAGCGTCGGGCGCACGGCCTGAACGAAGAACACCGGATCCGACATCGCCAGAAATGTCTTTCGCCTGAAACGGAAGCGGCCCTTGCGGGCCGCTTCGAGGAGAGCATCAGAAACTCGTGCCGCCCGAGAAGCGGAAGGCCTGGGTCTGATCCCCTGTCGCCTTCGACAGCACGAAGGCGTAATCGAAACGCAACGGGCCGAGCGGCGACTGCCAGAGCAGGCTCACGCCGACCGAGGAGCGGATCTTCTTGTCATCCCGGACGTTGAGGCATTCCGGCTCCTGGCTGAGCGGATTGGTGCCTGCCGCCGGGCAATAGATCGAGCCGTCGCCGTTGAGATCGAAGAACCTGTTGCCCTCGTAACCGAAGAGCGAACCTGCATCGGCGAAGACAGCGCCCCGCAGACCGAACTCGCGCGGCAGGCCGAAGATCGGGAACTGCACCTCGAGCGTGCCGCCGAAATAGGTCGTGCCGCCGAGCGCGTTGGCGCGGTAGTCACCGGTCATGTCGCGTGGCCCGATGCCGGACGGGGCGAAGCCGCGCACCAGCGAGGGGCCGAGGAAGAAGTTGTCGACAATGCGCAGGTCATTGCCGCCGAAGGCACGGATGTGACCGCCCTGCACCTTGATCATGCCGACAACGTCGTCGAACAGCTCGTGATAGTAGCGCGCCTCGGCCGTGGCGCGAATGAACCGCGAATCGCCACCAAGGCCAGCGATCTCCGGCTTCACCTCAGCATAGAAGCCGGAACGCGGATCGCGGATGTTGTCGAGCGTATTGTAGGACAAAGTGGCGCCGACCAGTGACGTCCAGGTTGTCCCGACCGCTTCCTTGACCGCGATCGACGCTTCGCCGTTCCACGTGCAATTCGGGTAGGTCGCCGTGCCGTTGGGATTGACCGGCGTCAGCCCCGGCAGCGGAATGGAGCAGTCGTTATACGGCTTCGAGTAGGTATTCGGGATCTTGAGCTCGGACTGATACAGGGAGTAGCGCAGCGTCAGCGTGACCTCTTCGGTGATCGGCAGGCCGAGACGCAGCTGCCCGCCGGTCACGCGGTTCTCGTAGCGCGAATAGTTGGTGTTGTCGGTGTACTTCGAGAACAGGTCGACGCCGAAGGCCATGCGCTGGCCGAGGAAGTAAGGCTCCGTGAAGGAGAACTCCACGCCCTGCGTGCGCTGACCCCAGGTGCCGGCGAGGCGGACATACTGACCACGCCCGAGGAAGTTCGACTCGGAAACCGCGACCTCGCCGATGAAGCCGTCGGAGGTCGAATAACCGCCCGACACCGAGAACTGGCCGGTGGACTGATCCTCGACATCCACATTGACCACCACGCGATCCGGCGTCGAGCCGGGCTCGTTGGTGATGCGGACAGTCTTGAAATAGCCGAGATTGTTGAGGCGCCGAACGGCACGGTCGATCAGCACCTGATTGTAGGCGTCACCTTCGCCAATGTCGAACTCGCGGCGGATGACATAATCGCGTGAGCGCGTGTTGCCGCGCACATTGATGCGCTCGATATAAACGCGCGGCCCCTCTTCCACCACGTAATCAAGGGCGATCGTGTGGGAGGCCGGATCGCGCGTGCCGCGCGGGCGCACAACCAGGAAGGGGTACCCCCGGCGACCGAGCTCAGCCGTCATGTTGGTGAGGGTCTTCTCGACGGCCTCAGCATTGTACACGTCGCCCGAGGACAGGCGCGTCAGCCGCTGCAGCTCCGCAGCCTGCACTTCCGGTACGGTTGAATCGACCGTGACACCGCTGACGCGATACTGCTGACCCTCGTCGACAGTGATGGTGACGATGTAGCCCTCGCGAGCCGCGTCGAACACCGCATCCGCCGAGACAACGCGGAAATCGGCATATCCGTTCTTCAGGTAATAGCGACGGATCAGCTCGAGGTCGGCAGAAATGCGATCAGGATCGTAGACGTCGGTATTTTTGAGGAACGACAGGAAATTCATTTCCGTCGTCGTCATCAGGTTGCGCAGCCTCGACGACGAGAAGGCATTGTTGCCGACGAAGTTGATTTCCTTGACGCCGGTCTTGTCGCCCTCGTCGATGGTGAAGACGACATCGACCCGATCGTTCGACAGCGGCACCACGCGGGCATCGACCTTGGCGAGGCTGCGGCCGCCGCGGCGATAGATCTCGCGGATGCGCTCAATATCACCGTCGACCACCGACTGGCTGAGGGGCGTGCGCGCCTGGGTCTGCATCTCGGGGCCGAGCTGCTCGGACTTCAGCTTCTTGTTGCCCTGAAACACGACGCGATTGATGAGCGGAGCGCCGACAGTCGCCGTCTGCGCACCCGCACGCGCGCCACGTGCCGACTGGGCGGTGGCAACCTGGGCGCTCGCAACGATGGCCACGCTGGCAAGGAGCACGCCCGTCAGGCGGCGCGCCACTCTGGCCCGGCGGTTGTTCACATTCCGCGTCATCAGGTGCCTACCCTCTTTATTCTTTCCCGAACGAACCGTCTCGATTGCCCGGAGTATGGGTCGAAGACGCTTCTACAGAGTTTACGCCGGTCTGCAAACGGGCCGAAGGCGCCATGCGCGCATTTTTCGAGCAAGCGTTGCCCGTCGGTCACGTCGCTCCGAGACCGAAAGCGGCGCCCAGATGCTGCAGATCGTTCCACGTCACGAAGAGCATGAGCATGAGCACCAAGGCAAGCCCGATTCTGAAGCCGATCTCCTGCGCCTGCTCGCTGAGCGGGCGTCCGCGCACGGCCTCGATGGCGTAGAATAGCAGATGGCCACCATCGAGCATCGGTACCGGAACGAGATTTATCAAGCCAATAGAGACAGATAGGATCGCCGCCAGATTGATGAGGCCGGCAAGCCCGCCCATCGAGGCGACCTCCCCGGAAACCTGTGCGATGCGGATCGGGCCCGAGAGCTGATCGGTCGATTCCCGGCCCGTCAGGAGCTTTCCGACATAATCGCCGGTGCGCTCCACGATGTACCAAGTATCCGTTAACCCTATCCGCAGAGAATCGACGATGCCGTATTGCTTCACGGTCCAGTCGCCGGGGTCGCGGGAGGCGCGCAGGCCGAGCAGGCCGATGCGCTGCTTGCCGAATGGTGTCGTTATCTCGCGCAGGTCCGGTGTCGCCGTGAGCATCACCTCGCTGCCATCCCGTTCGACGGTGACGGCCAGCGCCTCGCCCGGGCGGGCGCTGATGATGCGCTGCATGTCGGCGAAGCTTTCCACGGGGCGCCCGTCGATGGAAAGCACGAGATCGCCCGGACGGATGCCGGCGCGCTCGGCGGCGCTGCCCGCCTCCACGGCGTCGACCCGCGGCAGGAGAATGGCCCGGCCGCCCAAATAGACACTCGCGGTGAAGATGGCGATGGCGAGCAGGAAGTTGGCGATGGGACCGGCGGCCACAATCGCCGCGCGGGCGCCGACACCCTTGTGGTAGAAGCTACCGCGCCGTTCGGCCTCGGACATGGTGTCGAGCGCGTCGCGGTCCGGCATGCTGGCGCTGTTGGCATCGCCGGCGAATCTCACATAGCCGCCGAGCGGGATCGCCGAGATGCGCCAGCGCGTTCCCTGGCGATCCGTCCAGCCGACAAGTTCCCGGCCGAAGCCGATGGAGAAGGCCTGGACGGCGACGCCACAGCGGCGGGCGACCCAGAAGTGGCCGAGTTCGTGGAAGAAGACCACGACCGTCAGCACGAACAGGAAGGGAACCACATAGCTCAGGAGCCCCCACCCCGCGCCGATCACCGTGCCCGCTATGTCCATCGTCCACTCCTCGCCGGGCTCACTTGCGCCCGTTCAGCATGATTGCTGCAGAAGCGCGCGGGCTCGCTCCCGCGCGGCAAAGTCCACCGCGAGCGCTTCCTCGATCCCTGCCGGCGCGGCGCTCGCGCCCTCGCGCGTGCATACCGCCTCGACCAAGCGGGCGATATCCCCGAACCTGATGCGTCCTGCAAGGAACGCTTCCACCGCGACCTCGTTGGCCGCGTTGAGCACCGTCGGCGCGGCCCCACCCTGCTCCAGGGCTTCACGCGCCAGCCGCAGCGCGGGAAAGCGTGCGGTGTCGGGTTCGGCGAAAGTAAGGCAGCCCATTGCGGCAAGATCGAGCCGCGGGATCTGTGTTTCAACGCGCTCGGGCCAGCTGAGGCAATGCGCCACCGGCACCCGCATGTCGGGTACCGCAAGACCGGCCGAGAGCGACCCGTCCCGGAAATGCACGATGCCATGGACGATCGACTGCGGATGCACCAGCGCTCTCAGCCGCGCGGCAGGCAGGCCGAAGAGATGATGGGCCTCGATCAGCTCGAGGCCCTTGTTCATGAGCCCGGCGGAATCGACGGTGATCTTCGCCCCCATCGACCAGTTGGGGTGCTTCAAGGCCTCCTGCGGAGTCGCCTCGGCAATGGCCTTCGCCGGCCAGTCACGAAAGGGTCCGCCGGAGGCCGTCAAGGTCATCGCCTCGACACTCTCGATGGGAGCCTCGCCCAGAGCCTGGAAGAGCGCGTTGTGTTCGGAATCGAGCGGCAGGATCGTCGCACCGGCCGCGGCGGCATCGCGCATGAAGGCGGCGCCCGCGCTGACGAGACATTCCTTGTTGGCGAGCGCGATGCGGCGGCCGGGGCGAAGCGCACGATGGGTCGGGCGCAGCCCGGCCGTGCCGGCGATCGCGGCGACGACGAGGTCACAGTCCCGATCCACGGCCTCGAGCACCGCCGCCTCGCCCGCCCCGTTCGCGATGCCACTGCCGGACAGGGTCTCCGCCAGGGCCGCCCCGCCCTCGCCGTCCGCCAGCACGGCACAGCGCGCGCGCAGCCGCAACGCCACGTCGGCGAGAGCCCGCGCATCGCGGCCGGCGACGACGGCCTCGACTTCGAAGCGCCCGGGATGGGCGGCGACCACATCGGCCACTGCCCGGCCGACGGAGCCGCTGGCACCGAGGATGGTGAGACGTGTCGCCATCGCTGCCCCTCACAGCGCCGGAGCCCGGACGGTGGAGCTGACGACGAGCCCCAAGCCGACGAGAACCGCCACGGCCCAGAAGGCATCGAGCCGATCCATCACGCCCCCGTGGCCCGGAATGATGTGTCCGGAATCCTTCACCCCGGCCCGGCGTTTCAGCGCGGATTCGGCGAGATCGCCGAGCTGGCCGAGCGCCGAGGCGATGGCCGAACAGCAGCCGACCAGCCACATCGGGACAGCCTGCGCGACGCCGTTATCCTGCGCGACAGCGACGACAGCCATGCCGGCGAGGCTGCCCGCCAAAAGTCCGCCAAAGAAGCCTGACCATGTCTTCTTCGGGCTGATGCTCGGCCACAGCTTCGGCCCGCCGAGACTGCGGCCGGTGAAATAGGCGGCGATATCCGTCATCCAGACGACAGCGAACATCCAAAGGATGACGACGAGGCCGACCTCCGGCAGGGCGCGGGCAGCAACGGGAACGAGCCCGATGACCGCCGCATAGAGAAGACCTGCCAGCGCCCACAGGCGCGAGGTGCGATCACGCCCGAGGGCGGCAAGGCCGGCGGCCCCCACCGCAAGCGCGGTCAAGGCCGACGGCAGGTGGCCGCTCACCGACAGAACCACACTGGCGACGGCCACGGCCGCGGCGCCGCCAAGGGCCAGGACCGGCTGGTCGCGCGCCGGCGATAGCGCCACCCATTCGCGGCAGACGAGCGCGCCCGCCAGGGCCCAGAGGATGTCGAAGGCAAGTCCGCCCCACCAGGCTGTGCCGAGCGCCACGGCGACGAGGGCGATGCCGGACAAAATGCGCCGGCCGAGCTCGGATGAGAGGAAGGAACCGGTGCTGCGGGGCGTGGCCGGCGGTCGCGGCTCTGGAGAAGCCATGACGCTCAGGCGCTCGCCGTCAGGCCGCCATAACGCCGCTCGCGCCGGGCGAATTCAGCAAGCGCCTCGTCGAAGGCGGCCTCGTCGAAATCGGGCCACAGCACCGGCAGGAAGACGAGTTCGGCATAGGCCGCCTGCCAGAGCAGGAAGTTCGACAGACGCTGCTCGCCCGAGGTGCGGATGATGAGGTCTGGATCGGGAACGCCGGCTAGGTCGAGCCGGGCAGCGACGGCATCGGCGTCGATGGTGTCAGGAGCGAGGCGGCCGGCGGCAACCTCCTCGGCGAGGCGCCGGGCGGCACGAACGATCTCCTGCCGCGAGCCGTAGTTGAAGGCGACGACGAGGGTCAGGCCGGTGTTGTCGCGCGTGACGCTTTCGGCCTCCTCGAGCAGGGCCGTGATGTCGGGCTTGAGATTGGCCCGCTCCCCGAGGATGCGGACACGGACATTCGCCCGGTGCAGCTCGGCAAGGTCGCGGCGCACGAAGAGCTTCAGGAGGTTCATGAGGTCGGCGATCTCGGTTGCCGGCCTGCGCCAGTTCTCTGACGAGAAGCTGTAGATGGTGAGATAGCGGATGCCTCGCGCCGCGGCGGCACGCACGGCACGGCGCAACGCCTCGACGCCCCGCCGGTGGCCCTCGGCCCGCGGCAGGTGGCGCTTCTGCGCCCAGCGGCCGTTACCATCCATGATGATGGCGACATGCGCCGGCACGCCGGCCTCGCCTGCCGCCGCCCGCACATCTTCCGCTGCCGTTGCCGGCTCGGTCATTACCGTCATCGACCCGTCCTCACGGCGCCATCGGCCCCGACGTCGCACCGCGCCGCCGCCCCCGTCATGCAGATCAGACCTGCATGATCTCCTTTTCCTTGGCCGCGAGAAGCTGATCGATCTCGGCAATCGCCTGGTCGGTCGCCTTCTGGACGAGATCGGCCTCGCGGGCGTGGTCGTCCTGGCTCATGTCGCCGTCCTTCTCGAGCTTCTTCAGCGTGTCGAGGCCGTCGCGGCGGACGTGGCGCACCGCGATGCGCGACTCCTCCGCATATTTGTGCGCGACCTTGACCATCTCCTTGCGGCGCTGCTCATTCATCTCGGGAATGCGCAGGCGGATCACCTGCCCCTCCGTCTGCGGGTTGAGGCCCAGATCGGAATCGCGAATGGCCTTCTCGACGGCCGAGACCATGCCGCGGTCCCACACCTGCACGCTGAGGAGGCGCGGCTCCGGCACGCTGATGGTCGCGACCTGGTTGATGGGCATCAGGCTGCCGTAAGCGTCAACCTGGATGGGCTCGACAAGGCTGGCCGAGGCGCGGCCGGTGCGCAGTCCGCCAAGGTCGTGCTTCAGGGCCTGAACGGCGCCCTGCATGCGACGCTTGATGTCGGCGAGGTCGTATGTCTGGCTCATTGTTTTTGCTCGCTCCCTGCAAGATATCGCGGCGACGTTGAGCGCGCCCGAGCCTCCGGGTCAAGACCTTCGTCTCGAATCGGTGAACACGGGCGCGTGCGCCTCACGTCGCGGGAGCAACGATGGTGGCCCGCCCCCCACCCTCGAGCACGGCCCCGATGGAGCCCGGCTCCGCAAGGGAGAAGACGACGATGGTGAGCCCCGCCTCGCGCGCAAGAGCGAACGCGGCCGTGTCCATCACTTTGAGATTGCGGGCGATGGCTTCGTCGTGAGTTAGGCGCTCGAAGCGGGTGGCAGTCGGGTCCTTCTTCGGATCTGCCGTATAGACGCCGTCGACGTTCGTCGCCTTCATGAGCAGCGCGCACGACAGTTCGGCCGCACGCAGCGCCGCGCCGGTGTCGGTCGTGAAATAGGGATTGCTGGTGCCGCCGCCGAGGATCACGACCTTGCCATGGGCCATGTGGTCGAGGGCGCGCTTGCGCGCGTAGCTCTCGCACAGGGAGGGCATCGGCACGGCCGACATGGCGCGCGCGGGCACCCCGGCCGATTCGATGGCGTGCTCCAGAGCCAGGGCGTTCATGACCGTGCCAAGCATCCCGATGGAATCGGCGGTGGGCCGGTCGAGGCCCTTGGCGAGGCCCTGCACCCCACGGAAGAAATTGCCGCCACCGACGACGACGGCGATCTCGTGGCCGACACCGGCGGCCGTGGCGATGTCGTTGGCGAGCGCAGTCAGGGTTTCGCCATGGATGCCGGCTCCGCCCGGCCCCGCCAGTGCCTCACCCGACAGTTTGATCAGCGCCCGTTTGCCAGCCATCGTCCCTTCTGCCTCCGCCAGGGCCTGCAGCGATCCGACTGGATCTCGACAGGCGTTGCAACCGTCATGACAGGGCATTTCGCCGACGCGATCCGCAATACCGCCGGCAGAAATGCCTCCAACCGCTTCATCCTACAAAAACGGCGGCGCTTGGCGCCGCCGTCTTCTGGACATTCCGGTCTCAGCCGCCGACCGCCGCCGCCACCTCGGCGGCAAAGTCGGTTTCCTCTTTCTCGATGCCCTCGCCGAGGCTGTAGCGCACGAAACCCGTCAGCGAAACGGGCGCGCCGACCCTGCCTTCGGCCTCCTTGAGAGCCTGGGCGACCGTCTTGGATGGATCGTGGATGAAGGCCTGGTCGAGAAGGCAGACCTCCTTGTAATACGTCTTGAGGCCGCTCTCGACGATCTTCTCGATCACGTTGGCCGGTTTGCCGGCATGCTTCTCGCCGAGGATTGCCTTCTCGCGCTCCACCGTCGCCGGATCGAGGCCCGCCGGGTCGAGCGCCAAGGGGCTCGCCGCAGCGATATGCATGGCGATCTGGCGGCCGAGCGCCGCGAGCTCATCGGTCTTGCCGGCCGAGTTGAGGCCGACGAGCACACCGATGCGGCCGAGGCCCTCGCCCGAGGCGTTGTGGATGTAGGAGGCGACGACACCCTGCGGCACCGAGATGGAGGCGGCGCGGCGCAGCGTCATGTTCTCGCCGATGGTGGCGATAGCGTTGGCGATGGCGTCGGCGACCGTGCCCCCGCCCGGATAGGCCGCGGCCTTGATGGCCTCGACATCGTCGCCGACCGTAAGGCCGACACGGGCGATATTGGCGGCGAGCGCCTGGAACTGGTCGTTGCGCGCAACGAAGTCCGTCTCGGCATTCACCTCGACGACCACACCCTTGGCGCCGTCGATGGCGAGCGCGACAAGGCCCTCGGCCGCGACGCGGCCCGACTTCTTGGCGGCCTTGGCGAGACCCTTCTTGCGCAGCCAGTCGACCGCCGCCTCGACGTCACCGTTGGTCTCCGCGAGCGCCGTCTTGCAGTCCATCATGCCCGCGCCGGTCTTGTCGCGGAGCTCCTTGACCATCGCTGCGGTGATATTAGCCATTTCGTCCTCATAATCGTCGATGCGGCGCGGCCCGGCACCGAAGCGCCAGGCCGCACCATGCCCCGGACATCATCGTGCCGCTCAAGCGGCACGGAATTGCGAAGCGGTCAAACAGACTCGCTCAGGGTGCGGGCAAGCGCCACCCAGCCGTCGCGTTCGATGCGGCCGTTGAGCTTGAGCTCCGCGTCGAGCTTGGCGACATCGGCCTCGCCCATGGCGGCGATCTGCCAGTAATGGAAGATGCCGGCCTCGTTCAGGGTCTTCTCGAGCTGCGGACCAACGCCCGCGATCTTGGTGAGATCGTCGGGCGCACCGCGCGGGGCATCGAGCAGTTCGAAGGCCTCGCCCGCCTGCTCGATCTCCGCCGGCAAATCCTCGACCAGTGGAGCTTCGGAGGCGCCGATGTCGATGCCAAAATCGCCCTGGCTGCGCGAAATGCCGTCGATCGCCGCGCGGGCCACGAGATCGCAGTAGAGCGCGATGGCCCGACCCGCGTCATCGTTGGCCGGCACGGGATAGGTGATCCCGTCAGGATCGCAGTTCGTATCAACGATCGCGGCCACCGGGATGCCGAGGCGCTGCGCCTCCTTGATGGCGAGTTGCTCCTTGTTCGTGTCGATCACGAAGAGCAGGTTCGGCGTGCCGCCCATGTCCTTGATGCCGCCCAGGGCACGTTCGAGCTTGTCGCGCTCGCGCGACAGCATCAGACGCTCCTTCTTGGTCAGGCCCTGCGCGCCGCCGGCCAGCATCTCCTCGACCTTGCGCAGGCGCTGGATGGACGCCGAGATCGTCTTCCAGTTGGTCAGCATGCCGCCGAGCCAGCGGGAGTTGACATAGTACTGGGCCGAGCGCTTGGCCGCATCGGCGACGGCATCGGCCGCCTGGCGCTTGGTGCCGACCATCAGCACGCGACCGCCGGCCGCCACCGTGTCGGAGATCGCCTGCAGCGCACGGTAGAGCGCCGGCACCGTCTGGGCGAGGTCGATGATGTGGATGCCGTTGCGGGCGCCGAAGATGTAGGATTCCATCTTCGGGTTCCAACGGTGGGACTGGTGTCCGAAATGCGCGCCAGCCTCAAGCAGCTGACGCATCGAGAATTCAGGAAGCGCCATTACGATTTCTCCGGTTCAAGCCTCCGCGGAGTTGCGACCGACGCTGGCGTCGGCCACCGGATGCTCTTCGAGCGTTCTCCGCGTGTGGGATGGCGGCGCTTATACGGGCGCCGCGGCCGCGACGCAAGCCTCCGGGCGCTTCACGCGTGGCAATTTTCGCGGGACCTCGTACCAAAGCGCGATGGCGGCAGGCATCAGCATTCCACCCTCGAGGGCGGATGCGTGGGAATGCGGGGATCGGGAGAGCAGGCGGCTCGGGATCAAGCGCCGGGCCCCGGCTCGCATTCCGTTCCGCCGCGTTTCCCTGCATCCGTCCGCGATCACGGTTCTCCCGGTCAGGCCCTCGTTTCCCGGCCCGCGTGCGCGCAGCGCGGGCGAGCGCCGGGAACCAGCGCATGGCCCGATACCCATCAGGTTATCATCGCATGGCGGCATGACCCAGCACGTCCGGCCGCACTGCGCAGCGGCTATTGCAGCTCGACGTGCACCACGCCCGGCACGGCGCGCAGGGCGCCGGCGATCTGCGGGGTGGCGAGATAGCGCCCGGGCAGGCGCAGTTCCACCTCCTGCGCATTGTCGAGGATGAGCACCATCGACACTTCACCCTCGCCGCGCTGCTTCAGGCGCTCGCTGACGCTGGCGAGCGGGGCTTCGTCGCGTACATAGATGCGCATGCCTTTCTGATGCTGCGCGATCGCCTCATCGAGCGGCTCGACGGACTGGATGCGGGCGCGCACGTCCTCACCCTCGACGGAGGCCTGCACCACGAGCACCACCGCCCGCCCCGGCTCCAGGAGATCGCGGAAGCGCTGCAGCCCTTCGGAGAAGACGATGGCCTCGAAATGCCCGGTCTGGTCCGAGAGCGTGACGATGCCCATCTTGCTGCCGCTCTTGGTGCGCCGCTCAGTCCGGTCGAGCACCGTTGCCGCGAGCCGGCCCATGGTCGCACCGGCCTTGACCGCCTTGGCGAAATCCACCCAGCGCTGAACGCGCAGCCGCTCGAGCATCTCCTCGTAGCCGTCGAGCGGGTGGCCGGACAGGAAGAAGCCGACAGCGTCGTATTCCTTCTGCAGCCGCACGGCCGGAACCCACGGCTCGTAGGGTGGGATGCGCAGCGGCTCGGAGCCGGCGGCTAGGCCGCCGAAAATGTCCGCCTGACCGTCGGTGGCCGCCGCCGCCATGCGCGATGCGAGCGCCATCATGGCATCGATCGCCGCCGTCGCGCGCGCCCGATCGGGCTCCAGCTCATCGAAAGCGCCCGCCGCGATCAGCGCTTCCAGGGTGCGCTTGTTGACGAGACGCGGATTGATGCGCGACGCAAAATCAGAAAGACTTGTGAAAGGCTTGTTGCCGCGTGCTGCAATGATGCTTTCCACCGCCTGACGTCCGACGCCCTTTGTCGCTGCAAGTGCGTAGCGGATGATTCCCGGGCCCACGCCGTCGTGGTCGACCTCGAAGGAGACGCCCGAGCGGTTGATGGACGGCGGCTCGACGCGAATGCCGAGGCGCTCGGCCTCGCGGCGGAATTCCGACAGCTTGTCCGTGTTGTCCATGTCGAGCGCCATGGAGGCGGCCAGGAACTCGACGGTGTAGTTGGCCTTGAGATAGCCCGTCTGGTAGGCGACGAGCGCATAGGCCGCCGCGTGGCTCTTGTTGAAGCCGTAGTCGGCGAACTTCGCGAGAAGGTCGAAGATTTCGTTGGCAAGGTCTTTCGTGAGGCCGTTTTTCAGCGCCCCCTCGACGAAGCGCACGCGCTGGGCGTCCATCTCGGCCTTGATCTTCTTGCCCATGGCTCGGCGCAAGAGATCGGCCTCGCCGAGCGAGTAGCCGGACAACGCCTGGGCCACCTGCATCACCTGCTCCTGGTAGATGATGATGCCGAAAGTCTCCTTGAGGATCGGCTCCAGCTTCGGGTGCAGGTACCATTTCTCGGAGGCTTCGCCGCGCCCGTGTTTGCGGTCGCAATAGACCGGGATGTTGGCCATCGGGCCGGGCCGGTAGAGCGCGACGAGGGCGATGAGGTCCTCCAGCCGGTCGGCACGCATGTCGACGAGCGCCTTGCGCATGCCCGCACTTTCCACCTGGAACACGCCGACCGTCTCGCCGCGGCCGAGGAGTTCGAAGGTGGTGCGGTCGTCGAGCGGGATGCGCGACAGGTCGAGGTCGATGCCGCGCTGGCGCACGAAATTGACCGCCGTCGTCAGCACCGTCAGCGTCTTGAGGCCGAGGAAATCGAATTTCACGAGCCCGGCCTGCTCTACCCACTTCATGTTGAACTGGGTGACGCGCATGCCCGAGCGCGGATCGCGATAGAGTGGCACCAGTTCCTCGAGCGGCCGATCGCCGATGACGATGCCTGCGGCATGGGTCGAGGCGTGACGGTGCAGGCCTTCCAGCTTCTCGGCGATGGCGAGCATGCGGCCGACGACAGGCTCCTCCTCGGCGGCAGCCTGCAGGCGCGGCTCGTCCTCGATGGCCTTCTTGAGCGTCACCGGATTGGCCGGGTTCTGCGGCACGAGCTTGGTGAGCTTGTCGACCTGGCCATAGGGCATCTCCAGCACGCGGCCGACGTCGCGCATCACGCCGCGGGCGAGCAAGGTGCCGAAGGTGATGATCTGCGCGACCTTGTCCTCGCCGTAGCGCTTCTGGACGTAGCCGATCACCTCCTCGCGCCGGTCCTGGCAGAAGTCGATGTCGAAGTCCGGCATCGACACGCGCTCGGGGTTGAGGAAGCGCTCGAACAGCAGGCCGAAGCGCAGCGGATCGAGGTCGGTAATGGTAAGGGCATAGGCGACGAGCGAGCCCGCGCCCGAGCCGCGTCCCGGCCCGACGGGGATTTCGTGAGCCTTCGCCCATTTGATGAAGTCCGACACGATGAGGAAGTAGCCGGGATACTTCATGCGCTCGATGACCGATAGCTCGAAGTCCAGCCGCTCCTCGTAATCCGCCACCGTCAGGCCGGGCGCCGGGCCGTGCGCATCGAGGCGGCGCTTCAGACCCTCCACCGCCTGCCGGCGCAGCTCCGCACCCTCGTCGCTCTCGGCGCCCTCGGTGCCGGCGTCGAAGCGCGGCAGGATCGGCTTGCGCGTGCGGATGCGGTAGGCACAGCGCATGGCAATCTCGACGCTCGAAGACAGTGCTTCCGGCAAATCCGAAAATAGATCAGCCATTTGCGCGCGTGTCTTGAAGTCGTGCTGCGGCGTGACGCGCCGCCGGTTCTCGTCTGACAGGAGCCGCCCTGCTGCGATTGCCAGCAGCGCGTCATGGGCCTCGTAATCGTCCGGCTTGGCGAAGAAGGGCTCGTTGGTGGCGACGATCGGCAGACCGAGGTCATAGGCGAGCCGCAGCAGCTCAGGCTCGGCGGCAGCCTGCTCGGGCAGGCCGTGACGCTGCAATTCCACATAGAGCCGCCCGTCGAAGGCGCCGCGCAAGGCCTTGAGCCGCTTCTCGGCACTTTCGGACCGCCCCTCGCGGAGAGCTTGGTCGAGCGGCCCTCCGAAGCCGCCGGTCAGCGCGATGAGGCCCCGGCTGTTGGCGAGGACACGGTCGAGCGGCACATGCGGCTTCTCGTTGGGATCGGTTTCGAGATAGGCCCAGCTCGTGAGCCGCATCAGGTTGCCGTATCCCACCTCGTCCTGGGCCAGCAGGACGAGGTGGGGATAGTCGCGGGCGTGGACGCTGCGCTGGGCCGGATCCTGTTCCTCGAAGGCAACCGACAGCTGCACACCGGCGATGGGCTGGATGCCAAGGCCCTTCAGCTTTTCCGAGAACTCCAATCCGCCGAAGAGGTTGTTGGTGTCGGTGAGGGCAAGCGCCGGCATCTTGTCGGCGGCGGCGAGCTTGCCGAGGGTCGTGACGGTCAGGGCGCTCTCGAGCAGCGAATAGGACGAGTGCACGTGAAGATGCACGAAGCCGACGCTGCTCAGGATGCTGCCCATCGTTCGTTCCGTCCTCGTCCCTTCGGCCCCGGCGACTCGCTGCTGATCCATCCGATCGGTCGGAAGCGCCGCAGTATCGCCTTGACCGGTCGGCGCCGTCGAGGGTCGGCGTCCCACCGGCTGTGGACGGTCTTTCGATCAGACGGGAGGCCCGCTGGCAACCGTGGCCCAGACGCCGATCATGGTGACGAAGACGCCGAGCGATGCGATCTCGACAAGTGAGGTGACAACGGTCTTGAACATGTCTCGCTCCTATTGTTCGTCGTATGTTCACAGTTATTCACTATTTGTTCAAGTCCCGGCGCCTGTTTGAGTCAATAAATCATTACCGTCGCCGGCGCTCCGTGCGGCGTGCCTTCAGGGATGGCGGCGCGAAGCAGCCGGAGCGCGGGCGCTCGCCTGCGCACGCGGTAGCAATCGGTTCGTGGTGACTGTCACCGAGGCACCCGACGCCTCGGCCACTCTCAAGACCGGCGGATCGCTGCCCCCCGGAACCGATAGCGCGATGTCGCGGGAACCGCCGTCAGATCGGCCATTGCGTCATCGGGCGCTGGACGCGCAGACGGTCCACCACCTCGCTGACGCCTGGCTCGTTCTCCGCCAGCACGCGCAGGGCATCACGCACGCGCTCGTCATCGACCGTGCCGTCGAGTTCGACCTTGCCGGCGTTGACCACGACGTCGAGGGAGGCGTTCGACACCCAGCCCTCGCGATCGACCTCTTCGAGGATGCGCCGGCGGATGTCCATGTCCTCGGCGGTCGCCTGCGCCGCGTCCTCCAGCCGGCGCGCAAGAACGCGCAGGAAATTGGCCCGGCTCACGATGCCGACAACCTTGCCGTCACGCACCACGGGCAGGCGCTTGAAGCCGCGTCGCTCCATCAGATCCACCGCATCGGTGAGCGGCGCGTCGGGGGCAACGCTCTGGGGGTCCTGCGTCATGACGTCCGACACCTTGCGGCCGTGGCTGCGCACGTAGTCCTCGGCTCGCGCAGCCGGATCCATGAGAAAGCTGAGCCAGCGCGGACGCCGGTGCTCGGTGCCGGTCTCAGCGCGCCGCAGCAGGTCGCGCTCGGTCACCATGCCGACGAGCCGCCCCTCCTTGTCGACGACGGGCACGCCGCTGATGCCATGATGAAGCATCAGTTGCGCCGCCTCGAGGACGGACGTGTCCGGATGTACCGTCGCCGCGCCCATGGTCATGATGTCGCCAACGTTCATCATCCTGCCTCCTCATGCTCACTGCCATGACGCTCCGCCAATAGCGGGCGTTCGTGAGACGCTCCGCCCTTCGCCCGGCTCGCTTGCCGTCTGTCCGGCAGCCTTGCTGTGGCACAGACGGGCCCGAAAAGCCTTGCGTTACATCAACGGCCGAACGGCTGCGCGGTTTCGACGCCAGGTTGCGGTCGATCAATGAACGTCCCCGCGCAGGCGCGACTATCGGCACCATCACCGTTCGCCTTTGGAGATTCTCATGCAGCTTTCCCTCCCCCACGATGCCCTCGTCGTCGTGTGCGATGCCCGCAGGGCCCTCTTCCTGCGGAACGAGGGCGACGAGCTCTTCCCCAATCTTCAGGTCGAACGGCATGCCGAGGCTCCCGAGAACGGCGTCGATGCGGCTGCCGGCACGGACCGGCCCGGCCGCCGGCAGAATGCCGTTGGTCCGGCGAGTGCAGTCGAGAGTGCGGACCGGCACCGCGAGGCCAAGGTGCAGTTCGCAGAGGAGACGATGCGGACGCTTGAATCCCTTCACAAGGCGATGCAGCCGCCCGGCCTTGTGCTCGTGGCGCCGCCGCGCATGCTGGCGGCCATGCGCGAATGTCTCGCCGATGACATGCGCGCGACGCTGCTGGCCGAGGTCGGCAAGGACCTGACCAAGCATCCGGTCTACGAGATCGAGCGGCTCCTGACGAACGCATGACCGATGGTGCCGGCCGCCCCGGGGACAGCCGAAGACCGCCCCTGTCGCTGCGACGCTCGCCCCCGTCCGTTAGCGACCGTTATTGCCCGGCCGCGTTGGCGCGGGCTCCGTCACGGAAACCGGGTCGGAGGCCGGGAAGGTTTCCTTAAGCCCCTCTTCGAGCTGTTCTTCGAGCCGCCGGCGCCTTTCGGCTTCGGGGGAGGCCGGCTTCTCCGGCGGCCTTCCCTTCGGTGTCTCGGCATTCGATGATTCTTTCATCGACAACTCCCCTTGCTGGTTATTTGCACGCCCGCCGTTCGCTCCAAGCGAAGCGGCGAGCCACCGGTCGACAGTCTCGGCGAGCGCAACAAGCTTCGGCGCGACCGTCACCGGATAGGCGGGCGCCGGATCGAGCCCGCGCAGATCGTCCGGCAGGTGGGACAGGGCCTCGGCCGCATAAGCCCGTATCGCGGCCAGGGACGGTTGCGGCGCGATGCGCCTGCCATGGCGCATGACGGGCACGAGCAGCGGTGTGCCGGGCTGGTCATCGTCCAGCACGGAGAGGATGTCGCCGGCAGGCCGCCCGTCCGCGCCATGGCTGCGCCAGACCTGCTTGCGGCCGGGCCAGGTAGCCTTACCGGCCGACAGCTTGCGCCGGGCGACGCCGGCGTATTCCTGCAGCTTGTAGGCGCAGTCGAGCGCCGGTGCATCGGCGGAGGTCGTCAGGCTGGTGCCGATGCCAAAACCGTCGATGGGAGCGCCGGCCGCCAGCATGGCTGCGATCCCCTCCTCGTCGAGGCCGCCGCTGGCGAAGATGGTCACGTCCGGCAGGCCGCCGTCGTCGAGGATCTGCCGCACGGCGCGCGACAGGGCGACGAGGTTGCCGCTGTCGAGGCGCACACCCCTGACCGCGATGCCTTCTGCCTTCAGCCGCGGCGCGAGTTCCACCACCTTCCGCGCGGCCGCCTCGGTGTCGTAGGTGTCGATCAGCAGCACGAGACCCTCGGGCCGCGAGCGTGCGAAAGCCTCGAAGGCGGCCACCTCGTCCTCATGCGCCTGCACGAAGGAATGGGCCATGGTGCCGAACGAGGGAATGCCGAACAGACGGCTGGCGAGGAGCGTCGCGGTGCCGGCAAAGCCGGCGAGATAGCTCGCCCGTGCGGCAAGAAGCCCCGCCTCCATCCCGTGCGCCCGCCGCAGGCCGAAATCGACGAGGAGCTTGCCTGGCGCCGCGAGCACCATGCGCGCCGCCTTCGATGCGATGAGGCTCTGAAAGTGCAGGAGATTGAGGAGGCGGGTTTCGACGAGTTGGGCCTCGGGCAACGGAGCCACCACGCGCAGGATCGGCTCGTTCGGGAAGAAGACAGTGCCTTCCGGCACCGCATCGACATCGCCGGTGAAGTGCAGCGCGCGCAACTGCCTGAGAAACGCCGACGAGAAACGCCCGCTTTCACCGAGCCATGCGATCTCGTCATCCGTGAATCGCAGGTTCTCGAGATAGTCGAGCGCCTGCTCGAGCCCCGCTGCGACAAGGAAATTGCGCCGCGGCGGCAGCTTGCGGACGAAAAACTCGAACACCGCCGTCCGCGTTCGGCCATGCTCCAGATAGGCCTGGATCATGTTCAACTGGTAGAGGTCTGTGAGCAGGGCACCCGCAGCGTCCATCCGCACACCTCGGACAGGCTTCTCACGGACGACCCGCCTTGCGGCAACCGGTGCGATGCCCGCTGGCGGCCCGCCGCACCGGCCCCGAAGGTGCCCATGACTGGCGACGATGACGCCGAGCACGCCATCTCGCCTTGATCGACGTCAACGCCGCCGGCGAGGCGGTCTATAACCTTACCGCATGTTCGCGCCTTCGACACCGCGTCTCACGGCCGAGACCGCGCCGGATGTTCCGTTTGCGGACAAGGTGCGTTTCCTCAGTCAGCCGGAGTGTCTTGCTCTGCCCGCCAGCACCGTCGAGGCGCGCGAGACGCACATGTCCTGGCTGTTCCTGACCGAGCGGCACGTCTACAAGCTCAAGAAGCCCGTGCGGTCCGCCTGTCTCGATTTTTCGACTACCGACCGGCGGGCTGCGGCCTGCCGCACCGAGTTGGCGCTGAACCGCCGCCTTGCGCCCGACGTCTATCTGGATGTCATGCCGCTCAGGCGGACGCCGGACGGCCTGTCCTTCGGCGCGGTCGGAACGATCGTCGACTGGCTCGTCCTCATGCGCCGTCTCGACGAGCGCCATACCCTCGAGACCCACGCCCGCGAGCAGCACCTGACGCGGGCGGACGCAGAGCGCCTCGCCGCTCGGCTCGCGACATTCTACCGGCGGGTTCGCCGCCTTCCCGTCGCCCCCGCCGTGCATCTGGCGCGCTGGCGGCGAGCCTTGCTCGAGAACGAGCAGCTCCTGCGCGATCCGCGCTTTCACCTCCCGGAAGGCACGATCGCGCGCATCTGCCGCGCGCAGCGCGCCTTCCTTGCCCGACGACCGGGCATTCTTGTCCGGCGGGCGCGCCGGGTCGTGGAGGCGCATGGGGATCTCAGACCCGAGCACATTTGGCTGACCGATCCCGTTATCGTCATCGACTGCCTCGAGTTTTCGGAACCGCTGCGTGCGCTCGACCCGCTCGACGAAATCGCCTTCCTCCATCTCGAATGCGAGCGGCTTGGCGTTGGCTGGGCAGGAGAAGCGCTGCGGCACCGCCTCGCGCGTCTGCTCGGCGACCGCCGTGGCAACGGCCTCTTCCTGTTCTATCGCAGCTACCGGGCCCTGCTGCGGGCGCGCCTCGCCATCACCCACCTTCTCGATGCCGAGCCCCGCACGCCGGAGAAATGGCCACGCCTCGCGCGCACCTACATCGATCTTGCCCTTGCCGATGCAGGACGGCTCGAGCGCATTCTCAATAGACGAACAGATCGGCGAGTGCCTGGCCGGTGTGCAGCCGCGCGATCGCCTCGGCGATGAGCGGCGCAACGGGCACGACGTCGAGCTTGTCGCGTACAGGCCCTTGCGGCAGCCGGAACGGCGGCACGCTGTCGCTCGACACGACACGATCGATGGCGGGATCTGCGAGCGCCGTCTCGGCGCCCGGCATGAACAGGCCGTGCGTCACGCAGGCGATGACGCTCCGTGCGCCGCCCGCCCGGGCTGCCTTCGCGGCACGCGCCAATGTGCCGCCCGTGCTGACGAGGTCGTCCACGATGATGCAGGTCGCGCCCGCGACCTCGCCGACGAAGAGATCCCCAGAGACGATGCCGCCGCTGCGCCGCTTCTCGGCGAAAGCCTTGCCCGCCGCGCGGCCCGTCACCGCTTCCAGCACCTCGCGGAACAGATCAGCCCGCTTGCCGCCGCCGAGATCGGGCGAGACAACGCACAGCGGCTCCGTTGCAAGGCCCGCGGCGAGGTGGCGGACGAGCAGCGGGGCCGCCGAAAGCGCCACCGTCGGCAGACGGAAGGCGTTCTCGAAGGCGGTTTCGTTGTGCACGTCGAGCGCGACGACCGCATCGGTCCCCATGGCCTCGAAAAGGCCGGCGACATAGCGCGTGATGACGGGATCGAGCGCCTTGGTGCGCCTGTCCTTGCGCGCATAGCAGAGATAGGGCGTGACGGCCGTGACGCGCGCTGCGCCTGCATCCTTGAGGGCGCCGATGAAGAAGAGGAGCCTGCACAGCTTGTCGTTGGCGCTTCCATCCGGGCCGCCATGCAGCGAGTGGATAACATAGACATCGGCACCGGCAACGGGCTCGAGCGGCCGCGCCTTGTGCTCGCCGTCCTCGAAATCCCGCTCCTCGTGCCGGGCCAGCTCCTGCCCGATAAGGCGCGCGACCGCGTGCCCGAGATCCTGCGAGCCGACAAGCGCAAAGATCTTCAGCCGGTCGGCTGCAATGGACCGTACATCGGCGGGTGACCAAATCGTGGCTGGCGGCATCGCGAGCCTCCTATCGACCATCGCGGGCAACCCAGAGTTCACCCCGCTTGACATAGGAGCGCTTGACGGCCGCCCATGCAATGCGATGGGCGATTTCCTCCCGCCGGGGGTCATCTGAATGATCGGCGAAGGCACTGTTGAAGGCCGTCCGATAGATGTCCTGTGCATGCGCCGGCAGATGCGCGCGCACGGCCGGTGGCAGGTCGCTGTTGTCGCGGTACGGCATGGCAACCTCGCGCGATGCCGCAAGGATCAGAGGTGCTCGCTCTCCATGTCACTGCAAGACAGGCCGAACTGCGACAGCCCCTCCTCCAGATAGTCGGCAAGCAGCGGGATTCCCATGAGGTAGCGGGCCGTGCGGGTGTTATGCGCGCGCTCGGCTTCGGCCCGCAGGTCCACCCAGCCGTCGAGGCCGGCATCGCCGCGCCCCAGCCAGGCCAGTGCCACGAGATCGATCTGCTCATCCTCGTTGAGCGCGGCAATGGCAGCGGCGAGCTCGGCCGCCACGGGATCGTCGCGATGGTCCTCCAGCACCGAGCGCATGCCGTCATCACTGGCGTTCGAGGCAGGGTGCGGCTCGGTGACGTCGTCCTTCACGTCGAACTGGCGCGCCTTGATGATGATGAAGCAGACCTTGTCCAGTGCAATGGAGAGATTCGGCGGCCTCGGCATGGTGTGGCTCCCCGATTCCGCAGACGACGGTGCCTGCAGGTCCCCACCAGCATGTGTCCTATCTTGCAGCCAGCCATTGCGCAGAATCAATGGCGCAATGTGTGCCGTCCCCTCAGTCGAGGCTGACCACGAGGCCGTCGCGGATGGTGACGCGGCGGTCCATGCGTGCGGCAAGGTCGAGATTATGGGTCGCGATGACCGCCGCGAGGCGCGAGGCACGCACCAGCGCGACCAGCATCGAAAAGACGTAGTCCGACGTCTTCGGATCGAGATTGCCGGTCGGCTCGTCGGCGAGGAGCACCCGCGGCGCATTGGCCACGGCGCGGGCGATGGCGACGCGCTGCTGCTCGCCACCGGAGAGCTCCGCCGGCCGGTGGACGAGGCGCTCGCCGAGGCCGAGGAAGCTCAGCACCTCGGCGGCGCGGGCCTCCGCCTCCCGGCGCGCCAAGCCGCGGATGAGCTGTGGCAGGGCGACATTCTCGAGCGCCGAGAACTCCGGCAGCAGGTGGTGGAACTGGTAGACGAAACCGATATCGAGGCGCCTCAGGCGCGTGCGTCCGGCATCGTCGAGCCCCGTCGTCGGCTCGCCGCCGACGTAGACCTCGCCGCTATCGGGATGCTCCAGGAGGCCGGCGATGTGCAACAGCGTCGACTTGCCTGTGCCGGACGGCGCAACCAGCGCGACGATCTCGCCTGGCCACACGGCGAGGTCCGCGCCGCGCAGGATGTCGAGCATCGTCTCGCCCTGGGGGTAACGGCGTTCGATCTTGGAGAGGAACAGGGCCGGCGTCTGGGGCGTCGTCATGCCGTCTCACCCGTAGCGAAGGGCTTCGACGGGGTCGAGGCGCGCCGCCCGCCAGCTCGGGTAGAGCGTTGCCACGAGCGACAGGACGATCGCCATGAGCACCACGGTCGTCACCTCACCGGGGTCGATCTCAGCCGGCAGGCGGCTGAGGAAATAGAGCTCTGCCGGGAAGAGGTTGGAACTCGTCAGCTGCGACAGGAAACTGCGGATCGCCTCCACGTTCCATGCGAGGGTGAGGCCGAGCAGGAAGCCGGCGAGCGTTCCCACAATGCCGATGGAGGCGCCTGTGATGAGGAAGACTCGCATCACGGCGCCGCGCGTCGCCCCCATCGTGCGCAGGATGGCAATGTCCTCGCTCTTGTCCTTCACCAGCATGATGAGGCCGGAAACGATGTTGAGGGCCGCCACCAGCACGATCAGCGTCAGGATGAGGAACATCACGTTGCGCTCGACCTCGAGCGCACCGAAGAAGGTGCGGTTCCGCTGGCGCCAGTCGGTGATCATGATCGGCCGGCCCGCGGCTTCTTCGATGCGCGGGCGCATGGCGCCGACATCATCGGCATTGTTCAGGAAGACCTCGATGACGCTGACGTCGCCGTCCCGGTTGAAATAGGCCTGCGCCTCGCCGAGCGGCATGTAGACGAAGGTGTTGTCGAACTCGGACATGCCGATCTCGAACACCGCGACGATGGGGTAGGCCTTGATCCGCGGCGCGGTGCCGAAGGCCGTCGCGGCGCCGCGCGGCGAGACGATGGTGAGTGAATCGCCGACACGAAGGCCGAGATATTCGGCCATGCGCCGGCCGATAGCGACGCCGCCCTTCTCGTCGAAATCGCGCAGCGTGCCCTGCCGGATGGTATCGGCGATGAAGGGAATGCTGGCGATGTCGGCCTCGCGCACCCCGCGCACCAGCGCGCCGCCGGAGGCCGCGGTGGAGGAGACGAGCGCCTGGCCCTCCACCATCGGCACGACGAGCTTCACCCCCGAGAGGTCGGCGAGCCGCTTCGACACGGCGTCGAAATCGGTCAGCGGGGAATCGATCGGCTGGATGAACATGTGGCCGTTCACGCCGACGATCTTGTCGAGCAGCTCCTTGCGAAAGCCGTTCATCACCGACATCACGACGATCAGCGTCGCGACCCCGAGCATGATGCCGAGGAAGGAGAAGCCGGCGATGACGGAGATGAAGCCTTCGCGCCGGCGCGCCCGCAGATAGCGGGCCGCCAGCAGCCACTCGAAGAGCGCGAAGGGTCTCGTCGAACCGCTCTCGGCCGCGCGTCCGCTCATGCCGCTCCCCGCCCCTGCCTCGCCGTCAGCCCGCGATCCGCGTCACGGCATCCTCGATCGACAGAAGCTCGCGCTCGCCCGTGGCGCGGCGCTTCACCTCCACCTTGCCGTCGGCAAGCCCCTTGGGGCCGACGAGGATCTGCCACGGCATGCCGACGAGGTCGGCCGTCGCGAACTTGGCTCCGGGACGCTCGTCCCGGTCGTCGTACAGCACGTCGAGGCCGCGCAGGGCGAGCGCCCGATGGAGATGCGCGCAGGCCTCGTCCGTCGCTGTGTCACCGACCTTGATGTTGATGAGCGAGACGTCGAAAGGCGCGATCGGATCCGGCCAGACGATGCCGGCCTCGTCGTGGCTGGCCTCGATGATGGCGGCGACGAGCCGCGACGGGCCGATGCCGTAGGAGCCCATGTGCACGGGATGCTCCTTGCCGTCCGGCCCGGTCACCGTCGCCTTCATCGGCAGGGAGTATTTCGTGCCGAAATAGAAGATGTGGCCGACCTCGATGCCACGCGCCGACACCTTCCGGTCATTCGGAATAGCAGCGAAGGCGGCCTCGTCGTGCTTCTCGGAGGTCGCGGCGTAGAGCGACGTCCACTTGTCGACGATCGACTGAAGGCCGGCAACGTCGTCGAAATCCGTGTCCGCGGCTGGGATCGGAAAGTCGAGGAAGTCGCGGTGGCAGAACACCTCGCTCTCGCCCGTCGAGGCAAGGATGATGAACTCGTGGCTGAGGTCACCGCCGATCGGGCCCGTATCCGCCTGCATGGGGATGGCCTTGAGGCCGAGGCGGGCGAAGGTGCGCAGGTAGGCGACGAACATCCTGTTGTAGGAATGGCGCGCGCCGGCCTGGTCGATGTCGAAGGAATAGGCATCCTTCATCAGAAATTCGCGCGAGCGCATGGTGCCGAAGCGCGGCCGGATCTCGTCCCGGAACTTCCACTGGATGTGATAGAGATTGAGCGGCAGGTCCTTGTAGGAGCGCACGTAGGACCGGAAGATGTCCGTGATCATCTCCTCGTTCGTCGGCCCGTAGAGCATCTCGCGCTCGTGCCGGTCGGTGATGCGCAGCATCTCCTTGCCGTAGGCGTCGTAGCGCCCCGATTCACGCCACAGATCGGCCGACTGGATGGTCGGCATCAGGAGTTCGACGGCGCCGGAACGGTTCTGTTCCTCCCGTACGATTGCCGCAATCTTGTTCAGGACCTTGAGGCCGATCGGCAGCCAGGAATAGATCCCCGCCGATTGCTGCCGGATGAGTCCTGCCCGCAGCATCAGGCGATGGGAAACGATCTCCGCCTCTTTGGGATCTTCGCGGAGCGTGGGCAGGAAATAGCGGCTGAGACGCATGAGAAACCGGCAACGGGCTTGTGTGGAAAGGGAAGCGAGTCGTCCGCTGAGACAACACCGCCGCACGGCAAAAGACAAGGCTGGCTTTGCGACTCACCGACCAACGCACCGCCATTCGACCCATGTGTGACAACACCATGCAAAAAATGCGGGCAGCCCCTGCACAAATGGGTGACAAGTGGTGAACGATCGACTATGCATTGTTACCCGATCGAAAGTCCCCGCCGCCATTCACAGAGCGGGGAACTGCGGTCCAGGTCTCGGGAGGAAGCCCAGGCGACGTCGAGAGGTGCGAGAGCACCCCGTTGTTCCGAATGAACAGGCGTTACGGGTTCGAGAAGAAACTCCAACAGCAAGGCGTCAGCCTTGCTTTTTTGTTGGAAGACACGGTTTCACGCGCAACCAACCGCGTTTCCTACCCCCTTATGTCACAGTTCGATGAGCGCCAGCGCGACCTTCACGAGCGCGAGGACGATGGCCGAGACGACGGTGGTCGCCAGCACCTTCTTGAGGAGTCGGGGCTTCGCCGGCGCGCCGGGCTCCGTGCCGCTCGTCACCTCGCCCGATTCCAACTGGCTGCGCACGCCAAAGGGCAGGACAGCGAACAGAACCGTCCACCAGATGATGAAATAGAGGGCCAGCCAGGTCGCAATGGTCATCGGGTCTACCCGCTCCGCTTAGGTTCTCGGCAATGGAGACGGATCCACCAATCAGGTTGAAGCAACCCGACGGGTCCGGATCTAGGACGGTCGCTCAGGCCTGTTCCAGCTCGACGAGCGTACCGCAGAAGTCCTTGGGGTGGAGGAAGAGCACAGGCTTGCCGTGCGCGCCGATCTTCGGTTCGCCGCTGCCGAGCACGCGCGCGCCCTTCTCCACCAGCCGGTCGCGCGCGGCGATGATGTCGTCTACCTCGTAGCAGATGTGGTGGATGCCACCATCGGCATTGCGCTCGAGGAAGCGGGCAATCGGGGAATCGGCGCCCAGAGGCTCCAGCAGCTCGATCTTGGTGTTCGGCAGTTCGATGAATACCGTGGTGACGCCATGCTCCGGCTGCGGAACGGCCGGCGACAGGCGTGCTCCGAGGGTGTCCCGGTAGACGGCGCAGGCGCTTTCGAGATTGCGGACAGCGATGGCGACGTGGTTGAGGCGGCCGATCATGAGGCTCTCCCGGCTGACGGAACCCTCACCTCATACGACGATCACGTGCACGTGGCACGTTGGCTTTTTGCCCCAGGCATGGCGCACTTCCGCCCGCACCGCGCGCTCGACGGCATTCGCGACCGCATCGGGGTCGCGCCGGCGCGCCTTGGGTAGCCCGTCCAGCACGTCGGCCACAGCATCGGCGACGAGCTCGAACATCGGCTCGCCCTCGCGCGTCGCGGGCGGCAGGCCGCTGACCTCCACCTGCGCCTCGCCGACGATCTCGCCCTTGGCGTCGAGGGCGATGGCGACGGAGACGACGCCGGCGAAGGCGAGCTTGCGCCGCTCGCCGATGGTGGCCTCGCCGGCGCTGACGACGATCATCCCGTCCTTGTAGAGGCGGCCGACGGGCACATCGTCCACGACGGCCGGCTTGCCGGGCGCGAGCAGAACCATCTCGCCGTTCATGGCCCGCACCACGCTGCCGATGCCCTCGGCGCGGGCGAATTTTGCCTGTTCGGTGAGGTGCAGGGCCTCGCCGTGCGCCGGCACGAGCACCTTCGGCCGCACCCAGCGATACATGGCGGCGAGCTCGCCGCGGCGCGGGTGGCCGGAGACGTGGACGAGCGCGTCCCGATCGGTGATCACCTCGATGCCGCGCGTGACGAGATTGTTGATGATGCGACCGACCGCCTTCTCGTTGCCCGGAATGGTGCGAGAGGAGAAGATCACGCGATCGCCGGCGGAGAGTGCGATGTCGGGATGCTCGTCATTCGCGACGCGGGCGAGCGCGGCCCGCGGCTCGCCCTGGCTACCCGTGAGCAATGCGACCACCTTGTTGCGCGGCAGGTAGCCGAAGGTCTCAGCCGAGCGGAACGGCGGCAGGCCGGCGAGATAGCCGCGCTCGGTCGCGACGTCGATGACGCGGTCCATCGCCCGGCCGAAGACGACGACCTCGCGGTCGCAGGCCGCGGCCGCCTCGGCCACAGCGCGCAGGCGCGCGACGTTGGAGGCGAAGGTCGTCACGGCCACGCGCTCCGGCGCCTCGCGGATGACCTCCATCAGGGTCTTGGCGACGTCCGCCTCGCTGGGACTGACGCCATCCCGCAAGACGTTGGTCGAATCGCAGATGAGCGCGATCACGCCCTCGTCGCCAATTTCCGTGAGCCGCTTCTCGTCCGTCGGCCGGCCGACGCCCGGATGCGGGTCGAGCTTCCAGTCGCCGGTGTGGACGACGGTACCAAGCGGCGTGCGGATGGCGAGCGCATTCGATTCAGGGATCGAATGACCGACGGCGACGAATTCGATGTCGAAGGGGCCGAGGGTGACGCGACCGCCCTGCTCCACCACGTTCAGCGGGATCTTGGGCGCGCCGGGCTCGCCGAGGCGGCGGACCTCCAGGAGCCCCGCCGCGAAGGGCGTGCACACCACGGGCGCGCCAAGGCGCGGCCACAGCTCGGCGAGGCCGCCGATATGGTCCTCGTGCGCATGGGTTATGACGATGCCGACGAGGTTGTCCCTCTCCTCCTCGAGGAAGCGGATGTCGGGGAAGATGAGATCGACGCCCGGCACATCCTCGCCAGCGAAGGCGATGCCGCAGTCGACGAGCAGCCATTTGCGCCGGCGCGCCGGCCCGAAGCCGTAGAGACCGGCGTTCATGCCGATCTCGCCGAGACCACCGAGCGCTACGAATACGAGGCCGTCGTCATCGCGTGAGGCCATGCCCTCTCAATCCTCCTTCAGTCGCATCCTTGAGATGCCATGTCGGCGAGACCGAGATAAAGATCTCCCGCATCGATCGTCCGGCGCCCGTCCGGGGTATCGAGCAGCAGCCGGCCGGCGCTGTCGAGCCCGGCAAAGGTGCCGCTGAGATCGCCGCCCGGCAGGCGCACCCGCGCCGGCCCGCCGATGCCGGCGGCGCGGGCGAGCCAGGCTTCGCGCGTCAGGGCGAAGCCGAGCCCCCGGTCCCACTGCCTCAGCCTATAGGCGAAACTCGCCGACAATGCGCGGAAAACGTCGCTCACGTCCACCGTTCCGACGGCCTCGGCGAGGCATCGCGCCGGATAAGGTGTATCGGCCGGCTTGTGGGCAACGTTGAGGCCCGTGCCGATGATAACGGCAAAATGCCTGTCCGGCCCGAGCCTGTGCCCCTCGAGAATGAGGCCGGACAGCTTGCCGCCATCCATCAGCAGGTCGTTCGGCCATTTGAGCACCAGCCGTGGCGCCGCGAGCCCGGTGACGCCCGCGACCGCATCGTGCAAAGCGAGGCCCGCGACGAAGCCGAGCTGCGGCGCCTTCGGCGGATCGCACGGTTCGCTCAGGACAAGGCTGGCGTAGAGATTTCCGGGCGGCGAGGCCCATTGCCGGCCATGGCGGCCGCGGCCGCTCGTCTGCTCGCGCGCCACGACCCAGAGGCGGTCCGCCCCTTGCGACGAGGCCCGCTCAAGAGCCTCGTCGTTGGTCGAGGTGGTCGTCGCCAGCATCACGGCATCGAAGCCGGCGTCGCGCGCCTCCTGCGAGATGCTCCCGCGTTCCACGTCCGTGTCGCCGGCCCCGTCAGAACAGCGAGCGAGCGGCGGCGAGCGCGGCGCTGTTCAGCGGCCCCGGCGCGCCGGGCAGCATCAGGACGACGATGAGGATGCTGGCAAGCGCGAAGATCACCTTCTGGCCGGCCGCCATCGGGGTGAAGGCCGCGCCCGCCGGCTCGTCGAAGTGCATAATCTTGACGATGCGGATGTAGTAGTAGGCGCCGACGACGCTGGCGAGCACGCCGATGACGGCAAGCGAATAGAGCTGCGCCTCGACGGCGGCCGCGAAGACGTACCACTTGGCGAGGAAGCCGGCGAGCGGCGGAATGCCCGCGAGCGAGAAGAACAGGATCGTCAGGCCATAAGCAGCATAGGGCTGCGTGCGGGCAAGGCCGGCGAGATCGTAGATCCCCTCGACGGGCCCCTCCTCCCGCCGCATGGACAGGATGAAGGCGAAGGTGCCGAGCGTCATGACGAGATAGATCGCCATGTAGACGAGCACGCTCTGCACGCCCTCCGCCGTGCCGGCGGCAAGGCCGACGAGCGCGTAGCCCATGTGGCCGATGGACGAATAGGCCATGAGGCGCTTGATGTTGCGCTGGCCGATGGCAGCGAAGGCGCCGAGCGCCATGGAGGCGATGGCGACGAAGACGATGATCTGCCGCCACTGATCGACGATGCCGGGGAAGGCCGTAATGAAGACGCGCACCAGGAGCGCCATCGCCGCCATCTTGGGCGCCGCCGCGAAGAAGGCGGCGACCGGCGTCGGCGCGCCCTCGTAGACGTCCGGCGTCCACATGTGGAAGGGCACGGCCGAGATCTTGAAGGCGAGGCCGGCAGCGATGAAGACAAGGCCGAAGATCGCGCCGGTGTGCCCCTCGCCCTGCAGGGCCTGGGCGATGCCGGTGAAGGAGACCGTGCCGGTGAAGCCATAGATCAGCGACGCGCCGTAGAGCAGCATGCCCGAGGACAGGGCGCCGAGCACGAAATACTTGAGGCCCGCCTCGCTCGAACGGGCATTGTCGCGGTCGATGGCTGCGACGACGTAGAGCGAGAGGCTCTGCAGCTCGAGGCCGAGATAGAGTGCGATGAGGTCGTTGGCCGAGATCATCATCATCATGCCGGTCGTCGCCAGCAGGATGAGGATGGGATATTCGAAGCGGTTGATGCCCGCCCGGCGCAGGTAGTCGCCCGACATCAGCAAGGCCGCGGCCGAGCCGACCAGCGTCAGCACCTTGGCGAAGCGCGCGAAGCCGTCGACGACGAAGGAGCCGCCGAAGGTCTCCACCCGCTCGCCGCCCTGCGTCACCACGAAGAAGCCGGCGGCGAGAATGGCGACGAGTGTGAGCGCCTCGATCAGGCCGGCAGCACGCTCGCCCCTCAGCGCGCCGATGAGCACGAGAAGGAGCGCGGAGGCGGCCAGGATGATCTCCGGCAGGGCCGGAGCGAGCGCGAACATCGGGACGGCGGCCATCGGCTGAACCTCAGTGAAGCGTCAGGGCCACGGACTTGGCGGTTGCCAGCGCGGCCTCGGTGGACTTGAGCAGTTCCGCCGTCGGAGCGGCGAAGACATCGAGAATGGCGCCGGGCTGCAGGCCGTACCAGATGACCAGCACGAGCAGCGGCACGAGAACGACCATCTCACGGGTGTTGAGATCGGTGATCGTCTTCAGGTTGTCCTTCTCGATCACGCCGAAGACGACGCGGCGGTAGAGCCACAGGGCATAGGCAGCCGAGAGGATGACGCCCGAGGTGGCGAGCACCGCGACCCAGGGATTGGCCTTGAAGGCGCCCGCGAGCGACAGGAACTCGCCGATGAAGCCCGAGGTGCCCGGCAGGCCGACATTGGCCATGGTGAAGACCATGAACACAACCGCATAGCGCGGCATGCGCTGCACGAGGCCGCCATAGGCCGCGATCTCGCGTGTATGCATGCGGTCGTAGATCACGCCGACGCACAGGAAGAGCGCGCCCGAGACGAGGCCATGGCTGACCATCTGGAACATGGCGCCCTGGATGCCCTGGGTGGTCATCGTGAAGATGCCCATGGTCACGAAGCCCATGTGGGCGACCGACGAATAAGCGATGAGCTTCTTGATGTCCTCCTGCATCAGCGCGACGAGTGAGGTGTAGATGATCGCGATGACGGACAGGGCGAAGACGAGCGGCGCGAAATCGGCCGAGGCCTCCGGAAACATCGGGATGGAGAAGCGGATGAAACCGTAGCCGCCCATCTTGAGGAGGATGCCGGCGAGGATGACGGACCCTGCTGTCGGCGCCTCGACGTGCGCGTCCGGCAGCCAGGTGTGGACCGGCCACATGGGCATCTTCACCGCGAAGGAGGCGAAGAAGGCGAGCCACAGCCACGTCTGCATCGCCGGGGCGAAGGGGTGCTTGAGCAGCGCCGCGATGTCGGTCGTGCCGGCGTCCCAATACATCGCCATGATGGCGATGAGCATCAGCACCGAGCCGAGCAGCGTGTAGAGGAAGAACTTGAAGCTGGCGTAGATGCGCCGCTTGCCACCCCAGATGCCGATGATGAGGAACATCGGGATAAGGCCGGCCTCGAAGAACAGGTAGAACAGGACAAGATCCTGCGCCACGAAGACGCCGATCATCGTCGTCTCGAGCACGAGGAAGGCGACCATGTATTCCTTCACCCGCTTCTCGATCGAGGTCCACGACGCCAGGATGCAGAAGGGCATCAGGAAGGTCGTCAGCAGGACGAACGGCATCGAGAAGCCGTCGACGCCGAGGCGGAAGCGGATGGCCTCCGTCAGCCAGGCATGGTCCTCGGTGAGCTGGAAGGCGGCGCTCGCCGTGTCGAACCGTCCCCAGGCGACGAGCGAGAGGACGAAGGTCGCGAGCGTCGTCACCAGCGCCGCGGAGCGGGCGTTGGAGCGCACCGCCTCCTCGCTGCCGCGCACCATGAGGATGAAGGCGGCACCGACGAGCGGCAGGATGAGGAGACCAGAAAGGAGACCGAGGCCGAACATCAGTGCGTGCCCCCGATGAGGTACCAGGTGACGAGAGCCGCGACACCGACGAGCATCGCGAAGGCGTAGTGGTAGACGTAGCCGGTCTGCAGGCGCACGACGCGGTTGGTGACGTCGACGACACGGGCGGAGACGCCGTCCGGCCCGAAACCGTCGATGAGCCAGCCGTCACCCTTCTTCCAGAGGAAGCGGCCGAGCCACATCGCCGGACGCACGAACAGGACGTCGTAGATCTCGTCGAAGTACCACTTGTTGAGCAGGAACCGGTAGAGGAGCGGCTGCTGCCCCGCGACGATCGCCGGCATGCGCGGGTTGATGATGTAGAACCACAGCGCGATGAGGAAGCCGAGCATCATCATCACGAAGGGCGAGGCGACAACCCAGCCGGGCACCTCGTGCATTTCGTGCAGGATGTGGTTGTCGGCACCAGTGAAGAGCGCGCCCTTCCAGAAGTGGTCGTAGTCGTGGCCGATGAAGGCTTCCTTGAAGGCGAAGCCGGCAACGACCGCGCCGATCGCCAGGACAGCGAGCGGGATGAGCATCACAAGCGGGCTCTCGTGCGGCGTGTGGTCACCGTGGCCATGGCCATGGTCGTCATGGCCGTGTTCGGCCCAGCGCGCCTTGCCCTCGAAGGTCATGAAGTACAGGCGCCAGGAATAGAAGGACGTGAACAACGCAGCGATGACCGTAGCGAGGAAGGCGAAGTTGGCCCCCGGCGTGTGGGAGGCATAGGCCGCTTCGATGATGGCATCCTTCGAGAAGTAGCCCGCCGTGAACGGGAAACCCGTCAGCGCCAGCGTGCCGATCGTCATCATGGCCGCCGTGAAGGGAATGTGCTTCCGAAGGCCGCCCATGTGGCGCATGTCCTGCTCGTGGTGCATCGCGTGGATGACCGAGCCGGCGCCGAGGAACAGCAGCGCCTTGAAGAAGGCGTGCGTGAAGAGGTGAAAGATGCCCGCCCCGTAGGCGCCGACGCCGAGAGCGACGAACATGTAGCCGAGCTGCGAGCAGGTCGAATAGGCGATGACGCGCTTGATGTCGTTCTGCACGAGGCCGACGGTCGCGGCGAAGAAGGCGGTGATGCCGCCGACCACCGTGACGACCGACAGCGCCGTCGGGGCATATTCGAACACCGGCGACATGCGCGCGACCATGAACACGCCGGCCGTCACCATCGTCGCCGCATGGATGAGGGCGGAGACCGGGGTCGGGCCTTCCATGGCGTCCGGCAGCCAGGTGTGCAGCAGGAACTGCGCCGACTTGCCCATGGCGCCCATGAAGAGCAGGAGGCTCGCCAGCGTCAGCGCGTGCCACTCGTAGCCGAGGAAGCGGAAGGTCGCCTCGTTGAATTCCGCCACGCGGGGGAAGATGCCGTCGAAGGTGACCGCGCCGAACAGCACGAAAACGAGGAAGATGCCGAGCAGGAAGCCGAAGTCGCCGACGCGGTTGACGACGAAGGCCTTGATCGCGGCGGCATTGGCCGACGGCTTCTCGTACCAGAAGCCGATGAGCAGGTAGCTCGCGAGGCCGACGCCCTCCCAGCCGAAGAACATCTGCACGAGATTGTCGGCCGTCACCAGCATCAGCATGGCGAAGGTGAACAGCGAGAGATAGGCGAAGAAGCGCGGCCTCGCCGGATCCTCGTGCATGTAGCCGATGGAATAGAGATGGACGAGCGAGGAGACCGTCGTCACGACGATCAGCATCACGGCCGTGAGCGTGTCGATGCGGAAGGCCCAGTCGACCACGAGGTCGCCGGAGACCATCCAGCTCGCCACCGCGACGCGCGTCGCCCCCTCGCCGAAGCCGACGTCGAAGAAGGCGATCCACGACAGGAGGCAGGAGACGAACAGGCCCGAGGTCGTGACGACCTCGCTTGCCCGCGCGCCGATGAACCGGCCGGCAAGGCCAGCGATCAGGAAGCCGGCAAGCGGCAGGAAGACGATCGCGTGATACATGATCGCGGCCTCAGCCCTTCATCATGTTGATGTCCTCAACCGCGATGGTGCCGCGGTTGCGGAAGTAGACGACGAGGATGGCAAGCCCGATGGCCGCCTCGGCGGCCGCCACGGTCAGCACGAGCAGGGCGAAGACCTGCCCGACGATGTCGCCCATGAAGCTCGAGAAGGCGACGAGATTGATGTTGACCGCAAGCAGGATGAGCTCGACCGACATCAGAATGACGATGACGTTCTTGCGGTTGATGAAGATGCCGAGCACGCCGAGCGTGAACAGCACGGCGGCGACGGTGAGATAATGCGCGAGCCCGATGGTCATGTCTGTCTCTCCGGCCTCACTCACACGCCCTCGCGGAAGGGCACCTTCCGCACTTCGATGGCGGTGTCGCGCGTGCGCGCCACCTGCTGGGCAACATCCTGGCGCTTGACGCCCGGCTTGTGGCGCAGCGTGAGCACGATGGCGCCGATCATGGCGACGAGCAGCACGAGGCCCGACGCCTGGAAGAAGTAGAGGTAGCGCGTGTAGAGCACCTGGCCGAGCGCCGCGGTGTTCGTCATCTCGCTGACGGGGGGGATGGCCGCGACCGGCGTCTTCACGAGCTCGGGATCGATCGCCATCGAACCGACGACGAGCACGAGCTCGATGAGGAAGATCACGCCGATGAGGGCGCCCACCGGCAGATATTGCAGGAAGCCCTGGCGCAGCTCGGCGAAATCGACGTCGAGCATCATGACGACGAAGAGGAAGAGCACCGCGACCGCGCCGACATAGACGACGACGAGGATCATCGCCAGGAACTCGGCGCCCATCAGGATGAACAGGCCCGCCGCGTTGACGAAGGCCAGGATCAGGAAGAGCACCGAATGCACGGGGTTGCGCGAGGCGATGACCATGAAGGCCGACGCCACGCACACGCACGAAAAGAGATAGAAGAAGGCCGCTGCGACCGTCATGCCCCGTATCCCGTCCTGTCGCCCACGGGCCCCAAGCCCCCGGGCATGGCGTCTATAGACACCGAATCCCTCACGAACAACCTCACCGCGACGTCACCTGTAGGGTGCGTCCATCGCGATGTTGCGGGCGATCTCCCGCTCCCAGCGGGCGCCGTTGTCGAGGAGCTTGTCCTTGTCGTAGTAGAGCTCCTCGCGGGTCTCCACCGCGAATTCGAAGTTCGGTCCCTCGACGATGGCATCGACCGGGCAGGCCTCCTGGCAGAATCCGCAGTAGATGCACTTCACCATGTCGATGTCGTAACGCGTCGTGCGGCGCGTGCCGTCGTTGCGGCGCGGCCCGGCCTCGATCGTGATGGCCTGAGCCGGGCAGATGGCCTCGCACAGCTTGCAGGCGATGCAGCGCTCCTCACCGTTGGGATAACGGCGTAACGCGTGCTCGCCGCGGAAGCGCGGGCTCAGGACTCCCTTCTCGAAGGGATAGTTGAGCGTCGCCTTCGGCTTGAAGAAATAGCGCATCGACAAGAAGAACGCCGATACGAACTCCTTCAAGAAGAGCGACTTTGCGGCCTGATCGAGCCTCATGATCCGGCTCCGTCCCTTTCTCTTGCCGGCCTCACGAGGCCGGCGCCCATCCCGTGATCTGCAGCACGGCCGCGACGATGATGACGGCAGCGAGCGACAGGGGCAGGAACACCTTCCAGCCCAACCGCATCAGCTGGTCGTAGCGATAGCGCGGCACCATCGCCTTCACCATGGCGAACATGAAAAAGACGAAGCAGACCTTGACCACGAACCATACGACGCCCGGGATCCACGTGAACGGCGGCAGCGCCACCGGCGCGGTCCAGCCGCCGAGGAAGAGGATCGTCGTCAGCGAGCACATGGTCATGATGGCCACGTACTCGCCGAGCATGAACAGGAGGTACGGCGTCGAGGCGTATTCCACCATGAAGCCGGCCACCAGTTCCGATTCTGCCTCGGGCAGGTCGAAGGGCGGGCGGTTCGTCTCGGCGAGCGCCGAGATAAAGAAGATGACGAACATCGGGAACAGCGGCAGCCAGTACCAGTTGAGCACTGTCAGCCACGGCACGCCGAGCATCGTCGCGAGCCCCCTCGCCTCCTGAGCGCGCACGATCTCGGTGAGATTGAGCGAGCCGACGCAGAGCAGCACGGTGATGATGACGAAGCCGATCGAGACCTCGTAGGACACCATCTGCGCGGCGGAACGCAGCGCGCCGAGAAAGGGGTACTTCGAGTTCGACGCCCAGCCGCCCATCAGGATGCCGTAGACGCCGAGCGAGGAGATGGCGAAGATGTAGAGGATGCCGACGTTGATGTCGGCGATCGCCCATCCGTCCGCCACCGGGATGACCGCCCAGGCGGCCAGCGCCAGCACACAGGTGACGAGCGGCGCCAGCAAGAAAAGCCCCTTGTTGGCGCCTGCAGGGATCACCGGCTCCTTGAGCACGAACTTCAGCAGGTCGGCGAAGGACTGCAGCAGCCCCCACGGCCCCACGACGTTGGGCCCGCGGCGCAGCTGCACCGCCGCCCAGACCTTGCGATCGGCATAGAGGATGTAGGCGATGAAGACGAGCAGCGCGACCAGCAGGAGCAGGCTCTTGCCGAGAATGATCGCAACCGTGGTCAGCCATTCCATCGGGCGTGGTCCTTACTCTGCAGCCTGCTTCAGCGCCCCGCCGGCCAGAGCCGAGCACTCGGCCATGACGGCGGAAGCGCGCGCGATGGGGTTGGTGAGATAGAAGTCGGCGATCGGCGAAGTCAGCGGCGCATCGGCGAGCACGCCGCCCTTGCCGGCGAGCGTCTCGATGCCGGCCGTGTCCGCCGGCGCGATCTCGCCGATAGCGGCAAGATGCGGATGCGCGGCGAAAAGCTGCTCGCGCAGCGCCGCAAGCGAGTCGAACGGCAGGCGCTTGCCGAGCACATCGGACAGCGCGCGCAGGATCGCCCAATCCTCGCGGGCGTCCCCCGGCGGGAACACAGCGCGGTTGGCGAACTGGGGGCGCCCCTCGGTGTTGACATAGATGCCGGTCTTCTCCGTATAGGCCGCCCCCGGCAGGATGACATCGGCCCGGTGGGCACCGCGGTCACCGTGCGTGCCCTGGTAGACGACGAAGGCGCCTTCCGGCACGTCGACCTCGTCAGCACCGAGAAGGAAGAGGACGTCGAGCGCGCCAGGAGCCAGCATGCCGGCAACGTCGAGACCGTCCGCCTTCGGCACGAAGCCGAGGTCGAGCGCGCCAGCCCGCGCCGCGGCGGTGTGCAGCACCGAAAAGCCGTTCCACGCCTCGCCAAGGGCGCCGACGGCCTTGGCGAGCTTCGCCGCCGCCGCGAGCACGGCCATGCCGTCCTCCCGCGCCAGGGCCCCCTGCCCCACGATGATGAGCGGCCGCTCGGCCTTGCTCAGCACCTCGAGAAATGCGCCGTTGCCGGCCGCGAGATCGGCCAGCGTCTGCGCGCCGGCGCCGAGATAGGAATAGTCGTAGGTGAGATCGACATTCTCGCCGATCACGCCGATGGGTGTACGCAGCAGGCGCCAACGTTTGCGGATGCGGGCATTGAGCACCGGCGCTTCCTTGCGCGGATTGGTGCCGATGAGCAGCACCGCATCGGCATCCTCGATGCCGGCGATGGTGGTATTGAAGAGATAGGTCGCGCGCCCGAGCGCCGGGTCGAGCTGCGCGCCATCCTGACGGCAGTCGATGTTGGGGACGCCGAGCTTCTCCATGAGGAGCTTGAGGGCGTAAGTTTCCTCGACGGCGGCAAGGTCGCCGACGATGGCACCGATGCGCTCGCTCTTCGCCGCATTGACCTTTTCGGCGATGAGAGCGAAGGCCTCGTTCCAGCTCGCCGGACGCAGCCGTCCGTTCTCCCGCACATAGGGGCGGTCGAGGCGCTGGGTCCTGAGGCCGTCCCAGACGAAGCGCGTCTTGTCCGAGATCCATTCCTCGTTGATGAACTCGTTGACGCGCGGCAGGAAACGCATGACCTCGCGCCCGCGGGCATCGACACGGATAGCCGAGCCGACCGCATCCATCACGTCGACGGATTCAGTCTTCGACAATTCCCAGGGCCGCGCCTTGAAGGCATAGGGCTTCGAGGTCAGCGCGCCTACCGGGCACAAATCGATCACGTTGCCCTGCAGCTCCGAGCCCATGGCGTGTTCGAGATAGGTCGTGATCTCCATGTCCTCGCCGCGGCCGATGGCACCGAGATCCGGCACGCCGGCGACCTCGGTGGTGAAGCGGATGCAGCGGGTGCAGTGAATGCACCGGTTCATCGAGGTCTTGACCAGCGGGCCGATGTACTTGTCCTCCACGGCGCGCTTGTTCTCGGCGAAGCGCGAGGAATCGACGCCGTAGGCCATGGCCTGGTCTTGCAGGTCGCATTCCCCGCCCTGGTCGCAGATCGGGCAGTCCAGCGGGTGGTTGATGAGCAGAAACTCCATCACCCCCTCCCGCGCCTTCTTGACGAGCGGCGTGCGGGTGTTGACGACCGGCGGCTCGCCGTTGGGGCCGGGCCGCAGGTCGCGCACCGACATGGCGCAGGAGGCGACGGGCTTCGGCGAGCCCTTCACCTCGACAAGGCACATGCGGCAGTTGCCGGCGATCGACAGCCGCTCGTGGAAGCAGAAGCGCGGCACTTCGGCGCCCGCCTCCTCGCAGGCCTGCAGGATGGTGAACTCCGCAGGCACCTCGATCTCATTGCCGTCGACGATGAGCTTGGCCATCGCTACTTCGTCCTTTCCCGTCCGGCGGCGAGCCGCCCGGACGTGATCAATCACTCAGCTGCCTGCAGAACCGCATCCGAATGCGGGTTGGCCGCATAATCGTCGATGCGCTTCTCGATCTCGTGGCGGAAATGGCGGATGAGGCCCTGCACGGGCCAGGCCGCGGCATCGCCGAGCGCGCAGATCGTGTGGCCCTCGACCTGGTAGGTCACGTCGAGGAGCATGTCGATCTCGCGCTTCTGCGCCCGGCCCTCGGCCATGCGCGTCAGCACGCGCCACATCCAGCCCGTGCCCTCGCGGCAGGGCGTGCACTGGCCACAGCTCTCGTGCTTGTAGAAGTAGCTGAGTCGCGCGATCGCCCGGACGATGTCGGTGGACCTGTCCATGACGATGACGGCGGCCGTGCCAAGGCCGGACTTCAGATTCCTGAGGGAATCGAAGTCCATCGGGCAGTCGATGATCTGCTCGGCCGGCACGCAGGGCACCGAGGAGCCGCCGGGGATGACGGCGAGAAGGTTGTCCCAGCCGCCGCGGATGCCGCCGCAATGCCGGTCGATGAGTTCACGGAAGGTGATGCCCATCTCCTCTTCCACGTTGCACGGCTTGTTGACGTGGCCGGAGACGCAGAAGAGCTTCGTGCCGACGTTGTTCGGCCGGCCGAGGCTCGCGAACCAGGAGGCGCCGCGGCGCAGGATGGTGCCGGCGACGGCGATCGACTCGACGTTGTTCACCGTCGTCGGGCAACCGTAGAGACCCATGTTGGCCGGGAACGGCGGCTTCAGCCGCGGCATGCCCTTCTTGCCCTCGAGGCTCTCGAGCAGCGCCGTCTCCTCGCCGCAGATATAGGCGCCGGCGCCGTGGTGCACGTAGAGGTCGAAGGGATAACCGTGGACGTTGTCCTTGCCGATGAGGCGCGCCTCGTAGGCCTCGTCCACCGCCCGCTGCAGCGCCTCGCGTTCGGCGATGTACTCGCCGCGGATGTAGATGTAGGCCGCGTGGGCCCCCATGGCGAAGGAGGCGATGAGGCATCCCTCGACCAGGAGGTGCGGATCATGGCGCATGATCTCGCGGTCCTTGCAGGTGCCCGGCTCCGACTCGTCGGCATTGACAACGAGGTAGTGCGGGCGCCCGTCGGACTGCTTGGGCATGAACGACCACTTGAGGCCGGTGGGAAAGCCCGCGCCACCACGCCCGCGCAGGCCCGACTTCTTCATCTCCTCGATGATCCAATCGCGCCCCTGCTGCAGCAGGAACTTGGTGCCGTCCCAAGCGCCGCGCATCTTCGCGGCCTCGAGGCCAGGGCTGTGAAGCCCGTAGAGATTGGTGAAAATGCGGTCCTTGTCAGACAGCATGGCCGCTCACTCCTCCGGCTTCTCGCCGACGTCGCTCGCCGGGCGCCAGCCCGTAGCGAGCTTCCTGGCCTGCTCGATCCACTTGTCGCGCACCGCGCGCCCGCGGAAGGCGCCAAGATGCTGGTCGACCCAGGCGAGGTTCATCTCGTTCCAGGCGGCAATCTGATCGAAGTGATAGACGCCGAGTTCGTTCAGCATGGTCGCGAGCTTCGGCCCGACACCGTAGATGAGCTTGAGGTCGTCCGGGCCGTCGCCACGCGCCTTGGCGAGGAGGACGGGCTTGTGCTCGTCCGCAACGCCCTCGGCCGCATCCGCCTTGGCGGCCGGCGCGATCGGCGCCTTGCCTTCGGCGACGCGCACCTCGGGACGGTCGGCGGCCTTCTCCTCGGCTCGCGTCTCCTTCGGCTTGGCGGGCTCGGGTGTCTTCGCCGCCTCCGGCGCTGCGGCGGCAGCCTCCGCCTCTGCGCGCGCCTTTTCGGCTGCCTCGGCCTCGAAGCGCTGGCGCCAGGCGCCGATCTGCGAGCCGTCGAACAGCGAAGGATCGCTCAAGGTGGTGATGGCGCCCTCCGGCTCGGAGGCGCGTCGGCCGTTCTGCGGGCCGGGCCTAACCGGCTTGCCGGCGGCGAGATCGTCGAGCAGCTTCTCGAGGCTTTCGGGTGTCAGGTCCTCGTAGTAGTCATTGTTGATCTGCACCATCGGCGCGTTGCAGCAGGCGCCGAGGCACTCGACCTCCATCCACGAGAACTTGCCGTCGGCGCTGACGTGCCTTTCGTCGCCAACCCGGCGCTTCAGGACGTCCTTGAGCTGTTCGGCACCGCGCAGCATGCAGGGTGTCGTGCCGCACAGCTGCACGAAATGCCGGCCGACTGGCTCGAGATTGAACATGGTGTAGAAGGTCGCGACCTCGAGCACCCTGATGTAGGGCATCTTGAGAAGGTCGGCGACGGTGCGGATCGCCGGCTCGGGCAACCAGCCGCCGGCCTGCTCCTGCGCCTTCCACAACAGCGCGATCACCGCCGATGCCTGTCGGCCTTCGGGATATTTCGCAATCTGCTGCCCTGCCCAGATCGCATTCTCCGCCGTGAAGGCGAAGCTGTCCGGCTGGAATTCCTTGGGGGCGAGACGACGAACAGCCATCAGATCCGCCTGTCCTTGAGCTTCACATAGGTCAGGCGCGCCGGCGAATAGCCGGTCACGCCATGGAGATCATCGAAATTGCGCACCGTCTCGACCCGCTCGCGGACGGCTTCGATGACGGAGACGTCGGCCTCGTAGACGAACTCGCGCCCGTTGCGCAGCCAGCGTACCGGCTCCGTCGGCAGGTCATCGGCGAGCACCATGTCGACGGTCGGAAAGGCCGGGCCGCCATGGGCGTGGATACGATGTGCGGCGGTGTTGTCATCGAAGACGAGCTGGCTGAGCCCGCGCTCCCCCGCCTCGATGATGCGCCGTGCTTGGTCGATGTGATCGTCGAAGAAGGCGAGCGCGCGCGACAGGTCGAGCCCGTCGAAATCGTAGCCCGACCAGTCCGCCTCGTGATAGGTGGCCGCCGGATCACGGTGCTGCAGATTGGCGAAGACCGCGTCGAAGCAGAAGATCCGCGCCTCGGGGCAGGCCTTGCGCAGCACCCAGGTCGTCAGGCCGCGGAAGACACCCGATTCGATGATGACGTCCGGAGCGAGCGCCCGCGCGATGACGAAGAGCTCGAGCGCGCCGTTGAAGCCGTTGCCGCCGTGCTTCTGGCGGACCGGGCACTGGCAGATGTCTTCATAGAAGGCGCGCACCAGGCCTTCCATGTCCTCCGGCACCGCGATGCCGGCCGCGTCCAGATCGACGGCGATATGGTGGGCGGCTCCGCGCACGAGCCGATCGACCTCGCGGCGCGACAGGGGCCGGTGTTCCCATTCCGGCACGGCCGGCAGGAGGTCGTAGCCGAGACGGGTGAAGAGCGGCCCAAGGACACGCCGGCGCAGCGGCTCGAGCACCTTACGGCGCGTCCGCTCCGACGGCGTCCAGCCGGATGCGCAGCCCACGAGCCCCGTCCCTTCTATGGCCGGTGCCGAAGCCATCAGCGGTCGACCTCGCCGAACACGATGTCGAGCGAGCCGAGCACCGCCGAGACGTCGGCCAGCATGTGGCCGCGGCACATGAAATCCATGGCCTGCAGATGGGCGAAGCCCGGCGCCTTGATCTTGCAGCGATAGGGTTTGTTGGTGCCGTCCGACACCAGGTAGACACCGAACTCGCCCTTGGGCGCCTCGACGGCGGCGTAAACCTCACCCGCGGGGACGTGGTAGCCTTCCGTATAGAGCTTGAAGTGGTGGATGAGCGCTTCCATCGAACGCTTCATCTCGCCGCGCTTGGGCGGCACGATCTTGTGGTCGCTCGTCGAGACCGGGCCCTGCCCTTCGGGCAAGCGCAGCTTCTCGAGGCACTGCTTCATGATGCGGATGGACTGCCGCATCTCTTCCATGCGGATGCAGTAACGGTCGTAGCAGTCGCCGTTCTTGCCGACCGGAATGTCGAAATCGAGCTCTTCGTAGCACTCGTAGGGCTGCGCCTTGCGCAGGTCCCACGCTGCGCCCGAGCCGCGCACCATGACGCCGGAGAAGCCCCAGGCCCAGCAGTCGTCGAGCGAGACCACGCCGATGTCGACGTTGCGCTGCTTGAAGATGCGGTTGTCCGTCAGAAGCCCTTCGAGGTCGTCGCAGACCTTGAGGAAGGGATCGCAGAAATCCCAGATGTCGTCGATGAGCTTGCTCGGCAGGTCCTGGTGCACGCCGCCGGGCCGCACATAGGCCGCGTGCATGCGCGCGCCCGAGGCCCGCTCATAGAAGATCATCAGCTTCTCGCGCTCCTCGAAGCCCCAGAGCGGCGGCGTCAGCGCGCCGACGTCCATGGCCTGGGTGGTCACGTTGAGGAGGTGCGAGAGGAGACGCCCGATCTCCGAATAGAGCACACGGATGAGCTGGCCGCGCTTCGGCACCGTGATACCGAGCAGCCGCTCGACCGCAAGCGCAAAAGCGTGTTCCTGGTTCATCGGCGCGACATAGTCGAGCCGGTCGAAATAGGGCACCGCCTGCAGGTAGGTCTTGGCCTCGATCAGCTTCTCCGTGCCCCGGTGCAGAAGGCCGATGTGCGGGTCGACGCGCTCCACCACCTCGCCGTCGAGCTCGAGCACGAGGCGCAGCACGCCGTGCGCCGCCGGATGCTGTGGGCCGAAGTTGATCGAGAAATTGCGGATCTGATGCTCGCCCAAGGCGCCCTCTCCCGCTCAGTTGGCCTTGGCCTTCTCGTCGCCGGGCAGCACGTAGTCGGTGCCCTCCCACGGCGAGAGAAAGTCGAAGTTGCGGAATTCCTGGTTGAGCCGCACCGGCTCGTAGACCACCCGCTTCTCCTCGTCGTCGTAGCGCACCTCGACGAAGCCGGTGAGCGGAAAGTCCTTGCGCAGCGGATGGCCCTCGAAGCCGTAGTCGGTGAGGATGCGGCGCAGGTCCGGATGGCCGGAGAACAGGATGCCGTAGAGGTCGTAAGCCTCGCGCTCGAACCAGTTGGCAGCCGGGAAGACGCCGACGGCCGAGGGCACGGGCGTCACCTCGTCGGTCTCCACCTTCACGCGGATGCGCGTGTTATGCTGCGGCGACAGGAGGTGATAGACGACGTCGAAGCGCTTCTCGCGCACCGGATAGTCGACGCCGCACAGATCCGTGAAGTTGACGAAGCGGCAGCGCGCGTCGTCGCGCAGGAAGGTCAGGACACGCACGATCTCGTGCGCGTCGGCATAGATCGTGAGCTCGCCGAAGCCGACGCCCGCCGCCTTCGCCGCGCCCGGCAGCGATGCGAGGATATGCTCTCCGAGCTCGGTCAGATTGACGCTCATTCGCCTCGTTCCTCAGCGCTCGATGGTGCCGGTGCGGCGGATCTTCTTCTGCAGAAGAAGGACGCCGTAGAGCAGCGCCTCGGCGGTCGGCGGGCAGCCCGGGACATAGATGTCGACCGGCACCACCCGGTCGCAGCCACGCACGACCGAATAGGAATAATGGTAGTAGCCGCCACCGTTGGCGCACGAGCCCATCGAGATGACGTAGCGCGGCTCGGGCATCTGGTCGTAGACCTTGCGCAGGGCCGGCGCCATCTTGTTGGTCAGCGTCCCGGCGACGATCATCACGTCCGACTGGCGCGGGCTGGCGCGCGGAGCGAAGCCGAAGCGCTCGACGTCGTAGCGCGGCATCGACAGCTGCATCATCTCCACGGCGCAGCAGGCAAGGCCGAAGGTCATCCACATCAGCGAGCCGGTGCGGGCCCACTGGATGAGCTCGTCCGTCGAGGTGACGAGGAAGCCCTTGTCCGCCAGTTCGTCATTGAGGCCGAGGAAGAAGGAATCATCCGAGCCCACGGGCTTGCCGGTCCGCGGGTCGATGACGCCCCTGGCCGCCGGCGCGACGGCCGGGCCGCTCGCTTCGCCGATCAATCCCATTCGAGGGCTCCCTTTCTCCACTCGTAGATAAAGCCGACGGTCAGGACGCCGAGAAACAGCATCATGGACCAGAAGCCGAACCAGCCGAGGTCGCCGAAGGCCACGGCCCACGGGAAGAGAAAGGCGACCTCGAGGTCGAAAATGATGAAGAGGATGGCGACGAGATAGAAGCGCACGTCGAACTTCATGCGCGCATCGTCGAAGGCGTTGAAGCCGCATTCGTAGGCCGACAGCTTCTCGGCGTCAGGCCGCGAATATGCCACGATGAAGGGCGAGACAAGCAGCGCCATCCCGATCACCAGCGACACACCGATGAAGATGACGAGCGGCAGATAGTCGGCAAGAAGGCTCTGCATCCGGCACCCGCGGTATCGTGGCCCGTCGCCGAGGACGGCGGGCTCTTGGACGGATTTCTCGCTCAGCACGAAGCCGGCCCGAGCGCGGCGAAGCGACGGAAAACGCCGGCAATCCGCTACCTTGGACCGTTTCGCATTTGCGGGCGAGGCTTATCGCAGCCGATCCGCGGGCGCAAGTGCTGCGGTGCCGCATAGCTGCCATGTTCCCGGCTTTCGGCACCGCGGCGCAAGGCCCGCGCAACCGCCACCCCGCGATCCGCCTCATCCTCGCTCGACCAAACATCCGCATGGGACATTTCGGCACGGCACCCGTCCGGCATACCCGACGGGTGCCGTGCCCGAAGGACAACCGGCTCGGACATAGACCACGGTCCGGACAGTCGACGTCACGTTCCCGTCGCCGCAGGATCGTGTCTGGAACTTCGAGGCTCTGATTTTCGAGGAAGAAAGTGGCGGGAGTGACGGGGCTCGAACCCGCGGCCTCCGGCGTGACAGGCCGGCGCTCTAACCAACTGAGCTACACCCCCGCGGCGAACGTCTCGTTCGCTGTGGTGGCGCTGACTTAAGACCCGTCTCCGGCCCTGTCAAGCACCTTGACTGCATCCCTGTGAAAACCCTTCCGAACACCCCTTCCCGCCTGTGGACAGCGGCTGCCGCCGCTCGCAATGGCCGTTCTTCGCAAGGCCGAGCGCGAGCATCCGATTCACCCTGGACGACCTGCAGGGCACGTCTCGCGGGGCGAAGCGTTGCCTCTTTCCGCTCCTCCGAATCCGCTGCCGCAATGGGCCCGCGCAACGAGACAAGGCCACCGCCTCACCAAGGCGGACCGGCCCCTCCCCGCTTCATCGCGGCCGCGCATCGATGGCAGCCACGGCCGGATGACGCAGGACATCGGCCCCCGCGGACAGCAACCGGATCTGACTTCGAGAGACAAGCATATGACCGAACCAGCCCACGGCGGGCTTGCGCGCCACGCCGACATAGCGAAGCCCCGACCGCATTCCTTGGGGGGCATGGATGCGATCAGGGCTCGCCGCGGAGGTCACAGAACACCGCTTGGAGAATATGGGGTTCACCGCCCCATATTCAACGTCCCAGATCGCCAGGAGAAATCGCAATCGATGCCCGTGCCGCGGCCGGGACGGGGCCGTGCCGGCGGAAAATCGGCACATGTTCTGCCGGGTTCGGCAAGCGGCCGCCCGTCCCCCGCTGCACGGGACCGACCGGCGGGCGGCGCGGAAGGAGCCCAAAGACAGGCCGGCGCCTCATCTCAGGACTGGCCTGCGCACGCCATGTCCGGCGCTATCCCCCGCCACTGCAAGATCGCGGAACAAACGTTCAAGGCTGATATTTCAAGGACTTCAGGTGGTGGGCGGTGACGGACTCGAACCGCCGACCCTCTCGGTGTAAACGAGATGCTCTACCGACTGAGCTAACCGCCCATTGTCCCAGTGTTTAGGGGCGAGCCGGGCCCTCCGCAAGGGCTCTGGCCGCATCCCGCGTGAGCGAACGGCCGAATAGCCTCATGCGATCGGCTCGCCCCTGTAACGTCACTTGCCGTTGACGGCGTCCTTGAGAGCGGCACCCGCCTTGAACTTGGGCGCCTTGGACGCCGGCACGGGGATCGTCTCGCCCGTACGCGGATTGCGCGCCGTACCGGCCGCTCGGTCGGCGACCGCAAAGGTGCCGAACCCGACCAGCTTCACTTCGTCACCCTTCTTCAGAGCGCCCGTGATCGCGTCAATCGCCGCGTCGATCGCCTCGGTGGCCTGGGTCTTCGTGAGGCCCGCCTTCTCGGCGACGGCCGAGACGAGTTCACCTTTGTTCATGTTGTCCTCCTTGCATTCGCGCCGTCACAGCTGCGAACCGAATGCGCCACATGGCGCGGACACGTCCGCCCGCAACAGCGGCGGCACGCTCAACCCCGATGCCGCAGAATCCCAAGAAATGCAACGGTTACAGGCTGCAAAACCACAAAAAAGCACCCGTGTCGCGCACTAACGACGCCCAAATTCGGCCCCGAAGGTGCGATGCCGGCTTGTCCTTGGCTGACAAGCGAATCGCGGCTCTTCAGCGAAGGAGGCGGGGTCCGTGGATCCCGCCTCCTGCGATTCCGTCCTAGCATCCCGGCTCAGTGAGCGACGAGACCCGTGCCATCCTCATCGCTGGATGCGACCGCGCCCTTCCGGGAGGCCGCCTCCTCGTCCCAGACGATCGCCTCGGGCTGACGCACCAGAGCATGGGCAAGCACCTGCTCCATGCGCGACACGGGGACGATCTCGAGGCCGTTCTTCACCGAAGCCGGGATGTCCGCCAGATCCTTGGCGTTGTCCTCGGGGATCAGCACCTTCTTGATGCCACCGCGCAAAGCGGCGAGGAGCTTTTCCTTGAGGCCGCCGATCGGCAGAACCCGTCCGCGCAGCGTGACCTCGCCGGTCATCGCGACGTCGCGGCGCACCGGAATGCCCGTGAGCGTCGAGACGATGGCAGTCGCCATGGCAATGCCGGCCGACGGGCCGTCCTTCGGGGTCGCGCCTTCCGGAACGTGCACGTGGATGTCACGCCGCTCGAACAGCGGGGGCTCGATGCCGAAGTCGACCGCGCGCGAGCGGACATAGGACGCCGCTGCAGAGATCGATTCCTTCATCACGTCCCGCAGGTTGCCGGTGACGGTCATCTTGCCCTTGCCGGGCATCATGATGCCTTCGATCGTCAGGAGCTCGCCGCCGACCTCGGTCCAGGCGAGACCGGTGACGGTGCCCACCTGATCCTCAGCCTCGATCTCGCCATAGCGGAACTTCGGCGCGCCGAGATAGTCGGAGATGTTGTCAGCCGTAACGCTGATCCTCTTCTTCTTGGTGAGGATGATCTCCTTCACCGCCTTGCGGATGAGATTGGCAATCTCGCGCTCGAGATTGCGCACGCCCGCCTCTCGCGTGTAGCGGCGGATGAGGATGAGCAGTCCGGCATCGTCGATCTCCCATTCCTTCGGCTGCAGGCCGTGCTTGGCCAGCGCGTTGGGAATGAGATGCCGCCGGGCAATCTCGGCCTTCTCCTCTTCCGTGTAGCCGGCGATACGGATCACTTCCATGCGGTCAAGCAGGGCCGGCGGGATGTTGAGCGTGTTCGCCGTCGTCACGAACATCACGTTCGACAGGTCGTAGTCGACCTCGAGATAATGGTCGTTGAACGACGAGTTCTGCTCAGGATCCAGCACCTCGAGCAGGGCCGAGGCCGGATCGCCGCGGAAGTCCATGCCCAGCTTGTCGATCTCGTCGAGCAGGATGAGCGGATTGGACGTCTTGGCCTTGCGCATCGACTGGATGATCTTGCCGGGCAGCGAGCCGATATAGGTGCGCCGGTGGCCGCGGATCTCGGCCTCGTCCCGCACGCCGCCGAGCGACATGCGCACGAACTCGCGCCCCGTCGCCTTGGCGATGGACTTGCCGAGCGAGGTCTTGCCGACGCCCGGAGGTCCGACGAGGCACAGGATCGGGCCCGTCAGCTTGTTGGCGCGCTGCTGCACGGCAAGATATTCGACGATGCGCTCCTTTACCTTGTCGAGGCCGAAGTGGTCGGTGTCCAGCACCTCCTGGGCGAGGTTCAGGTCCTTCTTGACGCGCGAGCGCTTGCCCCACGGGATACCGAGCAGCCAGTCGAGATAGTTGCGCACCACCGTCGCCTCGGCCGACATGGGAGACATCTGGCGCAGCTTCTTCAGCTCGCCCTGCGCCTTCTCGCGCGCCTCCTTGGTCAGCTTGGTCTTCTCGATGCGCTCTTCCAGCTCGGCGAGCTCATCGCGACCGTCCTCGTCGCCAAGCTCCTTCTGGATCGCCTTCATCTGCTCGTTGAGGTAGTACTCGCGCTGGGTCTTCTCCATCTGGCGCTTGACGCGCGTGCGGATGCGCTTCTCCACCTGCAGGACGGAGATCTCGCTTTCCATCAGGCCGAGAGCCTTCTCGAGCCGCTCTGCGACCGACGTCGTCTCGAGGATCGCCTGCTTGTCGGCGATCTTGACGGCGAGATGCGAGGCGACCGTGTCAGCGAGCTTCGAGGGATCGTCGATCTGCGTCACCGCGGAGACGACCTCGGGTGAAACCTTCTTGTTCAGCTTGACGTAGTTCTCGAATTCCGAGACCACGGAGCGGGCGAGCGCCTCCGTCTCCACCGCATTGCCGGCCGATTCGGCGAGCACCTCGGCCTCGGCCTCGTAATAGTCGTCGCTGCGGGTGTACTGGCGCACCTTGGCGCGGCCGGCACCCTCGACAAGGACCTTCACGGTGCCGTCGGGCAGCTTGAGGAGCTGCAGCACGCTCGCCACGGTGCCGACCTGGTAGATCGCGTCCGTCGCCGGATCATCGTCAGAGGCGTTGATTTGCGTCGCGAGCAGAATGTGCCCGTCGCTCTTGACCACTTCCTCGAGCGCGCGGATCGACTTCTCGCGGCCGACAAAGAGCGGCACGATCATGTGCGGGAATACGACGATATCGCGCAGGGGCAAGACCGGATAGACGGCAACAGTGCCCGGGATGGCCGGCTGGCGGGGCTTGGAATTGGTCATAGCCCTCAGTTCCTTTCCTTTGCGCCCGCCCCCGCCCCGATGGGCCGACAACGGACGGATTGTCGGGCGCGCTCACCGCGGCTGCGGCTGCCCCGACACACCTTGCCGGCACCTCTTCTAAGAGCATGCCGGCACCGGGTGTTGGGCGTTAGGTGGCGTCCCGTGCCGTATGTTTCAAGAAAGGACGCAGGGCCAGCTCGCAAAACGGTGATCGGCCCTGCTCCGTGCAACCGGCGAGCGAGCGCCCGTCAGGCGCTGGCGCTCGTTTCCGCCTGTCGATCCGCATAGATGAACAAGGGCTTGGCCTTGCCCTCGACCACCTCGGGGCTGATGACGATCTGCTCCACACCCTCGAGACCCGGCAGGTCATACATCGTGTCGAGCAGGATGCCCTCCATGATGGACCTGAGGCCGCGAGCACCCGTCTTGCGCTCGATCGCCTTGCGGGCAATGAGCAGAAGCGCCTCGTCAGAAAAGGTGAGTTCGACGTTCTCCATGTCGAAGAGCCGCTGGTACTGCTTGACCAGCGCGTTCTTCGGCTCCCTGAGAATCTTCGTCAAAGCGTCCTCGTCGAGATCCTCGAGCGTCGCGATGACCGGCAGGCGGCCGACGAATTCGGGGATGAGGCCGAACTTCAAGAGATCCTCCGGCTCGACCTCGCGGAAGATTTCGCCCGTGCGCCGGTCATCCGGAGCCTGCACATTGGCACCGAAGCCGATCGAAGTGCCCTTGCCGCGTGCACTGATGATGCGCTCGAGCCCGGCGAAGGCACCGCCGCAGATGAACAGGATATTGGTGGTGTCGACCTGCAGGAACTCCTGCTGCGGGTGCTTGCGCCCGCCCTGCGGCGGCACCGAAGCCACCGTGCCCTCCATGATCTTCAGGAGCGCCTGCTGCACGCCCTCGCCCGACACGTCGCGGGTGATCGAAGGATTGTCGGACTTGCGCGAGATCTTGTCGATCTCGTCGATGTAGACGATGCCGCGCTGGGCCCGCTCGACGTTGTAGTCGGAGGCCTGCAGGAGCTTGAGGATGATGTTCTCGACATCCTCGCCGACATAGCCGGCCTCCGTCAGGGTGGTGGCATCCGCCATCGTGAACGGCACATCGAGGATACGCGCCAGCGTCTGGGCGAGCAGCGTCTTGCCCGAACCTGTCGGGCCGACGAGCAGGATGTTCGACTTCGCAAGTTCGACGTCATTGTGCTTCGTCGCATGCGCGAGGCGCTTGTAGTGGTTGTGCACCGCGACGGAGAGCACCTTCTTGGCATGGTCCTGGCCGATCACGTAATCGTCGAGAACCTTGCTGATCTCCTTCGGCGTCGGCACGCCATCGCGGGATTTCACCAGCGAGGACTTGGATTCCTCGCGGATGATGTCCATGCACAGTTCCACACACTCGTCGCAGATGAACACGGTCGGTCCAGCGATGAGCTTGCGGACCTCGTGCTGGCTCTTGCCGCAAAATGAGCAGTAGAGCGTGCTCTTGGCGTCGCCACCGCTGGTCTTGCTCATGGTCCGTCTCCGCTCGATCCGCCCGTGCCGCACCACGCGGTACGAGCGTCATCACATCTTCATATAGGCGTCGATCTAAGAAAGGGTAATTCCGCGATCTTCGCCCGGCGCCAGCGCGCCGATTCATTCGATGACGGCTACCATGCAAACATGGTGCCGCATGCCGATCAACAGAAATGGGACGGCACGCCGGAGCCGGCGCCCGTCCCCTGACCCGTCCTTGGGGACAACCGCGATCAGGCCGCCACCTCCGGGCGCGTCGCCAGGACCTGGTCGATGAGGCCGAAGTCGCGAGCCGCATCCGCGGTCATGAAGAAATCGCGCTCCAGAGCCTGCTCGATGGAGACGAGATCCTTGCCCGTGTGTTTCACGTAGATCTCGTTGAGGCGGCGCTTCAGCGCCTCGATTTCGCGCGCGTGGATGAGAATGTCCGTCGCCTGGCCCTGGAAGCCGCCCGAAGGCTGATGCACCATGATGCGCGCATTCGGCAGCGCGAAACGCTGTCCGGCCTCGCCCGCGGCAAGAAGCAGCGAGCCCATGGAGGCCGCCTGGCCGATGCACAGCGTCGAAACGGGACAGCGGATGAACTGCATCGTGTCGTAGATGGACAGCCCCGACGTCACCACACCACCGGGGGAATTGATGTAGAAGGAGATTTCCTTCTTCGGGTTCTCGGCCTCGAGGAACAGCAGCTGCGCCACGATGAGCGAGGCCGAATAATCCTCCACCGGGCCGGTGAGGAAGATGATTCGCTCGCGCAGCAGGCGGGAATAGATATCGAACGCACGCTCGCCGCGGTTGGACTGCTCCACCACCATCGGCACGAGCGTGTTGTTATAGACCTCTAACGGATCCCTCATCGTCTTCCTCGTCGGTTCCGAATGCCCGCGGCCGTGAACCGACCCTGCGGGCGATCCTGCAGCGAATCGCCCGCAGGATAGCCTGTTACGCCTTCTTCTTGGACTTGGAGGCCTTCTTGGCCTTCTTGCCCTCGTCCGCGCCAGCCTCGCCGTCCTCGTCGTCCGAGAACAGAGCCTCGCGCGACACTGTCTTTTCCGTCACCTTGACCTGGCCGAGGACGTGGTCGACCACCTTCTCCTCGAAGATCGGGGCGCGGATCTCGGCAAGCGCCTGCGGGTTCTTGCGATAATAGTCCCACACGGCCTTCTCCTGGCCGGGGAACTGGCGGGCGCGCTCGATGACGGCCTGCGTCACCTCGTCGTCCGTGATCTTTACATCGGCCTTCTCGCCGATTTCCGCAAGGACCAGCCCCAGTCGCACGCGCCGCTCGGCGATGCGGCGGTATTCGGCGCGCGCCTCTTCCTCCGTCGTGTCCTCGTCGGCGAAGGTCTTGCCGGACTGCTTCATCTCGGCTTCGACCTGGTTCCACACGCCGGCGAATTCCTGCTCGACGAGGCTCGGCGGCAGGTCGAAGGTATACTGCTCGTCGAGGGCGTCGAGCAGGATGCGCTTGAGCTTGCGGCGGGATTGGGCGGCGAAGTCGCGCCCGATCGCCTCGCGCACGGCGTCCTTGAGCTTGTCGAGCGACTCCATGCCGAAGCCCTTGGCGAGCTCGTCGTCGATCTTGAGCGCGTCCGGGGCCTCGACCGCCTTGACCTTCACGGCAAAGGTCGCAGCCTTGCCGGCGAGGTTTGGCGCCAGGTAATTCTCAGGGAAGGAGACGTTGACCGTGCGGTCTTCGCCAGCCCTGGCGCCGACCAGTTGCTCCTCAAAGCCGGGGATGAAGGAGTTCGAGCCGATCTCGACCTTGATGTCCTCGGCCGAGCCGCCTTCGAAGGCCTCGCCGTCGATGTTGCCGACGAAGTCGACCGTCAGGCGGTCGCCGTTTTCGGCCGCATCGTCCTTTGGCGAGAAGCTGCGGTTCTGCTTGGCCATGCGCTCCAGCGCCTCGTCGACCTCGGCGTCACCGATCTCGGCGACCTCCTTGGTCAGCTCGATGCCGGAGAAGTCCTTGATCTCGATCTGCGGCAGCACCTCGAGCGCGACGGTGAAGGCAAGATCCGCCTTCGCCTCCATCACGGCCTCGATCTCGTCCTTGTTCTCGGGGAATGTGACCTGAGGCTCCTGGGCGAGCTTGAGCGAATGCTCCGCGACGATCTGGCGGTTGGCGTCGTTGACGGCGTTCTGCACCACGTCCGCCATCACGGCGCGGCCATAGAGCCGGCGCAGGTGCGTCAGCGGCACCTTGCCCGGGCGGAAGCCGTTGATGCGGACACGATCTTTCAGTCCGGCCAGCTCGCCCGTGAGCTTCGTTTCCAGATCGGCGGCCGGCACGACCACCTTGAACTCGCGTTTGAGCCCCTCGGACAGGGTTTGCGTCGCCTGCATCTTTACAGCTCTATTCCGTTCGCTCTGAATGATCATTCACAAGGGTCGGCCGCGCCGAACCTCACCAAGGCGCATGGTGCGGGCGGAGGGCCTCGAACCCCCACGACTTGTCGTCACTGGAACCTAAATCCAGCGCGTCTACCAATTCCGCCACGCCCGCAACCGGAGTCTCGCCCTGCGGCCAAGACCCCTTCCGGGACGGGGCTCTATATCATGACAGAAGGGTGATGCAGCAAAAAAATGACGCGCGCCGCCTTTTGTGCCCGGCGCCCCCCGCGCAGCAGCATGGCGAGGGCGGAAAATGCTGCCGCGCCCTCGTGCCGGACGGCGCTTCGCGTTAGATCTGGGCCTTCCGACAAAGCGATGGTCTCCATGGCGCCATTCGAGGCAACGACGATTTCCTCTCGCTCCCATACCACCGCCATGGCCCGTCGCACATTCGTGAAGGCACTCGGCGGGCTTGCGCTGTTCACGGGCACAACGCGCAGAGCCTGCGCTCAGCCGGCTGCCGGAGGCGGCGCCCGCCTTGTCGCGGCGCCCGCGACGGTACCGCTCAATCCGTCCGCCGCAGGCCCCGCGGACCTATGGAGCTTCACAGGCGATGCCGCGGGGGCACGGCTGCGCGCGCCACTTGGCGAAGCCCTCGCGCTGCACCTCACCAACGAGCTGCCGCAGCCCGTCTCCATGCATGTCCTCGGCCTGCGGACCGAGAATGCGCTTGACGGAGCGGCGCCGCTTGCGGGGGATGCCGTGCCGCCCGGCGGGGAGCGCTCGCTTACCCTCACGCCGGTCCGGCCGGGTACGTTCCTTCTCCGCCCGGCCGTCCTCGCCCATGCCGCCGAGCAATCTGCCCGCGGGCTCTATGGCACGCTCATCGTCCCCGAGCCGGAATCGATCGCGGTGGACGAGGACGTGATCGTCGTCCTGTCCGACTGGGCGCTCGAGAAGAGCGGCGCCCTGCGGGCGAGCTTCGGCACCGCGCAGGACGCGGGGCTCGCCGGCCGGCTCGGCAACTGGCTGACGGTGAACGGCGTGACGCCGCCGCAGGCGGTAAGGCTGCCGCAGCGCGGCCGTGCGCGGCTGCGCCTCGTCAATGCCGCGAACGCGCGCATCTTCACGCTGCGCTTCGACGCCATGGAGGCGGAGGTCATCGCCGTCGACAGCATCGCCGTCGAGCCCTTCGCTCCGGCCCGCGCGATGCTGACGCTGCTGCCCGGCGGGCGCCTCGACGTCGTCGTCACGCCGGGCGAAGGCGCGACCGTCAGCGGCCTGTTCGGCACGTCGACGGTGCCGCTCGTCACGTTCGCGGCGACCGGTGCCCCGTCGCCGCATGCCGATGAACCGCGGCCGGCATTGGCGGCACCGGATCTGCCGGCCGCCATCGACCTTGCCGCCGCCCTGCGCGCGGAGGCGGTGATCGGCGGCGGCCTCGACCCGAACCGGCCGGCGACCGATGCCGATGTCACGCGCCTCTGGCAGGTCAACGGCGCCGCCTTTACAGACCAGCGCGAGCCGCTGCTGCGCGTGCCGCGCGGCAAGCCAGCCGTGCTGGCCTTCACCAACCAGACCGCCTTCGTGCAGGCCCTGCACATCCACGGGCACCATGTGCGGCTGCTGCATCCGCTCGACGACGGCTGGGAGCCCTACTGGCTCGACACGTTCGCCGTGCCGCCCGGGCGCACGGTGCGGATCGCCTTCGTCGCCGACAATCCGGGCCGCTGGCTGATCGGCTCGGCCATCCTCGACCGGCTGCCGGCCGGCCTCGCCACCTGGTACGAGGTGACGTGAGGCGGTGATTCAAGAAGCCATCCCTTCCCGCTGAAAACGAAGGCTAATCCAGCAACGTCCGCCACACCTGCGGCAGCATCTCCGGCAGGTCCTCGGCGATGAGGCCCGGCCCGAAGGCAGCGGCCGCCGCTCCGTGCATCCACACGCCGGCGCAGGCGGCCACGAAGGTCGGCATCTCCTGAGCCATGAGGCCGCCGATGATGCCGGCGAGCACGTCGCCCGTCCCGGCCGTCGCGAGCCAAGGCGGTGCGTTTTCGTTGATGGCGGCGCGTCCGTCCGGCGCGGCGATGACCGTGTCGGGGCCCTTGAGCACGACAACGGCCCCGCTCGCCGCGGCGGCGGCCCGGGCCCGCTCCAGCTTGGATCGCGCCTGCGCGACACCCCCGGCCTCCCCGAACAGCCTTGCGAACTCGCCCTCGTGCGGCGTCAGCACGACGCCAGCCGGCGCAGCGGAGGTCACCACCTGCCACAGGCCGGCGAGATTGTTCGAAAAGCTCGTCAGCGCATCCGCATCGAGCACGAGGTGCCGGCGCGCGGCGGCGGCCACCTCGACCATACGGCGCGTCTCCTCGCCAATGCCCAGCGCCGGACCGAGAACGAGCGCCGAGAAGCGCGCATCTGTCAGCAGGTCGGCGAGCTGTTCGGCACCATCGACGGCGCGCACCATGATGGCGGTCAGATGCCCCGCATTGATGGCGACGGCCGCCGGCGGCGAGGCGACGGTCACGAGCCCGGCCCCGGCCCTCAGGCCGGCTCGCGCGGCAAGGCGCGCCGCGCCCGTCCGCGCCGGCCCGCCGGAGGCGACGACGAGATGGCCGCGCTTGTATTTATGACCCGCCGCATCCGGGCGCGGCAGCTTGTCCCGCCAGAGGCCGGGAGCGTTCGCGGCCGTCCGCACATCGAGCGCGGCCACCGTCGCGTCGGCGATGCCGATGTCCGCAACATGCACGCGGCCACAATGTTCGCGTCCCGGCAGCAGCAGATGGCCGGGCTTGCGCCGGGCGAAAGTCACCGTCTCGTCAGCCCTGACGGCGCAGCCCCGCACGGTGCCGGTGTCGCCGTCGATGCCGGAGGGCACGTCGACCGCGACGACCTGGGCGCTGGCGGCATTCACTGCCGCGATCACCGCATCGAGCGGCGCGGCGATATCGCGCGCGAGCCCGGCGCCGAAGATGGCGTCGACGATGATATCGACACCGTCGGCACGCCAGCCCGCGAGCGGCAGGACCTCGCCTTGCCAGCCGCGGGCCGCCTCGGCGGCGTCACCCGTCAGCCGGTCCGGCGGCACGAGGGCGTGGACGGCCACATCGTGGCCCGCCGCCGCGAGCAGGCGCGCGACGACGAAGCCGTCGCCGCCATTGTTGCCGGGCCCGCAGAGAACGGCGATGCGCTGGGGTCCTGCCACCCCGGCGAGCACCCGCTCGGCCACCGCCTGCCCCGCCCGTTCCATCAGCACGATGCCCGGCGTGCCACCGGCTATGGTGCGCCCATCCGCCGCAGCCATCTCGGCGCAGGTCATGAGCTCAAGCATCGGGCATTCTGCCGCTGCGATGGCAGCCCCCTCGCCGGGGTCGATGAAAAAAGTAGCATCTGCACAATTTTTAGCCTCCAAATGTCGTCTGGCTGCAACATTGCGTGGCAGGGAGCGGCCAATTCCCCGTGGCAGGCCGATCGGCTTTGATGGTAAGAGCCACACGAGCTGTTTGCACTGACTGATCCTGCGGAGGCTGCACGGCATGAAGAAGATCGAAGCGATCATCAAACCCTTCAAGCTCGACGAGGTGAAGGAGGCGCTTCAGGACGTCGGCCTGCAGGGTATCACCGTCATCGAAGCCAAGGGTTTCGGCCGCCAGAAGGGCCATACCGAGCTCTACCGCGGGGCGGAATACGTCGTCGACTTTCTGCCCAAGGTGAAGATCGAGATCGTTCTTGCCGACGAGATGGTCGACCGGGCGGTCGAGGCCATCCGCAAGGCGGCCCAGACGGGCCGGATCGGAGATGGCAAGATTTTTGTATCCACGGTCGAGGAGGTCATCCGCATCCGCACCGGCGAGACCGGCACGGACGCGATTTGATCCGACCTACGCCACCCCACGGGCCGCAGACGGCCAGTTCCACTAGAGGATGATAATGATGAAGAGCGCTAAGGACGTGCTCAAGCTGATCAAGGACGAAGACATCAAGTATGTCGACTTCCGCTTTACCGATCCGCGTGGCAAGTGGCAGCACGTCACCTTCGATGTGTCGATGATCGACGAAGACATCTTCGCCGAAGGCACGATGTTCGACGGCTCTTCGATCGCCGGCTGGAAGGCCATCAACGAATCCGACATGCTCCTCATGCCGGACCCGGCCACCGCCACCGTCGACCCATTCTTCTCGGCCGCGACGCTCTCCATCGTCTGCGACGTTCTCGAGCCGACCACGGGCGAGGCCTACAACCGCGACCCGCGCGGCATCGCCAAGAAGGCCGAGGCCTTCCTGCAGTCGACCGGCATCGGCGACACGATCTATGTCGGCCCCGAGGCGGAGTTCTTCGTCTTCGACGACGTCAAGTTCACGGCCACCCCTTATAACACGGGCTTCAAGCTCGATGCGGCGGAGCTGCCGATCAACGGCGACACGGACTATGAGGGCGGCAACCTCGGCCACCGCATCCCGACGAAGGGCGGCTACTTTCCCGTGCCGCCGCTCGATTCCGGACAGGACATGCGTGGCGAGATGCTCGCGGCCATGGCTGCCATGGGCGTCAAGGTCGAGAAGCACCACCATGAGGTCGCCTCGGCCCAGCACGAGCTCGGCATGAAGTTCGACACGCTGACGCTGATGGCCGACCAGATGCAGGTCTACAAGTACTGCATCCACAACGTGGCCCAGAGCTACGGCAAGTCGGCCACTTTCATGCCGAAGCCGGTCTATGGCGACAACGGCTCGGGCATGCACGTGCACCAGTCGATCTGGAAGGGCGGCAAGCCGCTGTTCGCCGGCAACAAGTATGCCGACCTCAGCCAGGAATGCCTGTGGTACATCGGCGGCATCATCAAGCACGCCAAGGCCATCAACGCCTTCACCAACCCGTCGACCAACTCCTACAAGCGTCTGGTCCCGGGCTTCGAGGCGCCGGTGCTGCTCGCCTACTCCTCGCGCAACCGCTCGGCCTCCTGCCGCATTCCGTGGACGAACTCGCCGAAGGCCAAGCGCGTCGAGGTGCGTTTCCCCGACCCGACGGCGAACCCCTACCTCGGTTTCGCGGCCCTGCTCATGGCCGGCCTCGACGGCATCCTGAACAAGATCGACCCCGGCTCGGCGATGGACAAGGATCTCTACGACCTGCCGCCGCGCGAGCTGAAGAAGATCCCGACCGTCTGCGCCAGCCTGCGCGAGGCCCTGCAGTCCCTCGACAAGGACCGCGCCTTCCTCAAGGCCGGCGGCGTGTTCAGCGACGACTTCATCGACGCCTATATCGAACTCAAGATGCAGGACGTCATCCGCTTCGAGCACACGCCGCACCCGGTCGAGTTCGACATGTACTACTCGGTCTGATGCAGCGCGGGGGGCCCTTCCGGCCGCCCGCACCGGAATATGGCAGCCGGGGTCTTCGGGCCCCGGCTGTTTCGTTTCAGGGTCCTTCTCCACCGTGGCCTGGGTCTCGCAGGCGCCATGGCCGATGGAGAAACGTCGTCTGCGGGCGTCGTCGGTTACAGTCGATCGCGGGACGTAGTGTCATCCGTCGGACATGCCCCGGCCCTAACTGTGAGCGGCTGATTTTCCATCGGGGGATCCCAGGATGACCGACGCTGAGCTGACTCGCTCCCAGGCTTACGAGGAATCAGAGAACCTCGGCCGCAACACGAGCGACAATCCCAGCATGGGCGAGATCATCGCCCGGCGCTTCAGCCGCCGCGACCTGATGCGCGGGGCGCTGGCCGTCACCGCCATTTCGGCCACCGTCTCGCCGCTGGCGCTCGCCACGGCCGAAAAGGCGCGCGCCGAGACCGACGCATCGGCCTTCCGCTTCAAGGAGCCGGCGGCGGGTGTCGACGAGCGGCATCATGTCGCCGAGGGCCATGACGCCGACATCCTCATCCGCTGGGGCGACCCCGTGCTGCCCGGCGCGCCGGCGTTCGATCCGAAGAGCCAGAGCGCCGAGGCGCAGGCCGGGCAGTTCGGCTACAATAACGACTTCCTCGGCTACATCCCCCTGCCCGGCGCCGCCGACCCGTCGGCGCACGGCCTCCTCGTCGTGAACCACGAATACACCAACGAGGAGCTGATGTTTCCGGGCATCCCGCCCCAGCACACCAAGGACGTCCGTTTCAAGGACATGACGAAGGCGCTCGTCGACATCGAGATGATGGCGCACGGCGGCTCGGTCATCGAAGTCCGCAAGGTGAACGGCAAGTGGCAGGTGGTGCCGGATTCGAAATATGCGCGCCGCATTACCGCCGAGACGGAAATGGAGATCACCGGCCCGGCCGCCGGCGCCGAGCGCATGAAGACCTCCTACGATGCCGAGGGGCGCAAGGTGCGCGGCATGCTCAACAACTGCGCCGGCGGCATCACGCCCTGGGGCACGTGGCTGACGTGCGAGGAGAACTTCAACGGCTACTTCTGGGGCAAGGCCGACGGCCACCCCGAGGAGGCGGCGCTGAAGCGCTACGGCGTGCCCGGCAATTCCTACAACTGGGGCCAGCACTACGACCGCTTCGACCTCGCCAAGGAGCCGAACGAATCGAACCGCTTCGGCTGGGTGGTGGAGATCGACCCGCTCGACCCCACCTCGGTGCCGAAGAAGCGCACGGCCATGGGCCGCTTCAAGCACGAGGGCGCGGCGAACATCGTCAACAAGGACCGACGCTTCGTCGTCTACCAGGGCGACGACGAGCGCTTCGACTACGTCTACAAGTTCGTCACCGAAGGCCGGGTCGATCCGGCCGACCGCGCCGCCAACATGGACCTGCTCGACAGGGGCACGCTGCATGTCGCCCGCTATGACGCCGACGGCACTGGCGAATGGCTGCCGCTCGTCTTCGGCGAGGGGCCGCTGACGGCGGCAAACGGCTTTGCCAGCCAGGCCGATGTCGTCATCGAGGCGCGCCGCGCCGCCGATCTCCTCGGCGCCACCAAGATGGACCGGCCGGAGGACGTCGAGGCCAATCCGCAGACCGACAAGGTCTATGTGATGCTGACCAACAACGCGCGCCGCAAGGCCGAACAGGTCGACGCCGCCAATCCGCGCGCCAACAACGAGTTCGGCCACATCATCGAGATGCTGCCGGAGGGCGGCGATCATGCGGCGCGCAAGTTCACCTGGGAAATCCTCGTCAAATGCGGCGACCCCTCGATCGCCGACGTCGGCGCCACATTCTCCTCGGCGACGAGCAAGGACGGCTGGTTCGGCATGCCGGACAACTGCGCCATCGACAGCGAGGGGCGCCTGTGGGTGTCGACGGACGGCATGTCCGAAAAGAGCACCGGCCGCACCGACGGGCTTTTCGCTCTCGACACGGAAGGCGCGGCGCGCGGCACCTCCAAGCTGTTCTTCCGTTGCCCGGCGGGTGCGGAGCTCTGCGGCCCCATGCCGACGCCGGACCTCACCACCTTCTTTGTCGCCGTGCAGCACCCCGGCGACGATGGCAAGGACTGGTCGGCCTTCGGCCGCATCTCGACCTTCGACGATCCGGCGACGCGGTGGCCGGATTTCCAGGACGGCATGCCGCCTCGCCCGTCGATTGTCGCCATCACGAAGCGGGGCGGCGGCAAGATCGCCGGCTGAGTGCTCCGTTAAGACGCAAACGGCCGGCGCCTTTGCGCCGGCCGTTCCGCCTGCAGTCCCGGCCGCCGTCTACTGCGGCAGCTTGTCCTCGATACCCTTCACATAGAAATTCATGCCGAGCACCTGCTCGTCTGATAGAGCCGCGCCACCCTTGCACTCCACCTCGCTGCCGTCCTGCCTGAATACGGGGCACTTGAAAGGATTGAGCTTGCCGGAACGGATCGCCTCCTCCGTCTCCTCGGCCATCTTCTTCACATCATCCGGCATGTTGGTGTAGGGTGCCATCTTCACCATGCCGCTGTCGAGGCCACCCCAGGTGTCCTCGGACTTCCAGGTGCCGTCGAGCACGGCCTTGGTGCGGGCGACGTAATAGTCGTTCCAGTTGTCGACGATCGCGGTCAGCTGCGTCTTGGGCGCGAAGCGAATCATGTCCGACGCCTGGCCGAAGCCGAAATGGCCGCGCGCCTCGGCCGCCTGCAGGGGCGCCGGGCTGTCGGTGTGCTGGGCCATCACGTCGACGCCCTGGTCGAGCAGCGCCTTGGCGGCGTCCGCCTCCTTGCCCGGATCATACCAGGAATTGGCCCAGACCACCTTGATCTTGATGTCCGGCCGCACCGACTGGGCGCCGAGGAAATAGGCGTTGATGCCGGCGACGACCTCGGGGATCGGATAGGCGCCGACATAGCCGATGACGCCCGTCTTCGACATCCTGGCCGCGATCTGGCCGATGACATAGCGGCCCTCATGGAACTTCGCCGCATAGGTGGACACATTGTCGGCGCGCTTGATGCCGGTGGCGTGCTCGAACTTCACGCCCGGATATTTCTTCGCCACCTTGAGCGTCGGCTCCATGTAGCCGAAGGAGGTGGTGAAGATGAGCTTGTGGCCGGTGCGGGCGAGCTGCTCGATGGCGCGCTCTGAATCGGCCTCCGGCACGCTCTCGACGTAGCTCGTCTCGACCTTGTCGCCGAGCGCCTTCTCGATGGCCTTGCGGCCGACATCGTGCTGGTAGCTCCAGCCGTGGTCACCGACCGGCCCCACATAGATGAAGCCGACCTTGAGCTTGTCCTGCGCGCTGGCAGCGCCGGCAACGAGCGCCATGGCCGCCGTCGCCAGAAGATGGGTGAATAGACGCTTCATCGTGGGTCCCTGTCACTCGAATGGGGGCTGGTCTTGTCCGCCCGCAGGACGCCGCCCCCTGCGACGTCCCCTCTCCGGCACGGCGGGACGGACGAACTTAGCAAGCTACCGGTCCGGCACGAAAGGTGCGCCGAGCGAACCCGGGGCACCGGTGTCACGCCGCCGGCCGAGCGAGAGGACGACGAGCGCGACGATCGTCGCAAGATAAGGCAAGGCTGACAGCGCCTGGGACGGGATGCCGATCGCCGCCGCCTGCGCATGGAGCTGCAGCACCGTCGCCGCCCCGAAGAGATAGGCGCCGAAGAAGGTCCAGCCGGGCCGCCAAACCGCAAAGACGACGAGCGCGACCGCGATCCAGCCGCGCCCGGAGGTCATGCCCGGCGACCAGAAGCGCGTATAGACGAGCGAGAGATAGGCCCCCGCGAGGCCCGCGCAGGCGCCGCCGAAGAGGATGGCGACGAAGCGCACGCGCAGCACCGGCAGGCCGAGAGAATGGGCCGAGGTCTGGTTCTCGCCCACCGCCCGCAGCAACAGGCCCTTGCGGGTGTGGAACAGGAACCAGCCGACGCCGAGACAAAGCAGGAGCGAGGCGTAGACGAAGGCATCCTGGCCGAAGAACAGACGCCCAACGAGAGGCAGGTCCGAGAGCCCCGGGATGTGGAGATGCGTGATGGGATCGCGCCGGGCGCCGATGAAGGGCGCGCCGATGAGCCCGGACAGGCCGAGGCCAAAGATGGTCAGCGCCAGGCCTGAGGCGACCTGATTGGCGGCGAGGCCGAGCACGGCGAAGGCGAAGAGCGCCGCCGTCAGCCCCCCGGCAAGAATGCCACAGAGGACGCCAAGAAGGGTCGAATCGAACAGGATGGCGCCAGCAAAGCCGCAGGCGGCGCCCATCGCCATCATACCCTCGACACCCAGGTTGAGAACGCCGGCCCGCTCGGTGACCAGCTCCCCGAGGGCGGCGATGAGGAGCGGCGTCGATGCCGTGACGATGGTGAGCAGAATGGCTTCGACAATGCTCATGCCGCTCTCCCTGCCGCCTGTGCCGGCGTGCCGCGCACGAGCCGCACACGGTAGGTGACGAGCGCGTCGGCCCCCAGGACACAGAACAGCAGGATGCCCTGGAAGGTGCGCGTCAGGTCGAATGGCAGGCGCAGCGTGATCTGCGCCGCCTCGCCGCCGATGAAGGTCAGCGCCATGACGAGGCCGGCGAGCAGGATGCCGAAGGGATTGAGGCGCCCGAGGAAGGCGACGATGATCGCCGTGAAGCCGTAGCCCGGCGAGATCGAGGGCTTCAGCTGACCGATCTGGCCCGCGACCTCGACGATGCCGGCGAGCCCGGCGAGGCCGCCGGAAATGGCGAAGACGATGAAGGTCGTGCGCGGCTCGCTGAAGCCGGAAAAGCGTGCGGCGCGAGGCGCTTCGCCCGTGACCCTGAGGCGATAGCCGAAGATGGTGTGCCCCATCACGACAAAGGCGACGATGACGGCGACGAGCGCCATGAGGATGCCGACATGCAGACGCCCGCCGTCCGTGAGGAAGGGCAGCGTCGCCGCCTCGTCGAAGGTGACGGATTGGGGGAAGTTGAAGCCCTTGGGATCGCGCCAGGGCCCGCGCACCAGATAATCGAGGATCAACTCGGCCACGTAGACGAGCATCAGGCTGGTCAGAATCTCGCTGACGCCGAAGCGGGCGCGCAGGAAGGCGGGCACGCCCGCCCAGGCCATGCCGCCGAGCGTGCCGAGCAGCAGCATGGCCGGCAGCACCCAGGCGCCCGCGGCTGTTCCGTGCGTGGCGAGCGCGACGGTGCTGCCGCAAATGGCGCCGACCACGAACTGTCCCTCGGCGCCGATGTTCCACAGGTTGGCCCGGAAGCAGAAGGACAGGCCGATGGCGATGAGCACGAGCGGTGTCGCCTTCACGACCATCTCCTGCAGCGCCCATGGGTCGGACAAGGGCTGCAGCACATAAACGTCGAGCGCGGCGAGCGGCGAGCGGCCCATGGCCGCAATGACGATACCGCCGAGGAGAAAGGCGGCAGCCAGCGCAAGCACGGGCGCAAGGAGCCGCGCGATGGCCGAGGGCGCCGTGCGTTGTTGCAGCTCAATGCGCAAGGACGGTCCCCTTCGGTGCCGCAGCGCCCGCCATCAGCAGGCCGACCGTCTCGCGGGTGAGGTCGCCCGTCGCCTCCGGCGCGCTCAGTTCACCGGCGTGGATGACGGCGATGCGGTCGGCGATCTCGAACAATTCGTCGAGGTCCTGGCTGATGACGAGGACGGCGCTGCCGCTGCGGGCAAGATCGACCAACGCTTGGCGGATGAGCGCGGCGGCGCCAGCATCCACGCCCCACGTGGGCTGATTGACGACGAGCACGCCCGGCTCGCGCAAGATCTCGCGGCCGACGACGAATTTTTGCAGATTGCCGCCGGAAAGGGTACGAGCGCGCGGGTCCGCACCCTCCTTGCGCACGTCGAAGGTCTCGATGATGCGCGTCGCCAGTGCCCGCGTCGCGTCGGCGAGCACGAAGCCGCGCGAGACGAGGCCGCCGGTGCCGTGGCGTGAAAGCAAGGTGTTCTCCGCGAGGCGGTGGTCCGGCACCGCACCGTGGCCGAGCCGCTCCTCCGGCACGAAGGCGGCGCCCAGCCGCCGCCGCTCGGTTACGCCGAGATGCCCGACGGGCTTACCATCGATGGTGACAACGTCCGGTGCAGCGGCGAGACGTTCGCCGGAGAGTGCGGCGAAAAGCTCCCCCTGGCCGTTGCCGGCAACCCCAGCGATGCCGAGGACCTCGCCCGCCCGCACGACGAGATCGATGTCCCGCAGCGCCTGGCCATGCGCCTTCTCAGGCGCGAGCGAGAGGCCGCGCACGACGAGCCGCGGGGCGCCGTCGGCGGCGGCACGGCCGGCGACCACGTCGTGCAGCGCCGCGCCCACCATCAGGCCCGCAATCTCACGGGCGCTGACGGCGCGCGGGTCGATGGTAGCGACGACGCGGCCGGCACGCAGGATCGTGGCCGAAGAGCACAGCCGTCGCACCTCCTCGAGGCGATGCGAGATATAAAGGATAGCGCAGCCCCTCGCGGCCAGGCGTTCGAGCGTCACGAAAAGCCGGTCTGCCTCCTGCGGCGTCAACACGGAGGTCGGCTCGTCGAGCACGATCAGCCGCGGGTCCTGCAGCAGGCAGCGGATGATCTCGATACGCTGGCGCTCGCCTGCCGAGAGCGTCCACACCGGCCGGTCGAGGTCGACGGACAGGCCGTACTGGCCCGACACGTCCCGCGCCTTCGCGGCAACCTCGGCGAGCGACAGGTCGGGCGGCATGGCGGCGGCGATGTTCTCCGCCACCGTCAGGTTCTCGAACAGCGAGAAATGCTGGAAGACCATGCCGATGCCGAGCGCGCGAGCCTCCTGCGGCCCGGCAAGGCGCACCGGCTCGCCCCGCCAGCGGATCTCGCCCTGCGTCGGCTCAAGCAGTCCGTAGAGGATCTTGACGAGCGTCGACTTGCCCGCACCGTTCTCGCCGAGCAGGGCATGAATCTCGCCCGCCCGGATGGCGAGATCGATATGATCGTTGGCGACGAGCGAGCCGAAGATCTTGGTGATGCCGTGCATGGCGATGAGCGGCGGCCCCGTCTCATCCGCGCCCGCGCCCGCTGCTGCGTCCAACTCCGTCACGCCGCCCCGCCCCGTGTCTCGCCCCGCCCGCCGAGGCAGGATCCGTGCCAATGAAAGGTTGCTCAGGGCAGCAGCACCGTCGACCCGGTCGTCTGCCGCGCCTCGAGGCGGCGGTGCGCCTCGGCTGCCTCGGCGAGCGGCATGCGGGCGTGGATCGGGATCTTGACGACACCGCTCTCGACCACATGGAAGAGATCGTTGCTCATCTCGACCACGTCCTCGTGCGTGGCCAGATGCGTGAACAGCGTCGGCCGGGTTGCGAAGAGCGAGCCCTTCTGCGCCAGGAGCAGAATGTCGAAGGCCTCGACGGGTCCCGAGGCGGAGCCGAAGCTGACAAAATAGCCGAAGCGGCGAAGACAGTCGAGCGAACCCGGGAAGGTGGCCTTGCCGACGCCGTCATAGACGACGTGGCACCCCTCGCCGCCCGTGATCTCCTTCACGCGGGCGACGAAGTCTTCCCTGCGGTAGTCGATGACGTGGTCGCAGCCATTGTGCCGTGCGAGCTCGGCCTTGTCCGGCGAGCCGACGGTGCCGATGACGGTGGCGCCAAGATGCTTCGCCCATTGGGTCAGGATGAGGCCGACGCCGCCCGCGGCTGCGTGGACGAGGATGGTGTGGCCAGCCTCGACGCGGAAGGTGCGGCGCAGCAGATATTGCGCCGTCAGGCCCTTCAGCATCATGGCCGCGCCCGTCTCGAAGTCGATGGCGCCGGGCAGGTGTACCAGGAATTGGGCCGGCACGATCCGCTCTTCGGCATAGGAGCCGAGCGTAGCAGCGTAGGCCACCCGGTCGCCGGGAGCGAAATCGCCGACGCCCTCGCCCACCGCCACAACCTCGCCGGCTCCTTCGTTGCCGGGCGTGAACGGCAGGCCCGGCGGCTTGTAGGCGCCGGTGCGGAAATAGACATCGATCAAATTGAGGCCGACTGCCATGTTGCGGACGCGGACCTCGCCGGGACCCGGCTGGCCGATGTCGACATCCTCATAGACCAGCACCTCTGGCCCGCCGTGGCGGTGAATGCGGATTGCTTTCACGGCTTCCATCCCTCGTGTTGCATTGCATGTTAGATATGCAATGCCGTCGTAGGCAATGCGGCTCCGGGTTTATATACTACAAATACATTTTGTAATTTGCGTCAGGATCAAACCCCATGCTTCAGCAGGCAAAGACGTCACCGAGACCTTCGCCGAAGCCGTCTCCCAGCCTGCGGGACCTGTTCACGCCCAAGCTCGTCACCGTCCTGCGCGAGGGCTATGGCCTGCCGCAGCTGCGCGCCGACGCGCTGGCGGGCCTGACCGTCGCCATCGTCGCCCTACCCCTGTCGATGGCGATTGCCATCGCCTGCGGGGTGAGCCCGGACAAGGGCCTCGCCACCGCCATCATCGGCGGCTTTCTCATCTCCGCCTTCGGTGGCAGCCGCTTTCAGATCGGCGGCCCGGCCGGCGCCTTCATCGTGCTCGTGGCCGCCACCATCGAGCGCCACGGCTATGACGGCTTCCTGCTCGCCACGATGATCGCCGGCCTCGTACTCGTCCTCATCGGCTTTCTTCGGCTCGGGACCTACATCAAGTACATCCCGCATCCGGTGACGGTCGGTTTCAGCGCCGGCATCGCCGTCATCATCCTGGCGAGCCAGTTCAAGGAGCTCCTCGGCCTGACGCTGGCCGGGCCCGAGCCTGCGGCCCTCCTGCCGAAGGTCGAGGCGCTGTGGCAGGTGCGCGAGACGGCGAACGGGGCGACCATCGCCCTCGCCGTCGCCTCGATCGGCCTCATCATCCTCGTGCGCCGCATCGATGCGCGGCTGCCGGCCTTCCTCATCGTGGTGCTTGCGGCCACCCTCGCCTCCTGGGCCTTCGGCCTGCCGGTCGAGACCATCGGCTCGCGCTTCGGCGAGGTGCCGCGCGGCCTGCCGGCACCGAGCATGCCGGCCCTGTCGCTCGACAAGGTGCTCACCGTCCTGCCGGATGCGCTGGCGCTCGCGCTGCTCGGCGGCATCGAATCGCTCCTGTCGGCGGTGGTCGCCGACGGCATGACGGGGCGGCGCCACCGCTCGAACTGCGAGCTCGTCGCGCAGGGGCTCGCCAATATCGCGTCTCCGCTTTTCGGCGGCCTGACTGCGACGGGCACCATCGCCCGCACGGCAACGAACGTCCGCGCCGGCGCCATCGGGCCCGTTTCCGGCATGCTACACGCGCTCTTCCTGCTCGTCTTCATGCTGGTGGCGGCGCCACTCGCGGCCTATGTGCCGCTGGCCGCGCTCGGGGCTGTGCTCGCCGTGGTCGCCTGGAACATGGCCGAGCGGCACGCCTTCGCGTCGATCCTCACGCGCTCGCGCGGCGAGGCCGCGGTGCTGCTCGCCACCTTCCTCCTCACCGTCTTCCGCGATCTGACAGAAGGCATCGCCGTCGGCGTCGTGCTCGGCAGCTTTCTCTTCATGCACCGCATGGGCGAGCTCGTCGCCGTGGAGCGGCACGCCTCGCTCGGCATGGAGGACGAGGCGGATGCGCCGGCCGGCGCGCGGGAGGCCTACGACAGCGGCCGCGTCGCCGATCCGGACATCGTCGTCTACGGCATCGCCGGTCCGCTCTTCTTCGGCGCCGCCGGCAATGTCGGCGCCATCCTCGAGCGCATCGGCAGCCGCCCCAAGGCGCTGGTGCTCGACCTGTCGGAGGTGCCCTTCGCCGATTCGACGGCGGCCCGCGCGCTCCTGTCGATCGCTCAGGAGACGACGCGGCGCGGGGCCCGGCTCTATATCGCCGGCGCGAGCTCCTCCGTCAGGAGGGTGTTGGCGCATGAGGGGCTGAAGGTGCCGCTCGTGCGCTATGCCGCCAGCGTTGCGGCGGCGCGCGACGCGGCGAGCCGGGCGCTCGCCACGCTCTGATCAGGCCTCCCCGCGCCCCCCAGCGTGCTTGCGCCGCTTGCGGCCGGCCATGACGTTGATCGCCTCGACCGCAGCGGCGAAGGCCATGGCCGAATAGATGTAGCCGCGCGGGATATGGATCTCGCCGCCCTCGGCCACCAGCGACACGCCGATGAGGATGAGGAAGGCCAGTGCCAGCATCTTCGTGGTGGGGTGGTGGGCGATGAAGCGGCTGACGGGCCCGGAGGCCGCATACATTACCGCCATGGCGATGACGACGGCGATGATCATGATCGATACGTCTTGGGCCATGCCGATGGCCGTGACGATGGAATCGACCGAGAAGACGAGATCGATGACCGTGATCTGCGCGACGGCCGCCGTGAAGGCGCCCGGTGCCGCACCGCGCCGCTCGCTCTCGCCCGGCCCCTCCATCTCGGCGTGAATTTCGTGTGTCGCCTTGGCGATCAGGAACGCCCCGCCGACGATGAGGATGATGTCGCGCCAAGAGAAGCCATTGCCGAAAATGGTGAAGACCGGCTCCGTCAGGCGCATGATGGCCGTGAGCGCAAAAAGCAGCAAAACACGAAAGACGAGCGCGAGCAGGAGGCCGATGCGGCGGGCCCGCTCCGCCTGGTCGCGCGGCAGCTTCGATACCAGCACGGAGATGAACACGACATTATCGATGCCTAGCACGATCTCCATGGCCGAGAGCGTGACGAGCGCGGCCCAGCCGGCGGGATTGGCCACCCATTCGAACATGCAGGAAAGCTCCGTCTCGAATCGCTCGGTCCGGCAGGAAAGCATGGCCCGGAAGCCGCGACAATCCGGCCATTGTGGCATGCGGTAGCCGGCCTCTGGCATCCGCGCCCAGCTTGCGGTAGCTCAGAGGTCGACGTGCGGCGCAAGGCGCGGCCGAGTTGGAGGACATGCGATGGCGAAGCGGAAAGTCCCGGCGGCGGACGCCGATGTCATCGTCGTCGGGCCCGGCCCAGCCGGCCTCGCCCTCGCCATCGCACTGGCTCAGGAAGGCCTCCGCACCACGCTCGTCGGGGAGGTGCGCACGGCGCGCGACGGGCGCACGGTGGCGCTGCTCGATGCCTCCATCCGCCTGCTCGATGCCATCGGCGCCTGGCACGGCCTGCAGATGCAGGCGGCCCCCATGGCGCACATGCGCCTCATCGATGCGACGGACAACCTCTTCCGCCCGCCGCCGGTGACCTTCAACGCCGGCGAGATCGGCCTCGACGCCTTCGGCTACAACATCGAGAACGCGACATTGGTCGCGGGCCTTGCTACCCTCGCGGACAATACGCGGGGCCTCGCGCGCGTGGCTGCGTCCGCCACTGCCTTCACGGCCGGCGCCGACTTCGCCGAAGCGAGCCTGGACGACGGCCGCATCCTCCGAGCGCCCCTCGTCGTGGCGGCCGACGGACGCAACTCGCGCATGCGGGCCGACGCGGGCATCGACATCCGCGAATGGTCCTACCCGCAGACGGCGCTGACAGCGATCCTCGCGCACAGCCGCGACCACCGCGACACGTCGACGGAGTTCCACACCCGCTCGGGGCCCTTCACGCTGGTGCCGCTGCCGGGGCTACGCTCCAGCCTCGTGTGGGTATGCAGCCCTGAGCAGGCGGAGACGCTCGCGGCGCGTGACGACGAAAGCTTCGCGCTTGCCGTCGAGCGGCAGGCGCGGTCCATGCTCGGGCGTATGCGCGTCGAGGGCGGACGCGGGCGCGTGCCGATGAGCGGCCTTTCGGTCGCGCGTTTCACCGCCGATCGCATCGCCGTCGCCGGCGAGGCGGCCCACGTCTTTCCGCCCATCGGCGCACAGGGCCTCAATCTCGGCATGCGCGACGTCGCCAACCTGCGCGATGCCGTGGTCGATGCGCGCACGCGCGGCCTCGACATCGGCAGCCCGGAAGCCCTCGGAGCCTACGAACGCGGCCGGCGGCTCGACGTGCGCCTCAGGACGACGGGCGTCGACGCGCTGAACCGGACGCTGCTCGCGCATTTTCTCCCGGCCGACCTCCTGCGCGGGGCCGGCCTCATCGCGCTCGATCTCATCGGGCCGCTGCGCCGCTTCGTCATGCGCGAGGGGCTCGCCCCGCACGCGCGACTGCCGCGGCTGATGTCCCGCGCCGGGGCCGCCGACCCGCTATTGTGACCCGGGCTCGAGCGCCGGCACCGGGCGCGCCTCGCCGCGGGCGCGGCGCAGCTGCGGGTCGATGGGCACGGCGGCGAGCGGAATGCGGCTGCCGTCGGGCGTCGCCGCGGTCGCTCCCATGAGCCCGCGAGCCGTGAAATGCGGGTCGCGCACCGCCTCGTCGAGACTGGCCACCACCGTGCAGCAGCAGTCGAGCGGGGTGAGGCGCCGGCGCCACTCGTCCGCGTCCTGCGCAGCGATACGTTCAGTGATCGCCGCACGCGTCGCCGCCGGATCGCGCCGGTCGTCCCGGAGGGCCTCCGGCAGGTCGAGCGCACCGCAGAAGGTGTCCCAAAACTTCTGCTCCAGCGCCCCCACGGCGAGGAAGCGCCCGTCGCGGGTGGCATAGAGGCCGTAGCGCGGCGAGCCGCCGGCAAGGACATTCTCCCCCGCTCCCGGGAAACGGCCGGTGGCGTGGCCCTGGGCGAGGCCATACCAGGCGAAGGTGAACATCGCGTCGCTCATGGCGATGTCGAGGTGCATGCCCTCGCCGGTGAGGTCGCGCCGGCGCAGGGCAAGAAGGATGTTGAGCACCGCCGGCAGCGAGCCGCCGCCGATGTCGGCCGCCAGCATCGGCGGCACCGTCGGGCTCCGCGTCGTGCCGGGGCTGAGCGACAGGAGCCCCGCCACGGCGGCATAGTTGAGGTCGTGGCCCGCCTCCTGCGCCCGCGGCCCCTCCTGCCCGAAGCCGGTGATGGAGCAGTAGACGAGGCGCGGGTTGATGACCTTCAGCGCCTCGTAGCCGAGGCCGAGCTTCGCCATGACGCCCGGGCGGAACTGCTCGACGAGAATATCCGCCCGCTCGACGAGGGGGCGCAGCGCCGCCCGCTGGTCCGGGTTCTTCAGGTCGAGGGCGATGCTGCGCTTGCCGGCGTTGAGGACGGCGAAGGGCGCCGAAGTCTCGCCGAGCTGCGGCGGGAAGTGCCGCATGTCGTCGCCCTGCGGCTTTTCCACCTTGATCACCTCGGCCCCGGCCTCGGCGAGCATAAGGGTCGCCAGCGGCCCCGGTAGCAGGGTCGAGAAATCGAGGACGACGAGGCCCTCGAGCGGCAGATGCGCCATGAATTACCCCTCACGACGGAAACAGATCGTGAGGCATCCTGCCCGTCTTGATGAGCCAGAGAAAGCCCGTCAGCGTCACCATGGAGGCGACGGTGCCGACGAGGATGGCCGCCGAGGCGCGTTCCAGGCCGATGCGATACTGCGTCGACAACACGAAGATATTGAGGGCCGGCGGCAGCGCCGCCATCAGCACCGCCGCGTAGACCCAGACGGGATCGAAATCGCCGAAGGCCGATAGAACCACCCAGACCAGCAGCGGATGGATGATGAGCTTGACGAAGACATGGGCCGGCACCTCGAGCGGCAGGCGCCCCAGCGGCCTGAGCGCCACCGTCACCCCGAGGATGAAGAGCGCGCACGGCGCGGCCGCCCCGGCGAGCCAGGTCACCATCTTATCGGCAAAGTCGGGCAGCGTGAGCCTGAAATAGCTCGCCGCGACGCCGGCGGCGGTGGCGAGGTTGAACGGGTGCGTCACCACCCGCCAGACCACGGCCCGCGTCGTCTCGGCGAAGCTGCGCTTGTCGGCGCCGCCGATGGTCATCAGGAACGGCACGAGCGTGAAGAGCAGGATGTTGTCGAAGACGAAGATCAGCGCCACCGGCGCGCTGGCCCCGCTGCCGAGGGCGGCGAGTACGAGCGGCGGCCCCATGTAGCCAATGTTGGAATAGGCGCCCGCGAGCCCGCGCAGGGTCGCCTGCGAGATGTCGCCGCGCGACGTCGCCATTCCCGTCGAGAACGAGATCGCAAAGGCGCTGAAGGTGCACAGGGTCGTCGCCGCGATGAAGGGCCAGTTGGCGAGTTCCTCGATCGGCGTGTTGACGATGAGCCGGTAGAACAGCGGCGGCAGCGCGACGTAGATGAGGAAGAACTGCATCCACGCGAGCCCGCCCTCGGGAATATGCACCCGCTTGCCGCAGTAGAAGCCGAGCGCGATGAGCCCGAAGAAGGGCGCAACGAGGCTGATCAGCGCGGCAAGGTCCGTCATCGAGGGCTCCCGGCGGGCGGCGTGGCGCCCGCGGCTCAAGGCATAACGTGCGGGGCCGGCAGCACAACCGCCGCAAGCGCAGGGGCCCCATGCACGGAAAGCCCCGCGCAACAGCATGCCCGGCGTGTGGAGCGCCTGGTCAGCCGTTGTCCCTTCGCCCTCCGGCCAATGGACGACGCGGCGCAACTGGTGTCTATTGCACTGCAGCATGAATGCCGGGAACCGGCGATCCGAGGGTGGAGACGACATGAAACTGCCGCGCAACTTCTATCGCCCGCTGGCGCTCGGCGCGCCGCAGCCCTTCCGGGAGCTGCCGACGCGGCTCGAGCGGATGATCCATTTCATCCCGCCGCACATCGAGAAGGTGCGCGCCAAGGTGGCCGATATCGTCGGCGAGGTGGACGTGCTGCTCGGCAATCTAGAGGATGCCATCCCCGCCGATGCCAAGGAGGCCGCACGCGCCGGCTTCATCGAAATGGCCGAAGGCTGCGATTTCGGGACGACGGGCCTGTGGGTGCGCATCAACGCCCTCAACAGCCCCTGGATGCTCGACGACGTCATGGCCATCGTCGCGGCCGTGGGGCACAAGCTCGACGTCGTGATGCTGCCGAAGGTGGAAGGCCCGTGGGACATCCACTACCTCGACCAGTTGCTCGCCCAGCTCGAGGCGCGGCACGGCATCGGCCGGCCCATCCTGATCCACGCGATCCTGGAGACGGCGGAAGGCGTCAAGAATGTCGACGACATCGCCGCTGCCTCCCCGCGCCTCCACGGCATGAGTCTCGGCCCGGCGGACCTTGCCGCCTCCCGCGGCATGAAGACCACGCGCGTCGGCGGCGGCCATCCGGACTATCGGGTGCTTGCGGACCGCAGCGCGGAGGGCATCGAGCGGGCCAGCGCCCAGCAGGACCCCTGGCACTACACCATCGCCCGCATGGTCGATGCCTGCCAGGCCAACGGGCTCAAGGCCTTCTACGGCCCCTTCGGCGACTTTTCAGACGAGGCGGCCTGCGAGAGCCAGTTCCGCAACGCCTTCCTGCTCGGCTGCGCGGGGGCATGGTCGCTGCACCCGTCGCAGATCGCCATCGCCAAGCGGGTGTTCAGCCCCGATGCGAAAGAAGTCGCCTTCGCGCAGCGCATCCTCGAGGCGATGCCGGACGGCACCGGCGCCGTGATGATCGACGGCAAGATGCAGGACGACGCCACCTGGAAGCAGGCCAAGGTGATCGTCGATCTCGCGCGTGCGGTCGCCGACAAGGACCCGGACCGGCGTGCGCTCTACAATTTGTGAAAAAACCGCAATGCTGCCGAAAGTTAGCTATTGTTGCACCGCGTTGACGGCGCCTGCCCCCCTCTATATGTCCTAGGAGACGGGACAGAAAGCACCATGAAGACGCGTTCAGCAAAGTTCGGCATCGGCCAGGTCGTGCGGCACCGGATCTATCCCTTCCGAGGCGTGGTCTTCGATGTCGACCCGACCTTCGACAATACCGAGGAATGGTGGCTCGCCATTCCCGAGGGGCAGCGTCCGGCCAAGGACCAGCCCTTCTATCACCTGTTCGCCGAGAACGACGAGACGGAATACATCGCCTACGTTTCGGAGCAGAACCTGGAGCCCGACCACTCGCAGGAGCCGATACGCCATCCGCAGGTCGATGAGATCTTCGAGCGCACGGCCGAAGGCAATTACCGGGTGCGGCACGGTTTCGACAATTAGGCCGACGCGTTTCCGCCCTCAAAGTCCAGACATAGGCCAAATGAAAAGGCGCCGGGAGACCGGCGCCTTTGTCTTGTGCGATCCGAGCGAGGCCTTACTGAGCCGGCTTCTGCCCGTTGGCCGGGGCGGCGCCGCTGGCGCCGGCCGCACCCTGCTGCTGCTCGAGACGCTTGCGCAGTTCCTCGGAGCGCTTCTGGAGCTCTTCCTGCAGCTTGCGCTGCTGCTCTTCGAGCACCTTCGGGTCGATCGGCGCGCCGTCATAGGCCTTGGTGAAGCCCGCGAGCGGAATGGCGAAGGTCACTTCGTTCGCCATCTGATTCTGCACGCTGACGTTGAGCGTGTTGCCCTTCTTCATCTGGCCGATGAAGTCGTCCTTCACCTGCGCTTCGGCGAAGCAGCCGTTGGGGAAGCAGATGGCGTACTGGCCGGGGGTCGCCTGGTTCTGGTCGACAGTAAAGCGCACACCCGGGCGCAAAAGCAGGCCGAGCGGCATCAGGAAGCGCACGATGCGCGTCGGGTCGCCCTTGACCTCATAAACCGCCACGGCCAGGACCGGCTGGCCCTGGTCGGACACGAAGTCGCGTGTCGTGTAGCAGACTTCCTTGTTGGCTGCTTGGTCCCGGCCGCAGACCTTCGTCCAGTCGGTCTGGGACGGCTCTGGCTTGACCTGCACGATCGTCGGCCCCTGCTGCTGTTGCTGGGGCTGCTGCGGCGCCGGCTGTTGCTGTGCATGGGCAAGACCCGGCAGAAGGCCAGTCGCTGCGGCTGCGACGACCGCAACCATCGCGAGCGGCGTGCGCTTCGCCGCGGTGTTCGTCATGAGGCCCATTAGAATTCCTCTTTCACGGTTCGACGGGCGCGGCGCCCGTTGGACTGGCTCGGTGGCGGAACGATCTCCGCTGCGGCCGGCGAAACGACCATCACGCGAGGAGACGCTGCATTCCGCGCCGAATGAGGCGATTGAATGACACGACTCGCGCACTCCTTTATCGTGTTCCGCCGCCGGGCGCCAGCAGGCTGGAAGGCGCTCTACGGACCTGAACGCGAGACAGGACACCGGCCGGTGACCTTTCGTTGGCAACAACCGGCCAAGATGCGCATGATGGAGCGCGCGATTCGTAGAAGGGAAACAAGGCTGGGTGACGGCAACACGCAGTGAAGCGCAGGAGCGAGTGGCTGCCCTCGATGACGAGATCTGGGCGCGCCTCAGCCTGACCCGTCTCCTCACCGGCTCGGCCCGCCGCTCGCCGGAGCGGCCGGCGTTCGCCTCCCTGCCCTCGGCGGAGCCGGTCGCGAGCCTGCTCGGCGCGGAGATGCGCCTCGCGCAAGCTGACACGATGTCGGCACGGCTCGCCACCGTTCTCGGCAACGTGCGGCTCGATCCAAAGGCCGCCGTCGGCATTCTGATGCCGTCCGGGCCGGAGGCATGTATCGCCATTCTCGCCACGATGCGCGCGGGTTTCTGCCCCACGCTGCTGCCGCTCGGCTGGGATGCGCCGCCCCTCGCCCAGGCCTGCGAGGCCGCCGGCGTCCAGGCGCTGCTCACCATCGGCAGGCTCGCCGGCATGCGGCCGGCTGACATGGCGCGGCACATTGCGGCGCGCTATTTCGGCCTGCGCTTCATCGCAGCCTTCGGCGACAAGGTGCCGGATGGCGTCGTCGCCCTCGACACGGTGCTGGCGGAGACGGAGGACCCGGTGCCTGCCCCGGCTGCGGCTTCACCCGGCGTCATCACCTTCAACCGTCCCGATCGGCCAACGCCCCTGTTGCGTAGCGAGGCCTCGCTGATCGCGAGCGCCTTGCCTTTCGTCCTCGCGGCGAAGCTGGGTGCGGGCCAGCAGATCATCTCACTGCTGGCGCCGGACGATCTCGCCGGCCTCAGCTGCGGCCTCGCCGCTGCGCTCATCAGCGGCGCGCCGCTGATCATGCAGGCGCTGTTCGACAGCCGCCCGCTCGCGGACCGGCTGGTCGCCGATCCGCAGGCGCTCCTCGTCGCGCCTGCTTGGCTCGAGCAGCCCTTGGCCGCAAGCGGCCTCTTGCGCGACCGGCGCCGGCGGGTCGCCTTCGTCCATCAGGTGCCGTTCCGTGCCGAGCCGTCCGATGCCGCCGGCGAAGCCCACATCGTCGATGTCCTCGACATCGGCGAGTTCGCACTTCTGTGCGCCGTGCGCGGCGGCAATGGCCAGCCGACCCTCATGCTCGGCCCGCAGCCGGCCCCCATGATGAACGGCCAGCCGCTGCTCGATACCCGACGCGGCATCGGCGGCCACCTCGAGGTGCGCGGCGGCGCGACCGAAATTGCGCCCGTCGGGCGGTTCGAGTGGCCGGGCGGTGCGCCCCTCGCCGACGGCTGGCGGCGCCTGCCCTACCGGGTCGACAGCCTCGACGCGCGCATTCTCGCCATCTCCGAAGCAGCGGAGCCGCCGGCCGCCTGAGCGGCCATCGCCGGAAAGGACAAGCCATGGCCGCGCCCTCCGCCAGCCTCGTCATCGACGTCGTCTCCGACGTGGTCTGCCCATGGTGCTTTATCGGCAAGCGGCGGCTCGCGGCGGCGCTGGCGCAGCGCCCGGATATCGCCGTGACCGTCAACTGGCGCCCGTTCCAGCTCGACCCGACAATCCCCTCAGGCGGCATCGACCGGAAGGATTATCTCAGGCGGAAGTTCGGCGACGACGAACGCATCGCCGCCCTGCATGACAACGTTCGCGCCGCCGCCGCGGACACGGGCATCGCCTTCCGCTTCGAGGCGATCGAGCGTTCGCCCAACACGCTCGACGCGCACCGACTGATCCGCTGGGCCCAGCCGCTCGGCCACCAGGACGCGGTCGTCGAACGCCTGTTCTCGGACTATTTCCTCGCCGGCCGCGACATCGGCGACCACGCCGTCCTCACGGAGGCCGCGGCGAGCGGCGGCCTCGATCCGGCGGAAGTCACCGCAAGGCTCGCGACGGAGGAGGACAAGGACGCGGTGCGGGAGGAGATCGCGACCGCCGCGCGGCTCGGCATCTCCGGCGTGCCGTTCTTCATCTTCGACGGGCGCTACGGGGTCTCCGGCGCCCAGGCTCCGGAAACGCTCGTCGAGGTCATCGACAAAACCCTCGCGGGCTGAGCCGCGATGCCCCTCGTCCTCGCCTGCGACATCGGCGGCTCGCATTTCCGTCTCGCCCTCGTCGACGAAGCCGGCGCCATCCGGCAGGACGTCACCCTCGCCTCGCCGGGCGAGCACGAGGACGGCGGTGGCGTTGCGCCTGAGGCCTGGTGGGACCTTTTCGCCGCGGCGGCCGAGCAGCTCGCGCGCGCGGCGCCGGAAGCCTTCGCCGGCGCGGCGGCCGTCGCCGTGTGCGGCATCACGCGCACGCAGGTCTTCCTAGACGGGGCCGGGGCGCCCGTCCACGCCGCCATCACGTGGCGGGACGCGCGCGCGGCCGAGATCGCGGAGGAGCTGCGCACGCGCCTCGATGCCGTCCATCCCGAGACGACGCACGTCAACGCCTTCCACCCGCTCGCCCGACTCGCCTGGCTGCAGCGTTATGCGCCGTCGGCCTACGGCCGCCTGGCGCACGTCGTCGACCCAAAGGATTTCATCAATGCCCGCCTGACCGGCATCGTGGCGAGCGATGCCATTTCCGCCGCGCGCCTCACTGCCTGTGCCGCAAATGCGGGCACGGCGAGCCTGTTCGCGGGCGCCGGCATCAGCGATGCGGTCCTGCCGCCGCTCCTGCCGCCGGGTGCGACGGTCGGCACGATCCGCGAGGATGCCAGCGGGGCGCTCGCCCGGCTCGCGGGACGGCCTGTCGTCTGCGGCTCGCACGATACGTGGGCGGCGGTCGTCGGCCTCGGCGCCATGCGGCCGGGCTTCGCCTACAACATCTCCGGCACCACCGAGGTGCTCGGCCTGATGAGCCCGGCGGACCGGACGGCCGAGGGGCTCCTGACGATCGACTGGGGCGACGGCCTCAACCAGATCGGCGGCCCCGGCCAGAATGGTGCCGACACGGCACGCTGGCTGGCGGAGCTGCTGGCCGGCTGGCGCGGCGAGGACGCCGATGTGCCCGCGGTGTTCGAGACGCTGCTTGCCCGGCCGCGGGATCGGGCGCCGGTGCTTTTCCTGCCCTTCCTGCAGGGCGAGCGAACGCCCTACTGGAACCCGGCCATGCGCGGCGCCTTCCTCGGCCTCAACCGCCGCCACGGGGCGGGCGACCTCGCCTGGGCGCTGATCGAGGGCATCGCCTTGCTCAACCGCGAGGTCCTGGCCCGTGCGGAGGCGGCGGCCGGCATCACCTGCAGCGAGATCCGCTTCGGCGGCGGCGCAGCGGCCAACCGGCTGTGGGCGCAGGTGAAGGCGGACGTCTGCGACCGGCCCGTGGTCGTCGGCGCGGCGGGCGAGCCCGGCCTCGTCGGCGCCGCCGCCCTCGCCCAGGTCGCCGCGGGCACCTATCCCGATCTTGCCGCGGCGCAGGCGGGCATGGCCCGGCCCGCCCGTCGCCACGTGCCGCGCGGCGACCGGCGCCCGTTCTATGACGCGCTCCATGCGCAGTTCCGGCGCGCCGTGCCGATGCTGGCGCCGCTGACGGCGGACCTCGCGCATCTCGAAACGCCGACGTAACGCCGGCTGGCCACACAATTCATGCGCGCGGCGCACACAATTCGTGCCCTTTCTGCTTGCGGGGCATCCCCAGTCTGCTAACGATGCCCGCTCCGCCAGCCTCAGCGCCCGCCGAGCCGCCGTCCGCCGAATGTCTCCCGCCTTCGCGCCCCTTCCCCGCCGCCGCCTTGCCGGCATCGCCCGCGCGATCGACCGCTGATGCGCTCCTTCCTCGAAACCTACGGCACCGCTTTCGCCGGCCTCACGCTCACGCTGTTCTTCGTCGCCTTTGCGCCAAGTTTCGCGGCGCCGATCAACCTTCTCAACGTGCTCAAGGAGACGAGCTTCCTCGCGATCCTCGCCATCGGCTTCACGCTGGCGCTGATCACGTCCGAGCTCGACCTGTCGGTGGCGGAGGTGGCGAGCCTCGCCGCGGTGGTGACGGGCGCATTGATCCAGGCTGGCCAGTCACCGCTCCTCGCCGTCGCGGCCGGCCTCGCGGTCGCCTTTGGCGCCGGTCTCTTCAACGGCATCGCCGTCACGCGGCTCAAGGTGCCCTCGCTCATCGCCACGCTCGGCACCGCGGCGATCGCCAAGGGCTTCGCTTTCATGATCACCCAAGGCGTCGCCTTCGTCGGGCGCTGGCCGGCGGAGTTCACGGGCATCGCGCGCGGCAGCATGCTCGGCGTCCCCAACCTCGTGATCTGGCTCGCCCTCGTCGCCGGCGGGGCACTGTTCCTCGTCAAATGCACGCGCACGGGCGTGCACATGACGGCGACGGGCGAAGCGGACGAGGCGGCCCGGCTCGCCGGCATCGCGACCGGGCGCATGAAACGCCTCGGTCTTGCCTTCTCGGGCCTTCTCGCCGGCGTCACCGCCGTGTTGCTCACGGCGAGCCTGTCCTCGGCCGCGCCGAACATGGCGGGGGACTATTTCCTCTATGCCATCGCCGCGGTGCTCCTCGGCATGACCATGTTCGAGCCGGGCCGGGCCAACGTGCCGGGCACGCTCGTGGCCGCGCTTACGCTCAAGGTTCTGGGCAACGGGCTCGTGCTGATGGGCGCCGCCTATTACGTCCAGGATATCGTGCTCGGGCTCATCATCATCGTTTCCGTTGCACTGTCTGCCACGGCGCTGAAGAAAGCTGCGTTTAAGCTGTAGGATCTTTGCGCCAAGATCAACTGATCGCAGATCGATCGGGGCTGGGGAGAGGAACCATGAAGAAGACGTCGCTCATCGCCGCCGCAGCCGGGGCGCTGCTGGCATTGTCCGCCAATGCCGCCATGGCTTTCGAGCTCGGCATCGTCGCCTTCCAGATGTCGTCGGAGACGCATGCGCGCGTCGCCAACGCCGCGGCGGAGGCCGCCAAGGCGAAGGGCTGGAACGTCACCCTGCTCAATTCCGAAGGCGCGCTGCCGAAACATGCCGAGCAGCTCGATGCGCTGATCGCGCGGAAGGTGGACGCCATCGTCATCGCCATGGGCAAGCCCGTGGAGGCGGACGCGCAGCTCGAAGCCGCCAGCAAGGCGGGCGTGCCCGTCATCACCGTCATGGCCGGCACGAGCCCGCACACGCTGATGGACGTGCAGGTGAACGAATATAAGGTCGGTGCCGACGCGGCGCTCTACCTGCTCGGCCAGATCGGCTACCGCGGCAACATTCTCACCCAGCGGTTCGAGGGCAATGTCGGCACGCGCATCCGCGGCAAGGTGCTCGACGTCGTCCTGTCCGAGAACACGGCGGTCAAGGAAATCGGCAAGCACAGCATGGCCCGCACGCAGAGCTGGCGCGACGACGTACGCAACGGCATGCAGGCGCTGCTCCTCAAGAACCAGGGCCAGATCAACGGCATCTGGGCCTCCTTCGACGGGCAGGCCTACATCATTGACGACCTGATGCAGGCCCAGGGCCTCAAGAAGGGCGACATTGTGCTCGTCTCCATCGATGGCGGGCCCGAGACCTACCGCCGCATCGCCGATCCGGAGAGCATGCTGATGGCGACCGTCGCCATTCCTTTCGAGGGCATGGGCCGCTCCGCCGTCGAGGCGATCGACACCATCGTCGTCAAGAAGCAGCCGAAGGACACGGTGACGGCGGGCCCCTATCTCTTCACCGACGCAACGCTCGTGGACGCCACGAACGTCAAGGAATTCATCAAGTAGGTCCGCAAGATGACCCACGCGGCCGCGACGCCGGCCGCGCCCCACCCAAACGGCAAGAACCATGGCGCCCGTCCTTTCCCTGCGCGGCATCGAGAAGTCCTACGGCGCGGTCGCCGCGCTCAAGGGCATCGACCTCGACATCGGACGGGGCGAAGTGCTCGCCATCTGCGGCGACAACGGCGCCGGCAAGTCCTCGCTGGTGCGCATCATCTCCGGCGCGCAGGAACCGTCCGCCGGCGCCATGATGCTCGACGGCAGGACGGTCAGCTTCCGCTCGCCGCAGGATGCGCTGGCGAAGGGCATCGCCACGATCTACCAGGACCTCGCCCTCGCCCCGCGCCTGTCGATCGTCCAGAACGTCTTCATGGGGGCGGAGCTGACGCGCCCGGTGCTGCCCTTCGTCCATATCCTGGACAAGCGACGCATGGAGGACCTGGCCAAGGGCTATCTCGGCCGCCTTTCGGTCGCGGTCGAGGACATGCACAGGCCGGTCGAGCGTCTGTCCGGCGGCCAGCGCCAGGCGGTCGCCATCTCGCGCGCTCTGCACTGGGACGCACAGGTCGTCATCATGGACGAGCCGACAGCCGCCCTCGGCGTAAAGGAAACGGCGCTGGTGCTCGACCTCATCCGCAAGCTCAATGCCGAAGGCCGCACCGTTGTGCTCATCAGCCACAACATGGCGGACGTGACCGCGGTCGCAACGCGGGTCGCCATCCTCAAGAGCGGCCGCAAGGTCATCGACCGGCCCGTCGCCGGGCTCGACGCCGACGGCCTCGCCCACATGGTCATGACCGGCAAGGAAAGCTGATATATCGATCCGGCGCGATCATGCATTCTTTGAGGTATTTTTGGCTGCAATCCAGCACAGACTGACGCGCCCGCGCCAATCCTGAATGCTATCTGAACAACCATTGGCAGCTTTTCGACGGCTGAATGGTGAATATATGCAGACCAACGAATCAAGTACAATTGCAGAGACCGACTCAAGCCTTTCATGCCTCGCACATCGCGCCGTTTCGGAGATGATTTATCAACATCGCCTGAAGGGTGGCGAGATCATCGTCGAGGCGCGCATCGCCGACATGCTTGGCATTTCACGCACGCCGCTCAGAGAGGCATTACAGCGTCTCGAGGGCGAGGGACTGGTGGCCAAGGCCTCCAACCGGTCGTTCGTCGTTCGCCAAGTGGATCTCATCGAATACCTCCAGAGCCTGAAGGTGCTCGAGTTCCTGGAGCCAGAGGCCGCCACCCTGTCGATCGGGCGCGTGCATCACGGGGCACTGCGTAGCGTCCGTGCGGAAATCGAGAGTGCCAGGGCGGAGCGCAAGGTCCCCCCGGATACGGTCCTGCACATCGACGAGGCCGTGCACGGCCTTTATACGGACCATTGCGGAAACAGCGCCCTGCGGCAGACGATCCGATCGCTGCGCATCGCCACGCGCCTGTTCGGCGAGATGCGCTGGAACGGCCGGCGCGAGAAATCCTTTGGCGACCATCTCGCCATCGTCGACGCGCTCGAAGCCGAGGATGTCAAACGCGCGCGCCGCGCGGTTCAGCAGCACATCCGGACACTGCACCGGCACGGCCTGTCGCTGATGAGCTGACCGCCACGAGCGCCAACGGCGGGCGAAGCCCCTAGCGCAACCAGGCGCGCAGCCTCGCCACCGTCTGGCGGCAATCCTCCATTGAACCGGCGAAGGAGAAACGGACGAAGCGCGCGCCCCTGTCCGGGTCGAAATCGAGCCCCGGCGTCGCCGCGACGCCCGTCTCATCCAGCATCCGGCGGCAGAAGGCGAGCGAATCGTTCGTGAAGCGCGCAACGTCGCGATAGATGTAGAACGCCCCGTCGACGGGCGGCCCCTCGCCGAGGCCGATCGCCGCCAGTTCCTGGAGCAGGAAGGCGCGATTGGCCGCATAGCCGGCCTTGATCGCCTCGAGTTCCTCCACAGCGTCGAAGGCAGCCTCGGCCGCCACCTGGCTCAGATAGGGCGGCGAGATGTAGAGGTTCTGCGCCAGCGTCTCGACCGGGCGCACGAGGGCATGAGGCACCACGAGCCAGCCGATGCGCCAGCCCGTCATGCAGTAATATTTGGAGAACGAGTTGACGATCAGGGCGTCGTCTTGGACGGCAAGCGCCGTTTCGGCCGGCGCGTCGTAGGTCAGCCCGTGATAGATCTCGTCGGAGATGAACCAGATGCCGGAGCGCCTGCAGGTCTCGGCGAGCCGGGCGAGCGCCTCGCGCCCCATCATGGTGCCCGAAGGGTTGGCCGGGCTCATCACCAGCGCACCGGCGAGCGGCGCCTCCCGGTGTGCCCGCTCCACCGCCTCGGCCGTCATCACCCAGCCGCTTGCGGCATCGACGGCGATGTCGACCGGCTCGATGCCGAGCGCGGCGAAGATGTTGCGATAGGCGGGATAGCCGGGTGCCGTGATGGCAACGCGCGCGCCTGGCTCGAACAGGGCAAGAAAGGCGAGCACGAAGCCCGCCGAAGAGCCGGTCGTCGCGACGACGCGCTCGGGCGCCACATCGACGCCATAGGCGTCGCGGTAGTGCCGGGCGATGCGCTCGCGCAGGGATGGCAGCCCGAGTGCCTCCGTGTAGCCGACCTGCCCGATGTCGAGCGCCGCGCGCGCGGCCTCCCGCACGCGACGCGGCGCCGGCGCGGACGGCTGCCCGACCTCCATATGCACCACGTCCCCGCCGGCGCGTTCCTTCGTCCTGGCGGCGGCGAGTACGTCCATGGCGAGGAACGACGACACGCGACTGAGACGGGCGGGCAAGGGAGGGAGCGGCATGAACAGGTTCTCGGATCAGGTCTCCCGCGGGATTAACCGCCCGCCGGGCCGATGGCAACGCCGCGGCCGGCATCGCGGCGCTCGCTGACGGAGGCTGCCTGCGGCCGTTTGCCCCCCGCCAGTCCCGATGCCCCAGAAATGACGCGGTGTTGGCGCACTGACGCGCTGGTGAATTGATCTTGGCGTCCTTCCGTGCTCCCTGAGCCGGAAAAGCTGCTCCATCCCGGTTCAGGAATCCAACATGATCGCTCTTCGCTCGTTCGCTCCCGTCCTCCTCGCCTGCGGGCTCGCCACCAGCCTCACGGCCTTCGGAGCCTCGGCGCAGTCGGACACCATTTCCACTCAGGATCGGGCGGGTATCGAGAAAATCATCCGCGAGTATCTCATCCAGAACCCGGAGGTCCTGCAGGAGGCGTTGGTCGAGCTCGAGCGCCGGCAGCAGCAGGCGCAGGAGGATGCGCAAAAGCAGGCGCTCGCCAGCCATTCCGAGGCGCTGACGCAGTCGCCGCACGGCATCGTCGTCGGCAATCCCGAGGGCGACGTCACGCTTGTCGAGTTCTTTGACTACAACTGCGGCTACTGCAAGCGGGCCGTAGGCGATGTCGTGGCCCTGACGAAGGCGGACCCCAAGCTGCGCGTCGTCCTGCGCGACCTGCCGATCCTCGGGGCCGATTCGGTCGATGCTTCCGTTGTCGCCCTCGCCGTCCGGGAGCAGCTCGACGGCGACAAGTACTTCGAGTTCCACACCCGTCTCATGAACTCGCGTGGCCGGGTGGGCAAGGATCGGGCGATGGCCGTCGCCAAAGAGATGGGCCTCGACCTCGCGCGCCTGCAGAAGGACATGGAGTCGCCGAAGATCCGCGAGGCGCTGGCCGAGACGCTGGAACTTGGCGATAAGCTGTCTCTGACCGGCACTCCCGCCTTCGTCATCGGCGATGCGATCATCCCTGGCGCGGTCGGCGCCGAACCGATCAAGCAGCGCATCGCAGCCATGCGCACGTGCGGCAAGAGCGAGTGCTGAGCACGGCGTCGCAAAGCAGCGTGCGCCGCGAGGCGGCTTTCGCGCGCAAAGTCTTCCTTTCCCACGCGCTTCGCGCTAAGAGGGCCGGGTTCGCGCGCCGTCCCGGCCGCGTCGTCCGCCACGGCATAGAGAGCCCATGGTCGCCGTTCACATCATCAACGGTCCCAATCTCAACCTTCTTGGCGTTCGCGAGCCACAGACCTACGGCTCCCTGACGCTGGCCGCGATCGAGCAGCGCCTGGTCGAACTCGGCGCTCGCCTCGGCGCTGATGTCACCTGCCGGCAGTCGAATGTCGAGGGCGAACTCGTCGAATTCATCCACGAGGCGGGCCTTGCCGGCGCCGGCATCGTGCTCAATGCCGCGGCCTATACCCACACCTCCATTGCCCTGCGCGATGCCATCAAGGCTGTCGATGCGGTGGCGATCGAGGTCCACCTGTCGAACGTGCACGCCCGAGAGGCCTTTCGACATCACTCCACCATCGCGCCCGTCTGCGCCGGCGTCATCTGCGGCTTCGGCCCGGTGAGCTACGAGCTCGCGCTTGATGCCATCGTGCGCATCCTGAGGCAGCGCCACGGTGCCGATGGCAACTGATCGAACGGACATTCAGACGATGGCCACCGCAAAACAGAACCCGATCGACCCGAGCCTCGTGCGCGAGCTCGCGCAGCTGATCGCCGACACCGATCTCTCCGAGATTGAGGTGGAAAAGGGCGATCTGCGCATCCGCGTCGCACGCCACCTGACGGCGAACGTGTCCGTTCCCGTGGCTGCCGCCCCGGTCGCTGCCGTCGCCCACAATCCCGCTCCGGCACCGGTCGCCGCCCCGCCGGCGCCGCCGGCCGGCAAGCCGGGCGCCGATCACCCCGGCGCCGTCACCTCGCCGATGGTCGGCACCGCCTATCGCCGCCCCTCGCCGGAGGCGAAGCCCTTCGTGGAGGTGGGTGCGCGCGTCGAGGCCGGCGACAAGCTGCTCCTCGTCGAGGCCATGAAGACCTTCAACGACATCCTGGCGCCACGCTCCGGCACGGTCACGGCGATCCTGGTCGAGGACGGGCAGCCGGTGGAGTATGGCGAGCCGCTCCTCGTCATCGAGTGAGGCTCTCCGCATGTTCGACAAGGTCCTCATCGCCAATCGCGGCGAAATCGCCCTGCGCATCCTTCGGGCCTGCAAGGAGCTCGGCATCGCCACTGTCGCCGTCCATTCGACAGCCGACGCCGATGCCATGCATGTGCGCCTCGCCGACGAGAGCGTGTGCATCGGCCCGCCCACCGCGCGCGACAGCTATCTCAACATGCCGGCGCTCATCTCGGCCTGCGAGATCACGGGCGCCGATGCGGTCCATCCCGGCTACGGCTTTCTGTCCGAGAACGCCCGCTTCGCCGAGATGCTGAGCGACCACAACATCACCTTCATCGGCCCCAAGGCCGAACACATCCGGCTTATGGGCGACAAGATCGAGGCCAAGCGCACGGCAAAGCGCCTCGGCATTCCCTGCGTGCCGGGCTCGGAGGGCGGCATCAGCGACGACGACGAGGCCCGGCGCGTCGCGGCCGAGATCGGCTTTCCCGTCCTCATCAAGGCGGCGGCCGGTGGCGGCGGGCGCGGCATGAAGGTGGCCCGCAACGCCGATGAGCTGCCGCACGCCTTGCAGACCGCGCGCGCGGAGGCGAAGGCGGCCTTTGGCGACGATGCCGTCTATATCGAGAAATATCTCGAGAAGCCGCGACACATCGAGCTGCAGGTGCTCGGTGACGGCCAGGGCGGCGCCATCCACCTCGGCGAGCGCGATTGCTCGCTGCAGCGGCGGCACCAGAAGGTGTGGGAGGAAGGTCCCTCGCCCGCCCTCAACCGCGCCGAGCGCGACCGGATCGGGTCCATCGTCGCCGACGCGATGAAGAAGCTCGGCTATCTCGGGGCTGGCACGGTCGAGTTTCTCTACGAGAACGGCGAGTTCTACTTCATCGAGATGAACACCCGTATCCAAGTGGAGCATCCGGTGACGGAGATGATCACCGGCATCGATCTCGTGATCGAGCAGATTCGCATCGCCGCCGGCCATCCCCTGTCCATCCGCCAAGAGGATGTGCAGATCGAGGGTCATGCCATCGAGTGCCGCATCAATGCCGAACATCCGGCGACCTTCCGTCCCTCGCCCGGCACGATCACCTATTATCATCCGCCCGGTGGCCTCGGCGTGCGCGTTGATTCGGCGGTCTACCAGGGCTACCGCATTCCGCCGCATTACGATTCGCTCGTCGGCAAGCTGATCGTGCACGGCCGCTCGCGCAACGAGTGCCTGATGCGCCTGCGCCGCGCGCTCGACGAGTTCGTCGTCGACGGCATCGACACGACGCTGCCGCTGTTCCGCACGCTGGTGCGCAACCAGGACATCCAGAACGGGCTTTACGACATCCACTGGCTCGAGGGCTTCCTGCGCAGCGGTGGACTCGATCTCGAAAGCTCCGCAGCACAGGGCCAAGGTGGTTGACCGCCCCCGGCGTTCCCCGTATCTGAGGCGGACCAGAGCGAGCGCGTAGCTCAGCCGGTAGAGCAACTGACTTTTAATCAGTAGGTCCTGGGTTCGAGCCCCAGCGCGCTCACCACCGCCAAGTCCCTGACCGGCAAGGGATTGCAGATGACATCAGGCGCAGGCATGCCGCCGGACAGGCCCGGCGGCCCCAAGGACGAGACGGTCGCGAGGCGCTTCAGCCTCACCTTCGTCCTCGCCACGCTCGCGTTCGCCGCGCTGACCTATGGCGTCATCGCCGGCTTCGATCCCTACGGCGTCAGGCGCGGCGCGGGCGAGCCGGGTCCGCTCATGGACATCAACCAGCGCTACGTCTATCCGCAAATCGTGCGCAGCGGACGTTATTCCTCCGCCGTCTTCGGGACTTCGACCGTACGTCTCCTCGATCCGCAGCGGCTCGATAAGCTCCTCGGCGGGCGCTTCGCCAATCTTGCGATGAATGCCGCCACGCCATGGGAACAGATGCAGATCGCCGACCTGTTCCTGCGCCATACGCCGGCGCCGGGGACGCTCGTCTTCGGCATCGACGCGCCCTGGTGCGACCGCGACGCCGACAGCGAGGCCAAGCGCCTGACGCCCCGCCCCTTCCCGCCCTGGCTCTACGACGACGACCGGCTCAACGACTGGGCCCATCTCTTCAATTCCAAGAATCTCGAGATCGCCCTGCGGGTGGCAGCCTATCGGCTCGGCCTCATGGACGAGCGCATCCGCGGCGACGGCTACGAGGTCTTCGTGCCGCCGGAGGACACCTACGACCTTTCCCGCGCGCGCATGCACATCTGGCAGGGGCATGCCCCCGAGGCCGTGACATCCGTCGTGCCCGCCGAGACGGTGAGCGAGGCGGAGCGTAAGAGCTGGCGCTTTCCGGCGCTCGCATGGCTCGATGCCATGCTCGCACGCGCACCGGCCACGACGCGCAAGATGATCCTGCTGCCGCCGGTGCATGTCGCCGTGCAGCCGCGACCAGGCAGCAAGGCCGTCATGCACGAGGAGGCCTGCAAGGCCATGCTTGCCGAGATTGCCCAGCGCCACGGCGCGCTGCTCCTCGATTTCCGCCGATCGTCGCCCGTGACGCGTGAGGACAGCAACTACTGGGATCCGATGCACTATCGCATCGGCATCGCGCGGCGCATCGAGGAGACGCTGGCGGCAGCCATGGGCGGGACGACGGAGGCTGACGACGGCTTCTTCGTTACCCCCGGCTCGCCCGTCTGGTGAGGCGGCTCAGGCGGTGGCGTCCCCGCCCTTCTCGCCGCGCGCCCAGGCTGCCTTCGTCTCGGCGATGAAGTCGTCGAGACGGTCGTCCGCAATGGCGCGGCGCAGGCCGGACATGAGATCCTGATAATAGGCGAGATTGTTCCACGTCAGCAGCATCATGCCGAGGATCTCGCCCGCCTTGACGAGGTGGTGCAGATACGCGCGGCTGTAGGTGTTCGAGGCCGGGCACTTGGAATCGGGGTCGAGCGGCCGTGAATCCTCGGCATGGCAGGCATTGCGCAGATTGATGCGGCCGAAGCGGGTATAGGCGAGGCCGTGCCGGCCAGCCCGCGTGGGCATGACGCAGTCGAACATGTCGATGCCGCGACGCACGGCTTCGACGATATCGTCCGGTGTACCGACGCCCATGAGATAGCGCGGCTTGCCGGCCGGGAGATGAGGCATCACGGTCTCGATCATGGCGAGCATGACAGGCTGCGGTTCGCCCACAGCAAGGCCGCCGATGGCATAGCCGTCGAGCCCCATGTCGACGAGTTCGCGCGCGCTCTCGATGCGCAGACGCGGGACCTCGCCGCCCTGCACGATGCCGAACAACGCCCGCTCGGGCTGCGTGCCGAAGGCGACCTTGCAGCGCTCGGCCCAGCGCAGGGAGAGGCGCATCGCCTTCTCCGCCACTGCCTCCTCGCACGGCAGCTTCACGCATTCGTCGAGCTGCATCTGGATGTCGGAGCCGAGCAGGCCCTGGATCTCGATGGAGCGTTCGGGCGTGAGAACATGCGTCGACCCGTCGAGATGGGACTGGAAGGTGACGCCGTTCTCATCGATCTTGCGCAGCTGTGCCAGCGACATGACCTGGAAACCACCGGAATCCGTCAGGATCGGATAGGGCCAGTTCATGAACTTGTGCAGGCCGCCGAGCGCGGCCACCCGCTCGGCCCCCGGACGGAGCATGAGGTGATAGGTGTTGCCGAGGACGACGTCCGCCCCCAGCGCCTTCACCTGGTCGGGATACATGGCCTTGACGGTGGCTGCCGTGCCCACGGGCATGAAGGCCGGTGTGCGGATGACACCCCGCGGCATGCGGATCTCGCCTGTTCGGGCGGAGCCGCTCGTCTTGCCGGGGGTGAAGGTGAAGGAAACGGTCATGCTGGCGGCTCCGGCGCGCGGAAGAGCAGACTGGCATCGCCATAGGAATAGAAGCGATAGCCCGCCGCGATGGCGTGGGCATAAGCCGCCTTCATCGTCTCCATGCCGGCGAAGGCACAGACCAGCATGAAGAGCGTCGAGCGCGGCAGGTGGAAGTTGGTCATCAGCATATCGACGGCGCGAAAGCGATAGCCCGGCGTGATGAAGATCGACGTGTCCCCGCGCCATGCCTCGAAGGTACCGTCCGGGCGCACGGCGCTTTCGAGCAGGCGCAGGGCCGTCGTGCCGACGGCAACGATACGCCGCCCCTCGGCGCGCGCGGCATTCAGCGCGGCAGCCGTCGCGTCGTCGATGGTGCCCCATTCGGCGTGCATGCGATGATCGCGCGTATCTTCAGCCTTGACCGGCAGGAAGGTACCGGCGCCGACGTGCAACGTCACGAAGCGCCGCGCGATGCCGCGCGTATCGAGCGCGCAGAAAAGCTCGTCCGTGAAGTGGAGGCCCGCGGTCGGCGCAGCGACGGCGCCGTCGTGGCGAGCGTAGATGGTCTGGTAATCCCTGAGGTCTGCGGCATCGTCAGGCCGCTTCGAGGCGATGTAGGGCGGCAGCGGCACATGGCCGAGGCGGGCAATCGCCTCGTCGAGCGCCGGCCCCGAGAAGGCAAAGCGCAGCAGCACCTCGCCACCGTCGCTCTTCTCTTCTACCTCCGCATCGAGGGCGGCGAGCAGGCAGGCCATGCTCTCGCCCTCCTCGCCGAAGCGGATGCGGTCGCCTACCTTGAGGCGCTTGCCGGGGCGGGCAAAGGCGCGCCAGAGATCGGCGCCCTCGCGCTTGTGAAGCGTCACCTCGACGTGGGACACGGCCTCGCCGCGCACGCGGATGCCGGCAAGACGCGCCGGGATGACGCGAGTGTCGTTGAGGACGAGCACATCGCCCGGCGCCAGCAAATCCGGCAGTTCGCGTACGATCCGATCCGCGAGCAGCCTTTCTCCATCGGGACGCACCACGAGCATGCGCGCGCTGTCGCGCGGGCTCGCCGGCCGCAGGGCGATGCTCTCATCGGGCAGTTCGAAGTCGAACAGATCGACGCGCAACGGTTCTTCCTGGGTGAAACGAAGGTTCTTCGCGGCAGGACTTAAGCGGTGAGGGGCAGGCTTGCCAGTGCATCGTTTGACATTCGGCGGCGGTCCTACTCGCGGAGCCTGGCATGAAGGCCGCATCATGCTTGCGGCTGTCGCGGACATCCACGCGTCGAAGCCCGGCTACGACGCGGCTCTTGCCTGGAGCCAAATGGCTCGCCCCTTGGCTCCAGGCTTCAGGACGTCACGCTGCGTCGGCCACGACACGCATCGAGACGATGCTGTCGGGGTCACGCACGGGCTCGCCGCGCTTCAGCTGGTCGACGTTCTCCATGCCTTCGACGACCTTGCCCCAGACGGTGTACTGCCGGTCGAGGAAGCGCGCGTCGTCGAAGCAGATGAAGAACTGCGAGTTGGCGGAGTTGGGATTCTGGGTACGGGCCATCGAGCAGGTGCCGCGCACGTGCGGCTCCGCGTTGAACTCGGCCTTCAGGTCCGGCAGGTCCGAGCCGCCGGTGCCGGTGCCGTGCGGGCAACCGACCTGGGCCATGAAGCCGTCGATGACGCGGTGGAAGACGATGCCGTCATAGAAGCCGGCCCGCGCCAACTCCTTGATACGTGCCACGTGGTTCGGCGCGAGATCCGGCCGCAGCGCGATGACGACGCGGCCCTTCGTGGTCTCCATGACGATGGTGTTTTCGGGATCGGTCGTCATCTCTTGTCTCCTGGTTGAACGAGCCGTGAATCGCCCCGGTCCGGCATCCGGGTCTGCAGGGCGCCTTTCACTTGGCGTCTGCGGCGACCTGCATGCGGACGATCTTGTCCGGGTTGTCGACCGCGCCGTTGCGGGCCTTGCTGCCCTTCTTGATCTTGTCGACCACATCCATGCCCGAGACAACCTCGCCGAAGACGGTGTACTGGCCGTTGAGGAAGGACGCATCGTCGAAGCAGATGAAGAACTGCGAGTTGGCAGAGTTTGGATCCTGCGCCCGCGCCATGCCGAGCGTGCCGCGCTTGAAGGGGGCGTTGGAGAACTCGGCCGGCAGGTCCGGCAACTGCGAGCCGCCGGTGCCGGTGCCCGTCGGGTCGCCGGTCTGAGCCATGAAGCCGTCAATGACGCGGTGGAAGACGATGCCGTCATAGAAGCCGGCCCGCGTCAGCTTCTTGATCTGCTCAACGTGCATCGGCGCGAGATCTGGCCTGAGGCGGATGGTGACGCGCCCGTCCTTGGTGTCGAGATAGATCGTGTTCTCGGGGTCGAGCTTCGCCTGCGCCATGGCCGGCGTCACGAGCGCGGGCGCGACGATGAGGGACATGAAGGCGGCAAGCGCGAGCAGCAAACGCGGCATGAGGCTCTCCTGATCCGGGCCGGCTCAGCCGCCGGCGAAACGTCTTTGAAGGCGGGCGGCCACCCGGTGAGGCACGAAACGCGAGACATCGCCGCCCATCGCCGCGATCTGCCGCACGAGCGTGGCGGTGATGGGGCGCACGATGGGAGACGCCGGCAGGAAAACGGTCTGCACGTCTGGCGCCAGGACCTCGTTCATGCCCGCCATCTGCATCTCGTAATCGAGATCGGTGCCGTCGCGCAGCCCGCGGATGAGCAGGCTGGCGCCGTTGCGGCGCGCTGCCTCCACCACGAGATCGGAGAAGGTGACGACGGCGAGTTCGGCTCCCTGTTCCTGCGCCAGCGGCCCGCACTCTTCCTCCAGCATCTCAGCCCGTTCCTCGGCGCGGAAGAGCGGCGTCTTGCCCGGATGGACGCCGATGGCAATGACCAGCCTGTCGACGAGGCGGCAGGCATTGCGCACGACATCGAGATGCCCGTTGGTGACGGGATCGAACGAGCCGGCATAGAGAGCGGTGCGTACGGACATGGAATCTCCCTGGCGGCGCCCTGCGCTGGATAAACCGGCCGGGCCCGTTATCCTAGTCCTTTCCTGCTGCGGGAGTCGCCCATGCCGGACATCGACGCCTTCCTTGCCCCCTTCCGCATCACCGACGGAAGCAAGTTCCGACTGTCGAAACACGACCCGCGCGACACCAACGGCTTCGACATCAGCAAGGCCGCAGCCAAGGCAAAGCTCGACGAGGGCATCTCCCACATGCGCGAGATGCAGGAAAAGCTCTTCGCCCAGAACGAATGGTCAATCCTGCTCATCTTTCAGGCGATGGACGCCGCCGGCAAGGACGGGGCGATCAAGCATGTGATGTCCGGCATCAACCCGCAGGGTTGCCAGGTGCATCCGTTCAAGGCTCCCTCCGACGAGGAACTCGACCATGATTTCCTGTGGCGCACCACCTGCCGGCTGCCGGAGCGCGGCCGCATCGGCATCTTCAACCGCTCGTACTACGAAGAGGTGCTGGTGGTGCGCGTTCACCCGGAGATCCTCGCGCGGCAACGACTGCCGACGCGCCTCGTCACTGGGTCCATCTGGGATGAGCGGCTGAAGGACATCCGCCTGTTCGAGGACTACCTGTCGCGCAACGGCACGAAGGTTCTGAAGTTCTTCCTCAACGTCTCCAAGGAAGAGCAGAAGAAGCGACTCATCGCCCGCATCGACGACCCGTCCAAGAACTGGAAATTCGACGTGAAGGATGTCGACGAGCGCCAACACTGGGACGCCTACATGCAGGCCTACGAGGCCGCCATCCGCGCCACGGCGACCGAGCAGGCGCCATGGTACGTGGTGCCGGCCGACGACAAGTGGTTCACCCGCGTCACCGTCATGGCCGCCATCATCAGCGAGATGCGCAAGCTCGACCTCGCCTTCCCGCTCGTCTCGGCGGCTACCCGCGAGAAGCTCGCCGGCATCCGCAAGGCCCTCGACAACGATTGAGACTCCCCCGCCTTCGGCTCCGACGGAAAGGACCAGTCCATCGGCGGGCAATGCCAGCGCCGCACAGGCGGACGCCTGCCCGGCACAGCGACCAGATGGAAGCTCAAACAAGGCGCGGCATCGCGCATTCAGTTTTCACACGGTCGAATGGTTCCTGATCGCTCCCGCTCGGCTACCATTCAAGCCGGGGCCGCGCATTATTCAATATCAAATTCCCCGCATCAATTAACAAATGAGATTATGTGAGAATGATATGATACATAACAATTTTAAATATTCAAACCATTACAGACACATCACACCAGGAACACTCCCAGAAGAAGCAAAAGCATGGTCGGAAACAAGCCAAGCGGCTTCGTCCCCGGCGATGTCGGCAGCGAATGGCCGAACTCAGAACGACCTGTTCACCAGCGCCGTGGCCGCGCCGGGCAGAGCCAAGCGCAATGGCGACGGGGACGCTGCGGCCTACGTCCCGATAAATTACTGGGCGGCCGCGCATGATGCCAGCACGGCATTGGAAACCAATCGATTGACGTCCTGTTCCGCCCTGGTGGTCCTCACGGACCGGCAGCCCGCCGGCATCTACGCGAACCGCACGATGGTCCATTTGAACGGCAGCAGCTTGAACAATCGCCTGAACGGAGGCGTCGACGGCTACAAGCTGGTGGACGATCTCGCCAGGCAGGTCAACGAGGCCGGTGGGGGAAAGATCATCTGGGCTTCCGGTCCCGACAATCGCAATACGAGCATCCTGACCGCACTGGGGCAGGAAGGACGCAACGGAAAAGGATATCCGCTCGCAGAGCTCATGCTCAATCCGAAGGTCACGACGGATATCGTCAGCACAAACGAAATAACTGTTTCGCCGGATGGCTCATACACGCTCGGAGAACTCGGCACCGGAAAGCTGGACGCCGCTGACTTCCTGAGCATTCTCAGGGAGGAATCGGCCCAGAATGGCCTCGAGATTGCAGGCTATACCCCGCGGACGAAAACCGATTCCGTCGCTTCGGACGGCCGGGCCATAGCGGACGAAACAAATGCTTCGGCAGAACTGGCCGAAGACGCAGCAGACGCTCCGGCACTGCTCCAGGATCTGGAGGACATCGGAGAACTGGGACGGCTGTTCGAGGTCTAGGCCGTAAACCCATAAACGGCTCTGGGTTCCCTGACGGTGGCGATTGTGATTCAAGCTCCTTTTCGGGAGCTTTGCGATGGGCCGCTACGATCTGACGGATTTCGAATGGGAGGCGATCCGGCCTCACCTTCCCAACAAGTCGCGGGGCGTGCCTCGCGTGGATGACCGGCGGGTTCTCAATGGCATCTTCTGGTGCCTGCGCTCCGGCGCGCCGTGGGCGGACATGCCGGCGCGCTACGGGCCGCCGACCACGATCTACAACCGCTTCAACCGATGGCGGAAGGCGGGCGTCTGGGATCGGCTCATGGACGCGATCACAAGGGCTTACGATGGTGACGTGCAGATGATCGACACCTCTGTCGTCCGCGTCCACCAGCACGGGGCGACGGCAAAAAGGGGGGTGTCGATCGATGTCTGGGTCGCTCCCGAGGCGGGCTCACGACCAAGCTCCACGCGCTCGTCGACAGCCGAGGCAGGCCGATCCTCCTCAAGCTCACGGCAGGCCAAGCCAGCGACCTCGCGAGTGCCAAAGACCTGATCGGGCATCTCGCGCCGGGCTCAATGCTGCTGGCCGACAAGGGATACGACGCCAACGACCTGCGCGCTGCCGTCGCCGAGCGGAACGCATGGGCGAACATCCCGCCCAAGCGCAACCGCAAGGACCCGATCTGCTTCTCCAGGCACCTCTACAAGGCGCGCAACCTCGTCGAGCGCTTCTTCAACAAGATCAAACACTTCCGCCGTATCGCCACCCGCTTCGACAAGACCGCGGAAAACTTCCTCGCCGCCGTGAAGCTCGCGTCCATCCGCATCTGGCTACGCGGTTATGAGTCTACGGCCTAGGCAGGCAGGGGGCGGCACACCCCTTTCCCTTGCACACATTCCGTTGCATGCCTGTCCCTGCCTGCAGCGTCGAGCCCTCGCCCCCGCTGCAGGCATTGACGCATATCACGCCTCGGTCGAGGCCTCCCCGCCATCGCCCCCATCCTCGCTCTCGTCGCTGATGCCTTCAACGGAGACAACGCGCTCGTCCTCGGCCGTGTTGAAGACGATGACGCCCTGGCTGGAGCGGCCGACGATGCGAATGCCGTCGACCGGGCAGCGGATGAGCTGGCCGCCGTCGGTCACCAGCATGATCTGGTCGCTCGCCTCGACGGGGAAGGACGCCACCAGCGATCCGTTGCGACCGTTGACGGCCATCGCCACGATGCCCTTGCCGCCGCGGCCGGTGACCCGGTACTCGTAGGCCGATGAACGCTTGCCGTAGCCGTTCTCCGAGATCGTGAGAATGAACTGCTCGGCCGCGCCCATGAGCGCATAGCGCTCCTGCGACAAGGCGCTGTCGGCCGAGCCCTCCTCCACATCCAGCTCTTCCTCCGCGCCGTCACCGTTGGCCGCGCGGCGGGCGGCATTGGCGAGCTTGAGATAGGCCGCGCGCTCGTCCGCCGTCGCATCCATATGGCGCAGGATGGCGAGCGAGATGACCTTGTCCCCATCGCCGAGCGAGATACCGCGCACGCCGGTCGAATCGCGGCCCTTGAAGACGCGCACCTCCGGCACCGGGAAGCGAATGCACTGGCCGAGCGCCGTCGTCAGCAGCACGTCGTCATGCTCGGTGCAGATTTGCACATCGACGATGGAATCCCCCTCGTCAAGCTTCATGGCGATCTTGCCGGCGCGGTTCACCTGCACGAAGTCGGACAGCTTGTTGCGCCTGACGTTGCCGCGCGCCGTGGCGAACATCACGTCGAGCGACGCCCAGTTCGCCTCGTCCTCCGGCAGGGGCATGATGGTGGTGATGCGCTCGCCCTCGTCGAGCGGCAGCATGTTGATGAGCGCCTTGCCGCGGGCGTTCGGCGCCGCAAGCGGCAGGCGCCACACCTTCTCCTTGTAGACCTGGCCATGCGAGGAGAAGAAGAGCACTGGCGTGTGCGTGCTGGCGACAAAAAGGCGCGAGACGAAATCCTCGTCGCGCGTCTGCATGCCGCTGCGGCCCTTGCCGCCGCGCCGCTGGGCCCGGTAGGTCGTCAGCGGCACGCGCTTGATGTAGCCGGCATGGCTGACGGTGACGACCATGTCCTCGCGCTGGATGAGATCCTCGTCCTCTACATCCGCCGCCCAGTCGAGGATCTCGGTCTTGCGCGGGGTGGCGAAGGCATCGCGCACGGCGGCGAGTTCGTCCTTCACGATGCCCATGATGCGCGCGCGCGAGCGCAGGATGTCGAGATAGTCGCTGATCTCCTCGGCGAGCTTGTTGAGCTCGTCGGCGATCTCGTCGCGGCCGAGGGCCGTCAGGCGCTGCAGGCGCAGGTCGAGGATGGCACGCGCCTGCGTCTCCGACAGGCGATAGGTGCCGTTCTCGCTCACCCGGTGGCGCGGATCGTCGATAAGGGCGATGAGCGGCGCGACGTCGCCGGCCGGCCAGTCGCGCGCCATCAGCGCCTCGCGCGCCGAGTTCGGGTCCGGCGCCGTGCGGATGAGGTGGATGACCTCGTCGATATTGGCGACGGCAATGGCAAGACCCGCCAACACGTGGGCGCGATCGCGCGCCTTGTTGAGCAGGAACTTTGTGCGGCGGGAGACCACCTCCTCACGGAAATCGACAAAGGCGACGATCATGTCGCGCAGCGTCATCACCTCCGGCCGGCCGCCGTTCAACGCCACCATGTTGGCGCCGAAGCTCGTCTGCATGGGCGTGTAGCGGTAGAGCTGGTTGAGGACGACGTCCGCCACCGCATCGCGCTTCAGTTCGATGACGATGCGCATGCCGTCGCGGTCGGATTCGTCGCGCAGGTCCGAAATGCCTTCGATGCGCTTCTCGCGTACCAGATCGGCGATCTTCTCGATCAGCGCCGCCTTGTTCACCTGGTACGGAATTTCCGTGACGACGATTGCCTCGCGGTCCTTGCGCACCTCCTCCACCACGCTCCGGGCACGCATGATGATGGAGCCGCGCCCGGTCGTGTAGGCCGCTCGGATGCCCGAGCGGCCGAGGATCGTCGCCGCGGTCGGGAAGTCCGGGCCGGGCACGATCTCGATCAGATCCTCGTCGGTGATCTCGGGCCGGTCGATATAGGCGACACAGGCATCGACCACCTCGCCGAGATTATGCGGCGGGATGTTGGTGGCCATGCCGACGGCGATGCCGCCGGCGCCGTTGACGAGCAGGTTCGGGAAACGCGCCGGCAGAACCGACGGCTCCTGCTCCGTATTGTCGTAGTTGTCGTTGAAATCGACCGTGTCCTTGTCGATATCCTCGATCAGGGACATTGCCGCCCTGGCAAGCCGCGATTCGGTATAGCGCATAGCCGCCGGCGGGTCGCCGTCCACCGAGCCGAAGTTGCCCTGCCCGTCGACGAGCGGCAGGCGCATGGAGAAATCCTGCGCCATGCGCACGAGGGCGTCGTAGATCGACTGGTCGCCGTGCGGGTGATACTTACCGATCACGTCACCGACGATGCGGGCCGATTTTCGGTAGGGCTTGTCCGGCGTGTAGCCGTTCTCGTGCATCGAGAAGAGGATGCGCCGGTGCACGGGCTTGAGGCCGTCGCGCACATCCGGCAGGGCACGGCTCACGATCACGCTCATGGCGTAATCGAGGTAGCTGCGCTTCATTTCATCGATGATGGAGACCGGCTTGATATCGCCGCCGGGCGGCTCGCGGTCGCTGCCGCCGTTCTCGATGTCGTCTTGATCCGCCAAGGTGCACGTCCGCAGTGAATGCTCCGCCGGCGGGGATGTCGCGGCGGAATGAGTCTCATTGGGTCTAGCCCATACGGCCCCAAAATGCCATAGGCGAAAGCGCCGCGCCCCGTAACTGATCCACGATCAGAATCAGCCACTTAGTTGTGGTTTTGGATGTTTCTGCGACGCCGGCCGGCGCAAGTCTCGAAGCACGGTGGCGCAGGAGCGCCAACTGCCTTGCGCAAGCCTCGGCGGCGACGGCACAATCGCGCGTGAAAAGCGGCAGAATGCGGGGGCATCGTGCAGGAATTCATCTCATCGGCACTCGTCACGCTGCTCGTCACGCTCGATCCGCCGGGTCTTGCACCGATCTTCCTCAGCCTCACGCGTGGCATGACGGCGGCGGAGAGCCGGCGCGTCGCCGTGCGCGCCTGCATCATCGCCTTCGGCATCATGGCCTTCTTCGGCCTCGGCGGCGATTTCCTCCTGCAGGCGCTCGGCATCGGCCTGCCGGCCTTCCGCATCGCCGGGGGACTGCTGCTGTTCTGGATCGCCTTCGAGATGGTTTTCGAGCTGAGGACGGCGCGAAAGGCGGCGACGGCCGAGACGGCGATCACCGAGGACCATATCCGTAACGTGGCGGCCTTCCCGCTCGCCATACCCCTGCTCGCCGGCCCGGGCGCCATCACCGCCACGATTCTCATCGCCGGCCAGGCGGGCGGCGAGCCGGTGCGGCTCGTTCTGCTGCTCGCCATGATTGCCGCGGTACTGGCGCTCTGCCTCGTCGTCTTCCATCTCGCCAAGAGCATAGCGCGGCTGCTCGGCACGACGGGCAACATCGTGCTCACGCGCCTGCTCGGCGTTATCCTTGCCGCCCTCGCGGTCCAGTTCGTCATCGACGGCATCAAGGCGGTCGCTGCGACCGGCTGACGACCCAGGCGGAACAAATGCGGCTGAGGCCCCGTTGTCGTCCCGGACATGCAAGGGACGGGGGTGTATCATGCCATCACGAAGCCTGCTTTATCTTCTCGTCGGCGCGCTGGGCGTCGTCGTCATCGTTCTCGGCTATCGCCTCTACGAGGAAGAGCGCAAGCCCGACGGGGTGGAGATCAGCATCGGTCAGCACGGTGTGTCGATCGAGAAGAACTGAATGGGGCGGACAGCCCGCTGCGCCGCTCGCCCCGTCGACGTGGGGGCAAAGTGGAAGGCTCGAGTGGGAGACGGCACATGAGAGACAGCGTCAAGGCAGCAATCCTTTGTCTCGGCATGGGTCTCGGTCTGGGCTTGGGCGCGTCGGCCGGGGCCATGCCCCTCGCGCCATCCGCTGACGGCGCGAGAGCAGCCCAACGGACGGAAGGGCCCGTTACCTCCGTCCGCTGGGTGTGCAACCGCTGGGGTGACTGCTTCTGGCGGCCGGGCCCACCGCCGCGCGGCCGTGTGGTCTGCCGCTGGCGCTGGCGCGACACACCGTGGGGGCCGCGCCGCGTGCGCGTCTGCACGAGGCGCTGGTAGCGCTCAGGCCGGCCTCGGCAGCGCCACCCGCAGCAGCAGGAACAAAACGAGCCCGTTGGCGAGGTGCCACACGAAATGGGTGCCGAGGGGCAACGCGCCACAAACGAGCGTATCGATGCTGCGGAAGGTCAGCGAGACGACGAAGAGGCCGCCGATGCCGACGAGCGCACGTCCGACGGCCGGCTTGCAGCGCCATACGAGGGCCCCGACGACGATCATCGCGGCGGCGGCCGGCAGATAGCCGGCCGATCCGTTGAGCGGATCGTAGCCGAACTGCGCGCGGGCGAAATCGAGCCACAATCCTGGCACCATCATCGACAATCCCTGAAACAGCGCCGTGACGGCGAGCGCCGCCCACAGCGGCAGCTCAAGGTAGCGCCGCATGGCGAGGAAGAAATAGACGATGATGAACAGTGCGATGGGCACGACATCGGCGAGTGCCGCCCAGCGCGTCGCGACCGTGTGGAAGAGGAAGGAGCCGACGCCTACGGCAAAGGCCAGCACGATCAGGACCGCCACCAGCCAGTCCCGCCGCGGCGCCCGCAGCCAGATCAGGCCCGCCGCGATGGCCGCGAGGATGAAGGCGCCGTTCGTCAGCGCATTGACGGGTTCGGACCAGAAGCTCGGATCGATGCGCTCGCAATAGGCATCGATCGGTTGATGCCAGGACGACCGATCCATCCCCCACCCCTCGCCTTCGCGTGATTGCGGTGCCGTCCCTCCCGTGTCACATCTCCATGACGATGAGGCAACACCCCTTCGCCGGAGCCGACACGCCATGCGGATCGCCACCTGGAACGTCAATTCCGTCAAGCAGCGGCTGGAGCATCTGCTGCGCTTCCTGAAGGAGGAGGCGCCGGACGTCGTCTGCCTGCAGGAGCTGAAGTGCCAGGAGGACGCCTTCCCGCGGCTCGAGCTCGACGGCACCGGCTATAACATCGCGCTGTGCGGGCAGAAGAGCTTCAACGGCGTCGCCATCCTCTCCAAGCGGCCGCTGGAGGACATCCGCCTGCGCCTGCCTGGTGACGACGATGACGGTCAGGCGCGCTTCGTCGAGGCGCTCGTGCCGGGCAAGAAGGGCGCGGCGCGCATCGCCGCGATCTACCTGCCGAACGGCAATCCCGCGCCGTCCGAGAAATACAGCTACAAGCTCGCCTGGATGGACCGGCTCCATGCCCACGCCCGGACCCGGCTCGCCGAAGAGGAGCCCTTCGTAATCGCGGGCGACTTCAACGTCATCCCCGAGCCGAAGGATGCAGCCCGGCCGGAGCTGTGGGTGAACGACGCGCTGTTCCTGCCGCAAACGCGGGAGAAGTTCCGCGGCCTCCTCAACCTCGGTCTCTACGACGCCCTGCGCTCCACCACCGATGCCACGGGCCTCTATACCTTTTGGGACTACCAGGCGGGGGCGTGGCAGAAGAACAATGGCATCCGCATCGACCACCTGCTCCTGTCGCCGCAGGCGGCCGACCGGCTCCGGAGCGTCACGATCGTCAAGCGCACGCGCGCCTGGGACAAGCCGTCCGACCACGTGCCCGTCATGGCCGAATTCGATCTGTGAACGCCATGGCTCACGGCCCGTTGTTTCCCGGTACGCCGCCTCCTTGATTGCCACCGCCCTGGCCGCCGCGGTTGCCGCCCTGTGAGGAGCCTCCATCACCCGGCGAGGCGGGGCCGTTGCGGTCGAGCCATTCGATCGGCTGCCTTGACGGCACCTCTTCCACCTGCCGGCAGAGGGCCCGGTTGCTGCTCCGCAGGCAGGCCTCGAAGAAGTCGAAGGTGTTCGCCGTGCCGGGCACCGGCCCGACGAGGCCGGTCCGCGTGACGACGACGACGTCTGCGGGACGCACCATGTCGACACAGCGGCCCGCGAGCGTGCAAACCTCGACCGCTCCCGTCTGCAGCACCACCGTGACGCGGGCGGCCTCGACAAGAAGATCGAAGACTGTGCCACGTACGCCGATGGTCGCGATCGGCGTGCGGATCTCGTACGCGCCGGAGGGCGAGGCGCCGCTCACCCAGCGGAAGGCGCCGCGGGTGGCGCGCACCACGGCTTCAGTTGCCGTCCGGTCGGGATTGAAGACGAAGCGGTCGAGCGTGACGACGGCATTGGCCGTCATCATCAAGTGCGTCTCGTCGCGGAAGACGAGGCGAGCCGCGCTGTCCCGGCCGGTGCGGATGATCTCGTCGGCGAAGACGTCCGAACCGACGGTGACGGTCCGCACCCGCCCGTTGAGGCTGCCCGACACCTGGCGCTCGGCGATCACGGCCGCGCCGATGTCCGTCTCGGCCGCTGCGGGCCCGCAGAGCGCCGTCAGGAAGCCGGCAGCCAGTGCCGCCACCGTGGCAATCGTGCACCTTGCCATCGCGCGCCCCTCTTTGCTTGACGAGAGTATAACTTGCAACGCAGCCAGTGCACGAGGAAGGGGCGCGATTTGCCTTGCGCACCGGCGATTGCGACAGTCTCTCCTGCAGACGGAGACGACCCATGCAGGACAGCGGCCCGACGCCGACGACACCGACGGACCGACGCCGATGGGCACGCCGCCACCTGCAGCCCGGCGGCTGGATCGCCGTGCTCGTTCCGGTTGCCGTCACTGCCGCGCTCATCCTCTGGGCGCCCATGCCGGTGCGCGCCGTGCGCGACATCACATTCGACAGCTACCAGCGCCTGTCGCCGCGTCCCTACGACCCCACCCTGCCCGTTCGCATCGTCGATATCGACGACGAGAGCCTTGCCCGACTGGGCCAGTGGCCCTGGCCGCGGGCGCGCCTCGCCGCGATCGTCGACCGGCTGCGGGCGGCCGGTGCCGCCGCCGTCGCCTTCGACATCCTCTTGTCGGAGCCGGAGCGAACCAACGGGCCGGACGGCGACGAGCGGCTGGCCGAGGCCGTCGCCTCAGCCCCTGTCATCATGAGCCTCTCCCTGACGAACGCCCCTGGTGAGATGCCCCTCGCGCCGAAAGCGGGCTTTGCCACGGCAGGCGACGATCCCCTGAAATTCGTGCCGCGCTTCTCGGGCGTCATTCCCTCTCTGCCGCTCTTCACCGAACCGGCAGCCGGCCTCGGGGCGCTCAACTGGGTGCCGGATCGCGACCTCGTCGTGCGGCGCGTGCCGACGCTCATGGCGCTCGGCGATGCGCTGGTGCCGGGCCTGGCAAGCGAGGCGCTGCGTGTCGCGCAAGGGGCATCGACCATCCTCGTGCGCGCCTCGAATGCGAGCGGCGAAACCGCTTTCGGACGTCCGACGGGGATCGCGGCCGTGCGCATCGGCGAGGTCACGATCGCCACAGAGGCGGACGGGGCGCTGCGCATTCACTATGCCGGCACGCGAGACGAGCGTCGCCTCCCGGCCTGGCGCCTGCTGGACGGCTCCGCCGATACGGCCGCGCTTTCCGGCGCCATCGTCCTCGTCGGCGCGAGCGCCGCCGCCCTTGCCGACGTGCGCGCGACGCCGCTCGAGGCGGCGGTGCCCGGCGTCGATATCCACGCGGAATTCCTCGAGCACGTGCTGTCGGATGCCCGCCTGATGCGGCCGGATTATGCGCCGGGCGTCGAGGTGGCCGGGCTTCTTGCCCTCAGCGCCCTTGCCGTGGCACTTGCCCTGCGGGTGCGGCCCCTTGTCAGCGCCCCCGCCTTCCTTGGCCTCGCGGCGGCCGTGGGCGCGGCAAGCTGGCTCGCCTTCTCGCGCGCGGCGATGCTCATCGATCCAATCTGGCCGCTGGCCGGCACGGCGGCGTCTTTCGCCAGTGCCATCGCCATCGCCCTGCGTCGCACTGAGGCGGAGCGGCGGTGGATCCGCCAAGCCTTCGCGCGCTATCTGTCACCGGAGGTCGTGGCGGTGCTGTCGCGCGAACCAGGGCGCCTGGCGCTCGGCGGCGAAACCCGGCCGATAACCGTTCTCTTCGCCGACATTCGCGGCTTCACCAGTCGTGCCGAGTGGCTCGACGCGCGGGACGTCGTCGCCTTCCTCAATACCGTGCACACGCCGCTGACCGACGAGGTGATGCGCCACGGCGGCACCATCGACAAGTTCCTCGGCGACGGCCTCATGGCCTTCTGGAACGCACCGCTCGACGTGCCCGACCACGTGGCGAAGGCGCTCGCGGCCGCACTCGCCATGCAAGCGGCCATTGGCCGGCTTGCGCCAGCTCTGGCGCAGGAGGGTTTGCCGCCGCTTGCCGTGGGCATCGGCATCCACACCGGTCCGGCCTGCGTCGGCAACCTCGGCTCGCTGCATCGCTTCGACTATTCCGCCGTGGGCGATACGGTAAATGCTGCCGCGCGCATCGAGCAGGCGAGCAAAATCTACGGGGAGCCAATCCTCGCCTCGGGAGCGGTCGTCGCCGCGGCGCCCGCCTTCGGCTTCCTCCTCGTCGACGAGGTGCGCCTGCGCGGCCGCGGCGAGGCGACGCGGCTTTATACGCTCGTGTGCGGGCCCGACCAGCGGGACGCCGGATTCGACGATTTCCGCCGGCAACACGACTGTGCCATCGAGGCCGCAATCGGGAGGCGGCCATCAGCACGAGAGCTTCTGGACGAGGTATCGCGAAACTCCCGCGGGGCTGACCGGGCGCCGCTATACGCCTTCCACCGGGCGCGACTCGCGGAGAACGAGTCGGTGTCGAAAGGCTGAATCAGCTGAGGTTTTTAGCGGTGTTTGCTGAGATACTGCTGCATGTAGGCGAGCGCCGCCTGCCGGTCGCTTTCGCTCGCGGAAGAGAAGGCCTTGTCATGCAGATCGATGATCCAGCTGTCCTTTTGCGGATCGGCTGCCTCGCGGGCCATCGTCAGCCACATCAGGCCGCGGGCACCTTGCCGCGGCACGCCGTCGCCGAGGATGAGCAAGTTGCCGAGTAGCGCCTGGGCGGCGTGATGCCCCTTCTCCGCGGACAGGTGCAGCCAGCGCGCTGCCTGGCGGCTGTCCTTCTCGACGCCGAGCCCCTCGAGATAGAGGCGTGCAAGACCATACTGCGCATCCGGATCGCCGTAGTAGGAGGCAGCATAGTAGAACATGTCCACCGCGCGGCTGACGTCGCGCTTGACGTAGCTGCCGGATATGCCTTCAAGAAAATAGCCGCCGAGCGCGACGAAGGCGCTGGAGACGAAGCGCGCATTGGCCGAAGCCGGGCTCTCGTCCGCATATTGGTCGGCGATCTTCGAGAAATACTCGAAGGCCTTGAGATCGTCGTGGCCGACGCCGTCACCCTCGGCATACATGCGGCCGAGCTTCCACAGCGCCATGGTATGGCCCTGGGTTGCCGCATATTCGAGCGCGCGCACGGCGCCCACCTTGTCGCCGGCGTTGTAGTCGCGGATGCCGATCTTGAAGGCGTCGCGCACCGACTTGAAGGCATCGGTGGGCGAGGCGCCGATCACCGGGGCGGCGGCGGAGCGCGGGCCGTCGAGCGCCAGGGCCGCCGGCATGGCGGCAAAGACGAGGGCGCCGAGCCCGCAGGCGAGTACTCTACTGGTCAGCATAGCAGTGCTTTTCTTCGAAGGCGCCGGGATGGGTCACGGCGCCGCCGCGCGCCGGCCCAACCGTCTGCGCATATTTCCAGAGTGCCCCCGAGCCATAATCCGTCTCGCGCGGGGTCCAGACGGCGCGCCGACGCGCCATCTCAGCCTCGGACAGCCGCACATCCAGCCTGCCGGCCACGGCATCGATCTCGATGATGTCGCCGTCGCGCAGCAAGGCGATCGGTCCGCCAACAGCCGCCTCCGGCCCGACATGGCCGATGCACAGGCCTCGCGTCGCGCCGGAGAAACGTCCGTCCGTGATAAGCGCCACCTTGTCGCCCATGCCCTGCCCGTAGAGGGCCGCCGTCGTGGCCAGCATCTCACGCATGCCGGGGCCGCCGCGCGGCCCTTCGTAGCGGATGACGAGCACGTCCCCTTCTTCGTAGGCGCGGTTCGTCACCGCTTCGAAGCAGGCCTCCTCGCTGTCGAAACATCGGGCGGGTCCGGCAAATTCGAGGCTGTCCTCGTCCATGCCCGCCACCTTCACGATGGCGCCATCCGGCGCGAGATTGCCGCGGAGGCAGACCACGCCGCCCGTCGGCGACAGCGGCTTGTCGGCGGGACGCACCACGTCCTGCTCATCGTTCCAGCGCACGGAAGCGAGGTTTTCCGCGATCGTGCGACCCGTGACGGTCATGCAGTCGCCATGAAGGAAACCGTGGTCGAGCAGCGTCTTCATCAGGAGCGGAATGCCGCCGATCTCGAACATGTCCTTGGCGACATAACGCCCGCCGGGCTTGAGATCGGCGATATAGGGCGTGCGGCGGAAGATCTCGGCAACGTCGAAGAGGTCGAACCCGATGCCCGCCTCATGGGCGATAGCCGGCAGATGCAGTGCCGCATTGGTGGAGCCGCCCGAGGCGGCCACCACGGTCGCTGCATTCTCCAGCGCCTTCCGCGTGACGATATCGCGCGGGCGGATCTGCCGGGCGACGAGTTCCATCACCATCTCGCCCGCCGTCATGCAGAAGCGGTCGCGGATCTCGTAGGGCGCCGGTGCACCTGCCGAATAAGGCAGCGCGAGGCCAATGGCCTCCGAGACGGTTGCCATGGTGTTGGCGGTGAACTGCGCGCCGCAGGCTCCGGCCGAAGGACAGGCCACCTGCTCCAGCTCGGCAAGGTCGTCGTCCGAGATGCCGCCGACGGAATGGCGGCCCACGGCTTCGAAGACATCCTGCACGGTGACGGGTTTTCCCCGAAAGTGGCCGGGCAGGATGGAGCCGCCGTAGATAAAGATCGAGGGAACGTTGAGGCGCACCATGGCCATCATCATGCCGGGCAACGACTTGTCGCAGCCGGCGAGGCCGACGAGCGCGTCATAGCAGTGGCCGCGCATGGTGAGCTCGACCGAGTCGGCGATGACCTCGCGCGACACGAGCGAGGACTTCATGCCCTGGTGGCCCATGGCGATGCCGTCGGTGACGGTGATGGTGCAGAACTCGCGCGGCGTGCCGCCGGCGGACGCGACACCCTTCTTCACCGCCTGGGCCTGGCGCATCAGGGCGATGTTGCAGGGAGCCGCCTCGTTCCAGCAGCTGGCGACGCCGACGAAAGGCTGGTGGATCTGCCGCTCTGTCAGACCCATCGCATAATAATAGGAGCGATGGGGCGCACGCGCCGGCCCCTCCGTCACGTGACGGCTGGGCAGCTTCGCCTTGTTGAAGACGCGCGCGTCCATATGGCAACGCACTCCCTGTTCGCCCTGCCCCTTGCGAGGCAATTCTTTCCCAGAAGCCTGCGGCGATGCCAAGAGGCACCCACGAGCCCAATCCTCCCGGCAATTGCTTGCCGGAACCTTGGACCCCGCAGCCAAACCGCAGCGCTTTCAAGGATTTGCTGTGCGTAAAGAGGTGCGACTCGTTTATGGCGGCTTCGCGGCAGCCGCAGCGCCAGGGCCGCGCCGATCGTCGATCGTCACGGCCTGTTGCGCTGAAGTCACATAAAATTGAGAGGAAATTAACCTTAATCGCTATGCGAGGCGTGCGAGCGCTTCGCGGATCTTGCCCTGGCGCAGTAGAGCGCCTTCCCGGCGCTCCTTCTGCTCCTCCACGACCTCTTCCGGGGCGCGGGCGACGAAGTCCGCATTGGCGAGCTTGGCGTCGATGCGGGCAATGTCCGCATCGAGCTTGCCGAGTTCCCTCTCGAGGCGAATACGCTCGGCAGCGAGATCGACGAGGCCGGCGAGCGGCAGGGCCGCCACCTCGCCGCGGACGATGAGCTGGATGCTGCCCCCGGGCACAGCTTCGGCATAGCTGATGTCGCCCAGCCGGGCGAGACGGCGCAGCACATCTTCCCAGCGTGCGACGCGCGCCCGGGTCTCGGCGGAGGCACCAACGAAGACGAGCGGCACCTGCGCCCCGGCCGGCACGTTCGTCTCTGCCCGGGCGGAGCGGATGTCGGACACGAGGTCGATGATCCAGCCGATCTCGGCCTCCGCCTCGGCATCGCCCGCCACCCTGGTCGCAGGCCACGGCGCGAGCGCCAGAATCGTCTCCCGCGCGGGCCCCTCTTCGCCCTTGATGGCCCATAGCTCCTCGGTGAGGAAGGGCATGAAGGGGTGCAGCAGCTTGCAGATCTCGTCGAGGACGAAGGCGATCGTCGCCCGCGTTTCGTCCTTGGCGGGGCCGTCCTCGCCCTGCAGCACAGGCTTGGCGAGCTCGAGATACCAGTCGCAGAAGAGATTCCAGACGAAGCGGTAGGCCGCGCCGGCCGCCTCGTTGAACTTGAACGCCTCGAGCGCCGCCGTGACCGCGCCTGCGGCCGCCCCGCACTCGCCGACGATCCAGCGGTTGAGCGTCAGCGTCGCCTTGTCCGGCGCGAAATCCGCCACGCGCACGCAGCCGTTCATCTCGGCAAAGCGCGCCGCATTCCAGATCTTGGTCGCGAAATTGCGATATCCTTCAACCCGTTGCGTCGAAAGCTTGATGTCGCGCCCCTGCGCGGCCATGGCGGCGAGCGTGAAGCGCAGGGCATCGGCGCCGTATTTCTCGACGAGGTCGAGCGGGTCGATGACGTTGCCCTTCGACTTCGACATCTTCGCGCCCTTCTCGTCGCGGACGAGGGCGTGGATGTAGACGTCGCGGAAGGGCACGTCGTCCATGAAATGGATGCCCATCATCATCATCCGGGCGACCCAGAAGAAGATGATGTCGAAGCCGGTGACGAGCGTGCTGGTCGGATAATAGCGGGCGAGCTCCGGCGTCTTTTCCGGCCAGCCGAGCGTCGAGAACGGCCACAGCGCGGAGGAGAACCAGGTGTCGAGCACATCCTCGTCCCGGGTGAGCGACACTTCGCTGCCGTAATGGCGGGCCGCGGCGGACCTTGCCTCGTCCTCACCCGCGGCGACGAAGACATGGCCATCCGGCCCGTACCACGCCGGGATCTGGTGCCCCCACCAGAGCTGACGCGAGATGCACCACGGCTCGATGTTCTCGAGCCACTGGAAGTAGGTCTTCTCCCATGTCTCGGGCACGAAACGCGTCTTGCCGGCGCGCACCGCGGCGAGCGCCTTCTCGGCGAGCGGCTTGACATCGAGATACCACTGGTCCGTCAGCCAGGGCTCGATGACGACGCCGGAGCGGTCGCCGTGTGGCACCATGTGGGTGTGCGGCTCGATCGCCGCGAGAAGCTCCCGCTCCTCCAGCATGGCGACGATGCGCTTGCGCGCCTCGAAACGGTCGAGCCCATGGAGTGCGAGCACCGCGTCGAGATCGGCGCCGGCCACGGCGCCCTCAAGGAAAGCTTCGTTATCGCGCACCGTGATTTCGGCCTCCGGGCCAAGCACGTTGACGAGCCGGAGGCCATGGCGCTTGCCGACATCGAAGTCGTTGAAATCGTGCGCCGGCGTGATCTTGACTGCACCGGTGCCCTTATCCGGATCGGAATAGGCATCGGCGACGATCGGGATGCGCCGGCCGACGAGCGGCAGCACGACATTCCGGCCGATGAGATCGCGATAGCGCTCGTCCTCGGGATGGACCGCGACCGCGGTGTCGCCGAGCATGGTCTCCGGCCGGGTTGTGGCGACGGTGATGAAGCGTCCCGCCTCGCCCTCGACCGGATAGCGGATGTGCCAGAGATGACCCTTGACCTCGACCTGCTGCACCTCGAGATCCGAGATGGCGGTAAGGAAGCGCGGATCCCAGTTGACGAGGCGCTTGTCCTTGTAAATCAGGCCCTCGGAATGGAGGGTGACGAAGACCTTTACGACGGCCTGCGACAGCCCCTCGTCCATCGTGAAACGCTCGCGCGACCAGTCGCACGAGGCCCCGAGGCGCTTCAGCTGGTTGATGATGGCGCCGCCGGACTGTTCCTTCCACGCCCAGACGCGCTCAATGAAGCGCTCCCGCCCCAGGTCCCGGCGAGACGGCTCCTGCCGCTCCATGAGCTGGCGCTCGACCACCATCTGCGTAGCAATGCCGGCATGATCCATGCCCGGCTGCCACAGCACGTCCTTGCCACGCATGCGCTCGAAGCGGCAGAGCACATCCTGCAGCGTGTTGTTGAGCGCATGCCCCATGTGCAGCGAGCCGGTGACGTTCGGCGGAGGAATGACGATGCAATAGGGCGGCGCGCCGGCGCGATCCGCACGCCCGGCGCGAAACGCCCCTTCCTTCTCCCACAAGGCGGAAATCCGCGCCTCGACGGCGCCCGGCTCGAAAGTCTTGTCCATCACCCAAACCATTTGCGCACGCCGGCAGGGGCCGGCGCGGGGAACCGACTGGTAGAAAGCGAAGCGACAGGCATAAGTCAATCGCGGACCAGGTTGATCCGGCGATCAGACTGCGCGTGTCGCAACAAGACTCAGCGGCGGCCGCCGCGTGCCACGCGCTCGATCTCCTGCCGCACGAGGCGCTCGACGATGGCCGGAAGATTGTCGTCGAGCCAAGCCTTGAGCATGGGACGCAGCATATCGCGCACAAGGTCCTCCAGCGTGCGCGCACCCTGACCGGAAACGTTGGACGTCAGAGCCTCGAACGAGGAGGCGACGCGGGCGCCGGTCTGTGGCGAGAGCAACTCGTCCCTCGCCTCGCGCTGGGCAGATGCGGGCTCCGGCTGTCGCGGCGGCAGCGCAGCTGAAAGCGACGCGACCAGCGACGGCATAGCCTCCTCGGCAACGCTGCGCTCGATGGCGGCGCGGGAGAAGCCTTCGCGGCCGGCCGGCGCGTTCAGGGGCGTCGCATGCGGTGCGGGCCCGGGAGCCGGCGGGCGCACCGCGGCGCCAGACTCTTCGGCGGCAACAGGCCTGCGCGGCGTCTCCGGCAGGAAGGGTTCACCCCGGTGCATCCGCTCATGAGCGGCGGCCTCACGGCGCAAGCTATCGGCACGGGCGCCGTCGGGACGGCCGGCATCCTGACGGGGGATGCGTTCTTCCGCCACCGGCAGCCGGGGAGCCGGCGCCGCCGCGGACTGGTCCTCCGTGATGATGCGCCGGATGGACGCGAGAATCTCGTCCATCGTCGGCTCGGGCGTCTTCGCAGGGTCCTGCAGCTTGGGGCTCGCCGAATTCATGCGTCGCACCGATCAATTGTCGGACGCGGGAATCACGTCCGTCCGCCTCAGCCGAGTATTTCACGCAGAAAGGGCGAGGCAAGCGCCCCGCCCGAAAGACCACAGGATTTAGCGGCATTCCGGCCGCAAAATACCACCTCTGCTACTTGCCGCTCGGCGTGTCGAGACCGATCCACTTGTCCTTGACCTGCTCGAAGTGGATCTTCGGATCATAGGTCGCGACCCTGAGGCCCAGCGTGGGCGCCGCCAGGCGACCGACGGCCGAGAGCACGCCATAGGATGCAACGATGCGGTCTCGCTGGGCCGTGACCAGCTCGACGCGAGAATTGAGCAATGCCTGCTGGGCGTTGAGCACGTCGAGCGTCGTGCGCTGGCCGACCTTGGCCTCCTCGCGGACGCCCTCAAGCGCGACTTGGTTGGCTTCCACCTGCGCCTGCGCCGCCGTGATCTGCTGCTTGGCAGCCTCCAGCTGTGACCAGGTGGCGATGACCTGCTGGCGCACCTGGTCGCGGATCAGATCGACCTGGATGCGCGCCTGACCGGCGGTCTCCTTGGCCTGCCGGGTCTGCGCATAGACGACGCCACCCTCATAGATGGGAACGTTGAGCGTGCCGATGATGGAGGCGCTCGTGCGCCGGTCGCCAGAAATGGTCTGGTCCCAGCTCTGCGACACGCCCGCCGAAACCCGGAAATCGGGCAGCAGTTGCGCTTCCGTCGCCTTTACCTGCAACTCGGCCGTATCGACGCTGTGTTGCGCGGCGGCGATCGCCGGGTGGCGCTGCAACCCGAGTGCGACCGCCTGATCCACCGTCTTGGGCAGGTACTTCTCGGCCGAAATGCCCGGCCCGAGCTGCTTGGGCTCAACGCCGATCACCTGCCGGTAAGTCGCGATGCTGGACCTGAGATTGGCCTGGGCCACGCTCTGCTGGGCGCGCCCGGCAGCGAGCGCCGCCTCGGCCTGGGCGACGTCCGTGCGCGTCACCTCGCCCACGTCAAAGCGGTCCTTCGTCTGGCGCAGTTGCTCCTGCAGCACCTCGACGTTGTTGGTCTGCAGGTTGTAGACGGCGGTGTCGCGCAGCACGTTCATATAGGCGATGACGCCTTCGAGGAGCACGCTCTGCTCGGTGTTGCGAAGCGTCTCGCGCGCACCGAAGACCTGCGATTCCGACGCGCGCACCGTGTTGAGCGTGCGGCCGCTGTCGAAGATCATCTGCTGCACCTCGATACCGATGGTGCGGCGGAACAGATCGTCATTGGACCCGCCGACGTTGGGTGTGCGCGAATTCAACGCCACGGCGCCAATGGTGCCCTGCGCGGTGATGGTGGGGCGCCAGCCGCCCTTGGCGCGGGGCACGTTCTCGTCGGTGATGCGCACCTGCGCACGCTGGACGTTCAGAGACGGGTTGTTCTCGTATGCCTTCGCGAGCGCGCCGGCCATCGTCTCGGCCTGCGCAGCAGCGCAGGACGCGAGGATGGTGCCGGACAGTGCCGCAAGCTTCAGCCACTTCGCCCCGGTGGTCTTCGAATGTCGAATCACGGCCACCTTCCCGTCATGTCGAGGCCTAAAAAGCACCTCAGAATCCTTCTTCGAACGTGCCAGCCCCTGCGAACGCTCGGCGGCGAGCATACAGCCCGGATCCGGCAGCGAGAACCGCTGACGCGAACGATCGCGCCAACTTTTCTGGTTGTGCCGCAAAAATGCGACACAGCGTATAACCTTGAAGACAATCAAAACTGGAAGGACGGCGCGCGCCGCAACCCCTCGATCACCGGCGCTGCGGCATCGAACAGCCGACGGCTACCCACCGCCTCGCCAGCACGCTGGAAGAGCACGACCCGGCCAGCCCCTTCCGAGGCATCGACCGCGGCGAGCCTTCCGCCGTCGGCGAGCTGGGCGAGCAATTCGTCGGGAACGGTCTCATAGGCCCCGTTCACGAGAATCAGGTCATAGGGCGCGCCCGCTGCATAACCCTCGGCGACCGGTCCGACCTGGACCGTGACGTCGCAGCCGAGATCGGACAGGATGGCCTTCGCACGCTCTGCCAGAGCCGGATCCGCCTCGAGCATGACAACATCGCCCCCCAGACGCTCCATGACAGCGCTCGCGTAGCCCGTGCCGCCGGCCACATCGAGGATGCGGTTGCCCGGCACGATGTCGAGAGCCTGGATCATCCGGGCGAGCACCATGGGCGGCAGCATGACACGCGCCGTCCCGTCGGCGAATCGCGCCAGCGTGATGGCTCGGTCGGAATAGGCGGTAGCTTCCGCGGCGGCCGGCACAAAACGCTCGCGCGGCACCTCCTCAAGGACGCTCAGCAAGGCATGGTCCACCACGTCGAAGGTTCTGACCTGGCAGTCCACCATGGTGCGGCGGGCTTGGGCGAAATCGAGCATCGGGGGGACCTTTCAGGATCGCTGCCGGCAGGACACCCCGGGCAGCGTTCCCGCTGGCATCGGGCCGGCGGGTTCGATCCCGAAAGCGGTATCGCCGGATATGGAGGCCTCGCCCGGAATCGAACCGGGGTGCAAGGATTTGCAGTCCTCTGCGTAACCACTCCGCCACGAGGCCTCGCCGCGGGTTCATACCAAAGGCGCGGGCCCTTCCGCAACATCCGTTTTGGGGTGCCCCTCCCCCTCGATCCACAGCCTGGTGACGGGCACGAAAAGGGGTTGCAGGAGCGTCTGTCATGATATAGTCAACCGGCCGTGATCCCCGATAGCTCAGTCGGTAGAGCGTTCGACTGTTAATCGAATGGTCGCAGGTTCGAGTCCTGCTCGGGGAGCCACCTTCTTCCTCCCAAAATCGTTGTTACGCTTCAGATTGCCCCGTCCGCGCTCGGACATTGGCGCCGCAAGCGCCAATGAGGTGCCAATCCACGCAAGATCGAACGAGAACGCTGCGGACCTTGGTGAAGCGCTGCCGCCAGTTGGCGGCTTTCATCAAGGATCTTGCCGTCTGCCAGCTTCCTGGCCGTCCCAAACAGTGACCTCCGGAACGGCCGGTTGGGCCGACCCTCCGACGGGCAGGAGCGCTCCGGACCTCAGACTCGAAGCAGACCGTGGCCTGCCGGTCCTCCACGGTCGGCATCGCCGACCACAGCCAGCGTCTCATCCGCAATCACCTGCTCCTCGTCGGTCGGGATGACGTAGGCGGCGATGCGGCTGTCTTCCGTGCTGATGCGCGGGGCGTTGGCGGCATTGGCGCCCGCATCGAGCGTGAGGCCGAGCCAGCCCAGCCGCGCGCAGACCTCGGCACGGATGCGCGGCTGATTCTCGCCGATGCCCGCGGTGAAGACGACACCGTCGAGGCCGCCGAGCGTCACGGCGAGGCGCGCGATCTCGCCCGCGATGCGGAAGCAGAAGAGCGTGATCGCCTCCTCGGCCCGCACATCCCGGCTATCGAGGAGAACGCGGCTGTCGGGGCTGATGCCGGAGACGCCGAGAAGACCCGAGCGATGGTACAGAAGGTCCTCGACGGCGGCGAGCGGCATGGCCTTCTGCCCCATGAGGTGAAGGAGAACGCCGGGGTCGAGCGCGCCGCAGCGCGTCGCCATGGGAATCCCGTCGAGCGTCGAGAAGCCCATGCTCGTGTCCCGGCTCACGCCGCCCTCGAGCGCACACAGGCTGGCGCCGCTGCCGAGATGGGCGACAACGACCTTGCCGGCCGCCGTCTCAGGCGCACGGCGGGCGAGTTCGCCGGCAATGAACTGGTAGGACAAGCCATGGAAGCCATAGCGCCTGATTCCCTCGTCGTGCAGCGCGCGCGGCAGGGCGAAACGGCGCACGATATCGTCCTGGCTCTGGTGAAAGGCGGTGTCGAAACTGGCACACAGCGGCAGCGTGGGCCGCAGGTGCCGGATGCCGCGGATGATGCGCAGGCTCTGCGGCTGGTGCAGCGGCGCCAGAACCGTCAATTCGTCGAGCTTGCCGACGACATCGTCGTCGATAAGGACCGGCCCGGTGAAGGTGCCGCCGCCGTGCACCACCCGGATGCCCGCCGCCCTCACCCGCTCGAGGTCGACGTGCTGGCCGACGAGACCGAAAGTCTCGGCCAGAAGACCCCGCACGTCCTCGGCCGGCGCCGCGAGTGCCGTTTCGAAGGGCAGCGGCACCTCGTCGAGCCGGAACATCGGCGGCGCGCGGCGCAGGTCGATGACGCCCCGGGCGATGCGCCGCGCCCTCCCCGCGCCGGCCTCGAACAGGCCGATCTTGATCGTGGACGAGCCGGCGTTGAAGGTGACGAGAAGATCGCCCGTCATGCACCCACCCCCGGCGGGCGACGGGGCGCCGCAGCGAGTCTTGCCAGTGCTGCCGAGGCGATCCGCGCCGAGAGAGGATCGGCCCGGCTGGTGAGGACGATCGGCACGCGGGCGCCGAGGACGAGCCCGGCGGCCGTCGCGCCGGCAAAGTAGATGAGCTGCTTGGCCAGCATGTTGCCGGCCTCGAGGTCCGGCACCAGCAGGATGTCGGCCCGGCCGGCGACGGGCGAGACGATGCCCTTCGTGCGTGCGGCATCGGGGCTGATGGCATTATCGAAGGCAAGCGGCCCGTCGACGCGCGCGCCGGTGATCTGGCCGCGGGCCGCCATCACGGTCAGGGCTGCTGCGTCGAGCGTCGACGGCATCCTGGGGTTGACCGTCTCGACGGCGGCGAGCACGGCGACAAGCGGCTCCTCCATGCCAAGGATGCGCAGAAGATCGACCGCGTTCTGACAGATGTCCCGCTTGTGGTCGAGCGTCGGCTGGATGTTGACGGCCGCGTCGGTGACGATGAGCGGCTTGTCGTAGGCCGGCACGTCCATGGCATAGACGTGGCTGATACGGCGCTCGGTCCTGAGGCCGGAAGACGGTGCCACGACCGCGCCGAGCAACTCGTCCGTATGCAGGCTGCCCTTGACGAGAACGGACACCGCGCCGGCGACGGCGAGCTCCACCGCGCGCTCCGCAGCCGCGTGGCTGTGGGGGACGGTTTCGATCGTGATGCCGTCGAGCGATACCTGCGCCGCGTCGGCCGTGGCACGGATCTTCGCTTCCGGCCCGATCAGGAGCGGCTCCAACAGGCCCTCGTCCCGCACCTCGACCGCCGCCTGCATGGCGGCGACGGAGCAGGGATGCACGATGGCCGCGCGGACCTGCGGCGCCTTGCGGGCCTTTGCCACAAACTCTTCGTAGCGGTCATGCCGTCGCAGCGAGACGTCGGGCAGGCGTTTGCGCGGCCATTCGATGCGCCGCTCCGGCGCGATCACCGTCGCGACGCCGCTCAGGACCTCCTCACCCCGCTGGTTGGTACAGACGGTGTCGAGAAGGACGATGCGCTTCTCGGGGCGCTTCTCCCGCACGCTCGCCCGTGCGGTGATGGTGTCGCCTGGGGTGACCGGCTTCAGGAACTTCAGCTCCTGCCCGAGATAGATCGTGCCCGGGCCGGGAAGTTCCGTGCCGAGCACGGCCGAGACCAGCGCCGCCGTCCACATGCCGTGCGCGACGACGTGGCCGAACCTGTCGGTCGCTGCGAAGGCGGCATCGAGATGGGCCGGGTTGACGTCGCCCGAGACGGCCGCGAACAGCTCGATGTCGTCACGGCCGACGACACGCACCAGCGAGGCGCCGTCGCCGGGGCGCAGCTCCTCGAAAGTGCGGTTGCGCAGGAAATCGCTCATGCCGCATCACCTCTGGAAGATGTAGGTGCCCGGGGCATCGGCGAGGGGCGGATAGCCCTTGCGCGGTGCCCCCATCGCCGGCGGCGCGACCCGCTCGCCCGCCGACCGCTCCGCGAGCCAGGCCGCCCAGTCCGTCCACCAGGAGCCCTCCTTCACCGTCGCCGCCGCCAGCCATTCGTCCGGGCCGAGATAGAGGGCGGAGGCCTCCTTGAGGCCGGTGCGGAAGGTGCGGCCGACATGCCCCGGCTCGCTGACGATCCCCGCATTATGGCCGCCGCTCGTCAGGACGAAGGTGATGTCCGTGTCGCAGAGCTGATGCACCTTGTAGACCGAGCGCCACGGCGCCACGTGGTCGCGCTCCGTGCCGACGACGAACATCGGCACGCGGATGTTCTGCAGGGCCGCCGGGCGTCCCTCGACCATGAAGCGGCCGCTCGCCAGTTCGTTGTCGATGTAGAGGCGCTGCAGATATTCGGCGTGCATGCGATAGGGCATGCGGGTCGTGTCGGCGTTCCAGGCCATGATGTCGAACATCGGCGCCCGCTCGCCCATCAGATATTCGCGAATATGCCGCGACCAGACGAGGTCGTTGGTGCGCAGCAGCTGGAAGGCGCCCGCCATCTGGTCGGCGGAGAGATAGCCCCTGTTCCACATCATGCTCTCGAGGAAGTGCATCTGGCTGTGGTCGATGAAGAGCGCCAGTTCGCCCGGCTCGGTGAAATCCGTCTGCGCGGCAAGAAGCGTCATCGAGGCGAGGCGATCGTCGCCAGCATGGGCCATGGCCGCCGCCGCGATCGCCAGGAGCGTGCCGCCGAGGCAATAGCCGACCGCGTTGACCTTCACATCCGGCAGGATGGCATTGATGGCGTCGAGCGCCGCCATCGCCCCCATCCGCCGGTAGTCGTCCATCGACAGATCGCGGTCCGTGGCGTCGGGATTGCGCCAGGAGATGCAGAAGACTGTATGGCCCTGCCCGACGAGATAGCGGACGAGCGAGTTCTGCGGCGAAAGGTCAAGGATGTAGTACTTCATGATCCACGCCGGTACGATCAGCACCGGCTCGGCCAGCACCGCCTTTGTCGCCGGCGCATACTGGATGAGCTCGATCAGATGGTTGCGGAAGACCACCTTGCCCGGCGTGACCGCGACGTCGCGGCCCGGCTGGAAGGCGTCCGCGCCCACGGGAAGCTGTCCGGTCGCCTGCCGGGTGACATCCTCAAGAAAGTTCGAGAAGCCTTCGAGATAATTGGCGCCGGCGGTCTGGATCGTCTTCTCCAGCACCTCCGGGTTCAGCAGCGGGAAGTTCGATGGCGAGAACACGTCGAGGAGCTGCCGCACGGCGAAGGAGACGACCTCCTCGTGGTGCGGGCTCACGCCGGGCACCTCGCGGGTGACGTTGTGCCACCATTGCTGCTGCAGCAGGAAGGCCTGGGCCCATAGGCTGAACGGCGGCTTGCGCCAGCCCTCGGCGCGGAAGCGATGATCGCCGGGCAGCGGCTCGATGCAGGGCGGCGTGTCGGGCCGGGCTGCCGCGGCGGCGATATGGGCGGCGATGCGCCCGGTCTTGCGCACCGCCTTGTCGATGAGCTCCAGCCGCTTGCCCGGCGCCGCGGCGAGATGGATCGACCAGTCGAACAGGGCAAGCGCCAGCGAGGTCGGCGAGATTCCGCCGGTTATCGCTCCTGTCAGCGCCTCGCGCATGCGGTCCAGGGCGCGGTAGCCCTCCAGTCCCAGGCTTTCGTCGCGACACGTGTGTGCCGTCGAGATCCGGGGGTGACGGGGATCGTTCATCTCGCGTTCCTCTGTCCAGCCCGACCGCAGGCCTTCACGTCGGGCATGTCCGCGCTGCGTCGCACAATGGCACGCCGGGCAACCCCACCGTTTGATCTCGCACAAAGCAGACCCCGGCCGTGCCGACGCATGATCGCGGCTCTCAGACATGATCCGCTTCAATGTGACGACAACCCGGAAGCCGCCGCGATCGTTCTCGAGGCCGCGGCCTCGCCCGCCTCTCACCCGCAGGGTTCAACCGAAGGAGTGTGCCATGCCCAAGATGAAAGCCGCCATAGCGCGGGTGTTCGGCGAGCCTCTCGCCATCGAGGAATGGACGGTGCCGGAGCCGCGGCCGGACCAGATCCTCGTCAAGATCGCGGCGACGGGCGTCTGCCACACCGACCTGCACGCGGTGAAGGGCGACTGGCCGGTCAAGCCGACGCTTCCGTTCATTCCTGGCCACGAGGGCGTGGGCACGGTTGCCGCTGTGGGGCGCGACGTGAAGCGCGTGAAGGAGGGCGACCGTGTCGGCGTGCCCTGGCTGCACACGGCCTGCGGCTACTGCCCCCATTGCCGCACCGGCTGGGAGACGCTATGCGGCAGCCAGCAGAACACCGGCTATTCCGTCAACGGCAGCTTCGCCGAATATGCCCTCGCTGACCCGAACTACGTCGGCCGGCTGCCTGAAAACCTCGCCTGGGGACCGGCCGCGCCGGTGCTCTGCGCCGGGGTTACCGTCTACAAGGGCCTCAAGGAGACGGAGGTGAAGCCCGGCGAATGGGTGGCGATCTCCGGCATCGGCGGGCTCGGCCACATGGCCGTGCAATATGCGCGCGCCATGGGCATGCATGTCGCCGCCATCGACGTGCATCCCGACAAGCTGGAACTCGCCAGGTCGCTGGGCGCGGAGATTGCCATCGACGCCCGCGAGCGCGACCCTGTTTCGGAGCTGCAGCAGCGCATCGGCGGCGTGCATGGTGTCCTCGTGACGGCGGTGTCGCCCGCTGCCTTCGAGCAGGCTTTCGGCGTGCTGCGTCCGCACGGCACGATGGCCCTCGTCGGCCTGCCGCCGGGCCGTTTCGCGATGCCGATCTTCGACACGGTGCTGAAGCGCATCACGGTACGCGGCTCCATCGTCGGCACGCGCCAGGACCTCGAGGAGGCGCTTGCCTTCGCCGGCGACGGCGCCGTCGCGGCCCATTTTTCCTGGGACCGGCTCGACAACATCAACGACGTCTTCGAGCGCATGGAAGCCGGCGCCATCGACGGCCGGGTCGTCCTCGACCTCGCCTGAGCCCTTCGGCGGCGATGATCTCCGTCGCCGCCCCTCATCCGCCTAGGCCGCCATTCAACCGGCGTTGAAGATAACCTTGCGGAAGCGGCCGAGCGAGACGGCGAAATAGGCGACACCGATGGCGGCGAGCGCCAGCATCTGCGGCAACACGATTTTGAGCCCCGCCCCGCGATAGAGCACGGCCTGCGAAAAGGCGACGAAATGCGTCGCCGGTGAAATCTGCATCACATGCTGCAGCCACTCCGGCATGCTCTCCATCGGGGTCGTCGAGCCCGACAGGAGGTTGAGCACGATGAGCACCGGGATGGCGAGCAGTCCGAACTGGGCCATTGAGGTCGAGAAGGTGGCGATCAGGATGCCGAGCGCCGCGACCGAGAACTGGTAGAGCACCGCCCCTGAAAGAAAGAGCAGGATCGATCCGGCGATGGGCACGGCGAGCAGCCACTCAACCACGACGACGAGCGAGACGAAGGCCGCCGCCACGATGACGAGGCCATTCGCCAGGATCTTGGCGAGCATGATCTCGACAGGCGTCACCGGCATGACGAGCAGGTGCTCGACGGTACCGTGCTCGCGCTCGCGGATCAGCGCGGCCCCGGTCAGGATGACGGACAGCATGGTGATGTTGTTGATCACCTGCATCACCGAGGTGAACCAGGACGAGGTCAGGTTTGGATTGAACATCGCCCGCACGACGACGTTGACCGGCAGGATGGCGCTGCCCTCCCGCCGCTGCAGGAAGGCGATGATCTCGTTCGTCAGGATGTTCTGCACGTAGACGGCGCCGTTGCCCGCCTGGGTCATGGCCGTCGCATCGACATTGACCTGCAGCTCGGGATGGCGCCCGGCGAGGAGATCCGCCTCGAAGCGCGGCGGAATGACGAGCACGAAGACGAAGCGCCCCGCATCCATGGCCGCGTCGATGTTGCCGGCGCCGATTTCGACCGGCGTCTTGAACAGGGGCGGCAGGAAGGCATCCTGCAGTCGGCGCGACAAGGACGAGCGGTCCTCGTCGACGACCGCGATGGCCATGTTCTCCGCCTCCGTCTTCGCGCCCGTCGCCACCGAGTAGATGGCGAAGGTGAAGGTGTAGAGGATGAGCGCGACGAGGACCGGGTCGGCCCGGATGCTGCGCAATTCCTTCACCGCCAGGCGCAGGACATTGGCGACATGGCCGCCGATGCCGCGCGCCGACAGGCGATGCCGTTTCGATTGCCCGCTCATCTCACGGCTCCTGCTTGGCGAGCGCGACCTGCGACGCGACGATGAAGCCGATGCCGAACAGCGCCAGCATGACGAGGTTGGGCCACAGGTCGGCGAAGCCGAGGCTCTTGGTGAAGGTGCCGACGCTCACCGGCTGGTACCACGCCGCCGGAAAGGCGAGTCCGATGAAGCGGGCGCTACCCGACAGCGAGGAAACCGGCACGAGAAGGCCGGAGAAGTTGACCGCAGGGATGATGGCGATGATCGAGGTGGCGAAGACCGCCGCGACCTGGGTGCGCGTGAAGCACGAGACGAAGAGGCCGAAGCCGGTCGTCGCCAGGATGTAGAGCAGGGTCGCGAAAAACAGCGCCGGCAACGAGCCCTTCACCGGCACCCCGAACAGCAGCAACGCGAGCGCAAGCAGCGAGACGAAGCTCACGGCCGCGATGACGACATAGGGCAGCTGCTTGCCGACGAGAAACTCGAACCTGGTGACCGGCGTTGCGCGGAAATTGGCGATGGAGCCGGTCTCCTTCTCGCGCACCACGCCGACCGCCGTCATGATCGCTGGAATCAGCACGAGCATCAGCATGATGACGCTCGGCACGATGGCATAGATGCTCCTGAAGGCCTGGTTGTAGCGAAAGCGCGTCTCGATATCGGCCGGCAGGACGCCGACGGAACCGCCGCCGCGCTCGTGCGCCTGCGTCTCCAGATATTGCAGCGCCAGCCCGGTCACGTAGCCGCGCGTCGTCTCGGCCCGGAAGGGCATGGCGCCGTCGAGCCACACGCCAACCTCGGGCTGCCGGCCGGAGACGAGGTCGCGCCCGAAGCCGGCGGGGATCTCGATGGCGAGCTTGAGCTCGCCGCTCTTCAGGCGGTCCACCACCTCGGCGGCATTGGCGATCGGCGCCCGCTCGTCGAAATAGCGGGAGCCGGAGAAGCTTTCGAGCAGTTGCCGGCTTTCCAGCGACCGGTCCTGGTCGAGGGCCGCGAAGGTGAGCTTCTCGACGTCGAAGGAGATGCCGTAGCCGAAGGTGATCATGAGGATGATCGGGCCGAGCAGTGCGAAGGCGAGGCGAATGGGGTCGCGCATCAGTTCCATCGTCTCGCGCCGCGCATAGGCCCAAAGCCGGCGCAGGTCGAAGGAGCGCGCGGCCTGCGCCTGTCCCATGGCCGTCGGCAGCGCGACCGGCGCCTCCTGCGCATCCTCGGCCGACAGGTCGATGCCCGCCGCCTCGGCAAGGCAGGCGACATAGGCCTCTTCGATGTCGCCGCCGTGCCGCGCTGCCAGTTCCCGCGGCGTGCCCACGTCGAGCACCTTGCCCGCATGCATCAGCGAGATGCGGTCGCAGCGCTCGGCCTCGTTCATGAAATGGGTAGAGATGAAGATCGTCACGCCCTCGTCACGAGACAAGCCGACGAGGAAGCGCCAGAAGGCGTCGCGCGCCACCGGGTCGACGCCCGACGTCGGCTCGTCGAGGATCAGCATCTCCGGCCCGTGGATCACCGCGACGGCGAGCTGCAGGCGCTGGCGGATGCCGAGCGGCAGGCTTTCGGGGCGCTCGTCCGCGACATCGGCCAGGTCGAAACGCTGCAGCATCTCGTCGACCCGCGGCGCGACCCTGTCGGCCGGGAGGTGGAAGAGATGGGCGTGCAGCTCGAGGTTCTGCCGCACGGTCAATTCGCCGTAGAGCGAGAAGGACTGGGACATGTAGCCGACGCGCCGGCGCGTCTCGAGATCGCGTGCATCAAGCGTTTCGCCGAACAGCCTGGCCCAGCCCTCGCTCGCCGGCAGCAGGCCGGTCAGCATCTTCATCGTCGTCGACTTGCCGCAGCCATTGGAGCCGAGGAAGCCGAAGATCTCCCCGCGCGCGATGCGGAAGCTGACATTGTCGACGGCCGTGAAGTCGCCGAAGCGGCAGGTCAGGCCCTCCGCCTCGATGGCCGGCGGGCCGTCGCTGGCGACGCGCGGGCGCACGGCGACCGGCTCGTGCTGGCGGCGCTTCTCCTCGGGCAGGAGGGCGATGAAGGCGGCTTCGAGCGTGTCCGTCCCCGCCCGCGCGCGCACCTCGTCCGGCGAGCCGGTGGCGATCACCTTGCCGTCGTCGATGGCGGCGAGCCAGTCGAAGCGCTCCGCCTCCTCCATATAGGCGGTGGCAACGATGACGCTCATGCCCGGCCGGCGCTGCCTGATGCGCTCGATGAGGTCCCAGAACTGGCGCCGCGACAGCGGATCGACGCCGGTCGTCGGCTCGTCGAGGATGATGAGGTCGGGATCGTGGATGAGCGCACAGCACAGGCTGAGCTTCTGCTTCATGCCGCCCGACAGCTTGCCGGCCGGCCGGTCGGGAAACGGGTCGAGCCCGGTCGCTTTCAGGAGCTCGGCGATGCGCGTCTCGCGCTCGCCGGCGCCCTGCCCGAAGAGGCGGCCGAAGAAGTCGAGATTCTCGTAGACCGAAAGGGTCGGATAGAGATTGCGGCCGAGCCCCTGGGGCATGTAGGCGATACGCGCGCCGCTCGCCCTGCGGTGCCCGGCATCGGCCATGTCGCCGCCGAGCACCCTCACCTCCCCCTCCTGAATCCTGCGCACCCCGGCAGCGAGCGCGAGCAGCGTCGACTTGCCGACCCCGTCGGGGCCGATCAGCCCGGCCATGCAGCCGGCGGGAACGGACAGCGAGACGCCGTCGAGGGCGTGCACCTTGCCATAGCGATGGGTGACGCCGCGCAGGGTGACGACGGCATCCGCGCCGGTGACGGCCGGGGCTGCAGAAGGGCAGGCGATATCCATGAAGGCTACCGCTGGGCTCAGTCCGGCAGCCGGATGGCGAGGTCCGTCGGCCAGCCGGCATCCTTGACGGTGCGGACGAAGCCGATGCCGCGCACGCCCGTCTTCACCTGCGGCTCGTATTGCCTGAGCAGGTTGGGATCGATGCGGATCTTGACGCGGAACATCAGCTTCTCGCGTTCGTCTGCCGTCTCGACGGCCTTGGGCGTGAATTGCGCATCGGCCGCGACGAAGGAGACCCGCGCCGGCACCACATAATGCGGGATGGGATCGAGGATGATGCGCGCCTCGTCGCCGAGAACGACCCTGCCGGCGTCGCGCGCAGGCAGGAAGATGGTCATATAGACGTCCGCAAGGTCGAGCAGCGTGACGATGCGCGCGCCGGCGGCCACCACCTCGCCGCCGCGCGCCAGCTTGTATTGCACGCGCCCGCGCCGGGGCGCCTTCAGCACCATGTCGGCGACAACCGTCTCGAGCCGAGCCACATCCGCCTTCGCCGCCTCGATGGCGGCGGCGGCCTGGTCGCGCGAGGCCTGGGCGGCGTTGAGCGCGGCATCGGCCGCCTTCATCTGGCTGCGCCGCTGGTCGAGCCGCTCCTGCGAGAAATGGCCCTTGGTGAAGAGCTCCTCGGCCCTGTCGAGCTCGGCCTTCGCGAGCAGACGGTCGCTCTCGCGCTGGGCGATCAAGGCCTCGGCCTCGGCCTTCGCCTTGACGGCCCGCAGCACCTGCGCCTCGGCGCCGCGCAACTGGGCCCGGTATTCGGAATCATCCATGCGGGCGATGACGGTGCCGGCATCGACCATGTCGCCCTCCTCGACGAGAACCTCGGCGAGGCGGCCGGCATATTTGGCCGAGACGTCGACCTGCTCGGCCTCGATACGGCCGTTGGCTCTGGCGATGCCCTCCGGCAGGCTGTTGCGGCGCAGGCGGTTGAACAGCGTCTCGAGGGTTCCCTGCGCCTGCGCAACCCCGGCACCGAAGACCGCTTCGCCGGGCGGCAGCCAGCCGGGCGTCGCCAGAAACACCACGAGCAGCGCAAGACAACAGGGACGGGGCAGGCTCATCCGAAACCTCCTGAAGGCCCACTGTCGGTGAACTCGCCTCGGCAGCTTCTGCTGCCAAAGGCCGCGATTCCAGCCGGCGTCACCGGCCGAGTGTCGTCCTAGGCTCCGGCACTCGCTGCGGCCTTGATGCAGATCATGGCCCGGCGACGGCATGCCAATCAATGTTCCTTCATTCCTGCCGCAGCCCACATGTCCGGCCTGCAGCGGGCCGCGAGCGCTTCGCCCCCAGCCTTGCATGGCTCGGAGGCGCAGCACTGCCCCCGACGGGCTTGCAGCGGCCAGGGCCCCCGCCTACGGTCGCGCAACCTGTTCTGCGGAGGCGCGCGATGAGCAAGACGACCCTTCTGTTCCGGGACGATCCCTATGCCAAAACGGCCGAGGCGACCGTCGTCGGCCTCTCCGACGATGGCGGCATCATCCTCGACCGCACCATCTTCTATGCACAGGGCGGCGGCCAGCCCGGCGACATCGGCTGGATGATGCTGCCCGGCGGCCAGGAGATCGCCATCGCCAATGCCGTCTACGGCCCCGACCGGTCGACGATCGCGCATGTGCCGGCGGCCGAGGGGCGTCTCCCCGCCATCGGCGACACCGTCGGCCTGCGCCTCGACTGGGACGTCCGCCATGCGCGCATGCGCGTGCACACCGCGCTGCACCTGCTCTCGGTCGCCCTGCCCTTTCCCGTCACCGGCGGCGCCATCGGCGACGGCGAGGGCCGGCTCGACTTCGATATCCCCGATGCCGGCCTCGACAAGGACGAGATCGGCGTCAAGCTCAACGAGATGATCGCGCAGGATGCGCCGGTGAGCGAGCGCTGGATCACGGACGAGGAGCTCCTCGCCAATCCGGGCCTCGTCAAGACCATGTCCGTCAAGCCGCCGATGGGCTCGGGCACCGTGCGGCTCGTCGAGATCGCGGGGCTCGACCTGCAGCCCTGCGGCGGCACGCATGTGAAGAGCACCGGCGAGATCGGCGCGGTCGCCATCACCGCCATCGAGAAGAAGGGCCGGCAGAACCGGCGCGTGCGCATCGCGCTCGCCTGATCACGGCCGTAACGCAGAGGACCAGGCCATGAGCGAGACCAAGCTGCCTTCGGCCCATTTCGTTTCTACCGCTTGGCTCGCCGAGCATCTCGGCGCGCCGGACATCGCCATCGTCGATGCCTCCTGGTATCTGCCGACGGACAACCGCGACGGCGCCGCCGAATATCGCGCCGCGCACATCCCCGGCGCGGTCCATTTCGACATCGAGGCGATCCGCGACGAGAGCACCGACCTGCCGCACATGATGCCGACGGCGGAACGGTTCGCGGACGCCGTCGGCGCGCTCGGCATCGGCGACGGCATGCGGATCGTGGTCTACGACGGCGCGGGGCTGCTCGCCGCGGCGCGTGTGTGGTGGATGTTCCGGGCCTTCGGCGCGCAGGACGTGAAGATCCTCGACGGCGGCTTCCCGAAGTGGCTGGCCGAGCGTCGCCCCGTCGACGCGGAGCCTGTGCAGCCACCGCGGCAGACGTTCAACGCGCGGGCGCCGCAGGGTGTCGCCCATATCGAGGACGTGCGTGCCGCCCTTCACGAGCGCTCGGCCCAGATCGTCGACGCCCGTTCGCCGGAACGCTTCCGCGGCGAGGCGCCGGAGCCTCGCCCGGGCGTGCGCCCGGGCCGCATGCCCGGCAGTTTCAACGTGCCGCATGCCCGCCTCGTCGAGCAGGGAAGGCTGAAGGCGCCGGAAGATATCCGGCCCGTGTTCGAGGCCGCCGGCGTCAGCCTCGACCGGCCGGTCATCACCAGCTGCGGCTCGGGTGTTTCGGCGGCGATCCTGTGGCTCGCGCTCGACGCCCTGGGCAGGCCGCCCGCCGCGCTCTACGACGGCTCATGGGCGGAATGGGGCAGCCGGGCCGATTGCCCGGTCGTGACCGGGCCGGCCGACTGAGCGGCCCCGAAGGGAACGATGGCCCGTCAATCGTCCTTGGGTGCCGACCGGCCCGACAACTGCAACTGCCCACCCTCTCCGGTGGCGATATAGGTCTTCAATTCGTCGAGCGAGGCGAACTTGAAGACGCCGCGGCCCGTCTCGGCCTCGATGGAACCGTCGGAGTACATCACATAAAGATTGCCGCCGGCGCTGTAGGTGCCGACGACGGTCGGCGCCGCCGGGGCGGCGTCGGCCTCCTGCTCCGCAGGCGCGGGCTCCCCGGCTTCGTCATGCTCCGCCGGGGCCTCCTCGGCGCGGTCCGTTGCGGGCCCGTCTTCAGACGGTTCCGGCGTTGCCCCGTCAGCGGCCAGTGCAGAAGAAGGTTCACGTCCCTGTTGTTGCCAGGGGGCTGCAGGCGCCTCGAAGCCCTTCACGTCGCCCCGGTCCTCCGTGCGACGCAGCCAGGACGGGAGTTGGGGCAGTGTTTCCTCACCCTTCGGGGCGGGCTCCGGCTCGGCCTCCGCTTCGGGTTCCTCCGACACCTGGGGCGCCGTGCCGAAGGTCGACAGGCGGGGCTCTTCCTTCTGCTGTTCGCCAGCCTCCTGCGATTCGGTCCCGGCCGTCCGAGGCTCCGTGACAAAGAAATCCCGCGAGAAGTCGAAGCGGGCGAACGGATCATCCAGCTTGCCGCTGCGCGGGGGCTGGGCCGACACCTCCTCTGCCGATGCAAGCTGGTCCGGGGCTGGGGCGGAGACCGGCTCCTCCCGCTCTTCCGGCTCTTCCCGTTCTTCCTCAGCTGCCGGACGATCCTCGAATCGGCGCGAGGGGAACGGTCGCATCGTCTCGAAGCCCGGCTCCTCGGCCGCCTCCCTCTCCCGCGTCTCCTCCTCCGCCCATGCCTTTCCCCCGAGGGTCGGCGCGGCCGTACCGGCGGCGGCGGAGGGTGCTATCGGCACGCCGGGGACGACGACAGGACGAAAATCCGCCCCGTCGTCGAATGGCTGCTCGGCCGCCCGGCCCAGCGACGACTCGCGGGCCGGAAGGAACTCGAGGCCCCCAGCGAGGCGGCGCAGGTCGCGCATCAGAAGCGCAATGGCCGCCAGAACGAAGCCGGCGGCGGCGAAGACACTGCCGGCGATCACCATCGACCATCCGCGCTCGAGCACGATGACTTCGGCACCGGCCATCACCGCGTAGAAACCGCCGGCGACGAGAACACCTGCAACGACGAGGATTACGGCAACCATCACACGACAACTTTCATTTCAGTCTACGCCATACTTCTTCGGCGCACAGTAAAGCCTTGCGCTCATGCTGCCAACTCGTGGCGCTCTGCGCAGCGCGCGCTTGCCCCGTGCGCCGACCGTCCCTAAGTAGACCGGGTGGGCTCTTCCACGGCTACCCGCACCCCACGGGAGGCCAGCATGACCGTCGACCGCTGAGGCAATTCGTCGACGGCTGTGGTCCTGGCCTGCGGCGCGTCCACCGGCACGCGTCCCGGATTCCTCGATGCGGAAGCAAAGGAGATAACGATGTCCTTCACCCTCCCCGATCTTCCCTATGCCTACGACGCCCTCCAGCCGTACATGTCCAAGGAGACGCTGGAGTATCACCACGACAAGCACCACAAGGCCTATGTCGACAACGGCAACAAGCTGCTCGAGGGCACGGACCTCGCCGGCAAATCGGTGGAGGAAGTCGTCGTCGGCTCTTTCGGCAAGAATCAGGGCCTCTTCAACAATGCCGGCCAGCACTACAACCACATCCACTTCTGGAAGTGGATGAAGCCGAACGGCGGCGGCGCCATCCCCGGCAACCTCGAGAAGAAGATCATCGAGGATCTCGGCTCCGTCGAGAAGATGAAGGAAGATTTTGCCCAGGCGGGCGCCACGCAGTTCGGCTCCGGCTGGTGCTGGCTCGCCGTCAAGGACGGCAAGATCATCGTCATGAAGACGCCGAACGGCGAAAACCCGCTGGTGCACGGCGCCAAGCCGATTCTCGGCTGCGACGTGTGGGAACATTCCTATTACATCGACTATCGCAACCGTCGCCCCGACTATCTCAAGGCGTTCATCGAGAATCTCGTGAACTGGGAATACGTGACGGAGATGTACGAGGCAGCCACCCGCTGAGGGATGCGCCGATTCGCATCGCGAACGGGGCCCGTCGGGCCCCGTTTTCCTTATGGGGAACTTAATAGGGATCGCTCGCCTCGATGATCTCCTGGCCCATCAGGACGCATTCGCCGGGGATCTGCGCATAGATGAGGCGCATGCGGTAATCGGCCTTGTAGACCGCGCCGGGCACTTCGACGACGTCGAAACGGCCCTTGCCCCGCAGCGCCTTGATCGTGCCGAGCGACTTCACGCGGTCGGCGAAGACCGCGGCGCGATCGTCACCTTCGGTATGGAACTTCAGCAGTTTCAGCGCCTGCCCGGCGGCAGCGGTGGCACAGGCCGGCTCCTCGGCCACCGTCGGGGATGCGAAGATGAGGAGCGCCGCGCAGGCGGCCAACCTGATTCGTGTTCTCGCCATGGGGTGAGTCCCGTTGAGTTTTTTCGCGGACCGGCATTCATCGAAAAGCAGCCGACCGCTCCCGTCATGGCTAGGCGCATGGCCGCCCGGCTTCAAGGCCGAAAGGAAAGAATGCCGTTGCAGCGCGCGGCCGTTGCGGCATGATCGCGGCGCATTCTCACCCCGAACGGATATCCAGCATGAATATGGTCGGTCTCAGCCGGCGCACCTTCCTCGCGGCGGTGGCCCTCGTCTCCTCCGCCCCAGCCATGGCCGCAGCCGGTGAGCCGGACACCGTCGTCAGGGCGATCTACGACCGCGCCGCCCAGGGCCAGGGCGACGAGGGCGGCATGTTCCTCTTCGACGAAGCCGTGCGGCGCAGGAACTTCTCGAGCGCGCTCGACGCCTTGTGGCGCAAGGCCGAAGCGATTGCCGAAGCGAACGACGAGCCGGTGCTCGACTTCGATCCCGTCACCAATTCGCAGGACCCGGACGTGAAGTCCTTCACCGTGGCGAGCGAGGCGCGGACGGATGCCACCGCCCTCCTCGCGGTGACGCTCACGGGCCGCTTCACGGAGCGCGCGCAGGCGGCCGATGCGGTGGTGCGCTATGTCCTTATCCTGGAGGACGGCAGCTGGAGGATCGACGACCTGCGCGGCAGCGTCGACGGCGAGGCATGGTCCCTCAGGGCGATCCTGAAGCAGAGGACAGGCGAGTAGCCGCCCGCCCCTGGAGAGTGAATCTTTCCCGCTTTTCTGCCACGATCGAAACCGATAAGAGCGGCCCTGGCCGCACCGCTCGTCCGACGGGTGCGCCAGGCCACGCCGGCAGGTGCCTGTCGACCGTTTCCCTCGCGTCCCTTTCCGGAATTCAGCTGATGTCGCTCGGCCTCTTCGGGGAACATGTCGGCACCACGCCCGCCGGGGCGGAGTATCGGCCGGGCGCGGCGGCCGTCCTGCGCGACGAGCGGCGCTTATGCTGAAGAAGCTCCTGTCCGTCGGCGGCTTCACGCTGCTCTCGCGCCTCACCGGCTTTGCCCGCGACGTCGTTTTCGCTGCGGTGATGGGTGCCGGCCTCGTCGCCGATGCCTTCTTCGTGGCGCTCCGGCTGCCGAACCACTTCCGCGCCATCTTCGGCGAGGGGGCCTTCAACGCCGCCTTCATTCCCGCCTATGCGCGCATTCTGACCACGGACGGTGCGGAGGCCGCCCGCCGCTTCGCCGACCGGGTGTTCTCGCTGCTCACGCTCGTGCAGCTCGCGCTGCTCGCCGCGGCGCTCGCCCTCATGCCGCAGTTCATCGACCTGATGGCGCCGGGCTTCCGGGACGAGCCGGCGAAGTTTGAGCTGACGGTGACGCTGACGCGCATCACCTTTCCCTACCTCCTCTTCATCACGCTGGTGACGCTCGTCTCGGGCGTGCTCAACGCCGCCGACCGCTTCGCCGCCGCGGCCGGGGCGCCTATCCTCCTCAACCTGTCGCTCATCGTGGCGATGGGCCTCGCCTTCCTCTTCCCGACGGCCGGCCATGCCGCCGCCTGGGGCGTTGCGGCCGCGGGCGTGCTGGAGCTTGCGCTCGTCTGCTGGGACGCAAGGCGCGCCGGCCTCGCGCCGCGCTTTGCCGTGCCGCGCTTCGATGCCGACATGGTCGCCTTCTTCAAGGTGCTCGGGCCGGCCGTCATCGGCTCGGCCGGCGTGCAGATCGCCATGTTCGCCGACACCATCATCGCCGCCATGCTGCCGACCGGCGCGATCTCCTCGCTCTATTATGCCGACCGCCTCTACCAGCTGCCAGTCGGCGTCGTCGGCATCGCCGCCGGCACCGTCCTGCTGCCGGAGATGAGCCGGCGCATCGCCGCGGGGGACGTCGCGGGCGCGCACGGCGCGCAGAACCGGGCCGCCATCTTTACCCTCGTGCTCGCCGCCCCCTGCGCCGTCGCCTTCCTCGCGGTGCCCGACCTCATCATGCAGGCGCTGTTCGGCCGCGGCGCCTTCACCGCCGAGGATGCCGCGGCGGCGGGCGCCGTGCTCGCCGCCTATGCCACCGGCCTGCCGGCTGTGGTCCTCATCCGCTCCGCGGTGGCAAGCTTCTATTCCCGCGCCGATACGACGACGCCGGTCATCGCGTCCTTGTCGGCCGTCGCCGTCAACGTGGCGCTGAAATTTCTCCTCGTTGGCTCGATGGCGGCGCCAGGCCTCGCCCTTGCCACCGCGGTCGGCGCCTGGGTCAACGTGCTCCTGCTCTTCGTGCTGGCGAAGCGCCGCGAATGGGCGGCGCCGAGCCGCGAGCTGGGCTGCGCCATTGTCGCCATCACCATCGCCTGCGCCGTGCTCGGCCTTGCGGCGCTCGCGGCCGAGCGCTGGGGCGATGGCCTCTTGCCTGCCACCCTGCCCTGGCGACCTCAGGTGCTGATCTTCCTCGTCGCGACAGCCGGCGCGCTCGCCTATGGCGCGACGCTGCTGGCCGGGATCAGGCTGATGCGCGTGCCGCTGCGGCGCGTCTAGAATGTCACGGCACCGCCTGCAGGGTGGCGTGGCGCGTCGCGCCGCCACTGTCGGCGATCTCGGCGACGAGCTTGCGCCGGGCCGCGACGGCGAAGGGGCGCGTTTCGTCGGCGATCTCGACAAAGGCGCCGGGCCCACCGATCAGCTGCTCACCGTAATAGGTTTCCAGCGACATGCCGCCCGGCCCACCTGGGCGCCCGCCCGGCCGGCGGATGGCGAGGGCATTGATGGTGAAGCCCTTCGCCAGGGCCTCCGCCCGGGCCTCGGCCAGCGGCCGGCCGCCGATGTTGGGGCCGTCGCCCGAGACGTCGATGACCTTGCGCATGCCCGAAAAGCCGCTCTCCTCGACGAGGCGCACGGAATAGTCGATGGCGTTGGAGATCGAGTTGTAGCCATAGGCGCCGCGCGGGCGCGTGCGCAGCTTGTGCGCGAAGGCCTCGGCGGTCGCCGGATCGCGGATGACCTGCCAGTCGACGACGGTCACCTGCGATTGCGGGCCACCCCATTCCACATAGGCGACGGCGATGGCGCCGATGAGGCCGCTGCCGATGGCGGCAAGGACGTCGTTGCTCGTCAGCGCGCTCGCCCAGCCCTCGCGCTGCAGGGTGAGTTCGTCGTCGTCGATGGAGCCCGAGCCGTCGGCCGCCAGCACCAGCTCGAGATCGACCTCCTCGGCTCGCGCCGGGACGGAAACGAGCGCGATGAGAAGAAACGACAGGCCCGCCAAGATCCGCATGTCCACCTCCGGCATCCCCGGCGCGGAAGCCTAGGGATGCGGAGGGAATGCGTCACTTCAGGATGACGTTATCCGCCGACCTTCTCGCCGGCATGGGCGAAGGCCCAGTAGAGCTCGCGCGCCTGGCGGTAGAAGGGGCCGGGCTGCAGTTCGCGCTCGTCGATCCTGAGCACGGGCATGACCTTGGAATAGTTGCCCGAGAGGAAGATCTCGTCCGCATCCACGAAATCGTCGTAGCGCAGCGTCGTCTCGTGCACCGTCACGCCCGCCTCGCGCAGCAGCCTGATGACGCGCTGCCGCGTGATGCCGTTGAGGAAGGTGCCGTTGGGCGCCGGCGTCAGCACCTCGCCGTCGCGCGCCATGAAGACGTTCGTGGTGGCGGTCTCGGCGACATTGCCGAGCATGTCGAGCACGAGGGCGTTGTCGAAGCCCTTGCGCTTCGCCTCGAGGACGGCGCGGGCGTTGTTGGGATAGAGGCAGCCGGCCTTGGCGTCGGTCGGCATCGTCTCCAGCGTCGGGCGGCGGTAGCTCGCCTTGGTCAGCGTGATGCCGCCGGGCTTGGGCATGGGCGCCACGAAGAGGCAGAGGCAGAAACGGGTCGACTCAGGATCGGGCGCGATCACCGCCGGCCCGTCCGCCTCGGCCCAGTACATGGGCTTGACGTAGAGCTCGGCGCCCGGCCCGAACTTGCGCGCGCCCTCCCGCGCGAGCTCGACAATCGCCTCGGGTTCCATGGTCGGTTTCAGCCCGAGCGTCTTGGCCGAGCGGTTGACGCGCGCGGCATGGCTGTCGATGTCCGGCATCACGCCCTCGAAGACCCGAGCGCCGTCGAAAACGGAGGTGCCCTGCCAGAAGGCGTGGCTGCGCGGCCCCATGAGCGGCGGGTTGCCCTCATGCCAGCCGCCATCGAACCAGGTCCATGTCTCGCTATACCAAGGCCGAGATTGCCCGGACATCATCATGCTCCAATACGTCAGTGTTCTTGTCCCATCGAACGCCCCGTCCGGCGCGCCGTCAATGGTGCGCGGGCTCATCGTCCAATGAATATCGCTGAAGCGTCCACCACGCTTGCGTGATGTGGCCGCGGGGCGCCATCCTGCCGGCCTGTCACCCATGAAAGCGCAGGGGGAACGCGCATGGCTCTTCTCGATGAGGCGGCGCCGGGCGCGGGCGTCGTCGTTTTCGACGCCTACGGCACGCTGTTCGACGTGCATGCCGCGGTGGCGCGGCATGCCGGGGCAATCGGCCCGGATGCCTCGGCGCTGTCGGATGTCTGGCGCGCCAAACAGCTCGAATATTCCTGGGTGCTGTCGCTCTATGGCGACTTCCGGGATTTCTGGCAACTCACGCGCGAGGCGCTCGACCATGCGCTCGCGCGTTTTCCGTCCGTCGACCGCGCCATCGCTGACAAGCTCCTTGGCGCCTACCGCGTGCTCGACGCCTATGAGGAGGTGCCGGCCGTACTCGCCGCCCTCAAGGCCGGCGGGCTTGCAACGGCGATCCTCTCCAACGGCGAAAGGTCGATGCTTGCCGATGCCGTCGCCTCGGCCGGCATCGGCGAGCATCTCGATGCGGTCCTGTCCGTCGACGAGGTGCGCGTGTTCAAGACGAGCCCCACAGCCTATGCGCTCGTGACGCGCCGGTTCGGCATCGAGCCGGCGCAGGCCGTCTTCGTCTCGAGCAACCGCTGGGACGTGGCGGGCGCCGCGCGCTTCGGCTTCCGAGCCGTCTGGGTCAACCGCGCCGGCGCGCCGGACGAATATGCCGACCAGCGCCCCGTCGCCATCGTCCGCGACCTGAACGGGCTGGTGTAGCGTGGGGTCGTGAAGCACCGTCTCTCCGGCCCGTCTGCCGGCCATCGACGCCATTGAACACGCACCAGTTCCAAGGCGCCGGCGGGACACACGACGTTTAAATGACCTTCCGACCATTTCCACCGTCATGCCCGCGCTTGTCGCGGGCATCCACGCCGCGAAGCCTGCGCGAGATCGAAAGGCGTGGATGGCCGCGACAGGCGCGACCAGGACGGGCGGGAAGGTTGTGCCGTTCTTCCAACGGTCCCGCGCGCCGCTCCGACAGCTGCGGGACAGGCACGGGCATGACGGTGGAAGCGGCGGTGCCCCTTCCCTGTCGCGCCAGCTGCCCTATTGCGCCAGTTCGGCGAGGATGCGCGCCCAGGAGCGGATGCCCTTGTGGAAGCTCGTCATGTCGTATTTCTCGTTGGGCGAATGCACGCGGTCGTCGTCGAGGCCGAAGCCGACGAGGAGCGAATCGACGCCGAGCGTGCGCTTGAAGTCGCCGACGACGGGGATCGAGCCGCCCGAGCCGATGGTGACGGGCTCCCTGCCCCATTCCGCGGCGAGCGCCTTGCGCGCCTTGTTGAGCACCGGACCGTCATAGGGCAGCGCGACGGCGCGCGAGCCCTTGTGGGCGATGAACTCCACCGAGCAATCCCCGGGCAGCTGCCGGCGCACGAAATCGCGGAAGGAATCGCGGATCGCGTCGGGGTTCTGGTCGCCGACGAGGCGGAAGGAGATCTTGGCCCGCGCCTCGGCGGCGATGACGGTCTTGGTGCCCTCGCCCGTATAGCCGCCGATGATGCCGTTGACGTCGCAGGTGGGGCGGGACTGGATCTGCTCGATGAGGAGCCGCCCCTTCTCGCCCGCCGGATATTTGAGGCCGACACCGCCAAGAAATTCCTCGGCCGTGAGGTTCAGCGCCTTCCACTGCTCAATCACCTCCGGCGGCGTCTCGGCGACGCCCTCGTAGAAGCCCGGCACGGTGACCCGGCCGTCCGCATCGTGCAGCGAGGCGATGATGCGGGCGAGCACGCGGATCGGGTTCTGCGCCGCGCCACCGAAGAGGCCCGAATGGAGGTCACGGTCGGCCGCGCGCACGGTCAGCTCTTCATAGAGCATGCCGCGCAGCGAGGCGGTGATCGCCGGCGTCTCGCGGTCCCACATGCCCGTGTCGCAGACGAGGGCGACGTCGCAGGCAAGCTCCTCCTTCGTCGCCTCGACAAAGGCCGGCAGGTTGCGGGAGCCGTCCTCCTCCTCGCCTTCGAGCAGGACGGTGATGCCGACCGGCAGCGAGCCGGTGACCGCCTTCCACGCCCGGCAGGCCTCGATGAAGGTCATCACCTGGCCCTTGTCGTCGCAGGCGCCGCGCGCCACGATGATCTTGCGCCCGCCCGGCAGTTCGGCGAGGCGCGGCTCGAAGGGCGGCGTCTCCCAGAGGTCGAGCGGATCGACCGGCTGCACGTCGTAGTGGCCGTAGAACAGGACATGCGGCGCGCCCTCGCGTCGCTGGTGGGCGAGCACCACCGGGTGGCCCGGCGTTTCGCGCAAGCCCGCCGCGAAGCCGAGACCCTCGAGGTCGGCAGCGAGCCATTCGGCCGCCTTGCGGCACTCCTCCTTGTAGGCCGGGTCGGTCGAGATGGAGGGAATGCGCAGGAGGCCGAAGAGGCGGTTGAGTGAGGCGCCGAGATCCTCGTCGATCCTTGCGAGTACCTGGTCGAGATGCGACATCGATGCCCTCCACGGCGAAGGCGGCCCGATGGGCCGCCTGGAATGTTGGAACGAAAGGTGCTCAGCGCTTGGTCATGGAGCCAAGGATGCCGCGCAGGATGGCGCGGCCGAGCTGGGTGCCGATGGTGCGCGCGGCTGAGGAGGCCACGTTCGTGATCACCCGCTCCGTGACGGTGACGGTCCGGCGTCCGCCCCTGCCGGCTGGCTGGCCACCGCCGAGAATGCCGCCGAGCGTGTCGAGCACACCGCCCTCGCTGCCGGCGCCGGCCTGCTGCGGCGCCTGCTTGGCGGCCGCGGCCTCGGCGGCACGCTGCGCCAGGATCTCATAGGCCGATTCCCGATCAACCGCGTTATCGTAGCGGCCCTTGAGCGGGCTTGCCGCGATCAGTCGCTCGCGTTCCTGCTGCGTCAACGGGCCGACGCGGGCCGAGGGCGGCGCAATCAGAGTGCGCTCCACCACGGAGGGGGCGCCCTTGCCTTCGAGCACCGACACCAGCGCCTCACCGACGCCGAGCTCGATGATGGCCTTCTCCGTGTCGAAGGCGGGGTTCTGGCGGAAGGTGCCGGCTGCAGCGCGCACGGCGCGCTGATCGCGCGGGGTGAAGGCGCGCAGGGCGTGCTGGATGCGGTTGCCGAGCTGGGCGAGCACCGTCTCCGGCACGTCGAGCGGGTTCTGCGTGACGAAATAGACGCCGACGCCCTTCGAGCGGATGAGTCGCACCACCCGCTCCACCGCCTCCACCAGCGCCTTCGGCGCGTCGGAGAACAGCATGTGAGCCTCGTCGAAGAAGAAGACGAGCTTGGGCTTGTCGAGGTCCCCCACCTCCGGCAGTTGCTCGAACAGCTCCGACAGCAGCCACAAAAGGAAGGTGGCGTAGAGCCGTGGGTTGTTCATCAACTTTTCGGCGGCCAGGATGTTGATGACGCCGCGCCCGTCCCGGTCGATCCGCATCAGGTCGGAGATGGCGAGCGCCGGCTCACCGAAGAAGAAGTCTCCCTTCTGGTTCTCCAGCACGAGGAGCTGGCGCTGGATGGCGCCAACGGACTGGGTCGAGACATTGCCGTATTGCGCCGACAGCGCGCTCGCGTTTTCCGCCACATGGGCGAGGATGGCGCGCAGGTCCTTCAGGTCAAGCAGCAGCAGGCCCTGCTCGTCCGCGACGCGGAAAGCGATGTTGAGCACGCCCTCCTGCGTGTCGTTGAGGTCGAGCAGCCGGGCGAGCAGCAGCGGCCCCATCTCCGAGACCGTGGCCCGGACCGGATGGCCGCTCTCGCCGAAGAGGTCCCAGAAGGTGACGGGGAAGCTGTCCGCGGCATAGGTGACGCCGATGTCGGCGGCGCGCTTGACAAAGGGCTCCTTGCCCTCGCCCATGGCGGCGACACCGGACAGGTCGCCCTTGATGTCGGCGGCGAAGACCGGCACGCCGGCATTGGAGAAGCCCTCGGCGAGCACCTGCAGCGTCACCGTCTTGCCGGTGCCGGTCGCGCCGGTCACGAGGCCGTGGCGATTGGCGAGTCGCAGCAGCAGCTCCTCGTATCTGGGAGTGTCCTTGTGAGCATCGCCGGTGGCCTTGCCGATGAGAATGGTGCCTTCTTCCGCCATGGATCGTGCCATCCCTCGCGTCTCGTCCATCGGCGCCTGCGACGCCGATTCAGCTTATAGGAGATCGGGCGCTGCCTTTCCACAACGGGAGCGCCGACCGCACGGCGAAATGCGCCCTGACCGCGCGCTCCGGAATGGTTTCGATATGAACTATCTGCTTGCTTTTCGCGACAGCGGCGCAAAAGATGCCCCACCTTCCGACACAGGAGCCCATGATGGACGAACTCGTCGCACGCATAGCTGAAAAGGTTGGTCTCGACGCGGCAACGGCGCGCAAGGCCATCGCAATCGTCCTCAACTTCCTGCTCAAGGAAGGCCCGGAGACGGAGGTGCGCCAGCTCATCGCCGCCCTGCCCGGCGCCGAGGCCGCGATGGCCGAAGCCAGCGGCAACGGCAAGGGCGGCCTTGCCGGCATGGTTGGCGGCCTGATGGGCGGCGGCATCATGGCACTCGGCGGCCAGCTGACATCGGCGGGTCTGTCCATGGGGCAGATGCAGGCCCTCGGCCGCGAGCTCTTCGCCTATGGCCGCGAGAAGGCGGGCGAGGACGTTATGGGGCCCATCGTCGGCGCCGTGCCCGGCCTGTCACAATTCGTGTGAAGCTTCGAGCGCGCGCCCCGGCGCGGGTTGCGTCGGCGGCGCGCGCAAAACCATCGCAACAGCTGCAGACGGCTTGACAGGCGGCCGCCACGGCGTCACGCAGCGGGCATGACAGAAGCGCTCAGCCGCCGGCAGCTCGCCGGCGTTCCCCTCGTCGGTCGCCCGCGTATCATGGGCATCGTCAACGTCACGCCCGATTCCTTCTATGACGGCGGGCGCCTGCCGACGGTGGATGCGGCGCTCATGCATTGCCGCGCGCTCGCCGAGGAGGGGGCGGACTTCATCGACATCGGTGCCGAATCGAGCCGGCCGGGCCACACTCCCATCAGCGCGACGGAAGAGCTGGCGCGGCTGATGCCGGTACTCCGGCGCTTCGTCGCCGAGAACGCAACGCCCGTCTCCGTGGACACGACAAAGGCAGCGGTCGCGGCCGCGGCCGTCGCCGCCGGCGCGCGCATCATCAACGACATCTGGGGCCTGCAAGGCGACCCGGACATGGCCCGCGTTGCGGCCGAGCACGGCGTGCCCGTCATAGCCATGCACAATCGGCCTGGGGCCGATGCGGCGATCGACATCCTCGCCGACATGCGGGACTTCTTCGCGCGCACGCTCGACATCGCCGCCCGGGCCGGCATCGCACGCACCGACATCGTGCTCGACCCCGGCATCGGCTTCGGCAAGACACCGCAACAGAACCTTGTCGTGCTGCGCCACCTTGCCGAGCTGCGCGACCATTTCGGCCTGCCGATGCTCGTCGGAGCCTCGCGCAAATCCTTCATCGGCCATATCGTGAGCACGGTACCGGACGAGCGCCTGCCCGGCACACTGGCCGCCCATGTCATCGCAGCGGCTGCGGGCTGCGAGATCGTGCGGGTGCACGACGTCGTCGCCCATGTGCAGGCGCTGAGCGTCGCCGATGCCATAGCCAAGGCCCAGTCATCATGAGTGATCGCATCACCGTCCGCGGCCTCGCCCTGCGTGGCACCCACGGCGTCATGCCCGAGGAACGGGTGCTGGGGCAGCCCTTCATCCTGCACCTGACGGCCGAGCTGCCGCTCGCCGCGGCGCAGCGCTCCGACAGGCTCGAGGACACGCTCAATTATGCCGAGATGGTCGAGGTGGCCCGCGCGGCTTTCTCCAGCCGGCATTTCGACCTGATCGAAGCCGCCGCCGGCGCTGTCGCCGATGCCATCATGGCGCGGTTCCCGCGCATTGAGCGGCTCGAGGTCACCATCGAGAAGCCACATGCGCCGATCGATGCCATCTTCGAGACCGTCGCCGTCACCATCGGGCGCACGCGCCATGACTAGCGCCGTCCCCCAGCGCGCGACCCCGGTCGAGGCCATCCTCGGGCTCGGCTCGAATATCGGCGACCTGCGCGTGCAGATCGACTGCGCGGTGGCCGCCCTGCATGCGACGCCCGGCGTGCGCGTGATCCGCCATTCCGCCTATTATCGCACGGCCCCGTGGGGCGAGACGAACCAGCCGTCATTCCTAAACATCTGCATCGCCATTGAGACCACGCTCGACCCGCGCACCCTTCTCGAAACGGCCCTCCGGATCGAGCAGGAGGCCGGCCGCGTGCGGCGCGAGCGCTGGGGGCCGCGTATCATCGACATCGACATCCTGTTTTATGGCGACGAGGTGATCGACGAGCCGCATCTGCACGTTCCGCACCCCTATATCGGCGAGCGGGCCTTCGTTCTCGCCCCCCTCGTCGACATCGCGCCCGAGCGGATGATCGGGAGCCGCAGCGTGCGCGAGGCGGCAGCGGCCATCGACATGACCGGCATCGAGCGGCTGGACTGGGAAGTCCATCTCTGAGGGCGATCGCTCGGCCGTTCCGCATCTGCCCAGGCGGTATGGGCATCGATGCGACCAAGGAAGGGTGGTGAGGCGGCATCGCCCGTGGCAATCTCGGCGCCGTTCCATCGCTTCGCACGAGGCCGCAACGCGTGATCGAAGACCTTGAGCTCGCTGCTGCATTTCCCCAGGCCACCCGCGACGACTGGCTCGCCCAGGTCGAACGCGCCCTGAAGGGAGCGGATTTCGAGAAGAAGCTCGTTTTCCGCAGCCGCGAAGGCATCGTCGTCCAGCCTCTCTATGGAAAGGCCGAAGCTGCGCCACCGCCCCTCGGGCGGGCCGAGGCCGGACCATGGCAGGTCTTGCAGCGCATCGAGCATCCCGACCCCACCGAGGCCAACCGGCTGGCGCTCGCCGATCTCGAAGGAGGGGCGAGCGGGCTCGTGCTCGCTCTCGCCGGCTCGGCAACGGCACGCGGCTTCGGCTTGACGCTGGCGGATGCCGATTCTCTGGCCGCCGCGCTATCGGGCGTCCTGCTCGAACTTGTGCGCATCCGGCTCGAGACGGCGCCATTCGACGGCCGCCGCGTCGCCACCATCGTCGCCGAACACGCGGCGCGGCGCGGCCTGCCGGCCTCCGGCCTCGATATCGACTTCGGCCTCGACCCAGTCGGCGACTTCGCGCGTACCGGCCGCCTGCCGCTCCCCTGGCCGGAACTCGCGAAACGGCTGACCGGCACGGTCGCGGACCTCAGCACCAAGGGCTTTGCCCGCGGCCTCCTGCGTGTCGATACGCGCGCCTGGCACGAGGCCGGCGCCGGGCCGGCGCAGGAGCTCGCGGCCGCGCTCGCGACCGGCGTCCTCTATCTGCGCGTGCTGGAAGAGGCCGGCATCGCCCCGGAAGAGGCAGCCCCGCTCCTCTCCTTCCTCATGCCGGCGGATGCGGACGCCTTCTTCACCCTCGCCAAGTTCCGCGCCTTGCGGCGCCTGTGGGCGCGGATCGAGAACGTCTGCGGCCTCGCGTCGCGGCCGATCCGCCTCGATGCCGAGACCGCCTGGCGCATGGCGACGAAGCGCGATCCCTGGGTCAACATGCTGCGGGCGACGGTCGCCACCTTCTCCGGCGCTCTCGGCGGTGCGGACGGCATCACGGTGCTGCCCTTCACGGCCGCGCTCGGCCTGCCCGATGGCTTCGCCCGGCGCATGGCCCGCAACACCCAACTCATCCTCGCCGAGGAATCGAACCTGTGGCGCGTCACCGACCCCGCCGCCGGATCCGGCGCCTTCGAGGCGCTGACCGAGGCGCTGTGCGAAAGGGCCTGGGGCCTGTTCCAGACCATCGAGCGTGAGGGCGGCATTCTCGCCAGCCTCTCCGCCGGCCACGAGCAGGCGCGCATCGCCGAAACACGCGAAAAGGCCAGACGCGACATCGCCACGCGCAAGGCGCCGATCACCGGCACGAGCGAATTCCCGCATCTCGGCGAGGCGCCGGTCGCCGTCCTCATGCCGGCGCCGGACGAGGTCGGTCCTGCCCTGTCCGCAGACGCGGCCCTGTTGGCCGAGCCGCTGCCGTCGATGCGGGACGCGGAACCGTTCGAGGCGCTGCGCGACGCGAGCGATGATACGCTTGTCCGCTGCGGCCATCGCCCGTCCATCTTCCTCGCCAATCTGGGACCGCTTGCCGCCTTCACCGCGCGGTCGACCTTCGCCCGCAACTTCTTCGAGGCCGGCGGCATCGCGGCGCTGACGAACGACGGCTTTGCCGGATCGCGGGGCACGACCGACATCGCAGCCCTCGCCGCCGCCTTCGCCGGATCTGGCGCCGCCATCGCCTGCCTGTGCGGCACGGACGAGGCCTACGAGACGGAGGGGGAAGCGGCGGCTGCCGCCCTCAAGGGGGCCGGTGCCACAGCCATCTGGCTCGCCGGCCGTCCGGCCGAGCCGCTCGCCGCGCGATTGGCCGGCGCCGGCGTCGAGGACTATATTTTCATGGGCTGCGATGCGCTCGCCCTGCTTACCAAGGCACAGGCAGCGGCCACGCCGGCTCGGAAAGGGATGTCATGACGCGGATCCCGGACTTTGCGAACGTTCCCTTCGCCGACATGCCGCCCGGTACGGCCGGTGCCGCGGGAGAGCCGTGGCTGACGCCCGAGGGCATCCTGGTCAAGCCGCACTACGGCGAGCCAGACCGCAAGGGACTGGACTTCCTCGACACCTTCCCCGGGCTGCCACCCTATTTGCGCGGCCCCTATCCTACCATGTACGTCAACCAGCCGTGGACCGTGCGCCAGTATGCCGGCTTCTCCACGGCCGAGGATTCCAACGCCTTCTACCGGCGCAACCTCGCCGCCGGGCAGAAGGGCCTGTCCGTGGCCTTCGACCTCGCCACCCACCGCGGCTATGACAGCGACCACCCGCGCGTCGCTGGCGACGTCGGCATGGCCGGGGTCGCCATCGATTCCATCTACGACATGCGCACGCTGTTCGCGGGCATCCCGCTCGACGAGATGAGCGTGTCGATGACCATGAACGGCGCCGTGCTGCCGGTGCTGGCGCTCTACATCGTCGCGGCCGAGGAACAGGGAGTGCCGCCCGAGAAGCTCGCGGGCACCATCCAGAACGACATCCTCAAGGAATTCATGGTGCGCAACACCTACATCTACCCGCCCAGGGGGTCGATGCGCATCATCTCGGACATCTTCGCCTTCACCTCGGCGCATATGCCGAAGTTCAACTCCATCTCCATCTCCGGCTACCACATGCAGGAGGCGGGGGCGACGCAGGATCTCGAGCTCGCCTACACGCTCGCCGACGGCGTCGAATATATCCGCGCCGGCCTCGCGGCCGGGCTCACCATCGACCAGTTCGGGCCGCGGCTCAGCTTCTTCTGGGCCATCGGCATGAACTTCTTCATGGAGGTGGCGAAGCTGCGGGCCGCGCGCCTCCTGTGGGCGAAGCTCGTCAAGGGCTTCTCGCCAAAGAACGACAAGTCGCTGGCACTCAGGACCCATTGCCAGACCTCCGGCTGGTCGCTGACGGCGCAGGACGTGTTCAACAACGTCACGCGCACGGCTATCGAGGCCATGGCGGCGACGCAGGGGCACACCCAGTCGCTGCACACCAACGCCCTCGACGAGGCGCTCGCGCTGCCGACGGACTTTTCCGCCCGCATCGCGCGCAACACCCAGCTCTTCCTGCAGCAGGAGAGCGGCACGACGCGGATCATCGACCCGTGGGGCGGCTCCTACTACGTGGAGCGGCTGACGGGCGAGCTCGCCGCGCGGGCCTGGGCCCACATCCGCGAGGTGGAGGAGCTCGGCGGCATGGCGAAGGCCATCGAGGCCGGCATCCCCAAGCTGCGCATCGAGGAGGCGGCGGCGCGGACGCAGGCACGCATCGATTCCGGCCAGCAGGCCGTCATCGGCGTCAACCGCTTCCGCCCGGACGACGAGCCGCCGATCGAGGTGCTGAAAGTCGACAATTCGGCCGTGCGCGCGGCGCAGATCGACAAGCTCAAGCGCCTGCGGGCCGAGCGCGACGCCCCGGCGGTGGAGGCGGCGCTCGCGGCCCTGACGAAGGCCGCCGACACCGGCGAGGGCAACCTGCTCGCCCTTGCCGTCGATGCCGCCCGGGCCAAGGCGACGGTCGGCGAGATTTCCGCGGCACTGGAGAAGGTCTGGGGCCGCCACCGGGCGGAGATCAAGGCCATCTCCGGCGTCTACAAACGGGAGGTCGGCGCGATGAGCGATGCCGTCGAGCGTGTTCTCGCCCTCGTGGAAGCTTTCGAGCATGACGACGGCCGCCGGCCCCGCATCCTCGTCGCCAAGATGGGCCAGGACGGGCACGACCGCGGCCAGAAGGTGATCGCCTCGGCCTTCGCCGACCTCGGCTTCGACGTCGATATCGGCCCCCTGTTCGCGACCCCGGCGGAGGCTGCCCGCCAGGCTGTGGAGAACGACGTGCACATCGTCGGCGTCTCCTCCCTCGCCGCCGGGCACCTGACGCTGGTGCCGGAGCTGAAGGCGGAACTCGAGAAGCAGGGCCGGCCGGACATCATGATCGTCGTCGGCGGCGTCGTGCCGCCGCAGGACTACGAGGCCGTGACCAAGGCCGGCGCCTCGGCCATCTTCCCGCCGGGCACGGTGATCGCCGAAGCGGCCGAGAAGCTCATCAGGGAGCTCAACCGCCGCCTCGGCTACGAGCCGAAGCAGGCCGCAGAGTAGCGGGCACGATCCACCGGGCCGGCGATCGCGGCAATGGCGTCATCGGGTGCAGCTTCAAGCTAGCGGCTCAGGTCCTCGCAGTGGCCGGCCCTCGTGCCGGACGACATCGCCAGACGCCATCAATGTATCCTGGAGCTGGGAGCGGTCGGGAAGACCCGACGTGGCCCGGCTGGCTGTGCCGCCCCTACATTCCCGCCGGGTGATGCGCATAAGAGTAGAGCCGGTATTTCGCATGCTCGCCTGTGCCCATGCCGCCGACGGTCGTGAGGGCCTCGAGCATGACGCGCAGGGTGGCGAGACCGAGCCCTCGCAACCCGGTTTGCCGTGCGACGCCGGCGGCGATGGTCACGCCGCCGACATGGGGCTGCCCCGTCTTGCCTCCGCCGGCTTCAGGCGGACCCAGCGTGTCCGGCACCGGGCCGTAGGACAGGCATTCGCCGTTGCCGTCGCAGGCGCGGAACCAGAGGCCCGGGTGCCGCGCCTCCAGGGCGGCGAAGGCCGGTGAAGGAGAGAGCGCGAGGCGCCCTTCCATATCGCGTGCCAAGGCCGCGCGAACTGCGGCGGCGACCAGCGCCTCATCCTGCGGCGCCGACCGCTCCATGGCGATAGCAAATGCGCCGAGGGCGACCAGGCTCAATACCGCAGCCGGCCAGCCAAGGGCACCGAGCCTGCCTCGCCGGACGGCACGCCCGGTGGCATCGGCCGCTCGCCTCTCACGGATCATGGCATGCACCTCCCCAAGTCGGGATCGCAGAAACGCTCCCGTCAACCTAGGGCGAATAACATGTTTGTCAATTAATTTTTCTCGATAAACATGAAATCAATCATCGTCGATCGGCTGAGGACAGCCGTCATCCACGAATGCGAGAATGTCGCCCGGCTGGCAGTCGAGATGCCGGCAGAGCGCGTCGAGCGTCGAGAAGCGGATGGCGCGGGCCTTGCCGGTCTTGAGCACGGAGAGGTTCTGGATCGAGATGCCGACGGCAGCCGCCAGATCGCCGAGGCGCATCTTGCGCTTTGCGAGCATGACATCGAGGTTGACAATGATCGCCATTGCCCGGCTCACACCGTCAGGCTCAGTTCGTCCTGCATGCGGCAGGCCATGCCCATGATGCGGCCGAGCAGGATGACGACGAGCCCGATGAACAGTTCGCCGAGATGAAGCTGGTAGACGAGCGGCACCTCGGTGAGCCGCTCGGTGAAATAGAGGACGAGGCCCGCCGCCAGGAATGCGACCTGGTCGGCCAGGGAATAGGCGACGAGGAGGACACCCATGCGGTGGATGCGCACCACCGCCGGCGCCGTGAACACCTCTCCGCCTGCATAGAGCAGCAGCAGCTGGTGCAGTTCCCGCAGCATCAAGCCGAGGAGCAGCGGCGCAATGCTGGTCAGCAAGACAAAGGCGATCTTGCTGGAAAGCTGCAACTGGCTCGCATCCGCCGGACCACCCGGCAATTCAGGATCGCCATGCATGGTCGCCACCGTCGCAATGGCGATCCATGCGAGAGGCACGAGCCATTGCAGGACTGCGGTGACCAACGACAGGCGCCGGCTGTAGATTTGAACCGTAGGCATCACCCATTCCCATATGGTGACAATGTCTGCAGACGCTAGTCCGGACGGGCTTCGGCAGCAATCAGATTTATCGATAAACATGAAACGCGCGCCGTGATAGTCCGGTTGCAGCCTCCTGTTCCCCCGCCGTGCCCTGAATGAGACCGGCGCCCGGATCACGATGGCCGATCGCGCCGTAAGCCGCCGCGATGGCGTCATCAAGCGCGGCTTCGAGCCGGCCGCGCAGATCCTCGCAATGGCCGGCCGTCGCGTCGGACGGAACCAGCACCGGCTCGCCGATGACGATGGCACCGCGACCGAAGGGGAGCGGGATGCTCGCCCGATCCCAGTTGGCGAGGTCGATGCGCCGGCTGGTCACCGCCACAAGCGGGTAGATCGGCCGGCCGGAATGCAGCGCGAGACGGATGATGCCGGGCCCGCAGATACGGGCGCGCTTCGGCACGTCCGCGGTCAGGGCGACACTGGTGCCGTCGGCGAGCACCCGCAGCATGGCGCGGAAAGCAAACGCGCCACGCTTACGCCGCGCCTGCCGCGGGTCTTCCGCCCCAGATCCGTGGATGACGGTGAGGCCGAGGCGCGCGCAGACAGCGCCGATAAGAGCCCCGTCCCGATGGGTGGAGACGAGTGCCGCCACCGGCCGCTCGTCCATGCGGGCAGCGAATGAGAGCAGCTGCTGGCCATGCCACATGGCGAAGATGGCAGCGCCGTCTGGTTGCCGGCCCCGTCGCACACCGAAACGGGTCGTGCGCGCCACGAGGCGCAGATAGCCCGCAAGGGCGAAGCTGCCCGCCCGGATGGCGAGTGGCGGGTTGAAGCGATCTTCAGAAGGCGTCTCGCAGGCGGAAGGCGCGCCGTCGGCGGCGCGATGCGGAGAGGCACCGGACATCATGAAAACACCCTGTCGGTTGCACCGGCCCGAGCCCTGTCTACCCGGACCCAGGCGCACCGCTGTCTGCGGCAGATGCATTACGGCGACCTGACGCGCGGGGAGCTCCGCCGGACGCCGGGCAGCGTGGCCCTTTTTCGCCTCACGCTCGCGGAACGACGGTGCGTCCCCTCGCCGTCCCGTGAATTGACAGCTCCCGCGGCAGTCGGCATCCGGTTGTTCATGCGTCTCATGCGCCTTGCCCTCGCGGCCTTCGTGCTCGTCTTCCTGCTGCCGCTCGGCGCGCATGCGCTCATTTGGATGACCCACGAACATCCCCAATCCTGGAGCCGCGCCGACTGGACGAGCAGCGGCCTCCTGCCGGCGCCGATAGCCGACAGCCCGGCCGTCATCCACATCTACGCGGCCCGCACCGGGCGCTGGAAAGGCGCCGTGGCGCACCACACCTGGCTCGTCGTCAAGGAGGCGGGCGCCGCGCCCTACGAGCGCTACGACAAGGTGGGCTGGGGCTCGCCCGTCAGGCGCGACGGCTGGGCGGCGGACGGGCGCTGGTACGGCAACATGCCCGAGCTCGTCGCGGCCATCGAAGGCGAGGCGGCAGCGGCATTGCTGCCCGCCGTGCGGGCGGCGATCGCCGACTATCCCTTTCGCGAGCAGGGCCACTACCGCGTCTGGCCGGGGCCGAACTCGAACAGCTTCGTCGCCCATGTCATCGCGCGCGTGCCGCAGCTCGGGGTCGCCCTGCCGCCGACGGCGCTCGGCAAGGACTACCATGTCGAGATGGTCTATGCCGGCTTCGCCCCGAGCGGCACGGGCTTCCAGTTCGCCCTCGGCGGCCTCTTCGGCATCACCCTAGCCTGGGTCGAGGGCCTCGAGATCAACCTTTTCGGACTTGTCGCCGGGCTCGACCTGCGCCAGCCCGCGCTGAAACTGCCCGGCTTCGGCCGGCTGGCGCTCGTCTGAGCGACTTCACGATCAATCCCAGGTCCGGCGCTCCACGGCCCGCTTGATCACGCCGCGCACGTCCTTGTTCGTCAGGAACAGATCGTGCCTGATGATGCCCCAGCCATAGTCCGAGGCATCGGCAATCTTGACGCCGAGCGGCTCCAGCACGGCCCGGTCGGCGGCGCCGACGCGCGAGACCCCGCCGGCAAGACGGCTCGAGACGGCGAGCGCCCGGTCGTTGACGCTGGAAATCACCGTGATGTGCTTCGCCAGCGGGCCGATGCGCTGCACGCCGGTTGCAAAGAGATCGACGTCGATGTCGGGCGAAGCCAAGACGATCGCGCCAAAGCGCGCGGCAACGTCCGCGCTGCCGCTCACTGCCCAGAGCTGGCGGAGTGTCTCCAGCGTCAGGAGCGTGCCCATGCTGTGCGCGACGATGTGGACGCGGCCGACCATGGCGTTGCGCACCAGTGCCTCGAGCAGATCCTGGAAGGCGTCGCGCGACCACAACGCGCTCTCGCGGTCGTAGCCGTAGTCGAGCAGCCCCTCCTTCGACGGCCAGGAGAAGCTGACCGTCGCCCCGGAAAAGCCGATGGTGCGCGTCAGTTCCGCCGCGTCGATCGCGGCACGCTCGAAGCTCTGGTTGTAGCCGTGAACATAGACCAGCACGTCGCGTCCACCCGCCTCCAGCGTCAGCGCGGCGACGGGATCATTGTTGCCCAGGGCCTCGACGGCGTTGATGCGCCAGTCGCCCGAAAGCGTCGAGCCGATGCGGCCGAAGAATGTCTCTGGCGGCGGATCGAACCGCACGGCGACGGCGCGCGTGCCGCCGGCTCGGGCGGAACCGAACCAAGGCCGCTCGCTCGCCCCGTTCACCGGCGCGCGTGTCGTCACGGCATAGACGACAGGGCCGCCGCGCGCGCCCATCGGCGACGATCCGAGGGCGGACGCCGGCGCGCTGTCACCGTCAAAAGCGCCGATGGCGCTGGAACAGCCGGCGAGCGTGGCGGCGCCGGCATTGACGAGCGCGAGGCGCAGCAGGACGCGGCGGGACAAACGATGGGGCATGAACGGGCTTCGGTTGCCGGGCTTCTGGGACGGGTCCCTTTTGGCGTTCGATTGTGGGCGAAGATAGGGCAAAAGGTGGCAAAGGCCGGTCTGCGACGGTTCGCCCGGCCCCGCAGAGTTCCGTTTGCGGAATTCACCCCACCCCGATGCGCGAATCTGTGGCAACTATAGCGTGACATGACACGCCTCGACCGTTCAGCTTTGCCCGATCTCGCCGCACGCCTCGCCAGGGGCGAGCGCGCGGCGCTGGCGCGCGCCATCACGCTCGTCGAATCGCGCCGCGGCGACCATCAGGCGCTGGCGCGCGAGCTCATCCAGACGGTGCTGCCGCGCACCGGCGGGGCCGTGCGCGTCGGTATCACGGGCGTGCCGGGCGTCGGCAAGTCGACCACCATCGACACCCTCGGCTCCAATCTGACGGCGGCGGGCCACAAGGTGGCGGTGCTCGCGGTGGACCCTTCCTCGCAGCGCAGCGGCGGTTCGATCCTCGGCGACAAGACGCGCATGGCGCGGCTCGCCATTGACGAGAACGCCTTCATCCGCCCATCGCCCTCCTCCGGCACGCTCGGCGGGGTGGCGGCGAAGACGCGCGAGACGATGCTCCTGTGCGAAGCGGCGGGCTTCGACGTCATTCTCGTCGAGACGGTGGGCGTCGGCCAGTCGGAAACGGCGGTGGCCGACCTCACGGATTTCTTCCTCGTGCTGATGCTGCCGGGCGCGGGCGACGAACTGCAGGGCATCAAGAAGGGCATCGTCGAGATGGCGGACATGATTGCCGTCAACAAGGCCGATGGCGAGGGTGCGACTCGCGCCAAGGCCGCGGCGGCCGACTATCGCGCCGCCCTGCACATTCTCGCGCCCGCGAGCCCGACCTGGTCGCCGCCCGTCATCACCATCTCCGGCCTTGCCAACGTCGGCCTCGACGTCCTCTGGGAGAAGGTCGTCGACCACCGGGAGCGCATGACGGCGACGGGCGAACTGCAGCAGAAGCGACGCGCGCAGGAGGTGAAGTGGATGTGGGCCATGGTGGAGGATCGGCTGCATGCGCGGTTGCGGGCCGATCCGCAGGTGCGCAAGCGCGTGCCGGCGCTCGAGGCTGAGGTCGCGGCGGGAAAGCTCGCGGCGACAGTGGCGGCCGACGAGATCGCGTCCGTGCTAGGGCTTTGACGGGCCAACACCAGATGGTTAAACGGAACAAGCGCTGCGACATTCTCATCACCGGCTTCGGGCCCTTCCCGCGTGTGCCGGTCAATCCCACGGCGGTGCTCGCCGAGCGCGTCGGCGGCAGCCGGCGCCTCGCCCGGCTCGGCATCAGGGCGGAGCACCACGTCTTCCGAACGCGCTACGCCATCCTGGACAAGGCTTTGCCGACCCGGCTGGCCGCCGCGCGGCCGCGGGCGGTCCTGATGCTCGGCGTCGCCACCCGCGCCCGCCACGTGCGGGTGGAAACGCGCGCGGTCAACAAGGCCAACAGGACGGCCCCCGACGCCTCGGGCAAGACCCATCGCGGGGCGGCGCTTGCGAAGGGCGCTCCGTTGGTGCGCCGCTCGCCGGCCCCGCTCGCACGCCTGAAGGTGGCGATGGCGGGCACGGGCATGCCGGTCCGCCGCTCCATCGACGCCGGCCGCTATCTGTGCAACGCCAGCTATTTCACCGCGCTCGGCCAGCTTGAAGATAAGCGCCCGTCGATCCCGGTCGTCTTCATCCACGTGCCGATGCCGAGTGCCTGGGCGAGCAGCCCGACGCCTCGCCCGACGCGCAAGGATTCGCCGCAGACAGGCGCACCGGCAAAGGTCCGGCGCCCCACCCTCGCCGCCATGGCCCGCGCCCTCGAGACAGCCGCCATCGTTCTCGTCCGGGAAAGCGCCCGCCGGCAAATGTCCTGATCCGGGACAAGGCAGCCGGCACGGATCTTGTGTCCATGGCCTTCTAAAAGGACACTGCCCATGGACGAAAGCCGCCGCCTCATCCTGATGACCGCCGCCCTCGCCGGCGCCGCGCCGCTCGCGGCGGGCTCCGCGATCGGCCGCGAGGCTGACGGCATGGCCGCTGCCCTCGGCATTTCGGCGCTCCCGTTCGGCCTGCGGCCCAATACGGAAGAGGACCAGTCCGCCCGGCTCGCTGCGGCGCTTGCGGAGGCGGCCCGGCGGAGCGCGCCGCTCCTTGTCCCTCCGGGGCGCTACCGCATCGCCGCGGTGGCGCTGCCCGACGGCGCGCGGCTCGTCGGCGCGCCCGGCCTCACCACCTTCGTCCATGCCGGCAGCGGGCCGATGCTCACGGCGCGGAACGCCCAGTCCATCGCCCTTTACGGACTGCGCCTCGACGGGCTGTCCCGCCCGCTGCCCGATCGCGCCGGCCTCGTGACGCTCGCGGGCGTGCGCGAGGTCGAGATCGACGGCTGCCGCTTCGAGAAGGCCGGTGGCATCGCGCTTCATCTGGCGGGTTGCGGCGGCCGCGTCACGGGGTCTGCGTTTTCGGAGGCAAGCCATTCGGCCCTGTTCTCCATTGATGCGACCGGTCTCTCGATCACCGCCAACACGGTCACCCGCTGCGGCAGCAACGGCATCCAGGTCTGGCGTTCGGAGAAGGGAGACGACGGCACTGTCGTTGCCGGCAACCGGATCTCGCACATCGCAGCCGATGCCGGCGGCACGGGCGAATACGGCAACGGCATCAGCATCTTCCGGGCTGGCGGCGTCCTCGTGAGCGGCAACACCGTGCGCGACTGCGCCCTGTCCGCGATCCGCAACAATTCGGGCTCCGCCTGCCAGATCATCGGCAACAACTGCGCGCGTCTCGGCGAGACGGCGCTGTGGGCCGAATTCGCCTTCGAAGGTACGATCATCGCCAACAACGTGGTCGAGGAGGCGATGAGCGGCATCTCCATGACCAACCTCGACCACGGCGGCCGTCTTTCGGTGTGCAGCGGCAACCTGCTGCGCGGCCTGCGCCACCGCCCCCGCTCCTATGATGGCGTGCTCGCCGGCGGCACCGGCATTCACGTCGAGGCCGAGGCGAGCGTCACCGGCAATGTCATCGAGGATGCGGAGGACAAGGGCATCAGCGTCGGCTGGTCCTGGGCGATGCGCAACATCGCCGTGACCGGCAATGTCATACGCAACGCGCGGACCGGCATCCGCGTCAGCCTCGTGCCGAAGGAGCGCAGCGCCGTGATCTCGGGCAACGTCATCTCCGGCGCCCGCGAGGGTGCCGTTGTCGGCTACGAATACGACAAGGCCGTCACGGGTGATCTGACGGCCCGCCCGGATGCGCGGGCAACCGGCATCGTGGTGACCGGAAATGCCGTCGCCTGACGCGTCAGCCGCTGGCGAGCGCCGCCGCCGGCCGCATGGTGCCGACGAGGCGGCCGTTCCAGTTGCGCATCTGCGGGCGCGACAGCGCGGCAACGGCCTCCGCCTCCTGCGCGGACAGCGGCAGGAAGCGCTCGACGAGGGCCGCCATGGCCACCTCGGCCGCCCGCGCTGCCCCATCGTCGCACTTGAGAGCGATGCCGAGGCCGAGCTCCGGAAAGGTGGCGCAATAGACGCCTTCCGCCCCGACCTTCACGAAGGCCCGCGCGCCGAGCGCCTCCATGAGGATGGTGTCGAAGCGGCCGGTGCCGGCCACCATGAAGGGGTGGGCCGCGACAGCCGCCCTGAGGCGGGCGAAGGCGGCGGCCCGCTCCCGCGTGAGGCCGGTCCCGGTGCCGATGCGGGCAAAGGCCCGGGCGAGCGCCCGCAGCGGCACGGCATAGGTCGGAATGGAGCAGCCGTCCGTGCCGCGCAGTTCGTCCCTGTGCGCAAAGCCCGTCAGCGCCTCCATCGCCGCCTTGACCTCCCGCTGCAGCGCGTGGCCGGGCTCGATGTAGCCAGCGGGATCGACATCCATGGCGCAGGCGGCGCAGATGAAGCCGGCATGCTTGCCGGAACAGTTGTTGTGCAGGACCGTCGGCTCGGCCCCGGTGCGGGCGAGCGCGCGCGCCGCTTCCTGCCCCATGGGCCAGTGGGCGCCGCATTCAAGGCAGGCTGGCTCGCGCCCCGCGCGGGCGAGCATGCGCGCCGCCGTCTCGGCATGCCGCGGCTCCCCGGAATGAGAGGCGCAGGCGAGCGACAGTTCGTCGTCCGTCAGGCCATAGCGGTCGGCCGCGCCGCTCTCGATGAGCGGCAGCGCCTGGATGACCTTGACCGCAGAGCGCGGAAAGACCGGCCGGTCCACATCGCCGAGTACGAGCACCTCCGCTCCGTCGGCATCGACCACGGCGAGCGCGCCGTGGTGAACCGATTCCACGACATCGCCACGCGTGACCTCGACCAGGACAGGATCCGTCATCATGCCTTCTCCGTTTGGCGCTCTTTTGCGCAGCGACCGGGCCCCTGTCAAACTGCGGGGTTCCTTGCCCCTCGCCCGCCGACGCTTTAAAGCCCTCGGCGATCCTCCGCTCCACCATCAGGGTGTCTCGATGCGCGTCGCAATGATCGGTTCCGGCTATGTCGGCCTCGTCTCCGGTGCCTGTTTCGCCGATTTCGGCCATGTCGTGACCTGCGTTGACAAGGATCCGGCCAAGATCGAGGCCCTGACTCGGGGCGACATCCCGATCTTCGAGCCGGGGCTCGACGATCTCGTCGCCACCAATGTCAAGGAAGGGCGCCTGTCTTTCGCCACCGATCTGACGGAAGCCGTGCGCTCGGCAGACGCCGTCTTCATCGCGGTCGGAACGCCCTCGCGGCGGGGCGACGGCCACGCCGACCTCTCCTACGTCTACCAGGCGGCGCGCGATATCGCGAAGGTCATGGACGGCTATACCGTGATCGTCACCAAATCGACCGTGCCTGTCGGCACGGGCGACGAGGTGGAGCGCATCGTGCGCGAGACGCGGCCGGACGCCGATTTCGCCGTGGTTTCCAATCCGGAATTCCTGCGCGAGGGCGCGGCCATCGCCGATTTCAAGCGGCCCGACCGCATCGTCATCGGCACCGACGACGAGCGCGCCCGCAGGGTGATGGCCGAGGTCTACCGCCCGCTCTACCTCAACCAGGCGCCGATCCTCTACACCGGCCGGCGCACGGCGGAACTGACGAAGTACGCCGCCAACGCCTTCCTCGCCACCAAGATCACATTCATCAACGAGATCGCGGATCTGTGCGAGAAGGTGGGCGCCAACGTGCAGGAAGTGGCGCGCGGCATCGGCCTCGACAACCGCATCGGCGGCAAGTTCCTGCATGCCGGGCCGGGTTATGGCGGCTCGTGCTTCCCAAAGGATACGCTCGCCCTCATCAAGACGGCTCAGGACGCGGGTTCGCCCATGCGAATCGTCGAGACGGTCGCCGCCGTCAACGACCAGCGCAAGCGCGCCATGGCGCGCAAGGTGATCGCAGCCTGCGGCGGATCGGTGCGCGGCAAGACGGTGGCCGTCCTCGGCCTCACCTTCAAACCCAACACGGACGACATGCGCGAGGCGCCGGCCTTGTCGATCATCACCGCGCTGCAGGATGGCGGGGCGAAGATCCGCGCCTATGATCCGGAGGGTATGGAGCAGGCCCAGAGCCTGCTCGAGCACGTCACCTATTGCGACAATGCCTACGACTGCGTCGAAGGCGCGGATGCGCTCGTCATCGTCACTGAATGGAACGCCTTCCGCGCCCTCGATCTCGACCGGGTCAAGGGGCAGATGAAGGCGCCGGTCGTCGTCGACCTGCGCAACATCTACCGCGCCGACGAGATGGCCCGCCGCGGCTTCCTCTACGTCAGCGTCGGACGACCCGACGGAGCCGCGGATGCCGACGGGCTGATGTGACGGCGGCCTCCTCACGCCTTGCGATCTTCGCCATGGGTGGCATAGTCGCGCCCTGACGATCGGACAGCTGGCAGGAGCGAGAATGCAGACCTATCAAGGCGGATGCCATTGCGGCACGGTGCGCTACGAGGCGACCACGGATCTCGAGACCGTCATCTCCTGCAACTGCTCGCATTGCAGCAAGCGCGGCCTGTTGCCGACCTTCGTCACGCCGGACCGCTTCAGGCTCCTGTCCGGCGAGGATGCGCTCGAGGACTACCAGTTCAACCGCAAGGTCATCCACCACCTGCGCTGCCGCCACTGCGGCATCGAATCCTTCGCGCGCGGCAAGGCTCCCGACGGCAGCGAAATGATCGCCGTCAACGCGCGCTGCCTCGACGGGATCGATATCGACAGCCTGAAGCTGACGCCGTTCAACGGGCGGGATGCCTGAACCTCCGCAAAGGCCCGCGAGCTGCTGGGGATCGGGGGTCTCAGACGAGGGGCGACCTCGCCATGGCCGGGCTCGTTCCGGCCATCCACGCATTTGATGCTGCTCAGCTTTCCGGACATGGATGCCCGCGACAGACGCGGGCATGACCGTTATGAAAGCGGGGCTCGCCCTCAATGCGCCTCGGCGCAATGGGCGATGAGCCGGTCGATGAAGGCGCCGCAGGCTTCGAGCTGGGCAACCTCGATGTACTCGTCGGGTTTGTGCGCCTCGCCGATGGAGCCGGGCCCGATGACCACGGAGGGCACCCCGGCGACCGCCTGGAAGAGGCCGGCTTCCGTGCCGTAGGCCACCTTGCCGTGCTCGTTGCGCCCCGCGAGGCGCTTGGCGAGCGTCACGACCGCGTCGCCCGGCGCCGTGTCGAGTCCCGGAAAGCCGGCGAAGACGTCGAAATCGAAGCCGCTTTGCGGGTCGACGGCCTGCATGGCCGGCTCCAGCTCGCGCCGCGCATAGGCCTCGATCTCCGCAACGACGGTATCGGGATCGTCGGCACCGATGGCGCGGATCTCGAAGACGATCTGGCTCTCGTCAGGGACGATGTTGAGTGCCGTCCCGCCCGTGAAAATGCCGACATGGGCGGTCGTGTAGGGCACGTCGTAAAGCGCGTCGCGGGCGCCGCTGGTCGCGAAGCGGTCGGCGATGGTGCGGATGTGGGCGACGAGCCGGGCGCCCCACTCCACCGCATTGACGCCCTGTGGCGCGAGCGAGGAATGGCAACCCTTGCCGCGCACGCGCACCTTGAGACTGCGCTTGCCCTTGTGGCCGATGACCACGTTCATCGCGGTCGGCTCGCCGACGAAGCAGCCCAGCGGCTTGACCTCCGCCTTCGCCAGCTTCTCGACGATGCCGCGCACGCCGACGCAGCCCACCTCCTCGTCGTAGGAGAAGGCCAGATGGATGGGCCGGGCAAGCGCGGCCGCCTTCATGGCAGGCACGCGCGACAGGCAGGCGGCAAGAAAGCCCTTCATGTCGCAGGCGCCGCGGCCATAGGCCCGTCCATCGCGCAGGACCAGGTTGAAGGGATCATCCGTCCACTCCTGTCCGTCCACGGGCACGACGTCGGTATGTCCCGAGAGGATGTAGCCCGCCCGGTCCGCCGGCCCGATGGTGGCCCAGAGGTTGGCCTTGGCGCGCGTCGCGTCGTAGATGCGCTCGCTCGCGATGCCGTGGGAGGCGAGATAGTTCTCGACCCAGGCGATGAGGTCGAGGTTGGAGTTGCGGCTCGTCGTGTCGAAGGCGACGAGGCTGGCGAGGATCTCGGTGATCGCGGGACTGGACATCATGAACTCCGACGGGGGCCGCCTCAGCGCAGGGCGACCGTGAAGGGATCGTCCGGCTGCTCGGCGCGGACGAGATCGACGAAGCGGCGGGCGGCCGACGGAGCGGCGCCCGTCGCGGGCAGGAGGAAGGCCATCTCGTAGGTGATTTCCGGCAGGAACGGCCTGTAGACGAAGCTCGGGTCGTCTGTCAGGGACATGGGGAAGGGATTGAGCACCGAGATGCCCGCCCTGCTGCGCACCATCTCCATCACGAAGGTCGAGGTCGTCGCCTCCGCGACGATGTTCGGCTCGATGCCGACATCGGCAAAAGCCCTGTCGAACAGCGCTCGCGCCGCGAAACGCCGGGTGACGACGATGAGCGGTTCGCTGCCGATGTCGATTGGACGCACGACGGGAAGCCGCGCGAGGCGGTGATCCGGCCACATGATGCACTTGGCCTTAGAGCGGCGGAACGGCTCAGCCCGGACCCCGAGATGGGCCACCGGCGTCTCCAGCATGCCGATCCCCACATCGACGCTGCCGGCCGCCACCGCCGCAAGGACGTCACCGCCACGGCCGATCTCGACGACGACGCGCGTCTCGGGCTCCGCGGCCACGAAACGGGCGAGAAGCGGCGCCAGGAAATGATGCGCCACGGTCGGCGCAGCGGAGATGCGCAGGAGGCTCTGCGCCCGCGGCGCCCGCGGCCAGTTCTCGAGCCGGGCGAGGCCGGCGAGGATCGGCGCCGCCTCCGCCTCCAAGGCGAGCGCATCGGCCGTCGGCACGAGGCGACCGCCGTCGCGCGAGAACAGCACCCGCCCGACCCGTTCCTCGAGCGCGGCCACGGCGCGCGAGACGGCAGGCTGGGAAATGCCGAGGCGCTGGCCGGCCGCGGTCGTCTTGCCGGTGGCGATCAGCGCGTGAAGCACTTCGAGCTCGCGCAGGCTCGGTCGCGATGATCGGCTTTCGCTATCCTCGGACGGCATAGTTCTATGCAATCTCGTTATTCTTTTTGGCGGTGACAATGCCAAGAATGAATAATAGCATCGGGCCCCAGATGAGCAAGCCACGTCGGCGGGGTGCTGCCGCTCCCCGCGCATTTTCGTTATCGTGGTGCGCATCCACCCAGAGGAGAATGGGAATGAAAAAACTGAAACCCGCAGCCTATGCCCTGCTGCCGCTTGCCGTCGCCATGGCGCAGCCGGCTGCCGCGCAGGACACGAAAGAGCTGAAGGTCGGCGTTGCCTCCGAGGCGACCTCCATCGACCCGCACTTCCACAACGTCGGCCAGAACAATGCCCTGCGCCGCCACATCTTCGAATCCCTGATCACCACCGACGCCAACCAGAAGCTGCTGCCGGCGCTCGCCGAGGAATGGAAGGCAGTCGACGACACGACGTGGGAAATCAAGCTGCGCCCGAATGTCAAGTTCTCGAACGGTGAGGCCTTCACGGCACGGGACTATGTCTACACCATGTGCCGGGTGCCGCTGGTCGAGAACTCGCCCTCGTCGTTCACGGTGTTCACACGCGGCATCGAATCGATCGAGACGCCGGATCCGCTGACCATCCGCGTCAAGACCACGACACCGCAGCCGCTCTTCCCCAACAACATGACCACGCTCGGCATCCTCTCCGCCGCCGTCTTCGGGGCGGGCGACGTCAAGTACGGCAAGGACGGCTGCGAGAACATGGGCACGCCGCCGAAGTCGTCGGACTTCAACGACCCGGCGAAGGCCATCGGCACCGGCCCCTACAAGCTGAAGGAATATACGCGCGGCACGCATATCATCCTCGAGGCCAACGAGGGCTACTGGGGCGAGAAGCCCGTATGGCAGCGCGTCGTCATGCGGCCGATCACCAGTGCCGGCCCGCGCGTCGCGGCCCTGCTCGCCGGCGACGTCGACATGATCGAGAACCCGCCGATCCAGGACTTCGACAAGATCAAGGGTGCCGGTTTCACCCTCGTCGAGGGCCTGTCGAACCGGATCATCTATATCCATCTCGACCAGTTCGAGGACAAGACGCCGGGCGTGAAGGGCACGGACAAGAACCCCTTCAAGGACAAGCGCGTGCGCGAGGCCCTGTCGAAGGCCATCAACCGCGAGGCCATCGTCGAGCGCATCATGGGCGGCGTCGCCAAACCCGCCGGTGAACTGCTGCCCTACCCGCTCTTCGGCACGACGAAGGATGCAAAGCCCGTCGCCTACGATCCCGAGGCGTCGAAGAAGCTGCTCGCCGAGGCCGGCTACCCGAACGGCTTCGAACTGACCATCGGCACGCCGAACGACCGCTACATCAACGACGAGAAGGTGGCCCAAGCCGTGGCGCAGATGTTCACGCGCGTCGGCATCAAGACCAATATCGACGCCATGACGGCCTCGACCTTCTTCTCGCGCCGCAACAAGCACGAGTTCTCGGCCTATCTCGCCGGCTGGGGCGCGGATTCGGGCGAGATGTCCAACTCCCTCAACGCCCTCGTCGTGACGCCGAACAAGGAGACCGGCGGCGGTCACACCAACCGCGGCCGCTATTCCAACAAGGAGGTCGACGACCTTGTGATGGAGGCGCAGCGCACCATCGACGACGCCAAGCGCGAGGAGCTGCTGCAGAAGGCGTCCAAGATCGCCATGGACGACTACGCCCTCCTGCCGCTGCACTTCGAGGTGACGCCCTGGGCGTTCAAGAAGACGCTGAGCTACACGCCGCGCGTCGACCAGTATACGCTGGTGACCGAGGTCAAGCCGGCGCAGTAACAGCGGCCGTACGAGGCTGATGACCGGACCCGACCGGCGAGCCATCGCTTGCCGGCCGGGTACCGCTTTTTTGCAAGGTCAACGACAATGCTCGTCTACGTCATCCGACGCCTGGGCCAGGCGGCACTCGTACTGGCCGTCATGGCGACGCTCGTCTTCATCGCTGTCTATGCGGTGGGCGACCCTGTCGCGATCCTCGCGAGCCCCCAGGCGGACCAGCAGGAGCTGGAGGCGATCACGCAGCGCCTTGGCCTCGACAGGCCGCTCTACGAGCAATACGGTCTCTTCGTCTGGAATGCCCTGCACGGCGACCTCGGCCGCTCCTTCGTCTACAACGAGCCGGCGCTGACGCTGATCCTCAACCGCCTGCCGGCGACGCTGGAATTGGCGCTGACGGCCCTTGTCATCGCTGTCTTCATCGGCATCCCGCTCGGCCTCTATGCCGGCCTCAAACCGCAGTCGCTCGGCGGCCATTCCATCATGGCCGGCTCGATCCTCGGCTTCAGCCTGCCGAATTTCTGGCAGGGGCTGATGCTGGTGCTCCTCTTCTCCGTCATGCTCGGCTGGTTCCCGGCCGGCGGGCGCGGCACGACGCGCGAGCTCCTCGGCGTGCCCGTGAGTTTCCTCACCCTCGACGGGCTTTCCCACCTCATCCTGCCGGCGCTCAACCTCGCCCTCTACAAGATGGCGCTCGTCATCCGCCTCACCCGCGCCGGCACGCGCGAGGTGATGCTGCAGGATTACATCCGCTTCGCCCGCGCCAAGGGCCTGTCCCAGTCGCGCGTCATCGGTGTGCACGTCTTGAAGAACATCCTCATCCCCGTCGTCACGGTGCTCGGCCTCGAGCTCGGCTCGATGATCGCCTTCGCCGTCGTCACCGAAACGGTCTTCGCTTATCCCGGCATCGGCAAGCTGCTCATCGATTCCATCGGGCGGCTCGACCGGCCGGTGATCGTCGCCTACCTCATGCTCACCGTCGTGATGTTCGTGATCATCAACCTCATCGTCGATCTCATCTACGCCGCCATCGACCCGCGCGTGCGCCTCGAGGAGGCCAAGGCATGAGCGAACAGGCCGCCACCCCCGCGCCCGCAGCCGCCGCCCGCCCGACCGACAAGGGCGAGAGCCTGCTGCTGCGCCACGTCGCCGCCTTCTTCGAGAGCCCGCTCGCCGTCATCGGCCTTGCCGGCCTCGTTGTGTTGGTCATCCTGGCGCTCGCGGCGTCCTTCATCGCGCCGCAGAACCCCTACGATCTCGCGCAGCTCGACATCATGGACGGCACCCTGCCGCCGGGATCGGAGAGCCTTGCCGGCTACACCTACTGGCTCGGCACGGACGAGCAGGGCCGCGACCTGCTGTCGGCCATCCTCTACGGCCTCAGGATCTCGCTCGGCGTCGGCGCCATTTCCGTCGTCATCGCCTGCGCCGTCGGCGCCTCTGTCGGCGTCATCGCCGCCTATGCCGGCGGGCGCATCGACAATTTCGTCATGCGCGTCGTCGATCTGCAGCTCTCCTTCCCGGCCATCCTCGTCGCCCTTGTGCTGCTCGCCGTCTTCGGGCGCGGCGTCGACAAGGTGATCATCGCCCTGGTCATCGTGCAGTGGGCCTATTACGCGCGCACGGTGCGCGGCTCGGCCCTCGTCGAGCGGCGGCGCGACTATATCGAGGCGGCGCGCTGCCTCGCCCTGCCGAAGAACCGCATCGTCTTCCGCCATCTCCTGCCCAACTGCCTGCCGCCGCTGATCGTGGTGGCGACGGTGCAGGTGGCTCATGCGATCGCGCTCGAATCCACCTTGTCGTTTCTCGGCGTCGGCGTGCCGGTGACGGAGCCATCGCTCGGCATGCTCATCGCCAAGGGCTACGACTATCTTCTGTCCGGCAAGTACTGGATCTCGACCTTCCCCGGCATCGCCCTTGTTGCCGCCATCGTCGCCATCAACCTCGTCGGCGACCGGCTGCGCGATGTCCTGAACCCGAGGTTGTCGCGATGAGCGAACCCGTCCTTTCCGTCCGCGACCTCGTCGTGGAATTCACGGCCCGCGAGGGGGTGCTCACCGCCGTCAACGGCGTCAGCTTCGACGTCCATGCCGGCGAGGTGCTCGGGCTCGTCGGCGAATCCGGCTCCGGCAAATCGGTCACTGGCCTTGCCGTGCTCGGCCTCATCGACCCGCCGGGGCGCATCGCCTCGGGCGCCATCCTTCTCAACGGCGAAGACCTGACGAAGAAGAGCGAGGCCGAGCTGCGCCGCCTGCGCGGCCGCAACATCGCGATGATCTTCCAGGACCCGATGACGACGCTGAACCCGGTCCTGCGCGTCGACACGCAGATGATCGAGGCCATCCGCGCCCATGAGAAGGTGTCGGAGCGGGCCGCGCGGGATCGCGCCCGCGACGCACTCGCCAAGGTCGGCATCCCCTCACCCGAGGAGCGGCTCGTCTCCTATCCGCACCAGTTCTCCGGCGGCATGCGCCAGCGCGTCGCCATCGCCATCGCGCTGCTGCACCGCCCGGCCGTCCTCGTCGCCGACGAGCCGACGACGGCGCTCGACGTCACCATCCAGGCGCAGATCCTATCCGAGGTGCAGCAGCTCGCTGCCGAGAGCGGCACGGCGCTGGTCTGGATCACGCACGACCTGTCCGTCGTCGCCGGCCTCGCCGACCGCGTTGCCGTGATGTACGCCGGGCGCATCGTCGAGGAGGGCCGCGTCGCCGACGTGCTCGAGCGGCCCGCCCATCCCTATACCAACGGCCTCATCGGCTCCGTGCCGAGCCGCAACAGGCGCGGCGAACCGCTGGCGCAGATCCCCGGCATAACGCCCTCCCTCGCCAGCCTGCCGCCCGGATGCGCCTTCGCGCCGCGGTGCCCGCGGGCGGACGCCGTCTGCAAGGCCCCGCCCGGTGTGACGCATACCGGCGGCGCCCGCGCCTTCCGCTGCTTCCATCCCCTCATTCCCGTGGAGGCCGCCGCGTGACCGCCGCCCCCATCCTCGCACTCGACGGCGTCTCCAAGCGCTTCGTCCGGAAGCTCGACGCAGCCGAGAAGATTGCCAACCTCTTCGGCGCGCGGCGCCATGAGCAGGTGGTGCATGCCGTCGACGGCATCGACCTGACCATCGCGCCGGGCGAGGTCGTCGGCCTCGTCGGCGAATCCGGCTGCGGCAAGTCCACGCTCGGGCGCGTCGTCGCCGGCATCCTCGAGCCGAGCGCCGGCAGCGTCTCCTACGAGGGGCAGGACGTGGCGAAGCTCACGGGCGCGGCGCGGCGCAAGGTGGACCTCGCGGTTCAGATGGTCTTCCAGGATCCGATGGCATCGCTCAACCCGCGCCTGCGCGTCATCGACATCATCGGCGAGGCACCGGTGGTGCACGGCCTCGTCTCGCGCGCCGAGGTCGAGGACTACGTCTGCGACGTGATGACCCGCGTCGGCCTCGACCCCGCCACGCGCCGGCGCTATCCGCACCAGTTCTCGGGCGGCCAGCGAGCGCGTATCGGCATCGCCCGTGCGCTCGCAGTGAAGCCCAAGGTCATCGTCTGCGATGAATCGACCGCGGCGCTCGACGTGTCGATCCAGGCGCAGGTGCTCAACCTCTTCATGAAGCTCAGGGAGGAACTCTCCCTCACCTATCTCTTCGTCAGCCACGACCTCGGCGTCGTGGAGCACATCGCCGACCGGGTCGCGGTGATGTATCTCGGCCGCATCGTCGAGCTCGCACCGGCAGAGGAGCTGTTCCGCGCGCCGAACCATCCGTATACGCGGGCGCTGCTCGAGGAGGTGCCGCGGCTCGAGCCGAAGAAGAAGACCTTCTCGGCGCTGAAGGGCGAGCTGCCCTCGCCGTTGTCGCCGCCAAGCGGCTGCCATTTCCACCCGCGCTGCCCCTATGCCTTCGACCGCTGCCGCACGGAGCGGCCGGCGCTCAAGGCCATCGGGCCGGGGCGCGTGTCCGCCTGCCATCTCAACGACAAGGCGGCGTGAAGGTGACGACAGGGCGCAGCGTCGTGCTCGGCGACCGGCGCATCGCGCTCGCCGACGACCAGCCCACCTTCTGGGAACGCGTCGCTGCCGACGCCTGGGAACCCGGCACCCGCCGCCTCATCGACACGCTCGTCGACGCCTCGACGCTCTTCGTCGACCTCGGCGCCTGGGTCGGGCCGACGACGCTGCAGGCGGCGGCGCGCGGCGCGCGCGTGGTGGCGGTCGAGGCCGATCCCGCCGCGCTCGACCAGCTCGGCCGCAACCTCGCCGCCAATCCCGGGCTGGCCGCGCGAGTCACGGTGGTGCCGAAGGCGATCCATCCGGACGGTGGGACCGTCACCTTCGGTGCCCGACGCAAGCCCGGCAATTCCATGTCGAGCCTGCTGCTCGCCGGCGCCGATACCACCTGGCAGGCCGAGGCCCTGACACCTGCCGCGCTCGCGGAGCGGCTGCCGGCCTCCCCCCGCCGCGTCATCAAGATCGACCTCGAAGGGGCCGAGTACGCGCTCCTGCCGGCCATCGCCCCCCTCGTGGCGCACGCGAACGTCGCCGTCATCGCCTCCTTCCACCCGCGCGTGCTCGCGGAGAGCGGCGAAACCGAGGTTGCCGGCGCGACGCGCCGGGCGCTCGCCGCCTTCGCCGGCTGGCGCGCCCACAGGGTGACGGAAGCCGGCGCCGCGACCGAGGCGCAGGATGCCGCCGGCATCGACGCCGTGGCGCATGACGAGTGGCTCTTCGTCAGATCGTGACGGTGAGGATATCGCCGATCGTCTCGCGGCGGTCGGCGATCCAGACGGCGATGGTCTCGCTGCGGCCGCGCACCACGACATGACGGAAGTCGCCGCCCGGGCATTCGATGCCGGCGGCCTTCAGCGTGTCCTCCGACGTGACGAGCAGGCAACGGAACTCCTTCGTCATCTCCTCAAGCCGGCTCGCCGTGTTGACGGTATCGCCCAAAGCTGTCAGCTCGCGCTCGCCGCCGCGGCGCATGCCGCCGACGCGGCCGAGCACGGCCGGGCCGGTGTGGATGCCGAGCCCCATGCGCAGCGGCGTCGGCACGAGGCCGGCGAATTCGGCATTGAGATCTTCCAGCGCTGCCAGCATCTCGCCGGCCGAGGCAAGCGCGGCGCGGGCGCCGGCGTCGCGCTCCGGCCGGGTGCCGAAGAGGGCCATGATGCCGTCGCCGAGGAACTTGTCGACGGTGCCGCCGTGCCGCTCGATGACCGCGGTCATCGCCTCGAAATAGGAATTGAGCAGGAAGACGGTGTCGTAGGGATACATCTCCTCCGCGAGCGAGGTGAAGCCGCGCAGGTCGGCGAAGAGCACTGTGATGCGCCGCTCGACGCCCCAGCGATAGGGATCGTGCTGGCCGGCGTCGGCGCCCTCGGCCGGCACCAGAAGATGGACGCCGAGATCGGCCGTGGGCCTGAGCTGGCAGGCGAGGCGCACGTCGGGCGGCGCGTCGATGCGGGCCAGCACCGTCTCCTCCAGGGTGCCGCGCGGCGGCAGCGTCTCGCCGCCGGCGGTGACGAGGACACGGCAGGTGGTGCAGCGCCCGCGCCCGCCGCAGATCGAGACATGCGGCACGCCGTTCATTCGGCTGATCTCAAGCAAGGTTGGGCCGGGCCTTGCCCGCACCAGCCGCCCGCCGCCGTAGCTGATCCTGACCTTGGCCCTGAGGCGCGTCGCCACGCGCACGGCGATGAGGCCGAGCCCCACGGCACCCAGGAAGGCGAAGACCAGGTGGTTCCCGGCCTCTGCCAGCCAGCCCGCCAAGGCGGCGGTCTCCCCATTCGGCCAGCGTGGCACCTCTCTGCCGTGATCGAGCAGCTCCAGCCGGCGGGCGGCCTCGATCCAGCCGGCGAGCGCGAGCAAGGGCAACGCCGTGGCGATGGAAAGGAGCCACGGCGCCGCCGCCGGGAACCACGCCTTCGGCCGCAGCCAGTGGTAGAGGCCGATCGAGGCATGGCCCCAGACGATGACGACGAGCAGCGACTGGCTGACGGCCGCCTCCGGCCACAGCCGCCGCAGCACCGGCTCGTAGAAGTCGTCCACGCCGGCGGCAACATGCATGCCACGGGTACCGAGAATGTGCCCCACGAGCAGCACCGGGATGGCGAAGCCGAGGCCGATCTGCAGGGCGTCGTTCACCGGCATGCGCCAGGTGCGCCGACGGAAGAGCGCCCTGACGCCGAGGGCGATATGTACGGCAAAGGCGCCGTAGAGCAGGATGGTGCCCGGTGGTGATCGCCAGAGCGCCCAGCGCCACGTCTGCACGACGTCCATCACCGCGATGCTGACGAGCCCGAGGGCGTGGTTGAGGAAGTGCAGGAGGACGAAGGCGAAGAGGACGAGCCCGGAGGCCAGGCGCAGACGCGCGAGCGACGGCAGCAGGCGCCACCCGCCTCCCCGGCCCCTCCCCGTGCCCCGCTCCACACCCTTGCCGGAGCTATCGCCCCTTGCAACCTCGGTCGCGGTCACGCGTTTCCCTCCGCAGCGGCGCGATCCATGACGGCGAGATCGACCGGCCCCGCCACGCCCTCGACCGCAACGCCCGGTACCAGCCGGAAGGCAGCCGCCGCCGCGAAGCCCTCGGCCTCGGCCCTGGCGAGCGTCGCCGCATCCGTGACCGCGCACGTGCAGCCGATCTTGTTGTGCTTCTCGAGCTTGGCGGCCAGGTTCACGGGCTCGCCGATCACGGTGTACTCCAGCCGGCCATCGTTGCCGACGGTACCGAACAGGACGCGGCCGGAGACCACCGCAAAGCCGACGTCGACCTTGCGCCCGCCGGCCGCGGCGAAGGCATGGCTGAAGCGCGCCGCCTCGTCGGCCAGGGCGAGGACCGCCCGCAGCGCATCGGCCGTCGGGGTCGGCGAGACACCCGTGCAGCCGAAGGTGGCCAGGATGCCGTCGCCGAGGAACTTGTCGATCGCCCCGCCATGCGAGGCGATGATCGCGCCCATGCGCTGCTGGTAGGCGATGAGCAGGCGCATCACCTCGTCCGGCGGATGATCGGCGACGAAACGGGTGAAGCCGCGGATGTCGGCGACGAGCACCGCCGCCTCGACCATCTCGCCGCGCCCGGGGGCGAGCCCGTCGCCGCTCGTGATGCGCCGGGCAACCGTGGGGTCGAAGAAACGAGACAGCTCCGCCGTGGCGGAGAGGCCGAGCGCCGCCGTCAGCAACTGGCGGCGACCGCGCGCAATGGCGATGGCGAGGACGCCGGTGAAGAGGAGGATGGTGACGATCTTCTCCACCTCGGCGCCGACGAGGATGCTGTTCGAGGTCATATAGGCAACGAAGTCGCGCGTTACCGGCGCGTCCACATCCGCGCCGGCCGCATCGAAGGCATAGGCCGTCATCCCCGCCCAGCCGACAGCGGCGACGACGCCGGCGAAGATGACGAGGCGTGGCTCGAAGCGCAGCGCCCTGATGGCGATGAAGAGGAAGACCAGGAGGAAGGTCGGCGCCTTGAGATAGAAGGCCGCCGGCTGCTGGTACTGCAGGTGGAAGGACCAGATGAGGCCGTAGAGCAGCGTGAAGTCGATGACGGTAAAAGCCGGCACCAGCCAGCCGTGCATCCGCCCGCGACGGGCGAGCGCGACACGGATGAGGCCCAGAACGAGAAAGATGCCGCCGACGACAGGCACGGGCCGGAAGGCGCCGATGGCGTCGAGCGCCTTGGGCGAGACAGCGTAGAGCACGTTGAAGAAGACGGCGATGGCCACGACGAGCCAGGCCGAGAGCACCTCCGCCTCGCGCGTTTCGCCGTCGACGATGCGCTGCGCGCGCTCCGGCAGGCGCCCGAAAGCACCGAGCGCGCCGAGCCGTCGCCCGGCGGAACGCGTGCTGGCTGTGCCAAGATCACCGACGGCCATGCGTTCGTTCCGCCCGTTGCCCTCGCCGGTTCCATGTTAGCGCCAGCGGATGCCGAGGCGAACGGCCGGCGCCTTCAGGAATTGCTCTGCGCGAGGCGCGCGTTGGTGCGTTCCAGCCGCTTGGCGAGCTCCCGCATGACGGCGATCGACATCTGCGGGAACTGGTTGAGCAATTCGAGAAAAACCCTCTTGTCGATGCGCAGGGCGACGATGGGCACCGCCGCCGTCACGGTCGCCGAGCGCGGCGTGTCGGACAGGATGCCCATCTCGCCGACGATGTCGTTGCGGGCGAGCTCCGCGACCTTCAGCGGCCCCGACGGCGTGTCGAGCGTCACGTCCGCCTGGCCGTCGAGGATGACATAGGCGGCATCGGCCGCATCCCCCTGCCGGAAGAACGGCTGGCCGGCGGAAAAATGCACCCGCTCGCCGGTGAAGGCGAGGAGCTTGAGCCGCGCGGGATCGATGTCCCGGAACATCGGCACCTGCCGCAGCGATTGAACTTCCGAATCCAGTGTCATCCATGTCCCCCTGCAACATTGGCCGCGGCGGCATCGGCCTCCCGTCCCTCCCGTCCGGCTGCCGGGCTGCGGCGGAGTTCCGCCCTCGCCCCATCGAAGACGATGAGCGCATCGAACCCCTCGGCCTGTTCTTCGTCCCGCAACACCGCGACGAAGCAGCGGTTCTCGAAGGTGGCGAGCAACCCTTCGCGGATATGCCGCGCCTGCTCCTCACCATAGGCCGCAAGCCCGCCATCGAGAATGAATATGTCGGGTTTCTTGACGAGACAGCGCACCAGATTGACGCCGGCCCGCTGATGCGGTGCGAGAAGCCGCCCGCCGGGCCCCACCTGGAAGCCGAGTCCTACCTTCTCCACCTCCTCGCGCAGGCCCAGTTCGTCGACGACGGCGCTGACCACGCGCATGACGCGCGACTGGGCATCGGCGATGCCGTGCGCGATGCGGCCGAAGAGCAGATTCTCCCGCAGGGGCGCGGCATCGCATACCGACTCGGGATCGTAGAGATCGAGCTGGCGCGCCCAGACGGAGCCGTCCAGCGCCGTGCGGAAGATGACGCGCGCCGCGACAATGGCCTGCCTGAGACGATCGTCGAGAAGGCCGAGGCGGTGGCGCGGCTCGATATAGTCAAGCGCGAGCGCGAGGAGCCGTGCGCGGTCCTCGCTGTTGAGAGCCTTCAGCCCCTTGGCCGCGACACGCCGCAGAATGTCCTCGAACTCCGGCAACTCGTCGGCATCGATGAAGGAGAACTGCTCGAAGAGGGGATGACCGGGCGGCAGGTCGCGGAAGATCTCGGTCATCGTCTCGGTGATGCGTGCGCCGATGGCGACGAGATCGTCCATCAGCGCACCCCGGTCAAGCGCCTTGCGCACCACCGGATTGACCGCCCGCCCCCGCCCCGTGAAGGCCGGCCCCACGGCGACGCCGAACAGGAGGTTCTCGCCGATGCTGGCCTGGGCATTGTAGCGGCCGGGATCGAACGGCTCGACCAGGTTCTCGAGGCCCTGCTCGGCAAGCATGCTGCGCAGGCGGCGGCGGGCCTCGACCACCTTCTCTGCAAGATCGGGCATACGCTGGCTGGATACGCGGCCGAGTAGGCCGAAGCGATAGACGTCCTCGCGCATGCCGATCCGGCCGAGCGCCCCGAGCAGCAACCCGTCGAGACCATCGGCATCCTCGACGCCCAGCCGCTCGTAGTCGATCCATTCGTCCTCAAGCCGGTCGATGGGATTGCCCGTGCGCTCGGCCTCCATGCGCCGCCGGCGCGCCTGCGGTCCGTCGTCGGTCAGGCGCCTGATAGGCCGGTTGCGCAGGCCATAGATGAGGTTTTCCCGCAGCGAGCCGGGGAAGAGGGCCGGTTCCGGCCCCGCATAGGCGAGGTGCCGGCCGAGTTGGCCCTCGGAAATGCGGCCGAGGTCGCGCCCGCCGATCGTGACACGCCCGGCATATTCGTCGTGCCGGCGGGCGAGCACCCGCGCGAGTGTGCTCGGCCCCGGGCCGCCGTCGCCAATGATGGCGAGCCGCACCGGGAAAGGCAGTGTGAAGGAGAATTCCTCGACGATCGGCGAGCCGTGGGGGTCGGCGATGCGCAGCCGCTCCGCGGCGATCGGTCCCGCGAGCGGCCCGTCCTCCTTCTCCTGCGCCACGAAGACGTCGAGCGGCACGAGCTTGTCGGGCAGGAACTGCTGGATGATCTGGTCGTACTTGATCTGCACGTCGAGGCGCTGCTGGTCCCAGTCGATCAGCTCCTTGAGTGGCGGCGGCAGGTCGCGGTAGGCGCCGATGACGGCGACCAGCTGGCCGATGTCCAGCTGGCCCTTAAGCGCGAGATAGCCGCCGATGGCATAGAAGAGGAAAGGCGTGATCTGCGCGAGAAGATTGTTGATGAACTTGACCATGAACTTCCACTTGTAGATGCGGAAGCGCAGGTCGAAGAGATGATGAAGCCGGTCGCCAATCTCCGCCTTCTCCCAGGCGGTGGCGTCGTGAACGTGCACGGCTTCCATGCCATCGACGATCTCGGCGATGCGCCCGGCGAGCTTGCGCGAGGCGATCTGGCGCTCCTTGCCGAGGCGCAGCTGGACCCGCCGCATGCGCGGTATGATAACGAATTGTACCCCCACCACGGCCGCTGCGAGCAGGCCGAGCCAGACGTTCTGGATGAGGATGAAGGCCATCGCCGTCGCGGCCTGGGTGCCAAGAAACAGCGGCTGGACGAAGGCATCGCCGATGAAGCCGCCGATAGGCTCGACCTCGTCCTTGATGATGGTCGCCGTCTCGGATGATTTCACCGTGCGCAGGGTCGAGGGCGTGAAGCGCAGCGTCGTCGCGAAGAGATCGAATCGCAACCGGCGCAGCATCCGCTCGCCGAGTGCCCCCTTGGCGACGTTGATGACGTATTTGAAGGCGCCGTTGATGAGGACGAGGGTGAGGAACAGCGTCGACAGCCCGAAGAGCAGGCCGAGTTGATCGACCGAGAAGCCCTCGAACAGCTCGATCGTGCCCCCTCCCATGAGGGGCGGCAGGTCGAAGGAGATGATGAAGAAGCGGGCTTCGGTCCTGCCTTCCGTGAAGGCACCGCCCTGAATGGCCTCGTTGACGATGCGCTTCGGCAGTTCCAGCGACCAGAAATAGAACGGCAAGGAGGCGATGACGACCGCGAAGATCGCGAGCTGTTCACGCTTGGAAAATCGCCAAATGTAGCGAAACAGGCTCTTGTCCAAGCCTTTCTCCTTGATTCAAGGCGCGGGCGTTGCCACTGTCGAGGACGGGGACGCGCGCCCGGCTGCATGCTAGAAGAAAGAGATGAGGGCGCAAACGGCCCTTATCCCCCATGGCCACATTAATCGAGACTGATCAGGAGGCTGCCGATGCGGGCAGCAGAGACGGGCACCTTGTCGCTGAACTCCGGGCAAGATGGGTACAGCCCGCGTGCCGATCAAGACGGCCAGCACGCGCGTGTCCTCATCTACAGCCATGACACGTTCGGCCTCGGGCACCTGAGGCGCTCGCGCGCCATCGCCAATGCGCTCGTCGCCGAGCGGCCGGGCGTGTCCGTGGTCATCATCTCGGGCTCGCCCGTCATCGGCAATTTCGAGTTCGGCTCCGGCGTCGACTACGTGCGCGTGCCCGGCGTCGTGAAGCAGCCGGACGGGGACTACCGCAGCCTCAATCTGCATGTGCATCTCGAGGATGCCATCGGCCTGCGCAGCGCCATCATCGAGCAGACGGCGCGCACCTTCAGGCCGGACCTCGTCATCGTGGACAAGGAGCCGACGGGATTCCGCGGCGAGATCGTGCCGGCGCTGGAGCGGCTGCAGGGCACTGGTGCGCGTATCGTGCTCGGCGTGCGCGACGTGATGGACGAGCCCGCCCTCCTCGTGCCGGAGTGGGAGCGCAAGGGCGCCGCCGAGGTGCTGGAGCGCTATTACGACGAGGTGTGGGTCTACGGCCTGCGCGAGATCTACGAGCCGCTTGCAGCCCTGCCGCTCGCCAACGATATCGCCGAGCGCATCACCTATACCGGCTACCTGCGCCGCAGCGTGCCGCAGGAGCCCGGCCTGACGCGCTATCCCAAGATGACGAAAGGCCCTTTCGTGCTCGTCACGACGGGCGGTGGCGGCGACGGGGACGACCTCATCGACTGGGCGATCTCCGCCTATGAGAGCTCGACGCCACCGGAAATCCCGGCGGTTGTCGTCTTCGGCCCCTTCATCAACCGCGACACCCGGCGCGGCTTCATGGAGCGCATCGCGCGCAACCCCAAACTCGACGCCATCGCCTTCGACACCAAGCTCGAGGTGCTGATGAGCCGCGCCACGGCCGTCGTCGCCATGGGGGGCTACAACACGTTCTGCGAGGTGTTATCGCTCGACAAGCCGACCCTGATCGTGCCGCGCACCAGCCCGCGGCTCGAGCAATATATCCGCGCCGTCGAGGCCGAGCGGCTCGGCCTCGTCAACATGCTCGTCCATGAGAATGGCCATCGCGACCCGGACCGCATGGCGCGCGCCATCGACCGGCTCGCCGACCAGAAGCGGCCGTCCGAGGTGACTGTGCCCGGCCTTCTCGACGGGCTCGACGTCATCCAGCAGCGCTTCTCCTCCTGGTTGGAACGGCGCGCCGCGCGGGCCATGACCCAGGCCGCCGAATAGCCCCGCATGACGATGTCCGGTTCTTCTCGCGGCGTCTCGCCGCCGGCGCGCATCGCCATCGTGGTGAAGGGCTATCCCCGCCTGTCCGAGACCTTCATCGCCCAGGAAATCCTGGGGCTCGAGCAGCGCGGCCTTGCCCTCGCCATCTGGTCGCTGCGCCATCCGACCGAGCGCATCAGCCATCCGATGCACCGGCAGATCGCGGCGCCTGTCACCTACCTGCCCGAATATCTCTACCAGGAGCCGCTCAGGGTCCTGCGCGGCGCCCTCACCGCTCTCGCCAATCCCCGGCTCGGGAAGCTGATCGTCGCCTTCTGGCGCGACCTGAAGCGCGACTTCACGCCCAGCCGCGGCCGACGCCTCGGGCAGGCACTCGTCATGGCCCGCGAACTGCCGGCCGACATCCGCCACCTGCATGTCCACTACCTGCACACGCCCGCCTCGGTCGTGCGCTATGCGAGCCTGCTCCGCGGCCTGTCCTTCAGCTTCTCGGCCCATGCCAAGGACATCTGGACGACGCCGGACTGGGAAAAGCGCGAGAAGATCGCCGACAGCACTTGGGGCGTCACCTGCACAGAGACGGGGCACAGCCACCTCGCCGCGCTCGCGCCGGACGACGGGCGTGTCCACCTTGTCTATCATGGGCTCGACCTATCGCGCTTTCCCGTCCCGCCGGCCGAACGCCCGGCACGCGACGGCAGCGATGCAGCCGACCCTGTGCGGATCATCTCCGTCGGGCGGGCGGTGGCGAAGAAGGGCTATGACGACCTCCTTTCCGCTCTCGCCGCGCTGCCGGAGGGGCTCCACTGGCGCTTCGCCCATGTCGGCAGCGGCGACATGCTCGCGAGCCTCAAGCGGCAGGCGGCGGCCAGGGGCATCGCCGACAAGGTCATCTTCCTCGGTGCCAAGGCGCAGCCCGATGTGATCAATCTCATGCGCGAGGCCGACATCTTCGTGCTGCCGGCCAAGGAGGCGAAAAGCGGCGACCGCGACGGGCTGCCCAACGTGGTCATGGAAGCGGCGAGCCAGGGCCTTGCCGTCATCGCCACCGATTTTTCCGGCATTCCCGAATTCATCCGCCACGACCGGGAAGGCTGGCTGACGCCGCCGGGCAACTGGGAGGCGCTCGCCAACGCCCTCAACCTGCTCGCGCGCGACCCTGAGGCGCGCCATCGGCTGGGGACGGCCGCCTTCAACCGCCTGCGCGACGACTTCTCGGCCGATGGCGGCATCGACCAGGTCGCGGCGCTGCTGCGCAGGAGCCTCGGCGAGAGGCCTGCCGAGGTCCCCGTCGCCGAGGAGGAGGCGCGGCCGTGAGCGGCGGGCCCGTGGCCTTCTACGCTCCGCTCAAGGCGCCGGACGATGCGACGCCGTCCGGCGACCGCCGCATGGCGCAGCTCCTTCTCGCAGCGCTGGAACGGGCCGGCTACGGGCCGGAAATTGCCTGTCGCCTCAGAACCTTCGACGGGGCGGGTGACAAGACGATTCAAGAGCGGCTGCGGGCCGAGGGCGAGCGCGAGGCGGAGCGGCTCGTCGCGGACTATCGAGTGCTCCCACCGGCTGAGCGGCCACGCGTCTGGTTCACCTACCACATCTATTACAAGGCGCCCGACTGGACCGGGCCGCGCGTGGCCGCGGCACTCGGCATCCCCTATGTCGTCGCGGAAGGCTCACGAGCGGCCAAGCGCGCCGGCGGGCCGTGGGCGCTGGGGCACGAGGGGGCCGAGCGTGCCCTCGACGCCGCGCGCCTCATCTTCGTCATGACGGAGAACGACCGGCCGTCGCTGGAGGCCCTGCGTCCTGCCGGACAGGAGTTGGTCAACCTGCCGCCGTTCGTCGATGTCGCTGCGGGGCCAAGCGCCGATGCGCACGGTCACCCGATCCTCCCCCGCGAGGGGGAGGTGGCGGCGAAGCCGACGGGGGGGGCGCCTCGCGCAGGCCGAACCCCACCCGTCTCGCCCCAATGGGGCGAGACACCCTCCCCTCGAGGGGAGGGATCAGCCAGGCCTGCCCGCCTGCTCACCGTGGCGATGATGCGGCCCGGCGACAAGCTGGCGAGCTATCGCCTTCTCGCGGAAGCGCTCGGCAGGCTCGGCGAGCGGCCGTGGCAGCTCACAATCGTCGGCGACGGCCCCGAGCGAGCCATGGTCGAAGCGCTCTTCACGCCCTTCGGCGAGCGGGTGCGCCTTGCCGGGCGCGTGGACGATGCGGGCACCCTCGCCCGCCTCTATGCCGGTGCCGACCTCTTCGTCTGGCCGGCCGTCAACGAGGCCTACGGCATGGTGCTCCTCGAGGCGCAGGCCGAGGGCTGTCCGGTCGTCGCGGGTGACGAGGGCGGCGTCGCAAGCGTCGTCCGCCACGGCGAGACGGGCCTTCTCACCCCGGCGCGCGATGCGGATGCCTTCGCGGCCGCGATCGCCAGCCTCATCGACGACCACGCGCGGCGCAGGCAGATGGCCGCGGCGGCGCGCCGTTTCGTGCATGGCGAGCGCTCCCTCGGCCATGCCGCCGTGATCATTGCGGATGCCCTTTCCGCCATCGGAGTGCGGCCTTGAAGCGCCACGTCCTCATTGCCGTCACCCATCTCCTCGGCGCCGGGCATCTCACCCGCATGGCGGCGCTCGCCCGCGGCCTCGCCCGTGCCGGCCACCACGTCACCCTCGCCTCCGGCGGCATGCCGGCGCCGCTCGTGCGGCTCGACGGCGTCACGCTGCTGCAATTGCCGTCGCTGCGCTCGGACGGTGTCGATTTCCGCACCCTGCTCGACGCCGAGGGCAACAAGGCCTCGCCGGCCCTGATGCAGGAGCGGGCCGAGCGTCTGGCAAAGGCAGTGACGGAGGGGCGGCCAGACGTCGTCATCACCGAGCTTTTTCCCTTCGGCCGCAGGATGTTGGCGGCGGAATTCATCAGATTGATTCAAGCGGCGCGCGCCCTCAAGCCGGCGCCGCTTCTGCTCGCCTCGGTGCGCGACGTGCTGGTGGCGCCGGCGCGCGCCGAGCGCATCGCAGAGGCCGAGGCGCGGCTTCTCGCGGCCTATAACGGCGTGCTCGTGCATGGCGATGAGGCCGTCCTGCCGCTCTCGGCATCCTGGCCGGAGAGCGACAGACTGCGACCGCTCCTCCATTACACCGGCTATGTCGACGAGGGCGCCGACCGCCCGCAGGCGCCCGCGACGGATGCCCTGCCGGAGGGCGATTTCATCCTCGTCTCCGGCGGCGCCAGCGCCGCGGCCATGCCGCTCTACCGCGCGACGATCGCGGCGGCCGGCCTCCTGCCCGAGCACCCCTTCCGCCTGCTCATCGGCCAGAGTGTGGCCCCGGCGCTGTTCGACGAGCTTGCAATGGCCGCCCCGGCCAATTGTACCATCGAGCGCGCCCGCCCCGATTTCAGGACCCTGCTCGCGCGCTGCGCCGCCTCGGTGAGCCTTGCCGGCTACAATACGGTGACGGATCTCATCCGCACGCGGGCGCGGGCCGTGCTCGTCCCCTTCGAGGAAGGCAACGAGACCGAGCAGCGCCAGCGGGCCGAGCACCTCGCCGCCTCGGGCATCGCCGAGCTGGTGCCGCAAGCGGCGCTCAGCGGCGAGCGACTGGCGGAGGCCATCGCCCGAGCGCTCTCGCGGCCACGGCCCCAGGCGCTCGCCGTCGCGCTCGACGGGGTCGAACGAACGACGACGATCATCGAAAGGCTCTGCGCAGGCAGAAGTCGGGCCGCTGCGCCCGCCATCGTCAGCCGTGACGAGAACCGTGCTTGGGCCGAACTCGACGAGGCGCTCGATGTCCTCGCGCGCACCGGGCGGCGCGTCGGGCTGTGGTGGCGCGACGATGACGCGGTCCAACCCTCACAGGCCCTCGACAGGCTGCTCGTTCTCTCCGCGCGAACGGGCGTGCCGGTGGCGATCGCCGCGATCCCGTCGCAGGCGGGGCACGACCTTGCCGTGCGCCTCGCGGCGGCCCCCCAGGCAAGCGTGTTCGTGCACGGTTTTGCCCATGCCAACCATGCCCCGGCGGGCGAGAAGAAAGCGGAATTCGGGCCGCACCGCGACCGGGCTGAGATGGAGCGCGAATTGCGCAGCAGCCTCGCCATGGCGCGGGCCATCTTCGGCGAGAAGCTGGTGCCGGTCTTCGTGCCGCCCTGGAACCGCTGCGTCCCGGCACTCGCCCCCACCCTCGCCCACACGGGCTATGCGGGCCTGTCCCTCTTCGGCGATCGGACGGCACCGGACATGGCCGGCCTGCCGCTCGTCAACACTCATCTCGACCCCATCGACTGGCACGGTTCGCGCAGCCTCGCGGAGCCGGCGCGCCTGCTTGCCGGTCTCGCTGAGGCTATCCGGCGGCGTGCCGGCGGCATTGCCGATGCGGATGAGCCCATCGGTCTCCTCACCCATCACCTGGTGCACGACGAGGCCGTCTGGGCGTTCTGCGAGCGGCTTCTGACCAACTTGCGGAACAGCAGTGCCGTCGAACCCGTTTCAGCGCTTGCCCTCTTCGGCCACACGCCGCGACGCTGAACGGTGCCGCAGGCCTGAGGGACCTTGTCCGCAGCGGGTATATTTCCGTGGCGCAGCCGGCCTCACGCAAGAAAGACGTTTTCACTTTTGCGCGTGGCGCTTTAGTGTTGAAACCTCCCATGCTGGGAGGGGGCATCGGGAGGAGCTGCGTGACGCCGGGACGGGAGCACGGGAACCGCATACTGCTCAGTGTCCGCGATCTCGCCGTGGATTTCGCGGGTGACGGCGGCGGACGCTTTCGCGCGCTCGACGGTATCTCCTTCGACATCCCGGCCGGCAGCACCGTCGCCCTCGTTGGTGAATCCGGCTCCGGCAAGTCGGTGACGGCCCAGGCGATCATGCGCATCCTGCCCAGGAAGGGGCGCATCGCAACGGGCAGCATCCTCTTGGGCGAAGCGCAGCGCGGCGCCCCCGTCGATATCGCGCAGCTCGATCCTCGGGGCGACACGATGCGCGACCTGCGCGGCGGGCGCATCGCCATGATCTTCCAGGAGCCGATGACGTCCCTGTCTCCCCTGCATACCGTAGGGGACCAGGTGAGCGAGGCGCTGCTGCTGCACCGCAACGTCACGGTGCAAGAGGCTCGTGCCGAGGCCGAGCAGGTCTTCACCCGCGTCGGCTTTCCCGACCCGAAGCGCACCTTCGTCACCTATCCGTTCGAGCTGTCGGGCGGCATGCGCCAGCGGGCGATGATCGCTATGGCGCTCATCTGCAAGCCTGCGCTCCTCATCGCCGACGAGCCGACGACGGCGCTCGACGTGACGACGCAGGCGCAGATCCTCGATCTCATCCGGGAATTGCAGGCCGAGACCGGCATGGCGGTGCTGATGATCACCCATGATCTCGGCGTCGTCGCCAATGTCGCCGACGAGGTGGTCGTGATGTATCGCGGCCGCATCGTCGAATCCGGCCCGCGCGACGAACTCTTCCGCAACCCGCAGCACCCCTATCTCAAGGCGCTCATGCGGGCGGTGCCGCGCTTCGACATGGCTCCCGGCGAGCGGCTGACGCCGCTGCGCGAGGTGGCGAGCGGCGACATCATCGCCTCCGCCCCCCGCATAGAGCGCCCGGCGCCGCGCGGGCCGGTGCTCGCCGTTGACGAGGTGTCGAAGACCTTCACCCTGCGCAGCGGCTGGTTCTCGGGCGCCACGCGCAAGGTCCACGCCGTCAATCACGTCAGCCTCACGCTGACGCCTGGCACGACGCTCGGCCTCGTCGGCGAATCCGGCTGCGGCAAGACCACCCTGTCGAAGATGATCATGCGCGCCATCGCACCCGACGAGGGACATGTCTTCTTCGACGACGGCAATGGCCCGCGCGACGTGCATGCGCTCGCGGGCGACGATCTCTTCGCCTATCGCCGCGCCGTGCAGTTCGTTTTCCAGGACCCGTTCTCGTCGCTCAACCCGCGCATGACGGTCTACGAAATCCTGACGGAGCCGCTCGTCATCCACGGCATCGGCTCGCCGCAGGAGCATTTCGCCAAGGCGAAGATGCTGATCTCGCTCGTCGGCCTCGAGAAGCAGCACCTGCGCCGCTATCCGCATTCCTTCTCGGGCGGACAGCGCCAGCGCCTCGGCATCGCGCGCGCGCTTGCGCTGTCGCCACGGGTGCTGCTGTGCGACGAGCCGGTGTCGGCGCTCGACGTCTCGGTGCAGGCGCAGATCCTTAACCTGCTCAAGGACCTGCAGGCAGCGCTCGGCCTGTCCTATCTCTTCGTCTCGCACAATCTCGCGGTCGTCGACTACATCGCCGACGACATCGCCGTGATGTGCCGCGGCCGCATCGTGGAGCAGGCGCCGAAGCAATCGCTCTTCAGGCGTCCGCTGCATCCCTACACGCAGGCGCTCTTGGCCGCCGTGCCGAGCCCGGACCTGAACCATCCGCTCGATTTTGCCAAGCTGCGCGGCGACCGGTTCTCGCATCCCTCCGAGTGGCCGGAGCCCTACCGGCTGACGGCGGACGGCCCCGGCGAGATGGTGGAGGTCGAGCCCGGCCACCTCGTGCGCGTGACCGACGCCGGCGCGAGGATTGCGGCATGACGGCGCTCGGGCTCATGTCCGCCCCCCTGTGTCGCACGATGGCAGGCCTCGCCTTATGCCTCGCCATGATTGCCGCCGGCGCGGGCGCGGGCCAATCGGCCCCGGCTTTGAAGGAAACGCCGTTCTTCGAAGAGGCGGTGGACAATGGCCAAATGCCTCCTGTTGCGGAACGGGTGCCGCTGGAGCCGCTCGTGGTCGACCTCGAGGCGCGCGGTCGCGTCACGGGCCGGCCGGGCGGCGCCATCACGACGCTCGCCGCCAAGGCGCGCGACATCCGCTATCTTTCGGTCATCGCCTATGCCCGGCTCGTCGGCTATGATGAACATCTCAATCTCGTGCCGGACATCCTCGCCTCCTACGAGGTGGAGGACGGGCGTCGCTTCACCCTCCACCTGCGCAAGGGGCACCGCTGGTCCGATGGGCACCCTTTCACCGCCGAGGATTTCCGCTACTGGTGGGAGGATGTGGCGCTGAACCGCTACCTGATGCCGGCGGGCCCGCCCGATTTCATGCTCGTCGACGACGAGCAGCCGACCTTCGAGGTGCTGGACGAGACCACCGTGCGCTACACATGGTCGAAGCCCAATCCCCGCTTCCTGCCGACCCTCGCCAAGCCGCTCGACCCGCATATCTACCGGCCGGCCCATTACCTGAAGCGCTTCCACGCGCGCTATACCGACCCGGAGACCTTGGCGCAGGCGGCTTCTCGGCAGAAGCTCAAGTCCTGGGCCGCGCTGCACAACCGCGTCGATTCCATGTCGGACTTCTCCGACCCCGAGTTGCCCACCCTCGACCCGTGGAAGGTCGACAACGCGGGACCGACGAGCCGCTTCGTCTTCTCGCGCAACCCCTATTACCACCGCATCGACGCGGCCGGGCAGCAGTTGCCCTACATCGACAGGGTCTATGTCGACATCGCCTCAAGCGGGCTACTCGCCGCCAAGGCCAATGCCGGCGAGGTCGACGTGCTCGCACGGGGCCTGACCATGGCCGACATTCCGGTGCTCAAGCAGGGGGAGAAGGCCAAGGGCTATCGCACACTGCTGTGGCCCATCGCCCGCGGCTCGGAAGTGGTGCTCTACCCCAACCTCAATGCGACCGATCCGGTCTGGCGGGACCTCAACCGCGACGTGCGCTTCCGCCGCGCGCTCTCGCTCGGCATCGACCGGCGCACCGTCAACAATGCCCTGTTCTTCGGGCTCGGCATGGAGGGCAACAACACCGTACGCGAAGGCTCGCGCCTGTTCGAGGAATCGTTCCGCAAGCTCTACGGCACTTACGACCCGGACGAGGCCAACCGCCTGCTCGATGAGATCGGCCTCGACCAGCGCGACGGCTCGGGCCTGCGCCTTCTGCCGGACGGGCGCCTGCTCGAGATCGTCGTCGAGGTCGAGGGCGACATGACCATGCTTGTCGACACCCTGCAGCTCATCGGCGAGTTCTGGCGCGAGATCGGGGTCAAGCTCTTCATCAAGCCGCAGGACCGGACCGTGCTGCGCAACCGCGCCTATTCCGGCCTGCCGGTAATGACCGCCGCTCCGGGCCTCGACAACGCCATTCCCACCCCTGCGATGCCACCGGGAGAACTGGCCCCCATCAGCCAGTATCACCTGTCCTGGCCCAAGTGGGGCCAATATGTGGAGACGCACGGCAAGGTCGGCGAAGCCTGCGACATGGACGAGCCGAAGGAGCTGCTCGCCCTCTACAAGGCGTGGCTGCACACGACCGATTCTGCCGAGCAGGCCCGCATCTGGCGCGAGATGCTCGCGCTGCACGCGGAGAACCAGTGGACGATCGGCACGGTGGCGGGCGCGATCCAGCCCATCGTGCTGCGCAACGGCCTCGCCAACTTTCCGGACAAGGCGCTCTACAGCTGGGAGCCGACCTCGCTCGTGGGCATCTACCGTGTCGACGAGATATTCTGGGACCGCGCCGACCGGCGCGTGGCGTCCGCACAATGATCGGCTTCATCGCCCGCCGGCTGGTCACGATGGTGCTGACCCTGCTCGTCATCAGCCTCCTCGTCTTCCTCATCATCAAGCTGCCGCCGGGTGACTTCCTGACCAACCAGATCGCCGAGCTGCGCGCCCAGGGCGAGGCGGCGGCCATGGCCAAGGCCGAGTTCCTGATCAGGCAATACGGCCTCGACAGGCCCGTCTTCGAGCAATACCTCGTCTGGATCGGCGTCTGGCCGGGCCCCAACGGCTTCTCCGGCCTGCTGCAGGGCGACTGGGGCTGGTCCTTCGAGTATGATCGGCCAGTCAACCAGGTCGTCGGCGATGCGCTCTGGCTGACGCTGCTCGTCAATTTCACCACCGTCATCTTCGTGCATGTGGTGGCCATCCCCATCGCCATTTATTCGGCGACGCGGCAATATTCCTTCGGCGACTATCTCGCCACCTTCGTCGGCTATATCGGCCTTGCCACGCCGAACTTCCTGCTGGCGCTCGTGCTGCTCTACTACATGAACCGCTGGTTCGGCATTTCCATCGGCGGCCTGTTCGACGCCCACTACGCCAACGAGCCGTGGAGCCTCGCAAAGGTAGGCTCGCTGCTGCAGCACCTCATCGTGCCGACCATCGTCATCGGCCTGTCCGGCACGGCGGCGATGATCCGGCGCATGCGCGCCAATCTCCTCGACGAATTGTCGAAGCAATATTACGTCACCGCCACGGCCAAGGGCCTGCCCCAGACGCGGGCGCTGCTGAAATATCCCTTCCGCATGGCCCTCAACCCCTTCATCGCCGACATCGGCAACCTCCTGCCCAACCTTGTCTCCGGCTCGGTGCTGGTGTCGCTGGTGCTCAGCCTGCCGACCGTCGGCCCGATCCTGCTCGCGGCCCTCAAGTCGCAGGACCAGTTCCTCGCCGGCTTCATCCTCATGTTCGTCGCGGTGCTCACCGTCGTGGGCATGCTGATCTCCGACCTCCTGCTCGCGTGGCTCGATCCGCGCATCCGCCTCGGACAGCGCTGAGATGACGAATGTGAGCGAAATGCCCTCCCGCCGCCGCAGTGCGCATTTCGTCGACGACGCACCCTTCGATCCCGGCGCGAGCGAGCCCGGTGGCCGCGAGGACGAGCGCTTCTTCCGCGCCTCCTCGCTGACCCTCATCTGGTGGAAGTTCCGCCGGCACAGGCTGGCCGTCATCTCGGCCTTCGTCCTCATCGCCCTCTATGCGGCCATTCCCTTCGTCGAGGTGATCGCGCCCTACGGGCAGGCGCAGCGCAACGGCGACTTCCTCTATGCGCCGCCGCAGCGGGTGCATCTCTTCCACGAGGGGGCGCTCGTCGGCCCCTTCGTCTATCCCTACAGCTTCAGGTTCAACCTCGAGACCTTCACCCGCGACTACGACATCGACACGAGCCGCCCGCAGCGACTGCGCTTCTTCTGCTCCGGCGAGCCCTACCGCTTCTGGGGGCTGTTCGATGCGCGCTTTCATCTCGTCTGTCCGCCGGAGGACGGCACCTTCTTCCTGCTCGGCACCGACAGGCTGGGACGCGACGTGTTCTCGCGCATCGTCTACGGGGCGCGCATCTCGCTCACCATCGGCATCGTCGGCATCGCGGTGTCGTTCGCGCTCGGCCTGTTCTTCGGCGGCATCGCCGGCTATCTGGGCGGCTGGGTGGATAACGCCATCCAGCGCCTCATCGAGATCCTGCGCTCGCTGCCGGAGCTGCCCCTGTGGCTCGCGCTGTCGGCCGCCCTGCCGCCGAACTGGAGCCCGCTGCTCGTCTTCTTCGGCATCACCATCATCCTCGGCCTGCTCGACTGGCCGGGCCTTGCCCGCGCGGTGCGCTCGAAGCTGCTCGCCCTGCGCGAGGAGGATTTTGTCAAGGCGGCGGAGCTCATGGGGGCGTCGCGGGCCCGCATCATCGGACGCCACCTCATCCCCAACTTCATGAGCCACCTCATCGCCTCGGCGACGCTATCGATCCCCTCGATGATCCTGGGCGAGACGGCCCTGTCCTTCCTCGGCCTCGGCCTCAGGCCACCGATCACGAGCTGGGGCGTGCTGCTCAACGAGGCCCAGAACCTCGCGGCGGTGAACCTCTACCCATGGCTGCTGTGGCCGATCGCCCCCGTCATCATCGTCGTCCTCGCCTTCAACTTCATGGGCGACGGGCTGCGCGACGCGGCCGATCCATATCATTAAGGCGGCAGTCGGCGGTCGGCATCAGGCAGTCGCTTCGACGGACAGCCGATTGCCTACGGCCGCACCAGTTCCATCCTATCCACGTCCACCAGGCCGAAGTCGCTGATCTTGAGATGCGGGATCACCGGCAGGGGCAGGAAGGCGACCTGCAGGAACGGCTCCGGCAGCGTCACGCCGAGCGCCTTGGCCGCTGCGCGCAGGGGACCGAGGCCGGCATGCACCTCCTCGTACGGCCGGTCGCTCATCAGGCCGGCAACCGGCAAGGGCAGTTCCGCGCGCACCGCCCCGCCCTCGACGACGACGAAACCGCCGCGGATGGCGCCGAGCCGGTTGACGGCGAGCGCCATGTCGGCGTCGTCGACGCCGACGACGCAGATGTTGTGGCTGTCGTGGCCGACCGATGAGGCGATGGCCCCGCGCTGCATGCCGAAGCCCGAGACGAAGCCGAGGCCGATGTTGTCGTTGCGACCGTGGCGGGCGACGACCGCGACCTTGGCGATGTCCGCGGACGGATCGGCAACCAAGGCGCCGTCGCGCTCGGGCATGGTCCGGCTCAGCCGCTCCGTGATGATCTTGCCGGGGACGACGCCGATGACCGGACGCTCGCCCGCTGTGCCGGCGATGGAGAAGTCCGCAGAGGCGACCTCGCGCGCCTTCATGCTGGCAAGGCCGATCGGCGCCACCGGCTCACGTTCCGCAAATAGCTCCGGCCGCACGAGCCGCCCACCGACGATGACGTCCGACACGCGGCATTCCTCGAGATGGTCGAGAAGGACGATGTCCGCCCGTCTGCCGGGCGCGATCATGCCACGGTCGACGAGTCCGAACGCGGCCGCCGCCGTCAGCGAGGCGGAGCGATAGGCGGCGAGCGGCGGCACACCGAGGGCGATCGCGCTGCGGATGAGGAAGTCGATATGCCCCTCCTCCGCGATGTCCAGCGGATTGCGGTCGTCAGTGCAGAAGGCGAGAAACGGCGACGTTGCAAGGGTGAGCAGCGGAGCGAGCGCATGCAGGTCCTTCGACACCGAGCCCTCGCGGATGAGCACGGTCATGCCCTTGCGGATCTTCTCGAGTGCCTCTTCCGCGCTCGTCGCCTCGTGCTCGGTGCGGATGCCCGCGGCGCAATAGCCGTTGAGATCCTTGGCGCTGAGCAGGGGCGCATGGCCGTCGATATGGCCGTTGGCGAAGGCCTGCAGCTTGGCCGTGCAAGCCGGATCGAGGGCGAGGACGCCGGGAAAGTTCATGAACTCGGCGAGCCCGATCACCTTCGGATGGGCCCAGTAGGGCACGAGGTCGTCGGCGTCGAGCCGCGCCCCCGACGTCTCCAGTGCCGTCGCCGGCACGCAACTCGACAGTTGCACGAAGAGGTCCATCGCCATACGCTCGGCCGAGGCGAGGAAGAAATCGAAGGCCGGGGCACCGAGCACGTTCGCCATCTCGTGCGGATCGCAGATCGCGGTCGTCACCCCGTGCGGCAGCACGCAACGCTCGAACTCCTGCGGCATCACGAGCGAGGATTCCACGTGGCAGTGGGTGTCGATGAAGCCGGGAACGGCAATACGCCCGCCGCCCTCGATGATCTCGCGTCCGTCGTAACGATCGTAGGTCCCGACGATCGTATCGCCGCAGAGCGCGATATCCGTCGGGACGAGATCACCCGTCACGAGATCGAGCATCCTGACGTCGCGCACCACGACATCCGCCGCCGTGGCGCCCCTGCCCTGCGTCACCCGCTCGCTCAAGCCAGCCCGCAACATCGCTCCCCCCGCTCGCCGCAACCGTTCTGACCATCCTAGACGCGCTCCCGACCGGCGCAACGCCCGCCGGACGCAAAAAGGCGGCCCGCATATGCGGGCCGCCTTGTCCGACGCGTGCGGCCGCACGCGCCCTCAGCTACGCGGCGCTCACTGCTTGGGCGCCGTCGTGGCCGGCGGAGCGGTCGGATCGGCTGGGCGGGTCGAGCCCGTGCTCATGCGGTCCTGCTCGGAGCGAATGTCCGCGAGGGTCTTGAAGGCCGGAGCCTGCTCAAGCTGCTCACGGGTGGCCGACAGCATGATCTTCTCGACCTCGCCTTCGGCGTTCTTCGACACCTGCAGTTCCGAGAACGGGATGGCGACATTCTTCTGGCCAATGCCGAGGAAGCCGCCGACACCGATCACGGCCGCGTCGGCCTTGCCTTCCTGATCGAGCACGACGTCGTTGATCTCACCGATCGTCTTGTCGTCCGTGCCGACCACCGACTTGCCCATCAGGTTCGAGACCATCCACTGGGCCTCGCCCTGGGCAGTCACAAAGCCGGCTGGGGCGCCAATGGCGGGGGCTGCGGCCGATGTATCCGGCGCCTTCATTTCCGTGCCGCCCTGCATGTTCGGCGCCGTGCTCGGCGCGCTCTCAGGCGCAGCGCCAGGCGCTTGCGGCTGAGTTACCGGCGGAGTCGGCTCGGGCGTCGCCGGAGCCGTGGTCTGCGCGACCGCCGGCACGGCCAGCAGCAGGGCTGCGGTTGCAACAGTGATACCGAACTTGGTTCGCATGACGGAGATCCTCTTTTCTGCCGACCATCGTCAGGACGCACGGTCCCTGCACGCAACGCCGCCATGGGCGTACGCGCTCAGGTCGGCCTGGTTCGCGTGCTTTCCGTTTTCGAACCGTGGATGCATGTTCACGCCTCGCTATCCACGTTCGCCAGATCAACATCCGAACGGCGCCGTTGGTTCCGGCGGATCGACGAAAAGTTGTCGGTATGGCGCCGGGCGGCTGCGCTAGAGATCAAGCGGGCGCGAAGACAGCCACCAGCCGTCTCCCAGAGCGACCGCCGGATCGGAGCCGGACGGCACCCCCCGGTGCAGAGCCCGGACGGACATGAGCCTGCCGGCTGCCGAAGCCTCGGCGAGCCTTCCATCGACGCCGGCACTGACCGGCAAGGCCGGTGGCGCGACGGTGACGCGGGCAAGCGGCGCGACGGCGAAAACATCGCCCCGTCGCGACAGGCAGACGAGCGCGCCGCGCCCGAAGGCATCGGTCAGCGGAAAGACGATCCGCCCACCGTCCTTCACCGCCGCAAGCCACGCCTCGTCGGGGCCGGTTCGGGCCGCCTCGCAATAGACCGCGTCACAGACACGCAACGGCCCGGATGGCTTTTCCGTCACGCTCGCCTGCGGCCACGGCGCGAGAGCAGATCTTGCCCGCTCGGCAAGCACGCGATCGCCCTCATGAGCGTCCACACGACCCGTTCCGCCCACGAGTTCCGCCATGACGGCGCTGTAATAGCCGGTGCCGCAGCCCATGTGGGCGACCGTCTGGCCAGCGCGAAGGCCGAGCGCTGCAATGCCAAGGGCGTGCCGCGAGGGTTCGCCATCATCCCTTCCGCGCACCGGCTGGCACTCGATCGCGATGTCGGAATAAACGTGCCGCAGATCGGAATCAGGCGTCATCTCGCTGCCGAACGGCGTCACGAGGCGCCAGGGGCCAGGCCCCAGGAAACGCTCGCGAGGAACCGCCGCGAAGGCGTCGCGAAGCCGCGGGTCACTCACGACGAGGCGCATCGTGACCTGCCGGGCGTAGCGGTGCCTCAGACGGACGACGTCGGCCTGCACCTTGCCTCCGGTCGGTTGCGGCATCTTCTGCCATGAGGGGCCGGGCGAGGCGCTGCTCATAGCCCGACATTCTGACAGTCTGATGAAGCTGCCCGCCGTGGCAAGGGCGATCCGCCACGAAGAAAAGGCGCGGCACCCGGATGCCGCGCCTTTCGCTCTCAGCCGCTGCCCGGGCTCAGCGCGCCGCGACCACCATGATCTCGACCCTGTAGGCCGGCGTCGCGAGCTTGGCCTCAACGGTGGCGCGGGCCGGCGTATTGCCCTGCGGCACCCAGGCGTCCCACACCTCGTTCATCTTGGCGAAATCGGCCATGTCGGCCAGCCAGATGTTGGCCTTGAGGATCTTGGTCTTGTCGGTACCAGCCTTCTTCAGCGTCTCGTCGATCTGGGCGAGGATCTGGCGGGTCTGGCCGGCCGTGTCCTGCGAGGTGTCGTCGGCGACCTCACCCGAGAGAAAGACGAGATTACCGTAGGCCACCGCCTCGCTCATGCGTGGGCCGACGCCGATGCGTTCGATCGAAGACATGTTCACTCCTGAGGGTCAGACAAACGGACGCCTCCGCTTACCCTGCCCCGCCCGCCGCGGGAAGCCCCCGGTGGGTACAACGGGCCCCGTGCCGCCTCAGCCGCGGCCGACGAAAGGCATCTTCGTCGCCATCACGGTCATGAAGAGGACATTGGCCTCGAGCGGCAGGCTCGCCATGTGCAGCACCGCATTGGCCACGTGGGCCACGTCCATCAGCGGCTCCTTCCTGATGGAGCCGTCCGCCTGTGGCACGCCTTCGGCCATCTTGGCGGCCATGTCGGTCGCCGCATTGCCGATGTCGATCTGCCCGCAGGCGATGTCGTATTTGCGCCCGTCGAGCGAGGTCGAGCGCGTGAGACCGGAGATCGCGTGCTTCGTCGCCGTATAGGGCGCGGAATTGGGCCGCGGCGCATAGGCCGAGATGGAACCGTTGTTGATGATACGTCCGCCACGCGGGTTCTGATCCTTCATGATCCTGAAGGCCTCCTGCGTGCACAGGAAAGGCCCGGTGAGATTCGTATCCACCACCGCCTTCCACTGCTCGAAGGTGAGATCCTCGAGCGGCAGGCCGGGCGCCGAGACGCCGGCATTGTTGAACAGCACATCGAGCCGCCCGAAACGCTCCTTGCAGGCGGCGAAGAGAGCCTTGACGGACGCCGGATCGGTCACATCCGTCGAAACGGCCAGCGCCTGCTCGGCGGGGGCGCCCGCGAGGCGGATCGTCTCTTCCAGCGCCTCCTTGCGGCGGCCGGCGAGGACGACGCTGTAGCCGTCCTTCAGGAAGGCGAGCGCCACCCCCCGCCCGACGCCGGAGCCCGCCCCCGTGATGAGTGCCACCTTGCCCTTCGATGCCATGCGACGTCTCCCTGTCCCCGGCCGCCCCGCGGCGCTGGTCCGATCTGAACCGGTTTAATGGGGAAAGACTAGCCCGTGCCTGCGGCAATGTGGAGGCCGACGGGCGGCATGCCGGCAATGTGGAGAGGGAATGCTACGAGGCTGCCTCGAACTGGCATGGACATGCCGAGTCACAAAGCAAAACGGCGATCCCGCAGGGGATCGCCGTTTTGGAGCCACCGGCTCGAAATCATGGTGCGGTCGAGAGGACTCGAACCTCCACTCCTCTCGGAACTACCACCTCAAGGTAGCGCGTCTACCAGTTCCGCCACGACCGCAACCGCTTCATGGAGACGCCCGTCTCCGGAAGCGGGCTGGGATGTAACAGATCGGTGTCGGCTCCACAAGTACCCCATTGCGGCCTGTGCAAAACGCCTCGCAGCACCGCAGAGGCCCCGTCCCGGCCGACGCCTGCTCCGTCGTTTCCCTGGCTCTTCGGGCACTCCGTCGGGGTTACGGGGCCGTGCCGCCACTTTCGAACTTGTCGAACGCCAAATCCCGCCCCACTTTCTGCGGCGGAGCCGCGCGGTCGCGTCGGCTTGCCACGGGATGGGGACGACTTCGTTGCTGAAGGCGAGAGACGAGTTGGGCGGACTGATGCTGCCGCAGGCGGGCGCGCCGCCCGTGGAGTGGCGCATCAGCGACGGCCGTGTCGGCTACGAGGAGGCCGTGGCGGCCATGGAGACCCGCGTCGCGGCGATCGCGGCAGGCGAAGCACCCGAATGCGTCTGGCTCCTGGAGCATCCGCCGCTCTATACCGCTGGGACCTCGGCCAACGACGCCGATCTCGTCGAGCCGGGGCGTTTCCCCGTCTTCCGCTCCGGCCGCGGCGGCCAGTTCACCTATCACGGGCCCGGCCAGCGCGTCGCCTATGTCATGCTCGACCTCTCGCGGCGCACGCCCGATCTTCGGGCCTTCGTCGCGGCCCTGGAGGCCTGGCTGATCGCCACGCTCGACGGCTTCAACGTGCGCGGCGAGCGGCGCGAGGACCGTGTCGGCGTCTGGGTGCGTCGCCCTGAGAGGGGGCCGGCCGTCGAGGACAAGATCGCCGCCATCGGCATCCGCGTGCGCCGCTGGGTCACCTTTCACGGCATCAGCCTCAACGTCGAGCCGGACCTTTCGCATTTCTCCGGCATCGTGCCCTGCGGCGTGCGCCAGCACGGCGTCACGAGCCTCGTCGATCTCGGCATTCCCGTCACCATGCCGGAGGTGGATGCCGCGCTCAGGGCGAGCTTCGAAGACATCTTCGGGCCGGCCATTCCCGTTCCGGCCTGAAGCCGGCCCGCTCGTCAATCCCGGAAACACCCTCTCCAAATGCGCCTTGGTATCGGCGCACGTTGCCGGATGGCGGGCACAGCGCCATAGTCCGCGCAACGGCCCGCAACGCGGGCGAATAGCTGTTGGGGAGGGACGCGTGCCGGCCATCGAGAGCGCGATCGATTCGACATCCGCCGATTTTCGCGCCAATGCCGCTGCCTGGGCCGAGCTCCGGGCGGAACTCGACGCCCGGCGAGCCGCCGTAGCGGCCGGCGGGCCGGCGAAGGCACGCGAGCGGCATCTGGCGCGCGGCAAGCTCCTGCCGCGCGAGCGCGTCATGCGTCTCATCGATGCCGGTTCGCCCTTCCTTGAAATCGCGCCGCTCGCGGCCTTCGGCATGTATGGCGATGCCATCCACGGGGCCGGACTGATCGCCGGCATCGGCCGGGTCGAGGGCCGCGAGGTCATGATCGTTTGCAACGATTCGACCATCAAGGGCGGCACCTACTATCCGATGACGGTGAAGAAGCACCTGCGCGCGCAGGAGATTGCGCGCGAGAACAGACTGCCCTGCATCTACCTGGTCGACTCAGGCGGCGCCAACCTTCCGCACCAGACCGAGGTATTCCCCGACCGGGAGCATTTCGGCCGCATCTTCTACAATCAGGCGACGCTGTCCTCGCTTGGCATCCCGCAGATCGCCGTCGTCATGGGCTCGTGCACGGCCGGCGGCGCCTATGTGCCCGCCATGTCCGACGAGACCATCATTGTGCGCCGGCAGGGCACCATTTTCCTCGGCGGCCCGCCGCTGGTGAAGGCTGCGACCGGCGAGGTCGTCTCGGCCGAGGATCTCGGCGGGGCCGACGTGCACGCCCGCCAGTCCGGCGTCGCCGACCACTATGCGGTGGACGACGTGCATGCCCTGGCGCTCGCCCGCCGCATCGTCGCCAACCTCAATACGGTGAAGAGGAGCGACATCGCCCTGACGACGCCGGCCGAGCCCGTCTACGACCCGGCCGAGCTCGAGGGCCTCGTGCCCACCGACCTCAAGAAGCAGTATGACATCCGCGAGGTCATCGCCCGGCTCGTCGACGGTTCCGACTTCGACGAATTCAAGCGCCTCTACGGCACGACGCTGGTAACCGGCTTCGCCCGTATCTGGGGCATTCCCGTCGGCATCATCGCCAACAACGGCATTCTCTTTTCCGAATCGGCGCTCAAGGGCGCCCATTTCATCGAATTGTGCTGTCAGCGGCGCATTCCGCTCCTCTTCCTGCAGAACATCTCCGGCTTCATGGTGGGACGCCAGTACGAGGCCGGCGGCATTGCCAAGGATGGGGCGAAGCTCGTCACGGCGGTGGCCTGCGCCCGCGTGCCCAAGATCACAGTGCTCGTCGGCGGCTCCTTCGGCGCCGGCAACTACGGCATGTGCGGGCGAGCCTATTCGCCGCGCTTCCTCTTCTCCTGGCCCAACAGCCGCATCTCGGTGATGGGTGGCGAGCAGGCGGCGAGCGTGCTCGCCACCGTCCGGCGCGACAACATCGAGGCCGAGGGCAAATCGTGGAGCGCCGAGGACGAGGAGGCCTTCAAGGCGCCCGTCCGCGAACGCTACGAGGAGGAAGGCAGCCCCTACTACGCCACCGCCCGCCTGTGGGATGACGGTATCATCCTGCCTTCCGAGACACGCCGCGTCTTGGGTCTCGCCTTCTCGGCCTGCCTCAATGCCCCGGTGGAGGAAACGCGCTTCGGCGTCTTCCGCATGTGAGGACCAGCGAAACGTCCCGCAGCCAGACGGGCAAGCAGCAGCGCCGGAAGAGCCGGAGTTTTCCGGCCCTCTTTGAACGGAAAATGGCCGCGGCCGCGGCATCATGGGCGTCTCGCGCCATATTTCCGCCGGGAGCGGGGCGGACAAGGCGCTGTCCCACCTGCCGAAAACCTTCATGAAAACCCCTGTCCTCCTCGTTTCGCTCGCCCTGGCGCTCGGTGCCTGCACTCTGGCGGGCGCCAGGCGCCAGAGTGTCGATTTGATCTCTTCCGAAGCTGCCCCGGCCGCGGCCGGGGCCGTTTCGCGCTTCCGGGCCGCAAGTGGCCTGGGGCCGGTGATGCCCGACGAGACGCTCAATGCGGCGGCGCGGCAGCAGGCCCGCGCCATGGCAGAGAAGGACGTGCTCTCGCATGATGCCGCCGGCTCGTTCTGGAGCCGCATGAACGGCACCGGGCAACGCTTTACGCACGGGGCGGAGAACATCGCGATGGGGCAGCGCTCGCTCGACGAGGTGATGGACGACTGGCGCCGTTCGGCGGAGCACCGCCGCAACATGCTACAGAACCCCGCCTCCCACATCGGCTTTGCCCACGCCCGGGCGGGCGGGCGCGACTATTGGGTGCTCGTCGTCGGCGGCACGGCGCCGCGCGGGCCGCAGCTCGGCCTGTGAGACTTCGTCTTCGCCCCTGAGGCGATCGGGCCACAGCGTCGGCATCGTGCAACAAAGCCGCGCGTGGGCGGTTGTCTTCCGCAAGGACGGCACCTAGAAGGGCGTCGAACCTCACACAGCGGGCGGATCAGCATGGTGAACGTCGAGCACGAGACGGCGCCCGAGGCGCTCGCGTTCCGGGACGAGGAAGGCAACGTCAATCCGACCTTCCTGGCGAGCGTCTCCGAGGCCATTGCCGATGGCAATGCCGAGAATCTGCGCCGCCTCGCCGCCCCGCTCCACGAGGCCGATCTGGGCGCCCTCATCGAGGCGCTCGACTATGACGACCGCCCGCGGCTCGTCGCGCTGCTCGGCAGCGATTTCGACTTCGCAGCCCTCACCGAAGTCGACGACGCGATCCGCGAAGAACTGCTCGAGAGCATCCCCAACGCCAATATCGCCGAGGGGGTGCGCGAGCTCGACGTCGATGATGCCGTCTACATCCTCGAGGATCTCGACGAGGCCGACAAGGCCGAGGTTCTCGAGCAGTTGCCGCCGCCCGAGCGCGTGGCGCTGCAGCGCTCGCTGGACTATCCGGAGGATTCGGCCGGGCGGCGCATGCAGACGGAGTTCATCGCCGTGCCGCCCTTCTGGACGGTGGGGCAGACCATCGACTACATGCGCGAGACCGAGGACCTGCCCGACACCTTCTATGAAATTTTCGTCGTCGACCCCGCCTACCAGCTGATCGGCACGGTGCCGCTCGACCGTCTCCTGCGCACCAAGCGCCCGGTGAAGATCAGCGACATCATGAACGAGGACCAGCATCTCATCGAGGCGACCGACGACCAGGAGAAGGCGGCACGGCTGTTCCAGCGCTACAACCTCGTCTCCTGCGCCGTCGTCGACGAGGCCAAGCGCCTCGTCGGTGTGATGATGGTCGATGACATCGTTGACGTCATCGAGGAGGAGGCGGACGAGGATTTGAAGGCACTCGGCGGCGTCAAGGGCGACGAGGAGCTGTCGGACACCATCTGGTACACGGTGCGCAGCCGTTTTCCCTGGCTCTTTGCCAATCTCGTCACGGCCATCGTGGCCGCCAACGTCATCCACCTGTTCGAGGGCTCGATCCAGCAGATGGTTGTGCTTGCCGTCCTGATGCCGATCGTCGCCTCCATCGGCGGCAATGCCGGCACCCAGACGATGACGGTGACGGTGCGCGCGCTTGCCACACAAGAGCTGCGCCGCTCCAACACCTGGCGCATCATCCGCCGCGAGGTCGCGGTCGGCATCTGCAACGGCGTGGGCTTTGCCATCATCCTCGGCACGGTGGCCGTGGTGTGGTTCGGCATCCGCGACCTCGGCTTCGTCATCGGCCTCGCCATCCTCACCGTCTTGTCGGTGGCGGCGCTGGGCGGCATCCTCATCCCGCTGACCCTGAATCGGCTCGGGGTCGACCCCGCCGTATCGTCAGGCCCCTTCGTGACGACGACGACGGACGTGATCGGGTTCTTCGCCTTTTTGGGGATCGCCACCCTGTGGTTCGGGCTTTCGTAAAGGGTTCGTCAATCTATTGAAACGAATCGTCGCGGCATGTCCCTTCCAATGAGCGCCCGCCGCCCGATGCTCCGCCGCCTCGCCGTCACCTCCCTCGTCGCCCTCGCCCTCGTCGCCTGCTCCTCGATCGACACGTTCTATCCCGACAAGGGTGACCGCAAGCCGCATCCAGGCGTCGCCAAGGCGCATCGCTACCCGATCCAGGGGATCGACGTCTCCCGCTGGCAGGGCGATATCGACTGGGCGGCCGTGCGGCGCGCCGGCACGCAATTCGTCTTCATCAAGGCGACCGAGGGTGGCGACCACATCGACCCGAGCTTCTACAAGAACTGGGCGGGAGCGCGTGCGGCCGGTATCCCGCGCGGCGCCTATCACTTCGTCTACTGGTGCCGTCCGGCACACGAGCAGGCGCAGTGGTTCCGCCAGCACATACCGAACGACCCGGACGCGCTGCCGCCCGTCCTCGACGTCGAGTGGAACGGCCATTCCAAGACCTGCCCGCAGAAGGTGCCGCGCGAGGTCGCGCTCGAAAAGATCCGGCTGATGCTGGCCGAGCTCGAGGCGCATACCGGCAAGCGGCCCATCATCTACACCGACATCACCTTCCACCAGGAGGTGCTGGAGAACGAGCTGCCCGGCTATCACTTCTGGCTGCGCTCCGTCGCCGCCGAGCCGGAGGAACGCTACAACAATCGGCGCTGGAGCTTCTGGCAGTTCACCACCACGGGCCGCGTGCCGGGCGTGACGGGCGACGTCGATCGCAACGCCTTCTACGGCACGGCCGACATGTGGGAGAAGTTCAAGAAGGGCGAGCTCTGAGGACCGGCCGGCGGGCGCTCGCGGGCCGGGGCACCGGCCCGTCTTCCGTCGCCTACTGCCAGAAGCGCTCGATCAGCTCCCTCGCCTGCTCGCGCAGACGCCGTGTCTGGCGCACGGTGAGGAGCATCATGTCGAAATACCAGCGCGGCGTGCTCGCCGTCGTGGCGAGGAACACGGCACCGACCTCCTGCTCCTCCAGCCAGTAGGCGGCGAGCGGATGGTTGGGCTGGGCGCAGGAATCGAGCCGCGTATAAGCCTTCTCGTCCAGCGTGCGGCGCAGGAGGTGAAGATCGAGCAGCGTGCCCGGGCTCGCCTGCGAGAAGCTCTCGTCATAGGCGCTCTTGGCGGCATAGACGACGCCGCTACGCACCAGATTGACGTTGATCGCCACGGCCCGGCCGGCGACGGCCAGAACATCGAAGGCGACGCCATCGGTGACGCGCTGCGGCCCGAACAGGCGCTCGCCGAACCCTTGAGTGGCTTCGCTCTTGGCAAGGGCGGTGCCCGCGGCTCCCTTCCAGCCGGCCACCTCGAGGGCGAGGAAATCCGCATAGGCGCGCGCCGCCTCGGGGCCCGGCCCCGGAACACTGTGGAAGGTCACATCGCCGTGGGATGCCAGAAGCTGCTCGGCGCGGCGCAGGTTGCGCCGTCTCTTGGACGAGTAGCGAGCAACATAGGCATCGTAGGAAAGGTCGCTCTCGACGGCCGGCCGCGCGTATCCGTACAGCCATGCGTGACTGAGGCCCTGCCTGGCCATGACGTTCTCAAGTGCGATCGACACGCCGCGCCCACGCGGCAGGCGGGGGCACTTGAGGACCGCGCCGCCCCGGCAGAGGTTGCCGAGATCGCCGAGGAAAGCCTCCCACACGCCTTCCGGATCGCTTTCGCAGATCAGGGGCGCGCTGGTGGCGGAGAACATATGGTTGACGTAGAGGCTCGGCAACGGCCAGAGGACGCCCTGCCTGAGCGCGCCGAACTGCAACGGGAACAGCCCGGCGAGCTCGCCCCCTTCCCTCCCGTCGCGCCAGATGGCGACGACCCAGAGCGTGCCCCCCTCGAGATGGCGGGCGGCCGCCAGCAAGGCGTCCGGCTCGTAGAACGGATTGGGCTCGATCGCCGACTTCGCCAGCCGCTCCCAGGCCTCGCGATGCGGCAGCAGGTCCGCCACCGTGGTCATGACGCAGCGATAGGTGGCATTGGGTGGATGCACGCTCCCGTGAATTGCGATCCTCATCGTTCCCTTCCCCCGAACCTGGTATGCTCTTGAGATCTGCTCCCCGATCACGATTGGCCTCTCGTTCCGACGCCATCGCCCGAGGCCGTCGCCGCGCGCAGGTGACCGCCAAGGAGGAGCCACGCACCGATGCCGAGGATCGCCGTCGTCGCCGCCATGGCGGCAAGGGAGGCGAGCCCCGCCCCCACGATGCCGAGGATCGGCACCAGGGCGAGCCCCGTCGCGACATTGACGACGAGCCCTGCGAGCTGGCCGACGAAGGTCCAGCGCTCGCGCCCGAGCACGTTGAGCAGGTCGTCGGCCGGCCCGACCGCGGCGCGGAGCACCTGCGCGGCGATGAGCAGCGGCAGCACCGCCGTGCCGGCGACGAAGGCCGCGCCGAAAAGGCCGAGGACGAAACCGCCGATGAGCCACAGCACGAGGCCGCCGACGAGCACCGGCACCAGCGTGACGATGGCCGCATGGACCGCGCGGCGCGCGAGCGCATGCCGGTCGCCGCTCGCTGCCATGGTGGCGAAGCGATAGCCCATTGCGGCACTGACCGAATATTCGACGAAGCCCAGCACCGAGGCGACACGGGTCGCGGCAAAATAGATGCCGACGGCCGCCGGCGGCAGAAAAGCGCCGAGCACGATGGTGTCGCCATAGGTGCGCAGAAGCCGCGCGCCGTCAGCGAGAAAGAGGAGGCCGCCCGAACGCAGCCATAGCGGCAGCACACGGCGCAGGTTCTTCTTCGGCCCATCCGCCCGAGGCAGCCGGCGCATGAGAAGGACGTGCTGGACGGCAGCCGCGATGACGAGGGCGACGAAGGTGGCCGCCATCGCCGTAACGGCCGTGCCCGGCCAGCCGAGGCCATGGACGCCAGCGACCAGGCCGAGCACGAGAAGCTGCCGCAGGATGTAGGGCGGGATGAAGGCGAGGCCGAGCCAGCCGCGCGAGCGTGCCGTGCCCTCGAGCAGGTCGGCATAGGCGAAGACGGGCACGCAGGCGGCGGCGATGAGGAAGGGCGCAACCCCGCCGGCCCAGCCGCCGGCAAGAAACGTCACAGCGGCGCCGACAAGGGCGAGAACGCCGGAGACGAGGGCGACGACCCGCCGCCCGACGGTGAGGAAGGCGTCGTGCAGGGCCATGTCGCCCTTCTGCCGGTAGCGCGGCAGGAAGCGCACCACCGTCTGACTGAAGCCGAAGCAGCCGGCGAAACCGCCGATCGTCACCCAAAGCCACGCCAAGGCGAAGATGCCGTATTCGGACGCGCCGAGGGCCCGTGCCAGCGCGAATTGCACCACGTACCCGATCCCCGCCGAGGCGACGCGAATGGCGAGCGTGGTCGCCGCCGATAGCACCTGACGCGAGGCCAGCCTTTGCGCCGCGCGGCGCCATCCCGCGGGAGCCTTCGGCTCGAGATGCTGCGGGGACGGTTGCAAGGGCGCTCCGGGGGCTTTCGGCACAAGGATGACCTCGAGGCTAGCCGCTCTCGCTTAACGACGGGCTAATGGGTGTGCGCGGGGCCGAGGCACCGGCTTGGCATCGACGCACGGCAGCATGCGCTGACAGGGTTCCTCCCAAACGCGTATAAGGGATTTAAGACGAGAGGAGGAAGCCGCCATGCTCAGCAACCGTCCGCAGGACTTCAACTTCGACCTCGGCGAGACGGCCGACGCCATCCGCGAGACGGTACACGCCTTCGCGCAGGACAAGATCGCCCCGCGCGCCGAGGAGATCGACCGCACCAACACCTTCCCGCGCGACCTGTGGCCCGAGATGGGCGCGCTCGGCCTGCACGGCATCACCGTGGAGGAGGAATTCGGCGGCGCCGGCCTCGGTTATCTGGAACATTGCGTGGCCATGGAGGAAGTCTCGCGCGCCTCTGCCTCCGTCGGCCTCAGCTACGGCGCCCATTCCAACCTCTGCGTCAACCAGATCCGCCGCAACGGCACGGCCGAGCAGAAGCGTCGCTACCTGCCCAAGCTCATCTCGGGCGAGCATGTCGGCGCGCTGGCGATGTCCGAGCCCGGCGCCGGCTCCGACGTCGTCTCGATGAAGACGCGAGCGGAAAAGCGCGGCGACCGCTACGTCCTCAACGGCAACAAGATGTGGATCACCAATGGGCCCGTCGCAGAGACGCTCGTCGTCTATGCCAAGACGGACCCCGAGGCCGGGCCGCGCGGCATCACAGCCTTCCTCGTCGAGAAGGGCATGAAAGGCTTCTCCACTGCCCAGAAGCTCGACAAGCTCGGCATGCGCGGCTCCGACACCTGCGAGCTCGTGTTCGAGGATTGCGAGGTGCCGGAGGAAAACGTGCTCGGCACGGTCGGCAAGGGCGTCAACGTGCTCATGTCCGGCCTCGACTACGAGCGCGTGGTGCTGGCGGCCGGGCCGCTCGGCATCATGCAGGCCTGCCTCGACGTCGTCATGCCCTATGTCCACGAGCGCAAGCAGTTCGGTCAGCCGATCGGCTCGTTTCAGCTCGTTCAGGGCAAGCTTGCCGACATGTACGTGACGATGAACGCCTGCAAGGCCTACGTCTATGCCGTGGCCAGGGCATGCGACAGGGGCGAGACGACGCGCGAGGACGCGGCCGGCGCCATTCTCTATGCCGCCGAGAAGGCGACGCAATGCGCCCTCGATGCCATCCAGCTTCTCGGCGGCAACGGCTACATCAACGACTACGCGACGGGCCGCCTGCTGCGCGACGCCAAGCTCTACGAGATCGGCGCTGGCACCAGCGAGATCCGCCGCATGCTCATCGGCCGCGAGCTGTTCGAGAAGACGAAGTAACCGCCGGCGGGCGCGAATCATAACCGCGGCGCTGCAATCGGCCATGACGTGCGACGGCTCCCCGTGTCATGCCCGCACTTGTCGCGGGCATTCACGCTTTTAAGAAAAAGAACAACGTCAAAGACGTGGATGGCCGGGACGAGCCCAGCCATGACCTTGCAGAGTGGACCACGAGCGCTTTCGAACTAGTGATGGTGCTTTCAAAAGTATTGGTTGATCTTCAGCCTGCATCAGCGCGCAGCTCTCCCGCCATAAAATCGCCATCGCCGACAATCGAACTGCCCGCGGCCGCAGTGACGGGCGCGCGCGCTCGCTGCTGTTTCGAACGGCTCCAATCTGCTGTCGACCCCGCTTCTCTTGCATGGAGTGGGCGATAGGATCGCATCCAGGACCGTTGCGGCCGTCGGCGGCTATCATTAGCTAACTACGGTTGAGCGCGGTTGAAACCGCAAGACCATATGCGCGGGGCACCCAGGAGCGGGAGCAGGAACTTTGAAGCAGGAAGCCCACAATCCCACGGCCACGGCCGGCGGCGCGACACAAACCTTCGGCACCGAGGGCATCGCTCCGATGGACCGGCCGAGCCTCGTCACGCGCGTGCTCATGGGCATCGTCGCCTGGGCCGAGAAGCTCAACCTCAAATATTCCAAGGTCGGCAACCCGCCCGTCTACGACAACGCCACCTTTCCCTGGGTGGCCGAGATCGAGCGCGAGTGGCCCCTCATCCGCGCCGAGCTGGAGAAGGTCCTGGTGCGCCAGGCGGACCTGCCCTCCTTCCAGGACATCTCCACGGACGTGAAGACCATCAGCACGGACACGGGGTGGAAGACCTTCTTCCTCGCCGGCTACGGCCTCACGTCAGAGCAGAACATCAGGCAGTGCCCCGAGACCTGGCGCATCGTGCAGAAGATCCCGGGCCTCAAGACGGCGATGTTCTCCATCTTCGAGCCCGGCAAGCACCTGCCGGCGCATCGCGGGCCCTACAACGGCGTGCTGCGCCTGCACCTTGGCCTCATCGTGCCCGAGCCGCGCGACAAGCTCGCCATCCGCGTCGACAAGCAGATCTGCCACTGGGAAGAGGGCAAGGCGCTCGTCTTCGACGACGCCTACAACCACGAGGCCTGGAACCACACGGACAAGACGCGCGTCGTGCTCTTCGTCGATTTCGTCAAGCCGCTGCGCTTCCCGGCGAACCTCGTCAACTGGCTGCTGCTCAACATCGCGGTCTTCACGCCTTTCATCCGCGAGGGGCTCGACAATCACAAAGAGTGGGAAAAGCGCTTCTATGCCCAGGCCGAGGCGCTGCGCAACAGCAAGGCCGCCGGCTGAGTTGCGTCCGCGGCTGGCCCGGCAACCGACGTCCCAACGAACGAGGTAATCCGCATGACAGCTCCGCTCGTCGAAGCCAATGGCGCCGCCATTCCCGCTCTCGGGCTCGGCACCTGGGAAGCAACGAATGACGCCTGCATCGCCGCCGTGCAGTGGGCGATCGAGGCGGGCTACCGCCACATCGACACCGCCGCCCGCTACGGCAACGAGGAGGCGGTGGGACAAGGCATCCGCGCCTCCGGCATCTCCCGCGACAAGCTGTTCGTGACGACGAAGGTCTGGTACGAGGACCTGTCCGAGAGCAATCTGATGCGCTCGGCCGAGGCCAGCCTCAGACGCCTCGGCCTCGATGCGGTCGACCTGCTGCTCATCCACTGGCCGAATGCCAGCATCCCGCTCAAGGAGACGATCAAGGCGCTCGGCCGGGCGAGGCGCGACGGGCTCACGCGCCACATCGGTGTCTCCAACTTCCCCGTCGCGCTGCTCGACGAGGCGGTGGCGCGCTCGGACGAGCCCCTGGTCGCCAACCAGTGCGAGTATCACCCCTACCTCGACCAGTCGAAGGTTCTCGATGCCTGCCGCCGTCACGGCCTTGCCTTCACGGCCTATTGCCCGCTCGGACGGGGCCAGTTGCTTGACGAGCGCGCGGTGGTCGAGGTCGCCGAGCGGCACGGCAGGACGCCGGCCCAGGTCGTGCTGCGCTGGCACGTCCAGCAGCCGGGGGTCGTCGCCATCCCGAAATCCGCCAATCGCGAGCGCATCGCGCAGAACATCGACATCTTCGACTTCGCGCTCGACGAGGACGAGGTGGCGCGGATCAGCGGGCTCGCCCGGCCCGACGGGCGCATGATCGATCCCTCCTGGGCGCCTGCCTGGGACAAGGCTGCATGAGGTCGCTAGCGGCGGTTGCCCTAGCCTTCCTCCGCCGGGCCGTGGCAGACACCGCCGCCCGACGGCGGGCTGCGGTCTGACGCGATGGTTCCACCAAGCAGGAACGCGATTCGATGCAGCAGCCTCCCATGCCGAGATCCGGTCGCCGTGCCGCTGCGGTGGCGACGGGCCTTCTCGCGATCGCCGTCGCGGGACTCGCCACCCTCTCCTCGGCGGCGGAGCCGGAAGGCACCGGCGGCACCATCGCCTCCGACCGCGACGCGATGGCCCAATGCCTCGGCGAGAGCGGCCGCGCCCCGTCCGCCTGCATCGGTTCCATCGCGCTCGTCTGCGCCCGGCGCGACGGCGGTGACCGTCATGCGGCGGAGATCGCCTGCTCACGCCGTGAGGTCGCCGTCTGGCGCGAGCGCATGACGAGCGCGATCGCCGCCCTCGACGGCAAGCTCGACGGGGCGGCACGCACCCACTTCACGGCCGTGCAGCAGGCCTGGGAGAGCTATGCGGACCTCAACTGCAGCTTCATCTCGCAGGCCTTCCCCGCCTCGCCGCGCGCGGCGGTCTTCGAGGCGGGCTGCGAGCTCAGGGAGGTGGCCGAGCGCACCATCCATGTCGAGCGACTGCTGCGGCGGCTGAGCGAGGCCCGCTGATCGGGGGCACCAGGCGGGCAATACGGGGCAGCCATGTTTTTCTATCTCTCGAAGATCTTCTGGTTCTTCGTCACGCCGAGCAACGTGCTGACCGTCATCGCGCTTGTCGGGCTCTTGCTGCTCTTCTCGCGCTACCGGCGCCTCGGCCACGGCCTCGTGGCCATCGGCATCGTCGGCTTTCTGATCGTCGGGGCCTCGCCGCTCGCCCGCATCTCGATGCGGGTTCTGGAGGACCGCTTCGCGGCCGTGCCGCGCCTCGATGGCGAGCCCGTCGCCGGCGTCATCGTGCTCGGCGGCGCCATCGGCATGAACCGCCATCAGATCAAGTTCACCGACGCCGCCGCGCGCATGACAGCGACGATCGAGCTTGCGCGTCGCCTTCCCGAGGTCCGCATCGTCTTCACCGGCGGCTCGGCCAGCCTGCTGACGGAAGAGGAATATACGGAGGCCGATGCGGCGCGGGCGCTGTTCACCGCGGTCGGCATGCGGACGGAGAATGTCCTCTACGAGGACCGCTCCCGCAACACGCGGGAGAATGCGCTCTTCACCCGCGACCTGGTGCAGCCGCAGCCGGGCGAGCGCTGGCTGCTCGTCACCTCGGCCTATCACATGCCACGCGCCGTCGGCTGCTTCAAGGCCGTCGGCTTCGATGTGGTGCCTTATCCGGTCGACTTTCATGCCGACGGCAAGCCGGACGACTTCTACCGCCCCTTCCGCACCTTCTCGGAGGGGCTGCGCCTCGCGGACCTCTCCACCAAGGAATGGGTCGGCCTCGTGGCCTACCGCCTGATGGGCTACACGCCGACGCTGCTGCCGGGCCGGTGAGCGGCTTCATTCCACATGCGGCAGGCCGATGCGGTAGATGCCGCGGAAGTCGTCGGGGTCGACCGGCTTGCCCTTGCGGTAGATGACGAGGCGTCCCTCGTGCGCGAGGGCCACGGCGACGCGCCGGACGGGCTGCATCAGCGGGCCCCAGCCATCCGGATGCGGGCCTGCGTAGGCACGGGCAACCACGGTCGGATCCAGCGTCTTGCCCGGTCCGCATGCAGCGGCGAGCGTAAGCATGAGGGTGGCGATTTCGGCGTCGCGAGTCGCATCGGCTTTCATCGCTCCTGCCTGCCTGTCCGGGGTCGCCGCGTCAATCGCGTTCGCGCACGTCGAGGGCGGCCCGCGCCTCCGACGAGAACTGGCGCCGCGCCATGACGACGAGCACCGCGGCCGTCGAGAAAAAGAAGAGATAGGGGCTTAGGAACCAGCCGAGATAGGCGAGCGCGAAGAAGAAAGCGCGCTGGCCGCGGTTGAAGTGGCGCCCCGCGACGACTGCCATCTGCCCCGCTCGCGCGGCGGCCGCCCGCGCCGGGACGTCCGGCGCGCGGCCCTTCTCCGCCGCCGGCGTCGCGCCGATGAGGATCGCGGCATAGTTGAACAGACGGTACGACCAGGAAAACTTGAAGAAGGCGTAGCCGAAGATGATGACGATGCCGATCACCTTCAACTCCCAGGCAAGGCGAGTGGTCTGCAGGCCAAAGGGCAGATCGGCAACGAGATTGAGCACCTCGTCAGTGGACCGCAGCAAGGCGAGCGCGCCACCGATGACGATGAGCGACGTGGAGGCGAAGAAGGCGGTGCCGTTCTGCAGCGTCGCCATGATGGTCGTGTCGACGATGCGCAATTCGCGCTCGAGCATCCGCGCCATCCAGACATGGCGATAATTGTTCATCATCACGTTGAGGCTCTGATCGGCCCAGCGCGAGTGCTCGACGACGATCTTGTAGCCGATCCAGGCAGCGACGAAAAAGCCGAGGGCGACATAATCCGCCGGGCTGAAAACCTCCACGTGCCATCCCCATATAGATGTCCAATCACGAATATCGTGCCCGATGGCCGGTGCGGGAACAATCGGCACGCCGCGATCTCCCCAAGGAAGAGGCGGTCGCGCTAGCATGGCCTGCCAGCCGCGGGCAGCGGGAGGATCAAGACGATGCCGCAGACCATCACCCTGGGATTCAAAACGATGCTCGCCGAGGCCGAGCGCGCCATCGAGACCATCGACGCGGCGGCAGCCATCGCCCTGCATGGCCGCGACGATGTCGTTTTTGTGGACTTGCGCGACCCGCGCGAGCTGGAGCGCGAAGGCACCATCCCCGGCGCTTTCCATTGCCCGCGCGGCATGCTGGAGTTCTGGATCGACCCGGAGAGCCCCTACCACAAATGCATCTTCTCGCAGGACAAGCGCTTCATCTTCTTCTGTGCCGGCGGCTGGCGCTCGGCGCTCGGCGCGGCGACGGCCGCGCGGATGGGGCTCAAGCCCGTCGCCCATCTCGGCGGCGGCTTCGCCGCCTGGCGCGAGGCCGGCGGGCCGACCGGGCGCTTCGAACTGCGGGAGCAACGGCCGGTGGCCGCGAAGTGATGCGGCAGCGATAAAGGCAATGTGAGCCGGGCAGCCGATGAGCCTGCGTCCCCCTCGCCTCACCTCCCGCGCCGATGCAACCGGCATGGCCAATGACGCCCTGCAGCAGGAGATGCTGCAAGAAAGCGCCTCCGCCCTCGGGCGTCTGGGGCGGGCGCTCGAAGCCGCGCTCGCCGCCATCGAGGCCTGCGATGCCGGCAGAGGCACCGACGCCGACCGGAAACGGCTGGTGCGGCAGGCGGGCACCGCGCTGTGGCACCTCGTCGTCCAGCGCGAGGCCTGCGGCCTGCGCTCGAGCGCCCAGCTCTACCGCGACTACCGGGTGCCGCAGGAGGTGATCAACGCCATGGGCATCGGGCCGCCGGCGGATAGGCGATAGTGGCCCGGTGCGCCCAGGCGAGAGCCGAAAACAAAAGGGCGGCCCGAGGCCGCCCTTTCGCGTGGAAAGCGTGAAACCCGAGGCGATCAACGCTTCGAGAACTGGAAGGAACGGCGGGCCTTGGCGCGGCCGTACTTCTTGCGCTCGACGACGCGGCTGTCGCGCGTCAGGAAGCCCTGCTTCTTGAGGACGGAGCGCAGCTCAGGCTCATAGTAGGTCAGCGCCTTGGCGAGGCCGTGGCGTACGGCACCGGCCTGGCCGGAGAGGCCGCCGCCGGTGACGTTGACCATCACGTCGTACTGGCCGACGCGCTCGGTCAGCACGAGCGGCTGCTGCAGGATCATGCGCAGTACCGGACGCGCGAAATAGACGTCGAGTTCGCGGTCGTTGACGACGATCTTGCCGGCGCCGGGCTTGATCCAGACGCGCGCGATGGCGTCCTTGCGCTTGCCGGTGGCATAGGCGCGGCCGAGCTTGTCGAGCTTCTGCTCGTGCACGGGCGCCTCGGGCGCGGCCTGCGGGGCGACGGCCTGCCCGAGATCGGAAAGGCTCTGGAGGGTCTCGGCCATGATCAGGCGCTCCTCACGTTCTTCGAATTGAGCGCGGCGACGTCCAGCGCCTCGGGCTGCTGAGCCTCGTGCGGATGCTGCGAACCGCCGTAGACGCGCAGGTTGCCGAGCTGCTTGCGGCCGAGCGGGCCGCGCGGGAGCATGCGCTCCACCGCCTTCTCGACGACGCGCTCGGGAAAGCGGCCCTCGAGGATGAACTTGGCGGTGCGCTCCTTGATGCCACCCGGATAGCCGGTGTGGTGGTAGTACACCTTCTGCTCACGCTTGCGGCCGGTGAACACCACCTTGTCCGCATTGATGACGATGACGTTGTCGCCGCAGTCGACGTGAGGCGTGAAGGACGGCTTGTGCTTGCCACGCAGGCGCATGGCTACGATCGAAGCGAGGCGGCCGACGACAAGGCCCTTCGCATCGATGAGCACCCACTTCTTCTCGACGTCGGCCGGCTTTGCCGAATAGGTCTTCATGGGTCTCTTCCGAGATGATGCAGAGACCTTCGCGAGGCCCCCGCGGGAACACTGCAACGGCGCCGCACAGGGCAGCGCCGTTCAAGGTGGGCGTGCTCTACATGAGGCCGGCGCCCGCGTCAAGCGCGGCGGCAAGGCGCCGACGCGGACAAACCGTTAAATATCAATTACTTACCTATAAAGGTATTATAATACCGCAATTTTCTTCACCGCGGCGGGATGGAATAGGTCCCTGTCGCATGGGCGACGGGCTCCTCCTCCCCGTCCGAGAAGATGGTGACCTCGCCGACGGCGAGGCGCTTGCCGAGCTTGAGCAGGCGGCAGTCGGCGAGAAGGTCGCGCCGGCCGGGCTTGCGCAGGAAGTTGAAGGACAGGTTGGTGGTGACGGCGAGGCCGACCGGGCCGATGGCGCCGAGGATGGCGACATAGAGCGCAAGATCGGCGAGCGCCATGATGGTCGGTCCCGAAATCGTGCCGCCCGGGCGGACGTGGCGCTCGTCGTAGGCGCAGCGCAGGCGCGCCGACATCGGCCCCACCGCCTCGACGCCATAGATGCGCCCGCCGGCGTGAACCTGGGGGAATTCCCTGTCCAGGAACGCCTCGAGCTCGGCCACGCTCATCACCGGCTGCAACTCTGCCCATGCCGCCATGCGCACATCCCCCTTCCCGTTTCATGGATCTCGACCATATTGCCTTGGTTGCAGCATGCGGTGATGCCGCCGACAATAGGCAGATCGGCAAACCGGCCTTCGGCGCCCGCGCCCGGCGAGGAATGCATGAATACCGAGACGACGATCGACACGCCCGTGCTCCTCGTGGAGGAGCCCGAGGAGGGCATCGCACTCCTCACGCTCAACCGGCCGAGGGCGCGCAACAGCCTGAGCGAGGCGCTAATGGCCGCCGTCAGCAAGGCGCTCGACGGCATCGCCAGCCGGCCGGACGTGCGCGTCGTCGTCCTTGCGGCCGCGGGCCCGGTCTTCTCCGCCGGGCATGACCTCAAGGAGATGACCGCCCACCGCGCGGACCCGGACCGCGGACGCGCTTATTTCAGCGACGTGCTCGGCACCTGCTCGGCCATGATGCAGCGTATCGTGCGCCTGCCGCAGCCGGTGATCGCCGCCGTCGAGGGCGTCGCCACCGCTGCCGGCTGCCAGCTGGTGGCGAGCTGCGATCTCGCCGTCGCGGGAGCGGCGGCGCGATTCTGCACGCCGGGCGTCCACATCGGCCTCTTCTGTTCGACGCCGATGGTCGCGCTGTCGCGCAACATCTCACGCAAGCACGCCATGGAAATGCTGCTGACGGGCGAGATGGTCGACGCGCAGGACGCGGCGCGCTTCGGCCTCGTCAACCGCGTCGTCGCCGAAGGCGAGGCGCTCGCGGCGGCGCTCGCCATGGCGCGCACCATTGCCGCCAAGTCGCCGCTGACGCTGAAGATCGGCAAGCGCGCCTTCTACGAACAGCTCGAGATGGGCCTGAGCGACGCCTACCGGCACGCCAGCGCCGTGATGGTGGAGAACATGCTGGCACGCGATGCCGAAGAGGGCATCGGCGCCTTCATCGAGAAACGCGAACCGAACTGGCAGGGCCGATGATCCCGAACGCCCCCTCCTCCACCCGGGCCGCGGCGCCCGGCGCCGTGGAGCATGACAATTATCCCGATGCCTATATCCGCGACATCCTGAAGAGCGTGAAGACGATCGCGCTCGTCGGCGCCTCGGCCAATCCGGCCCGGCCGAGCTATATCGTCATGAAATACCTGATCGAACGAGGCTACGACGTCATCCCGATCAACCCGGGCCTCGCCGGCAAGACCCTGCTCGGCAAGACGGTCTACGGCCGGCTCGCAGACATTCCCCACCCGGTCGACATGGTGGAGATCTTCCGCAACTCCGAGGCCGCGGGCCCGGTGACGGACGAGGCGCTGGCGCTCTCGCCGCGGCCCCGGGTCATCTGGCTGCAGCTGTCGGTGCGCAACGACGCGGCCGCCGAGCGGGCCGAGGCGCGCGGGCTCAAGGTCGTCATGAACCGCTGCCCCAAGATCGAATACGGGCGCCTCTCCGGCGAGATCGGCTGGCAGGGCATCAATTCGCGTATCATCTCGGCCAAGAAGCCGGCCATGGCCGACAAGGGCTTCCAGAAGCGCACCATCTTCAAGCCGGGCGATCAGTAAGCCGTTCGTTCGAGCGAACGGCGGAACACTTCGGCAGAACCTTTCTTTTCTCCTGCCTTTCTGATCATCGACGACCCGCCCGGACCGTTGCCAGCGGACCGACGGCGCTTGCCTTCGCTATTTCCATCGAGCACGCGCAGCATCGCCGGCAGGAAGCCCATTGACTCACCCATAGCTCGCCAGTTATGGATTATTCATAGCTGGAAAGTTATCGATCGTGACATCGCAAGCCCACGACCTCCTCTTCAGGACGCTCGCCGATCCGACGCGGCGCGCCATTTTCGAGCGGCTGTGCCGCGACGGCGACCAGACGGTCGCCGCGCTGACGGCCAAGGCGGGGGTCTCCCAGCCGGCGGTTTCGAAGCATCTCGGGATCCTGAAGCGGGCGGGGCTGGTGCGCGACCGTCACGAGGGCCGCCAGACGCATTACAGCGCACAACGTGCCGCCCTCGCCCCGCTGATCGACTGGACCAGGCAGATGTCGGGCTTCTGGCAGGCCAGGTTCGATGACCTCGAAGACCTGCTCAAGAGAATGGACCAATGAGCGACACAGCCACCGAACGCCTCCTCGTCGTCGTCGAACGGGAATTCCCCTACCCGCCGGAAAAGCTTTGGCGCGCCCTCACACAGCCGCACCTCATTGAGGAATGGCTCATGAAGAACGACTTCAAGCCGGTGGTGAACCACCGCTTCAACCTCACCGCCGACTGGGGCGCGGTCGACTGCCGGGTCGAGATCGTCGAGCCCGACAAGCGGCTGTCCTATCGGTGGGATACCAAGGACCTCGAAAGCGTCGTCACGTGGACACTGACGCCAACGGAGACCGGCACCCACCTGCGCATGGAGCAGACGGGTTTCCGGCCGGATCAGCAGTCCTATTACCGGGGCGCCATGGCGGGCTGGCCGCGGTTCCTCTCGGCGCTGGACGATGTTCTGTCGCGGATCGATTGAGGCCGCCGGTCGTCGAAGCCATTCCGGAAGGAAGAAAAGGACCTCCCGATGAATTGGAGCGCGTCGATCCGCCGTTTCCACCGGTGGCTGTCGGTTGCTTTCACCGTGGGCTTCATCGCCAACGTCGTCGCCACGTGGGGCGGCGCGGAGCCGCGCTTCTGGGTCCATCTCCTGGCGCTCGTCCCGCTCTTCCTGCTGATTCCCACGGGCCTCTACATGTTCGCGCAGCCTCATGCCGCGCGGTGGCGTACCATGCGCCACATCCCGCAGGAACAGTGAACGGATGACGAAGCTGCCCGCCAAACCTGCGAAAGCGGTCAAGCCTGCGAAAACGGCAAGGACGAAGGCCGCCACCGGGGCTGCAACGGAAGCGGCGCAGCCGGGCGGAGCCGTTCTTCTCTCCGGGGGCAATCCCCAGATCCCCAAGGGATACGGCGATGCCCCCGTAGAGGCCTATATCGCGGCCATGCCGGGCTGGAAGAGCGAGCTCGGCCGCCGCCTCGACATGCTGATCGTGCGGACGGTTCCGGGCGTGATGAAGGCCGTCAAATGGAACTCGCCCTTCTACGGCGTGGAGGGCCAGGGATGGTTCCTGAGCTTTCATTGCTTCACGAAATACGTGAAGGTGACATTCTTCCGCGGCACCTCGCTCGATCCCGTTCCGCCCGGCGCGTCCAAGCACAAGGACGTCCGCTATCTCGACATCCACGAGGGCGGTCTTGACGAAGGGCAGTTCGCGGACTGGGTGAAGCAGGCCAGCCGCTTGCCCGGCGAAAAGATCTGAGCAGCCGGCACACGCAGGTCCCTTCCTCCCTCCTCCTCGTTGACGGCAAACGCGTCGTTCTTTATTACGAACGAACGCCTTTTAAAGCGAATGCCGGAGGAGATGTTCCATGGCCGACCGTGTGCCCGGGTTCAATACGCTTGCCATCCATGCCGGTGCCCAGCCCGATCCGGCGACCGGCGCGCGCGCCACGCCCATCTACCAGACGACTTCCTTCGTCTTCGACGACGTCGACCACGCGGCCTCGCTCTTCGGCCTGCAGGCCTTCGGCAACATCTACACGCGCATCGGCAACCCGACCTGCGCGGTGCTGGAGGAGCGCGTGGCGGCGCTCGAGGGCGGCACGGCGGCGCTCGCCGTCGCCTCCGGCCATGCGGCGGAGTTCCTCACCTTCCACGCCCTGCTGCAGCCGGGCGACGAGTTCATCGCGTCGAAGAAGCTCTACGGCGGCTCGATCAACCAGTTCAACCATTCCTACAAGAGCTTCGGCTGGAACGTCGTCTGGGCCGACCCTGACGACCTGTCCACCTTCGAGCGGGCCCTGACGCCCAAGACCAAGGCGATCTTCGTCGAGTCGATCGCCAATCCGGGCGGCGTCATCGTCGATATCGCCGCCATCTCCGCCATCGCCAAGCGCGCCAACATCCCGCTCATCGTCGACAACACGATGGCGACGCCCTACCTGTGGCGCCCCTTCGAGCACGGGGCCGACATCGTCGTCCATTCGGCCACCAAGTTCCTCGGCGGGCACGGCAATTCCATCGCCGGCCTCATCGTCGACGGCGGCACCTTCAACTGGGTCGGCGACGAGCGCTATCCGATGCTGTCGAAGCCGCGGCCGGAATACGGCGGCATGGTGCTCGGTGAGACCTTCGGCAACTTCGCCTTCGCCATCGCGACGCGGGTGCTCGGCCTGCGCGACCTCGGCCCGGCTTTGTCGCCCTTCAACGCCTTCCTCATCCTCAACGGCATCGAGACCCTGCCGCTGCGCATGCAGCGCGCCTCGGATTCGACGCTCATGGTGGCAAAGCACCTCGCCAGCCATCCGGCCGTCGCCTGGGTGAGCTACCCCGGCCTCGAGGGCGACCGCTATTACACGCTCGCCAGGCGTTACTGCCCAAAGGGCGCCGGCGCCGTCTTCACCTTCGGCCTCAAGGGTGGTTACGAGGCGGGCGTCAGCCTCGTCTCGAAGCTGCAGCTCTTCTCGCACCTCGCCAACATCGGCGACACGCGCTCGCTCGTCATCCACCCGGCCTCGACCACCCACCGCCAGCTCAGCGACGAGCAGAAGGTGGCCGCCGGCGCCGGGCCGGACGTGGTGCGCCTGTCCATCGGCCTCGAAGACCCGGCCGATCTCATCGCCGATCTCGACCAGGCCCTGTCGGCCTGAGCCTGCCGTTGCGGAGCCTGACCCATGAGCGATCATTGTAACAAGACGGGCTTTGCCACGCGGGCGGTGCACGCGGGGGCGGCGCCCGACCCGGCGACGGGGGCTCGCACCACGCCGATCTATCTGACGAACGGCTTCGTCTTCGACGATCCCGAAGAGGCGGCCGACATCTTCGCCCTGCGCAAGATCGGCTTCTCCTATTCGCGCGGCAGCAACCCGACGACGGCGGCGCTGGAGCGCCGCGTCACGGATCTCGAGGGCGGCACCATGTCGGTCGCCATCGGCTCCGGCCAGGCGGCCCTTCTCGTCATCCTGCTCACGCTCATGGAAAGCGGCGACGAATATGTCGCTGCCAGCCGCCTCTTCGGCGGCTCGCTCGGCCTCATGCGCCGTCTCGAGCAGCGCCATGGCCTGAAGGTCCATTTCGCCGACCCGACCGATCCGGCCAGCGTCGCGGCCGCCGTGACGGAGAAGACGAAGGCGATCGTCGTCGAATCCATCGTCAATCCCTGCGGCAGCGTGGTCGATCTTCAGGCGATCTCGGCCATCGCCAGGCGCCACAAGGTGCCGCTCATCGTCGACAACACGCTGGCGAGCCCCTATCTTATCCGGCCGTTCGAGCACGGGGCCGACATCGTCTTCCATTCGACGTCGAAGTTCCTCGGCGGCCACGGACAGGTCATCGGCGGCATCATCACCGACGGCGGCAGCTTCGACTGGGCGGGCGACGCGCGTTACCCGCTCATCTCGGCGCCGTGGGGCGACTACGAAGGCATCGTGCTCGCCGAGGCCTTCCCGAAGAACGCCTTCGCCGTCGCGGCCCGGCTCTATGGCCTGCGCGACCTCGGCCCGGGCATCTCGCCGGCCACCGCCTTCCTGACGCTGACCGGCATCGAGACGCTTCCGCTGCGCATGGCGCGCCACTGCGCCAATGCCAAGGCCGTGGCGCAGCACCTTGCCGGTCATCCGGCCGTGGCGGCGGTGAGCTATCCCTCCATCGAGGGCCATCCCGGCAAGGCACTCGCCGACCGCTACAGCCCGGAGGGGGCAGGCTCCGTCTTCACCGTGGCGCTCAAGGGCGGGGACCAGGCTGCGACGCGCTTCATCGCGGCGCTCAAGCTCTTCTCGCACATCGCCAATATCGGCGAGACACGCTCGCTCGCGATCCATCCGGCGACGACCACGCACCGCAACATGCCGCCGCAGGAACGGGCGAAGGCAGGTGTTGCCGGCAATGTGGTGCGCCTGTCGATCGGGCTGGAGGATGCGGCGGACATCATCGCCGACCTCGATCAGGCGCTGGCGGCGGCCTCCTGAGCCGCCGCTCCCCTCAGCAGTGATAGCTCGAATCCGCGGGCGGCCGAACGCGGCGGCCCGCCTCGGACACCGTGGCGACAACCGGCCGCAGTTGGAAGAGTTCGCGTGCAGCTGAATGCGTGCGGCGCGCGCGCCGACGCGTCGCGCCGTCCGCGAGCTCGGCCATGCAGATGCAGGATGCAGCGATCCCCGGCCACAAACCCGCGTGGAAGATCGTCACCATGCCCGCCATCGACGTGCCCTCCATCAGCGCCAGCCGTCGTCCGCCTGACGCGAACCTTAACGCAGCTTTATGCTGAGCGCGACCGGCGCCCGTCGAGGTGCGCGAACGCACGACTCACCCATTCGGACTAAAGCGTCGACATCCGGTGGGACGCGGCCCGAGGATTAACGGGACAAGGCTTGCGCCGGCCTGCCGGTGCCGGGGCGTACCGAGGAAAAGGCCAGCGGCCTCAGGCCCGAGCCGGTACCGCGAGCGGCGCCGGCTCGGCCAGCCGGCGCCGGTGGTGGACGCAGGCGCCGAGCAGCAGAACGGCGAAGCCCTGGTGCAGCAGCGCGGCCCATAAAGGCACGACGAGCAGCAGGGTGGTGATGCCGACGAGCGCCTGGGCGAGGACGAAGGCCGCGAGCAGCACGGCCCGTCGCGCCGTCGCGCTCCCCGGCATGCTACGCAAAGCGTTCACCGCATGCCACAGGGCGAGAGCGAGCAGCACATAGGCACCCAGGCGGTGGTTGAACTGCACGAGGGCGATGCTCTCGACGAAGTTCTCCGCCCACGGCGTGATCGGGAAGAGCGTCCCGGCGGCGGGCACGAGGCGCCCGTCCATCAGCGGCCAGGTGTTGTAGGAGAGGCCCGCGTCGAGCCCGGCGACGATCGCGCCGAGGGCGATCTGCAGCACGGTGAAACCGATCAACAGCGAAGCGGTGCGCCTGAGGCGCGCCGGCGCATGCTCCGGCGCAAAGCGGCCGAGGCCAGTCGCGACCCAGACGAGGGCGCCGAGAATGCCGCAGGCGATGAGCATGTGCAGCATGAGCTTGACCGGCGCGACCGCCGTCATGCCCGGCTTCAGGCCGGAGGCGACCATGATCCAGCCGACGGTGGCCTGCAGCCCGCCCATGGCGCCGATGGCGGCGATGGTCAGCAGCAGGCGCCCGCGCACCTGCCCGCGCCAGGCGAAGAACGCGAGCGGCAGGAAGAAGGCGAGCCCGATGAAGCGGCCAAGCTGGCGATGCCCCCACTCCCACAGGTAGATCGACTTGAACTCGGCGAGGGTCATGCCCTTGTTGACGAGCTCGTATTGCGGGATCTGGCGGTAGAGGTCGAACTCGCGCTGCCAGGCTTCCTCGCTCATCGGCAGGAGGGCGCCGGTGACCGGCTTCCATTCGGTGATCGACAGGCCGGAATCCGTGAGGCGCGTCGCGCCGCCAACGAGGATCATGACGAGCACGAGGCCGGCGAGCAGCCAGAGCCATGCCCGGACCGGCGCCATGCGGCGCGAGGCCTCCCGGTCGACCTGCGGAGCGGAAATGGAAACGGCACTGTTCATGGCGCGCGAAACTGTCTACTTCCTGCGGCAGCAAGGCCCTTGCGGGCCCGTTCGTCCCGCGAGACATAGGCCTTTGCAGGCGGCGGCACAACGAGCCGCACCGCCGCACCCCGGAACCTGATGAGGAGCCCCCATGCAACGGCGCACACGCAAGCTCGTCGGCACCATCGCAATGCTGATCTTCGTCTGCGTCTATGCGCTCGTCGTCATGGCACTCGCGCAGAGCCGACTGCCCGAGATGGCGAAGGGCGTCGAACTCCTCTTCTACGCCATTGTCGGCATCGGCTGGATCATCCCGCTGCTGCCGCTGGTGCGGTGGATGGAGCGCAAGGACAAAGGCGAGACTTGAGAATCCCTTACGCAGGCCTGTTCAAGCGACGTCGAGCTTGCGCCCCCGGTTCCACAAGAGGAATGGCACGCCCGACAAGAGCGCCCGCGCCGCCGCCCTCGTCTGGTAGAGGCCGTTGAGGGACACGCGCGGCAGTGCCGTCAGATGCTGTGCGTGCGCCACGAAGAGATGACCCGGGCGCGTCGTCACGGCGGTCGCGAAGCCGGCCTCTCGGGTGATGGCGAACTCCCGCGGTCCCGCCGACGTCGGATCGCCGACGGGATAGGCGAAGTGCCGCACCGGCTGCCCGACACGCTCGGCGATGATGGCCCGGGAGCGCTCGATCTCATCGCGCGCCCGCGCCGCGTCGTGCTTCGCCAGCATCGGATGGGTCAGGGTGTGGGCGCCGATGGTGACGCCCGGCACGCGCGCCAGCGCCGCGATCTCCGCCCAGTCGAGGCAGAGCTCCTCGACGAGCGCACGGCCATCGACGCCCGCCCGCTCGGCAAGACCCGCGATGACGGCGAGCAGCCGCTCTTCCGGCCCGCGCCGCAGCGCCCAGTAAAGCTGTTCGAAGGCCGCGCTCTTCTCGGTATCGGTCCGGGCCGGATGGGCGATGGCGAGGTCGCCGTCGTCGACCGCCACATGGTCGAGCCGACGCACGGCCTCCTCCAGCTCCAGCCACCACAGGCGCGCCGTGCGGTCGGCGAAACCGGTAGTGACGAAGACCGTCCAGGGGGCTCCGTGCCGTTCGAGGACGGGCTGCGCATGGACGACATTGTCGCGGTAGCCGTCGTCGAAGGTCAGCGCCAGGAAGGGCGCCGCGCCCGGGCGCGGATCGGCGAGCCGCTCCGGCACCTCGTCGAGCGGCACGAAGACGAAGCCCTCCGCCTTCGCGAGCGTCAGCACCTCGTCGAGAAAGCCGGGCGTCACCTCCAGAAGGGCGTTGGGCGCAAAGCCGCGGCCGGCATCCGGGCGCACATGGTGCAGCATCAGGATCGCTCCCCTGCCCCGCGCCGCGCTGGCCAGCCAGCGGTCCGCCCCAGTCAGGCTGATCGCCTGCATACCGAAGCGGATGATCGTGCTGCGTAGATTCATGCTTCCTTGGCCGTTTCCTTGCTAGGAGAGGATCAGAACCGCCCGTGCAACGGCGCGGACGCTAAACGCTGCGTCATTTTGAAACAGGTCTTTGCAGGAATGGGAGCGATGACGACCAATCTCGACGTCTTCGACGATGCCCCGGTGGCCGTGCAGGACGCAAGCGTTGGCCTTGTGGTCGACGTCCTCGACGATCCGGCGGCCATCGCCTCCTGCTGGCGCGACTTCGAGCGCAAGGCGCTCATGTCGCCCTACCAGTCCCATGCCTGGGTCAGCGCCTACGACCATTGCTGGCAGGACAGACGGCGGCCGAAGCGGATGCTGCTGCGGGTGCGCAACGAAGCCGGTGCGGTGCGGGCGCTGCTGCCGCTCGACGTCTTCTCCCGGCGGGGGCTGACGGTGGCGACCATGCCAGGCGCCGGCCATGCCAATTTCCACATGCCGCTCCTGGCCCATGGGGGCGCGCCCTCCGCGGACGAATGGGCAGAGGCGCTGCAGCGGGCCGGCCGGGCTGCCGGCATCGACCTCTTCATCTTCCGCCATCAGCCGCAGGCCTGGCACGGAGAGGAGAATGCGCTCGCCGCCGTCATGTCGCAGCCGAGCCCGAGCAACGGCTATCAGCTCACGGTCGACTTCCCGGCCGCCGAGGCGCGCACGCACATCCTCAGTCCCAAGCGCCGTCGCGTCTTCAAGTCGAAGGAACGGGCCCTGTCGGAGCGGGGGACGTTCGTTGCCCGCCTGATGGAGAGCAAGGAGGACGTGCGGCGCGCGCTTGCCGCCTTCCTCGCCCAGAAGGCTGAGCGCTTCGCCGCGCAGAAGATCGCCAATCCCTTCGCCGATCCGGGCATCCAGGCCTTTCTGCTTGCCGCCTGCCTGCCGCAGCCCGACGGCAGCCCGCCGCCGCTCAGGCTCTACGCCCTTCTGGTCGGCAACGAGATCGTCGCAACGCGGGCGGGCACCGTCTGGGGCACGCACATGAGCGTCATGTTCCACTCCTTCGACCAGCGGCCGGAGATCTCGCGCTCGAGCCCGGCGGAGGTCCTGTTCATCCACATGATCGAGGCACTGACCGCGGAAGGCTTCACCCATTTCGATCTCGGCGTCGGCGACCTGCCGTACAAGCGCGTCTTCTGCAAGGAGGTCATGGAGCTGCGCGACGGCATCGTCCCCGTCTCGGCGAAGGGACGGCTCCTTGCTCCGCCACTCAAGGCCGCGGTGTGGGCCAAGCGTCGCGTCAAGCAGTCGGAAAGGCTGTCGGCGCTCTATCAGCGGCTGAAGCCCGCCCCCGCGGCCTGACGGAGGCGGCTCAGGCTGCGGCGCGCGCGCCGTCCGCCTGCGGCACCACGACGATGATGTCGCGCGCCTTCGCCTCCGCAAGGCGGGCGTAAGCCGCGCGTGTGGCCTCGGCCTGCTCGGCCTCTTCCGACACGAGTACCACGTGGTCGACGTGTGGCAGGACATGCGGGGCGAGCGCCTCGAGACCTGCGGCATCGACGACGAGGATCACCCACTCATAGGTCTGATCGAGGGCGAGCAGCGGCAATTCGAGCGCGCCCGACTTTTGGGCGAGTGCGTCGGCGAGATTCGTGCCCGCCGAGACACGGTGCAGCCGCGTGCCGGCATCACGCCCGATGACGTCGGAGAAGGAGGCGCTGCCCAAGGCAAGCTCGGCGAGGCCCGGACGTCGGGCGCCGCGCATCGCTTCGCCTGCCGTCAGGTCGAGCAGAATCGTGCGTTCGGTCCTGACGCGGTCATCGGCCAGGGCGCGCGCCAGCGGAACGGCGCCGGCACCGGCCGCGGCCTCCGTCACCAGCAAGCGCCGGCCTCGTCCCTCCGCGGGACGATCGCCGAGCCGCGCCATCAGCGGCGCCAGCGCATCGGCAGCCGTCGTCGCCGCCGGCACAGCCTCTCGTTCGTCGCGGGGCTGAGCCGGCGCCTGCGCTTCGACCACTGCCGAGACCGGCGCGTCTGTAACGGGCGACGGGGGAGGAGCGGGCTCGACGCGCGACGGCTCGGAGACGGCCTGCGCCGGCGGCAGGTGGGCCGGCGGCGCGGCCGCCGGAACGAAGGCCCGTCCGGACAGGAGTTCCAGCGCGATGACGAGCGTCGCCGCCAGCGAGAAGGCCACCAGAGTGACGATGGCGATGATCGGCACCTTCTTGGGGAAGTTCGGCGTGCCCGGCACCACGGCGCGCGAGACGATGCGCGCATCGGCCGGACTCGCGTTCTCCACTTCGCGCGCCTGTGCCTCGCGATAGCGGGTCAGGTAGGTCTCGAGCTGCTCGCGCTGGGTGCGTGCCTCGCGCTCGAGCGCACGCAGCTCCACCTCCGATTCCTTGGCCTTCGCGGCCACGGCGCTCTGGGTGTCGAAGGCCTTCTGCACGCTTTCGACGCGCGCAGCGGCGAGGCTCGCCTCGTTCTCCAGCGAACGAACGGTGCGCTGGGCCTCCTGCCGGAGCTGGTTTTCCAGGTCCGCGATCTGGGCGTTGAGCTGCTTGATGCGCGGATGGGCTGGCAGAAGCGTCCTCTCCTCGAGGGCAAGTTGCGCCCGCAGCGCGATGCGCTGTTCCAGGAGGCGACGGATGAATTCGTTGTTGGCGACATCGGGAATGTCGAAAACGCGGCCGGAGGCGATCATATCGCGGATCAGACGCGCCTTCGCCTCGGCCTCGGCCTGGGCCGAGCGGGCAGCGGACAGCTGCGCCGAGAGCTCGGCGAGCTGCTGCGCCGGCAGCGTCACCTCGCCGGCATTGCCGCTCATGAGGCCGTGGCGGGCGCGAAAATCCTCCACCTTCGCCTCGGCCTCGGCGACCTGCTTGCGCAGCGGCTCGATGGTTTCGGCGAGCCATTGGGATGCGGCCTGCGTCGCGCTCTGCTTCACGGCGCGCTGGAAATCGAGATAGGATTCGGCGATCGTGTTGGCGGCGCGAGCCGCGAGGTCGGGGTCGGCCGACGAGAACTCGATGGCCACGACGCGCGAGCGCGGCAGCGGAAAGACGTTGAGGCGCTGGTAATAGGTGGCGAGCACGCGCTCCTCAGGCGGGCGCACCTTGCCGGAACCGCTAAGGCCGATCCACTGCATGACACGCTGGCTAAGGCCGAGCACCCGCGCATCCGGATCGAACTCAGGATTGCCGACGAGGCCGAGCTTGCCGATGACGTCGCGCGCCAGATCGCGCGACATGATGACCTGCACCTCGCTCTGCACCGCTTCCTCGTCGAACTGGGAACCGGCGCCTGCCCCGCCTTCGGGGCGCGTGTAGAAAGTGTCGCCGCTGACGAGAAGAACGCTGGTCTCGGCCTTGTAGCGCGGCGTGATGAGATTGACGATCAGGAACGCCCCGACAAAGGCGAGAAGGGTCGGCAAGGCGATCCACATCCGGCGCCGCACCAGCGCGCGCCAGATCACCCCCAGATCGAGATCGTCCCCGGCGGCCGGAGCCCCCCCGGCCGCGACTTCCTTCGACATCGGCGCCTCAAAATACGAAAAACAACGCCTCAACCTTGCACACAAGGCGTTGCCGGCAGGTTAAATCGGCCTGATGGACGGCAAGGGCCGTCGGCATACGCAAAAATCAACCTTTGTTAACCATAACGGCGTTAGATGCGTCTCGTCCTGCAGTTTCCGATGACGGTCACATGTCGCGCTTTCCGGCCATCGCCCTCGCCCTTCTCTACGCCGCGCTCGGCGCCTGCACCCAGACGTCGCGTGCACCGATGACGGTGGAGGCGGTGCCCCGCCCGCAGGTCTACACGCTCGACAGCGGCGACCGCCTCCGCATCATCGTCTTCGGGCAGGACAGCCTGTCCAATATCTATACCGTGGATGCCTCGGGCAAGATCGCGATGCCGCTCGTCGGCGCCATCCCGGCGCGCGGGCTGACGACGCAGCAGCTCGCCAAGGCCATCGAGCGCAAGCTCGCCGCCGGCTACGTGCGCGAACCGTCGGTGAGCGTGGACGTCGAGGCCTATCGGCCGTTCTTCATCCTCGGCGAGGTGCGCAATCCCGGCCAATATCCCTTTGTCGCCGGCATGACGGTGCAGACCGCCGCCGCCATCGCCGGCGGCTTCACCCCCCGCGCCGTGGAGAGCGAAGCGCTCGTCACCCGTCAGGCGCCGGGCAAGGCCGTCACCGGGCCGCTGCCGGCGACCTATCCGATCAAGCCGGGCGACACCATCGTCATCAAGGAGCGGTGGTTCTGAGCCACCGTCGGCCCGGACGACACGTCATGCCCCATCCCGAGTCCCTGCGCATCCTGCACGTGCTGCGCGCACCCGTCGGCGGCCTGTTCCGCCATGTCGTCGACCTTGCGCGCGGACAGGCGCAGCTCGGCCACCGGGTGGGCATCGTCTGCGACGCCACGACCGGCGGCGAGCGGGCGGAAGCAACCCTCGCCGCGCTCGGTGGGGATCTCTCGCTTGGCGTTACGCGCCTGCCCATGGCGCGCCTGCCGGGGCTTGGCGATCTTGCGAGTGCCCTGCGCGTGCGTGCGCTGGTGTCCCATCTCGGACCCGACGTGGTGCACGGCCACGGCGCCAAGGGTGGCCTCTACGCCCGGCTGGCCGCGCGGACGAACGGGCGTCGTCCCGCCCGCATCTACACGCCGCACGGCGGCAGCTTCCACTACCCGCCGGGCACGGCGCAGCACCGGCTCTACATGGCTGCCGAGCGCGTCCTGGCCCGGAGGACCGACTTCTTCCTGTTCGAGAGCGCCTATATCGCCCGGCTCGCCGCGGGGGCGCTCGGCTCCCTCGCGGCGCGCTCCGCGGTCGTCTACAACGGTCTGCACGAAGCCGAGTTCGATGAGGTGCCGCGGTCCGACCCGCAGGACGTGCTCTATATCGGCGAGTTGCGCCACCTCAAGGGTATCGACACGCTGATCGACGCGTTGGCGCTGCTGCGCGCGGAAGGCCGCGAACTCACTGCCGTCTTCGTCGGTGCCGGCCCGGAGGAGGAGACCATCCGAGCCCATGCGGCGCGCCGGGGTCTTGAAGCGGCCGTGACCTTCCAGCGACCCATGCCGATCCGGAAGGCGCTCGCGCTGGCGCGGGTGATGGTGGTACCGTCGCGGGCCGAGTCCCTCCCCTATGTCGTGCTGGAAGCTGCGGCTGCCGCGATGCCGCTCGTCGCGACCTCCGTCGGCGGCATCCCCGAGATTTTCGGGCCGCAGGCGTGCCGCCTGATACCTCCCAATGCACCAGAGGCCCTCGCCGGCGCGCTGCGCCGCCGCCTCGACCTGCCGGAGGCGGAGGCCCGCGCCGAGGACGCCACACTGCGCGCCTTCGTGCGCCAGCGTTTCTCGCTGCCACAGATGGTCGCCTCGGTGCTCGGCGCCTATCACGCAGCACTGCGTTAAGACATTCGCCAGACGGCCGTGCTAGGCCATTGCAGCGGGAACGGGACCCGCCTGCGCCATGGCATGGGCCTTGCGATTGCCTTGGCGAGACTTCCCTTTTGTCCCGCCGAAGTTCGAACATGTCCAATTTTGACATTCGCGATCTGCTCGACCACGCCGCCGCGGCCGAACCCGCCCAGCCTGCGCCTGCTTCCGCGGACGAGAAAGAACCGCGCCTGTCGCCGCTCGCCGAGCGCATGGCGGCGCTGCCCGTGCGGCCCACCTATTCGCCCGTGATCATCACGGGGGCGGCCCGCCTCGCCGACATCGCGGTGGTTCTCGCCACGGGCTACGCCGCGCTCGCGATCTATATCGCGCCGAACCACGGCTATCCCCTCTCCTACCTCGGCCTCCTGCCAGTCTTCGCCCTGGCGACGGTCGCGGCGCTGCAGGCGGCGGGCTTGTATCATATCGGCGCGATGCGCTCCGTCCTCACGCAGGCCTTCCGGGTTCTCGCAAGCTGGAGCGTCATCTTTCTCCTCGCCCTCGCCGCGCTCTTCTTCACCAAGACGAGCGAGGAGTACTCCCGGGTCTGGCTGCTCGGCTGGTACGTTTCGGGACTTGCTGGGCTCTTCCTGGTCCGGCTCGCTCTTGGCCTCGCCGTGACGCGCCTGACGCGCGCCGGCCGGCTCGACCGGCGCACCGTGATCGTCGGCGGCGGCGAAGCGGCGGAACGGCTCATCGAGGCTCTGGCGGCACAGCGCGATACGGGAGTGCGAATCTGCGGCTTCTTCGACGATCGCAGCGACGACCGCTCACCTAACGTCTTGGCCGGCTATCCCAAGCTCGGCACAGTCGACGATCTCGTCACCTTCGCGCGGCGCACGCAGGTCGACCTCATCATCTTCACGCTGCCGATCACGGCCGAGGCGCGTATCCTGCAGATGCTGCGCAAGTTGTGGGTGCTGCCGACCGATATCCGTCTTGCCGCTCACATGAGCCAGCTGAGGTTGCGTCCGCGGGCCTATTCCTACATCGGCTCGGTGCCGGTACTCGACGTCTTCGACAAGCCGATTGCCGACTGGGACCTGGTGCTCAAGTGGCTCTTCGACAAGCTGGTCGGAACAATCCTCTTGGTGCTGCTGTCGCCGTTGCTCCTCCTCACGGCCCTCGCGGTTAAGCTCGACTCCCCAGGGCCGGTGCTCTTCCGCCAGAAGCGGTACGGCTTCAACAACGAGCTCATCGAGGTCTTCAAGTTCCGCTCCATGTACGTTGACCAGAGCGACGCAACGGCGGCGCGTCTCGTGACCAAGGGAGATCCGCGCGTGACGCGCGTCGGCCGCATCATCCGCAAGACCTCGCTCGACGAACTGCCACAGCTCTTCAACGTGGTCCTCAAGGGCAACTTATCCCTCGTCGGGCCGCGTCCGCACGCGCTGCATGCCAAGGCCGAGAACAGGCTCTACGACAAGGTCGTCGACGGCTACTTCGCCCGCCACAAGGTCAAGCCCGGCATCACCGGCTGGGCGCAGATCAACGGCTGGCGGGGCGAGACCGATACCGAGGAGAAGATCCAGCGCCGTGTCGAGCATGACCTGTTCTATATCGAGAACTGGTCGGTGCTCTTCGACCTCGTGATCCTCCTGAAGACGCCGCTGGCGCTTCTCAAGTCGGAGAACGCCTATTGACGGCCGCAGGCGACATCGCCGACACCGTCGCGAGCGGCCTTCGCATCCCGACGCGCCGGCTGCAACATGCGCTCCTGTGGCTGCTCGCCTTCTCGGGCTCGCTCGCGATCATCGAGCCGTCGCCCTATGAGGCGATGTTCCTCGTCGCCCTCTTCGGCTTCATGATCACGGGCGGCATCCGGCTGCCGCGCCTCGTCGTGCCGCTCATCGTGCTGCTGCTCGCCTTCAACCTCGGCGGCGTCTTCTCGCTCATTCCCTATCTCGACCAGCGCAAGTCGGTCACCTTCGTAGCCATCTCGATCTATCTGATGGTGACCGCGATCTTCTTCGCCACGATCCTCTCGCAGGACGGCGAGGAGCGGCTGAAGGCGATCCGCAGCGGCTTCGTCGCTTCCGCCTGGGTGGCGGCGATTGCCGGCATCGCCGGGTATCTCGACATCGCCGGTCTCGGCTCGATCTTCTCCCTCTACGGCCGCGCCTCCGGCACCTTCAAGGATCCCAACGTTCTCGGGCCCTATCTGACGCTCGCCGTCGCCTTCATGGTGCAGGACATCATGACGGGCCGCGGCCGGCTCGTCATGAGCCTCGCCAAGCTGTCGGTGCCGATGCTCGCGCTGCTGCTGACGCTGTCGCGCGGTGCATGGATCAACGCCGTCGGCAGCGTCGGCCTGCTCGTTCTGCTCATCTATCTCACGAGCCGCAGCAACGGCCAGCGCTCGCGGCTCGTCGGCCAGGTCGCAGCGCTCTCGGCGGGCGTGATCATCGTGCTGCTCGCTGCCCTCTCCAGCGGCGAGATCGGGGAACTCGTCGCCCAGCGAGCGGGCCTGCAATCCTACGACATGGGCCCGACCGGCCGCTTCGGCGGGCAGATCCGCAGCCTCCCGCTCTTGCTCGACCTGCCGAACGGCTTCGGCCCCCTGCGCTTTTCCTCCGAGATGTATGGCGCCGCGCCGCACAACGTGTTCCTCAACGCCTTCGCTTCCTATGGCTGGCTCGGCGGCATCGCCTATCTCGTACTGATCGTGACGACCTTCTTCGTCGGCTGGCGCACGGTGCTGCGGCGCGGGCCCTTGCAGCGCCATTTCCTGCCGATCTGGAGCGTGTTCTTCGTCACCGCGCTGCAGGGCATCCAGATCGACAGCGACCACTGGCGCCACTTTTATCTGCTTCTCGGGCTCGTCTGGGGCATGGCGGCCGCAACGCCACGGCGGGAAACAGGGCCCCGCGCGCTCGCATCCTGATTCCGCTTCTGCGGCTAACGCCCCGGCATTGCGACCGTTTTCCCGTTCACATCCGCCTGAACGGATGTTCCCCCTCGCACCTGCCCTGGAACGCCCGCACGAGGGGGGCAGGTGATGGCCTTGGCGGTGGGAAAGCCGATTTCCTCGTCGATCTCCTGGATGATACCGACCAGGCGCGCCTCGCAAGGCCGCTGGGCGGCAAGGTGCAGGGCCTCGGTCATCACGTGGCGATGCCGGACGGCCACATCCGTACAGGCGACATCATCCGTTTCGCAGCTCTTCCAGGGCGCTCCGGGCGCCTCCGGACATCATCGTGGTTTCTCGTCCCTTTCCGCCGGCTTGGGCCCGACTGCAGAAGAACCATGCGCCGGTCCGACCCGGGACGATGTGCGCCGGCGTGCCGTCAGAGGTAAGGCGAGGCCAGCCACACCACCCGGTTGCGCAGCCGCTCGACGAGCGGGCGAGCCGCGAGGCTCTGCAGGGTTTCAGGGACCGCATCGGCCATGCGCTCGCCGATGTAGCCCTCGATCCAGCCGGCCAGCTCAGGACAGTGCACCTCTACGTCGAGCTCGAAATTGAGCCGAAGGCTGCGCGGATCGAGGTTGGATGAGCCGATGTAGCTCCAGACCCCATCGACCGTCATGAGCTTGGAATGGTCGAAGACGCCGCGCGCGCGCCAGACGCGGCAGCCCCGTCGCAGCACCTGATCGAGCTGGGCCGTCATGGCGTAGTCCACGAGGCGCAGGTTGTTGCTGTCGGGAATGACGATGTCGACCTCGATGCCGCGGCGCGCTGCGACGCCGAAGGCCCCGACGAGTTGCTGATCTGGCAGGAAATAGGGCGACGCGATCATGACCCGGCGCTCGGCGGCCGCAAGTGCACCCATGATCATGGCGTGGTTCGATTCGAGCGTGTGGTCCGGCCCCGACGGAATCGCCCGCGCCGCCACCTCCGAGCCGACGGCCGGCCGCGCCGCGCGTCCGAACCACACCGCCCCGTCGAGGAGTTCCCGCGTTACGAAATGCCAGTCCTCGGCGAAGACGGTGAGCAACTGCTCGACCACCGGCCCCTCGAAGCGGAAATGCGTGTCGCGCGCCGTGTGATCACCCATGGCCGAGGTGAGGAAATGGGCGCGGATATTCATGCCGCCGGTGAAGCCGACCTTGCCATCGACGACGAGGATCTTGCGGTGGCTGCGCAGATTGGCATAGGGCAGCTTAAGGCCGATGATGTTGCCCATGAAGAGCGCCGAGGTGACGCCGCTCTGGCGCAGGAGGAGCGGCAGCGGCGGCTTCGAATAACGTGCCCCCACTGCATCGATCAGCACGCGCACTGCGACGCCGCGCTCCTTCGCCGCCACGAGCGCCTCGACGAAGGCGAGCCCCGCCGCGTCGTGGTCGAAGATATAGGTCGCGAGCGCGATCGACTTTCTGGCACTCCTGATCGCCTCGATCATCGCCGGATAGGCGGCATCGCCGCCGACAAGGGGCGTGACCTTGTTGCCGAGCGTCAGCGGGAACTGGGAGACATTGTCGCCGAGCCGGGCCAGCGACGCGAGCGGCAGGCGCGATAGCGCGGCGCTGTCGCTGTCCTCGTTCTCGGCCGCCCGGCCCCGGCGCGTGCGCGCCCGCTTGCGCATGACGGACGATCGGCGCACGCGGTTGATGCCGACAACGAGATAGAGCGCGGCACCGAAGACTGGGGACAGCATCGCGACGCCCGCCCAGCCGATGGCCGCCCGCACCTCGTCCTTCGTCATCGCCGCGTGCACGGCCGCAGCCAGACCGGCCACCGTACTCAGGACGAAGAAGAGATGCGGCCAATAATCCGTCAGAAACGCCTGCATGAATCATTTCTAGAGGATTCCGCCTCGCGCCGGAAAGGTCAGAACCCTGCAGGCGCGGTGAAAGGCTGCCCCCGTGCGAGCCGGAGACCCGATGCCGGAGCCGCGTGCTTCACGCAACAGGTCGCGCGCCCTCCCCGGGCGCGCGAGGGTCGCGTATACGTGATCCCCTCGCTCGCCCTGCCGCCACAGTTTGTTCTATCATGGAAAAAGGCGCCGTCCGCACGCGGCCGAGATGATCGGCGCTCGGGGCCGTCCGCCCGCCGGCGGCTTGTCCGCGGCGTCGGAAGCCTCAGTTGCCGCGAGGAGGAACGCGCCATGCCCGTCTGCAAGACACTCGCCGTCACGGCCGTTGCAGCGCTGCTCGCGGTCCCTGCGGTGCCAGCGGGAGCGCAGATCGTCCGCATGGATACTGCGCCCTCCGCGACGCTTATCGACAGTGCCCAGTGGGGTCGTCCCGGTCACAGGTACGTCGGGGGGCCGGGCACGTGGACGCGCAGTTGGGGCGGGCCTGTCCGGGTGCGGCCGGTCGCTCCAGTGCGGCCCGTGTACGGCGGCTATTACGGCCTGCGGCGATACGGCAATTATGGCCGCCCCTATTATCCGCGCCCCTATTACGCCCGCCCCTACTACGCCCGCCCTTATTATGGCGACTACTATCGGCCATACTATTACGGCGGCTACTATCGGCCATACTATTACGGCGGCTACTATAGGCCGTATTACGGCTACGGCTACGATCCCGGCGCCGCGATTGCGGCGGGCATCTTCGGCCTCGCCGCCGGCGCGATTGCCAGCAGCGCCATCGCCGCGCCGCCGCGCCGTTACGATGCCGGGTGGGTGGCCTATTGCTCGCGCAAGTACAAGTCCTTCAACCCGCGCACCGGCACCTATCTTGGCTATGATGGGCGCCGACACGTCTGCCGATAGCAGGCCGAGGACAAAGCCCTTGAGGAAGAGCCGCCCATGCGCGGCTCCTGCATGCGCTGCAGGGCTTCTGCGCGTCCGCTTCAGTGCATCATGAAGATCGACGCGATGATGCCGGTTGCGACATTGACCATCAGGAAGCGACCGTCGACCTCGACCCAGCGATGGCCGCGCGGCGGCTCCTGAAGGCGATAACGGCGGTAGTCGCGGGCGTGAATTTCGCGGTGGCGATACTTCTTCCACTCGAAGCGCTGCCCCTTCGCCCAATGCGGCCGGCCGCGGCGGTGCTGCGGCTCGACATGCCGCGGATGCCGGTCGTGGTGCTCGATGCGCACGTCACGATGCTCGGTCCGGACATCGCGATACCTGTTGTGCGCGCCCGGGCGTTGGCTCCGCACGTCCCGGTGTTCGATATGGGCATCGGGGCCGCGGTGCAATGGATGGGGCTGGGCGACGGCCGCGCCTGAAACGACTATGGCGATCGATGCAACAAACAGGGCCATCTTTTTCATGAACATCTCCTCTTCTGCCCTCCGTCTTATGAGGATTGCCCTGAATGGCTCCTGAACGATGGAATTACTTTTTGGTAATATTTGTCCGGTTGCCATTCGCCGTAGCCGTACGGGCTGCCCTCGCATGTCGGCAACCTGGCACCGAGGCCTCCCGCGTGCCGGCGGGGGACGAGTTGCCCGTCGGGGACGAGCGCTCGCATCCCCCAAGATATCCACAGTAACCGAAGCGGATGAGGCCCGCACTTTACGGGGCTTTGTGTCCCCGATGCATCGTTCGAGCCGCGCGCCGCCAGAACTCCGGGCTTGCATTCCCGCGGCGAAACACCTAGAGAAACAACGCCCTTCGGGTGTCGGAGCGTAGCGCAGCCCGGTTAGCGCACTAGTCTGGGGGACTAGGGGTCGTGGGTTCAAATCCCGCCGCTCCGACCATTCAAACCCGTTTTGTTCTTTAGGTTTCAGGCTTTCGCTAGAGATCAAGCGCGAAGAGCAGCTAAGGGGAACAAAGGGCGTATATGTGCCGTTTCGAGGCGCCAACCACCCACAAAAACACCCACAGTCAATTCGCGGTTCGTTCCGCTTCGCGATCGCCATATGATCCAGGACGCCGATGATGCGCTGGAGCGAACGATGTGCAACCTCTACAGCCTGACCAAGGGCAAGTCGCCATCCGTGAGCTCTCGCGCGCGATGCGTGACACGACGGGCAATCTGCCGCCGCTTCCGGGCATCTTCCCTGACTATCCGGCGCCGATCGTCCGGTATGCCGGCGACGGCGAACGAAGGGCTCGCCATTGCCCGATGGGGCATGGCGAGCCCTTCGTTCCTGCTCTAGGGGCGCTCGACGGATACGACTTGCTAGGCCGTAGACTCATAACCGCGTAGCCAGATGCGGATGGACGCGAGCTTCACGGCGGCGAGGAAGTTTTCCGCCGTCTTGTCGAAGCGGGTGGCGATACGGCGGAAGTGTTTGATCTTGTTGAAGAAGCGCTCGACGAGGTTGCGCGCCTTGTAGAGGTGCCTGGAGAAGCAGATCGGGTCCTTGCGGTTGCGCTTGGGCGGGATGTTCGCCCATGCGTTCCGCTCGGCGACGGCAGCGCGCAGGTCGTTGGCGTCGTATCCCTTGTCGGCCAGCAGCATTGAGCCCGGCGCGAGATGCCCGATCAGGTCTTTGGCACTCGCGAGGTCGCTGGCTTGGCCTGCCGTGAGCTTGAGGAGGATCGGCCTGCCTCGGCTGTCGACGAGCGCGTGGAGCTTGGTCGTGAGCCCGCCTCGGGAGCGACCCAGACATCGATCGACACCCCCCTTTTTGCCGTCGCCCCGTGCTGGTGGACGCGGACGACAGAGGTGTCGATCATCTGCACGTCACCATCGTAAGCCCTTGTGATCGCGTCCATGAGCCGATCCCAGACGCCCGCCTTCCGCCATCGGTTGAAGCGGTTGTAGATCGTGGTCGGCGGCCCGTAGCGCGCCGGCATGTCCGCCCACGGCGCGCCCGAGCGCAGGCACCAGAAGATGCCATTGAGCACCCGCCGGTCATCCACGCGAGGCACGCCCCGCGACTTGTTGGGAAGGTGAGGCCGGATCGCCTCCCATTCGAAATCCGTCAGATCGTAGCGGCCCATCGCAAAGCTCCCGAAAAGGAGCTTGAATCACAATTGCTACCGTCAGGGAACCCAGAGCCGTTTATGGGTTTACGGCCTAGAACTCCCCCTGCAGGCCGACGCGCGCGGCATGGGACTTGCCGCCGCCGTAGGCGTAGCCGGCCGTCAGGGCAATGGGGATCGGCGCGTCGAAGCGATAGGCCAGAGAGCCGCCGAAGGCATATTCGCCCTTGAAGGTGGCGAGGTTCATAGCCCAACTCGCGCGCCCGGGCGCGGACGGCATGGGCGCGGTCGTCATGGCGATGGCAGCGGCGACGCCCTGGCGGGCCTCCTAGCGCGTCTCGAGCACCGTTCCTTGCAGGATGTTCATCCGGTCGTTCAGCGCATTTTCCACGTCCCGCAACTGGCCGACATTGACGGCATCGGTGCGGTCGACGCCCTCCGCGAGGTTGACCATCCGCCGCTCGTTCCCGACAGAGCCAACCGACACGGTATTGGCCTGGTCCGCGACGGAGCCGGCGCCCAGCGCAACCGCGTTCTGACCGGCCCCCGTCACCTGCGCATTGTTCCCGAGCGCTGTACTTTCCGCGCCGACCGCCTGCGACTGGGACCCTACGGCCGTGCTGTTCACGCCCAGCGCGGTGCTACCTCTACCGAGCGCAGCCGCTCCGACTGCTGCAGCCTGCGCGCCCGTACCGAAGGCAAGCGCATTATCCGAGCTGGCCACGGCGTTCAAACCCACCGCCGTCGCGCCCACTGCCGTCGCGCTTGCACTCTTGCCCATCGCAAGCGCGCTGTCCGCTGAAGCGTTCGCTCGCGTCCCTATCGCGTATGCATCTGCCGCGCCCCCGGTGACTGTTGCCGAATCGCCGATTGCATAAGAAGAATTACCCGTCACGCTCGTCCTCGTTCCGATCGCGTAAGAGTGTTCTCCGTTAACAATAGCCAAGTTCCCCAGCGAGTAAGATTCGCTTCCCGTTACCACGGTTCCACTTCCAATTGCGTAAGAATCATTTCCTGCAGTTACCTGCGCATTTAAGTTGGGCTGCGAGCTTGTTGACCAGCAACCGGAGCCAGAGTTATCGAAGGTTGTTATTGTGGTATATGCGGAGCAGTTCGCTCTTGCCGCTCCAGACGTCGCTATCCCCGCCAGAAGTGACAGCAGCACGACCGTTGGTTTCCCGGCTCCCTTCCTCAACTTGCGCTTCGTCGCTCCACCTTCGAATGCATCGGTCGCCCGTTGCCGGTGGAGGGGGGCCAGCGCGTTCGGCACGAGAGCCTCAAAATCGCCCCCTTCTCTGGCCGCCCGCGGTGATGGAAAAATTGGGCCAGCTGCGGCTCGTCTTCCCCTAGGCCGTAGACTCATAACCGCGTAGCCAGATGCGGATGGACGCGAGCTTCACGGCGGCGAGGAAGTTTTCCGCCGTCTTGTCGAAGCGGGTGGCGATACGGCGGAAGTGTTTGATCTTGTTGAAGAAGCGCTCGACGAGGTTGCGCGCCTTGTAGAGGTGCCTGGAGAAGCAGATCGGGTCCTTGCGGTTGCGCTTGGGCGGGATGTTCGCCCATGCGTTCCGCTCGGCGACGGCAGCGCGCAGGTCGTTGGCGTCGTATCCCTTGTCGGCCAGCAGCATTGAGCCCGGCGCGAGATGCCCGATCAGGTCTTTGGCACTCGCGAGGTCGCTGGCTTGGCCTGCCGTGAGCTTGAGGAGGATCGGCCTGCCTCGGCTGTCGACGAGCGCGTGGAGCTTGGTCGTGAGCCCGCCTCGGGAGCGACCCAGACATCGATCGACACCCCCCTTTTTGCCGTCGCCCCGTGCTGGTGGACGCGGACGACAGAGGTGTCGATCATCTGCACGTCACCATCGTAAGCCCTTGTGATCGCGTCCATGAGCCGATCCCAGACGCCCGCCTTCCGCCATCGGTTGAAGCGGTTGTAGATCGTGGTCGGCGGCCCGTAGCGCGCCGGCATGTCCGCCCACGGCGCGCCCGAGCGCAGGCACCAGAAGATGCCATTGAGAACCCGCCGGTCATCCACGCGAGGCACGCCCCGCGACTTGTTGGGAAGGTGAGGCCGGATCGCCTCCCATTCGAAATCCGTCAGATCGTAGCGGCCCATCGCAAAGCTCCCGAAAAGGAGCTTGAATCACAATTGCTACCGTCAGGGAACCCAGAGCCGTTTATGGGTTTACGGCCTAATTGGCCTGCACACCTTCATTTCGAGTCTAAAGCAAGCGGGCATCGAAACTTTCTCCTGAAAACCCAGAAAATATCCCCCGACACCTGACGGCGCCAATATTTGGAAAGTATGCAAACTCTATGCACAATATTATCATATATTTCTTAGAAGTGATTGCGTAAATTAATATTAAATTAATAGAACAATAGTTACAATAATAACTACTGATGCGTAAAATGACGCACATTATACATTCGGCGCGCGTCTGCCGGTAGCGCGGACGCCACAGCCGCTCGCCGAGGTGGCTTGACCTTTCCGGGCTGGGTTTTTTCTTTTTGTTCTCATTGGGGACGAATAGATGAGCGCCGAAGAAGCCCCCTCGCCACCGCCCGCATTCCCCACCGACGACGACATCGACGCCCCAACCCTGCGTCATCTTACAGCAATGGCTGGTCACTAGAATCGCTCAGAGAGTTGGCTATGCTTCACGCATTGCTGGAAGCGAATGATTTGCCGAGGAAATCGTGAAAGAGATTGCAAGCGCCAAACTGGGAACAACCAATGGCGATGTGATGCTGCTGACGGAGGACGGGACGGAGTTGCGAATGCCTGTCGGCCTGCTCGTCACGCTCGCAAACCAGGCGCGCCGCCTTGTCGCCAGCGCCGACGCATTCCTGCCGGATGAACCTAGAGGCCCGGCTCCAACCCCGGTTCGCTCCTTCACTCTTGCCAGCCACGAGGCGACGGGCGACGTGGTGCTGCGCCTCGATCCCGGAACTGACTTCGAATTTCCGGTCCTGATGGATCATGGCCTTGCGACGGGTCTCTCCTTCGCCTTGCTAGGGACCTTGCACCGGCTCTCCGCCGATACGGAGACCGGCGCGGGCTGATATGCCGGACGGCAGCGAGAACGCCGCGCCCTGGGCATATCCTTGAGCAATTCCCGTCGGGCCGCGGTGCTTTCGTCTTTTCTCGGCCCGGAACGACCAGGAACAAATCCCCCACGCGCCGACTTTCCTTTCGGATGAGACAACGAGACGGAGAGCGCCATGCTGCGCGGAGCATTGCTTTGGATTATCGGCATTCCGCTGCCGATCATCATCATCCTTTGGCTGCTCGGTTATCTGAGCTGAACGGCGCGGGACTCACGCGTCGCCGTCGGCTCCACGACGCGCGGCATCGAGGAGGCGCCGGCATTCCGCCAGTTCCGCCAGCACGGCCTGCAGCGCGCGCCGTTGCGCCGCCGTGAGGCCGGAGGAGCCTGCCGATGCCAAAGTTGCCGCATCGGCCGCCGGACCGCGTCCCGACGGCGTCGACGCGACGGGCGCAGGGGTCGGCGGTGCCTGCATCAGCGCACCGTCGTCGAACAGGAACGCCCCGTCTTCGGGCGCATCGGCAAAGGCTGGCGTGTGCTTCGCATCGTCCACGTCGGCCCGCGCAACCGGCGCCGGCGCCGTGCCGTCCTGCCGCCAGATGGTCTCCACGTAGCGCACTCCCTCCTCCTTGAGGATGCGCTGGACGCCCTTGATGGTGTAGCCTTCACCGTAGAGGAGGTGGCGGATCCCGCGCAGGAGGTCGACATCGTCCGGCCGGTAATAACGGCGACCGCCGCCGCGCTTCAGCGGCTTGATCTGCGAAAAGCGCGTTTCCCAGAAACGCAGCACGTGCTGTGGCAGATCGAGGTCTTCCGCCACCTCGCTGATCGTCCGGAATGCGTCCGGCCCTTTGTCCACAACAGGCCCCTACTTACTTGCCCCGCCGCCGGCCCGGCCGGCGGCGCCTGCCACATGCTCACAGCCGCATCGCCATCCCGAATGCGACGCGGCGGCCGCTCACGCCTCGTCGTCGCCGCGCTCGCCGTTGATGCGGGCGCGCAGCACGTTCGACGGCTTGAACACCATGACCCGGCGCGGCTCGATCGGCACCTCAACCCCCGTCTTCGGGTTGCGGCCGACGCGCTGGCCCTTGTCGCGCACCACGAAGGAGCCGAACGAGGACAGCTTCACCGTCTCGCCACTCGCCAGGCAGTCGCAGATCTCGGAGAGCACCATTTCGACGAGCGACGCCGATTCCGTGCGGGAAAGACCCACCTTCTGATAGACCGCCTCGCAGAGATCTGCGCGCGTAACCGTGCGACCGGCCATGACCACCTTCCCGCCCCGATTCAGAAAACAGGATTATCTATATGAATTTACAAGGTATTGGCAGCGGCAGGCGCGGTCAATGGTACATTCGCCCATTCGTTTGACGAAGGACGGGCACGAAAACGCCTGTCCCGAAGCGGAGCTGAGGCCCGGCGCTACCAGCGAACCAGCGCGCTGCCCCAGGTGAAGCCGCCGCCCATGGCCTCGAGCATGACGAGGTCGCCCTGCTTGATGCGCCCGTCCGCCCGCGCCTCCGCGAGCGCCAGCGGGATCGACGCGGCCGAGGTGTTGCCGTGCCGGTCCACCGTCACCACGACCTTTTCGGGTGCGATGCCGAGCTTGTGCGCGCTTGCATCAATAATGCGGCGGTTGGCCTGGTGGGGCACGAACCAGTCGAGATCGTCGGCCGTGGTGCCGGTCGCCTGGAAGGCATCCTCGATGACGTCGGTGATCATGCCGACGGCGTGGCGGAAGACTTCGCGTCCCTCCATGCGCAGGTGCCCGACCTGACGGTTGGAGCCCGGCCCGCCGTCGACATAGAGCTTGTCGCGGTGACGGCCGTCGGAGCGCAGATGCGAGGTCAGCACACCGCGATCGGCGTTCGTGCCCGCGCCCTCCCCGGCCTCCAGCACGACAGCGCCAGCACCGTCGCCGAAGAGCACGCAGGTGGTACGATCCTGCCAGTCGATGATGTGGGAGAAGGTCTCGGCGCCGATGACGAGCGCGCGCCGGTGCGAGCCGGACGTCAGGAACTTGTCGGCGGTCGCGACGGCGAAGACGAATCCCGAACAGACCGCCTGCAGGTCGAAGGCCGCGCCGTGTGTCATGCCGAGTGCGGACTGGATCTGGGTGGCGGTTGCCGGGAAGGTGTAGTCCGGCGTCGACGTGGCGCAGATGATGAGGTCGATTTCGGCCGGCGTGAGGCCGGCGTCGTCGAGCGCTGCCTTCGCGGCGGCAAGGCCGAGGGACGACGTCGTCTCGCCGTCGGCGGCGATGCGCCGCTCGCGGATGCCCGTGCGCTGGACGATCCACTCGTCGGAGGTGTCGACCATTCCGGCGAGCTCGGCGTTGGTCACAACGCGTTCGGGAAGATAGGAGCCGCAACCGCGGACGACCGACCGGATTCGGGACACTTTAAGAGAACTCCTCAAGCCTCGGCCACGGCCGAGGGGTGCACCTGCGCAATCGTCTCGCGGATGGTGTCGGCGAGCGAATGGCGCGCCATGTCGTAAGCGAGTTCGACGGCACTTGCAAAGCCAAGGGCGTCGGTGCCCCCGTGGCTCTTGATGACGACGCCGTCGAGGCCAAGGAAGACACCGCCGTTGGAGCGGCGCGGATCCATCTTCTCCCTCAGCGCATCGAAGGCGCCCTTGGCGAAGAGATAGCCGACACGCGCCAGCAGGGTGCGTCCCATGGCGGCGCGCAGGTAATGGGCGATCTGCTTGGCCGTGCCTTCGGCCGTCTTCAAGGCGATGTTGCCGGCGAAGCCCTCCGTCACCACCACATCGACCGTGCCCTTGCCGAGATCATCGCCCTCGACGAATCCGCGGTAGTCGATGAGCGGGATATCCGCCTCGCGCAGGCGCTTGCCGGCTTCCTTGACCGCCTCGTTGCCCTTTACTTCCTCGACGCCGACATTGAGGAGGCCGACGGTGGGCCGCTCGATGTCGAGCACGATGCGCGCAAGCGCGGCGCCCATGACGGCGAGATCGACAAGATGCTGCGCATCGGCGCCGATAGTGGCGCCGACATCAAGCACGACGCTCTCCCCGCGCAGCGTCGGCCACAGGGCGGCGATGGCGGGACGGTCGACATTGGCCATCCGCTTGAGGCAGAAGGTAGCCATCGCCATCAGCGCGCCGGTGTTGCCGGCGGACACCGCGACGGCGGCGCGCTTGTCCTTCACCGCCTCGATGGCGCGCCACATAGACGACTTGTAGCGCCCGGCCCTGAGCGCCTGGCTCGGCTTGTCGTCCATACGCACCGCAACGTCCGTGTGGTGCAGTTCGGAAACGGCCTTGAGCGCGGGCTGGGCATCGAGCAGCGGCTGAACGACCGCCTCGTTGCCGTAGATGACGAAGCGCAGGTCCGGCCGCCGCTCGAGGGCGATGGCCGCTCCCGGGATCACAACAGCGGCACCCTGGTCTCCACCCATGGCGTCGAGTGCGATGGTGACCGGTCGTGACATAGGTTCAGCCCGAACTCCCGAAATGCGTCCCCACGTGCAAGGGACGGCGGACAATAGCGAAGCGCACGTCCCCCGCAACTCGAAAATGCCTTGCGGCGCTCATTGCCCCTCGCGCCGGGGCAGGTTCTTCAGCACGGCAAAGGGCGATGTCTTGCCATCATCGCCACCCTCGTACTGGAATTGCGCCCCCGGCTTGCGCGGATAGGGATCGAGCCCGAGGGCAAAGAACTCCGCGGTGACAGCGCCGAGATCGACAGCGCCGCCGACGATCTCGTCGGGCTCGTCCTCTGCGGGTGTCTCGCCCGCCTCCGGTTCCTCGAAGGCGGCGCGCCAGCGCTCCAGCGCCGGCGTCGACATGAAGGTGACATCGACTTCCTCGCGCATGTTGGTAGCGAACGGCTCCAGTGTGACGACGCAGGTCTGAATCAACCCGGCCTCGACAATCCCGGTCACATGAATGCGCTCGCTCGTGCCCGTCAGGCTGAACGAGCCGACGAGCCTGTCGATGGGGCCCGTACCGAAACATCTGGCAAGCTCTGCCCGTTCGGCCTCGCTCGCTTCCACCGTCACCTCGAGGCCCGCAGCCGGAACATCGGCAACGGCGATGGGGCGGGACAGAAGCGCATCGGACGCCGCGGTCATGGTCAGGTCCTTTCAACGAATCGTACAGCAGGCGGGAAGGGATCCGGCCGCTGCAACAGGGCATCGAAGTCGAGGCCGTCGAGATCGGCCGCGCTCGCCCGCACGTAGGCGGCCAGCGCGGCATGGCGCTCGGCGGGTTCACCGAGGCGAACGGCAAGAAGGCGCCGCAGTTCCGTCTCGTCTCCGGCATCGACGGCGGCCGCATAGCGCCGCATGCGGTCGTTGAAAATGCCGGCGAGCGCCTTCATGCGCTTGGGCACGGCAAGGTCGCTGGTGCCGAGCTCGCGCAGCGCGCGATCAAGCTCGCGGAACATCACGTCGACCAGATCCTGCCCGGCATCGGGCGCCGGCGCGGACAGCGCGTTGAGCCGCCGCACGATGAGCGCGACATGCAGCACCAGCGCCTCGAAGCGGCCTTCCGCCGTATCGGGAAAGCCGAGCTCAAGGAACAGCGCAGGCTGGCGCGCCGCCCTGGCGACCCGTTGATAGAGGTCCTCGATGACGTCGTTGGGACGCCGGCGACGCAGAAAAGACAAGATCATGCCGACCTTCTTAACCTTCTCACCACGCCTTGCAAAAGGCCCGCGTGCGCGCTACGGCATCGGCGGGTCCCATCGCAAGTCCGGGGCGGAGCCCCCGGTCCCATAACACAGGTGGACGGTATGGCATTGCGAAAGTCTCTATCTTTCCAACGCATCGCGGCGCGTTGTCTCGTCGGCGCGACCTTGGCGATGGGGCTCGCAGCCTGCAGCAGCACCACCGAGACCCTGACCAAGGGCTACGTGATCGACGAGCGCGTCGTGGCCGAGATGAAGCCCGGCACGAGCGTGGAGAAGGTGCTGGAGCGGATGGGCACGCCCTCCACCGTCTCGACGGTCGGCAACAAGACCTTCTACTATATCAGCCAGACCTTCGAGCGGCCGGTGCAGTTCATGAGCCCGCGGCTCGTCGAGCAGCGCGTGCTCGCCATCTATTTCGACAAGAACTTCAAGGTCGAGCGCCTCGCCAACTACGGCCTCAAGGATGGCGTCGTGTTCGACTTCATCACCCGCACGACGCCCACGAGCGGCTCCGAGCTGTCGCTGATCGGCCAGTTGCTGCGCGCAACCGGCGGCGGCGGAGGGGCGACATTCAACCCCTTCGGCGCCTGACCGGCGCCATCCGGAAACAGGAAACCCCGCGGCATCGCTGCCGCGGGGTTTTTCTATGTGCGCGGCGCTTCACTACATGTGGGCGAGGATCGCCAGCAGCAACAGCGCCACGATATTGGTGATCTTGATCATCGGGTTCACAGCCGGGCCGGCAGTGTCCTTGTAGGGGTCGCCAACCGTGTCGCCCGTCACGGCCGCCTTGTGAGCGTCCGAACCCTTGCCCCCATGGTGTCCCTCCTCGATATACTTCTTGGCGTTGTCCCAGGCACCGCCGCCCGACGTCATCGAGATGGCGACGAAGAGGCCGGTGAGGATGACGCCGAGCAGCATGGCGCCGACCGCGGCGAAGGCGTTGTTCTTGCCGGCGATGGCGAGCACGATGACATAGGCGACGATCGGCGAGAGCACCGGCAGGAGCGAGGGAACGATCATCTCCTTGATGGCCGCCTTCGTCAGCATGTCGACGGCACGGCCGTAGTCCGGCCTGTCCTTGCCCGCCATGATGCCCGGCTTCTCGCGGAACTGGCGGCGCACCTCCTCGACTACGGCGCCGCCGGCCCGGCCCACCGCCGTCATGCCCATGCCGCCGAAGAGGAACGGCAGCAGGCCGCCGAACAGGAGCCCGACGACGACGTATGGGTTGGACAGCGAGAAATCGACCGAGACGCCCGCGAAATAGGGAAACCGCTCGGCATTGGCGACGAAGAAGTTGAGGTCCGAGGTGTAGGCAGCGAAGAGCACCAGGGCACCGAGACCAGCCGAGCCGATGGCATAACCCTTGGTGACGGCCTTCGTCGTGTTGCCGACAGCATCGAGTGCATCGGTCGACTTGCGCACGTCCCCCGGCAGGCCGGCCATCTCGGCAATCCCGCCGGCGTTGTCCGTCACCGGCCCAAAGGCGTCGAGCGCGACCACGAAACCGGCCAGGGCCAGCATGGCCGTCACGGCAACGGCAATGCCGAAGAGCCCAGCGAGAGAATAGGTCACGACGATGCCGGCGACGATGACGAGGGCGGGCAGCGCCGTCGACTCGAGCGAGACGGCGAGGCCCTGGATGACATTGGTGCCATGGCCCGTGACGGAGGCCGCGGCGATGGATTTCACGGGCCGGTAGTCGGTGCCGGTGTAGTACTCCGTGATGATGACGATGAGAGCCGTGACGACGAGGCCGATCGCCCCGCACCAGAAGAGATCGCCCGCCGTGAAGCTGGTGCCGCCGCCGGTCGTCAGCACCGTGCCGAAGCCGCCGAAGATGAGCCAGGTGACGATGGCGAGCGCGACGAGCGACAGCACGCCGGTGGCGATGAAGCCTCTGTAGAGCGCGCCCATGATCGACTGGTTGGCGCCGAGCTTGACGAAGAAGGTGCCGATGATGGACGTGACGATGCAGACGCCACCGATGGCAAGCGGATAGAGCAGCACGGCATCGAGCACCGGCTGGCCGACGAAGAAGATCGCGGCGAGTACCATGGTGGCGACGACCGTGACGGCATAGGTCTCGAAGAGGTCGGCCGCCATGCCGGCACAGTCGCCAACGTTGTCGCCGACATTGTCGGCGATGGTGGCCGGGTTGCGCGGATCGTCCTCCGGGATGCCGGCCTCCACCTTGCCGACAAGGTCGCCGCCGACATCAGCGCCCTTGGTGAAGATGCCGCCGCCGAGACGGGCGAAGATCGAGATGAGAGAGGCGCCGAAGCCGAGCGCCACGAGCGCGTCGACCACCGTGCGGTCGGCGACGGTGAGGCCCATCGCCTGCGTCAGCACCGTGTAGTAGCCGGCGACGCCGAGGAGGGCGAGGCCGGCAACGAGCAATCCTGTGACCGCGCCTGACTTGAAAGCGAGGTCGAGGCCCGCCGCAAGGGAACGGGAGGCCGCCTGGGCGGTGCGCACGTTGGCGCGCACCGACACGTTCATGCCGATGAAACCGGCCGCTGCCGAAAGGACCGCACCGATCGCGAAGCCGATGGCCACCGTAAGCCCGAGAAACCACGCGAGCGCGAGGAACAGCACGATGCCGACGATACCGATCGTCGAATATTGCCGCCGCAGATAAGCCTGAGCGCCCTCCCGGATGGCACTCGCAATTTCCTGCATACGCTGGCTGCCGGCATCGGCCGCCATGACGGACTGAATGGTATAGACGCCGTAGACGATAGAAAGCGCGCCCGCGGCTATGATCAAAATCAGTGCGGTCATTTTTCCATCCCTAGTGAGCGGGAGGGATTGCACGCACAGGTTCCGGCCGTACGGCCGGATGGCCGACGTCTCACCCCCCGAGCCTCGTCGTTTTCTGGGGCTCGCGCTGAGGTGAACAAAAAAACCGGGCCAAAGCAAACGACTTTACGTGACGCGGGCCGGCTTTTTTCTGTTTGGAGGCGTTTTGGGTCTGCTTCAGGCCGAGACCTGGCGTGTCCGCAGGCGGGTCATCAGTTCCTGCACGCCGATCATCACGAGGACGAGCGTGACGAGGGGAAAGACGATCCAGTTCACTGTTTCCCAGCCGGCCACGTCGAGCAGCTTGCCCGAGGAGAAGGACGCGACGGCGACCGTGCCGAACATCAGGAAGTCGTTCGCCGCCTGCACCTTCGCCCGCTCCTCGGGCCGGTAGCACTCGGTGACCATGGCGGTGGCGCCGATGAAGCCGAGATTCCAGCCGACGCCGAGCAGGACGAGCGACAGCCAGAAATGCGCCACCGCCAGCCCCGACAGGGCGACGCCCGCCGCGGCGGCGATGAGCAGCAGGCCGAGTGCGGTGGTGGCGCTGTGGCCGATGCGATTGATGAGACGGCCGGTGACGAAGCTTGGCCCGAACATGGCGAGCACGTGCCACTGAATGCCAAGCGTCGCCTCCCCCACCGTATGGCCGCAGCCGACCATGGCGACGGGCGCGGCCGTCATCACGAAGCTCATCAGGGCATAGGTGACGGTGCCGGCGCTGACGGCCACGATGAAGCGCGGCGCCCGCACGATCTGCCACAGGGGCCGGCCGCCGCCATGGGCAGCCGCCGGCATCGGCACCGGCCGCAACATGAAGAGGATGGGCAGGGCGATGAGCGCGAGCGCCCCCTGGCCGAGGAAGCTGCCGACGAACGGCGCCCCGGAGAAGAGGTCGCGCGTGTGGATCGCGACCTGCGGCCCGATGACCGCCGCCAAGAGCCCGCCCACCATGACGAAGGAGATGGCTCGCGGGCGGAAGGCGAAGCTCGCCCCGTCCGTGGCCGCGAAGCGGTAGCTCTGAACGAAGGAGGAGTAGTTGCCGGCGAGGAATGTGCCGAGGCAGAAGATCAGGAAGGCGCCGACATAGATGCCGCCGGCCGCGACGAGCCCCGCGAGCGCGCCGAGGACCGCCCCGACGACATAGCCCGAGCGCCGGCCGAGATGGCGCATCAGCATCGCGGCGGGGATGGTGCCGGCGGCCACGCCGAGATTGAACAGGCTCACCGGCAGGGTCGCCAGCGCCTTGTCCGGCGCCAGCCATACACCGACGATGCCGCCGAGCGACACGACGATGGGCGGACTGGCGGCACCGAAGGCCTGGGCTCCCGCCAGAATGATCGCGTTGCGCCGGGCCAGCCTGTCGTCGATCTCAACCACCGTCAGCCCTCGCTTCAACCGCCTCAGAAATGCCCGTAGGAGCCCCTGGCGAACTGCCGCTCGCCTGCCCCGTCGCGGATGGTCAGCCCGCCACCGGGGGCGCCCACGGTCCCGATCCGGGTCAGTGGCGTGCCGGCACTGCGGGCAGCCTCCACAAACCCAGCGACTCCGCTCTCGGGGACCGTGCAGAGGATTTCATAATCGTCGCCCCCCGTCGCGATGGCCTCAACGAGGGTCTCATCTGCGTCGAGCGCAGAACGCGCCGCGGTGGACAGGGGCAGAAGCGCGAGGTCGATCTCGCCGCCGAGCCGGGCGGCACGCAGCATCTTGGCGAAATCGCCGACGAGACCGTCGGAAACGTCCATCGCCGCCCGCGCATTCGCCCGGACGGCCGCGGCGAGATTCGTCCGCGGCCGAGGGTGGAGATAGCGATCGACGAGGCATGCCCGCTCCTCCTCCGTCAGGGCCGCCGCCCAGGCGCCAGCCTTGCCCGTGTGGAGCGCGAGGCCGAGCGCGGCATCGCCGATGGTGCCGCTGACGAGCACCGCGTCACCTTCGTGCGCACCCGTGCGCGGCACCATCGTGCCCTGCGGCACGGCACCGAAGGCGGTGATCGACAGCGTCAGAGGCCCGGGCGTCCGCACGGTGTCGCCGCCGAGCAGCGGGCAGCCATAGGCCGCCGCATCCTCGCCGAGCCCGGCGGCGAAATCGGCCATCCACCCCTCCGTCCAGCCGGGCGGCAGGGCAAGGACGAGCAGGAAGCCGCGCGGCGCGGCCCCCTTGGCGGCGAGGTCCGAAAGATTGACCCGCAAGGCCTTGCGGGCGATGGAGCCCGGCGGATCGTCCGGCAGGAAGTGCACCCCGGCGACGACAGCATCAACCGTCAGGACGAGTTCCTCGCCCTCCGGCAGCGACAGGAGCGCCGTGTCGTCCTTGAGGCCGAAGCCGCCCTCCCCGGCGAGCGGCGCGAGGAAGCGCCCGATCAGTTCGTCTTCGCTGAAGGGTGAGCCGCCCGCCATGCCCGCCTCAGGGGCGCGTCGCGAGCTCGGCCGCCCGCACGCTGCGCGCCAGCGCGTCGAGCACGGCATTGACGAGGCCCGGCTCGTCCTCGTCGTAGAAGGCGCGGGCGACGTCGACATATTCCGAGATGGTGACGCGGACCGGGATGTCCTTGCGGAAGAAGAGCTCGTAGGCGCCGGCGCGCAGCACGGCCCGCAGCACCACCTCGACGCGCTTCAGCGGCCATCCCTTGGCGAGCGCCTCGTCGAGGCGGCGGTCCACGAGCTTCTGCTCACGTACCACGCCGGCGATGATGTCGCGGAACAGGTCGACGTCGGGCGCGCGGAAGGTCACGCCCTCGACCTCGCGGCCGATCCAGTGGTTCTCGAACTCGGCGACGGCCTCCATGACGCCCGTGCCGGCGATGTCCATCTCGTAGAGCGCCTGCACGGCGGCGAGCCGGGCGGCGCTGCGCATCTCGCTGCGGCTCATCGCAACACCTCCGCCAGCGCCCGCTTGTGGCGCAGCACGGCGAGTGCCGCCTCGGCCGCGCCGCCGCCCTTGTTCATCTCCGCGACACGGGCGCGGGCGAAGGCCTGCGCCTCGTTCTCCACCGTCAGGATGCCGTTGCCGAGCGGGATGCGGCGCGAAACCGACAGGTCCATCAGCGCGCGCGCGCTCTCGCCGGCGACGATGTCGTAATGGCCAGTCTCGCCGCGGATGACGCAGCCGAGCACGACCACCGCATCGAAGGGCCGGCCGGCAGCCTCGGCCGCATCGAGCGCAATAGCGGCCATGGCCGGGGCCTCGAGCGCACCGGGCACGGTGATGAGGTGGCTCTCGGCACCGGCCGCCGCGATGGCGGCCTCGGCGCCGGCCAGCAGTTCGTCGGCGATCTCGTCGTAGAAGCGCGCCTCGACAATGAGGACACGTGCGCCCGGCAGGGGCGCGGCGTCAAGTTGGGCTTGGCGTGGACCGGCCATGATGTTCTTTTCGTTTGCGCGGCGGGACGGGAACCCGCCCGGACAATCGGGACCGCAGCCGTCGCGGCCACGGGTTCGTCGATCAGGAAATCTTGCTCGCGTCAGTACCCCGCCGCTCGCGCCTCCGCAAGGCGGGCGGCGTAGCGCGCCATCAGATCGACCTCGATGTTGAGCGCGTCGCCCACCTTGCGGTCGCGCCACGTGGTGACCGCGATGGTATGCGGGATAAGCAGCACGGAGAAGGTGTCGTCGGCAACGCCGTTGACGGTGAGCGACGTGCCGTCGAGCGTCACCGACCCCTTTTCGGCGATGAAGGGCGCGAGCCCGCGCGGCGCGCGCACCGTCACCCGGGCGCTCGGCCCCCAGGGATCGTCCGCGCCGCCGGTCTCGGTGATGCCGTCCCAGCCGATGATCTCGCCGACACCGTCGACGTGGCCCGTGACGATGTGGCCGCCGAGCTCGTCACCGATTTTCAGCGCCCGCTCGAGATTGACGCGCGTGCCCACGTGCCAGCGCGGCACGGTGGTGCGCGCCAGCGTCTCGGCGGCGCAATCGACCTCGAACCAAGAGCCGCCTTCGCGCGGGCCCACCGCGACGACGGTGAGGCACGGACCGCCGCAGGCGATAGAGGCGCCAAGGGCGATGCCGGCCGGATCGTAGGCAGAATGAATACGCAGGCGCCTCAGCGTGCCCTGGAAGTCCTCGGCGGCGACCACCTCGCCCACATCCGTCACGATGCCGGTGAACATCAACGAGTCCTTTCCCAAAAGGCCAGATGGTCCTCGCCCGCCGTGGCCTCGCCGAAGCGCACGAGTGCTCCCTCCCCCGCGAGCGCTTCCGCGAGCGCCGGGCCGAGCGCGGCGATGCCGGCCTCGCGCCCGTCATAGGCATGGCTGGCCGTGATCAGCGTCACCTCGTCGACGAGATCGGCCCTCGCCAGCGCTTCCGCAAGGGCCGGTCCGCCCTCGCACAGGATGCGCGTCAGGCCGAGGCTGCCGAAGAGTTGCAGCATGGCGGTAAGATCCACCCGCCCGTCCGGTCCGGCGGCGACGCGCATGACCTCGACGCCGGCAGCACGCAGCGCCTGCTCCGCCGCGATGGGCGCGTTGTCCGTAGCAACAATCCAGGTCGGCCACGCGCTCGCGGTCCGGACTATTTCCGCCGTCGCCGGCGTGCGCAAGGCGCTGTCGACGACGATGCGCAGGGGCGACCGCTCGTCCATGCCCGGCAACCGCACGGTCAGTTGCGGATCGTCGGCGAGGACGGTGCCGACGCCGACCATGATGGCATCGGCATGGGCACGCATCAGGTGCACCCGGTCGTTCGCCGCGCGGCCGGTGATCATGAGTCGCGTGCCGGGCCGGGCGGCGATGCCGTCCGCCGTCTGCGCCAGCTTGATGTGCACGGCAGGGCGGCCTTGGGTGACGCGCAGGAAGTGACCGCGATGCTGACGGAAGGCCTCTACCCCGCCGAGACCGACCTCGACGGCGATGCCGGCGGCGCGCAGTTGGGCATGGCCCTGGCCGCGCACGCGCGGATCGGCATCCTCGATCGCCGAGACGACCCGGGCGATGCCGGCCTCGACGATGGCCTGGGAGCAGGGCGACGTGCGGCCGTGGTGGGAACAAGGCTCCAGCGTGACATACATCGTCGCGCCGCGGGCCGCCTCGCCGGCCCGATCGAGTGCCACGCGCTCGGCATGCGGGCGCCCGCCGGGATGGGTCACGCCGCGCCCGACGACGAGCGAGCCCGCGGCCGTGTGAGCCACGATGACGGCACCGACGGAGGGGTTGGGGGCGGCATGACCGAGGTTGCGCGCGCCGAGGGCGAGCGCCGTCGTCATGAAGCCCGTATCGAGCATCTCTCGGGAACGCGCAGACGGCGCGGCGGAGAAGGCTTCCGGCGCAACCGCTGGTCCGGGCACGGTCAACTTTCCTCGTGCTCCCGCCTGAGGGGAATGATCTCTCCCCCGGCCAGCTCGCCGATGATCTCCTCGAAATCCTTGGCCTCGCGGAAATTGCGATAGACCGAGGCGAAGCGGACATAGGCCACGCTGTCGAGGTTGCGCAGCCCTTCCATGACGAGTTCGCCGATCTTCTCACTCGGGATCTCGGTCTCGCCTGAGCTCTCGAGCTGGCGCACGATGCCGTTGATCATGCGCTCCACCCGTTCTTCGTCCACAGAGCGCTTGCGCAGCGCGATGGAGACGGACTGCATCAGCTTGTCCCGGTCGAAGGGCACGCGCCGGCCGGAGCGCTTCACCACCGTGAGCTCGCGCAACTGGACGCGCTCGAAGGTCGTGAAACGCCCGCCGCAGTCGGGACAGATGCGCCGCCGGCGGATGACCGAATGGTCGTCCGTCGGGCGCGAGTCCTTCACCTGCGTGTCGAGATTACCGCAATAGGGGCAGCGCATGGCGCTTCTCCGGCCGTGGCGGCCTCAGGGATAGATGGGGAACCGCCGCGTCAGCTCGTGCGCCTTCTCGCGCACGGCGTTCTCCACCGCCGCGTTGTTCTCCTCGCCGTTCTTGGCGAGCCCGGCGAGCACCTCGCCGATGAGCTCGCCGACGCGCCTGAACTCGGCGACGCCGAAGCCGCGCGTCGTGCAGGCCGGCGTGCCGAGCCGGATACCGGAGGTGATCGTCGGCTTCTCGGTGTCGAAGGGCACGCCGTTCTTGTTACAGGTGATGTGCGCGCGGCCGAGCGCCGCCTCGGCCGCCTTGCCGGTGAGGCCCTTGGGGCGCATGTCGACGAGCATCAGGTGGTTGTCCGTGCCGCCGGAGACGACGGCGAAACCCGCCTCCACCATCGTGTCGGCGAGGACCTTGGCGTTCTCGACCACCGAACGGGCATAGACCTTGAACTCGGGCCGCAGCGCCTCGCCGAAGGCCACCGCCTTGGCGGCGATGACGTGCATGAGCGGGCCGCCCTGCAGACCGGGGAAGATGGCGGAATTGATCTTCTTGGCGAGGTCCTCGTCATTGGTGAGGATCATGCCGCCGCGCGGCCCGCGCAGGGTCTTGTGGGTGGTCGTCGTCACCACGTGGGCGTGGGGGAACGGCGAGGGATGCGCCCCGCCGGCCACGAGCCCCGCGAAATGGGCCATGTCGACCATGAAATAGGCACCGACAGCGTCCGCGATCTGACGGAAGCGGGCGAAGTCCCAATGGCGCGAATAGGCCGAGCCGCCGGCAACGATGATCCTGGGCTTGTGCTCGTGGGCGAGGCGCTCGACCTCGTCCATGTCGACGCGCTGGTCGTCCTCGCGCACCGTGTAGTGCACGGGGCGGAACCACTTGCCCGACATGTTGGGCTTGGCGCCATGCGTCAGGTGCCCGCCCGCGGCGAGGTCGAGGCCCATGAACACGTCGCCCGGCTGGGCGAGCGCCATGAACACGGCTTGGTTGGCCTGCGAGCCGGAATTGGGCTGCACATTGGCGAAGCGGCAGTCGAACAGGCGGCAGGCACGCCCGATGGCGAGTTCCTCGGCGATGTCGACGAACTGGCAGCCGCCGTAGTAGCGGCGCTTGGGATAGCCCTCGGCGTACTTGTTGGTCATCACCGACCCCTGCGCCTCGAGCACAGCTCGCGAAACGATGTTCTCGGAGGCAATGAGCTCGATCTCGGTCTGCTGGCGGCCGAGCTCGAGCGCGACGGCACGGGCGATCTCGGGGTCGGCATCCGCCAGCCCGGCCGAGAAGAAGCTGTTGGACAGATGGGACGGAACGGCGTTGCTCGCGCTCATGGCTTCACCTCGACTTCAGGTCACCGGATCCGGGTCACCGACGATCGGGGGCCGCCCGCCTCCCGAGGCGCTGGACGGGACGTCCAGCCGGGGCGCAAGCCTTTCGTTTGATGACCTACGATATGTTGGGGCGGGCCCTCTCGTCCCGCACGAGAGGTGCATAACACTTCGCTCGACGAGCGCCAACAGGCACCGGACGCTCAACGGCGTCGCACCCGCTGCATGGGCAGGCGCCTGCAACAAGAGACAGCGGCCCGCCAAGGGACGGGCCGCTTCTCGATCGGTCGGGATGGCAGGTCAGTTGACCGGCTCGGTCTCTTCCGCCTGGGCCGCCGCCATCACGTTCTGCACGCCGAGGCCGTCGCGGTTGTAGACGTCGTCGCGGAACTGCACGATGCCGTCGGGCGACGCCCAGGCCGTGATGTACGTCCAGTAGACGTTCACCGGCCTTGCGAGGCGGGCGTCGATTCGCTCGCCCGAGGCGATCGCCTGGTCGATCGCCGCGCGATCCCAACCGGACGTCTCCTTGAGCAGCCAGGTGATGTAGTCGCGCACGTTCTGCACGCGCACGCAGCCGGACGAGACGAAGCGGAAGTCGTCGCCGAAGATGCCCTTGGCCGGCGTATCGTGCATGTAGACGCCGTGCGGGTTGGGAATGTTGATGCGCACGAAGCCCATCGAGTTGAGGTCCGCGCCGGGATCCTGCCGGAACATGTAGCGCGTGGCCTCGTCGGAGTTCCAGTTGATGCTCTGCGGCGGGACTTCCTGACCCTGGCTGTTGTAGACGCGGATCTTGTTGTCCGACAGGTAGGTCGGGTCCTGCCGCATCTTCGGGATGAGGTCCTTGCGGATGATGGAGGCAGGCACCGTCCAGAACGGGTTGAAATTGATCTCGGTGATCTTGGCGTTCATGATCGGCGACTGACGGTCGATCTTACCGACGCCGGCGGCATGACGGCTGACGACCTGCCCGCCCTCGACCGTCTCGACGAGGGCGGCCGGGATGTTGACGATCACGTAGCGCTCGCCGAGGTCGCCCGAGAGGGCGCGCAGACGCACCAGATTGATCTCGAGCTGGCGCAGGCGGGTATCGACCGGCACGTTGAGCGCGGAAACGGTCGGCCCGTTGACGACTCCGGTCGCATTGAGGCCATGCCGCGCCTGGAAGCGCTTCACCGCGGCCTCGACGTAGGTGTCGAACACCGGCGAGTTACCGGCGGACGGCTCGAGGTCACCGGACAGGATGAGACGCTCGCGCAGGGCGACGACGCCCGGGCCCTTGGCGCCCATGCGCAGCCGCTGGTTGGATGAGACCTGGCCCCAGCCGCCTCGCGCCGCGATCTCGCGATAGCGCGCGATGGCCTGCTCGGTGCCGACGATCGCCTCCTGCGATACCGTCGGCATGAAGGAGCGCTGCACCCGGATCCGGGGCGCCGCATCGTAGCCCTGGCTCCACTCGGCCTGGGAGGCGATCACCATGGGCTGCTGGGCGCCGGCCGGAGCCGAGAGGGCGGCATACGCAACCGCGATGGCGCCGGCAAAGGCGGAGGCATGGAGTTTGGAAACCGAAATGCGCACTGGCAGGAATCCTGATCGTCGAATTCGCTGTGACTGCCGGCGGCGCACAAGAACGCCGCCACATCGCCGCCCGTAGGGACGACTGACCCTAATTAAACCGTCTACGGTTAATCAAGCGTGAGCTGTCGGCGAGCACTCGGGCCAATTTGTGGCAGGCGGCGCCATGATCCGGCCCCATCGCGCGCAAAAATCCGGGCGCTGCAATTATGCAACATCCGGCGACCGTGCCGGGTCGCCGGACGCCTTGCGATTCATGACAAGGGACATCAGAGCCGGTAGCGGATCTGATCCGTCCAGTAGCGCTCGAGCCGTACGAGGGCCTGATTGAGGTTGCGGAAATCCTCGGCCGTGACGCCGCCGATGGCCTCGATCGTCCGCGTGTGCTTGTCGTAGAGCGTGGACACGATCTCGTGAACCTCGCGCCCGCGGTCGGTCAGGCTGATCCGCACCGAGCGGCGGTCGACCCGCGAGCGCGCATGGTGCAGGTAGCCCATCTCGACGAGCTTCTTCACATTGTAGGACACGTTGGAGCCGAGATAGTAGCCGCGGGTGCGCAGCTCGCTCGCTGTCAGCTCCTTGTCGCCGATGTTGTAGAGCAGCAGCGCCTGCACGGCATTGACGTCCGTGCGCCCGCGGCGCTCGAACTCGTCCTTGATGACGTCGAGCAGACGGCGATGCAACCGCTCCACCAGCGTCAACGCCTCCAAGTAGAGCGGACCGATTTCAGCGTCTATGGAATGAACCGGCGTCGGCTCTACCGTCTTCATCACAGTCCCCATCATACGCCCCATCGCCTGTTACGCAGGCCGGATTGTGATCTTCCGGCCTTTTATGAGGAGTACGATAGCCTGCGCCGATGAAGACGAATTTAAGCAATAGGATGAATCAAATCTTTGCGAAACGTCGTGAATCAAACCTCAACGATCCCTCGGTCATTACGTCCATTCGGCAGACATGCCTCATCTACTCCTTCCCGCATTCGCTGCAGGCTGTCCCTCATTGCAACCGACGTTGACGCCCGGTGCAAGGGAAAAGATCGCCAGCCGGTGCATTTCCCTTGCAATGAGTCCGCAAAGGAAGGCCGCCGAGCACAAGACATCAGTCTTCCTGGCGCGCCGCTTTCCATGAAATCGCGAGATAGAGCAGGATGAGCGAGACGAATGCGCTCAGCGTCATGGCATTGCTCATGACGATACGCGGAAAGAACAAGGCGAGAATGATGTGGCTCGTGACGGCCAGAAGCCACATCACGCCGCCCCACGTGCTCGTCAGCCACAGGCCGACGGCCGCCACGAGGTCGATGACGGCGAAGTAGATGATGGTGGCCTGGAAGGACAGCGAGCGCGCCTCGAAGGCGACGCCCTCCCCCGGGCCGAAGCCGAGCAGCACGGCCCAGGCGCCGAGACCCTTCACCAGCCAGGCGCAGGCCATCACGCGCATGAACCAGACGAGCATCTGGTCCCAGCGCAGGGCGGCCGCCCGCTCGTGCAGGGCGATGGCATCGAGCAGCCCGCGCGTCGTGCCGGGTGGTTCGCCCGGCTGCCCGCCACGGGCCTCGTCGTCTCCGCCGTGCTGGAACATGCCCATCACCCCTTTCCGCCGGGAAGGGCCGGCCATCTCAATCGATGGCGAGGTCGCCTTCCGGTAAAGGGGCGAAATAAGCCGCGATCGCCTCGCTTGTCACCTCCTCGACGCGCTGCGGGCGCCATTTCGGCGCCTGGTCCTTGTCCACGATCACGGCGCGCACCCCCTCGTAGAAGTCGTGCCCTTCCGCGATGCGCGAGACGATGCGGTACTCCAGCCGCATGGCCTCGGCGAAAGTGAGGCTGGCGCCGCGGCGCATCTGCTCGCGGGCAATCGCCATGCTGGTCGGCGACTTGGTGCGCATGAGCGCCGCCAGCCTGCCTGCATTTTCAGAGCTTTGGCCAGTTTCGCTCAACAATCGATTCAGGATGTCGGGGATGTCCGCCCCGGCAAAGCAGCGGTCGATCATCGCCCGCTCGCCGGCGAGCGGCGGCGCGCCGGGATCGACGGCATGGGCGGCGAGCACCGCCGCGATGTCACCGCCCGCGCATAAATCGTCCAGCACCTGCCCCATGGCCGAGGAGGCGACCGCGTGGGTGGCGATGCCGAGGGCGCAGGCATCGGCAAGGCCGATGCGCTCCCCCGTCACGGCGAGATAGGTGCCGGCTGCGCCGGGCAGCCGCGGCAGGGCGTAGGTGGCGCCGACATCCGGGAAGAAGCCGATGCCGACCTCCGGCATGGCGAACATCAGCTTCTCGCTCGCCACCCGGTGGCTGCCGTGCAGGGACAGGCCGACGCCGCCGCCCATGACGATGCCGTCGATAAGCGCGACATAGGGCTTGGTGTAGCTCTTGATGCGGGCGTTGAGCTTGTACTCCTCGCCCCAGAAGGTACGCGCCTCGTCGATGCGCCCTTCCCGCCCGAGATCGTGCAGCCGGCGGATGTCGCCGCCGGCACAGAAGGCCCTGCCGCCGGCCCCGGTGACGACGACGCGGGTGACGGCCGGATCCTTCTCCCAGGCGTCGAGCGCGGCGCGCATGGCGCGCACCATGCCGAGGGTGAGCGCGTTGAGCGCCTTCGGACGGTTGAGTGTGACGACGCCGGCAGCGCCGCGCCGCTCGCACAGGATTTCCGCTTCCGCCGCCTGATCGGACTGCACGTCGTCTCCTCCCTCAAGGTCTTGCATCGAGCACGTCTTCGACGGGCAAGGTGCCGGCGCGCGTGCCAAGCGTCAACGCGCACCGGCGCGGGGCACGGCGGGGAAAAATGCACGGCCCGGTGTCTGGCGAATGGCTGTGCGGCATCGGCACGTCTTCCGGGCCGCCGCGCGATCATGCTAGGGCAAGGGGGCACGATGGACAGCGACGGCGCCAGGCCGGACCTGCATGAAGCGCCCGACCTGCGGCACGAGCGAGACTTCGAGAGCGACACCATGACATCCAAGACCGTCAGCCCCCTCGACGAGCGCAAGCGTGCGGGCGGGGAGATGCTCGCCGCGCCGGCCCTGCCGGTGCCCGTCAAGCGCCCGCGCCGCAACCGCAAAGCGCAGTGGGCCCGTCGGCTGGTGCAGGAGAACGTGCTGACGACGAACGATCTCATCTGGCCGCTCTTCGTCATCGCCGGCGACAAGCTGCGCGTGCCGGTCGCCTCCATGCCGGGCGTCGAGCGGCTGTCGGTCGACATGGCTGTGCGCGACGCCGAGCGGGCGGCCGCGCTCGGCATCCCGGCGATCGCCCTCTTCCCCTATACGGACCCGGCCCTGCGCGACGAGGCCGGCAGCGAGGCCCATAATCCCGACAACCTCGTGTGCCAGGCCGTGCGCGCCATCAAGCACGCCGTGCCGGAGGTCGGCATCGTCACCGACGTTGCGCTCGATCCCTATACCAGCCATGGGCATGACGGCGTGCTCGCGGGCGAGACCATCCTCAACGATGAATCGGTCGCCCTGCTCGTGCGGCAGGCGCTGGTGCAGGCCGAAGCCGGCTGCGACATCATCGCCCCGAGCGACATGATGGACGGGCGCGTCGCTGCGATCCGCGCCGCGCTCGACGGGGCCGGCTTCCAGGACGTGCAGATCATGGCCTATGCCGCCAAATATGCCTCCGCCTTCTACGGGCCGTTCCGCGACGCCATCGGCACCAGCGCGACGCTTGTCGGCGACAAGCGCACCTACCAGATGGACCCGGCCAATTCCGACGAGGCCATGCGCGAGATTGCCATGGATCTCGAGGAAGGCGCCGACATGATCATGGTCAAGCCGGGCCTGCCCTATCTCGACATCGTGCGCCGGGCCAAGGACACCTTCGGCGTGCCGACCTTCGCCTATCAGGTGTCGGGCGAATACGCGATGATCGAGGCGGCGGCCCGCAACGGCTGGTTGGACGGCGAGCGGGCCATGGTCGAGAGCCTCCTCGCCTTCAAGCGTGCCGGTGCCGACGGCATCCTGACCTATTTCGCACCCCGGATTGCGGAGAAGCTCGGCCGCGCGCTCTAAAGGCCCCTTTCGCGGCGCGCGGCGCCCGCTACAGTGCGGCCATGCTGCGCCGCATCCTCCTGCTCCTTGCTGCCTGCCTTGCCCTTGCGGGCTGCGGGCGCGGCGTCGATGCGGAGCAGGCGCGCATCTGCCGGCAGGCGATCCCGGCCCTCAACGCCGATGGCGCGAACTTTCGCCTGTCGGAGCCGCGCCCCGGGCCGGGACGCAACGAGGTGCTGATCCAGTACGAGGTCGGCACCCCGCGTGGCACGCGCCGACGGACAATCACCTGCCGTTTCGCCGGCACCGGCTTTGCCGCGGGCAAGGCACGGCTCGTCGGCATCACGACCGAGCGGGGGGCGCTCAGCGACGCCTCCGTCTATTTCCTGCAGCGCTTCTATCTCGAGACGCCAGAGGCGGCTGCATCCGACCCGGAGCGGAGGGCGGGCGCAGCGCGCGTGCTGCAACTGCCCTCGCCCCTCGCCTACGGCCTCCAGCAGGCCCTTGCCGCTCTGCCGATGGCGGCGATCTACGGCCTCCTTGCGGCCTCCTATGCACTCATCTTCGGTCTCGTGCGGCGCATCATGCTCGGCTTCGGCGAGTTCGCCGTACTCGGCGGCATGGCGGCGACGCTGACCATCGCGCTCTCCGTCGCCGGCGGCGTCGTGACGCCGCTGCCGGGCCTTCTGTCGGGTCTTGTCGTCGCGGTGATGGCGGGCGCCCTGCACGGGCTCGTCGCGGGGCGGCTTGCCGTCGTGCCACTGCTGCGCCTCAAGGGCCAGCAGATCGTCATCGTGACGGTCGGGCTCTCCATCGCGCTCGCCGAATACCTGCGCCTCGCCCAGGGCGAGAGCGGACGCTGGGTGCCGCCGGTGTGGAATGCGACACTCGGCATTGCCGGGACCCGCGATTTCCTCGTCACCGTCACGCCCATGTCGCTCCTCGTCACCGCCACGGGCGCGCTGGCGGCCGGACTCCTCATCATCCTGCTGGCACGCACGCACTTCGGCCGCGCTTGGCGGGCCTATGCCGACGATCCCGTGGCCGCCGCCCTTTTCGGCATCGACGGGCGCGTGCTGTTCTCGCTCACCTTCGCCCTCGCGACCGGCCTTGCCGCGCTCGCGGGCTTCCTGATGGTCGCGCAATATGGCGGCGTCGGCTTTTCCGGCGGGCTGGCACTCGGGCTGAAGGCGCTCGTCGCGGCGGTCGTCGGCGGCATCGGCTCGGTCGCCGGCGCGCTCGCCGGAGGACTCATCATCGCCGCAGTGGAGGCCGCCTGGTCGGCGGCCCTGCCGATCGAGCTGCGCGACATCGCGGTCTACTGCCTGCTCGTGCTATTCCTCGTGCTGCGGCCGGGCGGGTTGTTCGGCGAACGCCACCTTGTGCCGCGCGAGATATGAGCCGCCGCGCAGCATCTGCGATAGGCCGCGCGGTCGGCGTCGATTAAGGGGAGCGGCTGGCAAGCCATGCTGGAGGACGTATCGGGAATGACCGCTGAGCGGCACGCCATCACCCTCGCGGATGTCGAAGCGGCGGCGGCCATCGTCGCCGGAAAGGTGCTGCGCACCCCGATGATGCCCGCTCCGCGCCTGTCGGCGCTCACCGGCGCCGAGGTCTTCGTCAAGCACGAGAACATGCAGGCGACCGGCTCCTTCAAGGAGCGCGGCGCGCTGGTGAAGCTGACGCGCCTCACCGACGACGAGCGCCGGCGCGGCGTCATCGCCATGTCCGCCGGCAATCACGCCCAGGCGGTCGCCTATCACGCGCGGCGGCTCGGCATTCCCGCCACCATCGTGATGCCCGAGGCGACGCCCCTCGTGAAGGTGGAGAACACCCGGGCGCACGGGGCGCGCGTCGTCCTCTTCGGCGAGACGCTGTACGAATCGGCCGAGCGGGCCCGTGCCATCGCCGCCGAGGAAGGGCTCGTCTTCGTCCACCCCTACGACGATCCGGCCGTCATGGCGGGTCAGGGCACCATCGCGCTCGAGATGCTGGCCGACGTGCCGGACCTCGACACGCTCGTCGTGCCCATCGGCGGCGGCGGCCTGTTCTCCGGCATCGCCGTGGCGGCGAAGGCGCTGAAGCCCGGGATCGACGTCGTCGGCGTCGAGGCGCTGCTCTACCCCTCCTTCCACAATGCCATCACCGGCAGCGACCTGCCCATCGGCGGACCGACGCTGGCCGAGGGCATCGCGGTCAAGACGGTGGGCACGATGACCTTGCCGATCGTGCGGGCGCTCGCGAGCGAGATCATCCTCGTCGAGGAAGCGGCCATCGAGCGGGCGGTCAACGCCTATGCCACCCAGCAACGCACCATGGCGGAGGGCGCGGGCGCGGCCGGCCTCGCTGCCATGTTCGCCCGGCCGGAGCGCTTCAGCGGCAGGAAGGTGGGGCTCGTCCTGTGCGGCGGCAACATCGACGCGCGGCTCCTCGCCTCGGTGATGGTGCGCGAGCTGGAGCGGGCGGAACGGATCGTCTCCTTCCGCATTACAACGAGTGACAGGCCGGGACTGCTCGGCCGTGTCGCCAGCCGGCTGGGGGAACTCGGTGCCAATATCCTCGAAGTTTCGCACGGGCGCCTCTATCTCGATGTCCCGGCCAAGGGGGTCACCATCGACCTCACGGTCGAGACGCGCGATGCCGAGCACACCCGCGCCATCCTCGCCGCGCTCGAGGCGGACGGGCTCGCTCCGCGCCGGGTCGATGCCCGCGGCCTGAGCGAGACGCCGTGAGGCACCACGACCAGCCGCCCCCTCGAAACAGGACAGGATCCATGAGTGAGAACATGCCGACGCTGCCGCCCGAGGCCACCGCGGGCGTGCTGACGCCACGCCTCTTCGCCTATCTCGTCGACATCTGCGTCATCGCCGTGCTCATGGTGATGCTGTTCGTCATCGTGGCGGTGCTCGGGGTCTTCACCTTCGGGCTCGCCTGGTTCCTGTTCCCGCTCGTCGGGGCAGGCACGGGCGTGCTCTACAGCGCGGTCACGGTGGGCGGCAGCCGGCAGTCGACCATCGGCATGCGCATGTTGGGCCTCAGGGTGATCGGTCCCGGCGGCACGCGGGTCGACTTCATCACCGCAGCCGTCCATGCTCTCCTCTTCTACGTCGCGGCCGGCACCGTGCTGGTGCTGGTGATCGACATCCTCGTCGGCCTCCTGCGCGACGACCGGCGGCTGCTGCACGACGTGCTCACGGGGCTGACGATCGTGAACGCACGGTAACGGCGCTTGAGCGCCGTCAGGGCGGTGGTATCGTCAGTGGATACTCTCGCGGGCGATGGACGGAGGGAGGAACGAGGTGACGACGCAACCGCGCGACGCGCCGCAGTTCTACCTGACGGCGCCCTCGGCCTGCCCCTATCTGCCGGGTCGGGAAGAGCGAAAGGTCTTCACTCATCTCATCGGCCGGCGGGCCGCCGAGATCAACGACATCCTGACGCAAGGCGGCTTCCGCCGCTCGCAGACCATCGCCTACCGCCCGGCCTGCGAGCACTGCAAGGCCTGCGTCTCGGTCCGCATCGTCGTCGATGCCTTCCGGCCGGGGCGTAACCTGAAAAGGGTGCTCCGGGCCAATGCCGACCTCGCCGGCGCCATGGGCGAGCCGATCCCCACCTCCGAGCAATATTCGCTCTTCCGCCACTATCTCGAGGCGCGCCATTCCGACGGCGGTATGGTGGACATGACAATGCTCGACTACGCCATGATGGTGGAGGATAGCCACGTGCCGACGCGCCTCGTCGAATACCGGCGGCGCGGGCCAGATACGGGCATCAACGGCCGCGGCACGGGCGACCTCGTGGGGGTGGCACTCACCGACGTGCTCGGCGACGGCCTGTCGATGGTCTATTCCTTCTACGATCCGGACGACGGCGAGCGCAGCCTCGGCAGCTTCATGATCCTCGACCATATCGCCAAGGCACGGCGCCTCGGGTTGCCTTATGTCTACCTCGGCTACTGGGTCGAGGGTTCGCGCAAGATGGCCTACAAGGCCCGCTTCCTGCCGCAGGAGCGGCTCTATCCGCAGGGTTGGGTGCGCTTCGGCTGAGGGTTCCCGCGACACTCCCGTTTCCCGGACGCATGCAGCGGAGCGGAATGCGACCCGGGGACCAGCGCAATGACTCGCCGGAGGCGCCGAGATGAGTCCCCAGGGCACGACGGCGCACCCCGGTTTCGGCCCCTTGCCCCAGCTTTCCCACATCGACGGGCTTGACGACGGCGCACAGCCAAGGAAGTGTCGCGGCATCGATTAGGAGTCCCCTGATGTCGTACACCACCTCCACCCCTCATGCCGCGCCCCTGGCGCGTCTTGTCGGTTCCTCCGCCCTGCGCCGAGCCACCGTCGTGCTTCTCGGCAGCTGGCTCATCGCGGCCTCGGCTTGGATCGAGGTGCCGATGTATCCGGTGCCCATGACGATGCAGACCTATGCGGTGCTGCTGGTCGGCGCGCTCTGCGGCTGGCGCCTGGCGAGCGAGACGCTGGTGGCCTATCTCGCGCAGGGCCTCGCCGGCCTTCCGCTCTTCGCCGGCGGCAATGCCGGGCTCCTCTACGCCATGGGGCCGACGGGCGGCTATCTCGTGGGCTTCCTCCTCGCCGCCGCCTTCGTCGGCTGGCTCGCCGACCAGGGCTGGAACCGCCACTACGGCAAGCTCGCGGTCTCGCTCCTCGTCGGCCACCTCATCGTCTTCGTGCCGGGCGTCGCCTGGCTCGCCCATCTCATCGGCTTCGAGAAGGCGATCGCCGCCGGCTTCGTGCCCTTCATCCTCGGCACGGTGCTGAAGTCGGCCCTCGCCTATGCGAGCGTCGTGGCGCTCGACCGCCGGCGCTGAGCGCGCGACACGATTCGATCCGGAAGGGCGGGCCTCGGGCCCGCCCTTTTCATTTCGGCGCCACCTCGACCGTAAGGCGCATCTCGGGGTGGATGCCGCAGGTGACGAGGAACTGCCCGGGCTCCTCGAAGGATAGGACCACCTTGTCGCCGGGTTCCTGCGCGCCGGAGCTGTAAGCGAGGCGCGGATCGTCGACACGCACGTTGTGGGTGCGGGTGTCGTCGTTGACCACGGTGAGCCCCTCGCCCGCGCGGATGCGCACGTGATCCGGCGCGAAGCGCTTGCCGGCCTGGCCGATGGTGGACACCGACACGGCCCCGACGCTGCCCGGCGCCGCTTCCACATGCGGCGGCAGCGAGGCCGGTCGCGGCGGATCCTCGCTCGACAAGGTACCGAGGAAGGCGATGAGCTGGCCCCTCTCCTCCTCGCTCAGCGACAATCCCTTGGGCAGGTCGGCCGACAGTGTCGGCCGGTCGACGATGCCGCGCTCGTAATGGGCGACGACATCCTCCAGCGTCGCCAGAGCGCCGTCGTGCATGTAGGGCGCCGTCCAGGCGATCTCGCGCAGGCTCGGCGTCTTGAAGGCGTGATCGGCCGCCGCAAGGCCGAGGGCGGCGCCCCGGCCGCGGTCGTCGCCGGGAAGGCCGATGTCGTGGAAGGCCTCGTCGGTGAAGCGCCAGCCGCTGTGGCAGGCGACGCAGCCGGCCTTGCCGGTGAAGAGGCGGAAGCCGGCGATCTCGTCCGCCGTCAGGGCGTCGCGCTCGCCCGCCACGAAGCGGTCGAAGCGGGTCACCGGCGAGACGAGCGTGCGCTCGAAGGCGGCGAGCGCCCGTGACAGGTTGAGCCTGTCGACCACCGGGCGCTCGGGAAAGGCCTCGGCGAAGGCCGTGCGCATCGCCGCATCGTCCGAGAGGCGGGCAACGACCTCCTCCAGCTTTGCGCCCATCTCGACCGGGCTCTCGATGGGCCCGGTCGACTGGCTCTCCAGGCTCGTGGCCCGCCCGTCCCAGAAAAAGGTGCGGCCCCAGGCGAGGTTCCAAAGCGCCGGCGTGTGTCGCGGCAGGCGGCTGCCGGCGATGCCGCGGCCGCGCGGTACCCCGTCGGCAAAGCCGAGCTGCGGATCGTGGCAGGACGCACAGGCGAGGCTGCCATCCCCCGACAGGCGCGTGTCGAAGAAGAGTGCCTGACCGAGCGTGACCTGCCGCGCATCGTCGTCCGCAGCGGAGGGGCGCCGCGCGGGACGGGCAAAGGCGGCGAGGACATCGGCCGGCACGGACGGCGGCGGCGCCTCAGCCAACGACAGGCCGGCACAGAGCACGACAGCGCAGGCACCGGCGGCCGCGCGCCACGGCCGCCGCACCGCCCGATCAAAGGCTGCGCCGAATCTGCTGCCTGCGCGCATCAATCGCTCACATCAGCTTGCCGATCTCGATCTCGGCCTTGGCGATGAGCCCGAGCACCTCTGAGACGTCGAGCACCGGCTTGTCCGGCGCGACCGCATGGGGCCAGGCCTTCTTCAACTCGCCCAGCTCGCGCTGCAGGGCGGCATAGGCCCCGGCGTTCTTCTTCTCGAGGTCGGGCGCGACGGCCGCCAGCATCTGCTCGGCCTGAAGGATGAAGCCGCGCGAATCCTGATACTCGACGACGAGCTTGAACTTGCCGTCCTCGATGGCCGCTTCGTATTCCTCGCCGGCGGTGTTGAGCACCTCGAGCACGGCATCGAGCGTCAGGCCCGGCCAGTCGGCGGTCTTCGCCTTCACCGCCGCGTCGGCGGTGGCGAGGCGCTCGCGCACCGTCTTCAGCGCCCCCTCGTAGGCCTCCTGCTTCTGCGCCTTCACCGTCTGGGCGAGCACCTTGAGGGCCGCGGCGAAGGGCGGGATGCCGAAGCTCTTGAGATCGCCGGCGATGCCGCCGTAGAGCTCCTCCGCCGGGTGGAGGAAATGCACCATCGCCTCGCTCCAGCGCCCCGCCTCGACCAACTCGTTGCCCACGGTCAGATGGCCGCTGATGAGGGCGAGATCGCGCGTCAGGCGCAGGTCCGGCGCCAGCTGGGCACCGCCGCCCTCGCCTTCGCCATCCCCAGCCGGGGCATGGCCGGCATGGCTCTCCGTCACGCGCAGGACGAGATGGCGAGCCGCCGACGCCTCGCCGGGCGCCGCCTGCTCGATGCCGCGTGCCAGCGGCTGCGCCTCGGCGGGGGCGCCGACGCCGGTGCCGGCGAGCACGGCCGCACCGAGGCCGACCCAGACTTTCCTCGACTTGATCATGGCTGGTCTCCAGATCCGAGAATGGAATTGTTACAATTAAAATTCCTATTCATTTTCATGACCTTAGCTAGATGCTATGGCTGGTCCGGTCAATGGAGGGATGGAAGATGCTCGTCCTCATCGGCGATGTCCTGACGGCGAAGGACCTCACGGAGATCCGCGCAGCACTGGCCCACCTGCGCTTCGAGGACGGGCGTGCGACGGCGGGCCGCAGCGCCCGGCTCGTCAAGGACAACGAGCAGGCGCGGGAGGGCGCGGCCGTGCGGGGCCTGCGCGAGAGGATCTCGGCGCGCATCCTCGCCAATCCCGTCTTTGCGGCGGCGGTCCGGCCCAAGGCGCTGACGCCGATCCTCTTCAGCCGCTACGGCGCCGGCCGGGCCTATGGCACGCATGTCGACAACCCGATCATGCACGGGCTGCGCACGGACGTGTCCTTCACGCTCTTCCTCGCCGATCCACAGACCTACGAGGGCGGCGAGCTCGTCATCGAGAGCGCGGCGGGCGAGGAGGCGATCAAGCTGCCCGCCGGCCATCTCGTCGCCTATCCCTCGACGACGCTGCACCGGGTCGAGCCGGTGCGAACCGGCGAACGCCTCGCGGCGGTCGGCTGGGCACGCAGCTACGTGCGGGACGGGGCGCAGCGCGAGTTGCTCTTCGACCTCGACACCGCGCGCACGCAGCTGTTCGAACAGCACGGCAAAACGCCGGAATATGACCTGCTTGCGAAATGCGCCGCGAACCTGACACGCATGTGGGCGGAGGATTGAGGAAACCGGCACGGCCGGCGGATGGGGAAGCACCGCCGCATGGCCTTCGAACCGTTTTCGTTGTTTCCGCCGTTTCCGCCGTCATGCCCGCGCTCATCGCGGGCATCCACGCCGTGACGCTCGCGCAGGGCTGAAAGGCGTGGATGGCCGGGACAGGCTCGGCCGCGGGGAGGCTGCGCGTCGCTCTTCAGCCCCGCCCCCGCCTTCACTCGTCCAGCATCGAATCGACGAAAAGCTCGGGGTCGAGGAAGAACTCGCGCAGGACCCGGAAATGGTCCGTGTCCTCGATGCGCGTCGGGAACAGGCCGGCGCGGGTAAGCATCCTGAGGTCGGCGCCCGGATAGGCCATGAGGAGCGGCGCGTGGGTGGCGATGACCACCTGGCAGCGGCCGGACCGCTCCATGGCGCGCAGGATCTTCATGAACTCGATCTGCCGCGAAGGCGAGAGGGCCGATTCCGGCTCGTCGAAGAAATAGACGCCCTGCCCCGCGCAGCGCTCGCGGAAGAAGGCGAGGAAGCCCTCGCCGTGCGACATCTCCAGCCAGTCGGGCGGCGGGCCGCTCAGCGGCTCCTTCGCGGCCTCGACCATGTAGCGCACGAGGGAGAAGAAGGTCTCGGCGCGAAAGAAATAGCCGCGCGTGATGCGCGGCAGCCAGGAGAGCGCGAGCGCGTCGGCAAGCGTCGCCTCGTCGTCGTGGCTGCCGAGCCGGTGGCCGGTCGCGCCGCCGAAATGGCCGAAGCCGGCCTTGACGGCGATGCCCTCGAGCAGCGTCGACTTGCCCACCCCGTTCTCGCCCACGATGACGGTGACGGGATGGGTGAAGGCGATCTCGAATTCCCGCTTCCGGAACATCGGCAGGCAGAAGGGATAGGCCGCCCAGTCGCCGACCTTCTCCGGCACCAGCGCGACGCGCTTCAGATAGGGCGCCGGCAGGTTGACGGGGCGCGACCTGCGCATCTTCGCTGCCCGTCAGCCGCCGAACCTGTTGTTGCGCGGAAAACCCTTCGGCGGCAGGCGGCCGGCATCGCCGCGGTTGCCGAGCCAGTCCTTCAGGTCGTCGCCGGCCACCGTCCAGGTGCGGCCGGAGGTGTCCTTCCAGGTCAGACCCTCGGCGAGGGCGAAAACCTTCACGTCCGACAGGCCGCCATCCTTGTATTTCTGCAGGCGCACGCCGCGGCCGCGCGCCATCTCGGCCACCTGCGCGAGAGGGAAGGCCAGGAGCTTGCGATTCTCGCCGACGATGGCGACATGGTCGCCCTCCGCCGGCACGCAGGCGGCGGCCTTGTAGGGTGCGGAGACGTTGAGCACCTGCTTGCCCTTGCGGGTGTTGGCGACGACGGTATCGGCCGCGGCAACGAAGCCGCGCCCCTCGCTCGACACCAGCAGCAGCTTCGTCTCCGGCCGATACGGGAAGGCGCCGACGATATCCGCGACCTCGTCGAGATCGGCCATCAGGCGCACCGGATCGCCGAAGCCGCGCCCGCCGGGCAGCTTCGACGCCTCGAGCGTGAACACCTTGCCGTTGCTGGCGAGCACCAGGATCTTGGCCGTCGTCTCCGTGTGGAAGGCCACCTTGAGGGCGTCGTCGCCCTTGAACTGCAGGGTCGAGAAATCGGCCACGTGGCCCTTGAGCGCCCGGATCCAGCCCTTCTCGGAGAGGACGACCGTGACGGGCTCGCGCTCGACCATGGCCTCCGTAAGGTCGATGATGGCCGCCTCCGGCGCCTCGGCGAAGGTGGTGCGGCGGCGCCCCAGCGGGGTCTCGGGCCCGAAGGTCTTTTTGACCTCGCGGACCTCCCAGGCCACCGTCTTCCACTGCTTGTCCTCGGAGGCGACGAGTTCCTCGATGCTGCTCTTTTCGGCAGTGAGTTCGTCGAACTCCTTGCGCAGCTCCATCTCCTCGAGCTTGCGCAGGGAGCGCAGCCGGGTATTGAGGATGGCGTCGGCCTGCACCTCGGTGAGGGAGAAGACCTTCATCAGCTCGGCCTTCGGCTCGTCCTCCTCGCGGATGATGCGGATCACCTTGTCGAGGTCGAGATAGACGATGAGCAGGCCGCCGAGGATCTCGAGCCGGCGCTCGATCTCGCCGAGGCGGTGGCGCGAACGGCGCAGCAGCACCTCGCGGCGGTGGTCGAGCCACTCGCGCAGCGCCTCGGCCAAGCCGAGCACGCGCGGCACTTGGCCGGCCGTCAGCACGTTCATGTTGAGCGGCACGCGGCTCTCGAGATCGGTGAGCCGGAAGAGCGATTCCATCAGGAGGACGGGATCGACGGTGCGGGCGCGCGGCTCGAGCACGATGCGCACGTCCTCGGCCGATTCGTCCCGCACGTCGGCGAGGAGCGGCAGCTTGCGCTCCTGCAGCAGCTCCGCGATCTTCTCGATGAGGCGTGCCTTGGCGACGCCGTAGGGAATCTCGGTGACGACGGCGACCCAGCCGCCGCGGCCGGTATCCTCCTTCTCCCAGCGTGCCCGCACGCGGAAGGAGCCGCGGCCGGTGCGGTAGGCGTCGAGGATCGATTCGCGCCCGTCGACGATGATGCCGCCGGTCGGGAGGTCCGGCCCCTGCACGAAGGTGAGGAGCTGCTCCGAAGACGCGCGCGGATGGCCGATAAGGTAGAGCGCGGCATCGCACAGCTCGGCGACATTGTGCGGCGGGATCGATGTCGCCATGCCGACGGCGATGCCCTGGCTGCCGTTGGCGAGGAGGTTCGGGAAGGCTGCCGGCAGGACGATGGGCTCGCGGTTGGCCTCGTCGTAGGTGTCGCGGAAATCGACGGCGTCCTCGTCGATGCCTTGCAGCAGGAGGCGCGCCACCTCCGTCATGCGCGCCTCGGTGTAGCGCATGGCAGCCGCGTTATCGCCGTCGATATTGCCGAAGTTGCCCTGCCCCTCGATCAGCGGGTAGCGCTGGGCGAAATCCTGCGCGAGGCGCACAAGCGCATCGTAGATCGCCTGGTCACCGTGCGGGTGGAACTGACCCATGACGTCGCCGACGACGCGGGCAGACTTCTTGAAGGCGGCGCCGGGATCGAGCCTCAGGAGGCGCATGCCGTAGAGGATGCGCCGGTGGACCGGCTTCAGGCCATCGCGGGCATCGGGCAGCGCCCGGTGCATGATGGTGGACAGCGCATAGGCGAGGTAGCGCTCCTCGAGCGCGTCCTTGAGATTGATGTTCTCGATGCTGCCACCGGACGGCGGATCGACAGGCTTGCCCATTCCCAATTCCTCTCTTGGGGAACGGGTAGCGAACATGGCGCCGCACCGCAAGTGCGACGGGGGTCCAGGTTGCTGCAGCCGTGCTTCGCGGAACGAGGCGACGTCGCTCCGTGTTCCAGCGAGCGGGGAGCGGATTCCGTCAGGTCGCCTCGCCGCGCGCGAGAAACTCGATCAGGCGCCGGCGGGCATCCGGCTCGACAAGGCCGCGCGGCTCGTAGACGTGGCGGGCGAAGAAGAGCCCCGTCAGCTGGAAGCCGGCGAGCACGTCGCGGACGCCGATCGTGTCGACGAGGCCGCCCTCGCGCAGGAAGGAGGGCAGCGGCAACAGCCGGTCACCGTAGGGCTCGCCGGCGGTGCGCGAGACGGCACGGCCCGATTTCGGCGAGACATAGACGAGTTCCTGCGTGCTGCCGGTGGCGGCGCAACTCGAAAGGTCGAGGCCGAAACCGAGCCCTGCAAGCACCGCCAGTTCGAAACGCACGATGAGCGCCGGGGCGATGGCGGGGTCGTCCATGTGCTCCATGAGCACGGTCAGCGCCTCGTAGAGGCCGGGATGCGGGTCGCGTTCAGGCATCAGGCGCAGCAGGGCCGTCAGAGTGCCGAGGCCGTGAAGCGCGAGCGGGGATGCGATGAAACGGGCGGCGCGGATGGCCGTCGCCTCCACCGCATAGAGGCCGAGGTGTTCCTCGATGCGGGCGCGCCAGACGACGGCGACGCTATTGCCCGGCTGCAGGACGGGCTGCAGGCGGCGCGAGCGCCCGCCGCGCACGAGGCCCATGTGGCGGCCGTGCGCCGCCGTCATCAGCTCGAGGATGACATTGGCCTCGCCGTGGCGCCTGGCGCCGAGCACGATGCCTTCGTCCTGCCATTCCATGGCTCACCCGGATGGCACGCCCGGCGGGGCTCAGCCCTTCGGAAACTCCAGCCCCATCTCGCGGTAGCGGGCGGGATCGTCACTCCAATTCTCGCGCACCTTGACGAAGAGGAACAGGTGCACCTTCGTCTCGGCAACCTCGGCGATCTCCGACCGGGCGAGCGAGCCGATGGTCTTGATGGTCTGGCCACCCCTGCCGAGCACGATCTTGCGCTGGCTTTCGCGCTCCACATAGATGGTCTGCTCGATGCGCACCGAGCCGTCCTTCATCTCTTGCCACTGCTCGGTCTCGACGGTCGAGGAATAGGGCAGTTCGTCGTGCAGCCGCTCGAACAGCTTCTCGCGCGTGATCTCGGCCGCCAACATGCGCAACGGCGCGTCCGACACCTGGTCTTCCGGGTACAGCCAGGGCCCGGGCGGCATCATAGCGGCGAGCTTGGCGCGCATGCCGGCGACGCCGCTGCCGGACAGCGCCGAGACCATGAAGGTCTCGGCGAAGGGCTGGCGGGCGTTGATGTCAGCGGCGAGATGAAGCAGCTTCTCCTTCTGCACCAGGTCGACCTTGTTGAGAATGAGCACCTTCGGCTGGCGAATGTCCGCGAGCTTGCCCAGGATGGCCTCGCTCTCATCGTCGAGGCCCTTGCGCGCGTCGATGAGGAGGCAGACGACATCCGCATCCCCCGCCCCGCCCCAGGCCGAGGTCACCATGGCGCGGTCGAGCCGGCGCTTGGGCCTGAAAATGCCCGGCGTATCGACGAAGATGACCTGACTCTCGCCTTCGAGCGCGATGCCACGCACGAGGGCGCGCGTCGTCTGCACCTTGCGCGAGACGATAGACACCTTGGTGCCGACGAGGGCGTTGACGAGCGTCGACTTGCCGGCATTTGGTGCGCCGATCAGGGCCACGAAGCCGCAGCGCGTCGCCTCGCCTGCCGGAGAAGCGTTTTCTGCGGCGTTTCCGCCGGCGTTCTCGTCAGACATCCTGGTTCACCGTCCAGATCCTCTCGCGCAGCAGGAAGGCCTCGGCCGCCGCCTGCTCGGCGTTGCGCTTGGCCGTGCCGCGCCCTTGCGCCTGCGCCATGCCCTCGACATTGACACCGACGACGAACTCGGGCGCATGGTCCGGCCCGGAACGCTCGACGAGCTCATAGGTAGGCGCCGGCAGGCCGCGCCCCTGCGCCCACTCCTGCAGCGCCGTCTTGGCGTCGCGCAGGGGGCGGCGCGGGGCGTGGAGGCGCGCCGCGAAGGCCCGCTCGACCAGCGCGCGCGCCGCGGCATAGCCCCCGTCGAGGAAGACCGCGCCGACGATGGCCTCGCACACGTCGGCAAGGATAGCACGGTTGCGCCGCGCCCCGGAGGAAACTTCGCCGTCGCCGAGGTGCAGGTGCGGCCCCACGTCCCAGGCGAGGGCGACTTCGGCGCAGCTCTCCTTGCGCACGAGCTCGGCGAGGCGGCGCGACAGCTCGCCCTCCTCCGCCGCCGGGAAGGCGGCGAGCAGCATGTCGGCGACCGACAGGCCGAGCACCCTGTCGCCCAGGAACTCGAGACGCTGGTAGGAGCGCGTCTTGTCGGAGGGCGAGGCGCTGACATGGGTCAGCGCACGCTTCAGGAGATCCTTGTCGGCGAAGGAATAGGCAAGCTGCGCTTCGAGCGCGGCGGTATCGGCGGATTTGCGGCCCAAGTCAGTGCACCGTCTTTCACTTCACCGGGTTGAAGATGCGCTCCCAGCGCACGGTCCACGGCCATTCCCACACCTTCCAGCCGGCGCTTCCCTCCCCGATGGAGAAGAAGATGATTTCGGCGCGGCCGACGAGATTCTCGAAGGGCACCTGGCCGACGGCGTTCTCGTCGCGGCTGTCGGTGGAATTGTCGCGGTTGTCGCCCATCATGAAGTAATGGCCGGGCTGCACCTTGTAGACATAGGTGTTGTCCCAGTAGCCGCGGTCGCCGTCGCGTTCGATGACGACATGGCTCGTGCCGCCGGGCAACGTTTCGCGGTACATCGGCACCTCGATGTCGCGACCCCAGGAATCCTGCGTGACGTAATTGCCGATGCGTTCGCGCTTCACCGCCTCGCCGTTGATGTGCAGCACGCCATCGATCATCTGGATGGTGTCGCCCGGCAGGCCGACGACGCGCTTGATGTAGTCGGTCGAATTGTCCTTCGGCAGCTTGAAGACGGCGATGTCGCCGCGCTTGGGCTCGGAACCGAAGATTCGGCCGGAGAACAGCGGCGGTCCGAAGGGGAAGGAATAGCGCGAATAGCCGTAGGAATATTTGGAGACGAAGAGATAGTCGCCGATCAGCAGGGTCGGGATCAGCGAGCCCGAGGGAATGTTGAAGGGCTGGAACAGGAAGGTGCGCACCACGAGGGCGATCAGCAGCGCCTGGACGATGACCTTGACCGTCTCGAGAATGCCGCCCTGCTCGGCTTTCTTCTTCGTTTCGTCCACGCGCGCCTCGTCCATCGATCGTGCCTTTTCGGGAACCCTCACCGGACCACGTTTCGACGCCACGTGGAGCGGCTCCAACCATTGCGCGGGACGGCCGGCGGAAGCCCGCCGCAGGCCGCGCCTGTTCAAAGAATCCGTTGCGGTCTAGCCGATACGCCTCCGCGCCGCAACGCGAACCCGCGCAGGCCATAGCGGATGTGATTGCGGCGCGAGCGTGGCACGATCAACCCGGCCGCGCCAGCGCCTCGATGATGACGAAGGCCTGCGCCAGCGGCGGGTCGTCCGTCAGCGAGACGTGCACCACGGCCTCGTGGCCGGGCGGGGTCATCTCCTCGAGCCGCTTCAGCGCGCCGCCGGTCAGGCGCATGGTGGGGCGCCCGCCGGGCAGGTTGACCACCTCCATGTCGCGCCAGAAGACGCCGAGCCGCATGCCCGTGCCCAGCGCCTTGGCGCAGGCCTCCTTGGCGGCGAAACGCCGCGCGTAGGAGGCGGCCCGCGCCGCGCGCCGGTCGCTCTTCGCCCGCTCGCCCTCGGTGTAGACGCGGTGGGTGAAGCGCTCGCCGAAGCGCGCCAGCGAGCGCTCGATGCGGCGGATATCGCAGAGGTCGGAGCCTATGCCGATGATCATGGCATCCCTTACGCGCCAGCGCGCCCGGCCTCGATCGCCGCGCGCATGGCGCGCACGGCCGCCTCGAGCCCGATAAAGACGGCCTCGCCGATGATGTAGTGGCCGATGTTGAGCTCGGCCACCTCAGGGATAGCCGCGACCAGTCCGACATTGGCCGTGGTGAGCCCGTGGCCGGCGTGCACCTCGATGCGGTAATGGGCGGCGCGCGCCGCCGCCCTGCGCAGGCGCTCCAGCTCGTGGGCGATGCGCGCCTCGTCTCCCGCCAGAACCGCCTCGGCATAGGAGCCGGTATGCAGCTCGACCACCGGGGCGAGCAGCGCCGCCGCCGTCTCCATGATCGCCTCGTCAGGCTCGACGAAGAGCGAGACGCGGATGCCGGCGCCGGTCAGTTCGGCGACGATGGGCCGCAGATGCGCATAGCCGGTCACGATGTCGAGACCGCCCTCGGTCGTGCGTTCCTCGCGCTTCTCCGGCACCAGGCAGGCGGCATGCGGCAAGGTGGCGAGGGCGATCGCCACCATCTCCTCCTCCGCCGCCATCTCGAAATTGAGCGGCACCGGCAATTCGGCCTTGAGGCGCGCGATGTCCTCGTCGCGGATGTGGCGCCGGTCCTCGCGCAGATGCGCGGTGATGCCGTCCGCCCCGGCGGCGACGGCGGCATGGGCCGCGCGCACGGGATCGGGATGGTCCCCGCCGCGCGCGTTGCGGATGGTGGCGACGTGATCGATGTTGACGCCCAGTCTCACAGTGGAAGCCATGGTGACGTGCTCTCCAGGCGGGCGTCGGGCGCCGGCCGCTCGCGTGCGGCAAGGGCCCCCGCCCAGTTCTGACGGGTTTAGCCGAAGTCGCGCCGTCCAGCCATCCCGCCGCGCGGGAAGCAGCCTTGCCGCGGAGGGGGCAAGGCGCGATGATCGACGAGGACGTCCTGCGGGCCGGGCGGACCTGCCGCGCCGCTTCGTGCGTTATGCCGGCGGAGCCTGTCGCGAGGCCGCATCCGCAGCCGGCTCCCGCACCTCAGGGAGGCAAGCGATGGCCACGCACGCCGTGTTAAACGCGCAGAGCGTCGAAGACTGCATCATCGCGCAGGACTGGGAGCGCTACAGCGCCGAGGACCACGCGACCTGGGGCATCCTCTTCGATCGCCAGCGCAAGACGCTGGAAGGCCATATCTGCCAGGAATATCTCGACGGCCTCGCGGCCCTCGGCATCGGCCCCGAGGGCGTGCCGGACTTCCGCGCCATGAACGAGCGCCTGAGGCGCCTCACCGGCTGGGAGGTGGTGGCCGTGCCCGGCCTCATCCCCTCGCGCCCCTTCTTCCAGATGCTGTCGGACCGGCGCTTCCCGGCCGGCACCTTCATCCGCAGCCGGGCGCAGCTCGACTATCTCGAAGAACCCGACATCTTCCACGACGTCTTCGGCCACGTGCCGCTGCTGACGAACCCGGCCTATGCCGACTACATGCGCGAATACGGCCGCACGGGGCTCGTCGCCTGCGACAACAAGGGCGTGAAGTTCCTCGCCCGGCTCAACTGGTACACCATCGAGTTCGGCCTCATCCGCAAGCCCGAGGGCATCAAGGCCTACGGCGCCGGCATCGCCTCCTCCTACGGCGAGGCGAAATACGTGGTCGAGGATCCCTCCGCCAACTTCCTCGCCTTCGACCTCGAACGCGTGCTGCGCACCGGCTATTACATCGACGACTTCCAGGCCACCTACTTCGTCATCGACCGCTTCGAGGACCTGTTCGCCCTGATGCGCGAGACGGATTTTCTGGAATTGTACACGCGGCTGCGGACGGAGCCGGAGCTGACGCCGTTCGAGATCGGGCCGGAGGATGTGGTGGTGCGCGAAGGGATGGGGGATTATTGGCGGGGGTTCAGGGAGGAGAAGGGGCGATTGAAGTGAGGGCATGCCTCCCGCCCTCTAAGGGCCCCCACATTGATGCGATCTTTACGAACTGGGCGCCATGCTGTTGGGCACCCTGGAGAATCGCCCAATGGCCGATACAACGATCGAATGGACGGATGCGACCTGGAATCCCGTCGCCGGGTGCACGATTATGTCGGCTGGCTGCACGAACTGTTACGCGATGCGCATGGCGGCGCGCTTAGAAGCTATGGGTGTTGAGAAATACGCTGGCCTCACACGCAAGAGCGGCGGCAGGGCGAAATGGACCGGTAAGCTCAAATTAGACCATGCAGCCCTGGCTTTACCTTCCACCTGGAAGAAGCCGCGTCGCGTCTTCGTCAACTCTATGTCCGACTTATTCCACCCTGATGTGCCAGCGGATTTCATTGCTGAGGTTTGGCAAGCGATGGAGGCCAATCCTAGGCACACATACCAAGTTCTTACAAAGCGGCCAGATCGAATGGCTCATGTGCTTTCAACCGGCAGCTTTGCTATCCTACCGAACGTCTGGCTTGGAACCAGCGTGGAGGACGGTCGCGTCCTTCACCGCCTAGATGAACTTCGAGCCGTACCGGCGGCCATACGATTTGTGTCTTACGAACCGCTGATAGGCTCCGTCGCCGGGGGAAGCCTCGCCGGCATTCATTGGGCCATCGTCGGCGGCGAGAGCGGGCCAAATGCGAGACCGCTCGACCACAGATGGGTCGACGAAATTTTCGATCAGTGCACAGACGCGGACGCAGCGTTTTTCTTCAAGCAATGGGGCGGCAAGAACAAGAAAGCGTCTGGTCGTATCTATCGCGGCCGTCTGTGGGATGATCTTCCCTCATTGAGAATATGAGAAGCAATATTAGACGCCAGTTTCACAGCGTCTCGGGAAGGATTCGAAATCGCAAAAAAGAGGGAGGCAAGTGGCGGACCATTCCGGTGGTGTAGGCGAATGGGATCGAGCACTGCACCTTCGAAGACGCTCTGAAGGCGTTCTTTGACGTAGCTTTCGATTGCATCGATATCAGCTCTTCGAACCGCTTGCGCATGGGTCTCGAAAATATCTACGGGCTGCATATCATGATTGTACCAGCGCTCCCGCCAATCAGTTGCACCCAGAACTCGGTCAAGGCTCGCTTCCTTTCCTGCGTCGAGTTTGGCCGGATTATGAGGAGCATTTCGATAGAGTCCTGAAAGCGGGAAAAAATACCAGCAATCGAGCGCCTTTGTTTTCGCGATCGCTGTGACGGTCTGCCAAGACACTTCCATTCCGTAGGGATCGAGAAAGATAACACCGCGGACACCTCGACGCTCCGCCTGCGGCCCTCGCCAATTGGTCTCCGCGCAAAGCCGTTGAACGTGGGCGTTTGCATCACCATGCCGGAGAACGATCTGACGATTGGGGAATTCAGCCCGAAGAGCCTCCAACTCGGCATACCGAGCCTGATCCTGCTCGATTAGAACAATTTTCTGTATGGGCGGCTCTACCTCGATCGCGAGCCGCGCAGATCCCGGCGTCGTTACTTCCTCCGGCTCTGCGTACTCTGGCCCCAAAAGCGGCAATCCAGGCCGGACTTCTGTGCGTGTGCCGGAGCCAGCGAAAGCGTCAATATAAACGCACGAGAAGTCTTTTTTGCTCAATGCAATGGAAAACGCCCGTAAATAAGACTGCAGGCACCGAAGCTTCTTCGCCGTTTCGGGGCCGCCAAAAACGTGAGCTGCCATGCTACCCCCCCCCCTTTCTCAAGATAACGGCGCTCTGCTCCAGAAGAAAACCCTTCCCCACTTGCCATCCCCCTCAAAATCCCTTAAAGGCCCCGCTTTACGTTCGCTCCGGCCGGGGGCTGAACGGACGGCGGTGCCTTGCCGACGGGATCTCATCCCGAGGTGAGGCCCGTGAGGGGCATCCGCCCCGGCGTCCCGTGTCTCCGCCTTCGAACAGCGCGCTCGGGCCTTGGCGACAGGGCTCGAAGGGCTCAGCGCCGGAGAGAACGTCGGTTGTAAAGGAAAGGCCACTCAATGGCTCTCTACGAGCACGTCTTCCTGGCACGCCAGGATATTTCCGCACAGCAGGTCGAGGCCCTCGTCGAACAGTTCAAGGGCATCGTCGAGACGAACGGCGGCTCCGTCGGCAAGACCGAGTACTGGGGCATCAAGTCGCTCGCCTACCGCATCAAGAAGAACCGCAAGGCGCATTTCACGCTGGTCAACATCGACGCCCCGGCCGCGGCCGTGGCCGAGATGGAGCGCCAGATGCGCATCAACGAGGACATCCTGCGCTTCCTCACCCTGCGGGTCGAGGCGCACGAGGAAGGCCCCTCCGCGATGATGCAGAAGCGCGACCGCGACGAGCGCCGCGACCGCGACGGCGGTTTCGACCGCGGCCCGCGTGGCGATCGTGGTGACCGCGGCCCGCGCCGCGACCGCCGCGAAGACGAAACGGCGTCCGAGGAGAACTGAGCCATGTCGAGCGCACCCCGCCGCCCCTTCTTCCGCCGCCGCAAGACCTGCCCGTTCTCGGGCCCCAACGCGCCGGTGATCGACTACAAGGACACGCGCCTGCTCTCGCGCTACATCTCCGAGCGCGGCAAGATCGTGCCCTCGCGCATCACGGCCGTCTCGGCCAAGAAGCAGCGCGAGCTCGCCCAGGCCATCAAGCGCGCGCGCTTCCTGGGCCTCCTGCCCTACGTCATCAAGTAAGGTGACGGTCGACGCGGCATCCGGCTCGCCGGGTGCCGCGCACAGCCCCGGGCGGACGCCTCGCCCGCCCGGACGCAGCAAGCGAACCCGAAAACCCCGTCGCTCTCCCGTCACGCTTCGTGGAGAGTTTGCTGGGACGGACGTCGGATCCGCCCCTAACCCTGCGAAAGGCAGCGGGACAGCAGGACGATTGATGAGCACTCTCGTCACAGGCGCAGGCGCCGGCCTCGTATCGGCCCTCCTCTTCACCGTGGTGATCACCGGATCGCCGCTGGCGGTGATGCTGTCCTATGTCGCCCCCCTTCCCGTCATCATTGCAGCCCTCGGCTGGAACCACCGGGCCGGCCTCGTCGCCGCCGCCGTCGGCGCGCTCGCCATCGGCATCGCGCTGCGCTGGGCGGCCGCGCCGGCCTTCGCGCTCGGCGTCGCCCTGCCCGCCTGGTGGCTCGCCTATCTCGGCCTTCTCGGCCGCCCCACGGGCGACGGGCGCACCGAATGGTATCCCGTCGGCCGTCTGCTGCTGTGGGTGGCCGCGGTCGCCGGGCTCGTCACCTTCGCCGGCGCCGTCTCGCTCGGCTGGTCCTACGAGGCCTATGTCGAGACCATGCGCCGCGCCATCGAATCCGTACTGAAGGCGGAGCTCGGCGCCGGGGCTGAAGGCGCCGCCGGGGGCGCCGGCGAACTGCCCGGCGGCCTTGCGAGCGTCGCGACGGTCGACACCATCGTCGCCGTGTTGCCGCTCGCCGCCGCGGCCTCCTTCGTGCCTATGCTCGTCATCAACCTCTGGGGCGCGGCCAAGGCGGTGAGCCTCTCCGGCCGGCTGCCGCGGCCGTGGCCGCCGCTGCCGCTGATGATGCTGCCGCGCCAGGCGCCTTTCGCGCTGGCCATTGCGCTCGCCGGCGGCGTCATGCTGACGGGCTTTGCCGGCGTGCTCGCCCAGGCGCTCACCGGCGCGCTCGCCGCTGCCTTCGCGCTGCAGGGTCTCGCGGCCATCCACCGCTGGACGATGGGCAAGGCCGGACGGCCGCTGATCCTCGGCCTCGTCTATCTCGTCGTCGTCATCTTCCTCATCTGGGCGCTGCCGGTGCTCGCCGTCGTCGGCGTCATGGCGGCCTTCTTCGGCCCGCCCGAACACCAGATCACGTCGGGCACGCCGCCCGTCGCTCCCGATCGCCAGAACCGAACCTGAAACGTAAGGAGAACCACCATGGAAGTCATCCTGCTCGAACGCGTGCCGAAGCTCGGCCAGATGGGCGAAGTCGTGCGCGTGCGCGACGGTTTCGCCCGCAATTTCCTCCTGCCGCAGGGCAAGGCGCTGCGCGCCACCACCGCCAACAAGGCCCGCTTCGAGCAGCAGCGCGCCCAGCTCGAGGCCCGCAACCTCGAGCTCAAGAGCGAGGCCGAGAAGGTCGCCGAGAAGCTCAACGGCGAGAGCTTCGTCGTCCTGCGCCAGGCCGGCGAGACGGGCGTGCTCTACGGCTCGGTCGCCACGCGCGACATCGCCGAGGTGCTGACGGCCGGCGGCTTCAGCGTCTCGCGCCAGCAGATCGTGCTCAACGCGCCGATCAAGACGCTCGGTCTGCACACCGTGCCCGTGGCGCTGCACCCGGAGGTCGAGGTGTCGATCACCGTCAACGTCGCCCGCAGCGCCGAGGAGGCCGAGCGCCAGCAGCGCGGCGAGGCCGTCTTCACCCGTGAGGAGACGAACCTCGACGACCTCGGCCTCGAGGTGGGTGCGGCACTGGCCGACGCCGCCGGCGAAGAGCAAGTCTGAGGCAAGACAAAGCCCATGAAACAGCGACCGGCGGCGGACGAAGCCGCCGGTTTCAGCCCGTTTCTTCAGCCACCTTCGCAGTTCATGGGCGCCGTGATTGGCGCCCATTGCATTTCTGGGCAACCGTTCCTAACCTTTTTCTGTCGTTCCAGCACAGTGCAACGGCCGCGAGGCCGGGAGGAGGTGCAGGTATGGACAGGTTGCTGCGACCGTTGCTTGGGCGCCTCATCCGGCAAGGCACCCTCGAAGTGCAGGTGGCGGACACGCCACCCTTCGTCGTCGGCGACGGCAGCGGCCCTCCCCTCAGCGTCCGCATCGCGGGCCGGCGGGACGTGGCGGCGCTCATCGCCAATCCGGACCTTGCCCTCGGCGAACTCTACATGAACGGCCGCCTGACGATGCAGAAGGGCGACATCGCCGATCTGATCGCGCTCGGCATGATCAACCTGCGCCTCGCGCGCCCGCCCCTGCCGGTGCGCCTTGTCCGGCGCTGGCGCAAGTGGCTGCGCGGCTTCATGCAGTGGAACCGCATGCCGCGATCGCGGCGCAACGTCGCCCATCACTACGACCTGGACGGGCGCCTCTACAGCCTCTTCCTCGATGCCGACAGACAATATTCCTGCGCCTATTTCGAGACGCCCGACCAGTGCCTCGACGATGCGCAACTCGCCAAGAAGCGGCACATCGCGGCCAAGCTGCTCGTCGAGCCGGGGCACAAGGTGCTCGACATCGGCTGCGGCTGGGGCGGACTGGGTCTCTATCTCGGCGCCTATGCGGAAGCGGACGTCGTCGGCATCACCCTGTCAGAGGAGCAACTCGGCGTCGCCAATGCCCGCGCCAAGGAGCGCAACCTCGCCGACAAGGTGCGTTTCCGGCTGCAAGATTACCGCGCCGTCGCCGAACGCTTCGACCGCATCGTCTCGGTCGGCATGTTCGAGCACGTCGGCGTGCCCTATTACCAGACCTTCTTCGACACGGCGGCGCGTCTGCTCGACGACGACGGCGTCATGCTGCTGCATTCCATCGGCCGCATGGAGGAGCCCGGCGCGACCAATTCCTGGATCGCCAAGTACATCTTCCCCGGCGGCTACATCCCGGCTCTGTCGGAGGTGCTGCCGGCCATCGAGCGCGCCGGCCTCATGGTGACGGACATCGAGATCCTGCGTCTGCACTATGCCGAGACGCTAAAGGCCTGGCGCCAGCGCTTCCATGCCCGCCGGGAGGAGGCGGTCGCGCTCTATGACGAGCGTTTCGCCCGGATGTGGGATTTCTATCTCGCCGGCTCGGAGATGTCCTTCCGCCACGACGGCATGATGGTGTTCCAGATCCAGCTCGCCAAGAAGATCGGCACAGTGCCGCTGACGCGCACCTACATCGCCGAGCGGGAAGCCGCGCTGCGCCGGCGCGAGGGCCAGCGCAGCCCGCTGAGGCTCGCCGGGGAGTAGGGACGGGGAAGAGACTGCGAAGCCACGGCCGCTCAAACCCGGTGCCGTTCCTTCTGCCGTCATGCCCGCGCTTGTCCCGGGCATGACGAGAGGGCCCCGGCACCTGCATTGACACGCAGCGTCATGAGAAATGCGCTGCCTCCGTGCGACAGAGTCACCCGCGCGACACGGTCAACGAAAGGTTAACGACTTCTCAACGTCGTCCCCGCTTTGCTGGACTGTGCACCGCGTTTTCGCCGCCGCCCGCCCGCGCCGCTTCGACGGACGCGGCGACGTGTTAGTCTGATCGTCCAGCGACTCGATGACCGAAGACCGATGGCAACCGTGAATTCACTCGCAGCGCGGCTCGACGGCCCCGATGAGCCCCGCTACCGTCTTGCGCCGCACAATATCGACGCCGAGCAGGCGCTGCTCGGCGCGATTCTCGTGAACAACGAAGCGTTCTTTCGCGTCTCGGACTTTCTCGAGCCCGCCCATTTCCACGAGGAGGTGCACCGGCGCATCTACGAGGTGACATCGAGCCTCATCAAGGCAGGCAAGATCGCGACCCCCATCACGCTGAAGACCTTCCTTGGCGACCACGACCTCGGCGGCCTTACCGTATCGCAATATCTCGCGCGGCTCGCCGCCGAGGCGACAACCATCATCAACGCCGAGGACTACGGCCGCACGATCCACGACCTCGCCATCCGCCGCGAGCTCATCAGCATCGGCGAGGATATGGTCAATGTCGCCTATGATGCGCCGGTCGATGTCTCGCCCCGCGATCAGATAGAGGACGCGGAACGCAAGCTCTACAGCCTTGCCGAAACCGGCCGCTACGACGGTGGCTTCCAGCGCTTCGCCGATGCCCTCACCGCGGCCATCGACGTCGCCGCTGCGGCTTACAAGCGCGAGGGCAAGCTCTCCGGGCTCGCCACCGGCCTGCACGACCTCGATCGCATGATGGGCGGCCTGCAGCCGTCGGACCTTGTCATCCTGGCCGGCCGCCCGGCCATGGGCAAGACGTCGCTCGCCACCAACGTCGCCTTCAACATCGCCAAGGCCTACCGCGGCGAGAAGCAGCCGGACGGCGCGGTGAAGACGGTGGACGGCGGCATCGTCGGCTTCTTCTCGCTCGAAATGTCGGCCGAGCAGCTGGCCAACCGCATCATCGCCGAGCAATCCGGCATTCCCTCGTACAAGATCCGTCGCGGCGACATCCGCGAGGAGGAGTTCTACCGGATCAGCGATGTCGCCCGGGAGATGCAGACCATCCCCTTCTACATCGACCAGACGGGCGGTCTATCCATCGCCCAGCTCGCCGCGCGGGCACGGCGCCTGAAGCGTCAGCGGGGGCTGGACCTCCTCGTGGTGGACTACCTGCAGCTGCTCTCCGGCTCGTCCAAGAAGGGCGACAACCGCGTGCAGGAGCTGACCGAGATCACGACGGGCATGAAGGCGCTCGCCAAGGAGTTGCACGTGCCCATCATCGCCCTGTCGCAGCTGTCGCGTCAGGTCGAGAACCGGGACGACAAGCGGCCGCAATTGTCGGACCTGCGCGAATCGGGCTCGATCGAGCAGGATGCCGACGTCGTGCTCTTCGTCTATCGCGAGGAATATTACCTCAAGAACAAGGAGCCGAAGCCCGGCACCGAGGAACATTTCAAGTGGCAGGCCGAGATGGACCAGGCCCATGGCAAGGCCGAGGTCATCATCGGCAAGCAGCGCCACGGCCCGACTGGCACCGTGCAGCTGTCCTTCCAGGCGGATGTCACGCGCTTCGGCAATCTCGCGCAGGAAGACCGCCTGCCAGAGCAGTTCTGAACGGCCCTGAGGCCCGATCCACATGAGGCTCCGGACATCGTGACCAGCAAACCGAACGAGCCGCGCCCCGCCATCGGCGAAGACGAGGCGGGCGGGCTCCTCACCATCGACCTCGGCGCCCTCGTCGCCAACTGGCGCATGCTGGCCGCCAAGGCGGGCGGAGCCGAGACGGCGGCAGTCGTCAAGGCCGACGCCTACGGCATCGGCATCGACCAAGCGGTCCCCGCGCTTTACGCTGCCGGTTGCCGCACCTTCTTCGTCGCCCATCTCGTCGAGGCGCGGCGCACGCGCGCGGCGGCGCCGGATGCCGTGATCTATGTGCTCAACGGCCTCCTGCCCGGCACCGCCGCCGCCTACCCGGCGCATGACCTGCGGCCGGTGCTCGGCTCGCAGGAGGAAGTCGAGGAATGGGCAGCCTTCTGCCGGGCGGGTGCGGGCCGGCTGCCGGCGGCCATCCATGTCGACACGGGCATGAACCGTCTCGGCCTCAGGGCCGAGGCCGCGCTGCAGCTCGCCGAAGACGCCGAGCTTCTCGGCGCCTTCACGCCGAGCCTCGTCATGAGCCATCTCGTCTCGGCCGAGGAGCCGGAGCATCCGATCAATGCCCGGCAGGTCGCCGCCTTCACGCATGTGCGCGAGCGCTTTGCCGGCGTGCCAGCCTCGCTGTCCAATTCCTCGGGCATCTTCCTGCCGCAGGCGCCGCATTTCGACCTCGTGCGGCCAGGCTACGCGCTCTACGGCGGCAACCCGACCCCCGAACGTGCCAACCCGATGCGCCCGGTGGTTCAACTCGAGGCGCGCATCATACAGCTGCGCTGGGCGCCGGATGGCGAAACGGTGGGCTATAATGGCCACTGGACGGCACAGGGCCGGCGGCGCATCGCGACGTTGTCGGTGGGCTATGCCGACGGCTATCTGCGCACGGCGAGCGGCACCAATCTCAAGAGCGGCGGCGAGGCGCTCGTGGCCGGCGTGCGCTGCCCCTTCGCCGGGCGCATCTCGATGGATCTGATCACGCTCGATGTCAGCGCCGTGCCCGAGGGCGCCGTCCGGCGCGGCGACAAGGTCATCCTCATCGGCAACGGCCTCACCGTGGACGAGGCCGGCAAGCGCGCTGGCACCATCGGCTACGAGATGCTGACCGACCTCGGCAAGCGGTATTACCGTCGCTACCTGCCGGCAGCGTCCTAGCGTATGGCCAGACGTGCGCCCTCCTTCATCTGCCAGAGCTGCGGCGCCTCCTATACGCGCTGGCAGGGCAAGTGCGACGCGTGTGGGGCGTGGAACAGCCTCGCCGAAGAGACGGCGAGCGCCCCGTCCATGCCCGTGCCGGGCGCGCGGCTCGGCGGACGGGCAAAGGGACGCGTCTTCCCGCTCGAGGGACTCACCGGCAGCGAAGCACAGGCACCGCGCGCGGCGAGCGGCATCGGCGAACTCGACCGCGTGACGGGCGGCGGCTTCGTCGAGGGCTCGGTCATCCTCATCGGCGGCGACCCCGGCATCGGCAAGTCGACCCTGCTGATCCAGGCCTGCGCCGCGCTGGCACGGGCCGGCCACCGCATCGCCTACATCTCGGGGGAAGAGGCCATCGGCCAGGTGCGCCTCAGGGCTGACCGCCTCGGCCTCACCGACGCACCGGTGGAGCTCGCCTCGCAGACCAATGTCGAGGACATCGTCGCCACTTTGTCGCAGGGGCCGGCGCCGCGGCTCGTGGTCATCGATTCGATCCAGACCATGTGGAGCGGCCTCGTCGATGCGGCGCCCGGCACCGTCACGCAGGTGCGTGGCAGCGCGCAGACCCTCATCCGCTTCGCCAAGACCACCGGCACCTGCGTCATCCTCGTCGGTCACGTCACCAAGGACGGGCAGATCGCCGGCCCGCGCGTGGTCGAGCACATGGTGGATGCGGTGGTCTCCTTCGAGGGCGACAGCGGCCACCATTTCCGCATCCTGCGCGCCGTCAAGAACCGCTTTGGGCCCACTGACGAGATCGGCGTCTTCGAGATGACGGGCAGCGGCCTTGCCGAAGTGCCCAACCCCTCTGCCCTCTTCCTCGCCGGCCGCGACCATGCGGCGCCCGGCGCGGCGGTCTTCGCCGGCATGGAGGGCACGCGCCCCCTCCTCGTCGAGTTCCAGGCGCTCGTCGCCCCGACCTCACTCGGCACGCCGCGACGGGCGGTGGTGGGATGGGAGCAGAACCGTCTCGCCATGGTGCTGGCCGTGCTCGAGGCACACGGCGGCCTCAGGCTCGGTATGCACGACGTCTATCTGAGCGTTGCGGGCGGGCTGAAAATCACGGAGCCGGCGGCCGACCTCGCTGCGGCGGCAGCCCTCGTCTCCTCCCTCGCCGGCCGGCCGCTACCGCCCGAAGTCGTCTTCTTCGGTGAGATCGGTCTTTCCGGCGCGGTCAGACCGGTCGCCCAGGCTGCCCAGCGCCTCAAGGAGGCGGCCAAGCTCGGCTTCCGCCGCGCCGTGACGCCCGCGGCCATCCGCGAGGCGGGCGATGCGTCGCTCGCCCTCACCGGCACGGCCCATATCGCGGATCTCGTCGCCAACGTCGCGGCCGGGCCGCGGCAAAGGGATGCCCGGCTCGTTCATGACAGGTGACGAAAGCCCATCGGCGGGCTATACAGCGCGCTGAGGCAGCAACGTGGCCAGCGGCACCGGAGCCGAGGGCATAACGAACACAAGGCTCAACGGCGCGCGCTCATGCCAGTTCCGCTTCTCGATCTCATCGTTCTTGGCATCGTCGTCATCTCGGCCCTGCTGGCGACCGTGCGCGGGTTCACGCGCGAGGTCCTCGCCATCGCGTCCTGGGCCGCTGCGGCGATTGCCGCGCTGATGCTGCATCCGGCGCTGCTGCCCTACGTGAAGCAGCACATCTCGAACCCGACCATCGCGCTTGTCGTGGCCATCGCGGCCATTTTCCTCGTCACGCTGATCATCGTGTCCTTCATCACGGTGCAGCTGTCGGACCTGGTGCTCGATTCGCGTATCGGCGCGCTCGACCGTTCGCTAGGTTTCATCTTCGGCGCGGCCCGCGGCTTCCTGATCTGCGCCGTCGCCTTCCTCTTCTTCAACTGGCTGGTCACACCCGAGATGCAGCCGGAATGGGCGCGGGACGCCAAAACGCGCGGCATCCTGCAATCCACCGGCAACAGCCTGATGGCGCTTCTGCCGGATGATCCGGAAACCGCCATCCTGCAACGTCTCAAGCAGCCGAAGCCCGAAGGCGAGACCGGGGAACCGCCGGCCGAAGCGGTACCGGAGCAGCGCACCCAGCAGATGCCCGGCAGCTACGAACAGGGCGACCGGCAGGGCATTCGCGCCCTCGTGGGGGGAAACAACTGAGGCAACCCGCGCTTTTCGCACATGCGGCATGACGCGAGTGCGGATTGCAACGACAATGGTTTGACACGACATGAGGCGTGACCGCCCGTTTCCATGATCCCATGGTCGGCGGGCTACCGTGCATGCGGTGGACGACATGATGGACAGCGACTTCGACGGGGATACCCTGCACGAGGAGTGCGGGGTGTTTGGCATTTTCGGACATCCTGACGCGGCGGCGGTCACTGCGCTCGGCCTGCACGCACTGCAGCACCGCGGGCAGGAGGCGGTCGGCATCGTCTCCTACGACGGCGCCAAGTTCCATGCGGAGAAGGGCCTCGGTCTCGTCGGCGACAACTTCTCCGACGCGGCGGTGATTGCCCGCCTGCCCGGTGCGGCCGCCATCGGCCACGTGCGCTATGCGACGACGGGCGAGACGGCGCTGCGCAACGTGCAGCCCCTCTTTGCCGAGTTGCACGGCGGCGGCTTCGCCGTGGCACATAACGGCAATCTGACCAACGCGCTCACCCTGCGCCGTCAGCTGGTGCAGGAAGGCGCTATCTGCCAGTCGACCAGCGACACCGAAGTTATCCTGCATCTCGTCGCGCGCAGCCGCCGCGGACGCTTCATCGACCGGTTCATCGACGCGCTGCAGCGCCTAGAGGGAGCCTATTCCTTCGTCGGGCTCACCAACAAGAAGCTCATCGGCGCCCGCGACCCGCTCGGCATTCGACCGCTGGTGCTGGGGCAGCTCGACGGGCGCTACATCCTTGCCTCCGAAACCTGCGCGCTCGACATCATCGGCGCGAGATTCGTGCGCGACATCGAAAACGGCGAGGTCGTCGTCATCTCCGAAGAAGGCATCGAATCGATCAAGCCGTTCCCGGACCAGCCGATGCGCCCCTGCATCTTCGAGTACATCTACTTCGCCCGGCCCGATTCCATCGTGCACGGGCGCAATGTCTACGAGGTTCGCAAGCGCATGGGCGAACAGCTGGCGCGCGAGGCGCCGGCCTCGGCCGACGTCGTCGTGCCGGTGCCCGATTCTGGCGTGCCGGCGGCCATCGGTTATGCCCAGGCCTGCAACATTCCCTACGAGCTCGGCATCATCCGCAACCACTACGTCGGGCGCACCTTCATCCAGCCGACCCAGTCGGTGCGGGAGATCGGTGTGCGCATGAAGCACTCGGCTAACCGCGGCGTGGTGGCGGGCCGGCGCATCGTGCTCGTCGATGATTCCATCGTGCGTGGCACCACGTCAGTGAAGATCGTGCAGATGATGCGTGATGCCGGGGCGACCGAGGTGCACTTCCGCATCGCGAGCCCGCCGATCGCCCATCCGGACTACTATGGCATCGACACGCCGGAGCGCGACAAGCTGCTGGCAGCGACCCATTCGCTGGAGGAAATGCGGGCTTATATCGGTGCCGACTCGCTCGCCTTCCTGTCGGTCGACGGCATCTACCGCGCCGTCGGCTACGAAGGCCGCGACACTGCGCGCCCGCAATTCACCGACCATTGCTTCACCGGCGATTATCCGACGCCGCTCACCGACATCTCCGGTGAAGCGCCGCGTCAGCTCTCGATGCTGGCCGAAGCGGGCTGAATCACCGCGTCCTTCCGATGAAAAACCCGCCTTCGTGAGAAGGCGGGTTTTTTCTTGCCAGCCCTGAAACCTTCAGGCCGGCCCTCTCTGCATCATGCCCGCGCTCGTCGCGGGCATCCACGCCCGCCGGCCTGTGCAACGTCGGGGCGTGGATGGCCGGGACAAGCCCGGCCAGGACGCTCCAAGCCGACCGCGTCTCAGGCAACTGACGACCGCACAACTACAGGTCAGATCACGATCACCCGTGTTCCTGTCGGCACGCGCTGGTGGAGGTCGATGATATCGTCGTTCATCAGCCGCACGCAGCCGGAGGAGACCGCCTGGCCCATGGTCCAGGCTTCGGTCGTGCCGTGGATGCGGTAGAGTGTGTCGACTCCATTCTGGTAGAGGTAGAGTGCGCGGGCGCCGAGCGGGTTCTTGATGCCGCCGGCCATCATCACCGGCAGCTCCGGCTGGCGCTTGCGCATCTCGGGCGGCGGATACCAGGCGGGCCAGACGGCCTTGCGCGCCACGGTCGCCTCGCCCGACCAGGAGAAGCCGTCGCGGCCGATGCCGCAGCCGTAGCGCAGCGCCTCACCATTTGACAGCACGAGATAGACGAAGCGCGTCTTGGTGCGCACGACGATCGTGCCTGGGCGGCCGGGACCCTCGTAGGGCACGATCTGGCGCATGTAGATGGGGTCGATGACGAAATCCTGCGGTGGGCCGGCAAGGTTATCAGGCGCCTGCTGGGCGGAGGCCCCGACGCCGGTCATGGCCGCGGCCGGCAAGCCCGCGAGCGAACAGGCGGCGGCGCTGAGACCGATGGAGAGAAAATTGCGACGATTCATGGACATGTCTTCTTCCTCGGGAGGGGCGGACGCCGCCGGCAGCGGCACGGCCCGAGGCTGGCCTCCAGGCACCCGCCGCGACCGCCGGGACATCGCGTGCCCGGCGGATTAATCCTGCCGTGCGGGCGATGCCCTCGGGGCGTCATGAACGAAAACGGAGATGGTTCAGATGACGAGAAGCCGCGGCGGGCCGAGCGGCGGCGGCATCTCGTGCGTCGGCGGCATGCGGCTCTGCTCGCAGGCAGCAAGCCCCGAAAAGCCTCGCAACGGCACCGCAACCGCGGCTGTCGGCAGGATGCCCGGCTGGCAAGGCGTCTTGGTCTCGCCGGCTGGCACGGCCTGACCGTCGATGGCCGATGCCGCATCAAGCGACAGGACGGCAAGCTCGCTGAGGCTCGACGCCGCGAAGGTGGCGGCGAGGCGCTCGGCCGCATTGCGTGCATGGGCCATCCGCCCGGCAACCATGGCAACTGCCACGGCAACAACGAGCGCCAGACCGGCGCCGCGCACGAAGCGCCGCCACCCGACACGTCCATCGATGCTCGCTGATATCAGCACGATTGCCCCGCCAAAGCTGCGGTTTCCGCCTGCCGCCATGTACACCGGTCAGATGCTGCCGCATTGCGGCAAAACTGGGCAAATCACAGGCCGGCGAGCTGAGAAGGCAACAGTGTTGCACAAACTCCACAACTGCGTTCCCAGCCTCGCCCAGCGGCGCAAATGGTGCTAGGGACGGGCCAGATCAGACTCGCGCCTCAACTGCAGGATCGTCCATGTCCAGCCCCCTCGCCGACCGCATCGCCCTCGTCACCGGCGCCTCGCGCGGCATCGGCCGTGCCGTCGCGCTCGAACTGGCGCGCGCCGGCGCTCATGTGATCGCCCTTGCCCGTACCAGCGGTGCGCTCGAGGACCTCGACGACGAGATCCGCGCCCTCGGCGGCTCGGCAACTCTGGTGCCGGTCGACCTCAAGGATTACGATGCGCTCGACCGGCTCGGCGCCGCCATCCACGAGCGCTGGGGCAAGCTTGATGTGCTCGTCGCCAATGCCGGGCTGCTCGGCGCGCTCTCGCCACTCGGTCATATCGAGCCGAAGGTGTGGGACGACGTGATGGCTGTGAACGTCACCGCCAACTGGCGCCTCATCCGCTCGCTCGATCCGCTGCTGCGTGCCTCCGATGCCGGCCGGGCGGTGTTCGTCTCCTCCGGCGCGGCGCACAAGGGCACCGCCTATTGGGGCGTCTATGCGGTCTCGAAGGCGGCGCTCGAGATGCTGGCGCGGACCTATGCGGCCGAAACCGCCAGCACGCCGGTGAAGGTAATGCTCGCCAATCCGGGCCCGCTGCGCACGGCCATGCGCCGGGCGGCCATGCCGGGCGAGGACCCGCAGACCCTGCGCACGCCGGAGGATTTCGCGCCGCACCTCGTCAAGCTGGTGCTGCCGGAGTGGCAGGAGAGCGGGCTCATCTACGATTTTCGCGAGGATCGGCTGCTGAAGCCGCAGATGCCTGCCTAAGGCGAGGCATTAGGCAGTCGTTGATCCGACTGCCGATTGCCTATTGCCGACTGCCCTTCTCGTACGGGTTCTTGCCCGTGCGTAGTGAGAGGCGGATCGGCACGCCCGGCAGGTCGAAGGCCTCGCGCAGGCCGTTGACAAGATAGCGCGTGTAGGACCTCGGCAGTTCCTGCAGTTGGTTGCCGAAGATGGCAAAGTGCGGCGGGCGCGCCTTCACCTGGGTCATGTAGCGGATCTTGATGCGCCGGCCGGCCACCGCCGGCGGCGGGTGGCTCGCCAGCATGTCGCCGAGCCAGCGGTTGAGCTGAGCGGTCGATACGCGGCGGTTCCACACGTCGTGCGCCGCGAAGACCGCCTTCATCAGCACATCGATACCCTCGCCAGCGAGGCCGGACAGCGGCACGACCGGCACGCCCTTGACCTGGGCGAGCAGGCGCGAGGCCTCTTCCTTCAATTCCTTCAGCAGGCCCGGCCGGTCGGCGACGAGGTCCCACTTGTTGAGGCCGATGACGAGCGCCCTGCCCTCGCGCTCGACGAGGTCGACGATGGTGAGGTCCTGCTTCTCGAAGGGGATGGTCGCATCGAGCAGCACGACGACGACGTCGGCGAAGCGCACGGCGCGCAGGCCGTCGGCCACGGATAGCTTCTCGAGCTTGTCCTCGACGCGGGCGCGCTTGCGCATGCCGGCGGTGTCGAACAGCTTCACCCGCCGGCCGCGCCAGTCCCAGTCGAGCGAGATGGTGTCGCGCGTGATGCCGGCTTCCGGGCCGGTGAGCAGCCGCTCCTCGCCCAGCATGCGGTTGACGAGGGTGGACTTGCCGGCATTGGGGCGGCCGACGATGGCGACGCGGACGGGCCGGTCGGCCTCCTCAACCTCCTCAACCTCGTCCTCATCCTCCTCCGGCTCGCGCGGCAGCAGGGCCTCGAGCGCGTCGTAGAGCTCGCCAAGGCCCTCGCCGTGCTCGGCCGAGATCGGCACGGGATCGCCGAGGCCGAGGCCGAAGGCCTCATAGGCGCCCTCGATTCCCTTGCCACCCTCCGCCTTGTTGGCGAGCAGCACCACGGGCTTGCCGGAGCGGCGCACCACGTCGGCGAAGGCGCGGTCGGTCGGTGTCAAGCCGGCCCGCACGTCAACGACGAAAAGGATGACGTCGGCATCGGCGATCGCCGCTTCGGTCTGCGCACGCATGCGCCCGGCGAGGGAGGCCTCGTCCGCCTCCTCAAGGCCGGCCGTGTCGACGATGTTGAAGGTGAGGTCGCCGAGCCGTGCCTCGCCCTCGCGCCGGTCGCGCGTAACGCCCGGCCGGTCGTCGACCAGCGCGAGCTTCTTGCCGACGAGGCGGTTGAACAACGTCGACTTGCCGACGTTGGGCCGGCCGACGATGGCGACTGTGCCAGCCATGGCTTCGTACCTCGTGAACTCAGCCGGCCTTGCCGACGGGGCCGCTGCGCACGAGTTCGAGATAGATGTTGACGCGCTGGCGCAAGGCCGGCGGCGCCTCGCGGTCGGCGGCAATCTGATCGAACCAGCGGCCCGCCGCCTCGTAGTCGCCGGCCTTGAGCGCCGCGAGGCCGAGGAGTTCGCGCGCGCTGTGGCGCCACACGGCGGCAGGCGTGGCGAGCGGCTCGAGCTTCGCCGTCACGGTCGGGGCGTCCATCTGGTCGAAGCCCGCGACGACGGCGCGCAGGCGCGCGAGATCGCGCAGGCCGGCCGGCACGGTCGCGTCGGCCGCGATCGCCTCGTAGGCCTCGACGCCCCGGGCCGGATCCGAGCGTGCGGTCTCCGCCGCCAGGCGCAGGCGCGCCACGAGGCGGTACCCGGTCGACCCGTCGTTCTCGATCTCGCGCAGCAGCGCCGCGGCCTCGTCGCCCCGGTTCGCACCGAGAAGCTCGAGCGCCTGCTCGTAGCGGGCGCCGGTCGCCTCCGCCTGGCTGCGCTGCTGGTGCTGGTAGAATCGCCAGCCGCCAATGGCCGCGACGAACACGACCGCCAGGACGATGACCTTGGTGCCGTGCTTCTTCCAGAAGGCGAGCGCCTTGTCGCGCCGCAGTTCCTCTTCGATCTCGTGAAAGATATCAGCCATCGAGCCCGTAGACCGCTGGCCCGCGCGAGGCGCGGGCAAATTTCATCCAGCCGGTCGCCTAGCACAGTCACCGGCCAAAGGCGAGCGCCATGGACGAGCGCGCGCCGGCCGAGCCGCCGCGCGTTCAATCGCAGGCTCGCGCCGGCGCGATCCGGCGGAGCGGACGGCCGGGAAGCGACCATCCGAGGTTCATCGCCGCCGCGGCGAAAAGCACGCCGACGGCGCCGGCGATCTGCAGCCCCTGCAGGGGATGGCCGAAGACCAGAAGATCGACCAGCACCGCGGCGATCGGATAGATGAAGGACAGGGCCCCGGCGAGATGAGTCGGCAGCCGCTGAAGAGCGCCGTAGAGCAGGATGTACATGAGCCCAGTGTGCACGATGCCGACGGTCGCGAGCAGCGTCCACTGCCTTGCGCCGGACGGCGGATGCGCCAGATCGGCGAAGGGCGCCAGCATCAGGATGCCGACGCAGACCTGCACGAGGGCGATGAGGTGCGGCGGCGTGCCGGCGAGCCTGCGCGCGACGATGGCGGCGAGCGCATAGAAGAAGGCCGCGGCAAGCGCCAGGAGAATGCCGCCGAGATAATCGCCGCTGGCTGTGGCCGCAGCGGGTTTTCCCTCGACGATCAGCAGCATGCCGGCGAAGGCGAGCGCGAGCCAGACGAGCTGCGCGCCGGTCACCCGCTCGCGCAGAAGGAGCGCCCCGAGCCCCACCAGCATGAAGGGCTGCGTGTTGTAGACCACCGTGGCGACACCTATGGACGCCCGCGAATAGGCGGCGAAGAGCAGCAGCCAGTTGAGCACGATCGCCGCGCCCCCGAGCGCGGCAAGGCCGAGGATGCGAAGCGGCCATGTTCCCCGCAGGAGGCCCATGGCCGCGCAGACGACGAGCAGCGTCGCCGCCCCGAAGACGCAGCGCCAGAACACCACGTCGAGTACAGGCCGGCCGGACATGACGACGAACCAGCCGATGGTGCCGGAGATGACCATCGCCGCCGTCATCTCCGCCGTGCCCCGCAACCTCTCGCTCATGATCCGTCCTCCGCGGCCGCTGCCGCCGGTACCATTGCCATCGCTGACGATGATGATGCGGCGCCCGGGCGCATTCCATGCGTTCTGGAAGGCAGGTTTTCAAATCTTCCTAATTATGCAAGGCTGAAGGCTCAATCTGCCGATGAGGCCGCCATGCTGGACGATATCGACCGACGTCTCCTCGCCGTCCTCGTGGAGGATGCGCGTCTCTCCCTCAAGGAGCTCGCAGCCCGTGTGGGCCTGTCGTCGCCGAGCGTGTCGGAGCGGTTGCGGCGGCTGGAGGAACGGGGCGTGGTGCGCGCCTATACGGTGGATATCGCCCCCCAGGCGCTCGGCTATCAGTTGCAGGCGATCGTCCGCATCCGCCCGATGCCAGGTAGATTGCATGTCGTGCAGAAGCTCATCGAGGAGACCGAGGCCTTCTGCGAATGCGACAAGGTGACGGGCGACGATTGCTTCATCGCCCGTCTCTTCGTGCGCTCCATCGAGGAACTCGACCGCATCCTCGACCGCATCGCCGACAAGGCCGAGACGAGCACCGCCATCGTCAAGTCGCAGCCGATCCGCCGGCGGCCGCCTCCGCTGGCCTGATCTCACCCTTCCGTCGCCCCTGCCTGGAACATCGCGCCGGAAAGGTTGAAGGCGCACCCCGAAGCATCGCTCACAGTAGCGGCGCGATGAGGGAGGCGACAAGCAGCAGGGCAAGCGTGACATTGGTCAGCCGCGCCCCAAGCGGATCATGGAGGAGGCGGGAGAGACCGGTGCCCGCCAGCAACCAGGCGAGATGGATAATGACGATCATGGCCGCGAGGACGGCCGTCTTGATGGCTGCGTCCTTCCAGTCGGCGCTGCTCACGACGCTCGTGCTGGTGAAAACGGCGGTGATGGCGAGCCAGGCCTTGGGATTGGCGAGCGCCAGCAGGAAGCCGCCGATGAAGGAGGGCGCGGCTGCTTCGCCACGACCGCGGCCGCCGCGGTCGAGCGGCGGCGCTGTCGCGATGTCGAAGGCAAGGTAGAGGATATAGAGGCCGGCCGCCGCCGCGAGAACTGGCACAACGCCGGGCAAGGCGCCCAGCAGCGTGGCCATGCCGAGGGCGATGGCGAAGAGCACCGTCGTCGTGCCCGCCACGAGGCCCGCGGCATAGCCGAGAGACCTCCGGAATCCGAAGGCCGCGCCGACCGCGGCGAGGCTGATCGTCGAGGGGCCGGGACTGCCCATGACGACAACCGCCGCGAGCACGAATGGCACGAGTGCACGCCAGTCCTCCAGCCACGACAAGGCCAGCGCCATCATCGGCTTTCCCCACACTTTCGCCAGTCGGTACGAGGATGACCGTGGGGTACGGGCGTGTCTTGGATGCGCGTGCGGATCGCTATTTCGTTGCAGCGCTCGGCTCGTCGTCCGAAGGAGCGATGTCCGGCGCCTCGAAGCCGGGTTCAGCATAGGTGTTCTCGACGCCGGGGAAGGCCCGGTTGCGGACGTCGCGCGCATAGCGGGCGATGGCGTCGGAAGCGATGGCCCCGACCTCCGCATAGCGCCGGACAAACTTCGGCACGCGCGGCATGAGACCGAGCATGTCCTCGGCAACGAGGATCTGACCATCGCAGACGACAGAGGCGCCGATGCCGATGGTCGGCACGGGCATGGCGCGTGTCAGGGCCGCCGCGACACGCACCGGGACGGCCTCCACCACCAGCGCGAAGGCGCCGGCAGAGACGACCGCTTCGGCATCGGCGGCGATCGCCTCGCTCTCCACGTCGTCGCGCCCGCGCGGGCGGAAGGAGCCGAAGCTGTTGATGGACTGCGGCGTCAGGCCGACATGTCCCATCACGGGAATGCCGCGCTCCACGAGATAGCCGACGGTCGCCGCCATGTGGCAGCCGCCCTCCAGCTTCACCGCACCGCAGCCGGTCTCCTTCATGACACGCGAGGCGGCCCGGAAGGCAGCCTGCGGGCCGTCCTCGTAGGAGCCGAAGGGGAGATCGACGACGACGAGGGCATGGCGGGAAGCCCGCACGACGGCGGCACCGTGCGCGATCATCATGTCGAGCGTCACGGGCACGGTCGTGTCGTAGCCGTAGAGGACCATGCCGAGGGAATCGCCGACCAGGAGGAAGTCGCAATGCTCGTCGGCAAGGCGCGCTCCGGGGGCATGGTAGGCAGTGAGCCCGACGACCGGCGCTCCGCCTTTGCGCGCGCGAATGTCCGGCGCCGTCAGCCGGCGTACGCCACCCACAACCGACATGCTTTATTCCTTTCCCCGTTCAGGCCGGCAATACCGGTACCCCGATCAATAGCGGATGCAGCCAGAACAAAAAAGCAACATAGACGATAGTACCAGCGACGACCGCCACCACGTCGTTGCGGGGAGAGCCGACCGGAACGGCCGCATCGCTGCCGGGACGCCGCTTCACGGCGATGCGGTCCACCACCGCCCAGACGAGGAAAGAGCCGAACAGGAGCAGGGAACCGAGATCGCCGTTGGCGAGAAGGTGCGCGAAGGCCCAGATCTTCACCGCCGCCAGCATGGGATGGCGGACCTTGCGCTTGATCGCACCGGGCGCATAGGCCGCGACGAGCAGAACGAAGACGGGCCACATCAACGCCAGCGCCAGGTGCCGCCCCCACAGTGGCGGGTCCCAAAGGGGAATGTAGCCCTCCGCCCGATAGCGCCCGAAGCCCCAGACGATCAGCATGAGACCGATCAGGGACACCAGCGAATAGAGCGTCTTGTAGCCCCCCTCGCCCAGCCTCGCGACAGCGACAGCGCGGAGACCGCGATACATCGTGAAGACATGGGCAGCGAAAAAGATCGCAAGGCCGATGATCAGCAGAGTCATGCCAGCGTCTCGACAGCAACGAGGGCCGCACAGTGCTTCATGCCGCAGGGTGATGCAAGTGCGCTTATTCCATGCAGAGCCGGCACCGCGCGCGCGGCACCAGCCCCGCGCAAGCAGGGCCGGCGGTCGCTGCGCGGCACCGGCACAATGCCCTCTTGCATGCCGGGACCGTTTCTGGTTCTAATCACCTATGGTTGTATATAGCATTATGCATAACTATTGATTGTGGACTTTCCGGATCTGCCGACGTCCGCAACGAACGGGCTGTTCGTGCGTCAAATGCGTCGTCACGCCGCGCAGGATCGTCTGCAGGCGCCACAGAGGAGGTCGTCATGCACATCGTCGGGCGGCGAACGGAGGCCTTCGAGCGGCCCTGCCGCGAGCACGCCCGCGGCAGGTGGATGCCCATCGGCGGCGGCAGCCTATTCCGCGGCCGTCGCAAGCGAGCCGACGTCGACGCCCATGCGGCGGGCGACGCCGGCGCCATAGGCCGGGTCGGCCCGGTGGAAGTGCACGATCTGCCGGCGCACGATCTCCTCGGGTACGCCGTCCATGGCGGCGGCGATGTTGTCCATCAGCCGCTCCTGCGCGTCGGCGGGCATCAGGCGGAAGAGGTTGCCGGGCTGGGTGTAGTCATCGTTGCCCGCGCGATGGTCGTAGCGCGCCGCATCGCCCGAGATCTTCAGCGGCGGCTCCGCATAGTCCGGGTTCTGGGCCGGGCCGCCGAAGCTGTTCGGCTCGTAATAGGCGTTCGCATTGGCGTGGCCTGCGAGGCGCATGGCGCCATCGGCGTGGTAGGTGTGCACCGGGCAACGCGGCTGGTTCACCGGGATCTGGTGGTGGTTGATGCCGAGCCGGTAGCGATGCGCATCCGCGTAGGAGAAGATGCGCGCCTGCAGCATCTTGTCGGGCGAGAAGCCGACGCCCGGCACCACGTTGGCGGGCGTCAGGCCGGCCTGCTCGACCTCCGCGAAGTAGTTCTGCGGGTTGCGGTTGAGCTCGAGGATGCCGACCTCGATGAGCGGATAGTCGGCGTGCGGCCACACCTTGGTGAGGTCGAAGGGATTGTACGGCGTCTTTTCGGCGTCGAGCTCCGGCATCACCTGGATACAGAAGCGCCAGCGTGGATAGTTGCCCTTCTCGATCGACTCAAAGAGGTCCCGCTGGGCCGATTCACGGTCCTTGCCGATCACCTGCTCGGCCTCGGCATTGGTCCAGGTCGCGATGCCTTGCATCGACTTGAAGTGGAACTTCACCCAGAAGCGCTCGCCCGCGGCATTGACGAAGGAATAGGTGTGCGAGCCGAAGCCGTGCATTTGCCGGTAGTTTTGCGGCAGTCCGCGGTCGGACATCAGGATTGTCACCTGGTGCAGACTCTCCGGCGACAGGGACCAGAAGTCCCACATGGCGGTGTTCGAGCGCAGGTTGGTGACGGGGTGGCGCTTCTGGGTATGGATGAAGTCGGGGAACTTCAGCGGGTCGCGCACGAAGAAGACCGGCGTGTTGTTGCCGACGATGTCCCAGTTGCCCTCTTCCGTGTAGAAGCGCAGGGCAAAGCCGCGCACGTCCCGCTCGGCATCGGCGGCGCCGCGCTCGCCCGCCACGGTCGAGAAGCGGAGGAAGGCTTCTGTCTGCTTGCCGATCTGCGAGAAGATCTTTGCGCGGGAGTAGCGGCTGATGTCGTTGGTAATGGTCAGCGTCCCGTAGGCACCCGAGCCCTTGGCGTGGACCGTGCGCTCGGGAATGCGTTCGCGGTTCTGATGCGCCAGCTTCTCGAGAAGATGGAAATCCTGCATCAGGAGCGGGCCGCGGGGTCCGGCGCTAAGGCTGTTCTGGTTGTCCGCCACAGGCGCGCCACTGGCCGTCGTCATCGTCGATTTCGACATCGAACCTCTCCTTTCACGTTTCTGAACGCGACATTGAGGATAGTTCCGTATCAGGTCCAATTGTTTTACCTTACTCAGTTGATAAGAAAGACTGATTGCCATGATCACTCTGCGCCATCTCAGATATTTCGAGGCCCTGTCCCGCCATCGTCATTTCCGCCGCGCGGCGGAAGAATGCTCGGTCACCCAGCCGGCGCTATCGATGCAGATGCAGGAATTCGAGGCCTTGCTCGGCACGGTCCTCATCGAGCGGCGTAGGGGCGACGTCCAGCTGACGGAGATGGGCCACGAGGTGGCCCGGCGCGCCCGGGAGATCCTCGTGGCAGCGCGCGATCTCATGGAATATGCGCGCACCCGTCAGGAGGTGCTGTCCGGGCCGCTGCAGCTCGGCATCATTCCCTCGATCGCGCCCTATGTCCTGCCACGCATCCTGCCCGAGATCACCGAGGCCTATCCCGCGCTGTCGCTCAACATCCGCGAGACGCTCACGGCCCAGCTCCTCGACGAGCTGGTGGCCGGGCGGGTGGACGTCGTCCTGATGTCGCTGCCCATCGACCATCCGGATATCGAGGCCGTGCCGCTGTTCGACGACAATTTCCTGCTCGCCATGCCCGCGGCGGAGGACATGCCGGCCCATCAGCGGCCTCAGCCGGAGACGCTCGATCTCAAGCGTCTCCTCCTCCTCGAGGAGGGGCATTGCCTGCGCGAGCAGGCGTTGACCTTCTGCGGCATGCCGGGAGCGACGCAGCGACAGCAGTTCGGGGCTTCCAGCCTGGCGACGATCGTCCAACTCGTCGCCAACGGCTATGGCCTGACCCTCGTGCCGGAGATCGCCGTGCCCGTGGAGGTCGGACAAGATGCCCGCATCCGGCTCGTGCGCTTCGCCGATCCCGAGCCCTATCGCACCATCGGCCTTGCCTGGCGACGTAGTTCCTCCCGCCGCAGGGATTTCGAGGCGCTCGCCGCCATCGTCCGGCAGGTGGCGGGCCAGATCCTCACGGACGTCAAGCAGCGCGAGCGGGAGGCCGCTTGAAGCGACAACGCGCCGGGACGAAGGCCCCGGCGCGTTGCCGAATTCTGCGAAAGCCGGTCAGGCCCGCTCAGGTGAGCGCGGCCACCGCCTTCATCACGCCGCGCAGTTCGGCGAGTCCCCGCAGCCGGCCGACGAGCGGATAGCCCGGATGCGTCTTGCGCGAACCGTCGTCGAGCAGCACCTGCCCATGGTCGGGGCGCATGGGTATCTGCCGATCCGCCCGGCCCTCGCGCGCGCGGCGCTGCTCTTCCGCATGCAGCGCGACGATGACGGCCACCATGTCGACGTCGCCGTCGAGATGCTCGCTCTCCATGAAGCTGCTGTCCGCGTCGCGCTTCACATTGCGCAGATGTGCAAAATGGATGTGGGCTGCGAAGCGGCGCGCGATCGTCGGAAGATCATTATCGGCCCTGGCGCCGAGCGAGCCTGTGCACAGCGTAATGCCATTCGCGGGCGATGGCGCGGCCGCGACGATATAGGCAAGATCCTCTGCATTCGAGACGATGCGCGGCAGGCCGAAGAGCGGTCGCGGCGGATCGTCCGGATGCACACACAGGCGCACGCCCGCCTCCTCCGCCGTCGGCACCACCTCCTCGAGGAAGCGCTTAAGGTTGGCGCGCAGGTCCGCGACGCCGAAGCCGTCGTAGCGCGCGAGCACGGCCTTCAGGCCCGGCACGTCGTAGCGCGTGTAGGCGCCCGGCAGGCCGGCCATGATCGTGTCGAGCAGGCGCTGTCGGTCGGCCTCGGTCGAGGCGTCGAACCACGCCCTCGCGCGGGCCAGCACCTCCGGCGAAAACTCCGCCGCAGCACCCGGCCGCTCCAGCATAAAGCAGTCGAAGGCCGCATGGAGATGGGCGTCGAAACGAAGCGCGAGCGCGCCGCCAGGCTGGGGATAGGCAAGATCCGTCCGCATCCAGTCGAGCAGCGGCATAAAATTGTAGCAGACGGTGGTGACGCCCGCGGCGGCGAGATTGCGCAGCGAGGTGCGGTAGTTGTCGAAGAGGGGACGCAGATCCCCCTCCCCGAGCTTGATGTTCTCGTGCACCGGCAGGCTCTCGACGACGCTCCAGCGCAGGCCGAGGCTCCGATCGGCCTCGATCAGGCGCCTGCGTTCCATGATCGCCTCGAGGGGCCAGACTTCGCCATAGGGGATGTCGTGCAACGCCGTGACGATGCCACGCGCGCCGGTCTGCCGGATTTCGTTCAGCCGCACTGGGTCCGCCGGACCGAACCATCGGAACGTTTCTTCCATGAGAGAGCGCCTCAGCCGACGATATTGGGAAGGAACAGGACGACGCCCGGCAGCAGGGCGAGCGCGAGGATGACGAGGATGATCGCGGCGAGGAACGGCAGCGATTCCCGGAAATACTCCTCGACCGGGCAGCGCAGGATGCCGCAGACCGTGTACATCGCGACGCCTACCGGCGGGGTCATGCCGCCGAGGGTGATGACCGACATCATCAGGATGCCGAAGTGCACGGGATCGACCCCGAGCCGCGTGACGAGCGGCACGAAGATCGGCGTCAGCATGAGGACGAGCACGGTCGATTCGACGAAGAGCCCGGCGATGAACAGGAAGAGGAGGATGAGCAGGATGACGAGCACCGGCTCCTGCGTCAGCCCGAGCATCGCCGCAGCGATCGTCTGCGGCGCCTGTTCGAAGATGATGGCGTAACCGACCATGCCCGACATCAGGATGATGAGCATGATGACGCCGACGTCGAGCACTGCTTCGCCGAGCGCCTCGACGAGGCCGGACCAGGTCAGCTCCCGGTGCAGCAGCACGCCGACGAGCATGGCATAGACAACCGCGAAGGCCCCGACCTCGGAGGCTGTGAAGATACCGCCGCGAATGGCGACGAGCAGGATGACGGGGAAGAGCAGCGCCCATTTGGCATCGCGGATCGCGCGCCACACGTCGCGCGCCGTCGGCAGTTCGGCGCCCTCCGCCTGGTAGCCGCGCTTGCGGGCGACGAGCCAGGCCGTGAACATCATCGCCGCCATCATGACGAGGCCGGGGATGACGCCGGCGAGGAACAGCTTGCCGATGGAGACGTTGCCGACGAAGCCATAGAGGATGAGGCCGAGGCTCGGCGGGATGGTCGCCGTGATCAGCGAGCCGACGGCGATGACCGCGCCGGTGAAGCCGCGCGAATAGCCGCGCCGGATCATGTCCGGCCCGAGGATGCGCGCCTCCATGGCGGCATCGGCGACGGCCGAGCCGGAGACGCCCCCCATCAGGGTCGACAGCACGATGCAGACCTGGGCGAGGCCGCCGGCCATCCACGAGACGAGCACATTGGAGCAGGCGATGAGCCGGGTCGTGATGCCCGTGCGGTTCATCATGTGGCCGGCGAGCACGAAGAAGGGCACCGCGAGCAGCGGGAAGCTCTGCGAGGCCGTGGCCACCTGCTGCACGCCGATGGACACCGGGATCGAGCCGGCACCGAGAAAGAAGCTGAAGCCCGCGATGCCGATGGCAAAAGCGATCGGCAGGCCGGCGAACATCAGGACGAAGAAGATCGCACCGAGAAGCAGCATCGCCTGTCACTCCGCGGCGTGGCTGGCGCCGGCCATGTCCTCGTCGGGCCGCGCGAAAACGAGGTTCGGGCCGAGGGAGCCGCCGGTGAAGGCGCCGGCGAGGCTGCGCACGAGGTGGACGGTGAGCGTGAGGGCGAGCAGCAGGCAACCGGCCGGTACCGCGCCCGTCACCCAGCCGTAGGAGATGCCGCTGTCGCCATAGACGCGCTCGAGGTTGAGCATCGTCAGACGCGCGCCCTGCCAGGCCATGGTGAGAAGGAAGGCGAGCGTCATGAGCCCCAAGAGGATCTCGAGGCCGTGGCGCAGCCTGACGGGCAGCTTGCGCACGAAGAAATCGACGCCGACATGCGCCTTGATGCGCAGCGCCTTGTTGGCCCCGAGCATGGCGAGCCAGACGAAGAAGAGCTGGGCGAGGTCCACGGACCAGATCAGCGGATGGCCGAAAGTGCGGGCCATGGCCGCCAGAAAGACGAGGAGGACGATCGCGCCGAGCAGGAGCTTGGCGAGCGCATCCTCCAGCGCGAGCAAGAAGCGCATGGAGCGTCTCCGAATGGAAACGGGCCGCCACCAAAGCAGCGGCCCGGGCGGGGGCCTGGCAAGGCGGCCCGTCGTGATTACTTCAACATCTCGTCGATGGTCTTCTTGAGCTCAGCATAGCCGAGCTTGCCGTAGACGTCCGCCGTCGCCTCGCGGAAGGGGGTAACGTCGATCTCGGTGATCGTCACGCCCTTGGCGGCCATGTCCTTCTCGTAGGTACCGATGGCCTCCTCGGTCGTGCGGGAGGCGAAGTCGCCGGCGGCCAGGGCCTCTTCCTTCAGCGCGGTCTGCATGTCGGCGGGCAGGCCGTCGAACCAGCCGGCGCTGGTGACGAGGCCGGTAATGAGATTGATGTGGCCCGTCTTGGTCATGTGCTTGGTGACCTCGTAGAGACGGGCGCCGTAAGCGGCCGGCGTCTGCGCCTCCACGGCGTCGATGGCCTGCTGCTGCAGTGCCGGATAGACCTCAGCCCAGGCCATGGGCGTCGGCGTCGCGCCCATCGCGCGGATGGTCTCGATCCAGACCGGCGCGCCGGGGGTGCGCATGCGGACGCCGGCGAGGTCCGCCGGCTTCGACACCGGCTTGTTGGTGAGCAGATGCCGCTCACCCTGCCACCAGTTGAAGGACAGCACCTCGTGGCCGGAGGCCTTGCGCAGCTTCTGCGCCCATGCGTCGAAGAGCGGCGACGTCACGACCTTGCGCACGCCGTCGTAGCCGCTGGCGAGAAAGGGGCCGCCAAGGACACCGAATTCAGGCACGAAGACGGCGAGACGGCCGCCGTCGACGACGACCGCGACATTGGCGCCGGCGCGCGCCTGCTCGAGCACGTCCTCGTCCTTGCCGAGCTGCGAGCCGGAGAAGATACGGATCTCGAACTCGCCGTTGCTGCGCTCCTTCATACGGTCGCGCAAGCGCTCGAGCCCCTTGTAGATGGGGTCGTCCGTCGTCAGCGCCGTGTTGATGTTCAATTGATACTTGGCCGCAAGCGCGGCGCTCGACATGGTGGTGGCGGCGGCAAGCGCCGCAAGGCCCGCGCAGGCGGACAGGACGACTCGATGGATGAACATCAGCAATCTCCCAGAGGTTTCCCCGGCGAACGAGCCTTATGCCTATCCCGCTCGCTTAACTGGTATGGTAGTATGGTTATAGCAAAATGCAAGACGCCCGGGAGGAAAGCTGCGTGAGAAACGAAGTCGATCCTGCGGCGGCCATCGCGCCGCAGATCTATCGCCTGCTCAGGCAGGCGATCGTGACGCTGGAATATCTGCCGGGGCAGCGTTTGTCGGAGCAGGAGATCGGCGCCCGCTTCGGGGTCAGCCGCCAGCCGGTACGCGAGGCCTTCATCAAGCTGAGCGAGGCGGGGCTCGTGCGCATCCTGCCGCAGCGCGGCACCTTCGTGGTGAGAATCTCCATGAGGGACGTCGCCAATGCGCGATTCGTGCGCGAGGCGGTCGAGGTGGCTGTGGCGACGACAGCCTGCGCGGTGGCGCCCCCCGAGGCACTCGACCGGCTCGGCGAACTCATCGCGCTGCAGAAGGAGGCGGCGGCCAGCGACGACCAGCGCCTCTTCCTGCGCTACGACGAGGCCTTCCACCGCACCCTGGCCGAGGCGGTGGAATGCGCGAGCGCCTGGCCGTTCATCGAGGACGTGAAGGCGCAGATGGACCGGGTACGCTACCTCAGCCTGCCGGCAGCCTCGCCCATGTCGCTGCTGATCGACCAGCACGCGGAGATCGTCCGGGCGATCGCCTGTCGCGACGCGCAGCGGGCGGGCGATGCCATGCGCCTGCACCTGCGCGAGATCCTGAACTCCCTGCCCCGCCTCGCCCGGGCGCATCCGGAGCTGTTCGAGGACGACGAGATGCCTGCCCACGCCCGCGAGGCGGCGAGCGCTACCTTCGGCCGCGACGCGGCGCCGGCCTGAGGCCTCAGGCGTTGGCGCCGCCGTCGATGGTGAATTCGGCGCCCGTGACGGAAGCCGCGGTCGGCCCGACGAGCCAAGCCACGAGATCGGCGACGTCCTCCGGTCGGCCATAGCGCGCGATGGCCATAAGGCCGCGCTGCAGATCGGCGCTCTCGCCGTCGGCCGGGTTCATGTCGGTGTCGGTGGAGCCGGGATGGACGATATTGGCCGTGATGCCCCGCGGGCCGAGATCCCGCGCCATGCCTTTCGTCAAGCCGACGAGCGCCGCCTTCGTCATGGCGTAGAGGCTGATGCCGGGCCACGGAACGCGCACGGCGAGCGTGCTGCCGATGGTGACGATGCGCCCGCCCTCTCCCATCGCCCGGGCCGCCCGGCTCGATGCCAGAAAGACGGCACGCAGGTTGACGTCGACCATGCGGTTGAAGTGCTCGGCCGTCAGGTCCACAATCTCGCCCGTCTCGAAGATGCCGGCGTTGTTGACAAGGATATCGATCCTTCCCTTCGGGGCGGCGACGGCGTCGACGGCCGCCGTTACCGCTCCGGGATCGCGGTTGTCGGCCCGGATTGCCCGCGCCTTGCCGCCGGCCGCTTCAATGTCGGCGACGACGCGTGCCGCCTTGTCCTGCGCATGCGCATAGGTGATCGCAACCTCTGCCCCCCGGGCGGCGAGGCGGCGCGCGATCGCCGCACCGATACCGCGGCTGCCACCGGTGACGAGCGCGACTTTGTCCTGAAGAACGGCCATGGCTGGTCCTTTGTGTAACGAACGATACACAAAAGCTATGCGCTTGCCGCCAGCCGTCAAGGGCTTTATTTTATCAATCGATACATAAAATGGTGACGAGCCCGATGGCCCAGCGTGGACGCCCCCGCAGCTTCGACCGCACGGCGGCCCTTCGCCAGGCGATGGAGGTCTTCTGGCAGAAGGGCTACGACAATGCCTCGATGGCGGATCTGACCGCTGCCATGGGGCTGAACCCGCCCAGCCTCTACGCCGCTTTCGGTAGCAAGGAAGGCCTCTTTCGCGAAGCGGTTGCATTCTATGCCGAGACCGAAGGCAAAGGCATCTGGGAAGAGATCGCTAAGGCGCCGACCGCACGGGAGGCGGTGGCACATCTGCTCGAAGCGACCGCCCTTGCCTATACGAGCGGGCCCGAACCGCGCGGCTGCCTGATCGTGCTCGGGGCGCCCCAACCCGAATGCGCCAGCCCCGCCATCCGCGACGACCTAAAGAAGCGTCGGCTGGACGGTGTCCGCATCCTCGAGGAGCGGCTGGAGCGGGCGGTCACCGACGGCGAGATCCCGAACCATGCCGATTGCGCCGCCATCGCGAATTTCTATGCCACCGTGCAGCACGGCCTGTCCATCAGGGCGCGCGACGGGGCATCGCGCGAGACGCTGCTTTCCGTGGCCGGCTGCGCCATGGCGGCATGGGACAAGCTGACCACCTGAAGCCGGCGAACGACCCTCCCCACCGCCGTCTTCCCCCCGCCGTTCGCAGCGCAGCGACGAATATGCTTGCATTTCCGAGAGTGACCACCAACAACTAGCGGCCATGGCACTTCGACGGAGCAAGATTGTCGGCCGCCGGGCATCACGCAGTGTCTATCGCATAGGTTGCCGATGAGCAGCTCCGACGTTACCTCTTTGCCGCTGTCACAAGTGGAACGCGAGCCCACCGACAGTTGGCTGGACATCGAGCGCCTGCTCGACCTCTTCCCGGGCGCATTCTATATCTGCGACCACGAAGGGCGTATCGTCCGCTACAACCAGGGTGCGGCTGATCTGTGGGGTCGCAGGCCGAGACTCAACGACCCGAGCGAGCGGTTCGGCGGTGCTGTTCGTCTTTATCGTCCGGATGGCTCGCTCCTGCCCCACGGGCAGCACCCCATGGCGGAAACCTTGCGGACAGGCGCGCCTGTTCGCAACGCGGAGATCGTGATCGAGCGGCCGGACAGGACGCGCATTCTGGCTCTCGTCAACATCAACCCGCTGTTCAACGCCGCCGGCGCGATCACGGGGGCGATCAACTGCTTCCGCGACATCACGGAACACCGGCAGCAACAGGAGCAGGTCTATAACGAGGCCCTGCGCTCGCACGAGCTGTTGAGCCTCCTGCCGGCCGCGATCTACATGACGGACGCGCAGGGGCGGATCACTTTCTACAACGAGGCGGCGGTAAACCTCTGGGGCTGCCGCCCGGAACTGGGCAAGAGCGAGTTCTGCGGCTCGTGGAAGCTCTTCTGGCCCGACGGAACGCCATTGCCGCACGACGAATGCCCGATGGCCATGGCGCTCAAGGAAAAGCGACCAATCCGCGGCCTCGACGCGGTGGCCGAACGGCCGGACGGCACCAGGGTGCCGTTTCTCCCCTATCCGACACCGCTCTTCGACGCATCGGGCCATCTCGTCGGCGCCGTCAACGTCCTCGTCGATATGACGGAACGGCTGCACGCCGAAGAAGCTGCCCGCCGGCTCGCCCTGATCGTCGAGTCGAGTGACGATGCCATCATCAGCACCGACCTCGACGGCATCGTGACAAGCTGGAACGGAGGCGCCGAGCGCCTCTATGGCTATACGGCGGCCGAAGCCATCGGCCGACCGGTCATGATCCTGATCCCCGACGACCGGCCGGACGAGGAGCCCTCCATTCTCGAACGCATCCGCCGGGGCGAACGCGTCGACCATTACGAGACCGTGCGTCGCTGCAAGGACGGCAGGCTCGTCGATGTCTCGCTCACCGTCTCGCCCATTCATGACGGCGCGGGACGGATCATCGGGGCCTCGAAGATCGCCCGCAATATCACGGACCGGCGGCAGGCCGAGGAGCAGCAGGCATTGTTGCTGCGGGAGATGAACCACCGGATCAAGAATCTCTTCGCCCTCGCGATCGGCATCGTCAGCCTCAGCGGCCGTGCGGCCGGTGCGGAAACGGTGACCGACGCGATCCGCGAGCGACTCGCCGCACTCGCCCGGGCGCACGAACTGACGCTGCATGCTGCAGCCGGCGACGGCATGCGCAGCACGACGCTCAGGGCGCTCATCGAAGCCATCCTCGAACCGTATCGCGAGGCGTCGGCGCCCGGTCGCCTTGCGCTCGACGGCACCGACCTGCCCATCGGCGGCCCGGCACTCACTGGCATCGCGCTTCTGATGCACGAGTTCGCGACCAACGCCGCCAAGTACGGTGCCCTTTCCAGCCCGACAGGACGGGTCACGATCCGCTGGGCGCTGGATGGCGACCGGGTGACGATCCTCTGGCGGGAGCACGGCGGACCGCCCATCCAGCATCCGCCGGCGGAGGAAGGCTTCGGCAGCTCGCTCGCGCGCTCGACGGTGCGGCAACTGGGCGGCGCGCTGGCGCGCGAGTGGTCACGCGAGGGCCTCGTCATGCGGCTCAGCATCCCGGCCGAGCGCCTCGGCGCCTGACTTCACACGATTGAGGCCGCCCCCGGGATCCGGCGACGGCCTTCGCCACAGCAAGCCGGGACGCGTCAACGCATCGTCGGCATGACGAAGTCGGCCCCGGCACGGATGCCGGTTGGCCAGCGGCTGGTGATGGTCTTCAGCCGCGTATAGAAGCGTACGCCTTCCGGCCCGTGCATGTGGTGGTCGCCGAAGAGCGACGCCTTCCAGCCGCCGAAGGAGTGGAAGGCCATCGGCACCGGGATCGGGACGTTGATGCCGATCATGCCCACCTGGATCTGGTGCGCGAACTCGCGCGCGGCGTCGCCGTCACGCGTGAAGATGGCGGTGCCGTTGCCGAACTCGTGCTCGTTGATCATGCGGGCGGCCGTCTCGTAGGAATCGGCGCGGGCGACGGCGAGCACGGGGCCGAAGATCTCCTCCTTGTAGATCGTCATGTCGGTCGTAACGTTGTCGAACAGCGTGCCGCCGATGAAATAGCCGTTCTCGTAGCCCTGCATCCGGAAGCCACGGCCGTCGACGACGAGCTTTGCGCCTTCCGCCACGCCGGTATCGACATAGCCGCGCACGCGCTCGAGATGCTGCTTGGTGACGAGCGGGCCCATCTCGGCGTCGGGATCGGTGCCGGGGCCGATCTTGAGGGCGCGCACGCGCGGCTCAAGCTTGGCAATGAGCGCATCCGCCGTCTTCTCGCCGATCGGCACCGCGACCGAGATCGCCATGCAGCGCTCGCCGGCCGAGCCGTAGGCGGCGCCCATCAGCGCGTCGACCGCCTGGTCCATGTCGGCGTCGGGCATGATGATCATGTGGTTCTTGGCGCCGCCGAGCGCCTGGCAGCGCTTGCCGGTGCGGGCCGCTGTCTCGTAGATGTAGCGGGCGATCGGGGTGGAGCCGACGAAGCTGACGGCGGAGATGTCGGGGTCGAAGAGGATGGCGTCGACTGCCTCCTTGTCGCCGTGCACGACGTTGAAGACGCCATCCGGCACGCCGGCCTCCTTCAGCCAGGCGGCGAGCAGCAGCGAGGCGGAGGGATCGCGCTCCGACGGCTTCAGAATGAAGCAGTTGCCGCAGGCGAGCGCCACCGGAAACATCCACATCGGCACCATGGCCGGGAAGTTGAAGGGCGTGATGCCGGCGACGATGCCGAGCGGCTGGCGCAGCGAGTGGCTGTCGACGCGCGTGCCGACGTTCTCCGTCACTTCGCCCTTGAGGAGCTGCGGCGCCGCGGTGGCGAATTCCACCACCTCCATGCCGCGCTGGATCTCGCCCCTGGCGTCGGACAGCACCTTGCCGTGCTCGGCGGTGATGACGGCGGCGAGTTCGTCCGTGCGCTCCTCGAGGATGCGCAAGAAGCGGTTGAGGATGCGCGCGCGGCGCAGCGGCGTCGTGCCAGCCCATTCGGGAAGGGCCTTCTTCGCCGCGGCGACGGCCTCGCGCACCTCGTCCGTGCTTGCGAGCGCCACGACGCCCGTCTCTTCGCCCGTGGCCGGATTGAAGACGGCGGCGGTGCGGCCGCTGCGGCCGGCAACGCGGCGACCGCCGATGAAATGGGGAATGTCGGTCGGCATGGCAGATCCTCCCAGAAGACTCGGACCGGAGCGTCGGGCCGATTGAACCGCCCCCCTTATCGTTTCCAGAGATTTGCACATCAATGGCCGATATTGCGGCTCTGATGTGCAAAAACTATAGTCGTCTGATGGACTGGGACCGCATCCGCATCTTTCTCGCCGTGGCCCGTACCGGGCAGATCCTCGGCGCCGCCCGGCGCCTCGGGCTCAACCACGCCACGGTGGGGCGCCAGCTCACGGCCCTCGAGGAGGAACTCGCCACGAAGCTTGTCGAGCGCCAGACCAACGGCTGCGCCCTGACGCCCGCGGGCGAGGCGCTGATGGCCGCGGCAGAGCGGGCCGAATCCGAGTTCCTCAAGGTGGAGGCGCAACTGTCCGGCACCGCCGAGGCGATCGGCGGCACCGTGCGTGTCGGCGCCCCGGACGGGCTCGGCAACTATTTTCTCTCGCGCGCGCTCGGCGCGCTCGCCGCCGAACATCCCGACCTCGTCATCCAGCTCGTGCCTTTGCCGCGCACCTTCTCCCTGTCGCGGCGCGAGGCCGATCTTGTCATCACGCTCGACCGGCCGAAGCAGGGCCGCGTCATCGTGAAGAAGCTCACGGATTATACGCTCAGCGTCTATGCAGCGGAGAGCTACCTCACCCGCAGCGGTGCCATCACGCGCGAGGAGGACCTCGCCGGCCACCTCTTCGTCACCTACGTGGAGGACTTCGTCTACAGCCGCGCGCTCGACTATGCGGCGACCCTCGGCCGGCTGATGCACCGGCGCTTCGAATGCGGCAGCGTCGTCGGCCAGATGGAGGCGGTGCGGGCCGGTCACGGCGTCGGCATCCTGCACGACTATGCCGCCATGCAATATCCCGAGCTCAAGCGGCTCCTGCCTCACATCCGCTTCATGCGGAGCTACTGGCTGATCGCCCATCCCGACACGCACGACACGCGCCGCGTCGCCGCCGTGGCGCGCCGCATCACGGCGAGCGTGCGCGAGGCGCGCGACGCATTCGTCGTCGCAGGTGCGGATGACGCGCTCGGGAATACAGAGCGATAGCGATCCCGGTCCTGCGGACCGGAACCGAAGCGGCGAAGCCTCGTTGGCGGCAGATGATGCCTTCAAGCTCGCAATCAAAGGAAATGAGGAATGGCGCAACCGGCTGTCGGTCGAGCTCGCCGCTCATCTCGGCGCGGAGCTGCCGCTTCTGGTGCGCAGCGCCTGCTGCGATCAGCACTGCTCCGAGAGGCAGCAACCCCGACCGCGACGCGGTCATCGCCGAGCCGACGCAGCACTGACCTGATCCGCCTGCTACAGGCGGTAGATGGCCGCTCCCCCGGCAAGGCCCGCGCCCGCCGCGGCGAGGAGCAGCAGGTCGCCTTGACCGAGCCTGCGCGCGCCTTTTGCCTGGGACAGGGAAAAGGGAATGGTCGCCGCGGACGTGTTGCCGAATTCGGCGAGGGTGGACAGCGTTCGCTCCGGCCCGATCGCCAGCTTGTCGGCCACCGCCGCGATCATGCGGCCATTGGCCTGATGCGGCGCGAAACAGGCGATTTCGTCCGCCGCGATCGCCGCTTCCGCGAACACCTGCCGGCAGGAAGAGACCATCATCTCCACCGCCGCGGCGAAGACGGCGCGCCCGTCACGCATCACCATGCGGCCGTCGCGTGCGGGCGTGTCCGCCGTCAGCGCACGGCGGCTGCCGCCGGCGCGGATCTGGATGAGGTCGTAGCCGGTGCCATCACTCGCGAGCGCCGAGGCGAGAAGCCCGGCCTCGCGGCGCCCATCAGGCGCGAGGACGAGCGCCCCGGCGGCATCGGCGAAGAGCGCCGCCGTCACGCGATCATCCGGATCGATGCGCCGGGACAGGATGTTGGCCGCGATCACGAGCACCGCCCGCCCCGTCGCGCGCACGAACCCCTCCGCCAGCACGAAGGCATAGAGGAAGCCGGCGCAGGCGCCCGTGAGGTCCACCGCCCCGCAGGAGAGGCCGAGCCGCTGCGCGACGAGCGGCGCGGTCGGCGGCAACAGGTGGTCGGGTGTGCTGGTGGCGAGGAGGACGAGGCCGAAGGCATCGGGCGCCATGCCTGCTTCGGCGAGCGCCATCGCCGCCGCCGGCACGGCAAGGTCGCTCACCGCCTCGTCCGCAGCCGCCCAGCGCCGCTCGCGGATGCCGGTGCGCCGGGCGATCCAGCCCTCGTCGAGACCGAGCCTTGCCTCGATCTCGGCATTCGCCACGACGCGCGCCGGGGCATGATGGCCGAGGCCGGCGATGCGGGTCCCGCCCATCAAGCCCGCCCGAACCGCTCCGCCGCCGCAGCGACGGCGGCGTAGATGCGGTCGAGGTCCTCGGCGGTCACGCAATAGGGCGGCATGACGTAGACGGTGTTGCCGAGCGGGCGCAGCAGGAGGCCCCTTTCGCGGAAGAAGGCCGCGAGCTGCGGGCCGATGCCGGCGAGATAACCGGGATCGTCGACGGTGAGGTCGAGCGCCGCGACGGTGCCGAGGCGCCGCACCCAGGCGAAGCGCGCATCGTCGCGGAAGCGCGCCAGCCGCTCCTCTTGCAAGGCGCCCAGAGCGGCGATGCGCTCGCCGACCGGCTCCGCGTCCCAGATGTCGAGATTGGCGTTGGCCGCGGCGCAGGCGATGGGATTGGCCGTGAACGAGCTCGAATGGAAGAAGGTGCGTCGGCGGTCCTCGGAATAATGGGCGTCGAAGATCTCGCGGCGGCAGAGCGTGACGGCAAGCGGTAGCGCGCCGCCGGTGAGGCCCTTGGCGCAGCACAGGATATCCGGCGCGATGGCGGCGTGCTCGCAGGCGAAGAGCCGGCCCGTGCGGCCGAAACCGGTCATCACCTCGTCGGCGATGAGGAGCACGCCGTGGCGCTCGCAGATGCGGCGCATCTCGGCGAGCACCCAGGCCGGATAGACCAGCATGCCGCCGGCGCCGAGGACGAGCGGCTCGACGAGCAGCGCGGCGCAGGGCGCTTCCCGGCACGTGGCCTCGAGCGCGGTGAGCGTCGCCTCCTCGCGGCCCTCAGCCGGGAACGGCAGGCGGGCGACATCGAAGAGCAGTGGCTCGTAGGCAACGTTGTAGATGCCGCGCGCGCCCGCCGACATCGTGCCGATGGTGTCGCCGTGATAGCCGTGCTCAAGTGCGAGGATGCGGCTGCGCGGCTCGCCGATGTTGCGCCAGTAGCCGACCGCCATCTTCAGCGCGACCTCGACGGCGGTGGAGCCGCTGTCGGAGAAGAAGACATGGGCGAGCCCCTCCGGCGCCCGCGCCACCAGCCGGCGCGCCAGCGCCTCGGCCGCCGGATGCGTATGGCCGGCGAAGATGACCTGGTCGAGGTCCCCGGCCTGTTCGCGGATCGCCGCCACGATGCGCGGATGGCAATGGCCGTGGGTGATGACCCACCAGGAGGAGATGGCGTCGAGAATGCGCTCGCCCGTCGCCGTCGTCAGCCACGCGCCCTCACCGCGCAGGACGAGCGGCGGCTCGGGCGCGAGCGCGTGCTGGGTAAAGGGATGCCAGACCGGAGACGGGCCGGCGAAGGTCGTGCGATAATTCATGGTCATCACCGAAAGTCGGCCGGATCGAAACCGGCGGCGAAGGCCGAAGCGAGCGTTTCCCGCGTCAGCAGCGGCAGAAGCGGCAGGCGACCGAGGCGACGCACGACGCCGAACTCGGCGATGATGGCCTCGCTGTCCTCGTTCGGCTCGCCGATGAAGGCGACGCCGTGGACGGGAATGTGCCGCCGCTTCAGGGCCTCGAGGGCGAGCAGCGTGTGGTTGATGGTGCCGAGGCGCGTCGCGGCGCAGAGGATGACCGGCAGGCCCCAGGCAGCGAAGACATCGATGAACAGCGTGCCCCGCGTCAGCGGCACCATCGGCCCGCCGGCGCCCTCGACGACGAGCGGGCCGGCGACGGCGGGCAGGGTGAGCGCGCCCAGATCGCGCAAAGAGGCCACTGAGCCGGGAGCGCCCGGATCCCCCTCCTCCCGCCTGCGGGGGGGCGAGGGAGCGATGGTGCTCTCGCGCCCTATGGTGTGCGTCGGGGGGCGCGATCCCACATCGATCACAACGCCTTCCGCCTCCGCGGCGCGGTGGGGCGAGGCCGGCAAGGCGAGACGGTACGCCTCGAGCAGGACATGGCTATCCTGCAGGCCGGAGAGGCGGCGCACTGTCTCCGAATCCGTCTCTCCGTCAAGGCCGGCCTGCACTGGCTTCCAGTAGAATCCGCCGAGCGCGCCGACGAGCGCGGCGCAGAAGACGGTCTTGCCGATGCCGGTATCGGTGCCGGTGACGATGAAGCCGCTCAAGACGTCCTCCCCTTCATGGCGCGGCCGAGCGCCGCCATGAGCGCGCCGATCGCCGCCTCGTCCACGTGCAGCGTCAGCGCAATGCGCAGGCGCGCCGTGCCGGGCGGTACCGTCGGCGGGCGGATGGCACGCACGTCGAACCCCTCTTCCTGCAAGGCGGCCGCGACGGCGCTCGCCCGGCGGTCCGCACCGAGGATGACGGGCTGGATGTGCGTCGCCGTCGCGGGCAGGCCGCAGCGGGCGAGACCTGCTCGCGCGTGAGCGACGAGCGCTGCGAGGCGCTGCCGGCGGTCGTCGGCCGCAGAAGCGAGGCCGAGCGCCGCGCGCACCATGGCGGCAACGAGGGGCGACGGAGCGGTGGCATAGATGAAGCCGCGCGCGCGGTTGATCATGTAGTCGCGCAAAGAGCGCGGCAGGCAGACGAGCGCGCCCATGACGCCGAGCGCCTTGCCGCAGGTGTGCAGCGTTACGACATTCGCCTGCCCCTCGAGCGCGGCGGCGAGGCCCCGCCCGCCGGGCCCGCAGATGCCGGTGGCATGGGCCTCGTCGAGGAGCAGCATGGCCTCGTGCCGGTCAGCGATCGCCGCAAGATCGGCGAGCGGGGCGACGTCGCCGTCCATGCCATAGAGCGTCTCGGCGGCGATCCACACACGGCCGCGCCCGCCCGCCGCCCTGAAGCGGCGGATCGCATCGGCGACGGCATCGGCATCGTTGTGCGGCACCGCGACGGCCTCGGCCGGCGAGGCAGCGAGCCCCTCGTGCACGCTGGCGTGGATCAGCGCATCGTGGACGACGAGATCGCCGCGGCGCGGCAAGGTGGCGACGAGGGCGGCATTGGCGGCAAAGCCGCCCGCGAAGAAGAGCGTGCTCTCGGCGCCGAAGAAGGCCGCCGCCGCCGCCTCCAGCGCCTCGTGCTCGGCGTGGTTGCCGCGCAGCAGGCGCGAGCCGCCCGCCCCCGCCGGCACGCCGCGGGCGAGCGCGGCGGCCGCAGCCTCGCGCAGCGCCTCGCTCCCGCTGAGGCCGAGATAGTCGTTGGACGTGAAGTCGATGCCGCAGCGCGGCGCCAGCGCGCGCAGCCGCCCGCGTCGGCCGAGCGCCGCAAGGGCCGCCTCATGCGTCGGCATCGACACCCTCGCCGGCCGGCATCGCGGTGAGGCCAAGGCGTGCGAAGAGCGCCGCATCCCGCTCCTCGCTCGCGTTGCGGGTCGTCAGCAGCGTCTCGCCGAGGAAGAGCGAATTGGCCCCTGCGAAGAAGCACAGGGCCTGCGCCTCGTCGCTCATGTACTGCCGGCCGGCCGACAGGCGCAGCACGCTTTGCGGCATCATGATGCGCGCCACCGCGACGAGACGTGCGAAGGCGATGGCGTCCGGCCGCTCCGCCCGCGCGGCGACGGGTACGCCCGCCACCTCGTTCCACAGGTTGAGCGGTACGCTTTCGGGCGCGGGGTCGAGATTGGCGAGCAGGACCAGCATGGCGAGCCGGTCGTCGAGCGTCTCTCCGAGGCCGACAATGCCACCGCAGCACAGCTTGAGGCCCGCCTCGCGCGCGTTGGCCAGTGTCGCGAGCCGGTCTTCCAGGGTGCGCGTCGAAATGATCTCGCCGTAGAAGCCGGGCGAGGTGTCGACATTGTGGTTGTAGTAGTCGAGCCCGGCGGCGCGCAACGCCCCGGCTTCCTCCCCGGTCAGCATGCCGAGCGTGGCGCAGGTTTCGAGTCCAAGGGCCTTCACGGCCTCGACCATGGCGGCGACGCGGGCGAGGTCGCGCGGCTTCGGACTGCGCCAGGCCGCCCCCATGCAGAAGCGCGTCGCGCCCTCCGCCTTCGCGCGGCGGGCGGCGGCGACGACCTCCTCGAGCGCCATCAACCGGGTCGCCTTGACGCCCGTGTCGTAGCGGGCGCTCTGCGAGCAATAGCCGCAATCCTCCGGGCAGCCGCCCGTCTTGATGCTCAGGAGACGGCTGAGCTGGATGGCATTGGGGTCGAAATGGCGCCGGTGCACCGCATGGGCGCCATGGATGAGATCGTTGAACGGCAGCCCGTGGAGCGCCTGCGCCTGCTGCAATGTCCAGAAACCCGCCTGCCCGGTGCCAGCCTGCCCTGTCGCCTCGGCCTCTCCGGTCGGTGTCTCGAGCATCGGCCACTCCATTTTATAGATAAAATAGCGAATCCAGTTACCTATGGATTCCATACGATCTATAAAATGGCAACCCGATCTCTAGCCGTCAGCCGAAGAGCGGATATCCGCCCTGCTCCACCCGCGCCCGCCGCGGCAGGGGACCGATGCGCTTGACGTGGCGGGCGAGCGTCGCGCAGGCAGCATCAGCGTCGCCTCTACGCAGGGCGGCAAGAATGGCCCGATGCTCGACATCGACGCGCGGCTCCCACGCCGCCGCCGAGCCTCCGAAGAGAAAGCGCGCGCTCGCCGCATGCAGGTCGTCAATCGTCCGCAGCAGCCGCGACATGCCGCAAGGCGCAAGGAGGAGCCGGTGAAAGCGACGGTTCGCCGCCTCCCAGGAACGGATATCGCGGCAGCGATCCGCCGCGTCAGCCGCCCGTTCCGCCTCGGCGAGGATGGCCGGCGTCAGATGCGGCACGGCATGGCGCAGCGCCAGCGCCTCGAGGGCCGAGCGCATCTCGGCCACCTCACGCATCTCGGCAGGATCGAAGGCAGCGACGCGCACGCCGCGCCGCGGCTCACTGACGGCGAGCCCCTGCGCCTCCAGCCGGCGGAAGGCTTCCCGCACAGGCACGTGGCTCGCGCCGAACTCGGCAGCGATATGGTCCTGCCGCAGCTTCTCCCCGGGCGCCAACGCCCCCGATACGATCCGCTCGGCGAGGATGCGGGTGATCTTGGACGCAACCGTCTCTTCAGGCTCTCGTGTCATGATTTTATAGATAAAACACTCACGCCCGGCTGTCGACAGAGAGCGGACGGCGTTGCCGGTCCAGCCACAGCGGGCAAGCGCCACACGACGGGCGCGCCCACCCTGACCGCCACGGAAATACAGCATTCATTGAGCGCTATACTTGCGTTTTCCGCCGATCTACCGCTACCTCTATAAACAGATTACAATAACGTGACTACACGCCGCCTATAAAGAAAAATTAAAATACAATATCTAAAATATATTCAACAACATCTCAGAAAAAGCTGTCCGAACCCACCTTCGGACCATCAAGCCTGCAACGAGTCGATTGAAAGGAGGCCGATGTGCCATCCCTCTCACAGCTTCTGCCGTTTTCCTCACGCCCGGCCTTCCGCATCGAAAACGCCAGCGACAGGAATGCGTTCAAGGCCCCCTTCGTCGCCGCCTACGAGAATCTGCGGTCGGTCGACGGGATCGACGATTTCGCCTCGCTGCTCGGCATGTCCCTGCCGCAGCTGCAGCAGGCCATCGCCACGCTTGCCATCCTTGGCGTCGCGACGCCCTTCGTCGCCGTGGGCGCCAAGGGCACCATCGACGAGTGCCTCGAGCGCTTCAGGCAGGATTTCCCCCTGCTGCTGCAGAAGCTGCACGAGCGCGAGGAGGCGATCATCGACCTGCTGGAGCGATCCGGCACGTCACCGGCCGATGTCGAGCGAATCAAGGGAATGTTCAGGGAATCGCAGGGCCTTCTCTCCGCCTGCGCCGGCAGGACCGTGGCGCCCCAGGACATTGCGGAAGCGGTGATGGACCTCGCGCGGAAGACCGCGGCAGCGCGACCGGAAGCCGGCGGAAACGGCGAACAGCCGAACGCGACCCTCGCCTATCAGGCCGCCCGCTATGCACGGGACAGATCGACGGCCACCTCCGAGAAGATCGACCGCAACTTCAGCATCCCAACGGCGGCGGCGATGACGGGCATGACGGCCGGCATGGTGCTGTCGATGGCAGATTCGATAGCCGGCATCGTCGAGGGCGCTGCACCGGCCGGCTCGGCGGCAAGCCAAGGAGCCACGACCGCTGCGGCCGTGCTCGGCACGGCCGCGACGGCCGCGTTCCTGCCCTCGCAGCTCGCCATGGCCGCGGTCGGCGCGTCGAAATGCGTGACGGGCGTGATGCGCCACCGGCAGTTGAAGGGAGACAGGCTGGCACTGCGGGGCGTCCGCGACCTCCTCGACCCCGCAGTCTTCCGGGCGGTCGACCAGGGGCTCAAGCGGCTCGGCTATTACAACAGGCACCATTCCATCGTCCATGGCGCGGGCATGGCGGCCGGGCAGAGCCTGATGGCGGCCGGCAGCATCGCCTCGCTCACCGGCGTCGCCGGCCTCGTCGGCGTCCTGCTCGCGGCCGTCGGCGCGCCGCTGACGGTCGGCGCCGCGGTGGAGAAGATCGTCTACGAGAAGAAGGAGGCGCGCTTCCGCGGAGAGGGCGCATCGGAATTGGCGCATGCCGCCGCCGAGGCGTCCGCGCCGGATGAACTGGTGCGGACCGCCGGCTCCGACGGCGCGCTCGCCGTCCTCGCCGGCCATTATGCAGATGCCCAGCGACGCACCGTCGTAGCCAAGCTGCACGGCCTGATCGATCAGGTGCTCGCGGAGGAAGACCCGGCCGCCCCCGCCGACGCGCTGAGCCGACGGGAGAAGGTCGCGAAACGTGTGGCGGACCTCACGTCGGGCCACCGCACGGGGCTTCTCCCTGCGGATGTGATGCGACTGACGGAACTCTTCCACAAGGATTATCCCCCGCAGTCCTTTGCGGGCACGGCCGGCGATGTGCGCACTCGCCTGAAGGAGAGGATGGACAACGATCCGCGGACGCGGCTCCTCGCCGCCTCCGGCCCGGTTCAAAAGGCCATCTTCGAGAAAACGATGCACCGCGTCATCAAGGACGGGGCAATTGACATCGCAGGCCATCTCAACCTCGCTGGCCGTGGCCCGCATCTCATGAAGCCGGAACACCTCGCCGCGCTCAGGGCCGCCGATCCACGCGCCGAGGATCATTATCTGCGCAGCAGCCTGAAGGTCCTCAGCAAGCAGGAGAAGAAGGACGGCAAGCTGGCGCGCGACAGGGTTGCCCAAGACATCGTCGCCGTCGCCCGTGGGGCGCAGCTCGCCGCCGCCCTCGTGCCGGAAGTCGCATCCCGAACGCCGGCGCCGGCGCAGCCCGAGCGGTCCTCTTTACCCCCACCGCGCCCCGCAACGCCGGAGGTTGCAGCGGCCGCGCCGGCCGCCTCCGTGGAGGAGGCTGCTTTCCTGGCGCGCGCCCGGGCCGGCATCGCGCTCAACCGCTACGGCGAAGACGCCGCCTACATCGCCCATGCGCAGCGGGGCATCGACCTGAGGCAGGAAGCCCTGCAAAAAGCGCCGGACCGCGAAGGGCCGCGCGAGGGTTTGCTCGCAGGCTGACGCAAGGCAGAAGCGGTCCCGGCCGCTCGTGGCGGGGACCGACAGGGCGCGCATGTTTCTCCGCGCCGCGGCGGACGGTTCAGTGGCCCGCGCCCCGCGCGATCATCGTTGCGGGCGTTTCGGGCGACGTTTTCTCGACCGGCTCCGATGCACAACCCGCTCCTGCCGTCGCGCGGAGGACGGCCACGCCGTCGGCAATCACACCACGCAGTCTCGACGGTGTTGAACGGGACCAGCCCGTCGTTTTCCGACCGCCCTGCCGCCAAGCGAACTGTCTTTGATCATGTGGAGCAGTGCTCGGAGCGCTTTGCGTTCAGCGCCACGACAGTTGGCGAATGCCGCTTGTTCCGGTGACAATACGCTGCTCGGCACTCCTCGCCGCACGGGCGGGTAAAATCAATCAACCAATCGAGCAGGCTCCAACGAATATCGCCTTGCTGACAGCCGGCCGTGATCTGGTTTTCCGTCAGGTCACCGGCTAGCTGTCTGTCGACGAGATTGGCCATCTTTCGGAGAGGCCCCTCCCCGTCACGCCGGCCTTTCTACCACGTTCGGCCGCCACTTGATCAAGCGCTTCTCGGCCACGTCGAGAACACTGTCGATCAGGAGCACGAAGGTAGACGCCGGATGTTAATCCGTTCTGTTTATATACTATTTAATTATATCATGACGAAATCGCCGGATACTGCGGGATACCCTGGGCGGGCCCTGAATCATTCCCACTCGATTGTTCCCGGCGGCTTCGAGGTCACGTCGTAGGTGACGCGGTTGATGCCGCGCACCTCGTTGATGATGCGGGTGGCGACGCGGCCGAGGAAGGCCATATCGAAGGGGTAGAAGTCGGCCGTCATGCCGTCGACGGAGGTGACGGCGCGCAGCGCGCAGACGTAGTCGTAGGTGCGGTAGTCGCCCATCACGCCCACGGTGCGCACCGGCAGGAGCACGGCGAAGGCCTGCCAGATGGCGTCGTAGAGGCCGGCGCGGCGGATCTCCTCGAGGTAGATGGCGTCGGCCTGTCGCAGGATCGCGAGCTTCTCCCGCGTGATCTCGCCGGGGCAGCGGATGGCGAGGCCCGGCCCCGGGAAGGGGTGGCGGCCGACGAAGCCTTCGGGCAGGCCGAGCTCGCGGCCGAGCGCCCTCACCTCGTCCTTGAACAATTCGCGCAGCGGCTCCACGAGCTTCATGTTCATGCGCTCGGGCAGGCCGCCGACATTGTGATGGCTCTTGATGGTCACCGACGGGCCGCCGGTGAAGGAAACGCTCTCGATCACATCGGGATAGAGCGTGCCCTGGGCGAGGAAATCGGCCCCGCCGATCTTCTTGGCCTCAGCCTCGAAGACGTCGATGAACAGGCGGCCGATGGTCTTGCGCTTGACCTCCGGGTCGGTGACGCCCTCGAGCTCTTTCAGGAAGAGCTCCTCCGCCTCCACATGCACGAGCGGGATGTTGTAGCTGTCGCGAAAGAGGGTCACCACACGCTCGGCCTCGCCGAGGCGCAGGAGGCCGTGGTCGACGAAGACGCAGGTCAACTGGTCGCCGATCGCCTCGTGGATCAGCACCGCCGCGACGGCGGAATCGACGCCGCCCGAGAGACCGCAGATGACCCGGCCGGAGCCCACCTGGGCGCGGATCTTCGCGATCGCCTCGGCCCGATAGGCGGCCATCGTCCAGTCGGGCGTGCAGCCGCAGATGTCGACGACGAAGTTGCGCAGCAGCCTGCCGCCATCGGGTGTGTGCACCACCTCGGGGTGGAACATCGTCGAATAGAAGCGCCGCGCCTCGTCCGAGGCGACCGCGAAGGGCGCGTTCTCGGACGTCGCCTTGACGGAAAAGCCGGCCGGCAGCTCTGTGACCCGGTCGCCGTGGCTCATCCACACAGGATAGCGGCCGCCCTTGTCCCAGATGCCCTCGAACAGCGCCGAGGGAGCGACGATCTCCACATCGGCACGGCCGAACTCGGCGGCATGGCCGCCCTCGACGCGCCCGCCGAGCTGGTGCGCCATTGTCTGCTGGCCGTAGCAGATGCCGAGCAGCGGAATGCCGGCCGAGAAAACCTCCTGAGGCGCCCGGGGCGAGCCTTCGTCCGGCACGGAAGCCGGCCCGCCGGAGAAGATGATGCCCTTCGGCCGCATGCGAGCGAAGGCCTCCGCTGCGGACTGGAAAGGCGCGATCTCGCAATAGACGCCGATTTCGCGCACGCGGCGCGCGATGAGCTGCGTGACCTGACTGCCGAAATCGATGATCAGGATCTTGTCGTGATCGGCGGTCGGGGCGGAGGAGGTGTCGTGAGGAGCCGTCATGGACATGGCGTTAATGGATCAGGGGGCCGGGCGCAACGGGCGCGGCCGGGAATAACACATGCGCGTGCGGCGGGGCAGTCCCGCAGGAGGGTCACGACCGCCGCAGCACGGTAACGAAGAAGCCGTCCGTCCCGGTCACGCGCGGCGTCAGCAGGATGCCGCCGGTAGCCGTTTCGCGATGCGGCAGCAACGGAAGGCCGGCGGCGGCGAGCACGTCGGCAACCGGGGCGACGGCGAAGCCTGCGTGCCGGCCCATGAAGGCGGTGACGGCGCTGTTGTTCTCCTCCGGCAGCAGCGAACAGGTGATGTAGGCGATGCGCCCGCCCGGGCGGACGAGCCGGGCGGCGCGATCGAGGACGACAGCCTGGTCCTTCACGCGCTCGGCGAGCGCGCCGGGCCTGAGGCGCCACTTGGCGTCCGGGTTGCGCCGCCACGTGCCCGTGCCGGTGCAGGGAGCGTCGACGACGACGCAGTCGATGCTGCCGGCAAGGTCGGCAAGCGGGTCAGGCCGCGCCGGGTCGTAACGTCCCTTGGGCGAGCGCACCTCCACATGGCTCGCGCCGCTGCGGGCGACGCGCCCGTGCAGCGGCACGAGGCGGCGGGTGTCGACATCGGTCGCGAACAGCGCGCCGCCGTTCCGCATCAGGGCCGCAAGGGCCAGCGTCTTGCCGCCGGCACCGGCGCAGAGGTCGACGACGCGCTCGCCGGGCTGCGCCAGGGTGAGGCGCGCGGCGAGCTGCGAGCCCTCGTCCTGGATCTCGAACTGGCCGTCGAGAAAGCTCGGCTCGCTCTGCAGCGAAGGACCACGGCCGTCCTCGCCCACTGTGAAGCGCAGGCCGTCGATGGAATGGGGCGTTCGCAGCGGACTGAAGTGTTCGAGTTCGCCGGCGAGGGCTTCTCGCGTCACCTTGAGCGTGTTGACGCGGATGTCGAGCGGCGCACGCGCCACCATGGCCTGCATCTCATCGACGGCGACCTCGCCGAAGGCAGCGGCGAAAGAGGGCGCGAGCCATTCGGGAAAATCGCCGGCGACATGCGCCGGCGCATCGGCGAGCGAGGGCGGGGCCACAAGGCGTGCCGCCTCCCCCTGCGTCAGCGGCGCGGGCGCGTGACGCTCGCCGGAGAACAGGCCGGCGATGGCCGCGGCATCGAGATTGCGCAGGCGGGCAAGCATGCCGATGACGACAGCACGGGGCGTGTCGGCGCCCATGAGGAAGGCGGCGGAGGCGCGGCAGCGCAGGGCATCGTAGACGAGACTCGCCACGGCCGCCCTGTCCTTCGAGCCGGCGAAGCGGCGGGCGAGGCCCCAGTCCTTCAGCGCGTCGGGGGCCGGGCGGCGGCGCGCCTCGATGTCGGCGAGCACCTCGATGGCGGCGGCGATACGGGCGGCAGGCGTCATGACGCTTTCTTGTCGAGCGTGAAGGTGCCGGCCCGCACGGCCTCGGCGAAAATGTCGAGCGCGGCGGCGAGGCGCTCGTCGATGATATGGAGGTACTCCGTCCAGTCCTCGAATTTCGTCAGTTCGGAGCGGCCATCGCTGATGCCGCGCAGGCCAACGATGGGCAGGCCGAAGCGCCGCGCGGCGCGCAGTACGGCGAAGGTCTCCATCTCGACCATATCGGCCGCGATGGCGTCATAGCCGGCGCCCGAGACGATGTTGCCGCCGGTGGAAACGCTGGCCGCGGGAATGCCGGGGATGCGGTGGGGGATGGGGATGACCGCCGGCTCGTCCACGAAGGGCGTGCGCCCCTTCTCGAAGCCGAGGGGGGACACGTCCATGTCGCGATAGGAGACGCTCGCCACCTGGTAGACGCCGGCATGGTCGAGCGTGCGCGAACCGGCCGAGCCGAGAGTGAAGACGAGGTCGGGCAGCAGCCCGTGGTGCGCGAGCGAGGCGAGCGCCGCCGCCACGGCGACGCCGGCCTCGACCGGGCCGACGCCGGTGACGAGCGGGTCGATCTTCTCCCTGAGGTGCACGCCATATTCCTGCTCCGTCGCCATGACGAAGAGCACCTCGAGCCCGCCGACGGCGGCGATATGGCGACGCGGATCGTCCTGCACGGCCCTGCCCCCGCCGCTCAGCCGCGCGTCGAGTAGTTGGGGCTCTCGCGCGTAATGGTGACGTCGTGCACGTGGCTCTCGCGCAGGCCCGCGCCGGTGATGCGCACGAAGGTCGCCTTCTCGCGGAACTCGGCAAGGTCCTTCGCGCCGACATAGCCCATCGCCGCCCGAAGGCCGCCGGAGAGCTGGTGCAGCACGCTCGAGACCGGGCCCTTGTAGGCCACCTGCCCCTCGACACCCTCGGGCACCAGCTTCAGCGTGTCCTTGATGTCCTGCTGGAAGTAGCGGTCGGCCGAGCCGCGCGCCATGGCGCCGACCGAGCCCATGCCGCGGTAGGCCTTGTAGGAGCGGCCCTGCCAGAGGAAGACCTCGCCCGGCGTCTCGTCCGTGCCGGCGAGGAGCGAGCCCACCATGACGCATTCGGCCCCGGCGGCGAGCGCCTTGGCGAGGTCGCCCGAGGCCTTGATGCCGCCGTCGGCGATGATCGGAACGTCCTGCGCCGCGGCGACGCTCGCCGCGTCCATGATGGCGGTGAGCTGGGGCACGCCGACGCCGGCCACGATGCGTGTGGTGCAGATGGACCCCGGGCCGATGCCGACCTTGATGGCGTCGGCGCCGGCGTCGATCAGTGCCCGGGTGCCGTCCGCGGTCGCGACATTGCCGGCTACCACCTGCACGGCGTTGGAGAGCTTCTTCACGCGGGTGACGGCGTCCAGCACCTTCTGCGAATGGCCGTGCGCGGTGTCGACGACGACGACATCGACGCCGGCGTCGATGAGCATCTCGGCGCGCAGGAAGCCTTCCTCGCCGGTCGTCGTGGCGGCGGCGACACGCAGGCGGCCCTGGTCGTCCTTGGCGGCATTCGGATAGGTGACCTGCTTCTCCATATCCTTGACGGTGATGAGGCCGATGCAGCGGTAGTGATCGTCGACGACGAGCAGCTTCTCGATGCGGAACTGGTGCAGCAGGCGCCGCGCCTCGTCCTGGCTCACGCCCTCGCGGACCGTGATGAGACGGTCCTTGGTCATCAGCTCCGAGACCTTCTGGTTCGGATTGTCGGCAAAGCGCACGTCGCGGTTGGTGAGGATGCCGACGAGCTTGCCGTTGTGGCCGCCCGGCCCGCGCTCGACCACCGGAATGCCGGAGATGCCGTGGTTCTTCATCAGCGCCAGCGCCTCGGCGAGCGTCGCCTCGGGGTGGATGGTGACCGGGTTCACCACCATGCCGGATTCGAACTTCTTGACGAGGCGCACCTCGTCCGCCTGCTGCTCGGGCGTGAGGTTGCGGTGGATGACGCCCATGCCGCCGTTCTGCGCCATGGCGATAGCCATGCGCGCCTCGGTCACCGTGTCCATCGCCGAGGCGAGGATCGGCAGGTTGAGGGAAATGGAGCGCGTCAGCCGCGTGCCGACAGCGACCTGGCTGGGCAGGACATCCGAATGACCCGGCTGCAGCAGGACGTCGTCGAAGGTGAGCGCTTCGCGGAAGGAACCGTCGCGGATGACCGGCATCGCCAACCCTTTCATGGCCGTTTCGGCAGCCCGCTGCGGGACTCATCGGGCTCGGGCTGCGTCGTTGAGTTGGCAGCGGCCTGTAACACGCCTGTGGCCGGCGCGTCGAGTGGCATGTTGCGGTGCCGCGTGAAAAGTGTGCCGTCTGCTCTACCGCTTGCCCGCACCGCGGCGAGCGATCGCTTGCCTGCAGCGGTTGCATAGGTCGCCGGCGACCTGCCCGGTGGTCGCGGTACCGGCGCTGGGGGGCTGTGCTAAGAGGAACCACCCACCGCAACGGGCCGTTGGTCTGCTGCTCCCGCCCGATGGGTCCTGCCGTGTCACGCAACGTCCTCGTCCCGCTGATCGTCGCCTGCGCCCTGTTCATGGAGAACATGGACTCGACGGTGCTGGCGACGAGCCTGCCCGTGATCGCCCGCGACCTCGCCGTCGATCCCATCGCGCTCAAGCTGGCCCTCACCTCCTATCTCGTCAGCCTCGCCGTCTTCATTCCCGTCAGCGGCTGGATGGCCGACCGCTTCGGCGCGCGCACCATCTTCCGCGCCGCCATCCTCATCTTCATGGCTGGCTCGCTGCTCTGCGCGCTCGCCAATTCGCTCGCATGGTTCGTCTTCGCCCGCTTCGTCCAGGGCATGGGCGGGGCGATGATGGTGCCGGTCGGCCGCCTCGTCATCCTGCGTACGGTGCCGAAGGCCGAGATGGTGCAGGCCCTCGCCTATCTCACCATTCCGGCGATGATCGGCCCGGTCGTCGGCCCGCCGCTCGGCGGCTTCATCTCCACCTTCTTCGACTGGCGCTGGATCTTCTTCATCAACATCCCCATCGGCCTCGTCGGCATCGTCCTCGCCAGCGTCTTCATCGAGAACGTGCGCGAGGAGGACGTGCCGCCGCTCGATCTCGCCGGCTTCGCCATGACCGCCATCGGGCTCTCGGCGCTCATGATGGGCTTCGCCACCGGCGGGCGGCATCTCGTCTCGGAGGAGGTGTCGGTGCTGCTCGTCGCCGCCGGCGCGGTCATGCTCTTCTTCTACTGGCGTCACGCCAGGCGCGCGGCGCATCCGGTGCTCGATCTCGCGCTCCTGCGCATTGCGACCTTCCGGGCCGGTGTCGTCGGCGGGTCGCTGTTCCGCATCGGCGTTGGCGCCGTGCCCTTTCTGCTGCCGCTGATGCTGCAGCTCGGGTTCGGGCTCAACGCCTTGCAGTCGGGCCTCCTGACCTTCGCCGCGGCGGCCGGCGCCATGTTCATGAAGACGCTCGCCGCCCGCATTCTGCGCATGTTCGGCTTCCGCCGCACGCTCGTCGTCAATTGCGTGATCGCCTGCGCCTTCCTCGCGGCAACGGGCCTCTTCACGCCCGAGACGCCGCACGTCGTCATCATCACGGTGCTGCTCATCGGCGGGTTCTTCCGCTCGCTGCAGTTCACCAGCATCAATGCCGTCGGCTATGCGGACGTGACGAGCCGCGACATGAGCCTCGCCACGAGCTTCGCCAGCGTGTCGCAGCAGATCTCGCTCTCCATGGGCGTCGCCATCGGGGCGCTGGCGCTGGAGGCGACCGGCTACGTGCGCGGCACCGACGGCCTGACGGCCGGCGATTTCGCGCCGGCCTTCCTCATTGTCACGCTCGTCTCCCTCACCTCGCTCGCCTACTGGCTGCGCCTCGCGCCCGATGCGGGGGCCGAGGTTTCCGGGCACGCGCGCACCTCGCGGCAGATCACGGCCGAGGCGGTGCAGGACAACATGCCGGGCCGCTGAGGCCTCAGGCCGGCGCGAAGAGACCGGCGATGGCGTCCGGCAGCTCGCCGGGCGCCGCGCAGATGTGGCGCGCGCCCGCCTCGGTCAGCTCGGCATGGCTGCCGTAGCCCCAGGCGACACCGATGCAGGGCACGCCATTGCGGGCGGCGCCGAGCACGTCGTGCTCGCGGTCGCCGATCATCAGCGTCTCGGCCGCGGTGAGCCCTTCGGTCGCGAGAATGTAGCTGATGAGTTCGCCCTTGTTATCGTGCGTGCCGTCGAGCTCCGCGCCGTGGATGGTGATGAAGCGGCTGTCGAGGCCGAAGTGGGCGAGCACGCGCCGCGCGTAGAAGTGCGGTTTGGAGGTGGCGACGAAGAGGCGGTAGCCGTCCGTGGCGAGCCTGTCGAGCGTCTCCGGCATGCCGGGAATGACGAGTGCGTCCTTGTAGCCGGTCGCGCCGTATTGCTCGCGGTAAAGGCCGATCGCCGGCTCGACCAGCGCCTCGCCGAGCAAGGTCCGGAACGTGTCGCGCAGCGGCGGGCCGATGACCCAGGCGAGATCGTCCTCGGCCGGCGCGGGCTTGCCGAGCGCCGCGAGCGCATAGCGTACGGCACCTGTGATACCGGGCTTGGGGTCGGTGATGGTGCCGTCGAGGTCGAAAAGCAGGTTCATGAGCGCCCTCCCGTCGAAGCTGCAGCCCGGATAAGGGCTGGAACCGGCAGGAGCAAGGACGCTGCGCTCAACCCTGGTCCCCGTTGCGCAGGGGCTGGGTGACGAGGCGATCGAGCCAGCGCTCGCGCGGGTCGCGGAACTCATCGAGCCCGAGCGTCATGGCCTCGTGCCCCTTTTCCGGCTCGGCGCGATAGGTGCCGAACAGCCTATCCCACCACGGCAGGTTGAAGCCGAAGTTGCTATCCGTCTCGCGGCGCAGGATGGAATGGTGCACCCGGTGCATGTCCGGCGTCACCACGAGCCAGCGCAGCATCGGCTCGAGCCTCGGCGGGATGCGAATGTTGGCGTGGTTGAACATGGAGGTGGCATTGAGCAGCACCTCGAAGGCGAGCACGGCCACCGCCGGCGCGCCGAGGACGAGGATGGCCACACCCTTGATGGCGAGCGACAGGAGGATCTCGCCGGGATGGAAGCGCCCGCCCGACGACACGTCGATCACCGTATCGGCATGGTGCATGCGGTGCAGGCGCCAGAGCAGCGGAACATGATGAAAGACAACATGTTGCGCGTAGATGACGAGATCGAGAATCACGACGCTCAGGAGGACGGCGAGCCAATAGGGCGCGCCGAGAAGCGGCAGCAGCCCCCAGCCCTTCGCCTCGACGGCGAGCGCGATGCCGACCGCTGAGGCTGGCGCGACGAGGCGCACGACGAGCGCGTCAACGAGCAGGATGCCGAGGTTGTTCGTCCAGCGCACCGGCCGGTCGGCGAGATCGTGCCGGCGCGGCGCCAGCACCTCCCACAGCGCCATGGCCGCAAAGACGGCGACAAAGGCGCCGAGCCTGATCGCGACTTCGCCGGTCACAATTCATCACTCCCCTGCGTGCCGTCTCCGTCAGACACCAATGCGGTGCCGGACGCAATCGTCGACGGGTCTGTGATGGCCACGGCAGCGCACAAGTTCTCGCGATCACCGCGCGACCGGCAACCGCGGGTGCAGCCGTCCGCAACGCCATTCGCCCGATAAGCTCGGCCGGAACGTCACGGTCATCAAGGCCGGTCACGTTCCAGGATGGCGTAGCGGTCGAGGAGCGCGGATTATCGCCCGCGACAAAGGATCCGGCCATGTGGCCCTTCGCGCCGGCTTGCCGCGCGCGCGATTGCAGATCGGGCCGCACCTTAAAAACCGATTCAACTTCCTGAGCAATCGATTCAGGCTGTTCAGAAACTGATTCAACCAGCGCCGATCAGCGAGTCTCTTCAGAATCTTGCGGTTCATCCTTCGCGCGTCGCCTGAAGCCGGTCGCGAGCACGTAGAGCTCGGCAGAATCGGCGCGGCTCGCAGCGGGCTTCACATGGCGGACGGTGGCGAAGTCGCGCTTCAGATCCGCAAGGAGGGAACTCTCCGTGCCACCCTGCAGCACCTTGGCGAGGAAGATCCCGCCCGGCGCCAGCACCTGGCGGGCGAAGTCGATCGCCGTCTCGGCGAGGCCCATGATCTTGAGGTGATCGGTCTTCTTGTGGCCGGTGGCGTTGGCCGCCATGTCGGACATGACGACATCGGCCGGCCCGCCGAGCATGGCGACGAGCCGTTCCGGCGCTTCGGGGCTCAGGAAGTCGAGCTGTTCGAAGACGACGCCCGGGATGGGCTCGATGTCGAGCAGATCGATGCCGACGACGCGCCCGCGCCCGGCCTCGACGCCCACCTTGCGCGCCGCAACCTGCGACCAGCCGCCGGGAGCCGCCCCGAGGTCGACCACGCGCTGGCCGGGCTTGAAGAGCTTGTACTTGTCGTCGATCTCGATGAGCTTGTAGGCGGCGCGCGAGCGGTAGCCCTCGCGCTTGGCGCGGGCGACGTAAGGGTCGTTGAGCTGGCGCTCCAGCCAGCGTGTGGAGGCGACGGAGCGCTTGCCGGCCGTCTTGACGCGCACCTTCAGGCCATGCGGGCCCTCGCGCCCGCCGCCGGCCTTCGCGCCGCCCGCCTTTGCGCCCCCTGCCTTGCGCCCGGACTTGCCGCCGGAACCCGCATCACTCACCGTGCCGCACCCTTCTGCCAGACGCCATCCTCGCCCATCAGGCCCATGAGGATGCCTTCCCGCAAACCTCTGTCGGCGATTCGCAGCCGCTCGCAAGGGAAGGCGCGGCGGATGGCCTCGAGAATGGCGCAGCCGGCGAGCACGAGGTCGGCCCGTTCGCGGCCGATGCAGGGATTGGCGGCGCGCTCGCCGTATTCGGCGGCGATGAGCCGCTCGATGACACGGGTAGCATCGACATTGGCCATCCACAGGCCGTCGACGCGGCGCCGGTCGTAACGCGGCAGGTCGAGGTGGACGCCGGCGATCGTTGTGACCGTGCCGGAGGTGCCGAGCAGATGGAAGTGGCGCCCGCGGCTCGCCCCGTGCGCCCGCTCCGCGAAACCGGCGAGCAACCCGGAGACCTCGTCCACCATGGCCTCGAAGATGTCGCGCGTCACGTCGATGCCGCCGTGCCGCTCCGCCAGGGTGACGACGCCGGTCGGCAATGATTCCCACGCTTGCACGTGGCTGCCGGGATCCTCGTCGAGGCCGCCGGCAAAGCCCGATACCCAGACAATCTCAGTCGAGCCGCCGCCAATGTCGAAGACGATGGCACCGTCCGCCTGCGGATCGAGCAGGCTGGCGCAGCCGCGCACGGCGAGGAAGGCCTCGGTCCGCCGGTCGACGACCTCGAGGGTCAGCCCTGTTTCGCGGGCGACACGGGTGACGAAGGCAGGCCCGTTGCTGGCTGAGCGGCAGGCTTCCGTCGCGATGAGACGTGCGCGGGTGACGCCACGCGCCTCCATCTTGGCCCGGCAGATCTTCAGCGCCTCGATGGCGCGGCCGATGGCCGGCTCGCCGAGGACATTGGCCGTGCCGAGCCCCTCCCCCAGGCGCACGATGCGCGAGAAGGCATCGATCACGCGAAAGCCGCCGCGCGTCGGTTCCGCCACGAGGAGGCGGCAGTTGTTGGTGCCGAGATCGAGCGCCGCATAGGCCGGCCCGCGGCCGTCCCGGTTGCGCAAACGGCGGCGCGGCCCGCGCCGATGCGGCCGCCCATGCGAGTCGGTGCCTTCGCGCAGCGCCTCCGCCCCTCGCGTCTGGCGCGTCTCGAAGGGCGGAACCGGCGATGCGCCTTCAAAGGCGCCGAGGTCGTCGATGACCGTCACGGTCGGAATTTCCCGGTCAAGCGCTGCATGCCATGCGGCCGCCTGCGCGATCCATTCGCAATCAGACTACATAGAGGGGCAGCCTGTGCCAAGCGCGCAGGCCGGCCTGATCCCGCAAAGGGTCGGTCAGGTCGGCCTCGGAGCAGGAACGCCGACCGCCGGCTGGCGGGGAGCGCTGCAGGCCAGCGGCACCATCAGCCCGAGCACGAACCAGAACAGGCGCTGGTAGAAAAAATCCTGCGTCAGGCCGCCGAGGCAGAAGGCGGCGAGGCAGATGAGCGCCGCATTGACGGGCAGCGCCGCGCCGGGCGCCGTGCGCTGGAGGACGAGGCCGCGGACGAAGAGCAGCAGGGCCGCGGCGAACATCACGAAGCCGACGAGCCCCATCTCCGCCAGCACCCAGACGGGAACGTTGTGGATGACCTGGCTCGACTTGCCCTGCACGAGACGGTCGTGGATGAAGCCGCCGAGCCCATGGCCGAAGACCGGCGCCTCCCGCCACAGCTCGAGCCCGCGCCAGACGGTCTCCCAGCGCTCGCTGTCGGCGTAGCCGCGCTGCATGCCCTGTGCGAAGGTCTGCACGAGCGCGCCTCCCGCGTCGCCGCCCCCGCCGCCCGCACCGCTTACGCCGCCCGTCGACGCAAGCAGCGACATGGCCGCCGTGACGATCATCTCGACGAGAGGGATGGCCGCGATGAAAGCGAGCCCCGTCACGATCGACAGGGCCAGTTCCCGGCGCACCGCCGGCATCCAGAAGGCGGTGAGAACGACCGCGGTGCCCATCAGGACCCAGCCGGTGCGCGACTGGGCAAGCACGACGGCCGCAACGAGAACGGCGGGTGCGAGGTGAATGCCCATCCTGTGCCCGCTGACGGCGGCCATAGCCCTGAGGCAGAAGAAGGCGATGAAGGCGATGACGCACTGGAAGGCGAAGGCATTGCTGTCCGCCAGATAGCCTTCGAGCCGCACCAGATTGATGCCGGCCGGCACGAGTGCCGTATAGCTGCCGGCGAGATAGAGCACGATCTGAAGTGCGGCGACGATGCTGACCGCGCTCACGGCCAGATGGACGGCGCGCAAGAGACGCGCCCGGCCGCTGTGCGCCCACAGCAGGAAGCCGACGCCGAAATAGGACAGGATGACGAACCAGCCCATGGTGCGATTGACGAAGGCCCACGACAGGAAGCCGTGGTTGACATAGCCGATCGTGAGCGACAGGCCGATGGCGGCGGAGAGAAGCGCGAGCGGTGGCACGACCCAGCGGGCCGGGCTTATCAGCGGGCGCGTCCAGCCCCAGGTCAGCGCCAGCACCGCAGAGGCCGACACGGCAAGGAGATCGGCGAGGTTCACGTTCAGCCAGTGGCTCGGCATCGGCACCCTGAGCTGGAACACCACGGCCACGGGCAGCAGGAAAGCGGCAAGCGCAGCAAAGAGCCGATCGATGTCGTTGCGGCTGGCCACGATCTGTGGCGCCGGCGCGCTGGCCGTCACCGGTTTCGGCCGGATCGTCATGAACGGCACGGCGATCAGGCAGCCGATGACGAGAACGAGCGAAAGGAGCCCGATGGCGACCCCGACCGCGGCGCCCACCGCCGCAGGCACGCCAAGCGCGCCGAGCACATGCGCCGCGCTCAGTTCACGGATGCCCCAGCCCGCAAAGCTGATGGGCAATGCGGCAAGGAACATGACCACCGACAGGGCGGCAAGCGCCGCAACAGTCGGCACGGGCTCGCCATAGGCCGAGAACTGCGCATAGAAGGCACCCAGCATGGCGCAATGGGCAACCACGGAGAGAAGGAAGCAGCCTGCGAGCACTGGCCAAGCCAATTGCCCCGACAGCTGGGCGAGGAGCCGCCTGAGCTGGCGCCGGTTGGCGAGGCCGTACAACAGCACGACGGCGATCAGCGAAAGAACGAAATAGGCAAGGTACCCCCCGCCCCCTTCAACGTCGAACATGATGCGGCCGAGGGTATAGGCGCCCCCGGCCAGCGCGAAGAGGAGGAGAGAGCCGAGCGCGATCATGCGCTCGAGAAAGCTGAGGAAGGTGATCGCCGAAGGAGAGACGCCGGCCCCGGCGAGAACCGCAGAGCGTCCGACCGCCTGGCCAACGACGCTGAAGATGAGTTGGTTGCCGAGATGGCCGAGCACGAAGGCACGCGCTGCCTGGCCTCCCGGCACCCCGATGCCGAGCGCCCTGAAGGAATAGCGAAAGCGCACGAAGGACAGGTAGAAATTCAATAATATACAGAAGAAAGCGAAGATCGTCTCGCGTCCGAAGCCGCGCTCCATCGCAGCCAGCAGGCCCGACAGATCAACCTGCATCGCGACAGCGATCGCCGCAAGCAGTGTAATGACGACCGTCAGCCCCCGGTGAATACGCATGCCATCAGCCCCTCCCTCGAATCGGGCAGCGTCTCTTAGCCATGACAACTTTGGAATATCGCCAATTTGTGGGCAGTCTTGCCGCAATTCGGACTTTTTTGCGGCGAGGCTGGCGGCAGCAACGCCGGCCGCGATGACGGCCCGGGCGCGCCAAAAACGACGCCGCTTCGCTGCCATCGGCTTCGAGACACGTGCCTGGCGTCGGACACTCGCTGGCGCCCTTTGCGGCCTCAACGACCGCGCAGCAACCCTTCGAGAAGCATCCGCATGCGCCGGACGGGCCTTGGCGCGGCACTCGCCTGCACGAGTTGGTCCCGTTCCCGGGCGAGCGCCCGGAGCATCTTGGCGGCGGTCACCATGCGTTCGCGTGACGACAGGCGCGTGGCCGAGGCGCTTTCCTGCATGAGCCGCTGCGCAAGTCGCTCGACTTCCTCGGTTGACGTTCCGACCATGCCCGCTCCGACGCACACAACTGACGGGGAGTTATCACATGTCGGGTCACTCGAACACAAATCGGCCTCGTCAGCGGACCGTTGATGACGTGCGCGATGGCGGCTTTGCCGTCGGCATTCGGCCCGTACCGTGCATAATCCGCAACCGCGGCGCACCTGCGGACGTGTGACGCGCATTCTCGCAGTTGGGAGATGGCCATGGCCAACGGGCCGGAACAGGAGCCGCCGGACGACGTTCGTGAGATGCGACCGAGCGGCTGCCTCATCATCCTTGCCGTGATGCTGCTCGCCGTCTTGCTTGCGCTGGTCATCAACTGGCTGCGCGGCGGCCTGCCCTGAAGCACGCGGCCCGCGCAGCGTGACCTCGTTGGTCACAAGGCGTCCCCGTGGCGGGCCAGACGACGACGCCTGCAAAAAACGTCGGGACGGCCCTGCCGGCCGTTCCTCATCAGGACGAATTGTTCTTGAATTTCAGATGGCTGGGGGACGTGGATTCGAACCACGACTAACGGAGTCAGAGTCCGCTGTTCTACCGTTAAACTATCCCCCAACAGGGCGTTGATTTGCCTAAACCATTCCGATCACGACAGAACCGTGCCGGTCGATTGCGGTCACCGCCGTAGGTGGGCTGCATATAGAGTGCGTTTTGGCCACGGTCAACCACCCTCATGGCCAAGATGCAGTGGAAGAGGGGACGTTACGGTGGATAGTTGCGCCGGGGCCCGTACCACGGCGCCCATGAAGCCGTACCTGCGGGCGGCAAGCCGAATACTGCGGGCCACGGCTGAAGGGCGCGCCCGTTCCGGCCCTCAACCGACATCCTCGACGGTCACGACGCGGAACGTGTGCATCTCGCCTTCATCATCACGGATCGAGACATATTCGCCCGGCACCCAGACATGGTCGCCGAGACGGAAACCGGCCTCGTCATCGTCGCCCGCAGCGGCGTCATAATCGAACACCCAGGTCGAGCCGCCCATGCCGCCGGCGCGATGAACGAGATGACCGAGCTCCGTCCGCTCGCCGGCCCAGAAGCGGCGCACCCGACAGGCCTCCCTGTGCTTGCGCCATACATCCACATCGAGATGGTTCTCCGCATCGAGCGGGGCAACGATCTCATAGCCATGTCGGGCCGACCCCTGTGGGAACTCCCGCGAGCGCGCCAGGTGCAGCGTGATGCGCTTGAAGCCATCGGGCATTGCCATGATCGTCTCCCCCAGCCTTGCGACGCCACCGCGGCATGCCATTGCACGGCCACGCCGGCCGGTAAGCATGATCGCGCCGGCGCCGCGAGGAACGCAAGCGCAACCGATGCCGCAGGGCATCGAGGAGCGGCCGGCGGGAGTCGATTTCTGACCGGTCGCTCTTTAGAGAGATTATAAATTATTGATTTGATTGGTTATTTTGTTGACGCGCCGTGCCCGTGGCGGCATACGCCTCTGCTCATACGCAAGTTGCGATCGAGGCTGGGGCCCCGTCCCGGACCGAGGGAGGCTACAATCATGCAACGCTATGCTCGCACGCTCATCGGCGCCGCTTCTTTCCTTGCTGCTGGGATGGGCGCTGGCGCGGTGCTCGCCCAGGAAGTCAACCTCTACACGACGCGCGAGCCCGGCCTCATCAAGCCGCTGCTCGATGCCTTCACCGAGAAGACTGGCGTCAAGGTCAACACCGTCTTCGTCAAGGACGGGCTCGGCGAGCGTGTAGCCGCCGAGGGCCAGAACTCGCCAGCCGACGTGTTGATGGTCGTCGATTTCGGCAACCTCATCGATCTCGTCGACCGCAACGTCACCCAGCCGGTCCAGTCGAAGGTGCTTGAGGAGGCGATTCCCGCCAACCTGCGCGACAAGGACGGCAACTGGTTCGCCCTGACGCTGCGGGCCCGCGTGCTCTACGCCTCGAAGGAGCGCACCAACATCGATGCCTTCACTTATGAAGAGCTGGCCGATCCCAAGTGGAAGGGCAAGGTCTGCATCCGCTCGGGCCAGCATCCCTACAACACCGCCCTCTTTGCCACCGTCATCGCCAAGGACGGCGCCGAGAAGGCCGAAGCGTGGCTGAAGGGCGTCAAGGCCAATCTCGCCCGCAAGGCCGGCGGCGGTGACCGTGAGGTGGCGCGCGACATCCTCGGCGGCATCTGCGACATCGGCATCGGCAATTCCTACTATGTCGGTCTGATGCGCTCCGGCAAGGGCGGTCCCGACCAGGAGAAGTGGGGCGAGGCCATCAAGGTCGTGCTGCCGACCTTCGCCAATGGCGGCACGCATGTGAACGTCTCCGGCGCGGCCATCGCCAAGAACGCGCCGAATAAGGACGAGGCCGTCAAGCTGCTCGAGTTCCTCGTGTCGGACGAGGGGCAGGAGCTCTACGCGAAGGCGAACTTCGAATATCCGGTGAAGGCCGGCGTGAAGGCCGACCCGATCATCGCGAGCTTCGGCGAGCTGAAGGTCGATCCCGCCCTGCTGACCGACATCGCCGAGCACCGCAAGGCGGCGAGCGAGCTCGCCGACAAGGTCGGCTTCGACAACTGAGCGGCAGCGAGGCAGGCGAAGCTCCTTCGCCTGCCTTCCGCACGAGGTTTCGATGACCAGCCCCAAGCGGACGCTTCCCCGTCCCGGTGCGCTCCTTGAGCGCTCCGGGATTGTTCGTTTCCGTTCCATGCCGGCGGAGGCCGGTCTCCCGTCGGAACGGCGCAACGGGACAGCCGGCCGATGACCATTGCCGCCGCCGGCGAGGGACGCGCCGGAGCACCACGGCGCCTCACCCTGCCTCCGCTCTCCGGCTGGCTCGTCGCTGCGGGCGTGATCGCGCTCGGCGTCGTCGCGCCCATCGCGGCGCTCGCCTGGTTCGCGGCGCAGGGCTCCGGGGATCTCTGGCCGCATCTCGTCGACACGGTGCTGCCGCAGGCGATCCGCGACACGGCGATCCTTCTCTTCGGTGTCGGCGCGCTCGTCATCGTCCTCGGCACGGGAACGGCCTGGCTGGTGACGGCCTACGACTTCCCGGGACGATCGGTGCTCGACTGGGCGCTGCTGCTGCCCCTCGCCATCCCGACCTACATCGTCGCCTATACGTATCTCGACGTGCTGCACCCGATCGGCCCGGTGCAGACGGCCATCCGGGCGCTGTTCGCGATCAGCAACCCGCGCGACCTGCCGTTTCCCGACGTCAGGTCGATGTGGGGCTGCATTCTCCTGCTCAGCCTCGTGCTCTACCCTTACGTCTACCTGTCGACGCGGGCGATGTTCCTGATGCAGGCGGCGAGCCTCGTCGAGGTGGCGCGCACACTCGGCCACGGGCGCCGGCGCGTCTTCTTCCACGTGGCACTGCCGCTCGCCCGTCCCGCCATCGTGGTCGGCACCAGCCTTGCGCTGATGGAAGCGCTCAACGACATCGGCGCCTCCGAGTTCCTCGGCGTGCGCACGCTCACGGTGTCGATCTACGCCACGTGGATCAACCGCTCCAGCCTGCCGGGCGCGGCGCAGATCGCCCTCGTCATGCTGGCGCTCGTCATCTCCCTCATCCTCATCGAGCGCTGGGCGCGGCGCCGCCAGCGCTACGCGGCGGCCGCGCAGCAGGCGCGGCGGCTCGTGCCGCAGCGGCTCGCGGGCGCGCGCGGGCTTGGCGCGCTGGCCGTCGGCTTCCTGCCCGTCCTGTTCGGCTTCTGCGTGCCGGCGCTGCACCTCGCCCACGAGGCCTACAAGCGCGTGTCCTTCGCCGGCATCTCCCCCGGCATTCTCGAGGAGACGATCAACACGGTGACGATGGCGGCCGTCGCCACAGCCGTCACCATCGCGCTCGGTCTCGTCGTCGCCTATACGGCGCGCATCGTGCAGCGGCGGGAGGCCAATGTCCTGGCACGGCTCGCCAGCGTCGGCTATGCCATTCCCGGCACGGTGCTCGCCATCGGCCTGCTGACGCCCCTCGCCGCCTTCGACAATGCGGTCGACGGGGCGATGCGCAGCCTTTTCGGCATTTCGACGGGCCTCATCCTCTCGGGCTCGGGCGTGGCGCTCGTCTATGCCTATGTCGTGCGCTTCCTCGCCATCGCCAATGGCGGCATCGAGGCGGGGCTCTCCAAGGTCCCGCACTCGCTCGACCATGCGGCGCGGGCGCTGGGACAGGGCCGGCTCGGCACCATGTTCGGCGTGCACCTGCCGCTGGTGCGCCCCGCCCTTCTCGGCGCGGCCCTGCTCGTCTTCGTCGATTGCATGAAGGAGCTGCCGGCGACGCTGCTGCTGCGGCCGCTCAACTTCGAGACGCTGGCGACCCACCTCTATGCCGAGGCCTCGCGCGGCACCTACGAGGACGGCGCGGTGGCCGCCCTGCTCATCGTCGTCTTCGGCCTCGTGCCCGTGATCCTGCTCGCCCGCATGAGCCGTGGGCGCTACGCCGTCTCGCTGCGCGCCTCGAGTTCCGAGGTCGACCGGCCGGCCTCGTTCCGGCCGTGAGCGGCACGGAGGCGGCACGGTCCCTTTTCGTCATGGCCGAGCTTGTCCCGGCCATCCACGCCGTCAGGCCTTGCGCAACGCCAAGGCATGGTTGCCTGCGATGAGCGCGGGACGGAAAGGTTGCGTCCCAAGGCCCCGGCGCCGGCGCGCACAGTGCAAGCCGGACAGGCGCAATCACTTCTTGAGCTCGGGCAGATCCCTGTAGAGATCGAGGGCCTCGGGATTGGCCAGCGCCTCCTTGTTCTTGACCTCGCGGCCGTGCACCACGTCGCGCACGGCGAGCTCCGTGATCTTGCCGGATTTGGTGCGCGGAATGTCCGCCACCTGCACGATGCGGGCCGGCACGTGGCGCGGGCTCGCACCCGAGCGCACCTCGCGGCGGATGCGGTCCTGCAGGGCCTCGTCAAGCACCGCGCCCTCCCGCAGCCGGACGAAGAGGATGACGCGCACGTCGTTGTCCCATTCCTGGCCGATGGCGAGCGCCTCCACGACTTCGGGAATGCGCTCGACCTGGGCGTAGATCTCGGCCGTGCCGATGCGCACCCCGCCCGGGTTGAGCGTGGCGTCCGAGCGGCCGTGGATGATGATGCCGCCGTGCTCGGTCCATTCGGCGAAGTCGCCGTGGCACCAGATGCCGTCGAAACGTTCGAAATAGGCGGCGTGGTACTTCTTGCCGCCCGGATCGTTCCAGAACATCACCGGCATGCAGGGAAAGGCGCGGGTGCAGACGAGTTCCCCCTTGCCGGAGCTTATCGGCCTGCCCGCCTCGTCCCACACCTCGACCGCCATGCCGAGGCCGGCGGCCTGGATCTCGCCCTTGTAGACGGGCGAGATCGGGCTGCCGCCGACGAAGCAGGAGACGATGTCGGTGCCGCCGGAGATCGAGGCCAGATGCACATCCTGCTTGATGGCCTCGTAGACATAATCGAAGCTCTCGGGCGCGAGCGGCGAGCCAGTCGACGTGATGAGCCGGACGCTGGAAAGATCGTGCGTGCGGGCGGGCGCGAGTCCGGCCTTCTTGCAGGCGTCGATATATTTCGCCGAGGTCCCGAAAAGCGTGATGCGTTCCCTTTCGGCGAGATCGAAAAGCACCGATGGTTCGGGATGGAAGGGCGAGCCGTCGAAGAGGATGAGCGTCGCGTCGCTGGCAAGGCCCGAAGCCAGCCAGTTCCACATCATCCAGCCGCAGGTGGTGAAGTAGAAGAAGCGGTCGCCGGCCCTGACGTCGCACTGCAGGCGGTGCTCCTTGAGGTGCTGCAGCAGGGTGCCGCCGGCGCCATGGACGATGCACTTGGGCACGCCCGTCGTGCCGGAGGAGAAGAGGATGCACAACGGGTGGTTGAACGGCAGCCGCTCGTAGGTCACCGGCTTGGCTGCATACTCGGCTGTGAGCGCCGGCAGCGCCGTCGCCTTGTCGCCGACGCTCGCCGCCACCTCGTCGGCGATGCCGACATAGGGCACGACGAGCACGGCCGCCAGGCTCGGCAGGCGCGCGACCACATCGCGCACCTTGTCGGTCAGGTCGAGGCGCTTGCCGGCGTAGAAATAGCCGTCGATGGCGATGAAGACCTTCGGCTCGATCTGCCCGAAGCGGTCGATGACGCCCTGCACGCCGAAGTCCGGCGAGCAGGAGGACCAGGTAGCTCCGAGGGAGGCGGTCGCCAGCATGGCGGCGATGGTCTCGGGCCGGTTCGGCATCATGGCCGCGACGCGGTCGCCGACGCCGACGCCCTGGGCGGCAAGCCATTGCTGCAGACGCGAGACGAGGGCATTGAGCTCAGCCCAGGTGAGGCGCAGGGAAGAGCCGTCCTCACCGGCAAAGACCATGGCCTCGCTGCCGTCGTTACGGCGCAGGAGATTCTCGGCGAAGTTGAGGCGCGCATCGGGGAAGAACTTCGCCCCCGGCATGCGGTCGTCAACGAGGATGCGCTCGCCCTTCTCGCCGATCACGCCGCAGAAGTCCCACAGGGCCGACCAGAACGCCTCCCGCTCGGCGATGGAGAAGGCGTGGATGTCGGCGTAATCGGCAAAGCGCCGTCCGGCACGCTCGCCGAGAAAGTCCATGAACCGCCGCAGGGTCGTTCCCGCCACGCGCTCGGGCGAAGGGGTCCACAAAGGTGCGGCAGGGGTCATCGTCACTATCCTCCCTCGATCATCGCCCGCGGTGATAGCGCGGCTCGCAATGTCCATAAAGCGCCAATATCAGGGAGCAAAGGAGGGCAACTGGACGAGAATCCTATGCGAGACGTCTGAATCGGCGTAAACGGATCAGACTGCCTGATGGTTGAGTTGCGCCATTGGCCCGGAGCCAGGGCCAATGCCGGACGCGAGTGGCGATGACAAGGTCCAAGCTCTTTCTCGTGACGGCCGCCGTCCTTGCGGCCTGCGTCATGGCCGTGATGCCGTGGACGCTGGCCACGAAGCCGCTCGCCGAATCCATCGGCGAGGAGATGCGGCGCACGACCGGTCTCGGGCTCGCCACCGAAGGGCGGGCCACCTTCGCGCTCCTGCCCGTGCCGCGCGTCAAGCTGGAGAACGTCAGCCTGCAGACGCCGCAAGGCGAGGAAGTGGCGCGCGCCCGCCAGCTGCGCGGCGAACTGCGGCTGCTGCCCCTTCTGCTCGGCCGCATGGAACTCGTCGAGGTCACGCTCGTGCAGCCGCGGCTTGACCTCAGCCGTGTCGGGACGCTGCGCGAATTGTGGGCCATGCTCAACGCGCATACCGGACGCGAGATCGAGAGCCGGCGGAACGGCACGGCCCGCGGCCGGCATGTCGGGCGGCTCATCATCATCGACGGGCTCGTGCTGACGCGCGCAAAGGACGAGGCCCCCGCGCTCGCCAACCAGGTCAACCTCGTCGTCTACTGGCCCTCGCTCACCGGACCGCTCGCCGTAGCGGGCACCACGCAGTGGCATGGCGAACCGGTAGACATCCGCCTCGATTCCCTCTCACCGGCCGCGATCGTCGACGGGCGCGCCTCTCCCCTCGCCATCCAGCTGCAGAGCCCGTTCGGCGACCTCGCCTTCAAAGGCGATGTGCGCGGGGCCGAAGATCCCCAGCTCAACGGCGACCTGCGCGTCGCGACGCGGTCCCTGCGCTGGGCCGACAGCCAGTTCGGCGGCATCGTGCCGCTCGGTCATCTCGTCGAGACCTTCTCGCTCGCCGGCTCGGTGTCCATGTCGTCGCGCGGACTGTCACTGCCGCAGGCGAGCATCGAGATCGACCGGCGCCGCATCGACGGTGCGCTCACGGCGCGCTTCGAGCAGGCGCGGCTCGCCGTCTCGGGCACTCTGGCAGCCGAAGAGCTGCAGCTCGAGCGTTTCCTGCGCCCCCTCCTGCCGAGGCGCGGCGCCGACGGCGGCTGGAGCCGCGATCAACTGGGCACGCGTGGCCTCGATCAGGCGGACCTCGACCTGCGGCTGTCGATCAACAAGGCCTATTTCGGGCGCATGCCGATCGACAGTCTCGCAGGCTCCATGCAGATCAGGAACGGGCGGCTTGAAATCGCGCTGGGACGGGCCGGCCTTTACGGCGGCACCCTCAAGGGGCGCCTCACGGCCTCGCCCTCGCCCGCCGGCTACGATGTGCGGCTCTCCGGCCAGGCGGACAAGGTGGACCTGCTCGGCCTCCTCAACGACGCCGGCAACATCACCCGTCTCTCTGGAAGCGGCACCGCCCAGTTCCAGATGGAAGCCTCCGGCGCCTCCTTTGCCGAACTCGCGCATGGCCTTCGCGGCCAAGGCCAGTTCGACATTTCGGCGGGATCCATCGCTGGCGTTAACCTGCCTGAGCTCGCCCGGCGCGCGGAAGTGCGCCCGCTCGCCGCTGCGCTCGAATGGCGCGGCGGGCGCACGCCCTTCGAGAGCATCACGGGCCAGGTAACGATCAGCGGCGGCATCGCCGACGTCGGCACGATGGAGATGACGACGCCAGGTGTGCGGGGCCTCATGACCGGGCACGTCCTTGTCGGCGATCGGCGGCTGCTGCTCGACGCGACCGTCACGCCGCCAAAGGCCGCGGCATCGGCCGTGCCATCTGGCTTTCCGCTCAAGATCCGCGGCAGCTGGGACGACCCTGCCGTCCTGCCCGATGTCGATGCGCTCATCCAGCGCTCGAGCGCGGCGGCTCCCTTCTTCATCACTCCGCCACCGCAGGTGCCGCCGGCAGATCTTTCTTCGGCAGGCGGCACGCTGCAGTAGGCACTACTGGCGCGCGACGGCCGAGCGCTTCGTCGCGAGCGAGGCGATGATCACGCCGATGGTGACGAGCGCCACGAGAATGGTGCAGACCGCGTTGATCTCGGGCGTCACGCCGAGGCGCACCTGGCTGTAGATGCGCATGGGCAGGGTTGTGGCGCCCGGCCCCGACGTGAAGCTTGCGATCACGAGGTCGTCGAGCGACAGCGTGAAGGCGAGCAGGAACCCAGCGAGCACCGACGGCGCGATGAGCGGCAGCGTGATGGTGAAGAAGGTCTTCAGCGGCGGGCAGCCGAGATCCATCGCCGCCTCCTCGAGGCTGCGATCGAAATCGACGAGGCGCGCCTGCACCACGACCGTGACGAAGCACATGGTGAAGGTCGTGTGGGCGAGGACCACCGTCCAGAAGCCACGGTCGAAGTCCACGGCGACGAAGAGCAGCAGCAGCGACAGGCCGGTGATCACCTCCGGCATCACGAGCGGAGCATAGACCATGCCCGTGAACAGCGTGCGGCCCGGATAGCGCCCGTAGCGCACGAGCGCGAGCGCCGCGAGCGTGCCGAGCACCGTCGCCGCCGCCGCCGAGAGGAAGGCGACGCGCAGCGAGATCCAGGCCGCCTGCAGCAGTTGCTCGTTCTGCAGCAGCGAAACGTACCATTGCGTGGAGAACCCGCCCCAGACCGTGACCAGCCGCGAGGCGTTGAACGAATAGACGACGAGGATGAGGATGGGCAGGTAGAGGAAGGCGAAGCCCAGCGTCAGCGCCGTCGCGTCGAAAAAGCCGAAACGCCGGTTCATTTCGCCTTCTCCCAGCGCCGCGCCTCGATGTCGCGATAGGCGACGATGGGGCCGACGAGGAGCACGAGCAGCACGACGGCGACCGCCGAGGCGAGCGGCCAGTCGCGGTTGGAGAAGAACTCGCTCCACAACGTGCGCCCGATCATCAGTGTCTCGGAGCCCCCGAGGAGGTCCGGGATGACGAACTCGCCGACGACGGGGATGAAGCACAGGAGGCAGCCGGCGAGAATGCCCGGCATGGCGAGCGGCACGGTGATGCGCCAGAAGGCGCGCAGCGGCGGGCAGCCGAGATCCTCGGCCGCCTCCAGCAGGTTGTAGTCGAACTTCTCCAGCGTCGCGTAGAGCGGCAAGACCATGAAGGGCAGGTAGGAATAGACGATGCCGATGAAGACCGCCGTGTCGGTGTTCATGATCTGCAGCGGCTCGCCGATGAGCCCCAGATTGATGAGAAGCGTGCTGAGCAGCCCTTCGGGCTTCAGGATGCCGATCCAGGCATAGACACGGATGAGGAAGCTCGTCCAGAAGGGCAGGATGACGAGCATGAGCAGCGTCGGCCGCCAGCGCTCCGGCGCCTTTGCCATGGCATAGGCGATGGGGAAGCCGATGGCGAGCAGAAGGACAGTCGAAACCGCCGCAATACGCAGCGAGGAGATGAAGGACGAGAAATAGAGGCTGTCTTCGAAGAGCAGCGAGAAATTGTAGAAGCTGAGCTGCGAGAGGGCTTCGCTGAGGCCCTCGAGACCGAAGGACAGGTCGAAGACCGGCCGGTAGGGCGGCTGCGCGGTCGCGGGCTCCGACAGCGCGATCTTGAAGACGATAACGAAGGGAATGAGGAAGAAGAAGGTCAGCCAGAGGAAGGGCACGGCCGGGACGAGCGCGCCAAGCGCCCGGCCGAAAGCGCCCCGGTCGGGCGGGCGCGGGGCCACATCCATTCTTTCTTGATCGCTCATCGTCTTCACCGCGTCAGGACGACGCCCGCCTCGGGCGCGAAGTGAACGAAGACCTCATCGTCCCAGCTCAGCGGCCGCTCGACGAAGCGGGTGGCATTGGCGCGCGACACCCGCAACGTCCTGCCACTCGCCAGGCGCACCAGGTAGATCGTCCAGTCACCGAGATAGCCGATGTCCCAGACCGTGCCGGCAAAGACGTTCGGCGTCCCCGCAGGCGGTGCCTCGTGGGTCAGCACGAGCTTCTCGGGACGCAGGGCGAGCGCCACCTCCTGGCCGGGCTTTAGCGGCTCGGCGACGCCCGCGACCGAAACCGGGGCCGGCGCGTCGGCGACTGCGAGCGTGCAGCGCCCCTCCCCGGCTTCGCTCACCTTGCCTTCGAGGATGTTCACGTCGCCGATGAACTCCGCCACATAGCGGCTCGCCGGCTGCTCATAGATCTCGCCCGGGGTCGCGACCTGGACGATGCGGCCGTGATCCATGACCGCGATGCGGTCAGCCATGGTCATCGCCTCCTCCTGGTCGTGCGTGACAACGAGGAAGGTCATGCCGAGCTTCACCTGCAGGTCCATCAGCTCGAACTGGGTTTCCTCGCGCAGTTTCTTGTCGAGCGCGCCGAGCGGCTCGTCGAGCAGCAGCACCTTGGGGCGCTTGGCGAGGGCACGGGCGAGCGCCACGCGCTGGCGCTGACCGCCCGAGAGCTGGGCCGGGCGGCGGCGGGCAAAGGGCTCAAGCTGCACGAGGCGCAGCATCTCGACGACCCGCTCCGTGATCTCGGCCTTCGGCAGCCTGTCCTGCTCGAGGCCGAAGGCGATGTTGCGCTCCACGCTCATGTGCGGGAAGAGCGCGTAGGACTGGAACATCATGTTGACCGGGCGCCGGTAGGGCGGCACGCCGGAGAGGTCCTGGCCGGCGAGCACGATGCGCCCCTCGCTCGCCGCCTCGAAGCCCGCCAGCATGCGCATCAGCGTGGTCTTGCCGCAGCCCGAGGGCCCCAGCAGGCAGAAGAACTCGCGCTCGAAGATGTCGAGCGACAGGTCGGCCACCGCTGCGACGTCGCCATAGCGCTTGGTCACCCGCTCGAAGCGGATGAAGGGCGTCGCCGCAGGGTCGGCCCAGGGGGCGAAATCGCGGCGCACGGCGCCGATTGCCAGCGACCCGCGCCTGCGCCCGTCGACAGCCATGGACATTCCGGCACTACCTCCCAAACCGGACCATTGCGGGCGCGCACGTTAGTCGCAGCCGGGCCCGGCGACAACAGCGAGAGCGATGCTCTCGGCGCGGGTGGGCAGTTGACAGGCCGGGGGGCCGCACCGTTACCTCTCCCGGCATATCAGGCGGATGACATGGCGAAGAAAAGAGCGCACCAGAACAAGGTATCCCACACCCGCGGCGCCGCTTCCATCGAGGAGGCCCGCGCCTTCGTCTCCAAGCGCAACATCGAGGAGATCGAGTGCGTGGTGCCGAATCAGGCCGGGGTCGCGCGCGGCAAGGTGATGCCGGCGGAAAAGTTCTTCGGCGGGCCGACCATGAGCCTGCCCGGCGCGATCTTCTACCAGACGATCGCCGGCGACTATCCGCACGAGGTGCTCGACAAGGACGCCCCGGCGGATGGCGATCTCGTGCTGGAGCCCGACTTTTCGACCATCGCTCTCGTGCCATGGGCGAATGACCCTACGGCGCAGATCATCCACGAGGCCTTCTATCGCGACGGCCGCCCCGTTGAGCACGCTCCGCGCCAGGTGCTGAAGCGGGTGATCGAGCTCTATCGCCGTCGTGGCTGGCAGCCCATCGTGGCACCCGAGATCGAATTCTACCTCGTTAAGAAGAACCTTGATCCCGACTATCCGCTGGAGCCTCCGATCGGCCGCTCGGGCCGGGCGGAGATCGGCCGACAGGCCTATTCCATCGCCGCCGTCAACGAGTTCGACGACCTGTTCGAGCTCATCTACGACTACTCGGAGGCGCAGGGGCTGGAGATCGACACCCTGATCCACGAGGAAGGCGCCGGCCAGATGGAGATCAACCTGCGCCACGGCGACCCGCTCGACCTCGCCGATCAAGTCTTCCTCTTCAAGCGCACCATCCGCGAGGCAGCTCTGAAGCACGACATGTATGCGACGTTCATGGCCAAGCCGATCGCGCATCAGCCGGGCTCGGCCATGCACATCCACATGTCCGTGACCGACATCGAGAGCGGCCACAACATCTTCTCAGACAAGGACGGCAAGCCGACGGACGAGTTCTTCTCCTTCCTCGCCGGGCTGCAGACGCACCTGCCGGCGGCCATGTCGATGCTCGCGCCCTATGTCAATTCCTACCGCAGGCTGACACGCTATTCGGTGGCGCCGATCAATGTCGCCTGGGGCTACGACAACCGCACCACGGGCCTGCGCATCCCGCCGTCGGACCCCTCCGGGCGGCGCGTCGAGAACCGGGTGCCCTCCTCCGACGCCAATCCCTATCTCGCCATCGCCGCCTCTCTCGCCTGCGGGCTGCTGGGTCTAGAGGCCGGGCTCAAGCCGAGCGATCCGGTCGTCGGCTCCGCCTATTCGCTCGACTACGACCTGCCGCGCGGCATCCTCGAGGCGGCGGCCGCGCTCGAGGAGAGCGAGGCGCTCACCGGCCTCTTCGGCGACAGCTTCGTGCGCACCTATACGGCCGTGAAGCGGGCCGAGTTCGAGACCTTCATGGAGGTGATCAGCCCGTGGGAGCGCGAGTTCCTGCTGCTGAACGTGTGACCGGCGAGCCCGCCGAAGGACGAGCCCGTGCAGAAACCCTCCGCCGGCGGCAATCTCTACGAAACGACCGCGCCGCCGCTCGCGCCGCAGCCGGCGCTCGACGGGCCCGCGCGGGCAGACGTCGCCATCGTCGGCGCCGGGCTGACCGGTGTCGGCGCGGCGCTGACGCTGGCACGGGCCGGCCATGACGTCATCGTCGTGGAGAGGGGCCGCGTCGGCGCCGGCGCCTCCGGCATCAACGGCGGACAGATCCATCCCGGCCAAAGGCGCGACCAGCGCTGGCTGGAGGAGAAAGTCGGCAAGATGCGCGCCCGCGCCCTGTGGGACTATGCCGCCGAGGCGCACCGCTGGCTGTTTGAAGTCATTGAGCAGGAGGAGATCGCCTGCGCGCTGCAGCGCGGCCTCATCACGCTGGCGCACCGCCCCGCCCTCTTCCGCGATCTCGCCGCCGACGCCGAGCATCTCGCGCGGCATTACGGCGCGAGCCATCTCACGGTGGTCGAACAGGCGGACCTGCCGCGCTACACGGGCGCCGAGGGCTATCACGGCGCCGTCTTCGATGCCGAGGGCGGCCATCTCGACCCGCTGGCGCTGACGCGCGGGCTCGCCGCGGCCGCCCTTGCGGCTGGAGCCCGCATCGCCGAGGACACGCCGGCGACGGCCCTTGCGAGGACGGGGGCGGGATGGCGCCTCGCGACGCCGCGGGGCGACATCGACGCGGCTTCGGTCATCGTCACCGGCGACGGCAACAACGGCCGGCTCGTGCCGACGGTGGCCGACCACGTCATGCCGCTCGTCAATTTCATGATCGCCACCGAGCCGCTCGGGCCATTGGCGGATGCGGTCTTCACCGGGCCCTATGCGGGCGCGGACACGCGCTTCGTGGTCAATTACTTCCGCCGCACGGCGGACGGGCGGCTCGTCTTCGGTGGGGGCGAAAGCTATGGCGCCACGCTGCCACCGAACTTCGCCGAGCGTGTGCGCCGGCGCATGCTGCCCATCTTCCCCATGCTGGCCGACGCCCGCATCACCCATGGCTGGGGCGGCGCGCTCGGCATCACCGCGCCGCGCCTGCCCTTCGTGCGCCAGATCGAGCCCGGCCTCCACGTCGCTTCCGGCTACAGCGGCCAGGGCGTCATGCTCGCCCCCTTCACCGGGCGGGCCATCGCCGAAGCCATCCTCGGCGACGACCGCCGCCTGTCGGTGATGACGGATCTTCCCGTGCCGAAACTGCCCGGCGGGCGCCTGCTGCGCCGGCCGCTGCTGATTGCAGCGATGCTCGGTTTCGGCCTGCTCGACAGATTGTAAGGGTAGCGCGCGGGCCTGCCCCTCTCCTCTTCCCACCGAAGGGTAGCCGCTCGGCCCTTGTCGCGCCTAAAGATCCTCGCGCAGCGCCTCGGCGACACGGGCCTCCAGCACCTCCGGTTTCTTGAGCACGAGGGCGCCGCGCGTGCGCTCCACGAGGTCCTCGCTCGACAAAGCGGTGAACTCGCGCGTGACCTGTTCGCGCCGGCAGCCGATGCGGGCCGCAAGCACATGGTGATAGGGCGGCGGTGTGACCACGCGCTCGCCGGGATGGCCGGCGCGCGGCTGGGACAGGCGCAGCAGCTCCGAATAGAGCCGGTGCCGCAGGTCGAGGACCGAATGTTCCATGAGACGGGCGTTGAGCTCCCGCACGCGGCCGGCGAGCAGGCGCAGAACCTTGTCGCAGACGACCTTGGAGGCGAAGACAATCTCGCGGAACACCGCGGCCGGCATAATGCACACCTCACCGCGCGTCAGCGCCGTCACATTGGCCGAGCGCTTAACCCCGTCGATGGCGGCAAGCTCGCCGAAATACTGGCCGCCGCGCATCTCGCCGAGGATGACCTCCTTGCCCGACTGCGTGCGCACCAGGATGCGGACGTCGCCGGCGACGAGGAAATAGACATCCGTCGAGGCGTCCTCGAAGTCGACGAGCACCTCATCCTCGTCGAAACGGCGCCAGTTGCAGCGTGTTTCAAAGGGGCCGAGATCGATATCGATGTCCTTGAAAAAGGCGACCCGCGCAAGCGATGCCATGGTTCCTCCCCCCTGCGGCCGAAGCACGAAACGGACACGCCGCGACGGCGCCGCGCGTCAGCCCGAACCGGCCGGCACACCGCTCCCTGGCGGCGTGCCAGCGCTGCGCATCGTTCTTTCCCCGGGCCGCAAGGTCAAGACCGCGGCGGGGGCAGCGTCGTCCTCAGGCCTCGAGCGCCCGCGAGCGGAAGGCGAGCCCGGCGCACAGCCCGCCGAGGATGGGCGTGACGATGAACAGCCACAGCTGCGCCAGCGCCTGCCCGCCGACGAAGACGGCCGGGCCGAGCGAACGGGCCGGATTGACCGACACGCCGGTGACGTTGATGAAGACGATGTGGATGACGACCAGTGTCAGGCCGATGGCAAGGCCGGCCGCCGGTGTCGCTCCGGCCCTGGACGTTGCGCCGAGGATGACCGTCGTGAAGAGGAAGGTGGCGACAAACTCCGCCACGGCGGCGGATACGGTGCCGTAGGCGCCGAGATAGCCCTCCCCCCAGCCGTTCTGCCCGAGGCCACCGGTCGCGACGTCATAGCCACCGGCCCGGCCGCTGGCGATGAACAGGAGGACCGCCGCCCCGACGATGCCGCCGAGACACTGGGCGATGATGTAGCCGGGAACGTCGGAAGTCGGCATGCGCCCGGCCGACCAGACGGCGATCGTCACGGCCGGATTGATGTGACAGCCCGACACCGGGCCGATGCCATAGGCCATGGCCGTGACGGCAAGGCCGAAGGCAAACGCGACGGGCAGCATGCCGAGCGGAAACGTAGCCCCATAGCCGCCGAGAACGACAGACCCGCAACCAAACAGCACGAGACAAGCGGTGCCAAGCAATTCAGCCAGATATTTCTTCATGTCTGCCCCCTGAGCCTGTTCGCTCTTCGGACAGCCGGCCATCAGGAATCAGGCCGGCGAACAGACCAAAGTGGACCATCAATCGCCGATCGCATAAATCACAATATCTGCAAATAGATTTGGATTAAGAACAATTGCAGGGACCGCCGGTCGGAAGATTAGGCAGTGGCATTGCAGATCTTCCAATCGGCGATTGCAACGGGCGAAGCGCGCGCCGTCACCTCAAACCGGAAATCTGCCGTCTCGCGCCTCCGCGTCGTGGTCAGGACAGGCGCACCAGCGCCTGCCCCTGCGCCACGTGACGGCCGGGGTCCTCGCCCATCGGCGCATGCGGGTTCTGCCGCACTGGAGCGGCGGCGGGCGCGGGCGGCAGGCGCCGGTCCCAGGCGCTCTCGAGCACCAAGACGATGCCGACGGCCAGCGCGAGGACGGCAAGCACGAGAGCGCCGAAAGAATGCTGGGTATCGGAACGGCGACGCAACATGGCGCGAATCACAAGCTGTTCACAGGTCATCAACAGGCTCTGGGTGACTTATCCACAGGGCGGCTTCGCGGCGGCATTGTGGCATCAGCATGACGGCGCGGCACGAAGTCCGCGGGGCTCGAGCCGGGGCTTGCCCCCCGGGGCGCGGCGCGCGACAAGACGCCATGCTGCACGTCAATGATCTCACCTACCGGCTCGGCGCCCGCGTTATCCTCGACGGCGCCACCGCGGCCTTGCCGCCGAACGCCCGCATCGGCCTCGTCGGCCGCAACGGCGCCGGCAAGACCACGCTGTTCCGCATCCTGCTCGGCGAGATCGCACCGGAGAGCGGCTCCATCTCGATTCCGCGCAACCTGCGCATCGGCGCGGTCGCGCAGGAGGCGCCGGGGGGGCCGGAGCGGCTCATCGACATCGTGCTCGCCGGGGACAAGGAGCGCACGGCCCTCCTCGCCGAGGCCGAGACGACGAGCGATCCCATGCGGCGCGCCGAGATCGAGACCCGGCTCGTCGACATCGACGCTCATTCCGCCCCTGCCCGCGCGGCCGCCATCCTGCACGGCCTCGGCTTCGATGCCGACGCGCAGCAGCGGCCCTGCTCGGACTTCTCCGGCGGCTGGCGCATGCGCGTCGCGCTCGCGGCCATCCTCTTCTCGGAACCGGACCTGCTCCTGCTCGACGAGCCGACCAACTATCTCGACATCGAGGGCACGCTCTGGCTCTACGACTATCTCGGGCGCTATCCGCACACGGTGCTCGTCATCAGCCACGACCGCGAGTTGCTCGACACGGCCGTCGACCACATCCTGCACCTCGACCAGGGCAGGCTGACGCTCTACCGCGGCGGCTACACCTCCTTCGACCGGCAGCAGCGCGAGAAGATGGCCCTGCAGGCGAAGGCGCGCGTGAAGCAGGAGGCCGAGCGCAAGCACCTGATGGCTTTCGTCGACCGCTTCCGCGCCAAGGCGTCGAAGGCGCGGCAGGCGCAATCGCGCCTCAAACGGCTGGAGAAGATGGAGCCGATCGCCCCCGTCGCCGAGGAAGAGGCCCTGCCCTTCGACCTGCCCGGCCCCGCGCGGCCGCTGTCCCCACCCCTCGTCGCCATGGAAGGGGTCGGTGTCGGCTATGACGGGCGCCTCGTGCTTGACCGGCTCAACCTCACCATCCTGCCAGATGATCGCATCGCGTTGCTCGGCCCCAACGGCAATGGCAAGTCGACCTTCGCCAAGCTGCTGTCCGGCCGCCTGAAGCCTGTGAAGGGTAAAGTGCGCCATTCGCCGAAGCTCACGACGGCGTATTTCGCGCAGCACCAGCTCGACGAACTCGTGCCGCAGGAAACGCCTGTCGACCACGTGGCCAGGCTGATGCCGGACGCGCCCGAGCCGCGCCAGCGCTCGCGCGCCGCACGCATGGGCTTTCCCGGCGCCAAGGCGGATACGCCCGTCGCCAATCTCTCGGGCGGCGAGAAGGCGCGGCTGCTGATGGGCCTTGCCGCCTTCGCGGGGCCGCATCTGCTCATCCTCGACGAGCCAACCAACCACCTCGACATCGACAGCCGCCAGATGCTGATGGAGGCCATCAACGACTACGACGGGGCGGTGCTGCTCATCAGCCACGACCGCTTCCTGGTCGAGGCCTGTGCCGACCGGCTATGGCTCGTCGCGAACGGTACGGTAAAGCCCTACGACGGCGATCTCGACGACTACCGCCGCATGGTGCTTTCCGGCCCCGACAACGGCGGACGCGGCGAAGGCACTGGCGGCGAGAAGGCGGAGCGGCGGCGCGAGGCGGCGCAGAAGCGCATCGCGCTCGGGCCGCTCAAGAAGCGCGTAGAGGCGCTGGAGATGCGGATGGAAAAGCTCTCGACCGCCATCGCCAAGGTCGATGCGGCGCTCTCGGAACCGGATACGTTCAAGAAGAACCCGGAGAAGGCGGCCGAGCTGTCGCGCATGCGCGCCGAGGCGGCCGATGCCCTGGCGAAGGCAGAGGAGGAATGGCTCGCGGCCTCCGCCGAGATCGAGGCAGCGACGGCGGCGTGATCTGTTCAGAGGCACCCGTCGCGGGAGGATGGGGGTGGGGTCCCTGAAAAGGGATTTTCTGCCCCACCCATTCCGGTCTTATAGCACCGGAGGCCCTTCCCGAGGGTGGGAAGGGTCTGAAGTGGATCACCCTTCGCAGGCGTCCACTTAATTAAGATTAACGCCATCGGCCGGGAATTAAAAGAGTTTTCCACAGGACGGCAGGACGGCCGGCTGCGCACAAGGGTGCGGCGGCGGAGGGCCTCCCTATGCCTCCCACGCTGCCAGTTACCCGCCAACGACCAGACGCTCCCGCCAGCACCGAGCCTACCACGCGCCGTCATGGCCGGGCTGTCCCGGCCATCCACGCCTTTCAGCCTTGCGCAACGGCCAGGCGTGGATGCCCGCGACGAGCGCGGGCATGACGGCGAGGACGTTTGCCGGCCTAACTTTCCACGATCCGGGCCTATTCGACGACCCGGGTCAGGCGGTTGTCGGTGAAGAGGTAGAGCTTCTTGCCCGACGGCTCCTGATAGAGCACCTGCACCTCACGCTGGCCCTTGCCGCTCTCGCCGATGAGCACGTCGGTGGGCTGGCCCTTGAGGCCGACGAGCGCGCATTCGGTCATGCCGAGCGCGATGCCAGCCGGCCCGCCCGTCGCCGGATTGAGGCTCGCGTCCGCCGTGCAGCGTCCGTCGGGGCCGAGCACCGGCTCGCTGGTGCCGGCATGCACGGTCACGGACCGGTCGTTGACAAATGCCGTGCCGCCCACGTCGGCGCTGCAGGCGCCGAGCAGAAGGGCCGTGGCGCAGGCGAGCGCGTTCTTCACCATCATCGTGCTGTCATCCCATCTTTCACTTGATCTCTTCGTAGAGTGGACGCACGGCGTCCGTCAGGGCGCGGCGCGAGACGTCGCGCGTATAGAACATATGGCCGCCCGGCAGCACCGCGAGCTCGACCCGCCCGCCGTCGCTGCCGAGCGCCGGCAACTGGTCGAGCGCGAGCTTTGAGGCGAAATAGGGCGTCACCAGATCGGTGAAGCCGTGCACGACGAGCGCCCTGGCCCGCCCGTCGAGCGCCAGCGCGTCGGCGAGGTCGCCGAGCGCCTGCGGCTGGCGGCGGCCGGAGCCCCAGTTCCAGCGGCCGCTCACCTGCCGATTGAGCAGGTGATAGCGGCCGTCGACCCGGTAACCCAGTTCTCGCGCCAGATAGTCGACGCTCGCACTGGTGAGGGGCGCGACGGAGCCGTCGAGCACGGGATCGTCGAAATCCGACCGGGCGGCGAAGGGGTCCGGGTCGAGCCCGGTGACGGCGCCGTCGTAATAGCTGCCGACCCGCTCGCGATCCCTGTGCAGTTCGCGTACGAAGCTGCGCATGTCGACCCGGCCGGCGAGCCGGCGCACGAAGGCCTCGTCGAGGCCGGTGAAGCGGGTTACTTCGGCGACGAAACGTTCTGTCGCCTCCCGGTCGCGCGGCCCGCGCAGGAAATCGGCAAGGAACGGCCCTCCGGCATAGCGCTCGGCCTCGGCCAGCTCCGCGCGGCTGGTGATGGTCCGGCCTCCCCTCTCCAGCGCCGTCGCCGCAAAGGACGGCAGCCGCGCCGCCTTGGCGAGCGGCGATACTGCCCCGTCCTCGATAAGGCTGAAATCGAGGACCGGCGAGATCATGACGAGCGTGCCGACACCGATGCCGAAGTGTGTCTGCAGCGCGCGGGCGAGCTTCGGCACGCGGAAGCCGCCGTAGCTCTCGCCGACGAGCCCCTTGGGCGACGCGAGGCGATCGTAGCGGTTGAGGAACTGCCATACGAAGCTGCCGAGCGCCGAGATGTCGCCATCCACGGACCAGTAGCGGCGGCGCACCTCGCCGTCGCTCGTCAGGAAGCGGCTGAAGCCGGTGCCGACCGGATCGACGAAGACGAGATCGGTGAAGGGCAGCCAGCTCTCCGCATTGTCGCTCAGCACGGGCGGGCTCGACGGCACCTCGCCCTCGTTGCCGAAGGACAGGCGCCGCGGACCGAGCGCACCAATGTGCAGATAGGCGGAGGCCGCGCCCGGCCCGCCGTTGAACGCGAAAGTGATCGGCCGCCGCTGCGGATCGGCGCCCTTCCTGAAATAGGCGACGAAAGCGATGTCGGCTTCCTCGCGGCCGTTCGCGCCCTCGAGCACGATGCTGCCGGCGATGGCCTGGTACTCGATCGTCTCGCCGCCGATCGCGATCTGGTGCTCGGTGGCGACGGCCGGCGGCAGGCGCCGGGATTCGGGGCGCTCGCGGCGGGCGTCGCTCCGCGGCTCGCCGCCGTGGTCATCCGCCTGCGCCGCGGCGGCGGGGGCGCCCTCGCCTTCCTCCTGCGCGACGAGTGGAGCGGCGAGGCCGAGCGGAAGAAGCAGCGCAAGCAGAAGCAGGAGAGAGGCGCGTTTCAGCATGGGTCCGTCCGGCTGGCGCATTGGGAAGGCATGTTCCGCGTGCGATGGGGTTGTACCGACAAGAGGCCGGAAACGGCCGAGCGGCAGTGGTGCGTCGGACCCGTGGCAGGAAAAAGGCTGTTCAAGCCTTCTTGATCCAGCGGCCCGCCTCGTCCTGCTGCCAGTAGGTGGCGGCAAGGCCCAGTTGGCGCGCCCGCTTCCACTCTCCACGCGCGGCGGCGAGCGCGTCCTCGTCGTTACCATCGAACATCAGCACGATGCGCTCGTAGCCGTCGACGGCCTCCGGCAGCCGCGCGGCGGCGGCGAGGAAGCGCACCTGCGCGCCATTGGGGTTGTGCGCCCCGGTGGTGAGGAGAACGGGCTGGCTCGCCGCATCCGCCTCCTTCTCGGTGCCATGAGGCAGGAAGCTCTCCTCCGAGAATGTCCAGAGGTGATCGTCGAGCGCGCCGAGACGCTCCTCGTCCGGCACCTCTATGATGACGCGCCAGCCGCGCTCGAGGCTCCTCGTGACGAGCACCGGCAGCACCGCCTCGAGCGGCTGGCGCTGCAGATGGTAGAACAGCACCTCGGCCATGGCGTTCCGGTCAGCTCTCGTAGTGGTCCCTGACCAGCCGGTCGAGCAGCCGCACGCCCCAGCCCGAGCCCCAGCTCTGGTTGATGTCGCTTGCCGGCGAGGACATGCCGGTGCCGGCGATGTCGAGATGCGCCCATGGCGTGTTGTTGACGAAGCGCTGCAGGAACTGCGCGGCCGTAATCGAGCCGCCGTTGCGCCCGCCGGTGTTCTTCATATCGGCGAACTTGGAATCGATGAGCTTGTCGTATTCGGGCGCGAGCGGCAGGCGCCAAACCTTCTCGCCCGTGGCGCTGCCGGCAGCGGCGATCCGCTCGGCGAGTTCGTCGTCGTTGGAGAAGAGGCCGGCGTGCTCGGTGCCGAGCGCCACGAGGATGGCACCGGTCAGCGTGGCGAGATCGACCATGAAGGCAGGACCATACTTGTCCTGCACGTGCCAGAGCACGTCGGCGAGCACGAGGCGCCCCTCGGCGTCAGTGTTGATAATCTCGATCGTCTGGCCCGACATGGACCTGACGATGTCGCCCGGACGCTGGGCCTTGCCGTCCGGCATGTTCTCGACAAGGCCGATGGCGCCGATGGCATTGACCTTCGCCTTGCGGGCGGCGAGCACGTGCATGAGGCCGACGACGCAGGCGGCGCCCGCCATGTCGCCCTTCATGTCCTCCATGTTCTGCGAGGGCTTGATGGAAATGCCCCCCGTGTCGAAGGTGACGCCCTTGCCGACGAAGGCGACGGGCTTCACGTCATCCCGGGTGTCGTTCCAGCGCATGAGGACGACGCGGCTCTCGTTGTGCGAACCTTGGCCAACGCCGAGCAGGGCCCGCATGCCGAGCTTCTTCAGGGCCTTCTCGTCGAGCACCTCGATGTCGACCCCGAGCTTGGCGAGTTCCGCCGCGCGGTCGGCAAAGGCGGCCGGGAAAAGCACATTCGGCGGCTCGTTGACGAGATCGCGGGCGAGGAAGACGCCATCGGCAACCGCCGCGCGAGGCTTCCAGGCGCGCTTGGCGGCCGCCGGATCGGCGACATGCAAGGTGACCCGCGCCGGCGCGCCGCCGTTGTCGTCGTCCTTCTTCTTCGTCTTGTAGCGGTCGAAGCGGTAGGAACGCAGGAGGAGGCCGAGTGCGAAATCGGCCGCGGCCTCGGCCGAAAGGGGCGCTTCGCCCGGCGCCTCGAAGACGACGCGCGCATGGCCACCGGCCGAGAGCTTCGCGCAGACGGCCCCACCCAGGGCAGCCCAGTCGAGCTTGGCCCGCTCCTCGCCCTCGCCGAGCCCGGCGACGATCAGCCGGTCGGCGGCAAGGCCATTCGGCGCCGTCAGAACGAGCAGGCTCTTGGCCTTGCCCTTGAAACGCTCGAGATCGGCGGCGCGCGCGATCGTCTCATCGAGCCCCGCCCCGACGAGGCCGGCAGCGGCGCGCGCGCTCTTGCGATCAGCGCCCACGAAGACGACGACGTCGCCCCCGTCCGTCAGCTTGTCGTAAGGCTTGAACTCGAGCTTCACGTTCTGCGCCATGTCGTCGTCCCCGTTGCCGTTCGGCGCGCGGCCCGGCAGTTGCTGCCGCGAATCCGGCCCGTCGTCCGTGGCACATATAACATGCACGGTTGCCTTGGGCAGGCCGGCCCGGCAATGACAAGACAGCGAGGCGGCACGTCTTGCCTCTTGCCGAAGCCGCTGAGGGGGATTAGCTCCAAACGCACGAGCGACGGGACGGGACGCCACCAGGCGAGATAGATGGGCCAGATCGAGCGATACATCATGCGCAATGCGGCCGTCGCCTTCGTGGCCTGCCTCGTGGCGCTCACGCTCGTCATCTGGGTCACGCAGATCCTCCGGGAGCTCGACCTCGTCACCGGCAAGGGACAGACCTTCGCCATCTTCCTCACGGTGACGATGCTTTCGCTGCCGGCGCTCATCACCATCATCGCGCCGGTCGCCCTGTTCATTGCCACGCTCTATGCGCTCAACAAGCTCAACGGCGATTCGGAGCTCATCGTCATGAGCGCGGCCGGCATGGCGCCGGCGCGGCTGCTTCGGCCATTCGCAGCCATCATGCTCGTGGTGAGCATCGTCGTCGCTGCCATGACGATCCATCTCATGCCGGCGAGCTTTGCCGCCCTGCGCGATCTCATCACCCAGATCCGCGCGGATTTCGTCGCAACGATCGTCAAGGAAGGCCAGTTCACCACGCTCGAATCCGGCCTGACCTTCCATTTCCGCCAGCGCTCCGGCGACGCGCTGCTAGGCATCTTCATGCAGGATCGCCGCGATCCGGAAAGGACGACGATCTACCTCGCCGAGCGCGGCCAGACGGTCGACGTCGACGGCCAGAGCTATCTCATCCTCGAGAAGGGCTCGGTGCAGCGGCAGGAGCCGAACAGCCGCGATTCCGCCATCGTCACCTTCGAGCGCTACGCCATCGACCTGTCGAGCTTCGGCCAGGATGGCGGCGAGATCGTCTACAAACCGCGCGAGCGTTCCACGATGGAGCTTCTCTTCCCCGACAAGGAGGAGAACTACTACAAGATGCAGGAGGGGCGCTTCCGTGCCGAACTGCACGAGCGCTTCGCGGCCCCGCTCTATGCCATCGCCTTTACGCTGATCGCCTTTGCCGCGCTCGGCGAGCCGCGCACCACACGCCAGGGCCGCGGCTCGGCCATGGCGGCGGCGCTCATCGCCGTCGTGTTGGTGCGCATCGCCGGCTTCGCGGCCTCGAGCGCACTGGTGCGGACCCCGGCCGCAGTCGTCGGCGTCTATGGGGCGCCGATCCTGGGCAGTCTCGGCGCGCTCTTCCTCATCTTCGGCGGGCACGGCGTCAAGCGCCGCATATCGCGCCTCGCCGATGCCGCAGCCGCGCAACTTGCTGCCTTCCTGCCGCGGGTGCGGAGGGCTTGACATGCAGCTCATCGGCCCGACGCTGACGCGCTATTTCTCCGCCCGCTTCCTCGTCATGATCGCGGGCGTCTTCGGCACGGTCTTCGCCCTCATCTACACGCTCGATTTCGTCGAGCTGATGCGCCGCGCCGGCGATGCCCAGGGCGCCTCGAGCGGGCTGATGGCCACGCTGTCGCTGCTGCGCACGCCGGCGGTGGCGGAGCAGGTGCTGCCCTTCGCCATGCTTTTCGGAGCCATGGCTGCTCTGCTCAACCTCAGCCGGCGGCTTGAGCTCGTGGTGGCGCGTGCCGCCGGCATCTCGGTCTGGCAGTTCCTGCAACCCGGGCTGCTCGTGGCGCTCGGCATCGGCCTTGCCTCTGTCATGCTCTACAACCCGCTGTCGGCCCTGATGAAACAGCAGGCGAGTGCGATCGAGGGGCGTATTTTCGCGAGCGCCACCCGTTCCTCCGCCGGGCAGGAACTGTGGCTGCGTCAGAGCAGCGTCGACGGTCAGGCCATCATCCGCGCCGATGTCGCGGTGGAGAACTCGACCACGCTCGCCCGCGTCACCGTCTTCCTGTTCGCGCCTGACGGCTCCTTCCGCGAACGCATCGAGGCGAGTCAGGCCGAGCTGAAAGAAGGCTACTGGGACCTGAAGGATGTCCGCATCCTCTCCGTCGATGCGGAGCCGCGCAGCCACGACAGCTATCACCTGGCCACGACGCTGGATCCCGCCCAGGTCAGGCAGAGCTTCACCTCGCCCGACGCCGTGCCGTTCTGGAGCCTGTCCGGCGTCATCGAGCGTACGGAGCGGGCGGGGCTCGACGCCACCCGCTATCGCCTGCAGCGCGACATGCTGCTGGCGCGGCCCTTGCTGTTCATCGCCATGGTGCTCGTGGCCGCATCTTTTTCCTTAAGGTTTTTCCGATTTGGTGGTGTAGCGCGGATGGTTCTTGGTGGCGTCGTCGCAGGCTTCGTGCTTTATGTTGCGACCGAAGTCATGAAGGACCTCGGCGCGTCGGGCCTCGTCAGTCCGCCGGTCGCGGCGTGGTTTCCGGCAGTTGTTGGCAGCTTGCTCGGGGTGCTCGCCCTCCTCTATCAGGAGGATGGCTGATGCGTCTTTGGCCAGGCAGGAACCGGCAGGGTGTGGGTATGCGCTCGAGTTACGGCACGGTCGCAGGGCTGGCGATCGCGGCGGCGCTATGCGTCGGCGCGTCGGAGCCGGCGAGCGCGCAGGGCACGCTCAACGACCGCCTTGCCGCGACCGCGCAGCAGAGTGGCAACCAGGACCAGCGGCTTGTCGTCGAGGCGCGCGAGATCGTCTACAACAACGACAAGAACACGGTTTCGGCCGTCGGCGACGTGCACCTCTACTACCAGGGGCGCGTGCTCGAGGCCGACAGAGTCACCTATGACCGCAATACCCGCCGCGTGCATGCCGAGGGCAATGCCCGGCTGACCGAGACCGATGGAACCGTCGCCACCGGCGAGCGCTTCGAACTCACGGACGACTTCCGCGACGGCTTCATCGATTCGCTGCGCGTCGAGACAACCGACAAGACCCGCTTCTCCGCGCCGCGCGCCGAGCGTACCAGCGGCGAATCCACCGTCTTCGAGAAGGGCACCTACACTGCCTGCGAGGCCTGCAAGAAGGATCCTACGCGCCCGCCGCTGTGGCAGGTCAAGGCCGCCAAGATCATCCACAACAACAGCGAGCAGATGATCTATTACGAGGACGCCACCATCGAGTTCTGGGGCGTGCCTCTCCTCTATGTGCCGTATTTTTCGACGCCCGACCCGACGGTGAAGCGCAAGACGGGCTTCCTCGCCCCGCGTTTCGTGAACTCCACGTCCCTCGGCTACGGCGCTTCGCTGCCGTTCTTCTGGAATCTGGCGCCCAACTACGACCTCACCATCACGCCGACCATTCTCAGCCGCCAGGGCCTCCTCGGCCAGGTGGAATGGCGGCACCGGCTGATGAACGGCTCTTACAACATTCGTGCGGCCGGCATCTTCCAGCAGGATCAGGACGCCTTTCTTCAGCCACCGTTCGGAGCGGGTGACAAGACGTTCCGCGGCTCGGTCGAATCGACCGGCCGCTTCGACATCAACCAGCAATGGAAGTGGGGCTGGGATGTCGCCGTCCTCTCGGACAAGTGGTTCCTGCAGAACTACAAGATCAAGAGCGAGAGCGTCACCTCAACCTACTTCAGGGAATCGACATCGACGGTCTACTTGACGGGCCGCAGCGACACCGGCTTCTTCGACCTGCGCGGCTACTACTTCCGCACGCTGACCTACGAGGACTGGCAGAAGCAGCAGCCGATCGTGCATCCGGTGCTCGACTACAACAAGCGCCTGCCGGGCCCGGGCTTCCTCGGCGGCGAGGTCACGATCGACGCCAACGTCACCAGCCTGACGCGCGACGCGGCCCAGTACGCGGGCGTGCCCAACGCGCTGTCGACGCCGCTGTTCAGCTTCTCGAACGGATCGATCTACTACACCTGCTCCACCTTCACCTCGGCAGACTGCCTGGTGCGCGGCGTCGGCGGCACGACGACGCGCGCCTCCGTCGGCCTGTCCTGGCGGCGCAGCTTCATCGACCCGCTCGGCCAGGTGTGGACGCCGTTTGCCGGCGTCCGCGTCGACGCCTATGCGCTCGATATCAATACGACACGCTACCAGAATAGCGAGATCTCGAACTTCCTCGACCCGAGCGAGAACTTCCTTGCGCGGGCCATGCCTACCGTCGGCCTCGAATACCGCTACCCGCTCATCGCCGCCACCAATGGCCTCGGTACGCACACCATCGAGCCGATTGGCCAGATCGTGGTCCGGCCGCGGGAAACGAGGATCGGGCAATTGCCGAACGAGGATGCGCAAAGCCTCGTCTTCGACGACACCAACCTCTTCGAGTGGAACAAATTCTCGGGCTACGACCGGGTCGAGGGCGGCGTCAGGGCCAATGTCGGCCTGAAATACGCGCTGGCCATGGACAATGGCGGCTATGCCGACGTACTCTTCGGCCAGTCCTACCAGCTCGCCGGCACGAACTCCTTTGCCGCGGGCGACATCGCCCACGTGGGCCTCAATTCAGGCCTCGAGACGAAGCGCTCGGACTATGTCGGCCGCGTCCATCTCGCGCCGAGCTCGAAGCTCTCCTTCACCGGCCGCGGGCGCTTCGACGAGGAGGATTTCGGGCTGCGCCGCCTCGAGCTGCAGGCCAATGCGGTCCTCGGCCCGGTCACGACCAGCGTGATGTATGCGCGCTACGCCGCCCAGCCCGAGCTCGGCTATCCCACGCGGCGCGAGGGCCTGCTGACGAGCGCCAACCTCAAGCTGTCCGAGAACTGGTCACTGAACGGCTCGATCCTGCTCGACCTCGACCGCTATCTGCAGGATCGCCAGCGCTACATCGAGAACCCGAGCCTGCCCTACAACAAGTCCAATCCCTGGACCGTGGCGGGCGTCTCGCTCGGCGCCGTCTATCAGGACGAATGCACGCTGTTCGGCATCACCTATTCGTCGAGCTACAAGGACGCGGCGACAGGCACGAAAGACCGCGACCAGACGGTCATGTTCCGGCTCGAGCTCAGGACGATCGGCGAGGTCAGCTACCAGTACCAAATCGACAGCGGTTCCTCGGTCACGGACGGGGTGAGCAGCAACTGACATGGCTCGCGGCAAGGTCTTTGCGCTGACACAGGGCGATCCCGCAGGCATCGGCCCCGAGATCGCACTCAGGGCTTGGCTGCGGCGCCGCGAGGAGGCCCTGCCGCCCTTCGCGCTCATCGGCTCCGCCTCGTTCATGACCGGCCTGGCTGAACGCCTGTCTCTCGACGTCGCGATAGCGAAGACGACGCCGGACACCGCCGCCGCGCTGTTCGATACGGCCCTGCCCGTCATCGACATCGGGCACGCCGTCGATGCCGTTCCGGGCGTCCCCTCGTCGCGCTGGGCGGCCGGCACCATCGCCGCCATCGACCTTGCCGTGCGCCTGATCCAGGAGGGCCGCTGCACGGCCGTCGTCACCAATCCGATCGCCAAGCACGTCCTCTACGAGGCGGGCTTTGCCCATCCGGGCCACACGGAATATCTCGCCGTGCTCGCCGCCGGCCCCGGCGAGCCCGCGCCACATCCGGTCATGATGCTGTGGAGCGAGGAGCTCGCGGTCGTGCCGGTCACCGTCCACATCCCCCTCGCCGCCGTTCCGGCGGCGCTGACGCGCGAGCTGATCGTGGAGACCGGGCGCATCGTGGCGCGCGACCTCAAGGAGCGCTTCGGCATTGCCCGGCCGCGGCTCGCGGTCGCCGGCCTCAATCCGCATGCCGGCGAGAAGGGGGCGCTCGGATCGGAGGACGAGGCCGTCATCGCCCCGGCGGTCGCGGCCCTGCGCGCGGAGGGCGTCGAGGCCGGCGGCCCCTACCCTGCCGACACCATGTTCCATGCCCGGGCGCGGCGCAGCTATGATGCGGCGCTGTGCATGTATCACGACCAGGCGCTCATTCCGATCAAGGCACTCGCCTTCGACGAGGCGGTCAACGTAACGCTCGGCCTGCCCTTCATCCGCACGTCGCCGGACCACGGCACCGCCTTCGACATTGCCGGCAAGGGCGTGGCGCGGGCGGACAGCCTGTGCGCGGCGATCAGGCTCGCAGGCCGGCTCGCGGCGGCCGAGGCATGAGCGCCATCGACGACCTTCCGCCGCTGCGCGAGGTGGTACAGCGGCATGGGCTGATGCCGAAGAAGTCACTCGGCCAGAACTTCCTGTTCGATCTCAACCTGACCATGCGCATCGCGCGCGCTTCCGGCCCGCTCGACGGCGTCAACGTGGTCGAGGTCGGACCGGGACCGGGAGGGCTGACGCGCGCCCTTCTTGCCGGCGGCGCCCGGCACGTACTCGCCATCGAGCGCGACGAGCGCTGCCTGCCGGCGCTTGCCGAGATCGCCGAGCGCTATCCCGGCCGCCTCACGGTGATCAATGCGGATGCGCTTGAGCTCGACCCCACGGCCCATTTGCCGCCCGGGCCGGCGCGCATCGTCGCCAACCTGCCCTACAATGTCGGTACCGCACTGCTCATCGGCTGGCTCACGGCCGAGCCGTGGCCGCCGTGGTGGGAATCGCTCACGCTGATGTTCCAGCGCGAGGTCGCCGAACGCATCGTCGCCGACGAACGGCACCCAAAGGACTACGGCCGCCTCGGCGTACTGACGGGCTGGCGCGCACAGGCCTCCATCGCCTTCGACGTCTCCCCCTCCGCCTTCGTGCCGCCGCCGAAGGTCGTCTCTTCGGTGGTGCGCATCCTGCCACGGGCGGTGCCCGATCCGTGCCGACTCGGCGCCCTCGAGGCTGTCAGCCAGGCCGCCTTCGGACAGAGGCGCAAGATGCTGCGGCAGAGCCTGAAGGGAATCGCCGGCGGCGATGCCACGCGCCTCATCGAGGCTGCCGGCCTTGCCCCCACCGCGCGCGCGGAGGAGATTCCCGTGGCGGGCTACCTCGCGCTGGCACGGGCGCTCGATCGGCAACTACACCTTTGAGCCATTGGTCCCCTCTCTGGCGGCGTGGTAAAAATCCATAAAATTGTTCGCATCAGCGGAAGCTGACATGAGGGAAGCTGCCGAGGCCATTCTGCGTTGCGGCGTGCGGGTCCTTCACGGTTCGCACCGGCAGCGCCTACCATCCAGCGATCAGCGATGACGGCCGCGGCGCCTCCCTCCAAGGAGGGGTGGAGCAAGCGTGCGGCCGCCACAGGCCAACGAAGCGGCGCGCACCTCCTCGCCGTTCAGGTGCTGCGCGCCTTTGCGGCCTTGGCCGTCGTGATCTACCACGCCGAGTATGATGCGGAAGCCGTCGCGGCACGGGCGGGGCTGACGTTCGAGCACAGCGAACTGCTGCCGTGGATGGCCGGGGTCGATGTCTTCTTCGTCATCTCCGGCTTCATCATGGTGCATGCGAGCGAAGAGCTCTTCGGCATGTCCGGTGCGGCAGGGCTCTTCCTGACCCGGCGCCTGATCCGCATCGTGCCGCTGTACTGGGCAGCCACCCTCCTGTTCCTCGCCAGTCTCGTGCTCCTGCCGAACGCGCTCAACAAGGCAGCGCCGAATCTCTGGCAGATCGTGGCATCCTTCCTCTTCGTTCCGGTCGCACGCAGCGATGGGCTCATTCGCCCGGTCTTCTCGCTCGGCTGGACGCTGAACTACGAGATGTTCTTCTACGCGCTGTTCGCCACGGCGCTCGTGCTGCGGCGTGCCGCGGCGGTAGCGACGGTCACGGCGACCCTCGTCCTTCTCGTCATCATGGGCGAAGCCGTGCACAGGACCGGCATTGCGGCACCGGCCGTCCTCGCGTTCTGGAGCGATCCCATCGTGCTCGAATTCGCCTTGGGCATGGGCCTTGCCCTGTTACGGGCCGAAGGCATTCGGCTGACCTTGCTGGCGCGCACCAGCCTCGCCGCCGCGGGCGTGCTGCTGCTGCACCTCGACCTCGCACAGCCGGATAGGGTCGTCGTCCTGCCGCCGCTCGTGGCCTACGGCGGACCGGCGGCACTCCTTGTCGCGGCAGCCGCCCTTGGACACGGCGCAACGGCCGGACAGCGCCTCGAGCGCCTGATGGCAGCGCTGGGCGACGCCTCGTACGCGCTCTATCTGGTGCACCCTTTCATCATCCGCCCCCTACGCCTTGCCGTCATCGCGGCCGGCTTTGCGGGCATCGGCGCAGCCTGGGGCTACGTGGCGCTGGTCCTCGTCGCGTCCGTGCTCGCCGCGCTCCTCGTCCATCGCCGATTCGAGCGGCCGATGATGCGCCGGCTGCGCCGATGGGCCGTGCGCGCCGCTCCGGCAACGATCAGCGGGGCGACCGGCCCTTCTCCTCGCTGAGCAGCTTGTCGACGAAGGCCTGAAGCCCGATGCGACGCTCGCGCTTCAGCCGCTCGGCCGTGAGGATCGCGACGAGCTCGTTGAAGGCCCGGCCGAGGTCATCATTGATGAGGACATAATCGTAGAGCGGCCAGCGGGCGATCTCGTCGCGGGCGTTCTGCAATCGCTTGGCGATGACGTCCTCGGCATCCTCGGCGCGGCGATCCAGCCGCGCCTTCAGCTCTGCCATCGACGGCGGCAGGATGAAGCAGGTGACCACGTCCGCGCGCATCCTGTCGACGATCTGCTGCGTGCCCTGCCAGTCGATGTCGAAGACCATGTCCTGGCCGGCGGCCAGCGCCTCCTCCACCGGTCGACGCGGCGTACCATAGAAATTCCCGTGCACCTCCGCCCATTCGATCAGGTCGCCCCGGTCGCGCATGAAAAGGAATTGATCCTTCTCGATGAAATGGTAGTGCACGCCGTCGATCTCGGACGGGCGGCGCTGGCGCGTAGTGACAGAGATGGAGAGGCGCAGCCCGAGCTCCGCCTTCTCGATCATGTTGCGCGTGAGCGTCGTCTTGCCTGCTCCGGAGGGAGAGGACAGGATGAGGACGAGCCCGCGACGCTCAATCGCCGGGCCGGAAGAAGGCTTGCTCATTCGACGTTCTGGACCTGCTCGCGGAACTGCTCCACCACCGTCTTGAGGTCAAGACCGATGGCCGTCAAGGAGGCATCGCCGGCCTTGGCGCACAGCGTGTTCGCCTCGCGCGACAGCTCCTGGGCAAGGAAGTCGAGCCGCCGGCCGATGACGCCGCCCTCGGCGAGCAGCGCGCGCACGCTCTCCACGTGACTCTTCAGGCGGTCGATCTCCTCCCGGATATCGGCCTTGGCCGCGATGAGCACCGCCTCCTGATGCAGCCGCGTCTCGTCGAGGCGCCGGTCACTGTCGATGAGGGCCGCCACCTGCGCGGCAAGGCGGGCCTTGATCGCCTCCGGCTGGCGCGCCGGGCACGTCTCGGCGGCGGCGGCGAGTTCCGCGATGCGGTCGATCTGGGCCGACAGGATGGCGGCGAGCGCCTCGCCTTCCGCGGTCCGCGTGCCGACGAGCGCTGCGAGCGCCCGGGTCAGGCCGGCCTCGACATCGGCCGCAAGGCGCGCCAAGAGCGCCTCGTCGTCGGCCTCGTCGATGATCTCGACGACGCCACGCACCGAGAGGAGCCCGTCGAGCGTCGCCGGCGCGATACCTGGCGGCAGGGCGAGGCCTTTGACGGTGTCAATGAGCCCGTTCAGCATCGCCGTGTTGATGCGGGCGACCGGCGTCTGCTCGGCGCGGGCGAGCGTGAGATTGGCGTGACACGTGCCGCGGCCCAACATCTTGCCGATCAATTGCCGGGCCGTCTCACCCATCCCTTCGTGGCCGGGCGGCAGGCGCAGGCGCAGGTCGAGCCCACGGCCGTTGACGGTCTTGATCTCCCAGGCCCAGCGATAGGGGCCCGTGTCGCCCGCCTCGCGGGCGAAGCCGGTCATGCTGCGAAGGGTCATGTTGCCTCGTGCATTGAGAAAGCGGGCCGCCCCCACGGCCCGTGAACGCCGGCGCCCTCCCTTCGGCCGTGACGGCAAAGACGCGGGCCGACGGCACCTATTCCGTCAGTGTACTGACGTCCGGCACCACCTTGGGCGAGGTAAGATCGAAGGTCTTGTTTCGCAGCGGATCTTTCGGCGTCCCTTCCGAGGCGTCGTAGATCTTGGGCCCGCGGGAGCCTGCCGCGCCCTGCCGCTGCGGCTCGTCGACAGGTTTTGCGCCGTCGGCTCCATCGTCCTCGGGATCGACCCGATCCACCTCGGGGGCGGCACCGGCCGGCGCGCGCTCAGCCTCGATCCGGCGCCACTGCCGCACATTGCGGTTGTGCTGGTCGAGGGTTTCCGAAAAGGCGTGGCCACCGCTGCCGTCAGCGACGAAATAGAGATCGTTCGTATTGCTCGGCCGCGCCGCTGCCTGCAGCGCATCCCGGCCGGGGTTAGCGATCGGCCCCGGCGGGAGGCCGGGGATGACATAGGTGTTGTACGGCGTCGCCTGGTTGATCTCGCTACGCCGGATGCCGCGGCCGAGCGTGCCCTTGCCGCCGACGAGGCCGTAGACGATCGTCGGGTCGGACTGCAGCTTCATGCCCTTGCGCAAGCGATTGACGAACACGGCCGCGACCCGCGGCCGCTCCTCCGCCACCCCCGTCTCCTTCTCGACGATGGAGGCGAGCACGATGAGTTCCTCAGGGCTCTTCAGCGGCAAGTCCGGATCGCGGTTGGCCCAGATCTCCTGCACCATGCGCTTGTGGTCCGCCTTCATGCGGTCGATCAGGACCTGGCGCGGCGTGCCGCGCGCGACCTTGTAGGTCTCGGGCAGCAGCGTGCCTTCGGCCGGCACCTCGGCGATCTGTCCGGTGAGCAGGTCATTCTCCATCAACCGCGCGACGATCTGCTCGCTCGTCAGGCCCTCCGGCAGGGTGATGGGGTGCAGGAGCGTCCGGCCCGAGGCGATGAGGTCCATGACCTCGCGCAGGCTGGCCTCGCGCTTGAAGAGATACTCGCCTGCCTTGAGCTCATCGTTCTTGCCCGTGGCATAGAGGCCGAGCACGAAGAGCAGCGGATAATCGATGACGCCTTCGCGGCGCAGCGTCTCGGCAACCGTCTGCCCGCCGCCGCGCACGACCACCGCCTTATCCTCCGTGAGCGGCCCGGGCGCATCGAACTGCCGCTGGCCCAGATAGACGGCCGCGCCGAAGGCCAAGACCGCGATCATGATGAAGGTGAAGAAGGCGCTGAGCGCGGACAGCAGACCGCCACGACGGCGGCGGCGGGACTCACGCGGCGGTGGGGGTGGTGCTACCATTGGCTTGATCGCCTCGCTCGGACTGCGTGGGGCGACGCGCGGCGCCGGGTCCACATTGCGCGCCGGATCCTGCGCCGACGATGCGTGCTCGTTGTCGCCCATCGGAATCAGGCTGGCCCTCCCCGCGAAGAACTTGCCTTCGCCTCCAACACTAGGATCGATTATGGCGAAAGCACGCCGCCCGACACAACTCAGGCGTCCACCCTGCGAAAGGCAAGTGATGCGTTCGTCCCTCCGAAGCCGAAGGAATTCGACAGCACCACGTCGATCTCGCGCTGCCGCGCCTTGTGCGGCACGAGGTCGATCGGCGTGTCCACCGACGGGTTGTCGAGGTTCAGCGTCGGCGGTGCCACCTGGTCGCGGATCGCGAGGATGGAGAAGATCGCCTCAACCGCGCCGGCCGCGCCGAGCAGATGCCCTATGGCCGACTTCGTCGATGACATGCTGATGTTGGCCGCGGCGTTGCCGACGAGCCGCTCGACGGCGCGCAACTCGATCTCGTCGGCCATGGTCGAAGTGCCATGGGCGTTGACGTAGTCGAGATCCGCAGCAGTGATCCCCGCCCGCTTGAGGGCGGCCTGCATGCAGCGGAACGCTCCGTCGCCATCCTCTGACGGAGCGGTGATGTGATAGGCATCGCCCGACATGCCATAGCCGACAACCTCGGCATAGATGCGCGCGCCACGGGCCCTGGCGTGCTCATATTCCTCCAATACGACGATGCCCGCTCCCTCGCCCATGACGAAGCCGTCACGGTCGCGATCATAGGGCCGCGAGCCCCGGGTCGGATCCTCGTTGAAGGCGGTACACAGCGCCCGGCAGGCCGCAAATCCGGCCAGCGACAGGCGGTTGATGGGCGATTCGGTACCACCGGCAACCATGACGTCGGCATCGCCCAGCGCAATGATGCGGGCCGCATCGCCGATGGCGTGCGCCCCTGTCGAGCAGGCGGTGACGACGGAATGGTTCGGGCCCTTGAGCCCATGCTCGATCGACACATAGCCCGAGGCGAGATTGATCAGCCGCCCGGGAATGAAGAAGGGAGAGATGCGACGGGGCCCGCGCTCGTCCAGCAGCAGGGAGGCGTCATGGATGCCACCAATGCCGCCAATGCCGGAGCCGATGAGCACGCCGCTGACGATCTGATCCTCGTAGGACGAGGGATGCCAGTCGGCGTCATCGAGCGCCTGCTTGGCCGCCGCCATCGCATAGACGATGAACGGGTCGACCTTGCGCTGCTCCTTCGGCTCCATCCAGGCGTCGGCGTCAAACTCGCCCTCGCCGGTGCCACGCGGAATGGAGCAGGCGATCTGGCAGGGCAGGTCCGACACCTCGAATGCCTCGACGCGCGACGCACCGCTCTCGCCGGCCAGCAGCCGACGCCAGGTCACGTCCACGCCGCTGCCGAGCGGCGTAACCATCCCGAGGCCGGTGACGACGACACGTCTCATGCAATCACTCTGTCAGCAAGCCACAAGGCCGGCGCGGCGCAGAGGCGCCGCACGCCGGTCGACAAGGCCTGTTCAGGCCGCGACGTTCTTCTCGAGGAACTTGATGGCGTCGCCGACGGTGACGATCGTCTCGGCGGCATCGTCCGGGATCTCGACGCTGAACTCTTCCTCGAACGCCATGACGAGCTCGACCGTGTCGAGGCTGTCGGCACCGAGATCGTCAATGAAATTGGCGCTGTCCGTCACCTTCTCGGCGTCGACGCCAAGGTGCTCGACGACGATCTTCTTCACGCGCTCGGCGATATCACTCATCGGTTTGTCCTCAGTTCCACTTGTCGAAGGCCCGGGAGCATCACTCTCACTCGCGGACCCGGGAAAACACAACTTCCAGCTTGAGGCCAAGGCGGAGCGGGCTCTCCTGCCCCCTCCCGCACCCGGCCAGCCAGCACGAAACCCATGGGTATCGGCGGGCACGGACAGGGTTAGAACGGCTTGTTAACACACTCGGATCGTGAAGGCGAGAGGCCTTGCCGGCCCGGTGAAACGATTCCGGATTCCGCCCTAACTCATTCAGAACATTGCCATTCCGCCGTTCACATGCAAGGTCTGTCCGGTGACGTAAGCGGCTTCGTCGGAGGCGAGATAGACGACCGCCGCGGCCACTTCCTCACCCGTTCCGAGCCGGCCGGCCGGCACGTTGCCGAGGATCGATTCCCGCTGCTTGTCGTTGAGCGCATCGGTCATCGGCGTCTCGATGAAGCCGGGGGCGACGCAATTGACGGTGATGCCGCGGCTCGCGACCTCGGCCGCGAGGGCCTTGGTCATGCCGACGAGGCCGGCCTTGGCGGCGGCGTAGTTGCCCTGGCCCGGATTGCCCGTGGCGCCGACGATGGAGCCGATGCCGACGATGCGGCCGAAGCGACGGCGCATCATGCCCTTCACCGCCGCGCGTGACAGGCGGAAGGCGGAGGTCAGGTTGACGGCGATGACCGCGTCCCACTCCTCGTCCTTCATGCGCATGAAGAGGTTGTCGCGCGTGATGCCGGCGTTGTTGACGAGGACGTCGAGCCCGCCGAGGGCCTGCTCGGCCGCCGGCACCAGCGCCTCCACTTCGGCCGTGTCGGCGAGGTTGGCGGGCACCACGTGCACCCGCTCGCCGAGCTCGCCGGCGAGCTTTTCCAAAGCCTCGCGGCGCGTGCCGGAGAGCGCCACCTCGGCACCGCGCGCGTGCAGCGCCCGCGCGATGGCGCCACCGATGCCGCCTGTCGCGCCCGTGACGAGCGCCTTGCGACCCTTGAGTTCGAACATGCGACCCTCCGCTGTCAGAGCCCGCGCGACGCCTTGTAGGCGGCGACGTCTTCGGGCGCGCCCACGGCCTGGGCCGAGGCCCCGGCGACGATGCGTTTGGCAAGGCCCGTCAACACCTTGCCGGAGCCAAGCTCATAGAATGAATCAACCCCTTCGCCGGCCATGAAGGCGACGCACTCGCGCCAGCGCACAGTTCCGGTTACCTGACGCACGAGACCATCGCGGATCACCTGCGGATCGGTCACGGCGCGCGCATGGACGTTGGCGACGAGCGGCGCCTTTGGCGCCGCGATCGCGACCGTCGACAGCGCCTCCGCCATCACGTCGGCCGCTGGCTGCATCAACGAACAATGGAACGGGGCGGACACCGGGAGCAGCATGGCGCGCTTGGCACCGCGCTGCGGGGCGAGCGCGACCGCCCGCTCGACCGCCGCCCTGTGGCCGGACACGACCACCTGCCCGCCGCCGTTGTCGTTGGCGGCCTCGCAGACCTCTCCCTCGGCCGCCTCAGCCGCGACCCTGGCTGCGTCCTCGAAATCCATGCCGAGGATGGCGGCCATGGCGCCCTCGCCAGCCGGTACAGCCTTCTGCATGGCGTCGCCACGGATGCGCAGCAGTCGCGCCGTATCCGCCACGGAGAGGCTGCCCGCCGCGGCGAGGGCCGAATATTCGCCGAGCGAGTGGCCAGCGACGAAGGCGACATCGCGCGCGATGTCGAGGTCGGCCTCGCTCTCCAGCACGCGCACCACGGCGAGGCTGGCGGCCATGAGAGCGGGCTGGGCGTTTGCAGTCAGCGTCAGCATATCCTGCGGCCCCTCCCACATCACCTGCGAGAGCTTCTGGCCGAGGGCCTCGTCGACCTCCTCGAAGACGGCGCGGGCGACCGGAAAGGCCTCGGCGAGAGCCTTGCCCATCCCGACGGCCTGGCTGCCCTGGCCCGGAAAGGTGAAAGCGACTGGCATGCGGCACTCCAAGAAAACGTCGGCGGGCAGTGCCATTGGTTTTGCCGCGCTGTCAAGCCGCGCCAGCTTCTCCTTGTGGACCGGAGGCCGTGTCGTCCTCCGCTTCCGCCGCCTCGACGCCCGCGAGAAAGGCGCGGACGCTCGCCTCCAGGGCATCGGCCTGCTGCGACAGCCGTGACGACCATTCGCTGACGGCGGCGGCGGCGGCGCCGGCGCGCACCACCTCGTTCTCGACGCTGCGCATGGACAGCGCGCCGGCGCGCGCCTCGGCCGCGACGGCCTGGGTCTTGGCCGCCATGCGGGCGACGATGCCGTGCTGCTCGCGCGCCGCTTCCGCAACGCCGGTCGCCACGCCCGACACTTCCGCCACGAGGCCGTCCATGGCGCCGACGGAGTGCTCCGCCGCTGCAGACGCCTCCTGGATCTCCTTGATCTTGGCCGCGATCTCGCTGGCGAACGCGGCCGTCTGGCCGGCGAGCCCCTTCACCTCCTGCGCCACGACCGCAAAGCCGCGGCCGGCATCCCCGGCCCGGGCCGCCTCGATGGCGGCATTGAGCGAAAGGAGGTTCACCTGGTCGGCGATGGCGTGGATGATGTCCGTCACCTCCTCGATGCGGGCCGCGCGCTCTGCCAGGCTGCGGATCGTCTCCACGGTGTGGCCAATGGCGACGACCGCCTGTTCGGCGACGGCATCGGATTGGGCCGCGCGGTTAGCGATGCCTTCCGTCGATGACGTGAGATGATCCACGCCGGCCGCGACCGAAGCCACGTTGTCCGACACGCCCGTGACGGCAACCTCGGCCTCTCTAGCCTTGTGCGACACGCCGGCCGACATGTTCATGAGGTCCGCAGCCATGCCGTCGAGCAGGCGCACGCCATCGCGCACGCTGGCCAGCGTGCGGGAGATGTCCGCCTCGAAACGGGTGACGAGGGCCTCCAGCCGCTCCGCACGCCGCTGCGTGACCATGGCATTCCTGTTCGCATCGGCGATGAGCGCGTCGCGCTGGCGGGCGTGGTCGCGGAACATGGCGACGGCCTGCGCCATCTCGCCGATCTCGTCGTGCCGGCCTTCGCCCATCACGGCCACGTCCCGCTCACCGGCGCGCAGCCGCCGCATGGCGACGATCATGCTCTGCAGAGGCCGCGACAAGCCGCGCGCCATGAGATAGGCGGCGGCGCCGGACAGGACGACGGTGATGACGAGGGCGAGGACCTGCACGTGCCGCAGCACCGAACTCGTCGCGCCCATAGCCTCGAGAGTCGCCGCTTCGTGCTGGGCGGCAAGGCCGACCATGCGCCGGGCCACCGCGATGCCGTCGCGCAGATGCTCCGTGAAGGCGGCCTCCGCGGAGCGCCGCGCCGCCGTGTCAGCGATGTGGCGGTCGAAGGCCGCGCGATAGACGCCGACATACGGCGTCACCTGCTCGGCCAGCCAGCGCTGATCCGCCGGTACGGCCGCCAGCTCCTGCTCGAGCGCCTGCAGGGCCTGCCGGTGCTGCCCCAGCGCCTGCTGGGTGCCGGCGATCATGTAGTCCTTCTCGTAGCGCCGTACCATCAGCAGGGCGTTCATGGCTCGCAGGCGCCACACGGTAGCCTCCTGCGGCGCACGCGGGACGAGCCGCCGCTCCGCCTCGCCCGCCGCCTCGCGGAAGGTGCCGCGCAACCCCTCGTCGAGCGTGAAGCCGATGCGGTCCTGCGCCGCAACGAGGTCGGCGAACCGCTCGCGCATGCGGGCGAGCGCTCCCTGGATGGCGCCGACCTCGCCGCGCAGCACAGCCTCCGCGTCGAGAGCCGTCAGGCGCGCGAGAAGGCTCTCCGCCTGCCCGATGTGGCTCTCCACATGAGCGAGGCTCACCTCGCCCTGGCCGAGCAGGAGTTGCTCGACCGACAGATCGATCTCGCGCAGCTCGGACTGCATGACGAGTGCCGTCTGCTCGAGCTGCGAGGCGCGCGCGGCGCCCTCCTGGGCGCTCTCTATGGCGGCAAGGCCGAAGAGCGAGATGGCGGTGACGCCGAGCATGCCCAGAAAAGGCACCCCCGCCAGCAGCATGAGCCGCAGGCGCAGCGATACGCCTGATCGTCGCCACATGAGCTCCCTCACCTTCGCATGGTCGGCCATGTCCGGCTTTTGACGAGATTTCACGCACGGCTCTTAAAAATGTCGGAAAGTCGATCATTAATTTTGCAAATACTCGCTCCGTAGAGAGCCGCACGGTGGCAAGCGCACGTCGGGCTTGCATTGTTTGCCAATGATGCCATGCCTCGATGGTGAGAGTTGCAAGTGGTCCGATTCGCTTGCGCATGGCGCGATCTTGTGGCGCGATCTTGCCGCCCGATCTCGAGGAAGAACGTGACCGATACGGCCTCCACGCATGATGTCTTCAACCAGACGCCCCCCTTCACCGACGTCAACCTGGCCGCGCTCGACCAGGCGCTTCTCGACGCGCTGAAGAGCGCCGGCGTCGACGCCATCGGCAATGGGCTCCTGTCCTTCGGCGAAAGCTGCGGCACGGCCGAGCGGCTGGACCTCGGCCGCCTCGCCAACGAGAACCCGCCGCGCCTGCGCACCCACGACGCCCAAGGCCGGCGCATCGACACCATCGAGTTCCACCCGGCCTATCACGCGCTGATGGAGGCCGGTGTCGAGGCAGGCCTGCACGCCTCGACCTGGGACGCGGGCAGCAACGGCCGTGCCCATCCGTCGATGAACGGCTCCTCGCACATCGGCTCTGCTGCCGGCTCCCATGTCGCCCGCGCCGCGCGGCTCTTCATCACGGCGCAGGTGGAGAGCGGCCACGTCTGCCCCCTCACCATGACGCACGCGTCGCTCGCCGCGATCGGGGCCTCGCCGGAGCGGCTGCGCGACTGGCTGCCCATGGTCCGCTCGCGCCACTACGACCCGCGCTTCGTCCCCTTCTGGGAGAAGCGCGGCGTCACCGTCGGCATGGGCATGACGGAGAAGCAGGGCGGCACGGACGTCAGGGCCAACACCACTCGCGCGGTGCCTGCAAGCGGCGACGAGTACGAGATCACCGGGCACAAGTGGTTCATGTCGGCGCCGATGTGCGACGCCTTCCTGGTGCTGGCACAGGCGCCGGGCGGCCTCACCTGCTTTCTTCTGCCGCGCTTCCGGCCGGATGGCAATGTCAATGCGCTCCACCTGCAGCGGCTCAAGGACAAGCTCGGCAATCGCTCCAACGCCTCCTCGGAGGCGGAGTTCCACAAGGCCTTCGCCTGGCGCATCGGCGAGGAGGGCAAGGGTGTGCGCACCATCATCGAGATGGTGCAACTGACCCGGCTCGACTGCGTCGTCGCCTCGGCCGGCCTGATGCGCATGGGCCTCGCGCTCGCCATGCACCACGCCCGCCACCGCTCGGTCATGCAGCGCAAGCTCGTCGACCAGCCGGTGATGGCGGCCGTCCTCGCCGACCTTGCCCTCGAAAGCGAGGCGACGACGGCGCTCGCCCTGCGCCTCGCCGCGAGCTTCGAGCATGCCGCCGAGAACCCGCGCGAGGCGGCCCGGGCGCGCATCCTGACGCCGGCGGCGAAATTCCTCGTGTGCAAGGCGGCGCCGGCCTTCCTCTACGAGACGATGGAATGCCTCGGCGGCAATGGCTATGTCGAGGAAAGCCCGATGCCCCGCCTCTACCGCGAGGCGCCGGTCAACGCCATCTGGGAGGGTTCCGGCAACGTCATGGCGCTCGACGTGCTGCGTGCCGCCGAGCGCGACGCCGAGGCGATGGCCTCCGTGCTCGTCACCCTTGGCGAGGATGTCGCTGACCTGCCGGGCGCCCGGCACGCACTGGCAGATGTCGAGGCGATGCTCGCCGGCAGCGAGCGGGAGCCGAACGCGCGCCGCATCGCCGAGACGCTGGCGCTCGTGGCCGCTGCGGGGGCGCTTGCGTGTTCCGCGCCGTCGCCGATTGCCGAGGCCTTCGCCCGCACACGCCTCGCCACGCCGCGACGCGGCTTCGGCGCCAACGACCTCGCCGACTCGGGCGGCCTACTGCTCGGCCGGGCGCTGCCGCTGCTGTGAGGCCGGGTGGCCTTCCGTCACGGCTCATGCGAGAACAGACCCGACGACCGATTGGACAAGAACCTTGGCCCGACGCCTGAAGCCCCCGAAAGCCGCCCACCACCACAGCCCCGTCCGCGGCGATGCGCACATGCCGACGAAGGAGGCCATCGCCGCCTTCATCGCCGAATCGCCCGGCAAGGTCGGCAAGCGCGAGATCGCGCGCGCCTTCGGCATCGGCGGCGGCGAGCGCATCTGGCTGAAGCGCATGCTGCGCGAACTGGAGGACGAGGGCGTCATCGACCGGCGGCGCAAGGTGCTGCACAAGGCCGGGCGCCTGCCGCCCGTCGTGCTCGCCGACATCACCGGCCGCGACACCGACGGCGAGCTCGTTGCCGAGCCGGCGGAGTGGAGCACGGAGGAAGACGGCAAGGCGCCGCGCATCATCATTGCTCCGTCCCGTCGGCAGCGCGCCGGGGAGCCGGCGCCAGGCGTCGGCGACCGCGCGCTCATCCGCGTCGAGCCGGCCGGGGAAGAAGGCCCGCAGGTCTATACCGGGCGCATCATCAAGCTCATCGCCAGGATCAAGGCCCAGGTGCTCGGCGTCTATCGGGCCAACCGCGAGCGTGGTGGCGGCTATCTCGTGCCCGTCGACAAGAAGTCGCTCGGGCGGGAGATCATCATCCCAGCCGGCGCCGAGGGCGAGGCGGAGGACGGCGATCTCGTCAGCGTCTCCGTGGCGCGCGGCACGCGCCTCGGCCCGCCACAGGCCAAGGTGCGCGAGCGTCTCGGCTCCCTCAAGTCCGAGCGCGCCATCAGCCTCGTCGCCATCCACGCCCATGGCATCCCGCACGTGTTCCCACCGGCGGTGCTGCGCGAGGCGGAGGCGGCGAAGCCCGCGACGCTTGCGGGACGCGAGGACTGGCGCGCGCTGCCGCTCGTCACCATCGATCCCGCCGACGCCAAGGACCACGACGACGCCGTCCATGCCGAGCCGGACGAGGACCCGGACAATCCGGGCGGCCATGTCCTCCGCGTCGCCATCGCCGATGTCGCCGCCTATGTGACGCCGGGCTCGGCGCTCGACCGGGAGGCGCTGGAGCGCGGCAACTCGGTCTATTTCCCCGACCGGGTCGTGCCCATGCTGCCCGAGCGCATCTCGAACGACCTGTGCTCGCTGCGCCCGGGCGAGGATCGGCCGGCGCTCGCCGTGCGCATCGTCATCGACGCGAGCGGCCGCAAGAAGCGCCACAGCTTCCACCGCGTGCTCATGCGCTCGGCCGCCAAGCTCGCCTATCCGCAGGCGCAGAAGGCCATCGACGGCAGGCCGGACGAGGTGACCGACACACTCGTCGAGCCCGTTCTGAGACCGCTGTGGGCCGCCTATCACGCGCTCGCCCGCGCCCGCGACGCACGCGAGCCGCTGGCGCTCGACCTGCCGGAGCGCAAGCTCCTCCTCAAGGAGGATGGCACGGTCGACCACGTGCTCATTCCCGAGCGGCTCGACGCGCACCGGCTGATCGAGGAATTCATGATCCTCGCCAATGTCTGCGCCGCCGAGACCCTTGAGAAGAGCGACCTCCCCTTCACCTACCGCGTTCACGACGAGCCCTCGCTCGAGAAAATGCGCGTCCTCGGCGAGGTGCTTGCCTCCATCGGCCTCAAGCTGCCGAAGGGTGGCGCGCTGCACCCCTCCCTCTTCAACCGCATCCTCGCCTCGGTGGACAAGACGCCGCACCGGGCCTTCATCAACGAGATCGTGCTGCGCTCGCAGGCGCAGGCCGAATATTCGACGGACAATTACGGCCACTTCGGCCTGGCGCTGCGCCGCTACGCCCACTTCACCTCGCCCATCCGCCGCTATGCCGATCTCGTCGTGCACCGCTCCCTCATCCGCCACCTGAAGCTCGGCGATGGCGGCCTGCCCGCCTCGACGACGCGGGAGGAGATGGCGGAGGTCGCGGCGCGCATCTCGGCGGCGGAGCGGCGCGCCATGGCGGCCGAGCGCGAGACCATCGACCGGCTCATCGCCCACTACATGGCCGACCACGTCGGCGCGACCTTCGAGGGGCAGATTGCGGGCGTGACCGGCGCCGGGCTCTTCGTGAAGCTCGACCACACCGGCGCCGACGGATTCATCCCGGCAGCGACGCTGGGTGCCGACTATTTCCGCTTCGACGAGCGGCAGCACGCTCTCGTCGGCTCGCGCTCGGGCGAGGTCTTCCGCCTCGGCGACCGGGTGACGGTGCGCCTCGTCGAAGCCGCGCCCGTGGCCGGCGCCCTGCGCTTCGAGATGCTCAGCGACGGCAAGGCCGGCGCGCGACAGAGCGCCCAGTTGCGCGCGCGCAGCCGCAATGCCAAATCCTTCCGGCCCGGCAAGAGCGCCAAGGCGGCCGAGCGGACAGCCGCTCGCAAGGCGGCCCGGCAGAAAGGCGCGCGCAACAAGCGGGCGGAACAGGATACGACATGGCCCCGACGGGACGATTGATGAATGCCTTCGAGGAGCGGCGCGACTGGCAGGGCGCGATCAAGCGCGGCCTTGCCTGCCGCTGCCCGGCCTGCGGCCGCGGCCGCCTGTTCTCGGGCTTCCTCAAGGTCAGGCCGCAGTGCGAGGCCTGCGGCGAGGACCTGTCGCACCACCGGTCCGACGACCTGCCGCCCTATATCGTCATCACCATCGTCGGCCACGTCGTCGTGGGCGCCAACCTCGCCATCGAGAGCGCGGCCGAGTGGCCGCTGTGGACGCACATGGTGCTGTGGCCCCTGCTCGCTCTCGGCCTGTGCCTTGCGCTGCTGCAGCCGGTGAAGGGCGGGGTCGTCGGCTACCAGTGGGCGCTGCGCATGCACGGCTTCGGCGACAATGCCGATGAGGAAGCGCCGCTGCGCATGAGCGGCCATGAAGGATAACGCCGTGAGTGACCACGCCCGGCACCTGACGACGACCGAACTCCTGACGAACGCGCCGCGGGAGCGGCGCTGGGACAACCAGAGGCCGCGGGATGCGGCGACGCTCATCATCATCGACCGGCGCAGCCGCACACCGAAGGTGCTGATGGGTCGGCGACACCAGGGCCACAAGTTCATGCCCGGCAAGTTCGTCTTCCCGGGCGGTAGCATCGAGGCCGGTGACCGGACGATGCCGGTGGCCGGCATGCTCAACCCGGCGTCCGAGATGCGCCTCGTCTCCCGCGTCACGCGCCCCAGCCTCGTGCGCGCCCGGGCGCTTGCACTCGCCGCGGTGCGAGAGACCTTCGAGGAGACCGGGCTCATCATCGGCTCACGCGAGTACGGGCCACCGGAGAGCGCGCCGGAAGGGCCGTGGCGCGCCTTCCTGGAACACGGAATCTTTCCCGATCTGGAGGCGCTGCAGTTCGTCGCCCGCGCCATCACGCCGCCGCGCCGGCCCAAGCGCTTCGACACGCGCTTCTTCGCCGTGGACGCGACCGCCATCGCCGCCACCGTTCCGGACATCGTCGGGCCGCAGTCGGAACTGACGGAACTCGCCTGGGTGTCGCTACGCGATGCCAAGCGCCTCGACCTGCCCACGATCACGCACGTGATCATCGAGGAACTGGAGGCACGCATCGCCGGCGGCTTCGCGCCGGAGCTGCCCGTGCCGTTTTATTACGAACGCCGCGGACGCTTCGTGCGCGAGGAGCTGTGACGGCGTGACCGGCGAACCGCTCGACCTGCTGCGCCGCATCTGCCTTGCGCTGCCGGAGACCGAGGAGCGGCAGACCTGGGGTGATCCGACCTTTCGTATCCGCAACAAGATCTTCGCCATGGCGAAGAGCGGCGAAAGCCGTCTGTCCCTGTGGTGCAAGGCGCCGCCCGGCAGCCAGATGGTGCTCGTCGGCGCCGATTCCGCGCGCTTCTTCGTGCCGCCTTATGTCGGCCACAAGGGCTGGATCGGGGTGCGACTCGACGACGGAACCGACTGGGCGGAGGTCGAGGCCATCGTGCGCCGCAGCTACCGCATGACGGCGCCGAAACGGCTCGCGGCGGGAGTGTGAGGGATCAAGCGGCAGTCGGCAGTCGAAGGGGATGGCAGACCGCGGCAGCCGGAAGCAACCTCGTTTCCCGGACGCATGCAGCGAAGCGGAATGCGACCCGGGAACCAGCGCGAGAATCCGCCGCAGGCGCTGCTTGATAGGCCCCGGCTCAGCACCGCATCATTTCATGCTGCGGTGCGTCCGGGGCACGAGCGTGTGCCCAGGCCCTTCCGCCGCCCGCCGCGTCTTGCCGCCCCTTGCGCTCGCGGGCCCGCGGGTGTAGGTAGCGCGTTCGATCCGTAACATTTTGTCGCTTGAGAGGGAGCCCAGCATGGCTCGCGTTACCGTCGAGGATTGCATCGACAAGGTCGACAACCGCTTCGACCTCGTGCTCCTCGCTGGCCATCGTGCCCGCATGATCTCCGCCGGCGCTCCGCTGACAGTCGACCGCGACCGTGACAAGAACCCGGTGGTGGCCCTGCGCGAGATCGCGGACGAGACCGTCTCGCCGGAAGATCTGAAGGAAGACCTCATCCATTCGATGCAGCGCTATGTCGAGGTCGACGAGCCGGAGGCGGATGCCGTGCCGCTGATCGGCACGCCGTCGTCGAGTGGCGACGACAGCGACGTGCAGTTCGATCGCATGAGCGAGGAAGACCTGCTGCGCGGTCTCGAGGGTCTCGTGCCGCCAGCCGACAGCAACGACGACGACTGACCGGCACGCTGTGACAACAGCGGCTGGCTGGAAAGCCCGGCATCCAGCCGGGCTTTTTTCGTTGGCGGACGCATGCTGCGGCGCCGGAGGCGCGGCGCCAGCCCTTGCGCGGCCGGCCTATCTTCATGATATTTTTTGAAAAATCGAGAACTTATCCCGGTCACCGGCCCATGATGCGGCAGTACGAGCTCGTCGAGCGTGTGAAGCGTTATCATCCGGATGCGGACGAGGCCCTGCTCGACCGGGCCTATGTCTATGCCATGCGGGCGCACGGCCAGCAGAAGCGCGCTTCGGGCGATCTGTTCTTCTCCCATCCCCTCGAGGTTGCGGCCATCCTGACGGACCTGAGGCTCGACGATTCAACCATCGTCGCCGCCGTGCTGCACGACACGATCGAGGATACAGACGCCACGCGCGAAGAGATCGACCATATGTTCGGTCAGGAGATCGGCGCGCTGGTGGAGGGGCTCACCAAGATCAAGAAGCTCGACTTCGTGTCGAAGAAGGCCAAGCAGGGCGAGAACTTCCGCAAGCTCCTGCTGGCTATCGCCGCAGACGTGCGCGTGCTGCTCGTCAAGCTGGCTGACCGACTGCACAACATGCGTACCCTGCATTACGTCGCCCCCGAGAAGCGTCTGCGCGTCGCCGAGGAGACGCTGGAGATCTATGCGCCGCTCGCCGGGCGCATGGGCATCCAGGAGATGCGCGACGAACTGGAGGATCTCTCCTTCCGCTATCTGAAGCCGGAAGCCTACGAGACGATCACGCGCCGGCTCGAGGAAGTGGCCCAGCGCAACGGCCCGCTGATCGATACCATCGAGAGGGATCTGGCAACCCGGCTCGCCGAGCGGGGCATCGCGGCGAAAGTCACGGGCCGGCGCAAGCGGCCCTATTCCATCTGGCGCAAGATGGAGCGCAAGTCCGTTGCCTTCGAGCAACTCTCGGACATCTTCGGCTTCCGCGTCCTCGTCGACAGCATCGATGACTGCTACAGGGCGCTCGGCGTGGTGCACACCACCTGGCCGATGGTACCCGGACGCTACAAGGACTACATCTCGACGCCGAAGCAGAACGACTACCGCTCCATCCACACGACGGTGATCGGGCCGGGGCACCAGCGCGTCGAACTGCAGATCCGCACCGCAGAGATGCACGAGATCGCCGAATACGGCATCGCGGCCCACGCGCTCTACAAGGACGGGCGTACCGGCGCCGGCGGCACGCTGATGAACGAAAGCCGAGCCTATCAGTGGCTGCGGCGCACCGTCGATCTCCTGGCCGAAGGCGACAGCCCTGAGGAATTCCTCGAACATACCAAGCTCGAACTCTTCCACGATCAGGTCTTCTGCTTCACGCCCAAGGGGCGGCTCATCGCCCTGCCTCGCGGCGCAACGCCCATCGACTTCGCCTATGCCGTGCATACGGACGTCGGCAATACGGCGGTCGGCGCGAAGATCAACGGCCGAATCGCGCCGCTCCTGTCGGAATTGCAGAACGGCGACGAGGTCGAGATCGTCCGCGCGGAGGGACAGGTGCCGCCGGCCGCCTGGGAATCGCTCGTCGTCACCGGCAAGGCACGCGCCGCCATCCGCCGCGCCACACGCAGCGCCGTGCGGCGGCAATATGCGGGCCTCGGCCGCCAGATCCTGGAGCGAGCCTTCGAGCGCGCCGGCAAGGCCTTCTCCGACGACAAGCTGAAGGCGGCGCTGCCACGGCTCGCGCGGCAATCGATCGACGACGTGCTCGCGGCGGTCGGACGCGGCGAGATGTTCTCGGGCGATGTGGTGCAGGCCATCTACCCGGAATACCGCGAGGACAGGAGGCCCAGCAGCGATAGCACCAACGGCGTCGGCTGGTTCGACATCAAGGGCGGCGACAACCTGCGCTTCAAGGTTCCCGGCACCGGCGGGGAGGAAGGCCCGAGTTGCGCCATCCCCATCCGCGGCCTCAACGGCGACCTGCCGGTGCGCTTTGCGCCGGAGGGCGGTGCCGTGCCGGGCGACCGCATCGTCGGCATCCTGACGCCGGGCGAGGGCATCACGATCTATCCCATCCAGTCGCCCTCCCTCGCCGCCTTCGAGGATGCGCCCGACCGCTGGCTCGACGTGCGCTGGGCGGTGGAAGACGGCAACCGGCAGCGCTTTCCGGCCCGGATCGCGCTCAACTCCATCAACGAACCGGGCACGCTCGCCACCGTGGCACAGGTGATCGCCGAGCACGACGGCAATATCGACAATGTCATCATGCGCCGCAGGACACCGGATTTCACCGATCTGACAATCGACGTGTCCGTCTGGGACCTGAAACACCTCAACGCCATCATCAGCGAACTTCGCGCAAAGCGGGTGGTGAGCAAGGTAACTCGCGTCACGGGCTGAAAATTCTGCATGCGGTGTGGCACGCAGCGCATGACAAGCCCCCGCAACTCGTCTAGTACAGATAGACAAGTTCAAATCTGCGGCTGACGGCTGGCCGGTTCCTCAGGGGAGTGTGCCCGAAGTTACCGGAAATCGCAGTAGCGGCGCTCGGCAGGAGTGAACGAGGATCTCCATAAAGCCTGCCCGCGCCGGCGAGCCGGACGCGACAAGGCAGGGCATTGTTACGGTGCGGCGCCGGAAAAGAGCCGCCCTTTGTTGACCAACAAGCGCGGAATGGTAGAAATAACAGAATAATATTTACGATGCCCTTACGTTTAATCACTCTACCTTGCCCAGAAATGCTGGATAAGCCGAATGGGGTCGCAGAAACTCCAAAGGCGTCGATCCTTCCATCACGCGCCGCGGACGCACGAATCGAGACGTAGAACAGAAACGCCAGCGCCCCATCAGAAACCAAAAGACCCCCGAGTACAATCCATGAGCAGCAAGCAGCGTATCGCACTATTTATCGACGGCGCCAATCTTTACGCAACAACAAAGACACTTGGATTTGACATAGACTACAAACGGCTCTTGAAGGAATTTCAGGACCGGGGGCGTTTGGTTAGAGCTTTCTATTATACAGCAATGATCGAGGACCAGGAGTATTCCTCGATTCGGCCGCTGATCGACTGGCTGGATTACAACGGCTACCGTGTGGTGACAAAACCGACGAAGGAGTTCGTGGATTCCTCCGGTCGCCGCAAGGTCAAGGGCAACATGGACATCGAGCTCGCCATCGATGCGCTCGAGCTTGCGCCCTTTATCGACGAGATGGTGCTATTCTCCGGTGATGGCGACTTCCGCTCGCTCGTCGAGGCTATGCAGCGGCGCGGCGTGCGCGTGTCGGTGGTTTCCACCATCTCGACCCAGCCGCCGATGATCGCGGATGAGCTGCGCCGCCAGGCCGACGAGTTCATCGAGATCATGCAGCTCGAGCCGCGCATCGGCCGCGACCCGGCCGAGCGTATGCAGCGCATGCAGCACGGCGGCTTCGAGGACAGCCCGCGCGGTCGCGGCCTCGAGCGGCGCTATGGCATCCGCCAGACGCCGCCGCCGGAGAGGGATGACGGCAGCAGCGAGGGCTGATACCTCTCCCGGCATGATCGAGCCTTCGTCCGACTGCCCGCAATGCCCCCGGCTCGTCGCCTTCCGCGACGAATGGCGCGCGCGTGAGCCGCTCTGGCACAATGCCCCCGTTCCCTCGTTCGGCGACATGGGTGCGCGCCTCCTCGTCGTGGGCCTTGCACCCGGCCTGCGGGGGGCCAACCGCACCGGCCGACCGTTCACCGGCGATTATGCGGGCGATCTCCTCTACGAGACGCTGTCGGACTTCGGCTTCTCGTCCGGCGTCTTCGCTGCGCGGCCGGACGACGGCCTGCAGCTCAAGGGAGCGCTGCTGACGAACGCCGTGCGCTGCGTGCCGCCGGAGAACAAGCCGACCGCCCCCGAGATCAAGACCTGCCGCAGCTATCTGGCGGCCACCATCGCCTCGTTGCCGGAACTCAGGGCGATCTTGGCGCTCGGCCGCATCGCCCACGAGAGCACGGTGCGCGCGCTCGGCGCCTCGCCCGGCAAAGTGCCCTTCGCGCATCAGGCGGCCCACGACATCGGCCGCGTCCGCCTCTTCGACAGCTATCACTGCTCGCGCTACAACACGAACACCGGCCGCCTCACGCGCGACATGTTCCGTGCCGTCTTCACCGACATGAAGGCCTATCTCGACGCCCGGTGAGGCGCCTCACATGGACAGGCGGGCGTTGCCGGCGAGGATGTCCGCCGCGAGTTCCCGTGCCGGCCCCGTGAACTCCCGGCCGGCAGCGGCAAGGACGAACTCCACTTCCTCCAGCCCCGGCAGATGACGCCCGGCGCGCAGCTCCACGAGCCCGGCGGGCAGCATGCTGCGCGGCTGCACCAGGACGCCGAGACCGGCCACGGCCGCCGCGCGCAGGCCGCTCAGACTACCGGAGGTGCAGACGATCCGCCACGGCACATTGGCCCGTTCCAGGGCCTCGATGGCCACCGCGCGCGTGATGCTGGGCGGCGGGAAGGCGATGAGCGGCACCGGCCGGTCCGGCACCACCAGGGCCGGATTGGCCGCGGCCCAGACCAGCGCCTCGCGGCGCACGAGCGTGCCCTGCTCCTGGCCGATGCGCCGCTTGGCGAGCACGAGGTCGAGATCGCCCGCCTGCAGCATCTCGTTGAGAATGCCGCTGAGCGCCACCGTGATTTCGAGATCGACGGAAGGATTGCGCCGGGCAAAATCGCCGAGCACCTCGGCGAGGCGCGACAGGACGAAATCCTCCGAGGCGCCGAAGCGCAGCTTGCCGCGCAGTTCCGCCCCCTCGAAATAGCGCTCGACACGGCGGTTCATCTCCAGGATGTTGCGCGCGAAGCCCAGCATCGCCTCACCATCCGGCGTCAGCGTCACGGAATGGGTATCGCGCGCGACGAGGCGCCGGCCGACTGCCTCCTCGAGCCTGCGCACGTGCTGGCTCACCGTGGACTGGCCGATGGCGAGAAGACGCCCGGCGCCGGTGAAGCTGCGCGCCTCGGCGACGGCCGCGAAGGTGCGCAGGAGCACGGGATCGTACATGGCTATCTCGTTTCGCGATGACTGATATCCACATCAACACAATTCCAAATAATCCAGCCGGAGGCTAGATGTGCCCCGAGGCTCTCAACCGAGGTGGCATCATGTTGCGGCTCCTGGCGGACAGGTTTCTTCTCGCGCTCCTTGGCATCGTCGCGCTGTCGAGCGTCCTGCCGGTGCGCGGGGCGCTGGTGGAGCCGTTTAGCATCGCCACCGACATTGCCATCGCGCTCGTCTTCTTCCTGCAGGGCGCCCGCCTGTCGCGGGCGACCGTTGTCGCTGGGTTCACGCACTGGCGGCTCCATCTCATGGTATTCGCGGCCACCTTCGTGCTCTTCCCGCTTCTCGGCCTGGCAGCCGGTCTCCTCGTGCCGACGCTGCTCAGCCCGGCGCTCTATGCGGGCATCCTTTTCCTGTGCGTCCTGCCGTCGACGATCCAGTCGTCGATCGCCTTCACCTCGATCGCGCACGGCAACGTCTCGGCGGCCGTCTGCTCGGCCTCCGCCTCCAACATCCTCGGCATGTTCCTAACGCCGCTGCTCGTCGGGCTGCTGTTCAGCGCGCGCGGCAGCGGGCCGTCGCTGGAGGCCGTCGGCAGCATCCTCGTCCAGCTGCTCCTGCCCTTCGTCGTCGGGCAGGTCCTGCAGCCCAGGATCGGCAAGTGGGTGATCGAGAACGGCCGCATCCTCGGCCTCGTCGACCGCGGCTCCATTCTGCTCGTCGTCTACATTGCCTTCAGCCACGCGGTGGTGGATGGGCTGTGGCACAAGCTCTCGGCGCTCGACCTTGCGGTCATGGTAGGGGTCGACGTGGTGCTCCTCGCCCTCGTGCTCGCCGTCACGACCGCGTCCGCGCGGCTCCTCGGCTTCAGCCGCGAGGACGAGATCACCATCGTCTTCTGCGGCTCCAAGAAGAGCCTCGCGAGCGGCGTGCCGATGGCGAAGGTCATCTTCGCCGGGCAGGACACGGGAACCATCCTGCTGCCGCTGATGCTCTTCCACCAGATCCAGCTGATGGCCTGCGCGGTGCTCGCGCGGCATTACGCCGACCGGCGGCTCAAGGAGATGGATGCGGAGGAGCCGCTGCCGGCACAGGCCTGACGGCGCGCCTCAGCCGTAGGCGATGAACTCGAGCAGCGAGCCGTCGGGGTCGCGGAAATAAACGCTGGTGCCGTGGCCGCGCGCGCCGAAGCGCTCCACCGGGCCGAGTTCGACAGGGACGTGATGGGCGGCGAGATGGGCAAGCGCCTCCTCGATCGTGCCGTGCCATTCGAAGCACAGGTCGCTGTTGCCCGGCATCACCGGCAGGCGCGCCCGCGGCTCGCCGAGCTGGCCGGGGCCGTGGCAATTGAGCTGCATGGCGCCGAAACGAAAGGCGAAGCCGTTGCGCACCGGCACCGCCTCGGCGCCGAGCACGTCGCAATAGAACTTGCGCGACGCCGACCAGTCGGACACGTGGATCACGCAATGGTCGAACGAGATATGCTTCGTCAAAGGCTCCTCCCCCGCCGCTGACCGGACCTCAGCCGCGCTCGCGCAGCACGCGCGCCTTCTCGCGCTCCCAGGTGCGCTGCTTCTCGGTCTCGCGCTTGTCGTGCAGCTTCTTGCCGCGGGCGAGGCCGAGCTCCACCTTGGCGCGGCCACGCTCGTTGAAATAGACGCGCAGCGGAATGACCGTGAAGCCCTCGCGTTGGGTGGCGCCGAGCAGCTTGTTGATCTGGCGTCGGTGCAGCAGCAGCCGGCGCGGGCGCCGCGTCTCGTGATTGAAACGGTTGGCCTGCAGATATTCCGGGATGTAGGCGTTGAACAGGAAGAACTCGTTGCCCGATGGCCCGGCATAGGCCTCGCCGATCGTAGCCTTGCCCTCGCGCAGCGACTTCACCTCCGTGCCCGTCAGCGCGATGCCGGCCTCGATGTTCTCGAGGATCTCGTAGTTGAACCGCGCCTTGCGGTTGTCCGCCACCACGCGCGGCCCGGGCGTCTTGCTGTTCTTCGCTGACACGTCACCCATCCCCGTTCGCCGCAGCGGCTCTCGCCGCCGCGGCGGACATGGTCATTTCTCAAGCGTTGATCAAGCCGGCGTGCACCATGGCGGCACGCATCTGGCGCCTCGTGGCTTCCGTCACCGGCACGAGCGGCAGTCGTGTCTCCTCGCTCATGCGGCCGAGGATGGACAGGCCATATTTCGCCGGCGACGGATTGGTCTCGACGAAGAGCGCCGTGTGCAACGGCATCAGCCGGTCCTGAATGGCGAGGGCCGTCTTGTAGTCGCCTCTGAGGCACGCCTCCTGGAATTCCGAGCACAGCTTCGGTGCGACATTCGCCGTCACCGAGATGCAGCCGTGGCCACCGTGCGCCATGAAGCCGAGCGCCGTCGCATCCTCTCCCGAGAGCTGGTTGAACTCCGGCCCCATCGCTTCGCGCTGCAGGCTGACGCGCGCCACATTGGCCGTCGCGTCCTTGACGCCGGTGATGTTCCTCAGCTCCGAGAGGCGCTTCATGGTGTCGACACTCATGTCGATCACCGACCGGCCGGGAATGTTGTAGATGAGGATCGGGATGCCGACGGCATCGTTGATCGCCTTGAAGTGCTGATAGAGCCCTTCCTGGGTTGGCTTGTTGTAGTAGGGCGTGACGACGAGCAGTCCGTCGGCGCCGGCGTCCTCCGCGTGACGCGCGAGGTCGATGGCCTCGGCCGTGTTGTTAGAGCCCGCCCCGGCGACGACGGGCACCCTGCCCCCCGCCTCCGCGATGCACCACGCCACCACCTGCTTGTGCTCGTCGTGCGTCAGCGTCGGGCTCTCGCCCGTCGTGCCTACAGGCACGAGGCCGTGCGTACCGTTCTCGATCTGCCACGCGACATGCCCGCGGAAGGCCGCCTCATCCAGTTTCCCGTCCCTGAACGGCGTCACGAGCGCGGTCAGTGAACCGGTGAAGAGGCGATGCGTCGTCATTACTGTCGCTCCAAAACGCAGCTGCGTTCGTTGTCCTTGCGGGAATGGCGCATGGTCGGACGGCCATACGTCTGCCGCAGTCATACCGCTCATTGAGATGGAGGCAAAGGGGCGCCATTCCGTTTCAGCGTCCGAACAACGTTAGCATTTCCTCAACGGAGGGCTGGGAAAATCCATACCTGCGTGATCGAGGCCGTCATCTTCGCGACGAGGGCGCGATGAAGCCGTTCACACGTTTTGTCGCCGCGAGCACGGCGCTCGGGCTCGTCGGCGCCGTCGTCCTCACTGCAGCCATGCAGCGGCCGAGCGGTGCGGCCGTGCTGCCGCCGCCGCGCCCGGAAAGCACGGCCACCTCCGTCTCCCTGCCTGCTCCCCCTGCCCGACCCGAGAACGAGGCGGCGCAAAGCCCCGCTCCTTCGCCGCTGCTGACGCTCGACGAGACCATCAAGCTCTATCGCGCCGGCCGCATCAGCGACGGCGATGCGCTGGCCCGCTCCCTCGAAACGCCAGCCGCGCGCTCGCTCGCCGAATGGGTGGCACTGCGCCACAATGCCAGCGCGGTGCCCTTCGAGCGGATCAACACCTTCCTCAACCGGCATCCCGGCTGGCCGGGCGAGGAGGGTCTGCAGAAGAGGGCGGAACAGGCCCTGCTCGAAGAGGCGAAGCCCGCCCGCGTCGTGCGCGGCTTCTTCGCGACCCGCGAGCCCGTAAGCCCCGAAGGGCAGATCGCCCTCGCCGAGATGCTGGCCGCCGAGGGCCACGACAGCGACGCCGCTGAGATCGCCCGGCGGGTCTGGCGCCGCGAGGCGATGAGCGACGCCCTGGAGAAGCGGATCAATGCCCGCTTCGGCTCCGAATTGCTGCGCTCCGACCACGAGCGGCGGCTCGAGCGCCTCTTGTTCGCCGAACGACTCGTCGAGGCCCTGCCCGAGGCCAAGGCGCTGGGCCCCGGTCACGAGGCACTGCTCAAGGCTTTCGGCGCCGCCATGAAGAACCCGGCGAGCGCCGGCAAGCTGCTCGACGCCGTGCCCGCCGCCCTGCGCAGCACGCCGGCCTATGTCTTCGCGCGGGCTCGCATGCTGCGCCGGCAGGACAAGCTTCACGAGGCGGCCGAGGCGCTTGAGGATGCCCCGCGCGTCGTCGCCGCGCTCGCCGACGGCGACAGCTGGGCGCTGGAGCGGCGCATTCTCGCCCGTGGCCTGCTCGATGCCGGGGATGCGCACACTGCCTATGCGGTAGCGCGCATCAACGAGGCCGAGAGCGAGACGGCAAAGATCGAGAATGCCTTCTTCGCCGGCTTCATCGCCCTGCGCTTCCTCAACGAGCCGGAGCGCGCGGCGGCGCATTTCGCCGAGGCGGCGCCCGCCGCCACCCTGCCCATCTCCGTCTCCCGCGTCGCCTACTGGCGCGCCCGCGCCGCCGAGGCGGCCGGGCGAGGCGAGGAGGCGCGGCGCTTCTACCAGGAGGCGGCGCGGCACGGCACCGCCTATTACGGCCAGCTGGCGCGACACAGGCTCGGTGCGGCCGAAGTGCCGGCACGGGCGGAGGCCCTGCCCGACCCCGCCGCCCGGGCCCGCGCGGAGGCCGAGCCGCTCGTTGGCGCCCTGCGCCTCGCCTATCGCCTCGGCGACGCGAGCCTCAGCGTGCCGCTGCTGGCCCAGGCCGCGCGCACGGCGCGCGATGCGGAGGCCTTCGCCCTTCTTGCGGAGCTCGCCGCCGAGGCAAACGACACGCGCGGACGCCTCCTCGTCGGCAAGCGGGCGCTCCATGCGGGGCACCTCCTCCACGCCGAGGCCTTCCCGACCGACGGGGTGCCGCCGGTGGACGACGCCGGCGCCGTCGAGCGCGCCATGGTGCTCGCCATCGCCCGGCAGGAGAGCGCATTCGAGCCAGGCGCCATCTCGCCCGCCGGCGCGCGCGGCCTGATGCAGCTCATGCCGGCGACGGCGCGCGAGACGGCGAAGCGCGCCGGCCTCGCCTTCGACCTCAACCGGCTGACGGCGGACCCTGCCTACAACGCCACGCTCGGCACCGCCCATCTCGGCGAGCTCGTCGGCTACTGGCGCGGCTCGTACATCCTGACCTTCGCCGCCTACAACGCCGGGCCCGGCAACGTGCGCCGCTGGATCGCGGCCTATGGCGACCCGCGCAGCCCGGGCGTCGACCCGGTGGACTGGGTGGAGCGCATCCCCTTTAACGAGACGCGCAACTACGTGCAGCGGGTGATGGAAAACCTGCAGGTCTACCGCGAGCGCGTGGACGGCCGCACGGCCCTCCTGATCGACGAGGACTTGCGCCGCGGCGCCAACTAGACCAGCTTGCGGGTAGCCGACCAAGCGCCGGCCCGATCCCCGCCGATCTTCACGGACTGCCGCCTTGCACGCCGGAACCGACCCCTACGAGAGCCGTTTCGTGACCGCGCGCGACGGCCTGCGCCTGCACGTGCGCGACTATATACCGACTGCCCCCGCCCGGGCCCTGCCCGTGGTCTGCCTGCCGGGGCTCGCCCGGACGGCGGCGGATTTCCATGCGCTTGCGCTCGACCTGGTCGCCGACGAAAAGCGCCCGCGCCGGGTGCTCGCGGTGGACTATCGCGGGCGTGGCGCCTCCGAGCGCGACCGCGACTGGCGCAACTACGACGTGCGCGTCGAGCTCGACGATCTCATGCAGGCGCTCGCCGCCCTCGGCGTGGAGCGCGCGATCTTCATCGGCACCTCGCGCGGCGGCCTCATCACCATGGCCCTGTCCGCCGCCCGCCCGGCGGCGATCGCCGCCGCCGTGCTCAACGACATCGGCCCGATCATCGAGGCGCGCGGCCTCATGCGCATCCGCGGCTATGTCGGCAAGCTGCCGAGCCCGCGCACCATCGAGGAGGCCGTCGACATCCTGCGGCGCCTGCAGGACGCGCAGTTCCCGGCCCTGAGCGATGCCGAATGGCGGGAGATGGCGGCGACGACCTGGCGCCAGGACGCAGACGGGCACCTTCTTCCGGACTACGACCCCGCGCTGCTCAAGACACTCGAGATGCTCGACCTCGAATCCAAGCTGCCGGAGCTGTGGCCCCTGTTCGGCGGCCTCGCCGACGTGCCCGTGCTCGCACTGCGCGGCGCCAATTCGGATATCCTGTCGCCCGACACGCTGGCACGCATGCGTGCTGCCCACGAGCGGCTGGAGGCCGTGGAAATCCCGGCCCAGGGCCACGCACCGCTGACGAGCCACAAGGACGTCAGGCGCCCCATCCTCTCCTTCATCCGCCATCTCGGCTGAGGCTGCCGGCGGGATCGGAAGAACGAAAGCCCTCGCGAATGTCCTGCGTGGACTTCGCCTTATCCCGGTGGTGAGGATCAGGGCCAGCGCTGCAGCCGCAGGCGCGTTTCGCGAATTCTTCCAAGCCGTTGAGAAAGACCAACGCCAGGTCGCCGTCGACGGCGCGCAGCTGGCAGACGATCAAGGCCGAGGTCGAAATTGAGACCGGCCACCACGTCTCTGCCGCCGCTACAGACCTCGAAATCCTGCTGCAGCGTCACTGCCGATTCGTCGAGCGACCTGTCGCGCCCAACAGGGATGGCTAGCGAGGGCGTCCAGTACTGGAGGGAGGCGGCGTCACGGCCCCACCTTTCGTCTTCAGTTGCCGCCGTTGACGATACCGCTTTGCCGACGACGCCCGCGCCGATGTCCGCGCCGCCCTCGGCACAAAAGAAAAACCCCGGCGCTGACGCGCCGGGGTCTCGATATCACCCTTGCGGGATGAGATCAGAAGTCGCGCTGGAAGCGAAGGCGAGCTTCCCACACGTCCACGTCGGCCTTGGACGAGCCGTTCGGGAAGATGAAGCGGCCCTTCGGGTCGAGCTTCTGGTAGAGCACCTCGACGCCGATGTCGAAGGCCTTGACCGGCGACCAGATCACGTTCGTGCCGACCGTCCAGATCTTGAAGTCGTTGATGGTCGCGAAACCACCAGGCGTCGAGTAGGCAGCGATGGCCGACCCGGAGTAGTCGACAGCCGTGTAGTTACCGAACACGGCCTGACGGATCGACGGCGTCCAGTAGTGCAGGAACGCAGCCGTCACACCCCAGCCCTTCGTGCGCTTGATGCTGCCGTTGAGCTCAACACCATCGACGGCCACACCATAAAGGGTGCCGAAGGTGGTCAGGTTGCCGAGGCCGAGGCGGCCGAGGGCGCCGTCAGCGTAAGCAGCCTGCAGCCACAGGGCGTCGCCGGCGGCGAGCATGGGCACGTTGAACTTCACGCCAGCCTGGATCGCGTAGCCGTATTCGGTGTCGATACGGCCGCCGAGCCGATCAAGCGCAGACGAGTTGAGCTGCTGCACGACACCCGACAGCTGAGCCGAACCCCAGCCCTGGTCGACGCGGAGGTTACCGACGATGCTCGGCATGCGCTGGCCGCCGAGAATGTTGTTGGTCCCACCGAGAACGTTGGCCGTGCTCGCAACGTTACGGACGACCGCGCTACGATCCTCAAGGGCGAGGGTCGCGGAGAAGCCGTTGCCGAAGGTCGCCGTGTAGGCAAGGGTGTTGACCGAGCCGTTATCCGAGCCCAGCGACGCCATGTAGCCCGAGCCGAAGTTGATGGCCGAGGCGTAGAAGTCGAAGAACGAGCTGATACGACCAGCCGTGATGCCAGCCCACTGGATGTAGGCCTTGTCGAGGGCGACGCTCGTCGTATCGGTACCCGGACCGAAGCCGTTGCGGCCGGCGCTCAGGTAGTTGCCGGTGTCGGCGGTCACGTCGACCTGAATAAAGGTGCGCAGCGTGCCCCACTCGGTGGCGGTACGGGCATCGACGTTGATACGGCCGCGAGCGCGGAAGCCGGTGGCGTCGGAACGACGGCCCGGGTTGTAGACAGGAGTGGTAACCGAAGTCACCGCACCACCGCCGGCAGGCGCCACGAGCGTGCTCGTCGTGCCCCAGCTGCCGGTCGGCTCGAGGTAGCGGTACTCAGCGCGGACACGACCACCGATCTTGATGCAGGTGTCCGAGCCCGGGATGTAGAAGAAGCCGGCGCCGTGCACCGAGCAAACACGAACGTACTCGACAGGCGCAGCCTTCCGCATGGGAAGATCGGCGGCCTGAGCCCCAGCGGCCGCGGCGAGGCCGGCAACCGATCCGAGGAGAAGGCTCTTGGCGAGCTTCATAGTGACCTCCAAAGTTTCGAGACCCTTCGGGAGCGGTTCTTTTTCCTCAGCCGGCGGAGCCGCCCCTCGGAAAGTCCCCTTTTCCCCCAACCTGTCGAGCCTGCCGTCATCCTCGGCATTGCGGCTGAGCATAGCGCCAGGCTCGAATCTGCGGCCGGGTCGCCCCCGAACGCAGAGCCAACATGTCCGACAGCCTCTTTTGGATCAACCTAAACGAGGGCCGGTTGTGGCGTTTTCGAGGCGCTGTTGCAGAAACGCCACTTTCCCGGGTGTCGCCGCGCAAGTCGTTCTGTTTACACATTTTTAACGATTGTCGCGACGCGCTCCAGGGCCCGACGGAGCCCTCCGATGCGCGCCGACGGCGGCCACGCACCTCCATTGCACTCGCCAATGCGGGCCCTGCCGCGCGCCCGGCGGAGGAAAATGGCATCGGGAATCACTTGATTGGGCCGATCCGGACTGGGTCGAATCCGTTCGCCTGCTGCGATGCCGGCTCGTATACGGCCCCAGCGCACTCCATCGTCCATCGACCAGGAAAGGCTACAGCCGATCATCGGCCGGGAGAGAGCCCCGACAGCGCCGGCTTCAGGCTGTCCGCCCTCCAGCGCCCCGACGGGCTCGCATGACACGTTGGACCCATCCGCCTGCGAGGCTTTGAAGAGACGCACCGCGCGAGCGCGTGCCATCCACGTCTTGAACGCACCGAGCCTTCAGGAGGTGGATGTCGCGACGGCCGCGGGCCTGACGGGACGGCAGGGAACAGGCGCAGGGCCGATGCGCACGCGCTCGTTCCATCCAAACGACGCCTTCGGAAGTTCTGTGCTCGAATCCCCGGAGGCGCACGCCGCTTCGCCCGGTGCGACGGGTATCGACGTTGCGCCTCAAGGCGCATGGCCGGGGTCCAATTGCCCGCAACAGCCAAGGGCGGGATTGCCGGCCGTCAGCCGGCAACCCTCACTGTGGACGACCCTCGCCTCACACCCAGCCGCCGTCGACGACGTAATGCTGGTTGGTGCAGGCGGAAGCCTCCTCCGAGGCGAAGAAGACGGCGACGCGGGCGACGTCGTCGGGCACCAGCTTGCGCTTCAGGCACTGGCGCTGCATCAGCTCCGCCTCGCCCTCGGGTGTCAGCCATTTTTCGATCTGCCGCTGCGTCATGATCCAGCCCGGCGCGATGGCGTTCACGCGGATGTTGTCCGGTCCATAGTCGCGCGCGAGCGAGCGCGTGAGGCCGAGCACGGCGGATTTGGCCGCGGTATAGGCCGCCATGCCGCCCTGCCCGACCATCCAGGACACCGAGCCGAAGTTGATGATGGCGCCGCCGCCGGCTGCCTTCATGTCCGGCAGCACAGCCTGGGCGGCGAAGAACTGATGCTTGAGATTCACGGCGATACGATCGTCCCAGTATTCCGGCGTGACCTCCTCCGTCGGATGGCGCTCATCGTGCGCCGCGTTGTTGACGAGCACGGCCACGGGACCGAGCGCGGCACGGATGCGCGCGACGGCCGCGCGCAGAGCGGCGATGTCGGTCAGGTCCGCCTCCTCGAAATGCACCTGCGCGCCCGAGCGCGCGAGTTCGGCGACAAGGGCGCGCGATTCGTCGCCCTTGATGTCGATGAAGCCGACCTTCGCCTTCTGCTGCGCGAAACGGCGCACGATCGCCTCGCCGATGCCTGAGCCGCCGCCGGTGACCAGCACCACCTTGCCGGCAAGATCCGGATAGATCGCCCCCATGACCATGTCTCCCTGAGCCGAGCGCCTGGAAGCGGCTGCGCGCCCCACGCGAGCCGCGGCCGCCACCTTTCGATGCCCGCACACTAGCGCCATGCGACGAATGTTCAACGATAATGACATGCGCACCTCAGAATTTTTGAGGTGCACCGCAAAAATGAGTTGCGCACCGTCATCCGATTGGGCATCGTCAGCCCCAGGGAGCCGCCATGAAGAGCGGCCTGCCGGATCATCCGTGGACCGGCCAAGACCAGGGGAGGAATGACATTTGGCGCTTCTCGAACTGAGGGGAGTGGGCAAGGAGTTTGGCGCCATCCGGGCGCTGGGCGACGTCGATCTTGCCATCGAGCCGGGCGAAGCCGTCGGCCTGATGGGGGACAACGGCGCGGGCAAGTCCACGCTTGTCAAGATCATCGCCGGCAATTTCGCGCCGACCAGCGGCAGCATCGCCTTCGACGGGCAGCCGGTTCATTTCACGCGGCCGGTGGATGCGCGCGACGTCGGCATCGAGGTCGTCTACCAGGACCTCGCGCTCGCCGACAACCTGACCGCCGCCGCCAACGTGTTCCTGGGCCGCGAGCTCCGGCGCCGCGTGGGCCCCTTCAGCTTCCTCGATCACGGGGCGATGAACCGGCGGGCGGGCGAGCTCTTTGCGGAGCTGAAGTCCGAGACGCGCGCCAACGACGTGGTGCGTGCCATGTCGGGCGGCCAGCGCCAGGCGGTGGCCATCGCCCGCACGCGCCTGTCGGACGCCAAGCTCGTGCTCATGGACGAGCCGACAGCCGCCATCTCCGTGCGCCAGGTGGCGGAGGTGCTGGACCTCATCCGCCGCCTCAAGGACCATGGCGTCGCCGTCATCCTCATCTCCCACCGCATGCCGGACGTCTTCAGCGTCTGCGACCGGGTGGTCGTGCTACGGCGCGGCCGCAAGGTGGCCGACAAGGCCATCGCCCAGTCCAGCCCCGAGGAAGTTACGGCCCTCATCACCGGCGCCAAGGAGGCCGCATGATGGCGAGCGAGACCTCATCTGCGTCCGCGGGCGCCATCAAGACGGGCGACTTTGCCAATGTCGGACGCGCGGCCTGGTGGCAGCGCGGTTTCTTCGCCAGCCAGACCGCCTATGTGGCGGCGGCGCTCTTGGCCATCGTCATCGTCATGGCCCTGATGAGCCCGGCTTTTCTCTCGGCTGGCAACGTTGCCAATGTCGCCAAGAACTTCTCCTTCATCGGCATCGTGACGCTCGGCATGACGCTCGTCATCGTCACCGGTGGCATCGACCTGTCGGTCGGCTCGGTCATGGCGCTGTCGGCCATCGCCTGCGCCATGGCGATGCAGGCCCTCGCGGGCACCGGCCTCGGCAGCGTGCCGTTCGCCACCATGACGCTCGCGATCGCGGCGGGGCTCGGCGTCGCCGTCCTCGTCGGGCTCACCAACGGGCTCCTCGTGGCGCGCGTCGGGCTGTCGCCCTTCGTGACCACGCTCGGCATGCTGTCGATCGCGCGCGGCCTCGCCTATGCGGTGACAGAGGGGCGAGGCCAGACGCCGGCGGGGCCGGACATCGATGCCTTCTACGCCTTTACCGACGGGACGATCCTCGGCGTGCCGATGGCGGTCGTCTATCTGCTCGGCCTCGCTGCGATCCTCGGCGTCGTGCTGCACCACACGGCCTTCGGCCGGCACGTCTTCGCGCTCGGCGGCAACGAGAAGGCAGCGGCGCTCACCGGCATCTCGGTCGAGCGGGTCAAGGTCTCGGTCTATGTGCTGTGCTCGCTCTCGGCCGGCTTCGCCGGCATCCTGATGACGGGCTGGCTCGGCTCTGCACCGGCCAATCTCGCAACGGGTTACGAGCTCACCATCATTGCGGCGGCTGTCATCGGCGGGGCGAACCTCGCCGGCGGCATGGGCGGGCCGGCGGGTGCCGTCATCGGCGCGCTGCTCATCGAGGTCATCCGCAACGGCCTGGTGCTCGCGGGCATCAATGCCTACTGGCAGATCGTGCTCGTCGGCATGATCATCATTCTCGCCGTGCTCGTGGACCGCCTGCGCAGCGGCCGCGCGGCCTGAGGATGCGCCCCGGCGAGCCGGGGCGAACACCCGTCATCCGGCGCGGGGCCTTGCCCCGCTCCCGATACTGCCCGATTGCCGGGCCAAGAAGCACAAGCTGAAGCGCGACAGACACGACAGGCCATGACCCTTCGCCAACGAGGGGCGCCCATCACCGAGGAGGAGGAAACCCATGCGAAAGATGCTTCTGGCGGCGGTGGCACTCGCCGCTCTCACCCTGCCTGCCACGGCGCAAACCTACCGCTTCGCCGTCGTTCCCAAGGCGATGAACAACCCGTTCTTCGACCTTGCCCGCGACGGCTGCGTCAAACGCGCCAAGGAGCTCGGCAACGTCGAGTGCATCTATAAGGGCCCGGTTGAACACGAGCCGGCGAGCCAGGCGCAGATCATCCAGGATCTCATCGCCCAGAAGGTCGACGGTCTCGCGATCTCGGTTTCGGACGTGGCCGCCGCCACACGCTCGATCAAGGCGGCGGTCGATGCGGGCATTCCCGTCATCACCTTCGATGCCGATGCGCCGGGCTCGGCGCGCACCGCCTATATCGGCACCAACAACAAGGACTTCGGCCGCGCGCTCGGCGAGATGCTGCTGCAGATGCGCCCCGAGGGCGGCAAGTTCGCCATGATTTCCGGCGGTCCGGCGGCCAAGAACCTCGCCGAGCGCGTCGAGGGCGTGCGCGAGGTGCTGAAGGGCTCGAAGTGGGAGGAGATCTCGGGTTCGCCCCTGTTCTGCAACGACGACATCGCGCTCGCCGTGCAGCAGATGCAGGACCTCAAGACGGCGAACCCCGATCTTGCGGCCATCGTGCCGGTTGGTGGCTGGCCAATGTTCGCGCCCGAGGGCTTCAGGAGCTTCGCCTCGAAGTACAAGAAGGACCTGGAGAGCGGCAAGTTCACGCTGGTGGTCGCCGACACGCTGAAGGTGCAGCTCGAGCTGCTCAAGGACGGCTTTGCCAACGGCCTCGTCGGCCAGCGCCCCTTCGAGATGGGCGAGAAATCCATGGATGCGCTGCTGGCACTCAAGAAGGGTGAGAAAGTCGAGGAGCTCATCTTTACGGGCCTCGACCGCGTGACGCCGGCCAATGTCGGGGAGATGCTGAAGTAACCAGCGGCCGGCCCCGCAACGTCTCCGGCGCTCGCCGCGCCGGAGACGCGCAGGAAGACAACGAACGAACCGGGGAGGTTCAAACCATGAAGCGCTTTTCGATGACGCGCGCTACCATGACGCGCTGCTTCGCCACTGCCGCACTGGCCGCGGGCGTATCGCTGCTGTCGGTTGCAGCGCATGCCCAGTCGGGCGCGCTCGAACGGGCGGTGGGCGGCTATTCCTTCGACGACGCGGCCAAGGAGGCGCCGGGGACGAAGGACTTCAACTCCAAGGACGGCAAGCTCACCTTTGCCATCGTCACCCACACGGCTGGCAACGGCTTCTTCGACCCGACCTATGTCGGCGCCAAGGTGGCGGCCAACGCCTTCGGCATCAACCTGCTGATGCTCGGCTCGGAAGCGCCGGTCGACGACATCCCGCGCGAGATCCAGATCCTCAACCAGATCATCAACGATCCGACCATCGACGGCGTCATCATGACGACGCCGCAGTCGGGCGCCTACGACGACATCGTCAAGAAGCTCATGGAGCGCGGCATCCCCGTCGCCACGACCAATTCGCACGACCCCAACCTCCTCAACCGCTCGCAGATTTCGCACACGGGGCAGGACGCCTCGGCGGCCGCCATCGGCGGCGAGGCCCTCGTCAAGTGCCTCGTCGACAAGGGGGTGAAGGGCGGCTCGATCATCTTTCCCTCCACCACGACGCTCGGCAACGTCGAGGTGAACAACCGCATCAAGTCGGCCTTCGAGGCCACGGTCAAAGCCCTCAACGCCGCCGGCAAGCTGAAGGACTTCAAGGTCGACGCCGGTCCCGAGAACATCGGCATCGACGTGGACGCCAACAATATCGTCGGCTCGGTGGTGACGCTCATCGAGAGCCGCAAGGACGTGGTGGGCGCCTTCGCCGCCAACGGTTTCGTGACGCCGGCCCTGGGCGATGCCATCAGCCAGTTGAAGCTCAACGACAAGGTCTGCGCCTTCGGTTTCGATCTCGGCCCCAAGCAGCAGGAACAGATCCGCACCGGCGCGCTCACCGGCTCGCTGGGCCAGCAGCCGTTCCTGCAGGGCTTCTGGCCCGTCGCGCAGCTGTACCTGCAGATCGACCGCGGGATCGCGGCGGCCAACCTCGACACGCGCGCCCAGCTCGTGACCAAGGAGACCGTCGACACGGTCGGCAAGCGTTTCGAGAACTGAACCGTCTGCCCGCCGGCGCCCCTGCGGCACCGGCGGGCCGGCCAAGGCGACGCGGCGCGAAGCCGCGCAACGGACGACACAAGGAACATCGGGATGGCAATTGCGGCGACAGCCGGTCGGCCGGAAACACCTCGTTCGCCCCAGCACCTTCCGATGCAGCTCGTCGGCGGCTGGGAAGCGGGCCTCCTTGCCTTCATGGCCCTGCTCTATCTCGTCGGGGTCCTTCTCAACCCGACCTTCTTCGGCTCGACGGACGCGATCTCGGCGGTCCTGCGGGATACGGCCCGCTACGGCGTGATGGCCGTCGGCATGACCTTCGTCATCGTCAACCGCGACCTCGACCTGTCCGTGGGCTCGACGCTCGGGCTCACCGCCGTCGCCTTCTCGATCTTCTTCTCGCCGACGCATTACGGCCTGGACGCGGTGCCCGCCGCCCTCCTCTGCCTCGGGCTCGGCCTCGCCATCGGCCTCGTCAACGGCGTGCTCGTCGCCATCCTGCGCGTGCCGCCGTTCATCGCCACGCTGACGATGCTCTTCATCGGCCGCGGCCTCGTGCTCGGCCTCACCGGCGGCAAGACCATCGGCTTCGACCTCAAGGCGCAGGGCTACTGGCTTTTCGCCATGGGCGAGACCAATGCGCTCGGCTTCAACAACCAGATCCTCATCTTTCTCGTTTTCGCCGTCGTTGGCGCCTTGGTCCTCGCCAAGACGCGCGTCGGCTATGAGACCTATGCGGTGGGCGGCAACGAACAGGCGGCGCAATATGCCGGCATCGCGACCAAGGCCGTGCGCATCCGCGGCTTCATGATCTCGTCCTTCTGCGCCGCGGTCGCCGGGCTGATGAACGTCACGCAGGACAAGGGCGTCACCTCGCAATACGGCCAGGGGGCGGAGCTCATCGTCATCGCCGCCGTCATCGTCGGCGGGGCCGCGATCGCCGGCGGGCGCGGACGTGTCATCGGCGCATGCCTCGGCGCGGCCCTCGTCGTGCTCATCGACAAGGTGTTGCGCGAGGGCATTCCCGTCACGCGCACCATCACGGTGGGCGGTGTCGAGATGGAGGTGCAGGCGCTGGCCCAGCTGCCGCCCGGCGCCGTGCCGGCGTTCCTTGGCTTTATCCTGCTCGCGGCCGTGCTGATCGAGCCCTGGGTGGTACGCGGCAATGTCTTCGGCCGCCTCAAGGCGTGGCTCACGGGCTCCGAGCCGCCGCCAAGCCTCGATCCCGGCGGCGCGGCCATCGTCGGCGTCAAGACCTTTGGCACGGCGAGCGACGCGCGCAGCGTCGGTGCCCGCGGGCTCAGGGCCTTCCTGCACCGGCGCGATGCGGCGGCCATCGTCCTCGTCATCGCGCTGTGGCTCGTCGGCATGTGGCTGCGGCCGGACTTCTGGGGCTCGCTCAACAATTCCTTCAACCTGCTGCTCGCCTTCTCCGAGGTGGCGCTCCTGTCGCTCGGCCTCACCTATGTCATCGCCAACGGCGACATCGACCTGTCAGTCGGCTCGGTGCTGGCCCTGTCGGGGGCCGTCGCGGCCTATGTGATGAAGGAAATGGGGGGCGATCCGCTGCTCGCCATCTCGCTCGCGCTCGCCGCCGGCGCCCTGTGCGGCGCCGTCAACGGCTGGCTGACGACGCGCTTCAATCTGCCCTCCTTCGTCGCCACGCTCGGCATGTTCTACATCGCCCGCGGACTTGCAGCCTGGATCGTCTCCGGCCGCCAGCTCTCGGGCTTCCCGGAGCGCTTCAACCTCATCGGCCGCAATCTCTACGAGGTGCTGTCCTATTTCGGCATGCCGCCGCAGACGGGGCTGTGGCTGGAGGTGACGCGCGCCGTGAGCGTGCAGACGCTGTTCCTCCTCCTCGTCGCGATTGTCGCCGGCATCGTCCTCGGGGCGACGCCCTTCGGCCAGAAGGTGTATGCGACAGGCGGCAACGAGCGAGCGGCGAGCTATGCGGGCATCGACACGAAGCGCGTGCGCTTCCTGTCGCTCGTCTTCTCGGGGCTGTGCGCCGCGGCGGCCGGCGTCATCTACGTCGCCTTCTACCGCAGCTTCAACCCGTCCGCCGGCCAGCTGCGCGAGCTCGACGCCATCGCCTCGGTGATCATCGGCGGTGGCTCCATCTTCGGCGGCTACGGCACTATCATCGGCTCGCTCGCGGGGGCTGCCGTCATCACGCTCATCCGCTCGCTGCTGTCGCTGCAGGTGATCCTCGCCAATGGCGCCTCATTCGTGCTGCCGCAGCACTGGATGAACGTGTTCATCGGTCTCATCCTGCTGATTGCCGTGATCGGGGACATCTGGTTCCGCCAGAACAACGTCTTCGGCGAGTGGCGCCGTCGCCGGCAGCTCGCGGCCGCCGAAAAGCTGAGACTGCATCAAGGGAGCAAAGGCGCATGACGACGCCGATCATCGAGATGCGCGGCATCATGAAGCGCTTCGGCGCGGTGCAGGCGCTCAACAACGTCAACTTCCGCCTCATGCCTGGCGAGATTCTGGGCCTCGTCGGCGACAATTCAGCCGGCAAGTCGACGCTGATGAAGGTGATGACCGGAGCCTACCAGCGCGATGCGGGTGAGGTGCTCGTCAATGGCGAGGAAACCCACTTCCGGAGTCCGCACGAGAGCCGCGACCGTGGCATCGAGATGATCTACCAGGACTTCGCCCTGTGCGGGAACATGGACGTCGGACAGAACATCTTCCTTGGCCGCTGGCCGAAGCGCTTCGGTCTCTTCGTTGACCGACCGAAGATGTATGAGGAGGCACGACAGGTGCTGGGCCGCCTCAAGGTGGACGTCAATTCGGTGTTCCAGAAGGTCGAGAGCCTGTCGGGCGGGCGCCAGCAGTCCGTCGCCATTGCCCGTGCCATCTCCTTCGAGCCCAAAGTCATCATCTTCGACGAGCCCACGGCCAACCTCTCCGTGATGGCGACGGAGCGGCTGCTGGAAACGATGGCGGAACTGAAGCGCCAGGGCGTGGCGCAGGTCATCATCTCGCACCGGCTCACCGACATCTTCGAGGTCGGTGATCGCATCATGGTGCTGAAGCGCGGCGAGAACGTCGGCGATCGCTACATCGCCCACACGAGCGAGAAGGAGGTGCTGGAACTCATCGTCTCGGGCACGCCCGACACCGCGCTGACCGCTGACGAGGCTCTTCGGCAGGCTGCTTGATGTCGCCTGACGACCGTATAAAGGGCGAGAGGCCCGGCCCTGCGGCCGGGCTTCATCGTCTGTCTATCCCCGCTCGGCCACGACCTCGCCCGCCGAGATCGCCGAGAACAGAGGCATGACCTGCCAGGCGGCAGAAATGCCTACGACGGTGTAGACAATCCGTGACAGAACGGATGCCTCGCCGAACAGGGCTGCCACCATATCCAGCCCGAAAAGCCCGATGAGGCCCCAGTTCAGCCCGCCGACGATGATGAGGGCGAGCGTCGTCAAATTGATGATCTTCATTGCCTCCTCCATCGATGCTCGCACGCCCGGCCCAAGGCACTCCACGTCAGCGCGGGCGCAACGATTCTCTCGAAGTTCATGATTCCGGCGGGAGGATAACCTTGTCGATGACGTGGATCGTGCCATTCGAGGCGGCGATGTCTGTTGCCGTGACCGCAGCATCGTTTATCATGACCTTTCCGGATTTCTGAGTGATGCTGATCATCTTGCCATTCACGGTTGTGGCCTTGTCGAGTTTCACGACGTCGGCAGAGGCGACATTGCCTGGCACGACGTGATAGGTCAGCACCGCGATCAGCTTCTCCTTGTTCTCGGGCTTCAGGAGACTTTCGACCGTTCCCGGCGGCAGCTGTCCGAAGGCATCATCGGTGGGAGCGAAGACCGTGAACGGCCCCGATCCCTTGAGCGTCTCGACCAGCCCGGCCGCCTTGATCGCCGTTGCCAGCGTGCTGAACTGACCGGACGCTGTCGCCGTTTCGACGATGTCCTTGTCTCCTGCTGCCCGAGCCGGAGAGCCGGCGAGCACCATGCCGATGGTCACAGCTGCGACCGCCGTCTTGCAGGCGAGCTTGAAGGTCATCACTGCTACTCCCTTTTCTTGAATTGTCCGACGCTATCCGCGACCAAATTCACTTTATGGGAAAACTGATTTTCGTCATTGTAAATTTATCGTGATATGAAATTGATTTTTCATACAGTGATAATATCATCGCGTGCTGCGGATTGAGAAGAAACATCGAGGTGGACATGCTGTCCGAAACGTTGACGGTCGAGCTTCAGCGCTATCAGATCGGCCCGCGCATCCGCACCTTGCGCCTGAAGAAGAAACTGGGCCTTGCCCAGCTCGGGTCCCATACCGGGCTCTCCACCGCGATGCTTTCGAAGATCGAGCGCGGCCAGCTCTTCCCCACCCTGCCAACCCTGCTGCGCATCGCAATGGTATTCGGCGTCGGCCTCGACCACTTCTTCAGCCGCGAAACGCCCCGGCCGCTGGTGGCTGTGGTGCGCGCAAGCGAACGCCTGCGCCTGCCGTCACCACCCGGTGACGAGCCTCCGGCCTACTTGTTCGAAAGCCTCGACTATCCGGCAACCGACCGCAGGATGGAATCGTTCTACGCGGAATTCCCGCTCGACGCGCAGCCATCGGCGCCGCACCAGCACGGCTCAGCTGAATTCGTCTATATCCTCGAAGGCGAACTCGAACTCTCCGTGGCCGGCGAAACGACGCCTCTTTCGGCGGGCGATGCCGTCTACTTCGACTCGAGCGCGCCGCACAGCTACTGCCGGCGGGGCCGTGCCGTCTGCAGGGCCCTGGTGGTGACTGCGGCGTGAGGGGACGCCAACGCCGCCAATCGCCCTGATCAGGGTATGTTGTCCCGCAAGAAGATGTCGATACGGATGCGCTCCTGCTCGGGCAGGATGGGCTCGCCTGTACAGTGGGCGAGGAGCAAGCGCGCGGCCGAGCGCGCCTCGTGGCCCGCATCCTGGTTGATGACCGCGTCCATGATGCCGCGCACGAGAAAGCGCTTGGTGTAGGCGGTCAGGTCGTGGCCGATGAAGACGATATCCCGCTCCCGGCCGGCTGCCTCGAGGGCGGCAGCGATGCCGCGGTTGCCGGCGCCGACATTATAGATGCCGACGAGATCAGGATGGGCGGCGAGGATGTCCTCGGTCACCTTGCGCGTCAGTTCGGAATCGTCGCGCCCCTCGCGCAGCGGCAGGGTCCTCAGGTTGGGGAACTCTCCGTTCACCACCTGCATGAAGCCGAACTGCCGCTCGGCGTGGTCGCGCAGGGCGAGCGACCCGGCGATGAGCGCGACAGATCCCTCGCGCCCCCCTGAGAAGCGCCCCATTAACGTGCCGGCCGTGCGACCGGCGGCCGTGTTGTCGATACCGACATAGCGCAGCCTGCGCGAAGTCGGCGCGTCTGACACCAACGTCACCACCGCCGAGCCGCGGGCGACGAGATCGTCGATGGCGGCCCGAACGCGCGGATGATCGAGCGCGATGACCGCAACGCCGTGATAGCGCCCCTCCAGACGCTCGAGCGCGGTGGCTAGAACATCGGGATCGAAGACATCGACATGCAGCATGTCGACAAAGGCCCGCTGGGTGACGAGCCACTCGGCCGCCACTCCCACCTGTTCCTCGAGATTGCTCATGAAGGTGTTGGTGCCCGTCGGCAGGATGAAACAGAAACGGAAGGTCTCCTTGCGCGCCAGCCGCGCAGCGACGGGATCGGGCCGGTAGCCGAGCTTGGCGATGGCCGCCTGCACCTTGGCGGCGGTCTTCTCGCGCACGCCGGGGCGCCGGTTGAGCACGCGGTCCACCGTCGCGAGCGACACGCCCGCCTCCCGCGCGACATCCTCCAGCGTTATCCGTTCGGCGATCATGCTCATGATAGAGGCATGTTGCCCTCATTTTCTGAGGTGCGCAACGCAAGATCACCCCCGGCAAGACAGAAAACGCCCGGCCAGCCTAGCCTCGGAGCAGATGCTCCACCTCCGCCCGGCGGGGGGCGCCGCGGCCACCGCCGAAGCGCGTGCACTTGATGGCAGCGGTCGCATTTGCAAAGCGTACGGCGGGGCGGGGCGCCATGCCCTCCGCCAGGGCAAGGGCGAGCGCGCCATGCCAGACATCGCCGGCCCCCAGGGTATCAATCACATCCACCGCAAAAGCCGGTTCGTGCGCGACCTTGCCGTCCTCGATGAAGAAGACGCCGCCTTCTCCCGTCGTCACGGCAAGCCAGCTGTCACGGAGGCGCGAGGCGAGGCTGCGGAGCCCTTCCCGCGGATCCTCCAGCCCCGTCCGTTCCCGCAACGCCTGTGCGCTGAAGGCGATGTGACTCGCGGCATCGAGGACTCCCGGGTGATCCGGGGCCCGGTCGACGTCGAATACCGCCGGCACGCCGGCCGCGCGGGCTAGCATGAAGATCCGCGCCGCCCCCTCCTGCCAGCGCGTGTCGCCGAGCACGGCGCCGGTTCCCTGCGGCAGCGCCGCGGGAAGGCTCTCCACGGCGGCGGGGTAGCGCGGATCGGAATAGCTGATCACGGTGCGCTCGCCGGCCGCATCGACGAGGATCGCCGACACTGGCGAACGCAGCCCGCCGAGGCGCACGACACCGCTGCAGTCGACGCCCTCGTCCGTGAGCGAGCCCACGATGTCGTCACCGACGCGATCGTCCCCAAGGCGCGCGATGAGTCTGGCCCGGCCGCCGAGGCGCGCGATGGCTACGGCCGCATTGCCGGCGCAACCGCCCGTCGTCACGGCAACATCCCGGGCGCGATATTTCTCTGCCCGTGTCGGCAGCGCGTCTAGTTTGTAGACATAATCGAGGGTGGCGATGCCGATACACAGGACGGTTTGCATTCAGGGCTCGATATGCGGCCGCACGCGTGCGAGACTTGACAAGCGGCGATGCCAGCATGACGGACGCACGTCAAGATGCCTTGCGCGGATCGCGCGCCATTCTAGCCCCTCGGATATATGGGTGGTTTTTTACATCAACGGGATGCATTAATTTGGATAAGTAGAATTTTACTTTATTTTTCGGCATATGAAGAAGCGAACAGGCTCGCTATGAACGATTGCCCTTCCTTTTCCGATGGCTTGCCTCTTGATCGAACAGCTTCCGTACCCGTCTGGCGACAGATCCTGAGCGACATCGAGTTCGAGATTCGCGGCGGACTCGTGGCGTCGGGTCAGAAGCTTCCATCCGAGCTGGAACTGTCGCGGCGCTACGGGGTCAATCGCCACACGGTCCGCATGGCGCTACTCAAGCTGGCGGACAAGGGCCTCGTCGTCTCGCGGCAGGGGGCCGGCGTCTTCGTCACGGACGAGCAGCCGGAATACCGCATCGCCCGCCAACCCAGCACGAGCGAACTCGAGCAGGCCATGAATGATGCGGCCACCGGCGAACTCATCGCCTCCTACCGCCGCCCCACGTCGCACTATCTCGCCGGCCTGCTGCAGATCGACAGGGGCGGCGAGTTGCTGGTGCTGGAGACGCTGCGCCAGGCCGGCTCGCGCCTGTTGTCCTACGGCTATCACTATTTCGACGCCGCCCGTTTCGCCGGCATCGACACCGCCTTCGCCCGACTGCGCAGCCTGTCGGCCACCCTTGCGGAGTTCGACTGCCGCAGACTCCTGCGCCGCGCCACCTGGATCGACACGCGCATGCCCCGCAAGGTCGAGGCGGCGGCGCTCGGCATCGATCTCGACGAGCCGGTGATCGTCCTGAGCTATGTGGACACGGACGGGGAAGGCCGCCCGGTCCTGTTCGGCAACACAGTGCTGCGCGGCGGCACCGTGCGCGTGCGTGTGGAAACGACCTGAGCCTCGCGCCAGATAGACGTGGGCGACGCGCCCTCGCCCGAGCGTCAGATCGGCGACGAGATGCAGGGCGGACACGACTTCGAGCACCGGCAGTTCCGCCACCGGCGCCAGCGCATGCGGGTTGAGCGACAGGGCCGCGAGCCCCGTCCACGGCCCTTCGACGACGACGTCCTCGAGGAAATATACGACGAGTTCGCAGATGCGCGGCGTGCCATCGACATGCGGGATGATCTTGAGCGGGAAGTTCGGCTGCATCAGCGCGGCCCGCACGGCATCGAGACCGGCGCTGCGATGCTTGTAGCCTATCGTTCCGGTCGCCACGCACACGCGGATCTTGTCGGGGCAGATCTTGCCGGGCGAGATCTTGCAACGACCTTTCACTGACGGCAAAACTTTGCCGCAACGCAGCAAAAAGCCGCGGGCGCAGCCGCCCGCGGCTTTTTCATCATGGACGCCCGAAGATCGCCGAGGCTTGCGCCGCCGGTCAGTCGGCGTAGGAAATCATCGAGGCTTCGCGGCCCTTGGCGCCGGCGACAACGCTCATGTTGACCCGCTGGCCCTCGGCGAGATCGGCGATGCCGCCGCGCTGCAGTGTCGAAGCGTGGACGAACACGTCACGGCCACCGTCGTCGGGCTGAACGAAGCCGAAGCCCTTGTCACGGTTGTACCACTTGACCGTGCCCGCCATCTCCTCGGCCGGCCCTTCCGGAATCCGTGGGGCGAAGCCACCACCACCGGCACGCGGGCCACGCGGGGCGCGCGGCTGCGGCGGCAGGTCCTCAAGCTCGAGCACCTCGGCGACCTGGTTGCCCTTCGGCCCCTCGCGCAGGCGCACGACGATGCGTGCTCCCGGCTCGGCCCCGCTGAAGCCGGCAGCTTCGAGCGAGCGCATGGAGAGGAAGGCATCGCCCGACCCGTCCTCGCAGGCGACGAAGCCGAAGCCCTTCTCGGGATTGAACCACTTCACCGTCGCGTCCGTCGGCGGGCCGGCCGGCGCCGCAAAAGCATCGCGCGACGGACGACCGCCGAAGCCACCTTCGCGGCCCCCGAAACCGCCGTCACGACCTCCGAAGCCGCCATCACGGCCGCCGAAGCCTCCGTCGCGACCGCCGAAGCCACCGTCGCGCCCCCCGAAACCGCCGTCACGGGAGTCAAAGCTGTCGCGACGGCCACCACCCCTGCGGCGGGCGTCACGGTTATCATCGTATCGGTTCATACAGGATATCCAACTGGGAGAGTTTTCATCATACCCGAAAACACATGGCCACGCCATGCGGCAGGCCGAGCGGTCTCGTCCGTAAGCGTGCTTGCGGCGACAGTCTAATCATAGCCTCGATTCCGGCTTTGCGCGACTGCCTTTTCGCGGGGACCGCCTCTATTCGAAAACGACGAGCAGATCCTTGGCTTCGACAGGTGTGGCGGGCGCCACCACGACCTCGGCGACGCGCCCGTCGCGGCCGGCGTGGATAGCGGTCTCCATCTTCATGGCCTCGATGGTGAGAAGGATGTCGCCGGCCCGGACCTCCTGCCCCGCCTTGACGGCCACCGTGGCGACGGCGCCGGGCATGGGAGCGGCGACATGCTTCTCGTTCGCCTCGTCGGCCTTGCGGCGCACCGGCCGGCTCGCCGCGGCGGCGCGGTTCGGGACTTTGATCATGCGTGGCTGGCCGTTGAGCTCGAAGAAAACCCGTACCTGCCCCTCCTCGTCCGTATCGCCCACGGCCTGCAGGCGGATGACGAGGGTCTTGCCCTTCTCGATGGTGACGGCGATGTCGTCGCCCACCTGCATGCCATAGAAGAAGACCGGCGTCGGCAGGGACGATACGGGTCCATACTTGCGGCTCGCTCCGCAGAACTCGGCGAAGACCTTCGGATACATCAGGAAGGAGGCCAGTTCCCGCTCGCTGACGGCGCGGCCGCAGCGCTTCTCGGCTTCCGCGCGCGCGGCAGAAAGATCGGCCGGCGGCAGCAAGGATCCCGGCCGGGCCGTGGTCGGTGTCTCGCCCTTCAACACCTTGCGCTGCAAGGCCTCGGGCCAGCCGCCGGGCGGCTGGCCGAGGTCGCCGCGCAGCATCTCGACGACCGAAGCCGGAAAGGCGATGTCGCGCTTCTCGTCGAGCACGTCCGCCGGCGTGAGCCCCTGCGCCACCATCATCAGCGCCATGTCGCCGACGACCTTGGACGAGGGCGTGACCTTGACGATGTCGCCGAAGAGGTCGTTGGCCGCCCGGTAGGCCTTGGCCACCTCGTGCCAGCGCGTCTCGAGGCCGAGCGAACGCGCCTGCTCCTTGAGATTGGTGAACTGGCCGCCCGGCATCTCGTGGAGATAGACCTCGGAGGCGCCGGACTTCAGGTCGCTCTCGAAAGCCGCGTATTGGGTGCGCACAGCCTCCCAGTAGAAGCTGAGCTGGCGGATGGCCTCCGGGTCGAGCCCGGTGTCCTCGTCCGTGTGGCGCAGGGCCTCGACGAGCGAGCCGAGGCAGGGCTGGGACGTCGCACCGGACATGGCGTCCATCGCCGCATCGAAGGCATCGACCCCGGCAGCGACCGCCGCCAGCACGCTCGCTGCCGCGATGCCAGAGGTGTCGTGCGTGTGAAGGTGGATCGGCAGGCCGACCTCCTCGCGCAGCGCCTTGACCAGCACCCTGGCCGCCGCGGGCTTCAGCAGCCCCGCCATGTCCTTGATGCCGAGGATGTGGCAGCCGGCCTTCTCAAGGTCCTTCGCGAGGCCAACGTAATAGCTGAGGGAGTACTTGGCGCGGGTAGGGTCGAGGATGTCGCCGGTGTAGCAGATGGCCCCTTCCGCCAGCTTGCCCGCCTCGCCGACGGCGTCGATGGCGACCCGCATGTTCTCGACCCAGTTGAGGCAGTCGAACACGCGGAAGAGGTCCATGCCCGCCTCCGCCGCCTGGCGGACGAAATGGCGCACGACATTGTCGGGATAATTGGTGTAGCCGACGCCGTTCGCCCCGCGCAGCAGCATCTGCAGGAGCACGTTCGGCACCTTCTCGCGCAGCAGTGCGAGACGCTCCCACGGGTCCTCGGTGAGGAAGCGCATGGCGACGTCGAAGGTGGCGCCGCCCCAGCATTCGAGCGAGAAGAGCTGCGGCAGGCCATTGGCATAGGCCTCCGCCGCGCCGGCGATGTCGAAGGTGCGCATGCGCGTGGCAAGGAGCGACTGGTGCGCGTCGCGCATCGTGGTATCCGTGACGAGCGCCCGGCGCTCGGCGCGCATCCACTCGGCAAAGCCTTTCGGTCCCAGGCGGTCGAGCACCCGGCGCGTGCCTTCCACGCCGGACGGCGCCGGAAAGACGGGCGCCTGCGGCGGACGGGCCTCGGCCGGCGGGCGGGCGCGGCCCTTCACCTCCGGATGGCCGTTCACGGTCACGTCGGCGATATAGGTGAGCAGCTTGGTCGCTCGGTCGCGCCGCCGCGGCGCGCTGAAGAGCTCCGGCGTCTCGTCGATGAAGCGGGTGGTGTAGTCGTTGCCGCGGAACTTCGGATGCGACAGCACCGCCTCGAGGAAGAAGAGGTTGGTGGCGACGCCGCGGATGCGGTATTCGCGCAGCGCCCGGTCCATGCGGGCGATGGCCTCGCCCGGCGTCGGCGCCCAAGCCGTCACCTTCTCCAGCATCGGGTCGTAGAAACGGGTGACGACGGCCCCGGAATAGGCCGTGCCGCCGTCGACGCGGATGCCGAAGCCGAAGGCGCCACGGTAGGCGGTGATGCGGCCGTAGTCCGGGATGAAGTTGTTCTCCGGGTTCTCCGTGGTGATGCGGCATTGCAGGGCGTGGCCGTCGAGCACGATCTCGGACTGCGGCGGAATGCCGGTCTCTGCGGCGACGCCCAGCCGCCCGCCCTCGGCAATCCGGATCTGCGCCTTGACGATGTCGAGCCCGGTGACGACCTCGGTTACCGTATGCTCCACCTGGATGCGCGGGTTGACTTCGATGAAGTAGAAGGCGCCCGTGTCGGCATCCATGAGGAACTCGACCGTGCCGGCGCCGACATAATCCGTCGCCCGGCCGATCTTGAGTCCCGCCTCGCACAGGGCGGCGCGGGTCGCCGCGTCGAGATAGGGCGCCGGCGCGCGCTCGATCACCTTCTGATTGCGGCGCTGGATGGAGCAGTCGCGCTCGAAGAGGTGGACGAGGTTGCCGTGCCTGTCGCCGAGGAGTTGCACCTCGACATGGCGGGCGCGGCGCACGAGCTTCTCGAGATAGACCTCGTCCTTGCCGAAGGCGGCCTTCGCCTCGCGCCTCGCGCTCATAACGGCGTCGATGAGCTTGTCCTCGCTCTCGATGGGGCGCATGCCGCGTCCGCCGCCGCCCCAGGAGGCCTTGAGCATCACAGGATAGCCGATCTCGGCGGCAAGGCGCCTGATCTCGGCAGGATCCTCCGGCAGCGGGTCGGTCGCGGGCATCACCGGCACGCCGACCGAAATGGCGAGGTTGCGCGCCGCCACCTTGTTGCCGAGCGTGCGCATCGTTTCGGGCTTCGGCCCGATGAAGACGATACCGGCAGCGGCACAGGCCTCGGCGAATTCCGGGCTTTCGGACAGGAAGCCATAGCCGGGGTGGATGGCGTCGACCCGCGCTTCTTTCGCGACACGGATCACCTCGTCGATCGAAAGATACGCCTCGAGCGGCCCCTTGCCCCTGCCGACCTGATAGGCCTCATCCGCCTTGAAGCGGTGCAGCGAGAGCTTGTCCTCCTCCGCATAGATCGCCACCGTCTGGATGCCGAGTTCCGTCGCCGCCCGAAACACGCGAATGGCGATCTCGGAGCGGTTGGCAACCAACAGGCGCTTGATCTTCATGCAGGCCCCCTCAAACAGCGCAAAGCTCTTTTGCCATACACGCAATGCAGCAGGGCGCAAACAACGGAATCATCATGTCATTTGGCTCCGCGCCCACGCATGCCGCTGCGCTGCAGCATCCCTTCGGCCACGCGCACTCCCCGCCCCTCACCGAGAAAGCAGGCTGGTCGCGGCCCAAAGTGGCGGTGCATGACCCAACTGGCATGTTGACCGGAATCCGCGAAAAGGTTAGGGCTTGGCCGCCGCAGGAGACGTGGCCGAGTGGCTGAAGGCGGCGGTTTGCTAAACCGTTATACGTGGTAACACGTATCAGGGGTTCGAATCCCCTCGTCTCCGCGGAAATCAAGGAAAATCAACGTATTGAAGGCCAGCCCACCGCCCGTGAAGGCTCGCGCGGGGTCGCGGCGATAGCAAGGCAATAAGCACCGGCGCGAGTGCCGGCACCGCCGCGAGTTTCCGTCCGCGCCCCCGCACGGGGAGCGACATGCGACCTCATAGGCGCCGGTCGCGAGCGCCGAGTTTCAATCCGCGCCCCCGCACGGGGAGCGACCTGTATCCCATGCCTCCGAGAAGGATCGATCGGAGTTTCAATCCGCGCCCCCGCACGGGGAGCGACCACCAGATAGGCGGCCACGCCGACGGCAAACGGGTTTCAATCCGCGCCCCCGCACGGGGAGCGACAGTACCGGCGTAACAGCGAGGCGCGCGTCTTCAGGTTTCAATCCGCGCCCCCGCACGGGGAGCGACGATGGTCTGCCGAGCCTGCGAGCAGGCAAGGGCGTTTCAATCCGCGCCCCCGCACGGGGAGCGACGCCACGGCCAACGGCAACGCGCATGTCTGGCTGCGGTTTCAATCCGCGCCCCCGCACGGGGAGCGACCTGACTTGGTGAGCGAGTTGCAGGACGCTCGCTCAGTTTCAATCCGCGCCCCCGCACGGGGAGCGACCGACCTCGTGGAAGAGGTCGGACATGCTGTTGACGTTTCAATCCGCGCCCCCGCACGGGGAGCGACGATCGATTCATTTCTGGCCTCGACCGGCATGAGTGTTTCAATCCGCGCCCCCGCACGGGGAGCGACCCGGCGGCCCGCCTGCGGAGAAACGCCCGATATCGGTTTCAATCCGCGCCCCCGCACGGGGAGCGACTGCCCGGCTCGACGGACTTGAACTGCACGATGCCGTTTCAATCCGCGCCCCCGCACGGGGAGCGACCGCTGGGTCGAAGCCTGCTTCCAGACCTTGCGGAGGTTTCAATCCGCGCCCCCGCACGGGGAGCGACATCTCGCCGAGCTCGACCACCTTGACGGTCTGGGTGTTTCAATCCGCGCCCCCGCACGGGGAGCGACCGCTGCATCCCCAGGCGATCGAGCGCTATCGCCAGTTTCAATCCGCGCCCCCGCACGGGGAGCGACTCAGGCTCGCAAGGCCATCGGCAAGCAAGAGTGGTTTCAATCCGCGCCCCCGCACGGGGAGCGACCTTGTGGTGGGCATCCCTGAATCACGTGCAAAACGTTTCAATCCGCGCCCCCGCACGGGGAGCGACAAGGCCGATCGGCTCACCCTCCACCCGCACAAGGTTTCAATCCGCGCCCCCGCACGGGGAGCGACCTCGTCCCAGCGACATCGATTTCAGCAAATGGATGGTTTCAATCCGCGCCCCCGCACGGGGAGCGACTAAGGCGATCCGGCGTCGAGCAACTTTTGGCGCAGTTTCAATCCGCGCCCCCGCACGGGGAGCGACCGGCTGGCTCGCTTGTCGCTCGCCACCGGCGAGAAGTTTCAATCCGCGCCCCCGCACGGGGAGCGACAACGGGACACGCGCATCAAACGTCGGCTGATCGCGTTTCAATCCGCGCCCCCGCACGGGGAGCGACCAAGGCCGCGACTCTCACCGAGAAGCTCGCCGGCGTTTCAATCCGCGCCCCCGCACGGGGAGCGACCGGCCTTCCGGGAGGACCTTGATCAATCGCTGCAGTTTCAATCCGCGCCCCCGCACGGGGAGCGACCGCGGGTTCGAGCCAACTGCATCGGCCGCCGAAATGTTTCAATCCGCGCCCCCGCACGGGGAGCGACTCGTCACGGCAGCGCATGTCGTGGCCACATCGGAGTTTCAATCCGCGCCCCCGCACGGGGAGCGACTTGAGATTGGCCATGCCGGCACCTCTCGAATGAGTTTCAATCCGCGCCCCCGCACGGGGAGCGACCCGCGGCATTGATGATCGCTTGCCGCAGGTGCTGGTTTCAATCCGCGCCCCCGCACGGGGAGCGACGCGGGACAAACGGCGTCACCTCGACTGTGAAAGAGTTTCAATCCGCGCCCCCGCACGGGGAGCGACAGCAGACGGCATTCGCCGGCCTCACGGACGTGATGTTTCAATCCGCGCCCCCGCACGGGGAGCGACCCTCCGGCCCGTTGGGCCGTCCATTGCGCTCGAAGGTTTCAATCCGCGCCCCCGCACGGGGAGCGACGGTTGCCGTTGAATTTGGCGGCCTGATCCCGGGGTTTCAATCCGCGCCCCCGCACGGGGAGCGACCGCCTCTTCTTAGCCGATTGCAGGAACAAGCAAAATAGAGCCGGAAGCGCGAACCGCGTCGTGCCGCTGCCCAGGAGAGCGAAGCGTTTTCTGCGTGACGATGATGTTTCAACGATGTCAAGGAGCCAGGGAGTGCGCGAACAGGGCCGGTTTTTTCGGCATGCTTGGGGTTCGCGCTTCCGACGCGCAGTTGGTCGTGCTGCGGTTGCGGGTGGCGTCTCGGCCGGGCCAACGCGGCACTGTCGGCCGGTCATCGGCCCTGCCCCCGCCTGCACCCGACGCAGACGCACGCCATGTTATGATCGCGCAAGCCGCCGGCCGGGGTTGAGATCGGGCGGCCGCCATTCGCGCCGTGGGTTCTATCCGTCCGATCGCGCTGCGGGCTATCGCCGCGTGCCGCCACCGTCAAACAGGTGGGGCAGGGCTGCGATCTGGTGTTCCTGCGCCGGGTCCGAACCCGCCCGGGTTTCCGGCCGCGCCCCCCGCCTCGCCCTCGCATGCCTCACGAGAGCAAGGCCAAGAGCGCTTGTCAGGCCACCGCAGAAGGCGAGGTACATGGCCACGGCTTCGGCGCCCGAGACAGTCGAGGTGAGCCATGCCGCGCAGGCCGCAAGGCCGGCGAGGCCGCTCGTGACGATCCAGGCGGGAGCACAGGTGAAGATACCGGTCAAGAAGCCGCCACAAGCGGCCAGTGCGGCAAGAAGAATGAACATCGGCTATCCTGGCAAGGCAATGAGCAATTAGAAACGATTGATCTCAAAATCCGTCCCCCAACGGGGATGGTCCGGGTGAACATGCCTCCTCGTTTACCTGAGCGGTGGCGCGTACTGGATTCCCCCCAGGCTCCAGAGCTGGTTGATGCCGCGCGGGATGCCGAGCTTCGAGCCGACGCCGACGTTGCGCTCGTAGACCTCACCGTAGTTGCCCACAGCGCGGACGATGCGGACCACCCAGTCGTTGGTGAGGCCGAGCTTCTCACCGAAGCCGCCTTCCGTGCCGACGAGACGCCGCACGTCGGGTTTGCTCGAACGGAGCGCTTCGTCGATGCGCGTCGACGACACGCCAAGCTCCTCGGCGTTGAGCATGGCGAAGCTCACCCATTTCACAATGGTGAACCAGACCATGTCGTCACTGCGGACGGCGGGCGCGAGCGGCTCCTTCGAGATGATGTCCGGCAGGACGGAGTGGTCGGACGGGTTCTCGAGCGCCAGTCGCTCGGCGTGCAGCTGCGACACATCGCTCGAGATGGCCGTGCAGCCCCCCTCGCTGTAGGTCCTCACGGCCTCCTCGGGCGAGGAGACGACCACGGTCTCGAGCGTCATGCCGTTGGCATCGGAAAAGTCGCGCAGGTTGACCTCGCTCGTCGTGCCCGCCTGCACGCAGACCTTCATCCCGTTCATTTCCAGCGCGGAGCCGATGGCGCGCGCCTTGGGCACGAGGAAACCCTGGCCGTCGTAATAATTCACGGCGGTGAAGACGATGCCGTGGTCCACCTCGCGTCCCAGCGTCCAGGTGGAATTGCGCGAGAGAACGTCCATCTTGCCGCTCTTCAGCGCCTCGAAGCGCTCCGCCGCCGAGAGGGGGACGAACTCCACCTTGGCAGGGTCGTCGAAGATCGCCGCCGCGATGGCGCGGCAGAAGTCGACGTCGAAGCCGCTCCATTGCTCCTTGCCGTCCCGGGCAGAGAAACCCATGAGGCCCTGGCTGACGCCGCAGACAAGCTTGCCGCGCTGCTTGACCGTGTCGAGCGTACCGGCTGCCGCCGGTGCCGCGAGCGCTGCTGCCGCCACAAAACCGGCGGCCGCGGCCGCATTTGCGATGACGCGCATTCCCTTCCCCCTGCCCTGCCCCGTCACAGCTTCGCGGCGTGGCGGACGATGACCTTGGTGCCCACCGGCACCCGTTCATAAAGATCGACGATGTCGTTGTTGACGAGACGGAAGCAGCCGGATGACACGGCATGGCCGATCGTCTGCGGCTGGTTGGTGCCGTGGATGCGATAGACGGTGGCGCCGAGATAGAGTGCCCGGGCACCCATGGGATTGCCGGGGCCGCCGGCCATGAAGCGCGGCAGATAGGGCTGGCGCTGGATCATCTCCGGCGGCGGGCGCCAGTCCGGCCATTCCTGCTTGCGCGAGATCTGCAGCAGGCCCGACCACTGGAAGCCCTCGCGGCCGACGCCGATGCCGTAACGCATGGCGCGGTTGTTACCCTCTACGAGATAGAGGAAGCGTTCCGACGTGTGGATGATGATGGTGCCGGGCGCCTCCGTCGTGCGGAAGAAGACGAGCTGGCGCTCGAAGGGCCCGGAGAGGATCTCGTCGGCCTCGTCGGGCACGAAGCCCGGTTGATCCTCAATCTCCATGACGCCCCGTTGCACTTGCGCCACCGCAGGGACTGCGACCGCCACCGCCAGGACCAGCCCCACGAGCACCCCAAACAACCGCTGGAGGAGAACGTCCGTTTCCGGCATCGCCATCACCTCGCTTGTTCGTGGCGCGCGCAGCCGCGCCGCTGTTGCTCTCACCCCGCCGTCGTTCTTGCGCTCCGCGGCGCGCAATTGACATAGACCATCGTGCCGTAGCGGGACGAGACGTCCGGATCGACCCACTGCACGGTGAAGCTCGTATCGTCGACGGCGATGATCTCCATGTCCGTCAGGTCACCGGCCGGCCGCTCGCCCGGGCCGATGAAGGTGCGGCCCTCGCGCGTCGTCTTGACGAGGAGTTCGCGCGGCTCCTTCTCGTCGGCGAGGTTCATGATCACGCCGCCGTCGGCCCCCGCCTTGATGACATAGGGATTGCGGCACTGAGCGCGCGCTTCCTTGACCGTGCGGTCGCGGTCGGTGTCGCGGTGATAGGAACCGAGGCCCCAGCGGCCCACCAATTGCTCCGCCGTCACCGGTGGCAGGGCCGGCGTGGTCACGGCGGGCGAGACGACGTCATCGCCCGCGCAGCCGGCAAGCAGCGCCGCGCCGGTAATCCAGAAAGCCGTTGACAGATACGCCCGACGCTCGATCGCAAAACCCATGGCATTCCCCCCTTTGCCAGGTTGCGCAGCCGCGGGCCGAGCCGGCGGCGGCAAGAGCATCACGACGAAAGGACGGTGGGTCAAGCCGCTTGGCGTGCAAGGGGTGGATCAGAACGGCCAGAGATGCGTGAAGAAGGCGGCGGCGGCAGCAACGAGCGCCGTCGAGATGGCGGCCAGCACGGCAAGGCTCGCGAGCTTGCCCAGCCAGCCGACGGCGACCGCGATGCCGTCGCGCTCCATGAGCCCGATAGCGAAGGCCGAGATGGCGAAGGCCGGCAGCATGTTGCCGAAGGGGATCGGCAGGAAGAGGATGATCGCGAGGATGAGGCAGGCGCCGCCAATGATGCGGTCGTGCATCGGGTTGAAGAGGCCGGTCAGGCGCGGCTGCAGCATGCGCTCGAACCGCGTCAGATGCGGCAGCAGCTTGTCGGCCATGGCGGCGAAATCGTTGCGCGCCAGCGAGCGCTCCGTGATGAACTGCGGCAGCCACAGCACCGGCCGGCCGAGCATGAGCTGCGCCGCGATGAACAGAAGCGGAGCGCCGAGCACGGACGAGGTGCCGGGCGGCAGCGGCAGCACATTCGGCACCGCGAAGATGAGCATCAATGCGCCAAAGGCCCGGTCGCCGAAGGCATCGAGAATGTCGGCGACGCGCACCCGCTCGGATGGGAAGGCCGCGAGATCCCGCAGCACCTCCGAGAAACGGCGGCGCGGGCGCGCCACCCCAAACACGACCGGCATACGATTCGTATCGTCCAGCATGCGAATTCCGGCAACGAGGCCCGGCATGCGGGCGCTACGAAGGACAGATGGGGTCCACGTCGTCAACGACAACGGCACGCCACATCTGGACGAACATCAAGGACGAATCATGACAGCGTGCGTATCGTGCGGCCTGCGGCTGCGCGCTGCGCCATGCACGCGCCGGGACATTGATGCATCGGCACGGCTCGCCCTATGCTGTCGACCATGAGGCGCGTCACGGCTCGCGCATTCGGAAGGGGGACGCTTCCATGAAGAAGACGGTCCTGGCCGCCGTCGCGGTCATTGCCATGGCAACGGGCACAGCGCGCGCCGACGTCGTCGTCGCATCGAAGATCGACACGGAGGGCAGCTTGCTCGGCGCGATGATCCGCCTCGTGCTGCAGGAGAACGGCATCCCTGTCGTCGACCGGGTCTCGCTCGGGGCGACGCCCGTGGTGCGCGCCGCGATCAGGGCAGGCGAGATCGACATCTACCCGGAGTACACCGGTAATGCCGGCTTCTTCTACAACATGGCCGACAGCGACGTCTGGAAGGACGCAGCCAAGGGCTATGCCGAGGCGAAGAAGCGCGACTATGACGCCGAAAAGATCGTTTGGCTGACGCCGGCCCCGGCCAACAACACCTGGGCGATCGCCGTGCGTGGCGACCTCGCGGCGGCAGAGAAGCTCGCGACGATGTCGGACTTCGGTGCCTATGTGGCGAAGGGCGGCACGGTGAAGCTCGCCGCCTCGGCCGAGTTCGTCAACTCGGCCGCGGCCCTGCCCGCCTTCCAGAAGGCCTATGGCTTTACCCTGAAGTCCGACCAGTTGCTGACGCTCGCCGGCGGCGACACGGCCGCCACGATCAAGGCGGCGGCCGAGGGGACGGACGGCACCAATGCCGCCATGGTCTATGGCACGGACGGCGCCATCGCCGAGGTCGGCCTCGTCGTCATGACGGACGACAAGGGCGTGCAGCCGGTCTATCAACCGGCGCCGATCATCCGCGAGGCGGTGCTGAAGCAATATCCGCAGATCGAGGAGTTGCTTGAACCGGTGTTCGCCTCGCTCGACCTCGAGACGCTGCAGAAGCTCAACGGGCGCATCGCCGTCGGCGGCGAGAACGCCGGTGCTGTGGCGAAGGACTACCTGACGAGCAAGGGCCTCCTGAAGTAGCGGGCCGCCCTCGCGTGACGGAAGAGCCGACAGCGCGCCCGGTGCCGACGGGAGCCGCCGCGGAGGGACGCGGCCTTGCGCGGCTGTGCGCCGTCGCGGCGCTCCTCGCCGTCGCGTTTGCGCCCTTCCTCGCGCTGCAGCCCAACCGGATCGTCTCGGGCGAGGGCTTCTCCCTGCCCGCACTGCCAGCCGCATGGCTCGGACTGCCGCTTGCCGCCGTCCTCACGGCCTGCGCCCTCGTCGCGGCGCTCGCGCATCATGCCGCCGTGCAGGCCTTGGCCGGAGCGGCCGGCGCGCTCGCCGCCCTCCTCGGCGCCGGCCTTGCGGCGACGGCCCTGCTGCCGGCGGGCGCGACGCTGGCGCGCGTCTCCCTCGGCTCCGGCTTCTGGCTCACCACCGGCGCCTTCGGACTGATCCTCGCCGATGCGCTCGTCAAGCTGCGCGGCGGGCCGCTGGCGCGCATCACGCTCGCCTTCGCCGCCGTCGGGGCGGTGCTCGCCGTGCTGGCGGCGGGGCTGTGGAACGACCTGTCGATCATGCGCGAATACGCGGCCAACCGCGACAGCTTCTGGCAGCAAGGGGCGCGCCATCTCGTGCTCGTTGGCGGCAGCCTCGCGCCGGCGCTGCTGCTCGGCATCCCGCTCGGCTATCTATGCCACCGCCTTGCCGCGGCGCGGGGAGCCGTGCTCGCGGTGCTGTCGGTCATCCAGACCGTGCCGAGCATCGCCATGTTCGGCCTGATGATGGCCCCGCTCGCCGCGCTCGCCGCCGCCTATCCCGCGCTCGGCGCTGCCGGCATCCGCGGCATCGGCCTGACGCCCGCCCTCCTTGCGCTGTTCCTCTATTCGCTGCTGCCTGTCGTCGCCAATACGGTGGCGGGCTTCGCGGCCGTTCCGCCGGCGGTGGTGGAAGCGGCGCGCGGCATGGGCATGGGGCCCTTGCGGCGCCTCGCCGGCGTCGAATGGCCGCTCGCCTTCCCCGTCATCGTCACGGGCGTGCGCATCGTGCTGGTGCAGAACATCGGCCTTGCGGCGGTCGCGGCGCTGATCGGGGCCGGCGGCTTCGGCACCTTCGTCTTCCGCGGCATGGGGCAGACCGCCATGGACCTCGTGCTGCTCGGCGCTGTGCCCATCGTCATTCTCGCCTTCCTTGCCGCCGTCGTGCTCGATGCGGTCGCGGGCCGTGCGCGAGGGAGGGCGGCATGATCACGGTCGAGGGACTGACGAAGAGCTTCGGGCCGGTCCGAGCGGTTGACGGCATCTCCTTCGAGCTCGCCGAGGGCGAGGCGCTGGCGCTCATCGGCCCGTCCGGCTGCGGCAAGTCGACGACGCTGCGCATGATCAATCGCCTCATCGAGCCGAGCGCCGGGCGTGTCCTGATCGATGGCGTCGACACGACGGGCATTCCACCGGCGACGCTCAGGCTGCGCATGGGCTACGCCATCCAGGGCATCGGCCTCTTCCCCCACCGTACCGTCGCCCAGAACATTGCCACCGTGCCGCGTCTGCTCGGCTGGCCGCGCCCACGCATCGCGGCCCGCGTCGCGGAACTGCTCGAGCTCTTCGGCCTACCGCCTGCCATCTTCGCACGCAAATATCCGCACGAACTGTCGGGCGGCCAGCAGCAGCGCGTCGGCGTGGCACGGGCCATGGCGGGCAAGCCCGCCGTGCTGCTGATGGATGAGCCCTTCGGCGCGCTCGACCCCATCACCCGCACGCGCCTGCAGGACGAGTTCCTCGCCATCCGCCGGCGCATGGGCACGACCGTGCTGCTCGTCACACACGACATGGATGAGGCCTTCAAACTCGCCGACCGGCTGGCGGTGATGGAGAGGGGGCGCATCGTGCAGCTCGACGCGCCGGAGAGCCTTCTGCGCCGGCCGGCGAGCGCCTTCGTCGAGTCGCTGATCGGTAGCGAGGATCGTGGGCTGAAGCTGCTCTCCCTCGCCGGCGTCACCGCTTTGATGGGGCCTGCGATGGACTGGATGCCGATAGGCGACGGCACCTTCCGCAAGGCGGGCGCAAACGTATCCCTCGCCCCCCTCTCCGCCTCGGCGAGCCTGCGCGAGGCGGCGTCGCGCCTCGTCTTCGCCGGCGTCGACGAGTTGCCCGTCATCGACGAGGCCGGAGCGATCGTCGGCGTGATCGACATGGAGCGGATCATCGCCTTCGGCGGAGGCAGCCGGTGATGGCGCAGCGGCGGGGCCTCCTGCGGATCGTGGCGGCCGGGATCGCCGTCGCGCTCTTTTCCATCATGGTACTCGTCCCGCGGGCCTTCGAGCGGCCGCTCGCGGCGCTGGCGAAATTCGGCCAGCCGGCGATCTACGACCGCGACAGCATCCTGGCGCTGACCCTCTCGCATATCGGCCTCGTCATCGCGGCGAGCCTTGCAGCGCTCGTCATCGCGCTCGCCATCGGCATCTTCGTGACCCGCCCGGCCGGCGCGCAATATCTGCCGCTCGCCCGCGCCGTCGCCAATCTCGGGCAGACCTTTCCGCCCATCGCCATGCTCGCGGTCGCCGTGCCGCTTACCGGCTTCGGCGCGCGGCCGACGCTCGTCGCGCTCTTCGCCTACGGGCTCCTGCCGATCTTCGAGAATACCATCGCCGGGCTGAAGGACGTCTCGCCGCAGGTGGTCGAGGCGGCGCGCGGCATGGGCATGACGGGCCGGCGCATCCTCAGGGAGATCGAGCTGCCGCTGGCGCTGCCGGTGATCATCGCGGGCTTCCGCGTCTCGATCATCGTCAGCATCGGCACGGCGACGATCGGCTCCACGGTCGGCGCACGGGGCCTCGGCGAGATCATCATCGCCGGGCTGCAGGCGGACAACCTCGCCTATGTGCTGCAGGGCGGCGTGCTCGTCGCCATGCTCGCCATCCTCGTCGACCTCGGCCTCGGCTTCCTCGAGCGGCGGGCGCGTCAGCCGAGGAGCGCGTAGGGATAGACGTCGACCCTGTCGCCTTCGGCAAGGTCTGTCATGTCCTCGGGCAGTGCCGCGAGGCCGTCCGTCTCGGTGAGCGAGGTCAGGACGCCGGCACCGTCGCGCGGGTATTTCACCGCCTCGTATGTGCCGTCTCCTCCCCGCCGCAGGCTGACGCGCACGAACTCGCGCCGCCCGGCCTTCTTGCGATAGGCGAAGGCGGCCCGTGCCGGGATGGCGAGCGGGCGCGGTAGCTCCGCGCCCATCAGCCGGGCGAGAAGCGGGCGCACCACGAAGGTGAAGGTGACATAGACGGCAACGGGATTGCCCGGCAGGCCGACGAAGGGCGTGCCGGCGATGACGCCCATGGCGACCGGCCGGCCCGGCTTGATGGCGAGGCGCCAGAAGACGAGCCGGCCCGCCGCCTCCACCGCCGCCCGGACATGGTCCTCCTCCCCCGTCGAGACACCGCCCGAGGTGAGGATCAGGTCATGCTCCCCGCTCGCAGCCGCGAGCGCCTCGCGCAGGCGCTCCGGCTCGTCGCGCAGCACGCCGAGGTCCGACACCGCGACACCCAGCCGGCCGAGCAAGGCGATGAGGGCGAAGCGGTTCGAATCGTAGATGCCGGCCGTGGGCAGCGGCTCGCCCGGTTCCACCAACTCGTTGCCCGTGGAGAAGACGGCAACCCGCAGCGGCCGACGTACCGGCAGGCTCGCATGGCCGACGGCCGCCGCGAGCGCGAGGTCCTGCGGCCTGAGGAGCCGGCCCGCCGGCAGCGCCACCGCGCCGCGCGCAATGTCCTCGCCCGCCTTCCGGCAATTGGCGCCGCGCTTCAGCCCCGACGGCAGGACGACCGTCCCGCCATCGAGCGTCACGTCCTCCTGCATGAAGACGGTGTCGGCCCCGGCGGGCATCAGCGCGCCCGTGAAGATGCGCACGGCATGGCCGGGGGGTATGGCGGCCGCGGCACTGCCGGCGATCACCCGCCCGGCGGCCGGCAGGCGCGTCTCGCCCTCGCGCGCAAGGTCGTCATAGCGCACGGCCCAGCCGTCGACGGCGGAATTGTCGAAAGGTGGTAGATCGACGAGCGCCGGCACATCGCGCGCCAGCACGCGGCCCTCGGCGCTGCGCACCAGCACATCCTCGATGCCGTCGACGGGCGCGATGCGCTCGCCGATCAGCGCCAGCGCCTCCTCGACGGACATCAGCGGCCCGCCGAAGGCGAAGCAGTCGTCACTCAGCTGGGCCATGCGCGGAAAGCCTCTCCATCAGCCGCTCCACGGGCTCGGCATGGGCCAAGACGACATCGGCGATCGTTTCGATGTCGTCGATGTCGATGACCGGGCGCCCTGCATCGGGCAGGGCAACGTCGCTCGCCACGGCGACGATGCGGCCGTCGTCGGGATGGAGCGGCGGCTTGCCGTTGGCCTTGCGGTAGACCTCCACCTTGACGTGCTCCTCGCGCTTGAAGCCCTCGACGAGGAGGATATCGCAATCGTCGATCAGCGCCACGAGCTCGGCGAGCCGCGGCTCGCGCTCGTCCCTCAATTCGCGCATCAGTGCCCAGCGCCGGCGCGAGGCCACCAGCACCTCGCGCGCGCCGGCCTGCCGGTGCAGGAAGGAATCCTTGCCCGGCCTGTCGACATCGAAGGCGTGATGCGCATGTTTGATGGTCGAGACGCTGAGCCCGCGGGCGACGAGAACCGGGATGAGGCGGGTGAGAAGGGTCGTCTTGCCGGAGCCGCTCCAGCCGGCGAGGCCAATGACACGCATTGAGAAATCGATCCGGACACGAGAAAGCCGGATGCCCCTTGCGAAGCATCCGGCCCGACTGTGCACAAGGCGACGGGGTGCGTCGAGCCCTTCTTCCCCCTCCCCGCCACCCCGTGGGGGAGGGAGAGAGGCCTCGGTCGTTAGCCCTATTCCGCCGGCACGGCCGTCGGCGGCACGCCGTGCTTGCCGTCGGCCGTGGCCTTGCGCTCCTCCTCGGCGACCCAGAGGCTGTGATGCTGACGCGCCCAGTTGAGGTCGACCTCGCCGTTGCCCATGGCGTCAAAGGCGCCCTCCATGCCGAGCGTGCCGATATAGATGTGGCCAAGAATTACGGCCGTAAGGAGCACGCCAAGGAGGCCGTGCACCACCTGCGCCGTCTGCATGCCGGCGATGGTCGTGCCGTAGAACGGGAACAGCAGGACATAGCCGCTGACCGCGATGGCGGCACCGACGAGGATGACGAGCCAGAACAGCACCTTCTGGCCGCCATTGAACTTGCCGGCCGGTGGATGCGCCTTGCCGACGATGCCTCCTCCCTGGGCGAACCACGTGATGTCGACGCGGCTCGGGATATTGCGCAGCGCCCAGATGAAGAACATCAGCACCAGCCCCAGCGTGAAGGGGAAGCTGAGATAGTTGTGAGCGTATTTGGCAGCCATCGAGAAAGTGGAGAAGGCCTCCGGCCCGATGAGCGGCAGCAGCAGCGACTTGCCGAAGGCGACGTTGAGGCCGGACAGCGCGAGGATGACGAAGCAGCTCGCCGTCAGCCAGTGCACGAAGCGCTCGAACCACCTGAAGCGCACGATGGTGCGGCCCGACGGTCCGGCCTCCGTGCGAATGCGCCCGCGCACCAGAAAGAAGACCGCGAGCACCGCGAGCATGCCGAGGATGGCGATGCCGCCGATCCAGGCTAGCGTGCGCTCGTGATAGGCCCGCCATTCCTGCCCTTCGACCTGGATCAGCGTCGCCGCCTTCCGGTCGGGGATCGACACGCGGCCGGTGACCCGGTCGAGTGCCTGCATGAGCTGCTCTTCCCTCACCGCCTCGGTCGTCGGATTGACCTGGGCGAAAGCGGAGCCCGTCGCCGCGGGCAGCGCAAGGAGCAGCGCCATCAGCATCGTCAGTGCCGCGGCGATGCTGCGGGCCGACCAGCGCCGATCGTGTCCTGTGCGGGTCATGGCTCGTTCCTCCCCTCCCGTCGGCCGCTCGGCCCGATCAGACGTCGATCGTCTCGCGATAGGCCGTCTTCCAGCCCCAGGCGCCGGAGCCGTAGCCACGCTTGAGCACGCGTTCCTTGTAGATGGCGGCAATGATCTCGCCGTCGCCGGCGAGCAACGACTTTGTCGAGCACATCTCGGCGCAGAGCGGCAGCTTGCCCTCGGCGATGCGGTTCGCGCCGTATTTCTGGTACTCGGCGGCAGTCAGGTCCGGCTCGGGGCCGCCGGCGCAGTAGGTGCACTTGTCCATCTTGCCGCGCGAGCCGAAATTGCCGACGCGCGGATATTGCGGCGCGCCGAACGGGCAGGCGTAGAAGCAATAACCGCAGCCGATGCACAGATCCTTCGAATGCAGCACGATGCCGTCGGCCGTGTTGTAGAAGCAGTCGACCGGACAGACGGCCTTGCAGGGCGCGTCCGTGCAATGCATGCAGGCCATGGAGATCGACCTCTCGCCCGGCTTGCCATCGTTGATGGTGACGACGCGCCGGCGGTTGATGCCCCAGGGCACCTCGTTCTCGTTCTTGCAGGCGGTCACGCAGGCGTTGCACTCGATGCAACGGTCGGCGTCGCAGAGGAATTTCAAACGGGCCATTTCATCCTCCCTCAGGCCGCCCTGATCTGGCACAGCGTCACCTTGCCTTCGTGCATGCCCGTCACCGGGTCATAGCCATAGGTGGTGATGGTATTGGCGCTTTCGCCGAGGACGATGGGATCCGCGCCCGGCGGGTAGTTCTTGCGCTGGTCCTCACCCATGAACCAGCCGGAGAAGTGGAAGGGCATGAAGGCGACGCCCTTGCCGACACGCTCCGTGACGAGCGCCTTGACGCGGGCCTTGGACTGGTTCTCCGGCCCCGTCACCCACACCCAGCCGCCGTCGCTGATGCCGCGCTCGGCCGCGTCCGCCGGATTGATCTCGACGAACATGTCCTGCTGCAGCTCGGCGAGCCACTTGTTGGAGCGCGTCTCCTCGCCGCCGCCCTCGTATTCGACGAGGCGTCCGGAGGTCAGGATAATGGGGAAGTCCTTCGCGATGCCCTTGTCCACGGCCGCCTTCTGGACGGTGAAGCCGATGTTGGGCACGCGGAAGCTCTTGAAATCCTCCCGCGTCGGATATTTCGCCACGAGGTCGGCGCGCGGCGAATAGATCGGCTCGCGGTGCACCGGCACCGGATCGGGCAGGTTCCACGCCACCGCGCGGGCCTTGCCGTTGCCGTAGGGGATGCAGCCGTGCTCCAGCGCCACGCGCTGGATGCCGCCGGACAGGTCTGTCGACCAGGAGACGGCGTCGGGATTGTTGCCGCCGATGCCCTCGATGGTGGCGCGCTCCGCCTCCGTGAGGTCGGCATCCCATCCGAGCTTCTTCAGGACGCCATAAGTGAATTCGGGATAGCCGTCCGTGATCTCGGAACCCTGCGAGTAGGAGCCCTCCGACAGAAGCGTCACGCCCTCGCGCTCCACGCCGAAACGGGCGCGGAAGGTGCCGCCGCCGTCCTTCACGTGGATGTTGGTGTTGTAGAGCGTATGCGTGCCCGGATGCCGGTATTCGGGCGTGCCCCAGCACGGCCAGGGCAGGCCGTAGTAGTCGCCGCCGACCTCCGGCACGTCCTTCGCCGCGCGCAACGTGACGATGTCGAACTTGTCCTGGTTCGCCATATGCGCCTTGAGGCGCTCGGGCGACTGGCCGCAATAGCCGGTGGACCAGCCGCCGCGGTTGATCTCGCGCAGGATGTCCTCAGGCTCGGGCCTGCCGTTCTCGACCTTGATGTTCTTGAACATCTCGTCGGCGAAGCCGAGCTTCGTCGCCAGGCGATACATGACCTCGTAATCGTCTTTCGATTCGAAGATCGGCTTGACGATCTGCTCGCCCCACTGGAGCGAGCGGTTGGAGGCCGTGCGCGAGCCCGACGTCTCGAGCTGTGTACAGATGGGCAGGAGATAGGTGCCGTCCTTGCGCTGCGAGATTGCGGCGTAGGTCGTCGGATGCGGATCGCCGACGACGAGGAGGTCGAGCTTCTCGAGGCCCTTCACCATTTCCGGCATGCGGGGAATGGTGTTGCCGCCGTGGCCGAAGACCATCATGGCGCGGACATTGTCCGGTTGGTCCACTTGGTCCTTGGGCAGGAGCACGGCATCAAACCACCGCGTCGAGGGGATGCCGGGCGCCTCCATCATCTTCTTGTCGACGAAGCGCGAGAGCATCCAGTCGTAATCGACCTCCCACACCCGGCACCAGTGCTTCCACGCGCCTTCGGTGAGGCCGTAGTAGAGCGGCAGCGACGTGATATCGAGGCCGAGGTCGGTCGCTCCCTGCACGTTGCAATGGCCGCGGAAGATGTTGGCACCGTTGCCGAAGCCGCCGACGTTGCCGGTGGCGAGCAGCAGGTTGCAATAGGCGCGCACGTTGGCCGTGCCGACCGAGTGCTGCGTACCGCCCATGCACCAGATAAAGGTGGACGGCCGCTCCTTGGCGAAGGTTTCGGCGACGCGCTTCAACTGCTCTCCGGGCACGCCCGTCACGTCTTCGACGGTGGCGGGATCCCACTTCTTCACCTCGGCGCGCACCTGATCCATGCCGTAGACGCGCTGGGCGATGAACTGCTTGTCCTCCCAGCCGTTCTCGAAGATGTGCCAGAGCATGCCCCAGATCACGGCAATGTCGGTGCCGGAACGGATGCGCACATATTCCGTCGAATGCGCCGCCGTGCGGGTGAAGCGCGGATCGATGACGAAGACGTTGGCGCGGTTGATCTCCTTGCCTGTCAGGATGTGCTGCAGCGACACCGGGTGGGCCTCGGCCGCATTGGAACCCATGAAGACAATCGTCTTCGAGTTGCGGATGTCGTTGTAGCTATTCGTCATGGCGCCATAGCCCCACGTGTTCGCGACGCCCGCGACCGTGGTGGAATGGCAGATGCGTGCCTGGTGGTCGACCGAGTTGGTGCCCCAGAAGGCGGCGAACTTGCGCAGGAGATAGGCGCCTTCGTTGGAATATTTGGCCGAACCAAGCCAGTAGACGGACTCCGGGCCCGACGTGTTGCGGATCTCCATGAGCTTGTCGCCGATCTCGTTGATGGCGTCGTCCCAGGAGATGCGCTGCCAGGCGCCGTTCACCAGCTTCATCGGATATTTCAGGCGCCGATCGCCATGCACCAGCTCGCGGATGGCCGCGCCCTTGGCGCAATGGGAGCCCCGGTTGATCGGGCTGTCCCATGACGGTTCCTGGCCCACCCACACGCCGTTCTGCACCTCGGCGGTCACCGTGCAGCCGACGGAGCAGTGGGTGCAGATGTTCTTCTTGCGCTCGACGGGCTGCTGGAAATCGGTGGGGCCGGCTTGCGCGCGGCGCACGGCGCCCACCTCGATCGTGCCGACCGCGGCGAGGGCACCGGCCGCGAAGCCGGCCCGCTTCAGGAAGGCGCGCCGGTCGACAAGGGATGCGCCCCCGAAGCCGGCGGCGACGGCCTGCAGCCGTCCCTGCGCGGCCGCAGCGGACTTGCGCTTGATGAGCATGTCGGCCTCCCCCTCAGTACCGGTTGACCCGGTAGAAGTCCTGGACGTGTTCGGTTTCGCGATAGCGCGTCTGGTCGTTGCCGGGAGGCTCGGCCATGGCTTCGGCCTTGTCGGCGACGACCGGTGCGAGCGCCGTCATGGCGGCGCCCGCACCGGCAGCGCCGAGGAAGCTGCGTCGATCGAGGACCTTTTTCTTCTTGTCGTCCTGCATGGCTCCCTCCCCTCGTTCCTTCATGTCAGGCGGGCAGCGCGAAGGCTTCCGCCTCGATCTCCATCATGACGCGCCCGAGCGTGCCCACAGCCCGGTAGAACCGGCCGGCGCGCGAGGTCTCGAGATCCGCGAAGAAGCGCCCGGCCCACGGTTCCACGTGGCGGGCGAAGAACTCCCGTTCGCCGAGGCCGGCGATACCGAAATCGCAGCGGATGAGCCCGGCCATTGTCTCGCAGAGGATGGCGATGTGGTCCTCCGGCTCGGCCACCCGCTCGGCACGCTCGATGCCAAGCCGCGCGAGGTCGCCGCGTAGCACGGCGAGCGGACGCTCGTGCAGGAAGCCGGTGAGGTAATAGGAGGCGTAGGGCAGGATCTCGCCGCGGCCGAGACCGATGAAAAGGTCGAAGAACTCGCGGCTCACGGCTTCGGCGTCCATGCCGGCGGCGGCATCGGCGAGCGCCAGATGCGCCATGCCGATCTCGCTCGCGTCGCCGCGCAGTTGCGCCAGCCGGTCGATGAGGTCCTGCCCCGGCGCGCGCCAGAGCAGCGCCGCGAGCAGCGCATATTCCTCGGCACGGGCCAGATCGATGGGATCGACGTCGGCTGCGGCGGCAGCATCCCGCGGCGGATACATGTCCGGGCGGAGCACGGCACGGTCAACGCCGGTCAGCGCTTCGACGGCAAGGACCCGGTCGGCGGGCACGCGGCGCCAGCCTGAAATTGTCGGCTGGGACACCCCGAGCTGACGGGCGAGCGCACGCACACCCCCCGCTGCTTCGATGGCCTGACTGAGCCCCGCCTCGCGCATTCCCGACCCGTTGCCTCCGTGTCTGAAACGGCAATAGGGCGAGCCTATCACCCCGTTTCCACATTGCAACCATTCCAATGAAATGCTGCAGTGCACCCGCTATGGCTGTAACGGCAGGCGTACGGCGGCGCGTGCCGTCCCCCGCCGCCGAGTCCGCGAAACCCTTGTGACGCCTCGCTCAGACCGGCGTCGCCGAACCCGAACGGCGGCGGGGAGAGGGTGACGGTTTCCCTAAATCTCTATTCAAATCTGTGTGATCTTTGCCCGTCGGCGCGATGGTGGACGGTGCTGGCGAAGGTTCGGGGGGCAATCGGACGGCAGCCGGCGCCTCATCCGGTTCCGGCGCCGGGCCGGGCGCCCGCTCGTCGGCCGGAGGTTCGATTGAGGCGCCGTTCTGCTGCACCCTCTCATCGGCGGGCGGCGGGGCCCCCTCGACGGCGGCGAGGAGGCGCTTGCGCACGGCCTCGCCAATCTCGAGCGGCCCGTAGCCCGGCATGCCGTCGGGAGTGTTCCAGTCCCAGTCGTAGTCCGCGAGACCGACGAAATCGCGGATGCCGGGGTCGCTCACCCACAGGCGGCGCAGCGCCGCCTGGCGCCAGGCCGGCGGCACGTTGCGCTTCAGCCATGGCGTCAGATCCGTCTCCGGGCCGATGCTCTCGATCGGCGGCAGTTCCTCGAGCGGGACAGGCGCATCGTCTACCGGGGAAGCGCTGACCTGCGCCCCTGCCTCGGCCGTCGGTGCGGCAATCTCGTCCGGCGCCTCGGCGGGCACATTCACGGGCACCGTTGCGTCTTCGCTCCGCCGCGCGGCCTCCTTGCGGCGCGACCAGCGGGTGAGGAAGCCTTCGTCGCTGCTCACGGCTCGCCTCCCTCCTTGTCGCGGCCCGGCCGCAGGGCCAAGGCGTCGGGATCGGCCCGATCGCGGCGGCGCTTGATGAAGGCGCGCTCCACATGGTGGTCGGCGACGAAGCGGGCGACGACGCCGGCAACCTCGTCCGGCATCGGCACCACTTCGACAATGTTGTCGCCCGCCTCCGTATAGGCGGCCCCCTCGTTGGGATCGGCCGTAACGACGAGGATGTCGAGCGGCGGCGTGACGCCCGTGGCATGGGCGGCGATCCACAGCTTCGGCGCCCCGCTTTCGAGATTGTCGCGGTACCCGGCCGTCTCCGCACGATAGAGATCGACGTCGAAGGCGCCGGCGTAGAAGCGCTGCACGCCGGCTTCCTCGCCGAGCAAGGTCCACGGGGCCGCCTCCGGCACGCCGGCGATGACGGCGACCGGCAGCCAGGCATGATCCACCCAGCGGCTCTTCAACGGGCGGCGTTCGACGACGACGCCGACGCTGAATCTCTCATGCGCCATGATCCGGCCTCCTCAATGCACCGGCTGGTCCGCCACGAGCGGCAGGCCGGCAATGAGGTTCTGCGGCTTGAAGCGTAGCAGATTGCTCCGGTCCATCGCCATGATGAGATAGACGGGATGGCCGCGCACTTCCGGCCGCACCGGCACGGACGGGTCGACCGTCAGGCGGAAGAGGGCGAGAACGCGCGACGAAGCCTCCCCCTCCACCGCCTCTCCCCGCCACAGGGCGTTGCCGATGGCGGTGGCCTCGGCATCGAGCCCGATGAACCAGCGCCAGTCTCTGTCCTCGATGCGCTGCACAGGCTCGACCGCTACCGCGTGCCCCAGCGTCTCGCGCAGGAAGGCTTCGATGCAGCGGGCGATGGCCGCGCGGCCCCCGGCTTCGCCGCCAAGGTCGAGCACCATGTCGAAGGCATCGCTACGCTCCTGGTAGCCCGTCTCGCCCGGCTGCAGCACGTCAAGCTCGGTCACCGCCGGCCCGCCGAGCATGGCGAGCAGCGGCGAGGCCTGGCGGTTCTCCTCGTGCATCGCGATGGTCTCGGCATCGGCGAGGAGGAGGTGGCCCTCGTGCACGGTCACCTTCTGCGGGCGGAAGAAGATCTCGCCCGCGCGCAGCACCTCGGCATCCTCGCAGCCGTCGAGCGCGGCACGCATCAGCACGTGGACGAGCTGGTTGAGGAAGAGCGGCGGAATGCCGGCGACGCCCTCCCCGATCATGCGCACATAGGCCGCCTGCAGCGTCGGCGCGGCCAGAAGCCGGTCGCGGAAGGAGAGAAACGCCCGCCAGTTGTCGCGCGCATCGGCATCGGCAAGCTGCGCCAGCGTCACGGGCGAGATGGCGGCGAAGGGATCGTCCATCAGCAGGGCATGAAGCGCCCGCTCGGCGGGGCAGGCCTCCTCCGGCGGCATGAGCTCCGGCCGGGCGAGATAGGCCTTCAGGAAGGCATCCGTCACCACGAGGCCGCCGTCCTCGCGCCGGTCGAGCAGCACGTGGCCGCTCGACAGCCAGAAGTCGCGGGTGGCGGCGTCGGTCATGGCTTGTCCTTCATCAGGGCGAGGAGGTCGACCTCCTCTGTCGGCTCGTCGTCGGTCTCGAAGAAGTCGAAGGCGCGGAAGCCCGCGCGCGGCCGGTCGCCACGCGGGGTGAGCGTGCGGTAGCGCTCGCGGATCTCGCCGTTCTCCATCACGCGCTGCAGGGCAAGGAGCGTGCCGACGGCATGGTCGCAGAGCGAGGCGGCGAAGGCGATCTCCTCCCGCGCTGCCGGCAGGGCGGTGGCGACGTCGGGGGCGCCGAGCCGCTCGACGAAGCGTCGTGCCAGAAGTGCCGTGGCCGCCTCGATCTCGTCTTCGCTCGCCTCGCTCACCACCGTGAGGGTGGAAAAGCCGAAGCTGTCGATGCCGAGAAAGCCGGAGCGGAAGGCGACACGCTCCTTCGTCGGCAGCGAGGCGACATCGCTATCGGTGAAGAGAAAGGTGCCGGTCACCGCCCATTCGCCCGGTGCAGCGGCACGGGCGAAGACGAAGGTGTCGGAGGCGTCGAGCCGGATGGTACGCGGCAGCTTCATGACGGACGCCTCCCCTCGGCATCGCGCTCGCTAAGACGCGCGAGCGCCTCGACGAAGAGACGCCGGCGGCGGCCGCGGCCCGTCGTGACGAGCAGATCGCCGTTCACGTCAATGGCAAAAGACGAATCGCCGGAATCGCTTGGCGCCAGACGTTCAACGTAATGTAAAATCTGAGAAGCGCCGTGGTCGTCCGAGAAGCCATGCAGATTCGCCATCAAGTGGCGCGCGAAGCTCTCGACGAGGCTTTCGGCATCCCCCTCGAGCCCGCCGACCATATCGATGCCGAGGCTCCCGCTGGTCGCTTCCGGACCGTCGAGCGTCGCGATACGCAGTCGCGCGCCGAAGACGAGCCAGTCCGGCACCGCCGCATCGCGCGCGCCCGCCGGCCAGGCAAGTTGCCCGTCGCCGACGAGCGCGCCGTCGAGGCGGATGCCGCCCGGCCAGTCGAAGGTCAGCGGATGCTCCGGCGCGCAATGGGCCGCGACGGCATCGGCGAGCGCATTTATCGCCGGGTAGAAGGCGAGGCGTGCGAGAGCGAGCGGCTCGGCCGGCTCCAGCACCACGGCGCAGTCGACGAGATCGAAGCGGCGCGCCCACACGAGTGTGCCCGCCCCTGCCTCGCTCGCGATCGCCCGGGCGTGTGCGAATGCATCCCTTGCCTCGCGCAGGGTGATGAGCGTGAACGGGGGCGGCAGCATGAGCTCGCGGCGGCCGATTGACGTGATCTTGACCGGAATGGCTTCCTCCCCTTCGCCATTCGATTGGAATTCATCCAATTCGATATAAGCTGACGCGAAATGGTGCGAATGCAAGCGCTGTCGGTATCGGTATCGCGGAGGTGAACGCAATGGCTGAAGGCCCCGGTCGCGGCAAGCGCCCCATCGCCAACGGCCCGGTGGTCGAGGCAAAGCCCGTCGCCTTCGTCTGCTCCTGCGAGGGCACGATGCCGCTGGACGAAAAGCTGCTGACGCGGGCCTGCCCGGGCCATGACATGCGCTTCGCCGACCAGCTGTGCCGGCGCGAGCTGGAGCGGCTCAAGGCCGCGCTCGGCCCGGAGGCGGACATCCTCGTCGGCTGCACCCAGGAGGCGCCGCTTTTCGAGGAGGTAGCGGGCGAGGACGCCCCGGAAGCTAATCTCACCTTCGTCAATCTGCGCGAGAACGCCGGCTGGTCGGCCGAGGCGGATGCGGCAGGCCCCAAGATGGCGGCGCTGATCGCCGCGGCGCGGATCGCGCCGTCGCAGGCGCCGCTGGTGCCCCTGAAGAGCGAGGGCGTCGCCCTCGTCTACGGCCGCGACGAGACGGCGATCGCCCTCGCCGAGCGGCTCAAGGACGTGCTGGACGTCACCGTGCTGCTGACGCGCCCCGGTGATGTGCCGGCGCCGCGCCGGAGCGACTTTCCCGTGCTCAAGGGCACTATCGCCCAGGCGACCGGCTGGCTCGGCGCCTTCGAGCTGACGGTCAACGACTTCGCGCATCCGGCCCCGTCCTCGCGCGCCAGGCTCGCCTTCGGCGCGCCACGCGACGGCGCCCTGTCGCGCTGCGACATCGTCCTCGATGTCAGCGGTGGCGTGCCGCTCTTCCCGGCGGGGGAACTGCGCGCCGGCTACCTGCGCGCCGACCCCGGCGACCCGGCGGCCGTGGCGCGCCTTGCCTTCGAGGCGTCGCAGCTCGTCGGCGAGTTCGACAAGCCGCGCTACGTCACCTTCGATGCGGCGCTGTGCGCCCACTCGCGCTCGAAGAAGACCGGCTGCACGCGCTGCCTCGACCTGTGCCCCACCGGCGCCATCACGCCGGACGGCGACCATGTCGCCATCTCGGCCGAGATCTGCGCCGGTTGCGGCGCCTGCGCCGCCGTCTGCCCGACCGGCGCGGCAACCTATGCCCTGCCGGCGAGCGACACCTTGATGGCACGGCTGCGCGCCCTGCTCCACACCTATGCCGAGGCCGGCGGCGAGCGGGCGGTGGTGCTCTTCCACGACGAGACCCATGGCGCGGAGCTGATCGATGCGCTTGCCCGTTACGGCGAGGGCCTGCCAGCCCATGTCCTGCCGGTTGCCGTCAACGAGGCGACGCAACTCGGGCTCGATGCCTTCGCTGCGGCCCTCGCCTATGGCGCGACGGCGATCCGCGTGCTGACGCGCGCCAAGCCCAAGCACGACACGGGCGGCCTCGTGCGCAACCTTGCCTATATGGACGCCATCGCGGCGCCGCTTGGCTTCGGCGAAGGCTGCGTGGCGACGATCGAGACGGACGACCCCGACCAGCTCGCGGCGGCGCTCGCCGGTGTGCCGGTGGCGGGCGTGCCGGAGCGGCGGGCGGCGAAGTTCCTGCCGCTCGGCCAGGGGCGCGAGCTCACCGTGATGGCGCTCAAGGAACTGCGCAATGTCGCGCCGCTTGCCGTCGACGTCCTGCCCCTGCCCGAGCGCGCGCCCTTCGGTACCGTGCATGTCGAGACGGAGGGCTGCACGCTGTGTCATGCCTGTGTCGCCGCCTGTCCGACGGGGGCGCTCGGCGACAATCCCGACAAGCCGATGCTGACCTTCGCCGAGGACCGCTGCGTGCAGTGCGGGCTATGCGCCGCCACCTGCCCGGAGAAGGTCATCACGCTCGAGCCGCGCATCGACTTCGCCGCCTGGGCCGCCCCGCCGGTGACGAAGAAGGAGGAGGAGCCCTTCCACTGCGTCGCCTGCGGCAAGCCCTTCGGCACCCGCTCCACCATCGAGCGGATCGTCTCGCGGCTCGAGGGCCGGCACTGGATGTTCTCGGGCGAGCACGCCCGGCGCATCGCCGTCATCAAGATGTGCGAGGACTGCCGCGTCGAGGCCGTGGTCAACGAGAGCTTCGACCCGCACGATGCTCCCGCCCGGCCGGCGCCGCGCACGAGCGAGGACTACCTGCGCGCGCGGGAGAAGAAGCACCACTGACCGGCGTCAGCGCGGGTCCTGCGCCGCGGCGGCGATGAGCTCGAAGGACCTGAGCCGCGCCGCATGGTCGTAGACGTCGGAGACGACGATCAGTTCGTCGGCGGCGGTCTCGGCGACGAGCGCCGCAATGCCCTCGCGGACGGTCTGCGGCGAGCCGACGATCGAGCGGGCCAGCATGCGCATGGCCTGCGCCTTCTCCATGGGCGTCCAGTAGGTCTCGATGTCGTCGATCGGCGGGCGGCTCAGCCCGCGCGCGCCGCGGAAGATGTTGGCGAAGGACATCTGCTGGGTGGTGGCGAGGCGGCGGGCCTCCACATCGCTCGGCGCGGCGATGATGTTGACGCCCACCATGGCATGGGGCCGCGCGAGCTGGGCGGAGGGCTTGAAGCGGGAGCGATAGGCCTCGAGCGCCGGCAGCAGCATCTCGGGCGCGAAATGCGAGGCGAAGGCATAGGGCAGGCCGAGTTCGGCAGCGAGCATCGCGCCGAACATGCTGGAGCCGAGGATCCAGATCGGCACGTTCGATCCCGCCCCCGGCACGGCGCGGATCATCTGGTCCGGCGCGGGCGGACCGAGAAGCGCCTGCAGTTCCACGACATCCTGCGGGAAGGTATCGGCGCTGGCCGGGGAACGGCGCAAGGCGCGCAGGGTGCGCTGGTCAGTGCCCGGCGCCCGGCCGACGCCGAGGTCGATGCGGCCGGGGAACAGGGCCTCGAGCGTGCCGAACTGCTCGGCGATGACGAGCGGCGAATGGTTGGGCAGCATGATGCCGCCTGCACCGACGCGGATGGTGCTGGTGCCGGCGGCGATATGGGCGATGACGACGGAGGTCGCCGCGCTCGCGATGCCCGGCATGTTGTGGTGCTCCGCCACCCAGATGCGGCGGTAGCCAAAGCCCTCCGCGTGGCGCGCAAGGTCGCGGGCGTTGTCGAGCGCGCCGCGCGCATTCGTCTCCTCCGTGATGCGGACGAGATCGAGAATCGAAAGTGCAACCATGTCGTCATCCCCGTCGAGCCGTTGTGCGGGCCAGATGGGGAGCCCGCGGACGAGGCGGAACCGCCAGACGCGCCCGGCCCCGGCGCCGAGCCATGCGCCCGGCGCACCTTTCGGAAGAATAGCGGCGGCAGGTTGCAGCGATGCAACGGGCGTTCAGCGCGGCGCAGTGGCCTTCCTCAGGAAGTCCACCAGCGCCTGTCGGTCTGCCTCGCTCGTCACCCGCTGCTCCGGCATCTTGGTGCCGGGGAGATAGGCATTGGGGCCGATCTCGAAGAGGCGGGCGATGGTCTGGCCCGACCAGACGATGCTCAGGGCCCTGAGTGCCGGCGAATAGTCGTAGCCGGGCGCGGAGGCGATGCGCCGGCCGAAGATGCCGTAGAGCGTCGGGCCGGCCCGGTTGCCGCCGTCCGGGGTCAGCGTGTGGCAGGCGGCGCAGGCGCGGAAGACCTCGGCCCCGCGCTCGCCGGAGAAAGCCGCGAGCGGATCCTCTCCCGCCTGCGGAATGACGGCACCGATATGCTCGCCCGTGCGCGCGTCCCAGCGGCGGACCATCCGGTCGCCGCCGCCCGAAAAGATCTCGCCGCCGTCGGGCGAGAAGGCGAGCGACCACACCGGCAGCCCCGGCCCGACGAGCGTCGCGACCACCGCCCGGGTGCTGCGCTCGATGATGGCGACGTCACCGCGGATGCCACCGGCGGCGACGCGCTTACCGTCCGGCGACAAGGCGAGGGCGATGAGGGGCGTCGGGCCCACCTCGCGCTCGCCGAGCACCTCCCCCGCCGCCGAGACGAAATGCAGCTTGCCGTCGGCCCCCGCGACGACGATCTCGCCATCGGGGGCGACGACGACGCCGTTGAGCGGCGTCGGCAAGGTCACGACGACGGGCGGCCGCGCGGGATCCTGCGGCCACAGGCGCAGCGTCGCGTCATAGCCGGAGGTGACGAGCCCACCCGCGGGCATGAAGGCGACGCCGTTGACGTTGCCCTGATGGCCCCGGAGGCGCCGCCGCTCCTCGCCCTGCGGCGACCAGAGCGCCGCCGTGCCGTCCCAGGCCGCCGACGCGAAGGTGCCATCCGGACCGGCCGTGAGCGCGACGATTGGCGCCTCGTGTGCCACGATCACGCGCTCGGGCGTGCGGCCTGCGGCCGGCCAGATCGCGATGCGCCCGTCCTCGCCGCCCGTGGCGAAGCGTCCCTCTCCAAGCGCCACGGCCGCGTTGACCGAGCCGTCGTGGGCGCGCAGCACCGCTTCCGCCACGCCGGAGGCCAGCCGCCAGCGGATGGCCGAGGTATCGAAGCTCCCGGTCAGCGCCACCTCTCCTGCGGGATCGACAGCGATCGCCCGCACCGGGCCGCCGTGGCCGCGCAGTTCCTGCGCCTCGGGGGCACCGGTCAGGGAGAGCGTGAGGAACAGCGCGGCGAGGCCCCGCATTGCCCGGGCGAAGCGGCGCGGTGCATGATCCGGGCGAATCATCGAAGGGACGCCTCCCCATGAGCGACGAGACCAGCCATGATGCGACCGCCGGACAAACGCTCGACCTGCGCGGCCTCAAATGCCCCCTGCCCGCCCTTCACACCCGCAAGGCCCTGCGCAGCCTCAAGGCGGGCATGCTCCTCGTCGTCGAATGCACGGATCCGATGGCCGCCATCGACATCCCGAACCTGGTGCGCGAGACGGGAGACATGCTCGAGGCGCAGGAAAGGCGCGGCGACAACCTCCTCTTCTCCATCCGCAAGGCCTAAGAAGCGCGTCCCGCTCAGTGAATGTCACCGAGGCGCACGCCGCTCGTCGTGAAGGCCACGTCAACGGGCTTCTGCAGATCGGACAGGACGAAATCGGCACCCACCGCGACGACGATGGCGACGACCACGGCAACGATGAATGCGCGCATTGCTCCCTCCCCCAATGTCTCCACCCAATCTTCCTGTTCCCTGCATCGCCTGAGGAGGGTGCGTGCGAAAGCGCGCCCCGTCAACTCAGGCGTGCGTGAACGAGGATCGCCTCGGCGGCTTCTAGATCTGCCGGCGCGTTGGCGTTGAAGAAAACGTCGAACGGCTCCGTCGGCCATTCGGCGACGGCGAGCGGGAAGCGGGCCGTGAAGCGGTCGATCTTGCGCTCGCCCTCGCCAACGAGCGCCCGGCGCAGATCCTCGCGGATGCCGACCGGCCAAAGCCCGACGACCGGATGGGTGCGCCCGCCGGAGGCGGCGCAGGCGAGCATCGCCCCCTCTTCCTGGCGCGCGGCATGGAGGCGCGCGACGAGATCCGGCGGCAGGAACGGCGTGTCCGCGGCGACGCTGACGATCCATTCCACGTCGCGCCGGCGCACCGCCACGTGGTCGAGCACGGCGAGAATACCGGCGAGCGGGCCGGCGAAGCCGGGCACGTCGTCGGGAACGACCGGCAGGCCATAGGGCGCAAAGCGCGCCGGATCGCCATTGGCGTTGATGACCAGCCCGGCGCATTGCGGCGCCATGCGCTCGACGACATGGTCGAGGATCGGACGGCCGCCGACATGGCGCAGCGGCTTGTCGCCCCCGCCCATGCGCCGGGCGAGCCCGCCGGCGAGCAGCGCGCCGATGGTTGGCGGGCAGGTTTCAATCATCTGCGCCTTCCTTGTCGCTTGCTCCCTTGCGCCGATGCTTCGCCGATTCCTCCGCCACATAGGCAAGATCCTGATCGAAGACGATACGCTCGGCACCCGAGAGGACGATGAAACGCTTGCCCCGCGCGCGGCCAACGAGCGTCAGCCCCGCCTTGCGGGCGAGCTCGACGCCCCAGGCGGTGAAGCCGGAGCGCGAGACGAGGACGGGAATGCCCATGCGCACCGTCTTGATGACCATCTCGGAGGTGAGGCGCCCCGTCGTGTAGAAGATCTTGTCCGCCGGATCGATGCCGTGCCGGTGCATGTAGCCGGCAACCTTGTCCACCGCATTGTGGCGGCCGACGTCTTCCATATAGACGAGCGGCCGGTCGCGCTCGCACAGAACGCAGCCGTGTATGGCGCCCGCCGCAAGATAGAGCGAGGGTGTCCGGTTGATCTTGTGGGTGAGCGCGTAGAGCCAGGACGTGCGCAACTCCGCATGCGGCAGGCGGGCCTCGTCGATCACGTCCATCAGGTCGCCGAAGGCGGTGCCCTGGGCGCAGCCGGACGTCAGGGTGCGCTTGCGCAGCTTGTCCTCGTAGTTGGTCTTGCGCTCGGTGCGCACCACGACGACATCGAGCTCGGCGTCGTAATCGACATCGGTGACCACGTCGTCCGGCTTCAGCATGTTCTGGTTGAGCAGGTAGCCGACGGCAAGATGCTCCGGGTGGTCGCCGATCGTCATCATGGTGACGATCTCCTGCGCGTTGAGATAGAGCGTCAGGGCCCGCTCGGTGACGACGCGGGTCTCGACCGGGGCGCCGCCCTGGTCGACGCCGGCGACCGTGATGCCGAGGCGCGGGTCGAGCGGATCGGGCCGCACGAGGTAATCGGCAAGGAAGGCGAGGTCCTCGCTCTCGTCAGCGCGTGACGGCGACGCCAGGCTGCCCGGATGACCGTTTACCATGTAATCCCCCCGGTGATCCTCTCGGCGGCGCGAGCCTCGTCCGCGACCTGCGCGAGGCACCACGCTTCGAGCGCCTCGAGCGACGGCTCGAGAACCTGCCAGTCCTCGCCGGCGAAAGATCGCCAGGCCGGCAGCAGCGCCTCGCCGACCGCCGTGAGCGTCGGCAGGCCGCGACCGACGGCGAGTCCGAATTCGTCGCGCAGACCCCTGCCCTCGGCTTCCGCCTTGCCGAACTTGTTGAGGATGACGAGGTCAACGCGGTCCGACCCGATGGCCGCCGCGGCAAGGCCGGCCGAGGTCGCAAGACCCTGCGCGTCGAGCCGGCAGCCGCGTGCGCCCCGTCCGCGCTGCTCGCTGATGGGGACGAGGCGGCCGGTGGCGAGGTCCTCGAGCGCCATGTGTCCGCAGGCGGTGCAGGCATCGTCCTCGTTGTGCTGCACGAGACCGGCGAGGCGCAGGCCGCGTTGCCGGAGGCGCCGGCTCAGCGCGACGAGCAGGCCGTCGACGAGGTGCTGCGATTGATAGACGACGACGCCGATGGCCGGTTGCATTGGCATACTCCACGGCACCATTCTATTGTGCCGCCCGCCCCGACAATCTAGGCAGTCGGGCGAGGGGAGAAAAGGCTGCCCGTGCCAGCCAGCCGGCCGCGGTCTCATCTCGGTCACAGTTGCATGGTGAAGCAACTGCGCCGATTGATTGCAGGAACCAACGGAAAATGATCGATCTTCGTCGTACCGTCCTCGTCGCCGCCCTTGTCGCGACCGCCGCCACCTCGGCCCCCGCGGCTGAGACGGCTGCCGAGCGCGCGCCAGGACGCATCACCATCGTCGGCGAAGGAACCGTCAATGCGGTCCCCAACATGGCGACGCTCACATCCGGCGTCGTCACTTCGGCGTCGACCGCTCGTGAAGCGCTCGACGCCAATACCGAGGCGATGGCGGGCGTCATCGAGGCCTTCAAGAAGGCCGGCATCGCCGCCAAGGACATCATGACCGACGGCTTCTCGGTGCAGCCGCGCTACGTCTATCCCGAGCCGAAGGACGGTTCGACCCAGCCGCCGCGCATCGATGGCTACGAGGTGCGCAACCAGGTGATCGTGCGTGTGCGCGAGCTCGCCAAGCTCGGCACGGTGCTCGACGCCGCCGTCACCACCGGCGCCAACCAGATGGGCGGGCTCTCCTTCGACGTCGCCGAGCCGGCGGTCCTTATCGACAAGGCGCGTGCCGCCGCCGTGGAGGACGCCAAGCGCAAGGCCGCGCTGTACGTGCAGGCCGCTGGCGCCAAGCTTGGCCGCCTCATCGAGATTGACGAAACCAGCATGCAGATGCCGCCCCGGCCGATGATGATGGCAAGATCGATGGATTTTGCCGAAGCCAAGGCCGTGCCCGTGGAAGCAGGCGAGCAGACGCTGCGCGCCCAGGTGCGGCTTACCTGGGAACTGGCGGATTAAGGGAAGGACACCGATCTTCCGCCATCGCGCCTGCGGATCATGAATGAGGAAGCGGCCGGCCGCCCAGCCGCTTTCTTCATGCGCTGCCGGGCACGCAATCGGCCGGCGCGGCCGCTGGCCGACCAGCATCGAAGGCGAGGAGCCCGAGTCTTTCGCGCCGCAGCCAGCGGACCAGCATGAGAGCGGCCACGACGGCGAGGCCGGCGGCGAGGCCGATCCAGATGCCGACACCGTCGAGGCCGCCGCGGAAGGCGAGCGCGGCGCCGAGCGGCAGGCCTATGCCCCAATAGCCGAGCGCCGCATAGACCATGGGCACGCGGGTGTCCTGCAGGCCGCGCAGCATGCCCGCGCCCACGGCCTGTGCCCCGTCGAAGATCTGGAAGAGACCGGCCAAGGCCAGGAACGAGACGGCCAGCGCGACCACCTCTGTATTCTCCGGCGCCCGGACATCGAGGAAGGCGCTGACGAGCAGCTGCGGCGTCACCAGCATGAAGAAGGCCATCGTCGCCATGAAGGCGATGGCCATGACGAAGCCCGTCCAGCCGGCGACGCGCACGCCCTGCCTGTCCTCGGCGCCGAAGGCGCGGCCGACCCTGACCGTCACCGCCTGCCCGATGCCGAGCGGCACCATGAAGGTGAGCGAGGCAATCTGGATGGCGATGGAATGGGCGGCGAGCGAGGCCGTGCCGATGAGCCCCATGAGGAACACGGCGGCGTTGAAGATGGTGACCTCGAAGGCGAAGGTGGCGCCGATGGGCAGGCCGATGCGCCAAATCTCCGTGAAGCGCGACCAGTCCGGCCGCCAGAAGCGGCCGAAGAGGGCATAGCGCCTCAGCCGGCGGTCGAGCGCGATGGCGATGACGAGCCCGGCAAAGAGGAAGAGGCTCGACGCCGTCGTGGCCACGCCGGCGCCCGTCAGCCCCAGAGCGGGGAAGCCGAGATTGCCGAAGATGAGGCACCAGTTGGCAAGGATGTTGAAGAGATTGGCCGCGATGCTCACCGCCAGCGCCCACATGGGCCGCTGCAGCGCCGACAGGAACGAGCGCAGCACGACATAGCCGCAGAACGGCAGCACTGCCCATTGCAGGGCGTGCAGATAGGTGCCGGCTGCCGCCGCAAGGTCCGGCTTCTGCCCCATGGCGAGAAGGATGGCCTCCCCCTGCCAGAGCAGAAGCCAGATCGGCAGAGCGATGGCGGCCGACACCCACAGCCCCTGCCGCACGGTGCGGCGCACCTGCCGCACCTCGTAGGATCGCCGGCCGATCTCGCGCGCGATCATCGGCGCGGTCGCCGTGACGATGCCGATGGCGAAGATGAGCATGGCGAAATAGAGGTTGAAGCCGAGCGCCCCGGCTGCGAGCGACTCGGCCCCCAGCCAGCCGAGCATGATCACGTCCGTCGTGCCCATCGCGGTCTGGGCGAGATTGGTGAGCACGAGCGGCCAAGCCAGCGCCAAGGTGGCGCGCCACTCCTTCGCCCACGCGCTCGGCGCGGCGTTCTCCGCGGTGTCGTTCTGCGTCATGGCGGGCAATCTATAGGTAAAATGCCCGTTCGCCCATGCTGTTGCCGCAAAAGTAGGCAGCGAAAATGGGGGGATGGCTTTGATCCTGCTGCAAGGACCCGTGCGTGCCGTCCTCTCCCTCCACGACCTGGTGGGCAAGGCTGGAATGGGGGGCAGTGCCGCCGGCCGGCGGTTCGATCGTGTTTGGCGACTGCGACTGGACGCATCGGGCCAGCGGCATCGCCCCCCACCCTAAACCCCTCCCACCGCAAGCGGGGGAAGGGGAATGGCGCTCCACCACGCTCTCATGCGTTCGCGTGTTCTCAACCGGCTGAAGCCACCGCCGGCCGGCCCTCGCCCAAGGCGGCCGTCCTCGCCTCGGCGAAGACCGCGCCAATCCCGATGACGAGCGGCTGCCTTTCATCCCGCTCGGCCATGCGCGCCGGCAGGTCGGCGAGGCGGCAGCGGGTGAGCACCTCCTCCGGGCGGCCGAGCGCCTCGGCGAGCGCCACGGGCGTCTCCGCCGCCATGCGATAATCCATGAGCCGGGCCGCAATGTGCGCGGCCGTGCGGCCGCCCATGTAGAAGACGGTGGTGGCGGAAGGATCGGCGATGGCGCGCCAGTCGACGTCCTCCGGCAGGCCGCCGTGGCGCGAATGGCCGGTGACGAAGCGGACGGACTTGGCGTGATCGCGGTGCGTCAGCGACACGCCGAGTGCGGCGGCCATGGCGATGCCGGCGGTGATGCCGGGCACGACGTCGAAGGCGATGCCTTCCCGGCGCAAACTGTCGATCTCCTCCCCCGCCCGGCCGAAGATCATCGGGTCGCCGGACTTGAGGCGCACCACGTGCTTTCCGGCGCGGGCAAGCGTCAGCATCATGGCGTTGATCTCGTCCTGCCTGCAGCTCGGCCGGCCGCCGCGCTTGCCGACGAGGATGCGCTTGGCCTCGCGGCGGGCGAGTTCCAGCACGTCCTCGGAGACGAGATCGTCGAAGAGAATCACGTCGGCCGCCTGCAGGGCGCGCACGGCCTTGATGGTCAGAAGCTCGGCATCGCCGGGGCCCGCACCGACGAAGGTGACGTGACCGCAGCCATGGCGTTCGCCCCGCGCGATGCGGCCCGCCTCGGCCTCCAGCGCGCCGGCGTCGTCGCCTCCGGGTGCCGCGCGGAAGGCACGGTCGACGAAGGCCTCCCAGAAGGCGCGGCGCCGGGCGCCGGGGCCGAGGCGCGCCATCACGCGCTCGCGCATGTCCGCGGCAAGGCGCGCCCAGTCGGCGAGCCAGGCGGGCAGCAGCGCCTCGATGCGCCGGCGCACAGCCTGCCCCAGCACGGGTGCGGCGCCGCTTGTCGAGATACCGACGACAAGCGGGGAGCGGTTGACGATGGTGCCGAACTGGAAGGTGCAGAAGGCCGGCTTGTCGATGACGTTGCACGGCACGCCGGCCCCGAGCGAGGCAGCCCGGAAGGCGGCCGCCTCCGCGTCCCCCTCCGCGTCGGCGACGGCGACCGCGGCGCCGGAGAAGGCCGCCGCCTCCCAACGGGCGTCGTGGTGGACAAGCCGTCCAGGCAGGTCCGCCGTGGCGAGAAGGCGAGAGAACTCCCCGCTCAGCTCTTCGCGCGGAGCATAGACATGCACCTCGGCGCCGGCGGCGACCAGCAGCTCCGTCTTCCAGGCCGCAGCGTCGCCGCCGCCAGCGACGATCGCGCGCTTGCCGGCGAGGTCGAGGAAGACCGGCAAGACGCTGAGCGGTGCGATCCGCGCGGGAGCGCGCTCGCCCGGTGCCCGCTCACTCGGCTGCCTGGAGACGATGCGCATGGATGATGCTCCTGATCTCCGCGCGGCAAGAGCCGCAATTGGTGCCCGCTAGCAGGGCATCGCCCACGGCCTCCACCGTGTGGCAGCCGGCGACGACGGCGCCCGCGATCTGCCTCACGCCGACGCCGAAGCACGAGCAGACGATGGCCCCCTTGTCCTCACCGCCCTTGCCCGGCCGGCCGGCGAGAACGGCGAGGCGCGCCCGCTGGTCGGCATGGGCCTGCGACAGCTGCTCGACGGCCCAGTCGCGCGGCACGGCGACCGGCTCGGCTGCGAGATAAAGCGCGCCGATGAGGCGCTCGCCGACGAAGCGCGCAAAGCGTCGGCGGGCGGCGACCGCATCCTGGAAGGACAGGGTGTCGGCATCAGGTACCCCGGGCAGGATGGCGTCCGCCACCGCCGGCCAGTCCGCCACAGCGTTGGCGAAGGCGAGTTCAACGCGCCAGCCCCCTTCGCAGCGGGCGATGGCCCAGTAATCGGCGGCAATGCGCTTGGGCTTCCCGGTGAGCACGGCGAAGCCGTAGGCCGCGGCGGTGAAGCGTGCGATGCGGACGGCGACGTGCTTCAGCGCCGGCTGGCCGGAGGTCGAATCGATTATGGGCGGCACGAGGCGATCAACACGGCCGTCGGCGGCGAACTGGTCGGTCCAGTGCATGGGCACGAAGATCGAGCCCTCGCGCTGGCGGCTCGTCAGCAGCGCCCTGACGACGATGGCGCCGCGGGCAGAGGTGACGCGCACGAGATCGGCATCGGCAATGCCGTATGTCGCCGCATCGGTAGGGTGGATCTCGACGAAGGGCTCGGCGAGATGCTGCGAGAGGCGCTGGCTCTTGCCGGTTCGCGTCATCGTGTGCCACTGGTCGCGCACGCGGCCGGTGTTGAGCACGAGGGGGAAGCCTTCGCTCGTCCGCGCGGGCGCCGTCGTGGTGACGGGCACGAGCCGGGCCTTGCGATCCGGCGTGAAGAAGCCGCCCTCGGCGAAGAAACGGATGTCATCGGCCGGCGTCTCGCCGGCCCGCGCCGGCCACTGGAAGGGCGCGAGCGCATCGAACCCGGCGGCATCGATGCCGGCATGGGCGCCGATGTCGAAGTCGCGCGTGCCATGGTTCTCGAAGGCGGAGAGCGCCGCGTGCTCGGCGAAGATCTCGGCCGGCGAGGCATAGGGAAAGGCCTCGGCAAAACCCATGCGGCGTGCCACTTCCGTGACGATCCACCAGTCGGGCTTCGCCTCCCCCGGCCGGGGCAGGAACGGGCGCTGGCGCGACATGCGGCGCTCGGAATTGGTCACCGTGCCGTCCTTCTCGCCCCAGGCGGCGGCTGGCAGCTTCACATGGGCGTGGCGCACCGTGTCGGTTTCGCCGACCACGTCGGAAACGACGACAAAGGGGCAGGCCCGGATCGCGGTTTCGACCATGTCACCGTCCGGCATGGAATCGACCGGGTTGGTGGCCATGATCCACAGCGCCTTGATGCGCCCGTCAGCGACGGCGCGGAACATGTCGACGGCCTTGAGGCCCGGCGCAGAGGTGATGACCGGTGCCCTCCAGAAGCGCTGCATACGCTCGCGATCGGCCGCATTGTCGATGTCCATATGGGCCGCCAGCATGTTGGCGAGCCCGCCGACCTCACGCCCGCCCATGGCGTTGGGCTGGCCGGTCACGGAGAAGGGCCCCATGCCGGGCCGGCCGATGCGGCCGGTGGCGAGGTGGCAGTTGATGATGGCGCTCACCTTGTCGGTGCCAACCGACGACTGGTTGACGCCCTGGCTGTAGACGGTGACGACCTTCTCCGTCGCCGCGAAGAGCCGGTAGAATTCCGCGATGCTCGCCCGGTCGAGGCCCGTCTCGGCGGCGATGCCGTCCATGTCGAGGCGCCAGGCGGCGGCCAGCGCTTCGGCGAAGCCGGTCGTGTGTTCGGCGATGTAGTTCTCGTCGAGCTCACCTGCCTCGGCGAGATGGGCGAGAAGACCGTTGAAGAGCGCGACATCGCCGTCGGGCGCAATGGCGAGGTGCTGGTCGGCGATATCGGCCGTCATGGTGCGGCGCGGATCGACGACAATGACCTTCATCTCAGGCCGCTCGGCCTTGGCGGCGGCGAGGCGCTGGTACAGCACCGGGTGGCACCAGGCGAGGTTGGAGCCGACGAGGACGACGAGGTCGGCAAGCTCGAGGTCCCGGTAGCTGCCCGGCACCGTGTCGGAGCCGAAGGCGCGGCGGTGGCCCGCGACCGAGGAGGCCATGCACAGGCGCGAGTTGGTGTCGATGTTGGCCGTGCCGATGAAGCCCTTCATCAGCTTGTTGACGACGTAGTAATCCTCGTTCAGGAGCTGGCCCGAGACGTAGAAGGCGACGGAATCCGGTCCGTGCTCGGCGATGGTGCGCGAGAAGGTCTCGGCCACCCGGTCGAGCGCCTCGTCCCACCCGGCCCTGCGGCCGTCGATTTCGGGAAAGAGCAGGCGGCCTTCGAGGTCGACGGTCTCGGCAAGCGCCGAACCCTTGGAGCACAGCCGGCCGAAATTGGCGGGGTGGTCGGGATCGCCGCGGACGGCAAGGGTACCGTCCGCACCGACCGTGGCGAGGATGCCGCAGCCCACCCCGCAATAGGGGCAGGTCGTCTTCGTGATGGTCGGGACGGTTTCCTCCATCGCCGCCTGCCCTATTCGGCCGCGATGCGGGCGGAGGCCGCCGCCAGGATGGCCGAAGCGTCCATCAGGATGCGCTCGCCGTCGCGCTTCAGCGGGAAGGTCCGCACGGCGCCCTCGTCGGCGCCCTGAGCGAGGCCGGTCTCGAGCGAAAATACCCAGTTGTGCAGCGGGCAGGTGACCTGCGCCCCGTGGACGATGCCCTGGCTCAGGGGGCCGCCCTTGTGCGGACACCGATCCTCGATGGCATAGACCTCGTCCGCCGCCGTGCGGAAGACCGCGATGCGGCCGATCGGCGTATCGACGCAGCGCGCGCCGCGCCGCGGAATGTCGGACAGCCGGCCGATTTCAACCCAGTCGCTCATCGCCTTTCACTCCGCGGCTTCTGCAAAGCCGACGCTCGCCATCGGCTTGAACTCGTGCTTGTCCTTGCCGGAGACGCGCTCCGACCACGGGTCGACCTGGGCGAACTTCTGGGAGAAGACGAAACGGTCGAAATAGGCCTTGCGCCTGTCCTTGTCGTCGAGGATCTGGCGTCGGACCTCGTCGTAGCCGACGCGCTTGGCCCACTTGTAGATACGCTCGAGATAGCGCGCCTGCTCGCGGTACATCTGGGTGAGGGCCACGATGACCTCGAGCGCCTCGTCCTCGGTGGCGACGAGGCCGAGCTTCTCGGTGCCCTTGATGTCGAGCCCTGCGGCGCCGGCGAAGTGGATCTCGAAGCCTGAGTCGACGCAGATGACGCCGACGTCCTTGCAGGTTGCCTCGGCGCAATTCCTCGGGCAGCCGGAGACGGCCATCTTGACCTTGGCCGGCGTCCACGAGCCCCACATGAACTTCTCGATGCGGATGCCGAGACCGGTCGAATCCTGCGTGCCGAAGCGGCACCAGTCGGAGCCGACGCAGGTCTTCACCGTCCTCAGGCCCTTGGCATAGGCGTGGCCGGAGACGAAGCCGGCCTTGCCGAGATCGGCCCAGACCTCCGGCAGGTCCTCCTTCTTCACCCCCAGCATGTCGATGCGCTGGCCGCCGGTGACCTTCACCGCCGGGATCTTGAACTTGTCCACCACATCGGCGATGGCCCGGAGCTCGGCGGCATTGGTCACGCCGCCCCACATGCGCGGCACGACCGAATAGGTGCCGTCCTTCTGGATGTTGGCGTGGACGCGCTCGTTGATGAAGCGCGACTGGTAGTCGTCGGCATATTCGTCGGGCCAGTCGCAGACGAGATAGTAGTTGAGCGCCGGCCGGCACTTGGCGCAGCCGCAGGAGGTCTTCCACTCCAGTTCCTGCATCACGGCGGGGATGGTCTTGAGCCCCTTGGCCTTGATGAGGCGGCGCACGTCGTCGTGGCCGAGGTCGGTGCAGGTGCACATGGGCTGCACGGCGGCCGGGTTGTAGCTGTCGCCGAGCGTCAGCTTCATCACCTGCTCGACGAGGCCGGTGCAGGAGCCGCAGGAGGCGGAGGCCTTGGTGTGGGCGCGGACGTCGTCGAGCGACGTCAGGCCCTTGCTCGTGATCGCCGAGACGATCTTGCCCTTGCACACGCCGTTGCAGCCGCAGATCTCCGCATCATCCGGCAAGGCTGCAACGGCCGCCGTAGGGTCCAGCGGAGACCCTCCCTGGTAGGCCTGGCCGAAGATGAGCGTCTCGCGCATCTCGGCGATGTCCGTCCCCTTGCGCAGCATGTCGAAGAACCACGCCCCGTCGGACGTTTCACCATACATCACTGCGCCGATGATGCGGTTCTGCTTCAGGACGAGGCGCTTGTAGACGCCGGCCGAGGCGTCGCGCAGCACGATCTCCTCGCGGTCGTCGCCGTCCGCGAAGTCGCCGGCCGAATAGAGGTTGATGCCGGTGACCTTGAGCTGTGTCGCCGTCTCGACGGGGCGGAACGCGGCATCCTCCTTGACCAGCGTCTTGGCGACGACGCGGGCCATGTCATACAGCGGTGCGACGAGGCCGTAGCAGACGCCCTCATGCTCGACGCATTCGCCGACAGCGAGGATGTCCGGGTCCGAGGTGACCATCTGGTCGCTGACAACGATGCCCCGCTCCACATGGAGGCCGGCATCGACGGCGATGCGCGTCTCGGGGCGTATGCCGACGGCCATGACCACAATGTCGGCGGGGTAGACGGTTCCGTCCTCCAGAAGCACGGCCTCCACTTTCTCCTCACCAAGGATCGCCTTGGTCTGCGCCTTGACGTGGACCTTGATGCCGCGACTCTCCAGTTCCTTCTTCAGGAGATAGCCGGCGGCGGGGTCGAGCTGCCGCTCCATGAGATGGCCCATGAGGTGCAGCACCGTGACCTCCATGCCGCGCAGCCTGAGCGCCGCTGCAGCCTCAAGGCCGAGCAGGCCGCCGCCGATGACGACCGCCCTGGCGCCGGGCTTGCGCGCGGCCTCCACCATGGCGTTGACGTCGTCGAGGTCGCGGAAGGCCATGACGCCGGGCAGATCCTTGCCGGCCACGGGAATGATGAAGGGCGCCGAGCCGGTGGCGATGAGCAGCTTGTCGTAAGGCGTCTCGCCGCCCTTGGAGACGACGACCTTGCGCTTGCGGTCGATCTTCGTGACCGTCTCGCCGAAGCGGCAGGTGACGCCGTTCGCGGCATACCAGGCGGCGTCGTGAGTGACGATGTCGCCGTAGGTCTTCTCTCCCGCCAGAACGGGCGAGAGCATGATGCGGTTGTAGTTGCCGCGCGGCTCGGCGCCGAACAGCGTGACGTCGAAGGCTTCGGGAGCTGCTTCGAAGAGATGTTCCAGCGCACGGCCCGAGGCCATGCCGGCGCCGACGACGACGAGTTTCTGGGTCATGTCCGTCAATCCGTTGTTCATTGGGCGGCGTAGCCGAGGCCGCCGGCGGCGCGGCGTTCCATGCGGCGGATGGCAACGTGCATCCACACGAAGGAGACGGCGACGATGGCGAAGAGCAGCATGAAGCAGCTCGACCACAGGCCGGTGAGATCATTGAGCGCGCCGAAGGCGATCGGCAGGACGAAGCCGCCGAGCCCGCCGATCATGCCGACGAGACCGCCGACCGCGCCGACGTTCTGCGGGTAGTAGACCGGGATGTGCTTGTAGACCGCCGCCTTGCCGAGGCTCATGACGAAGCCGAGGACGAAGGCGACGGCGATGAAGAGCACGGGCCCGACCTCGACATGGAGCGCGACCGGCCCGTTGATGCCGCGCAGCACGTAGTCGCCCGTCGGCAGCGACAGGACGAGCGTGGCGAGCGCCGAGACGGCGAAGGTGCGGTACATGACGGCGCGGGCGCCGATGCGGTCGGACAGGGCGCCGCCATAGGCGCGGAAGATGCTGGCTGGGATCGAATAAGCGGCGCCGACGATGCCGGCCGTCTTGATGTCGAAGCCGTAGACGCCGATGAGGTAGCGCGGCAGCCACAGGGCGAGCGCGACGAAGGCGCCGAAGACGAAGAAGTAGTAGAGGGCGAAGCGCCACACCTGCACGTTCTTCAGCGGCGCGAACTCCGACCAGAAGCTCTTCGGGGCAGGGGCGAGGCCGGCGCGGCGCGCCTTGATGACGGGATCGTCCTCGGTGGTGAACCAGAAGACGAGTGCCATGACGACGAGCACCGCCGCCCAGATGAGCGCCACCGCCTGCCAGCCCCAGGCGATGAGGATGAGGGGCGCGACGAACTTGGTGACCGCGGCGCCGACATTGCCGACGCCGAAGATGCCGAGCGCCGTGCCCTGCCGCTCCGCCGGGTAGAAACGCGCCACATAGGCGACACCGACTGCGAAAGCTCCACCCGCGAGGCCGACGCCCAGTGCCGCGGCCAGCATCTGCGGATAGGTCTGGGCGAAGGCAAGGAGGACGGTGGCGATGGCCGCCGCCAGCATGGTGGCGGTGTAGACGAGGCGGCCGCCGTAGCGGTCCGTCCATACGCCGAGCGCCACGCGCACAAGCGAGCCGGTGAGGATGGGCGTGCCCACGAGCAGCCCGAACTGGGTTTCGGAGAGGCCGAGCTCGTCCTTGATGCGCACGGCGATGATGGAAAAGATCGTCCACACCGCAAAGCAGATGGTGAAGGCGATGGTGGACATGGCGAGAGCCCGCGTCGCTTCGTCCTTGCCGGGCGCAGCTTGGTGGGGTGCGGTCATCATCGGCTCCGTTGGCGGCTCGCGGCCGCGATGGGAAAAGCAAAACAAAAAAGCCGCCGGCCGGGGCCGCACGCACCTCCTCCGGCGGAAGCGCGGGTTCACCCGATCGGCAGCTTTGCCTGCGGCGCCCGCCCTTGGACGCCCTATGTCGGCCGTTACGGCCTTCGCCCTCTTTCTTGCACGAGGCGTGCCAACTCAAAGGAAGGAGGCGAATTTTTTAGTTGTTACAATGCGTTGGAGCGCTTTGTCGGCGCTTTGGCAGCCTCTGCCCTGCCCTGCCGAATTGCTGAGCGGCGCAGCAATCCGCCCATTTCTTGTGCAGCGCACAACGCGTCCGGCCCGGCGCGTGCCTTGCTACAAGGAGCGCGATTACTTCCCTCCCCCTCGCGGGGAGGGGTTGGGGGTGGGGGGCAGGACGCAAGGACACGGCCTCCTGCATGCTGACCACCCAAACCCCTACCCTCCCCTGCAGAAGGCGGAGATTGGAGACGTCCCGCTGCTCCTACGCCGCCGCCTCCACGAAGCGATGGCGCTCGTAGAGGAACTTCAGCACCGCTTCGCGGCAGCGCAGGTAGGTGCGGTCGGAGGCGAGCGCCAGCCGCTCGCGCGGGCGGGGCAGCGGCACGGTGAGCACCTCGCCGATGGTGGCGGCCGGCCCGTTGGTCATCATCACGATGCGGTCCGAGAGGAGCACGGCCTCGTCGACGTCGTGCGTGATCATGATCATCGTGTTGCCGAGCCGGGCGTGGATATCCATCATCTGGTCCTGCAGATGGGCGCGGGTCAGCGCGTCGAGCGCGCCGAAGGGCTCGTCGAGCAGCAGGATCTTCGGCTCCATGGCGAGCGCCCGGGCGATGCCCACGCGCTGCTTCATGCCGCCGGAGATCTCGCCCGGCCGCTTGTCGGCCGCATGGGCCATCTGCACGAGGTCGAGGTTCTCCATGATCCACGCGTGCCGCTCGGCCTTGCTCTTCCGGCCGCGGAAGACCTTCGTGACGGCGAGCGCCACGTTGCCGTAGACGCTGAGCCACGGCAGCAGCGAGTGGTTCTGGAAGACGACGGCGCGGTCCGGCCCCGGCGCATTGACCTCCCTGTTCTCCAGGAGCACGGCGCCGGAGGAGACCGGCGTCAGCCCGGCGACGAGGTTGAGCAGGGTCGACTTGCCGCAGCCGGAATGGCCGATGATGGAGACGAACTCGCCTTCGTCGATAGTGAGGCGGATGTCGCGCAGGACCTCGCTCACCTTGCTGCCGCGCGAGAAGCTCTTGCCGATGTAGTCGAGCTTGAGATAGCCGCTCATGGGTCTTCTCCCTCAGCTGGCCGCGGGGCCGCGGGTGACGATGACGCCGACGAAACCGACCAGCCGGTCGAGCAGGAAGCCGACGAGGCCGATGTAGACGAGCGCCACGATGATGTCGGTGAGGCGCGAGGAATTCCATGCATCCCAGATGAAGAAGCCGATGCCGACGCCGCCGGTCAGCATCTCGGCCGCGACGATGGCGAGCCAAGAGAGGCCGACGCCGATCCGGAGCCCCGAGAAGATGTAGGGCGCGGCCGCCGGCACCATGATCTTGAAGAAGAACTCCACCTGGTTGAGGCGCAGCACGCGAGCGACGTTGCGATAGTCCTCGGGGATGTTGCGCACGCCGGCGGCGGTGTTGATGATCACCGGCCAGATGGCCGTGATGAAGATGACGAAGATCGCCGATGGCCGCGAATCCATGAAAGCGGCGAGCGAGATCGGCAGCCAAGCAAGCGGCGGCACCGTGCGCAGTACCTGGAAGATCGGATCGAGCCCGCGCATCATCCACACCGACTGTCCGACGAGCGCGCCGAGCAGCACGCCCGCCACCGCGGCGAGGCCGAAGCCGATGGCGACCCGCTCCAGCGAGACGATGACGCGCCAGCCGAGGCCGATGTCCTGCGTGCCGTTGACGAAGAACGGGGCGAGGATCAGGTCGCGGCTCTCGTTCCAGATCTCGCTCGGTGGCGGCAGCGACGACCCGGGGCCCGAGAAGGCCACCTGCCACACGGCAAGGAGAACGAGGAGGACGACGAGGGGCGGTACGATGGATTGTGCGAGCCGCGTGGCAAGAGCGGTGATATCGAACCTGCGGGGCACGGCGGGCGGAAGCGTCACCACCGTCGCCTTCTGGCGCTCGGCGGGGAATGCGGCGATCGCATCGCCCTTGATGGACGGCAATGTCATGGGGCTTGCCCTCGTTTTGGCGGAAGGGGCCGGCGCGGGCCGCCGGCCGGCTTTCACGAGACGGCCTTGATGGCGAGGCTGTCGAGATAGGCGGAGGGGTTCTCGGGATCGAAGGTCTTGCCGTCGAAGAACTTTTCCACGCCGCGACTGTCGCCGGCCGGCAGGTCGGCGAGGCCGAGGCCCTTGGCGGCCGCGAGCCACAGGTCCGAGCGATTGGTGGCGTCGACCATGGCCTTGACGTCGACCGACGCGGGGAACTTGCCCCAGCGGATGTTCTCGATCATGAACCAGGTGTCGAGGCTCTTCCAGGGATAGGACGTCTCGCCCTTCTCGCCCCAGAACTTCATGCGCAGGTCGGAGCCGGCGACGGTGCGGCCGTTGCCGTAGTTGATGTCCCCCTTGATGCGGCCAACGATGTCCTTGACGGGCACGTTGTACCATTGCCGACGGCCGATGATCTCGGCCATCTCCTGCTTGTTCTCCTGTTTCTCGCACCACTGCTGGGCTTCCATCACCGCCATCAGGATGGCAAGGGTCGCCTTGGGATGCTTGTCCACCCAGTCGGCGCGCATGCCGAGCACCTTTTCGGGGTGCCGGAACCAGATCTCGCCCGTGGTCGCCGCGGTGAAGCCGATCTTCTGGTTGACGAGCTGCTCGTTCCACGGCTCGCCGACGCAGAAGCAGTCCATGTTGCCCACCTTCATGTTGGCCACCATCTGCGGCGGCGGCACGACGATGAGGTTGAGGTCCTTGTCCGGGTCGATGCCGCCGGCGGCGAGCCAGTAGCGGATCCACAGGTCGTGCGTGCCGCCGGGGAAGGTCATGGCGGCCGTCACGTCCTTGCCGGACGCCTTCTTCCTGGCGAAAGCCTCCTTCAAGGCGCCGGAATCGAGCTTCACGCCCGTCTCGGCATATTCCTGCGCGACGGAGATGCCCTGACAGTCCTCGTTGAGGTTGAGGAGCGTGTACATCGGCAGCTTCTGGCCGTTCTGCATCACGGCGCCGGAGGAATAGAGGTGGACCTTCGGCCTCAGGATGTGGCCGCCGTCGATGCCGCCTGCGCCGCCGCCGAGCGCCATGTTGTCGCGCGTCGCGCCCCAGGATGCCTGTTTCTCGATGGCGACGTCCGGCACCTCGTATTTGGCGAAGAAGCCCTTCTCCTTGGCGATGATGAGCGGGGCGGAATCGGTGAGCGCAATGTAGCCGAGGCGCGCGCCGGCGACCTCCGGGCCCGAGCCGGCGGCATGGGCGCCGGCCGGCAGCAGCGCCTTGGCGGCGAGGAAGGTCGCGGTGGCGCCAGCCCCCTTCAGGAAGGCGCGGCGCCCGGGAGCCATGGAAAGGGTGGTCGTCTGCGTCCGTTTCATGTCGTCCCCTCTGGAGCAGGCGGCATCCGCGATCGGTGTGCTGCGCAACAAAAAAGCCGCCGGCCAGGAACAGGCGCCCCCCTCCCGGACGCGCGCTTTCCCTGATCGGCAGCCTTGCCAGCAGCGCCCGACGCTGGACGCCCTATGTGGGCCCTATGGCCTCACGGAAAGGCAACGCAGGAAGCGTGCCAAGTTCCCAATGCGCCAGAATTACGTTGTTTCACAATAGATTATGTCTCGGAAGCGCGAACAGAGACCTGTGGACAAGCGACCAAGGCTTGATCAGATCGCGGCAGCATACCGCACCTTTATTGTGCAGCGCACAAGGATGCTGAAAATGCAGTCAGCTGCCTTCCGGCGCATGCAATCCGTCATGGTCGGGCTCGTCCCGGCTATCCACGCCTTTGATCTTGCTCACCGTGCAAGGCGTGGATGCCCGAGACAAGCGCGGGCATGACGGTCGCGATCAGGGCAACTGGTATCATAGCCGCCCCTCACACCGCCTCGGCCGCCCCCTGCGCTGCGATATAGGCATCGAGATCGTCAGGATCGAACAGGCTGCCGTCGAAAAAACCGTCGGGGCCGAGGATCAGGCTGGCGCCGGCCGAGCCGACGGCGGTTGGCCGCGTCAGCGCGCCCTCCACCTTGGCGTTGGCGCCGGGCAGCGCGACGCCGAGCGGCTTCAGCGCGGCGCGGTAGAGATCGGGCCGGTAGGTCTCGCGCGCAAGGGCGGCATTCGCCGGCGTGTGAAGCACCTGCCCCCAGCGCGCCATCTGGCTGTAGAACCACAGCGCGTGGCTCTTCCACGGGAAGGTGGCACCCCGCGCCTGCGGCACGAAGAAGTCCTCGACCTCCATTGCCGCATCGGGTCCGATGGCGAGGTGCCCCGTGAGCGCCGGCATCAGCCATTCGGCCGGCCGGCCGACATAGGCGGGTGCGGACAGAATGGCGGCGAGTTCCTGCCCGTTGGCCGGATCGGCGCACCACTCGGCCGCGCGATAGAGCGCGCGCAGCAGCGCCGCCAGCGCCTCGGGCGCGGCCTCGGCCCAGCGCGCGTCGGCGGCGAGCACCTTTTCGGGGCTGGAGCGCCAGATCTTCGCCTTCACGGTCGCGATGCGGCCCGTGCCCAGCATCACGGCCGCCGTGTTCCACGGCTCGCCGACGCAATAGCCGTCGACGACGCCGGAGCCGAGCGCATCCGCCATCAAGGGCGGCGGCAGGATGACGATCTCCACCGCCCGGTCGGGATCGATGCCGCAGGCGGCGAGCCAGTAGCGCAGGTCGTAGTTGTGGCCGGAGTGCGGGTGGACGACGGCGAAGCGCAGCGGCGGCAGGCCCTGCCGGCCACGCTCCCTGACCACGGCGCGCAGCGCCTCCCCTGCCGCGCGCGGGCCGAGGTCCGGCACGGCGCCGTGCCCGGCCATCGCCTGCCACAGGGCATTGGAGACGGTGACGGCATTGCCGCCGAGGCCGAGCGCCATCGGCACCACGGAGCGCGCCGCGAGCGGCGTCAGGCCGAGGTTGCAGGCGATCGGCATCGGCGCGAGCACATGCGCGACCTGGAAATGGCCGACCGCGAGCCTGTCGCGGATATTGGCCCAGGAGGTCTCGCGCACCAGCTTGAGCGCGACGCCCTCGGCCTCGGCGAAGCCCTTCTCGTGCGCCGCCACGACGAGCGCACTGTCGAGCAGCGGCATGAAACCGGCGGCGATCTCGTGCGGCGCCTCGCTCATCCCTTGTCTCCCGGTTCGAGCAGCCCCGCGGCGGTGACGAGGCTCTGGGCGATCTCGGCGATCTTGCGGTTCTGGTTCATCGCCGTCTTGCGCAGGAGCGCATAGGCCGCCTCCTCCGTCATGCCGCGCGACTTCATGAGGATGCCCTTGGCGCGCTCGACCAGCTTTCGGTCGGCGAGTTCGCTGCGCGCTTCCTCCAGCTCCCGCGACAGGCGGGCAAAGGCGTTGAAGCGGCTGATGGCCATGTCGAGGATGGGCTTGACCCGCTCCTGCTTCAGCCCGTCGACGACATAGGCCGATACGCCGGCCTCGACCGCCGCCTCGATGGAGGCCTGGTCGGAGCGGTCGACGAACATGGCGATGGGGCGCTTCACGGCCCGCGAGAGCTGGAACATGTTCTCCAGCATGTCGCGGTTGGGGTTCTCGAGGTCGATGACAATGACGTCGGGGTTGATCTCGGCGATGCGGCGGGCGATGCCGGTCACGTCATGCACCAGGGTGACGTTATCATGGCCGGCCTCGCGCAGCCCCGCCTCGATGATGGAGGCGCGGATGCGGTTCTCATCGATCACGAGAATGGCGAGCGACGCACGGGGCATGCCCGCATCATGCTCATGCCGCCGTTTTGTGCAACGCGGCATGCTGCAAAAAGATCGGGCACGCCTGCCGCTCGCGTAGCCGTTCGGCGCCCCGAAAACGGCCGTGGCGGTGCAGCGCGAAGGCGCTTAAGAATACGCTCGAGGCACGCGAGCGATCGCGGCATGCCGGGAGAACGTCGATGTACCAGCCGCCCCATTTCCGCGAGGAGAGGCTCGAGGTCCAGCACGCGCTGATCCGCGCCCATCCCCTCGGCCTGCTGATCTCCTCGGGCGAGGATGGCCCCCTCGCCAATCCGGTGCCGTTCCTGCTCGATGCGGCAGCGGCCCCGAAGGGCGTGGTCAGGGCGCATCTGGCCCGCGCCAACCGGCAATGGCAGGCGCTCGCGGCCGGTGAGCCCGCCCTCGCCGTCTTCCAGGGCGTCGATACCTATGTGACGCCCTCCTGGTACGAGACGAAAAAGGAGACAGGCAAGGTCGTGCCGACGTGGAACTATGCGATCGTGCAGGTGCGCGGCCCGGTGCGCGTCATCGAAGACCGGGAATGGCTGCGGCGCCAGATCACGGCGCTGACCGCGCAGCACGAGGAGGGCCGCACGCAACCCTGGGCCGTGACGGACGCGCCGGAGGATTTCGTGGCGGCGCAGCTCAAGGGCATCGTCGGCATCGAGATGACGATCGAGAGCATCGAGGGCAAGTGGAAGGTGAGCCAGAACCGCCCCGCCCCCGACCGCATCGGCGTCGCCGAAGGCCTCGCCGCCGAGACCGACCCGCAGGCTGCCCGGATGGAGCGGCTGGTGCGGGATTACAGCCGGGTGTGAGGGGCAGCGGCTGACGGACAACGACGCACCATCCGCTCCATTTCCGTCCAGTGCCTCGAAGGGGCCGATTAGGAGGCCATGATTTTTTCTTAAGCTTTAGAGCAGCTGACTAAAGCAGAATCCAGCTAACCGGCGGGCAGACTTGTTTCCCGAACCCACGCCCGATATTGGCGCTCGGCTATAATCTCAAACGTTGTCGGGGAAATGGTGCCCAGAGCTGGAATCGAACCAGCGACACTGCGATTTTCAGTCGCATGCTCTACCAACTGAGCTATCTGGGCCCACGCTCGCCGCGCCTTGCGGCGCCGCTGCGGACGATGCGCTTATAGAGAGTGCGGCGGCGCCTGTCCAGCCGGGTGATGCGGAGTTCCACAGGCAGGTTGATCCGCATGGGAGAACGGCGCCGTCGATGCCGTCACGCCCGGCGCTTATCCAGGCACCCACGTCCTGTGGAAGCCCGCGACATGCTCCAAGGCGTGGATGGCCGGGACAGGCCCGGCCATGACGAGAGGACCCGGACAAGACTGAAAGGGCGGTCGTCGCCGGTCGCGGTCAGTCCTCGCCGGTGCGGCGCCGATCGCCCTCGCCCGCCCCGCCGTCGTCGGGCAGGTCGTCGTCCTCGGCGGCGGGGATGGCGTAGCTGCCGCTCAGCCAGCGGTTGAGGTCCACATCGGCGCAGCGCGAGGAACAGAAGGGGCGCCAGCGCTCGACACGCGGCTTGCCGCAGATGGGACACGCCGGGGCCCTTGCCTCGTCGTTGGCCGGCTTCGTCGCGAAATCCTTGATGGTCCGAACTCCCTGAGGCATCGACGTCCCGTCACACGGCATTGAGCCAGCTGAGGCGCACGGGATAACCCTCGCCCTCCAGGATGGCGACCGTCTCCTGCAGCGGCAAGCCCACCACGGCCGTGTAGGAGCCGACGAGCTTGACGACGAAGCAGCCGGCCAGGCCCTGGATGGCGTAGCCGCCGGCCTTGCCGCGCCATTCGCCGGAGGCGAGATAGCTCTCGAGCTCGTCGCGCGACAGGTTCTTGAAGCGCACGCGCGTCTCCACCACCCGCTCGCGCAGCTTGCCGGCGGGCGTCGCGACGCAGATCCCGGTGTGGACGCGATGCACGCGGCCGGAGAGCAGGCGCAGGCATTGCGCCGCCTCGTCCACCACCTCGGCCTTGGGCAGGATACGCCGGCCGACGGAGACGACCGTGTCGGCGGAGACGAGGAAGGCCTCGGCCAGTTCCTCGCGCCCGCGCGCCACGGCGAGCGCAGCTTCCGCCTTCTCGCGCGCGAGGCGGCGGGCATGATCGCGCGGCTTCTCGCCCCGCCGGGGCGTCTCGTCGAGATCGGCCGGCAGGACGGCGTCGGGCTCGAGCCCCGCCTGCTGCAGGAGCGCGAGCCGCCGGGGCGAGCCAGATGCCAGTATGAGCCTGGGGCGCCAGCCGCCGGCCGGGTTGGGCTTCAAGGACAAACCTCTCTCCGCATCGAACGTAGGGTCGGCCGCGCGCGGCGCGTCTGCATCACTTGAAGCGGTAGGTGATGCGCCCTTTGGTCAGATCATAGGGTGTCATCTCGACGAGGACACGGTCACCGGCAAGGACGCGGATGCGGTTCTTGCGCATCTTGCCCGCCGTATGGGCGATGATTTCGTGATCGTTCTCCAGCTTCACACGAAACATCGCGTTGGGAAGCAATTCGGTGACGACCCCAGGAAACTCGAGCAGCTCTTCTTTCGACATGCTCTGACCAGCTCTGACAGCGAAACGGCGCGGAAACTAATCGAAAGGTGAAGTCTTGTGAACTGGGCCATTGGATGGATTTCACGCGCCCGCCGGCCCGCGGCGCGGTGCCTCGCCAGCGGTCTCCCCCGGCGCGGCGGCGGCTTCATCGCCCTTCGAGCGGGCAGCGTCCGCGCGCGCCATGCGGCGGTAGCGCATGACGCCCACCGGGATGAGCGCGAGATAGACGATCACGCCGATGGCGAGAACCTGGAAGGTGAAGCTGACGAGCAGCGCCGCGAAGAGAACGACGATCGCAAAGAGCGGCAGCACCTTCTCGCGCGGCACGCGGCTGCCCAGCGTCTTGCCGGCATAGGTCGGGATGCGGCTCACCATGAGGAAGGCGATGCCGACGAGATAGGCGGCGACGAAAGGGGCAGCGATTCCGTCGACCGGCAGGCCGAGCATGTAGAGATAGATCGGGAGAAGGGCACAGATGGCCCCCGCCGGCGCCGCCATGCCGACAAAGTAGTTCTTCTGCCAGTCCGGCCGGGCCGGGTCGTCGATCATGACGTTGAAACGCGCAAGGCGCAGGGCCGCCGCGATGGCAAAGACGAGCGCCGCGATCCAGCCGATCGACCTGAGCTCGTGCAGCACGAAACTGTAGAGGATGAGCGCCGGCGCCACGCCGAAATTGACGAAGTCCGACAGCGAATCGAGCTCGGCGCCGAAGCGCGAGGTGCCCTTGAGCAGACGCGCCACACGCCCGTCGATACCGTCGAGGATGGCAGCGATGACGATGGCGATCATCGCCGGCTCGAGCCGCTCCTCGATGGCGAGGCGGATAGCGGTGAGACCGAGGCAGAGCGCGAGCAGGGTGATGACGTTCGGCACCAGCACGCGCAGCGGAATCGGCGTGAAGCGCCGGCGGCGCGCCTCCTCCGGATCCGGCGCGAAGGGCGGGAAAAGATCAGTCATCGCGGGTCATTCTCGGGCAAAGGCGCCGCCGGCACAACCTCAGGCGCTGCGGAAGGCGCGCGGCCCCTCCTCCGACCTCAGGTCGGCGATCACTGTCTCGCCGGCGATGGTGAGTTGGCCTAGTCCGACGAGCGGCTGGATGCCCGCCGGCAGATAGACATCGACGCGCGAGCCGAAGCGGATGAGGCCGAAGCGCTCGCCCGCGACGAGCGTGTCGCCCTCGTGCACGAAGCTGACGATGCGCCGGGCGACGAGCCCGGCGATCTGCACCACGCCGATGCGATGGGGGCCGGACTCGATGACGAGGCCATTGCGCTCGTTGTTCTCGCTCGCCTTGTCGAGTTCGGCGTTGATGAACAGGCCGGGCGTGTAGACGATGCGCGCGATGCGGCCGGGCACCGGGGCGCGGTTCACATGGCAGTCGAAGACGTTCATGAAGATGGAGACGCGCGTGTGCAGCTCCTCGCTCAACGCGAGCTCCGGCGGCGGCACCACCGTGGCGATGCCGCTGACGCGCCCGTCCGCCGGAGCGATGACAAGGCCGTCACGCGTCGGCGTCACACGCTCGGGATCGCGGAAGAAATAGCAGATCCAGAGCGTGATGATGAGGCCGATCCAGCCGAAGGGCGCCCACAGGTGCCCGAGGACGAGCGAGGCCACCGCGGCGATGGCGATGAAGGGATAGCCCTCCTTATGGATCGGCGTCAGCGTCTTGCGGATCGATTCGTAGATGGACATCTCTTGCTCTCGCATCGGCACTGTGCCGCCGGGACCCGGACCCTGTCCCCTTGGCGGAAGTCGTCATCCGGCCGGTGGAAGCCGGTTCCGTCATGAAAACGCAAACCCAGCAGGGGCGCGCCGTCGCGACAGCGACGCTGCTCGCAACCCGCGCCCTGCACGGGATCCGCGTGGCGCAGTGGGATGGCAGGCCTTGGACCGCCCGTCAACCCGCCGTCAGGCTCAGGCGCAGGCTTTCGCCCTCCTCCTCGGCGGCGCGCTTCAACTTCTCGCGGGCCTCGTCGGCCTCGCGCTGGCGGTTCCACATGGCGGCGTAGAGGCCGCCTGCCGCCAGCAGCCCGTCATGGGTGCCACGTTCGGCGATCACGCCCTTGTCGAGCACGATGATCTCGTCGGCGCCGACCACGGTGGAAAGGCGGTGGGCGATCACCAGCGTCGTTCGGCCGCGCGACACCCGGTCCAGCGCGTCCTGGATCTCCTTCTCGGTGAAACTGTCGAGGGCCGAGGTCGCCTCGTCGAGCACCAGGATGGGCGGGCCCTTCAGGATGGTGCGGGCGATCGCCACCCGCTGTTTCTCGCCTCCCGAGAGCTTGAGGCCGCGCTCACCGACGGGCGTGTCGTAGCCCTCCGGCAACGATCGGATGAAGGTGTCGATCTGCGCGAGGCGCGCGGCCTCTGCGACCTCTTCCTCATCCGCCTCCCAGCGGCCGTAGCGGATGTTGTAGCCGATGGTGTCGTTGAACAGCACCGTGTCCTGCGGGACCATGCCGATCTTCTCGCGCAGGCTGGCCTGCTGCACGGCGGCAATGTCCTGCCCGTCGATCAGAATACGGCCGCCGCTCGGCTCGTAGAAGCGGAACAGCAGGCGCGAGATGGTCGACTTGCCGGCGCCCGAGGGGCCGACGATGGCGACCGTGCGCCCCGCCGGGACCTCGAAGGAGATGCCCTTGAGGATCTCCCGCTCCGGCACGTAGGAGAAGCGCACGTCCTCGAAGCGCACCGTGCCTTCGCCGACGGCGAGTGGCTTGGCACCGGGCCTGTCGCTCACCTCCGGGTGGCGGGCGAGGATCGAGAACATGTCGTCGATGTCGATGAGTGCCTGCTTGATCTCGCGATACAGCATGCCCATGAAGTTGAGCGGAATGTAGAGCTGGATCAGCATGGCGTTGACCATGACGAAGCCGCCGACCGTCGTGCGGCCCGCGCGCACGTCGAACACCGCCATCACCATGGCTGCCGTCAGGCCGAGCGTGAAGATGACGGCTTGGCCAGCGTTGAGCACGGCAAGCGAGGTATAGGTCTCGATGCTGGCGCGCTCGTAACGCTCGACCGAGCGGTCGTAACGGCGGATCTCGCGCTCCTCCGCGCCGAAATACTTCACCGTTTCGTAGTTGAGCAGCGAATCCACGGCCTTGGTATTGGCATCGGTGTCCGATTCGTTCATGCGCCGGCGGATGCCGATGCGCCACTCCGTCGCCTGATAGGTGAAGGCGAGATAGACGACGACCATGACGAAGACCACGGCGGCGTAGCGCCAGTCGAACTGCAGCCAGAGGACGGCCATCACCAGCAGGAATTCGATGATCGTGGGCACGAGCTGCAGCACCGCAAGGCGCACCAGTTCCTCGATGCCGGTACGGCCGCGCTCGAGGACGCGCGTCAGCCCGCCCGTCTTGCGCTCCAGATGGAAGCGCAGGGAGAGCTGGTGCATGTGCTCGAACGTCTTGAGTGCCAGGCGCCGCACGGCATTCATGGCCACCGAGGCAAAAACGCCGTCGCGCAATTGCGTGAGCGCGGCCATGAGCATGCGGGTGAGGCCGTAGAGCACCGTGAGTGTCACGGCCCCGGCCCACAGTGGCGCCGTGGTCTGCGCGCCGGCACCCCCGAGTTCGCCGGTCAGCGCGTCCGTCGCCCATTTGAAGCTGTAGGGCATCAGGACGGTGACGATCTTCGCCGCCAGAAGGAGGGCGAAGGCGATGTAGATGCGCAGGCGCAGATCCGCCCGGTCGTGCGGCCACAGATAGGGCCACAGCCGCACCATGGTGCCTGCGATACCCGGCCGGTGCGACGCTGCGGCAGGCCCCTGCGCGGCCGTTTCCGGCGCGGCAAGGCCGGTTGCTTGGTCAGCCATTCAGAAAGATTCCAGACAGAACGCGCCCCTCATATAGGCCCGGCTGGCCGTTTGTGCACCCTGCCGATGACAGGGTGCTGCAGCGCGCCGCGGCGTTTGCGCTCGAAGGGCCGCACCACCGCTCACCGTCGGGCGTCGCCGTTGGGCAGCACGAAAACCTGGCCGGGATAGATCAGGTCGGGATTGCGGATCTGCTCCTGATTGGCGTCGTATATCACCGTGTAGCGGATGCCGTGGCCATAGATGCGCCGGCTAATCCGCCAGAGGCTGTCGCCACGGGAGACAACCGCGGTGCGCACCTCGGGCACCACGACGACTGCCTCGCCTCCGGCGGGCCGGGCCGCTTCGGCTGGCGCGACCTCCCCCTGCCCGGCCGGGACGCTCGATACTTCCGGCGAGGCCGGCCCGGTCGGCGCCGCCGCTCCCTGTGCGGCCGGGGCGGTGGAAACAGCCACGGCCGCTTCCGGCCCCGGCATGGTGAAGGGCACCTCGGCGCGCGACAGCACGGCTCCGGTTCCGGGATCCACATCATCGAGGCGCACGCGGTAGTCGCCCGGCGCCACGCCGCGCTCGACGGAGAAGGACAGGCGCCCGTCGGCCGGTACGTCGCCCGCCGCCAGATAGCTGTCGTTGAGATAGAGCCGCACCGTGGCGCCAGGAGCCCCGCGGCCTGACACGAAGAGCCTGCCCCCGCCTTCCACATCGACCGCATCGATGGCGACGCCGACCCGCTCGGTCGCCTGCCCTGCCGCCGGCGAATCTGCCGTCGCGGGGGTACCGGTGCCGGGCGCCGCAGGCGCCGCGCCTGCGGGCGGCTGAACCTGGTCGGCTCCGTCCCCGGCAGGCCGGGCGGGCGGCGTTTCCTGAACGCCCTGCTGAGCGTTCTGCGGCGCGACCGAAGGTGCCTGAGCGACGGTCGTCTCGGGGCGCGACAGCACCTGCGTCGGTGCGTTCGGCGTGGCGAGGGCCACCATGGGCTGCTGCTTCTTGTCGTCGGCGACGACCACCGTCACCGACTGGCCGGAGTGCTGCGTGCGCCCCTCGGCATCGGTCAGACGCAGGGTCAGTTCGAAGGTGCCGGCCGGCAGGGCCGGCGGTGTCATGGCGAACTGGCCCGCTGCATCGGTCGACGCCTCGGCGAAGGGCTCGCCGTTGCGCAGGAGCTCGACCTTGCCGTTGGGCGCGGCGCGGCCGGCGATGACGGCCTCGCCGCTCGGCTCGACGCGGACGATATCGAAGGATGGCACGACGGGCTGCGAGGCTGCCGGCGCCTGCGGCGCTGCCGGCTGCGCTTCGGCATGCTGCTGCGCCTTGCCCGCCTCCGGGTTCTGGACCGCACCACCCCTGGTCGCCTCGCCGTTGGCCGTGTCGTCCTTGGGCTCATCGCCGGAAGGCCTGTCGCCGGTCGTCGTCGGTGCAGCGGGCGCGCCCCGGCCGGGTACATCGGTTGCGACGACGGGCAAATCACGCTGCGCCCGCTGCCCGGCCTCTCGCGGAATGCCGAAAAGATAGACGATGAGTCCCAGGGCGATAACCCCTGCGACCGCAATGGCAACTTGCGAGTTGCGGGACAGGACCATATGCGACGAACCCCCGATTATCCGATTGCCCAAGCTAGCGGCGTTGACATGCGCTCGCCATATCCTTCTGAGCCGGCGGCACGTTTGCGCTCTCCGGCGACAGTGCTTGCCACATCAACCTTGCCTGTGCCGTTCCGGAACATCTCACGCTTCGTGACTTGACCGGAAGCGCCGGGACAAGCAAACCCCTAGGTCATGAGCAAGATTCGATCCATTTGCGTCTACTGCGGTTCGGCGGCCGGGGACGAGCCTGCCCATGCGGCTGCGGCAAAAACACTCGGCGCAGCCATGGCCGAGAAGGGCATCGGCCTCGTCTACGGCGGCGGCAACATCGGCCTCATGGGCACCGTGGCGCGCGCCGTCCTGGATGCAGGCGGGCGCGTGACAGGCATCATTCCCGAATTCCTCAAGAAGCGCGAGGTGATGCTGACGGACGCGCAGGAGACGATCGTCGTCCCCGACATGCATACGCGCAAGCGCATGATGTACGAGCGGGCGGACGCCTTCGTCGCCATGCCGGGCGGCATCGGCACGCTGGAGGAACTCGTCGAACAGCTCACCTGGGCCCAGCTCGGCCAGCATCGCAAGCCGGTCCTGCTGCTCAACACGCGGGACTTCTGGCGCCCGCTGCTGCAGCTGTTCGCCCACATGCGCAACGAAGGCTTCATCCGCCCCGGCTTCGAAGTGTCCTATCTCGTCGCCGAGAAGGTGGGCGACGTGATACCGATGATCGAGCAAGCGGCCGCCCGCGTCAGCGACGAGGAGCGGGAAGCCAAGATGCCGCTCGGCGAGCGGTTCTGAGGAGCCACTCCACGCGTCATGGCCGGGCTCGTCATGGCCACCCAAATCACTGACAGCATCAAGGTTCCAGAGGCACGGATGCCCGCGACAAGCGCGGGCATGACGGTGGGGCGTGCCCTCACTCCCTCCCCGCGCCGCTCCTGACGAGCTTGTAGACGACCGAATCCGTCAGGGCCTGGAAAGAGGCATCGATGATGTTGGCCGAGACGCCGACGGTGCACCAGCGTTCGCCGGTCTCGTCGCCGGATTCGATGAGCACGCGCGTCACAGCGTCCGAGCCGCCCTGGAAGATGCGCACCTTGTAGTCGACAAGTTCCAGGCCCTCGATGAAGCGCTGGTACTTGCCGAGGTCCTTGCGCAGGGCGAGGTCGAGGGCGTTGACGGGGCCATTGCCCTCGGCGGCGGAAATGAGGATCTCGTCGCCCACCTTCACCTTGACGATGGCCTCGGCCACGGTGACGAGTTCGCCGATGGCATTGTAGCGTCGCTCCACGTTGACGCTGAAGCGCTCCACCATGAAGAACTCCGGCACCTCGCCGAGCACGCGCTTGGCGAGCAGGAAGAAGGATGCGTCCGCCCCTTCGTAGGCATAGCCCTGGGCCTCCTTCTCCTTCACCGCCTCGAGCAGGCGGGAGATGCGCGGGTCGGCACGGTCGACATGGAGCCCGACGCGCTCCAGACCGGCAAGCAGGTTGGACCGGCCGGCCTGATCGGAGACGAGCACCTGCCTGGCGTTGCCGACGCTCTCCGGCGCCACGTGCTCGTAGGTGCGCGGATCCTTCAGCACGGCCGAGGCGTGGATGCCAGCCTTGGTGGCGAAGGCGCTCGCGCCGACATAGGGCGCGTGGCGGTTCGGCGCGCGGTTGAGGATCTCGTCGAGCGCGCGCGAGAGCTGGGTGATACCTGCCAAAGCCTCCTCGTCGACGCCGATCTCGAAGCGGTCGGCGAAGCCCGCCTTCAGCTTCAGCGTCGGGATGAGGCTGATGAGATTGGCATTGCCGCAGCGCTCGCCGAGACCGTTGAGCGTGCCCTGCACCTGCCGCACCCCGGCGTTCACCGCGGCGAGCGAATTGGCGACGGCGCAGCCCGTGTCGTCGTGGGCGTGGATGCCGAGATGGTCGCCCGGCACGTGGCGCGCCACATCGGCGACGATGGCAGCGACTTCCTCCGGCAAGGTGCCGCCGTTGGTGTCGCACAGCACCACCCAGCGCGCGCCGGCCTCATAGGCCGCCTTGGCGCAGGCGAGCGCATAGTCGCGGTTGGCCTTGTAGCCGTCGAAGAAATGCTCGCAGTCGAGCATCACCTCGCGCCCGGCGGCCCTCGCCGCGGCGACGCTCTCGCGGATGCCGGCGAGGTTCTCCTCGAGGCTCGTCTCCAGCGCCACGGTGACCTGGTAGTCCCAGGACTTGGCGACGAAACAGATAGTGTCGGCCTTCGCCTCCAGCAGCGCCGCCACGCCCGGATCGTTGGCGACGGAGCGGCCGGCGCGCTTCGTCATGCCGAAGGCGGCGAACTTCGCGCGTTCCGTGCGCCTCGCCGCGAAGAACTCGGTATCGAGCGGGTTGGCGCCGGGATAGCCGCCTTCCACATAGTCGATGCCCAGCTTGTCGAGCAGGCCCGCGATGAGGCGCTTGTCCTCCAGCGAGAAGTCGACGCCCGTGGTCTGGGCGCCGTCGCGCAGGGTGGTGTCGTAGAGATAGACGCGCTCTCGCGTTGTCATGAGGCTGGTCCTTCCCCTGCCGCCGGCAGGGCTTTTTCCATGCGGGTGCTGCCGAGCCATTCCTCGCCGCGCATGACCGTGTTGCGGTGCTGCGCGAGATAGCCGCGCCGTTCGAAGAAAGGCCGCGCCGCATCGCTCGCATCCGTCGTCAGGCGCTTCGCCGCGCGGGCGCCGGCGAGCTTCTCCAGCGCGTCGCACAGGGCGTTGCCGACACCCTGGCGGGCGAATTCGGGATGCACGTAGATCATGTCGATGTGATCGGCGCCCTTGAGTGCAGCGAAGCCCACCGGCATGCCGCCGATGGTGGCGACGATGGTCAGCATGCCGGCGAGCGTGTCGCCGAAGGCCGCCTCGTCGTCGGCAAGCATCATCCAGGCTTCCTGCTGCGCCTCGCTGTAGTCCTCGCCGGTCAGCTCCGCGATGCTGGCGCGGAAGATCAAGGCGAGCTCCGGCACGTCGGCCGGCAGGAAGGGCCGGAGCGCGGGAGCGGGCAGCGCCTGGGCGCTCATCGCTTCACCTCCCAGGTGGTGACGGGCTCGCCGGTCGCGGGGTCCTTGCCGTCCTTCAGCTGGATGCCCATGGCGGCGAGCTCGTCGCGGATGCGATCGGATTCGGCCCAGTTCCTGGCTTTGCGGGCGGCGAGGCGGGCGGCGATGAGGGTATTTATCCGGGCCGTCCGAAACCGATCAACAGCGACTAAATTCCGGTAATGATCTTCAAATCGCGCGATATCAACCCCTAAGAACTGGAGGTCGATCCAGAATTGATGCCGCAGGTCAATTTGTTCCTTTGGAGATAGTCCCGGCGTCGAGATTTTCTTTACCTGTGCATGAAGCGCTGCAATCGCTTCCGGCGTATTCAGGTCATTGCAGAGAGCCCGCACCACTTCTGAAGACGGCTGACGGGCGATAAATGGCGGGTTTTCCGCAGACGTACCTCTTAGAGCTTCAAGGTCCTCCATATCGGCGTCCAAATTGGACCACTCCCGCAGCGTCTTCTCCGCCTCCTCCAGCGCCTTTACCGTCCAGTCGATCGGCTGGCGGTAGTGCGTGCGAAGCATGGCGAGGCGCAGCACCTCACCCGGCCAGGAGCGGCCGCCGAAGCTATCCGTCGCGAGCAATTCGTGAATGGTGACGAAGTTGCCGAGCGACTTCGACATCTTCTCGCCCTCGACCATCAGGAAGCCGTTGTGCAGCCAGAAGTTGGCCATGCGGCCGGTGTCGAAGGCGCAGCAGCTCTGGGCGATCTCGTTCTCGTGGTGCGGGAAGACGAGATCGATGCCGCCGCCGTGGATGTCGAAGACGTTCTTCGCCGGGTCTTCGCAGGCGAGGCCGCCGCCGAAGGGCTCAAGGAGCTTCGCCATGGCCATGGCCGAGCACTCGATGTGCCAGCCCGGCCGGCCCTTCACCGCGATGCCGCAGGGGCTCGCCCACCCGGGCTCGCCCTCCTTCGAGGGTTTCCACAGGACGAAATCCATCGGGTCGCGCTTGTACGGCGCGACGTCGACGCGCGCGCCCGCCAGCATCTCGTCGAGCGAGCGGCGGGCGAGCGTGCCGTATTTCGGCGCCTTGCCGCGCGCGTCCATGGCGCCCGGGGAGAAGAGCACGTGGTCCTCGGCCACATAGGCGACGCCGCGGGCGACGAGCCGCTCGATGATGGCCTTCATCTCCTCGATGTGGCCCGTAGCGCGCGGCTCCGCGCTCGGCGGAAGGACGCCGAAGGCGGCGATGTCGGCGTGGAACTGCGCCTCGGTCTTCTCCGTGACCTTCGCGATGGCCTCGTTGAGCGGCAGGTCCGGATAGTCGCGGGCGGCGCGGGCGTTGATCTTGTCGTCCACGTCCGTGATGTTGCGGACGTAGGTGACGTGGTTTTCCCCATAAATGTGCCGCAGCAGGCGGAACAGCACGTCGAAGACGATGACGGGCCGTGCGTTGCCGATATGGGCATAGTCGTAGACCGTCGGACCGCACACGTACATGCGCACGTTCGTCGGATCGATGGGGCGGAAGTCTTCCTTGGTGCGCGTCAGCGTGTTGTGGAGCCGCAACGTCTCTTGAGACATGGATAATGATCTCCTAGCCGCCGGCAGGGAGGGCAATCCGATCTTTGCGAGAGAACAGGACGGCTCCAGCCAGCGGAAACGCTAGCTGCAAATAATGATCGGGCGAATGATCGCGGTGGCCGTCGTCATGGCCGTGATGTTTGCCTTTTCGGCGAGAATCCGTCAAGAGACCTCCGCCGTGAATGCGCGGCCCGCACTCCGCTGTGCGGCGGCGCACCTCGCCCCACGGAACTTTCAGGCTTTGTTCAGCTTCATCATGGAGAGTGCCTTCGGGCCTCGTCCCAACCCACCGTCGCCGACAACAGACACGTCCCCATGCGCCGCGCCTTCGTCCTGACCGGTCTTGCCGCCCACCTCATCGCGCTCGCCCTCCTCCTGCCCGCCGCCGTGACGGCACAGCCGGCGGACGAGGCGACGTTCATCATCCCGGCGAGCGACGGCTACGGCGTCGCAGAATGCCTCGCCACGGGCGACGATTGCGCGGCCGGCGTGGCGCAGGCCTGGTGCACGGCCCAGGGCTACGCCCGCGCGACGCATTTCGGTGTGGTCGACCGCCGGGAGGCAACCGGTTCGCTGAAGGAAGAGGTGGCCGTGACGAGCCGCCGGGGCGCCCCGTCCGTCTCCATCACCTGCTCGGTCGCGCCCTGAGCGGGACGCCTGCGGTCCTGGCAAGCCGGGCCAGCGTCAGCTCTTCAGCCAGTCGGCGCAGCGCGGCGCCTCGCTGTCGCCCCAGGGCATGATGGGTACGCTCGAGGTGGAGTTCTTCGGCGAACCCTCGATGATCCTGTCGGAATAGACGAGATAGACGAGCACGTTGCGCTTGACGTCGCAGCCGCGAACGATCTGCATGCGCTTGAACACGAGCGAGCGGCGCTCGCTGAAGACGACCTCGCCCTGCTCGAACTTGCCCTTGAAGCTGATCGGGCCCACCTGCCGGCACGACAGGGAGATGTCCGACACCTCCTCGGCGACCCCGAACATGCCCTTGACGCCGCCGCGCTCGGGCAAGGTGTAGTGGCAGGCAACGCCATCGGCCACGGGGTCGTCGATGCCATAGACGGCGAGCTTGTCGTCCGGCGTCAGCATCTTCCACACGGTCGATTTCTTGAAGATGAGGTCGGGGCCGTCCGCCCGCGCTGGCACCGCGGCCGCGACGATCACCGCCGCACCCGCCGCGGCTGCCATGAGAAACCGACGAAACGCCATGCATGCCCTCCTGCAGAACTGCAGGATCATATGGGCAGCGCATCCGCCCCGCACCAGCCTCTGCCGACGCCATCGCAGAATCACATCGGAAAAAATCTAAACTATTGATTTTGTTTGATTTTCTGCCTCAGAGACGCTAGCCCTGCGGACGGGAGGCAGGCAGAATGACCCTCAAGCAGCCAAGGAGCCATGCATGACGGGAACGTTCGAGATCGTATCGCCGCGGCGTGTTGCACGGGCAGAATGGATTCTCTGCCTGGCCGCCAGCGTCATTGCAGCCGCCGGCCTCGCACTCGTGCCGCACCAGCGCTCCGCCGGCCCGCAACTGACGGTGACGCGGCCGCTACCGACCGCCTTCCCCGTCCAGCCGCGCCAGAGGCTCGTCCCGCCTCAGGCGGGTGCGTGGCAGACGCAGCAGATCTTGTGGCCGTCGAGATCGCGGATGTAAGCCCCGTAGTAGTCCGGGTGATAGTGAGGCCGGAGACCGGGTGCTCCTTCGTCGCTCGCGCCCGCCCCGAGAGCCGTGCGGTGGAACGCATCCACCATGACCCGCGAGGACGCGGCGAAAGCAACCGTGACGCCGTTGCCGACGGTGGGCACGCGACCGTCGATCGGCCGGCCGATCCAGAACTGCGGGAGGCTTTCCGGGCCGGCAGCATAGCCGAGCCAGCCGTGCGCGCGCTCGTCGAACTGGCATGCGATGCCGAGCACCGCGAGCACGGTGTCGTAGAAGCCCTTGGCGCGTTCGATATCGGACGTTCCCAGCGTGACGTGGCTCAGCATGTCGTCTCCTCGCTTATGGGTCGGCAGGATGCCGGTGCATGGACGCTCTAGCGCACCGGGCTTGATCGCGGTTGCGGATTTGCGCGCACCGTCGGCGGGACCGGCGGAGTTCGTCCGCCGCCAGTCTCGCGCGCTTTAGCCGATGCAACCGACAGTAACTGTCCCGGAGCCTGCGTTGCACAGCGCCCGAGCGATCAATCCGGCGCGCGGACCTGCTGCTCGATCGCTCCGAAGATGGAATGGCCGGCGGCATCGCGCATCTCGATGCGGACGGTATCGCCGAAGCGCAGGAAGGGCGTATGCGGCTCGCCGCGGAGGATCGTTTCCACCATGCGCTGCTCGGCGATGCAGGAATAGCCGCGCCCGCCGTCCGCGACAGGGCGCCCCGGCCCGCCGTCGCGGTCCCGGTTCGACACCGTGCCGGAGCCGATGATGGTGCCGGCACCGAGGCGCCGCGTCCTTGCGGCATGGGCGATCAGCGTCGGGAAATCGAAGGTCATGTCCTCGCCGGCGTTCGGGCAGCCGAAGGCCTTGCCGTTGACGTAGGAGGACAGGGCAAGATGCAGCCGCCCGCCGTCCCACGCCGGGCCGAGTTCGTCCGGCGTCACGGCCACCGGCGAGAAGGCGGACGAGGGCTTCGACTGGAAGAAGCCGAAGCCCTTGGCGAGTTCCCCGGGCACGAGGGCGCGCAGGGAGACGTCGTTGACGAGCATGACGAGCCGGATGAGCCCGCGCGCCGCCGCCGCATTGCTGCCCATCGGCACGTCGCCCGTGACAACGGCGACCTCCGCCTCGAAGTCGATGCCCGAAGCCTCGTCAGCCACCACGATAGCCTCGCGCGGGCCAAGAAGTGCATCGGAGCCACCCTGGTACATCAGCGGGTCTTCCCAGAACGACGCCGGCATCTCGGCACCGCGCGCCTGACGCACCAGTGCGACGTGATTGACATAGGCCGAGCCGTCCGCCCACTGGAAGGCGCGCGGCAGCGGCGCCGCGCAATCATGCTCGTGGAAGCGGAAGGCGGGCACCGAGCCGTGCTCGAGCTGCTCGGCGAGATCCGCGAGGGGCGGCGCGGCGCGCTCCCAGTCGTCGAGCGCCGCCTGCAGGGTCGGAGCGATGAAAAAGGCATCGGTGGCGCGGGTGAGATCCTTCGAGACGACGACGAGGCGGCCGTCGCGGCCGTGCTTGAGCGAGGCGAGTTTCATCTGCTTCGTTTCCTCCCCGGCGAGAACCGTCGCCGACGCGGCTTCTTGCGGATGCACAGCTTAACCCGGTTCGGCGCCGTGCGCGCCGTGTCTCTCGTGCTGCACGCCTTGCCGAGCTTTGCAGCGCCCGTCATCTCGGGTATTCGATCAAATCCTCAGATCTTTCGGGCTGCGCAAAGAGGCAGCGGACGAACGCTGTATGCTGCGCGCGTGACCAACGGACGGGCGACCGGCAAGAGGCAACGACCTGTAGCACATGAAAGCGATTTCGACGGATCCGGCGGCCACCGCCTCGCCTGCGAGGCAGGTCAGGCTCGCGCTCTCCACCTTCCTGCCCTACCGGCTCAACGTCGTGGCCCAGCTGGTGGCCGAGGCGCTGGCCGAGAGCTATGCGGAAACCTTCGGGCTCGGCATCCCCGAGTGGCGCGTCATCGCCACGCTCGGCGAGTATGACGAGATGACGGCGCGCGACATCGGTCGCCACAGCCGCATGCACAAGACGAAGGTGTCACGCGCCATCAGCGCGCTGGACGAGCGCGGGCTCATCGACCGGCGCTCCAACGAGGAGGACCGGCGCGAGGCCTTCGTCTCACTGTCGCGCGAGGGCCGGGAAACCTATGCTGCCATCGTGCCGATCGCGCTCGGCTTCGCGGAGCGGCTGACCGACGGCGTCCCGCAGGAGGACCTCGCCGCCTTCGGCCGCGTCATCGAGCACCTCATGCAGCGCTGCGCCGCCCTGCACGAAGAGCCGCCGGCGATTGATCAGTGAGACGCGCTCGGCTAAGCCATTGACGAGTGCCCGCCGCCGTCCGCATGGCTCCAGACGGCGCCGCGACACACTTTGGTCGATGTCTCGTTGTCCTAATTCGCCGGTTCCACGTCCGCTGTCCCGCCGCCCCGAGAAGGATCGATGGTTGCTCGCTCACTGAAGTTCGCTGTTGCGACCGTCGCCTTCGTCGTCGCCGCCACCTCCGCACTCGCGCAATCGCCGGTCTGCGACCGCTACCGGGCCGAACTCGCCTCCCTGCAGGCGGGGCCAGACCCTCGTGCGCGCCAGTACGAGACGGCGGCTCGGCGCCAGCGGCAGGAACTCGACCGCACGCGCGCCTATTTCGACCAGCTCGGCTGCAGCCGGGGCCGCTTCCTGTTCTTCGGCGATGCGCCGCCGCCCGAGTGCAACGGCCTGGCCGGCCGCATCAGACAGATGGAGAACAATCTCGAGCAGCTGCTGGCCACCGCCGACCGTCTCGGCGGCGGGCCGGGCGTCGAGCAGCGTCGCCGACACCTGCAAGGGATGATCGCCCGCGAGTGTCAGCCGGGTGGGCGCCCGCGCGGCTTCTTCGAAAGCCTCTTCGGTGGCGGCCTGCCCCCGGATGAGCCGGTGCCCGAGATGACCGAGGTACCCCTCGACGAGGCTCAGCGCTTCGGTGGCTCGCGCGCCGTCTGCGTGCGCACCTGCGACGGTTATTTTTTCCCGCTCGGAGCGAGCCCCGGCGGGCGCGAGGGCGGACGCAGCATGTGCCAGGCGCTGTGTCCCGGCGCCGCGACCGATCTCTATTTCATGCCGCAGGGCGGCGCCATCGAGCAGGCCGCGAGTTGGTCCGGCCAGCCCTACACGGCGATGCCCAACGCCGGCCGCTACAAGAAGACCTTCGACCCGGCCTGCAGCTGCAAGAGCCAGAACGAGACCTGGGCCGAGGTGCTGCAGCGGGCCGAGCAAATGATCGAGGGCCGCAAGGGCGACATCATCGTCACGGCCGAGAAGGCCGAGGAACTGTCGCGGCCCAAGCAGGAGGCGCCGCAGCGCAGCCGCACGCAAGAGGCCAAGAAGCCGGCGGATGCAGAAGACGAAGCGGGCGAATCGGCGAGCGCCCTGCCCACGGGCTCGAGCGAATCGTCGGGCATCGATGCCGGCGCCATCGAGGACACCGGGCCGACGGTGGATCAGCACGAGGGTCCCACGCAGGACGTCACCCGCCCCGACGGCGTGCGCACCCGCGTGCGCATCGTTGCCCCGAACGTCGTCGCCGTGCCAAAGGTCGAAGGGCCGGTGCCGAACAGGTAGGACTGCCTGCCCTGCCCCTGCCCTTGGGGCATGTCAGATCTTGGGGCATGCCCGGTCTTGGCGCAGCCCGGTCTTGGCGCAGTTCGGTCTTGGCGCAGTTCGGTCTTGGCGCAGTTCGGTCTTGGCGCAGTCCGTCATGCCCGCGCTTAACGCGGGCATCCACGCCGCAACGCTGGCGCTTGGGCGGGCAGTCGTGGATGGCCGCGACGAGCGCGGCCATGACGGCGGGGGTGTTGCGCCGGGAGCGTCTCGGCCGGAGCGTCTTGGCCGGAGCGTCTTGGCCATCCACGCCTTTGAACTTGCGCGACTTTTCAAGGCACACATACCAACAAGGGGGCAGGCATGCTCCAGCGGCTCGACCGCCACGCGATATCATTCAACCTTTCGGTTGACAGTTAATCTACGTACCCTATATTCAACCATATGGTTGAATTAAACGCACCCCAACTCGACACCGTCTTCCACGCTCTCGGCGATGCTACGCGCCGGCACATGCTGCACGCGCTTGCCGGCGGCGAACGCACGGTCGGCCAGCTCGCCGAGCCTTTCGCCATCTCGCTCGCAGCGGCCTCGAAACATATCAAGGCGCTGGAGAATGCCGGGCTCATCCGGCGCGAGATCAGGGGCCGCACGCATGTGTGCCGCCTCGATCCCGGGCCGCTCGCCAGCGCCCATCACTGGCTGAGCTTCTACGAGCGCTTCTGGACAGGACGTCTCGATGTGCTCGAGACGCTCCTGCGCGCGGAGGACGCCGGCCGCTCCCCCACCCCCGAAGGAGAGGAACAATGACCGAGCAAGCCACCCTCGACGCCTATGGCATGCTGACCGAACCGGCCACGCTCAAGATCCAGCGTCTTCTGCCGGGCCCAGTGGAACGCATCTGGGCCTATCTTACGGAGAGCGACCTCAGGCGCCGCTGGCTCGCGGCCGGAGACATGGAAATGAGGGTCGGCGCGCCCTTCGAGTTCGTCTGGCGCAACGATGAGCTGACGGATCCGCCGGGCCAGCGGCCATCCGGCTATTCGGAAGAGCACCGGATGCAGAGCCGCCTCACGGAGGTCGATCCGCCCCGCCGACTATCCTTCACCTGGAACGGTAGCGGCGATGTCACCTTCGAACTCGAGCCGCAAGGCGAGGCGGTGCTGCTCACCGTCACCCACCGCCGGCTGCCCGACCGCTCGAGCCTGCTCAAGGTCAGCGCCGGCTGGCACATGCATCTCGACATTCTGGTCGCCCGCGCTTCGGGCACGGAACCCACACCGTTCTGGGACAGCTGGCAGCGCCTGCAGCAGGATTACGACCGCCGGCTGCCCGCCTGAAGCCCATCGCGACGAGATGCAATCCGATCGGGGTCCGGGCCCGACAGGAGCCTTCGTCAGGCCGTGCGGCCCTCGAGCCGCGCGGCCGCCTTGTCCCGGCCGATGAGCGGCAGCAGCGCCGCGAGTTCCGGCCCGTGGTCGAGGCCGGTGAGCGCCTGCCTGAGCGGCATGAAGAGTGCCCTGCCCCGGGCACCGGTCTCGGCCTTCACCTGATCCGTCCAGCCCTTCCAGGTCGCCCCGTCCCACGGCTCGTCCGGCAGAAGGGCGCGCGCCTTGGCGACGAGCGCCGCGTCCGTCACGACGGGCGCGATCTCGCCGGCGACCACCTCCCACCACGTCGCCACATCCGCCAGGCGCACGAGGTTGCCGCGCACCGCTTCCCAGAAGGCGGCGCCGCCACCGACCCCGAGCGCCGCCAGACGCGGCCGGGCCTCATCGTAGGGCATCGCGTGCAGCAGCCTGGCATTGAGGCCGTCGAGCTCGGCCTCGTCGAACTTGGCCGGCGCATGCGACAGGCGGCCGAGATCGGCAAGACCGGCGAGTTCGTCGAGAGAGGCGACGGGCCTGACAGACTCCGCCGAGCCGACGAGCACGGCAAGGCTCGCAACAGCCATCGGCTCGAGACCGCCATCCCGCAGACCCTTGAGCGAGAGATGGCCGAGACGCTTCGACAGCCCTTCGCCGCTCGCCGTGGTGAGCAGGTTGTGGTGGCCGAAGGCCGGCACCGTGCCGCCCAGCGCCTCGATGATCTCGATCTGCACCGCGGTGTTGGTCACATGGTCCTCGCCACGCACCACATGCGTGATGCCGAGGTCGAGATCGTCGACGACGGACGGCAAAGTGTAGAGATAGGTGCCGTCCTCGCGCCGCAGCACGGGGTCGGAGAGGGAGGCACAGTCGACGTGACTGTCGCCGCGCACGAGGTCGTTCCAGTGGACGACGCGGTGTTCGAGCAGGAAACGCCAGTGCGGCCGCCGCCCCTCGGCCTCCAGCTTCGCCTTGTCCTCCGCCGTCAGCCTCAGCGCGGCCCGGTCGTAGACCGGCGGCAGGCCACGGCCGAGCTGGCGCTTGCGGCGGCGCTCGAGCTCTTCCGGCGTCTCGTAGCAGGGGTAGAGGCGGCCCGCGGCGATGAGCCTGTCCACCGCCGCATCGTAGAGCGCCGTGCGCTCCGACTGGCGCACGGTGACGTCCGGCACAATGCCGAGCCAGGCGAGGTCCTCGACAATGCCGTCGGCAAATTCCCGCGTCGAGCGCGCGAGATCGGTGTCGTCGAGGCGCAGGACGAAGCGCCCCCCCTCCCGCCGCGCCAGGAGATAGTTGAGCAGCGCCGTGCGCGCGTTGCCGATATGCAGGCGGCCGGTGGGCGACGGGGCGAAGCGGACGACGGGAGCGGGCATCAGATGGACCTTATAGGCTTGCCGCCGCAATGCTCGAAGCGAACGGCAGGACAAGTGGCTTATATCAAATATTGGACTTCGCCATCGTCATGCCCGCGCTCGTCGCGGGCATCCACGCCCTGACGTTGCGCAAGGCGGAAAGGCGTGGATGGCCGGGACGAGCCCGGCCATGACGAACGGGGAGGTTGTACCACACTCTTCACGTTCCATTTGCGTAACTGTCCCCACCGTCATGCCCGCGCTCGTCGCGGGCATCCACGCCTTGACACGATGCGCGACGTGGGAAGCGTGGATGGCAACAGCAACGCGCAGGCGCGTTGCGTCTCCTTTAGGATCTCGCAAGTCGGGCGAGCCCGACTTGCGATGACGAGCCCGGCCATGACGATCCGAGGCCATGATGCTGCCGGCGCGGACCGTCCCTGCCCCTTAAAAATCGATGGCGTCGGCGCGGGCCGCGCCCCTTGCCCGGTCCATGCCCGCGTCCGGCACGTGCGCCGGCGCGCCGGTGTCGCGGAAGCGGTTGACGATCGGGTAGCGCCGGTCGCGGCCGAAGTTGCGGCGCGTCACCTTGACGCCCGGGGCGGATTGTCGGCGCTTGTATTCGGCGAGGTAGAGCAGGCGCTCCACCTTCTTCACCGTCGCCTCGTCATGTCCGCGCGCGACGATCTCGGCGACGCGCCGCTCCTCCTCGACGAGCCCGACCAGAATATCGTCGAGGATGTCGTAGGGCGGCAGCGAGTCCTGGTCCTTCTGCCCCTCGCGCAATTCCGCCGTCGGCGCCTTGACGAGGATGTTGGCCGGCACGACCTCGCCGTCCGGCCCCAGGGCGCCAGACGGCTTCCAGCCGTTGCGCAGGGCGGAGAGGCGATAGACCTCGGTCTTGTAGAGGTCCTTGATCGGGTTGAAGCCGCCGTTCATGTCCCCGTAGAGCGTGGCATAACCAGTTGACATTTCCGACTTGTTGCCCGTCGTCACGACCATGGCACCGAACTTGTTGGAGACGGACATGAGCATGGTGCCGCGGGCCCGGCTCTGCAGGTTCTCCTCGGTCACGCCGCGCGGCGTGCCAGCGAAGAGCGGTGCGAGGGCCGCCTCCAGCCCCTCCACCGCGCTGGCGATGGGCAGGATGTCGTAGCGCACGTTGAGCGCCTTCGCGCAGGCTGCGGCGTCATTGAGGCTCTCGCTCGAAGTGTAGCGGTAGGGCAGCATGATGCAGTGGACGCGCTCCGAGCCGAGTGCATCGACGGCCATCGCGGCGCAGAGCGCGGAATCGATGCCGCCCGACAGGCCGAGGACGACACCAGGAAAGCCGCTCTTCTCCACATAGTCGCGCAGGCCGAGTACGCAGGCGGCATAGTCCGCCTGCTCGCCCTCCTCCACCAGCTCGCGCGGAGCCGCGACGCAGCGCCAGCCTCCCGGCTCGCGGCGCCACTCGGTGAGCGCGACGGTCTCGGCAAAGGCCCTGAACTGGCCGGCGAGGCTCGCATCGCCGTTGAGGATAAAGGAGGCGCCGTCGAAGACGAGTTCGTCCTGGCCGCCGACCTGGTTGAGGTATGCCATCGGCAGGCCCGTCTCGGTGACGCGGGCGGCCGCGATGTTGTAACGCTCCAGCATCTTGTCGTGCCAGTAGGGCGAGCCGTTGGGCACGAGCAGGATCTCGCTACCCGTCTCGGCGAGGCACTCGACCACCTCCTCACCCCAGATATCCTCGCAGATCGGCAGGCCGAGGCGCAGGCCACGCAGGCTGACAGGCCCCGGCAGGGGCCCGGCGGCGAAGACGCGCTTCTCGTCGAAGACGCCGTAGTTGGGCAGGTCCACCTTGAAGCGCACGGCGGCGACGGCGCCGGCATCGAGCGCGGCATAGGCGTTGTAGACCTTGCCGTCCTCGTTCCACGGCAGGCCAACGAGGACGGCGGGGCCGCCGTCGGCGGTGTCGCGGGCAAGATCCTCGCAGGCCCGTCTGCAGGCGTCCTGGAAGGCAGGACGGAGCACCAGATCCTCCGCCGGATAGCCGGCAAGGAACAGCTCGGTGAACATCACCACATCCGCCCCCATGGCGGCGGCCTCGGCACGCGCCTTGCGCGCCATGGCGAGATTGGCCGCGATGTCGCCCATGATTGGGTTCAATTGGGCGAGCGCGAGACGGAAGCGATCGATGGGTGTCGTCATGACTTCGATTTAGCGCGGCCGCGCCTGCCCGGCAACGGCGGCAAGGCGCAACAGGGATGCGCGGTACACGGCGGGGCAGGCCCTCCGGCGCGGCCTTCAGCCAAACCGGTAGGCGTCCATCATGAGGACGCCATACTGCGCGCTCGCGTGCACGCGCTCGCCACGCGCCTCGCCGGCAGCGCCCATGGCGACGAAGAGCGGCAGGAGATGTTCTTCCGTCGGGTGGTTCTCGAGGCCGAAGGGGGCCTTGCGGCGATAGTCGAGGAGATCGTCGGTGCGCCCCTCCTCGATCGCCGCGCGCATCCATTCGCCGAAGGCCGAGACCCAGTCGGGCGCCGGTGCATCGAGCGCGTAGCCGCGCCCGAACAGCTCGTGCAGGTTGTGCGTCAGCGCCCCGGAACCGACGACGAGCACGCCCTCCCAGCGCAGCGGCGCGAGCGCGCGGCCCAGGGCGAGGTGATGGGCCGGCCCGGAGCGCGGCTGGACGGACAATTGCACGACCGGAATGTCCGCCGCGGGATAGAGCAGCGTGAGCGGCACCCAGGTGCCGTGATCGAAGCCCCTGCCCTCCACGGTGCCGGCTGCGAGACCCGCCTCGTCGAGGAGCGCCCCGGCCCGCGCCGCGAGCGCCGGGTCGCCCGGCGCGGGATAGGTCATCCGGAACAGTTCCGGCTCGAAATTGCCGAAGTCGTAGATCGTCTCGGGCCGGGCATCGGCCGTCAGGGTAGGAGCGGACGTCATGAAATGCGCCGTGGCGACCAGGATGGCGCGCGGGCGCGGCAACGCGGCGCCGAAGGCCTTGAGGAAACGGTGCGCCTCGGTGTTGTGCAGCACGAGGTTGGGCGCGCCGTGCGACAGGAAGAGCGTCGGCATCAGGGTGGCATCCGGCATCGGCGGCTCCTTGGGCCTCTTTGTTCTTTGCTAACGGCTTCGGAGAACGACATTCCTCTCTCGTCATGGCCGCGCTCGTCGCGGGCACCCACGCCTTGATAGCCCCGCAACGTCCAGGGCGTGGACGGTCGGCACAAGCCCGGCCATGACGATGGTGCGACCCGACCGTCGGGATTGAATATAGCGCCGTCGGCCACCCCGCGCCGTTGCAGCGGCGCAAGACATGGTTTGCGGGCTGGCCCTACCAGATGCCGAAGACGGCGCGCTCGACCAGCGTCGCGCCCCAGACAAAGGCCGCGAGCAGACGCGTCAGGAACACCGCGGCCGAAGCGAAGTCCTTGGTGCGCTTGATGTCGGGATTGTGCTCGGGGGTGACGTGGTCGGCGAGTTCCTCGATCGCCGTGTTGAGAAGCTCGACGGCGAGCGCCAGCACGACGACGCAGATGAGCGCCGCGGAAACGAGGGGCGAGAAACCCACGACAAGGGACAGCGGCACCGCCGCCAGCAGCGCCGCGACGAGGATGCGCACGTTGCGGTCGTTGCGGAAGGCGACCTTGAGACCGCTCCAGGAATTCTTGAACGCCACGGCATCGCCTCCCAATTGCCCCTGCGTCAACGCCGGCCGTCAGCCGGCAGTTCCCGCGGGGAGCCTCGTCAGGCGGCCGCGTCCAGCTGACCGCGCGTGGCGAGCGGTCTCACCCCCATCGCCATGGGCGCGACGATCAGGCCGAACGCCGGAGGACGCCGCCCGTCCCCTTCGCGGCGATGAACCCGCCCGCCGACTCGACCGGACACGAGCGGGCGCAACCACATGTCTCGCGGCGCTGCGCCACTTCCTTCGTCTCCAAAAAGGCAAGGGCGGCCCCGGGGCCGCCCTTGCCTTTTCTCGTGACTGAGCCTTACTCGGCCGCCTCGACATGCGGCATGATGCGCGCGGCACGCTCGCGCTTCAGCCGCTCGGCGACGAGGAAGGCCACCTCGAGCGCCTGCTCCGCATTGAGGCGCGGGTCGCAATGGGTGTGGTAGCGGTCGTGCAGGTCCTCGTCCGTCAGGGCGCGGGCGCCGCCGGTGCATTCGGTGACGTTCTTGCCCGTCATCTCGAGGTGAATGCCGCCGGCGTGCGTGCCCTCGGCCTGGTGCACGTCGAAGAAACCCTTGATCTCGCGCATGATGAGGTCGAAGGGCCGGGTCTTGTAGCCGTTGCCGGCCTTGACCGTGTTGCCGTGCATGGGGTCGCACGACCACACGACCGAGCGCCCGCTCTCCTTCACGGCCCGGACGAGGGCTGGCAGGTGCTCCAGCACCTTATCGGCGCCGAAGCGGCAGATCAGCGTGAGCCGGCCCGCCTCGTTGTCCGGGTTGAGCGTGTCGATGAGGCGCAGAAGCTCATCGGCTTTCAGGGACGGGCCGCACTTGAGCCCGATTGGGTTCCTGATGCCGCGGCAGTATTCGACATGCGCATGGTCGGGCTGGCGCGTGCGGTCGCCGATCCATACCATGTGGCCCGACGTCGCGTACCAGTCGCCCGAGGTGGAATCGACGCGCGTCAGCGCCTCCTCGTAGCCGAGCAACAGGGCCTCGTGGCTCGTGTAGAAATCGGTCGAGCGCATCTCGGGATGCGACTCCGGATCGATGCCGCAGGCGCGCATGAAATCGAGCGCCTCGGTGATGCGCCCGGCGAGTTCCTGATAACGGCCCGACGAGGGGCTGTCCTTCACGAAGCCCAGCATCCAGCGGTGGGCGTTCTGCAGGTTGGCATAGCCGCCGCCGGCGAAGGCACGCAGGAGGTTCAGCGTCGCCGCCGACTGGCGGTAGACCATGAGCTGGCGGCGCGCATCCGGCGTGCGGCTTTCTTCCGTGAACTCGATGCCGTTGATGATGTCGCCACGGTAGCTCGGCAGTTCGGTGTCGCCCACCTTCTCGGTCGGCGCCGAGCGCGGCTTGGCGAACTGGCCGGCGACACGGCCGACCTTCACAACCGGTGAGGCGCCGGCAAAGGTGAGCACCACCGCCATCTGAAGGAAGAGGCGGAAGAAGTCGCGGATGTTGTCGGCGGAATGCTCGGCGAAGCTCTCGGCGCAGTCGCCCCCCTGCAGGAGGAAGGCTTCGCCGGCCGCGACCTTGGCGAGGTCGCGCTTCAACCGGCGGGCTTCCCCTGCAAAAACGAGCGGCGGAAAACCGGCAAGCTGCTGCTCGACGCCCGCGAGAGCATCGGCATCCGGATAGACAGGCACCTGCTGGATGGGCATCTTCCTCCAGCTTGCGGGCGTCCACCGCTCGGTCATCTCACCAACTCCCAACAAGGTACAGGGAAAGCCGTCAGGCTCCCTCCATCGTGCCACAACAGAGGTGGCGCTTATAGCTGACAGTCCGCGACAAGGCGAGCGTCTTTGCTGCCCTCCTCCGCACGGCGGAAGGCACTCGCCGCCGCGAAGACGCCGAGCATGAGGAGGCCGGCGCCGCCCACCTCCCCGGGCGTCGGCCAGCGGCCCTCAAACAGGAAGCCGTAGACGAGCGCGAAGACCGTCTCCGAGACTATGAGCTGCCCGGCGAACGCCACCGGCAGGCGCCGCGCCGCGATGATCCAGAGCACCGCACCGACCCAGGAGCTGACCATGCCGAGCAGGACCGCCCACAGGACGAGGCGCAGCCCGTCGGCATTGAAGAGGCCGAGCTGCGGCACACTCGACCAACCGTCGACGGTGAGGAGCGGCACGAGCGGCAGCACGCCAACGAGCGAGCCGACGCCCTGAAGGCTCGTCCAGGCATAGACGCCGTCGCCGGCGAGCGCCCGCGAGGTGCGGGCGTTGACGAGGGCGTAGATCGTCCACACGGCGACGGCGCCGAGGGCGCACAGGCAGCCGAGAACGACGTTGGCGCGCGAAGCGGCGCTGTCCGCGCCGGCGAGCGTCGCGATATTGACGAGCGCGAGGCCGGCGAGGATCAGCCCGAGCGGCATGGCGAGCGTCCGCCAGCGCACCGTCCGCTCCCGCCAGTTGCCGACGAGCGCCAGCACCACCGGCAGCGAGCCGATGACGAGCGGCGGGATGGCCGGCCCTGCAAGCTGCACCGCGCCGGCGGCCAGAAGGTAGTAGACGACATAGCCGGTGAGGCCGAGCACGAGCCCGGCGCCCGCATCCCGCCGCGGCACGATGCCCGCCCGGCAGCGGGGCACCGTCAGCATCAGAACGAGCGAGCCGATGCCGAAGGCGAGATAGCGCGCGACCGTGAGGTCGAGGCTGGTATAGGGCATCACCGCCGCCGGACCGACGAAGACGAGCCCCCACACGGCGCCGGCGGCGAGCCCGGCCAGAAGTCCGATGATCATGGTGCGATGCTGCTTCTTTGCGCTGCGGCGCGGCGACGCGGCGCCTGCCAAGACAGGCTTGCCGGCGCCCCTCCGTGCCTTCGGGACGGAAAAATCGCGCATCGGCAAAGCATTTTGCGCAAAATCGACGCCCATCCGCAGCAGGATATGCGGCGCGGCAGGGCCGATCGCCGCCCGTGCGCTGCCACATTCGCGCAGGATGATCGTTCGCCTGTCGCGGCCCGCAAGGCCCGGGACGCCCTGCCCTGGTTGAATGACTGCAGCGTCGACGAAGCACTTTCCTTTCCCGCCTCTCTTGGCGAAGGTTGGAGATGCGTGCCGACGCGCCCCGCCCGAACACCGGACCCGATCGTGCCGACCGCCATCGTTGCCCTGTCCCCGGTTCTCCTCGCCGTTTTCATCCTCATCGCCGGCAACGGCCTCCTAACCACGCTGGTGCCGCTGCGCGGCGTGCTCGAGGGCTTCTCCCCGACGGAGGTCGGCGTCATCGGCTCGGTCTATTTCGGCGGCATGCTCGCCGGCACCTGGGTGACGCCGGCCATCGTGCGGCGGGCCGGGCACATCCGCGCCTTCGCGGCCTTCGCCGCGGTCGCGGCGGTCGCGTGCCTCGGCTTCGCGATCTTCCTCTCGCCGCTTGTGTGGATGGTGCTGCGCGGGCTCGTCGGCTTCTGCTTCGCCGGGCTCTACGCCATCGTCGAGGCCTGGATCAACGCCAAGGCGCACGACGGCAACCGCGGCCGCATGCTCGGCCTCTACAACATCGTCAACTTCGCCGGCTCCGCCGCGGGCCAGCAGCTGCTGCGCCTCGACAGCGCGCGCTCCTTCAGCCTGTTCTCCGGCGCCTCCGCCTTCCTCATGTTGGCACTGGTGCCGCTCGCCATGACGCGGGCCGAGGCTCCGCCGCTGCCGGCCAAGGGGCGGCTGCGCATCCTGGAGCTCTTCCGCACGACGCCGATCGGCGCCGTCGGCATCCTGCTCGTCGGCCTTGCCAACGGCAGCTTCTGGTCTCTCGCCCCCGCCTATGTGGAGCGGCTCGACCTCGGCGCCGGCGTGGTCGCCAGCTTCATGACCGCCATGATCCTCGGCTCGGCCACCGCGCCCTATCCCGTCGGCAAGCTGTCCGATATCGTCGATCGGCGCGGCGTCATCCTCGGCGTCTCGGCCGTCGCCTGCGTGGTCGAGGTGGCGCTCGTCATCGTCGGGCGCGGCGAGACGGCAGTGCTCTACGCGCTCGCCTTCGCCCTCGGCCTCACCACCTCCGTCATCTACCCCCTGATCTCGGCCCATGCCAACGACCGGCGCTCGCAGGAGGGGGCCGTGCACCTGTCGAGTACCCTCCTGTTCCTCTATTGCGTCGGCGGCATCGTCGGGCCCATCGTCGCCGCGACGCTGATGACGCTCTTCGGCGACGTCATGCTCTTCGTGCATAACGCCGCCATCCACGCCATGCTCGTCGGCTTCGTCGCCTGGCGCATGATGCAGCGCCCGCCCTCCGGTGCGCAGCTCGTGCTGGAAGCGCCACCCGGAACAGCGGCACACCATCCGGTGCCATAGCGATCCTGGATGATCGGAAGGGCGCCCCGGCCAGAGGCCGGGACGTCCCCCCCTCTTTCGCCGATCGGCTCAGGTGGAGAGCAACCGCTGCGCCTCGACATCCGGCGCCGCGGAAGCTGCTTCACGCGGTGCCGGTCGTGCAGGCGCGATGTAATCAGCCAGGAGCTGAGCCCCGCCCGAAGCGATGCCGCTCAGGGAACCTCCGCCCCACAGGAAGGCCGATGTGCGCGCATGCCCGACGGCCCCTGCGTCATCCCCGGCATCCGCAGCCCGCTGCGCATATCCACTCTCGACCGCCGCCGCCAGATTGAGACCCGCGGACAGCAGGGCGAAGGCGTCGCGCGTGAGCAGCAGCCCGCCCCGCAGACCCCGCTGGGACAGGTCCTGCGAAACATCCACGCATGCCTTCGCCGCGCCGGACAACGCATTGACGCCCCAGCCGACCGCATAGGCATAGCCGGCTGCCGAGGACAGCGGCGTATTGCCCAGCAATGTGAAGAGCAGCTTTGCGCGCCCCGCTGTCGTGGCAGCGTAGGTACCCCGACCGGCCAACGCGCCGAGCCGCCCGGAAGCGCCGGCCTCTTCGCTCTGCGGAGCTTCGGGCAGCCGGATGGAACCGCGCCACAGCTCGTTGCTCAGGAAATCGCGACCGAGGCTCACCTGTCCTTCGGCTGACGTCGCCCAGTGAGAGGCGCTCGCGGCCGCCAGTTCGAGCGCTGGTGCCACGACCGGACCGGCATACCCGAGGGCGTCACGGCCGCGCGCCACCGCCCGCCGCATCGGGGCCAGCAAGGTTTCCGCCTGTCTCGCATTCCGATCCGGAGTTGCCGACCGGCGCGCAGACACCGGGCCATTCTGGCCAGCCCGGGCCTCGCGCACGCGCTGCCGGACGACGCTCGGCAAGACCGGCGCGCCGCCGCCGCTCCGCACATGATCCGAGAACTCCGCCACGACATTGCCGAGGCGCTTCGCTGCCGCGGCATCCATGCCAGCAATACGGTTATTCATGTCAGCCAATCCATTCCAATAAACAAAATATATGCACCGCGCAATTATCGCTGAACAGCAACACCGGATCATAGTCGCTCAAATCGACACGACAATAACTATCAGAAATATATCGCTTGATGGCGTTGTGCATGAACGCAAGCCAACAAAGCTTCAGGCAGGGATCTCCGCGCGGCAACAGGAGAGCGCAGCCCAGCGCCTTCCCGTTGCGGTCGCCGGGCGAGCGCGGGTGTCGTTCCCCGCAGGTGAAGGCGAATCGAGCTTACGGCTTCCGTTCAGGCCACCGGCGTGCGCATGGTCACGAGTTCCTCCGCCGCCGTCGGGTGGACGGCCATGGTGCGGTCGAAGTCGGCCTTGGTAGCGCCCATGGTGACGGCGATGCCGACGAGCTGGATCATCTCGCCGGCGCCGTCCCCCAGGATATGGACGCCGAGCACCCGGTCGGTGTCGCCGTCGACGACGATCTTCATCAGCACCCGGTCCTCGCGCCCCGACAGGGTCGCCTTCATGGCGCGGAAGCTGGACCGGAAGATCCTGACATTGCCGTAGCGCTGGCGCGCGTCGGCTTCGCCGAGGCCGACGGTGCCGATCTCGGGCGAGGAGAAGACGGCAGTCGGGATGACGTTGTGGTCCACGCTCGCCGGGCGGTTTCCGAAGACGGTATCGGCGAAGGCATGGCCCTCGCGGATGGCGACGGGGGTGAGATTGACGCGGTCCGTCACGTCGCCGACGGCGTAGATGCTCGGCACGTTGGTCCGCGACATGGCGTCGACCACGATGGCGCCATTGGAAGCGAGCGCCACGCCCGCCTCCTTGAGGCCGAGCTTCTCGGTGTTGGGCACGCGGCCGGTCGCGATCATGACCTGGTCGACGCGCAACTCGCGCCCGTCCGTAAGGGTGATGAGCAGTTCGCCGCCCATCTTCTCGATGCTCGTCAGGCCACATTCGAGGCAGAGCCTGATGCCGCGCTGCGCATAGGCCTCCCCCAGCGCGTCGCGCACATCCTCGTCGAAGCCGCGCAGCAGCTTCTCGCCGCGGTGGATCAGGGTGGTCTCGACGCCAAGGCCGGCGAAGATCCCCGCGAATTCGACGGCGATGTAGCCGCCGCCGACGACGGCGATGCGCTCCGGCAGCCGCTCGAGATGGAAGGCCTCGTTGGAGGTGATCGCGTGCTCGATGCCGGGCACCGCAGGCACCTTCACCACCCGCCCGCCGGTGGCGACGAGGATGACGCGGGCGCGGATACGCGCGCCGGTCTTCAGGACGCGCACCGTGTGGGCATCCTCGATCACGGCGCGGCTGTCGACGATGTCGACGCCGGCCTTGGTGAGGTTGGTGCGATAGATGCCCTCGAGCCGGGCGATCTCCGCATCCTTGTTCTTGATCAGGGTCGGCCAGTCGAACGCCGCCTTGGGCACGCTCCAGCCATAGCCGGCCGCGTCCTCGAAATCGCCAGCAAAGCGGCTGGCGTAGACGAGGAGCTTCTTGGGCACGCAGCCGCGGATGACGCAGGTGCCGCCCATCCGGTCTTCCTCGGCGAGCATGACGCGGGCGCCGTGGCCGGCGGCGATGCGCGCGGCGCGCACGCCACCGGAGCCCCCACCGATCACGAAGAGATCGACGTCGAAATCACTCATGATCCACCCCCTTGGAAGGCACCGCCCTGTCCGGACGGCGCCGGAACCAGACGACCGCGGCGCCCACAGCCGCGATCCACCAGCCCTGCCAGGCCCCGTGCCCGACGAGCATGACGCCGGCGGCGGAGGCCACGAGCGCGAGCGAAGCAGCCAGCCGCAGCCCCCGCAAGTGCGCCAGCGCACGCATCATGGTCGCAATCACGAGCGCAGCCAGCACGGCCCCGACGGCGCCGAGCTCGACCCATATCTGCAGGAAGGCGTCGTGCGGATGCCCGATCGCCAGCATCTCGCGCAGGTTTTCCGGCACCTCCTGCGCGACCGGATCATCGGCAAGGCGCGGGCTTGCGCCGAAGCCGGTGCCGAGAAGCGGCCGGTGCCGGACGACCTCCTCGAAGCTGCGCCACAGCGCGATGCGCTCGACAGCGTGGCCGCGCTGCTGCACGAGCGCGACGAAGGAGTCTGGCAGCTGCATCGTGAGCGAGCCCTTGAAGGGGGCAATGATGAGACAGGCCAGGAGCCCGGCTGTGACGAGGGCGAGGGCGACCCGCCGACTGAGGAGCGCGATGGCGAAAGTGCCGATACCGCACAGGGCGCCCATCAGCGCCGCCCCCGATTCGCCGACGACCAGCACGAGGAGCAGGGCGGCCAGAGCGGCGCCTGCCAAAATCCGCCGACTGCCCTCCCACCAGAGGAGGCCGAGCGGCCAGGCGAGCATCAGCAGCGTGATGATGCTGCGGTTGAAGACGAAGCCCCCCGTGGCGCGCAGGCCGAGTTTCTGGCGCACGGCAAGGCCGGTGGCGAGATCGCCGATGACAACTAAGCAGGCCGCGACAAAGGCGGCACCCGCCAGCACCGTGACGATGCCCGGCACGCGGCGCGGCAGGAGGATGGCCGCCACGGTCGCGGCGAAGGCGGGCAGCAGCGCCTCGCCAAAGGTGAAGAGCGAGGCGCGGGGAAGGACGCTCCACGCCATGCTCACCGCCGCATAGGCCGCGAAGGCGGAGACGACGAGGAGCGCCGGCGCACGCGCGATCGCGCGTGAGGCGAGGAAAAGGCGCATCCGGCCCGGCGGCTCCACGAGCGCCGCGAGAATCGCGAGCGCCGCCGCCACGCCGACCACGAGCGGCGAGGAGCGATTGGCGAGCGCCATCGCCAGCGGCAGCAGCGCCAGCGTGACGAGGGACGCCAGCTCCAGCCGGCGGGCATGAACGGAGGGCGCGGCGCGGAGAGCGGGCATGGCGAGAGGCAAGAAGGGCACTCGCTGGATTCGAAGATGCGACGGTCCGGCTTTAGAAGAAGCCCTGCCAAAGGGAAAGCCGCAAAGGCCCGCGACGGAGCTATTGTTCCGATATAATGTGACGCGATGTTCGCTTGATGGGGGAAGAAGCCGCCGATACCGTCTGCGTCCGATCAGCAAGAACAGATCGTAAAATGGGAGGAACCACATGTTCCATTCGTACAAGATGGTTACCGGCGCCGTCGCCGCGCTCCTCGTGGCCGCGGGCCTGTCCACGGGCGCACTCGGCCAGAGTCTCGAGTTGAAGATCATGGCCCCGGCCGCACCGGGCGGCGGTTGGGATCAGACGGCGCGCGCCATGCAGGCGGCCCTGACTGAAAGCGGCGCGGTCAAGAGCGCGCAGGTGGTCAACGTGCCGGGCGCCGGCGGCACCGTCGGGCTCGCTCAATTCGTGAATGCGAAGGGCGACGGGTCGCAGCTCATGGTCAACGGCTTCGTCATGGTGGGCGCCATTCTCACCAACAAGGCGCCCGTGACCCTCGCGCAGACGACGCCAATCGCGCGGCTCACCGCCGAGAACCAGGCGATCGTCGTGCCGGCCAATTCGCCGATCAAGAACGCGAAGGACCTCGCCGAGGCACTGAAGGCCGATCCCGCCAAGGTGACCTGGGCCGGCGGCTCGGCGGGCGGCACCGACCACATCATGGTCGGTCTCTTCGCCAAGGCGGTCGGCGTCGATCCGACCAAGATCAACTACGTGCCCTTCTCCGGCGGCGGCGAGGCGCTGGCGGCGATCCTCGGCGGCAAGGTGACGGCAGGCGTCTCCGGCTACGGTGAATTCGAGGGCCAGATCAAGGCCGGCAAGCTGCGCCTCATCGGCATTGCCGCCGAAAAGCCCGTGCCCGGTCTCGATGCGCCGACCCTGAAGGATCAGGGCATCGACCTCGCCATCGTCAACTGGCGCTCGGTCGTGGCGCCTCCCGGCCTCGACGAGGCCCAGACGAAGACGCTACTCGCGGCCATCGACAAGATGGTCAAGTCGAAGCAGTGGCAGGAGACGCTGAAGGCCAAGAATTGGGACGACGCCTATCTCTCGGGTGAGGCCTTCGCGACGTTCCTCCAGAACGAGCAGGTGCGCGTCGCCGAGGTGCTGCAGTCGATCGGTCTCGTCAAGTAGAGAGACCGACCGCCAATGGCAGAGCGGCGGAGAAAGGTCTTCTCCGCTGCCTCGCCGCATCGGAGGCCATCCGGGGAAGGGCATGACGCAACAAAAAGAGGACCGCAAGATCGCACCTGTCGGCTTCGTCATCGCGGCAGGACTTCTGATCCTTGCGGCTTTCGTCGCCAACGACGCCGTCGGCATGGGGGCGGTGTCGAGCTATGCCGGCATCGGCCCGAGCGCGGCTTCATGGGCTGTGGCGGCCGGCCTCGGCCTGCTCGCTGCCGGCACCCTCGTCAGCACCCTGCGCGGCGAGGTCCCCACACCGGAGCCGAGTGATCGCGCCGCGGTCCTCACCATCGTTGCCGGCATCGCCGCCATGATCGCGACCATCAGCGCCGGCGGCGGCTTCATTCCCGCCATGGCGTTGCTCTTCGGTCTGACGGCGCGCGGCTTCGGCCGGCGGGCGCTGGCCACCGATCTCGGCATCGGCGTCATGCTCGGCCTGATCGTCTATCTTGGCTTCACAAAGCTGCTCGCCCTGTCGCTGCCGCAGGGGCCGATCGAGCGGCTCTTCTGAAAGGCCCCTCCGGTGCTCGATTCCGTCTTCGCGCTGGCGCAGGGCTTTTCCGTCGCCTTGGAGCCGACGAAGCTGCTCTTTGCCCTCATTGGCGTTTTCCTCGGCACCGCGGTGGGCGTACTGCCGGGGATCGGCCCGGCACTCACCGTGGCGCTGCTCCTGCCCGTCACCTTCAAGCTCGACCCGACGGGTTCGCTCATCATGTTCGCGGGCATCTATTACGGCGGCATGTATGGCGGTTCGACCACGTCGATCCTCATCAATACGCCCGGCGAGAGCGCCTCGATGATCACGGCGCTCGAGGGCAACAAGATGGCCAAGGCCGGCCGCGGCGGACCGGCGCTCGCCACCTCTGCCGTCGGCTCCTTCGTCGCCGGACTCATCGCTACCATCGGTCTTGCGCTGTTCGCCCCCTGGCTGGTCGAAATCGCCATCCAGTTCGGACCGGCCGACTATTTCGCCCTGATGATCGTGGCCTTCGTCACTGTGTCGGCAACCTTCGGCGATTCGCCGCTGCGCGGCCTCACCAGCCTCTTCATCGGCCTCATGCTCGGTCTCGTCGGCATCGATGCGCTGAGCGGCCAGGCGCGGCTGACCTTCGGCGTGCCGGAGTTGCTCGACGGCGTCGAGGTGACGACGCTCGCCGTCGGGCTCTTCGCCGTGGGCGAAGCACTCTTCGTCGCCTCACGCATGAAGCACGCGCCCGAGACGATCGAGCCGGTGCGCGGCTCCCTGTGGATGACGCGGGAGGATTGGAAGCGCTCGTGGAAGCCGTGGCTGCGCGGCACGGCGCTCGGCTTTCCCATCGGCTCGCTGCCCGCCGGCGGCGCCGAGATACCGACCTTCCTCTCCTATACCATCGAGAAGAGGCTGACCAAGCATCCGGAGGAATTCGGCAAGGGCGCCATCGAGGGTGTCGCCGGCCCGGAGGCGGCGAACAATGCCTCTGCGGCCGGCACCCTGATGCCGCTGCTCACGCTCGGCCTGCCAACTTCGGCAACGGCGGCGATCCTGCTCGCAGGCTTCCAGCAATACGGCCTCAATCCCGGCCCGCTGCTGTTTGCCGAACGGCCGGACCTCGTCTGGGGCCTCATCGCCAGCCTTTTCATTGCCAATGCGATGCTGGTGATCCTCAACCTGCCGCTCATCGGCCTGTGGGTGCGGCTGCTCGCCATTCCGCAGCCCTGGCTCTATGCCGGTATCCTCGTCTTCGCCGCCATGGGGACGATTGCCGCCAACCCCTCGCCCGTCGAACTCGTCATGCTCGCGGTCTTCGGCCTCCTCGGCTTCGTCATGCGACGCTACGACTATCCGATCGCGCCGATGGTCGTCGGCCTCATCCTTGGGCCGATGGCGGAGACGCAGTTGCGGCGCGCGCTGCAGATCAGCCTGGGCGACCCGATGGCGCTCATCGAGAGCCCCCTCGCGGCCACGCTGCTCGCCATCGCGGCACTGGCGCTGGTAGCGCCCCTCCTGTTCCGGGGCCTGTCGCGCTTCAAGGCCGACGAAGACTGACGACGCCGAAGGCGGCCACGAAAAAACCGGCGACTGCGGCGCCGCCGGTTTCCTTCGCGCTGGCGCTTGGACACTTCAGAGCTGGTGGCCGCGCTTGGCCATCTCGGCCCGCACCTGAGTCATCGCCTCCTCGAAGACGCGCCCGGTCCAGTCCTGCATGGCGACATAGAGGTCGTCGAGCACGGCGGGCTGCGCCGCGACATAGGCCTTGCCGGCATCGGAACTGAAGAAGGCGGCGGCAGCCTTGAGATCGGTCTCCTTCATGCGGCTGGCGAGGATCTTGGCCGCCGTCTCCACCAGATCGGCCTTCTTGCTCTCGATGGTGGGCTGCAGCTGCGCCAGCACCTCGTCGAGGTCCTTGGTGATCTCGGGGCGGGTGACATAGCTTTGCTTGATGCGCTGGGCGAAGGTTGGCACGAGCGCCTCGAAGGAACGGTCCATGCCCGAGCCAGTCACGATCTGGCGCGCGGCCTCGACCTTGGCCGGCGTGATGCTGCCCGTGTCCTGGGCAAAGACCGGACCGGCGAGGGCGAAGGCGACGGCGGCGGCGGCCGCGACGTGAGTGGCTGTACGCTTCATTGATCGGTATCTCCCTGGCGCCTCGCGCGTCATGCGCATGTCGAGCGGATCGCTGCGATCAGAACGATGGAACTGCGCTCGAAGTCAATATCTTGCCGGGCCTCAGCCAAGCTCGCCAAGTTCCACGAGCCCCGCCTCCGTGGCGATAACGGCGCCGGATGCAAGGCCGAGGAAGAGCCCATGCTCGACGACGCCGGGGATGGCGACAAGGTCGCTGGCGAGCGCCTCCGGCTCCTCGATGCGCTGAAGCGCAGCATCGAGGATGAAATGGCCGCCATCGGTGACGAAGGGGTTGCCGTCGCCCCCCCGCCGCAGGGTCAGCGGGGCCGAGGGCCAGCGCTGCGCGAGAACCTGGGCGATGGCCTCCTGCGTCGCGCGCAGCCCGAAGGGGTTGACCTCGATGGGCAGCGGAAAGCGCCCAAGGACGTCCACATGCTTGGAGCCGTCGGCAATGACGACCATGCGCCGGCTGGCGGCTGCAACGATCTTCTCGCGCAGGAGCGCGCCGCCACCACCCTTGATGAGGCGCAGGCTGTCGTCGAGTTCGTCGGCGCCGTCGACCGTGAGGTCGAGGGCTGGCGTCTCGTCGAGCGTCGTGAGGGGAATGCCTTCCGCCTCGGCCTGCAGGCGCGTCGCCTCCGAAGTCGGCACGCAGACGACCTTGAGCCCGGCCCGCACCTTCTCGCCGAGGATGGCAACGAAATGGCGGGCGGTCGAGCCCGTGCCAAGGCCAAGGCGCATGCCGTCCCGCACCAGCTCTGCCGCCCGCGCCGCCGCGGCGCGCTTCATCTCTTCGGCATTCATCCCAAACAATCCGCCCCGAATCCGCCAGCCGGTGCGCCGCATGCCCGATCGGCCGCCGCCCGTGCCGGTCCGCTTGTCCTGAGCCGCTTTACCATGCGCTTCGGGCAGCGGAAAGGCAGGGCAGATCAGCGGGCACCGGAGCCGCGCTGGCCGCTGTCGCCCGCGGCCGGCTGCTCGCCGCCCTCCCCGCCGGCCGGCGCGGCGCTGGTGGCCTGCGGCGTGCACACGACCTGATCGTTGAAGACGTAGCAGACGCTCATCTCCCCGCTGCGGTAATTGACGCGGAAGACGCCCGCCTCCTTCTGGTGATGCGAGGCGACGAGACCATATTCCCCGGGTTTCTGCGGTCCGGCCCCCTCGCCCGCGGGATAGCAGAAGGTGACGCCGATGGTGCCTTCCTTGAGGCCGTACTGGCAGGCGCCGACCTCGCCCGTGACCCGATCGATGCGGTAGATGCGGTTGAGGTCTGTCTGCGGGGCGGCCTTGAACTCGAACTGGTTGGCCTGCGCGGGCAGGACGAGGGCGACAAGCAGGGCAGCGGCGGCGGGCAACTTCACGATGGGCGACATGACAACTCCGATGCGGGCGAATCGCGTCGGCATTCTACCATCGCGCCGCCGGCGAGAACGGGGCGACCTGTGGCCCGACGGCTTGCCGGGCTTGCCCGCGCCGGCGGCATCGGCTAGCGCTCTGCCATGTCCGACACCATCGCGACCATCGTCTTCGACCTCGACGGCACCCTGGCCGACACCGCGCCCGACCTCATCGTGACGCTGAACCTGATCCTCGCCGAGGAAGGTCTCGAGCAACTGCCGCTCAGCGAGGCGCGCGACCTCATCGGTGCCGGCGCCCGGGCACTGCTCGAACGGGGCATCGCGGCGAACGGCCGCAGCGTCGCGCCCGCGCATCTCGACCTGCTCTTCGAGCGCTTCCTCTCGATCTATGCGGGACGCATCGCGGTCGAGACGCGGCTCTTTCCTGGTGTTGCGGCCGCCCTCGAGCGATTCCGTGCCGCCGGCTGGCGGCTCGCGGTCTGCACCAACAAGTTCGAGCACCATTCGGTGATGCTGCTCAAGGCGCTCGGCATTGCCGGGCATTTCCATGCCATCTGCGGGCGTGACACCTTCCCGTTCTCGAAGCCCGACCCGCGCCACCTGACGATGACGGTCGCGGCCGCCGGCGGCGTGCCGGAGGCGGCCCTGATGGTCGGCGATTCGCAGACCGACATCGCGACCGCCAGGGCCGCCGGTATCCCGGTCATCGCCGTGCCGTTCGGCTACACCATGACGCCGGTGAGCGAGCTTGGCCCCGACATCATCATCGAGCATTTCGACGCTCTGTGGGATGCCGCGGCGGCGTTATACCGCCGCAGTTCCCTCGCCGATTCCTGAAGCCTTCAGCCCTCGACGAGCCGGCGCAACTTGCGCATCTGCGTGTCCTGCTGCTCGTGATAGTCGAGCGTGCCGGCGAAATGCCCCTGCCGATCCATGAGATAGACCGAGGCCGTGTGATTGACCGTGTAGCCATCCCCCTCGGTCGGTACGCGCTGATAGGTGGCGCGATAGGCCTTCACCACCGCGTCAATCTCCTCCTGGGTGCCGGTGAGGCCGATGATGCGGGGGTCGAACGACTCGAGGTAGGTCGCCATCAGCTCACGCGTATCGCGCTCGGGATCAACCGAGATAAACAGCACGGTGAGCTTGTCCCCGTCCGGGCCAAGCGCCTTCAGATTCTCCGACATCTCGAAGAGTGTCGTCGGGCACACGTCCGGGCAATGGGTGAAGCCGAAGAAAACGGCGAAGGGGCGCCCGGCGAGATCGGCCGACGACAGCTTCTTGCCGTCGTGCGTTGTCAGGGTGAACGGTCCGCCGATATTGGCGACGCCGCTCGTCCGGACACCCCCCTGGGGCGCCACGAGACGGTCGCCGACGATCCACAGGGCGCCCGCGACCAGCGCGATAACGGCGACGAGGCTCCACAGGATGATGCGCAAACGACTCATGGCGCTGCTCCTCAATGGGTGGTGTGGCTCTTGTGCGCGTCGGTCTTGCCGTCGCCGCGGGCGCCGATGCCCTCCACCTTGAACTCGACCGCGACCTTGCCGGCCTTCTCGAAGACGAGCTCGCCCTTGAAGGCCTCGCCCTCCCTCAGCTGCCGCTGCAAGGGCATGAACATGAGATGGTAGCCGCCGGGCGCGAGCTTCACCGTCTCGCCAGCCTTGATGACGAGCCCTTCGGGGAGCGGGCTCATCTTCATGACGTCGCCTTCCATCTTCATCTCATGGATCTCGCCGCGCGGGGAGATCTCGGCGCTGACGGCGACGAGCCGGTCGTCCGTCTCGCCGGTGTTCTCGATAGTCATGAAGCCGCCGGCGACCGGGGCATTGGCCGGCGTCGCGCGCGACCAGGGATGGCCGATCTTGAGGGCACCGGCCTTGTAGCCGTGCGCCGAGGCGGGGCTGACCAGCGCCGCGAGGCCGACAGCGAGGACCGCCGCACCGACGAGGAAGCGGCGACGGGATGGGGTGCGATGCGCGGCGAGGCCGGCGCGGGAAAGCGATGTCATGAACCTGATCTCCGATGGCGGCGGGCGGGCGACGGATCCCATGTCCGTCAATGGCTCCCACGGACGCCGTGAATGCCTGAAAGCGCTTGATCGGGATCAGATCAACGGCGGCGCACGCGGCGCCGGCTTGAGGCGGGAGAGGTCCCGCCGCGACAGGGGCTCGCCCGCAAGGGGGACCGGTCCGTCGGGAAAGGCGCGTGCGACGGGCGCCGCAGAGGGCACGGCCGCCGGCAGGAGCGCCGGCGAAGGCGTGAGCTGGCCACAGGCCAGGATACAGCGCAGGTCGTGGTGCCCGCCGGGCGCCTCGTCCCCGCTCGCGTGATCGCCGCCCCCCGGCATGCACCAGGCGAGTTCGAGGGGCACGCCGGAACGATCCGCCGCCGCGGCGGGCGTGATGCCCACCGCCCCCGCAAGCAGGGCCTGCAGGGCGAGCGCATAGGCGAGCGCCAGAACAGCGAGGAGGCGCGGCAGCCGCATTCATCCCTCTCGATCGCACATGACACGAGCAGTAGCGCGGCCTTTGCACAGGGGCAACGCGACATTGTGCGCTTCCTCGCTTGACGCCGGCGCGCGGTGCTCATAGAAGGCGCCCTACGAGCCCTGCGGCGGCAGGCGATGCTATGGCTCGGGCGTGTAGCTCAGCGGGAGAGCACTCCCTTCACACGGGAGGGGTCACAGGTTCAATCCCTGTCACGCCCACCATCATTTTCCGCAGAAAAATCGATACGTTAGCGCCGTTCCTGACGCTTGGGCCACTGCCCGACATACACGGTTTGCGCACTTTTTTGCGCACCCATGCGTCGATTGACGCCCACCGTTCGGGGCGATCATCAGCGGGATGGAGCCATGGCCGGCGTTGAGCGCCGCGCCTGCACGCCCTTGGCATGACAGGCCTGACCGGGCTTGCCCCGGCCAACGACTGCTTGCAGTTGCCGAACTTCGCGGCGTGGATGCCCGCGACGAGCGCGGGCCTGACGGCGGTGGCGTATACAGGCCGGTCGGTCGGGCACGCGCCGACGGCGCGCTCCCTCTCCTCTTCCGTCAACGCACCTTGTTCGCGCGCAGCCAGGCGGCGATGCGGCGCGCATCGCCCGAGCGGGCCTCGAGGCGCCGGCCCGCAGCCACGGCGCGGGGCGTGGCGCCGACGGGCGCGGATGACGCCTCCGCCTCGCCTTCGCCATCGGCCGCTCGTCGTGCCGTGACCGCGGCGGCGAGCAGCCTGCCGGCGACCGCCGATGCCTCCTCCGCCACCTCGAGCGCGGCTTGCCAGCCGTCTCCTGCCTGATCCGCGCGCTGCGGCACGCCCAGCGGCCAGGCCGCCCTTTCCATGCGGGCCGCCAGCGCGGCGAGACGGCGCGCCGCCTCCGCCGTGCCGCGCCCCTGCCCGCCCGTCTCGGCGCAGACGAGAGCGCTGTCGAGGCCCACGACGGCGAGATTGGTCGCAAGCGTGCGAATGCGCGCTCCGGCCGCATCGGCCTGCGCGCCATGCATTGAATTCGCCGAATCCGCCATGACGTCTGACCCCATTTTAATCACATACGACTAAAATACGGCATCGAGTGTTGAGTATTCATTTACGCCATGCCAGCAACCCGAAGCCACCGGTGTGGCAAGGCCGCCACGCGGCGGGCTGATCACGATGTTTTGGCCGCAGGAGCGCCACACTGTCGTTGCGCGAAGGCCGAGGTTTGGACACATTGGCCAAACGAGGCGGAACCTTCGACAGCCTTTTGCCATTCTTAAGATCATCCCGCACCCACCCATCGAGGCAACCGATGCGCGGCATTCTCATTGCCATAACCGGTCTCGTGGCGCTCGCGGCCACCCCGGCCGGCGCCTATCAGATAGACCCGCTCACACGTCAGCCGCTCTACGAGGCTGAGCAGTATCAGCCCCAGGCGAGCGGCATTACGCGCGAGACGGTGGCCTACAATGGCCGCCACGCCCCCGGCACCATCGTGGTTTCCACGTCGGAGCGGCGGCTCTATTACGTGCTCGGCAACGGTCGCGCCATTCGCTACGGTATCGGCGTCGGCCGCCCCGGCTTCACCTGGGGCGGCGTGAAGACCGTATCGATGAAGCGCGAGTGGCCCGACTGGCGCCCGCCGCCGCAGATGCTGAAGCGCCGGCCCGACCTGCCGCGCTACATGCCCGGCGGCCCGGACAACCCGCTTGGCGCGCGCGCCCTCTATCTCGGCTCCTCGCTCTATCGCATCCACGGCTCCAACGAGCCCGACACCATCGGCCAGGCGGTGTCCTCCGGCTGCATCCGCATGATGAACGAGGATGTGGTCGACCTCTACGACCGCGTGCGCGTCGGCACAAAGGTTGTGGTGATGCGCTGAGCCGCTGGCTCACTGCCGTTTGTGACGAAGCCGGCCGCCGCGCGACCGGCTTTCGTCCATGAGGCATTCACAGACGGGCCTGCCATAGTCTCCTCCCCTCATCGTCTCCTCACCGGCTCCCGCGACAACCCCTTCTCCTCGAGCTCCGCAAGATAGGCCTGCCACTTCGCCTCGAAGTCGTTGCCCAGTTCGTAGAGGTAGTCCCAGGTATAAATGCCCGTGTCGTGCAGGTCGTCGAAGACGAGCTTGACGGCGTAGCGGCCCACGGGCTCGACGCCGATGATCTCGACGTTCTTCTTACCCGACACCGTCTTGCGGTCGCCCGGCCCGTGGCCGCGCACCTCGGCGGAGGGGCTCGACACGCGCAGGTATTCGGCTGCGAGCGCGAACTGACGCCCGTCCTCAAAGGTGACGAGGAGTTGGCGGCGATCCTTCGCCAGGCGGACCTCGCTCGGCCAGTGGATGCTTTCCATGGATCGGGTGCTCCCACGCGCGGGACCGTGATCGGGCTTCATGCGAGATGCGCCGATCCGGGATTGATGCCTTGGCGATGACACTTAAATTGGTACGGTAAAAGACGCCAGAGCGGCAGCGCCGCTGGAGGGAGGGACCGGCATTGGCCGACACGACCGTTCTCGACCGGGGCGAAGCCCGGCCGACCTTGCCGCTCGTCGACCCGTTCGCGCGCGCCATCACCTATCTGCGCGTATCGGTGACGGACCGCTGCGACCTGCGCTGCGTCTATTGCATGGCCGAGGACATGCACTTCCTGCCGAAGCGCGACCTGCTGACGCTGGAGGAGCTGGACCGGCTGTGCAGCGTCTTCATCCGCCGCGGCGTGCGCAAGCTGCGCATCACGGGCGGCGAACCGCTGGTGCGGCGTGACATCATGCGCCTGTTCGGCTCCCTTTCGCGCCACCTCGACAGCGGCGCGCTGGAGGAGCTGACACTGACCACCAACGGCACGCAACTCGCCCGCCACGCGCGCGACCTCGCCGCCTGCGGCATCCGGCGCATCAACGTCTCGCTCGACACGCTGTCGCCCGCCACCTTCCGCACGCTGACGCGCTGGGGCGACTTCGATAAGGTGCTCGCCGGCATCGATGCGGCGCAGGAGGCGGGCCTCGCCGTCAAGATCAACGCCGTGGCGCTCAAGGGCGTCAACGAGAACGAGATCCCCGCGCTGATGGAATGGGCGCACGGGCGCGGCATGGACCTCACGCTCATCGAGGTGATGCCGCTCGGAGAGATCGAGCCGGCGCGGGTCGACCAGTTCCTGCCGCTCTCCCTCGTCAAGGCGCGGCTCACGGAGCGCTACACGCTCGACGAGCTCGACTATCGCACCGGCGGCCCCGCGCGCTACGTCCGCGTGCGGGAGACGGGCGGGCGCCTCGGCTTCATCACGCCGATGACCCATAACTTCTGCGAGAGCTGCAACCGCGTGCGCCTGACCTGCACGGGCACGCTCTACATGTGCCTCGGCCAGGAGGACGCGGCGGACCTGCGCACGCCGCTGCGCGCCTCGATGAGCGACGGGCCGGTGGAAGAGGCCATCGAGCGCGCCATCGCCCGCAAGCCGCGCGGCCACGACTTCGTCATCGACCGGCGCCGCCGCCAGCCCGCCGTCGGCCGGCACATGAGCGTCACCGGCGGTTGACGCACAGTCCCTTCTTCGCGATCTATCCCCGAGCTGCCGATCTGCGGCGGCCATCTGATTTGCGGAGGCGCCCATGGGTGCGGGTGAGCGTTACGACGTCATCGTCGTCGGCATAGGCGGCATGGGCAGCGCCGCGGCCTACCAGCTCGCGCGGCGCGGCAAGCGCGTGCTCGGGCTCGAGCGGTTCGACATCGGCCATGGCATGGGCTCGTCCCACGGCGTCAACCGCATCATCCGCCTCGCCTATTTCGAGCATCCCGACTATGTGCCGCTGCTGCGCCACGCCTATCGCCTATGGCGCGAGACGGAACAGGCACACGGCGAGCAGTTGCTTTTCATCACGGGTTCCATCGACGCCGGGCCGCGCGGCAGCCGCGTGGCGGCGGGCTCGCTCGCCTCGTGCATCGAGCATCGGCTCGACCATGAGGAGTTGACGGCGCGGAACCTCGCCGAGCGCTTTCCCGGCTGGCAGCTGCCGGAAGGCTATGCCGCCGTCTACCAGCCGGAAGGCGGCTTCGTCGCCAGCGAGCGCGCCATCCTCGCCCATGTCTGGCTGGCACTGCGCCATGGTGCCGAGATCCGGGGGCGCGAGCCGGTACTCGACTGGTCGTCTGGCGGCGAAGGCGTCTCGGTGCGCACGCCGCAGGGCACCTATCACGCCGAGCGGCTCGTGCTGTCCGCCGGCGCCTGGATGGGCGAGATGGTGCCGGCGCTCGCCGGCAAGGCCGTGCCGGAGCGGCAGGTGATCGGCTGGTTCTGGCCGAAGGACCCCGCCTTGTTCGCGCTCGACCGTTTCCCCGTCGGAAATCTCCTCACTGAGCACGGGCACTTCTACGTCTTCCCGCAATGGGGCATGCCCGGCTTCAAGATCGGCCTCTACCACCATCTCAACGAGACGGGGACGGCGGACGACCTGCCGCGCGAGGCCAACGCGCGCGACGAGGAGGCGCTGCGCGCCGGCATCCGCCACTATTTCCCGGCCGCGGACGGGCCGGTGATGTCGCTGCGCGGCTGCCTCTTCACCAACACGCCGGACGAGCATTTCGTCATCGACACGCTGCCGGACGACCCGCGCGTCATCGTGGCCTCCCCCTGCTCCGGCCACGGCTTCAAATTCGCCAGCGCGATCGGAGACATTCTCGCAGATCTGGCCAGCGGTGCACGCCCTGCATTCGATCTCGGCCTGTTCAAGCTCGACCGGCTGGGCAAAGCGGCGTAATCATCGGCTGTTTCGTCCGAGGAGTTCATCTTGGCCACGGCTGCCGACAACCGGCGCGGCATCGTTGCGATGCTGGGCGCCATGGCGCTCTTCTGCGGCAACGACACGCTGGTGAAGCTTGCCACGGGTGCGTATCCCGCAAGCCAGATCCTTGCCGTGCGCGGCCTATTCGCCGTCATCGCGGCGACGGTGCTCGCCTTCGCCCTCGGCCAGGTCGGCAGCTGGCGCGGCCTTCGCAATCCCATGCTCCTCCTGCGCGCCTTCCTCGAGGCGGCGGTCGCCTTTACCTTCATCACCGCGCTCGCCCACATCCCGCTCGGCAACATCACCGCCATCCTGCAGGCGACGCCGATCCTCATGACCATGATCGCCGCCGTCGTCGGCCTCGAAACCGTCGGCTGGCGGCGGTGGTGCGCCGTCTTCGTGGGGTTCTGCGGCGTGGTGCTCATCGTCAAGCCGGACATGGGCGGCTTCGACGCCTGGGCGCTCGTCGCGCTCGGCGCTGCGGCGCTCGCCGCCACGCGCGACCTCGTCACCCGCCAGATCCGGGCAGAAGTCTCGACCGGCCTCGTCACCATCGCCAGCGCCGCCGCCGTGCCGCTCGTCGGCCTCGCCTTGTCGCCGACCCAGGAGTGGCAGCCGATCGACGCCCGGGCCACGGGCTTCCTCGCCGGGGCGGCCGTGCTCGTCTCGCTGGGCAACTATTGCCTCATCGTCGCCTGCCGCGGCACGGACGTGTCGCTCGTCTCGTCCTTCCGCTACAGCGTGGTCGTCTGGGCCGTCATGCTTGGCTTCCTCGTCTGGGGCGAGTTGCCCGACACGCTCGCCATGGCTGGCACCGGCCTCATCGTCGCTGCCGGCGTCTACACCATCCATCGTGAGCGCGTGCGCATGCGTGAGGCCCGCGCCACGGCCGCGGCGCCGCAGCCGCAGGCCAAGCCCGTGCCGGCGGCGCAGCCGTGAACCGGCCCTTTCCGCCCCAGGCGGTCACGGCGCCGCCGCGGCCGAGCCTTGCCGTCCTCGTGGCGGTCTCGGCCCTGCAGCCATTCGCGCTCAATGTGCTCGCGCCGGCAACACCGGCGCTGGCGCGCACCTTTGCGACAGACTACGCCACTATCCAGCTCACCCTCGGGCTCTATCTGCTCGCCGTCGCCGTCACGCAGGTGGTGATCGGCCCGATCTCCGACCGGTTCGGCCGTCGGCCCTGCGTCATCGGCGGTGTCGCGCTGTTCACCATCGGCTCCTTCGCCGGAGCCTTTGCGTTCGACACCGTGACGCTGCTCGCCGCCCGCGTCGTACAGGCGGCAGGCGGAGGCACCGCCTTCGCCCTGGCGCGCGCCATCGTGCGCGACACGTCGGAAAGGGACGAGGCGGCGAGCCGCATCGGCTATCTCACCATGGTCATGGTGGTGGCGCCGATGGTGGCGCCCTTCGTCGGCGGCGTCATCGATTCCCACCTCGGCTGGCGCGCCATCTTCGGCGTGAAGACGCTCTTCGGCGTGGCGGTGCTCGCCTATGCCTTTGCCGTACTCGGCGAGACGGCGCCGAAGACGCATCTCACCAGCGTCGGCGACATGCTGCGCGCCTTCCCGCTCCTGCTCGGCGACCGGGGCTTTCTCGGCTATGCGCTCGCCATGTCCTTCACGAGCGCGGCCTTCTTCGCCTTCATCGCCGGCGCGCCCTTCGTCGTGGTGGAGAGCATGGGGCGTTCGGCGGATGTCTATGGCGCCTTCTTCGCGCTGACGGCGCTCGGCTACATGGTCGGCAACTTCGTGTCCGGCCGCTATGCCCTGCGCATGGGCACCGATCTCATGGTAACGATCGGCACCGTGCTCTCGCTCGCCGCCATAGGCGCCGAGGTCGTGCTCATCGCCATGATGCCGTGGACGCCGGTGACGCTGTTCCTGCCGCTCGTCGTCAATGCGGTGGGCAACGGCCTCACCATGCCCGGCGCGACCGCCGGGGCGCTGTCAGCCCGGCCGGAGGCGGCGGGCACGGCCGCGGGCGTCGCCGGCGCGCTGCAGCTCGGGCTCGGCGCGCTCGTCTCCTTCATCACGGGGGCGGCAGTGGTCGCGGCGCCGACGGCGCTCATCGCCGTGATGGCAATCTGCATCGTCGCAAGCTTTGCCGCCCATCGCTGCGGCCGCTCCGGACGCAGCCGCTAGAGCCTGTGCCTTAATGTTTGAAGACGGATTGACCGATCAGGTTGGAACACCCTGAAGGCATCCGGCTCCAGGATTCAGACCAGCATCCGACAAGCCCGCCATCCGTGCGGAAAGGCGCGAGCGCCCTGCTTGTATGCGACTGAACGATGCGCTACCACCCGTGCCGGGCGGTGGGCGTCAGACCCATCAATGGCCGCCCTCCAGGGGAAAAACCTCCAGACGAGAGGTAGCGGACGGTCCGGGAAGGGAGTCTACGTGTCGATTCTGCTTGCGATTTCAAGGGCCATTGACGCGATCAATGCGCGCATCGGCCGCTGGGTTGCCTGGTTGATCGTGGTCGCGATCGCCATTTCAGCCGTCAATGCCATCATCCGCAAGGCGTTCGACATGTCGTCGAATGCCTGGCTGGAGCTGCAGTGGGTCCTGTTCGGCGCCGTGTTCCTCGTGTGTGCGCCGTGGACGCTGATCGTCAACGAGCACATCCGCATCGACGTGGTGCACGCTCGCCTCTCGCCGCGCGTGCGGAACTGGATCGAGATCTTCGGCACGGTCTTCTTCCTCATGCCGCTGTGCGTCGTGATGCTGCTGACCTCGATCCCCTTCGCCGAGCGGTCCTATGCCATCAACGAGCAATCGCTCAACGCGGGCGGCCTGCCGCAATGGCCGGCGAAGATGCTGGTGCCGCTCGGCTTTGCCCTGCTGCTGGTGCAGGCTGTTTCGGAGCTCATCAAGCGCATCGCGGTGCTGCGCGGCGACATCGACGATCCCCACGCCGACGCTGAACTTCCGCCAGAGGTGGCCGAAGCGGAGCAGATGATCCACAACCTCGGGCCCGACGCCGGCTCTGGCCGGCCCTGACAATCCGCGAACGCTTCAGGAGCCTCTCCATGGTGGAGTTCTTCATCCACAACATGGCGCCGATCATGTTCGCGGCGCTCGTCATCTTCCTGCTTCTCGGCTATCCGGTGGCCTTCGCGCTGGCAGCCAATGGCCTCATCTTCGGCCTCATCGGCATCGAACTCGGCCTGTTCGTGCCCGACTTCCTGCAGGCCCTGCCGGAGCGCGTCTACGGCACGATGAACAACGATGTGCTGCTGGCCATCCCGTTCTTCACCTTCATGGGACTCATCCTCGAGCGATCGGGCATGGCGGAGGATCTGCTCGATACCATCGGCCAGCTGTTCGGCACGGTGCGGGGCGGCGTCGCCTATGCGGTGGTCTTCGTCGGCGCGCTGCTCGCGGCGACCACGGGCGTCGTGGCCGCCTCTGTCATTTCGATGGGCCTCATCTCGCTGCCGATCATGCTGCGCTACGGCTATGACCGGCGCCTCGCCACCGGGATCATCGCCGCCTCGGGCACGCTGGCGCAGATCATCCCGCCCTCGCTCGTGCTGATCGTCATGGCGGACCAGCTCGGCCGCTCCGTGGGCGACATGTATCAGGGCGCCTTCATCCCGGGTGTCGTCCTGACGCTGCTCTATGCGGGCTACGTCTTCGTGGCCAGCATGGCGAGTCCGAAGATGGCGCCCGGCCTGCCGCCGGAAGCGCAGACGCTCAACGATCCCGACGGCCGCGCGCGGCGCCTGTCGCTGCTCGTCGTGACCGTCATCGCCGGCACGGCCGCCTATCTCGTCATGCAGCGCAGCAACGTGCGCAACCTGGCAGACCTCGTGGTGCTCACCATGACGCTCGCGGTGGCCATCGCCTTCGTGCTCGCGCTCCTCAACAAGCTCCTGCGGCTCAAGCTCTTGTCGCGCATGGCGGAGGAGGTCATCTTCGTCATGGTGCCACCGCTCGCGCTCGTCTTCCTCGTGCTCGGCACGATCTTCATCGGCGTCGCCACGCCGACCGAGGGTGGCGCCATGGGGGCGACCGGGGCGGTGCTGCTGGCGCTGTTCAAGCGCCGGCTGACGTTCGACCTCCTGCGGCAGGCAACGTTCTCGACGGCGAAACTGTCCGCCTTCGTGCTTTTCATCCTTCTCGGCGCGCGCGTCTTCGCGCTGACTTTCTACGGGGTCGACGGGCACAAGTGGGTGGAGGAACTGCTGGTCGCCCTGCCGGGCGGCGAGATCGGCTTCCTGCTCTTCGTCAACTTCCTCGTCTTCGTGCTCGGCTGCTTCCTCGACTTCTTCGAGATCGCCTTCATCATCATCCCGCTCCTCGTGCCGGCGGTGGAGCGGCTGGGGATCGACCTCATCTGGTTCGGCGTGATCCTCGCCATCAATCTGCAGACGAGCTTCCTGACGCCGCCGTTCGGTTTCGCGCTGTTCTACCTGCGCTCGGTGGCGCCGCGGCAGGCCTATCGTGACCGGCTGACCGGCAAGACGACGGCGCCGATCCTGACGAGCCAGATCTACTGGGGGGCCCTGCCCTTCATCCTCATCCAGATCCTCATGGTCGCGATTGTCATGCTCTTCCCCCAGATGGTGCTTCACTACAAGTCGGGCCACGTGGAGCTTGACGAGCAGCAGCTCGAGCAGCAGTTGCAGAATCTTGCGCCGGGGCTCGACCAGTTCGCCCCGCCGATGGACCTCGGTCCGCCAAAGTTCGACTGATCGATGAGAGAAAGAAGAAAGGCCCCGGCGATGCCGGGGCCTTTCTTGCTGATGGCCACGGAAGCCTGCGTCACCCACGCGTGCGATTGCGGATCATGAAGTTGTCGTAGGTGTATTCACACACCTGCCACCACAGATATTCGTCGTTACGGAAGCTCTTCATCGAATCGTAGACACGCTTGAACAGCTCGTTCTTGGCGGCAATCTCGTCGAAGATCTCGTTGGTGGCCTTGAGCGAGGCCTCCAGAATCTCCTGCGAGAAGGGGCGCAGCTGCGCGCCGCTGGCCACGAGGCTCTTGAGGGCTGCCGGGTTTCTGGCGTCGTACTTCTCGATCATATCGGCGTTGGTGAAGGCCGCCGCCTGACGCAGGATGGCCTGGTAGTTCTTCGGCAAGCCTTCCCATTTCGCCTTGTTGATGAAGAAGTGAATGGAGGCGCCGCCCTCCCAGAAGCCCGGATAATAATAGTAGGGCGCGACCTTCTGGAAGCCGAGCTTCTCATCGTCATAGGGGCCGGCCCATTCGGCCGCATCGAGGGAGCCCTTCTCGAGCGCCGGGTAGATGTCGCCGCCGGCGATCTGCTGCGGAACGACGCCGAGCTTGGCGAGCACCTGGCCGCCGAGGCCGCCAATGCGCATCTTGAGGCCCTTGAGATCGTCGGTCGTCTTGATCTCCTTGCGGAACCAGCCGCCCATCTGGGCCGTCGTGTTGCCGCCGGGCAGTCCGTAGGTGCCGAACCTGCCGTAGAGCTCGTTGAGCAGCGTCATGCCGTCGGCATGATTGAACCAGGCATTCTGCTGGCGCGTGTTGAGCCCGAAAGGCACGGCCGTGCCGAAGGCGAAGGTCGGATCCTTGCCGATGTAGAAATAGGGCGCCGAGTGGCACATCTCGACCGTACCGTTCTCGACCGCGTCGAGCGCCTGCAGGCCGGGCACGATCTCGCCCGCCGCGAAGACCTGGATCTGGAACTTGCCGTCCGTCGCCTCGGAGACGGCCCTGGCCAGCACCTCGCCGCCGCCGTAGATCGTGTCGAGGGACTTCGGATAGCTCGACGTCAGGCGCCACTTGATCTCGGGCGCCGACTGCGCGATGGCGGGCGCGGCAACCGTGCCGGCGGCAAGGCCGACCCCGGCCGTCCGCAGAAACTGACGACGCTTCATCGTTCGAACTCCTTAGAATCGTGCCTCCCGTCAGGACGGATGCATTGCCGCCCGGCCCCCGCTGGTGCGCTATCTGTGCTGTCCGGCCGGACAAAGAGCAAGGGCGAAACGATGCCTTCCGAAGCTTCCAAACAAAAGGCCCCGCCAAGGCGGGGCCTTCCTTGCCAGGCTTCCGGCGGTACGCATCACCCCCGGGCGCGGGCGCGAATCATGAAGTTGTCGAATGTATATTCGGCCACCTGGAACCAGAGATATTCCTCGTTCCGGAAGGCCATCATGCTGTCGTAGATCTTCTTGAACTCGGCGTTCTTGGCCGATGTCTCGCCGTAGAGCTCGCCGGAGGCCTCGAAACAGGCGTCGAGCACGGGCTGCGGGAAGGGGCGCAACTGGGCGCCGTTCGCCACCAGGCGTTTCAGCGCCGCGGGATTCTTCGCATCGTACTTGGCGAGCATGTCGACATTGGCGATGCCGGCCGCGGCGTTGAACAGGGCCTTGTAGGTGACCGGCAGTTCGTCCCACTTCGCCTTGTTGATCATGAAGTGAAGGGCGGCGCCGCCTTCCCACCAGCCCGGGTAGTAGTAGTACTTGGCGACCTTCTGGAAGCCGAGCTTCTCGTCGTCGTAGGGGCCGACCCATTCGGCAGCATCGATCGTGCCCTTCTCGAGCGCCGGGTAGATGTCGCCGCCGGCGATCTGCTGCGGCACGGCGCCGAGCTTGCTGAGCACCTGGCCGGCGAAGCCACCGATGCGCATCTTGAGGCCCTGGAGATCGTCGGTCGTCTTGATCTCCTTGCGGAACCAGCCGCCCATCTGGCAGCCGGTGTTACCGCCGGGCAGCGCATGGGCATTGTATTTGGCGAAGAACGCATTCAGCAGTTCCATGCCACCGCCGTGGTAGAACCAGGCGTTCTGCTGGCGCGCGTTGAGGCCGAAGGGAATGGCCGTGGCGAATGCGAAGGTCGGGTCCTTGCCGACGTAGTAATAGGGGGCGGTGTGGCACATCTCGACCGTGCCGTTCTGCACCGCGTCGAGCGCCTGCAGGCCGGGCACGATCTCGCCTGCCGAGAACACCTGGATCTGGAACTTGCCGTCGCTCGCCTCGGACACCGCCTTCGCGAAGACCTCGGCCGCGCCGAAGATGGTGTCGAGCGATTTCGGGAAGCTCGAGGTCAGGCGCCACTTGATCTCCGGCATCGACTGCGCGATCGCGGGCCGAGCAAGAGCACCTGCCGCGAGCCCGGCGCTCGCGGCACCCAGAAATTGACGACGCTTCATACATTTCCTCCCAAGGTTGCGCAGTCCCGGAGCGCCCCTCTGTTTTTTCGCGCACCGAAACCATCTGCGACTGAGGCATATTCGCGGCTCAAGCACAACTGGTAAGAAAGTTCAGTGTGGCGAGTTCCCTTCGAGGCCATGGCGCGGGGCGCCGGCAGGAGAGGAATGGAAACAGAACGCAGAAGCGCCCGGCGGACAGCCGCCGGGCGCTTCCATGGCGAGGGCGAACCTCGATAGCGTGCAGCGAACCTCAGCCCCGCGCGCGCGCGCGGATCATGAAGTTGTCGTAGGTGTATTCCGCGACCTGGAACCACAGGTACTCGTCATTGCGGAAGGCGCGCATGTGGTCGTAGATCTTCTTGAAATCGGCGTTCTTGGCCGAGGTTTCCTCGTAGATCTCGTTGGCCGCCTTGTAGCAGGCCTCCATGACCTCCTGCGGGAAGGGCCGAAGCTGGGCGCCGCTCGCCACGAGGCGCTTGACCGCGCCCGGGTTCTTGGCGTCGTAGCTCGCCTGCATGTCGGCATTGGCGCGCGCCGCGGCCGTCGTCAGTACGGAGCGGTAAACCTCCGGCAGTTCGTTCCACTTCGCCTCGTTGAAGAAGAAGTTCAGCGCCGCGCAGCCTTCCCAGAAGCCGGGATAGTAATAGTACTGCGCGACCTTCTGGAAGCCGAGCTTCTCGTCGTCATAGGGGCCGACCCACTCGGCCGCGTCGATCGTGCCCTTCTCCAGCGCCGGATAGATGTCGCCGCCGGCGATCTGCTGCGGCACGGTGCCCAGCTTGGCGAGCACCTGGCCGGCGATGCCGGCGATGCGCATCTTGAGGCCCTTGAGATCGTCGACCGACTTGATCTCCTTGCGGAACCAGCCGCCCATCTGGGTGCCAGTATTGCCGCCCGGCAGCATGTAGACGCCCGACTTCTTGTAGAACTCGTTCAGCACCTCAAGACCGCCGCCATGGAAGAACCAGGCGTTCATCATGCGGGCATTGAGGCCGAAGGGCACGGCGGTGCCGAGCGCGAATGTCGGATCTTTGCCGACATAGTAGTAGGACGCGGAGTGGCACATCTCGACGGTGTTGTTCTGCACGGCGTCGAGCGCCTGCAGGCCCGGCACCAGTTCGCCTGCCGCGAAGACCTGAATCTGGAACTTGCCGTCCGTCGCCTCCGACACAGCCTTGGAAAACAGCTCGGCGGCGCCGAAGATGGTGTCGAGCGACTTCGGGAAGCTCGACGTCAGACGCCATTTCACTTCCGGCATGGACTGGGCGATGGCGGGCATGGCAACCGCGCCGGCGGCGAGGCCCGTGCCTGCCGCGGTCAAAAACTGGCGACGCTTCATTTCCGTTCGTCTCCTCTGAGCTCTCCCGTTTGGCCCTGGCGGTTCGTTGCCGCGCTCCCTCTGTGGCGTGTCACATGAAGCCAGTCCGTGCACCGTTTCAAGACGGAATCTCGCCTGCGGGCTCTGGATTTTTGCGCACGGGGCGGCCGGCTGTCGACCGCCTCATTCGATCACGATACGCGGCGCGGCGCGGCCGGCGGCTCCGTCTGCAAGACCGGCCGCGATCTTTCGGGCGATGTCGAGATAGGCCCGGGCATGTGGACCGTCGGGCTCGCTGACGACCACGGGCAGGCCCGCATCGGACTTCTCGCGGATCGTCATGTGCAGCGGCACCTCGCCGAGGAAGGGCACGCCGAGGCGCTCGGCCTCGTGGCGCGCGCCGCCGTGACCGAAGATATCGGAGGCGTTGCCGCAATGGGGACAGATGAAGGTGCTCATGTTCTCGACGACACCGAGGATGGGCACGTCGACCCGGCGGAACATGGCGACGCCCCGGCGCGCATCGATGAGCGCCAGGTCCTGCGGCGTCGAGACGATGACGGCGCCGGCAAGCGGCACGGCCTGGGCCATGGTGAGCTGAGCATCGCCCGTGCCCGGCGGCATGTCGACGACGAGCACGTCGAGATCGCCCCAGGCCACCTCACGCAGCATCTGCTGGATGGCGGACATCACCATCGGCCCGCGCCAGATCATGGCCGCCTCCTCTTCGACCAGGAAGCCGATGGACATGACCTTGAGACCGTAGCCCTCGAGCGGCTTCAGCGTGCGGCCGGAGACGACCTGCGGTCGCCCCTTGAGGGCGAAGAGACGCGGCATCGAAGGGCCGTAGATGTCGGCGTCGAGCACGCCGACGGAAAGGCCGTTGCGAGCGAGCGCCAGCGCGAGGTTACAGGCGGTGGTCGACTTGCCGACGCCCCCCTTGCCGCTCGCCACGGCGATGATGTGCCTGACGCCGGCGACGGCGGCCTTCGCCTGAGCCGCAGCAGCGCGCGGCCCGGGCTGGCGCTGAGCCGGAGCGGAGGGGCCGGAACCTGCCGGCCGGTCAGAGGTCAGGGTGACGATGGCCTGGGCGATGCCCGGCACGGAAGCCGCCGCCTCCTCGGCCGCCCGGCGCATCGCCTCAAGCTCCATGGAGCGGGCGGGGTCGATGGCGATGGAGAAATAGACCTTGCCATCCTGGACGACGATCTCGGACAACGTTCCCGACTGCGGCAGAGGCGTCTTGCCGTCGGGCCCCGCCACGCTCGCCAGCCGCTCCAGAATCGTCTCCCGCGTCACCATCTGCTCCTCCTTAGAACGGGCGCACATTGGGACCGGCGGCAGACCCGGTCAACATCCACGGGGGCGCGCCCCGGCGGGCGGACCAGCGCATCGCCTTGCGGCAAATCATCCACATGCCTTGCCCGAAATGTGGCGATCGTGGAAACATCACGCCAGCGCCCGGCCGGCCGAGAGCCGCCAGGACAACAGAAGAATAGCCGATCGAGGGGTTCATCATGCGATTGACCATTGCCGTTGCCGCCATGCTTCTCGCCCTGACGGGCGCGGCCTCCGCCAAGGAATGGAAGGAAATCCGCATCGCCACGGAAGGCGCCTATCCCCCGTTCAACTTCGTCGGCTCCAACGGTGAACTGCAGGGCTTCGACGTCGACATCGCCAAGGCGCTCTGCGACAAGATCGGGGCCAAATGCACCGTCGTGGCGCAGGACTGGGACGGCCTCATCCCGGCCCTCCTCGCCAGCAAATACGACGCCATCGCCGCCTCGATGTCGATCACCGAAGAGCGCAAGCAACAGGTCGACTTCACGGAGCGCTACGCAAGCGCGCCCGTGTCCTTCGTCGCGCCCAAGGATACCAAGCTGACTGGCGTCACACCGGCCGACCTCAAGGGCAAGATCGTCGGCGCCCAGTCTTCAACCACCCACGCGACGATGCTTGAGGACGTCTATGGACCCGAGGGCGTCACGGTGAAGCTCTATCCGACGCTCGACGAGGCCAATGCCGATCTCAAGTCCGGCCGCGTCGACACCGTCTTCGCCGACAAGATCGTGCTGCTCGACTGGCTGAAGAAGGATGGAGCCGATTGCTGCAAGATCCTCGGCGACGTCGACGACAAGCAGTACGCGCGGTATTTCGGCGAGGGCATCGGCCTTGCCGTCCGCAAGGGCGACCAGGACCTCAAGGAGCTCCTGAGCAAGGCCATCGCCGATATCCGTGCCGACGGCACCTACGACACGATCGCGAAGAAGTACTTCGACTTCGAGATCTATTGAGTCGAAAGCCCATGGGGGCGACAAGCGATCTCTCTTCCTTCCGAGAGAGGGATCCGGGGCCGGCCTCATGACTCGAAGCCAGGCATGGCGCGCGGCCGACACGTCCCCGTCTCGTCCTCCGCACGCGGCACGGAAGGGACAGCAGCGCCCGCCCCGCGCGCTGACGGCAGCTTCGACAGCCAACCGCAGGCGCGGGCCCGCCGGGGTCCGGATGCGGCACCGGCGGTGAATGAATGAGCTATTATCTCGACCTACTCTCGTTCGGCCCCGACGGCTGGGGGGATGAACTCGCGCAAGGCGCGCTTGTCACCATCGCCCTCGCGGTGCTCACACTGCCCTTCGGACTCATGCTCGGCCTGCTCGTCGCCCTTGGCCAGCGCTCCGCGAACCGCCTCGCCCGCAATGCCGCCATCGCCTTCACCACCGTCTTCCGCGGTCTGCCCGAACTGCTGACGCTGTTCATCGTCTACTACGGCGGCCAACTGCTGCTGCAGAAGCTGGCATCCGTCGTCGGCTACGGGGCGCAGGTCCAGGTCAATTCTTTCCTCGCCGGCTTCGTCGCTCTCGGGCTGGTGCTCGCCGCCTTCTCCAGCGAGGTGTGGGTGGGCGCGCTCAACGCCATCCCGAACGGGCAGCGCGAGGCGGCACGCGCACTCGGCCTCTCCGCCCGACTCAGCTTTCGCCTCGTCGTCCTGCCGCAGCTCGTCCGCGTCGCCCTGCCCGGCCTCGGCAACAACTGGCTGGTGCTGCTGAAGGATACCTCGCTCGTCTCGACCATCGCCCTCGCGGACCTGATGCGCCAGACGAACATCGCCGTCGGCAGCACCAAGGAGCCGCTGTTCTTCTATCTCGTCGCGTGTCTCGTCTATCTCTTCTTCTCCATGCTGTCGGGCGGGGCGCTCGGCTGGCTCGAAGCGCGGACGAGCCGCGGGCAGGCGCGGAGGCCGGCATGAGCGACATCCTCGGCAGCCTCATCAATCTCGACCTCATGGCGCGCTACGGCCCGCGCTTTCTCGACGGCGTTCTCGTGACGCTGCAACTCGTGGGGATCTCCTTCATCCTCGGCGGTCTGCTCGCCGTGCCGGTGGCGCTCGCGCGTCTGTCGAAGAACAGCGTGCCGCGCGCCCTTGCCTATTCCTATGTCTACTTCTTCCGCGGGACGCCGCTGCTCGCCCAGGTCTTCCTCGTCTATTACGGCGCCGGGCAATTGCGCGACGCCTTCGAGGCGGTGGGGCTGTGGACGTTGTTTCGCGACGCATGGTTCTGTGCGCTCCTGACCTTCACCCTCAACACGGCGGCCTACCAGGCGGAGATCCTGCGCGGCGGCATCCGGGCCGTTCCCGGCGGCCAACGGGAGGCCGCCTTCGCCCTCGGCCTGCCGCGCTGGCTGACCTTCGGCAAGGTGGTCCTGCCGCAGGCGCTCGTCACCGCGCTGCGCCCGCTCGGCAACGAGCTCATCCTGATGATCAAGGCGAGCGCCATCGTCTCGCTCATCACCATCTATGACGTCATGGGCGTGACGCGCCTCGCCTTCTCCCGCAGCTTCGATTTCCAGGTGTATCTGTGGGCGGCAGCCCTTTACCTCATCCTCGTCGAAGGGGTACGTCGTCTGTGGGCGGTCGCCGAGCGGCGGCTGACACGGCATCTGAAGCCGGCATGATCAACCGGCGCGGGCCCGGTGCGCACCATCGGCCCGCCAATCATCGGGAGCGGAACACATGAAGGTTGCCTTTCTCGGGCTCGGCGTCATGGGCTATCCCATGGCACGCCACCTCAAGGACAAGGGCCACGAGGTCACCGTCTACAACCGCACGGCCGCCAAGGCCGAGAGATGGGTGGCCGAGAACGGCGGGCGCGCAGCGCCGACGCCGAAGGCCGCCGCCGAAGGGCAGGACATCGTCTTTTCCTGCGTCGGCAATGACGACGACCTGCGCGCCGTCACCATCGGCCCGGACGGCGCTTTTGCCGGCATGAAGCCCGGCGCCATCTTCGTCGACCACACCACCGCCTCGGCGGAAGTGGCGCGCGAGCTCCATGCGAAGGCGAAGGAGATGGGGCTCGGCTTCGTCGACGCTCCGGTCTCCGGCGGGCAGGCCGGCGCCGAGAACGGCGTTCTGACCGTGATGTGCGGCGGCGATGCGGCCGACTATGCCAAGGCCGAGCCGGTCATCGCGAGCTTTGCCCGCGCCTGCCGGCTGCTCGGCCCCTCCGGCGCCGGCCAGCTCACCAAGATGGTCAACCAGATCTGCATCGCCGGCCTCGTGCAGGCCCTCTCGGAAGGCATCCATTTCGCCAAGAAGGCAGGGCTCGACGTCGAGGCGGTGATCTCCGTCATCTCCAAGGGCGCCGCGCAGTCCTGGCAGATGGAGAACCGCTGGAAGACCATGAACGAGGACAAGTTCGACTTCGGCTTCGCCGTCGACTGGATGCGCAAGGATCTCGGCATCTGCCTGGCCGAGGCGCGTCACAACGGCGCCCATCTGCCCGTCACGGCGCTCGTCGACCAGTTCTATTCCGAGGTGCAGCGGCTCGGCGGCAATCGGTGGGATACCTCGTCCCTCATCGCGCGTCTCGACCGCTGACGTCTCCGCCGGGCAAGACGGCCGCCCGGTGCCTCCGGGATTGCCGGGATCGGTTCAGATCTCCCGCGTCAGGCCATCCTCGGCGACGAGGAAGCCCGCCGTCGCGGCCTCATGCTGCGCGGCCAGCATGGCCTCGCTCATGTGGGTCAGCATGATGGCGCGGGCCGTCAACCGGTCGCGGTTCGCGATGAGCGTCCTGAGATCGAGGTGGTTGGAGGTACGCCCCGCCGGGCGGTAGCACTCGACGACGAAGAGGTCGGCGTCGCGGGCGATGTCGACGAGCGCATCGGTCCAGGTCGTGTCGCCCGAATAGGCGAGCACGCGCCCGCCGGCCGTGACGCGCACGCCGGTCGACGGCGCGCCGGAGGCGTGGACGACTTCGTGGCTCTCCACCCTCGCCTCGCCGAAGGCCCAGGGCGTGCGCAGGGGCATGTCGATGACCTTGAGCGGGAAGCGCCAGTCGTTGCCGATGGCGCCGGGGTAGAACACCTCCAGCGCCGCCTCCAGCCGCTCGCGCGTGCCCGGCGGGCCGGCGATGGTGAGCGGCGTCTTGCGGCTCGAGGCGAACTGCGCATCGAGGAGGAGGAACGGCAGGCCACCGAAATGGTCGCCGTGCAGATGGGTAAGGACGACGGTATCGATGCTGTTGGGTGAGATGCCGCGCTGCTTCAGGGCAACGAGCGAGGTGGCGCCGAAATCGACCGCCATCGTGGTGCGGCCGGCCTCCACCAGAAGGCAGGTGTTGAACCGCCCGCCCGAACCGAAGGCATCGCCGCTGCCGATGAACGTCAGGCGCATCGTTCAGGTCTCCGGACCGGCTGAACCCGGGCGAATCAGCTCCCGCACAACGCCTTCGCGCTTCATCGTTTCCTCCTGCGGGTCGCTTCGCCCGTTCGGGCAAGTCGACCATCGCTGCCGGCGCCGGTCAATCGCGGCCGCCCGACCGGCGGCCGGCTCCACAAAAAAGAAGGGCGCGGTGTTGAGCCGCGCCCGAGGAGGGGTCAGGGAGGGAGGTCCTTGATGTCGATAACTGTAGCCCTCCACCTTTGTTCCCGATGTGCGCCAGAACACATGGACGATGGCTTGGTGAAAGACAGGGTTAATCGATCCTCAACGCCGCGCGCGCCAGTCCGTCGGCCGCTCGAAGCGGCCCTGCCATAGGCCGAGGCGCCCTTCGCGCGCCTCCGCCTCCTCGGCCTGGTACCGGCCGCTCGCCACCGCCCAGCCGGTCGCGACGAGGCTGGCGTTGATGTCCTCCTCGCCGACGCTGCAACGCCCGAGCAGGCGGCCGTACCGGTCCTTGCCGCCGACGACGCAGGTGACGTTGGCGCCGGCGACGAGGCGAACGAGGGCGCTGCGCGCGGCCCGGCCGCAGGGATAGGGTCCGGACGGCTTGTCGCAGAGCTGGTCGATCTCGGGCGCATCGATGCCCTCGAGGCGCAGCGGCCGCCCATCGGCCAGCCGCAGCGTGTCGCCGTCGACGATATCGACGGGCCCGGCGACGCGCGTCTCCTCACGCCACAGCAGCAGGCCGAGCGCGACCAGCAGCCCGGTGAGGATAGCCGACGCGCGCAGGAGGTCGCGCAGCCGCCGCTCCACATGGCGCTGCCCACCTCGCCCTGTCGCAAGCCTGTCCCTTCGCATGGCCGCTTTCTAGCGGAGCTGTCTGATGAGGACCTTAACGGCAGGGGCCACTACGCCGAAAAGGATTGATCGCGGGGAAACCGGGCGGAAACCACGCGGGGGCGGCTGCATCGCCTGCAGCACGATCGGCAATCGCGGCGAGTCGCACGCGAAATTCACCCCCGCGGAGACTTTCAAAGCTGCCACGGGCGGTCAATGCGAGCACGCACAAATAAAGGAAGATAGTTTTTGGCCTCAAATAATAATTCACACGTCATAAGAAAGAAATATATCCGTAAAATTTTACTAAATGCCGATTTTATGCCATCTAAGGAAACATATAATGGATCGTCTAATAATATACGCCATAAGGAAAATTGTTACTTTTCTATGTTGATTGAAGTGAGGATTTCATGGACAGACTTATGATGATGGCGGTATTTGCCCGCGTTGCCTCCAATGGCAGCTTTGCAGAAGCTGCACGGCATTTTCGCATTTCACCGGCGGCGGCCACCAAACATGTGCAGATGCTGGAAGAGTGGCTGGGCGCCCGGCTGCTCAACCGCACCACCCGGCGCGTCAACCTGACCGAGGCCGGGGCGGAGTTTTATGCGCGCTGCGTGCCGATCCTCGAGGAGGTCAACGACCTGCGCCACGGCGTCAGCTCGATCCAGGATCAGGCCAAGGGCACCTTGCGCATCAACGCGCCAATGACCTTCGGCGTCACCTATCTGATGCCGGTGATCGACAGCTTCCTCCGGGACCATCCGGAGGTGCAGGTCGACCTCACGCTCAACGAGATGATCGTCGACATCATCGAGGAGGGCGTCGACCTCGCCATCCGCATCGGGCGCCTCAAGGATTCCTCGCTCATCGCGCGCCGGCTCGCGCCATGCCGCTTCGCCCTGTGCGCCGCCCCCTCCTATCTGGCGGCGCGTGAAGCGCCTCTGCGGCCGGCCGATCTTTCGCAGCACGCCTGCCTCGACTATGCCTACCGGCAAAGCCAGTCGAACTGGACCTTCCAGGGGCCCGACGGGGAAGAGAGCGTGCGCGTGCAGCCGCGCATCATCGTCAACAACAGCCTGATGCTGCGGGAGGCGGCGCTGCGCGGCCTCGGCGTCATCCTGTCGCCGACCTTCGTCGTCGGGCCGGAGATCGCGAGCGGCACGCTCGTGCCGCTGATGCCCGACTACACGCCGACGGAAGCCGGCATCTACGCCGTCTATCCGCAGGCGCGCTACCTGCCGCTGAAGGTGCGGCTCTTCGTCGACCGGCTCGTCAGCCATTTCGCCGGCGAGCCGGCATGGGACCGGTGGCAGGCGGAGCCGCCGCAGCAGCGCAATGTCGCCTGAGACCGCGCCCCTCGCCTCACTGCAGGCGCTCGGGCCGCTCGCCCTCGTCGGCCGTGTCGACCCCCGCCTGGGCGAAGGTCGCCATGTCGTTGTGGCAGGCAACCGCGGCCTTGACGATGCCGGCGGCGAGCGCCGCGCCGGTCGCCTCGCCGAGGCGCATGTCGAGGTCGAGCACCGGGGCGAGGCCGAGCCTGTCGAGCACCTCGCCGTGCGCGCCCTCGGCGGAGCGGTGGCCGGCGAGGCAATGGGCGATGGAGCGTGGATCGATGGCATGCAGGATGGCGGCCGCGGCGGTCACGACGTAGCCGTCGAGGATGACCGGGATGCGCTCGAGCCGCGCGGCGAGGATGGCGCCGGCGATGGCGGCGACCTCGCGCCCGCCGAGCCGGCGCAGCACCTCGAGCGCATCGCCGAGATGGCCGGCATGGGTGGCGAGCGCCTGCTCCACGACTGCCGTCTTGCGGGCAAGGCCCGCATCGTCGAGGCCGGTGCCGCGCCCGACCCAGCGCGCCGCTGGCCCCCCATAGAGTGCGGCGTAGATGGCGGCGGCGATGGTGGTGTTGCCGATGCCCATCTCGCCGAGGCACAGGAGGTCGGTGCCGCCGGCGATCGCCTCCATGCCGAAGGCCAGCGTGGCGACGCAGGCCTTCTCGTCGAAGGCCGCCTCGGTGGCGATGTCCCCCGTCGGCAGGTCGAGCGCGAGGTCGAAGACCTTGAAGCCGAGATCGTAAGCGGCGCAGATCTGGTTGATGGCGGCGCCGCCCGCGGCGAAGTTCTCCAGCATCTGGCGGGTGACGCTCTGCGGATAGGGCGAGACGCTATGGCGCACCACGCCGTGGTTGCCGGCGAAGACGCAAACGAGCGGGCGCGCGACGCTCGGCCGCCCCTTGCCCTGCCAGCCGGCCACCCAGGCGGCGATCTCCTCCAGACGGCCGAGGGAGCCCGGCGGCTTCGTCAGTTCCGCGTCGCGGCGGCGCACGGCGGCGATGGCCGCCTCGTCCGCGTCGGGCAGCATGGCGAAAAGCCGCCGCACGTCGTCGAACGGTAGGCCGGTTGCCGTCGCATCCATCGCAATTCTCCACTATGTCGTTATGGCCGGCCCATGGTCGCGGCTGTCGGGCCCGGAGCTAATAGCATGCCACGCGCCGAGGTGAAGATGACGCAGGACAACGAGATGCCGCAGGCCGAGGCCGGCCCCGGGCCGGGCCCGGCGCTCGCCTTTCTCGCCGATGCGGCCGCGTGCCTGCGCTTCTACTCGCGCCTGCCGGTGCCCGTCCTGCCCTTCGAGGCGGCGCCGCATGCCATGCCGGATTTCTCCCGCGCCGTCAGGGCGCTGCCGCTCGCCGGCGCCGCCATCGGCCTCGTCGGCGCGCTCGCCTTCCTCCTCGCGACGGGCCTCAGCTTCGGGCCGTATCTCGCCGCCTGCGCCGCCGTCGCCGCTCTCATCGTCGCGACGGGCGTCTTTCACGAAGACGGTCTCGCCGATACCGCCGACGGGCTGTGGGGCGGCGCGACGCCCGAGCGGCGCCTGACCATCATGCGCGACAGCCGCGTCGGCTCCTACGGCGCGGCGGCGCTCACGCTCGATCTCATGATCCGCGTCGGGCTCATCGCCGCGCTCGCCGGACGCATGCCGGCGCCGGCCACAGCCCTGGCACTCGTCGCGGCCGCGGCGACCTCGCGCACGGTGGGGCTCTTGCCCTTCCTGCTGCTGGCACCCGCCCGCAGTGACGGCGCCGCGCATGCGGCGGGCCGGCCGACGCAGGCCGCCTTCGCCACGGCGGCCGCGGGCTCCGCCGTCATGGCCTTCCTCCTGTTGCTGCCAGCCGGCTTCGGCTTCCTCCCGATCATGCTCGCCCTTGCCCTTGCGGCGAGCGCGGGTGTGGGCCTCTCCCGCATTGCCCGGGCGAAGATCGGCGGGCATACGGGAGACATCGCGGGGGCGGCCCAGCAGGCGGGCGAGATCGCCTTCCTCGCCGGCCTCCTCGCCCTTGCGCCGCTCGCCGGCGCCTCGTGAAGGAAGAGCCATGCGCGGTTTCGTCGCCCTCGCCGTCATCATCGCCGCCATCGCGGTGCTCGTCCTTTTCGGCGGCAACGAGACCATCCTCGGGCTGCGGCCGGACCTCATTGCCTCGCTCGCCTGGCTCGGCGCCGTCGGCATCCTCGCCTTCGGCTGGGTGGTACAGCACTTTCGCGGCCAGTGGACACGCGCCCTCGAGGCCATCGCCTTCTGGATGGCGATGATCGTCATGCTGGTGGCTGTCTACAGCTATCGCTTCGAATTGCAGAGCTTCGCCAACCGGCTGCTCGGGGAGGTGGCGCCGGGCTACACGGTGACGCTCGCCGGCGGCGAGGTGCAGGTCGCCCGCCATGCCGGCGGCAGCTTCGTCATCGACGGCGCCGTCGACGGCGTGCCGACGCGCTTCATTCTCGACACCGGCGCCTCGGCGGTGGTGCTGACGAGCGAGGCCGCCGCCCGCGCCGGCATCGACCCTGCAACGCTCTTCTACACGCAGCCGGTGATGACGGCGAACGGCCGCACCATGGCGGCTTCCACCACGCTTGGCGAGCTCACTGTCGGCAACATCACCGAGCGGCGCGTGCCGGCCCTCGTCGCCCGCGAAGGCAGCCTCTCGCAGAACCTGCTCGGCATGACCTTTCTCGAGCGCCTCGCCTCCTTCGAGGTGCGCGGCGACAGGTTGATCCTGCGCGGGCGCGGCGGGTGATGCTCAAGTCAGGAGGCTCCAAGCGAAGCGGGCGCAGACGGCAAGGAGGAAGAGGCCGAAGGCAATCTCCAGCCGCCGCTTCGACAAGGCGTGCGCGAGGCTCGCGCCCAAGGGGGCCGTGAAGATGCTCGTCGGCACGAAGAGCGCAAAGCCGATGAGCGAGACATAGCCCAGCGCCATGGGGAACTGCAGGGCCGCGACATCCGGATATTCGGCGGCGCGCGGCCAGCCGGCGTAGATATAGCCGATGGCGCCCGGAATGGAGATGAGGACGCCGAGCCCCGAGGAGGTCGCCACCGCCTGGTGGATCGGCCGGCCGTAGAAGGTCATGAACAGGCTCGACAGCTGCCCGCCGCCGATTCCCATCAGCGACGACAGCACGCCGATGACGACGCCGTAGATGCTCATGACGATCTTGCCGGGCACCTCGGTGCCGAGGCGCCAGTTGTCCTTGCCGAAGAGGAGCCGCACGGCCGAGATGCCCGCGACGACGACGAAGACCACCTTGAACAGGTCCGCCGGGGCATAGCGGGCGATGAAGCTGCCGAGCCCCACACCGAGGACGACGGGGATTGCCCAGACGCGCACGATGGACATGTCGACCTTGCCGCGCGCGCGATGGGCATTGAAGGAGCGGATCGAGGTGGGGATGATCACCGCGAGCGAGGTGCCGACGCAGAGCGGCATGCGCACCTCCTCCGGCACGCCCACGACCCGGAAGAGTTCGTAGAGCACCGGGACGACGACAGCACCGCCGCCCACGCCGAAGACACCCGCGAGGATGCCCGTGACGGCGCCGGCCGCAAGCAGCGCCCCGGCGAGCATGACGAGTTCTGATGTGGGAATGGCGGCGAACATGGCGGCTCCTGCAGCAGGAGCCCTCTCGTGCGCGATCTCGGCCGCCAAGGCAAGCGCCGCCGGGGCATGGCCGCCCGGCGCCGCGCTCAGTCGGCGATACCCTCGCGCCCCTCGAGCGTCACGAGCGTCGCCGTCATCACGGCAACGGTCTTGCGCCGCTCGCCGTCGATGGCCTCCACCTCGGCCTGCGCCACGGTGAGCATGCGCCCTGCCCGCACCACGCGCCCGCGCGCCTCGAGCCTGTCGCCGGCGGCGGGGGCGAGCAGGTTGATCTTGAATTCGGCGGTCAATACGCCGGCCCCGGCCGGCATCAGCGACAGGGCGGCATAGCCGCAGGCCGAATCCGCGATGGTGGAGACGATGCCGGCATGGACGAAGCCGTGCTGCTGGCAGATGTGCGGCGCGACCGCGAGCGCGATCGTGGTCGCGCCCGGCGCGACCTCGGTCATGCGCGCGCCGATCGTCTCCATCACGCTCTGCTTGCCGAAGCTGCGGCGCACGCGCGCCTCGAAATCCGGGTCCTGCGGCCTGTGCATCGCGCCCTCCTCCCCGCCTGCATTTCAGGAAAGAGGAAGAGGAGCAGCAAGACACAGTCACGCAAAACGCCCTTGGCCGTTGCGCACGCCTCAGGCGGCCTCGACCTCGCGGCGCGCCATCTCCCGCCGCACATGGGCGACCGCCTCGACGATGACCTCCGGCCCGGCGCCGCGCTTGCAGGCCTCCGTGGCGAGGTGGCGGCGGAACTGGCGCGCGCCCGGCCGCCCGGGGAAGAGGCCGAGGATGTGGCGGGTGAGCTGGTTGAGGCGCACGCCCTCGCCGAGGCGGCGCTCGACATAGGGCAGATAGGCCTCGACGACGGCGAAGGCGTCCGCGAGCGGCGCCGGCGTACCGAAGAACAGCGGATCGACGCCGAGGAGGATCTCCGGGTTCTGATAGGCCGCGCGGCCGAGCATGACGCCGTCGAGCGCCGGCCCGTCCGCCGGATGCATGGCCGCATGGGCCTCCTCGAGCGTCCGGAGGCCGCCGTTGAGGAGGATCGGCACATGAGGCAGGCGCGCCTTGAGGCGGTGCACGCGGCCGTAGTCGAGCGGCGGGATTTCCCGGTTGTCCTTGGGCGAGAGCCCCTGAAGCCAGGCCTTGCGGGCATGGACGATGAGCCGTTCCGCCCCGGCGGCGACGACGGCATCGGCCAGTTGATCGAGCGCCACCTCCGGATCCTGTTCGTCGACGCCGATGCGGCACTTGACCGTCACCGGCACGTCGACCGCGTCCTTCATCGCCGCGACGCAGGCGGCGACCAGTTCCGGCTCCCGCATGAGGCAGGCGCCGAAACGGCCGCTCTGCACCCTGTCCGACGGACAGCCGACATTGAGGTTGATCTCGCGGTAGCCGAAGGCGGCACAGATGCGCGCAGCCGCAGCGAGTTCCCCCGGCTCGCTGCCGCCAAGCTGCACGGCGAGCGGCTGCTCCGCCGCATCGAAGCCGATCAGACGCTCCCGGTCCCCGTGGAGGACCGCGCCGGTCGTCACCATCTCGGTGTAGAGCAGGGCATGGCGCGTCATCAGCCTGTGGAAGACGCGGCAGTCCCGGTCCGTCCAATCCATCATCGGCGCGACGGAGAATCTGTGGGGCGTGAAGTCAGTCACCTGTTATCAGCTTCCAGCGTCATGCTGTCGATGTCGTACCGCAGCCGACGTGCCCTGCGGATCGCGGGCGAGGCTGGCTTCGCCACCGCAGCTGCGAGCGAGGGTTGGCTCGACGACCTATCTAGCCCGGATCGCGGCCGAATGCGACAACCACCGCAGCACACCACCCTCCGGCAAGCCATAATCGGTAAAATTCTCAGGATCGCAATTCCGCCATGATCATTGCAGCAACTTGCGCAATCAATAACGACGCTGGGGAGCACACATGACGATCGATGAGCCGAGGCACATGGCGCCGGAAGTAAAGGAAGCCATGCTGAAACTCGTGGTTCATCAGGTTGTCGAAGCCTATTCCCACGCTTTCATCCAGGCGATTGCACGCGACTTCGAATCGGACAGGCAGGCTGCATTCGAGACGTTTGCCTCCGCCGCGCAGGAGAGGGCCCTGATCGTCCTCGGAGAACTGGACGTGGCGATCAAGGCCCGGGTCGCCGAGACGAGCCGCGTCATCATCGACCAGTCGCTCGCAACGATCGCCGAGGGAGCCGGCGTGCGTCTCAGCGGCACCGCCGTAGCTCGTCCCGCCGTCACGCACTAGAGCCCGGTCGGATCGGATTACACCGCCATCCCATCCGCAGACCGGCCTCGTTCTCGATGTCTGGAAACCGTCCGCGAGCCCGGGCCCGCGACGGGCTCGCGGACAACGGGAATGGTCAGCTTCCGCCCTACTCCTTCGCGCGTTCCGGCGGGCCCGCATCAACTGCCGGTTGCCCGCCCCGCTGCCCCCGTTCATATTCGGCGCGCGGCCCACGGCCATCGGAAGGAAGATGACCATGCGATCGGAGCGGGGCGATCTCATCTTCGGCGAAGAGCGCGTCGACGGCATCGATCGCGCAATCGTCAGGTCGCTGTCGGCTGACAGGGCACCGGCGATACCGCGGCAGGCCGGGCACCTGTCGGCAGGTCATCCTTCGCGCGTGGCACACGCGCGGGGCACGCCTGGAAACCAGCATGGCGCCATACCCGACATAACATCACTGATGCGCGGAACGGCGCTGTCATTGGCCGGAAACCCGGCCACATCGGCGCCTTCCCGACGTATTGAGCCGGCGCGGCCCTGCGACGGACCGGGTAAACAGTCCGCCCCCCGCCCTTGCGGCGCGGCCGGGGCCCATTCCGGAGGCATAATGATGATCAAGGAAAGTCTGTTGCCGGCGGTGGCGGCGGCCCTCCTCGGCATGGCGGTGTCCGCCTGCACGCCATCGCCGGCGACCGACTCTGCGGCACTGGCGCCGGGCCCCTGCAGGCCGGAGGCGACAAGCGGGCTCGTCGGCAAGCCGAAACCGGCCGATGACGAGGCGAAGCAGATCACCGGCGCCACTGCGGTACGACAGATCGCGCCGGGCCAACCGGTCACGATGGACTACGCGCCGGCGCGGGTGACGGTCGAGACAGATCCCCGCACGGGCCGCGTCGTGCGCGCGTTCTGCGGATAGACAGTCGGAGGTTCGGCATCATGCGATCCATCCGTTCGACGGCAGCCATCGCTGTCGCGGCCGCCGCTGGCCTCCTGGGACCGGCCGCGCCGGTCGACGCCGCGAGTTGCGAAGCCAGCCAACCCTGCATTGTCGTGCGGCAGGCCCAATACGGCCTGCCGGGCGGCGGCGGCAAGACGTGCTCGGCCTACTCGTCCGTCTCCAACCTCTGCCTCGGCCGGTCCTCCTGCGAGATCAAGGTGAACAACGAGCTGTGCGGCGATCCCGCCCCCGGCAGCCGGAAGACACTGTTCGTCAGTTGGCAATGCGATCCCGACAACCGGGAGTATTTCGACAGCGTCCAGGAATACGCCACCATGACAATCGCCTGCGAGGCACCCCGGTAGCGGCCTTCAGCATCAGCATCGCAGGCGGGGCGGAATGAACCTTGTCCGGCGAGGTAACGGCCCGTCTCGGGCCCAAGCCGGAGCTGTCGCTCGCCACGGGCGCCCGCCGATGCCGAGAGCCAATTAACGCGAGTGTCGCGCAAGCCATTGCGACGGCAGGCTCACCTGTCGCCGGCCAGTTCCGGCGCCTTGAACCTGCGGTTGGCGAGAACCGGCAGGACGCTCCGCGCGTGCGCGATGCGGGCCGGATCGATGTCGGCAAAGAGAAGGGCCGGCACCTCGCCGGCACGGGCGATGGCGACGCCGAGCGGATCCACCACCATGCTCGCGCCGATGTTGCGCTCGCCGCATTCGCCGGTCGCCACGACGTAGCAGGTGTTCTCGAGCGCCCGGGCCGTGACGAGCACCTCCCAATGCGCCTCCTTGCCGGGTCCGCGCAGCCAGGCGGATGGAGCGGTGATCACATCGGCCCCGTCGAGGGCGAGGCGCCGCGCCATCTCCGGAAAGCGCAGGTCGTAGCAGGTCATGGTGCCGACCTTCAGCCCCGCCACCTCGATCAGCGGCGGGATCTCGTCGCCGGGCGCGACATGGGTCGATTCCTTGACGCGGAAGGCGTCGTAGAGGTGCAGCTTGCGATAGGCGCCGATGATGGCGCCGTCGCGCACGGTGATCAGCGTGTTGAAGACCCGGCCGTTGCCGGCCGGCACGTGAATGCAACCCATCACCGCAAGGTCGCTGCCGCGGCTCGCGGCGAGCACCTCCTGCATGAAGGGCCCGTCGAGCGGCTGCGCCGCCTTCAGGACGATGTCGGGATCGGCGATGTCGCGGGCGAGGATGCCCTCGGGCAGGACGAGCAGCCTGGCGCCGGCGGTGCCGGCCTCGCGCATCAGCCGCACCACCGTCGCCGCATTGTCCTGCCACTCACGTCCGACAGCGAACTGCCCGAGCGCCACCTTGACGACCGGGCGCGTGGACGATGGAGGATTCATGCCGGGCTCCCTGCAGGTCTCGCGTTGCGGCGCGGGGGCGCCAGGCGCGCATGGCACCCGCCAGCGCGGCCCGCCGGCCAAATCAGCGACCATGCAGGCCCCGGCGTCAAGCGGCGAGGCGCTCGCCAAGGCGCAAAAGTTCGCCGCGCGCGGCCGCCACGGCCTCTGCGCTTACCTCCGGGCCGAAGCCCTGCTTCTCGGCGCGCACGAAGGTCACGTCGGTGATGCCGATGAAGCCGAGCATCGTGCGCAGGTGCGGCTCCTGCGAATCCATGGCCTGCGCCGGGCCTTCGCTGTAGAGGCCGCCGCGGCTCACGATGACGATGGCGCGCTTGCCCTTGATGAGGCCTTCCGGCCCCTTCTCGCTGTAGCTGAAGGTGACACCGGCGCGCAGCACGTAGTCGAACCAGGCCTTCAGCGTGGAGGGAATGCCGAAGTTATACATCGGCGCACCGATGACGATCACGTCCGCCTCGCGCAGCTCGCCCACCAACCGGTCCGACAGCGCGAGTGCCGCACGCTGCGCCTCGGTCGCAGTCTCGCCCTTGCGCAGGGCGGCCGTCGTCTCGGCCGTCAGATGCGGGATCGGCTCGCTGCCAACATCGCGCGTGATGACGCGATCGGCACCACCGCTCGCCTTGAGAGCGTCGAGCGCATCCGCGACGAGGCGGTTGGAAACGGATTCGGCGCCCGAGGCGCTGCTGGTGATGGCGAGAACCGTGGTCATGTTCAGCTTCTCCGACATGATGACAAGAGCGTGCCGGAAAGCTGGCGGTTCGTTCGTCGCACCGGTATCCTCTTTATTTGCACCAAGCCGTTGCTGGACAAGGAACACGGATGCCGGACTTCGACGATCTGAAGAGCTTCATCGAGGTGGTGGACAGCGGCGGCTTCGGCCGGGCCGCCAAGCGGCTGGGCATCGCCAAGTCCATCGTCAGCCGCCGCATCGCGCGGCTCGAGGCGGAGCTCGGCACGCGCCTCCTCACCCGCACGACGCGCGGCATCAGCGCGACCGAGGCGGGGCTCGCGTTCAAGACCCGCAGCGAGCGCATCCTCGCCGATCTTGCCGAGGCGAAGGACGCCGTGGCCCAGCACGGCGGCGGCATCGTGGGCACGCTGCGCCTGTCGGCGCCTCTGTCCTTCGGGGTCAAATATGTGACGCCCATCCTCGCCGAGATGGCGAGCGCACATCCGCGGCTCGGCATCGACGTGGCCTACAGCGACCGCGTCGTCGATCTCGTCGCGGAACGCTTCGATGCCGCCATCCGCATCGGCTCCCTGCGCGATTCGACCCTTATCGCCCGCAAGATTGCGCCCGTCTACGGCATCGTCGCGGCGAGCCCGGACTATATCGCCCGGCACGGCCGCCCCGAGACGCCAGACGACCTGACGCGCCACGAATGCCTCGTCTATACCGCGGCGAGCGAACCTGACCTGCGCTTTCGCCATGGCACGCGCTGGACGAGCGTGCGGCCGCGCGGCCGGCTCCTGGCCGACAACGGCGATGCCCTTCTGCAGTGGGCCCGCTCGGGACTCGGCATCGTGGTGGCGCCGACCTTCCTCGCCGCCGAGGATATCGAACGAGGCACGCTCGTTCCACTGCTGTCCGGCTACGAGATGCCGGAGGCCGGCATCCATGTGGTGCGGCCGCCGGGCGCCTACGTGCCGGCCAAGGTCCGGCTGCTCATCGACACGCTCGTCGCCCATTTCGGTGGCGAGCCCTATTGGGATGCCTGTCTCATGCACCGCATGCGGCAGACCCGTGCCCCCGCGCAGGCCGCCGGCGACAGCGTCTCGGCGGCATGAGCCGCGGCGGGAGCAGCCTCAGGCGGCCGCCTCGCTGGCAGGCCCCCGCTCCTCCTCGCCCACGGCCGCCGCCAGGCGCTCGGCCAGTTCGTCGACGGCGCGTTCGGCTGCGGCGATCGAGGCTGCGAGCCGCTCGTCGGCGAATTCGTCGTATTCGACGGCGACGGACGCGACATTGGTGATGCCGATATAGCCGAAGGCGGTGCGGATGCTCGGCTCGACATGGTTCATGTCGGCGATGCGCTCGCCCTCGCCGTAACCGAAATCGCCGCGCGAGGAGAGGATGACGAGCCGCTTGCCCATGCCGGCGAGCAGCGGCCAGTACGGCTCGCCCCGCCGGGTGCGATCGAAGCCGAAGGTGCGCCCCACGCGCACGATGTTGTCGATATAGGCCTTGAACGAAGCCGGAACGCCGAAGTTGTACATCGGCACCCCGGCCACGATGACATCGGCACCGATCAGTTCGTCGATCAGCATGTCGCTTTCCCGCAGGACGCCATCCATCCACGGCGCACGACGCTCTTTGGGTGTGAAGGCGGCGTGGATCCAGGCGGCGGAGACCGGCGCCGGCGGCGTCAGGCCGACGTCCCGGTAGAGCACCGTGTCCCCGGGCCGCTGATGGCGCCAGCGCGCCACGAAGCGCTTGCTGAGACGGCGGGAATGGGAGCCGAAGGTTGCGAGGTCGGAACCAGCCGGACGGGCGCTCGAATCGATATGCAGAACGGTCGCCATGAGTGACATGCCCTCATCTTCAGGTAGGGTCTCAGAGCCGGCAGGTTCCTTCTTCTACAGGATGATGACAAACGCATAGTTCTCAGCCTATAGATGAGAATAGCTCATCCATAGAGGCGCTGCATTGCCATGACCGAGCGACGCACCCGCCGCCAGCTGCCTCCCCTGCCCGCCTTGCGCGCCTTCGAGGCCGCGGCCCGCCACCTCAGCTTCAAGGCGGCCGCCGAGGAACTGGCGGTGACGCCGACAGCCGTCAGCCACCATGTGCGGCAGCTGGAGGATGCGCTCGCTCTCAGGCTGTTCGTACGCCGCCCCCGGCGCGTGGCGCTGACGCCGGAGGGGCGCGTGCTCTATCCGGTGCTGCGCGACGGCTTCGACGCCTTCGAGGAGGCCATCGCACGGTTGCGTGGCCAACGGCTCAAACCCGTCGTCACGCTCTCGGCGACGGTCGCCTTCACGGCGCGCTGGCTCGTGCCGCGCGTCGCGGCCTTCCACGCGGCCAATCCCGGGCTCGACCTCAGGCTGCACGCTTCCGACGAGCCGGTCGACCTGATCAGCGGCACCGCCGATGCGGCCGTGCGCTATGGCCGGGCCGTGCCGGCCGGCCTCGTCGGCGACCTTCTGTTCGAGGACATGTTCGCGCCGGTGTGCAGCCCCGCGCTCGGCCTTCACCATCCGGATGAACTCGCGGAGCACACGTTGATCCATTTCGAATGGCGGCGCCCGCACCGGGACAATCCCGTCTGGGAGCGCTGGCTCGCCGAGGCGGGGCTTTCGGGGCTGGTGCCGCGGGCGGAGCTGACGCTGAGCGACGAAAGCCAGGCGGTGCAGGCGTTGGTCGCCGGCCAGGGTGTCGCCCTCGCCGGGCTCGTGCTGGTGGCGGACGAGATCGCGGCCGGCCGCCTCGTCGTGCCCTTCGGACCACGGCTGCGCGGGTATGACTATCGCCTCCTCTACCCGGCCGAGCCGCCGCATCCCGAACGGATCGCGGCCCTGCGCAGCTGGATCCGGCAGGAGGCGGCCGGCGGCCTTGGCCTGCCCGGGCGGACATGAAAAAGCGGCCCCTTGCGGGGCCGCCCCAAGGCACGCCGCTCCTGATCAGAAGGGGCTGTCGGGGAAGTAGAAGTTCTGGGCGTTCTCCTGGGTGATCAGCTCGGAGCCGATGACGAAGCGGCCGGACACCGGCGCGTTGGAGACGAACCGCAGCGCCGTGATCTCGATGGCGGTGGCGATCATCGCCGGCGGATAGGTGACATTGGCCGGCACGCGCTTGTCGCCGTCCATGACGCGCTTGATCATCTCCTTCATGCCGGCGCCGCCGAGCACCCACATCTCGTCCTGCCGGCCGGCCTGATTGATGGCTTCGAGCACGCCGACGGCCATGTCGTCGTCCGAGGCCCAGACGGCGTCGATCTTCGGATGCTTCGAGAGGAAGTCCTGCATCACGGTGAAGGCGCTGTCACGGTTCCAGTTGCCGTGCTCCATGCCGATGATCTCGATGCCGCTGCCCTCGATGGCCTTGCGGAAGGCCTCGACGCGCTCGTTGTCGATGGTGGTCGGGATGCCGCGCAGGACGACAATCTTGCCGCCGCTCGGCATCCGCTCGCGGAAGAATTCGCCCGCGACGCGGCCGAAGCCGGGATTGTCGCCGGCGACGTAGAGGTCCTCGATGCCCTCTTCGGCAAGGCCGCGATCGACGACGGTGACCCACTTGCCGGCCTCTGCCACGCGCTTGACCGGGCCGGTGAGCGGCGTCGATTCGAAGGGCAGCACGACGAGCGCGTCGATGTTGCGCGTCGCCATCATGTCCTCGATGTCGCTGACCTGCTTGCCGGGATCGCCCGCTGTCGCGAGGACGAACTTCAGCTGCGGATAGGTCTTCTCAAGGCGCTTCACCGCCTCCTGCGCATGATAGTTCATGCCACCGGCCCAGCCGTGCGTTGCCGCCGGGATGGATACGCCGATGACCTTGCTGTCCTGAGCCTGCGCCGCAGCCGGCGCGGCGAGCGCCGCTGCCAGGGCCAGCGCCTTGAAAGCCTTGACCACTCCCATCGTGCTTCTCCCTCTCTTCATACAGCCCTGTTGCCGGGCATTTGCGCCGCCCTTCAGAGCGCCTTCTTCTGACGCTGCAGAACGACGGCCAGAACGATGATCACGCCTTGGATGGCCCCGTTGAGATAGGGACTCACCAGGTCGGTCAGATTGAGGATGTTCTGGATCAGGTTGAGGATGAGCACGCCCACCACCGTGCCCCAGACACGGCCGAAGCCACCCTTCAGCACCGTGCCGCCGATGATGACGGCAGCGATGGCCTCGAGCTCCCACAGGACGCCGGTTGCCGAGGAGGCGGAGCCGAGGCGCGGCACGTACATGATGGTGGCGAGGCCGACCAGCATGCCGAGCATGACATAGGTGGCGAGCCGCACGCGCTCCACATGCACGGCCGAGTAGCGCGCCACCTGCTCGTTGGAGCCGATGGCCGCGCAATGGCGGCCGAAGGCCGTGTGCCGCATCGCGATCTCGCCGGCGATGGCCACGACGAGGAAGACGATGATCGGCCACGAGACGCCGAGAATGCCGTCGTAATAGACCGGCCGGTAGACGTCCCGCACCTGGAAGTTCAGCGACAGCGTGCCACCGTCGGCGAGCCAGGTGATGAGCGAGCGGAAGATGCCCATGCTGCCGAGCGTGACGATGAAGGCCTCGATGCGCGCCCGCGTGATGAGCAGGCCGTTGCCGAGCCCGGCGAGGAAGCCGAAGACGAGCGCCGCCGCCATGCCGATGAGGATGACCGGCCAGCCGGCGCCGAGCGTGGGCACCAGCGCGTTCATGACGAGGATCATCAGCCCGGCGATGAAGGCTGCCATGGAGCCGACCGAGAGGTCGAGCCCGCCGGAAGTGATGACGAAGGTCATGCCCACCGCGATGATGCCGATGAAGGCTGAGCGGGCGAGCACGTTGGTGACGTTGCCGTAGCTGAGGAAGTTCGGGTTCAGCAGCACGCCGACGACGATGAGGACGGCAAGCGCGACGAGCGGACCGACGACATGCAGGTTGACAGCCGGACGGCGCGGCTTCCGCAACTCCTGCCGGGTGGTCGTCGCGTCAGCCATTGCCGTTCGCCCTCCTTGCCTCGAGGCCCATGGCGAGGCGCACGATGGCGTCCTCGTTGATGTCGGCGCCGCTCAGCGTGCCGGCGAGCCGCCCGGCGCGCATGACGCAGACTCGGGTGGCGAGGCCGATGATCTCCGCCATCTCGGACGAGACGAGGATGATGCTCTTGCCGGCCGCGGCGAGGCGCTGCACGAAACCGTAGATCTGCTGCTTGGTGCCGATGTCGATGCCGCGCGTCGGCTCGTCGATGATGACGATGTCCGGGTCAGCCAGCATGGTCTTGGCGAGCAGCAGCTTCTGCTGGTTGCCGCCGGAGAGGTTGCCGACGGGAATCTCGCGCAGCGGGGCACGGATGTCGAACTCGGCGATGGCCTTGTCGAGCGCCAGTTCCTCTGCCTTGCGGTCGATGAGGAAACGGCCGAAACGAGAGAGCGCGAGCAAGGTGAGGTTCGGCCGCATGGGCAGATTGAGCAGGAGACCGCGCTCCTTGCGGTCCTCCGTGAGGTAGGCAATGCCGGCGCGGCGCGCTTCCTCGACGGAGCGGATCCGGACCGGGCGGCCCGCAAGCCTCACCGCGCCGTGCGCCGGCCTGAGGCCGACGAGCCCTTCCATCAGCTCCGTCCGCCCGGAGCCGACGAGGCCGGCGAAGCCCAGCACCTCGCCGCGCGCGAGGGTGAAGGAGACGTCCTCGGCGAAGCCCTCGACGCTGAAATTCTCGACCGTCAGCACCGGCGCGCCGGACGCGGGCTCGACCTTGAGCGGAAAGAGGTGGGAGAGCTCGCGCCCCACCATGGCCTCGGCCATGGCGTCCTCGCTCAGGGCGCCGCGCGGCGCCGTCACCACATGGCGGCCGTCGCGCAGCACGGTCACCCGGTCGGCGAGCCGCGCCACCTCGTCGAGCTTGTGCGAGGTGTAGAGGATCGCCGTGCCCGCCGCCCTGAGGCGCTCGATCTGGCGAAAGAGCACCTCCGCCTCCTTGCGCGTCAGGACCGCCGTCGGCTCGTCCATGATGATGACGCGCGCCTTGCGCGACAGCGCCTTGGCGATCTCGACCATCTGCTTCTCTGGCACCGAGATATCGGCGACGATCGCCGCCGGGTCGACCGGCGTCTCGAGTTCGGCGAGCAGCGCCAGTGTCGTCTCGCGCATCGCACGATGGTCAAGGAAGGGGCCGCGCTTCAATTCACGCCCGAGGAAGATGTTCTGCTCGACGGAGAGCTGCCGGGCGAGGTTGAACTCCTGGTGGATGAGCACGACGCCGCGCTCCTCCGCCTCCTCGCTCGAGGAAAAGGCCACCGGCGCGCCATCGAGCAGCACCCTGCCCTTCGTCGGGGCGAGGTAGCCGGCCATGATCTTCATCATGGTCGACTTGCCGGCGCCGTTGTCGCCGATGAGGGCGTGCACCTCGCCGGGCTTCAGGTCGAAGTCGATGCCGAACAGCACCTCGACCGGCCCGAAGGCGCGGCCGACACCGGCGAGCGCCAGCACCGGCGCAGCAGCCGGGATGGGGGCAGCCGAGGCGGCGGGAGCAGCCACGGCCATCGCCTCAGAGCGTGACCCAGGCGGCGTTGCGTTTCGACGAGCGCACACAGGCCTCGATGAAGGCAACGCCGGCGACCCCATCCGCGACGGTGGGATAGACGACATCCGGCGGAATCGGGCGCCCCTCGCGGCGGGCAAGGATGGCGCGCGCTGCCTCGGCATAGATATTGGCGAAGCCTTCGAGGTAGCCCTCCGGATGGCCGGCCGGGGTGCGCGTCATGCGCTGCGCCGCCGCGCCGGCGCCCGCCCCGCCGCGGGTCAGCAGCGTCTTGGGCTTGCCGAAGGGCGTGAACCACAGGCGGTTCGGCTCCTCCTGGCACCATTCGATGCCGCCGCGCGTACCGTAGACACGCAGCTTGAGACCGTTTTCGTTGCCGGGCGCCACCTGGCTCGCCCACAGCATGCCCTTGGCGCCGCCGGCAAAGCGCATCAGTACATGGGCGTTGTCATCGAGCCGCCGCCCCTCGACGAAGCTGTCGAGATCGGCGCTCAGGCTCGTGAGCGTCAAGCCGGTAACGAAGGTGGCGAGGTTGAAGGCGTGGGTGCCGATGTCGCCGACGGCGCCCCCCGCACCAGAACGGGCCGGATCGGTGCGCCACTCGGCCTGCTTGGCGCCGGTGCGCTCGAGCGGCTCCGTCAGCCAGTCCTGCACATATTCCACCTGCACCAGGCGCAGGTCGCCCAACTCGCCGGCCGCGATCATCTCGCGCGCCTGCCGCACCATGGGGTAGCCGGTGTAGTTGTGCGTCAGGATGAACAGCGCGTCCGACTTCTCGGCTAGCGCGGCAAGGCGCCTGGCATCGGAGAGCGTCGCCGTCAGCGGCTTGTCGCAGATGACGTGAATGCCGCGTTTGAGGAACTCGCGCGCCGCCTCGTAATGCACATCGTTGGGCGTGACGATGGCGACCGCCTCGATGCCGTTCCTGAGGCGCTTCTCGCGCGCCGCCATCTCGCGGAAGCTGTCGTAGACGCGGTCCTCGGCGAGACCGAGGAGCCGGCCGGATTCACGCGCCCTGGCCGGGGTCGAGGACAGCGCGCCAGCGACCAGCTCGAACTCACCATCGAGCCGCGCGGCGATGCGGTGCACGGCGCCGATGAAGGCGTCCTTGCCGCCGCCGACCATGCCGAGGCGGATGCGCGCGGGCGCGCTCTCACGGGAGGCTTCGATCGCCATCGCTCACCTCTCCAGCCCGAGCATGCGGCGGTTGGCGGCATCATCCGTGCCGGCGCCGGCGAAATCGTCGAAAGCCTTCTCCGTCACGCGGATGATGTGGTGGCGGACGAATTCCGCGCCCTCGCGCGCCCCGTCCTCCGGGTGCTTCAGGGCGCATTCCCATTCGACGACGGCCCAGCCATCGAAGTCGTTGGCCGCCATCTTGGAGAAGATGGCCCCGAAATCGACCTGCCCGTCACCGGGAGAGCGGAAGCGTCCGGCCCGGTCCACCCAGTTCTGGTAGCCGGAATAGACGCCCTGCCTGCCGGTGGGGTTGAACTCCGCGTCCTTGACGTGGAACATCTTGATGCGGTCGCGGTAGATGTCGATGTTCTCGAGATAGTCGAGGCACTGCAGCACGTAGTGCGAGGGATCGTAGAGCATGTTGGCGCGCGGATGGCCGCCGACGCGCTCCAGGAACATCTCGAAGGTGATGCCGTCGTGCAGATCCTCGCCGGGGTGGATCTCGTAGCAGACGTCGATGCCGTTATCCTCGGCATGATCGAGGATGGGACGCCAGCGGCGGGCAAGCTCGTCGAAGGCAGCCTCGATCAGCCCCGCCGGGCGCTGCGGCCACGGATAGACGAAGGGCCAGGCGAGCGCGCCGGAGAAGGAGGCGAGCGTCGAGAGGCCAAGGTTGCGCGAGGCGGTGATCGCCTTCTTCACCTGCTCGACCGCCCATTCCTGCCGGGCCTTCGGATTGCCGCGCACGGCCGGCACCGCGAAACCATCGAAGGCTTCGTCATAGGCCGGGTGCACGGCGACAAGCTGGCCCTGCAGGTGTGTCGAGAGATCGGTGACGACGACGCCGTTCTCCCGCGCCTTGCCGGTGAATTCGGCGCAGTAGTCACGCGAGGCCGCGGCCTTGTCGAGATCGAACAGGCGCGCGTCCCAGCTCGGCACCTGCACGCCGAGATAGCCGCAGTCGGCTGCCCAGCGGGTAATGGAATCCCAGGAGTTGAACGGGGCCGCGTCGCCGGCGAATTGGGCGAGGAAGAGCGCGGGGCCCTTGATCGTCTTCATCGTTTGTCCTCCCGAGGGCTCGTTGGCCCGGCAGGCGGTCGCTGCCGCCCGTTCTGTTGTAATCGGTTGCAACCAGTCATACGCTAGACTGTAATCGTTTACAAGCGCGTGCGCCGGTGGCCGAAAATGTGTTTGCCTTCCCCGGAAAAGGCGGACAAAAGGCAGCCAGGAGTTGAAGCGAATCCATGAACAAGCCCCTGCCGCGCATCCGGGATGTTGCCCTGGCTGCCGGCGTCTCCACCGCCACCGTCAGCCGCGCGCTGTCGCACCCCGAGCAGGTCTCCCGGGAGACGCGCGAGCGCGTCCTCGCCGCCATCGACGCCACCGGCTACACGATCAACCAGGCGGCGCGGAACCTCCGGCGCCGCCGCACCGGCGCCGTCGTCGTGCTGGTGCCGAACCTCGCCAATCCGTTCTTCTCCAAGATCCTTTCGGCCATCGCCGCCGAGATCGCGCCGATCGGCTACAACGTGCTCGTCGCCGACACGGCCCCGCAGGGGCAGGAGCGCGACGACGAGCGCATGCTCGGTTATCTCAGCAACAACCGCGCCGACGGGCTCATCCTGCTCGACGGCCACCTGCCCGACGAGCTGCGGCGGGATATCGGTGGCTCCGGCTCGCTGCCGCCGCTCGTCTTCGCCTGCGAGTGGATCGAAGGGCTCGCCACCCCTTCGGTGGTCATCGACAACGCCGCAGGAGCGCGCCTCGCCATCCGGCATCTCGCTGAACTGGGGCACCGGCGCATTGCGCACATCATGGGGCCGCCGACGAACGTGCTCACCGTCGAGCGCCGCCGCGGGACGCTGGAGGGGCTGGCGCAGGCCGGCATCCCGGCCCGCGAGGACTGGTTCCTGCCCGGCGATTTCACCATGGAGAGCGGTGCGGCCGCGGCGCACCGCTGGCTCGCCTGCGACGAGCGGCCGACGGGCGTCTTCTGCCAGAGCGACGAGATGGCCTTCGGCTTCATCTCGGAGCTGCATCGCAACGGCCTTTCCGTACCGCGTGACGTCTCCGTCGTCGGCTTCGACGACATCGAGACGGCATCCCGCTACGTCCCGGCGCTGACCACCGTGCACCAGCCGCGCGACGGCATCGGCACCACGGCGGCGCGCATGCTGCTCGCCCTCATGGCCAAAGACGACGAGGCTGCCGTCGCAGTGAATGCGGGGGAACGGCGGCTGCTGCCGGTCGAACTCGTGGTCAGGGAGAGCACCCGGGCCGTGGATTGAACCGGGCGAAAGTGAGGGCAGCAACCGCCGAGCGATGAGCGACCCGTCCCCCTCGCCCGCTTGCAGCGGGGCTAGAGGTGGGGGAGCCTCCACATGATCGACGACACCCGTTGTCGTTGCTGACAATTCCGAGCGTCCTGCCGAGCGGCACCGCCTCCACCCTGACCCTTCCCACCACTTCGAGGGCGAAGGATGGCCGTGGCGCCACGCGTCCTGGATGTCGATTAAGCTTCAACCCGTCTGCGCCCCCGGCAGGCGATGCGCCATGCTCCAGGCATGGCCGAAGGGATCGCGGATGCGGGCATAGCGGTCGCCCCAGAAAGCATCCTCCGGCGGCATGGTGACCGTTGCCCCCGCTGCCTGCGCCTTGGCCACCGCCTCGTCGCAATCGGGCACGTCGAGATGCAGAGTCACGGCCGTGCCGCCGATGACGGGCGGCGGGGCGACTTTTTTCTCGCCGCTCGCCTCGGTGCAGAACTCCGGAAAATGGTCGCAGAGATAGAGCTTGGTGCCGTGCACGAGGAGCTCCGCATGCATGAGGCGCCTGCCGTCCTCGGCCGGCATGCGCATCACCTCCTCGGCGCCGAAGGCGCGGCGGTAGAAGTCGATCGCCGCGGCGGCGCCGTCAACGACGAGATGCGGGACGAGTTTCTGCTGCCGGTCCATCCTCTTCTTCTCCCTCCGTCCGGTCTTTATGTCGCGCCACGGCCGTCTTGCCGGCCCTCGGCCCGGCGGCTATGAGCCGATTCAATCGCATTTGGGCAGGCCTGCGGCGATCTTGCCCATTGCTTTTTACGTTGATATCAACATTAATAAGTCATGTCAAAGACGGATGTGCCGGCCGAAACGATACTGCCTTTCGAGGTCACCCTGCACGTGCGCGACAACTGCCTGTGCCTGCACGTGCAGCGCGCGGCGCGCGCGCTGGCACGGCGCTTCGACGACGCTCTTCGCCCCGTGGGGCTGACGAGCGGGCAATTCTCGTTGCTGATGTCGCTCAACCGGCCCGAGCCGCCGAAGATCGGTCAGGTGTCCTCCCTGCTCGCCATGGATCGCACGACGCTGACGGCGAACCTGAAGCCGCTGGAGCGACGGGGGCTTCTCACCGTGAGCGTCGACCCCGACGACAAGCGCAGCCGTCGCCTGAGCCTCACCGACGACGGCCGGCGTATGCTGGCCGCGGCCTATCCCTACTGGCAGGAGTGCCAGAAGAAGCTCGCCAGCCGCGTCCCCGGCGACGAGGCGGCACGGCTGCTGGCGGACCTGCAGGCGCTGTCATAAGGATTGGCAGTCGGCAGTCGGCAGTCGGCAGTCGGCAGTCGGCAGTCGGCAGTCGGGCGGATTGCAGGCCGCTGCAACCCTGAGCAACCTCTTCCGATAGCCCTCTTCCGACTGCCGGCTGCCGGCTCCCCTACTCCCGATTGCCCCGATAGACCTCGAACCAGCCGAGACCGTCCAAGGTCCCGGCGCGCGGGCGGTACTCGCAGCCCACGAAGCCGGTGTAGCCGAGGCGGTCGAGCTCGCCGAAGAGGAAGGGATAGTTCAATTCCCCTCCGTCCGGCTCGTTGCGCGAGGGCACGCTGGCGATCTGGATGTGGCCCGTCACCGGCAGGAGCGCGCGCAGCGCCATGGTGACATCGCCGTGCATGATCTGCCGATGGTAGATGTCGAACTGAAGCTTCACGTTGGGCTGCCCGAGCGCCTCGATGAGAGCGACGGCGCGGCCGAAGTCGTTGAGGAAATAGCCGGGCATGTCGCGGCCGTTGATGGGCTCGAGCATGAGGTCGATGCCCTGCTCGCCGAGCCGGTCGGCGGCGAAGGCGACGGCATCGCGGTAGCGCGCCGCGGCCGCGGGATCGGCGGCATCGGCGAGGCCGCTCATGAGATGCAGGCGCTTCACGCCCGTCGCGGCGGCATAGCGCAGCGCCGTATCAATCGAGGCGCGGAACGCCTCCTCCCGGCCCGCCAAGGCCGCGATGCCCCGCTCGCCCTTGCCCCAGTCGCCGGGCGGGCAGTTGAACAGGGCCTGCGTCAGGCCGTTGTCGGTGAGCGCCCGCGCGACATCCTCCGGCGCGTGCTCATAGGGAAACAGATATTCGACGGCCTCGAAGCCCGCATCGGCCGCCGCCTTGAAGCGGTCGAGGAACGACCATTCGTTGAACATCATGGAGAGATTGGCGGCAAAGCGCGGCATGGCGGCCTCGTGCGTTCGCGGTTCAGAAGGTCAGGACTTTTTGGCAGGCAGCGTCACGCCCGCGGTCTGCGCATAAAAACGGGCGACGGAGGAATCGTCGTCGCGGCCCATACCGGCGGCCGAGGTCATGGTGAAGAGCTGCAGGGCCGTGGCCGCGACGGGCACCGGGAAATTGCTGGCCCGACTCATGTCCATGACGATGCCGAGGTCCTTGGTGAAGATGTCGACGGCCGAGAGCGGCGTGTAGTCGCCCTCGAGGATGTGCGGCACCCGGTTCTCGAACATCCAGGAATTGCCCGCCGCGCCCGTGATCACCTCGTAGACCTTGCGGATATCGAGGCCGAGCCTGGCCGCGAAGGTGATGGCCTCGCAGGCGGCGGCGATATGCACGCCGGCGAGCAGCTGGTTGACCATCTTGAAGGCGGCCGCCGTGCCGGCCTCGTCGCCGAGCTCGTGCACCGTCCCGGCCACCGCGGCGAGCGCCGGACGGGCCCTCGTCATGGCCGCGGGCGTGCCGGAGGCGAGCACCGTCAGGGCGCCGTCCGCGGCCTTCTTCGCCCCGCCGCTGATCGGGGCATCGAGATAGTGACGCCGCATCGCGGCGACGCGGGCCGCGAGGGCGCGCGCCGCCTCCGGCGCCATGGTGGCGCAGGACACGAACACCGCGCCTTCCGGCAGGGCGGCGGCGGCGCCTTCCGCGCCGAAGAGCACGTCCTCGGTCTGGGCGGCATTGACGACGACCGAGAAGAGCGCATCCGCCCCTTCGGCCGCGGCGGCCGGCGTTGCAGCTGCACGCCCTCCGGCGGCAACGAGCCGCTGCATGGCCTCCCCCGACAGGTCGAAGCCGGCGACGTCAAACCCGGCGCGGACGAGCGATGCAGCCATGCCGAAGCCCATGGCACCAAGGCCGACCACGCCGACGCGCCCCTTCTTCGTCTCCTCCAGCGTCATAAGATGCCTCCCGATACGGCTTGCAGCACCCGACTTGTGCAAGCGCTGTCAACGAAGCATTATAATGGATGACAGCGCTTGCATAGATGCTATCTTGCGCCACTCTACCTGCGCCGGGGCCTGCCATGACCATCCGCCACGAGACCGCGCCGATGCCCACCTCCCCGTTGCGTCTCGCCGAGGTGGCCGCGCGGGCCGGCGTCAGCGAAAGCACCGTCTCGCGCGTGCTGCGCAACATCGGGCCGATCGCGGAGGCAACGCGCGTCGCCGTGCTGAAGGCCGCCGAGGAGCTCGGCTACGTGCCCAACCGCCTCGCCGGGGCGCTCGCTTCGACGGGCAGCGCCCTCGTCGGTGTCGTGGTGCCCTCGCTCGACAACATCGTCTTCGCCGAAGTGCTGCGCGGCGTCACCGAAAGGCTGGAGGAAGCGGGGCTTCAGGCCGTCATCGGCGTCACGGGCTACGATCTCGCGCGCGAGGAGCGCATCGTCTCGGCGCTGCTTGCCTGGCGGCCGCGCGGCCTCGTCATCGCCGGGATCGACCACACGCCGCGCCTGCGCGATCTGCTCGCCGCCAACGGCACGGCCGTCGTCGAGATGATGGACATCGACGGCGCCGAGCCGGCGCTCGACCGGCGCGTCGGCCTCTCGCACGGAGCGGCGGGCGCGGCCATGGCGGCGCATCTTCTTGCGCGTGGCTATCGCCGCTTCGGCTATGTGGGTCACGATATCTCGCGGGACATCCGGGCGCGCAAGCGCCTCGACGGCTTTGCTGCAGAACTCGCCCGGCGCGGGGTCGCGCTCGTCGCCGAGGAGATGGTGGCCGGCCCCTCCTCCGTCGCCGCCGGCCGTCGCGGGCTCGCCACGCTCCTTGCCGCCCATCGCGACCTCGACGCTGTCTATTTCTCCAACGACGACATGGCGGTGGGCGGCTATTTCCACTGCGAGGCCAACGGCCTCCGCATGCCGGACGACCTCGCCATCGCCGGCTTCAACGGCCTCGACATCGGCCAGGAGCTGCCCCGGCGGCTCACCACCGTGCGCTCGCCGCGCTATCGCATCGGCCAGCTGGCGGCCGAGCAGATCCTGACGCGGCAGAATGCCGTGGAGGAAGCGGCGAAACCCGCGACCATCGATGTCGGTTTCGAGCTCATCGCCGGGGAGACGGCGTAAGCCTCACCGGCCACGACAAGAGAGGAAAATCCCATGCTTCTCGGCTGCATTGCCGACGACTTCACCGGCGCGAGCGACCTCGCCAATACGCTCGCCAAAGGCGGCATGCGCACCACACAGTTCATCGGCGTGCCGGCGGAACCGGCGGCGGGCGACTGCGAGGCCGGCGTCGTGGCGCTGAAGAGCCGCTCCATTCCCGCCGCCGCGGCCGTGGCGCAGTCGCTCGCCGCGCTCAAATGGCTGCGGCAGCAGGGCTGTCGGCAATTCCTCTTCAAATATTGCTCGACCTTCGATTCCACGCCCCAGGGCAATATCGGCCCGGTGGGCGAGGCGCTCGCGGAGGCGCTCGGCACCAGGGGCGCCGTCGCCTGCCCGGCCTTTCCCACCACGGGGCGCACGATCTACCAGGGCCACCTGTTCGTGAAGGACCGGCTCCTGTCCGAATCCGGCATGGAGAAGCACCCGCTCACCCCGATGACGGACCCGGACCTTCGGCGCTTCCTTGCCCTGCAGACGAAGACGCCGGTCGGCCACGTGCCGTGGGCGACCGTCGATGCGGGCCCTGACGCGGTCAAGACGGCCCTGAAGGAGGCGGCGGGGCGCGGCGAGACCCTCGTCATCATCGACGCGATCAGCGATGCCGATCTCTTCACCATCGGCGCGGCGCTCGCCGAGGCGCCGCTCGTCACCGGCGGCTCGGGCATCGCGCTCGGCCTGCCCGAGAACTTCCGCAAGGCCGGTCTCCTCTCCGGCAAGGGCTCGGCCTTCACGCCCGTCGACGGCCCGACCGTCGTGCTGGCAGGCAGTTGCTCGGGCGCGACGCGCGAGCAGGTGAGGCGCCATGCCGCGCAGCACCCCGGCCTCGCGCTCGAGATCGACAAGATCATGAGCGGCACCCTGACGCCGGACCAGGCCGCCTTCTTCCTGATGGAGCGCATCCGCCTCACGCCGATCTGCTATTCCACGGCCACGCCCGAGGAGGTGAAGGCGGTGCAGGACCGCTACGGCCGCGAGGCGGTGGCCGAGGCGATCGAGGGCTTCTTCGGGGAACTCGCCGTCACCCTCAACAACCGCGGCGTCAACCGCATCATCGTCGCCGGCGGAGAGACGTCGGGTGCCGTGGTCAGCGCGCTCGAGATCGACCGGCTCGACATCGGGCCGGAGATCGACCCCGGGGTGCCGGCGCTGTCCGGCTCGCGCAACGGGCCGCTGGCGCTGGCGCTCAAGTCCGGCAACTTCGGCGCGCCGGACTTCTTCGACAAGGCGGCGGCCGTCCTCGCCGGCAAGGGCGTGGGAGGTATGGGCACAGAAGACAAGAGCGCGGGAGGTGCGGCATGAGCGAGGCGAAACTGCGCGAGGAGATCGCCCGCTTCGCCCGCTCGCTCTTCGAGCGCGGGCTCACCCCCGGCTCGTCCGGCAACATCTCGGTGAGGCTCGACGACGGCGGCTGGCTGGTGACGCCGACCAATGCCTCCCTCGGCTTCCTCGATCCTGCCCGCATCTCGCGTCTCGACGCGGACGGGCGCCTCGTGGGCGGCGATGCGCCGACCAAGGAGATCCCACTGCACGCTGCACTCTACGAGACGCGCGGCAGCGCCCGCGCCATCGTGCACCTGCATTCGACCCATTCCGTCGCGGTGTCCATGCTGCCGGAGATCGATGCCAACAACGTCCTGCCGCCGCTCACCGCCTATTCGGTGATGCGCGTCGGCCGCACGGCGCTGGTGCCCTACTACCGCCCCGGCGATCCGGCGGTGGCGGATGCCATCCGCGGCCTTGCCGGCCGCTACAGCGCGGTGCTGCTCGCCAACCACGGGCCGGTGGTGGCGGGCGACACGCTGGAGGCGGCCGTCTACGCCACCGAGGAGCTGGAGGAAACGGCAAAGCTCCACCTCCTGACGCGCGGCCTCAACCCGCGCCTGCTCTCACCGGCGCAGGTCCGGGATCTCGTCGCGCATTTCAAGCTGGAGCCATGGCCCGAGGGAGAGCACGGGCACGATCACGACCACTGACGCGCCGTCAGGCCCTGCGGGCCGTGCGCGCCTTCGCCTCGCGGCCGCGGCCGAAATCGGCGAGCTTCATCTCGAGGCGGCGCGCCTCCTCCTGAAGGAGCGCCGCGACCTCGGCCCGCCGGGCCTCGCCGAGGCGGCTCTCGATGGCAGCGACGCTCAACGCGCCGACGGGATGGCCCGCGGCATCGCGCACGGCGACGCCCATGCCCCAGGAGCCCTGCATCAGCAGGCCGGGATTGAGCGCATAGCCGGCCGCCCGCGTCTCGGCCACGCTCGTGCGCAGCATCTCCGGCGTGAAGCGCGGGTAGCGCTCGGTCATGACCGCGCTGTTGGCGGCGATCACGGCCTCGACATCCTCGTCCGGCAGTGCCGCCAGGATGGCGAGCGAGCCGGAGCCGACGCCGAGCGGGTGCCGGTCGCCCGGCATCAGCACATGGGTGCGGATGGGGAAGGCCCCCTCCTCCCGGTGCAGGCAGATGGCGTAGTTCTCGCGGCGGATCGAGACGAAGGCCGTGTCCTCCGTGCGGGCGGCGAGCCGCGCCACGCCCTCGAGCGACAGGCGATGCAGGCCGAAGCGCTCCTCCGCCAGGGTGCCGAGCACGTAGCTCTCGGGTCCGAGGTGATAGCGCCCGCCGGTTTCTTCCTGTTCGACGAGGCCGGCACGCATGAGCGAGAGCAGCAGGCGGCGGACGGTCGGCTTGTTGAGCCCGCTCTCGGCCACGAGATCGGCCAGACGCGCGCCCTCCCGGCGACGGGCGCCGACCATCATGAGCAGCGCGAGCGCCCGATCGACGCTCTGCGCCCCTTCGGCCTTGCCATTCGACGCATGATCCATACTGCGGATCATCCTGAACTCCCGCCCCACCCGGAAAGGCGACGAGATTAGCGCCGATTGCGTGCGAGACAACCGAGCATGCTTGAAGTGCGGTGCCCGCGGTTCACATATCGGACCACGCAACGACACGCGGCCCGGATATCCACACCCGGCGCCTCCCTTCGCCGCGACGCATCGGGGCCATATTGGGCTACCATCGTGCGAATCGCGGCCTGGGACGGGAGCGAAACGCCATGAATGTCCGCTGGTTGATGCTCGGCGTTGCCGCGGCGATGGTCGGCACGGCGGCCATGGCCCGCCCCGGGAACGTGGTGGCGGGTCATGCCCTGGCACAGAAGCACTGCGGCGCTTGCCACGCCCTCGACAAGACGGGCAAGAGCCCCAAGCCGGAGGCGCCGCCCTTCCGCACGCTGCACGAGCGCTATCCGGTCGAGGGCCTCGAGGAGGCGCTCGCCGAGGGCATGGTGACCCTGCATCCCGACATGCCCGAGATCACCTTCGCGCCCGACGACATCGACGATTTCATCGCCTACCTGAAGTCGCTGGAGAAATAGCCTATCGGCCGGTGAAGCGGGGTGCCCGCTTGGCGACGAAGGCGCTGACGCCTTCGGCGAAATCCGCGCTCGCGGCGCAGGTCGTAAAGGCGGAGGCCTCCTCGGCGAGCTGCGCGGGCAGGTCCCTGTCGAGCGAGGTGCGCATCAGCCGCTTGATCCTGGCGTAGGCGAGCGCCGGCCCGGCTGCAAGGCGGGTGGCGAGCGCCTCCGTCTCCGCCTCGAGCCGCTCGCGCGGCACGACGCGGTTGACGAGGTTGAGGCGCAGCGCTTCGGTGGCGTCGACGGTATCGGCGAGCAGCGCCAGCTCAAGCGCCTTGCGCAACCCGACGACGCGCGGCAGGGACCAAGTGGCCGAGCCGTCCGGGCTCGCGCCGATGCGGGCATAAGCGAGCGTAAACTGCGCGTCGTCGGCGGCGATGGCGAGATCGGCCAGCAGCGCGATGCTGAGCCCGGCTCCGGCCACCGGGCCGTGCAGGCTGGCGATGACGGGCTTGGGCATCTCGGCGAGGCGCGCAACCGCCTCGTGAAACGGTTCGATCAGCCGCTGCACCAGCGCCGGCGCCTCAGGCCCCGCGGCATGGAAACGGCTGACATCGCCGCCGGCCATGAAGCCGCGGCCCTCGCCGGAGATGACGACGACCCGCACGCGCTCGTCGCGGGCCGCCGTCTCCACCGCCGCGCGCAGGGCGGCGACCATGGCCTCGTCGAGCGCGTTGAGCACCTGCGGCCTGTTGAAGCGGATGGAGGCGATGCCCTCCGCCCGCGCGAAGATGATGGGGCTGTCGTCCACGCAGGTCCTCCCGGATCGTTCGCGGCAGAATGGCGGCTGGCGGGCGCCGGCGCAATCGCCGTTCGGTCCCGGTGGTCTATTCGGCCACGCGTGTGCCGTCGGCGTTGAAGGTCTTCAGGTAGGCGACGAGGTCGTCGACCTCCTGCTCCTTCTTGAGGCCGGCGAAGACCATCTTCGTGCCCGGGATTTTGGCCCGCGGATCGGCGATGTATTCGCGAAAATTGGCTTCGTCCCAGACGATGCCGGACGCCTTGTTGGCTTCGGAATAGCTGTAGCCGGGCGCCGTGCCCGCGGTGCGGCCGAAGAGCCCGTTCAATTCCGGTCCGACGACGTTCTTCGCCTTCTCGCCGACCTGATGGCAGGCCCGGCACTTGAGGAAGACGCGCTCGCCAGCCTTGGCGTCGCCAGCGGCGGCGGCCGGTGACAAGGTGGTAGCGAGAATGGCGATTGCGAGCAGCGGCTTGAGAATCATCGAACGCTCCTTCCATCGGCAAACGGGCGCCGTTATGGCCCGAATGCCGCAGAAGGAGGCGACGACTCTTCGTCGCGGGGCTCAGCCCTTGGCCAGGAAGGCGGCGACGTCCGCCACCCGCGGCATGGGCGCGACGGCGCCATGGCCGAGGGTGGAGAGCGCCGCGGCGGCATTGCCATAGGCAGCAGCCGCAAAGGGATCACCCGAGCGCAGCCATGCGGCCAGAAAGGCGCCGTCGAAAGTGTCGCCCGCGCCGGTCGCGTCCACCGCCTTGACCGGCCGGCCCGCGATCAAGCGCCGCTCGCCCGGCACGGCGACCATGGTGCCGTCCTTGCCGAGCGTGAGCGCGATGATGCGCGCGCCGCCCTTGAGATAGAAATCGCAGATGTCCTCCGGCCGGTCGAGCCCGGTGAGCTGGCGGGCATCGTCGAGGCCCGGCAGGACGATGTCGGCGAGTTGCGCCGTCGCGTTGATGACGGCGCGTGCCCTGTCGAGCGGCCACAGACGCAGGCGCAGGTTGGTGTCGTAGCTGACAGCCACGCCCTTCTCGCGGGCATGGCGCACCGCCGCGAAACAGGTGTCGCACGCCTCGACCGAGATCGCCTGGCTGATGCCGGAGATGTGGAGGACGCGGCTTGAACCGATTAGATCGAGAGGCAAAAGAGAAGGGCGGACGAGGCTCGCGGCGGATCCGGCGCGATAATAGCTGAACTCGTGCCCGTCCGGGCCGTAGCTGATGAAGTAGATGCCGGTGCGCTCGCCGGCCATGGTGATGACGGAGGAGCGATCGACCCCCTCCTCGTCCCACAGCTTCAGGAAGTCGCGCCCGAAGGCGTCGTCGCCGACGGCAGTGAAGACCGCCGTCTTCGCCCCGAGCCGGGCCGCCGCGATGGCGACATTCGAGGTGTCGCCGCCGAAACCGGGCAGGTAGTGCCGCCGCGAATCGTCGAGCTGGGCGAATTCCATCAGGGGTTCGCCGAATGCCAGAATATCGAAGGCAGCCATCAGGGGGTCTCCGGTTGCTCGTCGCCGGCTGTCTAGACCATGGCGTCCGAAAGTGTAAGCGGTTTTCGCCTCAGCGCAGGGCCTCGCGCCGGATCAGAAGATCCGCCGCCGTCGCCGCTGCGATGACGGCCGGCGCCTTGCCCGCGATGCCGGGAATGCCGATGGGGCAGACGAGGCGGGCGATGGCGGTTTCATCGAGCCCGGCCTGGGCGAGCTGGCTGACGAAACGCGCCTTCTTGGTCGCGCTGCCGATGAGGCCGACGTAGGAAATGTCTGCCCGCCGCAGGGCCGCTGCCACGACGGCGAGGTCGAGCGCGTGGTCATGCGTCATGACGAGGACGAAAGCGCCGGCCGGCGCGGCGGCGAACTCTTCGGCAGGATCCGAGAAGACGGCCGGCGTCGCATTGGCCGGGATGTGGGCCGGGAAGGCGTCGGGGCGTGCATCGAGCCAGCGGACGGCGAACGGCAGCGGCGCGAGCGCCAGGACGAGCGCGCGCCCAACATGGCCGGCACCGAAGAGGAGTAGTGGCGTCGCCTGGTCCTCGTAACGCTCGCGCCAGCCGCCGGCCGGGGTCTCCCCGCCGATGCGCCGCACGATGCGCCCGGAGGCGTCGCGAGCCGCCGAGACCGTGAACGGCCCCTCCGTCTCCGCGGTGGCCAAGGCCGCGAGTTCATCCGCATCCTCGCGCCCGAACACCTCGACATGGACGGCGACCCGCCCGCCGCAGCACTGGCCGAGATCGGGGCCGAGCGCCATGTCGAGCCGCGTCAGGGCTCGCCGGCCGGCCGCCATGGCCCGGCGCGCCTCGGCGAGCGCCTCCCATTCGAGCCGGCCGCCCCCGATCGTGCCGTGAAAGGCGCCGTCCGGCCGCACCACCATGCGGGCACCGGCCTCGCGCGGCGCGGAGCCCTTGACGTCGGCGAGGGTGACGAGCGCCCCACGCCCATGGGCGCGCACGAAATCCCGCAATGTCCGCCAAATGGGCATCTCGCCTCACAGCGCGCCGACGATGGCGCGCAACACGGCCTCCGGGGTCGCCGGCGCGTCGAGCGGCGCAAGACCGTCGCCACGCGCGGCGCGCACTGCATCGGATATGGCGCAGAAAACGGAATTTGCCAGCATCAAAGGCGGCTCGCCCACCGCCTTGGAGCGGTAGATGGTCGGCTGGCGATTGGCGCTCGGGAAGAGCGTGACGCGAAAATCGGCCGGCACGTCCGAGGCGACGGGGATCTTGTAGGTGGAGGGCGCATGGGTGGCGAGGCGGCCCTTGCCGTCGAACACCAGCTCCTCCGTGGTCAGCCAGCCCATGCCCTGGACGAAGCCGCCCTCGATCTGGCCGATATCGATGGCCGGGTTCAGGGAGCGGCCGACGTCGTGCAGGATGTCGACGCGGTCGAGCCTGTACTCGCCGGTCATGGTGTCGATGGTCACTTCGGCACAGGCGGCGCCATAGGCGAAGTAGAAGAAGGGCTGTCCCCGCCCCGCCGCCCGGTCCCAATGGATCTTCGGCGTGCGGTAGAAGCCGGTGGCGGAGAGCTGGATGCGGGCCTGATAGGCCTTCTTCACCAGTTCCGCGAAGGCGAGGCTCTCGTTGCCGAAGAAGACACGGTCGTCGCGGAATTCGATCTCGCCCTCGGCGACATCGAAGGTCTCGCAGAGAAAATCGACAAGGCGCTGGCGGATGGTGCCCGCGGCGATGCGGGCCGCCATGCCGTTGAGGTCGGAGCCCGAGGAGGCGGCCGTCGGCGAGGTATTGGGCACCTTGGCCGTCGTCGTCGCCGTGATGCGCACGCGCTCGATGCCGACGCCGAACTCCTCCGCCACCACCTGCGCCACCTTGATGAAGAGCCCCTGCCCCATCTCGGTGCCGCCGTGGTTCAGATGGATCGAGCCGTCCTGGTAGACGTGCACGAGCGCGCCGGCCTGGTTGAGATGGGTGAGCGTGAAGCTGATGCCGAACTTCACCGGCGTCAGCGCCAGGCCCTTCTTCAGCACCGGCGAACGCGCGTTGAAGGCGGTGATCGCGGCGCGGCGGGCGCGGTAGTCGCACTCGGCCTCCAACTGCTCGACGAGGGCGGCAAGCACGTCCGTGTCCTCGACGCTCTGGCCATAGGGCGTCTCGTCCCGGCCGGGTGCGTAGAAGTTCGCCTTGCGCACGTCGAGCGGGTCGCGCCCGAGGCGGGCAGCGATCTCGTCCATGACGCGCTCGGCCGCGAGCATGCCCTGCGGACCGCCGAAGCCGCGGAAAGCGGTGTTGGAGACCGTGTTGGTCTTCAGCCGCCGCGAGGCGATGTGCACCGCCGGCAGGAAATAGGCATTGTCGGCATGGAACATGGTGCGGTCGACGACGCCCTGGCTGAGGTCGGCCGAACAGCCGCAGCGGGCATTGAACGTGACGTCGTAGGCCGCGATGCGCCCCTTGTCGTCGAAGCCGACGCGCCAGTCGGCCCGCATGTCGTGACGCTTGCCGGTCACCGCCATATCGTCGTCGCGGTCGAGCCGCAGCTTGCAAGGCTGGCCGGTGGCGCGAGCAGCAAGCGCAGCGATCACGGCCCATTGCGTCGCCTGCGTCTCCTTGCCGCCAAAGCCGCCGCCCATGCGCCTGACCTCGCAGGTGACGAAGGCGTCAGGGATGCCGAGCGCACGCGCCACGATGTGCTGGACCTCGCTCGGATGCTGGGTGGAGGAATGGACGAGCATGTCGCCGTCCTCCCCCGGCACGGCGAGCGCGGCCTGGCCCTCGAGGTAGAAATGCTCCTGCCCGCCGATGCGCAGCACACCCTCGAGGCGATGGGGGGCGTCGGCGAGCGCCGCCTCAACGTCGCCGCGGCCGAAGGCATAGTCCGGCAGCACCGTCTCGCGGCGCGCCAGCGCATCCTCCACCGTCACGCTCGGCGCCTCCTCGGCGATGTCGAAGGCGGCGAGCCGCGCGGCCCGCCGCGCCGCGTCGCGGGTTGTCGCCACCACGGCAAAGACCGGCTGGCCGTGGAAGAGCACCTCGTCCTTGGCGAATACCGGCTCATCGGCATTGGCCGGCGAGATGTCGTTGCGGCCTGGCACGTCGGCGGCCGTCAGGACGGCGACGACGCCGGGGGCGGCATGCACGGCGGCCAGATCGACCCCCGAGAGCCGCCCGCGTGCGACCGGGCTGAGGCCGAGCGCGACATGCAGGGTGCCGTCCGGCTCGCGGATATCGTCGATATAGAGCGCCGCGCCCGAAACGTGGCGGATGCCGGAATCGTGCGGCAGGGGGCGATGGACGTGGCGGAGCGGCGAACCGTCACCGGAAACGCCAGACGTCCCGGAGGGCGCCGCGTGATCCTCCCCCGCGGCGGGAGGTGGCGGCCGCAGGCCGACGGAAGGGGCCTGCGCGACCGCCGCTGGGAGCGCCCCACCCGTCTCGCGCCTGCGGCGCGATCCACCCTCCCCTGAAGGGGAGGGATCAGATGCGCCCAACCTGCTTCTAGGCACCCGGAGATCGCCCGATTCTTCATTCTGCCGCATGGCGGACCTCCCGGTGGGCAATGAGGCGCGTTGCGGCATCGTCACCCGTCGCGATCTCCATCAACGCCTTCATGAGGAGATTGCCGGCGACGCGGCGGCGATAGGCGGCGGAGGCGCGGTGATCGGTCAGAGGGGCGAAATCGGCGTCGAGCGCGGCGGCCGCCCGCTCGGCGGCGGCGTGATCGTCGATGGCCGCGCCGGTGAGCGCCACCTCGGCCGCCCGCGCCCGCTTGGGGATGCCGGCCATGCCGCCATAGGCGATGCGCGCCTCGCGCACCGTCCCATTGTCGGCTAAGTCGAAGCAGAAGGCACCCATGACGGCGGAAATGTCCTCGTCGAAGCGCTTGGTCACCTTGAAGACACGGACGTGCCGGCCGGCGGGCTTCCTCACCGTGACCCCCGTGACGAATTCGCCCGGCTGCCGGTCCTGCTTGCGGTAATCGAGAAAGAAGTCTTCGAGCGGCAGGCTGCGGCGGCCGTCGCCGCGGCGCAGGTGTAGGGTGGCGCCTAGGGCGATGAGGGCGGGCGCTAGGTCGCCGATGGGCGAGCCGTTGGCGATATTGCCGCCGACCGTGCCGGAGGCCCGCACCTGCTGCGAACCGAAGCGGCGCATCAGCTCGTCGAGATCGGGATCGAGCGCGCCGAGCGCCTCGCGCGCCCGCGCCAGCGTCACGGTGGCGCCGAGCGTGAGCGTCCCGTGCTCCTCCGCGACCGCATCGAGCCCGGCGACGCGGCCGAGCCAGATGATCTTCGGCAAGTCGGCGAGGGCTTTGGTCACCCACAGGCCGACATCGGTGGCGCCGGCGACCAGCGTCGCATCCGGGTGGCCGAGATAGAGCCGGGCCAGTGCATCGGTGCTCGCCGGAGCGGCGAAGAAGGAGCGCTCGTCGCCGACGAAAACGTCCGCCTGGTCCCTGAGGGCCGCCAGCGCCTTGGCCACCTGCTGCCGCTGCTGTGCGAAAGGATCAGCCTCGATCCGGCCCAGCGCATCGAACGCCGCCGCGACGATGGGGCGATAGCCGGTGCAGCGGCAGAGATTGCCGGCGAGCGCATCCGTCACCCCCTGCCGGTCCGGTGCCTCGCCCGTCTCGTAGAGTGCGAGAAGGCTCATGACGATGCCGGGCGTGCAGAAGCCGCATTGGGAGCCGTGGCGCTCCACCATCGCCTGCTGCACGGGATGCAGGCGCCCGTCGGCGGCGAGGTCCTCGACCGTCAGCACCTCGGCGCCGTCCACCTGGCCGAGGAGGAGGATGCAGGCATTGACCGGCTCGGACACGAGGCGGCCGTCGACGAGGCGGCGCAGCACGACCGTGCAGGCCCCGCAATCGCCCTCGCCGCAGCCTTCCTTGGTGCCGGTGGACCTTTCTGTCAGACGCAGCCAGTCGAGAAGCGTGGTGCGCGGCTCGACATTCCCGACCTCGACCGTTTCGTTCCGTCTCAGGAAACGGATTGTTCGGCGCATTTTCTGGTTCGTCCCTCTGTTTGCCCGAGTGTGCCCCATTCGGGGGGCCGTGCAACAGGGGAAAAGGCAGGCCGCCGGGAGTGCGGCGCAGACAGGCGTGAGGCGAATCCCGCGCTGCTGCGATGAGGGAGTGTCCCGGGAATGGGCCCGGGCTCAGCGCCGCATCACTGCGTGCTGCGGCGCGTCCGGGCACAAAGGCGTACCAGGCCGGTCCCGTCAGCCCGCGTGGAAGCGGAATTCGCTCACCTGCCGGTAGACATCGCCGGGAGTAAGGAGTGTCGAGGGGAAATGCGGCACGTTGATGCTGTTCGGGAAATGCTGCGGCTCGAGCGCGAGGCCTGCGTTGGAGCCATAGGCTGCGCCGTCGAGGCCGGGAATGCCGGAAAGGTCGATCTTGCGCCCGTCGTAGACCTGGAGGCCGGGCGCCGTCGTCCACACATCGAGGGCAAGGTTGTTGCGCAGCGAGGCGACGAGCGCGGCATGGGCGAGCGGCAGGCCGGGGATGCCGGATGGCTCCAGCCGGTTGCGCCGCAGGACGAAGTTGATGTCGTAGTGCACAGGCGCGCCCGTCTCGGCGTCGGGAAAGCGGATCGAGCGGTTGCCGCGGAAATCGTAGGGCGTGCCCTCGACCGAGCGGATCTCGCCGGTGGTGACGAGGTCGGCATCGGTCGCGGTGATGAAATCCGCCTCGACGCGCATGCGGTGATCGAGAACCGAGGGCGAGCCGTCGAGGTTGAAGTAGGAATGGTGGGCGAGGTTGACCGGCGTCGGCCGATCGGTCGTCGCCGAAAGCTCGATGCGCAGCGTCGCCGGCTCGGTGAGGCGGTAGACGCAGGTGACCGTCACATTGCCGGGGAAGCCGTGGTCGCCGTCCGGGGAGACGAGCGTCAGCGTGACGCTCGAATCATCGTGGTGGGCGAGCTGCCACGGGCGCTTGCCGAAACCTTTCGCGCCGCCGTGCAGCATGTGCCGGCCGCTCTGGTTGCGGTCGACCTCGTAGACGGTGCCGTCGATGGAGAAGCGGCCGTAGCCGATGCGGTTCGCGACCCGGCCGGCGATGGCGCCCATGTGCGGGGAATGGGCGATGTAGTTGTCGAGGCTGTCGAAGCCGAGGACGACGCGCTGCAACTCGCCCGACGGCAGGGGCACCTGCATGTCCCTCAACACGGCACCCCATGTCAGCACCTTGGCATGCGCCTTGCTTTTAGGGGCACGAATGGTGATCTCGCGGACGGGCTGGCCCTCGGCCACACCGAAATCTCTAACGCTCATCGACGCTCCGTTTCTCGCGCGGCCGGTCACCGCTCGTTCCGGCTCAGGTTGACAGCTTTACTCCGGCGGCCACGATCTTGCCAAATTCCGGACCGTATCCCGATGTCCGGCCTCGCGCCTTGACCTTGCCGCCCGTCCGGGGCACCTCGCCTCGCGCAAGAGCGAAACGCAACGCATCACAAGGGGATGTCCATGCGCATCATCGTCGTCGCCGCGCTCCTCGGCCTCGTGCTCGCCGCCTGCAGCTCCTCGTCGGGCACGCGCACGCAGCCGGCCCAAGCCTATATGCCGCATCCGGCGCCTGGCCAGCTGATCGATGCGGAGAACGACCCCTATGCCGTTGATTGAGGCAGTCGGCAGTCGGCAGTCGGCAGTCGGCAGTCGGCAGTCGGCAGTCGGCAGTCGGCAGTCGGCAGTCGGGCTGAGCTCGCACCATCGCCTTCAAGCGCAAACCCCTTTTCCGGGCGCATGGAGCGCAAGCGGAATGCGACCCGGGAACCAGCGCAACAATCGGTTGAAGGCGCCGAATGACCAACCCCGGATCGGCACCGCATCCTTCCATGCTGCGGTGCATCCGGCGCACACGACCGCCGTTGGCCTCACCACGTCCCGGTATTCGGCATCGAAGCCCAGGGTTCGGCCGGGGGCTTGGGCTGGCCCTCCTGCAGGAGCTCGATGGAGATGCCGTCGGGCGAGCGGATGAAGGCCATGTGCCCGTCGCGCGGCGGACGGTTGATGGTGACCCCCGCCTTCATCAGCCGGTCGCACAGGTCGTAGATGTCGTCGACGCGATAGGCGAGATGGCCGAAGTTGCGCCCGCCCTTGTAGTCCTCCGGGTCCCAGTTGTAGGTCAGTTCGAGCAGGGGGGCCTGGCTCGCCGCAGCGGCCTCTTTGTCCTTCGGCGCGGCGAGGAAGACGAGGGTGTAGCGGCCCTTCTCGTTCTCCATCCGACGCACCTCGACGAGGCCGAGCTTGTTGCAATAGAAGTCCAGCGAGTCCTCGAGATTCGAGACACGCACCATCGTGTGCAGATATCGCATGGGTCACCTCCCGTCTGATGCGGGAGAGGATCGTCGATGCCGCGGGCAAGTCAAACCCGCAAGCGGAATAGGTGCCATGAGCCCACCGTCCATCTCGTCGGAGCGGCAGCGCAACGAACGGCGCAAGGAACGCGCCGCCTTCGTCTCGATCCTGGCGAGCGCCGGGCTCACCCTCGGCAAGGGGGTAGCCGGCTTCGCCACGGGCTCGCTCGCCCTCATCTCGGATGCGGCCAACAGCCTGCTTGACGTCGCGGCGACGACCATGACGTGGCTCGCCGTGCGCGCCGCACACAAGCCGGCCGACGCGCAGCACCAGTACGGCCACGGCAAGTTCGAATCGCTTTCGGCACTCGTGCAGACGGCCTTCCTCTTCCTCCTCTCGGGTGTCATCGCCGTCGAGGGCGTGCGGCGGCTGTCGAGCGGCGAGACGGAAATCCTCCTCTCATGGCCGGCCGTCGGCGTGGTCGTCGGCTCGATCGTCGTCGATGCCTGGCGCTGGTGGGGGCTGACGCGCGTGGCGCGCGAAACGGGCAGCGAGGCGCTCGCGGCGGATGCGCTGCATTTCTCCTCGGATCTCGTCAATTCCGTCTTCGTCCTCGTCGCCTTCGCCGCCGCCCATTTCGGCTATCCGCAGGCGGATGCGCTCATCGCCATCGGCGTGTCGTTCTTCATCGCCTTCGCCGGCTTCCGCCTCGCCCGCCGCACCATCGACACCTTGCTCGACACGGCGCCCAAGGGTCTGGCAGAGCGTGTGACGGGGCTCGCGGAGAAGGTGCCCGGCGTGGTTGGCGTGGATCGCGTGCGCGTGCGCTCCTCCGGCTCGCTGATCATGGGTGAGGTGGGCATCCGCGTCTCGCGCACCTTGCCGCTCGACCGCGTCACCCAGATCAAGGAGCGGGTGCGCAACGCCATCCACGCGGACCTGCCGGACAGCGAGTTCACCATTTCGACGACGCCGGTGCAGATCGACGACGAGACAGTGCTGGAGCGTGTGATGCTCATCGCTGCGCGCCTGCGCGTGCCCGTGCACCATGTCACCGTGCAGAACCTCGCCAGCCGCCTGTCGGTGAGCTTCGACATCGAAGTCGACGCCCGCCTCACCCTCGCCCAGGCGCACGAGGTGGCCAGCCGGCTCGAGACGGCGCTCGTCGAGGAACTCGGGCCGCAGGTGGAGGTGGAAAGCCACATCGAGCCTCTCGTCGTGCAGCATCTCGACGGGCGCGAAGCGGATGCCGAGACCGTCGCCGGCATCGCCTTGTCGCTCGCCAACCATGCACGCGAATGCAACGGCATCACCGGCGTGCACAGCGTACGCGTGCGCGAGACGCCGGCGGGTTTTGTCGTCAACTACCACTGCCGGCTCGATCCCGGCCTCGACATCGCGACCGTGCACGATATGGTCGACGAACTCGACCGGCGGATGCGCACCGACCATCCCGAGATCGGCCGCATCGTCGGCCATGCCGAGCCGCGACCGGCGGCTGCAGCCGGAAGAGACATCGCAGCGGGCGGCACAAGCGGCTATCGTTGAGACAGGATACGGGGAGAGCGTTGATGCGTGACGAGAGCGGGGCCGTCATCCGGCTGGAAGACTACAGGCCGACGGACTACCTGATCGATCGCGCGGAACTCGACATCCGGCTCGACCGTCACGCCACCCGCATCCTCGCCAAGCTCCATCTGCGCGCCAACCCGGCGGGCCGGCCGGCCGTGCCCCTCGTCCTCGACGGGGACGAGTTGCGCCTCGTCTCGCTCGCCATCGACGACGTGCCCGCCTCGCCGCAGGCCTTCGAGGCCTCGCCCGAGCGCCTCGTGGTTCATGCCCCGCCGGCGCAGCCGTTCACGCTGACCATCGAGACCGAGACCGATCCCACGGCCAATACGAAACTGATGGGGCTCTATCGCTCGGGCAGCGCCTATTGCACGCAGTGCGAGGCCGAAGGCTTCCGCCGCATCACCTATTTCCTCGACCGGCCCGACGTCCTCTGCGTCTTCACAACCCGCATCGAGGCGGACCGGCAGGAGGCGCCGGTGCTGCTCGGCAACGGCAATCCGGTCGCCGCGGGCGAAGCCGGCGGCGGCCGCCATTTCGCCATCTGGCACGATCCCTTCCCCAAGCCGTGCTATCTTTTCGCCATCGTCGGCGGGCGCCTCGACAAGGTCGCCGACCGGTTCACGACCATGTCGGGGCGCGCGGTTGACGTCGCGGTCTATGTCGAACCCGGCAAGGCGGCGGACGCGACCTACGCCCTCGATGCGCTCAAGCGCTCCATGGCCTGGGACGAGCGCGTCTTCGGGCGCGAATACGACCTCGACGTGTTCAACGTCGTCGCCGTGTCGGACTTCAACATGGGGGCGATGGAGAACAAGGGCCTCAACATCTTCAACGACAAATACGTCCTCGCCAGCGCCGAGACGGCGACGGACGCCGACTATGCCAATATCGAGGCGATCATCGCCCACGAATATTTCCACAACTGGACGGGCAACCGCATCACCTGCCGGGACTGGTTCCAGCTGTGCCTGAAGGAAGGGCTCACCGTCTTCCGCGACCAGGAGTTCTCGGCCGACGAGCGCTCGCGCGCCGTCAAGCGCATCGCCGACGTGCGCGTGCTGCGGGCACAGCAGTTCGCCGAGGATTCGGGGCCCCTCGCCCATCCCGTGCGGCCGCGTCAGTACCGCGAGATCAACAACTTCTACACGGCGACGGTCTACGAGAAGGGTGCGGAGGTCATCCGCATGCTCAGGACGCTGATCGGCGACGATGCGTTTCGCCGCGGCATGGACCTCTATTTCGACCGCTACGATGGCACGGCGGCGACGATCGAGGAATTCGTCGCCTGTTTCGCCGAAGCGAGCGGGCGCGATCTCGGCCACTTCGCCCAGTGGTACGAGCAGGCCGGCACCCCGACGGTGAACGCCCGCGGCCATTACGACGCGGAGGCGAAGACCTATCGCCTCGCCCTGACCCAGGTGACGCCGCCGACGCCAGGCCAGCCGGAGAAGGCGCCGCAGGTCATCCCGATCCGCCTCGGGCTGGTTGGGGGCAGCGGGGCGGAGATCGCCCTGTCTCCCGCCGCCACGGCCGGCCACATGCCGGGCGTCTTCGTGCTCGACGGCCCATCGGCCACGCTCACCTTCACCAATGTGCCGGAAAAGCCGGTGCCCTCGCTGCTGCGCGGCTTCTCCGCCCCGGTCAGGCTGGAGATCGACCTCGACGAGGACGAACTTCTCGTCCTCTTCCGCTACGACAGCGATGCCTTCAACCAGTGGCAATCCGCCCAGACGGTCGCCACGCGGGCCATCCTGCGCGCCGTGGGCGCCGGGACGCCGCCTGCGCCCGACCGTCGCATGGCCGATGCGCTGCGCCACTTCCTCTCCATGCGCGCCGGCAGCGATCCTGCCTTCGCCGCCCAGGTGCTCGCCCTGCCGACGGAGGCGGACATCGCCCGCGAGATCGGTCACGACGTCGATCCCGATGCCGTTCACCGGGCGCGGCAGCTGGTGAAGGTCGAGCTCGGCGCGGCACTCGCGGCGGAACTGGCGGAGCTCTACAGTCAGTTGAGCTCGCGGGAGCCCTATGTCCCTGATGCAGCCGGAGCGGGCCGTCGGGCCCTGCGCAACGCCTGCCTCGATCTTTTCGCGGCCGGCCGCCCCGCCGAGGGCGAAGATCTTGCCATGCGCCAGTTCCGCGATGCCGACAACATGACGGACCGCTTCGCGGCGCTCGGCGTCCTGTCGCACCTGCCCGGTGCAGCCCGCGAGACGGCGCTTGCCGAATTCTCGGAGCGCTTCCGCAACAATGCGCTCGTCCTCGACAAGTGGTTCTCGCTGCAGGCCATGATCCCCGAGCCCGAGACGCTGGAGCGGTTGCGTGGCCTGATGCGCCATCCCGCCTTCTCGATGGGCAACCCCAACAGGGTGCGCTCGCTCATCGGCAGCTTCGCGATGGCCAATCTCACCCAGTTCAACCGGGCGGACGGCGCCGGCTACGACTTCGTCGCCGACATGGTCCTCGCGCTCGATGCACGCAACCCGCAAGTCGCCGCCCGGCTGCTGACCGCCTTTCGCACCTGGAAGATGCTCGAGCCCAGGCGCAGGGCCGAGGCGGAGAAGGCGTTGCGCCGTGTTGCCGGCACGCCCGGCCTTTCGCCCGACGTCGCCGACATATCGGGCCGCTCGCTATCTTGATATACTAAATGTAGGCAAAAGTAGTCCTGATGGCGCGTGAGCGGAAATGCAGGTGCACAACAAGCATTTACCGTATCGCGTCAACCAATCATAAAGACTCTGGACAAACGGCCCCTGCAGGATTCAGATGTAAGTGATTCGGTGAGATGCGGCACGTCTTCCCGATGAGACGTTTGGACTCCGAAGGGGGCATTCGATGGCGGGCGTCGACGCGACGTACGTGCCCGCGCGCGCGGGCACGATTCTCGGGATTGCGCGCTCCATAGCACATCCCGCCTATAGAAGGCTCGTTCTGGCGGAACCCTGGCTGCGCCTTGCCGTTCCGGCGCTGCTCGTCGTCTTTCTCGTCTCGCTGGTCACGGGAGCCTCGCTGCAGGCCGTCGACGCGCGCAACGAGGCACTCAACGACGCCGCCGCCGAAATTGACACGCTCGCCTCGCTCGCCGCGCGCGTGCTGAATGCCGAGATCGCCCGCGGCGACAGTCCTGCTGCGGCGCGCGATCTCGTCGCCGCCTTCGAGCGGCAGATCCCGGCGCCAATGATCGGGAACGGGCGCAGCCTCCTTCTCACCGACGCCACGGGCGCCCTGATCGGGGCCATCCCGGCCCAGCTTGCCACCGGCGAGCCGCTGGTCGATGTCCTTGGTTCGTCCCAACCCCTCACGACCTTCGCCGACCGGGCTGGCGTGCTGCGCCTGACCCTCCCCGGCGGCACCGATGCGCTCGCCACCGTGCGCAATCTCGGTGCCGGCGGCGGCCAGCTTGCGGTAGTGCAGCCCGTCTCGGGTGCACTTGCCCCCTGGCGGGCCCAGACCTGGGGCCAGATGACGCTGATCGCCGCCGCGGCCTTCGTGCTGCTCGCCATCTCCGCCGCCTATTTCATGCAGGCTGGCCGGGCCAAGGCCGCCGACGAGATCTGCGACAAGGTGAAGGAGCGGGTCGACGCCGCTCTCAATCGCGGCCGCTGCGGCCTGTGGGACTGGGACATCGCCCGAGGACGCATCTACTGGTCCGATTCCATGTATGCCATCCTCGGCTACCGCCGGCGCGACGAGTTCCTGTCCTTCGGCGAGGTCAACGGCCTCGTCCACCCGGACGACACGGATCTCTACGGACTCGCCGACATGCTGGCGGCCTCGCGCACCACGGCCATCGACCACGATTTCCGCATCCGAGCCGCGAACGGCGAGTGGGTGTGGATCAATGCCCGCGCCGAGATCGTCGACGGGGACCCGGCGGAGGGCCCGCATCTCGTCGGCATCGCCGTCGACATTACCGAGCAGCGCCGCCTCGCCGAGCGTACTGCGACCGCCGACATGCGCCTGCGCGATGCCATCGAGACCATCTCAGAGGCCTTCGTGCTGTGGGACGCCGACAACCGGCTCGTGATGTGCAACTCCAAGTTCCAGAAGCTGCACGGCCTGCCGGCGGACGCCGCCGCCGCCGGGCGCAGCTATGCCGAGATCATGGATGCGAGCCGCCCGCCCGTCGTCACCACCCAGGCCCTGACGGGCGAGCAGGCAAATATCGGCGCGCGCAGCTTCGAGGCGCGCCTCGCCGACGGACGCTGGCTGCAGATCAACGAGCGCCGCACGAAGGACGGCGGCTACGTCTCGGTCGGCACCGACATCACGGCCCTGAAACGCCACGAGGAGAAGCTGCTCGATTCCGAGCGGCGGCTCATCGCCACGGTGATGGACCTCAAGCGATCCCGCCAGAAGCTCGAGGTCCAGGCCCAGCAGCTCGCCGACCTCGCCGAGCGCTACCTCGAGCAGAAGGCCCATGCGGAGGGCGCCAACCGCGCCAAATCCGAGTTCCTCGCCAACATGAGTCACGAGTTGCGCACGCCGCTCAACGCCATCATCGGCTTCTCCGAGATCATGGAAAGCGGCATCTTCGGCGCTCTCGGCAACGAGAAGTACACGGAGTACTGCCACGACATCCGCCAGAGCGGCCAATATCTGCTCGCCGTCATCAACGACATTCTCGACATGTCGCGCATCGAGGCCGGCCGCCACAAGCTGGAGAAGGAGCGCATCGCCCTCGACAAGGTGATGACGGAGGCCGTGCGCTCGGTGGCGGAGGCCGCAGAGGCGAAGAACATCGTGCTCGACCTCGAGACGCTGCCGGCCCAGACGCTCGACGCCGACCCGCGGGCGCTGCGGCAGATACTCGTCAACCTGCTGCGCAACGCGGTCAAGTTCACGCCGGAGGGAGGCCGGGTGGCGTTGCGCGCGCGCAGCGCGGCGCAGGCCGTCAACATCTATGTCGAGGACAACGGCATCGGCATCCCGGGCGAGGCCATCGGCAAGCTCGGCCAGCCCTTCACCCAGGTCGAGACCGAATACAGCAAGACCTACAAGGGCTCTGGCCTCGGCCTTGCCATCGCCCGCTCGCTGACGGAACTGCACGGGGGCGCCCTGCGCATCCGCTCGACCCCAGGTTCCGGTACCATCGTCATGGTGCACCTGCCCCAGGCGGAGCAGCGCAAGGCGGCGTGAGGCGGAGGAAAGGCCCCTCGCGGGGCCCGCGCCGTCTCGCCCTGCCGGTCAGGCGGCTGTCCGCTGACGGACACGGAAGGTAGAAACGGAGCGGGGAGCCGAACGGAAAACAGCAACGCGCAACCTCTCCACGTCATGGCCGCGCTTGTCCCGGTCATCCACGCCTTTTGGCCTGGCGCAATCGTCCCGGCGTGGATGCCCGCGACAAGCGCGGCCATGACGCGGGGAGAGGTGGCGCTTCACGGCCGTGCAGCGGCTCGCCCGGTCCGCAAGTGGGGGAGCGTCCTACCCCTTCGCCTTGCGGGACTTCGCCTTGCCGCCGGCGCCCAGAAGTTCGTTGAAGGTGGCGCGCACCTGGCGGCGCGTGTCGTCGAGCGTCCGGGCCAGCACCTTCTGGTCGGGCAGGCCAACGGCCGTGGCGATGCGCTTCTGGATCGCCGGGGCGACGGCCTTGGGGTCGAAGCGGCCCTCCACCGTCAGGCGCTGCCAGTGGAAGACGCTCGACAGAAGGTCGTAGGCGGGACGCAAGACGTCGGCGTGGTCCGGCGCGATGAAACCCTTCTCGGCTGCGCGGGCAAGGACATGGGCCGAGCCGGGCACGATCAGGGCCGGCTCCGTCGCCGCATGGGCCAGCATCAGGAACTGGGCGATGAACTCGATGTCCACCAGGCCGCCCGCGGCGAGCTTGAGGTCACCCGGGTCGTCCTCCCCCTTCTCCTCGGCGATGAGGGCGCGCATCTCGCGGATGTCGGTGGCGAGCTTCTCGCGATCGCGCGCCTCGCTCAGCACCGCCGTGATCGCTTCCTCCACATCGGCCGCGAGGGAGGCGTCTCCGGCGATGACGCGGGCCCGCGTCAACGCCATGTGCTCCCAGGTCTCAGCCTCGTTCTTCTGATAGGCGAGGAAGCCATCGAACTGCGTCGCGACGGGCCCCTTGCGACCCGAGGGGCGCAGGCGCATGTCGACCTCGTAGAGCCTGCCGCGCCTCGTCGGCACGGTCAGCGCGCTGACGAGGCGCTGGGTCAGGCGGCTGTAGTAGACGACGGCATCGAGAGGCCGGCGGCCGTCGCTCTCCCGCCTCTCGGCATCGAAATCGTAGATGACGACGAGGTCGAGATCGGAAGCGGCTGTCATCTCGCGCGCCCCAAGGCGGCCGAGGCCGACGACGACCGCGCGCCCGCCGGGCACCTTGCCATGCTCCTCCTCAAAGGCGGCCTGCGCGGCCTCGAGGCTGAGGCGCACCGCGGCCTGCGCCACGGCCGCGAAGGCCTCCCCGGCGCGCGGCGGCGACAGGATATCGGAGAGGAAGCGCGCGCCGACGAGGAAATTCTCCTGCCGCACGGCCTCGCGCAGCCGGTCGAGAAAATCCTCGTAGCTCGCCGGCTTGCCGAGGAGGCCGCGCAGGCGCGCCTCGATCGCCGCCTCGTCGCTCGTCGGATCGAGGAACGTCGGGTCGATGACGGCATCGAGCACGTGCGGGCTGGCGGAGACGACCTCGGCAAGCCGCGGGGCGCCGCCGAGAAGATCGGCAAAGAGACGCAGCAGCCGCTCGTTGGAGCGGAGCATGGAGAGAAGCTCGACGGCGGCCGGCATGCGGCCGAAGGCCTCGTCGAGCGCCGCCAGCGCCGCATCCGGCGCCGCCGTCTGGCCGAGCGCGGTCAGGAGCGCCGGCGTCAGTTCCGTCAGCACCTCGCGCGCGCGGGCGCTGGTGACGGCGGAGCGGCGGCCGAAGTGCCAGCCACGCACGGTCTCCGCGACGCGCGGCGGATCGGAGAAGCCGAGCCGCCGCAGGGTCTCGAGTGTCTCGGGGTCGTCGCTCGTGCCGGTGAAAACGAGGCTGCCGGCCTCCGCCGCGAGTTCCGGCCCCTCCTCGAACAGCATGGCATAGTGGCCCTGCACCTTACGCGCATGGGCTGTCAGCGCCTCGCCGAAAGCTTCCACGGTCGCAAAGCCGCAGAAGCGAGCGACGCACGCCAGCGCCTCGGCGTCGTCCGGCAGGCGCTGCGTCTGTTCGTCCGCCACCATCTGCAACCGGTGCTCGACGGTGCGCAGGAAAATATAGGCCGCCGCCATGTCGTCGCGCGCCTGGGGCGTGATCCACTTCTCCTCGACAAGCGCATCGAGCACCTCGAGCGTGCGGCGCCCGCGCAGCGAGGGGCGGCGTCCGCCGAAGACGAGCTGCTGCGTCTGCACGAAGAACTCGATCTCGCGGATGCCGCCGCGGCCGAGCTTGATATCGTGGCCGGCGACCGCAATGGCCTCATGGCCGCGCACGGCATGGATCTGCCGCTTCATCGCGTGGATATCGGCGATGGTGGCGAAGTCGAAGTACTTGCGCCAGACGAAGGGTCGCAGGTCGGCGAGGAAGCGCTCGCCGAGCGCGATGTCGCCGGCCACCGGCCGCGCCTTGATGAAGGCCGCGCGCTCCCAGTTCTGGCCGACGCTCTCGTAATAGGAGAAGGCGGCCGGAAGCGACACGGCAACGGCCGTCGAGCCGGGATCGGGTCTGAGGCGCAGGTCGACGCGGAAGACATAGCCGTCGCCGGTGCGCTCCTGCAGGATCTTCACGAGCCCCTGTGTCAGGCGCACGAAGAAGGGCGCCGGCTCCAGCCCCTCGCGCAGCGGCGCCTCGGGATCGAAGAAAACGACGAGGTCGATGTCGCTCGAATAGTTGAGTTCCCGCGCCCCGTGCTTGCCGAGCGCCAGCACGACGAAGCCCGGCCCCTCCCCGTCCGCTGCCGTAAGGCGTCCGGCCTGCCGCGCCTCGCGCAGGAGGAAGGCGACCGCCGCCGCGACGCAGGCATCGGCGAAATCGCTGAGCGCGCGCGTGACCTCCGGCAGGCGCCACAGGCCACCGCAATCGCACAACGCGACGAAGAGCGCGAACTCAGCCCTGAGGCGCCGGAGACGGCGCATGATGTCCGCGACCTCCTCCGCCTCCTCCCCGGCACGCTGCACATCGGCGAGGATGCGTGCGCGGATCGCGTCCGGGGGGCCCTCGATCAGGGCCAGGAACCGCTCGGGCTTCGTCGTCGCGAGCCGCCAAAGGAAGGGCGAATAATCGGCGAAGGCGGCGGTGAGGCTCGCAAGCTGCGGATGCGCATCGAGGAGACGGCCAAGGGCGGCGGAGGTGGCGTCCCCGTCGAGGAGGTCGGCGGCGATGCGTGCAACGGCCGGCTTGCCGGGCGGAGCCGGCAGGCAGCGGGCCATGGCTGCGAGAGGCGTTGCTTCCTGCCCTGTCACGTTCTGTTTCTTGCCCATTTTATAACCGGTGTTGAGAGCGACATTTCAGTGCTCGTCATGGCCGGGCCTGTCCCGGCCATCCACGCCCTCGACGTCGTGCGAGCGTCACGGCGTGGATGTCCGCGACAAGCGCGGGCATGACGGCCTGCCTTCATCCCTCGTTTTTCGCCAGCGGCAGCGCGAGGACGGCCCGCAGGCCCGGCCCGTTGTCCTCGAGGCGCAGCGCGCCCGCGTGCAGGCGCGCGACGGCCGAGGCGAGGCTGAGGCCGAGGCCGAAGCCCGGCTTGGAGCGCGCGCTTTCGAGACGCGCGAAGCGCTCCAGCACCCGTTCCCGCTCCCCTTCCGGAATGCCCGGGCCCCGGTCGCTCACCGCGATCTCCACCATGCCGCCGCGGCGCCGGGCGGTGATCTTCACCTCCGGCGTCGTCCGACAGCTTGTGCCGTATTTGAGGGCATTGTCCATCAGATTGGCGACGGCCTGGCTGATGAGCTCACGATTGCCTCTGACCGGCAGGTCGGGCTCGATCGCGGCAACGAGCGGCATGCCCGCCTCCTCGGCGAGCGGCTCGTAAAGCTCCGCCAGGCTGCCGGCGATCTCGGCCGCATCGAAACCGTCCATCGCGGCATTGGCATTGCCCGCCTCGAGCCGCGCGATCATCAGGAGCGCGTTGAAGATGCGGATGAGATTGTCCGATTCGTCGATGATGCCTTCGAGCGCGGTGGCATATTCGTCCAATGAGCGCGCCGTGCGCAGCGCTTCCTCCGCCCTGTTGCGCAGGCGCGTCAGCGGCGTCTTGAGGTCGTGGGCGATGTTGTCCGACACCTCGCGCATGCCGGCCATCAACTCGCCGATGCGGCCGAGCATGTCGTTGAGGTTCTGCGCCAGGCGGTCGAGTTCGTCGCCGGTGCCGGTCACAGTGAGTCGCCCGTCGAGGTCGCCCTCCATGATGGTGCGCGTCGTCTCCGTCATCGCATCGACGCGCTTGAGCACGCGGCGTGTGATGAACCAGCCGCCAAGGCAGGCGAGCACGGTCACGAGGCCGATCGAGAGAACGAGCGCGCGGCGGATGACAGCCTGCAACTGCAGCCGCTCCTCGAGGTCGCGGCCGACCAGCAGGCGAAAGCCCCCGGGCAGCACATAGACGCGCACGAGGGCCCGGAACTCCCTGTCGCCCGTCTCGTCGCTGCGCCGGTAGGCGATCTCGCGCGAGCCAGGCTCGTCGAGAATGCCGAAGGGCACTTCCACCACGTTGCCTGCCAGCCGTTCGCCGGCCATGGTCGTGACGAGATAGAGGGAGGCGCTCGGCGCGCGCGAGCGCCGGTCGATGATGTTGACGAGCCGGCGTATGCCGCCGATGCGGTACTGCTCGGCAAGGCCCTGCAGTTCGGCGTCGATGGTGCCCTGGATCTGGTCGTCGAGCACACGTCGGGCATTCCAGGCCACATAGCCGAGGACGAAGCCGGCGAAGAGGACGAAGACGAGGAGATAGGCCGCCGACAGCTTGAAGGCCGTCGTGCGGAAGAGCTTACCGAGCCCCGTCACGGATCATGTATCCCGCTCCGCGCACCGTCTGGATCAGCGGCACGTCCTGTCCCTTGTCGATCTTCGCGCGCAGGCGCGAGACGTGCACGTCGATGACGTTCGTCTGCGGGTCGAAGTGATAGTCCCACACGTTCTCGAGCAGCATGGTGCGCGTCACCACCTGGCCGGCGTGCTTCATGAGATATTCGAGCAGGCGGAACTCGCGCGGCTGCAGTACGATCTCCTGCCCGGCGCGGGTTACCCGATGCGACAGGCGATCGAGTTCGAGGTCGCCGATCTGGTAGCTCGTGGGCTCGCCGTTCGCCCCCTTGCTGCGACGGGCGAGAACCTCGACGCGCGCCAGCAGCTCGGAGAAGGCGTAGGGCTTCGGCAGGTAGTCGTCGCCGCCGGCGCGCAGGCCCTTGACCCGGTCGTCCACCTGTCCGAGAGCGGAGAGGATGAGCACAGGCGTATCCACCTTCTGCTCGCGCAGGGAGCGGATGAGCGACAGCCCGTCGAGCTTCGGCAGCATGCGGTCGACGACGAGGACGTCGTAGCCGCCCTCGCGCGCCATGGCATAGCCATCGAGGCCGTCGGCCGCATGGTCCGCCACGTGGCCGGCTTCCCGGAAAGCCTTGACCATGTAGGCGCCGGCCTCCTGATCATCTTCGATGACGAGAATCTTCATGGCGCTCATGGTAGCAACTCCGCAACGCAAACGGCAGGCCGGACGCGGGGGTGTCCGACCTGCCGCCATGCGAGGAGGAGCGACGGGCCCGTGGCGACAGGCGGCCCGCGGCCCTCCCCGAATTCAGGCAAGGGGCAGCGCGACGAAGCGGGCGCCACTCGCCGTCTCGACCTGCATCAGCACGGCTTTGCGCCCCTCCTTGCGCAGCTCCGTGACCGCCTGCCGCACGTCCTGCGGCGTCTCGACCTTCTTGCCACCGACGGTAACGATGACGTCTCCGGTGCGCAGACCGCGCTCCTCGGCCGGGCTGCCGGGCTCGACCCCGACGACGACGACGCCGTCCTTGTCGACGCCGTCGACCGAGCCCGAGGGCGCCAGCGAAAGACCGAGCCTTCCGGCCTGCTCCTCGCCGCTCTCGGCGCTCGCGGTCTTCTCGCCGGGCATCGTCGCCAGCGTGACGGAGATGTCGCTCTTCTTGCCGCCGCGCCAGACGGTGATGTCGACCGTCCGCCCCGGCGCGAAGCCGGCAATGTCGCGGGCGAGCTCGCGGGCGTTCTTCACCTCCTGCCCATCGACGGCGAGGATGGCGTCACCCGACTTGATGCCGGCCTTCGCGGCGGGGCTGCCGTCCTCGACGCGGGCGACGATGGCGCCCTTGGCCTCCTTGAGGCCGAGCCCTTCGGCAATGCCCTCGTTGATCGGCTGGATCTGCACGCCGAGGTAGCCACGGCGCACCGTGCCGTGGTCCTTGATCTCGGCGACGACCTTCTGCACCGTCTCGGCGGGGATGGCGAAGGCGATGCCCACGTTGCCGCCCGACGGCGAAGCGATGGCCGTGTTGACGCCGACAACCTCGCCGGATGTGTTGAAGGTCGGCCCGCCGGAATTGCCGCGGTTGACGGCCGCGTCGACCTGCAGGAAGTCGTCATAGGGGCCGGCGCCGATATCGCGCCCGCGGGCCGAGACGATGCCGGCCGTCACCGTGCCGCCGAGGCCGAAGGGATTGCCGACGGCGAGCACCCAATCACCCACGCGGGGCGTGCCGCTGGCGAAGCTGACGTAGGGGAACTTGCCGCCCTCGTCCACCTTGAGCAGCGCCAGGTCGGTCTTGGGATCGGTGCCGACCACCTTGGCCGAATAGGTCTTGCCGTCGTCAGTCTGGATCTCGACCTCGCGGGCCTTTTCGACAACGTGATTGTTGGTGACGACATAGCCGTCGGCCGAGATGAAGAAACCGGACCCCTGTGCCTCGCCGAAGCGGCGCGGCGCCGGGCGCTGACCGCGCTGGTCCTCCTCGCCGAAGCGGCGGAAGAAGCGCTCGAAGGGACTGCCCTCGGGCAGGCCGAACTGGCGCAGGTCGAGCCCTTCGGCGCTCGCGCCCTCGACCGCGACCTTGACGCGCACCGACACGACGGCCGGCTTCACATGGTCGACGACGTCGGCGAAGCCGGCAGGATTGGCGGTCGGCACCTGGGCCGACAGGTTCTGCGCATAGGCCGGCGCCGGGCCGACGTCGAAGGTGCTCTGCAGCAGCGCACCGGTCGACAAGGCGCCGAGCGCTACGGCACCCAGCAGCATCGACACGCGCCGGCTGGCGCGCTTCGGCGACTTGATGCGGGCCTTCAAGGCTTCGCTGTGGTCATTCTCGTGCATGGCCATCTCCGTTGGCGAACTTTCGGGCCGAACCCGTTATCGCCGCCGACGATGGCTCGCCGCGCCTTACGACAGCCTCACGAGCGCATGAAAACTTCGTAATGGAGGCGGGAGGCCCTCAGCGACCCGCTTCGCAACGCAGCACCGCGCGCGCCAGCGCCTGGGCACGCGGCACGAGCGAGGCCACCTCCATGTATTCTTCCGGGGAATGGGCCTTGCCGCCCACCGGGCCGAGACCGCACAGCGTCGGCGTGCCGACCGCGGCCGAGAAGCCGGCGTCGGAGCAGCCGCCGGTGAACTCGCCGTCGACGTGAAGGCCGGAATCCGCTGCGGCGGCCTTGTAGGTCGCCATCATGCGCTCGCTCTCGGGCGAGGCGACGAGCGGCAGGAAGTCCCCGCGCGTCGTGAAGCGCGCGTGGGTACCGGGAATGGTGGAAGCCGCGACGATCCGCTCGACCGCCGTAACGAGCGCCGCGCGCTGCTGCGGCGTCACATAGCGCAGATCGACCTCGGCCTCGGCGAAAGGCGCCGTCGTGTTGACGGACTGGCCGCCGCGCACGGTACCCACGTTGACGGTGATGCCGGCCTCGAGATCCGTCAGCGCATGCAGCGCAACGATCTTGTGGGCGAGCTCGCCGATGGCGCTCGCACCGTCGGCGAAATTGGCGCCCGAATGGGCCGCCTTCCCGAAGACTTCGAGATTGAGGAAGATGCCGCCCTTGCGGCCGCTGACGATGTTGCCGGAGGCGCGGCCCGGCTCGCCGTTGAAGGCGGCGCGCGCGGCGGCCGCCTCCTCCTCGATGATCGGGCGCGAGAAGGGCGAGCCGATCTCCTCGTCACCCGTCATCAGCGCCACCACCGGGCCGGGGGCAGCGTCCTGCGCCGCAAGCGCGGCGAGGACGAAGGCATTGACGACGAGCCCGCCCTTCATGTCGGCGACACCCGGACCATAGGCGCGACCGTCGACGATCCTGAACGGCCGGCGCCCCGCCTCACCCTTCGGGAAAACCGTGTCGCGGTGCCCCATGAGGAGGACGGGCTTGAGATTGCTGCCGGGGCTGGCGAGCTCGGCGCGCAGGGCGTCGCCATAGGTGTCGCCGCGCCGCCAGGACGTCGGGATGCCATGATCCGCGAAGAAGCGGGCGAAGCGCTCGCCGACCGCATCGACGCCGGCCTTGTCGTAGCTGCCGCTGTCGATGTTCACCACCTCTTCGAGGAGGGCGAGCATCTCGCCCTCCCGCTCCGCCAGCCAGCGGCAGACGGCCTCCTCGGCCTCGGTGCCTCGCGTCATCGCTCCACCCCCGTCAGCGGTGCCGCGCGAGGTGAATCACGCAGCCGGTCAGGGGCGGCAGCATGCGCCATCGCGCCCGCCGGCGCATCTGCCGACAGCGCATGGCGAGGGCCGGGGCCATTCGGGAGAGGATGAGCGCGGGCTCCGCGTCCGCGGTCACAGGTCCTTGTCGCGCCCCTCGAGGAGAGCGGCGAGCCGGGCTTTTTCCTCGTCGCTGAGCGGCGCCGTGGTCGAGACCTCCACGCGTCGGCGGCGCGCCGCGATGGCGATCGCCACAATGCCGGCGAGGAGCACGAGGAACGGCCCGCCCCACAGCAAAGCGGTCTGCCAGTTGACCGGCGGGCGCAGCAGCACGAAATCGCCGTAGCGCGCCACGACGAAGTCGCGCACCTCGCGATCGCTGTCGCCGGCGGTGAGGCGCTCGCGCACGAGGATGCGCAGGTCACGCGCGAGCGGCGCATCGGAATCGTCGATCGACTGATTCTGGCAGACGAGGCAGCGCAGCTCGGCGGAGATCGCCCGCGCCCGCGTCTCGAGCGCCGGATCGCGCAGCACCTCGTCCGGCTGCACCGCGAGCGCGGGCAGCGACAGGGCGAGAGCGACGACGAAGGCAGGCAGGAGGCGCCGCATCGCCCTACTCCGCCGGAACGAGCCGACCGCGCGCGGCAACGGGCGCGGCGACGCGCAGGCGCCGGTCGGTCAGGGACAGAAGCCCGCCGAGAGCCATGATCACGGAGCCGAGCCAGACGAAGATGACATAGGGCTTCCAATAGATGCGCACGCCCATGCCGCCGGAAGGCTGCGGCTCGCCGAGGCTGACATAGAGCTGGCTCGGCCCGAGCGTCATGATGCCGGCCTCGGTCGTCGGCATGCCGCGCGTCACGTAGATGCGCTTCGAGCCCTCGAGCGTGCCGATGATACGCCCGTCCCTGAGGACCGTGAAGCGCGCCACGTCCTCGCGGTAGTTGTGGGCGGTGCGCGGGAAGATGGCGTCGAGCCGCAGGGTATAGGCGCCGGCGTTGACGAGATCGCCGCGATTGACCACGGCCAGCGTCTCGGTGCTCCAGGCCTGGGCGGCGATGCCGAGCACGGTGATGCCGACGCCGGCATGGGCGATGGCGGTGCCCCAGGCCGAGCGCGGCAGGCCGGCGGCACGGCGCAGCATGACGCCGGGCGCGACCCGGCCGCCGCCAGCGCGGTGGTAGATGTCGACGGCCGAACCGGCGAGGAGATAGACACCGAGCCCGATGCCGAGGAGGGCGAGCACCGGTCCGCCGCGGACGAGCGCGAAGATGATGAGCGCCCCGGCAAGGCCGGCGGCATAGGCGGCCCACAACCGCTGCACCGTGCCGAGCAGGTCCCCCCGCTTCCAGGCGATCGTCTGGCCGATCGGGATGAGCGCGAGGAGCGGCATCACAATCGGCAGGAAGGTCGCGTTGAAGAAGGGCTCGCCGACCGAGATCTTGGCGCCCGTCAGCGCCTCGAGCGCCAGCGGATAGAGCGTGCCGATGAACACGGTGGCGCAGGCGGTGACGAGAAGGAGGTTGTTGGCGACGAGCGCGCCTTCACGCGAGATCGGCGCAAACAGCCCGCCCTGGCGCAGGAGCGGCGCGCGCCAGGCGAAGAGGGCGAAGCCGCCGCCGATGAAGACGACGAGAATGGCGAGGATGAAGGCGCCGCGCGTCGGGTCCGTGGCGAAGGAGTGCACCGAGGTCAGCACACCCGAGCGCACGAGGAAGGTGCCGAGCAGCGACAGCGAGAAGGTGAGGATGGCGAGAAGGATCGTCCAGATCTTCAGCGCATCGCGCTTTTCCATCACGATCGTGGAATGCAGGAGTGCCGTGCCGGCAAGCCACGGCATCAGCGAGGCGTTCTCGACCGGATCCCAGAACCACCAGCCGCCCCAGCCGAGCTCGTAATAGGCCCAGTAGGAGCCCATGGCGATGCCGAGCGTGAGGAAGACCCAGGCCGTGAGCGTCCAGGGCCGCACGGCACGCGCCCAGACGGCGTCGATCCGCCCCTCGATGAGCGCCGCGAGCGCGAAGGCGAAGGAGATCGAGAAGCCGACATAGCCGATGTAGAGCAGCGGCGGGTGAATGGCGAGGCCAAGGTCCTGCAGGATCGGGTTGAGGTCCTGCCCCTCGAACGGAGCCGGGTTCAGCCGCAGGAAGGGATTGGAGGTGAACTCGACGAAGGCGAGGAAGGCGAAGGCCACCGCCCCCTGCACGGCGAGCGTCAGGTGGCGCAGGCGTGACGGCACGGCCCGGCGCGACAAGGCGACCATGGCGCCGAAGAGGGTGAGGATCAGCACCCAGAGCAGCATGGAGCCCTCGTGGTTGCCCCACACGCCCGTGAGCTTGTAGATGAACGGCTTCAGCGAGTGCGAGTTCTCGACGACATTGACGAGCGAGAAATCCGAGGTCGCATAGGCATAGGTGAGCGCGGCGAAGGCCAGCGTCACGCAGGCGAAGGCGCCGAGCGCCGCCGGCGCGGCGATGGCCGCGAGCGCCTCGTCCCGCACCGTGGCCGCCCACAGCGGCATGAGGAACTGCACGAGCGAGAGCCCAAGGGCGAGGGTCAGCGCGTAGTGCCCTGCTTCGACGAACATCGGCCCTCACTCACTCGCGACGGTCGCACCGCCACCTTGCGCATCCGTCTTGCCGCCGTGCTGCCACAGCCCCTGCGCCTTCAGGCTGTCGGCGACCTCCCGCGGCATGTAGTTCTCGTCATGCTTGGCGAGCACGCTGTCGGCCCGGAACAGCCCCGCGCTCTCGAGCACGCCTTCGGTCACAACGCCCTGCCCTTCGCGGAAGAGATCCGGCAGCAGCCCCGTGTAGCGCACGGTGATGCTGCGGTTCATGTCGGTGACGGCAAAGGTCACGTTCTGACCTTCGCCCTTCTCGACCGAACCCTCGGCGACGAGCCCGCCGAGACGCAGGCGCGTGCCCGGCGCCACCGTCTTGGTCTCCAGATCCGTCGGCGAATAGAAGAACACGATGTTGTCGCGCATGGCGAACAGCACGAGCCCGAGCGCCACCCCAAGCACGGCGAGAGCGGCTGCGATAAGCGTGAGCCGTCGTTGCTTGCGAGTCACTGTGCTGCTCCGGTCGCATCGGTTTCAAGTGACAGCTGGCGCGCCAGCGCCGCCAACATATCGAGCGAGGCAGGGTCGGCCGCAAGCTGGCGGCGCGCCTTGGCAAGCGCCTCGCGGGCCTTCTCGTGCTCGCCGAGAACGACATAGGAGCGCACGAGCCGCGCCCAGCCGGCCGCGTCCGATCCGTCGGCGTCGAGGCGCGCGGCGAGCCCCTCCACCATGCCGCGGATGGCGAGCGCCTGCTCGCCCTCAGGCAGGGACGTGATCGCGCTCGCGCCCTCGCTCATCGACAAGGCCGCGAGCCGCTGCTCGACGGCGCCGCGCCAGGACGCGTCGGCCGGCGCATCGGCCAGGAGCTTCCGTAACATATCGATCGCCTTGGCGTTGTCGCCGTCCTGGCCCGTGGCGACGGCGAGGTAATACCGCGCCTTGGCATTGGCAGGATCGAGCACGAGCGCCCGCTCGAAGGCTGCGCGGGCCCGTGCGTCGACGATGCCGCCGGCCTCGGCCGTCACGGCCTCGCCGAGATCGGTCAGCCGCGCCGGGCTTTCCCCCAGGATATCAAGGGCGGACTGATAGGCGCGCACGGCATCGCCGAAGCGCCCGGCCCGCAAATAGACCGGCGCCAGTACCTCCCAGCCGCGGCCGTCGCCCGGATGCTGCGCAAGATGTGCCTCGATCTTGGCAACCGCCGCGCCAACGTCGAGCTGGCCGCCGTCCATCCGCGCGGCACGCGGCGCCTGAGGCAGGTGCGGCGAGCCCATGGCCCCATAGATGGCGAGCGCAAGAAGCGGGATCGTGGACAAGGCGATGGCCGAGGCGGCGCGGCGCCGGCGCAGGGCGGGCTCGCCCTCCGGGCCGCTGCGTCCCTCAGCGCGCGCCGCCCGCAGCAGGCGCCGGCCGATCTCGGCGCGCAGCGCCTCTGCTTCACGCTCGGAGACGAGGCCGGCTTCACGGTCGCGTTCGAGGTCCGCCATCTGCTGGCGAAAGAAAGCGGTATCGCCGGTCTCGACCGCGACGGCCGCTTCGGCGCGCGACAGCGGCCACAGCACCGCGAGCACCGCCGCGCCGGTCATCAGGGCAAAGATCAGCCAGATCAACATGGGCATTGTTTAGCGCAAGGCCCGGGGCCCGCTCATGTCACGATACGGCGACATAAGGTCACGCGGCGGGTGCGGCATTGATCGGCCTCAAATGCGCGGGAGCCGCAGGCTGGCGCGCAGGCCACCTTCCGGCGCCACGCCCAGCTCCAGAGCACCGCCGTAGAGCCCCGCCAGCTCGCTGACGATGGCAAGGCCGAGGCCGGACCCCGGCTTGCTCTCGTCGAGCCGGCGGCCGCGCTGCACGGCGGCCTGCCGCTCGGCCTCCCCAAGGCCCGGACCGTCGTCGTCGACGACGATCAGCATCACCGGCGGCTCGCTGTCCGGTACCGCGCTCGCACCGATCCGGACCCGTCCGGCCGCCCATTTGCAGGCGTTGTCGGCAAGGTTGCCGACCATGTCCTCTAGGTCCTGCCGCTCACCGCGGAAGCGCAGGCCGGGCGCAACTTCAAGCGCGAGAGAAAGCCCGCGCCGTTCGTAGATACGCTCCAAAGCCCGCACGAGGCCGGCGACTGCCGGCTGGACCTCCGTCACCGTGCCGAGCGTGCCGGCGAGCGCTGCCGCGCGCGCGCGCTCGAGGTAGTAGTTGACCTGGTCGCGCATCACGAGGGCCTGCTCGCGCACCTTGGCGGCCAGCGCGTCGTCCCGGACGTCGGCCTCGTTGAGGATGACGCTGAGCGGCGTTTTCAGGGCGTGGGCGAGGTTGCCCACCTGCGTGCGCGCCCGCTCCAGAATCTCGCGGTTGCTGTCGATAAGAAGGTTGAGCTCGCCGGCAAGTGGCGCGATATCGTGCGGGAAGGTGCCCGCAATGCGCTCCGCCTCCCCGCGGCGGACGGCGCCGACGGCGCGGCGCAACCGCACGAGCGGGCGCAGGCCGTAGCGCACCTGGAGCAGCGTCGTGAGCCCGAGAACGAGCGCGAGCGTGAGGAACGTGGCAGCCACGACGATTTCGAAGCTGCGGATATCGGCCTCGATGGCATCGGCGGGCGCCGCCACCGCGACGAGAAAGCGCTCGCCCTCGCCGAGGTCGATGACGCGCTCGACCGCCCGCAGCCGGCGCCCGTCCACACCGTCGTAATAGGCCTCGCGCGCACCGCCCTCCCGCGCGGGGGCCCCGAGTTCGGCGAGCGGCGGCAGCCTGCTGCCGAAGAGGGACTTGGAGGCGCGCATCTCCCCCTTGCCCTCCGGATCGACGCGCGTCACCTGCCAGTACCAGCCGGAGAGCGGCAGGTCGAAGCGCGGCTCGCCCAAGGTGCCGAGCGACTTATCGTCGAGCGGCTCGGGACCGGCAAGGTCGGCGACGATATCGGTGAGATAGACCTGCAGGCGCTCGTCGAAGGCTCGCTCGCTGGTGCGGCGATAGACCTGCGACAGCGCCAGGCCGCCTAGGAGCAGGACAAGGACCGTCCACAGCGCTCCGAAGAGCAGCAGGCGCGCGGCGATGGAGCGGCGTTCGAAGAAGCCTGCCGGCACGGGGCGGCTACTCCGCCGGCGGCTCGAGCCGGTAGCCGAGCCCCCGCACCGTCTGGATGACATCGACGCCGAGCTTGCGCCTGAGGCGGCCGATGAAGACCTCGATCGTGTTGGAATCGCGGTCGAAATCCTGGTCGTAGAGGTGCTCGACCAGCTCGCTGCGCGACACCACGCGCCCCGTGTGATGCATGAGATAGGCGAGAAGGCGGTATTCGTGCGAGGTCAGCTTGACGAACTCGCCATCGACCGTCACCCGGCTCGCCCGCGTGTCGAGGCACACGGGCCCGCAGACGATCTCGCTCGAGGAATGGCCCGCAGCGCGACGCAGGAGGGCCCGGACCCGAGCAAGCACCTCCTCCATGTGGAAGGGCTTCGTCACGTAATCGTCGGCGCCGGCATCGAAGCCCTGGACCTTGTCGCTCCAGCGGTCGCGGGCGGTCAGGATCAGCACGGGCATGTCGCGACCGGCCTGCCGCCATTTCGTCAGCACCGACTGGCCATCGAGCTTCGGCAGGCCCATGTCGAGGATGATGGCGTCATAGGGCTCCGTCTCGCCGAGGAAGAGGCCCTCCTCGCCATCATAGGCCCGATCGACCGCATAGCCCGCCTGCACGAGCGCATCGGCGAGTTGCCGGTTGATGTCCCTGTCGTCCTCGACAACCAAGAGCCGCACGCGCGCCCTCCCATCAACAAGCCCGCCGACGCTCAGCGCCCTTCCAGAACCCTGCCGCTGCCGCCGTCAACCACGATTCGCGCGACGCGGCCGTCGCGGCGCAGAACCGAGATCCGGTAGACATAGCTACCGCCCTGCCGGCAGAGCTCGGCCCTGACGACCTCGCCACCCGAAGCCGCGTCACGCGCGGCGGACACGGCCCGGGGCGGCGCGACCACCCCCCCCTGTGCCACGGCGGTGCGCGTCTCCTCCGGCGACAGGCACGTGCCCTGAGCCGCCGTTTCGGACGAGGCGAGTCCAGCAACAAGCACGCTCGCGGCAAAGATGGTCCTAGCTCCCCACATGGCGCCGAAATATGGCGGCCAAGGCCTGAACATTCCCTGAATGCATGGCCGCCACGGACCGATCCGGCAGCGCCGGATCGGCCTCATCGTTCGAGGCGATTGGTTGCCATAACGCGGAAGACGGTGGACGCCACGAAGCTGACGCCGGCGACGATCTGAAGGAGCGCGTCGGTCAGCGCACCGGTGTCGACGCCATCCGTTTCAACTCCGAAGAGCGACAGGAGGATGGCAGCCATGCCGACGGCATTGGCCCAGACCGTGCGGCTCGTGAAGATCGATTTCGTATCGGACATGTCGCTTCCTTTCCTTGCTGGGTGACTGGGTATCGTGCCAGGCCCGACGTCGGCCTGCGTGGCAAGCCGCTTCGCCCGCTCCTCGACGCGCTCGACCCGGCGGCGCCAGCCGCGGCCGAAGACGTGGAAATGGCGCAGCCGCTCCAGAAAGCCGAGGCGCGCGGCGCAGTAGCGCTCGATGAGAAGGTGCGGCACCTGCGCCTCGACCGCCGCGAGCGTCACCGGCCCGATGCGGCCGTCCACGGTGACGCCCGCTGCCTGCTGCAGCAGGCGGACAGCGCGGGCGGGGCCGGAGTTGACGGCGGTGTCGAAGACAGCGAGATCGATGCCGGCGGGCAGTTCGTCGGCGCGCACGGCGTGCCAGTAGTGCTCGCGGTAGATCACCGCCGCCTCGTGCCGGGTCAGCGCCATCACCTCGGCAATGGCGACATCACGGCCGCGCGCCCGTTTCAGCGCCGCCCGCGTGATGCCGAACTTGGTGGCGCCGCCGGGATCGAACGGATGGTTGACGTAGCCTCCCTCGAAGCCGAGGACGGCCTCGAGGGCTTCGTCGAAACTCGCGATGGCCATGGCCGTATCTCGCAAAAGGCGGTCCCGGGAAAGCTCAGCGCACGTCGATTTCGCCGCGCCGGGCAAAGCCGCGGCCGACGACGGCGCTGAGCTGGGCGACGGCGATATCGAGACGGTGCTGAGGACCGCCGAAGTCCGCCAGTTCCTGCTCCGCCGCGTAGAAGACACGCTGCTCGGCTGTGCGCAGTCGGCGCACGAGTTCGCCATCCCGGAACAGGTCGATCTCGTAGGCCTCAACATCCTCGCCGAGCGGCACCTCGACGAGTTCCCACCCGTCGCCGTTGGAGCGCGTGCGCCTGATGAAGGAGATCACGATACCCTCGGCCATGCGCCGCGCCTTCAGGTGCACCGGCGCTAAGGGCCGCAGCGCGAGATCGGTCGCCCCCGCGCCGAAGGCAGCATAGGCAGGATCGCCGTGATCGAGCGTTGCCGGGCCGGCGCGGTAGTAGGCAAAGCGGCCAATGTCATCGAGGCGGCTCGTCAGCGGCACGAGGGCACGATCGAGGAGCACGACCGTCGCGCCAGCAGGCACGGTCCTCGCCGCCAGAAGGTCGGAGCCGGCGAGCCCGCGCAGGAGACGGCCGACGCGGTAGACGTCGGCATCGATGAGCTCGACATCGGCCGCGGCGATGATCTCCCAGGCACCATCCGGGCCGCGCACGGCCATGAGGTTCGCTCCGGACAGGGCCGCGCCTTCGCCGACGCTGGTGAGGACGCCCCCGCCGAGCCGCATGGTCAGCCGGTTCTGCCGGTCCCAGCGCCAGACCGGGCCGGCCGGCAGCGGGTCGATCGTCTCGCCGATGACGGCAGGAAGATCCGCCGCCAGGTGTGGCGCAAAGCTCGCTCCGTCGCTCGACCGCCAGACGGCCACCTGCCCCGGCCACGGATCGGCGACGGCGGCGAGATATTGCAGAACCGGCGGGTCCTGCATCGCCGCCGGCAGGTCGAGCACCACGACATGCGGTCGGCCGGGCAGCACCGGCGGCGGTTTTCCCGGCAAGGGCTGGAAGACGGCCGGCAGGGAGAAGACGGATGGCTCCAGCCTACGGGCCGCCGCGCGCCGGGCCGTGCCGTCTGTGAGCCTGGTGATCTGGTAGGTGCGCGGCGCCGGCGCCGTCGGCAGGGCGACGATATCACCGACTTCGAGGCCGGCGAGCCGCGGCGAGAGCGAGAACTCCGCGCTCTCGCGCCCCACCCACAGGTCCTGCAGCCAGACCTCGGCGAGGCGGGCCGCTTCGCTTGCGCGCGTGACCAGCGCCAAGTCCGCGCTCGCCTCGCGCTCACTTTCCCCGGCAAGCCGGCGCGACCGGGCGGCAGCACGGCGGAAGTCGCGCTCGCTGTCGCTATAACCAATACGCACCTCGCGCGGCAGTTCCGTCTCCTGCTGGCGGTGCAGGACGATGAGGGCGCCGTTCTCGTCCGGCACCAGATCGTCTTCCCCGAGGGTCGCCGCCACGCGACGCGCATGCATAGCGAAACGCAGCACGCCGCCGCTCGCCAGCGCATCGAACCCGAAGGCCTGCGCCAAAGGCTCCAGCACCTGCCGGGCCGCCATCGTCCGGTCCACCACATAGCCGTCGACCATGCCGTCGATGTCGAGCCGCTGCGGCAGATCGACGGAGAAGTCGCGCAAAACGGCGGCGACGAGCCGGTCGAGCGGCACGCTCTCCAGCCGTCCCGTCAGCCAATGGCCGGTCTGCCAGTTGTGCCCGTCGGACCAGACGCCGGTGAGTTCGGGAAAGGCGGGGAAAGGCCGCGCGTCCCAGGCCCAGACGAAGGCATGGCCGGGCGCGACCATGGTGCCGCCATAGACCGGCGAGAGCGGGTTGGCCTCTCCCGGCGCGCCATAGACGGCGAGCATCGCCTCGACCCCGCGGACCTGGATGAGGTCGTCGCGCCCGCCCGAGGAGAACGGCGGGCGCCCGCCGTCGATGGACTTCGGATCGGGAAAGACGTTCGGCGCATTGGTGCCCTTGTCGACGGCGGGGACGCCGAGCTCCGTCAGCCAGACGGGCTTGGCGCCCGGCTGCCAAGCGGTGCGGCCGGTCTCGACGCCATTGACGCGCTCGACGTGTTCATTCGCCCACCAGCCGGCCAGATCCTTCTGCCGGAACAGCCACGGCTTGCCGTAGGCGCCGTCCGTGATGGGGCTGCGGCGCTGGGAGATGCGATCCGCCTCGCTCGCGTAATACCAGTCGTAGGCCTCGCCGGCGGTGAGCCGTCCGCGCAGGTAGTCGCGGTCATAGATGGCACGCGCCTCTCCCGCGTCGGCATGGTCGGTGCCGTCGCGCCAGTCGCTCAGCGGCGGGTAGAAATCGATGCCCACCGCGTCGATGGCGGGCGAGGCCCAGAGCGGATCGAGCGGGAAGCGCACCTCCCTGCCGTCGTCGCGCACATGGGCGCCGTATTCCGTCCAGTCGGCCGCATAGGTGATGGCGGTGCCCGGACCGACGACCGCGCGCACCGCTTCGGCCAATGCGATCAGCGCGGATGTCGCCGGATAGTGGCCCGAGGCGGCGCTCAGCCGCGTCAGGCTCACGAGCTCCGAGCCGATGACGAAGCCGTGGACGCCGCCCGCCGCCACCGCGAGATGGGCATAATGCAGGATCTGCCGGCGCAGGGACCACTGCGGCGGCCCTTGGTAGGAGATGACGTCTCCCGAACGGGTGAAATGCTGCGGCTGGGCATGGCCGAAGAAGGCCTGAACCTGTGCCGCGACGGCGGGGCCGCCGTCCGGCGATCCCGGCCGGCCCGGGGCCGGGTGGCACGTGAGGCGCCCGCGCCAGGGATAGGCCGGTTGCCCGGCGGCGCCCGTCCAGGGATCGGGCAGGCCGTTGCCGGCCGGCACGTCCATCATGATGAACGGATAGAGCACGACCTCGAGACCGCGCGCCTGGAGGTGACGGATGAGGGCGATCACACTGTCGTCCGACGGCGTGCCGCCATAGGCCGGCCGGCCGTTCACATGGCTGACAAGACGCGCCGCCTCGCGCGTGAGCGAAGAGACCCGCCACGGGAGCTGGCCGCGCCCGTCCTCGGTCGCCTTGGCCGCCGTCTCGACGCGCGGCGCAATGGTGCAGGAGCCTACGCGCAGGTCGTCGCCGAACCAGCTGACGACGAGCGCGACGCGCTCGAGGTTGGGGCACAGCGCTGTCAGCATGTCGAGCGAGGCGACCACATCCACGCTGTTCATCAGCTGGTGGCGGTTCTCCGAGCGCGACGCGCCGAAGCCGAGCACCTGCGTGACATGGCCCGGCATGTAGCCGAACTCGCTCGCCCCCGGGATGAGGTTGACCGCCCGGATGGCGCTGCCGAGCCCCTCGACCGGCCGCACCACCTCGAAGGAGAATTGCGGAATGCGGTTGCCGTAGGCAGCGAGCGACAGGTGGTCGAAGACGACATAGGCAAGGCCGCGGTAGGCGGGCGCGTTCGCCGCGCCTTCCTTGGCGATGATGAGCGGATCGGGCGTCTGGCTCTCGCTGCCGCGGTGGACGCGCATGTTGACCCGCGTGAGGTCGATCTCCTTGCCGTCCGCCCAGGCGCGGCGAATGTAGGCGACAGGCCCCTCGCACAGGCCGATCGCGATATTGGCGTAGTAGCTGTAGGTCGTCTCGATCGTTGTCGTCTTCGGGGGCGACCCCTTGCCGCCGGACGAAGGGGTGCGCGTCACGGTGGTGACGGCCTCCTCCTTCAGGCGTGTGGCCCAGATGAGCTGGCCACCGACGCGGGCGCGGCCATAGACGCGGGGGATGGGCGCGCCTTCCGTCGAGGTGATGCCGTCGACATCCTGAAGGCGCGGCCCTTCGACGACACGCCGGGTACCGCCGCCGGTGCGCGAGAGGAGCGCACCGTCGATGGCGGCCCCGGCGAGGCCGCCGAGCGCCCGCCCGACCATGGCGCCGACGGGCCCGCCGACGAGCCCGCCCAGAGCGGCGCCAGCAACCTGCAGGATGATGGTGGCCATCAGTCGGTCACTCCTGGAAAGCGGAAGGCGAAGGCGAGATGGCGCCGCCACCAGCCGCTCAGCGGCACCTCGGCGACGGCGGCGCCGTCATGGGCATGCACCATGCCCGCCGCACCCGTCACGATGGCCGCATGCTTGGCCGGCAGATGCGCGCGCCAGCGAAACAGGAGGACATCGCCCGCGCCGGCATCCGCGGGGGCGATGCGGACGAAATGACGCTCGCCGGCCTCGGCCATCATCTCGCGCAGGCCGGCCTCGGCCCAGTCGGGCGTATAGGGCGGCACCGCCTCCGGTTCCGGGCCTATCACTTCGCGCCAGACACCGCGCACGAGGCCGAGGCAATCGCAGCCGATGCCCTTGAGCGATGCCTGGTGGCGGTAGGGCGTGCCGATCCAGCCGCGCGCCGCGGCGACGATGGCGGCCCGGGCGACGCCCCCGCTCATCGAAAGAAGCTCCCGCCGTCATGCCCCTCGCCCTCGCGCGGATAGGTGACGACGAAGTCGTTGCCCGGCATGTGGGGGAAACCCCGGAAGTTGACGGTGTTGGAGAAGCGGTCCCGGCAGGTGGCATGGCGCTTGTCGCAGCCCGCTGTCACCGTGAAGGCGTCGCCCTCGCCGATGGTCGCAGGCGCCGCGTGCCAGAGCGTCAGGAGATGCCCCCCCTGGTCACGGCGATGGTGCTTGACCTCCACGGCGGCACCGGCGTTGGCGCCGCCCGTCCAGACCAGCCGCCCGCCGGTGAACCAGCCGTCGGCATGGTCGCCGAGGTCGCGCGCCTGCACCACGAGGCGCCCGTCCGTCGCCGTCACGGCGCCTTCGGCCCGGAAGGCCGGCAGGGTCAGGTCGACGCCGCAGCGGGCGTCGCCGAGATCGGCGGCGCAGGCGAGCGAATAGAGCCGCCCTTGGGGCTGATCGAGGCGATGCATGATGCCGCGCAGTTCGGCGAGAAAGGCATGGTCGGTGCGCTTGATCTCGCCGATCGAGGCGACGTCGACGAGGAGGCGCTGCGCCTCCGGATCGGCCCAGTTGACGAGCCAGGTCTCGACGGTGGCATCGTCATAGAGCCCGCCGACGATATCGGCCTCGGTCAGCGACACCGCGCTCAGCGCGCCGGCGACCTCGCTCGTCGCGACGGCGAAGCCGAGCTCCGCCGAGACTTCGGACGGCTCGAGCCCGCTGCGCGCCGCGAAGGTGACACCGCCGAAGGCGAGATCGCGGTCGTGATCCGTGAAGCCGAAGACGGCACCGTCGCGGCGCAGCAGCTTCCAGCAATGGCTGAGCGTCGTCGCGCTCGCCGCAAGATGCTCGGCGAACGCGGGGTCGATGTCGCGCATGGCAATGTCCTTGAAGGCCCTGTCAGGGGACGATCTCGATCACCGGCAGTTGCGGGATGGCGCCGGCGGAGAAGGCCGCGAAATCCACCTCGAGCCGGTCGGTATCGAAGCGGACCGGAACGTCGAACAGATAGCCGGCCGTCACCGCCGTATCCGGCGCCGGAACGCTTCCCTCGGCGAAGGTGACGAGGCCCGTCGTTGCATCGCAGGTGAACTCGAGACCGGCCGTCAGTTCCTGTCCGTCGACGGCAATGCGGACGCTGCCGTCGACGGGTTTGGCGATGGGGCGCACATAGGGCGCATGGGCGCCGCCGTATTGTTTGACGAGCTGGAAGCTCGCCCTCTCCCCATCCCCGGTCCCGATCGCCTGGTCGGTCGGCGCAGGCTCCTGCGACGGCAGGCACGACTTGAAGTCGAGCCGGTCGCGCCAGCGGAAGCCGTAGAGCCGGCCGCGCCGCTCCTCGAAGAAGGCGACGGCCGCCGCCAGCGCGTCGAGCGTCTTGATGCCATAGCCGGCCTCGTAGCGCCGGCGCGCGTGGTGCCAGCGCGCATTGCGGCTCTCGCGTCCGGAGCCGAGGAGGACGATGTCCGTGCGCCGCTCCGGGCCGCCGCTGCTCGCGAGCGAGATGTCGACGGGGAACCTAACTTCGTGGAACGAGCTCATCGCTTCTCCCTCACAGCGCACGCTGGCCGCGCGCGACGGCACGGGCGAGCGCCGCGGACACCTGCGCTTCCGAGCGCCGGAAGCTCTCGGCATCGTTGGTGCTGATGTTGACGGTGACCTGCGCCACGGGTCCGCCCTGCGAACCGGCCGCGCGCACGCCGAGCCGGCCGTCCGGTCCGCGCGCCAGCGGCATGATCGCCTCGGCGCCGCGCTCGCCCATGAGGCCGAGCCCGCCGGCGAGCGGGAAATAGGTCGGTGCGGCGACGACGCCGCCCTGGGCGAAAGGCTGCACGAGACCGCGCGAGATCACGCCGCCCTTGGCAAAGGGCAAGGCGCTCGACAGGCCCGAGAACAGGGATTCGAGGCCGCTGCCCAGCGCGCTTTCCAGCGGTTTCGTGGCGGCTTTGAGGGCAATGTCGATGAGGCGCTGGCCGATGCTGCGCAGCACGTCCTCGAAGCGCCGGCCCTCGACGACGCTCGACGAGAAGGCCTTGACGAGCGCCGCGCCGAAGCTCGTCGCCAGCCGGTTGGCCTCGCGCAATTCGTCAAGGTCGATGCGCAGGTCCTGCGGATCACTCGTCATGGCGTTATGGCTCCCGTTGAGGCGGCCGTGTCGGGAAAGGCGCGCATCAGCGCGGCGAGATCCCGACGCGCCGGGGTGGCGCTGCGGCCGAGGCCGAGGGCACGCGCCGTCGCCGCGATCTCGCGCGGCGTCAGGCGCCAGAAGGCGTCCGGACCGAGCCGCAGAGCGCCGAAGCCGAAGGCCTGCACCTCGTCCCACGGAAAGGGCGAGGCGGCCGTGGCTTCAGGGCGCCCTGCGGCGGTCAAGGGTTTGGCGGCGTGGCCTCCCCGGGGCCGAAGGTGACGGCGAGCAGCCGGGCGATGATGGCGGCGAGGTTCTCAAGCCCCTGCCCGATCGGCAGGGCTGCGACCTCGCGGTCGCTCATCGCCCCGCCACCGCCGCGGATGGCGGCGCCGATGAGGCGGATCATGTCGCCGGCCGACAGGCGCCCGCGCGCGAAGCGCTCGCCGAGCCCGGCGAGATCCTCGACCCCGAAGGCGTCCTCCAGCTCGGCCAGCGCCCCGAGCGTCAGGCACAGCACGAAGGTCTCACCGCCGATCTCGGCCGTGATTTCGCCGCGTCTCAGATTGGCCATGGCCGCCTCACAGGGTTGAGAAGGCGAGCGCGCCGGCGGATTCGAGCGCGAGCTCGAAGGTGACCTCGCCGGCGTGGTCGCCGCGGTATTCGAGCGCGGTGACCTGGAAAGGCCCCTCGATCGTGCCGAAATCCGGCACCACGACCTGCCAGGGGCGGATGTCGTCGTCGAAGAAGAGCTCGCGGACATAGGCGTCGGACGCCTCGTCCTTGAAGATGCCGGAGCCGCTGATGCCGGCCCGGCGCACGCCGGCACCGGCGAGCAATTCGCGCCAGCGGCCTGCCGATTCCGCGTGCGTGACGTCCACCGTCTCGGCGTTGAAGGCGATCTGCCGGGCCCTGAGGCCCGCGACCGTGACGAAAGTGCCGCCGATGTCGAGCTTCAGCAGCAGGTCCTTGCCTTTCTGGGCACCCATGTCGTGTCGTCTCCGATTGGTCGATGGCACCGGCGTCACGGCGCCGGCAGGCGCTCCGTCACCGCCCTGAGGCGCAGCGTCACGCGCGAGCGGTCGGCGCGCTCGTCGCGGCGCGCCTCCGTCTCGACGGTGCGCAGGTTCACGAGCCGGTGGCCGTCGAGTGGCAGCGATATTTCGCTGAGCAGCGCGTCGATGCGCCCGGCGCTTTCGAGGGCGCTGCGTGCGCCGCCGGCCCGAGCCCAGACGGTGAGCGTGATGTCGTGCTCCTCACCTCGATCGGTGCCGGTCGACCAGTCGCGCGCCTTCCAGGAACCGATGACGCAGTAGAGCCCGTCGAGGCCGCGCGGCGTCTCGTCGAAGATGCGCGCTCCGCCGAGGCGGGCGACGAGGTCGGCGTCGCCAGTGAGGCGCGAGACGATCGTCTCGCGCAGCGCGATGTGGGATGGCTTCACGGCATCACCTCCTGCAGCATGCACACGAGCCGGCGCCGGCGCCCGTCGGGATCGACGGCCGACAGCACGGCGAAGGACCGCCCGCCGATGGCGAAGCGGCAGGTGCCGTCGACATCGCCGCGCCAGCGCATCTCGGCCCGGAAGCGGGCGGCGAGATCGCGTCGGTCGGCGTGCTCGCGCTCGTCGCTGCCCGCCGTCACGCCATCCAGCGAGCACCACAGATGACCGGCCGGCTCGAAGGCGCGAACCACACCGCCGGTACCGTCCGGCGTCTCGCGTGGCCGCAGCAGCGCCGCACGGCGGCGCAGGCGGCCGAGGGGAAGGTCGGCCATGTCACAGCCTCATCCGGCGCCAGGGGGTGAGAAGGGCGACGACATCCGGCGGCAAGGGCGGCTTGCCCGCCGCCGGCGCATCGCCCCGGTTCTCGAACCAGTGGGCGGTCAGTAGGCGCACGGCCTGGCGCAGCGGCCCGGGCACATCGGCGGCGGCGCCATAGCCCAGCCGCACGTCGACCTCGACGGCGGCGGGCGAAGCTGCGAGCCGACCGAAAAGAAGGGCGTCGCGCTCGACGGCGGCGGCAGGCGCAACGATGCCGTCCGGCAAGGCGAGCGGGGCACCGCCCGCGTCGCGACCGTGCACGGCCAGCACGGCATCGACCGGGGCCATCGGCAGGCGCAGCACGCCGGCCCCGGGCCAGGCACCGAGCACGAAGCGCCAGGTCTGGGAGACGAGCGCGAGCCCGCTCACGGCCTCGACCGTCAGCCGCGCCGAAGTGACGAGCGCCGCGAGGAGCCCGTCCTCAGCCGTGTCGTCAAGGCGCAGGAAGGCCTTTGCCTCGTCGAGCGGCACCGGCTCCTCGGCCGGCGGCTGCAGCAGAATGGGTGTCATGGAAACCTCAAAACTGTATGCACCCCCTTGCGCCGGCCGGAGCCGCCGCTAAGGCTGGCGCAGCCAACGAAAGGACTGCTCGTGCAACGGCTCTTGCCCCGCGCCGCCCGACGGCTCGCCTGGATGACCTGCGTGTTCGCCGGCCTTCTGGTCTCCGCACGGATGCCGGCCGAAGCCGTCATCGGCGGGCGGGAGGATGCGGGACCGCTCGCTGACGCGAGCGTCATGGTGCTGAACGCGCGCGGCGGCGTGTGCAGCGGCATCGTGCTCGCGCCCGATGCGGTGCTGACCGCAGCCCATTGCGTGACGGGGGCCGACGCCTATCGCGTGCATTATCGCGACGAGGCCGGCGAGCCGGTGCTGATCGTGCCGCGGGAGGTCGTCGTCCATCCGCGCTACGACCGTGACGCCATCAAGGCCCGGCGGCAATCGGTCGATCTCGCCCTCGTGCGGCTGCCGGAGCCGCTGCCGGCCACGTTCGCGGCGGCGACCCTGTCGCGCGCGGCGGCGCCACGCGAGGGCGCCCGGATGACGCTCGGCGGCTGGGGCGTCGCCGCCGAGGGCGACCACCGCAGCACCGGCACCTTCCGCGCGCTCGACATGTCCGTCGTGGAGCCCTACGGGCCGGGGCGGATTCTCGTCTGGCTCGGCAACGGGCCGAAGCGCCGCGCCGGTGCCTGCGACGGCGATTCCGGCGGCCCCATCGCCGATGCCGCAGGGCGCGTGGTCGCCGTGACGGGCTTTGCCCGCGGCGAGGGCCGCGACCGCTGCGGGCTTATGACCCAGGGCACGCTCGTCGCGCCCGAGCGTGCCTTCATCGACGGTACGCTCAGGCACTGGGGACGCGAGGCCAACTGGGCCGAGTGAGGTAGCCAGTTTCGCAGGTCGCCGGGATGAGCCGTGATGCCTCTGCTTGCGGCCTGGAAAGGCAAAGCCCCGCCGTGATTAGCGGCGGGGCCTCAAGGTCGTGCAGCGAGCTTGTCATCGCCCGTTCGCACGACCGCCTCCGAAGAGGTCTTGAAAGCCTGATGCCATAGGCAGCGCAGGAACGATGTAAAGATGGCTACTCGGACCGCTTTGTCAATCCGGAAAGCCCGAGAGCGACAAGCACGCAGTGCTGAATTCTCGCCAGTTCCACCGGGGCAAGCACAGGCGTTAAGTATTTGCGTTTCCGTATTGATCACGTCCCGTACGGACGAGCTCAAGCCTCTGGAAACCAACCGTATAGGGCATGTCGGCTTTCACCCAAGCGGTCGGTGAATCGAAGGGCGTCGGCAGGGGTGGCTCCATCCGAACTTCGCAATGATAGTCCTCGATGGGATCGGGCGGCGTCGTGCTTAGCGGCACCACGGAAACCAATCCGGTACGCCGTTTCAGCCGCGGGGAAATGACCACAACCGGCCGGCGTTTGACCATTTCAGGCTCGCGAAATCCACTATCGAAGTCGCAAATTAACACTGTACCCGGCTCAGGGTGAAACTTCAGCGGCAAGGCGCCCCTCGACGAATCGAATAAACTATCGCAGCCAGTATGGCTGAAGTCTCACGTTCAATACGAGACAGGTAAACCTCCTGTAACTTGCTCTTCGCCCGCCCCTCAGCTGCGCCGATGATCGGCCAGTTATGCCAAGCGAGGAAGCGGGCGATGCGCAAAACGCGCCTGTCCTCTTACGCCGAGAAGGTCAACAGCTTGATGGCGTCGAAATCCTGCACGCCGCCGCCGACACGCTTCGTCGTGTAGAAGAGCACGTAGGGCTTGGCGGAATAGGGATCGCGCAGCACGCGCACGCCGGCACGGTCGACGACGAGATAGCCGCGCCGGAAGTCGCCGAAGGCGACCGCCGCGGCATCGGCCGCGATGTCCGGCATGTCCTCGGCCTCGACGACGGGGAAGGACATGAGCGACGCCTGCTGGCCGGCACCGGCCGGCGGCTGCCAGAGATACCGGCCCTCCTCGTCCTTCATCTTGCGGATAACGCTCTGCGTCTTGCGGTTGAGCACGAAGGAGGCGTTCTGACGGTAGCCCGCCTTGAGCGCGTGGACGAGGTCGATGAGCACGTCGGCCGGCGCCTCTTCCCAGAAGGCACCGGCGACCCCGGTCGCGATGGTGCCGATACGGCCCCAGCTCCAGTTCTGGTTGGCGACGCGGTCGTAGGCGAGGAAGCCCTTCGGCTTGTTGATGCCGTCGCCGTTGACGAAGGCCGCCCCCTCCTGCTCGGCGAAGGCCGTCTCCACCTCCTCGGCGAGCCAGGCGTCGATGTCGACCACAGCGTCGTCGAGCAGCGTCTGTGTCGCGGCCGGCATGGCGTAGAGCTCCATGGCCGGGAAGGACTGCTCGGCGAGCGTCGGGCCGCTCGTCTGCGGCCGGGGCGCCTCTTCGCCCACCCAGCCGGTGGCCGGCCCCGCCGCGGCAACGGCGCGCTTGTAGGTGCCGGTCGAGATCACGCGCACCGAGGCGATGGCGCGGATGGGGGAGACGGCAGCGAGGCGGCGCAGCACCTCGCTTTCCACCTGCGCCGGCACCAGATAGCCGCCGTCGGGGCCGGAGCCGGCGCTGAGCGCCTTTTCCTCCAGTGCCTTGAGGCCTCCGGCCTCGCCGGTACGGACATAGGCATCGAAGGCGCTCTTGTGCTCGCCCACCAGGGGCGCCGTCGGCTCGCTCGTGCCGCCGAGCGGCGGCCGGCGTGCATCGAGGGCCAGCCGGTCGAGCCGGCTCCGGGCCTCATCGAGCGCCGCATCGATGCGGGCGAGTTTCTCTTCGACGAGCACGTCGACCGGGCGCCGGGTCTCCAGCGCGGCGAGGCGCTGGTCGTTGGTCTCCTTGAAAGCCTCGAAGGCGCGCGAGAAATCCTCGAAGGCCGCGCCGACATCGATGCCGAGCGCCTTCGTTTCCGGAGCGTTGTTCATGCAAGGGTCCTTTCGCTTGGATTGATGCGGCGTGCGGCATCCCGGACAAGGCGCGCGAGGCCGCCGGCATCGGCGCCCTGCGCCGCGGCCTTGTGGTAGCTGGGGCGCGCGATGACCCGCGCCCCCAGTTGCATGGGAAACGTGACGAGCGAGATCTCCCACAGGTCGAGCTCGAGGATGCGGCGCACGCGGCCGGGCGCATCGTTGACGGCCCGTCGTGTGCGGAAACCGATGGAAAGACCGTCGAGAGCGCCCTCCGCGATCAGGCTCGCAATCTCGCGGGCGCGGGCGACACCGGCATTGAGCCGTCCGCACACGAAGAGGCCGTGCACGTCCTCGCGCAGGGCCAGCCAGGTGCCGACGGGCTGGGCGGCATCGTGCTGGAAGAGCATGCGGATGCCGCCGGCACCGCGGCGGGCGAGGCTCGCCGCGAAGGCACCGCGCTCGACGACGTCCCGGCCGAGGTCAGGCACGCCGAAGCGGCTCGCATAACCCTCGAAGACCAGAGGATCGTCGTCCGGCCGGGAGGGGCCCGGCGCGATCACGCCGGCGCTCACGTGGCCGGTCCCGGTTGAGCGGGAGGCGTCGCGCCGCGACGGCGCTCGCCGTCGAGCCTCTCGAGCGTGCGGACGAAGCCGGCGATCGTCTCCTTGAAGCGCGCCTCCCCGGCGCGGGCCGTCACCTGCGGCTCGGCGCGCGGGCGCGCCGGGCCGTTCGATCGCTTGCGGCTCATGGATCGTCTCCCGAATAGCGTCTGTTGAAGCGCGCGAGCTCGCGCACGAAATGGTCGAAGCGCCGGTTCGCCGCCGCGAGCTCGCGCAGCACGATGGCGAGCATGGCGGAGGCGCCGCTCGCCCACAGGAACAGCGCCAGATGGGCGAGGTCGCCGCGCGCGATGATGCTGTCCGTCACGGCGTCCATCGCAGGCCTCATTCGTTCTGGGGAAGGCGCTCGCGCCGCCCGTAGCCGACGGCCTCGCGCTTCTCGTCCTCGCTCAGGAAATCGGCGGAGGAGATGCGCCGCCACAGGGCCTCGCGCTCGCCCGCCAGGGCGTCGATGCGGTCGAGGTCGATCTCGAAGCGCAGTTCGCCGCCGAAGGCGGGGGCGAGCCAGTGCGCGACGCTCGCCGCCGCGCGCTGCGCGAGCGGGATGACCGTCTGGCGCCAGAAGGAGCGGTTGGCCTCGGCGAAATTCGCGTAGGTGTTGTCGCCGGGCAGGCCGAGCAGCATCGGCGGCACACCGAAGGCGAGCGCGATCTCCCGTGCTGCCGCCGCCTTGGCCTCCACGAAATCCATGTCCTTGGGCGACAGCGACAGCGGCCGCCAGTCGAGACCGCCGTCGAGCAGCAATGGCCGGCCGGCATTGTCGCGCCCCTGGAACTGCTGCTCGAGCTCGCCCTTCAGGCGCTCGAACTGCGCGTCGGTGAGGCCGATACCGTCCGGCCCCTTGTAGACGAGGGCGCCGGAGGGGCGGGCTGCGTTGTCGAGGAGCGCCTTGTTCCAGGCGCTTGCGGCATTGTGGATGTCGATGGCACCGGCCGCCGCCTCCATCGGCGAAAGGCCGTAGTGGTCGTCGACGGGATTGAACAGGCGCAGATGCAGCACGGGCTCGACGGGACTGCCCTCGCGGCGCGCCAGGCGCACCGTGCGTCCACCCACCGTATAGTCATAGGCCGCGGGCCAGCCGTCGCCGCCGGGCACCACGCGCACGCGGTCCGGCCGCAGCACGTAAAGCTCCCGCGGCGTTTCGCCGATACAGACCGCCTCCGCATAGGCATTGCCGGCGACGAGCAGGTGGCTGAACAGGCTCTCCAGGAACGAGCCGCCGTCCTCGCGCGGGTTCGGCCGCCGGACGAGATCGAGCAGCGGGTGCCGCTCGGGCTCCGTGGCGCCGTCGTGCAGGACCCACGGCACCGAGGCGGCAGCCTCCGCCACCAGCTTCACGCAGCGGTGCACGACGGGATTGCGCGAAAAGCCCTCGCGGGCAAGCGCCTCGAACTCGCGGGGTGTCCAGACCGGCCGGCCGACGCCATAGATGGCGAGGAGCGGTGCAACGCGCGAGGCTTTCGTCTCGGGAACTGTGGCGGCAGGGCGCGCGGGGGCGCGCCGCCGCGTCCAGCGGTCGATCCAGGCTGCCATCATGTCGTCTCTCGTTCGGTAGCGTCAGATGCGGCGTACGCGCGGCCCCGAGCCGCTGGTGCCGATGAGGGCGGTCGCCGCCCAGACCATCGCGTCGAGCCGGTCGGGTGAGCGCCCGCTCGTCAGGCCGCCCGGGCCGAAATCGGTCATCTCGTCCTCGAGCGCCGGAAAGGCGCCACAGAATTTCAGCCGTCCCTGCGCCGACAAGGCGGCGATGGGCTCGGCCCGCAGGTACTTGCCGCGCGTCGCCCTGACGCTGGTGACCGGAACGGTGGGATCGACGTCGCGCAGCACGGCGGCGGCCATCTCGCCGCCCTGGTTGACCTCGACGACGAGGGCGTCGGCCTCATGTCTATGATAGGCGGCGATGGCGGCTTCGGCCCAGGCGAGCGGCCTCGCGCGCGGCAGCGTCGCATCCTCCAGCACATAGATCGTCCGCGCGGCATCGCAGCCGGCGGCTACGATCCCGCAGGCATCCGCCCGCCGGCCGGACGAGGCCGGCGGATCGACGGCGACGACGACCCGTTCCAGGGGCGGCGTCTCGTCGATGCGCGCGGCCTCGATCATGGCGCGCGACCAGAGGGCGTCGGCCCTCTCCTCGATGAGCTCACCGTCGAGCTCCTGCCGTCCGAGGCGGGTGCCAGCGTAGCGGCCGACCACCGCCTCCAGGAAGGCAGGCGCAAGGTTCAGTGCGTTTTCGTGCGTCGCCGCGCGGGAGAGCGCCGTGCGCGCATCGCCCATCAGCCGCTTCAGGAGCGGCATGGCACGGGGCGTCGTGGTGACGACCTCGCGCGGGCGCGTCCCGAGGCGCAGGCCGAACTGCAGCATGTCCCACGTCTCCTCGGCATGGCGCCATTTGCACAATTCGTCCGCCCAGGCCGCGGCGAACTGCGGTCCCCGCAGCGCGTCCGGATCCTCCGCCGAGAAGACCATGGCCAACGCCCCGTTCGGCCATTCGAGCCGGCGGCGGGTGGGGATCCAGTGCGGTCGCTCGTCGCGCGGGTGCACGGCAAGCAGGCCGGAGACGCCCTCGACCATGACGTCGCGGACGTCGGCCATCGTCTCGCCGACGAGGGCGATCGGCGAGACGGATGCCCCGTTGCGGCCAAGGGCCTGCGCCCTCACCCATTCGGCGCCTGTGCGCGTCTTGCCCGCGCCGCGCCCGCCGAGCACCAGCCAGACCGTCCACTCGCCGGGCGGCGGCATCTGGTCCGGCCGGGCGAAGAAGGGCCAGTGATGCGCGATCCAGCGCAGCAGCGGCTCGTCACAACGGCTGAGCAGGGTCGGCAGCACCCCGCTCCTCGCGCAGTCGATCAAGCTTGCGCGCAAGCTCGCGTCGGAAATCGTCGAACTCGCGGAATGCAGCGCCATCCTCGTCCCTTTCCCGCCCGGCCGCCACGCCGCCGGGCTCGGCAGAGAATTCCGTCAGTTCGCGCAGGGTGCGGGCCAGCGTCGCCAGTGCCCGGGCGTCGCGCTCGGCCCCGGCGGCGTCGCCGCGCACCGTCTTCGCTCGCGCCTCGATCTCGCGCACCTGCCGCTCGGCAGCGCGCCACAGCCGTGCCACAAGCGTCGAGCGCCGCCTCGTCTCGCCGGTACGGCGGCTTCTGCCGGCGCTCCTCCGGCCGGCAGCGTCATCATCATCTGTCGTCATGCAGGTTCGGCCTCCGCGACGATGCTCGACCGCCCCCCGGAGGGCAGCGAAGCGGCATCGGCGATGGGAAAGGAATGAACCGCCCGGAGGAGCGCCGTCGGGCGCAGAACCGGAGCATGCTTGAACACTATCCTATCACCGCGCGCAAGTCAATGATTAAATTCCTATCAAGCAATCGCGCGTTCACGTTCGGGTGAATCCACGATGGTTTGGACTTGCGCGACGAGCGCGCCGCAAGGTTCGGTCAATGCGCGACGTTCAAAGGTCATCAGCGCTCGGTGCAATGTCGCGGCATTCGGTGAGGGGCATGGTTCGAGCCGCCACGGCCTGGAACTTTCCCGCGGCGTGGGCCATTCATCATCCCGGCCGGGCCTCCACCCGGCCCCATTGTCGGCATTTTCACGTTCGATACGAACCGAAAGCAATGATCGAGGTGACAATCACATGCATTCCATCAGCCGCCGCTCGTTCCTGATCGGCGCGCCCGCAGCGCTGGCCGCCTGCACGACGACGGCTCCGCCCCCCGTCGCTCAAGGGCCCCGCATCGACCCGATGTACTTCGACATGTACGACGAGATCACCACCGAGCCTTATTCGGTTCCGGCGGTCGACCTCACGCAGATCGACCCCATCTTCCTGCGCCAGGTGGTGCCCTTCGCCGGCCCTCAGGAGGCCGGGACGATCGTCGTCGATCCCTATCGCCACTTCCTCTACCTCGTGATGGAAGGCGGACAGGCCATGCGCTACGGCGTCGGCGTGGGACGCGAGGGCTTCGGCTGGAGCGGCAATGCCACCATCCGCCGCAAGGCCGCCTGGCCGACCTGGACCCCGCCCGCCTCGATGATTCGCCGTCAGCCGGAACTCGCCGAATGGGCCAGCGGCATGCCCGGCGGCATGGACAACCCCCTCGGCGCGCGCGCCCTCTATCTCTATCAGGGGGACCGCGACACGCTCTACCGCATCCACGGCACCAACGAGCCGTGGTCGATCGGCCAGTCCGTATCGAGCGGCTGCATCCGTCTCATCAACCAGGATATCATCGATCTGCACCGCCGCGTCCCCATCGGCACGCGCGTCACGGTGCTTGGCTCGGGCAGCCCACGGGTGGCATCGCACGACGCTGTGGCGCCCTTCCCCGGCGACGATGGCGTCAACCCCGACCTCGCCGTCACCGACCTTCCCGAGATCGACGGCCAGGCGCAGATCGCCGTCTGGCGTTGAAGCCGCAGCAAGGTGGCTCGGTAGGCTATACTGGTCGCCCACATCGGGAGATTGCCATGAAACCGATTCCGTTGCCGCTTTCCGGATCGTGCCGCTGTGGGCGCGTGGAAGTCCGCTTGACGAAGCCGCCGCTCGCAACCGGCGCCTGCCACTGTCGGGGCTGCCAGAAGATGTCGTCCTCGGCCTATTCCCTGACGGCAATCATGCCTGCCGACGGCTTCGCGGTGACGAAGGGCGATCCGGTGATCGGCGGCCTGCACGGGCCCGACGTCCACCATTATTTCTGCGGCCACTGCATGACGTGGATGTTCACGAAGCCGGAGGGCATGGACTGGTTCGTCAACGTGCGGCCGACGCTGTTCGACGATACCAGCTGGTTCCGGCCGTTCATGGAAACCTACACATCGGCGAAGCTGCCGTTCGCGGAGACGGGCGCCGTGGAGAGCTTCGAGACCTTCCCGGAAATGGACCGGTATCAAGGGCTGGTGAAGGCCTATGCGGAATGGGCGTCGTGAGGAGGGTCGCAAGCCTTCATGCCGCCTGATTTCCGCGCCGGTCAAGGCGACTTTCCATCATGAGCGCGGCCCGGACCCACAGGCCGCCCTGGGTACGCGCATCGGCCACGTCACGATATGATCGACCATGTCGTCGAGGCTGACGTCGTCCTCGCTGGCCGAGACGCGGCCGCGCACGGAGACGCCGGCCAAGTGCACCGTCTCCGGATCGCCCGAGACGAGCGGATGCCACCAGTAGAGATCCCGGCCTTCGCGCACCAGCCGATAGGCGCAGGTCGGCGGTAGCCAAGTGAGCTTGCGCACCACCTCCGGCGTCAGGCGCACGCAATCGGCGACGATGCCCTGGCGCTGGGGGTAGTTGCGGCACCGGCAGCTCTCACCGTCGAGCAGCGTGCAACCGACATCGGTGAAGAGAATCTTGCCGCTGTCCTCGTCCTCCAGCTTGACGAGGCAGCAGCGACCACAGCCGTCACACAGGCTCTCCCATTCGCCGGCCGTCATCTCCTCGAGCGTCTTGAGGCGCCAGAATGGCGTGTCGTCCTTCATGCCTGTCCGGCCGGCCTCTGGCCGCCCCCTTCGTTGTCCTGAATGTGCGAATGCACCTTTTGCTTTAGCCTCCGTCGCGCAATACGATTAGCGCTACTGTCAGCAGCATGGGGCGCCCGATCGGCGCCTCCCATCTGCGCCCGGACTTAAGAGTAGACCATCGTGGCATTCTTCGGCGAGACGACGCTTCTGATGCGCATCAAGCGCGCCGCGCTCGCCGTCGATTCGTGGATCGACGCTTCCCTTTACACCGCCGGCCAGCGCGCGGGCGAGGCATGGGTGAATTTTTCCGGCCTCTTCGACCGTTTCGCCGTGCGAGGCGGCTGGCGCCTTGCGTTCGAAGGGGCCAGCGAGGCCGTGAACATCGGCACGGCCGGTTGCGTCGTCATGCTGGCGCTCGCCATACCCGCCTTCCGCGAGACGAGCGAGGACTGGCTTAAGCAGCAGGAGCTCGCCGTCACATTCCTCGACCGCTACGGCAACGAAATCGGAAAGCGAGGCATCCTGCACGACGATTCCCTGAAGCTCGAGGAATTGCCCGACCACCTCATCAAGGCGGTGCTGGCCACAGAAGACCGGCGCTTCTACAGCCATTTCGGCATCGACGTCATCGGCACCATGCGCGCCCTGTCGGCGAACGCCCGCGCCTCCGGCGTGGTGCAGGGCGGCTCGTCCATCACGCAGCAGTTGGCCAAGAACCTCTTCCTCAACAACGAGCGCTCCATCGAGCGCAAGGTCAAGGAAGCCTTCCTCGCCGTCTGGCTCGAGACGCGCCTCACCAAGAACGAGATCCTCAAGCTCTATCTCGACCGGGCCTACATGGGCGGCGGCACATTCGGCGTCGCGGCGGCGGCCGAATTCTACTTCGGCAAGAATGTCAAGGACATCAGCATTGCCGAAGCCGCGATGCTGGCGGGCCTCTTCAAGGCGCCTACGCGCTTTGCGCCACACGTCAACCTCCCGGCGGCACGCGCCCGCGCCAACGACGTGCTCGCCAACATGGTGGAAGCCGGTTTCATCTCGGAAGGCCAGATGCTGTCGGCGCGGCGCAATCCGGCGACCCCCGTCGACCGGCAGCGCGACCTCAGTCCCGACTACTACCTCGACTGGGCTTTCGGCGAAGTGCAGAAGATGGCGCGCGACGGCCTGTTCGGCCATGAGCGCGTGCTCACCGTCAAGACGCCGCTCGACCCGGCCATCCAGAAGCGCGCGGAAGAAGCCCTGGAAAACGGCCTGCGCCAGCACGGCAAGACCTATGGCGCGAAGCAGGGCGCCATCGTCGTGCTCGACCCGGATGGCGCCGCCCGCGCCATGGTCGGTGGCCGGGACTACGGCACAAGCCAGTTCAACCGGGCGACGGATGCCCTCCGCCAGCCCGGGTCCGCCTTCAAGCCCTTCGTCTACACCGCGGCGCTCGCCGCGGGGCTCTACAAGCCGAACAGCACGGTCGTCGACGCGCCGGTGTGCATCGGCAACTGGTGCCCCAACAATTACACCCGCTCCTATGCCGGGGCGATGCCGCTCACTTCGGCCCTGGCGCGCTCGATCAACACCATCCCGGTGCGCATGTCGCTGGCGCTCGGCAAGGGCAATGCCAAGGCCGGGCGCGCCAAGATCATCGAGATGTGCCGGGCCATGGGGCTGACGACCGAGCTGAAGGATACGACCTCCCTGCCGATCGGCGCCGCCGAGGTAACGGTCCTCGACATGGCGGCCGGCTATGCGGTCCTCGCCAATGGCGGCCGACGCGCCCGGCCCTATCCCGCGCTCGACGTGCGCAACAACCATGGCGAGACGATCTGGCGTCACGATGCCAATGCGAAGCCGGCCGAGCAGGTGGTGGCGACATCCGTCGTGGCGGACATGAACTTCATGCTGAACAAGGTGGTGGAGGCCGGCACCGGCCGCCGCGCGATCATCGAGGGCGTGCAGGCCGCGGGCAAGACCGGCACGACCAACGCCTATCGCGACGCCTGGTTCGTCGGCTACACTCGCCGCCTCGTCACGGCCGTCTGGTTCGGCAACGACGACTACACGTCGACCAACCGAATGACGGGGGGCACGCTGCCGGCAATGACCTGGCACGAAGTCATGGCCTTCGCGCATCAGGGAACCGAAACCGGCCCGCTGCCCGGCCTCGAAGGAACGGCGGGCGCGGTCGCCCAGGCTGGCGACAACCGCGACGCGGATGCCGCGCAGTCGAGCGGCGGCAATCTCTCGCGCCGCTCCTTCGAGGTCATCGAGAGCATCGGCAACCTCCTGCGCCGGCCGGCACGTCCCGACCGGCAGGCCACAGGCGGGGGGAACGGATACCCCGCCCAGATCGCCCAGGACGGCGTGCGGGCGCTCGGCGGCCGCATCGCGTTACCCTGAGAGCTGCGGTGATCACCCGAGCCGATGCCGGAAAGGCCCCTGCGAGGCGGTTGACGAGGAGCCGTTCCACGGGCTGGTATGCGCACCTCTTCGCCGTCCCTCACGCCACGAGACCCGTGCCCGCCATCCTCTGCATCCTCGTCGCTTTCGCGATCGGCGCGCTGACCGGCGTCACGAGCGCGGACTGGGCGACATCTGGCCGCCCGCCGCTGGGCGCCCTGACGATCGGCTCCTGGGTCACGTGGCCCGCCCTCGGCGGGCGCGACGTCGACCCCTATGCTCGGGCGATCACGGTCCGCTCGGGAACGCTGCCGCTCGGTGCCGGCGAGGGCCTTGAGTTTCTCGCCGCACGGGACGATGCGGGACGCCCTCTGCAGGCCTCTTGCAGTTACACGGTCGCCGGCGCCATGCCGGCCGCCCGCGCCTGGACGCTGACCGTCTACGATACCGCCGGCAAGGCATATGGCGAGCGCGCCGGCTTCACGTCGGCAGAGGTGCTGCGGGCGCCAAACGGCGAAGCGCAGATCGTGCTTTCGCGCCGCGCATCTCCGGGCAACTGGCTGCCGCTGCCGGCCATCGGACGCTTCGTCCTCGCCCTGAGGCTCTATGACTCTCCCCAGTCGGCCGATGCAGCGGCCATCGAGCCGGCAACCATGCCGCGCATTATCCGCGGGGATTGCTCGTGAGGCGCCTGGCCGGCTCCCTCGGGATCGCGCTCGCGGCCGGGCTCCTGCTCGGCGGCATGACCCATCTGGCGATCATCCTCGCCATGCCGACGCTGGCAGGCAACAGCGCGTTCGACCGCCATGCCGCCGCCCTGGCACCCGGTGAGACCCGGCTGCTCGCCGCCCAGCAGAACGAGACGGCTGTGCCCTTTGCCGATCCTGCAATGGCAATGGCGGTGTGCGCGTTCGATATCAGCGACGCGCCCTTACGCGTGGAGGCGCCGATGCCCGAGGGCTTCGGCTCGCTCTCCGTCCATGGCCGCGACGGCACCGTTCTTTATTCCGTGACGGACCGCACAGCGGTCGACGGGGTCGTGACCCTCATCGTCATGACGCGCCAGCAGCACGACGAGGCACTGGCCAGAGGGCGGGGCGATGACGCCGGCTCGGAACTGCGCTTTGTCTCGCCGCGAGTGCAGGGGCTGGTGCTGGTGCGAGCGCTCGCCGCCTATCCGAGCGGCCTGCCCGAGGCGCGCGAGCGCGCGGCGGCGATGGAATGCCTGAGCGAGTCGGACTAGACCCGGATCCGATCGGGTTGGGCCAACCTGATCGGTCGATCCGTCTCTGAACGCCAAGAAACAGACCGTTCTGCGGATCGGATTGCACAGCAATGTGATCCGAACGGGCTTACGACTCAAGATCCGCGAACGAGACTGCGCCCGGCCCGCTGCGAGCGACCCGTCGTCGCACCGCCGCCGGAGCGGCCCGCCGGGTCGGCATCGTCGCTGCCCCAGCGGCTGTAGCGCACACCCGTGAACAGCAGGACGGTACCGCACTCCTCAGGCGGAGCCGGAGCCCGTTCGAGGCGGCGCGCCATCGGAAAGGCGACGAGGTTGTCTCCACTGTGGCCGGCGATGTCGCTCATTTCGCCCTCCAGGCCGGTTCGAGGATCCCTACGCCGACATCCTCGGCATTAAGCCTTCGTCAAGGTTAACAAATCGTTGACACGTCTCGTGTGGCAACCGGGCCCGCGATGGTTAACCCGACGCTAAGCAGCAGGCTGCCATTATCGAACGCCGCGTTCACCGTTTTGTTTCACGCTCATGGATAAGGCTTCGCTGCGCGATCGTGACCTGTCGGGCCTGGCGGATCTCGCCGGCTCCGGCGCGGCCGAGGCGCGCCCGACATTGCTGCGTGTTCGTACACGGCTGTTTCTCGACGCTGCCTCCCATTCGCGAGACGACATCGCGACCTTCACCACCCTGGCATGCGGCCTCGTCCCCCTCGTCGACGCCGACACCCGCGCCTTCGTGGCACAGGCGCTCGTCGGCCATCCGGCTGCGCCGGCAGCGGTGCTTGAAGCGCTCCTGCGCAGCGGCGGCGATGCGGCGGCAGCCGTCATCGCGGCGATGCCCACACTGCCGGAACGGTGGCGCGAAGAGGTGCTGGCGTCGGGAGACCGGCAGCTTCTCGCCGCGCTGGCGACGCGCGCCGACCTGCCAACCGCCGTGGTCCGGGACCTTGCCGCCCGGAGCGACGAAGCGATGATGCTGGCCATCGCGCGCAACAGCGCCACGCCTCTGCCCGACGCCGTCATCCGGGACCTGACCATCCGGGCGCGCCGGCACGTCCCGCTCGCCCGCGCCCTGCTCGCGCGGCCCGATCTGCCGGCAATGGACGCAGCCTCGCTTCTGCCCTTGGCTCCAGTCCGCCAGCGCAAGGCCATTCTCACACGGCTCGCCGAACAGGCGCGTGTCGCGCCACGCCGTGCCCGCCCCGCAGGCTCGGCCGTGACCCGGGCGCTCATCGATCACGCCGCCGACCACGACAGGCTCGGGTTCGGCGTTCTCATCGCGAGAGCCATCGGGCTTGATGCGGAAGGAGCCGCGCGGGTACTGACGGACCCGACCGGCGAGCTTCTGGCGCTGGCTCTCATCGTCGCCGGTCTGACGCCGGACGAGGCAGTGCGCATCTTCCTCACCCTGGAGCCCGCCATCGCCCGTTCGGTGGAAACGGTCTTCACCCTGACGGAGCGTGTTCGCACCACCGACGCCGAAACCGCCCTCCTCGCGCTCGAGGCGTGCCTCGGCAAGCGCCTCGACCGCGCCGGCGGCCGCGGCGCAGGCCATGTGCCGGCGATGGCGCCGTCGCGATCACCGGAGCGCGCGGCGGCAGACGCCTCGCCGTCTGTGAAGGGCGAAAGGGAATCGGTGCGCCGGCAGGGCTGACCGCCCGCGCGTCGCCCGGTGAATGCCTCAGACTTCGACGACGTTGAGGAAATGGCGCCCGGCCCGATCCTCGACCTCGACCACCCACAGGTCGGGATCGAAGGAGATCTCGCGCTGCAGCTTCTCCTCCGCCGCCAGCGCCGGAATGTCGCCCTTGAGCGGCAACTCGACGAAGAGCCGGTCCGCGCCCTTGTCCTCGACGGCATGTTGCGGCGCCGGTCCGAAGAGCCGCACCGAGCCGTCGAGCGAATCGAGCTTGATGAAGATGGCGCCGGCCTCCTCCGCACCGCGCCGGCGCAGATAGGCGAAGGCCCCCTCGGTGCGGCAGCGGCGCATATAGGCCGAAACCCAGATGTCGCTGCGTAGCCGCACGCCGCTCACCGGCCGGCGTTGCCGGCTGCCGCCGCGAGCAGGGAACGCATCTTGTCGGTGAGCTCCCCGGCCACGGGCAGGCCGCGCTCGCGCTCGAACTGCTCGATGGCCTGACGGGTCTGTGGCCCCCACAGGCCGTCCGGCGTCACGCCGTAGCCGAGCTTGGCGAGCGCTTTCTGGGCGTCGAGAACGGCCGTGTCCCCTCCGCTTGCGCCCGCAAGGCCCGTGCGTATGAGATCGCCGATCGGATCGGCCGGCCGCGGGCGCGGCATGACCTCGCCGGCTCCTTCCATGAGATGCTGCGTCAGGGCCGAGGGGCGCGATGGCGGCGCGGGCTCCGCCACGGCGGCGGGCGCCGGCGCAGCCGTGTCGACGACGGCCGCGGGCTGCGGCATGGGCCGTGCAGGCGGCGCCATGCGGACGGGCGCTTCGCTTCCCCGTGCCGTGAAGAGTGGCGCCGGATGTGGCCGCGGCTGCATGACAAGCGCATTGACCGCGACGGCAACGGCAAAGCCACCCGCCAGCACGACACCGAAGGTGCGGCTCGGGCGGCGCAGCACGAGCCCCATCAGGCGGCCGGCAAAGGCCTTTCGCCGCGAGGCGGCAACGATCCGCCCGCGCTGCTGCGTCCGCCCCTGCGGGCGCTCATAGAGCACCAAATCGTGATCCGAACGGGCGAGGGCTTCACGCACTTTTCTTCATCTCTTCCTTGAAGGGGTGAACCGAGCCGCGCGGGCGGGCGAGGGTCTCGACAACGGCCGCCGGCGCAGGCCGGGCGCCTAGGCCGTCGCGCGGCAGCGAGACCGTCACCGTCGTGCCTTCGCCGCTGCGGCTCGTCACCTCGACCGTGCCGCCATGCAGGGCCGCGAGCCCCTGTACCACGCAGAAGCCGAGGCCTGTGCCTTCGTGCGGCCGATCATAGGACGAATGCGCCTGAAAGAAAGGCTTGCCGAGCTGGGTCAGGTCGCTCTCCGCCATGCCGACGCCGGTGTCGCTGACCGTGAGCGTGACATGGGAGCCACGATGGGCGAGCCGCACGGCGACCTCCCCCTGCGGGGTGAACTTGAGGGCGTTGGCGAGAAGATTGAGGAGGATCTGCCGGCAGGCACGCTGATCGGCCACGATCGTGCATGCATCCGTCCCGAGTTCGCGGCGGATCAGCACTCCGGCTGCCCGGGCCTTAACCTCCATCATGTCGCAGCATTCGCGCGCGAGCGCGGCAAGGTCGAACGGCTCCGGCGCGATGGTGAAATTGCCCGATTCGATGCGCGAGACGTCGAGCAGCGCATTGACCACGTCCAGCAGGTGCCGGCCGGACCCGGCGATGATGCCGGCATATTCGCGCCGGCGCACCTCATCGGCCGGGCACAGTGAATCGCTCGCCAGCATTTCCGAGAAACCGATGATGGCGTTGAGCGGCGTGCGCAATTCGTGGCTGACGACGGCCAGGAAGCGATCCTTGGCCTCGCTCGCCGAAACGGCTGCGCGACGCGCGTCCTCAAGCTCGCGCTCGCGCTGGCGCTGGTCGCTCACGTCGCGCGTCACTGCGATCACGGCGCAGCCGTCGGGCGCCTGCGCATCCGCCGGTGCGGCCCGCATCTCAACCCAGCGCACCGTGGGCGCGCCACCCCCTTCGGGGGACGGTGTCATCAGCCGATAGCGGACTTCCACCGGCCGGGCCGTGTGGCGGGCGTCCGCCAGCGCCTTGAGGAAGGCAGGCCGGTCCGCCACATGCACGCGCTCGAACAGGCCACGGCCACCGAGGCCTTCAGGCGCCGCGCCGAGAAGAGACCGCGCCGCCTCGCTGGCGAACACCACCTGCCCGGCGGCATCGTGCCAGGTGACGAGATCGTTCAGCGCACCGAGGACGGCCCGGTCGCGCATGTGACGCGCCGCTTCCCGCCGCCGCCCCTCTCTGTCACGCCCTTGGGCGAGGAGCACGAGGGCGGTGGCGTAGGCGATCGCCGTGGCGGCCGCGAGCGGCCATCCGACCCATGCGGACAGGATGCTGGCGGCGGGACCGGCGAGCGATTCGGCGGCGAGCACGACGCCGGCCGTCGCTGTCGCGATCGCCGCGGCGGCGAGGGCGGCGCCCCGATCGCCCCAGGCGAGTGCCGCGAGCGGCATCAGCGGCAGGAAAATGAGCGCCGGCGAGGCCATCCCGCCCGTACCGCGGCTGACGGTCAGGATGAAGCCGGCAAGCGCCAGCGACGAAATGGCATGGGCGGGCAGAAGCCGTCCGGTGCGGGAGAGGACGGCGGCGGCGACGACCGGCAGCGCAAGACTGGACAGGGCGAGTGCAGCCAGGCCTCCCGGTGCCCCCCAGACGACGAGATAGACCGGCACGAGCGCAAGGGCGGCAAGGCCGGTGGCAAGGCGCGTCAGCATGAAGTCGATGTGGCGCAGACGCTCGGCCTCGTCCTCGACCGCCGGATGGACGAGGACGCCGATGCGCGCCCGAAGGATCGACAGGATCTGCGCTGCAACCACTCTACACACGTCCGCACGAGACCCCTCGCGCGCTCCTTCCAACTCGTGCCCGCAGCTTGCCACCCTGCGATTAAGCGAACCCTAAAGGCGGCGGCGAAAATGCGCCGCCACGACGGCCGGCCGCGTCACGTTCCTTACGGCGGCGGAATTGGGAATCGGTTGCGGACTCATATCGCTGTTAACGAAGGGTGAACATGCGGGAGATCCTGCCCGACAAGGGATTGGCCAGTACCGCCCGGCCCGCTGCAAGGGCTGTCACCCCAGCGCGGCCAGGATCGGTCGAATTGTAACAATCCCGTTCACCGGCCCTTGCGGAACGGGTGGCAGGCTCGGCGGATCAGCCGCGCGAGACGACGGACACAAGACGACGGACGCATGATCCCATGACCTTCCTGCTGCGCAGCGCGCTCGTCATCGGCGTGATCTTCCTTCTCTCTCCCGTGCGCGAGGAAGCCGATGACGGACGCTCCGCCGCAGCGTCGGGTTCGGGATTCCCCGCTGTCGCCCAGCCCCTGCCGGGGCAGGTTGCAAGATCGGCCGACGCGGCCCAGCGGGCGCTCGCCCTTTGGCAGATGCTCGACGACGATACCCGCAGCCGCCTCGTCGAAGCCCTGACCGGCCAGACGGCGACGAAGGCCCCCCCGGCTGCTGCAGCCGGCAGCCGTGACACGCTGAACGAAGGCGATCGCGACGTTCCGTGGCGGGGACCCCACGCCGGCAGGGGTTGACCCCAGTCGCTGCCCGCGACCCTGCGCACCGTGCAATCCGCCGCCGATCGTCTATATAAGTCTCGGTGACAGAAAGCCTGCACGGATTGTGACGGGCCGGGCAATGGACGATTGGTGATGCAGCCTTCTCTCGACGAGATTCTGGACAATTTCGAACTGCTCGACGAGTGGGATGATCGCTATCGCTATCTGATCGAACTCGGCCGCGCGCTCGAGCCCTTGCCGGAAGAGGCGCGCACCGACGCCAACAAGGTGCGCGGCTGCGCCAGCCAGGTCTGGCTCGACACCCGCGTGGTGCGGGAGCCGGGCCGGGAGCCGGTGCTCGACTTTCGCGGCGATAGTGATGCGCATATCGTGCGCGGGCTTGTCGCGCTTGCTTTCGCGATCTTCTCCGGCCGCCCGGCGACGACGATCATCGACACGGATGCGCTCGCCATCTTCAAGCGGCTCGGCCTGTCGGAGCACCTGACGCCGCAGCGCTCGAACGGCCTGCGTTCCATGGTCGAGCGCATCAAGGGCGAGGCCCGCGCCGCGCTGGCCGCCGCCTGAGCGCCGAGCGTCGGCACCGGCCTAGATCGGGGCTGCGGTACCTTCGTCACGCCACAGCCGCAGAGACCGGGCGCGCGCCGGACCCCGCGCCTCCACGGCAAGACCATAGTGCTCCGCGAGACGCGCGAGCGCCATGCCCAGCACGAGCTTGGCGGAGCGCGCCGGCCAGCCTCGCTCGCGCTCAACCGTCTCGAGGCCCTTGAGAAAGCCGCAGACGTCGAACAGGAGATCGGCGAATTCCGGCCCGACCGCCTTCATGGCGCGCCGCACGCGCTGGCGGGCGGCGATGACGGCATCGCTGGCGCTCGCCGGATCGCGCATCCCCCCACTCCCCTGCCCGCCGACGGGATGCCAGCGCGCGCTGACGCTCGGCAGGAGTTGGCCCATGGTGATGTCCCGTCGCAGACGCTCTCCCGCCTCGAGCCCTGCCGCATCGACCAGTGGCGTGCCGCAGCGCCCGCGCCGGCGCGCCAGCGACTGCAGCGGGCTCTCGGCCGCATTCACGCGCAACCGGCGCGCCTCGTCGCCGGCCGCCGGCCGCTCGACCCTCTCGACCAGGTCCCGGTGCTGGGCCTGAAACCCCTCCGCTCCATCGCCGGCCCGCAGGCGCGCGGCGCGGGCGTGACCGGCACCGGTGGCGACCAGCAGGCGGCGACCACGCGACGGGCGCTCCCAGCAGGCAAGGTCTTCCGCTACCAGCCGCTCGGCCGCCGCGATGGGGACACGGCCTGCACCGAGGGTGGTCGCGCCGCGCCGCGCATAAAGCGCGACATGGCCGGCGTCGTCCACGCTCGCCTGGGCGAAGGCGCCCTCCGCCTGCGCGAGGTGCAGGAGCAGGCGCTGACCGGCCGCGCTCAGGTTCTCAACATGTCGGGTCATCATCCGATCCTTCCTGTCAGGGGCAAAGCCAGCCTGCGCCGGTGCGACAGGGAAAGATGCCGCCATCGCTACCGAAACAAGGGCGTTGCGCCAAACCGCAGATATGTTCACTATATGTTCTCTCCAACCGCCGCCTGATCGGGAGGAAGGGGAGTGTTTATAGGTATACATTCCTATATTTGTTCAGGCAAGCCCCCGTTGGAAGGCCGCCCGCGGCCGGCCCCGATGAGGCGCGCCGGTGCGAGCCTTTTCATGCCGCGCGGCGGCGCACGCCGTGCTCCATGAGGCACAGGAGACCGCAGAATGCGGCCGGCACCACCGGAGACAGTTGACAGGCGCGCCCGTCACCGTGCTGTAAAGGCATTGCCTTCCTTGCGCAGCCGCAATCCATGTCGGGTACCGTCCTTCTTCTCTCGCAGGCGCTGATCTATTTCGGCGTGATGGCGGCCCTCTTCCGGTTGCGGCACAGGATGGGCCTCGGCGCCTTCCTGTGCGCCCTCGGTGTCATGCACTTCCTCGAGACCTATCTCGCGGCGGTCTTCTTCATCGAGCTACCCTTCGGCCTTCTCTCGCCTGGCTCGACGGTCCTGTTCTCGGGCAAGCTGGCGATCATCCTGCTGTTCTACATCCGCGAGGATGCCGAGACGGTTCGCCAGCCGATCTATGGCCTCCTCATCGGCAATTTCCTGATGGTCGCCCTCGTGGCGACGCTGCGGCTCGCCGGCCCGCCCGTGCCCCTGCCGGGCTACAACCCCGATCTCGTGCTGATAGACCAGATGGGGGCGCTGATGGTGTGGGGCACAACGCTGCTGTTCATCGACGCGATCGCGCTCATCCTGCTTTACGAGAAGATGCGATCAGTCCTGAGGGGATCGGTCGTACTGCGGGCCTGCGCCACCCTCGCGGTGATCCTGACCTTTGACCAGATCTTCTTCTTCATCGGCCTGCGTTTCGTGACTGGTACGCCCTTCGACGCACTAATCGGCGGCTGGATCGCGAAGATGGGCGCCGCTGCCGTCTACAGCGGCCTGATCGGGCTATACCTTGCGCTATTCGAGCGGGAGGCGCGCAGCGTGGCGCCCCAGGCCATATCGGACGTCTTCTACAAGCTCACCTACCGCCACAAGTACGAGGAGCTTCTCGGCAAGACCCGTTATGATGCCCTGACCGGCGCGCTGACGCGCGAGCGCTTCGAGACGCTGGGTCAGGTGATTCTCGACCGCAATGCGGCAACCCGACGGCCCGTCAGCCTGGCCCTCGTCGACGTCGATCATTTCAAGGGCATCAACGACCGCTACGGGCACGTCACCGGCGACGAGGTGCTGCGGCGCGTGGTCGCGTGCCTGCGGGCGGAGATCCGGACCGATGACCTCGTCTTTCGTTACGGCGGCGAGGAATTCGTCATTCTTTGGGAAAACATGCCGCATATGGCGGCCCTAGCCTCGGCTGAACGCATGCGCCTCTCGCTGCATCAGACGCTGGCCCGGGAATTCGCGGCCGCGCCGACTGTCAGCATCGGCATCGCCACCTTTCCCGATGACGCGCACACGGTTCGCGACCTCGTCGCCCATGCCGATGCGCATCTCTACGAAGCAAAGCGACAGGGGCGAGACCGCGTGGTCGGCAATCACCCGCTCGCCCCGCAGCACAGCGCCTGACGCCGCTTGCCGCCGACGCAAGAGACCATGCCGGGCCGTCGGAAAGCATCATCCGACGGACAAAAGCAAACGGGGCAAACCCATCGGTTGCCCCGTCCATTCATTGCCGATCCGCCGCTCGCCGCGCGGCGAAGCCGCATCAGCCGCGGCTCGAGGTGCGCCGCTTGCGGCGCTGCTGGCCGAGGCCCATCTCCTTGGCGAGTTGCGAACGGGCCTTGGCATAGTTCGGCGCCACCATCGGATAGTCGGCCGGCAGGCCCCACTTCTCGCGATACTGCTCGGGCGTCATGTTGTACTGCGTGCGCAGGTGACGCTTCAGCGACTTGAACTTCTTGCCGTCTTCCAGGCAGATGATGAAGTCGGGCGTAACCGACTTCTTGATCGGAACGGCCGGCTTGGGAGCCTCGACCGGCACCTCGACGACACCGCCGGCAACGCGCATCAGTGCGCCATGGACTTCGCTGATCAGCCCGGGCAGGTCCGCGGAGGCGACAGAATTGTTACTCACGTAGGCGGAAACGATATCGGCCGCGAGCTCGATATAGTTCGCTGACGCTGCATTGTCGTTCATTGAACCCGAATTCCTCTCTTTGTCCCGATCATCCGGTTACCAGCCAATGCCGGCAGGTAACCGGCGACAACACCAAACCGCCTACCGTTGCGCCGGCGAGAGCTTGAACAGCCACCCTGCGAACACTGGCATTTTCGTGTTCCAATCACACTCATGAAGTATGGCAAAGTTGAGAATTTCGCAAGACAAGTTTTTCACTTCTTTGAAATTCTCGTAATCAGGCGCAGCTGTGTGAACAACCCTGAATAGCTGAAGCTCCAGCAGGCGCGCGCGCCCCGCGCGTGCGCTGTCCCGCGCCGAGCATTGCGAACTTTGCGCGCGCCGGCTTGCGCCGGCCTTGGCGCGGGAACATATCGTCAGCACGATCAAGGAGGGAAAATCCATGCCAGCATCGGACGGCAACGGCAAGGTGGAGAAGAATGCGGCGCAATGGCGCGCCGAATTGTCGCCCGAGCAGTTTCGCATCGCCCGCCTCGGCGGCACGGAGCCACCGTTTTCGAGCCCCTACAATACCGAGAAACGGCCGGGCCTCTACCGTTGCGTCTGTTGCGGCGAGCCCCTGTTCGCGAGCCATGCCAAGTATGAATCCGGTTCTGGCTGGCCGAGCTTCTTCGAGCCGGTTGATCGTCGTGCCATCGCCGAAGCGCCCGATCACAAACTTGCGATGCCGCGCACGGAGATCCGATGCGCCCGATGCGACGCCCATCTCGGCCACGTCTTTCCCGACGGACCGCAGCCGACGGGCCTGCGCTATTGCACCAATGGCAGCGCGCTTGTCTTCGAGCCAGAAGGGACCGAGAGAGGAGCCGGCGAGAAGACACGGAACGAGCGATGACACAGCCCCTTCCCCCCCGTGCGCCGGCCCGACCGGTCACCCGGACAGTCCACGGGACCGACATCACCGACGCCTACGGCTGGCTGCGGGCCGACAACTGGCGCGACGTGCTGCGCGATCCCACTCTCCTGCCGGCCGACATCCGCGACCATCTCCGCGCGGAGAACGCCTATGCGGACGCGATCCTCGCCCCGGCCGGAGACTTGCGGCGCCGGCTCGTGGCCGAGATGCGCGGGCGCATCAAGGAGGATGACTCCTCCGTGCCGAGCCCGGACGGGCCCTACAGCTACTATGTGCGCTTCCGGGAAGGCGGGCAGCATCCGCTCGTCTGCCGCCGGCCACGCGACGGCGGCGAGGAGACGATCCTTCTGGACGCAGATGCGCTGGCGGCCGGCAAGACCTTCTTCGACCTCGCCGAGGCGCAGCATTCGCCTGACCATCGCCTGCTCGCCTGGAGCGCCGACGAGACGGGCGGCGAACTGCACACGATCCGCCTGCGCGATCTGGCGACCGGCGCAGATGCCGCCGGCGCGGTCGAGTGGACAACGGGCGAGGTGGTCTGGGCTGCCGATTCGCGCAGCTTCTACTACGTGCGCCTCGACGAGAACCACCGGCCCTCGCGCGTCTTCCGCCACATCCTCGGGACGGATCCGGCGAATGACAAGGAGATCTACCGTGAGGACGACGCAGGCTGGTTCGTGCACCTGTCGCGCACCCAGTCCGGCGCGTTCGGCCTCATCAGCGTCTCCGACCACGAGACGAGCGAAGTATATCTCATCGACCTCGCCGATCCTTCCGCCCGGCCGCGCCTCGTCGTCGCCCGCGAGACGGGCCACCGCTACAGCGTCGAGCACATGGGCGATGATCTCGTCATCTCGACCAACGCGGACGGGGCGGAGGATTTCAAGCTGGTCACGGCGCCGCTCTCCGCCCCCGAGCGCGAGAACTGGCGCGAGCTCGTGCCGCATCGGCCGGGCATCATGCTGCTGAAGCACACCGCCTTCCGCGACTTCCTGGTGCGGCTGGAGCGGGAGGACGCCAACCCGCGCCTCGTGGTGCGGGCGCTCGCCACGGACGATGAACACGCCATCGCCTTCGATGAGCCGGCCTACGGCCTGCGCTACGAGCCGGGCTACGAATACGACACGCCGGTCGTGCGCTTCACCTATTCCTCGATGACGACGCCGGCCGAGACCTATGCCTACGACATGGCGAGCCGCGCGCGGCAGCTTATCAAGCGGCGCGAGGTGCCCAGCGGCCACGACCCGGCCCGCTACGTGACGAAGCGCCTCTTCGCAACGGCCGCGGACGGCGAAACGGTGCCGATCTCGGTGCTGCACCGCCGCGACCTCGCGCTCGACGGCACGGCGCCGTGCCTGCTCTACGGCTACGGCGCCTACGGCATCGCCATCCCCGCCGATTTCGAGAGCAACCGGCTGTCGCTGGTCGATCGCGGCTTCGTCTATGCGATCGCCCATATCCGCGGCGGCACCGAGAAGGGCTGGCGCTGGTACACGGACGGCAAGCGCGAGAAGAAGACCAACAGCTTCAGCGACTTCATCGCCGCCGGTCGGCACCTCGCGGCGCTCGGTTACACGGCGCCGCGGCGGCTCGTCGCCCATGGCGGCAGCGCCGGCGGCATGCTGATGGGCGCCGTCGCCAACGACGCGCCGGACCTGTTCCGCGCCATCCTCGCCGAGGTGCCGTTCGTCGACGTGCTCAACACCATGCTCGACGACAGCCTGCCGCTGACGCCGCCCGAATGGCCGGAGTGGGGCGATCCGATTCGCGACGAGGCGGCCTTCCGGCGAATCCTCGCCTATTCGCCGTACGACCAGGTGAAACCGCAGACCTATCCCGCCATCCTCGCCGTCGCCGGCCTGTCGGACCCGCGCGTCACCTATTGGGAGCCTGCCAAATGGGTGGCGCGCCTGCGCGAGCGCATGACCGGCGGCGGCCCCGTGGCCCTCCACACCAACATGGAAGCCGGCCACGGCGGCGCCGCCGGACGCTTCGAACGGCTGGAAGAGGTGGCGCGGCTCTATGCCTTCGCCATCGTGCAGACGGGGGCGAGCGAGGAGCCTCTCGCCTGAGAAGGCTTTCGTCTCGGCACGGCCGGCTTCAGGCCGGGCCGGGGCATGGCACCGGCGTACGCACCCTTGCGAAAGGCGCGTCACCGGGATGTCTACTGTGATGTCGTGAAGAGCTGCAAAATGGTCGGAGTGGCAGGATTTGAACCTGCGACCCCCTCGTCCCGAACGAGGTGCGCTACCAGACTGCGCTACACTCCGACATGTGCCCGTCGGCAGGCGGTCTTATAGACTCGACGCCTGCGGCCGGCAAGCGTCCTCGCGCAACTTCTTTTCATGCATCCACATGCCGCCGTGGGAGCAAGTGCTGCAACGGCCGCGAAGCGGGCGCGCGGTCAGTCGCCGTTCCGCTCCGCCCGCCGCTTGTGGACAACGCTAGGCCGGCGCCATCCGCCCGGCCCGGCCGCCGCATCGGCGTTGCGTCAGGCCGTCGCTCGAATTATGGTCCGCCCCGCCTGAGTGCTGTTGGGGCGTCGCCAAGTGGTAAGGCAGCGGTTTTTGGTACCGCCATTCGCAGGTTCGAATCCTGCCGCCCCAGCCAGATCGGCCCGCCAGGCCACGCTGTCCCGCCGCCAGGCGGCGGGACTCATGTTGTTATCCATCCTCAGGCCGCCGACCACGCCTTCTGCGCTTCGAGCTTCTTGACTTCGGTGTCGGCGCGCTCGGCCGCCGGCCGGGAGACGAGCGGCGCGCAATAGGCCTCGAACTCGGGGCGCTTCTCGATCATGCCGACCATCATGCCCCACTGCAGGTGGCTCGCGAGATAGACATCGGCCGCGCTGAAGCGGTCGCCAGCGATATAGCGCCGCCCCTTGAGCGCGCCCGCCAGCGTCTCGAGGACCATCTCGTAGGAGCCATAGCCGAAGCTGCGCTGCTGTTCCGGCGAGGGATTCCAGCCTGCCGCATGGTTGGAGGCCGCCGGCTCGAGACAGGCTGCAGTGAAGAACAGCCAGCGGTAGTAGGCGCCGCGATGCTCGGGCGCCGGCAGCAGGCCCGCGTCCGGGAAGGCATCGGCGAGATAGGCGCAGATCGCGGCGGCTTCCGTGACGACCTGGTTGCCATGGACGATCGCCGGCACCTTGCCCATAGGGTTGATGGACAGATAGTCCGGCGCCTTCATCGTGGTGCCGAAATCGAGGACCTTGACAGTGTAGGGGCAGCCGACCTCCTCCAGCATCCAGTGCACGATATAGCCGCGCGACTGCGGATTCGTGTAGAAAATCAATTCCTTGCTCATGTGGGTCTCCTCGCGGTCTCTGGTGACGTCGGTTGACGTAACCCCACGATAGGACGGCTCACTGACAGTTTTTGTCAGCATGGTTTGCCGCCATTCCTGCACCATCTGCCGGCGCGGCCGCGGCGACCGATCGGGAAGGATTTCAGCGGCGAGCATGCGGTCGGCGCGGAAGCTGCGGAAGGCATTGCGCAGCTCGCACCAGGCCACCAGCACCCGCTTCGTCTCGAAGAAGCCGAGCGTCACGGGCCACACGACGCGCTCGGATTTCGCGCCGGCTTCGTCGACATAGGTGAGCGCCAGCTTGCGCTCGGTATTGAGCGCCTGCCGCAGGAGCGCCAGCGCGACGCCTTTGGGACGTTCCCAGCCGGCGCCGATGACGAGCGCATCGTCGTTCATGCGTTCACCAAGATCCGGCGGAAGGACGGCAGCGAGCTTGGCCATCGCATCGCGCGCCGCCGCGCCCATGCTCTCGTCCGTACGCCCCGCCACCCATTTGAGGCCGAGTGCCAGTGCCTCGATCTCTTCGGGAGAGAACATGAGCGGCGGCAGGAGAAAGCCCGGCTTCAGGACATAGCCCACGCCCGGCTCGCCATCGATCTCGGCGCCCATGGCCTGCAGCGCGGCGATGTCGCGATAGAGCGTGCGCAGGCTGACGCCGGCCTCCTTCGCGAGCGCCGCCCCGCTCACCGGCCGGCGGTGGCGACGGAGCATCTGCAGCAAATCGAACAGGCGGTGCGCGCGCGACATGGCGCCAGCATAGCATCGATGCTGACGGTTTCTGTCAGCATGCATTCCAATCCGCGAGGGCTCGCCGACGATGTTAAATCACCACCCGCCGGTCGGTGTGGGCCGCCTCCGCGATGGCGTGGATCACGCGCTCGAAGGCGAGCGCGGCGACGAAATCAGGCTCGGGCCGGCTGTCTTCGGCGATGGCACGCAGGAGGGCGGCAGCCTCGATGACCTTGAGGTCGTTGAAGCCGAGTTGGTGGCCCGCCGCCGGCACGAAGGCGCCGAAGGGTGGGTGGGCGGGGCCGGTCAGGATGGTCTTGAAGCCCTGCTGCGCGCCGGGGCCTTGATTCTCGTAAAGCTGCAGCTCGTTCATGCGCTCCTGGTCGAAGATCAGCATGCCCCTCGTGCCGTGCACCTCCCAGCCGAGGCGGTTCTTGCGGCCCCAGGCGCTGCGCGAGGTGGCGAGGCTGCCGTGGAAGCCGCCCTTGAATCGCACGAGGGCGGTAGCGACGTCCTCGTTTTCCACCGCCGCCTCGCCCGAGCCGTCGGCGAGCGGGCGCGTGCGGTGGACGGTCTGCATGTCGGCAACGAGGCTCTCGATCGGCCCGGCGAGGCCGTAGGCCATGGAGACGAGATGGCAGCCGAGGTCGCCGAGCGCCCCGAGCCCGGCCTCCGCGTGGCGCGCGCGCCAGGTCCACGGCAGGTCGGGATCGGCCTGATAGTCCTCGTCCACCCAACCGCGGAAGTGGACGATGCGGCCGATGGCGCCCTCCTGCACGAGGCGCTGCGCATGCATGAAGGTGGGGTTCTTGATGTAGTTGTAGCCGACGATGGTCTTGACGCCGGCCGCGCGTGCTGCCGCCGCCATCTCCTCGGCCTGGTGCAGCGTCAGCGCCATGGGCTTTTCGCAATAGACGTGCTTGCCCGCCGCGATGGCCGCCATGGCGATCTCGTGGTGCAGGCGATTCGGCGTCGTGATCGAGACGATGTCGACGGCGGGATCGGCGACGAGCGCGCGCCAGTCGTCGGTCGCACGGGCGAAGCCGAACTGGCCGGCCATGGCCGCCGCCTTGTCGGCCGGCGTCTCGCACAGGAGCTCGAGCCGCGGCGTCGGCACGTCTCCCATCACCGCCTTGACCGCGCCGAAGGCGAGTGCATGGCACTTGCCCATGAAACCCGTCCCGATGAGGCCGATGCCCAGGCTTTCCATTTTCCGGCTCCCCTCCCGAGCAAATGGAATATATATTCCATTCAATCGATGAATATAGAACGACGGTTCTGTCAAGGAACAATGTCATGAAGAAGCCGGCCGCACCCGCCTCCGTCGACGAATTTCAGGAGCGGCTCGTCCAGATCGCGGACACGCTGCCCAAGCGCCTGCGGCAGTGCGCCGATTTCGTGGCACACAACACGGACAGGATCGCCCTCTCCACCGTCGCGGAACTGGCGGCGGGCGCCGGCGTACAGCCGTCAGCTTTCATGCGCTTCTGTCAGTTGCTCGGCTTTGCTGGTTTCAGCGACATGCAGCGCCTGTTCCGCGACAGCTACGGCCAGCGCTGGCCCGATTATGCCACGCGGCTCGACAACCTGCGCGCGGAGGGCGGGCAGAGCCCGTCGGCGCTGCTCGCCGAATTCATCGAGGCGGGCCGGCTGTCGCTGGAGCGTCTGGCTTCGACGGTCGATTCGGAAGCGCTCGATGCCGCTGTGGCCGCGCTCGCCGCTGCGCCCACCATCCACGTTATGGGCATGCGCCGGGCCTTCCCGGTGGCCACCTATCTCAGCTACGCCTTCGAGAAGATGGATATCCCTTCCATCCTGCATGACGGCGTCGGCAAGCTGGGGCGGCGCCACGCCATCCGCCCGGGCGACGTCGTCATCGCCATCTCCTTCGCGCCCTATACGCAGGAGACCATCGACCTTGCCGCCTATGCGCGCGAGCGCGGCAACGAGGTTGTCGCCATCACCGACACCGTCACCAGCCCGCTCAGGCGCCTCGGCGTCCACGCCCTCGATGTCTCGGAAGTGGATGTCGGCTCGTTCCGCGCCCTGTCGGCCACCCTTTCGCTCGCGATCGCGCTGGCCGTGGCCGTGGGGGCGGTGCGGCAATCACGATGATATGGAATTTTTTTATTGCATTCTGATTTTTTTGGAACAAAATTTCCATCCAAGAGCCTGCGAGACGGCCCATGACCAATGGCGGCCGCAGCTCCCGGACGCACGGAGACGCCGCGCCAAGCGGGACTGCGCCGGGCGGGATCCGCGCAAGCTCGATGGCCTGACACTTCTGAAGTCTGGGAGAGGAACCATGAGAAAGACACTTGCGGCGCTCGCCGTCGCATCCCTCGCGCTCGCGGGCAGCCTGGCGACGCCGGCCCACGCGGAGGGCGAGCGCTTCGTCTTCGTCAGCCACGCACCTGACAGCGACAGCTGGTGGAACACCATCAAGAACGCGCTCAAGGTGGCGAGCAGCCAGATGGGCGTGACGGTGGAATACCGCAACCCGCCGACCGGCGACCTCGCCGACATGGCCCGCATCGTCGAGCAGGCCACGGCCTCGAACCCGGCTGGCATCATCTCGACCATCGCCGACTTCAACGTCCTCAAGGGCCCGCTCGCCAAGGCAGTCGAGCAGGGCATCCCGGTCATCACCGTGAACTCGGGCACCATCGAGGAATCGAAAGACATCGGCGCGCTGCTGCATATCGGCCAGCCCGAATATGCGGCGGGCTTCGCCGCCGGCGAGCGGGCGAAGGCAGCCGGCGTCAAGAAGTTCCTGTGCGTCAATCACTACATCACCAATCCGGCCTCCGTGCAGCGCTGCCAAGGCTTCGCCGACGGGCTGAACGTGCCGCTCGGCAACCAGATGATCGACACTGGCCTCGATCCTTCCGAGGTCAAGAACAAGGTCTCCGCCTATCTGCGTGCCAACGCCGACACCGACGGCATCATCGCCCTCGGCCCCAACTCCGCCGAGCCGACGATCGCGGCGCTCAAGGAGAACGGCATGGCCGGCCAGGTCCACTTCGGCACCTTCGACCTGTCGGCCGGCATCTCTGCGGCCATCAAGGACGGCACCATCGCCTTCGCCATCGACCAGCAGCCTTACCTGCAGGGCTATCTGCCGGTGGTGCTCCTGACGAACTATGCCCGCTACGGCGTCATACCGCCGAACGCGATCAACTCCGGCCCGGGCTTCATCACCAAGGACAACATCGCCCTCGTCGAGAAGCTCGCCGGCGAATACCGCTGAAACATTGGTCGATGCTGCGGGGCGCCGCCGAGCGCCCCGCATGCGAAACACCGCGGCGGGGCGCGTCTCGCGCCCCGGCGTTTGAGGACTGCGGCGGGGCGCGCCTCGCGCCCCGGCGTTTGAGGACTGCGGCGGGGCGCGCCTCGCGCCCCGCATGCCAAGCACCATCGAAAACGGGGAAACGTCATGACGGACGAGCGGCTCATGCCCGTCTCTTCGCTGCGCCGCGCCATGATCCGGCCGGAACTCGGGGCGATCTGCGGGGTCATCCTGGTCTTCGCCTTCTTCCTGATGGTCGCGGGCGACAGCGGCATGTTCGCGCCGGCCGGCTTCCAGAACTGGCTCGTCGTCTCGGCACAGTTCGCCATCATCGCGGTCGGCGCCTGCCTCCTGATGATCGCGGGCGAGTTCGACCTTTCCGTCGGCTCCATGATCGGCTTTGCCGGCGTCATCGCCGCCATCCTCACCGTGCAGTGGGGCTGGCCGGCGTGGCTCGCCATCCTCGTCACCTTCGCCGTGTGCATCGGACTGGGCGCCATCAACGGCCTGCTCGTCATTCGCACCGGGCTGCCGAGCTTCATCGTCACCCTCGCCTTCCTCTACATCCTGCGCGGCCTCACGATCTGGCTATCGATCCTGACCACGCGCCAGACCATCATCGGGGGTGTGCGCGAGGCGGCTGAGGGCGACTGGCTCGCTGCCCTCTTCGGCGGGGTCATCTTCAAGGGCTTCTTCCAGTGGCTCGGCGACGTGGGCCTCATCGACACCTTCACGCGCGGCGCACGGGCCGGCCAGCCGGTGGTCGAGGGCGTGCCGATGCTCATCGTCTGGGCGATCGGGCTCATCATCTTCGGCCACTGGCTCCTTGCGAAGACGCGCTTCGGCAACTGGATCTTCGCCTCGGGCGGCGATGCACAGGCCGCGCGCTACGTCGGCGTGCCGGTCAACCGCGTGAAGGTGCTGATGTTCATGTTCACCGCCTTCTGCGCCACGGTCTTCGCGATGTGCCAGGTGATGGAGTTCGGCTCGGCTGCCGCCGACCGCGGCCTCCTCAAGGAGTTCGAGGCCATCATCTGCGTGGTCATCGGCGGGGCGCTGCTCACCGGTGGCTACGGCTCGGTCATCGGGGCGGCGCTCGGGGCGCTCATCTTCGGTGTCGTGCAGCAGGGCCTGTTCTTCGCCGGGGCGGAGAGCTCGCTGTTCCGCGTCTTCCTCGGCACGATCCTGATCCTCGCGGTCATCATGAACACCTACATCCGCCGTCTCATCACGGGAGAACGCTGATGACCGCTCCCATCATCGAGATGCGCAACATCGAGAAGCATTTCGGCCCGGTGATCGCGCTCGGCGGCGTCTCCTTCGACGTGCGTCCGGGCGAGTGCCACTGCCTGCTCGGTGACAACGGCGCCGGCAAGTCCACCTTCATCAAGACCATGTCGGGCGTGCACAAGCCCTCGCGCGGCACCATGGTGGTAGAGGGCCAGGAGGTCGTCTTCGACAGCCCGCGCGACGCCATGGCAGCCGGCATCGCGACGGTCTATCAGGATCTGGCGATGATCCCGCTGATGAGCGTGACACGCAATTTCTGGATGGGCCGCGAGCCGGAGAAGGGCTTCGGCCCCTTCAAGACCATCGACTTCGCCAAGGCGAACGAGGTGACGATGCGGGAGATGGCGCGCATGGGCATCAACCTGCGCGAGCCGGAGCAGGCGGTCGGCACCCTCTCGGGCGGCGAGCGCCAGACGGTCGCCATCGCCCGCGCGGTCTATTTCGGCGCCAAGGTGCTCATCCTCGACGAGCCGACCTCGGCGCTCGGCGTGCGTCAGACGGCCAACGTGCTCGCCACCATCGACCAAGTGCGCAAGGCGGGCATCGGGATCGTCTTCATCACCCACAACGTACGCCATGCCATGGCCGTCGGGGACCGCTTCACCGTGCTCAACCGCGGCAAGACGCTGGGCACGGCCGTGCGCGGCGAGATCACGGCCGAGGCGCTGCAGGACCTGATGGCTGGCGGCCAGGAACTCGCGGTGCTCGAAAGCTCGCTCGGAGGGACCGTGTGATGCTCGATGTCATCACCATCGGCCGCTCGTCGGTCGACCTCTACGGCGCGCAGGTCGGCGGGCGGCTGGAGGACATGGCGAGCTTCCGCAAATATATCGGCGGCTCGCCCACCAACATGGCCGCAGGCACGGCGCGGCTCGGCCTCAAGTCGGGCCTCATCACCCGCGTCGGCGACGAGCACATGGGCCGTTTCATCCGCGAGCAACTCATCGCCGAGGGTGTCGACGTCACGGGCGTCAAGACGGACCCGGAGCGGCTCACCGCCCTCGTCATCCTGGGCATCCGCGACCAGCACCAGTTCCCGCTCATCTTCTATCGCGAGAACTGCGCCGACATGGCGCTGAGCGAGGATGACATCGACCCCGCCTATATCGCCGGCAGTCGCTGCGTGACCGCGACCGGCACGCACCTGTCGCATCCGCGTACCGAGGCGGCTGTGCTCAAGGCCGTGCGGCTCGCGCGGGACAACGGGGCAAAGACGGCGCTCGACATCGACTATCGCCCCAATCTCTGGGGCCTCGCCGGCCACGGCGCTGGCGAGAGCCGCTACATCGCCTCCGCAGCGGTGACACAGAAGCTGCAGTCGACCTTGCATCTCTTCGACCTCATCGTCGGCACGGAGGAGGAGTTCCACATCGCCGGCGGCACGACCGACACGGTCGCAGCGCTCCGCGCCGTGCGCGCCGTTTCCAACGCGACGCTCGTGTGCAAGCGCGGGCCGATGGGCGCTGCCGCCTTCGAGGGCGCCATTCCCGACAGCCTCGACGACGGCATCTCCGGGCCGGGTTTTCCGATCGAGGTCTTCAACGTGCTCGGCGCCGGCGACGGCTTCATGTCGGGGCTCCTGCGCGGCTGGCTCCGCGGCGAGGACTGGGTGACGAGCCTCACCTACGCCAATGCCTGCGGCGCCTTCGCCGTCTCGCGCCACGGTTGCACGCCGGCCTATCCGAGCTGGGAGGAGTTGCAGTTCTTCCTGAAGCGCGGCATCGTCACTCCGGCGCTGCGCCACGACACCGAGCTCGAGCAGATCCACTGGGCGACGACGCGCAAGGGCCAATGGCCGCACATGCGCGTCTTCGCCTTCGACCACCGCATGCAGCTCGAGGACATGGCCGACCAGGCGGGTGCGCCGCGCGAGCGCATCGGCCCCTTCAAGTCCCTGTGCCTCAGGGCGGCGCAGCGCGTCGCCGATGGAAAGGCGGGTTACGGCATCCTGTGCGACGGCCGCCTCGGACGCGAAGCGCTCCATGCCGCCGCCGGCACGGGCCTGTGGATCGGCCGCCCCGTGGAACGGCCGGGGTCGCGTCCACTCGAACTCGAAGCGGAACTGGGGCTAGACTATGGCACGGCGCTCGCCGAATGGCCGGTCGAGCATGTCGTCAAGGTGCTGTGCTTCTATCATCCGGACGACGACGCCGGCCTCAAGGCACGGCAGGAGGAGACGGTGAAGCGTCTCGCCGAGGCGGCCCGGCGCAACAACCTCGAATTCCTGCTGGAGATCATCGCTTCGAAGGCGGGGCCGGTGGACGACACGACCACGGCGCGCGTCATCGAGCGTTTCTACGAGATCGGCGTCTTCCCCGACTGGTGGAAGCTCGAGCCGCTACGCAGCGAAGCCGCCTGGCGCAATGCGGTCGAGGCCGTCTCGCGCAACGATCCCCATACGCGCGGCATCGTCGTCCTCGGGCTCGATGCGCCCCTCGAGGAGCTCTCGGCGAGCCTTCGCATGGCGGCGGCCTTCGATCTCGTGAAGGGCTTCGCCGTCGGCCGCACCATCTTCGGCGACGCGGCACGACGCTGGTTCGCCGGCGAGACCGGCGACGAGGAGGCCGTCACGGAGATGGCCGAGAAATACCGCATGCTGTGCGACATCTGGGACCGCGTCCGCACGCAGAAGGAACAACCGTCATGAGCACCATCCGCCTCACGGCCGCTCAGGCCATGGTCCGCTGGCTCGCCGCCCAGAAGACGGCCGACGGCGAGCCCTTCATCGCCGGTTGCTGGGCCATCTTCGGCCATGGCAACGTGGCGGGCATGGGCGAGGCCCTGCACGGCGCGGGCGATGCCCTGCCGACCTGGCGCGGCCACAACGAGCAGACCATGGCACATGCGGCCATCGCCTATGCCAAGGCGCTCAATCGCCAGCGGGCGATGATGGTGACGACCTCCATCGGCCCGGGCGCCCTCAACCTCGTCACCGCCGCGGCGCTCGCCCACGTCAACCGCCTGCCGGTGCTGCTGGTGCCCGGCGACGTCTTCGCCAACCGGGCGCCCGACCCGGTGCTGCAGCAGGTGGAGGATTTCGGCGACGGCACGGTGAGCGCCAACGACTGCTTCAAGCCGGTCAGCCGCTATTTCGACCGCATCGCGCGGCCGGAGCAGTTGCTCACCGCTCTCCCCCGCGCCATGGCAACGATGACCGACCCGGTGGACTGCGGGCCGGTGACACTCGCCTTCTGCCAGGACGTGCAGGCCGAAGCCTATGACTGGCCGGAGACGTTCTTCACCCCGCGCACCTGGCACATCCGCCGCCCGCAGCCGGATGCACGCGAGCTCGCCGAGGCGGCCGAGGCCATCCGCGGCGCGCGCAAGCCTCTGATCATCGCCGGCGGCGGCGTGCTCTATTCGCTCGCCACGCAGACACTCACCACCTTCGCCGAGACGCACCAGATTCCGGTTGCCGAGACGCAGGCGGGCAAGTCGTCTCTGCCGTGGGACCATCCGCTCAATCTCGGCGCCATCGGCGTCACCGGCTCTTCCGCCGCCAATGCGGTGGCGGCCGAGGCCGACCTCGTGATCGCGGTGGGCACCCGCCTGCAGGACTTCACCACCGGAAGCTGGGCCCTGTTCCGCAATCCCGACCGGCGCATCCTCGCCGTTAACGTGACGCCCTATGATGCCGGCAAGCACCGGGCGATCCCGCTGGTCGCCGACGCCAAGGTGGCGCTCGAAGCGCTGTCGGCAGCGCTCGGCGGGCACAAGGCGGCGGCGCCCGAGCCGCAACTGAAGGCGGAATGGCTGAAGGCGGTCGATGCCGCCACCATGGCGCCCGGCGACAACGTGCTGCCGTCGGACGCGCAGGTCATCGGCGCCGTGCAGCGCAGCGTCGGCGAAGACACCATCCTCGTCTGTGCCGCCGGCGGCCTGCCCGGTGAGTTGCACAAGTTGTGGAAGGCAAGCCGCCCGAACGGCTACCACCTCGAATACGGCTTCTCCTGCATGGGCTACGAGATCGCCGGCGGGCTCGGCGTCAAGATGGCGCGGCCCGACCGAGAGGTCGTCGTCATGGTCGGCGACGGCAGCTACATGATGGCGAATTCGGAGCTCGCGACGGCGGTGATGCTCGGCCAGAAGATCATTGTCGTCGTGCTCGATAACCGCGGCTACGGCTGCATCAACCGCCTGCAACGCGCCACCGGTGGCGAGAGCTTCAACAACCTGCTCGACACGGCCCGCCATGCGGTACCCTCTGCCATCGACTTCGCCGCCCATGCCGCCTCCATGGGCGCGAATGCGCAGAAGGTGGCGAGCATCGCCGAGCTGGAAGAGGCGATGGCCCGCGCCCGCAAGGCGGACAGGCCGAGCGCCATCGTCATCGACACGGACCCGATGCCGACGACGGAGGCCGGCGGCCACTGGTGGGACGTGGCGGTGCCGGAGGTCTCCGTGCGGCCGGAGGTCAACGCCGCCCGTGCCGCCTATGAAAAGAACCTCAAGAACCAGCGCCCGGCGGATTGACGCCAGGCCTTTCCCGGAGCCTGAGATGAGCGGGGCAGGATCGAGACCGATCGGTCGTGGCGGCGAGCCTTCGACACGGCTCCGTGCGCAGCGCGCCGGCTCGCGTTCCGCTTCGCTCAATGCATCCGGGGAACAGGTTTCTTCTCCAAGCACACCCCCGTTTCCCGGCCCGAATGCGCGAAGCGCAGGCGAGAGCCGGGAACCAGCGGACAACCCGATGCCCGAGAGGGCATCGCCGCAACCACCTTCAGCCAAACCAGCCCCCACGCGGATAGCGCAATGATCCTCTACGGCACCAATCCCATCGCCTGGTCCAACGACGACGACCAGAGCCTCGGCGCCAATATCAGCCTCGACCAGTGCCTGAGCGAGGCCGGCAAGATCGGCTTCGACGGTATCGAGAAGGGCCACAAGATGCCCACCGAGCCCGCCGCACTGAAGGCCGCGCTCGCGCCGCACGGGCTTTCCTTCGTCTCCGGCTGGCACTCGCTCAACCTTCTCGCCCATTCGGTGGAGGAGGAGAAGACGGCGATCAGACCGCATCTCGACCTGCTGAAAGCCATGGGAAGCAAGGTCTGCATCGTCTGCGAGACCTCGAACGCCATCCACGGCAACGATAGGGTGGCGCTGCAAGACCGGCCGGTGCTGCCGGCCGGTGACTGGCCCGCCTTCGGCGCCGCCGTGGAACAGATCGCGCAATATTGCGCCGATGAGGGCATCACCCTCGTCTATCACCACCACATGGGCACCGTGGTGCAGGCGGAGGAGGAGATCGACGCGCTGATGGCGCATACGGGGCCGGCGACGCATCTCCTGCTCGATACCGGCCATTGCTGGTTCGGCGGCGGCGACCCGGCGCGCGTCGCGAAGAAATACATGGACCGGGTCGCCCATATCCACGCCAAGAACGTGCGCCCCGCCATCCGCGCCGAGGTCGAGAAGGAGGGTCTCTCCTTCCTCGAAGGCGTGCGCCGCGGCGTCTTCACCGTTCCGGGCGACCCGGAGGGCGGCGTCGACTTTCCGCCCGTACTCAGGATCGCCGCAGAGCACGGCTATCAGGGATGGCTCGTCATCGAGGCCGAGCAGGACCCAGCCGTGCGCAACCCTTACGAATACCAGTCGATGGGGCTGAAGGCGCTGAAAGCCATGGCGCGCGAGGCGGGGCTGGACAAGGCGTGATGGCAGGAAGAGACAGCCCGGAACAGGCGGAGACGATGCAATGACCCAGCTCTTGCGCAAGCCCACCGGCACGACGGGCAAGGTGCACGACATCACCCCGACGAGCGCCGGATGGGGCTATGTCGGCTTCGGCCTCTACCGGCTCGTGCCCGGCGAGACGGCGGCGGAGCCGACCGGCGACACCGAGGTGATCCTGGTGCTCGTCGAGGGCAAGGCCGAGATCGGCGTCGGCGACAAAAGCTTCGGCGAGCTTGGCGAGCGCCTGAACGTCTTCGAGGGCACGCCGCCGCACGGCGTCTATGCGCCGAACGGCACCACCTGGTCGGCGCGGGCGACGACGCCTTGCACGCTCGCCATCTGCACGGCGCCCGGCAAGGGCGGGCACGAGGCCCGCGTGCTGACCGGCATCGAGAAGGTCACGCGCGGCAAGGGCGCCAACACCCGCTACATCCATCCCATCGCCATGGAGGACAGCGACGTCGCCGACAGCCTGCTGGTGACGGAGGTGTTCACGCCGCAGGGCAACTGGTCGAGCTACCCGCCGCACCGGCACGACGAGGACCGCTATCCCGAGATGACCTATCTCGAGGAGACCTATTACCACCGCCTCAACCCGGCGCAGGGCTTCGGCATTCAGCGTGTCTTCACCGAGGACGGCACGCTCGACGAGACCATGGCGGTGAGCGACGGCGACGTGGTGCTGGTGCCGCGCGGCCACCATCCCTGCGGCACGCCCTACGGCTACGAGATGTACTACCTCAACGTCATGGCGGGCCCGATCCGCAAATGGCGTTTCCAGAACCACCCGGACCACGACTGGATTTTCCAGCGCGACAAGTGATGCAAACGGCCCTCGCCTCCACCGTCATGGCCGGGCTTGTCCCGGCCATCCACGCCTCTGACATAGCTCAGGCTTCAGGGCGTGGATGCCCGCGACAAGCGCGGGCATGACGGTGGGGAAACAGGGCCGTTGGTGTGGCGGCGCGCCGCCAAGATAGAAGCCCCCGACCCAAGGACGACACCCATGCTCAATATCGGACTGCTCGGCGCAGGCCGCATCGGCATCACCCACGCCCGGGCCGTGATCGCCCTCCCCGACGCGCGCATCGCGGCCGTTTTCGATCCCGTCGATGCGGCCGCCGACGCGGCGCAGGCGCTGACGGGGGCGCGGCGCGCCAGCGTCGAGGAGATCATGGCGGACAAGGACATCGCCGCCGTCATCGTGGCGACGCCGACGGACCTGCATGCGACGCAGGTGGAAGAAGCGGCGCGCGCAGGCAAGGCGATCTTCTGCGAGAAGCCGATCGACCTTTCCAGCGCCCGCGCCGAGGCCTGCCTCGCCGTGGTGCGCGAGCACAATGCCAGGCTGATGCTCGGCTTCAACCGCCGCTTCGACCCGAGTTTCGCTCGCCTCAAGGCGGAGGTCGAGGCCGGCGCGGTGGGCAAGGTCGAGCTCGTGCAGATCACGAGCCGCGACCCCGCTCCGCCGCCGGTCGACTACATCAAGCGCTCGGGCGGGCTCTTCCGCGACATGATGATCCACGACTTCGACATGGCGCGCTTCCTGCTCGGCGAGGAGGTGACGGAAGTCTTCGCCACCGGCGCCGCCCTCGTTGATCCTGCCATCGGCGCAGCGGGCGATGTCGACACGGCGACCGCGACACTGAAGACGGCGAGCGGGCGCATCGCCGTCATCACCAATTCGCGCCGGGCGAGCTACGGCTACGACCAGCGCCTCGAGGTGCATGGCGAGAAGGGCATGATCCAGGCGGGCAACGAGACGGCTACGACGCTGACGCGCGCCAATGCGTCCGGCTTCACCAGCGACCCGCTGCTCGACTTCTTCATGCAGCGCTATGCCGAGGCCTACCGGCTCGAGCTCGCGGCCTTCTGCCGGCTGGCGGCTGGCGAAGACATCGCGGTGCCGACGGGCGAGGACGGTCTGGCCGCGCTCAGGCTGGCCGATGCCGCGGTGACGTCGCTGGCCTCCGGCCGGTCGGTCAGGCTCTGATGCGCGCCACGCGTGCGACGCGCCGCCGCAAGGCTGCCACGCACGCGGGACGGTGGCCCCCGGCACCTGAGGGCGTTATACAATCGGCGTGACCGATCATCCGGGGGATCGCTTGACCGACGCCAGCGCCCAATCGGCGCTCGCCGCCTCACGGGGCCGGCGCGCCGAACTTCTGATCGACGCCGTCGCCGACATCGCGCTCTTCGTACTCGACACCGGAGGCGTGATCACGACGGTGAATGCCGGCGCTCGCACCATCACAGGCTGGCGCGAGGACGAACTGCTCGACGAGAACTGGGTGAAGCTGTTCCCGGCCGACGCGGCGGCCGCTGGCCTGCCCGCGGAGGCGCTCGCCGCGGCGGCGGCCGAAGGGCGACACGAATTGCGGCGGCCCTTGCAGCGCAAAGACGGTGGCACCTTCGTCGCGCAGGCCAGCCTGACGCCACTCGGCGACCAGGGCACGCCCATGGGCTTTGCGCTCGTCATCCGCGACATCTCTGCCAGCGCCACGGCGGAGGAAACGCTCAAGGCGCGCGAGGCCCATCTGCGTTCCATCCTCGAGACCGTGCCCGACGCGATGATCGTCATCGACGAGCAGGGCCTGATGCAGTCCTTCAGCGTGGCGGCCGAGCGCCTCTTCGGCCTCTCGGCGGCCGAGGTCATCGGCCGCAACGTCAGCATGCTGATGCCCTCGCCCTACCGCGAGCGGCACGACGGCTACATCGAGCGCTACCTGACGACCGGCGAGCGGCGCATCATCGGCATCGGCCGCGTCGTGGTCGGCCAGCGCAGCGACGGCTCGACCTTCCCGATGGAACTCGCGGTGGGCGAGATGGTGTCAGGCGGAGCGCGTTATTTCACGGGCTTCATCCGCGACCTGACGGAGCGGCAGAAGACGGAGACACGGCTGCAGGAGCTGCAGGCCGAGCTCGTCCACATGTCCCGCTACACGGCCCTCGGCGAGATGGCTTCGACGCTGGCGCACGAGATCAACCAGCCGCTCACCGCCATCACCAACTATCTCAAGGGTTGCCACCGCCTGCTCGGGCAGCTGGAGGGCGAGCGCATCGCGCTGCTGCGCGACGGCGTGAACGAGGCCGCCGAGCAGGCGCTGAGGGCGGGACAGATTATCCGCCATCTGCGCGAGTTCGTCGCCCGCGGCGAGAGCGAGCATCGGCTGGAAAGCCTGCCCAAACTCATCGAGGAGGCGAGCGCGCTTGCCCTCGTCGGCGCCCGGGAAAAGGGCGTGCGCGTGACCTTCGGCCTCGACCCGCAGGCCTCCGAGGTCTTCGCCGACCGAATCCAGATCCAGCAGATCCTGCTCAATCTGATCCGCAACGCCATCGAGGCGATGCAGGATGCCCCTGTGCGCGAGCTTTCGGTCACGACCCGCGCGCTGCCCGACGAGCACCTCGTCGAGATCGCCGTGTCCGACACGGGCACGGGCCTGTCGGAAGAGGTGCGCAACCGCCTCTTCGAGCCCTTCGTGACGACCAAGCAGCACGGCATGGGCGTCGGCCTGTCGATCTGCCGCACGATCGTTGCGGCCCATGGGGGTCGGATCTGGGCAGAGACGGAGGCCGGTGCCGGCACCACGTTCCATTTCACATTGCGGACGGCTGGAGAGGAGGAGTTCATCCATGGCACCTGAGGCGGTGGTTCACGTGGTCGACGACGATCTCGCCGTGCGCCAGTCGCTGTCCTTCCTGCTTGCCTCGGACGGCCTGCCGGTACGCCTGCACGAATCGGCTACCGCCTTCCTCGCGAGCGCCGTGCAAGCCCAGGCGGGCTGCATCGTCACGGACGTACGCATGCCCGGGCTCGACGGCATCGCCTTCCTGCAGGAGCTCAGGCGCCGCGGCAGCACCTTGCCGGTCATCGTCATGACCGGGCACGCGGATGTGCCGCTCGCGATATCCGCGATGAAGGCTGGTGCCGTCGACTTTCTCGAGAAGCCGTTCGACGACGACCTGTTCCTCGCCGCCGTCCGCACCGCGCTCGACCGCAATGCCGAAGAGGCGCGCCGCGTGGCAGAGGCGAGCGCCCTCAACGAGCGCCTCTCGACGCTCAGCGAGCGCGAGCGGCAGGTGCTCGCAGGGCTCGTCGACGGCAAGGCCAACAAGGTCATCGCCTTCGAGCTCGGCATCAGCCCGCGCACGGTCGAGATCTATCGCGCCAACGTGATGGCCAAGATGCAGGCGGCGAGCCTGTCCCAACTCGTGCGCATGGTCCTCGTGGGCGAGGGCGCCGGCGAGCGCCGGGATGCGTGAGCCGCGCCGCGGGCGAGGAGGCGAGTAGGTAGATTTCCGTAATTGGAGCATGGCCCGGTCTTGAGGCACATCAAGCCGTTGCTCGCGTCGACGGCGTAGGGTGTTCCCAATCGCCAAGACCATACGGGACGTGTTGATGTCGCTGGTTGGGGGACCTGTCCTCATCGTCGATGACGATGCGGCGGTCCGCGCCTCGCTCAAATTCGCGCTGGAGCTCGAAGGGCTCGATGTGCGCCTCTACGAAAGCGCCCCGCAGCTTCTGGCGGAGAAGGCGCTTCCGCCGCACGGCTGCATCGTGGTCGACTATTCGATGCCCGGCATGAGCGGCCTCGAACTCATCGATGCCCTGCGCCTGCGCCACATCGGCCTGCCCGCCATTCTCATCTCCGGCAAGGTCAATGACGACCTGCGCCGCCAGGCGGAGCGCCACGGCTTCCGCCAGGTGCTGGAGAAGCCGCTCGAAGACAGCCAGCTGCTCGACGGCATCCGCACGGCCCTCGCCGACGCGCCCTGATCCCCCTTCATTCCCTGCGCGAGGCCGGTGCCCGCGTGGCGCTGGCCTGCGCGTGCCATTGGGCTGCGACAGGCGGTCATCAGGGGTTTCCCTTAGGTATCGAGCGGAATTTTCCGCATGCCGCGTCCGGGCTACCCATCATGCAACAAGTCATTTGGGTGCCCTCGAGGAGGTGCAGATGCAGATCGTGATGAACACCCCCGCCGCCAGGCACTTCGACGCAGCCGTCCTGTCCCGCGCCGCGGTCGCGCAGGGCCGGCGCCCGGCCGGCGTCGGCTCCGTGCGGACCCTCGACAAGGACGAGGAGCTGTTCGCCGAGGGCGATCCGGCCGTGTCCTTCTACAGGGTCACCCAGGGGGTCGTGCGCACGTCGAAACTCCTCAGCGACGGCCGGCGGCAGATCGACGCCTTCCACTTCCCGGGCGACGTCTTCGGCGTCGAAGCCGGCGCCGAGCACCGCTTCAGCGCCGAGGCGGCCAGCGCCGCCACCGTCGTCGCCTACCGCCGGCGCGATCTCGACGACCTCCTCTTCGACGAGACCTTCTCGCGCGAGGTGCTCGGCGCGATGATGCATGCGCTCGAGCGGGCCCAGCGCCACATGCTGCTGCTCGGCCGCAAGTCCGCCATCGAGAAGATCGCAACATTCCTCGTCGACATGGCCGAGCGGCTCGCCGGCGCCGATGCCGTCGAGCTCCCCATGTCGCGGCTCGACATCGCCGACCACCTGGGCCTCACCATCGAGACCGTATCGCGCTCGCTGACCGAGCTCGAGCGCAAGGGCATCATCGACGTACCGGCCAGCCGCCGCACGATCGTCCTGCGCGACAAGGCGGCTCTCGCCCGTCTCAACGGTTGACCTCCAGTCCCTCTCGGCTCTGCCGGGCCGGCCCTTGATCGTCCGAAAGGTGGCAGACCCTTTCGGACGATTTTTTTGACTTTCCGGAGCGCTGGCAGCGCGCGGTACCGGCCGCCCACTTTGGAGCCGTGCAGATTACTTTGGAGCCGTGCAGATTCTTGCGCTGGTTCCCGGATCGCATTCCGCTATCGCTGCTGCGTCCGGGAAACGAGGTTGTGCGGCGTAGGCTGCGCATGGTCTGGCCGAAGGGTTGCCCTCCACCACAGAACATCCTCGCCCCCGGACGCACCGCAGCACGAAATGATGCGGTACTGAGCCGGGGTCCACCCGCCGGCGCTTCGCTCAACGCGTCCGGGAAAGGCCTGCGTGCGGGGCGTCCCTCTCCTCACACCGCGCGGCTGTGGGCGCGGCCGCCCTGGCCGAGATAGGCGTCGAAGGCGGCGGCGATGGTGCGCACGAGGAAGCGGGCCTCGTCGGGCACGCGCACGACATGGCCTTCGATACGGGCGAGCCCGTCGCGGACCACGTCGCCGAGCCGCGGCGCGTTCATGAGCGGCGCCGGATCCGTGCCGTGCCGGGCGCAGATGGCACCCACGTCGACGGCCAAATCACACATGAGACGCTCGATGATGTCGGCCCGCAGCCGGTCGTCGGCGGTCAGGGCGTAGCCCTTGACGGTGGCGAGGCCCCTCTCCCCAATCAGCCTGGAATAGCGGCGCGGCAGCGGCTCGTTCTGCACATAGCCCTGGGGCAGGCGGCCGATGGCGGAGGCGCCGAAGCCGACGAGCACGTCGCAGGCGTCGCTCGTATAGCCCTGGAAATTGCGGTGCAGGCGCCCTTCCCGCTCGGCGATGGAGAGTTCGTCGTCCGGCAGGGCATAATGGTCGAAGCCGATGCGGCGGTAGCCGCCCGCGCACAGGACCTCGGCGATCGCCTCTGCCTGCCGCCGCCGCTCGGCGCCGTTCGGCAAAGCCGCCTCGTCGATGAGGCGCTGGTGCGGCTTGAAGGATGGAACGTGCGCATAGCCGAAGACGGATAAGCGCGCCGGCCGCAGCGCCAGGCACTGGCGCGCCGTCTCGCGGCAGGATTGGACGGTCTGGTGCGGCAGGCCGTAGATCAGGTCGAAATTGACGGCCGTGATGCCCGCTTCGTGCAGCATCTCGACCGAGGCGGCCGTGACGGCATAGCTCTGCACACGGTTGATGGCTTGCTGCACCAGGGGGTCGAAGCTCTGCACGCCGAGGCTGGCGCGGTTGACGCCGCCCTCGCCGAGGGCCTGCGCCATCGGCCGCTCGAGGCGTCGCGGGTCGATCTCGACGGCGACTTCCGCATCGGGGCCGAGATCGAAGCGCCGGCGCAGCAATGCCATCAGCGCCAGGAACTCATGCGGCGCGACGATCGTCGGCGTGCCGCCGCCGAAATGCACGTGGCCGACCGTCAGGGGATGCGGCACGCAACCGGCCACCGTGTCGATCTCTCGGCAGAGCTCGGCGACATAGGCCGAGATCGGCGCATCCGAGCGCATCACGGTGGTGTTGCAGCCGCAATACCAGCACATCTGCCGGCAGAACGGCACGTGCAGATAGAGCGAGGCCGACAGATCCGGCGACAGTTCGCCCAGCCAGCGCGCATAGACGTCTGCCGTCACGGCATCCGAGAAATGCGGAGCGGTGGGGTAGCTCGTATAGCGCGGCAGGCGCTCGTCGCCATAGGCGGACGCCTTGTCCTCGTTCATCGACCAACCTCTCGAACGACTTGCCGGCGCGAAGGCCCGGCGTTGCCCGACCATGACGGCACGCCCGGCGGACGTCCTTGCGGTTGATCAAATCTCGGCTTCCGCCTCCGTATGCGCGAGATAGACGAGGAAGCCGAGCACCTGCGACAGCGCGGCAAGGTCGTTGTCGATATGTTCGCTGAGGAAGGCGACGAAGGCCTCGGCCGCCGTCGGCAGCGTGCGGTCCAGCATCGTCTGGATCTCGAAGCGGCGGCGGTGGAGGAGCTCGGAGCGCACCGGGCGGGCGACGAGCCGGCCCGAAACGAGGCCCGAGACCATCGACAAGGGCGAAGCGACGAGCACGCCGCCCTTCGTCTCGACGAAGCGGCGCTGCGCGGAGACGAAATTGGTGATGAGCACCGGCTCCAGCGCCACTCCCTCGTCGGCGCAGGCCATGTCGACGAGCTGGCGCAGCGTCGTGTTCGCCTCCGACAAGGTGATGGGATGGTCGCGCAGGTCCTGCAGCGTCAGGCTCTCGCGGGCGGCGAGCGGATGGTCCGGCGTCATCACGGCAAGGATCGGCGCCGGCCAGGCGCGCTGCACCTTGACGTCCGGCGACGGCGCGAGGCCGAAGGTGACGCCGATGTCGACATCGCCGTTCTGCACGAGGCGCGTCACCGCCGTGAACGGGACGACCGCGAGGTCAAACCGGATGCCCTCGTAGCGGCGGCGGAAGGCGACGATCGCCTCGGGCATCATGTCGAGCGCGAAGCCCTCCGTCGTCGCGATCCGCACCTCGCCGCGGGCGAGGCCCTCGAGCTCGCGGATGCGGCCCACCACCCGCTCGCCTTCCAGCGCCATGCGCCGCGCATAGGTGGCGAGTAGGCGGCCGGCCTCGCTCAGCACCATGCCGCGCGGCCGCCGCTCGAACAGGCGGCTGCCGAGGTCGCGCTCAAGCTTGGCGATCTGCCGCGAGACGGCGGAGGCGGCCACGTTGAGCCGGCTCGACGCCTCGCTCACGGAGCCGGTGCGCACCACCTCCAGAAAATAGCGCAGGGCCGTGCCTTGCATGACGCGTCATCCTCTGCCTTGCCAAATCGGCAATGAAAGTTTCGAAACAATATAATTGCAGAAAGTGTAGTCGTGTTCTGAAAATATGCGCTCGGACCGGCTTGGCCGGCTCGCAACGGAGGAGGGCGAAAATGCCCCCTCCAGCCAAGGGAACGGGGAACAACCGGTCAGAGCCGGTGACGGAGCCGCCGCGCGCGAGAGGCGCAGGCGCTGCGTCATAATTGGCGTCGGGGTTGCCACGTTCCGCCAGAAAGAGGGTGAACATGCGCAACCTGATCAAGCTCACGACCCTTGCCGCGGTCAGCGCCCTGGCGCTCTCCGCGCCGGCCTTCGCCGGCAAGAGCGACAATTCCGTCGTCATGGCCTATGACCAGGCGCCGGAAAGCGTCGATCCGTTCTTCAACAACGTCCGCATCGGCGTGATCATCGGTCAGCACGTCTGGGACACGCTGATCTACCGCGATCCCATCACGAACGACTACAAGGGCCAGCTCGCCAAGAGCTGGAAATGGGTCGACGACCGCACGCTCGAGGTCGAGCTGCGCGAGGGCATCAAGTTCCACAACGGCGAGGAATTCGACGCCGACGACGTCGTCTACACGCTGAACTTCGTCTCGAAGCCCGAGAACAAGGTCACCACCCAGCAGAACGTCAGCTGGATCGAGAAGGCCGAGAAGCTCGACAAATACAAAGTCCGCATCACGACCAAGAAGGTCTTCCCCGCGGCCATCGAATATCTCGCCGGGCCGGTGGTGATCCACCCGAACGAATATTACGAGAAGGTCGGCCCGGCCGGCCAGAACGACAAGCCGGTCGGCTCCGGCCCCTACAAGGTGACGGAATACGTCCCCGGCAAGTCGATCGTGCTCGAGACGAACCCGGATTATTTCGCCGATTCGCCGAAGCCGAAGCCCACGATCGGGAAGGTCGAGATCCGCTTCATCCCGGACCGGCAGACGCAGATGGCCGAGGCCATCTCGGGCGGCGTCGACTTCATCATGCACGTGCCGAAGGACCAGGCCGAGCAGCTCGAGGCCGCGCCCCACCTGCAGGTCGTCTCGGGCGAGACGATGCGCATCGTCTTCATGCAGATGAATTCGCAGGAGGGCACGCCCGCCCCCGCGCTCAAGGACGAGCGCGTGCGCAAGGCCATCATCCACGCCATCGACCGCGAGACGATGGTGAAGGAGATCGTCGGCAAGGGCTCGCGCGTCATCAACACGATCTGCTTCCCCTCGCAGTTCGGCTGCACCGACCACGGCGCGCCGAAGTATCCGTACGACCCGGAGAAGGCCAAGGCGCTCCTCGCCGAAGCGGGCTTTCCCAACGGGCTCGAGCTCGACATCGTCGCCTATCGTGAGCGCAACCAGACGGAAGCCATCATCGGCTACCTGCAGGCGGTCGGCATCAAGGCCAACCTGCGCTTCCTGCAATATGCCGCGATGCGCGAGCAGATCCGCGGCAACAAGGCGATGCTGACGCACCAGACCTGGGGCTCGTTCTCGGTCAACGACGTCTCGGCCTCGACGCCGGTCTATTTCGCCATGGGCGACGACGACATCTCGCGCGATCCTGAAGTGCGTGACGCGCTGAACAAGGGCGACAACTCGGTCGACCCGGCCGTGCGCAACGCCTCCTACAAGGAAGCGCTGACCCGCATCGCCGAGAAGGCCTATGCCGTGCCGCTCTATTCGCTGCCGGTCTATTACGTCGCCACGGCAGACCTCGACTTCCGCGCCTATCCGGACGAGATGCCGCGCTTCTGGGAAATGACCTGGAAGAAGTAAGGACCGCCCGAGTAGCTGGGGACTGTTCCAGCTGAACGTCGGAGCGTGCGCGCCCTGTTCCCTCCCCCCTTGTGGGGAGGGTTAGGGAGGGGGGCGGTGCCAAACGAACGGCGGCACACTCGCCGGTGACGACCCCCACCCCTACCCCTCCCCACAAGGGGAGGGGAGTTGGCGCCCAACCGGAGCAAGAGCCCGGAGAACGGCCCATGATCGGCTATATTCTGAAACGACTGGGGCTGGCGCTGCTCGTCGCGCTCGCCGTCTCGGCCATCGCCTTCTTCCTCTTGCGCATGTCGGGCGATGTCGCCATCGCGATCGCCGGCGAGGGCGCGCGGCAGGAGGACATCGAGCTCGTGCGGCGCACCTACGGCCTCGACCGGCCCCTCGTGGTGCAATATGTCGAGTGGCTGTGGAACACGCTCCGGGGTGACTTCGGCACGTCGATCTACTTCAAGACCGATGTCGCCACGCTCGTCTTCGCCAAGCTGCCGACGACGCTGCTGCTCGGCGTCCTCTCCCTCGGCTTCGCGCTCCTCGTCTCGATCCCGCTCGGCGTGCTCGCCGCCGTCTATGCCAACAGCTGGATCGACCGCCTGGCGCTCGCCATCGCCGTCGTCGGGCAGGCGCTGCCCAACTTCTTCTTCGCCCTCATCCTCGTGATGCTGTTCTCCATCACGCTGCGCTGGCTGCCGGTCTCGGGCTCGAAGACATGGGCGAATTTCATCATGCCGACCATCGCGCTCGGCTATTACGTCGCGCCGGCCTTCATGCGGCTCATCCGCGCCGGCATGATCGAGGTGCTGTCGGCGGACTACATCCGCACCGCCCGCGCCAAGGGCCTGCCGACGCGCAAGGTCATCTTCAAGCACGCCCTGCGCAACGCGGTGGTGCCGGTCGTCGCCCTCACGGCCGTGCAGCTCGGCTTCCTGCTCGGCGGCTCGGTGGTCATCGAGACCATCTTCGCCCTCGATGGGCTCGGCTACCTCGCCTACCAGAGCATCACCTTCAAGGATTTTCCCGTGATGCAGGTGATCGTCCTCATGCTCTCCGTCCTCTACGTTCTGCTGACGCTCGCGGCGGATATCGCGAACGCCTGGCTCGACCCGCGCATCCGGGTGGCATGACATGACGAGCGAACCGCTTTCCCTGCCCGCCGCGGCAGAGCCCACCGCCTACTCCCGCCTCATGCGCCGCGTGCTGGGGCAGAAGGCCTTCGTCATTGGCATCGGTATCGTCGCCGCCATCGTGCTCATCGCGCTCCTTGCGCCGGTGCTCGCGCCGCACGATCCCTATCTGCAGAACCTCAGCGCCCGCAACGTGCCGCCCTTCTGGTACGCCAAGGGCTCCTGGGTCCACCCGCTGGGCACCGACCAGCTCGGGCGCGACTATCTCTCGCGCGTCATCTACGGCGCGCGCATCTCGCTGCTCATCGGCATCAGCGTCGTCATCATCTCCGGCCTCATCGGCACGACGCTGGGGCTCGCGGCCGGCTATTTCGGCGGCAAGGTCGACATGCTCGTCACCTTCCTCGTCACCACGCGCCTGTCGATGCCGGTGATCCTCGTGGCGCTCGCCGTCGTCGCCATGATCGGCGGCTCGCTGTGGATCGTCATCCTGGTGCTCGGCTTCCTGAAATGGGACCGCTTCGCCGTCGTCATGCGCAGCGCGACGCAACAGGTGCGCTCGCTCGACTATGTGGCGGCGGCGGAGGCGGCCGGCGCCTCGACGACGCGCATCGTCCTGGGCGAAGTGCTGCCCAACATCGCCCCGCACCTCATCGTCGTCGCGACTCTGGAGGCGGCGAGCGCCATCCTGCTCGAAGCCGCCCTCTCCTTCCTCGGCCTCGGCGTGCAGCCGCCCCTGCCCTCCTGGGGCCTGATGATCTCGGAGGCGAAGGCCTACATGTTCTTCTCCTTCTGGCTCATCGCCATCCCCGGCACGGCGCTGGCGCTGCTCATCTTCGCCATCAACCTCGCCGGCGACGGCCTGCGCGACATCATCGCCCCCGAAGGACGGAGCTGACGGCATGGCCAATTCCAGCGACATCGTTCTCGAGGTCGACGGCCTCAGCGTCGACATCAGGACCGCGGGCGGCACGCTGCACGCCGTGCGCGACATCTCCTTTTCCGTGAAGCGCGGCGAGACGCTCTGCCTCGTCGGTGAATCGGGCTGCGGCAAGTCCATGACCTCGCTCGCGATCATGGACCTCCTGCCGAAGGCCGCGACGAAGACGGCGCGGCGTCTCGCCTTCGCGGGCGAGGACCTGTCGCGCGCCGGCAAGGGCCGCATCAACGCGCTGCGCGGCAACAGCATGTCGATGATCTTTCAGGAGCCGATGACGGCGCTCAACCCCGCCTACACCATCGGCAATCAGCTTGTCGAAGCCTATTGCCTGCACAAGAAGGCCTCGGAGGTGGAGGCGCGCGAGCGCGCCGTCTTCCTGCTCGGCAAGGTCGGCATCGCCAATGCCGCCGAGCGCCTCGGGCAATATCCGCACCAGCTCTCGGGCGGCCTGCGCCAGCGTGTCATGATCGCCATGGCGCTGATGTGCGGGCCGGAACTGCTCATCGCCGACGAGCCGACGACGGCGCTCGACGTCACCATCCAGGCCCAGATCCTGCGCCTGCTCGCCGACCTGCAGCGGGAGCTCGGCATCGCCATGGTGCTGATCACGCACGACCTCGGCATCGTGGCGCGCATCGCCGACCGGGTGGCGGTGATGTACGCCGGCCAGATCGTGGAGGAGGGCCCGACAGCCTCCCTCTTCAACGCCCCGCGCCATCCCTACACGCAGGGGCTGATCGCGTGTATCCCTGTGCCCGGCCGCACCGAGCCCGGCGGGCGCCTCGGCGTCATTCCCGGCGTCGTGCCCTCGCTCGTCGGGGAGGTGCGCGGCTGCAGCTTCCGTGATCGCTGCACCAAGGCCCAACAGGCCTGCCTCGACGCCCCGCCCGTGCGCGAGACCGCGGACGGCCACCGCTGGCGCTGCATCCTGGAGAACGCGGCATGACGGCTCTCATCGAAGCGCACGACCTCACCCGCTCCTTCGAGGTGAGCCGTGGCATGTTCAAGGGCAAGCGCACGCTCCATGCCGTGAACGGCATCTCGCTCGACATCCGCCAGGGCGAGGTGCTCGCCATCGTCGGAGAATCCGGCTGCGGCAAGTCCACCCTCGCGCGCATGCTGCTCGGCCTCCTGCCGCCGAGTGCCGGCGCGATCACGCTCGAGGGGCAGGACATCCGCAGCCTCGGCCGCAAGGGCATGGCCCGGCGCGTGCAGCCGGTGTTCCAGGATCCCTATTCCTCGCTCAATCCGCGCCGCACCATCGCCTCCATCGTGGCCTTGCCGCTCGAGGTGCACGGCATCGGCACGGCGGCCGAGCGGCGGAAGATGACGATCGAGATGCTCGACAAGGTCGGACTGCCGCAGCGCTTCGCCGACCGCTATCCGCGTGAGCTGTCCGGCGGCCAGCGCCAGCGCGTCGCCATCGCGCGCGCGCTCGTCATGAAGCCCGAGGTGGTCGTCTGCGACGAGCCGACCTCGGCGCTCGACGTGTCGGTGCAGTCGCAGATCCTCAACCTCCTGATGGACCTCAGGCGCGAGCTCAACCTCACCTATGTCTTCATCAGCCACAACCTCGCCGTCGTCGAGCACATCGCGACGCGCGTCGCGGTGATGTATCTTGGCCGCGTCGTCGAGCTCGCCGAGACGGCGGCGCTCTTCAAGGCCCCGCGCCATCCCTACACCAAGGCGCTGCTCGCCTCGGTGCTGACGCCGGAGCCCGGGCTCGGCATCCCGGACACGGGGCTCGGCATCGCCTTTCCCGACCCGCTCAACCCGCCCTCGGGCTGCCCCTTCCACCCGCGCTGCCCCGAGCGGCTGCCGCAATGCGCGAGCGTGGTGCCGCAGATCCTGCGCGACGAGACGGGCGCCGTCGCCTGCCATCTCCACGGGCAAGGCCCGGCGCCCCACTGAAGGAGAGGCGCCATGCGCCTTGCTGCAGCGAACCCGACGGGCGACATCACCGGCAAGGCGCCGGAGCTGTGCCGCCTCGACGCCGGAACGCTCGCCCGTCTCGTAAAGCGGCGGGACGTCTCGGCGCGCGAGGTGATCGGCGCCTTTCTCGACCATATCGCGGCGATCAACCCGACCTACAACGCCATCGTGTCCCTGCGCCCGCGCGCGGACATCCTCGCCGAGGCGGATGCGGCGGACGCTGCGCTCGCCAGGGGCGAGGCGGCGGGTCCGCTACACGGCCTACCGCAGGCCATCAAGGACCTCGCGCCGACGAAGGGCCTCACCACCACCTTCGGCTCGCCGCTCTTCGCCGATTTCGTGCCGCCGGCCGATGCCATCGCGGTGGCCCGCATGCGCGCCGCCGGTGCCATCATCATCGGCAAGACGAACACCCCGGAATTCGGCCTCGGCTCGCACACCTACAACCCCGTCTTCGGCGCGACCCGCAACGCCTATGCGCCCGCCCGCACGGCCGGCGGGTCGAGCGGCGGGGCGGCCGTGGCGCTCGCCACGCGCATGCTGCCCGTCGCCGATGGCAGCGACTTCGGCGGCTCGCTGCGCAACCCGGCTGCCTACAACAACATCTTCGGCTTCCGCCCGTCCCAGGGCCGCGTGCCGAGCCTGCCCGCGCCGGAAGGCTTCTTCACCCAGCTCGGCACCGAGGGGCCGATGGCGCGCAATGCGGCGGACCTCGCGCGGCTCCTTTCCGTCCAGGCGGGGCACGATCCGCGCGCGCCGCTGTCGCTCGACGGCAGCGGGCACGACTACGAAGCCGCGCTCGATACCGACCTCAAGGGCAAGCGCATCGCCTGGCTCGGCGACCTTAGCGGGCACCTTGCCATGGAGGACGGCATCCTCGCCCTGTGCGAGGGCGGCCTGCGGCACCTTGCCGACGCCGGCCTCGTCGTCGAGCCACACGTGCCGGCCTTCGACTTCGAGGCCCTGTGGCAGGCCTTCGTCGCGCTGCGCCATTTCATGGTCGGCGGCAAGCTGAAGGCGCTCTACGACGATCCGGAGAAGCGCGAGAAGCTCAAGTTCTCCGTGCGCTGGGAGATCGAGGGCGGCCAGCGGCTGAGCGCCGATGCGCTCTACGAGGCGAGCACCGTGCGCTCGGCCTGGTACGCGAGCGTGCTCAGGCTCTTCGAGCGCTTCGACTATCTCGCCCTGCCGGCGGCGCAGGTCTTCCCCTTCCCGATCGAGGAGGAATGGCCGAAGGCGATCGCCGGCCGGACGATGGACAGCTACCACCGCTGGATGGAGGTGGTGGCGCCCGTCACCCTCTCCGGCTGCCCGGCCGTTTCCGTCCCCGTCGGCTTCAATGCTGCCGGCCTGCCCATGGGCATGCAGCTCGTCGGGCGGCCGCGCGACGACCTCTCCGTGCTGCAGCTCGTGCGCGCCTACGAGCAGGTCTCTCCCTTTCCGGCAGTGGCGCCGTGAGCCCCGCCGTTCCACCCGCAAGGAGTGCCAGACACCATGACCCGTGAAGCGGCCATCGCCCGCGCCGAAGACTACTTCGATTCTGGAGCCCTCAAGACCGACCTGGCGCGCCTCGTCGCCATGCCGACAGAGAGCCAGAACCCGGAGCGCGCGCCCGTGCTGCGCGACTATCTCGTCAAGGAGATGGTGCCTGCCCTCGAGGCGCTGGGCTTCGCCTGCCGCCTCCTCGAGCACCCGAAGGCGCGCGCCCCCTTCCTCTATGCCGAGCGCATCGAGGATCCCGCCCTGCCGACCATCTTCGGCTACGGCCACGGCGACGTCATCCGCGGCCTCGACAAAGACTGGAAGGAGGGTCTCTCGCCCTGGCAGTTGACGGAGGTGGGCGACCGCTGGTACGGCCGCGGCGTCGTCGACAACAAGGGCCAGCACGTCATCAACATCGCGGCGCTGAAGGCCGTCTTGGAGACGCGCGGCAAGCTGGGCTTCAACGCCAAGTATCTCATCGAGATGGGCGAGGAGATGGGCTCGCCCGGCCTGCGCGAGCTCTGCGCCGAGCAGAAGGAGCTGTTCAGGGCGGACGTGCTCATCGGCTCGGACGGGCCGCGGCTCAACGCCGAGCGGCCAACGGTCTTCCTCGGCTCGCGCGGCGGCGTGACCTTCGACGTGACGATCGACGCCCGCGAGGGCGGCCACCATTCCGGCAACTGGGGCGGCCTCCTGTCGGATCCCGCCATCCAGCTCGCCCACGCCATCTCCACCATCGTCTCGCCGACGGGGCAGATCCGCATCCACGAATGGGTGCCGAAGGAGCTGCCCGAGAGCGTGCGCCGCGTGCTCGCCGACTGTGAGGTGGATGGCGGCCCGGACGGCCCGACCATCGATCCCGAATGGGGCGAGCCCGGCCTCAGCCCGGCCGAGCAGGTCTTCGGCTGGTGCTCCTTCGACGTGCTCGCCATGAAGGCCGGCAATCCCGAGACGCCGGTCAATGCCGTGCCGCCCAAGGCCTGGGCGCGCTGCCAGCTGCGCTTCGTCGTCGGCGTGGATCCCGAGGAGGTGCTGCCGGCCCTGCGGCGCCACCTCGCCCGGCACGGCTTCACGATGGTCAAGGTCGAGAAGAGCCGCGACGAGATCTTCCACGCCACCCGGCTCGATCCGGAGGACCCGTGGGTGACCTGGGCGGTCGGCTCCATCGCGCAGACCACCGGCAAGAAGCCGGCGATCCTGCCCAATCTCGGCGGCTCGCTGCCCAACGACATCTTTTCCGAGGTGCTCGGCCTGCGCACTATCTGGGTGCCGCACTCCTACCCCGGCTGCTCGCAACATGCGCCGAACGAGCACCTGCCGGTCGCGATCGCGCGCGAGGCTCTCGGCCTCATGGCCGGGCTCTACTGGGATCTCGGCACGGGCAAGACGCCGCCGGTGTGAGGCGACCGGCGAGGAGCCGCCGCCGCGTGATGCCCGCGCCCGCCGCGGGCATCCAGGCCGTGACGCTCGCGCGGGATTGAAAGGCGTGGATGGCCGGGACAAGCCCGGCCAAGACGGGTGGAGAGGTTGTGCCACGCTCCCCGCTCCGTTTGCGCAGCCGTCTCCACGTCATGCCCGCGCTCGTCGCGGGCATCCACGCCGCCGACGCTCGCGCAGCGGGGTTGAAAGGCGTGGATGGCCTCCCTCAAGCCCAATCGATGCGATGATGATCTTCATCTCCCCGAACAGCCTTCGGCGATGTCTCCGGGCTGAACAACGAGCCCGGACGTGACGACCGAGGGGCGGCCCGCGCCTGTCGCAACCTCGTTTCCCGCACGCATGCGGCGAAGCGGAATGCGAGCCGCGAATCAACGCAAGAACTTGCCGAAGGCTCCGAATGAAGGGGCCCCGGATCGGCGCCGCATCGTGTCAGGCTGCGGCGCGTCCGGGGCACAAGGTTCTTCTGCTTGGGGAGCCGGGACCCCTCCCCGTCACGCCGCGTTCGCCGCCGGGCGCCGCATGCGCCGCAGCGCCATGCCGATGAGCGGGCTCAGCACCACGAGGATGGTGAAGACGCCGAGCGCGCCGGCAATCGGCCGCTCGAAGAAAGCGAGGAAGCTGCCGTCCGACTTGATCATCGAGGTCACGAAGTTCTCCTCGATCATCGGCCCGAGCACGATGCCGAGGATGCATGGCGCAACGGGAATGTCGTTCTCCTCCATGAGGAAGCCGAGCACGCCGAAGGCGAGCATGATGACGATGCCGTAGGCCGTGTTGTTGACGGCGAAGGCACCAACCATCGAGAAGCCGAGGATGAGCGGCATCAGCACGCGCCGCGGCACGCGCAGGATGACCGTTGCCCCCTTCATGACCGCCCAGCCGAGCGGGATCATGAAGAGATTGGCGAGGATGAAGATGAGGAAGACGGCGTAGATGCTCTCGGGATTGTTGATGAAGAGCGTCGGTCCGGGGTTGAGCCCCTTGATGAAGAGCACACCGATGACAACGGCCGTGATGGAATCGCCCGGAATGCCGAAGACGAGCGCCGGCACCCACGCGCCGCCAAGGGCCGCATTGTTGGCCGACGTGCTCTCGACGATGCCCTCGACATGGCCCTTGCCGAACTTCTCGGGCGTCTTCGAAAACTTCTTCGACATCGCATAGGCGACCCAGGCGGCAATGTCCGCTCCCGCGCCGGGCAGGATGCCGATGGCCGTGCCGAGCGTGTTGCCCCGCACCTGCTGGCGCCAGTAGGTCTTGATCATCCCGCCCCAGTTGCGGAACAGGTTGCCGACCCGGCTCTGCGTCACCTTGAGGTCGGTTGCGCCATGCACCATGGCCCGCAGCACCTCGGAGACCGCGAAGAGGCCGATCATCGCCGGGATGAAGTCGATGCCGCCCATCAGCTCCGTATAGCCGAAGGTGAAGCGCGGCACGCCGGCCGGGTTGTTGAGGCCGACGGTGGCGACCAGCAGGCCGATGAAGAGGCTGATGAGGCCCTTCAGGGGCGAGACCGCGCCGATGAAGATGGCGCAGGTGAGGCCCAGCACCGCGAGCCAGAAATATTCGAAGGACGAGAACCGGAGGGCCACCTCGGCAAGGGCCGGCGCGGCGACGATGAGGACGGCCGTGCCGAACAGGCCGCCGATGGCCGAGAACAGGAGGTTGGCGCCGAGCGCCGTCTCCGCCTCGCCCTTGCGCGTCATGGCGTAGGCCTCGTCCGTATAGGCGGCGGAGGCGGGCGTGCCGGGAATGCGCAGCAGGGTGCTCGGAATGTCGCCGGCGAAGATGGCCATGGCCGAGCAGGCGATCATCGCGCCGACGGCCGGCAGTGGATCCATGAAGAAGGTGATCGGCACGAGCAGCGCGATCGCCATCGTCGCCGTCAGGCCCGGGATGGCGCCGATGACCATGCCGAAGGCCGAGGCGAGCAGGACGGAGATGAGCACGCCCGGCGTGGCGACGAGCCCGAAGGCTTTCTCGATGGCTTGCATGGGCGCCTCAGAGGAACGGTGCGAGCAATCCGCGTGGCAGCGGAACGCGCATCAGAACGACAAAGAGCTGATAGATCACGAGGATCGTTGCCGCACTGACGAGGAGCGCCACCCACCAGCGCACGCCCAGCATGAGCATGCCCACCATCAGCACGATCGCCATCGCGGGAATGAAGCCGATGCGGTCCGCGAACAGGCAATAGCCGACGACGAGCGCTATCGTTGCCAACCCCTTCGTCCAGCCGGCCGACGTGATACCGGCCATGCTGTGCTCCAGATCAACCGCGGCGAGCGAGGCCCTGCGCCGCCAGGCGCCGAAGGCGAGGAGGATGCCGCAGATCGCGAGCGCACCCGCGATCAGCACCGGGAAGACGGCGGCGCCATATTCCTGGCCGGGAATGGCGGGGAAGGACTGCGCGTGCAGGATGACCGCCACCCCGAGCATCGTCAGGATGAAACCGATGATGATGTCCGACTTGACCATGAACGGTAACTCGCGGCGCCTGATGAATGGTGCGGGCCGGATCGAATCGGTTGCCCGTGGCAGGCGCGGGCCATGCCCCGGGCAACCTCGATGACGCGCCTGATTGTGAGGCGCCTGACCCGTCGGGCGCCCTACTTGGCGAGCCCCAGTTCCTTCATGACGGTACCGAGCGATTCGTTGCTCTGCTTCATGAAGGCAACGAACTCGTCCTTGGGCGCCCAGGACACGCCGAAGCCACGGCCCTTCATGAAATCCTGGAACTCGGCGCTCTTGTAGATCTTGTCGAGCGCGGCGACGAGCTTGTCCTGAATGTCGGCCGGCAGCCCCTTGGGAGCGGCGAAGCCGCGCCAGGCGCCGAGCGTCCAGTCGATGCCGGCCGCTTCCTTCAATGTCGGCAGATCGGGGAAGGCGTCGCTGCGCTTGTCGGCCATGATGGCGAGGCTCTTGACGCGGCCTGCGTCGATGAGCGAACGCGCCTCCGGCACTGAGCAGGTGACGACCTCGACGCCGCCGGCCACGAGATCCTGCAGGCCCGGGGCGGCGCCGTTCGAGGGCACCCACGGGGCTGCGTTCGGCGGAATGCCGTCCATTGCCAGCATGCCCGCGAGGGCGAGATGCCAGATGCCACCCTGGCCGGTACCCGAGGCCTTGAACTTGCCCGGGTTCGCCTTGATGGCGGCGAGCAGTTCCTTGACATCCTTGTAGGGCGCGTCGGCACGCACCTGCACGCCGGCGGGGTCGATGTTCATGAGGGCGAGCGGCGTGTAGCTCTCGTAGGTGAGCTGCGTCAGCCCCTGCCAGTGCATCATGCCGATCTCGACGGTGATGATGCCGAGCGTATAGCCGTCCGGCGCAGCGTCGGCGATGGCCGCGTGCCCCACCACGCCCGAGCCGCCCGTGCGGTTGACGACATTGACCGGCTGGCCGAGTTCCTTCTCGAGGAGCGAGCCGACGATGCGGGCCGTCGCATCGGTACCGCCGCCCGCACCCCACGGCACGATCATCGTGATCGGCCGCTCCGGATAGGCCGCCAGCGCCGCGCCCGGCAGGGCGAGCGTTGCCGCGGCCGCCGCGGCGACAAGCGTTTTCAGGAAAGTCCTGCGCATCAAGGTCTCCTCTCTCGAACTGTTTCCGGTCCCGTGGAGCAGCCGCTTACCGGCTCGCCCTTGTCCATCGCCTTCTGGCGAATTGGTTCTTTAAATCGTTACAATAGGGGAGGCGCGAGGTCCTGTTCAAGCGACTTTCGCGAAAATCGCAGCGCCTTGCGTAGGCGTCGTCCCGGCCGCGGCGGTGGCTACCAAAACGCAAGAAGCCGCGCCCGCGGCAGCGGTCACGGCTTCGGCCGAAGGATATTGGAGAAGCTCAGTCAGCAATCTGGCGGAAGGCCAGCCTGTCGAGCGCGGCGACCTTGCCGGCCGCATCCGCCTCGCTTGCCGCCGCAGCTTCCTCGAGCATCTTGAGCGTGTTCTCGCGCGCCGTGCGGGCCACCTCGCTCGTGAAGGGCTCGCCAAAATAGCGGTCGATGAAACCGTCGAGCGCGCAGACGAGGAGCTGTCGCACCGCCGCATCGGGAGCGCCGGGGGCCATGTCCTTGGCACACAACTCGCGCAGGGACGAATAGGTGCGCAGACCCTCATTCTGCTGGCGGAACCACTCAAGCAACGCGCGCGTGTTCATCGCTCCCTCACAGTGCACGTTAAAAAGGGACGCTATCCCAAAAGACGGCACGGATCAAATTTTTTAGACGGCCATCGGCCAGGACGCATGCGCAGCACCCCCAATCGCCCGGGCTGAGCCTTTCCCAGCGTCGTGGCCGGACTTGTCCCGGCCATGACGCGCTAGGGACTGCGCATGGCGTGCTGCATGCGGCGCCTGCCGATCGCGCCCGACCGCCGGTCGCCCAACTGCCGCTCGCCAGACCGCCTATTTCCGACGGCCGACTGCCCACTCCCAACCGCCACTCTTCTCAGAAATCCGACTTGCCGCCGTGCCTTGCCGACCATTCGGCCGGGGCGTGCAGGAACTTCTCCACCTCGTCGAGGGTGCTTGCAGCGAAATAGCCGCGCTCGCGCGCCTCGGCGAGCACGTCCCACCAGGTGGCGAGGGCGTGCATCTTGATGCCGTGCTCCGCGAGCGTCGCCGTGCTTTCCTTGAAGATGCCGTAGTGGAAGACGACGAAGGTGTGCTGCACGTCAGCCCCGGCGCGGCGCAGCGCCTCGGCGAAGGCGAGCTTGGAGCGCCCGTCCGTCGTCAGGTCCTCGACGAGGAGGACGCGCGCGCCTTCCTTGATGTCACCCTCGATCTGCGCATTGCGGCCGAAGCCCTTGGCCTTCTTGCGCACGTAGAGCATCGGCAGCATCAGCCGGTCCGCCAGCCAGGCGGAGAAGGGGATGCCCGCCGTCTCGCCGCCGGCCACAGCGTCCAATGATTCGGTGCCGATCTCGGACAGGATCTGCTCGGCGGCGAAGTCCATCAGCCGCCGGCGCAGGCGCGGGAAGGAAATGAGCTTGCGGCAGTCGACATAGACCGGGCTCGCCCAGCCCGAGGTGAAGATGAAGGGCTTCTCGGCGTTGAACTGGATGGCCTGGACCTCCAGCATCATACGGGCCGTCTGTGAAGCGATGAATGACTTGTCCATGGTCCCTCGGCCCCCGGTTTGGTTGTCCAATCAGGCGACGGCAGCCGCGGCGCTGTCCGCGTCGTCAACCGCCCACGACACCGTCTCGCCACCACGGAAGACGTGCACCGCCTCGCCTGCGGGAAGAGCGACATCCTCGGCGACCATCCGCGGCCGGCGCACGAGGGTGATCGTTCCCTCGTTGGCGGGCAGGCCATAGTGGCGCGGGCCGTTGAGGCTCGCGAAAGCCTCGAACCTGTCGAGAGCGCCCTCCTCCTCAAAAACCTGCGCATAGCACGCAAGCGCGACCGGCGCCACGAACAGCCCGGCGCATCCACAGGCCGCCTCCTTCGCGGTACGGGTATGCGGGGCGGTGTCGGTGCCGAGGAAGAAACGCGGATTGCCCGACGTCGCCGCCTGGCGCAGCGCCTGCCGGTGCACCTCACGCTTGGCGATCGGCAGGCAGTAGTAGTGGGGGCGGATGCCGCCCTGGAAGATGGCATTGCGGTTGAAGATGAGGTGGTGCGGCGTGATGGTGGCGCCCACACGCTCGCGCGCGCCGGTGACGTAGTCCACGCCCTCCTTCGTCGTCACGTGCTCCAGCGTGACCTTGAGACCGGCAAAGCGCTGCACCAGCGGGTCGAGCACCGTGTCGATGAACACCGCCTCGCGGTCGAAGATATCGACGTCCGGCCGCGTCACCTCGCCATGGATGAGCAGCGGCACTCCCGCCTTCTCCATGGCGGCGAGCACGGGATGGATCTTCTCGATATCGGTGACACCGAAATGCGAGTTGGTCGTCGCGTGCTGCGGGTAGAGCTTCACCGCGGCGATGCGCCCGCTCTCGTAGCCGGAGAGGACGTCGGTCGGGTCGGTGTCGTCCGTCATGTACAGCGTCATCAGCGGCTCGAAGCAGCTGCCCGCCGGCAGGGCGGCCATGATGCGCGCGCGATAGGCATCGGCCATCGCCGTCGTCGTCACCGGCGGCACGAGGTTCGGCATGATGATGGCGCGGCCGAACTGCGCGACGGTGAAGGGCAGCACCGCCTTCAGCATGGCGCCGTCGCGCAGGTGCACGTGCCAGTCGTCCGGGCGGCGGATGGTGATGGTCTCGGTCATCTTACGGCTCCTTCGTCAGGGCCTCATAGAGCAGATCGACGCCGGCAAGGAAATCGGCAATCGCCATCGCCTCGTCCGGATTGTGCGAGCCATGCTCGTTGCGCACGAAGACCATGGCCGCCGGAATGCCGGCATTGGCGAAGACGGCCGCATCATGCCCCGCACCGCTCGCGATGGTCTCGGCCGGCAGGCCAAGACGGCGCGAGGCTTCGACGAGGTGCTTCACCCAGCCCTCGTCCATGCGCCCGGGCGCCGCGTCCTGCCGCCGGTCGAAGACGAACTTCACGCCCCGGTCCCGGGCGATGTTGGCGCATTCCGTCTCGAAGAGCACGTAGAAGGCTTCGAGCGTCTCCCGGCTCTGGCTGCGGATCTCGAAGGAGAAGGCGACCTCGCCCGGAATGCGGGTCGAGGCGTGATCCTCGGGGTTCGTCGCAACGATGCCGACGGTGACGACGAGATCGAGGCCGCGCTCCAGGAGAACGCGCCAATGCTCGTCGAGCCGCGAGACGAGCTCCGCGAGCGCGAAGACCGCATCCTTGCGCAGCCAGCGCGGCACGGCGCCGGAATGGCCGGCCTGGCCCTGGCACAGGATGCGCTGGTGGCGGATGTTGCCGCGGATGCCGGTGACGACCGCCGTCGGCCATGCGCGGGCGACCATCACGGGGCCCTGCTCGATATGCAATTCGAGGAAGGCGGCAATATCGCGCTTGTCGACGAGGGGCGTGCCCTCCCTCACCTTCTCGACGTCGATGCCGACACCGGCGAGCGCCTCGGCGAGGCTGCGCGCGCCGTCCCGCTGCCTGAGGTCGAGGTCCTGCGGCTTCAGCGCCCCGAGCAGGGCCAACGAGCCGATGTAAGGCTTGCCGAACCACGGCGATTCCTCGCCGCGCAGGCCGATGACGCGTACGGGCCGCGGTGGTGTGATGCCCTCGCTCTTCATTCGCGCCAGCACCATGAGCCCGGCGAGTACGCCCGCCACACCGTCGAAATTGCCGCCGCGCGGCACGGAATCGAGATGGGAGCCGACAAGGATGTAAGGCCCGGGCGCCTCGTCGGGCAGAGAGACGACAAGATTGTCCCCGGCATCGCGTGTGGCAAGAAGGCCCTCGCGCCCGGCAAGGCGCTCCATGACAGCCATCGCCGCCGCCTCGCCCTCGCCGAAGGCTTGGCGCGTGATGCCGACCCCATCGAAGCCGAGTTGGTGCAGTTCGGCAAAGACCTCCACGGCCAGCGCCTCCCAGTCGCGCTCGTTGCGCGTCGGATGAGCGAGCGGTTTCACAGCACGGCCTCCGCCTCTTCGGGCGCCGTGTTGCCATCAGCGACCGCGCCGACAAGCGCGTTGACATCGGCAATGCCACGGCGGGCGCAGAAGGCCGAGAGCCCCTCGATGACGTCGATCATAGCCGTCGGGCGCACGAAGGTGGTCGTGCCGACCTGCACGGCGCGGGCGCCAGCGAGCAGGAATTCCACCGCGTCCTCAGCGGTGGCGATGCCGCCGCAGCCGATGACGGGAATGGTGAGCTTGTCGGCGCACTGGTAGACCATGCGCAGGGCGATGGGCTTCACCGCCGGCCCCGAGAGGCCACCGAGCACGTTGCCGAGCTTGGGCCGGAAGGTCTCGGTGTCGATGCGCATGGCGAGGATGGTGTTGGCGACCACGACCGCATCCGCACCGCCCACCTCCGCTGCGCGGGCGACGGCGACGATGTCGCCGGTGTTCGGCGTCAGCTTCACCCACAATGGCAGGGCAGTCGCCTTGCGCATGGCGGCCGTCACCGTTTCGGTCAGGCGCGGCTCCATGGCGAAGGAGCGGCCGTCCTCCTCGATGTTGGGGCAGGAGATGTTGGCCTCGATGGCGGCGACACCGGCCACCGTCAGGTCGCGCGCCATGGCGGCGAAGTCGTCCACCGTCGGAGCCGAGATCGAGACGACGAGCGGCGGGGAGAAGGCCCGGTAGAACGGCACCACGTTGTCACGGAAATAGTCGAGCCCCTTCGAGGGGATGCCGATCGAGTTGATCAGGCCCTCGGTGGTCTCGCACACCCGCGGCACGGGATTGCCGGCGCGAAACTCACGCGTGATCGTCTTCGTCACGAAGGCGCCTAGGCGATTGAGGTCGATCACCTTGTCGAGCCCTTCGGCAAAGGTGCCCGAGGCCGGCATGACGGGGTTCGCAAGGCGCAGCCCGCCGACGTCGACGGCAAGGGAGACGGAGGAACCGGCGGGAGACGACATGGCCGTTACCATGAGGTGGCCTCCTTCAGATCGAACACGGGCCCGTCCCAGCACACGCGCTTGTCGACGAGATCCCCGTCGACCTCGAACTTGCGCACGCAGCAGAAGCACATGCCGATGCCGCAGGCCATCTGCTGTTCGAGCGCCACCTGGCCGGCGATGCCCGCCTCGCGGGCAAAGTCCTTGGCGAGGCGGAACAGGCGGTTGGAGCCGCAGGTGAAGATGGCATCCGCCCTTCCCTGGCGGGCCAGCCCGGCGAGAATCTCCCGTACATTCTCGGGCGTACTGGAGCCGTCGCTGTCGAGCACGGGGCGCACGTCGGCACCGACGGCCGCGAAGCGGTCGACAGACATGACGAGATCGGGTCGGCGGGCGCTCAGGATGGCGGTGACGCCGATGCCCTTTTCGGCCGCAGCCTCGGCGAGCGGGGCGAGCGTCGCGAGGCCGACGCCGCGGCCGAGCACGACGATGTGGCGCCAGTCGTCGTCGAGGCTGAAGCCGACGCCGAGCGGGCCGAGCACGCGGAACGGGTCGCCGGGCTTCAAGGTCGCGAGGGCGCGGGTGCCGAGTCCGGCGACCTTGTAGAGGAATTCGAGCGTGCCCGCCTCCGGGTCGGCCTTGTAGGTGCTCATCGGCCGGCGCAGGTAGGGCTTGTCCGCGCCGCTCGCGGGGCACAGGAGGTGGAAGAACTGGCCCGGGGCGGCGAGCGTCGCCGGCCTGCCGGCGCGCAGCACGAGGTGTCGGTACTCGTCGTTGACGGCCGTGTGACTGAGGACCACGGTCTCGGCATCGGCAACGGGGGCATCGTTCGCGGTCCACACGGACCGCGTCTCGAGGCTTTGCAACATGTTTTCTTCTCCCAGGTCTGCCGGGTCAGTAGCCCAGCAGCCGCGGCAGCGCCGTCGATATGGACGGCACGTAGGAGATCACGAGCAGCACGGCGATGTTCGTCAGCACGAACGGCCAGATGCCCGCGATCACCGTCTCAACCGGTTTGCGCAAGGCCGACGACGTCACAAAGAGGTCGAGGCCAAAGGGCGGCGTGATCATGCCGATGCAGATGTTCAGGCAGACCACGAGCCCGAAATGGATGGGGTCGATGCCGAGCGCCGTCGCCACCGGGAAGATGGCGGGCAGCAGGATGACCATGATGGAATTGGGATCGATGAACATCCCCGCGATCAACAGCACGACGTTGATGATCAGCAGGAAGACGATCCAGTTCACCTGCCAGTCGTTGAGCAGCATGAGAAGCTGATCCGGCAGGCGTGCAAGCGTGACGAAATAGGAGAGCAGCGAGCCGACCGCCAGCAGGATGAAGATGGCGACGATGGTGAGCGCGCTCTGTTCGGCAACCTGCATCACGTCCCGCCACCCAAGCTGGCGGTAGATGACCATCTCGACGAGGAGGGCATAGGCGACGGCGACCGCCGCGGCCTCGGTGGCGGTGAAGAAGCCGGAATAGATGCCGCCGAGGATGATGACCGGCATGCCGAGCGCGAGCAGCGAGGCCTTCACCGCCTCGAAGCGCTCCGCGCTGCTCGCCCGCGGGGCGGGCTCGATGCCCGCACGGCGCGTGACGAAGGCGACGTAGAGCATGAAGGCGAGGGCGAGGACCACGCCGACGGCAAGGCCGCCGGCAAACAGCGCCGCGACGGAGGTGCCAGTGAGCCAGGCATAGACGAGGAGCGTGATGCTCGGCGGGATGAGCAGCGCACATTCCGCGCTCGATGCGATGAGGCCGAGCGAGAAGCGCTCCTTGTAGCCGGCGCGCATCAGCTCGGGATGGAGGAAGCGCCCGAGCGCGGCGACGGTGGCCGGCGCGGAGCCGCAGACCGAACCGAAGGCCATGCACGAGACGACCGTGGTGTGACCGATGCCGCCGGCGCGATGGCCGAGGTTCTTCTTGACGAGGTTCATGAGCCGCTCGGCGATGGTGCCGTGGGCCATGAGATCGGCGGCGAAGATGAAGAACGGAATGGCGAGCAGCGTGCCGACATTGACACCGCCGACCATCTTCTGGGCGATGACGATGTCCGGCAGGTTCGGGAATTCCGCAAGGCGGGCGAGCACGCTCGGCACGCCCATGACGAGCAGCATCTCGAACCCGAGAACGAGAAGCAGGGCAGCCAGTATGCAGAGCAGGATCAACACGGGAAAAGCGCCCTCTTCGATACGTCGGACCGTCCGCCGCAGTGGTTGGGTTCAGTGGTCCTGGCCACGGTCGGCGAGCGCGAAGCGGTTCTCGACGCCGACAAGCTCAAGCAGGTAGCGCAGGCCCAGCAGCACGAAACCGACCGGCAGGGCCGCATAGAGCCAGACCATGGACACATCGAGCGTCGGGCTCGTCTGGCCGGAATTGACGATGAAGCGCGCGAAATCGTAGCCGACCTTCGTCAGATAGGCACAGAAGGCAAGGCCGACGGCATTGATGACGAAGGCCACGACGCGCTGCACGCCCGCCGGCATCCGCCGGTAGAGCGCTGTCATGGCGATGTGACGGCCTTTCTCCAGCGTCAGTCCGAGGCCGAGAAAGACGAGCCAGGCGAGCATGAACAGCGCCGCCTCCTCCATCCAGGCGAAATGGAGGGATTGCGAGGGCGCGAAAACACGCACCAGCACGTTGACCACATAGCCGGCCGACATGGCCACGAGCAGAAGGCCGATGATGTTGCGCTCGAAGGTGCGCAGGACGGTCATTGCGGTGCGGAGCATGGGGTCGCGCCCTCGGGTTTCGTCGCAAGGCTCAGTTGGCGAGGCCGAGCTTCTTCGCTTCCGCCTCGTAGACCTCCATGACGGCCTTGCCCTCGGCGCCGGCGCGCTCGAGATAGGCGTCACGGGCGGGCGGGAACATCCTGGCGCGCCAGTCGGCCCGCTCTGCGTCGCCGAGAACGCGCACGTTCACGCCCGCTTCCTTGATCTGGTTGAAGGCCAGCGTCTGCACCTCTTCCTTCAGAGTCTCGACCTGCGGGCGCACCTCGAGAAAGGCCTTGACGATGACGTCTCGGTGGCCTTCCGGCAGGCTGTTCCACCAGGCTGGATTGAAGAGGACGAGGTCCTCCATGGCGCCGTGGTTGGAGACCACGAGGTCCTTCTGCACCTCGTAGTACTTCATGGTCGAGATCGTATCGAGCGGGTTCTCCTGTCCGTCGACGACCCCAGTCTGCAATGCCGTGTAGAGCTCGCCGAAGGGAATGGCGATGGCGGCGGCGCCGACGCCCGCGAACTGCTGGATAAGTATCCGCGAATCCATGACGCGGAACTTCTGGCCCTTGAAGCTGTCGACGCCGGCGAGCGGCTTGGCGGAAGTGACGCTCTTGCGCCCGTTCGGCCAGATGGCGATGGCGACGAGGCCGCGCTTGGTGAACGAATCGAGGATCGCCTGGCCGAAAGGGCCATCGCGCAGCGCCTGCGACTTGGCGCGGTCCTCGGGCATGATGAAGGGGATGTCGAGCACCGAGACGACGGGATTGAAGCCGCCGAGGAAGGCGGCCGGCATCACCGTGCCCTCGGACGAGCCGAGCTGGGCGCCCTCGACCATCTGGCGGGCATTGCCGAGCTGCGAGGCGGGATAGAGCTGGAACTCGACCTCGCCGTTGGTGCGCTCCTTGACGAGCGCAGCGACCTTTTCAAGCCCCTTGTGGCGCGGCTGGGTGGCGGCCTCGAGATGGCCGATCTTGGCGACGTACTTGGCCTGCTGGGCCTGGGCGGCGAAGGTCCCCGCAATGACCAGCCCGGCCGCGAGCAGAACGACTCTGCGCGTGAGCATCCGTTTCTTCCTCCGGCTATACGGAAGTCGAAACGATATCGCTTTTTTGAGTGTTGTCTAATTTTTTTTACGCGTCGCGCACACCGGCCTCGACCCGCTCGACAACGTGTCGCAGGCGCTCCGCACCTTCGCGGCCTTTCGCAGCCCTGCGCCACAGGGAAGCGATGAGGTTGTCGAACAGCTGCACGGCGTCCGGTGCCTCGGTGACCATGGCGACGCCATTGCGGATGTTGGGATGGTCGGCGAAGCGGAAGGGGCTCATGGCGACGAAGGTGCGCTCCTTCTGCCGGAAGATCTGGAAGGTCTGCTGCGGCAGGGTTTCCTCGACGATGCCGATCTGGATGCCGATGGGCTCCTCCTCGAGGAGATCGGCAAGACGCAGGATCTCGCGCCGCGCGATCGCCCGCCGTTCGGCCGCCTCCTCCTCCGGCAGGTCGAAACGGCCGATGACGCCGCTGCGCAAGAGCCGTTCGATGTCCTGCAGCCCGACGATGCTGACGATGCCGGGCCGCCGGCGGCTGGCGTGACCGCGCCGCTCGCGCAGGATGCGCACCAGTGCCTCGACCTCGGGAGCGACCTCCTCCTCGCCGACGTCGCCGACCACCGTCTCGCGGATGGCGAGTTCGACGGCATGGGCATATTCGTCCGACGACAGCAGGTACGAGAACGGCGCGAAATGGGCGAGGATCTGTTCGGCCCCCTCCTCCAGCTGGCGCATGCGCTCGAAATAGGCCACCGCGTTGTCGTAATACTCGACGCTGACGCCCAGCAGCGAGGCAACCGAGACATCGAGGAGGTCGGCGATGCGCTGGATCGTCTCGATCTTGACCACCTCGCCCTTCTCCAGGCGGTAGATGGCTGCACGCGACATCTCAAGACGGTCCGCGACCTGCTCCGCCGTGATGCCACGCCCCAGGCGATAGGCGCGCAGGCGCAGGCCAATCTCCAAAAATCGCGAATTGTTCTCTTTCATGAGACACAATTAGCAAAATTGGATATGCTGCGCCAGTTGCGACGCCCCCGAGTATGGGAAGCCTCCCACGCCGCCGCGTCGACCACCCCGCTACTGGGAGCTGCGCGGCGAGTAGCCGTATTTGCGCTTGAAGTTGCGGTAGAAGGTCGAGACGTCGTTGAAACCGCTGTCGAAGGCGATGTTGATGATTTTCTTCTCAGACGACGACGCCAGCTCCTTGCGTGCCGCCTCGAGCCTGTAGTGCAGGATGGTGTCGCGCAGCGACAGTCCCGATTCCTCGAAGATCTTGTACAGCTTGCGCTGGGAAATGTTGAACTGGCGGGCGATGCGCCCGGCCCCCAGGTCGTGATTGTCGATGTTCTTCTTGATGTATTCGATGATGTCGTTGGCGAGGCGCGCCTTGTTGCCGCCATCGCTGCGCGCCGTCTGGTCGCGGAGGAACGTCTTGAGCATCTCGACGATGTTCTGGCGGATCGAGACATCCACATAGTCCGAGATATGCGAATTACCATACTTCAGGAGGAAGCGGGAGAAGAACTGCATGTATTCGCGCAACGAAACGGATTCGATGCTCGCCGCCTCCCCCTTCAGCGCCCCGGCGAAATCCGTCATCGACGACAGTTCCAGCCACTGGAAGGTGCACCGCCCGTCCTCACCCGCCATCATATCGATCGACAATAGTGCCCGCGCGTCGAACACAACGATGCGTTCGCCACCCACATCGAACGCGCCATGCTCCAGCGTCAGCCGCATGGCACCGTTCTGTACGGCCGTCATGACGATGCAGGGCGCCTTGCCTGCAACCTGCACCACTTCGCGCAGAAGACGCCCCGGCGGCAACGCCATGCTGCAGACGCGCATGTCGTTATACTTTATCCAATCGATGGCTGCCCTGAACTCACCATCCAGCATGAAATCGCATTTGTCGACCCCGACAAGGGCCGACATATCCGACTGAAACTCGCCATCTATTCTATTATAAGTTGTCCTAATTACGACATTAACATCGCTCAATTCATTTTGTTTTATCATTTTATTTCTCTCGACTGACGTCGTAGCGAAAAGTTACCCCTCAAAACTGAACATCAAATGCTCATACAGCAATGCAACCAGCGCGCTAATAATAGCATTTTATGCAACTTTGCATAGAATGCGAGCCTTCTCCGGCGCCATTCGCATACGGCCTGTAGACCGGCTGATGGCCGATGGTCGCGTTGCCAACCGCTCGTGCTACAAGAGCGCCTCGGGTGATCCGAAAGCCGGTCGCCGCATCCCGGTGAGGGCCGAATCAATGACGCAGGCCATTCCCTTCGAAGAGGAGATGGAGGCCCCGATCGGGCGGACCGAGGCGCTCACGCCGCTCGTGCGGCGGCTCGTCGCGCCGAACGGCGGCCCCTTCACCTATCGCGGGACGTGCAGCTACATCGTCGGCCGCGGCCGGGTCGCCATCATCGACCCGGGGCCCGACGACGCCACCCATGTGGCGCGGCTGCTCGATGCCGTGCGGGGCGAGACGGTGACGCACGTCGTCGTCACGCACACTCACCGGGACCACTCCCCGGCTGCGGCCGCGGTGCGCGCAGCCACCGGCGCCCTCGTCGTCGGCTGCGGACCCCATGTCGCGTCGCGCCCGCTGGCGCTCGGCGAGGCCAATGCGCTCGATGCCTCGGCAGACCACGCCTATGCGCCCGATGTCGTCCTCGCGGACGGCGAGGCCGTGGCCGGCCCGCACTGGACACTCACGGCGCTCGCGACGCCCGGCCACACGGCCAATCACCTCGCCTTCGCGCTGCCCGAGGAGAACACCCTGTTCTCGGGTGACCACGTCATGGCCTGGTCCACCACCATCGTCGCGCCGCCGGACGGGTCGATGCAGGCCTACATGGCCTCGCTCGCGAAGCTGAAGATGCGCGAGGAGACGATCTACCGGCCCGGCCACGGCGGCCCCGTGCGCGAGCCGCAGCGCTTCCTGCGCGCCCTCGTCCACCACCGGCGGCAGCGCGAGGCCGCGATCCTCAACCGGCTTGCGGCCGGCGACGAGACCATCGCCGAGATCGTCCCGTCCCTCTACGAGGGGCTGCCGCCGACGCTCTTCGGCGCAGCCGGGCTCTCCGTCTTCGCCCACCTCGAGGACCTGGTGGCGCGCAGACTCGTCGCCTGCGATGGCGCGCCGACGCTCACGGCCCGCTACCGGCTGGCGTGACGGTCAGAACTGCGCCGCCCTCGCCTGCAGCTCGAACTCGGTGATGAAGCGGGCGATGCGCTCGGCATTGACGCCGAAATCGTGCACGCCATAGCGGGAAGCCGAGCGCACATCGACCCTCGTCCCCTCTGCGCGCGGCGTCACCCGGATCACAATGTCGTCCGGAAAGCGCAGCAGGAAGGTGTGGTCGACGGCATCGATCTGGCCGCGCCCGGTACGCCCGCCGGGCTGCCGCACCTCCGCGATGTCCCAGCCGAGCGTGCGTGCCACCCTCTCGGCGACCGACAGCGCATCCTCTGGCGACAGCTCGGCATAGATCGGGACGACGTCCGCATAAGCGTCGCGCTGCGGCAAGCGCTCGTCCGCCGCGATCTCGCGGGGCACGTGGCCCGCGCGGGCGGCAAGCACCTGCGCCGAGCGCGAGAAGGTGGGCGGGTCGAGGATATCGGTGCTGATGTCGTTCATCCGCGGCAGGACGACGGCCTTGAAGCCGAGGAATGCCGGCCAGCCGAGCACAACGAGGGCCAGCACGGCGCCCCGCACGGCGAGGGTAAGCCCCTGCTGCCCCTCCTGCCAGATGAAAACGAAGGCCGCGACCGCGAGGGCGAGAGCAACGAGCGCCAGCGCGACCGCGCTTGCGATGACCGACAGGCCGGCGAACCATTCGACGAGGCCGAGGCGGGTCAGCAGCACGCCCGCCGCCGCCACGAGCAGGGCGAACCAGCCGACCCTGCGGCTCCAGACGGCCGCTTGCGACAAAGGCTCCTCGACGATCAGGCGGCGCATAGGACGGCTCGCGGCAGGAGAGACGACGGCAGGAACGGCCGGGACGACCGCGTAGCCATGGATGGCATCGCATGGCGGCGGGCGCAACGGCATCGGCGTCGCGGCGGCATCATCGTGCAGTCGGGCGGTGTTTTCATCGCCGCGCAGATGGGTTAAGGCCTTGGGGCAAGCATGGGGACGGGCCGACACTGATGACAGAAGGCGTTCAGCAGGGCGACGCGCTGATACGAACCTGGCTGCGCTTCGTCCGCATGAACCAGCGGCTCTATGCGGCCATGAACCAGGAGTTGCGCCGGCTCGACCTGTCGATTCCCCAGTTCGACGTGCTATCCACCCTGACCGAGCGCGAGGGCATCACGCAGCAGGAGCTGGCAGAGCGCCTCTATGTGACGAAGGGCAACGTCTCCGGCCTCGTCGACCGGCTCGCGGCGAGCGGCCTCGTCGTGCGCCAGCCCATTGCCGGGGACCGCCGCTCCTATGCGCTCCATCTGACGGAGAAGGGGCGTGCGCTTGCCGAGCGCGGCATCGCCGCCCAGCGCGCCTATGTTGAGCGGACCCTGGGCGTTCTTCCGCACACCGATATCGCGGAATTGGAACGTGTGCTCCTTGCCTGGCGCGATATCCTGCGCCGCGACGAGGAGGACCGGAGCGACCCTGCCGGCAGGCCGGGGCGCATCCGCTCTCCCGCGGCCGAATGAACGGGCCGCAAGACAAGCTCGTATGAACCCTGGGAGGGGCCGTGGATCTCCTGACGCAACCCGCGCATGCCATCCTCTCCTGCCTCGAGCGCGGCGAATTGTCGAGCGTCGCGCTGCTCGACATGACGCTCACGCGCATTGCCACCGAGAACCCGGCGCTGAACGCCATCGTGACACTCGACACGATCGCGGCACGCAGCGCCGCCGAAGAAAGCGACGCCCGCCGGGCCGCGGGCAAGGCCCGCGCACTCGACGGGCTCGTCATCACCATCAAGGATGCCTTCGACGTCGCCGGCATGGTCTCGACCGCCGGGGCGCCGAGCTTCCGCGACCGGGTGCCCGAAGCGGATGCGGCGGCCGTCGCACGGCTGCGCGAAGCCGGCTGCGTCATCCTCGGCAAGTCGAACGTGCCGCTTTTCTCGGGGGATTTCCAGACGTACAACCCCGTCCACGGCACCACCAACAATCCCTGGGACATCACGCGCTCCACGGGCGGCTCGTCGGGTGGGGCGGCCGCTGCCGTCGCGACCGGCATGAGCGCCTTCGAGCTCGGGTCGGACCTCGGCGGCTCGCTGCGCTGGCCGGCGCATGCCTGCGGCGTCTTCGCCCTCAAGCCGACCTGGTCTCTCGTCTCGACACTCGGCCACGTGCCGCCCGCGCCAGGCACGCCCAAGGAGGGCGACCTCGTCGTCGCCGGCCCCCTCGCCCGCTCGGCGGAAGACCTAGCGCTGATCCTGCCCGTCATCGCGCGCGACGGCCGGCCGATCGACGTGCCGCGTCTCGACGGGCGCGGCCTCAGGGTCGCCGTCTGGCTCGATGAGCCCCTGGCGCCGGTCGATGCCGAGGTGGCGGCCGGGGTCGCCCATGCCGCATCCCTGCTGGCCGAGGCCGGAGCCATCGTCGACGAGCGGGCGCGGCCGGGCTTTTCCTTCGCCGAGACCTTCGAGGTCTACGCGCTTCTCAACCACGCCATCGTGGCGGCCGGCCTGCCGCAGAAGGTGCGCGACAGGCTGGCGGCCGATGCCGCCAGCTACGCTCCCGGCGACCTGTCGCACCGGGCCCTGCAATCGCGCGGAGCACGGCTCGACGTCACCACCTGGCAAAGGCTGCTGGAGCGCCGGCGCGCGCTCAAGGAGCACTGGGCCGTCTTCTTCAGAGACTGGGACGTGGTGCTGATGCCACCGGCGCCGGTGGCGGCCATTCCGCACGACCAAACGCCGGACATCCACGCCCGCACGATCGCCGTCAACGGTACGGAGCGCCCCTACTTCGACTTCCTCCTGTGGTCCTCGCTCGCGAGCGTTGCGCATCTGCCGGCGGCGGTGGTACCCGTGATGCGCACGGCGGCCGGCCTGCCGACGGGGGTACAGATCGTCGCGGCAGAATGGGCCGATGCGACGGCCATTGCCGTCGCCCGCCTCCTGGAGGAACGCGGCTGCCGCTTCGTGCCGCCCGGCCGGAACGCCTGAAAGACAAGTCCCGGCCTGTCGGAGCGCCAGCGCACATCCCGTGCGGCGTCGGCTGGTTAGCGTCTCGATCCGCACGGCGCTGTTAACCCTGTCGCGGAGTCGATCGCGATATAACACGCCTTTGCCGCAGTGCCGCCAAGCGCCCGACGCGATCGGGCGCGATGGTGACGAACGTCGCGCCGCACGGCAGGCGGCGCACCCAGCCGGCCGGCCGCCGGCAGAGCCATGAGACCGAGCAGATGACCGAGATCCCTTCACGTTCCGAAGATAAGGCCGGGAAGACGGCCGTGGCCACCGCCCGGATCACCCCCGCTTGCCAAGGCAAGGCGGATGCGCCAACGTTTCGTGCCATCGGGATTCCGGCGGTGGCGGCCGCGGTGGAGCAATTCCGCCGTGGCAGGCAGAGGAAGGCCGAGCGGCTGCCCGACTATCTGCGCGACGGACCCTTTGCCAGCTGACAGGACCTTCGTGAAATATGCCGACCCGGCGAACTCTTCTCAAAGCCTTCGCCGGGACGGTCGTTGCAGGTGCCGGGTTCGCCTCCTACGCCTTGGCGGTCGAGCCGGGCATGCGGCTCATCGTCAAGCGCTACTGGATTACGCCGCGCGGCTGGCCGTCGGACATGGAGCTGACGCTGGCCGCCATCGCCGACCTGCACGTCTGCGAGCCGCATATGCCCGCCGCCCGCGTCGCGGAGATCGTCGCGGCGACCAATGCGCTCAAGCCGGACGTGACGGTGCTGCTCGGGGATTACATCGGCACGCACCGTTTCGTGACGCGACGTCTCGAACCGGAGGAATGGGCCGAGCCGCTCGGCCGGCTCGCGGCGCCGCTCGGCGTCTATTCGATCCTCGGCAACCACGACTGGTGGCACGCCATCGCGCCTGGCATGCCAGCGGACGGGGCGCGTACCATGCGGCGCACGCTCGAGGGCGTCGGCATCCCGGTGCTCGAGAATGACGCCGTCCGGCTGAAGAAGGACGGCAGGGCCTTCTGGTTGATCGGCCTCGGCGACCAGATCGCCCACATTCTCGGGCCGGACAGATTCCGCGGTGTCGACGACCTGCCCGCGGCGCTCGCCCAGGTCCACGACACCGCGCCCGTCATCCTGCTCGCGCACGAGCCGGACATCTTCCCCACCGTGCCGGCGCGCGTCAGCCTGACGCTGGCCGGCCATACCCACGGGGGGCAAGTGCGCTTACTCGGCTACTCGCCCGTCGTACCGTCCGCTTACGGCAATCGTTATGCCTATGGCCTCGTGGCCGAGCGCGGCCGCACGATGATCGTCTCCGGCGGCCTTGGCACGAGTATCCTGCCCATGCGCCTCGGTGTGCCGCCGGAGATCGTGCTCATCCATCTCGGCGGCCAGCCGGGGCCGCTGACGTGAGCGCCGCTATTTGACGATGACGCGCGCGCCGACCTTGGTGCGGTTGTAGAGGTCGATCACGTCGATGTTGCGCATGCGGATGCAGCCGGAGGACACGGCCTGGCCGATCTTCTCGGGCTCGTTGGTGCCGTGGATGCGGTAAAGCGTGTCGCGACCGTTCTCGTAGAGATAGAGCGCGCGGGCACCGAGCGGGTTGTTCGGCCCGCCCTCGGTAAAGCGCACGTGCGGCCAGCGGGCCTTCATCTCGGCCGGCGGATTCCAGTTGGGCCACTCGGCCTTGCGGGCGACCTCGGCCGTGCCGGTCCAGCCGTAGGCCTCGTCGCCGACGGCGACGCCGTAGCGGATGGCCTTGCGGTCAGGCAAGACGAAGTAAAGCAGGCGCGACTTCTGGTCGACGACGATGGTGCCGGGGGGCTCGCCGGTTGGATCGTCGATCATGTAGCGGCCGAACTGCGGATCGACGTCTGCCTGGGGAACGAGCGACATCCACTCGCGGTCACGCGCCGAGACATCCGGGTCGGGCACACCCTTGAAATTGCAGCCGGCCAGCGACATGCCGATCACCACGACGGCACCCAACATCCTCAAGAACATGCCAATCGCCCCCAAACGATCATCGATCGGGCGTAAGATGCGATTCGACGCGCCCGATTCGCGGTGCTGTATGGCACATGCGAACGGCGTAGCAACGGCCGCCGACAAGAAAACGACCCCGATCGGCAAATACTCGCCAAGCGTGACATGGACACAACGCCCGCCGCCTGCAAAGCTGCATCCTCTCCTGGGATATCGCCGTGACGACGCTCCTCATCTCCCCCCCTTCCTCGATGGCCCACGCGACCCCGCCAGGCCATCCGGAACGGCCGGAGCGCCTGCGGGCCATCGAGCAGGCGCTGGAGCAGGAGAAATTCGCCGATCTCGTGCGCATCCGCGACGTGCCGGCTGCGGATCGGGATGCCATCTGCCGCGCGCATCCGCCAAGGCACGTGGATGCCCTCATCGCCGCCGCGCCGCGCGAGGGAGTGGTCAGCATCGATGCCGACACGACCATGTCGGCAGGCACGCTGGAGGCCGCCGTGCACGCCGCGGGCGCGGCCATCCTCGCGGTGGACGAGGTGGTGGGCGGCTCGGCCACCAATGCCTTCTGCGCCGCCCGCCCGCCCGGCCACCACGCCGAGAAGGCGACGGCGATGGGCTTCTGCTTCTTCAACAATGCAGCCATCGCCGCGCGACACGCGCAGAAACGGCATGGCCTCCAACGCATCGCCATTCTCGACTGGGACGTGCACCACGGCAACGGCACGCAGGACATCTTCTGGGACGACGCGAGCGTGCTTTACTGCTCGACGCACGAGATGCCGCTCTATCCCGGCACCGGTGCCGCCTCCGAGCGCGGGGCGCACGACAACATTGTCAATGCCGTGCTGCATGCGGGCGAAGGGGGCGAGAGCTTCCGCGAGGCGCTCGAAGTCGCCATATTTCCGCGCATCTCCGCTTTCCGGCCGGACCTCATCGTCATTTCCGCCGGCTTCGACGCCCACTGGCGCGACCCGCTCGCCAACATCAACCTGACGGAGGAAGACTTCGCTTGGGCGACGCGCGAGCTCATGGACATCGCCGACCGGCAGTGCGGCGGGCGCATCGTGTCGCTGCTCGAAGGCGGCTACGACCTGCAGGGCCTGGCGGCTTCCGTGGCCGCCCACGTGCAGTGCCTGATGCGAGGGTGAGTTTCGACGTCGCGAGGGACGGCTGTCGGAGCGAGTTGCTTCCCCTCCCCCTTGTGGTCGAGAGGGAGAAGAGCGGTGCCTAGTCCCTCGCCGACGGTCAAAGAAAGGAGACCCGTCATGCGCGCGCCTGTCGCGGGCATCCCTGCCCTGACGTTACGCAAGGCGGAAAAGCGTGGAGGCCGGGACGAGGCCGGCCATGACGCGGGAACGGTGTGTCGTTGTCCTCGCGGGGGAGCCGTGCCCTGCCAGGCCCCTCACCCCTCCAGGATGACCGTATCAGCGATTTCGATGCCGAAGCCGCTGAGGCCGACATAGGCGCGCGAGCTGGAAGCAAGGTTGCGGATCGAGGTGACGCCGAGGTCACGCAGGATCTGCGCGCCGAGGCCGACCTCGCGCCATTGCTGGGTGCGGGCGAACTCGGAGCCGGTCGCATCCTCGCTGACGACGGTCAGCGGCACGCCGGCTGTGCCGTCGCGCAGATAGACGATCACGCCCCGCCCTTCCTTGGCGAACTGGCCGAGCACCTTGTTGAGCGTCCTGCCACCACCAAAGACGTCGGCCACCACATTGGCCCGGTGCAGGCGCGCCGGCACGCCCCGGCCGTCGCCGATGTTGCCGTAGACGAAGGCGAAGTGGTTCACGGTATCGAAAGGCGTGACATAGGCATGGCCGGTCATCTCGCCGATCTCGGTCGTCACCGGGAAGGTGGCGACACGCTCGACCAGCTTTTCGCGCGCCTGGCGATAGGCGATGAGGTCGGCCACAGAAAGGCGCTTCAGGCCGTGCGTCGTGGCGAAATCGTCGATCTCGCGCCCCTTCATCACCGTGCCGTCGTCGTTGGCGAGTTCGCAGATGACGCCCACCTCGGGCAGCCCCGCGAGACGGCAGAGGTCCACCGCCGCCTCCGTGTGGCCCGAGCGGATGAGCACGCCGCCGTCCTTGGCGATGAGCGGGAAGACATGACCGGGGCGCACGAAATCGCCCGCCCCCATGTTGTTGTTGGCGAGGGCGCGCACCGTGTTGCTGCGTTGCTCGGCCGAAATCCCGGTGGTGAGGCCGTGGCGCACGTCGACCGAGACGGTGAAGGCCGTGCCGAGCGGCGCGTCGTTGGCTGCCACCATGGGGTCGAGCCTGAGGCGCCGTGCGTCGGCGCCGGTCAGCGGTGCGCAGACGATGCCGCAGGTGTGGCGAATGATGAAAGCCATTTTCTCCGGCGTGCAGAGCGAGGCGGCGACGACGAGGTCGCCCTCATTCTCACGGTCGTCGTCGTCCGTCACGACGACGATCTCGCCGCGGGCGAAGGCCTCGATCGCCTCGGTCACCGTCTGGGTCATGAAAGCCTCCTCGCGCACCGGAGAACCGCTCCGGGCGTCGATGAAATCGTTGGGAGTGACGGCGCCACGGGTCACCTCGAGAATGAGGCGCGCCGTCTCGCGCGATAGCCAGGCGCCATCGTCGCGGCACAGCTGCGTGACCGCGCCGGGCGTGACGCCGATGCGGCGCGCAAAATCCACGCGCGTCATGTTCTCGCGGATAAGCCAGTCGGCCAGTCTCATAAGGCGACGCTAACGCCGGCGGGATTTTAGTTCAACTAAAATCGCCGAGTTGCGAGATGGCGCCGACTTGGCTCCCGCCCCTGCTCGCCGTCCTGCCGGTTCTCGTCGCACGGCTGTTCGAGTACCGCGGAGCGCAACCTTCCCGCTGTCATGGCCGGGCTTGTCCCGGCCATCCACGCCTTTCGCCCCTGCGCGAGCGTCACGGCGTGGATGCCCGCGACGAGCGCGGGCATGACGTCGGGAAACGGGCTCGCACTATTTAGTTTCACTCAACCGCCCATCGGCCAGGGCGTCGTCTCGCCCACCTGGCCGCGGTGACGCAGGAAGTGGTCGGCAATAACGCAGGCGACCATGGCCTCGCCCACGGGGACGGCGCGGATGCCCACGCAGGGGTCGTGCCGTCCCTTGGTCACCACATCCGTCTCGGCGCCGAAGCGGTCGACCGACAGGCGCGGCTGCAGGATCGAGGAGGTCGGCTTGACGGCGAAGCGCGCCACCACCGCCTGGCCCGTCGAGATGCCGCCGACGACACCGCCGGCATGGTTGGAGAGGAAGAGCGGCTTGCCGTCGTTGCCGAGGCGCATCTCGTCAGCATTCTCTTCGCCCGTCAGCGCCGCGGCCCCGAAGCCTGCGCCGATCTCGACGCCCTTGACCGCGTTGATGCTCATCAATGCCGCGGCGAGGTCGGCATCGAGCTTGCCGTAGATCGGCGCGCCGAGGCCGGGCGGCACGCCCTCGGCCAAGATCTCGATGACGGCGCCGATGGACGAGCCCTTCTTGCGGATGCCGTCGAGATAGTCGGCGAAGAAGGCCGCCGCCTCGGCGTCCGGGCAGAAGAAGGGGTTGCGGCCGGTCTCGTCCCAATCCCAGCGGGAGCGGTCGATCCGGTGCGGGCCCATCTGCACGAGCGCGCCGCGCACGAGGAGCCCCGGCACGACCTTGCGGGCGACGGCACCGGCAGCGACGCGCATCGCCGTCTCGCGCGCCGAGGAGCGGCCGCCGCCGCGGTAGTCGCGGATGCCGTATTTCACGTCATAGGTATAGTCGGCGTGGCCCGGACGATACTTGTTCCGAATCTCGCCATAGTCCTTCGAGCGCTGATCGACGTTCTCGATGGTGAGGCCGATGGGCGTGCCCGTCGTCATCTGCACGCCGGTCTTCTCGTCGGTGAAGACGCCGGAGAGGATGCGCACCTGGTCCGGCTCCTGGCGCTGGGTCGTGTAGCGCGACTGGCCCGGCCGGCGGCGGTCGAGGTCATGCTGGATATCGGCCTCGGTCAACGGAATGCGCGGCGGGCAGCCATCGACGACGCAGCCGATGGCAGGCCCGTGGCTCTCGCCGAAGGTGGTGACACGGAAGAGGTGGCCGAAGCTGTTGTGGGACATGGATCTCGCCGCCGTAATGCTCGGCGCGTCTTACGCGCGCGGGGACGCATCGTCAAACGGCCCGGTCCGGACCACCGGCGCAGCCGGGCCTCCCTCCCCTCGCCTGCGGCGGGGAGGGATTGGGGGCGGGGGGCCTCGCCACCCTCGATGGCGTTTCGGATCTTTCTGCGGGTAACGACTGAACGCCTGCCTGCGGCGCCGCCCCCCACCCCTCCCCCTCCCCGCCACTTCGTGGGGGGAGGGAGAAGAGGGAGCCGACGGTTCATCGTTTCGCGACGTGCCTAACCATCAGCACGGCTTCAGACGCGTTGGCCTAGATGCCAGCCCGCTCAGGCCGGCTCCCAGCGGTGGTCGCCGGCGTCGAAGACGAGGATGCGGCCCTGCCAGATGTCGATGTGCGGCGCCTCGTGCGTCGCGACGCGGGAGAGGAGTGTCAGCACGGCGCGGGCGACGCCGCCGTGCGAGACAACGAGGGTGTCGCGGGTCAGGCTCTCGAGGAGCGGCCGAACCCGAGCCGCGACCGCGGCGTAGCTCTCGCCGCCCGGGGGCGTGAAGTGCCAGCAGTCGCGCTTGCGGGCGGCATAGAGGTCGGGCTCGCTCGTGCGCAGCTCCTTCCACGTCCGCCCTTCCCATTCGCCGAACGAGATCTCGGCGAGGCGCGGCTCGAGATGGTAGCCCTGCCGCGGCAGGCCAATGGCGTGGCGCAGCAGTTCCATCGTCTCGCGCGTGCGCGCGAGGGGGCTCGCGATGAAGTCGAGGCCCTCGCAATCGGGCACGAGACCGCGCAGCAGGCGCCCCGCCGTCTGGGCCTGGCCGCGTCCGGTGTTGTTGAGCGCCGTGTCGCGCTTGCCCTGCAGGCGCCCCTCGGCGTTCCAGTCCGTCTCGCCGTGGCGGACGAAGAAGAGACGCGGCCTTGCCGTCATTCCTTGCCGAGCACGATGTCGGGCGCGTCGGGGTTCTTCATGCCGACGACATGATAGCCGGCATCGACATGGTGAATCTCGCCGGTCACGCCGCGCGACATGTCGGACAGGAGATAAGCCGCCGTCTCGCCCACTTCCTCGATGGTCACCGTGCGGCGCAGAGGCGAGTTGTACTCGTTCCACTTGAGGATGTAGCGGAAGTCGCCGATGCCCGAGGCGGCGAGCGTCTTGATCGGCCCGGCAGAGATGGCGTTGACGCGGATGCCCTGCGGGCCGAGGTCGGCCGCGAGATAGCGCACACTTGCCTCGAGCGCCGCCTTGGCGACGCCCATGACATTGTAGTGCGGCATCCACTTCTCGGCGCCGTAATAGGTCAGCGTCAGCAGGGAGCCGCCGTCCGTCATCAGCTTCTCGGCGCGCTGGGCGACGGCCGTCAGCGAGTAGCAGGAGATCAGCAGGCTCTTGGAAAAGTTCTCCTGGCTCGTATCGACGTAGCGACCGGTAAGCTCGTCCTTGTCTGAGAAAGCGATGGCATGGACGAGGAAGTCGAGCTTGCCCCAGCGCTTCTCCACTTCTGCGAAGACAGCATCGATGGTCGCCCCGTCGGTGACGTCGCAATGCCCGATGACCTCGGCGCCGAGCTCCGCCGCAAGCGGCTCGACGCGCTTTTTCAACGCATCGCCCTGGTAGGTGAAGGCGAGTTCGGCCCCATGGGCGTGCGCGGCCTTGGCAATGCCCCAGGCAATGGAGCGGTTGTTGGCCACTCCCATGATGAGCCCGCGCTTGCCGGACATGATGGACGGGCGTGTCGCTGAGTTGTCTGCCATGGCCGTTCGAAATCTGATCTGTCTGAAAGCCGGATGGTCCGGAGCGGACGCGCATCATTAGCCGAGAGCGACGGCGGACGGAAGCCTCGGCGCGCCACTTCGATGTGACAAGCCTTTCGCCTGGGCATAAGCGGCAGAGCCGCGGGCAGCACACGCCGAACTGATTCGGGTGGCCAGGAGAAGTGGCGATGCCTACGGGCACCGGCGGGTTTTCAAGCTGGGCACGGCCTCCCGTCCCGCTTTGCCGCGTCTGTTCGAGCAACGAGGTCCTCTCGGCGAACGACCTCGCTTCCCGACTGTCGTGCGCGAAGCGCGGGCGAGAGCCGGGAATCAGCACAAAAAGCCGAGCCGAAGGCTTGCCCGTACCGCTCAGCTCTTGGCCGAGGCCGCCTCGCGCCACTTGCGCATGAGCGCGTCGAGCGCCGGGTCGGCGGCATCCGGCAGGATGATGTCGAGCGTGACGATAAGGTCGCCCGGGCCGTCCTTCTGAGGGATGCCCTTGCCGCGCAGGCGGAAGCTCTTGCCGCCGCTCGACATCGGTGGAATCGTCATGCTGACGGCGCCATCGAGGGTCGGCACGCGCACCTTGGCGCCGAGCACCGCATCGGCCAGCGGCACCGGAAGGCGTAGGCGCAGGTTCTTGCCCTCAACCCGGAACTGCGGATGTGGCGCGACATGGACCGTGAGCAGGACATCGCCCGGCTCGCCGCCGAAGGGGCTCGGCTCGCCGAGGCCGCGCAGGCGGATGGTCTTGCCGTCGCTGACACCCTTGGGCAGGTTGACCTCGACCTCGCGGCCGGTGGTGAAGTTGATACGCCGCTTGCCGCCATGAACCGCCTCCTCGAGCGTGACGGTGATGTCGGCCTTCACGTCCTCGCCGCGCGGATGATGGGTCCGGCCGCGACCCGCGCCGGCCGTGCGGCCGGCATTGCGCATCGCCTCGCCGAAAAGGTCCGAGAAAAAGTCCTGCGGGTCGAAACCGGCGCCGGCGCCGGAGCGGCGGAAGTCGAAACCGCCGTGCTGGCCGCGCCCGGCGCCTGCGCCCGAGAACCCGTCGAAACCCTGGAAACGCGGCTTGCCCTCCGCGTCGATCTCACCGCGGTCGAACTGGGCACGCTTCGCCTTGTCGCCGAGGATCTCGTAGGCGGCATTGACCTCGGCGAACTTCTCCTTCGCCTTGGGATCATCCTTGTTCTGGTCGGGATGATAGGCCTTGGCGAGCTTGCGGAACGCCTTCTTGACCTCCGCGTCGCTCGCCGATCTGGCAATACCGAGAATGCTGTATGGATCGCGCATGGATATTCCGTCAGGGAGCGGGGCACCGCAACCAATCCCCTCCCATATGGGGCAACTGTTGCACGGCTGCAACGGTTATTGCGCGATTCCGGGAGCCTCAGGCGGGCTTGCGCCAGGGTTTCACCTCGGTGATGGACCAGCCGCCGCCGGACGGCCGGCAGGCGGTGCCCTGCATGGCTTGCGCGCCGACCTGCAGCGACAGGTCGGCGAGGAAGGCGCGGCACACGTCGCCGTCCTTCACATAGGGTTGCCCGAGCGGCAGGAAGGCCCCCTTGACGCCGGTTTCCGGATTATCCCAGGAGGCGCTGGTGCCGTTGCCGAAGGGGTCGAGCGCGACCTCGAGAGCGCTTCTGGCGCGACGCCAGTCCTCCGCCGTCAGCTCGGGCGAGAGAGGCGATGGCGCGGGCGCGACCGAACTCGTCGTCGCCACGTCCTCGCCAACGAGGGAGCCGAGCGGAAAGGAAATGCTGCAGCCGCCCGCAGCCAGTGCCGCCACGAGCGCGGCAGCGCGTGCGACGCCACGACCCGCGTGAATGCCTTCGCACAACGACGCTGTTCTCTTATAAGAGCTGCGCATATCGCCCCGGGTCACGAGCCGCCTCGCCGATCCATTCGAATCCGTCAGGAATTTAAGCCGTGGAAGCGTTAACGAGCGGTGACTTCGCCAACGAAACCGATCCCTTCGCGCTCTTCGCCCGCTGGCTGGAGGACGCGACGGCGAGCGAGCCGAACGATCCCAACGCCATGGCGCTCGCCACGGTGGACGCGGACGGCCTGCCGGACGCGCGCATGGTGCTGCTGAAGGGCTTCGACGGGCAGGGCTTCGTCTTCTATACCAATGCCGAGAGCGCCAAGGGGCGCGAGCTCGCCGCGGTGCCGAAGGCCGCCCTCCTCTTCCACTGGAAGAGCCTGCGCCGGCAGGTGCGCGTGCGCGGCCCGGTGGAAAACGTCACCGATGCCGAGGCGGACGCCTATTTCGCCTCGCGCCCGCGCGGCAGCCGCATCGGCGCCTGGGCCTCGCAGCAGTCCCGCCCGCTCGAGAGCCGTTTCGCGCTCGAGAAGGCGGTTGCCGTCTACACGGCCAAGTTCGGCGTCGGCGAGATCCCGCGCCCCGACTACTGGCGCGGCTTCCGCGTACGGCCGGTGGCGATCGAATTCTGGCAGGACCGGCCCTTCCGCCTGCACGATCGCATCCGCTTCCACCGGCCGGCGCCCGATAGCGCGTGGCAGCGCGAGCGCCTATATCCCTGAGGGGCGAGCCCCTTCGACGCCCCGATCACCAGCAGGACGAACCGCCATGCCCCCATCCACCAATGCGACCCGGCGCGTGATGCTCCTGACCGGGGCGAGCCGTGGCATCGGCCATGCGACGGTCAAGCGCTTCTCCGCCGCCGGCTGGCGGGTCATCACCTGCTCGCGCCACTCCTTTCCGGAGGAATGTCCGTGGGAGATGGGCCCTGAAGACCACATCCAGGTCGATCTCGCCGATCCCGAGAACACCGTGGAAGCGATCGAGGAGATCAAGCGCCGCCTCGAGCCCGAGGGCGCCGTACTGCACGCGCTCGTCAACAATGCCGGCATCTCGCCGAAGGGGCCGGGCGGCTCGCGGCTCGGCACCATGGACACGCGCCTCGAGGACTGGAAGCAGGTCTTCCAGGTGAATTTCTTCGCCCCCATCATGCTGGCGCGCGGCCTCGTGGAGGAGCTCGCCCGCACGCGCGGCTCCGTCGTCAATGTCACCTCCATCGCCGGCTCGCGCGTCCACCCCTTCGCCGGGGCCGCCTATGCCACGTCCAAGGCGGCGCTCGCCGGACTGACGCGGGAGATGGCAGCGGATTTCGGCCCGCGCGGCATCCGCGTCAACGCCATCTCGCCGGGCGAGATCGACACCGCCATCCTGTCGCCCGGCACGGAGAAGCTCGTTGAGCAGATCCCGCTGCGCCGCCTCGGCACGCCTGACGAGGTGGCCAAGGCCATCTACTTCCTGTGCACGGAGGCTTCCTCCTACGTGAACGGTGCCGAGTTGCACATCAACGGCGGCCAGCACGTCTAGAGCGCTCGGCATGCCCGAAGACCGCCGCTATCCGGCCCGCCCCTTCCTCGCCGCGAGCGTCGCGACCTTCCGCGACGGGCGGGTGCTGATCGCGACGCGGGGCCGCCCGCCGATGGAGGCGTGCTGGAGCCTGCCAGGCGGGCTCGTCGAGCCGGGAGAGAGCCTCCACGAGGCCGCGCTCCGGGAACTGCGCGAGGAGGTGGGCGTCGAGGCCGAGATCGCCGCCTTCGTCGACCATGTCGAGATCATCGAGCGGGACGCGACCGGCGTCGTGCATCATTTCGTCATCGCCGCCTTCGCTGCCCGCTGGCGCGCCGGCGAACCGGCCCCCGGTCCTGAAGCAGGCGCGGTGCGCTGGGCCCTGCCGGACGAGGTGGCGCAGTTGTGGACGACACCCGGTCTTGCCGCCATCGTCACCCGGGCCGCCGCCGTTCTCGACGGGGGGCCGCGATGAAACCGGTCGCGCTCGCCGCCTGCGCCGCCATCGCAGCAAGCCTCGCCACGGCCACCTTCTCCCAGACGCTGCCGCCCGCAGCGCAGCCGGAGAGCGGCGTAGAGACGCCCCCACCCTACGATGCCGACATGCAGCGCCTCGCACGTGTGCTGGGCGTGCTCACCTTCATCGATGGATTGTGCGAAGAAGCCGATGCGCAGCAATGGCGCGAGCGCATGACGGACCTGCTCGATGCCGAAGGCGCGAGCCCGCAGCGGCGCGAACGCCTCGCCGGCGCCTACAATCGCGGCTATCGCAGCTACGCCCTGACCTATCGGCGCTGCACCGATGCGGCGCGGGCGGCGCGCGCTCTGCACGTCGCCGAGGGCCAGCGCCTGACGCGCACCCTGGCGACGCGCTTCGGCCAGTGAGGCGTGATGCTGCCGCCGCCGGGCGCGATCCCGCGCCCAGCCATGTCCCCTGTGGATTGCAGGCATTTTCTCCGCGCTGTTAACCTCGCGTAAAGAAGCCGCTAGAGTGCCGGCCCGCGGCTGCTAGAGTGGGTGGACCGGCGGCAGCGCGCCACGGGTTGCGTAACGGCAGGAACATGGACGAATTCAACCAGCACGATGACGACTTCCTCGGGGCCGCCGAGGAGAAGCGCGCTGCGCTCACCTATCTGAGCGAGGCCTTCGCCGAGGCGCAGCTCGACGGCCTCGACGGAGACTGCGTGGCCCATGCCGCGCTGTTCGCCGCCTTTCAGGAACTCGTGAGCACCTATGGCGAGGAAGCGGTGGCGGATTTTGCGGAGCGCCTGCCGGAGCGCATCCGCGGCGGCGCCTTTTCCACCGCCAGCAAGCACTGATGCGTCCGGCCTGACGGGCATCCTCTCGAAACCGGGTTGAGCGGTGCACGCCCTCCCCCTATCTCTCGAGCGAGATCGGACGGAGGGCTGAATGCCGAGGACTTTTCTGCCGGACAGGGGCGTCGTCAGGGTGACGGGCGAGGACGCCCGCAGCTTCCTCGACGGCATCGTCACCAGCGCCGTCGCGGATCTTGCGCCCGGAACGGCCCGGTGGGCCGCGCTGCTGACGCCGCAGGGCAAGATTCTTTTCGACTTTCTCGTCCTCGCCGTGCCGGAGGGTGACGGCGGCGGCTATCTGCTTGATGCGCCGCGGGCGCTCACGCACGACCTCGTCAAGCGCCTCGCCTTCTACAAGCTGCGCGCCAAGGTGATCATCGCCGACGAAAGCGAGGCGCTCGCCGTCGCCGCCCTGTGGGGCGACGAGACAGCGGCGCCCGGCCAGGTCTACGAAGACCCGCGCCTCACCGCTCTCGGGCGACGTGCCATCGGCCCACGGGCGGAAATCGAGGCCTTCGGTGAGGCAGCGCTCGCCGACTACCACGCCATGCGCATCGCGGCGGGCGTGCCGGAGGGCGGCAAGGATTTCACCTATGGCGAAGCCTTCCCGCACGAGGTGCTGATGGACCAGCTCGGCGGCGTGTCCTTCGACAAGGGCTGCTATGTTGGCCAGGAGGTGGTGTCGCGCATGCAGCACCGCGGCACCGCCCGCACGCGCATCGTACCCGTCGTCTTCACCGGGGGATTCGTGCCGGAGGACGGGGCCGCGGTCGTCGCGGGCGAGAAGACGCTCGGCCACGTCGGCTCCTGCGCCCGCGGGCGCGGCCTCGCCATGCTGCGGCTCGACCGCGTGGCGGATGCGCTCGCCGCGGGCCTGACGCCGACCGCCGGCGGCCTCGCCCTCACCCTCGAGAAGCCGGGATTCGCCACCTTCGCCTTCCCCGGCGAATCGGCTCCTGACCCGGCGCGGGGATGACGGTGACGGAGGGGGCCATGAACGACGTGGCGAAGGCGGATCTCATCCTGCACGAGGACGGAAAATGGCGCTGCCGCTGGCCGGGCGTCGACCCGCTCTACGTCACCTACCACGACACCGAGTGGGGCGTGCCGGAGTATGACGACCGCGCGCTCTTCGAAAAGCTGATCCTCGACGGCTTCCAGGCCGGCCTGTCGTGGATCACCATCCTGCGCAAGCGTGACAATTTCCGCAGAGCCTTCGACGGCTTCGATCCCGCGGCCATCGTGCGCTATGACGAGGCGAAGCTCGCGGCGCTGATGCAGGACGCCGGCATCGTGCGCAACCGGGCCAAGATCGCCGGCACCGTGCAGAGCGCCCGCGCCTGGCTCGCCATCATGGAGCGCGACGGCTTCAGCAATTTCCTGTGGGGCTTCCTCGACGGACGGGCGCGGCAGAACAGCTTCTCCGCCATGGCCCAGGTGCCGGCCGAGACGGCAGAATCACGGGCGATGTCGAAGGCGCTGAAACAGGCCGGCTTCAATTTCTGCGGCCCCACCATCGTCTATGCCTTCATGCAGGCGGTAGGCATGGTGAACGACCATCTCGTCGGCTGCTATCGTCGCGAGGAATGCGCCGCGCTCGCCCGCGACACGCGGTGAGCGGCGCGCCCGACGCACCGCCAGGAGCGGCCGCCGGGCTGCCGTCGCCCTAGGCCGTAGACTCATAACCGCGTAGCCAGATGCGGATGGACGCGAGCTTCACGGCGGCGAGGAAGTTTTCCGCCGTCTTGTCGAAGCGGGTGGCGATACGGCGGAAGTGTTTGATCTTGTTGAAGAAGCGCTCGACGAGGTTGCGCGCCTTGTAGAGGTGCCTGGAGAAGCAGATCGGGTCCTTGCGGTTGCGCTTGGGCGGGATGTTCGCCCATGCGTTCCGCTCGGCGACGGCAGCGCGCAGGTCGTTGGCGTCGTATCCCTTGTCGGCCAGCAGCATTGAGCCCGGCGCGAGATGCCCGATCAGGTCTTTGGCACTCGCGAGGTCGCTGGCTTGGCCTGCCGTGAGCTTGAGGAGGATCGGCCTGCCTCGGCTGTCGACGAGCGCGTGGAGCTTGGTCGTGAGCCCGCCTCGGGAGCGACCCAGACATCGATCGACACCCCCCTTTTTGCCGTCGCCCCGTGCTGGTGGACGCGGACGACAGAGGTGTCGATCATCTGCACGTCACCATCGTAAGCCCTTGTGATCGCGTCCATGAGCCGATCCCAGACGCCCGCCTTCCGCCATCGGTTGAAGCGGTTGTAGATCGTGGTCGGCGGCCCGTAGCGCGCCGGCATGTCCGCCCACGGCGCGCCCGAGCGCAGGCACCAGAAGATGCCATTGAGAACCCGCCGGTCATCCACGCGAGGCACGCCCCGCGACTTGTTGGGAAGGTGAGGCCGGATCGCCTCCCATTCGAAATCCGTCAGATCGTAGCGGCCCATCGCAAAGCTCCCGAAAAGGAGCTTGAATCACAATTGCCACCGTCAGGGAACCCAGAGCCGTTTATGGGTTTACGGCCTAGAACTCCCCCTGCAGGCCGACGCGCGCGGCGTGGGACTTGCCGCCGCCATAGGCATAGCCGGCGGTCAGGGCGATGGGGACCGGTGCGTCGAAGCGATAGGCCAGAGAGCCGCCGAAGGCATATTCGCCCTTGAAGGTGGCGAGGTTCATGGCCCAGCTGGTGCGCCCGGGCGCCGACGGCATGGGCGCGGTCGTCATGGCGACGGCGGCGGCGACACCCTGGCGGGCTTCCCTGCGCGTCTCGAGCACGATCCCCTGAAGGATGTCCATGCGCTCGTTCAACGCCGTTTCCACATCCCGCAACTGGCCGACATTGACCGCATCCGTGCGGTCGACGCCCGCCGCGACATGGACGATGCGCCGCTCGTTCCCGACCGCGCCGACCGACACGGTATTGGCCTGGTCGGCCGCCGAGCCGGCGCCGAGCGCGACCGCTCCTTCCGCCGTCGCTTGCGAACCGGCGCCGAATGCCAGCGCATCGGCCTCGCTCGCCACCGCGCCCGGCCCGATGGCCGCCGCATTGGCGCCGGAGGCCGAGGTCGTGCTGTCCCCGACAGCGAAGTGGTTGGCATAGATCGTCGTGGTCGAATCCGTGTGGCCGGCATCGCCGATCCAGACGTTCGCCTGGTTGGCGTTGTCGGCATTGCCGACGAAATAGTTGCGCACGGGCTGTCCCGACCCGCCGCCGCGCAATACCATGTTCTCATCGGCCACGATGGAATCGGGATTCGCCGTGAGTGTGAGGCCGTTCTTGGATGGCGGCTCGCATGAATAGTTTGCGCCGTTGGTGCAGGCGAGTTGCGCGCGGGATTCCCCGGGGCTCAAGCAGGATAAAATCGCGACCGACACGACAAGATACCTGAGCGCGATTGCCCGAATCCCTATTCCCTCTCTTCTCGGCAGGAGCACCTGCATCGTGGGGACGAATTCGATCGTCCGCGGCGACGAGCCACGGAAACGCATCTCTGAAAGTTTCATTATGTTTCTCGCCTGATCGCTGCTTCTTCGCGCGACCCCGCTCTCCCCGAGAAGAGAAGAAAGGCACCATTGCTTATGGGAATTGAAGCATAGGCGCCACATCGAGCGGCCTTGACCGCCCTGATATATCAATTCTCGGGTTGATCAGGTTCATACGCAAAGTAGTGGCGGGACGATTACAATAATTTTCTATTCGCGCCTCGCAATGTGCGTCGCGGTCGGTGGCAAACGGCGCCCTCTCGTCCGCCTTCGAGGCCGAGCGCCGCCGCCATGCCGCCGCCGGCGTCTTGCCCGCATGCCTCATGGTGCTAGGTAGGGAGCGAGCCGAGCGGTTCCGGCCTGTTTCGGCATGCCTGACGGCAAGGAAGAGGAGATCCCTGTTGCACGGATTGTCGCGAGCGTTTTCTCCGGCCCGCCCGACCGTGGAATGCGTGCCCGCAGCACGTGGTGGGCGATGAGCGGCAAGCCAGCCAAGCCCCCGCGCGCCTGGCAGCGCATGCTGTCCGGGCGGCGGCTCGACCTGCTCGACCCCTCCCCGCTCGATGTCGAGATCGAGGACATCGCCCACGGCCTTGCCCGCGTCGCGCGCTGGAACGGGCAGACCGTCGGTCCCCACATCTTCTCGGTCGCGCAGCATTCGCTTCTGGTCGATGCGATCGCTGGGCACGTCTATCCGGAGCTCGACGCCCGGGCGCGCCTCGTCGTGCTCCTGCACGACGCGCCGGAATATGTCATCGGCGACATGATCTCGCCCTTCAAGGCGGTGCTCGGCGGCAATTACAAGGAGGTGGAGCACCGGCTGGCAGCAGCGATCCACCTGCGCTTCGGCCTGCCGGCGACCACGCCCGCGGCCCTCGTGCGGGTAACGAAGCGCGCCGACAGGATTGCCGCCTTCCTCGAGGCGACGCGCCTTGCCGGCTTTGCCCGGGAGGAGGCGCTGACCTTCTTCGGCCGTCCGGCGCCATTGCCGCCGGCGATCGATGCCCTGCTCGCGCCCTGGTCCGCCGGAGAGGCGGAGACGCGGTTTCTCGCCCGCTTCAACGCCCTTGCTCCCTCGCCCTGATCACTGCGCCGGTCCACAGCTCAGTATCGTCGCCGTCATCGAATCGCCCCACTATCGTTCTGGAGATCGGGGAGCGTTTGCGGAGGTTCGACGACGATGCCGGCCCTTCACGTATGCCCCCTCTCGCGCCTCGCCGAAACGGTCGCTGCCGTGCGCGCGAGCCACGTGCTGACCCTGATCAATGCCGCGACGCCCGTCCCGCGGCCGGACGGCATCCAGCCCGAGCGGCACCTCTTCATCGGCGTCAGTGACATCGTTGAGGCGATGGAGGGGCACATTCTGCCCGGCGAGGAGCACGCCCGGCAGGTCATCGGCTTCGTGCGCGGCTGGGACCGGGCAAGGCCCATGGTCGTGCATTGCTATGCCGGTATCAGCCGCTCCACCGCCGCGGCCTATATCGGCCTGTGCGCGCTGCGACCCGACCTCGACGAGTTTCTCCTCGCCGAGCGCCTGCGCCAGGCGGCGCCGAGTGCGACGCCCAACGCCCGGCTGGTGGCGGCGGCCGACAAACTGCTGGGCCGGCGCGGCCGGATGAGCGAGGCCGTGGCCGCCATCGGCCGCGGCGTGGATGCCTTCGAGGGCACACCCTTCGCCCTCCCCCTCGACCGCTGAACGGTCATGACCGAGGCCAGCCCTCCCCGCCCGCGGCCTGCCATCGAGATCGGCCTCGCCGCAGCCATCGTGGCCGTCGAGGGCGACATGCCGCAGATCCTCGTCGCGCATCGTCCGGACGCGGAGATGCCGGCCCTGCCGGCGGGGCCGTTCGATCCCCTGGCCCACCGCACCTTCGAGGTCGGCCTGCGCGCCTGGGTGCGGGAGCAGACGGGCCTGGCGCTGGGCTATGTCGAGCAGCTCTACACCTTCGGCGATCGGGGGCGCAGCGCGGCTGCCGGCGATATCGGCCCACACGTCGTCTCCGTCGGCTATCTCGCACTCACCCGAGGGCTCGCCGGCACGGCAGCACCTGCAGGCGACGCCGGCTTCATGCCCTGGTACGATTTCTTCCCGTGGGAGGATTGGCGCACCGGTCCGCCCGCCATCCTGGCAGCGCACATTCTGCCGCAGCTCAAGGAATGGGCCCGGACGCCGCATGCCGACGACGGCCAGATCAGAGCACTCACGCGCGAGGAGCGCCTGCGCCTGTGCTTCGGCTGCGACGGTAGCCCGTGGGATGAGGAAAAGGCGCTGGAGCGCTACGAACTCCTCTACGAGGCCGGGCTCGTCGCCGAGGCGGCGCGCGACGGCCGGCCCGCGGCACTGGCGCGCGCCAGCCTGCCGCCGCTCGGCAGGCCGCTTGCCTACGACCACCGGCGCATCCTCGCAACGGCCATCAGCCGTCTCAGAGCCAAGCTCAAGTACCGCCCCGTCGTCTTCGAGCTGATGCCCGAGCGCTTCACCCTGACGGCCCTGCAGACGAGCGTCGAGGCTATCACCGGCCGGCACCTGCACAAGCAGAACTTCCGCCGCCTCGTCGAGGCGACCTCCCTCGTCGAACCCACCGGCGAGATGATGCCGACGGCCGGGCGCCCCGCCGCGCTCTTCCGCTTCCGCCGGGAGGTGCTGCAGGAGCGGCCGGCGCCGGGCCTGCGCCTCGGCACGCGGGCCTGACCCGGAAGCGGCATACGCGCCGCCTGGCCTGAGGTGCGCCTGCGCACAGCGAGCCTTGCTTTGCATCGACGACCATCCCGCGGCAAAGTGCACCGATCTTTCCGGGGGGACCGCCGTGGGCGACGATTCGATCATTGCGCTCATCGTTCTGATCGCGCTTGCGGTACCTGTTGCCGCCATTGCCGGCTTCTTCATGGCGCTCGGGCTACGCGGCCGCACGTCGGCCCTCGAGGCACGGCTGGCGGCGCTGGAACTGAAGCTCGCCGAAGCCGGGATCATGGTGCCGGTTGTCTCCGGCGACGCCTTCTCCGGCGTGGAGCGGCCGGCCCCCGCCCCGGAAGAAAAGGCGCAAGTCGCGCCGCGTCCCGAGCCGGCGACCGAACCCGAAGGTCCGCTCGTGCCGGAAGAGCCTGCGGAAGAACCCGCTCCCCATCTGGCGCCCGCAGCCGCTGCCACGGCTGCGCCACAGGCCGGGCTCGAGGAGCGGCTTGGCTCCCGCTGGGCCGTGTGGGTCGGCGGCGTCGCTCTGGCGCTCGGCGGCGTCCTGCTCGTGCGCTATTCCATCGAGGAGGGCTATTTCGGGCCGGCCGCGCGTATCTTCGCCGGCCTCGCCACGGCGCTAACGCTGATCGCGGGCGGCGAGTGGCTGCGACGGCGCGAGCATGCCGGGGAGGCGTCCACCCTTTCCACCGGAGGCGTCGTCACCGCGCATGTGCCGAGCGTGCTGACTGCCGCCGGCACCATGACGGCCTTCGCCAGCGTCTATGCCGCCCATGCGCTCTACGGCTTCATCGGCCCGGCCTTCGCCTTCGCGCTGCTCGGCCTCATCGGCGTCGCGACCATGGTCGCAGCCGCCCTGCACGGGCCGGCGCTCGCCGCCCTCGGCCTTCTCGGCGCACTTGCGGCGCCGCTCCTCGTCACGAGCGACGATCCGCAGCCGTGGCCGGTGGTGATCTATCTCGTCGCCGTGGTCGCGGCGGCCTATGGCCTCGCGCGGCTGCGTCTGTGGCGGTGGCTGGCGTATTCGACAGCGGGCGGCGCCCTGCTGTGGGGCTGGCTCGTCGTGTCCACGGTCGGCAACGCCGACGCCCTGCCCGCCATGGTGCTGGTGCTGGCGCAGACCGTGCTCGCGGTCGTGTTCCTCGTCGCGCTGCCGCACGGCGGCGCCCTTCCCCTCCCGGCGGATGTGGCCGCGGCCGAGACGGAGGGAGAGCCTCCGGCCGAAACCGGCGAGGACGGCGGTGATGCCGAAGGGGCCGCGCCGGCCGAGCCCAAGGCGGACCCGCCCTTCTGGACCTGGCCGCTCGACATTCCGGCCCTCGCCGTGCTCAGCGCCTTCGGCGCGCTCGCCATTCTCGCGGGCGATCTCGCCGGGGGCGGCGGGCGGGCGACCTTCTCGGGCGCGATGGTCGCCATCCTCCTTGCCACCGGCTTCACCTATGCCGCAGCGGCCGGCGCGGGCCTGATCGCGGCCCTCGTCGCGGCGGGCTGCCTCGCCTTCTGGCCCGTCGCGCGCCTCGCCATGCTCGACCCCGGCGGCGCCTCCCTGCCCGGTGGCCCCGCGCTCGCGCCCGGCGAGCAGCCGGCGGCCCTCAGCCTCTATCTCGCCTTCGCCATCGCGGCGGGGGCGGCGCTCCTTGCGGCAGCCGTGCGGCGTCTCATGCGCGGCGAAGACCTACCGCTCGTCGCGGCGGCGTGCCATGCGGCGGCCGGCACCACCGGCGTCCTCGCCCTGCTCGTCATCGCCTACTGGCGCGTCACCGCCTTCGATACGAGCGTGCCCTTCGCGCTTGGCGCGGCCGTCCTTGCGCTCCTGTTCACAGGGGCCGCCCGGCTGCTGCACGGGGACGGCAGCGAAGCCCGGCCGGTCGCGGCGCTCGGCACCGGGGCGATGGCGGCGGCTGCGCTCGCGGCCCTGGCGCTCGGCCTCACCTTCGCGCTCGAAAAGGGCATGCTCACCGTTGCCTTCGCCCTGTCCACACTCGGCACGGCCTTCGTCTCCCAGCGTATCGCGGTGCCGGTGCTGCGCTACGCGGTCGGTGCCACCGGCCTCCTCGTCCTCGGCCGTGTCGTCTGGGACCCGGCCATCGCGGGCGACGCCCTCGGCACCACGCCGATCTTCAACTGGCTGCTGTGGGGCTATGGCGTGCCCGCGCTCGCCTTCGCGCTGGCCGCCCGGGTGCTCGCCATGAGCGGGCGGGACTGGGTGACGCAGTTGTGCGAGAGTCTCGCCATCCTGTTCTGCGCCCTGCTGGTCTTCTTCGAGATCCGCCACGCGCTGCACGGCGGCGATCCCTTCGCGCCCGATTCCGGCTTCGTCGAGATGGGGCTCATGGCGACGGCGGGCCTTGCCTTCTCGATCGTGCTGATGCGGCTCGAGTTGCACCGTGCCGATCCGGTCTACCACTTCGCTGGGCTCGCCTTCGGCGTGCTGACGCTCATCGTCGCCGGCTTCGGGCTCCTCCTCGCCGAAAACCCGTTGTTCACGGACGAGCCCGTCCTCGGCGGCGCCGTCTTCAACACGCTCGTCCTCGCCTATCTCGTGCCGGCCGTCATCGCCGCCGGCCTCGCCTGGCTCGCGCGGGCGCACCGGCCGACCTGGTACGTGCGCAGCGCGCTGGCGCTGGCGCTGCTTCTGCACCTCGCCTTTACCATCAACATCATCCGCTTCCTCTTCCAGGGGCCGCAGATCGGCCTCTGGCGCCAGATGGGCGAGGCCGAGCTGTGGACCTATTCCGCCGCGCTCGTCGTCATCGGCGTCGCCATCCTCGCCGTCGGGCTGTGGCGCAACTGGCGCTTCGCGCGCCTGGCCTCGGCGCCCTATATCCTCATCGCGGTCGTCAAGGTCTTCGTCGTCGACCTGTCGAGTCTCGAGGGCGTGCTCCGGGCCCTGTCCTTCATCGGCCTCGGCCTGGTGCTCGTCGGCATCGGCCTCGCCTACCAGAAGCTGCTGCGCCGGGGCGGCGGCGGCACGCCGGTCGCCAATGACACGGTTTCGTGAAGCGTTGCGCGGAAGGAGCACCCATCTTCGGCGTGCAACCTGCGGCTGCTTCAACCCTGATGGGGTTGCCTCCAGCCGAAGGGAACGCGATAACCCTCATCTGGAGCACATGTCCCCGAGGAATGCACGATGAGCGACCACGCGCCGTCCGATATCGCGACCCTCCCCTTCGAGCGCGCGCTCAAGGAGCTCGAGGAGATCGTCGACCGGCTCGAGAAGGGCAACGTGCCGCTCGACGAATCGATCGCGATCTACGAACGGGGCGAAGCGCTGAAGAAGCACTGCGAGGCGCTCCTGAAGAAGGCCGAGGCGCGTATCGAGAAGATCACCATCGGGCCGGACGGCAAGCCCGGCAGCGAGCCCCTCGACGTCGAGGGCTGATCCTTCAGGACAGGAGGGTGCGATGAGCTGGCTTGGCGGCAAGGACCCCGTGGCCGGCGACGCGCCGTCCTGCGATGCGGTGGAGCTCGTGGTGGTGCCGCGGGTCTCGGACATCGGCGGCTTTGCCGTGCGCCGCGCCCTGCCGACCGTGCGGCGGCGCATGGTCGGACCCTTCATCTTCTGGGACGAGATGGGGCCGGCCGATTTCGCCGTCGGGGACGGGCTCGACGTGCGGCCGCATCCGCACATCGGCCTTGCCACCCTCACCTATCTCTTCGAGGGGGCGATCGTGCACCGCGACAGCCTCGGCAGCGAGGAGATCATCCGTCCGGGCGCCGTGAACCTGATGTCGGCCGGCCGCGGCATCGTCCATTCCGAACGCACCGGCCTCGAGGAGCGCGTCCGCGGCGGCCGTCTCGCCGGCATCCAGAGCTGGGTCGCCCTGCCCGCGGAGCGGGAGGAGGACACTCCCGCCTTCAGCCATTACGACGAGAACGCCCTGCCCGACATCGTCGGCGAGGGCAAGCACGTGCGCATCGTCGCCGGCACGCTCTTCGGCGCGACCTCGCCCGTCGCCACGGCGAGCGAGGCGGTCTATGCTGATGTCGCGCTCGCCGCCGGTGCCAGCATTCCGTTTGATCCGGTCGCCGAGGAGCGGGCGATCTACACCGTCTCGGGCGCGATCGACATTGCCGGCGACCGTTTCGAGGCTCACCGCCTGCTCGTCTTCAAGCCGGGCGATGCCATCACCATCACCGCCCTGACGCCGGCCCGCTTCCTCATGCTCGGCGGGGCGCCGATGGACGGCAAGCGCTACATCTGGTGGAACTTCGTCTCCTCGCGCAAGGAGCGCATCGAGGAGGCAAAGGAGGACTGGAAGCTGGGCCGCTTCGCCGGCGTGCCGGGCGACGACGAATTCATTCCCCTGCCCGAGATGTGAGGGACGCGGCAGCGGCGCCTTTGACCCGCGCCGGACAAGGCCCTATGTCCGGTTGCAGCCAACCCGTACCACCCGCGCGCGAGGACGATTGCCGTGCCCGTCGATACGCCGCTGCTCGATACCATCAAGACGCCCGCGGACCTGCGCCGCCTGCCCGAGACGGACCTGCGTCAGGTCGCGGACGAGTTGCGCGCCGAGACGATCGACGCCGTCTCGGTGACCGGCGGGCATCTCGGCGCCGGGCTCGGCGTGGTGGAACTGACGGTGGCGCTGCACCACGTCTTCGAGACGCCGCATGACCGGCTCATCTGGGACGTCGGCCACCAGGCCTATCCGCACAAGATCCTGACCGGGCGGCGCGAGCGCATCCGCACCCTGCGCAAGGGCGGCGGCCTGTCCGGCTTCACCAAGCGCGCCGAGAGCGAATACGACCCCTTCGGCGCGGCCCATTCCTCCACCTCCATCTCCGCCGGGCTCGGCATGGCGGTGGCGCGCGACCTCAAGGGCGAGCGGCGCCACGTCGTCGCCGTCATCGGCGACGGGGCGATGTCGGCCGGCATGGCCTACGAGGCCATGAACAACGCCGGTGCGATGAACGAGCGGCTCATCGTCATCCTCAACGACAACGACATGTCCATCGCCCCGCCGGTCGGGGCCATGTCAGCCTATCTCGCCCGCCTCGTCTCGGGCGGCGCCTATCGCACGTTGCGCGAGGCCGGCAAGCAGCTCGCCAGGCGGCTGCCGAAGTTCTTCTACGAGAAGGCGCAGCGCGCCGAGGAATTCGCCCGCGGCTTCTGGACGGGCGGCACGCTCTTCGAGGAGCTCGGCTTCTACTATGTCGGCCCCATCGACGGCCACAACCTCGACCATCTGCTGCCGGTGCTGAAGAACGCGCGCGATGCCGAGGCGGGGCCGATCCTCGTCCATGTCGTGACGCAGAAGGGCAAGGGCTATGCCCCGGCCGAGGCCGCCGCCGACAAGTATCACGGCGTCGTCACCTTCGATGTCGTCACCGGCGCGCAGGCGAAGCCGAAGGCCAATGCACCGAGCTATACGAAGGTCTTCGCCGAGAGCCTCGTGCGCGAGGCCGAGGAGGACGAGCGCATCGTGGCCGTCACCGCGGCCATGCCGTCCGGCACAGGGCTCGACCTCTTCGGCAAGGCCTTTCCGCAACGCACCTTCGACGTCGGCATCGCCGAGCAGCACGCCGTGACCTTTGCGGCGGGGCTCGCGGCCGAGGGCTACAAACCCTTCTGCGCCATCTATTCCACCTTCCTGCAGCGCGCCTACGACCAGATCGTGCACGACGTCGCCATCCAGAACCTGCCGGTGCGCTTCGCGCTCGACCGGGCCGGGCTCGTCGGCGCCGACGGGCCGACCCACGCCGGCTCCTTCGACATTGCCTTTCTCGGCTGCGTGCCGAACATGGTCATGATGGCCGCGGCGGACGAGGCCGAACTCGTGCACATGGTGGCGACGGCCGCGGCCCATGACGCCGGGCCCATCGCCTTTCGCTATCCGCGCGGCGAGGGCGTCGGCATCGACATGCCCGAGCGCGGGGTGCCGCTCGTCATCGGCCGCGGACGCATCCTGCGCGAAGGGGGGCGCGTTGCTCTCCTCTCCCTCGGCACCCGGCTCGCCGAATGCCTCAAGGCGGCCGAGCAACTTGAGGCGCGAGGCCTTGCCACCACCGTGGCGGATGCGCGTTTCGCCAAGCCGATCGATACCGAACTCGTGCTCAGTCTCGCCCGCGAGCACGAATGCCTTGTCACGGTGGAGGAAGGCTCCATTGGCGGTTTCGGCACGCAGGTGCTGCATCTGCTCGCCCGCGCCGGTGTGCTCGACCACGGGCTCAAGGTGCGCCCGATGGTGCTGCCGGACGTTTTCATCGACCACGACAAGCCCGAGCGGATGTATGCCGCGGCCGGTCTCGACGCCGCCGGCATCGTGGCGACGGTCTTTTCCGCACTCGGCACCGATGCAGCTGCGATGAGGGCGTAAGACCGGGACGGCTGGAGCGCCCACGTTCGCCGGACGCCTGAAGCGAAGCGGAAGGCGATCCGGCGTCCAGCGCGCGATGTCGCCGAAGGCGGCCGTCTTGCCGGCCTTTTCCTGGCCGTCCCCGATTCCGGTCTCGCGCGAGCATGGCGCGCCGGCGCGGTGCGCTCCCAAGGCGCAAGCCGGTCCTTGGTCGCAAGCGCCGCTCGCCCAGGCCGCCGAGGGAAGAACCCTTGTAGCGTCTTCCTTGCGCGCCTATTCTCCCTATCCTGAGATAGGAAGAAACGGCCATGGCCCTCAACATCAAATCCGCCGAGACGGAGCGTCTCGCCCGCGAGGTCGCGGCGCTCACCGGCGAGACGATCACCGAAGCCGTGCGCAAGGCGCTCGAGATGCGCCTCGAACAGGCGCGGGAGGAACGGGAGAAGGAAATCGCGCGCCAGATGGCCGCTTTGCGCGTGATTCAGGAGGATGTCCGCCGCCTCGGTCCGCTGCCGAAGATCACAAAGCGTGATTTCGACGAGTTGTGGGGGGAACTTGACGACGGCGAGCAGGAATGATCGTCGTCGATACGTCGGCCTTCATCGCCATGCTCACCAATGAGCCGGAAGCCGAAGCGCTCGCTCTGGCGCTCTATGGCGCCGGCGCCCGCTACGTCTCGGCTGTAACGGTCTATGAAACACGGGTCGTCCTGCTGCGGCGAGGCGATGCTCGCTATTTCATCCCCTTTGGCAATCTGCTCACCAGCGCCAACCTCGTCCTGCACACCTTCGATACGGCTCAGTCCAATCTCGCGAGCGACGCCTACCGTCGCTTCGGCCGCGGCTCGGGCCATCCGGCCAGGCTCAATCTCGGCGATTGCGCATCCTATGCCCTCGCCATGTCGCTCGATGCGCCGCTGCTCTATAAGGGCAACGACTTCTCGCAGACGGACGTGCGCTCGGCGCTCGCCACATAAGCTCAGCCCATGCGTAAACGCGCCGATCTTCTTCTCGTCGAACGCGGCTTTTTCGACAGCCGCGCCAAGGCGCAGGCCGCCATCGCCGCCGGGGGCGTGACGGCCGACGGACGCCCCGTGCGTAAGGCGTCCGATGCCCTGCCGGTCGATGCGGCGATCGCGGCGGAGGCGCCGCACCCCTGGGTGTCGCGCGCCGGCGTCAAGCTGGCGGCGGCGCTCGACGCCTTCGCCATCGATCCCGCCGGGCTCGTCTGCCTCGACATCGGCGCCTCGACCGGCGGCTTCACCGAGGTGCTCGTCGCCCGTGGCGCGGCGAAGGTCTATGCGGTCGACGTGGGTCATGGCCAGTTGCACCCGCGCCTTGCCGCCGATCCGCGCGTCGTCTCGCTCGAAGGGTGCGACGCGCGGGGATTGACGGCGACCGAGGTGCCGGAACCGGTCGGCCTCCTCGTGGCGGATGTCAGCTTCATCTCGCTGAAGCTCGTCCTGCCAGCGGTCACGGACCGCATCGCCGACGGCGGCCATCTCGTCGCGCTCGTCAAGCCGCAGTTCGAGGCCGGCCGAGGGCATCTCAAGAAGGGCATCGTGCGCGAAGAAGCCGTGCGCGAGGCTGTGGTGGAGGATATCGCCACGCTCGCGCGCGATCTCGGGCTCACCGTCCTCGGCACCATGGCTTCCCCCATCGCCGGGGGAGACGGCAACGTGGAATATCTGATCGGGGCACGCCGTGGCTGAAACCTTGACCATCACCCGCCTCGGCGCCCGCGGCGACGGCGTCGCCGAGGGGCCGCGGGGGCCGGTCTACGTGCCCTTCGCGCTGCCCGGCGAGGTCGTCACCGCCGAGGTGGACGGAGAGCGCGGCCGGCTCGTCAGCGTCGAGACCGCATCGCCCGACCGGCAGACGGCCGAATGCCCGCTCTTTGCCCATTGCGGTGGCTGCGCCGGGCAGCACTTGGCGCCGCAACTCTACGGGGCGTGGAAGCGCGACATCGTCGTGCAGGCCCTCGCCCATGCCGGCATCGAGACCGACGTCATGCCGCTCGTCGATGCACACGGCGCCGGGCGGCGGCGCGTGACCTTTCATGCCCGCCTGATCGAGGGCAAGGCCGCCGTCGGCTTCATGGCGGCGCGCAGCCATGCGCTCGTTCCCATAGCCCAATGCCCGGTGCTGGCGCCCGGCCTTGCCGCAGCGCCGGAGAAGGCCCGGGCGCTCGCGGCCCTTCTCCTGCCGCGCGGCAAGCCGCTCGACATCCAGGCCACCGAGACGCTCGGCGGGCTCGACATCGATATCCGCGGCCTCGGCAAGGCCGACGACAGGCTGAGCATGGCGCTCGTCGAGGCGGCCCGCACGCTCGACCTCGCGCGCCTGTCGCTGCACGGCGAGATCCTCATCGAACGCCGCCCGCCCGCCGTCGCGATGGGGCCCGCTGCGGTCGTGCCGCCGCCCGGCGGCTTCCTGCAGGCGACAGCCGCCGGCGAGGCGGCGCTCGCCGCCCTCGTGACCGAGGCCTGCGCCGGCGCGCGCCATGTGGCAGACCTCTTCGCAGGCTGCGGCCCCTTCGCTTTGCGCCTCGCGCAGCAGGCCAAGGTGCACGCCGTGGAGAATGGCGCCGAGGCCCTTGCGGCGCTGCAGCGCGCGGCGCGCAACACGCAGGGGCTGAAGCCGGTCACCACGGAGGTGCGCGACCTCTTCCGCCGCCCGCTGCTGCCGCTGGAGCTCGACCGCTTCGATGCCGTCGTCCTCGATCCGCCCCGGGCGGGGGCAGAGGCGCAGGCGCGGCAGATCGCGCTGTCCAGGGTGCCGCTCGCCGTCTGCGTCTCGTGCGATCCCGGCACCTTCGCGCGCGATGCCCGCATCCTGGTCGAGGCGGGCATGCAGCTGACCCGGGTCGTGCCGGTCGACCAGTTCCGCTACACCCATCATGTGGAGGTCGTCGGCGTCTTCACGCGTCCGGCGAAGCAGAAGCACAAGAACAAAGGCAAGGGAGGGCGCCCGTGAGCAAGGGGACCAACGAGGATTTTCTGGCGGGGCTCGCCGCCGTCATCGGCCCGGGCAACGTGCTCACCGCCCCTGACGACATCCTGCCCTTCCTGCGCGAGCCGCGCGACCTCTTCCGCGGCGAGGCGCTCGCCGTCGTCCGGCCGGGCTCGACGCAGGAGGTGGCCGAGGTGGTGCGCCGTGCCCGCGCGGCGGGCATCGCGGTGGTGCCGCAGGGCGGCAACACCGGCCTCGTCGGCGGGCAGATCCCGGATGCGAGCCGGCCGATGGTTGTGCTCAACCTGCAGAAGCTCGACCGGATCCGCGAGGTCGATGCGCTGACCGACACGATGACGGTGGAGGCGGGCGTCACCCTGCTCAGGGCGCAGGAGGCGGCGGAGGCGGCCGACCGGCTCTTTCCCCTGTCGCTCGCCTCGGAAGGCTCCTGCACCATCGGCGGCAACATCGCCAGCAATGCCGGCGGCACCGCCGTCATCGCCTATGGCAACACGCGCGACCTCGTCATCGGGCTCGAGGTGGTGCTGGCGGACGGCCGCATCTGGAACGGCCTCGGCAAGCTGCGCAAGGACAACACCGGCTACGACCTCAAGAACCTCTTCGTCGGATCGGAGGGCACACTCGGCATCGTCACTGCCGCGGTGCTCAAGCTCTTTCCCCGCCCGCAGGGGCGGGCCACCGCCTTCTGCGGACTTTCCTCGCCGCAGGCGGCGCTCGATCTCCTCGCCCTCGCCAAGGCGGAGGCCGGCGGCGCCGTGACCACCTTCGAGTTCCTGCCCCGCCTCGGGCTCGAATTCGTGCTGCGGCACGCGCCCGGCACGCGCGACCCGCTCGGCGAGCCGCACGCCTGGTATGTGCTGATGGAATTGTCCTCGGCCGCCGAAGCGGGGCTCGACGACGCGATGGAGCGCATCCTGACGGCGGCGCTCGAGCGCGGCCTCGTCGACGACGCGGCGATCGCGGCGAGCCTCGACCAGCGCAACGCCTTCTGGAAGCTGCGCGAGGCGCTCTCCGAGGTGCAGCGGCACGAGGGTGGCTCGATCAAGCACGACATCGCCGTGCCGGTGGCCCTGGTGCCGCAGTTTCTCGAGGAAGCGACGGCTGCCGCCGAGGCGCTGGTGCCGGGCTGCCGCCCCCTGCCCTTCGGCCATCTCGGCGACGGCAACGTGCATTTCAACGTCAGCCAGCCCGTGGGCGCCGACAAACAGGGCTTCCTCGCCCGCTGGGAGGAGATGAACGAGGCCGTGCACGCCATCGTGCTCCGGCACGGCGGCTCGATCTCGGCCGAACACGGCATCGGCCGCCTCAAGCGGGACCTGCTGCCCGCCGTCAAGGACCCGGTCGCGCTCGATCTCATGCGCAAGCTCAAGGCGGCGCTCGACCCCGAAGGCCTCCTCAATCCCGGAGCGATGCTGTGACGACCCCGCTCGCGACCGGCCCGATGGCCGAGGCGGAGCTGCCGGCCGTCATCGCCCTGTGGCAGGCGGCCGGCCTGACGCGGCCGTGGAACGACCCGGCCGAGGACATCGCCTTCTGCCGCTCGTCGGGCCATGGCGAGGTGCTGGTGCTGCGCAGGGCGGACGGCGCCATCGTCGCAGCCTGCATGGTCGGCCATGACGGGCACCGGGGCGTCGTCTACTATGTCGCGGTCGACCCGGCCGAGCGGGGCGCCGGCCATGGCCGCGCCATCATGGCGGCCGCGGAGAACTGGCTGAGGGCGCGCGGCGTGTGGAAGCTCAACCTCCTCGTAAGGGCCGGAAACGAGGCCGTGCAGCGCTTCTACGAGCAGCTCGGCTTCGAGGCCCAGCCGCGCCTCTACATGGAGAAATGGCTCGATCCGGGCCGGCGCCCGACGGAACGACAGGAACGATAGGACAGGAGGCCGACGTACATCGTCCGTTCATCTTGCCAGATGTTTCATGGGCCCCGGCGACAGGCAGAAATGCCCCATGATTCGCGATGCGGAGATTTGTAATGCCGTCTGTTTCCTTCCAGCCCTTTTCCCTGAAACGCTCCTTGTCCTTCGTCCTCGGCGCGGCGGCGGCCGCCTTCGTCACTTTCTCCGGCCCGGCCGTGACATCGGCGGAAGCGCGGACCGTCTGCCGGTCGGAGCGTGTGTGCACCCAGCCGAGGCCGGTGCGCGAGGTCGTCACCAATTGCCGCACGGTGCATCGCCCCGGCGTCGGCCCGCGCCGCGTGTGCGAGAAGGAGGTGCGCTGGGTGCGTCGCGGCCCGCCGCGCTGCACGGTGGAGCGCGTCTGCCGGCGCATCTGACGCGCCTCACACATCCTCGTCGAACAATGACAGCTGGACGTTTGGCGGGCGCTTGCGCCCGCCTTTCTCAGGGCGGCATGCGGGGGTTGACACGGCCTCGCCCGCCGGGCTCTGCACGGTCCCGTCGTCCCGGCGGGCGTCGTTGAGGTTCTGCGACACGGAGCGCATGGTCAGGAGGTCGTCCGGGGCCGGCCGCACGAGGCCGAGCGCGGCGAGGCCGGGCTGGGTGCAGTCGAGCCACAATTCGGCATCGTCCGGGGCGATGATCGCCGGCATGCGCGGATGCAGCGCCGCGAGCGTGCCGTTGGCATCGGTGGTGACGATGGCGACAGTGTCGATCTCGCTGCCGTTCGGGCTCGCATAGGTCTCCCAGATGCCGGCGAAGAGCATGAGACGGCCGTCGGCGCGCTCGATCATGAACGGCGTTCTCTTCGCGCCGTCGCGGCGCCATTCGTAGAAGGCGCTCGCCGGCACGAGGCAGCGGCGATGGCGGGCAGCGGCCCGGAAGGCGGCCTTCTCGCCGATCGTCTCGCCGCGAGCGTTGAAGAGGAGCGGAATCGCCGCCGGATCCTTCGCCCAGGCCGGCACGAAGCCCCAGCGCATCAGCGAAAAATGCCGCCGGCCCGCGGCATCGACCGTGACGACGGCGACGGGCTGCGTGGGGGCGATGTTGTAGCGCGGTGGAAATTCGACCTGTTCCTCATAGCCGCACTGCGACTGCACCTCTTCGGGAAAGAGCGTCAGTGCGAAGCGGCCGCACATGGATCCTGACCGTTACGAATTTGTTTGCCTGATGCTGCCACAGTCTCGTAGCGGCGCCGGCAGGGGCAAGGCGGCTGCGGGCACAATGGCGCGTTGTGCACAGGCAAGACGGGGGTCGGGGGTGGCAGCAGTCATGTCCATGGGCAAGGGGAACGTCGACGGCGGCATGCCCTTCGCGGCGGAGCCCGCGCCGTCGCTGTCCACCGATTTCCTCAACCAGTACAATGAAGTGCTCATGATCGTCGAGCTTGCGGCCGACGATGCCGAGTTGATGGAAACGCTCGACGAATGGCAGCCGCGCAGCTACCGGCAGCACTTCGCCAAACATGCGCAGCTGCGTTTCGCGGACGACGCGCTGAGGGCCTACGAGGCGCTGGCACCCGAGCGGCGCCTCGCCTTCGAGAACCTGCGCCTGGCCATGGACGACGTGGTGACCAGCACCATCCGCGCGTTGAAACAGGCCGGCGAGGCCGAGGAACGCGCGGCGATTGCGGCCGCCTCGTCCTCCCTGCTGCGGCGCATGATCGAGGCCGCCGCCAGCTTCATCCGCACCGAGGGGCGCGACTGGCGCAGCTTCAGCCACACCGAGATGCAGGGCACCATCGACCGGCTCATGGCCCATTGGGGACGAGGCTAGCGGGAACTCTCGCCGCGAGCGGCCCTCACAGCCACCGCTTCCAGCGGAAGAAGAGGTAGGGCGCGATGGCCGCGACCACCATGGCGACGAGCGCGACGGGATAGCCGAACCACAGCTCGAGCTCCGGCATGTCCTTGAAGTTCATGCCGTAGATCGAGGCGATGAGCGTCGGCGGCATGAAGACCACGGCCATGACCGAGAACAGCTTGATGATGTTGTTCTGCTCCAGGTTGACGAGGCCGAGCGTCGCATCGAGCAGGAACTGGATCTTGCCCGACTGGAAGGTCGCGTGCTCCTCCAGCGACTGCAGGTCGCGCAGGGTCGTGCGTACCTGCTCGCGCAACTCCACCGGCACGCGCGTCGCGCGGTAGACAACGGAGAGGAACAGCAGCAGCCGCTCGATGGAGACGAGGCTCTCCCGGCTCATGGAGATGAGCGTGCCGTAACGGCCGAGGTCGCGCAGGGTCTTCTGGTATTCGCCATGGCGGCCGGTCATCTTGTCGGCCACGTCGAAGACGGCGTGGGAAATTCTGTCGATGCTGCTGCCGGCCGCCTGAAGGACCTCGGCCAGCCGGTCGATGATGGTCTCGATGAGGCCGGCGAAGACCTCCTCGGCGCTCGCGCCGCAGCCGCCCTGCTTGCCGGCCCGGTTGGCGAACATGGCGAAGGCGCGCGGCTCGTCATAGCGCACGGTGACGAGGGCAGAACCCTTGAGGATGAAGGTGACGGCCGTGATGTCCGGCTCGTCGCTGTCGGCGGCGAAGAGCAGGCGCACCGTCATGTAGCGCGCGCCGTTCTCGCTGTAGAGCAGCTCGGAGGGCTCGATGTCCTCCATGTCCTCGCGGGTCGGGATCTCGATGCCGAGGTGCTGCTCGACGAGGCGATCCTCCTCGCGGGTCGGCGCCACGAGATCGATCCAGACCGCATCGGCCGGAAGGGTCTCGCCCGGCGGCAGCACCTGCCGCTCGAGCCGGCAGACATTGGCGTCGTCAAGCTTCATGGGATCGACCATGCGGTAGACGACGATCATGTCCTGCGCTCCGAAAGCCTGTTACGGCCGATCTCTATCGCATTTCGGGGCGGAGGCGAAATCCGGCGCGCGCCCTGACTCCCTCCCCCTTGCGGGGAGGGGCCCGGGGTGGTGGTCGTGACAAACGATGAGCGGCTTCCAGGCTGTATCACCCTCGCTACCCTCCCCCACAAGGGGGGAGGGTATGACGAATCGTGTGCTCCATGGCAGGAGCGCCGCTGTGCGCTCAATGCGTCGAGCCCGGCACCGGGGGCGTGTCGTCCGGCACGAAGAAATCCGGCATCAGGGGCTTCGAGGGATCGACGCGGTACTGCTCGAAATCAGTGACGCCCTCGGCGGCGAGCACAAGGTCGTCGATGAGGAACTGGCCCGAGAAGCTGCGTGCGGGCTTGTTGAAGACGGCATAGGCCGCATCGGCCATGATCTCGGGCGTGCGGCTGGCCTCCACCATCGCCTCGCCGCCGAGGAGGTTGCGGACGGCGCTCGTCGCAATGGTCGTGCGCGGCCACAGCGCATTGACCGCGATGCCCTTGGGCCGCAGTTCGCCGGCGAGGCCGAGCACGCACAGGCTCATGCCGTATTTGGCGATGGAATAGGCAAGGTGCGGCGCGAACCATTTCTCCTTCATGTCGAGCGGCGGCGACAACATGAGGATGTGCGGGTTGTCAGCCTTCTCGAGATGGGAAATGGCGTATTTCGACACCATGAAGGTGCCGCGCGTGTTGACCTGGTGCATCAGGTCGAAGCGCTTCATGTCGGTGTCGCGCGTGCCGGTGAGCTGGATGGCGCTGGCGTTGTTGACGACGATGTCGAGGCCGCCGAAGGTCTCAGCCGTCCGGGTGATGGCGGAAGCCACCTCCTCCTCGTTGCGCACGTCGACGACGAGCGGCAGCGCCCGCCCGCCCGCCGCCTCGATCTCGGCGGCGGCGGTGAAGATGGTGCCGGGCAGCTTGGGGTGGGGCGCGGCCGTCTTGGCGGCGATGGCGACATTGGCGCCGTCCCGCGCGGCCTTGAGCGCGATGGCGAGGCCGATGCCACGCGAGGCGCCGGTGATGAACAAGGTCTTGCCCGACAATGACATGGCTCAGGTCTCCCCGTCTTCGGCTTTGTTGTTGATGGAATAGCGCGGCGGGCGGCGGCCGTCCGCATCGGTGAAGCCATAGGCTCCGGCGAGATCCCCGACATGGAGGATGTTGCCCGCATGGCGAACAATGCCGGCATCACATGCGAGCGCCGCCACCGCCCGGCCGGCATAGAGCGGGGTTTCGCCCGCCTCCGCCGCCAGGGGAGAGCCGGCGACGCGCTCCGTGCGCACGAAACCGGGCGACAGGGCGAGCGCGGTCACGCCATGGGGGGCGAGCTCGTTCGCCATGGCGAACGTCAGTCGCGCCATCGATGCCTTGGCGAGGTCATAGAAGACATCGCCGAGATAGGCGCCGCCGTCGTCGAAGAGCACGGTAACGAGAAGGCCGGAGCCGGCGCCCACCATGGCCGGGGCGAAGGCCTTCGCCAGGAGGAGCTGGGCATAGACGCCGGTCTCGAACACGGTGCCGAGGCGCGCCGCTGGCCGGCGCCAGAAGGGCGTGCCCCAGGCCGAGCCGTCGGGATAGCGCTCGCCGTCGTAGCCCTCGTTGCCGCCCCACACCGCATCGACGACGAGATCGACGCGGCCGAAGCGGCGCAGCGTCCAGGCGGCAAGACCGTCGACCTCGCGTTCGACCGTATGGTCGCATTGATAGGGATGGCCCCGGCCGCCGAGCGCCTCGACGAGGCGCGCCGTCTCCTCGATGGTTTCGGGTCGCCCGTCGGTGCGCGGGCCGGCCTCGCTCGAGCGGCCCGTCACGATCACCGTCGCCCCAGCCTCCGCAAGCCCGCGGGCGATGCCGCGCCCCACGCCGCGGGACGCGCCGGCGACGACGCAGATGCGGCCGGAGAGGGGACCGTCCGCCACGCCACTCAGCCCGCGAGGGCGGCCTCGGCGTCGGCGAGCGCGGACGCGCCCGTCATCACGGTCTGCGCCAGGCCGCGGGCGCCGGTGGCGATGTTCTCGGCGAAGAAGCGGGCGAGCGCGATGCGACCGGCGTGGGCCGGGTTGGCGTCGCCGGCGGCGCGCGCCTCGCTTGCGGCGAGCGCGGCCATCGCAAGCGCCGTGCCGCCCTGGGCTATGCCGAAGAGGCGCAGATAGGGCGTCGCCGCGGCGAGTGCGTCAGCCAGGCTGTGGCCGGCTAGCGCCTTGAGGAGGAATGAGGTGGCATCGTCGAGCGCCTCCACAGCCTCGCGCAGCCGCGCCGCCGTGGCGCCGAAGGCCTCGTCGCGACTCGCAACGAGCCGGGTGCCGACCTTGCGCATCTCGGCGATGGCGCCGCGCACGGTGGTGCCGTCGGCCAGGGGCAGCTTGCGCATGACGAGGTCGATGGCCTGGATGCCGTTGGTGCCCTCGTAGATCGGCGCGATACGCGCATCGCGCAGGTGCTGGGCGGCGCCGGTCTCCTCGATGAAGCCCATGCCGCCGTGCACTTGCACGCCGAGCGACGCGACCTCGCAGCCGATGTCGGTGGAGAAGGCCTTCGCGACGGGCGTCAGCAGGGAGGCGAGCTCGTGCGCCTTGCGCCGGGCCTCGGCATCCGGCGCGAGGCGGCTGCGGTCGATGGCGGCCGCCGTCATCAGGCAGATGCCGCGCGCAGCGTGGGTCGTCGCCTTCATGGTGAGCAGCATGCGCTGCACGTCCGGATGGTCGGCGATGGGACTCATGCCCTCCCCTGCGCCGGGTGCCCGCCCCTGCCGGCGCTCGCGGGCATAGGACAAGGCCTGCTGATAGGCCCGGTCGGCGATGGCGACGCCCTGGGCGCCGACCGCGAGGCGGGCATTGTTCATCATGGTGAACATGCAGGCGAGGCCGCGGTTCTCTTCGCCGACGAGCCAGCCGACGGCGCCGCCGGCATCGCCGTAGACCATGGTGCAGGTTGGCGAGGCGTGAATGCCGAGCTTGTGCTCGATGGAATGGCAGCGCACGTCGTTGCGCGCGCCGAGCGAGCCGTCGTCGTTGACGATGAATTTCGGCACGAGAAACAGCGAGATGCCGCGGGTGCCGGGCGGCGCATCCGGCAGGCGGGCGAGAACCAGATGCACGATGTTGTCGGTGAGGTCGTGCTCGCCGTAGGTGATGAAGATCTTCGATCCGGTGATGCGATAGGTGCCGTCGCCCGCCCGTTCGGCGCGCGTCCTGACGGCATTGAGATCGGAGCCCGCCTGCGGCTCCGTCAGGTTCATGGTGCCCATCCACTCGCCGGAGACGAGCTTTTCGAGATAGCGCCGCTTCAGGTCCTCGCTGGCGTGGGCCGTCAGGGCCTCGACAGCGCCGGCGGTGAGCAGCGGGCCGAGGGCGAAGGACATGCAGGAGGCGTTCCAGAATTCGACGCAGGCGGTCTGCACCAGGGTCGGCAGGCCCTGGCCGCCCCATTCGGGATCGCAGGGCAGCGCGTTCCAGCCCGCCTCGGCCCAGGCCCTGTAGACCTCCCTCCAGCCCGGAGCCGTCGTCACCTGCCCGTCGGCGAAGTGGGCACCCGTCCGGTCCGCCGGCGCGTTGAGCGGCGCGATGCGCTCGGAGGCGAAGCGCCCGGCCTCTTCCAGCACCTGCTCCACGAGTTCCACGGAGAGGTCGGGATAGAGCCCCTCGGCGATGCTCTCCTCGAGCCCGGCCACGTGCCGCATGGTGAAGGCCAGATCCTCGACCGGTGCCCGATAGGTCATCGCCGCTCCCTCGTCTTGTCCGTGCGGCCATTTGAGGCCGCGCATTTAGTGCGTGCCACGCGGCCCGTTGACGCGCATCATAAGCCGCGTCAAAGGCAGGCAGGCAAGACCAGAGATAGTTTAAACGTGAACGATGATCGATCAACGCCCGTCGCGTCCCAAGACGGGCATGGGCAACGCGTCACCGAGCTGCTGACGGCCGACGCCGGCGGCCTGTCGCGCGCCGCCGACCTGCTGCGGCTCGGCGGCCTCGTGGCCTTCCCGACGGAGACGGTTTACGGCCTGGGAGCGGACGCGACAAACCCGCGGGCGGTGGCCGGCATCTACGCCGCCAAGGAGCGCCCCTCCTTCAACCCGCTCATATCGCACCTGCCGGATATTGCGGCAGCGGAGCGAGAGGGGGTGTTCGGACCGGATGCGGCGCGGCTCGCGGCGGCCTTCTGGCCCGGGCCGCTGACGTTGGTAGTGCCGCGGGCGGAGATGTCGCGCATCTGCGACCTGGCGACGGCGGGACTCGATTCGGTTGCGCTGCGTGTGCCCGGCCTGCCACTGGCGCGGGATCTGCTCACGCTCGTCGGCCGCCCGGTGGCGGCGCCCTCGGCCAACCGCTCGGGCCGCATCAGCCCCACCCGCGCGGACCATGTGCTCGCCGACCTCATCGACCGCATCGACGCGGTGATCGACGGCGGCGGCACCAATGTCGGGCTCGAATCGACCATCATCTCCTGCCTCGACGGCGAGATGCGCCTACTGCGCCCGGGCGGCGTGCCGCGCGAGGCCATCGAAGAGGTGCTGGGGCGCAAGCTCCTCGACGGAGCCGCCCCGACGGACGAGGAGGCGCCACTCGCGCCGGGCATGCTCGAATCCCACTACGCCCCGCGGGCGATGGTGCGCCTCGATGCCGAGGAGGTGCGGCCGGGAGAAGGCGCCCTCCTCTTCGGGCGCAAGCGGCCGCCGGGAATAGAGACCGCAGGCGCCATCCGCAATCTCAGCGAAAGTGGCGACCTCGTGGAGGCGGCCGCCAATCTCTTCGCCCACCTGCGCGGGCTCGACGATGCCCGGGTGCCGGCCATCGCGGTCGTCCCCATCCCGGCACACGGCCTTGGCGAGGCCATCAACGACCGGCTGCGGCGGGCGGCGGCGCCGCGATAAAAAAGACCCGGCCGAGCCGGGCCTTTTCACGCAGCCTCTGCGAAACGCTCAGCCCTTCAGCTTGGCTGCGATCCCAGCGACATGGCGGCCCTGGAAGCGGGCTCCCTCCAGCTCCACGGCGGAGGGCTGGCGGCTGCCGTCGGCGGCGGCGATGGTGGAAGCGCCGTAGGGCGAGCCGCCCTTGATCTCGTCGAGGCCGCTCTGGCCGGCGAAGGAATAAGGCAGACCGACGACGACCATGCCGTGGTGCATCAGTGTGGGGATGAAGGTCAGGATGGTCGATTCCTGGCCGCCGTGCTGGGTGGCGGAGGAGGTGAAGACCGAGCCGACCTTGCCGATGAGCGCGCCCTTGGCCCACAGGCCGCCGGTCTGGTCGAGGAAGTTCCGCATCTGCGCCGTCATGTTGCCGAAGCGGGTCGGCGTGCCGAAGATGATGGCGTCGTAGTCGGCCAGTTCCTCCACCGTGGCGACCGGCGCCGGCTGGTCGAGCTTGAAACCGGCGTTCTTGGCCACCTCCGCCGGCACCAGTTCCGGCACGCGCTTGACGACGACCTCGGCGCCGGCTGCCCGGGCGCCCTCGGCCACGGCCTGCGCCATCTGCTCAATGTGGCCGTAGGACGAATAATAGAGAACGAGAACCTTGGTCATGGCGACATTCCTCTCATGATTGTCGGACGGGTTTGCACGCGGGGCGGATCAGCGTGCCGCAACGGGCCGCGCCGCGATCGGGGAAGGCGAGGCCTTGAGGGCGAAGGCACCATCACCCGCAAGGGCCTGAACGGCAGCGGCGACGACGAGGAAGGCGGGATATTCCCAGCCGCCGTTCGGCGCCGTGAAGAGCCAGCCGTTCGGCACGTGCACCATCAGCGCGCCGAGCAGGATCGGCACGAGCGCAGCCGAGACATAGCGGGCATAAAGGCCGAGAATGAGGGCGGTGCCGCCGATGAGCTCGGCGAGGAAGACCGGCCAGGCGAAGAAGGTGGGAAAGCCAACCTGGCCGAGAAAGCCGGCGAAGCCGGGGATGGTGAAGACGACATACTTCAGGAGCGCGTGGGCGATGAACATAAGGCCGAGGGAAACGCGCAACAGGAACAGCCCATAGGGCGCGGTGCGGGGATCGATCACGAAGAGGCTCCGGGTCTTTAGGTTTTCTGGTAGTACAACGTGAGGGGGATTTTGGGTTTCCCGCCGCGCAAAGCCAGCAGTATGATCGCAAGCTGAAGATTGCACGGGCGCAAGGATGCCGACCGAAACCACCCTCGTCTCCACGGCCGCCGTCCATCAGATCGCCTGGGACGACATCCGCCTCGTGAAGGCCATCGCCGAAGCGAAAGGCATGGCCGGAGCCGCCGAGCGGCTCGGCATCAACCATTCGACGGTGTTTCGCCGCCTGGGCCAGTTGGAGAACCTGCTCGGCGTCAAGCTGTTCGAGCGGCACCGGGCCGGCTATGCGCCGACGCCGCCGGGCGAGGAGATCACGGCGCTGGCCGAGCGCATCGAGGAGGATCTCGCCGGCGTCTCCATGCGCCTTGCCGGCTGCGCCGTCTCACCGGCCGGCGAATTGCGCGTCACCACCAACGACACGCTGCTGATGCACCTGCTGACGCCGGTCTTTGCCGCTTTCCGCGAAGCCTATCCCAACATCCGGCTCGACATCGTCATCGGCAACCAGGCGCTCAATCTCTCCAAGCGCGATGCCGATATCGCTATCCGCGCCACGGACAATCCGCCGGAGACGCTCGTCGGCCGGCGCCTCGCCTCCATCCACTGGGCGCTCTACGGTCGGCGCGAGGCCTTTCCCGACGGCGGGCGCGATCTCGACCTCCTTTCCCTCTTCGAGCAGCCGTGGGTGGCGCTCGGCGACAACTTCTCCACGATGCACGTCGCGCGCTACGTGCGCGACAAGGTGCCGGCGGACAGGATCGTCTACAAGCTCAACACGGTGCTCGGCCTCGCCGAAGCGGTCGAAGCCGGTATCGGCATCGGCCACCTGCCCTGCTTCATCGCCGATACGCGCCCGGCTCTCGTGCGGCTGACGGCCCCGGCGCCGGAATTCGCCGCCGGACTGTGGCTGCTGACCCATCCGGACCTGCGCCATTCTCCGCGGGTGCGCGCCTTCCTCGATTTCTGCGGCGCCGAGATCGCCCGCCGCCGCATCGTCATCGAGGGCGAGAAGCTGCTGCCGGCGGAATAGCGGAAAGGCCAGGCGCCGTCCTGTTCCCCTCCCCCCACGCAGTGGTGGGGAGGGGCTAGGGGGTGGCTCCGCAGGCAGGCGGCGGTCAAATAAGAGCTTAGCGGCGTTTCGCGTCGCGCGGGCGGCACCGCCCCCCCAGCCCTCGCCACCACAAGCGGGGGAAGGGAGCGTGTCGCGCTTCGCCCTACCCGACGAGACGACCTGCTGCCCCTACCCCATCTCCACCACCAGGCGGCCGCGCACCTTGCCGGCGAGAATCTCCGGGGCGACGCGCATGAGGTCGTCGAAGCCGATGGTCTCGGTCATTGTTGCGAGCTTTGCCTTGTCGAGATCGCGGGCGATGCGGTCCCAGACGGCAATGCGGCGCTCGCGGCTCGCCAGCACGCAATCGACGCCGAGAAGCGCCACGCCGCGCAGGATGAAGGGTGCCACCGTGGTGGGCAGGTCCATGCCGCCGGCGAGGCCACAGGCGGCGATGGCGCCGCCGTAGCGCGTCATGGACAGGACATTGGCGAGCGTGGTGGAACCGACCGAATCGATGCCCGCTGCCCAGCGCTCCTTGGCAAGCGGCTTCACCGGCCCCGACAGCTCCGCCCGCTCGATGATCTCGCTCGCGCCCAGGCCCTTGAGGTAATCGGCCTCCTCGGGCCGGCCGGTGGAGGCGATGACGTGCCAGCCGGCCCTCGCCAGAAAGCTGATGGCCGTCGAGCCGACGCCGCCGGCCGCACCCGTCACGATGGCCGGTCCGTCGGCCGGCGTCGCGCCGTGCTTCTCCAGCGCCATCAGGCACAGCATGGCGGTGAAGCCAGCCGTCCCGACGGCCATGACCTCGGCTGCGGAGAGGCCGGCGGGCAGCGGGATGAGCCAGTCCCCCTTTACCCGCGCCTTGTCGGCATAGGCGCCGTAATGCGTCTCGCCGCAGCCCCAGCCGTTGAGGAGAACCGCGTCGCCCGGCTTGAGCGCCGGGTGCTCTGACCTTTCCACGATGCCGGCGAAATCGACGCCTGGGATCATGGGGAAGCGCCGCACCACCGGCGCGCGGCCGGTGATGGCGAGGCCGTCCTTATAGTTGACCGTGGAATGGGTAATGCGGACCGTGACGTCCCCCTCCATCAGATCGGCCTCGTCGAGCCGCGTCACTGCCGCCCGGTAACCGCCGGCGGCATCCTTGTCGACGAGGATCGCCCTGATTTCACCCATGCTCGCTTCTCCTCCTTGGAACCCGGTCGCCATCAGTGTCGCGGCGGCGGCGGCAACGGGCAAGTGTGCCACGCCTCAGCCCTTCGGCTAGGGCGAGCGGCGTCAATGCCCGCGACGAGCGGCATCACGCGGGAAGCGGCGCCCTCTTGTCACGCCGCCTGCGGCACCGGGCGCTCCACCGGCCGCTCCTTGATGGGCAGGTTGATGATCGCCGAGGCGACGCCGAGCGCGACCGATAGCCACCAGACAAAGGTATAGGAGCCCATGCTCTCGTAGAGGATGCCGCCGAGCCACACGCCGAGGAAGCCGCCGACCTGATGGGAAAAGAACGCGAAGCCGTAGAGCATGGCCATGTAGCGCGTGCCGAACATCAGCATGACGAGCGCCGAGGTGGGCGGCACCGTCGACAGCCACAGGAGGCCGATGGTGATGCCGAAGGCGATCGCCGTCACCGGCGTCGCCGGCAGGAGGATGAAGGCGGCGATGGCGACCGAGCGGCCGAGATAGATGAGCGAGAGAAGCCAGCGCTTCGACATGCGCGAGGACAGGAAGCCCGAATAGAGCGAGCCCACCGCATTGGCGAGGCCGATGACGGCGAGCGTCCAGCCGCCGACCCATACCGGGAGCCCGGTATCCTTCAGATAGGCCGGCATATGCGCCGTGATGAAGGCCAGTTGGAAGCCGCAGGTGAAGAAGCCGAGCACGAGGAAGACATAGCTCGGGTGACGGAAGGCCTCCGCCAGCGCCTGCGCGATGGATTGCGAAGGCCCTGCATTGACCGCCGCCGTCGCCGCCGCGCCTCGGGTTGCGAGCGCCAGCGACAGGGGCAGGACGAGCAGCACGCTCGCCGCAAAGACGATCAGCGCCATCTCGAAGCCGAAGGACTGGATGAGGGCGTTGCCGATGGGCGGGAAGAGGAACTGGCCAAAGGAGCCCGCCGCCGTGCCCGCACCGAAGGCGAGCGGACGCCAGCGTTCCGGCAGGAGCTTGCCGAACGCGCCGAGCACGAGATTGAATGAGCAGCCCGACAGGCCGAAGCCGATCATGATGCCGGCACCGAGGTTGAGCAGGCCCGCGGAGGTTGCATAGGCCATCACCACGAGGCCCGCGGCATAGAGCAGCGCGCCGATGCAGATAACCCGCACGGCGCCAAACTTGTCGGCGACGGCGCCGGCGAATGGCTGGCCGAGACCCCACAGAAGGTTCTGCACGGCAATCGCCAGGCTGAAGACGTCGCGGCCCCAGCCATAGGCCTCCGTCATGGGGATCTGGAACAGGCCCGCCGCCGCGCGCGGCCCGAAGGTGATGAGGGCGATGAGGCAGCCGGCGAGAACGATGATTTCCGGCGGGATGGCACGCTGCCCTTCGCGCAACACGGCACTCGTTTGAGTCATGGAAAGCTCCGGAAGACGGGCGACGCGACGCGCCGCAGCTTGTGCGGCAAGCTAGCGCTTCCGGCATGATAATGATATTGAATGTTTATCATCTTAAACATGATGAAATAGCATGAATCTCGAAGACCTGCGCGCCCTCATCGCCGTGGCCGAAACGGGTTCCCTCGCCCGTGCGGCGAGCCGTCTCAATATCACGCAGCCAGCCGTGACGCGGCGCCTGCAACGGCTGGAGGCGGAGCTCGATGCCCAGTTGCTCGACCGGGAGCAGAAGCCGGCCCGGCTGACGGCGGCAGGCGAGCACGCGTACCGCGAGGGCGTCAAGGTGGTGAGCGCCGCCGACCAGTTCGCCAGCGAGTTGCGCGCGAGCCGCATCAAGCCGCCGCTGCGCATCGGCATCAGCAGCGGCATCGCCGATTCGGTACTGTGTCTCGGCATCGATGCCGTACGGCGGACGGTGCCGCAGGCGAAACTGGTCGTCGTGGTCGACTGGACGGAGCGGCTCATCGGCAAGCTCGCCGCCCAGGAGCTCGACGCCGTCATCGGCATGCGGCGCGGCAGCGCCGCCGATCTGCCGGAGTTGTCGCTGCGGCACATCGCATCCGAGGAGGTGGTCGTCGTGGCGCGGGCCGACCATCCGGCCAGCGGGCGCATTTCCATCGCCGCCCTTGCCGGCGATCCCTGGGTCATCAATCCGGACGGCTGCGGCTTCCGCCATCTGCTCGACAGGGCGCTCGCCGCAACCGGCCACACGCTCGATGTGGCGGTTGAACTGTGGGGCGTCGATGTACAGCTGTCGCTCGTCGCGCGTGGCATCGGCCTAGGCCTCGTTCCGGCCCGCCTCGTCACCGCCAGCCCCTGGCGGGACCAGCTCAAGGTGCTCGACGTCTCCGATTTCAACGCCCGCCTCGCCGTCTGGATGATCGCCCGGCGCAACATCGCCCCTTGCACGGCCCATGCCCTCGCCCGGCTGGAGGAAGCCATCGTCGGCGATCTCGGTCCGGTCGTGGCCGCGGCGGAGTAGAGCGGCGGACAAAATGGGTCGCACGCCGCTACAATTCGGGAACAGACCTCGTGTCCCGGATGCATGCAGCGATGGCGCAATGCGATCCGGGGTACGAGCGTGCGCCCGGGCGACGAACGACCCACGAGCCGCTCTCCCTAGCCAGTCCGGGCCACTTCTGCTAAGATAGTTATGCTCATATTGAGCAAATAAGGAACCGCTTCGGCGGTCATTTGTGTACCATCAATATGCTCAACTTGAGCATATAAGGAGACCTGCCATGCACGCGGAAGTCGCGATCCGGGAGACGATCCGCCACGGTTCACCGCTTGCCTTCACGCCCGAGGTCGAGCGCGCCACGGCCCATCTCTACGAGCGCGTGCGCCACATCGTCACGCCGGCCGAGTGGCCGCTGCATGCGCCCTATGTCAAGGCGATCAACGACCTGAAGCGGGAGCGCGGCGCCGTTATCCTCGCCCACAACTACCAGTCGGCCGAGATCTACAACTGCGTCGCCGACATCGTGGGCGATTCCCTGCAGCTCGCGCGCGAGGCAGCCCGCGTCGAGGCCCGCGTGATCGTGCAGTGCGGCGTGCATTTCATGGCCGAGACCGCGAAGCTGCTGAACCCGGACAAGACGGTGCTGATCCCCGACCGGGAGGCCGGCTGCTCGTTGGCGGAATCAATCACGGCTGCGGACATCCGTCTGCTGCGCCAGCGCTATCCCGGCGTGCCGGTGGTCGCCTATGTCAACACATCGGCCGAGGTGAAGGCGGAAGTCGACATCTGCTGTACCTCTTCCAACGCCGTTCACGTCGTCGAGAGCCTCGGCGCGCCGCGCGTCATCTTCCTGCCCGACCGCTACCTCGCCGCCAATGTGGCGGCGCAGACGAAAGTCGAGATCATCGCCTGGCACGGCGCCTGCGAGGTGCACGAGCGCTTCACCGCCGAGGACATCGGCGCCCTGCGCGAGATGCACGAGGGCGTCCGCATCATCGCCCATCCCGAATGCCCGCCCGATGTGGTCGCGGCCTCGGACTTCGCCGGATCGACGGCGCACATGATCGACTGGGTCAAGCGCGAGCGCCCGCGCCGCGTCGTGCTCGTCACCGAATGCTCGATGGCCGGCAATGTCGAAGCTGAAGTGCCGGACGTCGAATTCGTGCGGCCCTGCCACTTCTGCCCGCACATGCAGCGCATCACTTTGCCGAAGATCCACGCCTGCCTGCGCGATCTGACGGGCGAGGTCACGGTCGATCCCGACATCGCCATGCGCGCGCGTCGCGCCGTGGAGCGCATGGTGGCGCTGGGCGTAAGGCCCGCGGCGGTGGCGCCGTGAGCGCGCCCGTTCTCATCGTCGGCGCCGGCCTTGCCGGGCTCTTCACCGCGCTCAGGCTGGCACCGCGGCCCGTCCTCCTCGTCTCGCCCGGCCCGCTCGGGGAAGGCGCGGCCTCGGCCTGGGCGCAAGGCGGCATCGCCGCGGCTGTTGGTGCGGACGACGGGCCGGAGCTGCACGCCGAGGACACCATCGCCGCCGGAGCCGGGCTCGTCGTCGAAGAAGCGGCCCGTGTCCTCTGCGCGGAGGCCCCGGCGCGCATCGCCGACCTCATCGCGCTCGGGGTGCCCTTCACCCGTTCCGGCGACGGCCGGCTGAAGCCCTCGCGCGAGGCTGCCCACAGCCGCGCGCGCGTTCTCGCCGTCGATGGCGACCGCAGCGGCTTTGCCGTCATGCAGGCGCTCGTCGCCGCCATCCGCCGCACGCCGTCGGTCACGGTCATCGAGGGGCATCTGCTCGACGATCTGATCGTCACGGGCGGGCGCGTGCGCGGGGCGATCCTTCGCGCCCGCGATGGCGGGCCCGGCCTTGCCGTCACCGCCCCGGCCACGGTGCTCGCCACCGGCGGCATCGGCGGCCTCTATGCGGTCACCACCAATCCGCCCGGCGCCATCGGCGCCGGCCTTGCCGTCGCAGCGCGGCACGGGGCGCTCATCGCGGATCCGGAATTCGTGCAGTTCCATCCCACCGCCCTCGCCATCGGCCGCGATCCCGCGCCGCTCGCGACCGAGGCCCTGCGCGGCGAGGGTGCCGTGCTCGTCACCCGGGACGGGCGCCGGCTGATGCAGGGCGTGCACCCGGCCCTCGACCTCGCGCCGCGCGACGTCGTGGCGCGCGCCGTCCAGGCCGCCATCCTCGCCGGCGAGCGCGCCTTCCTCGATGGCCGCACGGCGCCCGGCCCGGGCTTTGCAACGCATTTCCCCACCGTCCATGCCGCCGCTGCCGCCGCCGGGCTCGACCCCGCACGCGACCTGCTGCCCGTTGCGCCCGCCGCCCATTTCCACATGGGTGGTCTCGCGACAGACCTTTCGGGCCGCACCAGCCTGCCCGGTCTGTGGGCCGTCGGCGAGGTGGCGGCGACGGGCGTGCACGGCGCCAACCGCCTCGCCTCCAACTCCCTGCTCGAGGCCGTCGTCTTCGGCGCCCGGGCGGCGGAGGCCATCGGTCGCGCGTTGCACGATGCAGGGCATGCCGACGCCGCCATCACCACTTTGCCGCCGGGCCCGCCGGCAGCGTCCGATCCAGTCGCCATCGCCGCCTTGCGCCGGACGATGCAGGAGCGTGTCGGCGTCGTGCGCGACGGCGAAGGCCTTGCGGCGGCCCTCGCCGAGATCGGCCCCATGCGGGCCGGAGCGGACCCCGTCCTTGCCGCCATGGCCGATTGCGCCTTCCTGATCGCTGCTGCGGCGCTGCTGCGGGAGGAAAGCCGGGGCGGCCACTATCGCGCCGACCGGCCGCTCGCCGGCCGTACTCGGCGCACCCTGACGACGATGACCGCGCTCGACGATGCCCTGGTGCCGCGGCAGCGGCGAGCCGTCTGACGCGCCAACGAGGACACTTCCATGCAATTCGGCAATCCCCTTCTCCTCATCGATATCGTGCGCGCCGCACTCATCGAGGATTTCGGCCGGGCCGGCGACATCACCAGCGCCGCGTGCATTCCCGCGCAGCGCACCGCCACCGCGCAGCTTGTGGCACGCAGGGCCGGCCGCCTCGCCGGGCTCGCGGCAGCCGAGGCCGCCTTCCGGCTGACGGATGAGCGCATCCGCTTCACCGCGCATCGCCATGACGGAGACGCCCTCGCCGCCGGCGAGGCGATCGCCACCGTCGCCGGGCCCGCCCGCGCCGTGCTCGCCGCCGAGCGGGTGGCGCTCAACTTTCTCGGCCGCCTCTCGGGGATCGCCACGCTGACCGCAGCCTATGCGGCCGAGGTGGCGCACACACGTACCCGCATCTGCGATACGCGCAAGACGACGCCAGGGCTGAGGGCGCTGGAAAAACATGCTGTCGCCTGCGGCGGCGGGCTCAACCACCGCTTCGGCCTCGACGACGCCATCCTCATCAAGGACAACCACATCGCCGTCGCCGGCGGGGTACGACCGGCGCTCCGGGCGGCAAAGGCCGCCGCCGGCCATCTCGTCAAGATCGAGATCGAGGTCGATACGCTCGACCAGCTCGCCGAGGTGATCGCGGAAGGGGCGGATGTCGTCATGCTCGACAACATGACGCCCGGCATGCTGGCCGAGGCCGTCGCCATGGTCGGCGGGCGCATGCGCACCGAAGCCTCGGGCGGCGTCGACCTCACAAGCGTCCGCGCCATCGCCGAGACCGGCGTCGACGCCATCTCCGTCGGCGCCCTCACCCATTCGGCGCCGGTGCTCGACATCGGGCTCGATATCGCCGTGGACGCTGCGGGTTGAGGTTTCCCCTCCCCCTTGAGGGAGGGGCCAGGGGGTGGGGGTCGTGACGCAAGAGCACAGCCTCAGGCTTTTTGCGCCCCCCTCCCTACCCTCCCCCACAAGGGGGGAGGGAATGCCGCCGCGGCGCACGACCGGGCAGCGAAGGCAAAAAGCTACCGCGGGCCGTAAATGATCCGCGGCGGTGCCGATTTCGAGACGATGCGATGCCGGTGATACGGGCGGTGTGCCGGCCAATAGTCCTGGGCATAGACCACCCCACCCGAATAATGGACATTGGGACCGCCACCGCGCCACGCGGCAACGGGCCATTCCTCGTCCATCACGACGCAATGGCGGCAGCCGTGCTCATAGAAGCCGCCGGCGAGGGCCGCGCCGGGCGCGGTAAGGCAGACGGCGAGTGCCGCAATTCTCACATGCACGATCATCGACGCCTCCGGCCGGGCCTGGAGCCCGTTGCGCGTTCCTGTTCCCGCAACGAAAGGCCGAAAGCCGCGCCGGCGCAACGATAACGCGCCGTTAAGGTAAAGCCGCTCAGCGCTGGCCGGGCCGGAGCTGGTAGAAGACGTGCCGGCCAATGACGTCCTTCTTCTTCAGGCGCTTGGCCCAATACGGGCGCACGTAATCGGCGTGGTAGTGCGTCGCGCCGCCGACATCGGCGAGATAGGTCGTGCCCTCCGTGACCTCGCGGGCGACGCGCACCGCCCGTCGCCACGGGCCGGCCTCGGTGATGCGCAGGGAGCGGCCCTCGCAGGCGAAGGAGAACTGGCACGCCTTGTAGCGGTGGCGGTTTTGATAGACGACGCCGCAGACGGTGGAGGGGTAGAGGCCCGAGCGCACACGGTTGAGCACAACCTGGGCCACGGCGGCCTGCCCCGCCTCGCTCTCGCCACGGGCCTCGAAATAGATGGCTTCGGCGAGGCAGCGCTGCTCGCTCGACATCCGCTCGGGATCGATCAGATCGGCATATTGCGGACGCTCGTCGTTCTTCTCGACGATCGACAGGCCGTCGCCGACACGCACAGCGGCGTAGGACACCGGCGCCCCGGCGATCTCCATGGGCGTCGCATCCGCCGGTGCCGGCGTCGCAGAGGCGAGGCTCTCGGCGCGGGCGACGGCGGGGGTGGCACCGTCGACGACAGTGATGCCTGTGCCGGCGCTGGCTGCGACCGCGGGCGAGCGGGGCGCGAAGGAGCGCTCGGTCATCGTGTCGCTCTCGCTCGACCACGGCTCGAAAGCCACCATCTCGTCCGGCGAGGGGATGTCGAGCGCGCCTGGCATGAGAATGGTGGCGGGCAGCAGGCGCTCGTCGCGCGACAGCAGCATGCGCGACAGCATGGCGGCGCGCCCTTCCCGCTCGCTGCGGCCGAGGCGGCTGAGGCTCGGCCGCAAGGCGACCGGCGGATCGCCCTTGAGGTTGCGATCGACCTCCGGATAGCCCGGGGGCTCCGCCTTCATCTCGTCGCGCGGCGGAGCCTCGAACGCAGCATCATCCGGCTGCGGATCCGACAGATCGAGAGCGGCGATATCGAAAAGATCGCCCGCGCCGCCGGCCGGCCCGCGCAGCAGCGCCTCGCCGAGCGCAGCGGAGGACGGCACGAGGTTGCCGAGCCTGGGGGCGAGGACGGGCGCGAGCGGAGCGGCGCTGATGCCGCTCGACAGGTCCTGCCCGGCGCTCGCGGTGAAGGAGACGAGCATGCCGCCGGCGAGCGCCCACGGCGCCACCGTGCCGCAGATCCACGCCATTCTCGACCGTCGCCAACGCACACGACGCAAACGCATGTCACCCAACGCCGCTCATGACCACCAGGCAAGGACGGACAAGCGTTGCGGCTCCGCCACAGGCAAATGCCCGCCCCTCTCCCGAAAAGTTATCGCGTCGTAACGTTGAGAGACGGTTAAGCGGCGCCCGAGCGATCTGTGCCAAAGCGGACGGTCAGTCGGAAAAGCCCTCCGAGGCGATGTTGAGGACGCGCCCGCAGTGCTTGCAATGCACCGCGTCGGCATCGTGCCGCTCGAGCCCGCAGGATGGACAGGCGTGATAGACCTTCGTGGGCCGGAACAGAGCCCGCGCGAGGTTCACGAACATGGCGACGCCGACAACCATTGTGACCACGGTCAGCATCCGCCCGACCGTATCGGTCATGATGATGTCGCCGAAGCCGGTCGTCGTCAGCGTTGTGACGGTGAAATAGAGGGCGTCGAGATAGTTGTTGATGCCCGGATTGCGGCCGTATTCCCACACGAAGACGACCGACGTGATCATCAAGATGAAGACGGCGAGGTTGACGCCCGCCCTCACCGCCTCCTCGTTCTCGCGGTAGGCGGGGAAGATCGCCGTGATTTCGCGCGACATGTAGGGCGACTGCAGGAAGCGCGAGATGCGCAGGAGGCGCAGGAACGCGAAGTTGTTGGCGAGCACCGGCACCACGAGCGAGAAGATGACGATCGCGTCGACAAGCGAGGCCCCGCGCAGCGGGAACCGCCAGGGCGTCGGCGCGATCGCCATGCGCGCCGCGTAGTCGACGGTCAGCACCGCCGCCACGAGATAATCGATCCAGTGGCGGTCCCCTTCCGGATAGATGACCGTGGCGATCAGAAAATAAAGGATGGTGACCGCATCGAAGCCGATCAGCCCGAGCCGGAACCAGAAGCTCGGCCGGCTGTCGCCGAAATAGAGGATGGCGAGGCGTCGGCGCCATTTCGCGCGCGGGGGCGAGACGGTTTCGGCGAGGGGACGCCGCCGTGCCACCTCCTGCGGTCGGCCTGCGCCTCTCTTCCTCGCCCCGCCCTGCGCCATGACGCCGTCAGGCCTGGCTCGCCGCCCTCGTGCCGAGCGCCGCCTGCGCCGCCGCAAGGCGAGCGATCGGCACGCGGTAGGGCGAGCAGGAGACGTAGTCGAGCCCGGCGCCCTCGCAGAAGCGGATCGAGTCGGGGTCGCCGCCGTGCTCGCCGCAGATACCGAGCTTGAGGTCGGAGCGCGCCGCCCGGCCGCGCTCGGCCGCGAGCTTCACGAGTTCGCCGACGCCCTCCTGGTCCAGCGTCACGAAGGGATCGGCGGGCAGGATGCCGCCGGCCGTGTAGGTGACGAGGAAGGACGCGGCGTCGTCGCGACTGATGCCGAGTGTCGTCTGGGTGAGGTCGTTGGTGCCGAAGGAGAAGAAGGCCGCCGTTTCGGCGATTTCGCCGGCGCGCAGCGCGGCCCGCGGCAGCTCGATCATGGTACCGACCTGATAGGGCACGGCGACCCCAGTCTCGGCCTTCACAGCCGCGGCCATGGCGTCGATGCGGCCCTTGACGAGGTCGAGCTCGGCCCGCGTCATGACGAGCGGCACCATGACCTCGACGGCGACGGGCTCGCCCGTGCGCTTGCCGGCTTCCACCGCCGCCTCGAAGATGGCCCGCGCCTGCATCTCGGCGATCTCGGGATAGCGCACGGCAAGCCGGCAGCCGCGGAAGCCGAGCATCGGGTTGAATTCGGAGAGTTCGCTGGCGCGGCGGCGCAGCTTGTCCTCGTCCACCTTGAGGCTCGCGGCCACCTCGGCGATTTCCGCGTCGGTATGCGGCAGGAATTCGTGCAGCGGCGGGTCGAGCAGCCGGATCGTCACCGGCAGGCCCTGCATGATGGTGAAGAGCTCGACGAAATCGGCCCGCTGCATGGGCAGGAGCTTGGCGAGGGCGGCGCGGCGGCCGGCCTCGTCATCCGCGAGGATCATCTCGCGCACGGCGACGATGCGGTCGCCGTCGAAGAACATGTGCTCGGTGCGGCACAGGCCGATGCCCTCGGCGCCGAAGTTGCGCGCGGTCTTCGCGTCGAGCGGCGTTTCGGCATTCGCCCGCACCTTCATGCGGCGCACGCCGTCCGCCCAGCTCATGAGGGTAGCGAACTCGCCGGAGAGCTCGGGCTCGAGCATCTTCACCTCGCCCGCGAGCACCTGGCCGGTCGAGCCGTCGATGGTGACGACGTCGCCCTTGCTGAAGGTCTGGCCGGCGGCGAGCATCACACCGTTCCGGTAGTCGACGCGAACGGAGCCGGCGCCCGAGACGCAGGGCTTGCCCATGCCGCGGGCGACGACGGCGGCATGCGAGGTCATGCCGCCGCGGGTCGTGAGAATGCCCTCGGCCGCGTGCATGCCGTGGATGTCCTCCGGGCTCGTCTCGACACGCACGAGGATCACCTTGCGACCGGCCTTCTTCGCCTCCTCCGCGTCTTCGGACGAGAAGACGATCTCGCCGCAAGCCGCGCCGGGCGAAGCCGGCAGGCCGCTCGCGATGACGCGGCGCTCTGCCTTGGGGTCGATGGTCGGGTGCAGCAATTGGTCAAGCGCGAGCGGGTCGATGCGCGTGATCGCTTCCTCGCGCGAGATGAGGCCTTCGCTGGCGAGATCGACCGCGATCTTGAGCGCGGCTTTCGCCGTGCGCTTGCCCGAACGCGTCTGCAGCATCCACAGCTTGCCTTCCTCGACAGTGAACTCGAGATCCTGCATGTCGCGGTAGTGCCGCTCGAGCAGTTCGTAGATACGCACGAGCTCGGCATAGGCGGCCGGCATCGCCTGCTCCATCGACGGCCTGTCGGAGCCGGCGGCGAGGCGCGCCTTCTCGGTGATGTCTTGCGGCGTGCGGATACCCGCCACCACGTCCTCACCCTGGGCGTTGATGAGGAACTCGCCGTAGAGCTCCTTCTCGCCCGTCGACGGGTTGCGGGTGAAGGCGACGCCGGTCGCCGAGGTCTCGCCGCGGTTGCCGAAGACCATGGCCTGCACGTTGACAGCCGTGCCCCAGGAGGCGGGGATGGCGTGCAGCTCGCGGTACTTGATGGCGCGGTTGTTCATCCAGGAGCCGAAGACGGCGCCGATGGCGCCCCACAGCTGTTCCTTCGGATCCTGCGGGAAGGGCTTGCCGAGCTCCTTCGCCACGATCTCCTTGTAGCGGGCGACAAGCACCTGCCAATCCTCGGCGAGGAGATCCGTGTCGAGGTCATAGCCCTTGCGGGCCTTGTAGTCCTCCAGCGCCTCCTCGAAATGGTGGTGCTCCACGCCGAGGACGACGTCCGAATACATGGTGATGAAGCGCCTGTAGCTGTCCCAGGCGAAGCGCGCATCGCCGGCCGCAGCGGCGACGGCAGCGACCGTGACGTCGTTAAGGCCGAGGTTGAGCACGGTGTCCATCATGCCCGGCATCGAGGCGCGGGCGCCGGAGCGGACCGAGACGAGCAGCGGGTTGCGTGCATCGCCGAAGGTCTTGCCGGTCAGGCGGCCGACATGGGCGAGCGCCTCCTCGACCTGGGCCGCGAGGTCGCCGGGATAGCTGCGCTCGTGATCGTAGTAATAGGTGCAGACTTCGGTGGTGATGGTGAAGCCGGGCGGCACCGGCAGCCCGAGGTTCGACATTTCCGCAAGGTTGGCGCCCTTGCCGCCGAGGAGGTTGCGCATCCCCGCCTCGCCTTCGGCCGTGCCATCGCCGAAGGTGTAGACCCATTTCGTCATCACCGACCCCGTTCGTGGTCACTCTTCGCGCCTGCAGCACAGGCGCTGAAGGCTTGGCCCATCCGGGCGCAAAAGGCAATGCGCCGAAGGACGGGTGAGTTCCTGCCGCTGCCCCTCAAATCGATTTTGACGGCGGCTCCGCATTGCGCGCTTTCGCCGCAGGCGCGCCCCCCTCCGCCTGGCCCAGCGCGACGATGAGGCGGGCGAGAAGCTCGGACAGTTGCTCGACCTCTCCGGGCGAGAAGGCGGAAAGGATGCGCCGCTCGTTGGCGACATGGTCGACCACGGCCGCATCGACCGTGGCGAGCCCCTTGTCCGTCAGGCGGACGATCACGGCACGCCGGTCCTGCGGCGACGGCTCGCGCGTGATGAAGCCGTTCTTCTCCAGCCGGTCGAGACGGCTCGTCATGGTGCCGGAGGTGAGCATGAGCTGCGACCACAGCGCCGTCGGCGTCAGCGCATAGGGCGCCCCGGAGCGGCGCAGCGAGGCGAGCACGTCGAAGTCGCCCCGGCCGAGGCCGTGGTCGCGGAACACCGCCGCCAGCCGCTCGGAGAGCAGCTGCGCCGCCTGCGACAGCCGGCCGAGCGGCACCATCGGCGAAGGATCGATGTCCGGCCGCTCCCGCCGCCACTGCTCCGCGATGCGCTCCGCACGCTCTGGCCCGATCGCCTCGTCCATCCCGTTTCACCCGCTTGACAGTTATCTTGAATTCAAGATTATTAACTCAAAGATATTCTGCCGTCCGTGGCCGCCCTGCGCAAGGGCGCCCGATGACGCACTGCTCGAGGAACCCGCATGTCCACCGCACTCGCGCTGCTCGTCAGCGTCGGCTTTCTCATCGCCCTGACGGTCAATCTTGCCAAGGGCGCCGCTGCCATCGGCATCACCGGGCCGGAATTCGCCTTCTGGATGGCGCTCGGCGCGGGCGTCGTGCTGCTTGTGTTCGCCGCCGCCCGCGGCGAACGGCCGGCCCTGACGCGCGAACATCTCGTCTATTACGCGCTCGCCGGCCTTCTCGCCGTCGCGGCACCCAACTATATCGGCTTCGAGGTGGCGGCCCGGGCAGGTGCAGCCTATGCCTCGGTGCCCTATGCCCTGTCGCCGCTGATCACCTACGCCCTCGCCGTGTCCGTCAGGATCGACGCGCCGTCCGGCAAGCGCATCGCGGGACTGGTGCTCGGCTGCCTCGGCACGGCGCTCGTCGTCGCCAACATGATCGCGCGGGCCGACGGCACCTCGCCGGCCTGGCTGTTCGCCGCTTTGCTGGTGCCGCTCTCCGTCGCCTTCGGCAATGTGCATCGCACGCTCTACTGGCCGAAGGGCTCCGCGCCGATGGCGCTCGCCGCCGCCATGCTGCTCGCCGGCGCGCTGTGGCTCTCGCCCTTCGTGGCCGTCAACGGCACGCAACTCCTGGCACGCGGACCGGCGAGCGGGTCCGGCGCCATCATCGCGGCGCAGGTCAGCGTCTCGGCGCTGATGTACGTGCTTTACTTCCAGCTGCAGCGTGTCGCAGGGCCGGTCTATCTCAGCCAGATCGGCTATGTGGCGGCCGGCTTCGGCGTGGCCATCGCGGTCGCGGTCTTCGCCGAGACGGTGACGCTCGCGATGCTCGCCGGCCTCGCGCTCATCGCCGGCGGCGTCTTCCTCGTCACGCCCAGGCGCAGCCCGGCCTGATCAGAGTCGGCCGCCGAAGAGCCCGAGGATGCCGACGAGGATGAGGTAGAGCGCGACGATATAGTTGAGCAAGCGCGGCACGATGAGGATCAGCACGCCGGCGATGAGGGCGACCAGCGGCTGGATGACGATGAGATTGGCGGTCATGGCGCTCTCCTGTCAGGGCGTAGTGTCAAGCCCGACAGGCAACGCCGCGCAATCGCCGGTTGTTCCGGCGGTGGCCTTCAGTCCGCCGAACCGCCCTCACGCATCATGCCCGCGCTCGCGGGCGTTCAGCCCCAGGCGCGCATAAGGCGTGGATGGCAACAGCACAGCGCATGCGCGTTGCGTCTCCTGGAAGGGCCGCAAGTCGGACAAGCCCGCCTTGCGTTGAACAAGCCCGGCCATGCCGGCGGCGATCGAGGGCATTCGGTGATCAGCCCTCGATCCTGGAGAAATCCGCCACCTCGCGGGTCGCCTCGCGGATGGCGTTGAGCAGCTTCAGCCGGTTCTCGCGCAGGGCGGGATCCTCGGCATTGACCGTCACCTTGTCGAAGAAGGCATCGACCGCGGGGCGCAGCGCCGCGAGCGCCCGCATGGCGCCCTCAAAATCCTCACGCGCAACGGCTGCAGAGGCGTCGCGCCGCGCCGCATCGAGCGCCACGGCAAGGCCCTTCTCTTCGATCTGGCCGGCCCGGGCAATGAGCGCAAGGTCGGGCGCCCCGCCGTAGCTGCGCCCGTCCTTCTTCTCCTCGATGCGCAGGATGTTGGCGGCCCGCTTGTAGCCGGCGAGCAGGTTCCTGCCGTCCTCGGTGTCGAGGAAGCGGCCGAGCGCCTCCACGCGCCGGACGATGAGCACGAGGTCGTCCTGGCCCTCGAGCGCGAAGACGGCATCGATGAGGTCGTGCCGCGCACCCTTGTCACGCAGATAGACCTTGAGACGGTCGGCGAAGAAGGCGAGGAGGTCCTCGAGCGTCGAGACCTTCGGCGTGCCGGCCGGCAATTCGTAGCTCGACGTCAGCCGGCCGACGACGACGAGATCGTCGAGGAACTGCACGAGCTTCAGCCGGACGCCATTCTCCAGCACCAGCCGGATGACGCCGAGCGCCGCGCGCCTGAGCGCATACGGGTCCTTCGAGCCGGTCGGCTTCTCGTCGATGGACCAGAAGCCGACGAGGGTGTCGAGCTTGTCGGCGAGGGCCACCGCGATGCTGACCGGCGCGTCCGGCACTCGGTCCGACGGGCCCTGCGGCTTGTAATGGTCCTCGACGGCGGCGGCGACCGCCGCATCCTCGCCCTGCTCGGTGGCATAATAGCGACCCATGAGGCCCTGCAGTTCGGGGAACTCGCCGACCATCTCGCTGACGAGATCAGCCTTGGCGAGGCGTGCGGCCCGCTCGGCCTTGTCCGCATCGGCCCCGACGATCGGGGCAAGCTCGCGCGCCAGCGCGGCGAGGCGCGCGACGCGCTCGCCCTGGGTGCCAAGCTTCTCGTGGAAGACGATCGAATCGAGCTTCGGCAGCCGGTCTTCCAGCCTCGTGCGCTTGTCCGTCTCCCAGAAGAACTTGGCGTCCGACAGGCGGGCGCGCACCACGCGGCCGTTGCCGGCGACGATGGCCGCGCCGCCGTCCTTCGCCTCGACGTTGGACACGAGGATGAAGCGGTTGGCGAGCTTGCCCGTCTTGCCGTCGCGCAGCACGAAACATTTCTGGTTGGCGCGGATGGTGGCGCGGATCACCTCCGGCGGCACGGCGAGAAAGTCCTCGTCGAAGGAGCCCATCAGCACGACCGGCCACTCGACGAGGCCGGCCACCTCTTCCAGCAGCCCCTCGTCCTCGACGAGCTCGAGCCCCTGCGCGAAGGCGAGATTCCTCGCCTCGTTGAGGATGATGTCCTTGCGCCGGTCAAGATCGAGCACGACCTTGGCCTGTTCCAGCGACGTGACGTAGTCGTCGTAGCGGCGCACGAGGATGAGGCCCGGCGCCATGAAGCGGTGGCCGAAGGTCACGTCCGAGGAGGCGATGCCGCCCACCTCGAAGCGCACCACGTCCGGCATCTCGGTCTCGGGGCCGAAGGTGCACAGGATGGAGTGCAGCGGCCGCACCCAGCGCAGCGCGCCCGGCTCCGCGGAGGCTTTGCCCCAGCGCATCGACTTCGGCCAGGGGAAGCTGCGGATGACGTCGGGCACGATCTCGGCGACGACCTCGGGCGTGTCGCGGCCCGGGCGCTCGATGACGGCGACGTAAAACTCGCCCTTCTTCGGGTCGGCGACGACCTTCGCCTCGTCGAGAGAGACGAGGCCGGCGCTGTTCAGGAAACCCTGCACGGCGCTCTCGGGCGCGCCGACGCGAGGGCCCTTCTTCTCCTCGCGCACGTCCGGCTGCCGGGCCGGCAAGCCGACGACCTGCAGGGCGAGCCGGCGCGGCGTCACATAGGCCCTGGCGCCCTCATAGACGAGGCCACGCTCGACGAGCGCGTCGGTGACGAGCTTCTTCAGGTCCTCCGCCGCCTTGCGCTGCATGCGGGCAGGGATTTCTTCGCAGAAGAGTTCGAGGAGAAGATCGGGCATAGTTCCGTCAATCTTGCCGCTTCACGAGGAGGCCATGGGTAACACCACCTTCGGCAGCGAACATGCCGTCGATGACGTCGTAAAATTCACTGTCGTCTTTCTCGTATCTGCGCCAAAGCGCATATGACACGAGATCGGCGAACTGAACGAGACACGAGGCAGCCGAGTCGACGAAAAACGGCACATCTGCAAGGTTGTGTAACTTGCCATTGCGATGCCCGGAAAATCGGAACTCGGTCGTCAGCGCCTGAATGCGCGTCTCCATTGTCGACTTGTCGAAGACGATGAGCCCGCGCTGGGAATTGCCGTCGAGATGCATGCGCCGGAGTGTCTTGTCAAAGCGAGATGCAATCTCTTCAAAAGCATATTCCACCGGATCTTCGGGGCTCACGGCTGCCTTATCGACGACAACACCGAAAAGCGCCCATTGCCCATAGAGCCTGCGAACGCAGGCGAGCGCATCCAGCAGCACGGTGCGGCGACGGCTCTGGGGAAATTTCCGCCAGTAACCGCGCCCGGCAAGAATCTGATTGCCGTGAAATTCGAGCTTCTTCGGCTCGGGGTGGTCGAGCGTCGCGGCGAGCTTGTCGAGCTCGGTTTCAAGATAGAAGGTCTGGCGCTCGAAGACGCTCACCCCCGCCAGAACGAAATGTCGCTCGGCGGCATTCTTGGGTGATCCGGCGTCGTCGAGATAGAGGATGTGCATAAGAAAAGCAGCCGAGTGAACACCTGGTTCAGCGGACCGCATAGGGCAGCCCTCTCGACCGCATGTCTGATATGACGACAGACGGTCGAGAAATCAAGGGACGTTGTATCTCACATTCCGCCCCCTTCCGTCGCCAGCCATGCCGCGCCGCAAGCCTTGGCGAGCTCGCGCACGCGCAAGATGTAGCTCTGGCGCTCGGTGACCGAGATGACGCCGCGAGCGTCGAGCAGATTGAAGACGTGGCTCGCCTTGATGCACTGGTCATAGGCCGGCAGGGCGAGCTTGTGGCGCCTGTCGTTGTCGCCGTCGCCCGCCGTGCCCGCCGCGATCAGGCGGCGGCATTCCTCCTCCGCGTCCTTGAAGTGGCGGAAGAGCATCTCGGTGTCGGCATGTTCGAAGTTGTGGCGCGAATATTCCTGCTCGGCCTGCAGGAAGATCTCGCCATAGGTGACCTTGTTCGCCCCCTCGCCACCGTTGAAGTTGAGGTCGTAGACGTTCTCCACGCCCTGGACATACATGGCGAGGCGCTCGAGCCCGTAGGTCAATTCACCCGCCACCGGCGCGCATTCGAAGCCCGCCACCTGCTGAAAGTAGGTGAACTGGCTCACCTCCATGCCGTCGCACCAGCACTCCCAGCCGAGGCCCCAGGCGCCGAGCGTCGGGCTTTCCCAGTCGTCCTCGACGAAACGGATGTCGTGCAGCGCCGGATCGATGCCGATGGCATAGAGCGACTGCAGGTAGAGGTCCTGCAGGTCCTTCGGGCTCGGCTTCAGGATGACCTGGAACTGATAGTAATGCTGCAGGCGGTTGGGGTTTTCGCCGTAGCGCCCGTCCTTCGGCCGGCGTGAGGGCTGCACGTAGGCCGCCCGCCAGGGCTTGGGGCCGAGCGCCCTCAGCGTCGTCGCCGGATGGAAGGTGCCGGCTCCAACCTCCATGTCGTAGGGCTGCAGGATGACGCAGCCGCGCTCCGCCCAGAAGCGCTGCAGGGTGAGGATCAGCCCCTGGAAGGATCGCGCGGGGCTCATGTGGCTATCAGTCATCCGTTCGGCCGCGCTCATCGCCGCCCCTTCATCGAGAACATCCGTCCGCCCGCAGGCGGGATCGCGGCAACCTAGCCGCCGGGCCTTTCAAGTCAACGGCTTCCTCTGCGCATGAAGGCACCTTCCCCCGGCTCACCCCATGGTTGCAGGCCAGGTGCAGCGGCGCACATCGCCAGGAAGAGGCGCAGGGCATGCTCCTGTCGTCGGCGGAACGAACCGCCTACGGAACCGGAGAACGGCCATGACGACCATGACCAAGACCACGCGGGCCACCATGCTCGCCCTCGCCCTCGCCACAGGTGCCGCCGGGATGTTCACCCTCACCGCCGCATCCCCTACCCTCGCCCAGTCCGCCGGCGGCGGACAGGGCGGTGGCGGCGGTGGCGGAGCCGGCGGCCTGGGCAGCTCCGGCGAGGGCGGCAACGATCATGAGATCTACCGTCGCATCCTGGCGCGAGACCGCCTCACCCGCGCCAGCAGTTCCAATTGCCAGCCGGGCGCGGCCTGCAACAGGCGCGTACCGCCGCGTCGACCGCCGCAGCTGCAGGCCGCAAGCGCCGACGATAGCTGCGGCATGCCGCTGCGCGTCGTCTATGACCGCAACGGCCATGCCCTCTGGTACGCCTGCCAACCTCTCCCGCAGCGCTGAACAATCGGAAATCGGGGCCCCCGCCATGCGCACGTTGCTCGCCATCACCGCCCTTGCCGCGCTTTCCGCGGCGCTGACACCCCTCGCCGTCAGCGCCATGGGCAGGGGGCCAGTCATGACGGAGACCGCCGGCTCGCCGGCGGTCTCCCGCTCCGGACGGTCGCAGACCGCACCGTGCCTCAAGCCGATCCGGGTGGTCTATGGCGGCTACGGGGAGCCGGTGGTCTGCCGCGACCGCTGAGCGGCCTCTAAAGGCCGAAGCGTCCCCAGCGCGCCCGCTCCTCCAGCGCGGCGACAACTTCGGCAGGATCGACGAAGGCCGAGGCCTCAGACCTGCCCAGGAGCCCACGTGAGAACAGCGATCGCCGGTCGGCGACCAGCGGCAGGCGCACGTTGTCGCCGAAGCGCTGGCGCATCACCGAACGGAGATCGCCGATGCCGTCGATGATGCCAAGGTCGAGGGCTTCCTGCGCCGACCAGAAGGCGCCCGAAAAGAGCTCGTCGTCGCTGCCATGGAGGCGGGCGCCGCGCCGCTCGCGCACGATGGCGATGAACTTGCGATGGATCTCGGCCTGGATGTCCTTGAGGCGTGCCACGTCTTCCGGCCGCTCGGGCCGGAACGGGTCGAGGATCATCTTGCGGTCGCCCGCCGTGTAGACGCGCCGCTCTATGCCGAGGCGCTCAATGAGCCTGTCGAAGCCGAATCCAGCCGAGACGACGCCGATGGAGCCGACGAGCGAGAAGGAATCGGCGAAGATCTCGTCGGCCGCGAGCAAAAGCATGTAGCCGCCCGAAGCGGCGATATCCTCGGCGAAGGCGAAGACCGGCACTTCCTTCTCGTCGGCCAGGGCGCGCACACGCTGCATGATGAGATGCGACTGCACCGGTGACCCACCCGGCGAATTGACGATGACGGCCACCGCCGCGACATCGCCGAAGCCGAACGCCGTCTCGAGCGACCTCGCCACGGATTCGAGGGTGATGTTGGAGCGCAGCGGCATGGGCATGCCGATGGTGCCCTGCAGGCGCACGACCGGTACCAGCGGCTGGCGGGCGCGGAAGCGTGCGGGCAGGAAGCGTCTCAGGAACAGGGGCGCTGAAACCATGGCACCTTGCGGGATGGCAGTGCAGGGCCGCCAGCATAGCCGCCCCCCGGGGGGAAACAAGGCGCGGATGTTTCCATACATCGTCGGTTCATGTGCCATCACCCATGATGTCCGGGATTTCGCCGGAAAGGCTCCGCCCGAAGCCGGCGAGGAAGGAGGAAGTGATGTTCCGCATGAGCAGGATCGGTGCAGCGGCGCTGTTTGCCGCTCTTCTCGGCCTGACGGCCGCCCAGCCGGCAGCGGCAAGCCCGCTCGCCACCTCGCAGGGCGCCAGCCAGCTGGCCACGACGGCGACAGGCGTCGAGAAAGTGCAGTACTACTACGGCCCGCCACGCCGCTATTGGGGACACCCGCGATATCACCGCCGCCACTGGCGCGGGCATCGCTGGCGCGACGGCCGCTACTGGGGACCGCCGCCGCGGTCGCGCGTCGTCTGCCGCACCGTCTTCACCGATTGGGGACCGCGCCGCGTTTGCCGCAGGTGGTGACCATCAGCCCATCGCGACGGACGCCCTGCCCCGATGCACGGCGTCCGCCTCCGGCGTGAAGCGTCCATCCGGCTCGTGGAGCACGAAGCCGGGCAGCAGCCGCAGCGGGGCGCGACTGCCCCTGCGGGCAGCGACGAGCAGCCGTACGGCAGGCCTGTCAGGGCGGGGGTGGACCGGGCGCACGACAATGTCACCGAAGCGGCCTGCCAGCGCCGCAAGGAGCCCGGCGAGCCCGTCCGCCCGGTGAATGAGAACGAGGCGTCCGTCCGGCACGAGCACGTCTGCAGCGGCGCGCAACCATCCCACAAGAGCGGCGTCGGCCATGACGTGCGCTGCCCGGCGCGCCGCATCGGGCGAGTTCCGCACCCGCCCCGCGGGCCAGAAGGGCGGATTCGTCGCCACGAGATCGGCCGAACATGCGGACAGTCCGGCCTTCCGCCGCATGGCGGCCGGCGCAAGGATATCGGCCTCGCATACCGAGAAGCGGCCTTCGAACCCGTTGAGCACAACATTGCGCCGCGCCAGCGCAGCGAGCGCCGGATCGTTCTCGACGAGCACGACGCGGCAAGACGGGTGAAGCGCCGCGACCATGAGGCCGACGGCACCGACGCCGGCACCGAAATCGGCCACCGTCTCCGCGCCCACCGCACCGCACGCCGCCGCCAGCAGCACGGCATCCGACCCGGCCCGGTGACCCTTGCGAGGCTGCACGAGCCGCAGGCGCCCGTCGAGCATGGCATCCTCGGTCACGTCGCCGCAAGCGGCCGGCTCCCCGTCATGCATCGCGCAGCTCTGCCGCAAACCCCGCATCGCCGAGAAGGCGGCGCGCCCGGACCTCCTCGTCATCGGCAACGAGCAGGCGCCGCTGGAAGGCGCCGATTGATCCCTCGAGGATGCTCATATGCGCATCGGCGACGAAACAGGGGATGTCGGCGGCCTTGAGAAGCGCCTCGGCAGCCCCCAGAAGCACGATATCGTTGGTGCGCATGAGTTCCTTCATTCCCCCGCCTTCCTGCGCCCGAGAGCCTGGCCGGTCCCGCCTTGCGGCAACGGGGCCCGTTGCGGCCCGTCATTGGTGCGTGCAAGGTGCAGCAAATATCGCTATTTGTCGCGGCTGCTGGTGGCGTCAAGTTGGAGGAAGAGAGCGTGGGTGTCGTCGTCCCCATGGAGGAGCGCACGCGGGAGCAGACCGGTATAGACAGGCTGGTGGCGCTGGTCTCCCCCGGCATGGCCCGCGTCAACCAGATGATCCTGTCGCGGACAGGTTCGGACGTGGCGATGATTCCCGAGGTCGCCAACCATCTCATCTCTTCCGGCGGCAAGCGCCTGCGCCCGATGCTGACGCTCGCCACCGCCCAGCTCTGCGGCTACGAAGGCGACGGCGATGTCAAGCTCGCCGCGAGCGTCGAGTTCATGCATACCGCGACACTGCTGCACGACGACGTGGTGGACGAGAGTGACATGCGCCGCGGCAAGCTCGCCGCCCGCATGCTGTGGGGCAACGAGGCGAGCGTGCTCGTCGGCGATTTCCTGCTCGGCCAGGCCTTCAAGATGATGGTCGAGGTCGGCTCGCTCGATGCGCTCGCCGTGCTCGCCGATGCGGCGGCCGTCATCGCCGAGGGCGAGGTGTGGCAGCTGTCGGCAGCCAAGAACCTTGCCACCACCGAGCAGGGCTATCTTGCCGTGGTGGAGGCGAAGACGGCCGCGCTCTTTGCCGCCGCCTGCGAGGTCGGCCCCATTCTCGCCGCCCGCCCGGCCCACGAACGGGCCGCCTGCCGCAGCTACGGCACCAGCCTCGGCATCGCCTTCCAGCTCATCGACGATGCGCTCGACTACGGCGGCTCCAGCGCCAGCCTCGGTAAGAACGTCGGCGACGACTTCCGCGAGGGCAAGATCACTCTGCCCGTCGTGCTCTCACTCGCGCGGGGCGACGAGGCCGAGCGCGCCTTCTGGCACCGCACGCTGGAGAAGGGCGAGGTGCGCGACGAGGACCTCGCCGAGGCGCAGCGCATCATGCGCCGCCACGGGGCCATCGACGACACCATCGCGCGGGCCCGCACCTATGGCGATGCTGCTTGCGAGGCGCTGTCCACCTTCCCTGACGGGCCGATGAAGACGGCGCTCCTCGACGCCGTCGCCTTCTGCATCGCCCGCGCCTACTGACCGTCAGCGCAGAGAGGTCGCGCGCGCCCACCACGCCGGGCGCGCGGCGGCGATCGCGCGGCGCCCACGCGCTGCGGCACGGCAATCGTCGAACAGGCCGAAGACGGTCGCGCCCGAGCCTGACATGCGGGCGAGCCGGCACTCCGGCAGGCTGCGCAGCAGGGCGAGAGCTTCCGCGATCGCCGGCGACAGCGACCTCGCCGGCGCCTCAAGATCGTTGCGCGCCTTGGCGAGCACGGCGAGAACCTCGCTCCGGCCACATCCGTCAGCCGGCGCCACCGGCTGCAGTGTCGGCTCCCTCATCGTACCGGCACGAAGCCCGAGGCCGCGAAAGACGTCGGCCGTCGCCAGCGGCGTGCGCGGATTGACGAGGACGGCGAAGAGCCGCGGCAGGCCGAGCGGCGGTGCGAGGACATCGCCGATGCCGGCCATGACCCGCGCCCGGCCGTCGAGGCAGACGGGCACGTCCGCGCCCGTCGCAACGGCGGCGGCGCGGATGGCCGGGTCGTCGAGGCCGAGGCCGTTGAGCCGCGCCATGAGGCGCAGCGCCGCCGCCGCGTCGGACGAACCGCCGCCGAGGCCGGCCGCAACCGGCAGGCGCTTGTCGAGATGGAAATGTCCGGCCACGAGGCCCGGCCGCCGGGCCATGAGATGGTGCACGGCCCGCAGCACGAGGTTGTCCTGCCCGCCACCCGCGGCCTCCGCGCCCGGGCCGGAGACCGTGAGACCGAGCGGCCGGACGGGATCGAGCGACAGGCGGTCGCCGCAGCCGGCGAAGGCGACGAGGCTTTCGAGCAGATGATAGCCATCCGCCCGCCGGCCGGTGACGTGCAGCGACAGGTTCACCTTGGCCGGCGCACGCTCGACGAGGAGATGGCCGGCGGGGGCGGGAGGAAGGTGCGGCTGCACGGTCATGAGCGGTTATCGGACTGCAGCCGGGTTCTCATCCTGAGGGAGTGCTGACGCTGGCATCTCCCTCTCCGCCGGCCGGGAGAAGGAGACGTGCCACGGCGCCGTCATCCGAAAGCCCGCCCCTCACCCGCCGTTCTTCGGCTTCTCGACGGCCTCGGCGGCCGCGGGCTTTTCCTCGTCCGGCAGGCCCTTCTCGATCTTCTCGAGGATCTTGACGAGGTCCTCGGGCTCGGGGTCGAGGTCGCGCGCGTGGTTCCACTGGAACTTCGCCTCGAGCTTGCGGCCCGTGCGCCAGTAGGCGTCGCCGAGGTGGTCGTTGATCGTGGGGTCGGACGGGCGCAGCTCGATAGCGCGCTCCAGCTCGCGCACCGCATCGTCGTAGCGTCCGAGGCGGTAATAGGCCCAGCCGAGGCTGTCGACGATATAGCCGTCCCGCGGCCTGAGCTCGACGGCCCGCTTCAGCATCTCGAAGGCCTCGTCGAGGTTCATGTGCCGGTCGACCCACGAATAGCCGAGATAGTTGAGCACGAGCGCCCGGTCGCTGCCGACGCTCTCGGGCGCGAGTTCGAGGGCCTTCTTGAAGTCGGCCTCGGCCTTCGGCCATTCCTTCGAGCGCTCGTAGGCGATGCCGCGGAAGTAGAAGAGCGTCCAGCGCGACTGGTCGGGCGTGCCGATGGCCTCGACGGCGCGGGTGTAGACCTCGGCCGCCGCGGCGAAGTCCTTGCGCGAGCGCAGGAGGTTGCCGAGCGCGATCAGGCCCTCGACATCGTCCGGATTGGCGGCGATCAGTTCCTCGAGATGCTTCTGGGCCCTGTCCTTCTCGCCCATGAGCTCCAGCGAGACGGCAATCTGGATGTCGATGCTCGACCTGAGCGGCGAGTTCGCCGGCATCGTCTCGAAAACCTCGATGGCCGAAGCATATTGCTTGAGCCGCTCCAGCATGTCGCCGAGCGTGACGATGGCAAGCTCGTGCTTCGGTGCGAGGAAGGTCGCAAGGCGCAGATAGATGAGCGCCGCAATCTCATCGCCCTGGCTGTTGCCCGCAGCCCCGAGGCCGTAGAGCACCTCGGCCGCCCCCTCCTGGGTGTTGGCGACGAGGGACGGCAGGCGCTCTCCGGCGTCGAGGCGCTTCAGCGCATCCTGCACGATCGGGTTGCGCGGCAGCAGCCGGTCGAAGGCCTCGTAGACGCGCCGGGCCTCCTCCGCCTCGCCGCGCACGGACAGGAGCCGCCCGTAGGCGTCGACGACGCGCAGCGTCGTGCGCTCGACGTCGTAGGCCGCCTTCAGCCGGTTCTCCGCCTCGCGGCGATTGCCGCCGACAGCGGCGATGAGACCCGCGTGATAGTCGCGGAAGACGTTGTAGGAATTTTCGCCCTTGAGCCGCTCGACCGTGTCGAGCGCGCGGCGCAGGTTGCCCGAGCCGACCCAGGACCAGGCTGACAGCAGGGTCGCCGTCAGGTCCGCCGCGCGGCCGCGCCCGCCGCTGCCGAGATACTTGCGCGCGGTGACATAGCGCCGCGCCTTCATCGCCTCGACACCGAGGGCAAGGCGCGCAAGGCCGTTGTTGGCGTCGCGCTGCAGCAGCTGGCGCGCGGCCGAGAAGGCCTCCTCCATATCGCCGTTGGCGAGCAGCGCGACGAAGGCGCGCTCCAGGAGTTCCGGATTGCGGGGATCGTCCCGCAACGCCTCGCGGAAGTAGAGCGCCGCCGCCCGCGTGTCGCGCGCCGATCCGGCGACCACTGCTGCAAGATAGTTGCCCTCGACGCTCTCGGCCGGCCCGGGCAGGCTGTCGATGGCGAGTTCCACGTCCTCAGCTTTGGCCGAGAGCGTGCCCGGCTGCCCGAAGGCCATGACGGAAAAGATGCAGCAAGCCGAAATGGCAATGCGCGAGAAGCGCCTGAAGGTCATGTGAATCACGTGTTCTCTTGCCGCCCTTGCGCCGCTTGCGGGGGAAGCGCGGCGCCTTCTTCTATCACCGCGCAACATGACCTTTTTGCGGTGCATCGGCAATAGCGGCGGGTAAACGAACGACCCGTCGGCATCGAGCCGGGCGCGACGGCCACGGCTCGATGCCGAACGGCCTCACATATTCGGATAGTTGGGTCCGCCGCCGCCTTCCGGCGTCACCCAGGTGATGTTCTGGGCCGGGTCCTTGATGTCGCAGGTCTTGCAGTGCACGCAATTCTGCGCGTTGATCACAAATCGGGGATTGGTCCGCGCCGCCGCGTCGTCATACACCACCTCGTAGACCGCCGCGGGGCAGTAGAGGCGCGCCGGCTCGCCGTAGAGCGGCAGATTCCGCTCCACCGGAATCGTGGGATCGGCCAGCTTGAGGTGGACCGGCTGGTCCTCCTCGTGATTGGTGTTGGACAGGAAGACGGACGAGAGCTTGTCGAAGGATACGATGCCGTCCGGCTTCGGGTAGGTGATCGGCTTGACCTCGTCGATTCGCTTCAAGGTCGCGTGATCGGGCTTGCCGTGGCCGAGCGTGCCAAAGAGCGAGAAGCCGAGGAGTTCGTTCGTCCACATGTCGATGCCGCCGATGGCGACGCCCGCCATGGTGCCGAAGCGCGACCACAACGGCTTGACGTTGCGCACCTTGTGCAGGTCGCGGCCGATATCGGAGCCGCGCCAGCCGGTCTCGTAGCCGGCGAGTTCGTCGTGCTCCCGCCCCTGGCCGAGCGCCGCGAAGACGTTTTCGGCACAGAGCATGCCGGACAGGATGGCGTTGTGCGAGCCCTTGATGCGCGGCACGTTGACGAAGCCGGCGGCACAGCCGATGAGCGCCCCGCCGGGGAAGACGAGCTTCGGCACCGACTGGAAGCCTCCTTCCGTGATGGCGCGCGCGCCGTAGGCAATGCGCTTGCCACCCTCCAGCATGCCCCGGATCATCGGATGGGTCTTGAAGCGCTGGAACTCGTCGAACGGCGACAGGGTCGGGTTCGAATAGTTGAGGTGCACGACGAAACCGATCGAGACCAGGTTGTCGTCGAAGTGGTAGAGGAAGGAGCCGCCGCCGGTGCTGTTGTCGAGCGGCCAGCCGAAGGAGTGCTGGACGAGGCCGGGCTCAAATTTCTCGGGCGGGATCTGCCACAATTCCTTGAGCCCGATGCCGAATTTCTGCGGCTCGCGGCCCTCGTCCAGCGAGAAGCGCCGGATGACCTGCTTCGACAGCGAGCCGCGCGCGCCCTCGCCGAGGAGAGTATACTTGCCGCGCAGCTCCATGCCGCGGGTGAACTCGGCCTTGGGCTCGCCATTCCGGCCGACGCCCATGTCGCCGGTGGCGATGCCGACGACCTCGCCCTTGTCGCCGTAGAGCACCTCGGCGGCGGCGAAGCCCGGATAGATCTCGACGCCGAGCGCCTCCGCCCGCGCGGCGAGATAGCGCGCCACATTGCCGAGCGAGCCGACGAAATTGCCGTGGTTGTTCATGAGCCGCGGCATCAGGGCATTGGGCAGCCTGACGCCGCCCGCGGGGCCGAGATAGAGGAAGCGGTCGGCTGTAACCTGCGTCTTCAGCGGCCGCTCGGGATCCTCGCGCCAGTCGGGCAGCAGCCGGTCGAGGCCGACGGGGTCGATCACCGCGCCCGAGAGAATGTGGGCGCCGACCTCGGAGCCCTTCTCCACGACGACGACGGAGACGTCCCGATCCGCCTCGGCAGCGAGTTGCTTGAGGCGAATCGCAGCAGCAAGGCCGGCCGGGCCTGCGCCGACGATGACGACGTCGTAGTCCATTCGCTCCCGTTCGGGCAGATCCATCAGGCCACTCCTTGGCTTATCAGCACCCCGGCGGATTTTTTATTTGTATACGAACAATTCCATATGTGCTGCAATCATCGATACGCGAAGTCTTCGACCCGTTCCAGACTGCATGTTGCACTGCGGGCGCGACCTCTCGAAGCGGAGGACGGCGGCGATCCGGCACTGGCAAGGTGCCGGTGGCGCCTCTAGAATGCCGGCATGTCGCATCCTCCCGCCGAGATCGGAGCCCGCGAGGCAGCGCTCGAAGCGCTCCTTGCCTTCTATGTCGATGCCGGCGTCGACCTGGCGCTCGACGAGGCGCCGCACGACCGCTTCGCCGAGCCGGACCGGCCGCAGCCGCGCGGGGAACAGGCGCGCCCGGCCCCCGCGCCGTCGGAGCCGCGGCAGCCGGCCGCTCCGGCCTTTGCCGCTGCGGCCTCGGCGGACGAGACGGCGCTTGCCGCCTGCGCCACGGCCCGCGGGGCGACCAGCCTCGACGAGCTACGCGAGGCGCTCGCGGCCTTCGACGGCTGCGCCCTGAAGGCGACGGCGAAGAACCTCGTCTTCGCCGACGGCACGCCAGGCGCCCGCGTCATGCTGGTCGGCGAGGCGCCGGGGCGCGAGGAGGATATCCAGGGCAAGCCCTTCGTCGGCCGCTCGGGACAATTGCTCGACAGGATGCTCTCGGCGATCGGCCTCGACCGCGGCAGCGTCTACATCGCCAACATCGTGCCGTGGCGCCCGCCCGGCAACCGCACGCCGACGCCGCAGGAGGCGGCGATATGCCGCCCCTTCATCGAGCGCCAGATCGAGCTGTGTGACCCGGACGTGCTCGTCTGCCTCGGCGGCCCGTCGGCCCAGGCGCTGCTCGGAGTGCGCGAAGGCATCCTGCGAACGCGCGGCAAGTGGTTCGACTACGAGACGGGCCGGCGCACCATCCGGGCCCTCGCGACGCTCCATCCCGCCTATCTGCTGCGCCAGCCGGCGCAGAAGCGGCTTGCGTGGCGCGACCTGCGCGCCCTGAGGAAGGTGCTCGACGAGACGGCCGGCGCCGCCCGGAGCTGAAACCGCCCGCCGCGGCGGGCGGCGGCGCTTTCGTGGCGAAACCTGCACAATTGTGATGTAATATCTTGCGTCATTCCGAATCGAGGCACGATCCCCGGAGGTGACGACATGGATCTCGACGCGACGATGTTGGCGCGCATCCAGTTCGCTTTTACGGTCACCTTCCACATCATTTTCCCCGCCTTCACCATCGGCCTTTCCGCCTTCATCACCACTTTGCTGGGCCGCTGGCTCTATACGGGCGACGAGCATTACCGCACCCTCGCCCGCTTCTGGACGAAGATCTTCGCCGTGTCCTTCGCCATGGGCGTCGTGTCCGGCATCGTGCTGTCCTACCAGTTTGGCACCAACTGGAGCCGCTTCTCGGTGGTGGTCGGCAACACCATCGGCCCGCTCATCGGCTACGAGGTGCTGACAGCCTTCTTCCTGGAAGCAACCTTCCTCGGCATCATGCTCTTCGGCTGGAACCGGGTGCCGCCGGCACTGCACTTCTTCGCTGCGCTCATGGTGGCGGTCGGCACCTGCATGTCGGCCTTCTGGATCATCTCGGCCAACAGCTGGATGCAATATCCGACCGGGCACGAGGTGCGCGACGGCATCGCCTATCCGGTCGACTGGCTCGCCATCGTCTTCAGCCCCACCTTTCCGCTGCGTCTCGCGCATATGGTGGCCGCGGCCTATCTCACCACGGCCATCGTCGTTCTCGCCGTCGGCGCACGCTACCTGCTCGCCGGGGTGCACGAGCGTCATGGCCGCACGATGATCGGCATGGGTCTCGGCATGACCTTGATCCTCGCGCCGCTGCAGGCCGTCATCGGTGATGCGCATGGCCTCAAGACGGCCAAATACCAGCCGGTGAAGCTCGCCGCGATGGAGGGACACTGGCCGGAGAGCGAGGTGGCCCCGCTCGTCCTCTTCGCCTGGCCGAACGAGCGGACCGAATCGAACGACTTCGAGATCGCCATTCCCCATCTCGGCAGCCTGATCATCACGCACGACTGGAACGGCATCTACCCCGGCCTGAAGGCCTTCCCGTCCGAGGACCGGCCGCCGGTGGTGCCGGTGTTCTTCTCCTTCCGCGTCATGGTCGGCCTCGGTTTACTCATGATCGGGCTCGCCTTCTGGGGCGGCTATCTCTGGCTGCGCGGCCGGCTGTTCACCTCCCGTACATTCCTCCGGGCAGCGTCATGGGCGTGGCCGACTGGCTTCATCGCCATCATCGCCGGCTGGTTCGTAGCCGAGATCGGCCGCCAGCCGTGGGTCGCGACGGGCATCCTGCGCACGGCCGACGCCCGTTCGCCAGTCGCCATGGAGACCGTCGCCTTCACGCTCGCGCTCTTCGTGGTCGTCTATGGCATCGTCTTCACCATGGGCATCCGCTACATCAATCGGCTCATCGTAAAGGGACCGGCACCGGAGGTCGCCGCCGAGCCGAGGGGGCTGCCCAACCGGCCGCTGTCGGCAGCCGAGGAGGCGGCCCGCGCCGCCATGCAACCCGGACAATGAGGAGCGTGCCATGGAGTGGTATCTGCCGATCATCTGGGCCGGGCTGATCGCCACGGCCGTCGCGCTCTACGTCATCCTCGACGGCTTCGACCTCGGCATGGGCATCCTCTTTCCCACGACGCAGGAGGAGGCGCGCCGCGACGAGATGATGAACTCCGTCGCCCCCTTCTGGGACGGCAACGAGACGTGGCTCGTCCTGGGCGGCGGCGGCCTGTGGGTCGCCTTCCCGCAGGCCTATGCCGTCATCATGCCGGCGCTCTACCTGCCGGTCATCGTGATGCTGCTCGCCCTCATCTTCCGCGGGGTGTCGTTCGAGTTCCGCTGGGTGTCGAAGCCCCGGCACCGCATGTGGGATCTCGCCTTCTCCGGCGGCTCCATCGTCGCGGCCTTCGCCCAGGGCGTCATCCTCGGCGGCCTCCTGCAGGGCATCAGGGTGGAGAACGGGGAGTTCGCCGGCGGCTCCTTCGACTGGCTGGCGCCGTTCCCGCTGCTGTGCGGGGTCGGCGTCGTCGCCGGCTACGGCCTCATCGGCTGCTGCTGGCTGATGATGAAGACGGAGGGCCCGACCGCCGACCATGCCCGCCGGCTGGCGCCCGGCTTCCTCATCGCCGTCGGCATCTGCGCGGCGCTCGTCAGCATCTGGACGCCGGCCTCCTTCGAGCGCATCGCCGACCGCTGGTTCGCGGCGCCGAACATCTACTTCCTCTGGCTCCTGCCGGCAGGGACGGTCGTCCTCGGCTTGCTCGCCTGGCGCGGCATGCGCCAGGGGCGGACGGCGCTGCCGTTCTTCAGCACGATCGGCATCTTCCTCCTGTGCTACGCCGGGCTCGCGATCTCCAACTTCCCCTATCTCGTGCCGCCGACGCTGACGGTGTGGGACACGGCGGCGGTGCCGGCGGCGCAGATCTTCCTCCTCATCGGGACCCTGCCGCTCCTGCCCATGATCCTCGGCTACACGGTCTTCGTGTACTGGACCTTCCGCGGCAAGCTGAAGGAGGGCGAGGGCTACCACTAGCCCGGCGTGTACTGCTGCCACGGCATGCCGCGGCCGGTCGTTGGCCGGCGCGGCGCGGCGGGCTATGCTGGTCGGCCTGCCGCTGCAGGCAAGTGAGGCGTCGACGGAAGGCAAGACATGCGCTGGGGTGATTTCCGCCGGTCCGAGAATGTCGAGGACCGGCGTGGCGGCGGTGGAGGCTTCCACATCCCCGGCGGGGGACGCGGCGGCGGCATCGGCATTGGCACCATCCTCGTGCTCGGCCTCATCGGCTGGGCGCTCGGCATCGATCCGCGCATCCTCATCGGCGGGGCCGAGATGCTGTCGGGCGGCGGCTCCTCCTACGAGCAGTCGCAGCCGGGCACGCGCGGCGCGCCGCAGGACGAGGCCGGCCAGTTCGCCGCCGCCATCCTCGGCAATACGGAGGACGTCTGGACGACCGTCCTGCCGCAGCAGGTGAACGTCGCCTACAAGAACCCGCGCATGGTGCTCTTCTCCGGCGCCACCCGGTCGAACTGCGGCTTCGCGCAGGCGGCCATGGGGCCGTTCTATTGTCCCGTCGACCAGACGGTCTACATCGACCTCAGCTTCTTCGACGACATGCGCCGGCGCTTCCGCGCGGGCGGCGATTTCGCCTATGCCTATGTCATCGCTCACGAGGTCGGACACCATGTGGAGAACCTGCTCGGCATCCTGCCCAAGGTGCAGCAGGCGCAGCGCCAGGCCTCGCAGCGGCAGGCGAACGAATTGTCCGTGCGCGTCGAATTGATGGCCGACTGCCTCGCCGGCGTGTGGGCCAATCACAGCGAGCAGCGCTGGAAGGCGCTGGAGCCTGGCGACGTGGAGGAGGCGATGAACGCGGCCGAGGCCATCGGCGACGACCGCCTGCAGAGGGCCGGCCAGGGCTATGCCGTCCCCGAGACCTTCACCCATGGCTCGTCCGAGCAGCGCGTGCGCTGGTTCATGACCGGGCTCAAGGAAGGCCGCGTGCAGGCGTGCGATACCTTCGGCGCAAGCAGGCCCTGACGGTCCGGCACCACCTCATCAGGCAGACTCATGTCCCGTATCGACGAAACGCGCCCTTTCATTCCGCTCTCCATCGCCGTGCTGACCGTATCCGACACGCGCAGCCTCGCCGACGACAGAGCCGGCGACACGCTGGTTCAGCGTCTCGAAGCGGCCGGCCATCGCCTTGCCGCCCGCGCCATCGTGCCGGACGAGATCGACGAGATCCGCGCCACCGTGAAGGGCTGGATCGCCGATCCCGGCATCGATGCCGTCATCACCACGGGCGGCACGGGCTTCACCGGCCGGGACGTGACGCCCGAGGCCATCGAGCCGCTGTTCGAGAAGCGCATGGACGGCTTCTCGGCCGTCTTCCACCGCATCTCCTACGACAAGATCGGCACCTCGACCCTGCAGTCACGGGCGACCGCGGGCGTCGCGGGCGCAACCTACATCTTCGTGCTGCCGGGCTCCCCCGGCGCCTGCAAGGACGCCTGGGACGGCATCCTCGCCGCGCAGCTCGATTATCGCCAACGGCCGTGCAATTTCGTCGAGATCATGCCGCGGCTCGACGAGCATCTGAGGCGTGGAACCGGCAGCTGAACGGACGGGGATCACGCCCCGGTCTCAACCGGCCGCCTCGAAGGCGACCGGCAGCGCCGGCAGCATCATCGGCCGGCGATGGCCGGCGACGACATGAGCCTTCGACAGCAGCATGCGCGGGCCGAGCGGCGCGCGGCCGAACAGCCCCTGGGCCACATGCCGCAAGCGGCCGAGCGGCACGATGCACGAGCCGCCGAGCCACAAGCCCGTCGTCTGGCCGCCTTCGCGGCGCAGGAAGCGCTCCATCACGGCGATCCAGTTCGCCGTCGGCACGTCGCCGGCCTTGAGCAGCATCAGCCAGGGGCCACGTGCTTCGTGCACGCCCGCGCGCCAGCCGGCTTCGCCATCCCCGGCCCGCACGAGCGAAGCGCCCACCGCCTCCGCGACGCGGGCGGCATCCCGGTCCTCGCCGCAATCGATGATGATGGCCTCGCGCACGACCGCCGCCGCGACGCCGGGCACGAGAGCTGCCAGCGTCGCGCCGAGCCCTTCCGTATCGCCATTGGCCATGATCAGGACGGAAATCATGCCGGAAGCCTAGCGCAGGCACCTCGCCATGACGCTGCGGCACGCTGTCTTAGCGGCAGGACCACGGACGGCCCGAATCCTCGGTGGCAGGCGCGAGCCCGCCGGCGCTGGCCGCGCCCAACATCCCGATGCATGCGGCTTGCCCGCCGGGCGAGCGGTCGATACGCTCGCATCGTGCTGTGTGACTGGCGGGATGAGATGGGGAACCATCGGGGAGCGCAGCACTGTTCCGCCATCCGCCTGGGCCAACTCCAAGATCGCGAGTGGAGGCCCCATGGACGCTGTGCTCCTGTTTCTTCTGACATCGCTCGCGCTCGTCGGGAGCCCCGGACCCAACACGCTCAGCCTGGCGGCGCTCGGAGCTGCCCTCGGCATGCGTCGCGTGGTGCCGTACATGCTCGGGCTCGATCTCGGAATGGTCGCCGTCGTGGCTTTGGTCGGCTCGGGCCTCTGGGCGGCGGTGCTTTCCTCTCCCCGGATCGCGCCGGTCGTGACCTTTGCCGCGAGCGCCTATCTCATCTTCCTGGCCTACCGGATCGCCACGGCGCCGCCGCTGAGGACGGCCGCCGCAGGATCGGCCGCGCGTCCCCCTCGCTGGCATGCGGGCGCGACCCTGTCTCTGGCCAACCCGAAGGCCTATGTCGCCGTGGCGGCTGTATTCTCGCGATATTCCGTCTGGCCCGACAGCACCATCGGCGATCAGTTGCTGAAGGGAACGCTGCTGCTCGCGACAGTCGTTCTCGTCAACATCCTTTGGCTTGCTGCCGGCTCGCTGCTCGCGCGCCCCATGGACAACCCCCGGGCAAGGCGTGTCTTGAACATGTCCTTCGCGGGCTTGCTGATCCTTTCCGTAGCCGTGCCGTGGGTGCTGTCACCACCCGGCAAGCCTTGAATTGAGATTTCCGGCACGCCCGTTTGACGATGGCCGCTCCCGTCACTCCTCTTGATGCTCCGCTGCACGACGAAAGGAGAACGCGAATGCCGCAGGAGATCAGACCACAGCCAGGCGTCTTCCCCGGTTCGCATATGCCGGTCAGCAGCCTCAACGCCCGCCTCGATGCGTGGCAACAGGGGATCACCTTGCCGATTCCAGCGCCACCGCAACCCGCGCGGGACCAACCGCCGGCGGCGCCCGGCACCGCGGCCGACGCTGCGGAAGCGCCGCAGAACCAGGACTAGACGATCGAACGTCGGCTTCTGTTTCGGCACGCGGCTTGTGCCGTTGCTAACCTTGCGCCTCGACCACAGCCACCACTGGACACGGGAACAATTTTGTTCTCTATATGTTCTCAATCGATGATCGCTGCTGGAATCGGAGGCGCCCATGCGGGCCCGAGCCGTCTCTCATTCACCCGCCCCTGCCACCCCGTCGCGCACCGGCCGGGGGCGCGATCTGCTGAAGGAGGTGCCGCAGGTCGGCCCGGCGGATCCGCTCGCCCTTGTCGGCCATCGCATCGACCCGGAGCGGCGGCGCGGACGCGGGGCCGTCGGCAACCCCGTGGCGCGCTACGAGCCGACTCACCGGGAGGATGTCGACGACGGCTGGGAGGGCCTTGCCGAGCTGCCGCCGTTCAAGACGGAGGTGCAGACGGAGAAGGCGCGCACCATCATCACGCGCAACGATTCGCCCGACATCTCCTTCGACCGCTCGGTGAACCCCTATCGCGGCTGCGAGCACGGCTGCGTCTACTGCTTCGCCCGGCCGACCCACGCCTATATGGGCCTGTCGCCGGGGCTCGACTTCGAATCGAAGCTCTTCGCCAAGCCGGATGCGCCGGCGTTGCTCGAGAAGGAACTATCCGCCTCCAGCTACGTGCCACGCACGCTCGCCATCGGCACCAATACCGATCCCTACCAGCCCATCGAGCGCAAGTTCCGCCTCATGCGCGGCATCCTGGAGGTGCTGGGCAGGACCGGCCATCCGGTCGGCATCGTGACCAAATCGGCCCTGGTGACGCGCGACATCGACCTCCTCGCGCCTATGGCGGCGCGGGGCCTCGCCAAGGTGGCGATCTCCGTCACCACGCTCGACGCCAAGCTCGCCCGCACGATGGAGCCGCGGGCGGCGACGCCGCAGCGCCGGCTCGACACCATCCGCCGGCTCAGCGAGGCTGGCATCCCCGTCACCGTGCTCGTTGCTCCCATCGTGCCGGCCGTCAACGATGCGGAGATCGAGAACATCCTCGCCGCGACGCATGCCGCAGGCGCGCGCGAGGCGGGCTACGTCATGCTGCGCCTGCCGCTCGAGGTGCGCGACATCGTGCGCGAGTGGCTGATGAGCGACTATCCCGACAAGGCCCGGCACGTGCTGTCGCTCATCCGCTCGACGCGCGGCGGCAAGGACTACGATTCCAGCTGGGGCCAGCGCATGGTGGGCTCCGGTCCCTATGCCTGGATGATCGGCCGGCGTTTCGAGATGGCCGCCGAGCGCCTCGGCTTCAACAAGCGCCGCACGCGGCTCAGGACGGACCTCTTCTCACCGCCCCGTCGCGGCGCCGAGCAGCTCAGCCTCTTCTGAAAGGATAGCCCGATGACCGCGACCGTTCCTGCGCGCGTCAACCTCATCACGCTCGGCGTCACGGACCGCGCTGCCAGCCAGCGCTTCTACGAGAAGCTCGGCTGGCGGCCGAAGGCGCGGGCCCACGAGGCGTCGATCACCTTTCTCGCCCTCGACAATGTTGCGCTCGCCCTGTGGGACCGGGACAAGCTCGCCGAGGACGCGAAGCTCCCGCTGACGCCACCGGGCTTCGGCGGCTTCACTCTCGCCATCAACCTGCCGGACGAGAAGGCGCTCGACGCCGCGGTCGCCGCCGGCGGGCACCTGCTGAAGCCAGGCACCAAGGCGGACTGGGGCGGCTATTCGGGCTATTTCGCCGATCCCGACGGCCATCCGTGGGAGGTGGCCTTCAATCCCTTCATGCCGCTCGACGCGCGCGGGCTGATGGTGCTGCCGGACTGACGGCGGCTTTCGCAGCCCCCGCAGGCGAGCCTTCTCGAATCGAGCCTTGAGCCTGCGCGCCTGCGCGCCATGATGGCCGCATGAAGCGCATCGACGATACTGATTCGCCGGCAGGTTCCGACCTCGCGTCGGCATCCTTCCTGCGCGAGGGAGACTGCCGCCGGCGCGGCCTCTGGCCCGTTGCCGGCGTGGACGAGGTAGGCCGCGGCCCCCTTGCCGGCCCGGTCGTTGCGGCGGCTGTCGTGCTCGATCCCGACCGCATCCCCGAGGGGCTGACGGATTCGAAGAGGCTCACGCCCGCTCGGCGCGAGGTGCTCTATGCCTTCATCCTCGACAGCGCGGCCGTGTCGGTAGCGAGCGTGCCGGCCCGCATCATCGACAGCATCAACATCCGCCAGGCGACGCTGGCTGCCATGACGCGGGCCCTGCGCGGCCTGCCGGAGCGGCCGGTGCATGCCTTCATCGACGGCAACGACTGCCCGCCCGATGCCCCCTGTACGACGGAGGCGGTCATCAAGGGCGACCTCACCGTCGCCTCGATTGCGGCGGCGTCGATCGTTGCCAAGGTCACGCGCGACCGGCTGATGGCGCGGCTGTGCCGACAGTTCCCGGCCTATGGCTTTTCGTCCCACGCCGGCTACGGCACACCGGGGCATCTCGAGGCCATTGCCGCGCACGGGCCGTCGCCCTTCCACCGCATGAGCTTTGCGCCGATGCGGTTGGAATAAGCCGGGCGCCTCACAAGGAACCGCCCGGCCTCGCGTCAGAGCTGCGCGAGGAGGTGCGCCGCGCCGGAGACGTCCGCCTTGCCCGGCGCGTCCTCGACGTTGAGCTGCGTGACGACGCCGTCCTCGACGACCATCGAATAGCGCTGCGAGCGCGTCCCGAGGCCGAAACCCGAACCGTCGAAGGCGAGCCCGACCGCCTTGGCGAAATCGCCGTTGCCGTCGGCCAGAAACTCGATGACGCCTTCGGCGCCTGACGACTTGCTCCACGCATCCATGACGAAGACGTCATTGGCCGCCGTCACCGCGATGGCGTCGATGCCGCGGGCCTTGATCTCGTCGGCCTTGGCGAGGAAGCCCGGCAGATGGTTCTTGTGGCACGTGGGCGTGAAGGCGCCGGGCACGGCGAAAAGAACGACCTTGCGGCCCTTGAAGATGTCGTCCGTGGTGCGCGCGGCCGGCCCGTCGGGCGTCATGACGCGAAAGGTTACGGACGGCAGACGATCACCAACTGCAATGGCCATGACAACGCTCCTTCCAGGGAAAGTCAGCCGAGAGGCGGCCCCCTGAGTTAGCGTGCCTTGGCCACTGCGTCGAGCCTCGCAGCAACGGATATCGCGCCGGCCTTGCCGACGACCGTGAGCTTCGCGGCCGTTGGGCCCGCGACCGCCTTCGGCCGGTCGGCGACCGGGACGCGGGCAAGAGTGCGGCCGTCGTTCTGGCGCGTCAGCTCGGCCTTGTCGAAGTACCAGCCGCTCTCGCCCTCGACGAAGACGTCCTCCAGCCCGCCGCCCGCGATGCGGGCGACGACGGCGATGTCGTCCCCCTTGCGCTCGATGGCCGCAGTCTCGACCGCAAGGCCGGCGGCCTCCTCGCCCACTGCGACCTCCCGCGGGACGCGGGCGACGAACGGAGCAAGCGCCGCCGCGTCCTCAGCCGATTCGGTGAGTTCCCGCGCCACGTGGCCGCCCGTCGGGATGCAGAGTTTTTCGCACACCGCGTAATCGAGCTTGAGATCGAGCACGACGGGCGCGCCGGCATCCTGCGCCACGACGCGCAGCGGCAGCACGACATCGTCCTTGTAGCCGATCGACCAGCCGACGCCGTCGAAGAAGCGGCGGGGTGCCGGCCATTCCACCTCGACGCGGGCGACATTGCGCGAGCCCGACCAGTCGAAAACCGGCGGCACGCCGGAATCGCCTGGATCGCGCCAGTAGGTCTTGAAGCCCGGTTCGAGGGCGATGCTCAGGCCGGCCCGCCAGGCTCCGTCCGGCATGCGCCCGGCGGAGAGGAGCGCAATGGAGGAACGCTCGCCCTTCGCATTCGCCGAAGGCGCGGGTTCCGCGACGGCAGGGCCCGCCAGGCCTGCCGTGACGAACAACGCGGCGGACAGTGCCAGCGCGCCGCAGATGATCGCGGCCCGGCCGGCCGTCCCGTCCTTGAAGCATCCGATCGACATGGCGCCGGAATACCCTCCTGCCGCGCTCCTGGCGAGCCACGAAGCCGTGAAGCGCAACAAGGAGGCAGCAAAAAGCATTGAAAAGCTATGGGCTCGCCGTAGCATGTTGTTGAGAGAAGGAGAGCTGATGTCGCTCGAGCGAAAGTCGGCCGAGACCGGCAAGGATTATCTGGACGGCCAGTTGCTGCTCGCCATGCCGGGCATGCGGGACGAGCGGTTTGCGCGTTCGGTGATCTATGTGTGCGCCCATTCGGAAGAAGGCGCGATGGGCATCGTCGTCAACAAGCGCGCGACGGAGCTCAATTTTCCCGATCTCCTCGTCCAGCTCGACATCATCAATGCCGAGGAAGCGATCCGCCTGCCGCAGCGCGATCGGGTGCTCGTGCTGCGCGGCGGGCCGGTTGAGACGGGACGCGGCTTCGTGCTGCACTCGCCCGACTTCTTCATCGACAATTCGACCCTGCCCATCGACGACGAGATCTGCCTGACGGCGACGATCGACATCCTGCGTGCCATCGCCCGCGGCCAGGGCCCGCACAGCGCCCTTCTGGCGCTCGGCTACGCTGGCTGGGGCGCCGGGCAGCTCGAAAGCGAGATCCAGGCCAACGGCTGGCTGAACTGCCCGGCCGATCCGGAACTGATCTTCAACGTGCCGCTGGAAGCCAAATACGACCGCGCCCTACGCATGCTCGGCATCGATCCGGGGATGCTCTCCGGCGAGGCCGGGCACGCCTGAGGCGACCGCCCAAACGTCGTCGCCAGCTGAGCCTGGTCGCCCGCTCTCCGGCCGTGGCGAGAGCAACAACGCTGCTCTCCATCGTCTGACTGGAAATTACGCCGCCTCGTGCGCCGCGCCGACAAGCTTGCGCGCCTCGAGCGCGCTCATCGGCTCGCCGAAGGCATAGCCCTGGGCGTATTCGCAGCCGAGCTGCAGCAGCGCCACGGCATCCGATTCGTCCTCCACCCCCTCGGCGACGACGTCCATGCCGAGGTCGTGCGCCAGGGTGACGATGGAGCGCAGGATGACCGGACGCCCGCCGTTCGCCATCTGCCGCACGAAGGACTGGTCGATCTTGATGGTGTCGAAGGGGAAGCGCTGCAGGTAGGACAGCGCGGAATAGCCGGTGCCGAAATCGTCGAGCGACAGACCTGCCCCGAGGTCGCGGATGCGCGCCAGCATCTGCGCCGCATATTCCGGGTTCTCCATCACGAGGCTCTCCGTCAGCTCCAGCTTGAGCGAGCCCGGTTGGACGGCGAAGCGGGCGAGTACGGTCTTGACGTCGTGCAGGAGGTCGTGCCGCAGGAGCTGGCGGCTCGAGATGTTGACGCTGGCGAAGATCGGCGGCTCGACATCGAGCGCCCGCTGCCAGGCGGCGAGCTCGCGCGCCGTGCGCTCCAGCGCGAAGAGGCCGAGGTCGACGATGAGCCCCGTCTCCTCGGCGATGGGGATGAAATCGTGTGGCCCGAGACGACCGTGGCGCGGATGGTCCCAGCGCAAGAGGGCCTCGAAGCCGGCCACCGTCCGATCGTCCAGCCGCACGATGGGCTGGAAGAAGACCTTCATCTCGCCGCGGTCGAGCGCCCGGCGCAGGTCGCTCTCGATGGTGAGCTTGTCGGAACGCTCGGCGCGCATCGTCGGTCGGAACACCTCGATGCGATCCCCGCCCTGCTTCTTGGCGTGGATCATGGCGATCTCGGCATTCTTCAGCATCTCCTCGCCGCGCGCCTCGGCCTGCGGATCGTGCAGGGCGATGCCGATGGAGGCGGTGAGGAAGATCTCGCGCTCGGCGAAGGTCACGGGCGTCGTGACCGCCCGGCGGATCATGCCGGCAAACGAGATGATGCGATCGGGCTCGCGCTCGGAGACGAGGATGATGGCGAGCTCGTCGCCGGAGATGCGGGCGAGCGTGTCCTGCGGGCGCAGAAGGCGCCCGAGTCGCCGCGAGATGGTGAGCAGGATGGAATCGCCGGCCGAGAGGCCGACCGATTCGTTGACCTGCTTGAAGCGGTCGAGGTCGACGACAATCACCGTCGGACGGATGCTGTCGTCGCCCTGGGCATAGACGAGCGCCGCCTCGAGCCGGTCGTAGAACAATTCGCGATTGGGCAGGCCGGTGAGATTGTCGTGCACGGCATCGTGCAGCAGCCGCTCCTCGGCCGTGCGCGCATCCGTCACGTCCGCCAGGGTGCCGACGACGCGGATGACCTCGCCGTCGGAGCCGACGACGGGCCGCGCCTTGAGGTTGAACCAGTGGTACTGGCCGCTCGCCGAGCGCAGGCGGAAATCCTGCACCACCCGGCCGCGCCGCTGCTCCAGCACCGCATCGAGGGTGGCGCGATAACGGTCGCGGTCGAAGGCGTGCATCACGTCGAGCCAGGCGGACGCCGGGCCTTCGAGGGACCCGCGCTTCAGTCCCAGCTGAAGCTCGACCTCCGGGCTGACATAGATCTTGTCGGCCATCACGTCCCAATCGAAGACGATGTCGCCGGCCCCGGCGAGCGCCAGTGCCTTGCGCTCCGTGTCGCTGACGAGGCCCTGCGCGATGGCGCCGCCCGAGAAGGCGTGCTGCATCACCGTGAAGCCGATGAGCATGACGATGAGCACCAGCCCGCCGATGAGCGCCGGCGGCACGAGGTCGCGCGAGATCTGGCCGAGCACGGTGAAGGCCGCCGCCGTCACCCAGACCAGCAGCAGCAGCCAGGTGGGGATGAGCATCACCGCCCGGTCGTAGCGGTGGCTGGCGAGATGGATGACGAGCGCGAAACCGATGGCCGCCACCGCCGCGATGGAAATGCGCGCAACGCCGGCCGCGACCGGCGCATCGAAGACGGCGAGCCCCACGAGCGCGGCGAGGAAGACGAGCCAGCCGGCCGTCACGTGGCTGTAGCGCACGTGCCAGCGGTTGAGGTTGAGATAAGCGAAGAGGAAGACGAGCAGCGTCGCGGCGAGCACGGCCTCCGCCGCCGCGCGATAGATGCGGTCCGCCGAGGAGGTCGCCGGGAAGATCTGCTGCAGGAAGCCGAAATCGATGCAGGCATAGGCGAGCACCGCCCAGGCGAGCGCCGCCGCCGCGGGGAAGATCACCGCCCCCTTCACCACGAAGACGATGGTGAGGAACAGGGCGAGTAGCCCCGCGATGCCGATGATGATGCCCTTGTAGAGGGTGAGGCCGTTGATCTTCTTCTTGTAGGCCTCCGGCTCCCACAGATAGAGCTGCGGCAGGTTCGGTGTGCGCAGCTCGGCGACGAAGGTGACGGTCGTGCCGGGGTCGAGCGTCAGCGTGAAGATGTCGGCGTCGGAGCTCTCCTCGCGCTCGGGACGGATGCCTTGGCTTGCCGTGATGGCGGTGATGCGGGAGGCGCCGAGATCGGGCCAGATGACACCGGAGCCGACGAGGCGGTAGTGAGGTGCGACGAGCAGCCGGTCGATCTGCTCGTCCGTGTCGTTGGTGAGCGCAAAGACCATCCAGTCCGGCCGCGTGCCGCCGTCGCGCGCCTTCACCGCGATGCGGCGGACGATGCCGTCCGGCCCCGGCGCGATGGGGATCTGGATAAGATCGCCTTCCGACTTGTAGAATTCGACCGCGGGCATCAGGTCGATGGCCTGGGCATCGAGCGTGACGCGCACCGACTCCACCGCCCCCGCCGGCACCGCCAGGGCGGCAAGGGCGACGAGGGCCGACAGGAGAAGCGTCAGTCTACGCAGGAAATGCAACGCAGGTATCTCGCGGATGAGCGCATCGGAAGGCCGCCCAGTCGTATCGGGCCGGCCGGACGAGGGCAAGAGGCGCGGCACGAGGCGAGACAGGCCTCGCGGGGCCGCCCCCTGCAAGGCGGCGCCCCGACGCCGCCCGCCCTCCGGCCGGCCTCTGTCGCACTCACGAGACGATATCATCACTCAACAGGGCATAGAGGAGATGGTCCTGCCACGTGCCCGCAATGCACAGGTAGCGGCGGGCGTAGCCTTCACGGCTGAATCCGACCTTTTCGAGGAGACGGATGGAGGCCGTGTTGGACGGCAGGCAGGCCGCCTCCACACGGCGCAGGGCGAGATTGCGGAAGGCGAAGCCGACGGCGGCCCGCACCGCTCGCGTCATGTGCCCCTGGCCGGCATGGCGCTCGCCGATCCAGTAGCCGAGCGTGCAGGTCTGGGCGACGCCGCGCCGCACGAAGCCGAGCGTCAGCCCCCCCAACAGAACGTCGTCGGCCTGTCGGAAGATGAGGAAGGGATAGGCCGTATCGCTGGCAATCTCCTGGGCGTAGCGACGCACCCGGCGGCGGAAGGCGCTGCGCGTCAGGTCGTCGGCCGGCCACAGCGGCTCCCATGGCTCGAGGAAGCGGCGGCTTTCCGCCCTCAGGGTGGCCCACTGGGAAAAATCGGCCATCTGCGGTGCCCTGAGGTACAGCCCGTCGCCACGTACGGCCGGCAGGGCCTCGTTGTGGGGCGTGAAGCGGAACAGCACCATAGCGTTCACTTTCCGGCGAGCATCGCCTGAACGGCGGCAGACGCCGGCAGATCCGCGACCGGCCCGAGCCCCACGACGACGGGATGGCATTCTAGCAGGCTGCGACCGGCGGCACGTATGTCATCAACCGTCAGGGCGTCGAGCCGGGCGACGACTTCCTCGCGCGGGACGATGCGCCTGAAGGCCAGCATCTGCCGTGCCAATTGATCCGCCCGGCCCATGGCCGATTCGCTCGTCGTGAGCAGCGCCACCTTCATCTGCGCCCGCGCGCGGGCAAGTTCCTCCGGCGTTGCGGCGAGCGCTGCATCGCGCAGGCAGGCGAGCGCCACCGGCACGAGCTCGGCGACATCCTCCGGCGCCGTGCCGGCCGCAAGGCCGAAGACACCCGTGTCCAGGAAGGGCCAGTGAAAGGCATCGACCGCATAGGCGAGGCCGCGCTCCTCGCGCACCTCCTGGAAGAGACGCGAGGACATGCCCCCGCCGAGCAGATTGGCGAAGACCTGCAGGGCATAATGTCCGTCGTCGCCAAGCGCCCTGCCCGGCCAGCCGAGCATGAGCTGCACCTGCTCAATGGCGCGCTCGACCCGCAAGTCGCCGGGCGTGAAGCGGGCCGGTTCCGTCACGGAGCCCAGGCCGCCGCTGATGCCGGCAAAATGCCGCTCGACACCCGCGACGAGGCGAGCATGGTCAACGCTCCCCGCCGCGGCGACGACCATGCGGGAGGCGCGATATTCCCGCGCAAGATAGCCGACGAGCCGTTCGCGGGTGAAGCCGCGCACGCTCTCGGCGGTACCAAGGATGGGACGACCGAGCGGCTGGCCGGAGAACGCACAGCTCATGAACAGGTCGTTGACGAGATCCTCCGGCGTGTCCTCGACGGCGCTGATCTCCTGCAGGATCACCGACTTCTCGCGGGCGATCTCTTCGGGCGCAAAGCGAGAGCGGGTCAGGATGTCGGCGAGAATGTCGAGCGCAAGATCAAGGTCCTCCGGCAAGAGGCGGACAGTGTAAGAGGTGTGCTCGATGCCTGTCTCGGCATTGAAATCGCCGCCCGCCGCCTCGACGGCCTCGGCGATGGTGCGGGCCGAGCGTCTCTCGGTGCCCTTGAAGGCCATGTGCTCGATGAAATGCGAGAGGCCATGCTCCTGCGGCCGCTCGTTGCGCGCTCCCACGCCGACCCACACGCCGACCGCTACCGTGGCGACGTGCGGCATGCGCTCGCTCACCACTGTCAGGCCGCTGGCAAGCGTCGAAACCCCCAGTGTGTTCTCCCCGGCCGCTGCGGCGGCTGCCTTCATGCGGCGGCTCCCCGCGCGGCGCGGGCCCGCGCACGCACGAATGTCTCGACGGCGGCGATGTCGTTGGCGACCACGTCGAACCGCTCCGGCCGACTGTAGAGGTCGGCCAGACGGGGCGGCAGCGGCGGGCGCACGCCGCTCGCAGCCTCGACCGCATCCGGGAACTTGGCCGGGTGCGCCGTCGCCAGAACGACCATCGGCGTCCCGGCATCCTCCTTCAACGCCCGCCGGGCCGCCACCATGCCGACGGCGGTATGCGGATCGAGGAGATAGCCGGCCTCGAGCCATGTCGTGCCGATCTCGGCCGCGACCTCGGCCTCGTCCGCCCGCCCGGCAAAGAAATCGCGGCGGATCGCGGCGAGCAGCGGCTCTTCGACGGTAAAGGCACCAGACTGGGCGAGCGCCGTCATCATGCGCCGGACAGCGGCAACATCGCGCCCGCCGGCCTCGAACAGCAGGCGCTCGAAATTCGATGACACCTGGATGTCCATCGACGGAGAGGTGGTGGCCGCCACCTCGGCGGTCTCGTAGCGGCCGGTGGCGAAGGTGCGCACGAGGATGTCGTTGACGTTGGTGGCGACACCGAGCCGACCCACCGGCAGGCCCATCCGCTTCGCCACATAGCCGGCGAGGATATCGCCGAAATTGCCCGTCGGCACGGTGAAGGAGACGGGCCGGTGCGGCGCGCCGAGCGAGACGGCGGCGGTGAAGTAATAGACCACCTGCGCCGCGATGCGGGCCCAGTTGATGGAATTGACGCCGGACAGCGCCAGTTCGTCGCGGAAACGGTGATTGTTGAACAGGCCCTTGAGGATGCCCTGACAGTCGTCGAACGTGCCCTCGAGCGCGATGGCGTGCACGTTGGGCGAGGCGACGGTGGTCATCTGGCGGCGCTGCACTTCCGACACCCGCCCGTGCGGATAGAGGATGAAGACGTCGACCTGGTCGAGCCCGGCGAAGGCCTCGATGGCCGCCGAGCCGGTGTCGCCGGAGGTCGCCCCGACGATGGTCGCCCGGGCGCCACGCTGCTTCAGCACGTGGTCCATGAGCCGCGCGAGCAGCTGCATGGCGACGTCCTTGAAGGCGAGCGTCGGCCCGTGGAACAGCTCGAGCACGAAGAGATTGTCGCCCACCTGGTTCAGCGGGCACACCGCCGGATGGCGGAAGGTGGCATAGGCCTCGGCGATCATCGCCGAAAGGGCATCGGCCGGCACGTCGCCATCGACGAGGGCGCCGACGATCTCGTTCGCCGCGGCGGCATAGGACCTGCCGGCCAAGGCGGCGATCGCCTCGCGCGTCAGCTGCGGCCAGGTCTCGGGCACATAGAGCCCGCCATCCCGGGCAAGGCCCGCCAGAAGCGCTTCGTTGAAGGCAATCGCGGGCGCCTCCCCGCGGGTCGAGACGTGCAGCACCGAACCTATCTCCTCATGGGACGGCGGACAGTAAGCCCCGAAGGATGGCGAGACAAGGACGACGCTTGCGGGGCTGGAACCGGGCAGTCCTTCTCCCCTCCCCCTTGCGGGGAGGGGAATGCCGCGCACTCTCCGCACGTCCCGCCTTAGCTCTACGTCCCCTTCAGCCGCTTTGTGGCGAAAACGGCGAAGACGCCGAGAAGCCCGATGGCCAGACCGAGCCATGTCAGGGCATATTCGAGGTGGTTGTTGGGGAAGCTCACGCGCGTCAGCCCGCCGCGCGGCAGGCCGCCGGGATTGGATGCCCCGTCCGCCTCGACGATGAAGGGAGCGACGCGCGCGAGGCCGAAGGCGGCGGCGATCGCGGCCGGATCGCGCGTGAACCACTCGCCCTTGGCCGGGTCGTCGGCGGGCAGGAACCAGCCCCGCTCCTGCGGCGCGCGCATGACGCCGCTCACCACCACCTCGCCCTCGACCTGGCCGGGGGCGCGGGTCGCCGGATCGCGGTTCTCGAGGGGCACGAAGCCGCGGTTCACCACGACGATCGAGCCGTCCGGGCGGGCGAGCGGGGTGAGCACGTAGTAGCCGGCGAAAACGCGGCCGCGCTCGTCGCGCGGGGTGTTGCCGTGGACGAGCACCTCCCTGTCGTGCAGGAAGCGGCCCTCCACCGTGACGCGGCGGTATTCGTCCTCGTCCGCCCGCCAGGCCGGCCAGTCCGCCTCCGGCGGGACAGGGACCGGCGCCGCATCGATGCGGGCCTCGATGCGGGCGAGCAGCGCCTCCTTCCAGCCCATGCGCGAGAACTGCCACGCGCTCAGCGACAGGAGCACCGCGAGCACGAGGAGCGTCAGGACACCGGGAAGGATGAGGCCGCGCCAGCGTGCCGCCACGATCATTTCTCCAGCCGGCCCTCCTCGGCCTTGTGATGATACTGCAGGGCGATGAGCACGCCCTTGAGCGGGCGCAGCATGCCGAGGCAGACGACGAGCGCCAGTGGCAGCGACACGACGAGATGGACCCAGAACGGCGGCTCGTAGGCGAGTTCCAGCCACAGCGCGAAGCCGCAGACGATGAAGCCGCCGACGAGCATCACGAAGACGGCTGGCCCGTCCGCCGAATCGGCGAAGGAAAAGTCGAGCCCGCAGGCGTTGCACTTCGGCGCGACTGTGAGGAAGCCACTGAACATGCGCCCCTGCCCGCACCGGGGGCAACGACCGGCAAGGCCCGTCGGGACGGGCGACTGCGGCGCGTGGTCTTCGTGGGCCATGTCTCATCCTCCATGATCCGCGCCTTTCGGCGCGCAGACGCCCTTCTAACGTAAAAGGGGCGGCTGCGGCCGCCCCTTGGTGTCGCATCACCGGCTGCGTGCACCGCCGGCGGGTCAGTGGGCCGCAGGCGTACCCGCACCCCAGACGTAGATGGCGGCGAAGAGGAAAAGCCATACCACGTCGACGAAGTGCCAGTACCAGGCGGCGAATTCGAAGCCCAGATGCTGCTTCGGCGTGAAATGGCCGAGGTAGACGCGCAGCAGGCAGACACCAAGGAAGATGGTGCCGACGATGACGTGGAAGCCGTGGAAGCCGGTCGCCATGAAGAAGGTGGCGCCGTAGATGTTGCCCGAGAAGTCGAACGCGGCGTGCGAATACTCGTAGGCCTGCACGATCGAGAAGAGCACGCCGAGGGCCACCGTCAGCCACAGGGCCTGCTTCACGCCGGCGCGGTCGTTGTGCAGCAGTGCATGGTGCGCCCAGGTCACCGTCGTGCCCGAGGTGAGCAGGATCAGTGTGTTGAGCAGCGGCAGGTGCCAGGGATCGAACGTCTCGATGCCCTGCGGCGGCCAGTGCCCGCCGGTGAACTCCGCACGCTGGAACTGGATGGCCTCGCCGGGAAACAGGCTGACGTCGAAATAGGCCCAGAACCAAGCGTAGAAGAACATCACCTCCGAGGCGATGAACAGCAGCATGCCGTAGCGGTGGTGCAGCTGCACGACGCGGGTGTGGTCGCCCCGCTCCGCCTCGCGCACCACGTCGGTCCACCAGCTGAGCATGGTGTAGAGCACGCCGATGAGGCCGGCGCCGAAGACGTAGGGCCCCGCCTTGAGGCCTGCCATCGACAGGTCCTTCATCAGCATGATGGCGCCGCAGGCCATAACGAAGGCGCTGACCGAACCGAGGAGCGGCCAGGGACTCGGATCGACGAGATGGTAGTCGTGATTCTTGGCGTGAGCTTCGGCCATTTGTGTTGTCTCCGGGTCCCTCGGTCCTTGCTCGCGTGGGCAGGTTAAGCGTTCAGAGGCTTGGCTTGTCCACCGCCTGGCTGGCCGCCGTCACCGGCGCGCCACCCTTGGCGGGAAAGACGGTGTAGGAGAGCGTGAGCGTGCGGATGTCCGCGATGTCACGCTCGTTGACGATATCGGGATCGACATAGAAGACGACGGGCGCTTCCACGGTCTCACCCGGCTGAAGCGTCTGCTCGGTGAAGCAGAAGCACTGGATCTTGTTGAAATAGGCCCCGGCCAGTTCCGGCTGGACGTTGAAGGTGGCGATGCCGGTGGTCGGACGGTCGCTCGTGTTGGTGAACTTGTACATCACCGTCTTCGTCTCGCCGAGCTTGACGGTGACCTCGCGCGCCTCGGGCGTGAAGCGCCAGGAGATGCCCGGCGCGACATTCGAATCGAAGCGCACCGTGACCTCCCGCTCGGAACGGCGCGCCGACGGCCCGTCACTGATCTGGGGCGTGCCGCCATAGCCGGTGACGCGGCAGAAGAGATCGTAGAGCGGCACGGACGCATAGGCGAGGCCGACCATGCCGACGACGACGCCGGCGCAGATGACGGCCGTGCGGCGCACGGCCGCCTTCACCTTCGGATCCTGTCCGTTGCTGCTCATGCCCCAGCCCTCACATCGGCCTGTTCATGACGTTCTCGCCGAGTCGCGCGATCGTCATCGCGTAGAACAGGATGACGAGCAGCCCGAGAACGACGGCGATCGCGATGTTGCGTCCGCGGCGGCGCCTCGCCTCGTCGGGCGACATCCTCGGCGGGCCCCCTTCCACGGCGCGCTCCTTGTCGTCGGTGCGGTCCTTGTCCCTCATCAGCGCCCCCACCCGGCGAAAAGGCTGCCGAAACCGAGCGCCTGCTCGGCGAGCAGCGTCGCGAAAAGAAGGAAGAGATAGAGGATGGAAAAGGCGAAGAGCTGCTGCGCCGCCTTGACGGCCGCCTCGCCCTCGCGCCGGCGCAGCACGCGCCAGGCGAGCGCCACCATGCCGAGCCCGGTGACGCCGGCGACCGTCGCATAGATCGCGCCGCCGAAGCCAAGCACCACCGGTGCAAGCCCCACCGGGGCGAGCAGCAGCGTGTAGAGCATGATCTGCCGGCGCGTCGCGTCGGGACCGGCGACGTTCGGCATCATGGGCACGCCGGCGCGGGCATAGTCGCCTGCCTTGACGAGGGCGAGCGCCCAGAAGTGCGGCGGCGTCCACAGGAAGATGATGGCGAACAGCACGAGCCCGTCGAGGCTGACGTGGCCGGTCACCGCCGCCTCGCCGATCATGGGCGGGAAGGCCCCGGCCGCACCGCCGATAACGATGTTCTGCGGCGTCGCCCGCTTCAGCCACATCGTGTAGACGACCGCATAGAAGAAGATGGTGAAGGCGAGGAAGGCCGCCGCGAACCAGTTCGAGGCGAGACCGAGCACCAGCACCGAGCCAACCGACAGCGTCATGCCGAAGGCGAGCGCCTCGCCCGGCGCGATGCGGCCCGCCGGGATGGGGCGCCTGGCGGTGCGCGTCATCACCGCATCGATGTCGGCGTCCCACCACATGTTGAGGCAGCCGGAGGCGCCGGCGCCGATGGCGATGGCGAGCAGCGAGGCGAAGCCGAGCACCGGGTTGACGTGACCGGGCGCGATCACCATGCCGACGAGGGCAGTGAAGACGACGAGCGACATAACCCGCGGCTTGAGGAGCGCGATGTAGTCGCCGACGCTGCCTCCGGAGACCGACACCTGCGCCGCACCGGCCGCCTCGCGGCGGCCCGTCTCGGCCAGTCGGTCGCTGATCATCGCCATAACGCCCTACCCGTTCGGTTCGTCACTCAACGGCACCGTCGGTGCCTTCGCTTCTCGGCGAGGGGCCGCCCTGTACGGCCTCCGGCGGAGAAGCGGCGGCCGGGACCTGCCCGGCCGCACGCCTGTTTCATGCCGGACAATCAGTGGCCGGTGCTCGTGATCTTCGGCAGAGTCTCGTACTGATGGAATGGAGGCGGCGAGGACAGCGTCCATTCCAGCGTCGTCGCGCCCGCGCCCCACGGGTTGTCGCCGGCCTGCTGCTTGCGGACGAAGGCGAGCGCCACGCCGTAGAAGAAGATCAGGAGGCCGACGGCGAAGATGTAGGAGCCGATCGAGGAGATCAGGTTCCAGTGGGCATAGGCGTCCGGATAGTCCGCATAGCGGCGCGGCATGCCGGCGAGGCCCGAGAAGTGCATGGGGAAGAACAGGAGGTTCGCGCCGATGAACGACACCCAGAAGTGGAGCTTGCCGATCCAGTCCGGGATCACGTAGCCCGACATCTTCGGGAACCAGTAGTACCAGCCCGCGAAGAGGGCGAAGACCGCGCCGAGCGACAGCACATAGTGGAAATGGGCCACCACATAGTAGGTGTCATGCAGCGCGCGGTCGACGCCGGCGTTGGCAAGAACGACACCCGTCACGCCGCCGACCGTGAACAGGAAGATGAAGCCGATCGCCCAGATCATCGGCGAGGTGAAGCGAATGGAGCCCCCCCACATCGTCGCGATCCAGGAGAAGATCTTCACGCCCGTCGGCACCGCGATGACCATCGTCGCGAAGACGAAGTAGCGCTGCGTGTCGAGCGACAGGCCAGCCGTGTACATGTGGTGCGCCCACACGATGAAGCCGACGACGCCGATCGCCACCATCGCATAGGCCATGCCGAGATATCCGAAGATCGGCTTCTTGGCGAAGGTCGACACGATATGGCTGATGATGCCGAAGGCCGGCAGGATCATGATGTACACTTCGGGGTGGCCGAAGAACCAGAACAGATGCTGGTACAGAATCGGGTCACCGCCGCCGGCCGGATCGAAGAAGGTCGTGCCGAAGTTGCGGTCCGTCAGCAGCATGGTGATGGCGCCCGCCAGCACCGGCAGGGCCAGCAGCAGCAGGAAGGCTGTCACCAGCACGCCCCAGGCGAAGAGCGGCATCTTGTGCAGCGTCATGCCCGGCGCGCGCATGTTGAGGATCGTGGTGATGAAGTTGATGGCGCCGAGAATCGAGGCAGCGCCGGCGAGGTGCAGCGACAGGATGCCGAAATCGAGCGCCGGGCCCGGATGACCCTGCACTGCGAGCGGCGGATAGACCGTCCAGCCGCCGCCGAAGCCCGTCGAGCCGGGCGCCCCCTCCATGAACAGCGATACGATCAGCAGGCAGAAGGCCGCGACCGTGAGCCAGAAGGAGATGTTGTTCATGCGCGGGAAGGCCATGTCCGGCGCGCCGATCATCAGCGGGACGAACCAGTTGCCGAACCCGCCGATGAGCGCCGGCATCACCATGAAGAACACCATGATGAGGCCGTGGCCGGTGACGAAGACGTTGAACGTCTGCGGGTTGGAGAAGAACTGCATGCCCGGCTCCTGGAGCTCGAGCCGCATACCGATGGACAGGGCTCCGCCGACCAGACCCGCAAAGAGCGAGAAGATCAGATAGAGCGTGCCGATGTCCTTGTGGTTTGTTGAATTCATCCAGCGCTGCCAGCCCCGCGGCAGGTCATGGGCATGATCGTGGGCGTGGTCGTGCGCTTGATGGGATGTTGCCGGCGAAGCCATTTGCTCAGCTCCTCGTCAGGCCATTGCTTCTTGTTGTCGGCCGGAATGGGCCGGGACGGTTCGACGGATCACTCGGCCGCGAGAGCGCGGCTCGCCACCGTCACAGGGCGGGCATCGGTTGCGGCGAACCTCTGCCGGGCCTCCACGAGCCAGGCGGCATACTGCTCCTCGCTCACCACGCGGATGGCGATGGGCATGAAGGCGTGGTTCTGCCCGCACAGCTCGGAGCACTGGCCGTAGTACATGCCCTCCTGCTCGGCGCGGAACCAGGTCTCGTTGAGGCGGCCCGGCACGGCGTCGACCTTGATGCCGAAGGACGGCATGGCAAAGGCATGGATGACGTCTGCCGAAGTGACCTGCACCAGCACGTTCTTGTTCACCGGCACGACCACCTCGTTATCGGTGGCGAGCAGCCGCGGCTGGCCCGGCTTCAACTGGTCTTCCGGCACCATGTTGGCGTCGAAGGTGAAGCTCTCGCCCTCGTTGCCGGGATATTCATAGGACCAGTACCAGGCGTGGCCCGTCGCCTTGATGACGACATCGGCCTGCGGCGGCACGAGCTGAAGCTTGAGCAGCCGGAAGGACGGCACGGCGATGACGATGAGGATGAGGACCGGCACCACGGTCCAGACCACCTCGATCAGCGTGTTGTGCGTCGTCTTGGAGGGGGTCGGGTTCGCCTTCTCGTTGAAGCGCACCATCACGTAGATGAGCAGCGCCAGGACGAAGAGCACGACCGCGCCGATGAGCCACAGGAGACCGTTGTGGAACCAGTCGATGTAGCGGGCGACCTCGGTCACCGGCGTCTGGAAGGTCATCTGCCAGGGCGAGGGCTGGCCCGTGCCCGCAAGCGCCGGCTGCGCCAGCGCGGCGGAGGCGAGCGTCAGCGCAAACATGGGCCGAAAACGAAGAAAATCGATCCGCATCGGTCGTCCGGAGCTCCCGTGATCGGCGGGGCGCGGTTCCCGGTCTCTCGCCTCGACGAACCGTCCGCCATCGTTCCGTAGGTACGCAAAACGACAGGCGGCGCTTGGCGCACCCCCTGTCTTTGATCCAGAGCAAAGACCACAACCCGGCGTGCGGCGCAACGGTGTCGTTAAAATCATTCCATGCGGCATAAACGCGCGAGCCACGTTCTCCCCGCATTTTCGCGCCGCTTTCGCCAAAGTGCCCCCGCGCGCCGTCTGTGCAGGTCAGCCGTTCTTGACAGCTGCGGGCAAGGCGTGTTCGGAACATCCTCCAGCGATTATCGCAGGCGCGGCCGCTGGCTGCGCGAATCGTTCGCATGCGGCCGCAATATCCGGCCCGAACCGTTTCGAGAGAAAGCCACGCGAATGTTGCGCCGTTCACCCGCCCCGCGTTTCCTGCCCCGCGCCGCAGCCATGGCCGTCGTGCTCGCGGGCACCCTTCTGGGCGAGCCGGCAGCCCTTGCCCAGGGCGCCGTCAAGGATACGACCGGCCACTGGCAGACGCGCTGCGAGACGCCGCCCGGCGCGCAAAAGGAACAATGTGCCATCGTGCAGAGCGTCGCGGCCGAGGATCGGCCCAACGTGACGCTGGTGGTCATCGTCCTCAAGACAGCCGATGGCCAGAGCCGGCTGCTGCGGGTGGTGGCGCCGCTGGGCGTGCTGCTGCCGGCAGGCCTCGGCCTCAAGATCGACGAGACAGATATCGGCCGGGCCGGGTTCGTGCGCTGCCTCAACACGGGCTGTATCGCCGAGGTGGTGATGGACGACAACCTGCTCGGCCAGTTGCGCGGCGGCAAGACGGCGACCTTCGTCGTCTTCCAGACGCCGGAGGAGGGCATCGGCATCCCGGTGTCGCTCGAAGGCTTCGGCGCCGGCTTCGACAAGCTGCCCTGAACGGGAGCAGCAGCACGGACACATGAATCAAAGACGGGTGGAAGCGATGCGCTCTTCGGTTTTGCTGGTCTCCCTCGCGGGTCTGCTTGCGGCATGCAGTTCAACCTCCGGAGACGGCGGCGCGGCCCAGGGCGGCGGCTCCTCGCTCGGCAATCTCCTGCGCTATGGCAGCACCACCTTGCCAGAGCGGCGCGAAGCCCCGCCGGACGAGGTGATCTGCCCCTATGTCTTCGTGTCGGACGGCGGCGCGGCCGTGCGCGCGGGCGGTGAGAGCAATGCAGGCTTGCGCTACCAGCTCACCATTTCCGAGACCGCGCGCGAGTGCACGGCCTTGCCGGGCGGCGGCATGACCATCAAGGTCGGCGTGCAGGGCCTCGCCCTCCTCGGCCCGGCCGGCGCGCCGGGCACCTTCTCATCCCCCTTCCATGTGACGATTCGCGAAGGCAACCGCGTCTATGCCTCGCGCACGCGCACTGTGTCCGCCACCGTGACGCGCGGCGAGACGCAGGGCGAGTTCCTGTTCGTGGAGGAAGGCTTCACCCTGCCACCCGACGCCACGGGCGACAATGTCATCATCGAGGTCGGCTTCGGCCGCGGCCCGGCCCAGGCGGCCCCGACGCGCGGCGCGCGCCGGCGCTGATCGCCGGAGGCGGAGCACGCCCTGTCGCGGGGCCGCACGGCGCCCGTTGACAGGACGGGCGTCCCGCTTCATGACTGGCAGGTCAACGTCGATGATCCCCGCGGGAGAGTTCGCCGCGTGCTTGGCACGTGCGCGACGCCGAAGGCGCAACCGCCCCGGACACGCTCAGGCCCAAGGACCGCGCGGGAGCTGACACTCTGGAGAGCGGGCCTGCCCAGCGGCAGGCCCCACCGAAGGGGGTAACCCGGCCTTGCCGGGGAAATCTCTCAGGTTCCCGGACAGAGGGGGCGCGAGCGGGCATTTGCCCGATCGCGAACCCTGTCGCGCGAGGAACCGTCGATGGCGTCTTCATCCCCGGGCTCAGGCCCGCTCCGGCATACGCCGCTGCACAGCCGGCACGTGGAACTCGGCGCCCGCATGGTGCCCTTCGCCGGCTATGACATGCCGGTGCAATATGCCAAGGGCATCATCGCCGAGCATCAGCACACGCGCAAAGCTGCCGGGCTGTTCGACGTGTCGCACATGGGCCAGATCGCCCTCGCGGGGCCTGACCATGAAAGCGTCGCGCGCGCCCTCGAGGCCCTCGTGCCGGCCGACATCCTCGGCCTGGCGCCCGGCCAGCAGCGCTACACCCAGCTTCTCAACGACCAGGGCGGCATCATCGACGATCTGATGGTGACGCGGCCGGCCGACGGCGATGGCCGCCTGCTCCTCGTCGTTAACGCCGCCTGCAAGGATGCCGACATCCGCCACATCCGGCACCACCTGCCCGATGGGATACGGCTCGAGGTCTTCGATGACCGTGCCCTGCTCGCCCTGCAGGGCCCGGAGGCCGAGGCCGTGCTTGCCCGCCATGCGCCGGAGGCGGAGAGCCTCGCCTTCATGAGCGCCGCCGCGATGAAGGTGGCGGGCATCGCCTGCCATGTCTCGCGCTCCGGCTATACGGGCGAGGACGGCTACGAGATCTCGGTGCCGGCCGACCGAGCCGGCGCGCTGTGGGACCTGCTCGTCGCCGAGCCCGAGGTCGCGCCCGTCGGGCTCGGCGCGCGCGATTCGCTGCGCCTCGAAGCAGGGCTGTGCCTCTACGGCCATGACATCAACGAGGAGACGTCGCCGGTCGAAGCGGCGCTCGCCTGGTCGATCCAGCGGCGCCGGCGGCAGGAGGGTGGCTTCCCCGGTTCGCACCGCATCATGGAGGAATTGGCGCACGGGCCGCTGCGCAAGCGCGTCGGCCTCCTGCCCGAGGGCCGCATGCCGGCCCGCGAGGGCACCGAGATCAAGGACGCGGCGGGTGAACTCGTCGGCGAGGTGACGTCCGGTGGCTTCGGGCCCACACTCGGCGCCCCCGTCGCCATGGGCTATGTGGCGAGCGACTTCGCGCGCGACGGCACGGCGCTCACCCTCCTCGTCCGCGGCAAGGAGATTCCGGCACGGGTCGTGCCGATGCCCTTCGTGGCGCACCGCTACAAGCGCTGACTTGAGACGTGGCTCGCAGGGGCCGCACCGGCTTTCAGGGAAACGAGACATGACCACCTACTACACGAAGGACCACGAATATATCCGCGTCGAGGGCGACACCGGCACGGTGGGCATTTCCGACTATGCCCAGAGCCAGCTGGGCGATGTGGTCTTCGTCGAGCTGCCCAGTGTCGGCAAGGCGCTGACGAAGGGGGCCGAGGCAGCCGTCGTTGAGAGCGTCAAGGCGGCGAGCGAGGTCTATGCGCCGGTCTCCGGCGAGGTCGTTGCCGTCAACGGTGCCATCGAGGAAACGCCCGCCACCGTCAATGAGGACCCGCTCGGCAACGGCTGGTTCGTCAAGATCAAGCTGAGCGATGCCGGCGAGCTCGACGGGCTGATGACCGAACAGCAGTACGACGACTATCTGAAGTCGATTTCCTGACCCGAAACGGGCGATTGGGACGAAGCCGGATGCGCTATCTACCGCTAACCGACGCCGACCGCCGCGAAATGCTCGCGCGCATCGGCGTCGCCACCGTCGATGAGCTCTTCACCGACATTCCCGAGCGCATGCGCATGGCGGCCCCGGCCGACCTGCCGCGCGCCAAGGGCGAGATGGAGGTGGAGCGCCACCTCGGCGCCATGGCGGCACGCAACGTGTCGGCCTCGTCCGTGCCCTTCTTCATCGGGGCCGGCGCCTACAAGCACCATGTGCCGGCAACGGTGGACCATCTCATCCAGCGCTCGGAATTCCTGACGAGCTACACGCCCTACCAACCGGAGATCGCGCAGGGCACGCTGCAGTATCTCTTCGAGTTCCAGACGCAGGTCGCCATGCTGACCGGCATGGAGGTGGCCAATGCCTCCATGTACGACGGCTCGACCGCCGCGGCAGAAGCCGTGCTGATGGCCCACCGCGTGACGCGGCGGCGCAAGGCCGTGCTCTCCGGCGGCATTCACCCGCATTATGCCGAGGTGATGACGACGCTGTCCGACCTCGCCGGTGACGAGGTGGTGCGCCTCCCGCCGGACGTCACCGCCACCGAGGACCTTCTCGCCGCCATCGACGACAGCGTCTCCTGCGTCGTCGTGCAGACGCCGGACGTCTTCGGCAACCTGCGCGACATCAGGGCCGTCGCCGACAAGGCGCATGCCCACGGCGCGCTCCTCGTCGCCGTCTTCACCGAGGCCGTGTCGCTCGGGCTCGTCGAGGCGCCCGGCGCCATGGGCGCCGACATCGTCGCCGGCGAGGGCCAGTCGATCGGCAACGCCCTGTCCTTCGGCGGGCCCTACGTCGGCCTCTTCGCCACGCGGCAGAAGTTCGTGCGCCAGATGCCGGGCCGCCTCGCCGGCGAGACGGTGGACGCGGACGGGCGGCGCGGCTTCGTGCTGACGCTCTCGACGCGCGAGCAGCACATCCGCCGCGACAAGGCGACGTCGAACATCTGCACCAACTCGGGTCTGTGCTGCCTCGCCTTCACCATCCACATGTCGCTGCTCGGCGAAGCCGGGCTGACGCGCCTGGCCCGCGTCAACCACGCCAATGCGGTGAAGCTCGCCGAGGCGCTCGCCGCCGTGCCGGGCGTGAAGGTGCTCAACGAGACCTTCTTCAACGAGTTCACGCTGCGGCTGCCCAAGCCAGCCGCCGCCGTGGTCGAGGCGATGGCCGACCACCACGTGCTCGCCGGCGTGCCGGTGCCGCGCCTCCTGCCCGGTGCCGGCCTCGACGACCTCCTCCTCGTCGCCTCCACCGAAGTGAACACCGACGCCGACCGGGCCGCCTTCGTCGCCGCCCTTACGGAGGTGCTGTGATGCTGAACCGCCAGGGACGCCCCACCACGCCGGGCGCGGGTGCTGAGAGCGACCACCCGACCTTCACCGGCAACCGCGCCCTCCAGCAGGAGGAGCCGCTGATCTTCGAGTTCGGCCGCACGGACGTGACCGGAGTCGATCTCGAGGAACCGGCGCCCGTGGCCGACCGCCTCGGCGGCCTCGCCCGAAAGGAGGCCATCGGCCTGCCCGGCCTCTCCGAGCCGGAGGCGATGCGCCACTACGTGCGCCTGTCGCAGAAGAACTACGGCATCGACACCGGTCTCTTCCCGCTCGGCTCGTGCACCATGAAGCACAATCCGCGCCTCAACGAGCGGATGGCGCGGCTGCCGGGCTTTGCCGACATCCACCCGCTGCAGCCAGCCTCCACCGTGCAGGGGGCGCTGGCGCTCATGGATGAACTCGCCCACTGGCTCAAGGAACTGACCGGCATGCCGGCCGTGACGCTGTCGCCCAAGGCCGGCGCGCATGGCGAACTCGCCGGCATGGCGGCGATCAAGGCGGCCATCGCGGCCCGGGGCGAGACGGCCACGCGCAAGGTCGTGCTGGTGCCCGATTCGGCCCACGGCACCAATCCCGCCACCGCCGCGCTCATCGGCTTCACGGTGAAGGCGGTGCCGGCGCGAGAGGACGGCACGGTCGATCCGGCCGAGGTGGCGAAGCTCGCGGGGCCCGACACCGCCGCCATCATGCTGACGAACCCGAACACCTGCGGGCTCTTCGAGCGCGACGTCGTCGAGATCGCTCGCGTCATCCACGAGGCGGGCGGCTATTTCTACTGCGACGGGGCGAACTTCAACGCCATCGTCGGCAAGGCGCGGCCCGGCGACCTCGGCGTCGATGCCATGCACATCAACCTGCACAAGACCTTCTCGACGCCGCACGGCGGCGGCGGGCCGGGCGCGGGGCCGGTGGTGCTGTCGGACCGGCTCGCGGCCTTCGCCCCCCTGCCCTATGTGAGGCTCGACGACGGGCGCTTCTCGCTCGTCGAGCACGCGGCGGCGTCGGACCAGTCACCGCTCGGGCGGCTCACGGCCTTCCACGGCCAGATGGGCATGTTCGTGCGCGCGCTCGCCTTCATGCTCTCGCACGGGGCGGACGGGCTGAAGCAGGCCTCGGAAGATGCGGTGCTCAACGCCAACTATGTGCGCGCATGCCTCGCGGACCTGATGTCGCTGCCCTTCGGCAATCGGGCCTGCATGCACGAGGTGCTGTTCGACGACGCCTGGCTCAAGGGCACGGGTGTCACGACGCTCGACTTCGCCAAGGCGATGATCGACGAGGGCTACCACCCGATGACGGTCTATTTCCCGCTCGTCGTGCACGGGGCCATGCTGATCGAGCCGACGGAGAGCGAATCGAAGGCCTCCCTCGACCTCTTCATCGCCACGCTGCGCGACCTCGCCTTCGCCGTGCGCGACGGGGACACGGCACGCTTCACCGGGGCCCCCTATCACGCCCCGCGCCGGCGCCTCGACGAGACCCGTGCGGCGCGCCAGCCGGTGCTGCGCTGGACGGCGCCCGCGCCGGTCGCGGAAGCGGCGGAGTAGGCCGTCGGCGGCCTGTCACCTCGCCCCTGAGCCGGGCGTCTTCTCCCCTCCCCCTTGCGGGGAGGGGCGAGGGGGCAGGGTCGTGACGCAGAACACGGCCTCCTGCATGCTGCGCCCCCACCCCTACCCCTCCCCGCAAGGGGGGAGTGAAATCGCGGGCTCAGTTCCCGTTCACCGTGCCGCTGACATAGCCACGCATGGGGCCGAGACCGGTCGGCACGCGCACGTCGAGCGTGGCGCGCCCGCCGGTCATGGTGCCGCTCGCCCCGTTGCGAGTGACCCCCTCGGCTCGCACCCGCCCGCCGAGGCGCACGCAGGTGCTCGTACCGGCGATCTGCACGAAGCCCGGGCCGTGGACGGCGCAATGGCCGACCGAATCCCCACGTGACGGCGGGGGCAGCTGCATGCGCTCGTCGGCAGTGGCGGCAGCCGAGAGCCCCGCGGCGAAGGTTGTGCCCGTGACGAGCAGTACCGCGATGCGGCGAGCCGTGCGTGCCATGACCGTCTCCCGAGCGATGGAGGGGCCATCAATCCACAGGGCGGCGGCGCGATCAAGGCATGCCCTATCCCGCGTGACGTTTCTTCCCATAGCTGCATCGATCAGAGCATGGCCCCAAAAGGAACGGCCGCCCGAAGGCGGCCGCTCGATCGTTGATCCGTCCCGAGGGCTCAGTTGAGTTTGCCCTTCACCTCACCGAGCCCCTTGGCGAAGATGTCTTCGGCCAGCTTGCCCTTGACCGTATCGCGCAGGATCTGCTCGGCCGCCTTGACGGCAGCGTCGGCCGCAGCGGCACGGACTTCGGCAGCAGCCTGGGCCTCGGCCTGGGCGATCTTGGCCTCCGCGGCGGCGGTGCGGCGGGCGACGAACTCGGCGACCCGCTCATGCGCCTCCTTGGCCACGCGTTCCGCTTCCTCACGGGCGCTCGTCACGATAGCCGCCGCCTCGGCTTCGGCCGCCTGACGCTTGGCCTCGTACTCCTTGAGCAGGGCCTCGGCCTCGCCGCGCAGGCGAGCCGCTTCCTCGAGCTCGGCCTTGATACGGTGGCCCCGCTCGTCGAGCGCCTTGCCGGCGATCTTGTGTGCGCCGGCGCGCAACACGATCGCGAAGAAGATGACGAAGGCGACGGCGACCCAGAAGGTGGTGTTTTGGAGCATCAGACCGCCCTCACTGCGCCATGGCCTTGCCGACGGCCGTTGCCACCGCGTCCCTCGCCGGGGCCTGACCCGTCAGGCGCTCGACGATAGCCGCCGCGGCATCGCTGGCGATGGCCTCGACATTGCCCATGGCCTTCTCCTTGCCCGCAGTGATGCGGGCCTCGGCATCGGCCAGGTTGCGCGCCAGCTCCGCCTCCAGCGCAGCGCGCTTTTCCGCCGTCTCGGCCGCGAGCTTGTCGCGCGTCTCCTGCGCCAAAGCCTGGGCCCGGCCGCGCGCCTCTGCCAACGCCTTCTCGTAGGCCTCGCCGGCCTCCTCGGCTCGAGCCTTCGATTCAGCGGCGATCCTGAGGTCACCGGCGATCCGGCTGCGGCGATCCTCCAGGATGCCGGAGAGCCGCGGCACGATCACCCGCGACATCAGCAGATAGAGGACGGCGAAGGTGATCGCCAGCCAGAGGAGCTGTGAGCCGAAGGTATTGACGTCGAAAGGCGGGAAGTTCGCACCTTCGCCCTCGATGCCTGGCACTTCGGCATGCGCGGTGATCGGTTGAGCCATGGCGGTTCAGTCTCTCAAGCGAAGGGCGCACGAGGCGCCCTTCCAACCCGTTGATCGGCAGGTCGGCTCAGCCGCGTTACGCGACGAAGAGCAGGACCAGCGCGACGACGAGCGCGAAGATGCCGAGACCTTCGGCGAGAGCGGCACCGATGAAGGTGCGGCCGAACTGCGAATCGGCGGCCGACGGGTTGCGCAGGGCGCCCGACAGGTAGTTGCCGAAAATGTTACCCACGCCCATGGCGGCAAGCCCCATGCCAAGGCAGGCGAGGCCAGCGCCGATGTACTTCGCAGCAACGGGATCCATCACAAGGTCTCCTGAGGTTCGTATGAGGCTGGTTTCAAGACTACCGACGCGCCCTGTCAGTGCCCCGGGTGCAACGCGTCGTGAAGGTAGATGCAGGTCAGGATCGTGAAGACATAGGCCTGCAGGAAGGCGACGAGGAACTCGAAAGCCGTGAGCGCCACCGCCATCGCGAGCGGCAGCGCCGCCCCCGCAACGCCGAGAACGCCCGTCATGCCGCCGCTGGCGGCCAGACCACCGAGGGCGACGATGAACCCGGCGAAGACCTTGAGCGCCACGTGGCCGGCGAGCATGTTCGCGAACAGACGCAGCGACAGCGAGATAGGGCGCGACAGGAAGGAGATGAGCTCGATCACCACCATGAATGGCAGCAGCCAAGCAGGCACGCCCGAGGGCACGAAGAGCCCGAGGAAGTGGGTGCCGTGCTTGACGAAACCGTAGACGATCACGGTGCCGATGACGAGGATCGCCAGGGCAAAGGTGACAATGACATGGCTCGTCACCGTGAAGAAGCCCGGGATCATGCCAAGCATGTTGCAGGTCAGCACGAACATGAAGAGCGAGAAAACGAAGGGAAAGAACTTCATCCCCTTCTCGCCCGCCGATTGCCGCAGCGTGTTGGCGACAAACTCGTAGAGCATCTCGGCCGCCGCTTGGGCACGGCCCGGCACCAGCGAGCGGCCCGCCGTCGCGGCCGTGAAGCCGAGCGTAATCAGCGCCACCGCGCCGACCATGAAGAGCGCCGAGTTCGTGAAGGCGATCTCCTGCCCGCCGATATTGCCGAGGGGGATGAGATTCTTGATCTCGAACTGCTCGATCGGGTTCGCAGCCATCGCCGACCTTCTGTCCCTGCGCGGATCGCCCGGCGGCGGACGCCGACGGGCCTTGGAAACGTCACTTCTGTCCGCTCTTCCCGCCCCATCCGGGGAACGCGCCGGAGGCGCGCGCCAGATTGAGCATGCCGGCGCAGAAGCCGAGCAGGAGGCAGACAATCAGACCCCACGGTGCCGTGCCGGCCAGACGATCGATGATCCAACCGAGCAGTCCGCCGGCGATCACGCCCGACACGAACTCGGCGGACAGGCGGAAGGCCTGCCCGAGTGCGCTCTGGTTCGACATCGACCCCGACGCAGGCTCCACATCCTTCGGCTGATGGGCGGCAACGCGCCGGAGCCCTTCATCCAGATGCCTGAGCCTTGCCGAAAGATCGGCCGGTCCACCGTCGGCCGGCTTTCCGGCACCATCCTTCCGCTCGTCGGGTTTCGCCACGCGATCCTCCCGTGCGGTTGAAAGTGCACCGAAAATCCGGCCTGGAAGCCGGGCGCACCATATTGTCGTGCCCCACCCCTGTCAAGAATGCGGCAGAAACAATCAATTATTTGATATTCAAGGAAAATTCCGATCCAGACGGCCATTTGCCACCACTCATGAACAATCGGCGCGCCAATTGCCGGGTCAAACCGCCTCCAGAATTTGCTCGGCGGCCGCAAGATCGACGGACACGAGCTGCGAGACGCCGCGCTCGGCCATGGTCACGCCGAAGAGCCGGTTCATGCGCGCCATGGTGATGGGATTGTGAGTGATGACGAGGAAGCGCGTCTGCGTCTGACGCACCATATCCTGCAGGAGATCGCAGTAGCGCTCGACATTGGCGTCGTCGAGCGGGGCATCGACCTCGTCGAGCACGCAGATGGGCGAGGGATTGGTGAGGAAGACGGCGAAGATGAGCGCCGTCGCGGTGAGGGCCTGCTCGCCGCCCGAAAGCAGCGTCATCACCTGCGGCTTCTTGCCGGGGGGGCGTGCGAAGATCTCGAGCCCGGCCTCCAGCGGATCGTCGGAATCGACAAGTGACAATTCGGCCGAACCGCCGCCGAACAGCGTCGTGAACAGGCGCTGGAAATGGCCGTTGACCACGTCGAAAGCGGCAAGCAGGCGCTCCCGCCCCTCCTTGTTGAGGCTGGCAATGGCCTGGCGCAGGCGGCGGATGGCCTCGGTCAGGTCGTCGCGTTCCTTGACGAGCGCCTCGCGCTTGCCTTCCGCCTCCTCGAGCTCGATGTCGGCACGCAGGTTGACGGCACCGAGCCGCTCCCGGTCGGCCTTGAGCTGGGCGACGCGCCCTTCGACGTCACCGGCCGGCGGCAGGGCGGCATCGGCGACGACGCCCGCTAGCTCGTGCAGCCCCGCGGGAGTCGAATCGAGGGCCTCGCCAATGTGACGCACGACATCGGCCAGGCGCGCCCGCGCCGCCTCGAGCCGCGCTTCCGTTCCGGCCCGCGCCTCGCGCACCGCCGACAGCTGTTCCAGCGCCGCCCGGGCCGCCCTGTCGGCCTCGGCGAGCTTCGTCTCGCCCTCGGCCAGCTGATCGCCCGCCTCGCGCCGGCGCTCCTCCGCCGCCTCGATCTCGGCCACGAGCGCGCGGCGGCGCAACTCGAAATCTTCGGGCGCCTCCGCCAGTGTAGCCTGCTCGATCACCGTCTCCGCGATCCGGTGCTCGATCTCGCCGATGGCGGACAGCGCGCGCGTGCGCCGCTCCTTCCAGGCCCGGACCTCGGCGGCGATGGCCTCGCGCCGGCGGGCACGCAGCTCGGCCTCGCGCTGCAGCGTCTGGGCGGCGGCGCGGGCCTCGGCGGCGGCGCTGCGCCGCTCGGCGACCCGGGTGCGCGCCTCCAGCACGTCCTTCTCGACCGCAGCGACATCGCCGCTACGCGCCAAGGCCTCCCGCGCCTCCGCGATCCGGCGGCGCGCCTCCTCCTCGTCGGCGACGATGCGGCTCAGCGCCTCGTCGAGGGCGGAGCGGCGGGTCGCAACCTGTGCCGCCCGGCGCTCGGCGGCGGCGAGCTGCTCGCGCGCGCCATCGAGAGCGCGCCGTGCACTGCGCGCCGCTTCGAGCGCATCTCCCTCGCGCTGGGCCGCCTCGCGAATCGCCGCCTGGGCGCGGTCGAGCCCGGCGCGGTGCGCCTCCGCCTCCTCGCGCGCCGCAGCGGCGGCGGCGACAAGGTCGTTGAGCCGGTTGCGCTCGGCGAGGCGGCGCGCGGCTGCGGTTGGCGCACCGGCTTCGGCGACGAGGCCGTCCCAGCGCCAGACCGCGCCGTCGGACGAGACGAGCGTCTGGCCCGGCTTCAGCTCCCGGCTGAGGCGCTCGCCATCCGCTTCCGCGACGAGACCAATCTGGGACAGGCGCCGCGCAAGCTCGGGCACGCCCCGCACATACATTGCAAGGGGCCGCGTCCCCGCCGGCAGGGCCGGATCGTCCGGGGCAGCAACAAGGCTCGTCCAGCGGGAGGGTGCGGCCGGATCCGTCGACAGGTCGAGGTCGTCGCCGAGCGCGGCGCCGAGCGCCGCCTCGAACCCCTTGTCGACGGCGAGCGCATCGACAACCGGGGCAAAGGTGCCTTCGGCGGGCGCGGCGAAGAGCTTGGCGAGCGTCGCCGCCTCCGCCTCCAGCCGGTCGGCCTGGCGGCCTGCCTCGCTCGCGGGACCGCGCAGGCGGGCCTCGGCCTCGCGCGCGGCGGCCAGGGTCTCGCGCGCCTCGGCGGCGGCGATTTCCGTCTCCTCCAGCCGCTCCTCGGCGATCGCGAGCTCCTCGGCGAGACGGGCGATCGCCTCCGGCTCGGTGCCCTCGGTGTCGAGCGCGGCGCGCTCGGCCTCGATACGCCGGCGCTCGCCGGCCAGGCGCTCGGCCCGGGCGGCTTCCTCGCGCTCGGCCCGTTCGAGGCCGGCACGATGGGCGTTGAGGTCCGACACCTGCTGCTGCAGGGCAGCGAGCGCCGCCTCGGCCTCGACGAGGTCGCTATCGAGATCGACGAGCGCGGCCTGCGCCTCCTCGACGAGGACGGCACCGTCCTCGCCCTCCGCGGCGAGGGCCGCATCCTCCTCGCCGAGGCGCTCGGCGGAGGCGGCGGCATCGGCGGCGAGCGCCGTCTCGCGCGCAAGGTCACGGTCGAGCTCGGCCTTGCGGCGCACCAGTTCGGCGGCGCGGTCCCTGGCCCGGCGCTCCTCGTTGTCGAGCTCGGTGCGGGCGTTGACGAGACGCTGCAGCGCGGCGCCCGCCGCGGCGGCAGCCTCGCGCAGCTTCGGCATCTCGTGCCCGGCGATGGCCTGGAGCCGCGCCGTCTCGGCCTGCACGCGCGTCGCCTCGGCGACGTCGCGCACCTGAGCCTCCAGCTCCCGCTCGGCGGCGGCCGCCTGGTCACGCGCCTCGCGATAGGCGATCAGCGCCAGCATCGCCTCGAGCTTGCGGATGTCGGCCGAGAGCGCGCGATAGCGCTGCGCCTGCCGGCCCTGGCGGCGCAGGCCGTCGATCTGCCCACCGATCTCGCCAAGCACGTCCTCGAGACGCTGCAGGTTGTCCTCCGCCGCGCGCAAGCGCAACTCGGCCTCGTGGCGCCGGGTGTGCAGGCCGGCGATGCCAGCGGCATCCTCGAGAATGCGGCGGCGCGCCTGGGGCTTGGCCGCGATCAGCTCACCGATCTGGCCCTGGCGCACCATGGCCGGCGAACGGGCGCCGGTTGCCGCATCGGCAAAGAGGAGCTGCACGTCACGGGCACGCACCTCGCGGCCGTTGATGCGATAGGTCGATCCCGACTCGCGCACGATCTTGCGCGACACCTCGAGCGTATCCGCGTCATTGAAGGCGGCCGGCGCGATGCGCTCGCCATTGTCGATGGTAAGCGTGACCTCGGCGCTGTTGCGCGCCGGCCGGTTGCCGGAGCCGGCGAAGATGACGTCATCCATGCCCGAGGCGCGCATGGACTTGTGCGAACTCTCGCCCATCACCCAACGCAGGGCCTCGACGAGGTTCGACTTGCCGCAGCCGTTCGGGCCGACGACGCCCGTCAGCCCCGGCTCGATATGGAAGTCGGCCGGCTCGACGAAGGACTTGAAGCCCACGATCCTGAGGCGCGTGAGCTTCATGGGGGGGAACCTGCGGAAACGTGTAGGCCGGTGGCGCGCAGGCGCGCGGCCGGCGCGGCCCGATCAGCCGCCAACAAGAGGCGTGAGGATCTTGTCGAGTTCCTCAACAGTCAGCGCCCCCGACTGCTTCTGGCCATTGATGAAGAAGGTCGGCGTGGCGTTGACGCCAAAGGTCTCGACCCCGCGGTTCTTCACCGCGTTCACGGCATCATAGACCTTCTGGTCCTTCAAGCAGGCCTCGAAACTTTCCTGTGTGAAACCCGCCTGCTTCATGAGCTGCAGCAGCGCGTCGAGCGGCTTGTCGGAGAAGGCCCACACCTGCTGCTTGTCGAACAGCATGTCGGTGACGGGGTAGTATTTGTCGTTGCCGGCGCAGCGGGCCAGCATGAAGCCGGCGGTGGCCAGCGGATCGAGCGGGAACTCGCGCAGGATGAAGCGCACCTTGCCCGTATCAATGTATTTCGCCTTCAGGGTCGGGAAGGTGTTGGCATGGAAGGTGGCGCAGTGCGAGCAGGTCACCGACGCATATTCGATGATGGTGACCGGCGCGTCCGCCTTGCCGAGGGTGACATCGCCGAGCGGACCGGCGACGTCGAGGTCGCTCGGGCTGAAGGACTGGGCGAGTGCCGGCAGGGCGACCAGCCCGCCGAGGGCGGTGACAACGGCGCCAGCCGCCAGGTTCAGGATCACACGACGCCTGGTCGTCATCTCGTCAGTCTCCCGAATGAACGCGCCGGCGAAGATGCCCGGCCGAAAGGTCGCGACACCATAAGGACGGCGGCGAATGTGGCAAGAGATACGTGGCCGCCCGGCTTTCACGCCTTTGTGTCCCGCCCCTGCGACAGGACGGCGCAGCCGAGCCGCTCCAGCGCCGCGCGCAGCTTGTCGTCCGCGACGTCGCCGATATCGCGGGCGACGCTCGCCCGAGTCGCCTCGTCGACGGCCGGCGCGGGCTGGCGCGGCGCCGGACGCGCGATCGGCCCTTGGCGCAGGGCGAGGCGGCCGACGCAGCGCCAGCCGAAATGAGCGTTGACACGCTCGACCACGACGGGGGCCATGTGCTGCAGGTCGAGCGCGAAGCTCGAGGCGACGCGCACCACCAGCGTCGCCGGCTCGGAGCGCTCGTCGGGCGCCATGTGACGGTGGCGGCGCGGCCATTCGAGCCGCATCGGCTCGGTGAAGCGGGCAAGGCGCTCGCCAACGATCTCCGGCCAGGCGAGGACGATGTCCGAGGAGGCGAAGCCTTGCGCGGCAAGCGCCGGAGCAATGCAGCGCTCGACGAGGTCGGACAGGTGCTTGGGAGCCGCCATGGAATCTGATGCCGATGCTTGCGCCGCGCGGGCGGCCGGTTATGAGTGGGCCATGGTATCCGTCCTCGACGCGCCCTCCAAGACCGACAGCACCGAAAGCGCCGCCGCGCTGCTGGCGTGGTACGACCGCCACCGGCGCGCCCTGCCCTGGCGGGCCCTGCCCGGCGAGACGCCGGACCCTTACCGGGTGTGGCTGTCGGAGATCATGCTGCAGCAGACGACAGTGACGGCCGTGAAGCCCTATTATGAGCGCTTCCTTGCCCGCTTCCCAACCGTCGAGGCGCTGGCGCAGGCGCCGCAGGAGGCGGTGATGCAGGCCTGGGCGGGCCTCGGCTATTATTCGCGCGCCCGCAACCTGCATGCCTGCGCCAAGATGGTCGTCGCCGTGCACGGCGGGCGCTTTCCCGCCGAGGAGAAGGCGCTTCTTTCCCTGCCGGGCATCGGCGCCTATACGGCCGGGGCGATCGCGGCGATCGCCTTCGGCAAGGTCGCGGTCGCCGTCGACGGCAATGTCGAGCGCGTCATGAGCCGCCTCCACGCCGTCACGGAGCCGCTGCCCAGCGCCAAGCCGCTCATCCGGGAGCTGACGCTGGCGATGGTGCCGCAGCGCCGGCCGGGCGACTTCGCCCAGGCGCTGATGGACCTCGGCGCCACCATCTGCACGCCGAAGAAGCCGGCCTGCGTCCTCTGCCCCCTCGCCTTGCCATGTCGCGCCCGCGCCGCGGCGTTGGCCGAGACCTTCCCGCGCAAGGAGACGAAAACCACCGGGCGGCTGCGCCGCGGCGCGGCCTTCGTCGCGCTGCGTGCGGACGGCCGCGTGCTCCTGCGCACGCGGCCGCCGAAGGGCCTGCTCGGCGGCATGGCTGAAGTGCCGGTGAGCGACTGGCGGCACGATTACGCAATCAGCGAGGCGCTGCGGGACGCGCCGCTGGCGGGCCCCTGGCGCCGGGCACCGGGCACGGTGCGGCACGTCTTCACGCATTTCCCGCTGGAGCTCGCCGTTTTCACGGCGACGTTCGGCATCGATACCGCGCCGCCCGCCGGCGGGCGCTGGGTGCCCCGGCACGATCTTGCCGGCGAGGCGCTGCCCAATGTCATGCGCAAGGTGCTGGAGAAGGCGCTGGGGGGCTGAGCGCCGTCATCGGCGCGGAGTACGTGGCGTGGCGATGGACATAAGGCGAGCCTTCGGCTCGGCTTCGCGCGATGGACCCCGGCTCGCCTTCCGCTTCGCTCCATGCGTTCGGGGAACGAGGTTCCTCTAGGGAACGAGGTTCCTCTCAAAGCACGCCCTTGTTTTCCGGCCCGCATGCGCGAAGCGCAGGCGAGAGCCGGGAACCAGCGCAAGAAGCCGATGCCCGTGAGGGCATCGCCGCGTCTTCCGTCACTCCGCCTGCGGCGCGTAGGTGCCGAAGCTCCACAGATTCCCCTCGAGGTCGCGGGCCGTGTATTCGCGCGAGCCGTAAGGCTGGTCCTTGATGTCGAGGACGATCTCGGCGCCGGCTGCCTTCGCGCGGGCATAATGGGCGTCGGCATCGTCGACGACGACATAGATGCCCTGGTTGACGGCGCCAAGCTCGGCCGGCGTGCGCATGCCGAGGGCGTCGTCCTTCATCTCGCCGAGCATGATGAAGCCGCCGTCGTAGGACAGCTCGGCATGGGCGACCTTGCCGACCTCATCCTCATAGACCGCATGGCGGGCCAAGCCGAAGGCCTCGCACAGCCAGCCGATAGCCTTCTGCGCATCGCGATAGCGCAGGAAGGGGATGATGCGTGCCTTGCCCTGCCGTTCCGTCGTCATGGCCACCTCCGCAAGCTCGTTGAAGTGCTATCGTGGAGCGCCACGATGGCAAAGGCGTGGCTCGTCAGCCGCGCGCCGGCCAGACCTCGCGGTCGATGTCGAGATCCGGGAAGCGGCTCGAATCGAAGACGGGGTTGTCGATGCCCTCGGCAATCTGCCGGTCGTAGTCCCGCATGACGCGCAGGCCGGTGCGGAACAGGAGCGCGACGGCGACGAGGTTGACGACGGCGAGCAGGCCCATGGTGATGTCGGCGAAGGCGAAGACGGTGCTGAGATCCTGCACCGATCCCCAGAAGACGAGCGCCATCACCATGATGCGGAAGACGGTAAAGACGGTGATATCGTTGCCGGAGAAGAAGTCGATGCTCGTCTCGCCGAGGTAGTAGTTATAGATGATCGAGGTGAAGACGAAGAGCATCAGGGCGATGCTGACGTAGATCCGCCCCCATTCGCCGACGAAACCCGCCACCGCCTGCTGGGTGAGCGCAACGCCCGCCGGCTCCCCGCCCGGCGCAAAAGCCGGCGACAGGAGGATGATGAAAGCGGTGCAGCTGCAGATGACGATGGTGTCGATGAAGACGCTGAACGCCTGCACGATGCCCTGTGAGGCAGGGTGCGGCACATGGGCGACGGCCGCAACGTTCGGCGCGCTGCCGAGCCCCGCCTCGTTCGAGAAGAGGCCGCGCTTGACGCCGAGGAGGATGGCCGCCCCCATGCCCCCGCCGATGGCTGGCTCGAGGCCGAAGGCGCTCTTGACGATGAGCGCGAAGACGGCAGGCACTTCGCCGAGATGGGTCACGACCACGAAGAGCGCGAGCAGGATGTAGCCGCCGGCCATCACCGGCACCAGCACGTCGGCTACCTGGGCGATGCGCTTGACGCCGCCGAAGATGATGATGCCGAGCACCACGGTCAGCGCCGCCCCCGTCCAGTGCGGGGCGATGCCGAACGAATCGGCCAGGGAGGTGGCGACCGTGTAGGACTGCACTGCGTTGAAGCCGAAGCCGAAGGTGACGAGCAGCAGCACCGAGAAGACCATGGCGAGCCAGCGCTGCCGGAGGCCGCGGGCGATGTAGAAGGCCGGCCCGCCGCGATAGCTGCCGTCAGGCTCGGGCTGTTTGTAGAGCTGGGCGAGCGTGCACTCGAAATAGCTCGTCGCCATGCCGATGAGCGCGACGATCCACATCCAGAAGATGGCGCCGGGCCCGCCGAGCGTGATGGCCACCGCCACGCCCGCGATATTGCCAGCGCCGACCCGCCCGGCAACGCTCAGCATCAGTGCCTGGAAGGAACTGAGATGCCCCGGCTGCCGGCGCACCGCCTCGCCGAGCACGCCGAACATGCGCCCGAAATAGCGGAACTGCACGAAGCGCGAGCCGACGCTGAAGACAAGGCCGAGGGCAATCAGGCCGACGACGAGAACCTTCCCCCACAGAAGGTCGTCGAGAAAAGCGAGCATTCCCATTCTCCTCCCTGTGATGGCGGCTGCAGCTGCCGCCCTACTGCCAGGCGTCCGGACACCCTGTTGTTGGACCTCTTCTTGGCGGCAGCCGAACGATGAGGCCGGGGAGTGCGCGGCGGGGGGTGGAATGTCAACGGGCAGGATGTGCCGGGCGTCTCGCCGCCCCGGCAACGGGTGCCTCAGGCGGCCTCCGCCATGGCCGCCCTGAGCGCGCTGCGGAAGGTGTCGATGACAACGAGTTCGCCGTTCTGCTCGGCGTGCCAGAAGGTCCAGCCGTTGCAGGACGGCAGCCCCTGCACGAGGGCGCCGATCTTGTGGATGGAGCCGACGGCCGGCGGGACGCTCAGCGTGCCATCGGCGCGCACCGTCGCCCGCCAGCGGCGCCGCGCATCCGTCAGCACGGTGCCGGGCGCAACGAGACCGGCCTCGACGGCTGCGAGGAAAGGCACGCGCGGCTCGGTGCGCTTGGCCGGGGCGGTGGCAAAAGCCGCGGCATCGACGGGCTGCGCCGCGGCGATCCGTGCCTCGGCGGCGGCGGCATAGGCCGGCTCGCGTTCGATGCCGATGAAATGGCGACCGAGCTTCTTGGCCACGGCCCCGGTCGTGCCGGAGCCGAAGAAGGGGTCGAGCACCACGTCGCCCGGGTTGGTAGCGGCGAGCAGCACGCGCGCGAGCAGGGCCTCGGGCTTCTGCGTCGGGTGCAACTTGCGTCCGTCGGCGTCCTTCAGGCGCTCCTCGCCGGTGCACAGCGGGATGAACCAGTCCGAGCGCATCTGCGTGTCTTCGTTGCCCGCCTTCAGAGCCTCGTAGTGGAAGGTGTAGTTCTTTGCCTCGGGCCCGCGCGCCGCCCAGATCAGAGTCTCGTGCGCATTGGTAAAGCGGCGGCCGCGGAAGTTCGGCATCGGGTTGGCCTTGCGCCACACGACGTCGTTGAGGATCCAGAAGCCGATGTCCTGCAGCGCCGTGCCGACGCGGAAGATGTTGTGGTAGGAGCCGATGACGAAAAGCGTCGCGTTTTTCTTCATCACGCGCCGGCACTGAGCGAGCCAGGCACGTGTGAAGGCGTCGTATTCGGCGAAGCTCCCGAACTTGTCCCAGTCGTCGTCAACGGCATCGACGAGGCTGTTGTCGGGACGCGTCAGCGCCCCCTCGAGCTGGAGGTTGTAGGGCGGATCCGCGAAGACGAGGTCGACGCTCTCGTCCGGCAGGCTGTACAGCCCGGCGAGACAATCGTCGAGGATGATCCGGTCGAGGGGCACGCCTGCCCTGTTCACCCGACCCGACGGCGCGGGCGCCCCGGTACGCGAGACCTTGATCCGGGGCGCGGCGCCGACGGCACCGGTACGCGAAATACCCATGTCGTCTTTACCGGTTACGCTACTGACGAACCGGATCATGCAGACGATCGGTAAAGGCGAGGTTGAACGTGGTTAATGGTGCAATGTGTCGTTTTGGGGCTGCAATTTTTGCCCAATCGGAAAGACAGTCGGCTGCCGCTGGTGGGCAGCCGGCAGGGGGCATGAACGCGTGATCCACCGGCGCGCCGCGTGGATGCGGGCCCAGGGACCCACCGATAAGCCAGTGCCTACTGCCGGACCGGCTCCAGCCCCTTGAACGGTGCCATGCCGGCGCGCGCGAGGGCATCGACGCGCTCGTTCTCCGGGTGGCCGGCGTGGCCCCGCACCCAGTGCCAGGTGACGTCGTGGCGCTGGCGGGCCGTGTCGAGACGGCGCCAGAGATCCTCGTTCTTCACCGGCTTCCTGTCGGCCGTCTTCCAGCCGCGGGCCTTCCAGCCGTGCATCCACTGGGTGATGCCGTGGCGCACATATTGCGAATCGGTGAAGAGGTCGACCGCGCAGGGGCGCTTGAGGGCCTCGAGCGCCATGATGGCCGCCATCAGCTCCATGCGGTTGTTGGTCGTTTCGGGCTCGCCGCCCGACAATTCCTTCTCTTTGCCCTGATAGACGAGGAGCGCGCCCCAGCCGCCGGGGCCAGGGTTGCCCGAGCAGGCACCGTCCGTATAGATCGCCACCCTGTCCCTGGTCATCGGGCGAGGCCGTATTCGGCCGCGCTCGCGACACGGCGGTGGAACGAGAGCTTGCGGTCGTATTCGAGCGGGTCCTTCGGCTTCACCAGCGCCCCGGGGGGGACGTCGAGCCAGTCGACGAGCCGCGTCAGCATGAAGCGCAGGGCGGCGCCCCGGCACAAGACGGGAAGCGCCGCGACCTCGACGTCATCGAGCCGGCGCACGCGCTCATAGGCCGTGAGCATCGCCTGGCCCTTCGTCAGGTTGAACGAGCCGTCCGCCTCGAAGCACCAGGCGTTGAGGCAGATGGCGAGGTCGTAGGCGAAGGCGTCCGTGCAGGCGAAGTAGAAGTCGATGAGGCCGGACAGCCGGCCGGCGATGAAGAACACGTTGTCCGGAAACAGATCGGCATGGATGACGCCGCCCGGCAGGCCTACCGGCCAGGTGCGTTCCAGATCGTCGAGGGCTGCAAGCGTGCGCGCGGCAAGGCCGGGCGAGACCGTGTCGGCTCGCCCGTCCGCCTGCATGAATAGCGGCCGCCAGGCGGGCAGCGACAGCGCATTCTCGCGCCGCATCGCGAAATCGGCGCCGGCCAGATGCAGGCGCGCCAGCGCCTCGCCGACACCGTCGCAATGGCCGGCCGTCGGGCGCTTCACCCACATGCCGTCGAGGAAGGTGACGATGGCCGCGGGCCGCCCGGCGAGGCGGCCGAGCGCCTCCCTCTCCCGGTTCAGAACCGGCTGGGGGCAGGTGATGCCGCGCTGGGCGAGATGGCGCATGAGACCGATGAAGAACGGCAGGTCCTCCTCCTTCACCCGCTTCTCGTAGAGGGTGAGGATGTAGAAGCCGCGCTCGGTGTGCAGCAGGAAGTTGGAGTTCTCGACCCCCTCGGCGATGCCCTTGACGGCGAGCACCGCGCCGATGTCGTAGCGGGCGACGAAGGCGGCGAGTTCCTCGTCGGCAACCTCGGTATAGACTGCCACGCGCCTACTCCGCCGCTTCCCCGCGCAATTCGCGCGGCAGGGGGAAGAAGACGCTCTCGTCCGCCGTCGAGACGGTCTCGACGCTGACCGCATAGCGTTCGGCGAAGGCGTCGATGATCTCCTCCACCAGCACCTCCGGCGCAGAGGCGCCCGCAGTCAGCCCGAGGCGGCGGATGTTGCCGAAGATCGACCAGTCGATGTCGTCGGCGCGCAGCACGAGGCGTGCGGCCGGACAGCCAGCCCGCTCCGCCACCTCGCGCAGGCGTTGCGAGTTCGACGAGTTGGGCGAGCCCACCACGATCATCGCGTCCACCTGCGGGGCGACGCGCTTGACCGCCTCCTGGCGGTTGGTCGTCGCATAGCAGATGTCCTCCTTGTGTGGACCGACGATGGCGGGAAAGCGCGCCTTCAGCGTCTCGACGATCTCGCGCGTGTCGTCGACCGACAGCGTCGTCTGCGTCACATAAGCGAGCCCGCCGTCATCGGGGGCCGTGAAGGCTGCCACATCGGCCACCGTCTCGACGAGGGAAATCGCACCTTCGGGCAACTGACCCATGGTGCCGACGACCTCCGGATGGCCGGCATGGCCGACGAGCACCACATGGCGGCCGCGGCGAAAGTGCACCTCCGCCTCGCGGTGCACCTTGGTGACCAGGGGGCAGGTGGCGTCGATGGCGAAGAAATTGCGCCGCCCGGCATCCTCGGGCACCGCCTTGGGCACGCCGTGTGCCGAGAAGATGACGGGCGCGCTCGTCGGCGGGATCTCGTCGAGCTCGTCGACGAAGACGGCGCCCTTCCGGCGCAGGCTCTCCACGACGTATTTATTGTGGACGATCTCGTGGCGCACGTAGACCGGCGGTCCGTAGAGCGCAAGCGCCTTCTCGACGGCATCGATGGCGCGCACGACGCCCGCGCAGAAGCCGCGCGGGGCACAGATCAACACGCTCAGGGGTGGCTTTTCGGCAACGCTCATCGAAACACCGGTCACGATCGTGCGGGGGATGTGGCGGCAGGCGGGTACTCATGTCAAGAACGGCATCGCCGCTGCGACGACGCGCGACGGAAGCTGCAGCCCCCGACGATCCGACCGAGCCATGCCGTCCCCCATCCGCCTCGCCATCTTCGACATGGACGACGTGCTGTGCCACTACGACCGCGACCGGCGCCTCGCCGAGCTGTCGCGCCTGTCGGGGCGGAGCATCAACGAGATCCTGACGGATATCTGGGCGAGCGGCTTCGAGGACCGGGCCGACGCCGGGGCGATGGATGCCGAGACCTATCTTTCCGGTTTCGGCGAGCGCCTGGGCTATGCCATCACGCGCGACGAATGGGTGGAGGCGCGCCGCCTCGGCATGGTGCCGTTCCCCGACAGCCTGGCGCTGCTCGCCCGCGTGAAGGAGAAGGCGACCGTCGCGGTGCTTACCAACAACGGCTTCCTCACCGGCGAGGAGATCGACCGCCTGTTCCCGGGGCTGCGCCACCTCGTCGACGACCGGGTGTTCGTGTCGGCCCGCTTCGGCACGAAGAAGCCCGATCCTGAGATCTACCGGCGCCTGTGCGCCGAGTTCGGCGTCGCCCCTGAGGAGGCCTTCTTCACCGACGACAAGCCGTGGAACGTCGCGGGGGCGGTGAAGGCCGGCCTCGAGGGTCACGTCTTCGACGGTGCCGAGGGCCTGCGGCGCGCACTCAACCGCTTCGCTCTGGTGTGAGGCCATGCCGCCGGGCCTTGTGCCGGATACGCCTATGGCGTGACCAAATGGCCCGGCGAGGCTACTCACCTCTCCGACACGTCGCGGAGGGCGAGAGTAGAGCGGTTGGCTTCCGCGACCTGCGCTCGACCCGCGTCTGTTCGCCTCTCTCGGCTTGTATCCTCCGCCGACATTCCGCTTGCGCTCGGCATGTTCTAGTTGTTCATGAAGTGCGCTCCGGCGATGGTGCCTTGCGGATATTTGGCCAGACGCTGGCCGACCATTGCTCCAGGGCGTTTTGCCCGCATCGCCACGGCCGCGGGCCAGCCAAGAGTTTCCCATGGCCGACGCCGCCGAACATGCGAGTTTCCTGCCGCCGATCCTGACCTTCTGCGCCGCGGCCGTGATCGCCGTGCCGCTCTTTCGCAAGCTCGGGCTCGGCGCCGTGCTCGGCTATCTCATCGCCGGCATCGTCATCGGCCCATCGGTGATGGGCCTCGTCGGCGAGGCGGAGAACGTGCGCGGCGTCGCCGAGCTCGGCGTCGTGCTGCTGCTCTTCATCATCGGCCTCGAACTGAAGATATCGAACCTCTTCGCCATGCGACGCGACATCTTCGGCCTCGGGCTGGCGCAGATCGTCCTGACCTGTGCGCTGATCGCGACGGTTGCCGCCCTGCTCGGCCACAGCGCGCGCGGCATGATCGTCACAGGGCTTGCGCTGTCTCTGTCCGCAACGGCCATCGCGCTACAGGTGCTCGAGGAGCGGCGCGACCTCGCCACCCGCTATGGCCAGCGCACCTTCTCCATCCTGCTGTTCCAGGACCTGTCCATCGTCCCCATCCTCGCGCTCGTGCCGCTGCTCGCCAACACCGAGGCGCTCGGCAGCGGCCAGGCGCTGGCGGGCGCGGCCGGCGCCTGCGCGCGGGCCTTTGCCGCCGTCGCGCTGGTCGTGATCGTCGGCCGCTATCTGCTCAATCCGCTGTTCCGGCTGCTCGCCGCAAGCGGCGCCCGCGAGGTCATGACCGCCGCCGCGCTCCTCGTCGTGCTCGGCGCCGCCATGCTGATGGAACAGGTCGGCCTGTCCATGGCCATGGGCGCGTTCCTCGCCGGGGTGCTCCTTGCCGAGTCGAATTTCCGCCACCAGCTCGAGGCCGACATCGAGCCTTTCCGCGGCCTGCTGCTCGGCCTCTTCTTCATGAGCGTCGGCATGTCGCTCGATGCGAACTACGTGCGGCAGAACGCGCTGCTGCTCCTCGTCCTTGCGCCCGCGCTCGTCATCGGCAAGAGCCTCATCGCCGCCGCTCTCGCCCGCGGCTTCGGCTCCTCCTGGCCGGATGCGCTGCGCATCGGCGCCCTGCTCGCCCCGGCGGGCGAGTTCTCCTTCGTCCTTGTGCCGCTGGGCGGCGAGGTGGGGCTGCTGACGGGCGAGCGCGTGCAGGTCATCACGGCGCTCGCCGCCCTCACCATGCTGCTCGGGCCGCTGCTCGCCAAGTTCATCGAGAGCCAGCTCGCCCAGAGGCCGACGGGCGAGGAGCCGGCGCCGGACGACCTGCCCGCCGGCGAGGCCGGAGGCAGCGTCATCGTCATCGGCTTCGGCCGCTTCGGCCAAGTGGTCAACCAGGTGCTGCTCGCGAACGGGGCCGACGTGACGGTGATCGACCGCAACATCGACAGCATCCGCAGCGCAGCCCGCTTCGGCTTCAAGGTTTACTACGGCGACGGCACGCGCCTCGACGTGCTGCGTGCGGCGGGGGCAGGCTCGGCAGATGTCGTCTGCGTCTGCGTCGACGACGCGGCCGCCGCCCTGAAGATTGCGGAGATCGTCCATGCGGAGTTCCCGCGCGCCCGCACCTTCGTGCGCGCGATCGACCGGCCGCATGCTATCGCGCTCATGAACCGCGAGGTCGACTTCCAGCTTCGCGAGACCTTCGAATCGGCATTGCAATTCGGCCGCGCCACGCTCGAGGAGCTCGGGGTCGACGCGGAAGCGGCCCGGCTCGTGACCGAGGACGTGCGCCGGCGCGACATCGCCCGGCTCGTGCTGCAGCGGAGCGACGGCCTCCTCGGCGGGCAGGATCTGCTGCACGGCGTGAAGGTGAAGCCCGAGCCGCTGACGCCGCCGAAGCGCAAGGCGGCCGGCCTCAGCGCCGAGACGCGCGACCTCGTCGCCGACGCCGAGGCGCGTCCGTGAGCATCGATGGTGCGAAGACGGGCGACGCCGCACAGCGCGAGCGTGCCAGTCCCGGCCCGGCGTCCGCAGGCAGCGAAGCCGGAAAGTTCACGCAAGGCTCGACGCTGCGCCACGTCCTCGTGATGACGGCCGCCGGGGCTGTCGGGCTCGTCGCGGTCTTCGTCGTCGACTTCCTGTCGCTCCTCTACATCTCCTGGCTTGGGAAGCCTGCGCTCACCGCCGGCGTCGGCTTCGCCACCATCGTCCTCTTCTTCGCCACCTCCATCAACATCGGCCTCATGATCGCGGTCGGCGCCCTCGTGTCGCGCGCCCTCGGCGCGCGCGACCGGGAACGGGCGCGGCGGCTCGCGGCCTCGGCCATGGTGCAGACGGGTTTCGTCGCCGGCCTCGTCGGCCTCGGCGCCCTGCCCTTCCTCGAGCCCCTGCTCGCCCTGCTCGGCGCCGATGGCGAGGCACGGGAGGCGGCCATCCGCTTCCTCATGATCGCGCTGCCCGCCAATGTCTTCATGGGCCTCGGCATGGCACTCTCGGGCGTGCTGCGCGCCGTCGGCGACGCGCGCCGCTCGATGTATGTGACGTTGTCGGGCGGGCTCGTGACGGCGGTGGCCGACCCCGTCCTCATCCTCGGCCTCGGCTGGGGCGTTGAGGGCGCAGCGACTGCCACGGCGCTGTCGCGCCTCGTCTTCCTGGCGGCGGGGCTCCACGGGGCAGGTCATATCCACGGCCTCCTCGCGCGGCCGCGGCTCGCCCATGTCGTCGCCGACATCAGGCCGATGCTCGCCATCGCGCTGCCGGCCATCCTCGCCAATGTGGCGACGCCGGTGTCGAACGCCTTCGTCGCGAGCGTCATGGCGCGCTTCGGCGACGAGGCCATGGCGGCGGTGGCCATCGTCGACCGGCTGGTGCCGCTGTGCTTCGGCGTCGTCTTCGCCCTGTCCGGCGCCGTCGGGCCCATCCTCGGGCAGAACTGGGGCGCGCGGCGCTTCGACCGCATGCGCCGCATCCTGCGCGACGCCCTGTCCCTCGTCGTCGTCTATGTCGGCGCCATGGGGCTGACGCTCGCCCTCATCGGCGATGCCGTGCCCGTGCTCTTCAACGTCGCCGGCACGGAGACGGGGCGGCTCGTCGCCTTCTTCTGCGTCATCAGCGGCTTCCTGTGGCTGTTCAACGGCCTGTTGTTCGTGGCCAACGCCTCGTTCAACAATCTCGGCTTTCCGCTGATGTCGACCGGCTTCAACTGGGCCAAGGCGACCGCCGGCACGGTGCCCTTCGCCCTCGCCGGCGCCCATCTCGGCGGACCGGAAGGCATCCTCGTCGGCATCTCCCTCGGCGCGGTCGTCTTCGGCCTCGCCGGCATCCTCACCGCGTTCTGGACGATTGGGCTTCTTGCCCGGCGATAGCCACGGGCCAATGGCACGGCAGCGGTCGGCATGCAGGCCGGATCTCGGGGACGACGTCCGCGCGGGCGCAACCGGAAACTTTGGCGCAGATCAAACGGTTTGCCGCCACCGAAGGCGTAGTTGAGCGAGGGCCCCGGGGTACAGGCGCCATTTTCGCGAAATTGCCCGATGTTAACTTCGCACCACGAAGCTCGTCCCGCTTGGAAATTGTCTGAGGTGGACCTTTTCAGATGATGCACAGTTGCGAAGATGGTCGGGCAGAGGCCACGAAGCTGAATGTTTTTATCAAGTTCTACGGCCTTTTCTGGCGCAAACATGCCGTCGACTGGAACAGCCGGCAGCTTCTCGGCCAACCGCAGGGCTGGCTCGGCAAGGGAAACAAGAGGAGCAACATCGATCTCGAGACGATCCAGATGAATTTCTATCGGCAGAAGGGTGTCTACATCCTCTACAGCGAGGCCCTGCAGCCGGTCTATGCAGGCCAGGCGGGGCTTGCGCGCCGGAACACGACCGGCGGGCAGACCATCGGCGACCGGCTCGCCGCCCACAGCCGCGGCATCTATCGGAACGGCTGGTCGCTGTTCTCCTGGTTCGGCTTTCTCGATACGGAACGCTCTCCGCTCACACGCATGGCGGACGAGCAGCGGCTCAACCCGATCTGGATGCTGCCGGCCGGCCCGCCCTCCGCCCCCGACGCTGCGCTCAACACATTGCTCGCCTCCTTCGAGGCCATCCTGATCGAGGGCTTCACGCCGCGCTTTAACGCCCGCGGAGGCGACCTGCCGCACGCGGTCGTCGTCCACCAGTATGAGCCGGGCCGTCATAGTGCCGAGCAGGGCCAGCGCCGACGCGAGGCGGCGTCGCCCTTTCTCGAATGACTGCGAGGCGACGAGCCGCCACCTGCCGCCGCACCGCTCCTGCGGTCTATCGGGCGCGGGCGACAGCCTCTAGAGTCGGAGCTTGCAGCCACGCCCACGAGAGGCGACCGGGAGGAGCGCGCCATGTTCAACCTGTTCGAGATCATCCAGTCGGCCCAGGGCGGCACGGCCTTCGACAACATCGCCCGGCAGTTCGGCCTGTCCAACAAGGAGGTCGAGCGGGCCGTCGAGGCGCTCCTGCCGGCCTTCACGGTGGGCCTGCAGCGCACAAGCCAGGACCCGTCCGGCCTCATGGGCATGTTTGGCCTCATGAGCGGCGGGCGCTATCGCGCACCCTTCGAGGACGCGGCGCAGGCCTTCTCGCCCAAAGGCCGCAGCGAGGGCAACGATGTGCTGGCGCAGATCTTCGGCTCGCCGGATATCAGCCGTCAGGTCGCCGCGCAGGCGGCTGCCGTCAGCGGCGTGAGCCAGGAGATCATCAGGAAGATGCTGCCCATCCTCGCCGCCATGCTGATGGGCGGGCTGGCGAAGGGCGCCAGCAATCAGGGATTCGGCGGCATTCTCGAGCAGTTCGGCAGGATGTTCGGAGCGCCTGAGACCTCGGCCGACAGACGGCCGCCCTCCGGCAGCCCCGATCTCTTCGGGCAGTTGAGCGAGATGATCCAGCGCGGCGCGTTGCCCGGCATGCCGGGCTTCCCGCCGGCGGCGCAGCCTCAGCAGCGCGAGGAGCCGAGCGCTCCGCCCGAGCCACGCAACCCGTACGAAGAGCTGTTCCACGCCTTTCTCGGCGGCCTCGCCGGCAGGCCCGCGGGTGCCGCAGACACACGTGCCGAGCGGGCCGCGTCCGAACCGGAGCAGCCCGTCGCGCCGTTCGATCGCGAGACGATCGGCCGGATGTTCGAGGCCGGGCGCGACATCCAGGAGCAGCAGATCGCCACCATGCGCGCCATCCTCGACAGCTTCTCCCGGAACCGCGGGTGATCCCCGCGCCGGCGGGCGCCCCGGAGAGGACCGGAGCGCCCGCGGCCGGAGCCCGTCAGCAGCAGGCGCCGGCCGCCGGCGGCTGGATGGCGGCGGGCTTTATGGCGCTCCGGCGGGTACGGCCCTGCAGGCGCGACCAGGTGATGCGGTGGATCTGCGCCGTTACACGGGGGCCATTGGGGGCATCGCCCGTCATGGCATTGCCGTCTTCGGCGTTTCGCTCCGCCCGCTCGCGCACGAGCTTCACCAGAGCCGTGGTCCGTGCACGCGCACGTCGATGATAGGCCCTCTCGGCGAGAAGGGTTGTCGGATCCCGGTAGAAGGGCTCCGCCAGGGCGCTGTCGATATCCGTCCGCAAGAGGCCGATGTCCTTCAGCGTGCGGTCATCGAGCTCGGCGAGGCGGTAGACCGACCGGCGATGGAGAAGCGCCCGCGCGGCGGCCTTCACCCTGTCCCAGAGGCTCCGATCGGCGCGACGCGCGCCGGCGGTCCCGAGGGTCGGGGCACTCGTCGGGGCGAACGTCCCCTTCGGCGTCATCAGTTCGCTCATCGTCGTCCTCCAGCAGTGAATGCTCACGCTGCCGCTCCGCGGCCCATAAAAGAGACCCGTCGCGGATCCGCCCCTTCGAGGGCGGCCACCGACGCGGAACAGTCTGCGAATGCGTGAACTCGAGGAGACTATGACGCAATCCATCCAATCATTGAAACGAATGTTTATGATTGCAAACATCACAGGGTGTGATTGAATATCGTTCACCCGGATGGAGGAGCGACGCCATGGCCCATATGCTCGACATCGATCAGTTGCGCACCTTCGTCGCCATTGCCGATACTGGCTCCTTCACCAAGGCGGCCGACCTCGTGCACAAGACGCAGTCCGCCGTGTCGATGCAGATGAAGCGCCTGGAGGAACGGCTCGGGCGGGCCATCTTCGAGCGTGACGGGCGCTATTCGCGCCTGACCGAGGACGGGGACCGGCTGCTCGATTATGCCCGCCGCATCGTGCGGCTGAACATGGAGTGTCTCGCGAGCTTCGGCGACGTCGACCTTGCGGGCCGCGTGCGGCTCGGCGTGCCGGACGATTACGCCGACCGCTACCTGCCAGAGATCCTGGCGCGTTTCTCGCGCTCCAACCCGAAGGTGGAGGTGACGGTCGTCTGCGAGCCGACGCCGATGCTGGTCGAACGGGTCAATTCCGGCGACATCGACCTTGCCATCATCACCCACGTCGACGGCAAGAACTATTCGGCCGAGATCATCCGCGTCGAGCAATTGCTATGGGTGACGTCGGCGCGCCACTGCGTGCATGACGAGACGCCCGTCCCGCTCGCCCTCGGGCGACCGAACTGCAACTGGCGGCAGAGCGCGACCGAGGCGCTCGAAAAGGCCGGGCGGCCTTTCCGCGTGCTCTATTCCAGCTGGAACTCGACGGCCGTGGGGGCCGCGGTGCTCGCGGGCCTCGCCGTCTCCGTGCTGCCGGAGAGCGCGGTCAGGCCCGGCATGCGGGTGCTCGGCCCCTCGGACGGGATGCCGGCGCTGCCGGCGTGCAAGATCGGCCTTGTTCGCAACCATCATGACCCGACGGCGCTCGCCAATGCGCTCGGCGAACACATCATCCAGAGCCTCGACAACCTCAACGTCAACCGCCTGCAGGCGGCGGAATAGTGGCCGCTACTGCATCAGGCCGGAATGGGTGTCGGCGAAGATCCGCGACAGGCTGTCGCTGATCAGCGAGGCGTTGACGACGATGCCCAGCATCACGAAGAGCGCGATGAGGCCGTATTCGACCGCCGTCGAACCGCTCTCGTCCTTCAGAAACGCCTTCAGCATGACCGCCTCCATTTGCCCTGCAGCTTGGCGGGGCGGCCTCACCGGGAGGTTAACACCGGCATGGTCGGCGGGGCGGGCGTCACGGCAGGGTGAACCGGGGGTTAATCGTCGGGCGGGCGGACCGGGCGCGTCAGCACGGCAAGATTACCGGCGAGCACGAGCACGAGGCCGGCGAGCGCCGCGAGCGACCAGACATAGTCCTCGAGCAGTGTGGAGACGCCGAGCGCGACAACCGGAAACATCACCGTCGCGTAGCCCGCGCGCGCCGCGCCGATGCGGCCGAGGAGCGTCAGGTAGGCGAAGAAGGCCAGCACCGTGGCCGAGAGGCTGAGAAAGACGAGCGAGCCGAGATAGCGCGCCGTCCATTCCACGGTGAAGGTCGCCCCGGTCATCCCGGCGACAACGGCGGCCCAGGCCGTGCCGTAGAACATGCCCCAGGCCGAGGCGGGCAGGACCGCGATGCGCCGCTTCTGCAAACGGGCCGAGACCATGTTGCCGAGGCAGAAGCACAAGGTCGCCGCGGCGCTGAAGCCGAGGCCGGCGAGCACACCGGACGCGCCCTGCGCGGCGGCAAGGTCGGGCAGGAACATCAGGCCGACGCCGCCCGCCCCCATCAGCGCCGCGAGCGCCACCCGCCCCTCGATGGGCTGGCCGAGGAGGAGCGCGCCGAGGATGAGATTGATGATGGAGGTGAGCGAGAACACCACCGACACGAGACCCGACGTCAGCAGGCCCGCGCCGTAATAGGCGAGGATGAAATTGGTGGAGAACATCAGCACGCCCATCAGCGCGAAGCGGGCGTGGTCGGCGAGCGGATAGCGAAGGCGCATGCCGCGCGCGGCAGCCCAGGCCAGCATCACCGGCGCCGCGATGAGGAAGCGCCAGACGATCGATACTTCCGGCGCGACGACGCCGACCTGCAGTTTCATGGCATACCAGCTCGTGCCCCAGCAGAAGACGAGCAGGGCGTAGAGCGCGAGCGTGCCGCCCGCGAGGCCCTGGCGACCCGCCGGCACACTGGAAATGGTCGTTTCGCTGGAAGGCAAGGCCTGGCTCCATATGCGCCGCCCATGCTAGCGGCCTCCGCATGGCCCGACCAATGCGGAGGGCTGATGCAAGCCATGCGCGGCGCTGATGGTCGGGCCGCGGGAGAGGCCGTGGCGCCCTGCCCGGTCAGTAGGCGTATTCGGAGAAGACGGGATCGACCGAACCCTGCCAAGGCCCGTGGTAACGGACCAGGAGGTCCTCGGCGAGCGTGCGCCCTTCCCCGGCGATCCTGTCGAGCGGGTCGAGGAAATGCGTCTCGTCGCGCCCGTCCGCATTGAGCCGCCCGCGGCGGGCGAGACCGGTGCGGGCGATGGCCAGCACCTCGCGGCCAATTTCAGCGAGGCTGCGCCCGGCAATCGTCGCGGCAAGGCCGAGCCGCGGGGCCGCCTCGCGCAGCGCCTGCCGGTCCGCCGCGCTCCAGCCCTTCACGACGTCCCACGCGGCCGTCAGGCAGTCCTCGTCATAGAGCAGGCCGACCCAGAAGGCCGGCTCGGCGCAGAGCATGCCGGTCGGCCCGCCGTCGGAGCCGCGCATCTCGAGGAAGCGCTTGAGGCGCACCTCGGGAAAGAGCGTCGAGAGGTGGTTCGCCCAGTCCGACATCGTCGCCCGCTCGCCGGGCAGCTGCGGCAGTCGGCCGGCGAGAAGGTCGCGGAAGGAGGCGCCGGCGACGTCGTGGTAGGTATCGCCGCGCTTGACGAAATACATGGGCACGTCGAGCGCCCAGTCGACATAGCGCTCGAAGCCCATGCCATCCTCGAAGGCGAAGGGCAGCATGCCTGTGCGGTCGCGGTCGGTGTCGAGCCAGATATGCGAACGCATGGAGAGAAAGCCGTTGGGCCGACCCGCGGTGAATGGGGAATTGGCGAAGAGCGCGGTGGCAAGCGGCTGCAGCGCCAGCGCCACGCGCAGCTTCTTCACCATGTCCGCCTCGCTCCCGAAATCGAGATTCACCTGCACGGTGGCGGTGCGGAACATCATGTCGAGCCCGAGGCTGCCGACCTCGGGCATGTAGCGGCGCATGATGCCGTAGCGGCTCTTCGGCATCACGGGCGTTTCCTCCCGTGTCCACTTGGGGCTCATGCCGAGGGCGAGGAAGCCGATGCCAAGCGGGCGCGCGATCTCCTTGACCTGGGCGAGGTGGGCGTGCAGTTCGCAGCAGGTCTGGTGCACGGTCTCGAGCGGCGCGCCGGAGAGCTCGAACTGCCCGCCGGGCTCGAGCGAGATGGCACCGCCGCCGGTCACGTCGTAGAGGCCGATGGGGTGGTCGTCCTCCATGATCGGCTCCCAGCCGAGCAGGCCCTGCATGCCTTCCAGCAGCCGCCGCACACCGCGCTCGCCCTCGTAGGGCACCGGCGCCAGATCGGCGGTGTAGAAGGGAATCTTCTCGTGTTCCGTGCCGATCCGCCACGCGTCCTTGGGTTTGCAGCCGGCTTCCAGGTAGGCGACGAGATCGTCGCGCGAGCCGATGGGAGTTGTGTCGGACACGTCGCGAGCCATGCGCTGTCTTTCTCAAGAGACGCCGCGGCGAGGCGGCGCTGGGGTTCGAGGTCGGCTCTAGATAGGCTGCCCGTCCCGCCCCGACAATGCTCCCGCACAACAATCGTGGCGAGATCTGGGCGGAGCCATCTCACGCGGCTGCGACGTTCACTGTTTCGCTCACCAGCCAATCGACCACGCTGACAAGCGCGGCGTGCTTATCAAGCCCGCGGCCGACGCCGTCGAGGTAAAGCGCGAGTTGCCGGTCGGCGCTCGTGCCGCGGCTGACGATGGTGCGCGTGTGGGCGATCTCCGTCTCGCAGCCGAGGGCCGCGGCATCCTCCGCCACGCGCGCGATGACATCCTCCAGCACCTCGCCGAAGCTGCGGGCGCCGCCACCGGCCTCGTCGACGAGCGAGCCGTGCACGCCGTAGCGCTGCGCGCGCCAGCAGTTCTCCGCGGCGATGGCCCGGTCGGCTCCGGAGAGGCCCGCCATGACATTCACGTTGCGGTCGAGATGACGCACGAGGGCGCGATAGAGCGCGGCGATGGCGATGGCATCGTCGAGGCTGGTGCAGCAGTCGCTGACGCGCAGCTCCAGGGTGCCGAGCCGGGCCGCCGGCCGCACCACCCACCAGACGAAACTCTCGTTGGCGATGGCGCCAGCGGCGACGAGCGCATCGATGTAGCGGCGGTAGTCGGCGGCATCGGCGAACAGGTCCGGCAGCCAGGTGCGCGGTAATTCGCGATAGGCCGCTAGCCGATAGCCGAGCAGCCCGGTGCGCCGTCCCTGCCAGAACGGGGACGAGGTCGAGAGGCCAAGCAGCAGCGGCACGAAGGGCAACAGCCGGCCCATGAGGTTCACACGCCGCTCCGGGCAGGGCACCGCCACGTGAACATGCAGGCCGCACAGCATGTTGCGCGTGCCCAGCATCTGCAGGTCCCGCATCAGCCGGTCGTAGCGCTCGGCATCCGTGTGGCGCTGGTGAGCCCAGACGGCCGTGGGGTGCGTGCCGGCAGCCACGATGACGAGGCCGTGGTTGCGGGCGAGCGCGCCAAGTTCCTGCCTGAGCCCGGCGAGCGCGGCCCGGGCCTCGCCCATCGTGGTCGAGGGCGGCGTCGCGACCTCGATCTGGCTCTGCAGCATCTCCGTGCGCACCGCTTCGCCGATCCTGACCTTGCATTCGTCGAGGAAGGCGCGCGCCGACTTGCGCCGGGGGCGACGCGACAGCGCGTCGCACAGGAAATATTCCTCCTCGATGCCGAAGCCGTAGCCGCAATCCATCCACCCATCCTTCCGAGACCACCGAATCGCGCCATCATCGGTCCGGAATGGGGAAACACTCGGGAGCACGCTGCTGCCGCCCGCCACTGTCCCCACAAAACCGCCTCAGGCGCGCGGCCCCCAGTCGCCGATGCTGGCCTGAACGAGCGCGAGCGCCGCGACCGCAGCCGTGTCCGCCCTCAGGATCCGCGGCCCCAGCGACAGGATCAGCACGTTCTCGCGTTGCGCCATCAGCGCGCGTTCCTCCTCGCCGAAGCCCCCTTCCGGGCCGATGACGACGGCAAGCGGCCCGCGCCGAGCGCATGCGAGGGCCGCGAGCGGATCGGCAAGGGGCGCGGCCTCGTCGCAGAAGACGACGAGCCGTTCCGGCTCAAGGGCCGCGATGGCCGCGGCGAGCGGCTGGGCCTCGGTGATCTCGGGCAGTGTGAGAATGCCGCATTGCTCCGCGGCCTCGATGGCGTTGGCACGCATGCGCTCGATGTTGACGCGGCTCACCTGGGTGTGACGCGTAATCACCGGGCGGATGGCCGTGGCGCCCATCTCCACCGCCTTCTGGACCATGTAGTCGAGCCGGGCATGCTTCAGGGGCGCAAAGAGATAGTAGAGGTCGCCCGACGCCGGCTGGGGGCGCAGGCGGCCGACGATCGCGAGCGCCTCCGGCCGGCGCCGGCCGGCGAGGACCTTCGCATGCCACTCCCCTTCGCGCCCGTTGAAGACGAGGACGTCGGCGTTGGCGCCGAGCCTGAGCACGTTGCCGATGTAGTTGGCCTGAGCCTTGTCGAGCGGCACCATCCGCCCCTCGGCCAGCGGGCAATCGACGAACAGGCGCGGCGCACGTGCGGAAACGTCAGACAATTTTGATCTCCCCCGGCTGGATATGCCCCAGCAATACGTGATAAGTCGGCTTGAACGCCACCCGCGAGCAAAGCCGCCACAATTGCCTGTTATGGGCAAGCTGCCGGCGGCGGACCTGAAGACGCGGCAGCAATGTCCGCTCGTACTGCCGGGTGGCGGCTGAATGTGTCGCGGCGGGCGCCTATCCGGTCGGCCTGCCGTCAGCGGGAAGGAAGACAGTCATGGCACGCAGCTTTCGGGCGCGTCTCACGATGGGCGTGATGGCCGCCGCGGTGGTCGGTGCTCCACTCACGCTCGGCCTCGGCGCCTCTCCGGCAGCCGCGCAGGCCTCCGGCTGCGAGCAGATCACGAGCTTCCTCAACGAACGCAAGTCGATCGTCGAGCGCGTCAACAAGCTCGGCAAGCAGCCGAAGGCAGCGGATGCCTGCGCTCTGCTCGGCCGGCTGGCCAACAACGGCAACGAAACGATGAAGTGGGTCGAGGCCAACAAGGACTGGTGCCAGATCCCGCAGAACTTCATCGACGGGCTGAAGGCCGATCACGGCAACGTGACCAAGGTGCGCGGCCAGGCCTGCAGCGTCGCGGCCAAGCAGGCCCAGATGGAAAAGCAGGCGCGCGAGCAGGGGCTCCTCGGCGGCGGCGGTGGCGATATCCTCACCGGGCCGATGCGCATTCCCCAAGGCGCCCTATGACCGCTGCGCCGCAGCCGCTCGACCAGCCGGTCGCCGATGCTGCGACCGGCAATTGGGTGGACCGCTACGCGCCGGCTGCATCGAGACCCTACCTGCGCCTCGCGCGCATCGACCGGCCGATCGGCTGGTGGTTGCTGCTGCTGCCGTGCTGGTGGTCGCTCATGCTCGCGGCCATTGCGACGAACACCGTCCCGAGCCTCTGGTACGCCCTGCTTTTCCTCGTCGGGGCGGTGGCCATGCGCGGAGCCGGCTCGACCTACAACGACATCGTCGACCGCGACCTCGACGCCAAGGTGGCCCGCACGCGGATGCGCCCCTTGCCCTCCGGCCAGGTCAAGGTCGCGGCGGCGGTCGCCTTCCTCGCCCTGCAGGCGCTCGTCGGGCTCGCCGTGTTGCTGCAGTTCAACGGCTTCGCCATCCTCATCGGCTTCCTGTCGCTCGTCCCGGTTGCCTTCTACCCGTTCATGAAGCGCTTCATGTCGATGCCGCAGCTCGTGCTCGGCCTCGCCTTCGCTTGGGGCGGCCTGATCGGCTGGGCGGTGGTGACGGGCACGCTCGCGGCACCCGCCTATCTCGCCTATGCGGCGGCCATCGCCTGGACCGTGGGCTACGACACGATCTACGCCCTGCAGGATATCGAGGACGATCCGATCGCCGGCATCAAGTCCTCGGCACGGCTCTTCGGCAGCGAGGCGGCGACAGGCGTCGCAGTGTGCTATGCGGTGGCGGTGGTGCTGGTCGGGCTTGCGGCACATGTTGCGGGCGGCGGGCTCATCGCCTTCGTCGCGGTCGGCGCCTTTGCGCTGCACCTCGCCTGGCAGGTGCGGTCGATCGAGCTCGACAATCCGCATAAAGCCCTGCGGCTCTTCAAGTCGAACCGCGACGCCGGGCTGATCCTCGCCCTCGGCCTCGCCGCCGACGCCCTCATGCGCGTCGTTCTCTGAGCATTCTGTTAGTCGCGCGCCATCATGTCCCGGCCGTGGACCCGTACCGGGCGCACCAGCGGCTTGCCGGTCTTGCGCCGCACGAGGAAACGCGGCCGGCGGCCGTTCAACAGGCCGTGACGGCGGCGGATGCGGATCTGGCCGAGTTGCAGCCGCCCGATCTGCGGCCGCGGACAGACGATGACCCCATCCTCGCGCTCGAGCAGCAGCGGCAGACCCGAGGTCGCGGCGACGCTGCGCCAAACGGCGGCGATGTCGCCGTCATCCCACCGGCCGATGACGAGATCCCGCCGGCGGTCGTGGCCGACGAGGACGAGTTCGAACATCTCGGCATTACCCTCCTCCGGCACGAAGCGCACCGCCACCCCCGCGAAGACACCCGCGGCAGCGGGGAGGATCGCCCGGACGCCAGGAAGTCTCATCACGATATCGTTGAAGGAAATGGCTTCGCCGGCGGCGGGTTGCCCATGGCAACCCGCCCCGGCGGCCGAGTTCTTGCCTGCCGCCATGTCGACGCCTCTTGTTCTGACGCTCCCGCGCGGCGCTCTCTTGGTCCGGAGCACTCGCGCCTTATGTCGTCACTATTGCGCACCCACGACCCCAAAGGCCTTAACGGGTTGGGTTAAGGCCTTCTTGCCGGCCCCGTTTCGGCGCGGATGCTCAACGAAACCTTTCCGCAACCGGAGGGCGCCCCGGCCCGGCATGCGCGCGTTTGCACCATCAAGTTGCCCGGCTATTGCAGCGGTCGCGGGGGGCCTTTACAAGACCGGCCATCCAGGAACGTCAAGAGAGCCTGCGGGGACGATGCTCGCCTCCCATCCGGACATGGCTGCCAAGCTGCGCGTCCTCCTTCGCGAGACGGCGCGGGAGGCCGGCCTTGCGGCGCTCGCCTATTTCCGCGCCGGCCAAGCAACGCGGGCCGACGTGTGGTCGAAGGCGGGCGGTTCGCCGGTGACGGAGGCGGACATTGCGCTCGACCGACTCATCGCCGAGCGGTTGCGCGACGCCATGCCGGAAGCCGGCTGGCTGTCGGAGGAGACTGCGGACGACCCGGCTCGGCTTTCGAAATCTTTGGTCTTCGTCGTCGACCCCATCGACGGCACGCGCGCCTTCATGCAGGGCGGCTCGGACTGGGCGATCTCCATCGCCCTCCTCTGCGACGGCGCGCCGCTCGCCGCCATCCTGCACGCGCCGGCGCTCGGCGTGACCTACGAGGCCCAGCGCGGCCGGGGGGCGCTGCGCAACGGCGAGCCGTTGCCCTTGAGGGCAGCGGCCGCGTCAGCGCATGGGCCCATGCGCGTCGCCGGCCCGGCCATGCTCACCAAACGCCTGCTGCCCTCCTTCGGCGCCATCGACGTGGTGCCCAAGATCCCGTCGCTGGCACTTCGCCTCGCGCGGGTCGCGGACGGCACCCTCGACGTCGGCATCGCCTCCGCCAACGCCCACGACTGGGACATCGCGGCGAGCGATCTCATCCTGTCGGAAGTCGGTGCGGCGCTGACCGGCCTCTCTGGCGAGCGCCCCGGCTTCAACCGGCCGAGCCCGGTGCACAGCCCGCTCGTCGCCTCGCCCGGGGCGCTCCACCCGCGCGTGCTCGACGCGCTCGCGGAGGGGGCGACGGCGTGACGGTGGCACACCATTTGATCAACCTCGACCATCACGGGACCTGAGAGACCATGAGCGAGACGGCACCGAACAAGCAGCTTCTGCACCTCGTCTTCGGCGGCGAGCTGGAAAGCCTCGAGGGCGTCACGTTCCGCGATCTCGCCCATCTCGACATCGTCGGGATCTACCCGAACTACGCCAGCGCCCACGCGGCCTGGAAAGCCAAGGCGCAAGCCACGGTGGACAACGCCCACATGCGTTATTTCATCGTCCACCTGCATCGCCTGCTCGACCCCGAAACCGGCAAGCCGGCCTGAGACGGGCCGGGCGCCATGGCGCTTCTCAAGCGGATCAGCCGGTCACGCCCGGTGCAGGCGGCCCTCGGGCGCCTGCTCGCCGGCTACCTGCGCCTCGTCGAGCGCACGAACCGCTTCGTCATGGAGCCGGCAGACATCTACGACCGCGTCGGGCCGCAGATGCCCGTCATTGTCGCCATGTGGCACGGACAGCACTTCATGGTGTCCTTCGCCCGCCGGCCGCAGGACCGCGCGGCCGCGCTCGTCTCGCGCCACGGCGACGGCGAGTTCAATGCCATCGCCCTCAGCCACCTCGGCATCCGCGCCATTCGCGGCTCCGGCGCACGCGGCAGCAAGGTGCGCGAGAAGGGCGGCGCCGCCGCGGTGCGCCACCTCCTGCGCGCCCTCAAGGACGGCGAGATGGTGGTGATGACCGCGGACGTGCCGAAGGTGTCGCGCATCTGCGGCGAAGGCATCATCCTGCTCGCCAAGCTGTCCGGCCGGCCGGTGGTGCCGGTCGCCGTTGTCACCAGCCGCCGCATCGACTTCAACAGCTGGGACCACGCCTCCATCGGCCTGCCCTTCGGGCGCGGGGCTATTGTCATCGGCGAGCCAATCCACGTCGCGGCCGAAGCCGACCCTGGCGCCATGGAGGACGCGCGGCTTGCGGTCGAGCGCAGCCTCGATGCCGTTCACGCCCGCGCCTACGCCCTCGTCGGCGACCGCGATCCGGGCGCCAAGCCGGCGGAGGCACCCCGATGACGGCGTTGTCCACGGTATGGCGCTGCTCCAGCCCTGCAGCGTGTACGCGGCTTACGATCCTGCCGCCGGCGAGCGTCGAAATGCCATGTTCGCAGGATGGCAATGGCGTCGGCGACTGTTGGTCGCCGCGGGAGCCACAAGGATGGGCGGCCGCATGACGCTGCCTCTGACACTCTACCGTATCGGCATGACGCTGCTGGAGCCTGCGGCCGCCAGCCTACTCGTCTCGCGCCGCAAGAAGGGCAAGGAGGATCCCGAGCGCATGGGCGAGCGCCGGGGCCTCGCGGGGCGTGCCCGGCCGGCCGGGCGCCTTGCCTGGGTGCACGGTGCGAGCGTGGGCGAGGTCGTCTCGCTGATGCCAATCGTGGAGCGGCTGACGCGGCGCGGCTTCCGCGTTCTCGTCACCTCCGGCACACTCACATCGGCGGCCGTGCTCGCCCAGCGCCTGCCGCCGGGCGCGGCGCACCAGTTCATGCCGCTCGACGTGCCGCGCTATCTGCGCCGCTTCCTTGACCACTGGCTGCCGGACCTCGTGCTCTTCGCCGAATCCGAGATCTGGCCGAATGCGGTCTTCGCGGTGCGCGAGCGCGGCATTCCGCTCCTCCTCGTCAACGCGCGCATGTCCGAGCGCTCCTTCCGCCGCTGGCGGCAGGCGCCGAAGAGCGCGCGGACGCTGCTCGAGCAGTTCGACCTGTGCCTTGCCCAGTCGCAGGCGGACGGCGAACGGCTGGCGCGCCTCGGCGCGCCGCGCGTCGGCATCGCCGGCAATCTCAAGTTCGACGTGCCCGCGCCGCCCGCCGACGCGCGCACCGTCGCGAGCCTCTCCGGCATCATCGCCGGGCGGCCGGTCTGGGTCGCGGCGAGCACGCACGGAGGCGAGGAGGAGATCATCTCGCTCGTCCACCGCGCGCTCATGGAGCGGCGGCCCGGCCTCCTCACCATCATCGCGCCGCGCCATCCCGAGCGCGGCGAGGCCGTCGCCGATATCGCCCACCGCGCGGGGCTCAACGTCGCCCTGCGCTCCGAGGGCGCTTTGCCGGAGCGGGACGTCGACGTCTATGTCGCCGACACCATCGGCGAGCTCGGGCTCTTCTACCGCCTCGCGCCCATCGCCTTCATCGGCCGCTCGCTGGTGCCGCTCGGGGGGCAGAACCCGATCGAGCCGGCAAAGCTCGGTGCGGCGATCCTGCACGGGCCGCACGTCTACAATTTCGCCGACATCTATGCGGCGATCGACCGTGCGCACGGCGCCCTGCCCGTGGCCGACGCCGAGAGCCTCGCCCAGGCGCTCGCCATGCTGCTGAAGGACACGGCGCGCACCCGGGCCATGGCGCGCGCCGCGGCGCAGACCGTCGAGAGTCTCGGCGGCGCCCTGGAGCGCACGATGCGGGCCATCGAGCCCTATATCCTGCACATGGACCTGCGCCACAACGGCTGACCCGCGCCCGCTCCTCCCTTGCGCCGCCGCGATCGAAGGGCAATCCTGCACCGAGCGGAATCGCGGGGAAGGCAATGAAGGCACCGGCATTTTGGTGGCAGGCGCGCCCGTCGTTCGCGGCATGGGCCCTGAGCCCGCTCGGCACGCTCTACGGGGCTGTCACGGTGCGCCGCATGGCGCAGGAGGGCGAGCCGGCGCCCCTGCCCGTCATCTGCATCGGCAATTTCACGGCCGGCGGCGCCGGCAAGACGCCGAGTGCCATCGCCATCGCCCGTATCCTCGCCGGGCTCGGCGAGCACCCGGCCTTCCTCACGCGCGGCTATGGCGGCAGCCTGACGGGACCGGTCGCCGTCGCCCCCACGCACACGGCCGCCGAGGTCGGCGACGAGCCGCTGCTGCTGGCGCGCCATTTCGTCACCATCGTCGCCGCCGACAGGCCGGCCGGCGCGCAGGAGGCGGATAGGCGCGGCGCGACGGTGGTCGTCATGGACGACGGGCTGCAGAACCCCTCCCTCGCCAAGGATCTGACCTTCGCGGTGGTCGATGCCGCCTTCGGTCTCGGCAACGGGCTGTGCGTGCCGGCCGGGCCGATGCGGGCGCCGCTCGACCGCCAGCTCGCCCATGCCCACGCCGTCATCCTGATCGGCGCGGGGGAGCGGGGCGTCAGGATCGCGCGGGCCGCGGCCGCGCGCGGGCGGCCGGTCCTGCGCGCCCACATGGTGCCGGATCCGGCGGTCGCGGCGAGCCTCGCCGGCCGGCGCGTCCTCGCTTTCGCCGGCATCGGCATGCCGGAAAAATTCTTCGCTACCCTGCGCGGCCTCGGCGCCGACGTCGCCGTGGAACGCGCCTTCGCGGACCATCAGCCCTTCGATGTCGCGACTGTCGAGGCTCTCGTCAGGGAAGCGGAGGCCGAGGGGCTGATGCCCATCACCACGGAGAAGGATGCCGTCCGGCTCATGGGGCTCGCCGGCCGGACCGAGGTCCTGTCACGGATCGGCACCTTGCCGGTTACGCTACAATTCGAGGCGCCGGACGAGGTGGCGCAACTGCTGCAGGCGGCGATCAGCCACTGGCGCGCGCAACAGGACGGTACCTGACGCTCAGCCGCGCTCCGGACCTTTCTGGATGCGCTGCAGCACCGCCTCAGGCGAGGCATAGGCCTCCTGCAGGTCGACGCTCCAGTAGCGCAGCTCGTCGAGCGGTATGGGCTTGCCCGTCACGGCGCAGCGCACGAAGGCGCCGGGCCTGAGCACGCGGAAGTCGGCATCGAGATATTGCACGACGGCTTCACCGCCCATGGGCAGGCGCGGATCGTGGCGGTTCATGGCACTCACCTTGTTGCGGGGCTCCGCCCCTCTTTCCGTCATTAAGGACAGAACGGGCCGGGTTCAAGGCGAAGCGGCCAGGGCGGCATCTCACGGATCGAACAGCGAGGCCTGGCGTGTCGCCGGGACGGCGCCTTCGCGCGCCTTGCCGCGCGGGCGGGATGCCGTGCGCGCCGGAGCGGCGCCCTCTTCGTCCGCGATGGTGGCGCGCCGTTCGCCATCGGCGAGCTGCAGGCTGACGGCCATCCCCTCCGACAGATCGGCAACCGAGCGGACGGGCCGGCGCGCGTTGTCCAGCACGACCGCATAGCCGCGGGCGAGCACGCCCTTGTGGCTGAGGCTTTCCAGCAGCTTCCAGCAGGCCTGCAGGCGCTCGCGCCGCTGCACCAGCGACGCCTCGTAGCAGCGCCGCGCCCTGATGCCGGCGAGGGCGAGGCGCTCGCTGGCATTGCCCCAGCGCTCCTTCACCGGGCGGAAGGCGAGCCGCGAAGCGGACCGCTCGAAGGCGCCGCGCCGCCGCAGGGTATTGGCGGCGAGCCCCGCAACAAGCCGCCGCTCGAGGCCCTGCAGCACCGCCGAACGCTCCGCAAGGCGCGCCTGCGGCGACAGGCGGGCGAGGCGCTGGGCGAGGCGGTTGAGCTCGACCTCGTGCCGGCGGGCATTGGCGTTGAGGCCATGGCGCAGGCGGCCGGCGGCGAGATCGAGCCGCTGACGAGCACTCGCCGTCAGGTCCTCGGCCCGCGGCAGGGCACGCGCCAGGGCGCGCACGTCGGCCCGGCGCCTCTCCAGGAGCCGGTGCATGGCGCCGAGGTGGCGGCGCGCCAGCGTGTCGACCTGCGCGATGAGTTCGGACCGCACCGGCACGACCTTCTCGGCCGCGCCGGTCGGGGTCGGCGCGCGCAGGTCGGCGGCAAGATCGATCAGCGTCCAGTCCGTTTCGTGGCCGACGGCCGAGACGAGCGGAATGTCGCTTTCCGCCGCCGCGCGCACGACCACTTCCTCGTTGAAGCTCCAGAGGTCCTCGAGCGAGCCGCCACCGCGCGCGACGATGATGACATCCGGCCGCGGCACCGCGTCGCCCGGGCCGATGGTGTTGAAGCCGCGAATCGCGGCCGCGACCTCGGCCGCGCTCGTCTCGCCCTGCACGCGCACGGGCCAGACGAGCACGTGGCGGGGAAAGCGGTCGGCGAGGCGGTGCAGGATGTCGCGGATGACGGCACCGGTCGGCGAGGTCACGACGCCGACGACCTCCGGCAGATAGGGCAGCACCTGCTTGCGCCGCTCGTCGAACAGCCCCTCGGCCGCGAGCTTGCGGCGCCGCTCCTCGAGGATGGCCATGAGCGCGCCGACGCCGGCCGGCTCGATGGTCTCGACGACGATCTGATATTTCGACGAGCCGGGGAAGGTGGTGATGCGCCCCGTCACCACCACCTCGAGCCCCTCCTGGGGCTTGACCTTGAGGCGGCTGAACACGCCTTTCCAGATCACCGCGTCGATGCGCGCGCCCTCGTCCTTCAGCGAGAAATAGCAGTGGCCGGAGGAATGCGGGCCGCGGTAGCCCGACACCTCGGCGCGCAGGCGCACGAAGCCGAAGGCGTCCTCAAGGGTACGCTTCAGCGCGCCGGACAGGGTGGAGACCGTCCATTCCTGCACGTTGGAGGGGGGATTCGGATCCGGCTGATTCATGGGCGGCAGGATAGGCGTTCGTGCCGCAAAGTGAAACGCCGCGCCGGCGACCGTCCCCCGCGTGGCTGCCTTCAGCGTCGGCGCTCTCCCGGTTGACAGGGCGCACGCGACGCCGGTTTGCTGCGCGCCGGAGGATGAGCGACATGAGCGACGACACGACCGCGCCCGCGAAGCCACGCATCGTCATCACCTATTGCACCCAGTGCAATTGGCTGCTGCGCGCCGGCTGGATGGCGCAGGAACTCCTGTCCACCTTCGCCGCCGACCTCGGCGAGGTGGCGCTCGTTCCCGGCACGGGGGGCCTCTTCCACATCACCTACGACGGCGAGACCATCTGGGAGCGCAAGCGCGACGGCGGCTTCCCGGACGTGAAGACGCTGAAGCAACGCGTGCGCGACAGGCTCGCCCCGCAGCGCCATCTCGGCCACATCGACCGCTGAGGCGCCTCGCCGGTTCCGTGCCTGCGCGGCCGGATGCCCGGCAACGAGGCATTGCCATGGGCCGCCGCAGCCGGTAGGAGGCGCGGCAAGATCAATCGGCGCCAAGCAGGGGCGAACCCATGAACCTCCTCCTCATCGGATCGGGCGGGCGCGAGCACGCGCTCGCATGGAAGCTCTCGGCAAGCCCGCTCTGCGACCAGCTCTTCGTCGCGCCCGGCAACCCGGGCACGGCCACCTGCGGCGAGAATGTCGCGCTCGACGTGGCCGATCACGCCGCCGTCGTCGCCTTCTGCCGCGATAAGGCCATCGATCTCGTCGTCGTCGGCCCGGAAGCGCCGCTCGTCGCAGGGCTCGTCGACGATCTCGCGGCTGCCGGCATCAAGGCCTTCGGCCCGCGCCAGGCGGCTGCCCGGCTCGAAGGCTCCAAGGCCTTCACCAAGGAGCTGTGCCGCGAATTCGGCATCCCTACCGCGGCTTTCGCCCGCTTCACGGACGAGGCCACCGCCCGCGCCCATGTGCGCGAGACGGGGGCGCCCATCGTAGTGAAGGCGGACGGGCTCGCTGCCGGCAAGGGCGTCGTGGTCGCCGAGACGGTGGAAGAGGCCGAGGAGGCCATTGCAATGATGTTCGCCGGTGGGCTCGGCGCCGCCGGCGCGGAGGTCGTCATCGAGGAATGCATGGTCGGCGAGGAGGCGAGCTTCTTCGCCATCGCCGACGGCAGGACCGCGATCCCGCTCGCCTCCGCCCAAGACCACAAGCGCGTCTTCGACGGCGACCGCGGCCCGAATACTGGCGGCATGGGCGCCTATTCGCCTGCGCCGGTGATGACGCCGGCCCTCGAACGGGAGGTGATGGAGCGCATCATCCTGCCGACCGTCGCCGGCCTCGCCGCGCGCGGCACGCCTTATGTCGGCGTGCTCTATGCCGGGCTGATGATCACCGCCGAGGGGCCGAAGCTCATAGAATACAATGCCCGCTTCGGCGATCCCGAATGCCAGGTGCTGATGCCGCGCATGAAGAGCGACCTCGTGCCCGTACTGCTCGCCGCCTGCGACGGCGTGCTCGCCGACGTCGACGTGCGCTGGTGGGACGAGGTGGCGCTCACCGTGGTCATGGCCGCGAGGGGCTATCCCGGCACCGCCGAGAAGGGTTCCGTCATCCGCGGCCTCACCGAGGCCGAGGCGCTCGAGGACGTCCTTGTCTTCCACGCCGGCACGAAGGACGACGGCGGCCGGATCGTCGCCAATGGCGGGCGCGTGCTCAATGTCACGGCGACGGGCCGTACGGTGAAGGAGGCCAAGGCCCGCGCCTACGAGGCAGTTTCACGCATCGATTGGCCGGAAGGCTTCTGTCGCTCGGACATCGGCTGGCGGGCCGTGGCGCGCGAAGAGGAGGCGTGAGGGCGCCATCCTGTCGGCACACGGCGACATCGCCTGAATGCCGTTTCTCTCCCCGTGCGGTACGGCCTATAACCGATCGTGTGACAGGAGACTCGTCATGCCCGATCTCGCCGACCTCTTTCCCGGCTTCCAATCGCACTGGATCGACACCGAGGCGGGGCGCATCTTCGCGCGCTCCGGCGGCTCGGGGCCGCCGCTCGTGCTGGTGCACGGCTTTCCGCAGACGCATGTCGCCTATCATCGCATCGCGCCCAAGCTCGCCGAGCACTTTTCCGTGGTGCTGATGGACATGCGCGGCTACGGCTGGTCCTCGGCACCGAAGGGCGACGGCGGGCGCGAAACCTATACCAAGCGGGCCATGGGCCGCGACGTCGTCGCCGTCATGGAGGCGCTTGGTCATGTGCGCTTCTCCTTCGCCGGGCATGACCGCGGCGCGCGCGTCGGCTACCGGCTGGCGCTCGACGAGCCGGGCCGGCTCGACAAGCTGGTGCTGCTCGACATCCTGCCCACCTTCCATGTCTGGAAGCTGATCGAGGCCGGCAAGAGCCCGGCCGCGCACTGGGAGTTCCTCGCCCGCCCGGCGCCGGAGCCGGAAACCGCCATCGGCAAGGATCCCCTGCCCTATTTCGAGGATCTGCTGGTCCGCTGGTCGAAGACCAAGGACCTCAAGGGCTTCGATCCCCGGGCGCTGGCCCACTACCGCGCCAACTGGAACGAGCCGACCCGCATCCACGCCTTCTGCGAGGACTATCGCGCCGGCAGGACGACGGACGTTGCGCAGGACGAGGCCGACCTTGCGGCGGGCCGGACCATCACCGTGCCCACCCAGCTCATCTGGGGCGAGTTCTATCTCGTCACCACGGACAAGAGCCCGCTCGACGTCTGGCGCGAGACCTTCGCACCAAAGGCCGTCGGCACCAAGGTCAACGCCGCCCATTTCGTGGCCGAGGAGGCGCCGGACGAGGTGCTCGCGGCGATGATCCCCTTCCTCGAGGGCAAGGCATGAGGTTCCGCGACGCGACCGGGGCGGACCTTGCGGCGATCGTAGCCCTGCTGGCTGACGATCCGCTCGGCGCAACGCGCGAGGCACCGGCGGTAGAGCTGCCTTCCGCCTATGCCGAGGCCTTCGCAGCCATCGCCGCGGATGCCAACAACCGCCTGATCGTGGCGGATGATGGCGGGGCGGTCGTCGGCTGCCTGCAACTCACCTTCATCCCGGGCCTCACCTATACCGGCGGCTGGCGGGCGCAGATCGAGGGCGTGCGCATCGCCCAGAGCCAGCGCGGCCGGGGCCTCGGGCGGGCGATGTTCAATTGGGCGATCGAGCAGGCGCGTGCCCGCGGCTGCCGGCTCGTGCAGCTCACCACCAACAAGGCGCGGCCGGACGCCCTGCGCTTTTATGAAAGCCTCGGCTTCACCGCCAGCCACGAGGGCATGAAGCTCGACCTCGAGGCCGCCTGAGCCGCGCCGCAACGCGGGCCCTTCCGGCCCTGCTGCTTTGCCGTCATGCGTGCTGCGCCCCTAGTCCCGACCAGGAATGGAGCACAACGCCTCCGCTCATCATGGCCGGGCTTGTCCCGGCCATTCACGCCCTTCGGCCCGGCCCAGGCGGCACGGCGTGGATGCCCGCGACGAGCGCGGGCATGACGGCGGGAGCGTGGGGGCCGGCGCGCTTTCCCATCGTGCTCGCAGTGCCGATGGCGAGACAGCTGCGCGGCGGGGATGACATCCCCCGTTGCCTGCGCTAGGACGCGGGGCAACGTCAGAAGGTTCGCTTTTCCGCCATGTCCGACAAGCCGAAGACCAGCAACAAGCTCCTCGCGCGCCTGCCGCGCGGCCTCGTCGACCGTGCGCCGGGTGACATCGCCGCGACCGACCGGATGCTCGCCGCCATCCGCGAGACCTACGAGCTCTACGGCTTCGAGGCGGTGGAGACGCCGCTGATCGAATATACCGACGCGCTCGGCAAGTTCCTGCCCGACCAGGACCGGCCGAACGAGGGCGTCTTCTCCTTCCTCGACGACGACGAGCAGTGGCTCAGCCTGCGCTACGACCTCACGGCGCCGCTCGCCCGCTATGTCGCCGAGAACTTCGACACGCTCGCCAAGCCCTATCGCAGCTATCGCTGCGGCTGGGTGTTCCGCAACGAGAAGCCCGGCCCCGGCCGCTTCCGCCAGTTCATGCAGTTCGACGCCGACACCGTCGGCACGGCGAGCGTTGCGGCGGATGCCGAGATCGCCATGATGATGGCCGATACGCTGGAGAAGGTCGGCATCGGGCGCGGCGACTATGTCGTCAAGATCAACAACCGCAAGGTGCTCGACGGGGTGCTGACGGCCATCGGCCTTGCCGGCGAGGAGAATGCCGGCAAGCGCCTCGGCGTGCTGCGCGCCATCGACAAGCTCGACAAGTTCGGGCCGGAGGGCGTGCGCCTGCTGCTGGGCGAAGGCCGGCGCGACGAGAGCGGCGATTTCACCAAGGGCGCCGGCCTCGAGACCGCAGCCATCGAGCGCGTCATCGCCTTCACGGCCGCCAAGGGCGCCGATGCGGCGGCGACCATCGCCAATCTCGCTGCCGTCGTCGGCGATACCGCGCAGGGCAACGAGGGCGTCGCCGAGCTCGAGCAGATCGGCGCGCTCGTCGCTGCCGCGGGCTATGACGACGGGCGCGTCGTCATCGACCCCGCCGTCGTTCGCGGGCTCGAATATTACACCGGCCCGGTCTTCGAAGCCGAGCTCACCTTCGACGTGCCCAACGAGAAGGGCGAGGTCGTTCGCTTCGGCTCCGTCGGCGGCGGCGGGCGCTACGACGGGCTCGTCTCACGCTTCCGCGGCGAGCCGGTGCCCGCCACGGGCTTCTCCATCGGCGTCTCGCGCCTGTTCGCGGCGCTGAAGGCGATCAAGAGCCCGCTCGTCACGGATGCCGCGGGCGCCGGTCCGGTGGTCGTGCTCGTCATGGACCGCGACGAGATCGGCCACTACCAGCGCATGGTCGCGGCGCTGCGCCAGGCCGGCATCCGGGCCGAGCTCTATCTCGGCACCTCGGGCATGAAGGCGCAGATGAAATATGCCGACAGGCGCGCCAGCCCCTGCGTCGTCATCCAGGGCTCCAACGAGCGCGCAGCCGGCGAGGTCACCATCAAGGACCTCGCCCTTGGCGCCGAGCTCGCCGGCCTCGGCAAGGACCGCGACGACTACCTGCAGAAACAGGCCGAGGCCCAGTTCTCCGTCAAGGAGGCGGAACTGGTCGATGCCGTCAAGCGCGTGCTGGCACGGCGGACAGCGTGAGGCGGTTGCCGCCCTATCCTTCCGTTCACCCTTCAGCGCGAAAGCGGTCGCATCCGGCCCGCGCGCTTGCTAAAGACCCTGCCTGACAGGCAGGAAGGCCATGGTGACGACGACGCATTCGCGCGCGATGGCGCGCACCGACGAACTGATGGGGCTTTTCGCGCGCGAGGGCTATCAGCGCCTCGAGCCGCCCGTGCTGCAGCCCGTCGACGTGTTCCTCGAGCTCTTGGGCGAGGACCTGCGCCGCCGCCTGTTCCTGACGCAGGATGCGGCCGGCAGCGAGCTGTGCCTCAGGCCCGACTACACCATTCCCGTCAGCCGGGCCTATCTCGCCTCCCCCGCCGCCGGCAGTGCGGCGAGCCTTAGCTATCACGGCCCCGTCTTCCGCCAGCGGGCCGGCGAGATCGGCGAGATTGCGCAGGCCGGCATCGAGAATTTCGGCCGTACCGACCGCGAGGCGGCCGATGCCGAGGTGCTGGCGCTGGCCATGGAGGCGGCCGGGCTCTTCGGCCTTGCGGTGCCGGTCGTGCGCCTCGGCGACATGGGCCTGCTCGCGGCCGTGCTCGATGCCCTGAGGCTCGCGCCCGCGACGCGGCGCCGGGTGCTGCGCGCCATCACCCAGGGCGAGCCGGTCGATGCACCGAAAACCGCGGCGAACGGCAACGGCAACGACGACCATGCGGGCCTCCTCGCGGCCATCGCCGGGCAGGACGCCAAGGCGGCGCGGGCCTTCGTCGAGGACGTGCTGGCGATCGCTGGCATCAGCAAGGTCGGCGGGCGCACGGCCGGCGAGATCGCCGAGCGCTTCCTCGCCCGCGCCGAGGCGAAAGCCGGCGAGCTCTCGGTCGAGGCGCATGCAACGCTCGCGCGTTTCCTTGCCGTCGAGGGCGACCCCGACAGTGCGGCCGCGGCGCTACGCGCCCTGGCGCGGGACACGAACCTCGCCATCGATGCCGCCATCGACACCTTCGAGGCGCGCACCGGCTTCATGGCCGCGCGCGGCATCGACGTCACGCGCCTCGCCTTCGCGGCAAATTTCGCGCGCAACCTCGACTACTACACTGGCTTCATCTTCGAGCTGCACGACCCGGCGCGGCCGGAAGAAAAGCCCATCGTCGGCGGCGGCCGCTACGACAACCTCCTGTCGCAGCTCGGGGCTGCCGAAACGATTCCGGCCGTCGGCTGCTCCATCTGGATCGAGCGCATCAACGGAGCCGCATCATGAGCGACACCCCGCTCGTCCTCGCCGTGCCGTCGAAGGGCCGGCTGCAGGAGAACGCCGCCCGCTTCTTTTCCCGCGCTGGTCTTGAGGTGGTGCAGTCGCGCGGCGCACGCGACTATCGCGGGCGCCTCGCCGGCGTGGCGGGCGTCGAGATCGCCTTTCTCTCCGCCTCCGACATCGTCGCACAGCTCGCCTCGGGCGGCGCCCATCTCGGCGTGACGGGCGAGGACCTGGTGCGCGAGGAGATCCACGACGCGGAAGAGGCGGTCGAACTCCTGGCGCCGCTCGGCTTCGGCCATGCCAATGTGGTCGTCGCCGCGCCGCAGGCCTGGATCGACGTGCGCACCATGGCCGATCTCGACGATGTCGCCGCCGACATGCGCGTGCGCCACGGCCGCAAGATGCGCGTCGCCACCAAATACATCAATCTGACGCGCCAGTTCTTCGCCGGCCACGGCATCGCCGATTACCGCATCGTCGAGAGCCTCGGCGCGACGGAGGGGGCACCCGCGACAGGCGCGGCCGAGATCATCGTCGACATTACGACGACGGGCGCGACGCTCGCCGCCAACGCGCTCAAGGTCCTCGACGACGGCATCATCCTGCGCTCGGAGGCGAATCTCGTCGCCTCGCTCAAGGCACCGTGGAGCGAGACGGCCCGCGCCGCCGCGCGCACCATCCTCACCCGCATCGCGGCGGAGGAGGAGGCGCGCACGATGCGGGAGCTGACGGCGCGGGTGGGGACGCTCGATGCGGCACTGGAGCGCGAGATCATCGAGGGGCACGGCGGCCGTCTGCCCTTCGGGGGCCCGGACGAGCGTGGGCTCCTCACCGTGCACTGCCCGACCGACCGGGTCTTCGCGCTCGCCGCCCTGCTGACGGACAACGGCGCCGAGCCGGTTACGGTGCGTGCGCTCGACTATGTCTTCCGCGCCAGCAACGCGCTAAGCGAGCGGCTGTTCACGCGCCTTGGCTAGTGGCGCAGCCGCCACGCCTTTGCCATCAACGCGCATAGATTGGTTGGGTGACACCGGCCATTGCAGGCGCCCCGCGCCGCGTTTATGGTCGCGCCGATCCATGGATCGTCGGCTCGATGACGGTGCCCGCGAAAGGGCGCCGCATCATACCGGTGAGGGGGAGAGCAAGTGTTGTCTCGTTCGTCCGTTCGTTTCTGCGTGCTCGGCGCAATCGCGCTCGCCATGGCCGCTCCCGCGCTCGCGCAGACGCGGTCCGGCCAGCCGAACAATGCGGCCCAGGCGGCGCGCGAGAAGGAGCGGCAGACCAACGTGCCGCAGCAGGCCGAGAAGCAGTTCCCCGTCGGCACGAGCTGGGTGGCCATCAGTCTCAACGACAAGCCCTATTCCGGCGACCGGCCCGGCTTCGCCCTCGATGCCCAGTATCGCGCCCGCGGCTTTGGCATGTGCAACACCTATTCGGCCACGGCCTATCCGCTGCGCGACCAGGGCTTCGCCGTCGGCCCGCTGGCCATGACGAAGAAGGATTGCGGCAAGCAGGTGATGGCCGCCGAGCGCGCCTTCCTCGTCGCCCTGCGCACGGCGCGCAAGTGGGACCTCGTCAACGGCCAACTGGTGCTGACCGGCGAGAGCGGCACGCTGCGCTTCGAGCGGGTGCTCTGAGCGGCATCGGATGCGCTGGAGGCAACGGTGGCGCCGAAGAGGAATACCAGTCGCCGCTTCCCGGCATGATCGAAAGAAGGGCGACACGCCGGCGGCGGAAGCGAGCGTGAGGCATGGAGGCCCCCGGCACGGGTGAGGACGACGAGGCATGCCGAATCGCGGCTGCGCTTCATGCAACTGTCCGCGTCGGCTCGTGCCGGTGCACCCTTCCCGGACCGATCAGCCGACGGGCACCGGTTCACGCGCGAGATCGACCGGCCGCGCCACACCATCGTCCATCGGTTGCAGATCGATACGCCGGTCATGGAAGGCGGCAAGTGTCGAGCGATGGCCAATGGAGACGATCGTGGTGTCCGGCAGGGCCGCCGCAATCGCCTCGTAGAGGACCCGCTCGCTCTTCTCGTCGAGCGCCGAGGAGGCTTCGTCGAGGAGCAACCAGTCCGGCTTTGCGAGCAGCGCCCGCGCGATGGCGAGACGCTGCTGCTCGCCGCCCGACAGACGCTGCCCCCAGTTGTCGTCATCGTCCAGCCGGTTCACCAGCGCCGGCAGGCCGACGGCGATCAGGACCGCCCTGATGGCCGCGTCGTCATAGGCCCCGGCCACGGCCGGATAGGATATGGCGGCACGCAGGTTGCCCTGCGGGATGTAAGGCCGCTGCGGCAATAGCATGACGCTGCGCCCCTCGGGCACGTCGACCTCGCCCGAGCCGTAGGGCCAGATGCCGGCGAGCGCGCGGAACAGTGTCGACTTGCCGGAACCCGACGGCCCGTTGACCAGCACCGGCTCCCCGGCCCTGAGGTCGAGCCGGTCGATCTCCACGATCCTGACGCCGTGCGGCAGGTCGACCCTGAGGTCGCGGATCACCAGCGCATTCTCCGGCGCGGTCTTGCGCTCGATGTGAGGCGGCACGGTGCCGATCACTTCGGCGCGACCCATGGCATCCTCGAAGGTCACCAGACGGTCGATCGTCGCCTTATAGGCGGCAAGGGTCGTATAGGCCGAGATGAAGAAGGAGAGCGAGGCATTGACCTGGCCGAAAGCCTGCGCGCCCTGTTGCAGCTGCCCGAGCGTAATGCGATCGAGGAAGAAATACGGCCCCATGAAGAGATAGGGGAAGGCGACGCTCATCTGCTGCCACGAGAAGCGGAAGCCCTCGATCTTGAGGCGGCGTTTGAGGATGTCGATGACATTGGTGATGACCTGCGCGAAGCCGCCGCGCAGGTTCGCCTTCTCGGCATCGGCGCCGCGCAGCAGCGCGACCTGCTCGCCATATTCACGCAGGCGCGCCAGCGAGAAGCGGAAATTCGCCTCGAACTTTTCCTGCAGGAAGTCGAGCCGGATGAGCGGCCGGCCAATGAGATGCGTCAGGATGGTGCCGACGAGCGAATAGGCGACGGCGACCCACACGAGAAGGCCGGGAATGACGACGGCAGTGCCCGGGAAAGTGAAACCGTCGGAGAGGCCCCACAGCAGCACCGTGAACGAAACCAGCGTGGCGAGTTGCGCCATCATCTGCGTTGACAGGGTCATGGTGCTCGAGATGAAGGCGGCGACGTCGACCGAGATGCGCTGGTCAGGGTTGTCCGCGTTCTGCCCGGCGACCCCCATCTTGTAGTGCGTCGAGCGGTCGAGCCAGCGCGAGAAATAGCTCTCCGTCAACCATTGCCGCCAGCGGATGCGGAAGATCGTGTCGATGGTGAAATCGAGCAGCTGGAAGATGATCCAGAACACCAGCAGCGGGATGAACACCCACCAGATCTGATACCAGAAGGCGTCCGCATTCTTGTTCTGGAGCGCGTCGAACAGGTCGCGGTACCAGAGGTTGAACTTGATGTTGAGGCCAACCTGCACAAAGTTCGTGGCGATGATGGCGGCGACCATCGCGACCGCCGCCCGCCCTTCGGAGCGGAAGAGCCGGCCGAACCAGCTGAAGTTCTCTTCGCCGCTACGGATGGAATAGAAGTAGGGGTCGGCAAGGTTCGTGATCGTGCGCACGACCGGGATAAACGAGACGCCGAAGACGAGACCCGCGAAGCAGACGGAAGCGGTGGCCATGAAGGCCGGCGGCACGAGCGCCGCCAGCGTCTGCGGCACGAGGCCGTAGCTGGCGAGTGTGTTGGCCGCCGCGATCAGCAGATAGCCGAGCGCATACATGCCCATGAAGATGCGCAGGAAGATCGAGATGTCGCGCGCCAGCCACAGGATGGCCGCGAGCACGAAACCGCTGACCGGCACGAAGAGCGGCAGGGCGTTCGCCTGCCCCTGCGACAGCGCCAGAAAGGCTGCGGACGCGGCCGCAACGACAATGGCTATGAGCTTCATGAAGTCCGCTTGTCCCGCCAGAAGGGCCGGCACCGCCGGCATCCGAAATCCGCCTCGTCTCCTACAGGAATTCGACAGGCGCTGCACCTAACGCTTTTGTAAAGCGGCAGAAAGACGGCGGAAACAGGTACAGGGATCGCCGGCGGAATCGCCCCTTAGCGCCTGGCCAACGAAAAAGGGCCCGGCGGCGATGCCGGGCCCTTCCGTCTCTGGCCGAATGGACTTCCTCAGAAGTCCATGCCGCCACTTCGGCCGATCCAGTCGGCCGAAGCACTTGCCTCAGCTTGGGCGGATGGACTTCCTCAGAAGTCCATGCCGCCCATGCCACCGCCCGGCATGGCGGGCGCGGCCGCTTCCTTCTTCGGCTTGTCGGCGACCATCGCCTCCGTCGTGATGAGGAGCGAAGCGACCGAGGCGGCGTCCTGCAGGGCCGTGCGCACGACCTTGGCCGGATCGACGATGCCGGCCTCGAGCATGTCCACGAACTCTTCAGTCTGCGCGTTGAAGCCGAAGGTCTGCGACTTGTTCTCGGAGATCTTGCCGACGACGATCGAGCCCTCGACGCCGGAATTCTCGGCGATCTGGCGGATCGGCGCCTCGAGCGCGCGCAGGACGATATTGATGCCGGCCTGTACGTCGGCGTTGTCGCTCTTGAGCTTCGCCACGGCCGCCTTGGCACGCAGGAGGGCTGTGCCGCCGCCCGGGACGATGCCTTCCTCGACGGCCGCGCGCGTGGCGTTGAGGGCGTCGTCGACGCGGTCCTTCTTCTCCTTCACTTCGACCTCGGTGGCGCCGCCGACGCGGATGACGGCCACGCCGCCCGCGAGCTTGGCAAGACGCTCCTGCAGCTTCTCACGGTCGTAGTCCGAGGTGGTCTCCTCGATCTGCGCCTTGATCTGCTGCACGCGGGCCTCGATGTCCTTCTTCTTGCCGGCACCGTCGACGATCGTGGTGTTCTCCTTGTCGATGCGCACCTTCTTGGCGCGACCGAGCATGTCGAGCGTCACGTTCTCGAGCTTGATGCCGAGGTCTTCGGAGATCGTCTGGCCGGCGGTGAGGACGGCGATGTCCTCGAGCATGGCCTTGCGGCGGTCGCCGAAGCCCGGCGCCTTCACCGCCGCGACCTTGAGGCCGCCGCGCAGCTTGTTGACGACGAGCGTGGCGAGCGCCTCGCCCTCGACGTCCTCGGCGACGATCAGAAGCGGCTTGCCCGTCTGGACGACCGCCTCGAGCACCGGCAGCATGGCCTGCAGCGAGGAGAGCTTCTTCTCGTGGATGAGGATGTAGGGATCGTCGAGCTCCGCGACCATCTTCTCCGCATTCGTGATGAAGTACGGAGAGAGGTAGCCGCGGTCGAACTGCATGCCCTCGACGACGTCGAGCTCGGTCTCGAGGCTCTTGGCCTCCTCGACCGTGATGACGCCCTCGTTGCCGACCTTCTGCATCGCCTCGGCGATCATCTCGCCGATGGAGCGGTCGCCGTTCGCCGAGATGGTGCCGACCTGCGCGACCTCGTCGGAGGACTTCACCTTCTTGGCGCGCTTCTCGATGTCCTTGATGACCTCGGCCACAGCCATGTCGACACCGCGCTTGAGGTCCATCGGATTCATGCCGGCGGCGACCGACTTGGCGCCTTCCTTCACGATCGCCTGGGCGAGGACCGTGGCCGTCGTGGTGCCGTCACCGGCCAGATCGTTCGTCTTCGAGGCCACCTCGCGCACCATCTGCGCGCCCATGTTCTCGAACTTGTCCTCAAGCTCGATTTCCTTGGCGACCGTCACGCCGTCCTTCGTGATGCGCGGCGCGCCGAACGACTTCTCGATCACCACGTTGCGGCCCTTCGGGCCCAGCGTCACCTTCACCGCATTGGCGAGAATGTCCACGCCGCGCAGCATCTTCTCGCGCGCGTCAGCCGAAAATTTTACGTCCTTGGCAGCCATGTGCTCAACTCCTGCCTGAAACTCAAGATGGGGGAGGGGCGGCTCAGCCGATCACGCCCATGATGTCGGACTCCTTCATGATAAGGAGGTCCTGGCCGTCGATCTTCACCTCGGTGCCCGACCACTTGCCGAAGAGCACGCGATCGCCCTTCTTGACATCAAGGGCAACGAGCTTGCCATTGTCGTCGCGGGCGCCGGGACCGACGGCGACGATCTCGCCCTCCTGCGGCTTTTCCTTGGCCGTGTCGGGGATGATGATGCCGCCCTTGGTCTTCTCTTCGCTGTCGAGACGGCGGACGACCACGCGGTCGTGCAGCGGACGGAACTTCATGAGACGTGTCCTCTCAAAGAAAGCAGCGGAACGCGCTGATCATGCGGGGCCTGTTAGCACTCGACAGAAGCGAGTGCCAAGGCTCGGGCGGAGATAGGCAGGCGGCGCTGGAGAGTCAAGGCACGGTCGCGACAAATTCGCCGTCACGCTGCACGCTGCCTTCGCGCGGGCGGCCTCTCAGCCGGGATGGTTAACGGGCCGGCACCGCCGGCGCCACCATGCCGGGCATCGGCGGCTCTGCCCGCCTCGCTGCGCGCATGATCACGCGCCGACACGCCAAGAGCGGGACCTCCTCACGAAGGCCCCGCCCTTTTCTGCGACGCACCATGATATCCTGCAGGGCGGCGAGTGAGAGCATTGCCCCGCGATTGCGGATGGGCGCGGCGCCAGTCGCGGCGAACCGGGGGCGAGACCGCTTGCGCGCATCCCTGCCACGAGGACAGCGCCCTCGTGCCGGCATGTACTATCCGCGATCCCGCGGCGGATCGTTCATCAGCTGGGCCAATTGGTTCATCAGGTGGTCCAGCCGCGCCATCTGCTGCCCCTGCAGCGCCGGCTGGCCCGCCATGTCACGCAGCAGCCACGCCATTTCCCCGGCCAGCCGCGCGATCGCAGCCTCCTGCGCCCCCTGCCGCCCTGCGAGCATCCTCGTCAGCTGCCCGACCTGCTCCCTCGCAAGCTGTATGACATCCGGAAGATCGCCGCCGCCGTGCTCATTCCATTGATCCGTCGATCGGTCGGCAGATCCCGAAAGCATGTCCACCATGACGCGGTTCCTCAAGCGTGATGGGCAGCCGGCCGCACCGGCCGGGCATATGGCACCGTGGCTGGCGCGGCCGGGCAGGCCCGAGCGTTCAGAACGCTCCGGATGTCCCCGACAGCCCGAAATGGGCCGTCAGTCCGGTCAGCCTGAGATCGCCGTAGCCTTGATCGTTGCCGCAGCACGGCGGCTGCTTCTGGCCCTGGCCGTTGCCGCAGCACGGCGACTGGCCCTGCCCCAGGAACTGCTGCAGCTGTTGCAGCAGCTTGACCAGCTGCATCATCTGCTGCAGCTGTTTCAGGGTACCCATGAAATCATTCTGGCCAATATTGCCGATAAAGCTGCCCTGACCGTTGGGCTGGATTCTGTATGACATTCTGAACCTCACCGATAGATCGATCATATTCCGCCCGGTAACGGGCAAGCACCTGCACCTGAAAAGCACGCGCTGATCCGCGCTCATCCGCCCGATGCAACGGCCGCGGCATGCGGCCCTGTGCGATCGGCAACGAGGATTCGGCAGCGCCGCCGGTCTGCAGCGCTCCTCACCCGGAGCCGGGGACAATCCGCGGCTCCGGGGGAGTCGTCGCGACATGTCACGACAGGGTGACGCAGCTGATCCGGGCCGAAACGTCGGTCACGATCCGAACCAATTCACCATCACAGCACGATGTCACTTCTGGATGTTCTGGGACTGCTGCGCCTGCATTGCCACTTGCGCCAGCATCTCCTGGAAATCATCCGCGGAGCGCTTCTGCTTCTGGGCGTCCTGCACACCGGCGGCAGAGGCCGCACCAGCATTCGAAGCCCCATTCTTCTGACAGCACGAGCAAGCCATGATATACCTCCAAAATATCAATATACGGGCCGATAATGCCCCAAAAAACGAGCGATATTTCGATTATGACATAGATATACAGTCATCATCGCTCACAAGATATGATGCAAAGACCAACTGAACAGCGCAACTGCTATGACGTTGCTATTTCTAAACTCACAATTTCCCAACCATCTCCCGCCCGCCGTCAGCGGCGGACTGTCGCAAGCGCGCCGAGGACGATCAGGGCACCGCCGGCGAGCGTCTGCAGCGAGGGCACCTCGCCGAAGAAAAGATAGCCGAGTGCCACCGCCCAGATGAGGGCGGTGTATTCGAGCGGCGCGAGGCGCGCCGCCTCAACCCGGGCGAAGGCCGTGGCGAGGATGAGATGCCCGATGGCGCCGAGACAGCCGATGGCGAGGAACAGCGACAAGTCGGACACGTGAGGCGGCACCCAAACCGCGCCGGCGGGCGCGGCGAGCACGAGTGCCGGCCCGATGTTCTGGAAGAAGACGATGGTCTCGACGCGGTCGCGCGTCGCCCGCGCCCGCAGCATCACCATCGACAAGGCGTAGGTCACGGCCGCGGCGAGCGCCGCCGCGATGCCGTCCCACGAACGCGCACCGCCCGAGGTGCCGGAGCCGTGGACGATGATCACCATGCCGGCGAAGCCGGCCAGCAGGGCGACGACGATGCGCCCGTCGATGCGTTCGCGCAGCAGCACGACGCCGAAAAAGGCGATGAAGACCGGGGCGAGGAAGGCGAGCGCCTGCGCCTCCGCCAGCGGCAGGCGGCCGAGCGCGTAGAAGAAGGAGGTCGCGGTGACCACGACGAGCAGGGCACGCCAGCTGTTGGCAACGACTGTCTCGCGCGTCGGCCAGCCGGGTCTGCGCACGGCGAGCACCGCGCCGGCGACGAGCGTGCCGCAGGCGAAGCGCAGGAAGGTGATCTCGAAGGTGGGGTAGCGCGCCGCCACCGCCTTGATGAGCGCATCCATGGCCGACAGGAGCGCAATGCCCAGAACCGCGCGGCCGAAGGCGCCCGTCATCACCCTCTCCATCTGCGCCGACGCTGAGGGGCTATTCGAAATAGCCGTCGATCTCGTTCTGCCGCAGGTGCCCAGGCGCGCCTGCAACGGCAGGACCGTTGAGCAGTTGCGCGTCGTTGGCGGCCCTGCGGGCCGTCATCTGCCGCGGCGCCACCTGCACGATCGCTGCCAGTTCGTCGAGATGTGCCGCCAGCCCTTCGAGGTGGCGGCGGATCTTGGCGACGCGCTGCTGTGTTAGATCCTGATAATTGCAGGCCTCGTAGAGCTTGATGAGCTGGCCCATGATGCTCTCGGCCGAACCGACGTTCTCCGGCTCACCACTTTGCTTGAGTCTGCGCGCCTCCGCGGCGATGACCTCGGCAGCGCCGAGGATGTCGCCGGCAGCATGGGCCGTCTCGTCGCCCACCGCGCTCAGTTCCGTCAGGGCGATACGGGCGACGGAGCTATCACCCGTGCCGTGACCGATGGCGGCGAGTTCCTGCCGCACAGCGGCAACCGTCCCCTGCAGGCCCGCCACCTCCTGGCTGAGGCGCGCCACCTCCGCCGCCTCGCGGCGGTAGTCGTCCATGAGACCGAGCGCCTGGCGCTGCATGGGGCGGAAGATCTCCAGCATCTCCCGAATATCGTCGAGCGCGGCCATGATCTCGGCCCGGCTCGTGTCGATGCGCGGCATGCGGCGGTCCGCCAGCACACGCTCGCGCCGGTCGATGCGCATGACGTCGAGGGAGGTCACATTGCGATAGCGCGCACGCGCGGGAAGCGTCGACATGGCCTGCTCATCCGGGATGCGGCGAAAAGGCGCCGCCGCGATGGAAAGACACTGATTGGTAGCCGACCGAGTTAAATTCAACGTTAAGGACGCCTCGGCACCAGCCGCTAACCATCGCGACGGAAAACACCGCCTCCGGCCGGCTCATGGAGCGGAAAGCCCGCGGCGTTCACCATTTGGCGAGCCCGTTTCGCAAGTCTTCGGCTGCATTGGCATCATATGCCGTCATCGATTGCAGGTTCAGCCATGTTGCCCATCCACCGCTTGTCTCTCGCCGCCGCGCTCGCCTGCGGCCTTGCCCTGCCCGCAGGCCCCGCGGGGGCGCAGACCGTCATCTACGGCACCGGCACGCGTGCGCCCCTGCCATCGACCAGGGTCATCCAGGCGCCCGGGGCGCGCGAGATGGCAGCCGCGGCCGAGCGGCAGCCCGTGCGCCGCGCCGACCTCGGCGGCGGCTTCATCGAGATGCTGGTGACCGGCCGCACCCCCACGGCCGGCCCGCGAGCCGGGCAGCCGGTGCGCATCGTCACCCCCTCCTCCGGCGGCATCGCGCGGGTCCACAGGGTGCCCCCGATCGATCCGCTCGATGCGGCGCTCGGCAGTGAGCGGACATGGGAACGCCGCCCGTCGTCGGGGAACGTGCGACACGCCGCCCTGCCCGATGCGGCCGAGCTGCAGCCGATGCGCGCGCCCGAGCCGCGCTATGCGCGGCAGGTCGTGGATTACGCGGGCCCGCACAAGCCGGGCACCATCGTCATCGATACGGCAGGCCGCTTCCTCTACCTCGTCGAGCCGGGCGGGCGCGCCATCCGCTATGGCATCGGCGTCGGCCGCCAGGGCTTCTCCTGGCGCGGCAGCGAGAGCATCAGCATGAAGCGCGAGTGGCCCGACTGGCGCCCGCCGGCGCAGATGCTGAAGCGCCGGCCCGACCTGCCGCGCCACATGGCCGGCGGGCCCGACAATCCGCTCGGCGCGCGCGCCCTCTATCTCGGCAAGACGCTCTATCGCATCCACGGCACGAACGAGCCGCACACGATCGGGCGCGCCGTGTCCTCCGGGTGCATCCGCATGCTCAACAAGGACGTCATCGACCTCTACAACCGCGTGCGCATCGGCACCCGCGTCGTCGTCAGCTGAGCGGAGCCTTCGGCTGCTTTATAGGGAGCCCGGGACCTGGTGGATCGCGTGATGTCCGAAGGGCATCGCCACGGCGCCTCAGGCGCGCGCTTCGAGCGCGGCTGCGATGTCGCGCTTGAGGCCATCCTTGACGAGATCGGCCGCGGCGAAAATGGCCTTCGCCTTGAAGAAGTCGAGCCCACGGAAGGCGCCGACCGGGGGCCGCACCATGATGTGCGGCGGGCCGGCGGCGAGTTTGCCGGCGACGATGGCCGCCTGCATGATGTGCGAGGCGCCGAACATCGTCTCGATCGGGTCGGGCACGCCGTCCGTCTCACGCGCCGCGCCGCCGACGACATCGACGGCGATGACGACGTCGGCCCGCGGCAGAAGGTGGTCGAACGGCAGCGGGTTGGTGGCGCCGCCGTCGATGAGTACCCGCCCGCCAGCGACGACGGGCCGCACGAGCCCCGGAATGGCCATCGAGCCGGCAACGGCCGAGACGAGCGCCCCCGCGCCGATGACAACCTCCGAGCGCGCATAATAATCCGTCGCCACGACGAGGAGCGGCACGGCGAGATCCTCGAAACGCTCCGGCACGCTCTGCGGCCAGAACAGGTCGAGGAATTTCTCGCCGTCGATCAGCACCGGGTTGGCATGGCCGCGCGCGAAGAGCTGCGACAAGCGGCCGACGCGGGCCTGCAGCAGGCGGGTGAGCACCGCCGTGCGATCGCGCAGCGTGTCCTGCACGTGCCGGCGCAGGTCGCGACCGCCGATGCCGGCGGCATGGGCAGCGCCGATGATCGCCCCCATGGACGTGCCGGCAATGACGGCCGGCCTGAGGCCGAGTTCGTCGAGCACTTCGATGACCGCGATGTGGGCGAGGCCGCGCGCCCCGCCCCCGCCGAGCGCAAGGCCGATCGAGGTGCCGGACGCCGCCGTCATCGCCGCTGCCCGGCTGGCCGACGGCGGCGCACAGGCATCAGGCGACCGCCCGGATGACCTTGCCGAGCTTGTCGGCGATGTCGCCGATGTCGCTCTCGGTCAGGATGAGTGGCGGCGAGACCGCGATGGTATCGCCGGTGATGCGCACCATGAGATCGAACTCGTGGAAGGCGCGGTCCATCGCCTCGAAGGCGCGCCGGCCCGGTGCATCCTTGAGCGGCGCGAGGTCGATGGCGCCGACGATGCCGACGGAGCGGATGTCGAGCACGCCCGGCAGACCCCTGAGCCCGTGGATCGCGTCCGCCCAGGCGCCCTCGAGGGCCCGGGCGCGCTCGAACAGACCCTCGTCGCGATAGACGTCGAGCGCCGCAAGGCCGGCGGCGCAGGCGAGCGGATGGGCCGAATAGGTATAGCCGTGGAAGAGCTCGATGACGTGCTCCGGCCCCTGCATGAAGGCCTCGTAGATGCCCTTGCGCACGAGCACGCCGCCCATGGGCACGGTGCCGGACGTGACGCCCTTGGCGAAGGTGATCATGTCCGGCACGACGCCGTAGCGCTCGGCCGCGAAGGCGAAACCGAGGCGGCCGAAGCCGGTGATGACCTCGTCGAAGACGAGCAGGATGTTGTGCTTGTCGCAGATCTCGCGCAGGCGCTTCAGATAGCCCTTGGGGGGCGGCAGCACGCCGGTGGAGCCGGCCATGGGCTCGACGATGACGGCCGCGATGGTCGAGGCGTCGTGCAGGGCGACGATGCGCTCGAGCTCGTCGGCGAGGTGCGCGCCCCACGCCGGCTCGCCGCGCGAGAAGGCCTGCTCCTCGCGGTTGTAGGTGTGCGGCAGGTGGTCGACGCCCGTCAGCAGCGAGCCGAAGAACTTGCGGTTCGGCACGATGCCGCCGACCGAGATGCCGCCGAAGCCGACGCCGTGATAGCCACGCTCGCGGCCGATGAGGCGCGTCTTGGAGCCCTTGCCCTTGATGTTCCAGTAGGCCAGCGCGATCTTGAGGGCGCTGTCCACGGCCTCCGAGCCGGAATTGGCGAAGAAGACGTGGTCGAGGTCGCCCGGCGCCAGCGCAGCGATGCGCGCCGCGAGCGCGAAGGCCTTGGGCTGGCCAAACTGGAAGGCAGGCGCATAGTCGAGCTCGCCGGCCTGCGCCTGGATGGCCGAAACGATCGGGTCGCGATTGTGACCGGCGTTGCAGCACCACAGCCCCGCCGCGCCGTCGACCACCTTGCGGCCCTCGGCCGTCAGGTAGTGCATGTCCTTGGCGCCGGTCACCATGCGCGGCTTCTTCTTGAAGGCACGGTTGGCCGTGAAGGGCATCCAGAACGCTTCGAGGTCGTTCGGCGCGAGCGCGTGGTCGTGGGCGGCAGAGGCGGACATCGTGGCTCCCGTTCGGTTTGGGCCGCGGGAGACAGGATCCCGCGGCCATTATGATGCCAAGCTATCAAGAGCCGCGCCGAAGAGGAACAATCGAACCGGCCGCCCGCCCTGCGACATATGCTGCGCCCGACACCTGGGCCGCGCTTGACACAACCGCCTCCCGGCATTAGCGCCGGGACCTTCCTCGCAGCCCGGGGTGGACCGCTCGTCCGGACCTTCCCGGAGCGCCTATCGAACATGAGGCCATCCAAGACATGACCGACCGGCCTGCCTCCCCGCCTCCGATCATCCAGGGACTTCGGACGATCGCCGATCGCTACGACGTCATCCTGTGCGACATCTGGGGCGTGCTGCACAACGGGCTCGAGGCCTTCGCCCCGGCGGGCGAAGCCCTTCAGCGGTTCCGCCAACGCGGCGGCCAGGTCGTGCTCGTCTCCAACGCCCCCCGCCCGAACGGGGACGTCCTGACGCTGCTCGACGGTTTCGGCGTGAAGCGCGAGGCCTATGACGCGGCCGTCACCTCCGGCGACGTCACGCGCAGCCAGATCGCTGCCCGGCCAGGCGAGCCCCTCCTCCATATCGGGCCGGACCGCGACCTGCCGCTATTCGACGGTCTCGATGCGCCCCTGACGACAGCGGCGGGCGCCCGCTACGCAGTCTGCACCGGCCTCGTCGACGACGAGCGCGAGACGCCGGACGACTATGCCGGTCTCCTCGCTGAGATGCATGCCGCTGGTCTGCCGATGGTCTGCGCCAATCCCGATCTCGTCGTGGAGCGCGGCACGGCGCTCATCTACTGCGCCGGCGCGCTCGCCGCAGCCTATGAGGAGATCGGCGGGACGGTGACCTACGCGGGCAAGCCGCACAAGCCGATCTACGAGCGTGCCCTCGGCGAGGCGGAGCGCATCCGCGGCGCGCACGTGCCGGTGTCGCGCGTGCTCGCCATCGGCGATGCGATCCGTACCGATGTGGCCGGCGCCCACAGCATCGGAGCCGATGCTCTGCTCGTGACGCGCGGCATCCATGCGGCCGAGATCAGCCCGCTCGGCGGCAGCCTCGACGAGATCGCCCTTGCAGCGTGGCTCGAAGACGCGACGCATCGCCCGCAGGCGATCATCGAGAGCCTCGTCTGGTAGCGACTTCGCCACGGCTCGAGGACGTGTTGCACCGCCCGCAGGCGATCGTCGAGACGTTCGTCCGCTGACGGCGTCGCTCAGACGCCGCAGACCGATTCGATCTTGGCTTTCAGGGTCTGGGCGTTGAACGGCTTGACGATGTAGTTGTTCACGCCGGCCTTCTTCGCGGCGATGACGTTCTCCGTCTTCGATTCGGCCGTCACCATGATGAACGGAATGGAGCGCCAGGCCTCCTCGGCGCGCACCTCGCGCAGGAGATCGTAGCCCGACATGGGCTCCATGTTCCAGTCGGAGATGACGAGCGCATAGGTCTTCTCGCGCATCTTGGCGAGCGCGCTCGGGCCGTCCGGCGCTTCGTCGACATCTTCAAAGCCCAGTTGGTGCAGCAGATTGCGGATGATGCGGACCATCGCCTGGTAGTCGTCGACGATCAGGATCGGCATCGAGAGATCAAGGGCCATGGTCTGCTCCGGTCAACGGCAACGGCGCATATGCCCGCCACGGCGTCCCGACCCGGCTGGCTTATAAGAAACGGTTGTCGTCATGCCCCTACCCTAGAATGCCCCTGTTGCGATCAGGTTAATTACATCAGATGCGGTGAAATTTGGCATCAACCTTTGCGCATGCGGGTGGCCGAAAGTCGCATGGCATGGTGCGTCGCAATAAGTAGAATGGTGCGATGCCGCATAGAGAGGCCGCCGCCCGGCACTGGCGCAGGTATCTGCCGCATCGGCCGCAACAGCGGGAAGGCATCATGTTGGAGGTCATGCGCAGCTTCTATTTCGAGGACCTGAGCATCGGCATGCGCGAGCGACTGATGCGCACGGTCATGGAAGACGATGTCACGGGCTTCGCCAGCGTGACCGGGGACCGCAACCCGATCCACATCGACGAGGCCTATGCGGCGCAGACCCGCTTCGGCCAGCGCATCGCCCACGGCATGTTCACGGCAAGCCTCATCTCGGCCGTTCTGGGCACGCGCCTTCCCGGCCCGGGCGCCGTCTATCTTTCGCAGACGCTGCAGTTTCTGGCACCCGTGCGCATCGGCGACGTCGTCACCGCGACGGTCGAGGTGGCCGAACTCGTGCCGGAGCGGCGGCGGGTGCGCCTGTTCTGCGACTGCGTCTGTGACGGCAAGGCCGTGCTCGAGGGCGAGGCCTGGGTCGCCGTGCCCTCGCGCGCCGGCCTCTGATCGACGCTTGACCAGCCGCCCGTGTTCTTGGCAGGGTCCGCCGCGCCCGCAACCGGGCACATGTGTCCCGAGCCGCGAGAGCCGATGCCCTCGATCGTCCCGCCCGATTCGCCGTTTTTCGCCCGCAACGAGGCCTTCGTGCATTGGGGCGGCGAGGGCGACATGCCCGTGGCGCTGCGGGGCGCGGTGGTCGCCATCGGTAATTTCGACGGGCTGCACCGCGGGCACCGCTCGATCGTCGCGGCGACGGTCGCACTGGCGGGCGAGCAGGCCGCGCCGGCGGCGCTCCTGACCTTCGAACCCCATCCGAGGCGCTTCTTCGCACCCGAGAAGCCGCTCTTCCGCATCACGCCGCCGGACGTGAAGGCGATGGTGGCGGCCCGGCTCGGCCTTGCGGGCATGATCGAGCTTCACTTCGATGCCGCGCTCGCGGCGACGACCGCGCACGACTTCATCGAGAAGCTGCTCGTCGAGCGGCTCGGCGTCCGGGGCGTGGTCGTGGGACACGACTTCCACTTCGGCAAGGGCCGGCAGGGCACGCCCGCCTTCCTGGAGGAGCACGGTGCCGCGCTCGGTCTTGCCGTGCGCATCCTGCCTCCGGTCACGGAAGACGGGCAGGCCGTGTCGTCGAGCGCCATCCGCGCCAGCCTTGCCGCGGGCGACATCGGCCGAGCCAACCAACTCCTCGGCTATCGCTGGCTGGTGCGCGCCACCGTCCGCCACGGCGACAAACGCGGTCGCGATCTCGGCTATCCCACCGCCAATCTGGCGCTCGCGCCCGACTGCGGGTTGCGCCATGGCATCTATGCGGTTCGCGCCGCCGTGGCTGGCACCGTCCACATGGGGGTCGCGAGCTTCGGCCGGCGGCCGACCTTCGACAACGGCGCGCCGCTGCTCGAGGTGCATCTTTTCGATTTCCGCGGCGACCTCTACGGGCGCGCGATGGATGTGGAATTCGTCGCCTTCTTGCGCCCGGAGGAGCGTTTCGTCACGGTCGAGGCTCTCATCGGACAGATGGACAAGGATAGCGCCGAGGCCCGCCACCTGCTGGGCGAATCCAATCTCGGCGCGCCGTCGCTGCTTTGTCCCCAGCAATCCTGATCCAAAAAGGGCCTTGTTCCACCAATCTTTAACCCGTCTCGGCAAAGATCGCAGCATTCCGATCCGCTCATTGCCAAGACGATGCCCAGAATGCCGTTTTCTCGAATTTCCTTAGAAAAACATTCTCCGCTATTCATGCGCGCCGGTGGCTTTTTCCTCGGCACGGTCGCCATTCTCGCCGTCCAGCAGGCCCTGGCCATGGAGAGCGACGAGCATTTCATGCCTTTTCTTCTCGCTGCCGCCGTCCTCATCACGCTCGTCGCGGTCGGTTTCGCGCCGCGTCCACCACGTTCCCGCAGGCTGCTCGACGACAGCCTCGCGCGCCTCGCCGGGGGGCGGTTCGACGTCCTCGTGCCCCATACAGGTGACGATGGCCCCACGGGCGAGACGGCGCGCGCGGTCGAGGAACTGCGCCGGCGGCTCATCATCGCCCGCGAGCAGGAGGGCGAACTGTCGGCCCTGCGGCGCGAGCTCCACTCGCTGCGCGATGACCGCAACCGTGCCCGGGAGGCAAACCGCGCGCAACTTGCCGAGACGGTCGGCCTCATCAACGGCCGCGTGAGCCAACTCGGCACGGAGCTCGAGACACTGCGACACCAGCTCGCAATGTCGTTCGAGGAAAATCGCCGTCTGCCGCGCCGGCCATCAAACGGCGGTGTCCAGACGGCTGCGGCCGCCGCCGTCGAGCTGACGAGTTCAATCTCGGAGATCGGCCGGCAGTTGCAGCAGGGCTCCGGCATCGCCGCGCGGGCGGTGCGCGAGGTGCGGGCGACGAGCGATCTCGTCAAGGCGCTCGACAAGTCGAGTGCCAAGATCGGCGAGGTCATCACCCTCATCACCGCCATTGCGGAACAGACGAACCTCCTCGCACTCAATGCTACCATCGAGGCGGCCCGCGCGGGCGAGGCCGGCCGGGGCTTCGCCGTCGTCGCCCAGGAGGTCAAGGCGCTCGCAAACCAGACCGCCCGCGCCACCGACGAGATCCGCGGCCAGATCGCCGCCATGCAAACCGCGACTGCCCAGGCGGTCGAGGCCATCGAAACGATCTCGGGAACGATCACCTCCATCGACTCGATGACGATGACGATTGCCGAGGCGGTGAACCAGCAGAGCAGCGCCACCCAGGAGATTGCCCGCTCCATCGAGGCGGTGGCGGCAGCCGGCCGGCGGGGAGAGCCTCAGGACGTGCCGACGCCCCCGGCCGACCGCGACCTCGCCGCCTGCATCGAACGGCTTGACGACCTCATACGTGATCTCGGAGCCCAGGCGCAGGCCCTCGCGGGCGAGTCCGAGCCCGGCGAAAGGCCATTGCGCGTCGCCTGACGCCCGGCCTCGTGGCAGCAGCGACGGGCCGGCTTGTGCCGGCGGCGGTTTTGTTCGAAAACCGGTGGCCTCTTTGTGGAAAGATGCGTAGAAGACGGCCATGACCGAGCCTCGATTCAAGCTGCGAATTAACGGCCCGGCCTTCGCCTGAGGCACCCGAGAGCGGGTACCCGTGAAGGTCCGGGGTCACGCGGGCCCATTCGGGCCCCTCAACCGCTTGCCGCAACATCCCGGGCGCCGCATGCGCGCTGCGCCTACCCGAACCGGCCGATCCATGAACGCTCCCTCTCCCCCTGCTCGCGACTATTCCGAAACGCTGTTCCTGCCGCAGACATCGTTCCCAATGCGCGCCGGACTGCCCGAACGCGAGCCCGATATTCTCGCCCACTGGCAGCGCGTAGGCCTCTACGCCGCCCTGCGCGAGGCCGGCAAGGGCCGCCCGCGCTTCGTGCTGCACGACGGCCCGCCTTACGCCAATGGCCACATCCACATCGGCCACGCGCTCAACAAGGTGCTGAAGGACCTCGTCGTCCGCTCGCAGACCATGCTGGGCCACGACGCCAACTACGTGCCCGGCTGGGACTGCCACGGCTTGCCGATCGAATGGAAGATCGAGGAGGAGTACCGCGCCAAGGGCCGCAACAAGGACGAGGTGCCGGTCGTCGAATTCCGCCGCGAGTGCCGCGCCTTCGCGCAGAAGTGGATCGACGTGCAGCGCGAGGAGTTCAAGCGCCTCGGCATCGAGGGCGACTGGGCGCATCCCTATCTCACCATGGCCTATCCGGCCGAGGCGCAGATCGCCCGCGAACTGATGAAGTTCGCGGCGAGCGGCCAGCTCTATCGCGGCTCCAAGCCCGTCATGTGGTCGATCGTCGAGCGCACGGCGCTCGCCGAGGCGGAGGTGGAGTATCAGGAGCACACCTCGCCGACCATCTACGTCAAGTTCCCGGTCAAGGCTCGCTCGGGCACGCCACTCGACGGCGCCTCCGTCATCATCTGGACGACGACGCCCTGGACCATCCCGGGCAACCGCGCCATCGCCTATGCCGACGACATCGCCTACGGCCTCTACGAGGTCAGCGACGCTCCGGCCGGCAACTGGGCGGTGAAGGGCGAGCGCTACGTGCTCGCCGACAAGCTCGCCGACGAGGTCATGAAGGCAGCGCGCGTCGAGCGCTGGCACCGCATCGCCGCCGTCGCGCCAAAGGACCTTGCCGGCCTCCTGTGCGCCCATCCGCTCGCCGGCCAGGGCTATGACTTCGGCGTGCCGCTCCTTGCCGGCGACTTCGTGACCGACGACGCCGGCACGGGCTTCGTGCACACCGCACCCGGGCACGGCGCCGACGACTACAACCTTTGGGCGACGCACAAGGCCGCCTTCGCCGCCGCCGGCACGCCGGACGTGCCGCACACGGTCGGGCCCGACGGAGCCTATTATCCGCACGTGCCGCTCTTTGCCGGCGCCCGGGTGCTCGATGACAAGGGCCGCGAGGGCGATGCCAACGAGCGCGTCATCAAGGCCCTGATCGAGACCGGCAAGCTCGCCGCGCGAGGCCGTCTCAAGCACCAGTACCCGCATTCCTGGCGTTCCAAGGCGCCGCTCATCTTCCGCAACACGCCGCAGTGGTTCATCGCCATGGACAAGCCGCTCGACGGGCCGGGCGATACGCTGCGCGCGCGGGCGCTGAAGGCCATCGCCGCCACGCAGTGGGTGCCACAGGCGGGCGAGAACCGCATCAACGGCATGATCGAGAATCGCCCGGACTGGGTCATCTCGCGCCAGCGCGCCTGGGGTGTACCGATCACGGTCTTCGTGCGGGAGGATGACAGCGGCAACGTTGTCGAACTCGCCCCCGGTCCCGGTTTCGCCGCGAGCGAGGAACTGTCCGCCCGCATCGCCGCCGCCTTCGAGGCGGAGGGGGCGGATGCCTGGTTCAGCGCCGACCCGCGCCGCTTCCTGGACGGCCTCGTCGACGATCCATCCGCCTGGACGCCGGTGATGGACATCCTCGACGTGTGGTTCGATTCCGGCTCCACCCATGCCTTTACGCTCGAGGTGCGGCCGGACCTCAAAACCCGGCGCCGCGTCGACGGCGGGCACGACCGGGTGATGTATCTCGAGGGCTCGGACCAGCATCGTGGCTGGTTCCACTCCTCGCTGCTCGAGAGCTGCGGCACGCGCGGGCGCGCGCCATACGACGTCGTCGTCACGCACGGCTTCACGCTCGACGAGCAGGGCCGCAAGATGTCGAAGTCGCTCGGCAACACGGTCGCCCCGCAGGACGTCATCAAACAGTTTGGCGCCGACATCCTGCGCCTGTGGACAGCCTCGGTCGACTATTGGGACGACCAGCGCATCGGCCCGGAGATCCTGAAGAGCGTCGTCGACCAGTACCGCAAGCTGCGCAACACCATTCGCTGGATGCTCGGCACGCTGCACCATTTCGACGCGCGCGAGCTCGTGACGACGAACCGCATGCCGGAGCTGGAGCGACTGATGCTGCACCGGCTCTGCGAGCTCGACGGCGAGGTGCGCAAGGCCTATGCCGCCTACGACTACAAGCGCGTCGTCGCCCTGCTCGCGGCCTTCATGACGTCGGATCTGTCCGCCTTCTATTTCGACGTGCGCAAGGACGCGCTCTATTGCGACCCGGCGTCGAGCCTGACGCGCCGCAGCGCGCTGACGGTCATCGACCAGCTCTTCCGCTGCGTCGTGACGTGGCTTGCGCCGGTCCTCGTCTTCACCGCGGAGGAGGCCTGGCTCGCCCGCTTCGGCAGCGATGCGGGCTCGGTGCATCTGGAGCAGTTCCCGATCATCCCGCCCGAATGGCGCGACGACGAGCTCGCAAGCCGCTGGGCGAGGATCCGGCGCGTGCGCCGCGTCGTCACCGGCGCGCTCGAGATCGAGCGGGCCCAGAAGCGCATCGGCTCGAGCCTCGAGGCGGCGCCCGTCGTGCATGTGACGGACCCCGAGCTGCGCCGGCTTCTGGGCGATGTCGACTTCGCCGAAATCTGCATCACATCCGCCATCACCGTTACGGACGGCGAGGGTCCGGCGGAGGCCTTCCGGCTGGACGACGTACCCGGCGCCGCCGTGGTGCCGGCAAAGGCGCAGGGGCGCAAGTGCGCCCGCTCGTGGAAGATCTCGCCCGACGTCGGCAAGGATGCCGACTATCCGGACGTGACGCCGCGCGATGCCGCGGCGCTGCGCGAGTGGGATGCCCGTCACAAGGCCGCCTGACGCATGACGCACACCCGGTCCGGCTTCCTCATCGCGCTCATCACGCTGGCGCTCGATCAGGCGACGAAACTCTGGCTCTATTTCGTCGCCGAGATCACGACCTGGACCGAGCCGGTCGTGCTCGCGCCCTTCGTGTCGCTGACGCTGGTCTGGAACCGGGGCATCTCCTATGGCCTCTTCCAGCAGTCGAGCGAGGCCGGCCGTTGGGCGCTGATCGTCCTGTCCTTCGCGGCGGCGGTCGGCCTGTCGGTCTGGCTGACGCGCGGCGTACACCGGGCGGTAGCGGTCGGGCTCGGCCTCCTCATCGGCGGAGCGGTCGGCAATGCCATCGACCGGTTGATCTATGGCGCGGTGCTCGACTTCGTGCATCTGCACGCGGGCTCCTTCAGCTGGTATGTGTTCAATGTCGCCGATGCGGCGATCGTTGCGGGCGTGGTGCTCCTTCTGTATGACTCCTTCTTCCTCGAGCGCAGGCGCTCGGCCGCGCCGCGCGGCTGACGGCCCGCCTCGCGCCGGCGCTGCGCCTCACTATCGCCGCACCGGTCGCAGAAACGTGGCGTACCGGCACGAGAACGCCGGTTGTTGTTGATGGGATAGGATCATGACGCGAAACGACGTGACGTCCGGCCTCGCCAAGCCCGGCCTCATGAAGGCGGGGCTCCTGGCCGCCATCGCCGCATTCGCGTTTGCCCTTGCCCACCCGGGGCCGGCGCAGGCGCAGGACGAGAGCGGCGTTTTCATGAAGAACCTGCTCGGCTCGCTCGGCATCATCGAAGGCGAAAAAGACGCGATCATCTATCGCGAGCGTGCGCCCCTCGTCGTGCCGCCGTCGACGAATGTGCTGCCGCCGCCGCGCGATGGCGAGCGGCTGACGGCCAATCCCGCCTGGCCAAAGGATCCCGACGTCACCAAGGCACGGGAAGCCGCTGCTGCGGCGCGCCGGCCGGTGCCTGTGCGCAATGACCAGATGGTGTCGCAGGGCGGCCGAATGTCGAGCCAGGAGTTGCTCGCCGTCCGTGGCACGGGTGCGAACAGCGCGCCGCAGCCGATTGCAAATCCGTGCTACGGTGACAACTGCCGCGAGACGCACTGGGTCAATCCGAACCAGCTGCGCTACTCCAACGGCCGCAATCCCGACGCGCCGCCGATCGCCTACGGCCAGGAGCCGCAGCGCCAGGCGCTGACGGAGCCGCCGGCCGGATACCGCCTGCCCTCGCCCGAGGCCCCCATCGGCAAGGGCCAGCGCGCCCCCGCCACCTCCGCGCCCGAGGACGGCGATCCGCGCGGCTTCATCAATCAGGAAGCGCGCCGCAACCGGTGACAAGCGCGCGCCTGCAACCCATGTCCCAGGGCGTAGGCCGCGCACGGCCGGCCCCCGGATCGTCCGGCACAGGGCTTGCCGCGCCGGCTGTTGTATGCAGCCGGCGTGCCGCTTTCCAGAGGCCCATCCGTCCCAGGCGCTCCGACCGGAAAACACCATGACAGACACCCCTCCCGCCGACCTCACGCCCACCGCGACCCGGCATCAGGTGCCGGAGGGCGCAGCCGCGCAGACCCACACCTTCCGCCTCGACAATGGGCTCGACGTTGTCGTCATTCCGGATCGGCGGGTGCCTGTCGTCACCCACATGGTCTGGTATCGCAACGGCTCTGCGGATGACCCGGCCGGCAAGTCCGGCATCGCCCACTTCCTCGAGCATCTGATGTTCAAGGGAACGGCGAAACATCCCGCCGGGGAGTTCTCCAAGGTCGTCGCCGCCCTCGGCGGGCAGGAAAACGCTTTCACCTCCTACGACTACACGGCCTATTTCCAGCGCGTTGCCAAGGAGCACCTCGGCACGATGATGGAATTCGAGGCCGATCGCATGACCGGCCTCGTGCTCAGCGACGATGTCGTCGATCCCGAGCGCGATGTGGTGCTGGAGGAACGGCGCATGCGCGTCGAGACCGACCCCTCCGCTCAGCTCGGCGAGGCGATGGAGGCGGCGCTCTACGTGCACCACCCGTACGGCACGCCCATCATCGGCTGGATGCACGAGATCGAGAATCTCAGCCGCGCCGATGCGCTCGCCTATTACGAGCGTTTCTACACACCAGAGAATGCCATCCTTGTCGTCGCTGGCGATGTCGAGGCGCAGGAGGTACGCGCACTCGCCGAGAAGACCTACGGCAAGGTCAAGCCGCGCGGCGCGCTGCCCCAGCGGCAGCGTCCGCGCGAGCCGGAACCGCGGGCCCTGCGCAAGGTGACTGTGGCCGATCCCAAGGTCGAACAGCCCTACGTGCAGCGCGCCTATCTCGTGCCGTCCGCCCGCACGCAGACGGGCAGCGAGGCCTATGCGCTCGACGTGCTCGCCGAGATCCTCGGCGGCGGCGCGACATCGGTGCTCTACCGCGAACTCGTGATGAAGCGCGACATCGCGGTGTCCGCCGGCGCCTACTACCTGTCCGGGATGCTGGATGACAGCCGCTTCCTCGTCTATGCGGTGCCCAAGCCCGATATCTCCCTCGATAGGCTGGACGAGGCGCTCGATGGCGTCCTCGCCGATTTTCTTGCCCGCGGCGTCGAGCCGGCGGAGCTCGCGAGTGCCAAGACCCGCCTCATCGCCGAGATGGTCTATGCCGCTGACAACCAGGCCCATCTCGCCCGCATCTACGGGGCGGCGCTCGCCGTCGGCGAAACGGTGGAGGAGGTCGATGCCTGGCCCGCCCGCATCGAGGCCGTGACGGCCGAGGAGGTCGTGGACGCGGCCCGCAAATTCCTCATCGCGCGCCGTGCCGTCATCGGCCATCTCGCTCACGCCGATTGATTCGTCGTCCACCGACCCCTGTTTCGACTGGATCCGCCATGACAACGAGTGCCGTCACGACGATCGCCGAGAAGTCTTCCCGGGCGACGCATCGGGTGCAGCGCGTCGTATCCCCCGGCGGGATCGAGGCCTGGCTGGTCGAGGAGCATGCCGTGCCCCTGGTGGCGCTTGAGTTCGCCTTTCTCGGCGGCACCGCCCAGGATGGCGCAGGCAAGGGCGGCACGGCGACGATGCTCGCCGGCCTGCTTGACGAGGGCGCCGGCCCGCACGATTCCGCCGCCTTCCAGCAGATGCTCGCGGACCGGGCCATCGAGCTGCGTTTCCACGCCGACCGGGACACCCTGCGCGGCTCGCTGAAAACCCTGCGCCGCAATGCGGACGAGGCCTTCGACCTGCTCAGGCTCGCCGTCTGCGAGCCGCGCTTCGACACCGATGCCATCGCCCGCGTCAGGGCGCAGGTGGAGGCAGGCCTGCGCCATGTCCTGAAGGATCCCGATGCCATCTCGCAGGAGCAGTTCTTCCGCCACGCCTTCCCGGACCATCCCTACGGGCGCCCGCCCCAGGGCACGCTCGCTGAGGTGCCGGCGATCACGCGCGACGATGTCACGGCCATGCGCGATGCTACCATGGCGCGGTCCAACCTCTTCGTCACGGCCGTGGGTGCCATTGATGCGCAGACGCTTGCCGCGCGGCTCGACGACGTCTTCGGCACCTTGCCCGCGACCGCCGGGGTCATGCCGCCGGCGGACATGCCGCCGGCAACGGCGGCTGCGCCCGTCGTCGTCGACCTCGACGTACCGCAGTCGGTGATCCGGTTCGGCGGGCCGGGTGTTGCACGCCGCGATGCGGATTATCTGCCCGCCTATGTCCTCAACCACATCCTGGGCGGCGGTGCCTTCACCTCACGGCTCTTTCAGGAAGTGCGCGAGAAGCGCGGCCTCGCCTATGGCGTGCACACCGCCCTGCTGCCGCTGCGCAACAGCGCCCTCTTCACCGGCTCGACGGCGACAAAGAACGAGCGCGCCGCCGAATCGCTGTCCGTGATCCGCGCCGAGATCGCGGACCTCCTTGCCAAGGGGCCGGGTGAAGACGAGCTCGAAAAGGCGAGGCAGTTCCTCATCGGCTCCTATGCACTGCACTTCGACACCTCGACGAAGATCGCGCGGCAATTGCTGCAGATCGCTATCGACAGCCTCGGCATCGACTATATCGACCGGCGCAACGCCCTCGTTGCAGCCGTCACCATGGCCGACGTGCGCCGCGCGGCGGAGCGCCTGTTTGCGGGCGGCGAGATGCTTGTGGTCGCCGTGGGCCGGCCCGAAGGGCTGTAGAGGGCGTTGCCCTTTCGAGGGGGCGCCCTTGCCCCGGTCTGCCGCGCAAGGGTGCCGAGCACCGGTAGCCCGACGCAGCCGGGCACATTATGGTCGCCTTCATGCCTGATGAGTCTCGCCGGGCGCCCAACGCCCGGCCGACCCGTCCCAAGAGCCGTGTCATGAGAGGCCTTCGATGACCTTCACCCAGTCGATCGATCTTGCCCGCGCCACCACCGTCGGCGGCAACGGCCTGCCGGATACAGCCATCGATGCGGCGCTCGCCGCCGTCGAGACCGCCGCTGGCCGGCTCGCCAGCGAGTACCGGGCAGGTACGCTGCCGCTCCTTTCCGTACCCGGTGAGACCGGAGACCTCGCGGCCATCCGCCAAGCCGGCGCGCGCCTCGCGGATGGGGCGAGCGACGTCGTCATCCTGGGCACCGGTGGCTCGAGTCTCGGCGGGCAGACGCTCGCCCAGCTCGCCGATTATGCCGTGCCGGGCCTCGGCCGCTTTGCCGACAAGCCACGCATCCACTTCCTCGACAATCTCGATCCGCTCACCTTCGGCAGCCTCTTGGAGCGCCTGCCGCTCGCGACGACGCGCTTTGCCGCCGTCTCGAAGTCCGGCGGCACGGGCGAGACGCTGCTGCAGACCATGGCCGTGCTCTCGGCGCTCGACCGCCAGGGGTTGCGCTCGCGGGCCGGATCGCTGTTCGTCGGCCTGTCGGAGCCGCAGGTCGACGGCGGCAAGCGCAATGCCCTGCGCGCCCTGCTGGAGCCGGAGGGCGCGCCCTTCCTCGACCATCACACCGGCGTCGGCGGGCGCTATTCGGTGCTGACCAACGTCGGCCTCCTGCCGGCGGCGACCCTCGGCCTCGATATCGCCGCGATCCGCGCGGGCGCGGCCGAGGTGGTGGCGCCCTTCATCTCGGGCGGGGACGTGCGCGAGGCGCCGAGCGCCATCGGCGCGGCGCTCAACGTGGCGGCGACGCTCGAGGGCAAGGCCATCGCCGTCTTCATGGGCTATGCGGACCGGCTCGAGCGCTTCGCCCGCTGGTGGGTGCAGCTGTGGGCCGAGAGTCTCGGCAAGGACGGCAAGGGCACGCAGCCCGTCGCCGCGCTCGGGCCCGTCGACCAGCACAGCCAGCAGCAGCTCTATCTCGCCGGCCCCAAGGACAAGCTCTTCACCGTCGTCACCACGGCCGCGCGCGGCCGTGGTCCGACAATCGACGCCGGGCTCGCGGAGCGGGCTGGCCAGGCCGATTTCGCCGGCAAGACCATCGGCGACCTTGTGGCGGCGCAGGGCATCGCCATGATCGACACCTTCGTGCGCAACGGCTGCCCCGTCCGCCACATCCATGTCGACCGCATCGACGAGCGCACCATGGGTGCGCTGCTCATGCACTTCATGCTGGAGACGATCCTGACCGGCTTCGCGCTCGGCATCGACCCCTTCGACCAGCCGGCGGTGGAAGAGGCGAAAATCCTCGCCAAACGCTACCTCGCCGAGGGACGCGGCTAGGGAGGGGCCCCTCCTCCCCACCAGGGGGAGGGGAGAACCGTGCCTTGTCGATGGACCAGAAGCGCAACGAAAGATCCCCATGGCGGTGCGCCGTCTCGACCCCATCCTGATCGACCGCATTGCCGCTGGCGAAGTGATCGAGCGGCCGGCCGCGGCCGTGAAGGAACTCGTCGAGAACGCGCTCGATGCCGGAGCCGCGACCATCGAGGTGGTGATCGAGGCCGGCGGGCGGCGCCTCATCCGCGTCAGCGACGACGGCGCGGGCATGACGCGCGAGGACCTTGTCCTCGCCGTCGAGCGCCACGCCACCTCCAAGCTGCCGACCGGCGACCTCTTCGCCATCGCGACCCTCGGCTTCCGGGGCGAGGCGCTGCCGTCCATCGGCGCCGTCGCCCGCCTGTCGATCACGACGCGCCACCGGGACGAGCCGCACGGCTGGGAGATCGTGGTCGATGCCGGCGTCAAGCACGAGCCGCGGCCCGCCGCCGCCGTGCGCGGCACGCGCATCGAGGTCACCGGCCTCTTCGCCGCCACGCCGGCCCGCCTCAAGTTCCTCAAGACCGACAGGGCGGAGGCCCAGGCCGTCGCCGAGACGGTGAAGCGCCTCGCCATGGCGCACCCCAACGTGCGCTTCGTGCTCGCCGGCGACAATCTCTCGCCGCTCGACCTGCCGGCGGAGGGGGATGACGCGGAGGCACGCCTCAGGCGCATCACGCGCCTCATCGGCCCCGATTTCGCGCCCAACGCCCTGCCCGTCGCGGCGAGCCGCGAGGGCATCGACCTCGAGGGCTTCGTCAGCCTGCCGACCTACCACCGCGGCACGGCGGCGCATGTCCACACCACGGTCAACGGCCGGCCGGTGCGCGACAAGCTCATCCTCGGCGCTATCCGCGGGGCCTACATGGATTTCCTGCCGCGCGACCGGCACCCGGCACTGGCGCTCGCCATCACCTGCGATCCGCGCGCCGTCGACGTCAATGTCCACCCCGCCAAGACGGAGGTGCGCTTCCGCGACAGTAGCCTCGTGCGCGGCCTCGTCGTCGGCGCCTTGAAGGAGGCGCTCACGCGCGCCGGCCACCGGGCGACGACCACCGGGGGCCTGCGGACATTGGAGGCGGTGCGGCCCGCAGTCGGCCTACCGCCTGTCGGCGTGCTGCCGCGCGCTGTCCCCTCCCCCGCGCTGCAGCAGCGCGAGCCGGCCCCCGCCGCCTGGCGCGGCTGGCAGGCCCCGCTCGCCGGGCTCGACGAACCGGGACAGCCGACGCTGGGCGACCTCGCCGGGCCGTCCGCCGATGCGCGGGCGGATGCCATGACGCCGGAGGCGGAAGCGCTGGCGCAGCCGCTCGGCGCCGCCCGCGCGCAACTGCACGAGAACTACATCATCGCGCAGACCCAGGACGGCGTTGTCATCGTCGACCAACACGCGGCGCACGAGCGGCTCGTCTACGAACGGCTTAAGCGCGAGCGCGCCGCCACGGGCATCACGCGGCAATTGCTCCTCATCCCCGAGATCGTCGAGCTCGACCCCGTCGAGGCCGACAGGCTCATCGCCCATGCCGAGACGCTGGAGGCGCTCGGCCTCGTCATCGAGGGCTTCGGGCACGGTGCCGTCGCCGTGCGCGAGGTGCCGGCGGCGCTCGCCGGCGGGGCGATCAAGCCGCTCGTTCGCGATGTCGCCGACGCCCTGACGGAATGGGGCGATGCGCGTGCGCTCGAAGAGCGCCTCGACCATGTGCTCGCCACCATGGCCTGCCACGGCTCGGTGCGCTCGGGCCGCAGGCTGCGCGCGGAGGAAATGAACGCCCTCCTGCGCGAGATGGAGGCGACCCCGCATTCCGGCCAGTGCAACCACGGCCGGCCGACCTATGTCGAGCTCAAGCTGGCCGATATCGAGCGCCTCTTCGGCCGCCGCTGAGCACAATCGGCTTCCATCGCAGTGACGGCACCGGTCCCGCCGGGGCCTGCCGTCGGTCCCCGCCTCGCGTGCACGACCGGCAACGCCGCAACATCGATCGACAGCCTGCGGCCTTATCCAGCCCCATCCGCATTCACCGGTCCCTGGCGCAGGGACGATCGTTCGCCGATCCTCCGACATCTCGCACGCCAGCTCCCCGATGGGGAAATAATACATTTCCCGATCGAGCATGAGCAACGTCTGGACAAACCACATATCTCTGCTAGTTTCCACCCCGTCGAAGCGCGATATACTACTTATATGAGAACGAATAACGCAATACAACGCTCTACTTTCATGAATAATATTTGAATACTTAACTTCTTTATCTATTTCAATATTACAAACAAATATAATCGAAAGGAAATTACCATGGGTTGCTGCATCAGAGTTTGCCGTCCTGCGCCTGTCATGTGCCCGCCGGTGTGCCTGCCCAAGTGCCCGCCGCCGCCTCCTCCGCCTCCTCCTCCTCCTCCGCCGCCGCCACCACCGCCGCCACCGCCGGCGCCTCCTCCTCCTCCGCCGCCGCCACCACCGCCGCCACCGCCGGCGCCTCCTCCTCCTCCGCCGCCGCCGCCGCCGCCACCGCCGCCGCCGCCACCACCGCCGCCGCCGCCCAAGCCGTGCCCATGCCCGCCGAAGCCGCAGTGCCCACCGCCGCCGCCCAAGCCGGGCCCATGCCCACCGAAGCCGGAGTGCCCGCCGGCGCCGCCCAAGCCGTGCCCGCCGAAGAACTGCGGCTGTGACGACAAGGGCCTCAAGAAGTTACAGAATGATATCAAGAATACGCTCGAGAACTTCAGAAAGGAGTTCAGCGACTTTTCCGAGAAGCTCGCCGACCTCTTCGGCAAGGGCAATGGTCGCAAGTGCCACAACAAGTGCGATCACCATAACAAGAACGACATCGGCAACCTCCTCGCGAGGCTCCTCATCGGCCTGAGGCTTTCGGCGTAAGACATTGCTCCTCCGGAGCGGGACAGATCCCGCTCCGGACGATTTCCGGCCGCCGAGCCGAGCTCCGCCTCGGTGATCACGCCGGCACGACGCGCCGGCCGTCGCAGGACAGCGACGGCCGGTGCGTCGTTTCTTGCTGTTCGTCCTGAGGCGACGCGCCGGTGCGGTCGTTGGAAGTCCTTCGGAGCGCGAGGCCGCTGCTTCACGCGCCCGCGATGTTGCCTGATTCCCCGACCCCGCCGGCAAAGCGCATGACGAGCGCTTTGGTATCGCCGTACTGCCGCTCCTCGAGAAGTTCGAAACCCTCCGGCGGAACGAAGGGCGACGATGCTGCCTCCTCCACGACCACCAGCGCGTCCGGCGCCAGCCAGCCGCCTTCGCAAGCGCTCGTCAGCGCGCGCTCCGCAAGGCCCTTGCCATAGGGCGGGTCGCAGAAGACGAGCGAAAAGGGCTCGAGGGGCTTTGCGGGACCGAGCTTCGTCGCGTCGCGCCGGAAGATGCGCGTCAATCCGGCAGCGCCGAGCGCGTCGACATTGGCGCGGATCACGCCCCGCGCCTCGGCGCCGTTGTCGACGAGAAGCGCAAAGGCCGCGCCGCGCGACACGGCCTCCAGCCCCATGGCGCCGGTGCCGGCGAAGAGATCGAGCACCCGCGCCCCCGCGACGGGGTCGTCATAGGCGTGGGTCAGCACGTTGAAGAGGGCTTCGCGCAGCCGGTCGGAGGTCGGCCGGATGGCCTCGCTCCTCGGTCCGGCGAGCGCGCGGCCTTTGAACCGCCCGGCGACGATGCGCATGGCGCCGCCCCTCAGCCCCTGCGCGGGCCGGACGGCTTGCGCGGGCCGCCGGGACGCGGCGGACGCCCGCCGGGCTTGCCGCCGGGCCTTCCACCGGCCGGCTTGCCGCCAGCGGGTTTGCCGCCGGAGGGCCTGGCACCCGAAGGCTTGCCGCCGAAGGGCTTGGTTCCGAAGGATTTGGCTCCGAACTTGCCCGGCCGCTTTCCGCCAGCCGGCTTGTCGGACCGCTCGTCGCCGCTCCTGTCGAACCGCCCAGCCGGGCCGGCGCGGCCGCGCGGGGCGGGACGGTCACCGGTGGGACGACGCGGCGGCCTGTCGTCGGTCCATGCCCGGTCGGCACCACCGCGACCTGCGCGTCCGCCCTCCGCCGGCCCGCGGCGGCGCGGCAGGGGTGCCTCGCGCGCCGGCTCCTCGGCGTGGCTCACGATGCGCTCGACCAGCACCTTGCGGCCGCGGGCATCGGCGATGCGGCCGGCACGGGCATGTTCCTTCTCCGCGCTCGCCTGGCGCTCGGCCTTGGGGTCGGCGCCGCGGCGCGGCGGGCGCGCGCGGCCGCTCGTGCCCTCGTCGGCACGCCACACGCTGCGGCCCTTCGTCTCCTCCCGCCGTGCAGCCTCCTTCGGCTCCGCCGCGGAGGCGCGACGGGCTTCCGCCGGCCTGCGGCTTCGCCCCGGCCGCTCGAGGATATCAGTGTCCGGCGCGAAGACCGGCGCCTCGAAGTCCGTTCCCGCTTCCGCCGCCAGCTTGTCGCCGAGCTGGTCCTTCAGTACGCGCGTGCGCACCTCCTCGACGGCCCCCTCACCGAGGTCGCCGAGCTGGAAGGGGCCGAAGGAGACGCGGATGAGCCGGTTCACCCTGAGCCCGAGGTGCTCCAGGATGCGCTTGACCTCGCGGTTCTTGCCCTCGCGCAGGCCGAGCGTCAGCCAGACGTTGTCGCCCTGCTGGCGCTCGAGCCGCGCCTCGACGGGGCCATAATGCATGCCCTCGATGGTGACGCCGTCGGCGAGACGGTCGAGCGCCGCCTGGTCCGTCTCGCCGTAGGCGCGCACGCGATAACGCCGCAGCCAGCCGGTGTCGGGATGGGCGAGGACGCGCGCGAGGCCGCCGTCATTGGTGATGAGCAGCAAACCCTCGGTATTGATGTCGAGCCGGCCGATGGCGACGACGCGGGGCAGATCCTGCGGCAGGGCGTCGAAGACCGTCGGCCGTCCTTCCGGGTCGCGCGCCGTCGTCACGAGGCCGCGCGGCTTGTGATAGAGCCAGAGGCGCGTGCGCTCGCGCGTCGGCATCGGCGTCCCGTCGATCGTCACCCGGTCCTCGGGGCCGATCAGCGTCGCCGGCGTGTCGATGGCCTTGCCGTTCACGGCCACGCGCCCGGCGCGGATGATCTCCTCCGCATCCCGGCGCGAGGCGACGCCGGCGCGTGCCATGATCTTGGCGATGCGCTGGCGCCCGTCGCGATCGGGCAGGACCTCGCGCTGGGCCGCGGCTCGCGCCGGCCGGCGCGGCGCGGCATCGCGCCTTTCCTCGCGTCCGGGGCGCGCCTTTCGCATCAGGGGGCGGTCGCCCTCCTCACGGGCGGGGTGGCGAGGCGCCCTGCCGCCGGCTCCCCGGTCAGCGAAACTCTTGCCCGCCGGGCCCCTCCCGGCCGGACCCTTGCCGCCGCTGCGGCGCGGGCCGCGATGATCATCAGACTTGTCGTTCATGGCGCGGTGATAGCAGAGTGCAGGCAGCGAAGCGAGGAGGAGCATCAGGCTTCGACATGAATAACAGCGCGCGCACGGATGCGATGGCCATCGCCCTCGCCGAGGCCGAGGCGGCGGCGGCCCGCGGCGAGGTGCCGGTCGGCGCGGTCGTCGTGCGCGACGGTCTCGTGCTCGCCCGCGCCGGCAACCGTACGCGCGAGCTCAACGACCCGTCCGCCCATGCCGAGATGCTCGCCATCCGCGAGGCGTGCGGCGTGCTGGCCGACGAGCGGCTCACCGGCTGCGACCTCTACGTGACGCTGGAACCGTGCCCCATGTGCGCGGCCGCCATCTCCTTCGCGCGCATCCGGCGGCTCTATTTCGGCGCCGGCGATCCGAAGGGCGGCGCCGTCGAGAACGGCGTCAGGCTCTACGCCTCCCCCACCTGCCACCACGCGCCGGAGGTCTACGGCGGCATCCGCGAGAGCGAGGCCGCGCGCCTGCTCAGGGACTTCTTTCGCGAACGGCGCTGATCAGGTCGCGAGCAGCCACGCACCCGCTGCGATAAGGGCCGCACCGGCCACGCGCGCCAGCAAGGTGCCGAACGGCAGCACCTTCTCGCCGAGCACCAGGATGGCGAGCCCCGCCACCCACAGCAGGTTCATCACGCCGCCGACGAACAGGAGAACCATCAGCGCCACGCAGCAGCCGATGCAGTAGAGGCCGTGCCGCAGCCCGAGCGCGAAGGCCCCACCGGGATCACGCCGGAAGCCGCCGTGCGACTGGATGAACGCGAGAGGGGAGCGGCATTTGCTGAGGCAGGCGCCCTTCAGCGGCGTGAACTGGTAGAGCCCGGCCGCGATCAGCACGAGCCCGCCCATGCTGCGGCTCGCCAGCGCCGCCATCGGCGTGAGCAACGCCAGGCTCTGCAGCGTCCATTGCGCGGTCGTGGCGAGAAGCGAGAACAGCGCCCAAGCGGCGAGATAGCCGCCCGCGAACCAGCCGGTGGCGGCGAAAGGTTTGCCCGAGGCCTCGGCCTGCCGGCCGACGCGCGCATAGAGCAGCAGCATGGGAGCGGCCGACGGCAGCATCATGCCCACCATCATCACGAACCACATCGTGGCCATCAGCGCCGCCTCACCCGGACGCCACGGCGCGAGGGCGGGTGCGAGCGGCGCCTTCGGCGTCCCCATGTCCATGCCGCCCATGTCCATGGTTTTATCCATGGTCTTGTCCATGGTGCCGGTCATGTCCATGCCGGCGTGGCCGCCCGTCGGCGCCTCCGTGCCCGGCGCGGCGGGCATGGTGTGGTCCATGTTGCCATGATCCATGCCGGCGTGATCCACGCCGCGATGATCCATGGCCGCCGCCAGCCACGCCAGATAGGCCCAGGCGAGGAGGATGACGACCGTGAGGGTGGCGATGACGACCGCCCTGTCGCGCTTCAGCACGGCCTCGAGGGAGACCATCCGTCCGTTGCTCATGGCGCGCTCTCGGCCACTGTCGGGACGGGGCGAGGGGCAGGGTCAGCGGACAGGGCGAGGCGGGCGAAAAGGCCGTGGGCATCCGTGAGGCGCATGGGCATGGGGCCGGATATCCGCGTCCAGCCGCGCCCGACCTCGGCCTGCCGGTGCTCGAAACCCTCCGGCATGTCGACGCGCACGCGGCGGATACGGCCCGACCCGTCGTGGAGCGGCTCGCCCCGGCTGTCGATGACGCCCGGAACAACGACGGCGGCGCGGCGCTGATCGATATCGATCTCGAACTCGATGGCCGAGAACAATGGCCCGTGCCGCATGTCGACGGTGGCCGCGAAGATGCGGAAAAAATCGGCGCCGGGGCCGGCATCCTCACCACTCATGATGCGCAGGAGGGCGGCCCGCTGGTCGGGGGCGGCCCGCTCATCGATGACGGTGAGCACCTGGCCGCCGCCCTCGCTGATGGCGCCAGGCCAGGAGAAGGCGACGGCGGCCTTGAGACGGTCGAGCGCAACGGAACCGTACCGGCCTTCGTCGATCTCGAGGGCAGCCACGCCACGGCATGGGCCGTGAGAAGGCAGCATGTCGAACTGGTAGGGGCAGTCGTGGGCGCAGTTGAAGTTCACGAAGAAACGAGCCCTGATCGACCACTCGACGGCGCCAGCCATCGCACCCTCCCGGTCGCAGCCCTCTAGTTTTTATTTATTTTAACATAAATTGTGCCCGGCGACAGAAGACAGCCGGCAAGACGAAGCCCGAAACACTGGCGGCACCCGGTAACGAAAACGAGAGGCCGGGTTTGCGCGCCCAAGTGGTTTCATCCCGCCAGCGCACGCGGGCGTGGGCCGCCGGTCGCCCAGTCGATGAGCTCCACCGTATGCACGACGGGAACCGGCCGGCCGCGGTCGGCGAAGCCCTTGCCGATCTGCGTCATGCAGCCGATGTTGCCGGTGGCGACGATGGTCGCGCCGGTCTTCTCGATGTTGTCGACCTTGCGCTCGCGCAGCTGCCCGGCGATTTGGGGCTGCAGGATGTTGTAGGTACCGGCCGAGCCGCAGCAGATGTGGCCTTCCGGCACGTCCTTCACGGCAAAGCCCGCCTTGCGCAGCAGCTTCTTCGGCTCCTCGCGGATCTGCTGGCCGTGCTGCATCGAGCAGGCGGAGTGATAGGCGACAGTGAGATTGCCCACATCGGTCTGCGGCGCGAGCGGCAGCGCGGCGAGATATTCGGTGATGTCCTTCGCGAGCCCCGACACCCGGCGTGCCTTGTCGGCATAGGCCGGATCGTTGCGGAACATGAAGCCATAGTCCTTGATCGTGGTGCCGCAGCCCGAGGCCGTGATGATGATCGCGTCGAGCCCGCCCTCCTCGATCTCGCGCGTCCAGGCGTCGATGTTGCGCCGTGCGAAGGCATGACCCGCCGCCTCGCGTCCCATGTGATGGACGAGCGCGCCGCAGCAGCCCTCCCCTTCCGCCAGCACCACCTCAACCCCGTGGCGGTTGAGCAGGCGGATGGCGGCGGCGTTGATGCCGGGGTCGAGCACCGGCTGGGCGCAGCCGGACAGCAGGGCGACCCGTCCGCGGCGCGGTCCCTCGGCCGGATGGACGGTGCGGTATTCTCTCTCCCCGGCCGGCAAGGCGGCGGGCGCGAGCTCCAGCATCGCCGAAAGCCTCGCGCCGACGCCCGGCAGGCGCGCGACGGTGCCGCGCAGGGGCTTTGCGAGGCGCGCGGCGATCAGGGCGGCGCGGAAACGGGCGGGATAGGGCAGGACGGCTGCGAGCAGCGTGCGCACCAGCCTGTCGTGCCACGGGCGCCGGTAGGTCTCCTCGATATGGGCGCGGGCGTGGTCGACGAGGTGCATGTAATGGACGCCCGAGGGGCAGGTTGTCATGCACGACAGGCACGACAGGCAGCGGTCGACGTGCTTCGTTACCTCCTCACTCGCCGGCTTGCCGCTCTCCAGCATCTCCTTGATGAGGTAGATGCGCCCGCGCGGGGAATCGAGTTCGTCGCCGAGCAGGAGATAGGTGGGGCAGGTCGCCGTGCAGAAGCCGCAGTGCACGCAGGTGCGCAGGATCTTTTCGGATTCCTGCATCTCAGGGGTCGTCAGTTGCTCGGGGCGGAAGTTGGTCTGCATCTAAATCCCGGCATACATGCGGCCGGGCTCGAAGATCCCGGCAGGGTCGACGGCGCGCTTCACGCCCTCGCTCAGGCGCATCAGCGGCGCGGCGAGCGGCTGGAAGGGCTGGAGCGCCGCCCGGATATCGGCCGGCGCGCGCCACAAGGTGGCGTGGCCGCCGTGCGGGGCAAGCGCTTCGCGGATCATCGTGGCCCCGCAGTCTCCCTCCGCCCGCACCGATAGCCAGACGAGGCCGCCGCCCCAGTCGTAGAAGAAGCGGGCTTCGGCGAGGCCGGCAACGGCCGCGACGACGCGCGGGCCGGCCGTCGGCACCGTGGACAGCCGCCAGACGGCATGCGCCTGCGGCTCGGCGAGGAAGCGTACGTCGCGCACATCCTGCCACAGGCGCCGCGCCTCCCCAGCATCGACAATGCGCTCGGCCGGACCGTAGGGCGCGAGCAGATGGCGCAGTTCGCCCACACGGTAGTCCACCGACGGCGAAAAGCCCTCGATGCGCAAGACAGTACGCGCCCGCTCGCCGCCGAGGCCGGCCGGCAGGTGCGCCGCGCCGGTGATCTCGAAGGGTGAGCCGAGCGCCGCATTGAGCGCCTCCACACCGCGCGCATCGTCGAGACCCTCGATGACGAGGGTCGCCAAGCGCTCCGCCTTGGGCTGCACCTTGAAGGTTACTTCCGTCAGCAGCCCGAGCGTGCCCCAGGAGCCGGCCGCGAGCTTGACGAGATCGAGGCCCGTAACGTTCTTCATCACCCGCCCGCCGGACTTCACCACCTCGCCGCGCCCGTTGACGAAGCGCACGCCGATCATGGCATCGCGGCAGGCCCCGGCCATGATGCGGCGTGGACCGGAGAGATTGGTTGCGGCAAGCCCGCCGACCGTCGCCTCGCCCTCGCTGCCGAGCAGCACGCGCGCATCCGCCGGCTCGAAGGGCAGCATCTGGCCGCGCTCCGCCAGCGTGCGCTCGACCTCGGCGAGCGGCGTGCCGGCGCGGGCGGCGATGACGAGCTCGGCCGGCTCGTAGAGCGTGATGCCGGCGAGCGCCTTGGTCGACAGCGTCGCCTCGGCATTCACCGGCCGGCCGACGGCCGCCTTCGTGCCGCCGCCGCGGATGGCGAGCGGGCGAGCGGCCGCCGCGCAGGCCGCGACGAGCGCGGCCGCCTCCTGTTCGCTCTCGGGCGTCAGCACCGTATCGGAGATGGTGGCGGACCTTGGCAGCGTCATTGCACCACCCGACCGTCGAGCGGGAAGACCTTGGCCGGATTGAGCAGCCACGCCGGATCGAAGACGCCGCGAATGCGCATCTGCTGCACGAGATCGACCTCGGAATACTGGTGCCGCATGAGATCGCGCTTCTCGATGCCGACGCCGTGCTCGCCGGTGAGGCAGCCGCCCACCTCGACGCAGAGCTTGAGGATGTCGGCACCGGCCGCCTCCGCCTTCTCGAGCTCGCCCGGCTTGTTGATGTCGTAGAGCACGAGCGGGTGCAGGTTGCCGTCCCCGGCATGGAAGATGTTGGCGACGCCGAGGCCGTAGCCGGTGCAGATCTCGCTGATGCGCTTCAGCACATGGGGCAACTGGCCGGTCGGGATGGTGCCGTCCATGCACAGATAATCGGCGATGCGGCCCATGGCGCCGAAGGCGGACTTGCGGCCCTTCCAGATGGCGGCGCTCTCGGCCTCCGAGCGCGAGACACGCAGCGCCTTGGGCGAGAAGCGCTCGGCTATGGCGACGATGCGCTTCAGCGCGTCCTCGATCTCGGCCTCCGAGCCCTCCACCTCGATGATGAGCAGCGCCTCGACGTCGAGCGGATAGCCCGCATGGGCGAAGGCCTCGCACACCTTGATGGCCGGCCGGTCCATGAATTCGAGCGCCACGGGGATGATGCCGGCCCCGATGATGGCCGCGACGCAGGCGCCCGCCGTCTCCACCGAATCGAAGCCCATCAGCGCCGGGCGCGCGCCCTCCGCCTGGCGCAGGATGCGCACGGTCGCCTCGGTGATGACGCCGAGCTGGCCTTCCGAACCGCAGACGAGGCCGAGCATGTCATAGCCCGGCGCGTCGAGATGGGCGCCGCCGATCTCCACCACCGTGCCGTCGAGCAGCACCATGGTGACGCCGAGCAGGTTGTTGGTGGTGACACCGTACTTGAGGCAGTGGGCACCGCCCGAGTTCATGGCAATGTTGCCGGCGATCGTGCAGGCGAGCTGCGACGAGGGATCCGGCGCATAGAAGAAGCCCTCGTGCGCCACCGCCTGGCTGATGGCGAGATTGGTGATGCCGGCCTGGACGCGCGCCGTGCGATTGACGAAATCGATGTCGAGCACGCGGTTCATCTTGGCGATGCCGAGAACGACCGCATCCTCCTGCGGGATCGCGCCGCCGGCGAGCGAGGTGCCGGCGCCGCGCGGCACCACCTTGACGCCCTCGGCATGGCAGAAGCGCAGCACGGCCGCGACCTCCTCCGTCGTCGACGGCAGGACGACCGCGAGCGGCACCTGGCGGTAGGCCGTGAGCGCATCGGTCTCGAAGGCACGCCGCTCGTCCTCGGAGGTGATGACCGCCTCGGCCGGCAACAGGCGCGCAAGGCCGGCGATGATGGCCTCGCGCCGTCCCAGAACCGCCGCATCCGGCGCGGGAAAAGCGATGGTCGTCACGGCATCCTCCCTGCGTGCCCGAGAGAGCACCATCTTGATCCTCCCCCGCACGGGGGAGGTGGCGCTGCACAGCAGCGACGGAGGGGGCCAAGCGCCCGAGACGGTGAGCGCCGTTCCCGACTAGGCCCCACCCGTCTCGGTCCTTCGGACCGATCCACCTTCCCCTCAAGAGGAGGGATCAAGCCCACCTGCTCCGTACAATCTGCACAGCAAACCTTATCGAGAATCACTTTAATCGATTGACAATCCTTTGCCAGCGCGACCGAAAGCAGCAAGATTGTTTCGCTTTCAGAAAAAGTGGGGGCGTGCGGTGGACCATCTCGGTGATCTCGACGTCTTTGCCCGCGTCGTCGCGGCCAGGGGCATGTCGGCGGCCGGCCGCGAGCTCGGCCTGTCGCCGGCCGTCATCTCCAAGCGCATCCGGCGGTTGGAGGAGCGGCTCGGCGTGCGTCTCCTGCAGCGCACGACGCGCCAGATCGCGCTGACGGACATCGGCCAGGGCTTCTACGAGCGGGTCGTCGCCATCCTCGCCGCGGTGGAGGAGGCGGAGGGCTGGGCGACGAGCGGCGCGGAGACGGCGCGGGGCGTGCTGCGCGTCTCGGCGCCGACCTCCTTCGGGCGCATGCACATCGCCCCGCACGTCAAGCGCTTCCTCGACGAGCACCCGGGCGTGACCGTCGACCTCGAGCTGTCGGACGCCTTCGTCGATGTGGTGGCCGAAGGGTTCGACGTTGCCGTGCGCATCGCCGACCTCGCCGATTCGAGCCTCGTCGCCCGCCGGCTGGCACCGAACCACCGCCTGCTCTGCGCCACGCCCGGCTATCTTGCCGTGCACGGGCGGCCGCGGGGCGTGGAGGACCTTGCCCGCCATACGCTCCTCGCCCACAACACCGACCATTGGCGGCTCGAGGGGCCGCAGGGCCTCGTCTCTATCAAGGTCACCGGCCCGCTCAGGACCAATTCGAGCGAGGTGGTGCGCGAGGCGGTGCTGGCCGGCATCGGCATCGCCTTGCGCTCGACCTGGGACATCGGCCCCGAACTCGAGGACGGACGGCTCGAAGCCGTGCTGCCCGGCTGGCGCGGAGTGAGCCGGGTCGGCATCTACGCCGTCTATCCGAGCCGCCGCCATCTGCAGCCGAAGGTGCGGGCCTTCATCGACTTTCTCGCCGCGCTCTACGGGCCGCGGCCCTACTGGGACGCCGGCCTCGGCCTGCCCGACGAAGCGGCATGAGCGACATTTCTCCCCTCCCCCTTGCGGCGAGGGGAATGAGCCGCGGCCTTCCAAACGCAATCGATCAAGGATGATCCTCCCCCGCATGGCGGCGGCGGATGCGGCGCACGACGAGCCAGACGGCCAGCACTGCCAGCGGCACGGCAGCTGCAGTGGCAAGGCCCGGCTCCGGTACCGGCAGGCCGGCCTCCTTGGCACCCTTGGCGAGGTAGCCGAGCAGGCCGACGACGTAATAGCTGATGGCCGCGACCGAGAGCCCTTCCACCGTCTGCTGCAGGCGCAGCTGCAGGCGGGTGCGGTTGTTCATGGCGACGAGAAGGTCCCGGTTCTGCTGCTCGATCTCGACATCGACGCGCGTGCGTAGCAGCGTCGCCGCGCGGGCGAGCTTGCGCGAGAGGTTGGCCTGCCGCTCCTCGAGCGTCTGGACCGTGCGCATGGCCGGTGCAAGGCGTCGGGCGAGGAAGGCGGCCCAGGTCGGCAGGCCCTCGTAGGGCTCTTCTCCTATGACGTCGAGCCGCTGCTGCACGATGCGGTCATAGGCGCGGCTCGCGCCGAAGCGGTAGCTCGACGAGGCGGATTCGGCCTCCGAGACGGCAGCGAGCGCCGTCAGCTCGTCGAGCAGGGCGGAGTTTGCGGTCGCCCCCACCGTCTCGCGCATGGCACGGGTGATGCGCGCGAGCTCCTCCTCCATCTGCCTGAGGCCGGGCGCAAGGCGCTGAGCCTCGGGCAGGCCGAGCAGGGCGAGCGTGCGGTAGGTCTCAATCTCGATGAGCCGCTGGGTCAGCGCACCGGCGCGGGCGGGGCTCAGGTCGAGATCGAGCACCAGGATGCGCACGGCGCCGCGCTCGTCGGGGCGGAAATCCGTCGCCGCCAGCGCCGCCCCGCCGTCCATGATGGAGGCGGCGAGCGAGGCCCGGTCGAAGATGTCCTCCAGCGACAGGGCCGCCGCCTCGGGCAGGAGATGCAGGTCGAGCGCGACGAGCAGCGGGCCCGGGGCGGGGAGCCCGCTCATCGGGGCATGCGGCCGCTCGACGGCGGCAAAGGGCGTCCTGTGGTCGCAGGCGATGCGCCAGGTGTAGGTGATGAACTCGCTGTGCTGCTCCCAGCGCAGTTCGCCGCCGGACAGGGGCACGTGGTGGAAGCGCGTATCCGGCTGCGGTCCCGCCACGCCGCGAGCGAGACAGAAGGCGCCGAGGCGCTCACGATCCTCGCGGCATGCCGCCGCATCGGCCATGAAGGCGAAATGCATGAGCCGCGCCGGCGTCGCGAGCGGCACGAAGGGCCGCGCATGCATCTCGCCCAGAACCGCCGCCCGTAACGGATGCTCCTGCATCGCCCCTCCGGCCAAGATATCCCGGCTCGCCCTGTGCCCCAGCATGCGCGGCGGCGCGCAGCCCTGCAACCGCAGGATGGCTGCCGTGCCCCGCGTCGAGGCCGCTTGCAACCGGCGCAACGGTTCGTCATGTTCTCGAACCGTTTAGAAAATCTTGAAGCTGAACCGCCGGGAGACCGCACGTGAGGGACATCCGCCCGTGACTGCCGAAGCCGCCCCCGAAGTCGCCCACCCCGGGCCGCGCGTCGGCCTCTTCGTCACCTGCCTCGTCGATCTCATGCGGCCTTCGGTCGGCTTTGCCGCGGTGAAGCTGCTGGAGGATGCCGGCTGCATCGTCGAGGTACCGGTTCAGACCTGCTGCGGCCAACCCGCCTACAATTCCGGCGACCGCGGCACGACCCGCGCCCTCGCCGAGCAGGTCATCGAGAACTTCCGCGGCTTCGACTATGTGGTGGCGCCCTCGGGCTCGTGCGCCGGCATGATCAGGAAGCACTATCCCGAGCTCTTCCACGACGACCCCAACTGGCTTCCGCGGGCCAGCGATCTCGCCGCCCGCACCCATGAACTGACGAGCTTTCTCGTCGACGTGCTCAAGGTGCGGCACGTCGAGGCGCGCTACGAGGGGCGCGTGACCTATCACGATTCCTGCTCGGGCCTGCGCGAGCTCGGCGTCGCCCGCCAGCCGCGCCAGCTCCTGAAGACGGTCGCGGGCCTCGAGCTGGTCGAGATGCAGGAGAGCGACGTCTGCTGCGGTTTCGGCGGCACCTTCGCCGTGAAATACGGGGAAATCTCCGACGCCATCGTGACGAAGAAGGCGGAGAACATCGCGGCCTCCGAGGCCGACACCCTGCTTGCGGGCGACCTCGGCTGCCTGATGAACATGGCGGGCAAGCTCGCCCGCGAAGGCAAGGCGACGAAGGTGCGGCACGTGGCCGAGGTGCTCGCGGGCATGACGGACGAGGCCCCCATCGCGGCTGCAGCGGCGCAGCGGAGCGGGAGCGCGTGAGCCCGCGCACACCACGGCGCATTCGACTAAAGGCGAATTGCCCCTGATGCCGTCCCGTGGTGCCTCATCGCCCCGTGCTGCCGTCTTCGATTCCTGCGGATCGATGGGCGTGATGCGGGAGCACATCCTGCACCGGCCGGGCGATAACGACAAAGACAACGCGCGGACGGCTGTCGGCCACAAGCTCCAAGAGGGGAGCGGCAAACCGCCACCGGGCAGGCGAGAGGTCGTGCGCGGCCGCTCGCCTGCCCATTGCCGCCGGAAGTTGCGCCTCGCCTTTGCTCCCACACGTTGCCCGTCCCTCTTCCGGAAGGTTCCGAGGATGACGCTCGGCCTCTTTGGCGCGTCACGTCTCGCGCAGGATCCTGCGATTGCGCGGCTGAACGGGGCGGGCGTTGTTCGGATAGAGCGCCGCGAAGCGGGCGACCTGCGTCTCGGCCACCTCCACGGGCGTGGTAAGCACGATCCAGTCCACACCCTCGCTGCACGGGGGCGTCGTGAGCGAGCCGCTATAGCGCACATAGCGTCCGGCATCCGGCAGAAGGCCCGAGATATCGAGGCCCGTCAGGGCGGCGGAAGCGCCAGCCTGCTGCGGCGCATGCGCCAGGATCGTCTCGAAGGCCCCGTTGGCTCGCCCGCGCGCCAGGAGAACACCGAGCACGGCGAGGCCGCCGTCCGTACCGCGATGCACGAAGTGGCATTCGAGGGGAAAGCGCCTGCCGCGCAGGCGGTGCTCGCTCGGGTGGTGGAAGTGGAACTGGATGAGGTCGTAGACATCCTCGCCGACGACCAGCCTGTTGCCCGGTGCCGCATCGATCTGGACCGTATGGCCGTTGTTGGCGATGCGCGGGAAGCCGGCAGCATAGCGCGGATCGAGCTTCGGCAGATCGGCGCGCTGCGGATGATCGAGATCGATGGGCGATTGGCCGCGGCCGATGGCGCAGGCCCTGAACTCCTCCGACAGCTTGCCCCAGTATTCCGGCCCTTCGCCGCCCTCATAACCCCAATGCGGCTCGCCCGCCGCGGCGGCACCAGCGCAGACCGGGCAAAGCGCCAGGCCGGCAAAACCCTTGATGAAAGAACGGCGTTCCATGCAACATCTCCAAATAATCAACGAGCATCGTATTCGTATAGGGCGACTTTCTCTGCGATAGCCGGATTGATATTGCCGTACTCTACTTCAGGGAGCTCCGCCATTGCTTGCACGGCGGGCACGGAAGGACAGCAGCGTGCGCCGGCGAAACGCTGCCCCACCGCGATTGGCCTCGCCCGTCGCACTTGACGCGCGGGACCCGTCCTCCTGATATGCTGACCGCCCGAGGGACGACAAAGACATGACGCTTCATCCCACCTCTCCGAAGTTCAAGGAAAACGCCCATCAGGCGCTCGGCGACACGCAGCTGCAGAAGGCGCTGGGCAATGTGCGGCAGGGCTTCATCGACAAGCGCGTGCATGCGGCCGAGCGGCTGCCCGAGTTCGAGGCGTTGCGGGATTCGGCGCGGGACATCAAGAACCACACCCTCGCCCATCTCGACCTCTACCTGGAGCGCTACGAGCAGGCGGTGACCGCGGCCGGCGGGCATGTCCATTTCGCCCGCACGGCGAAGGAGGCCTGCGACATCGTCGGCGCGATCTGCCGCCGCCTCGAGGCAAGAACCGTCACCAAGGGCAAGTCGATGATCGCCGAGGAGATCGGGCTCAACGCCCATCTCGAGGGCCTCGGCATGGAGCCGGTGGAGACCGACCTCGGCGAATACATCATCCAGCTCAGGAACGAGCCGCCCTCGCATATCATCGCCCCCGCCGTGCACCTCACCAAGGAGCAGGTGGCGTCGGACTTCCGCCGCGTGCACAAGGGGCTCGACAAGGACCGCGACCTCACCGAGCCGGTGACGCTCCTCGGCGAGGCGCGCCAGGTGCTGCGCGAGCGCTTCCTCGCTGCCGACGTCGGCATCACGGGCGCGAACTTCCTCGTCGCGGAGACAGGCACCTCCATCATCGTCACCAACGAGGGCAACGGCGACCTGACACAGACCCTGCCCAAGGCGCATATCGTGCTCGCCTCGATCGAGAAGCTGGTGCCGACGCTGGAGGACGTGTCGCAAATCCTGCGCGTGCTCGCCCGTTCGGCGACCGGGCAGGACATGTCGGTCTACACCACCTTCTCCACCGGGCCGCGGCGGCCGGGCGACCCGGACGGGCCGGGCGAATACCACGTCGTCATCCTCGACAACGGGCGCTCGGCGATGCTGGGCACGGATTTCCAGGACATGCTGCGCTGCATCCGCTGCGGTGCCTGCATGAACCATTGCCCGGTCTACCACGCCGTCGGCGGGCACGCCTACGGCTGGGTCTATCCCGGGCCCATGGGCGCCGTGCTGACGCCAAGCCTCATCGGCGTCGACAAGGCCGGGCACCTGCCCAATGCCTCGACCTTCTGCGGACGCTGCGAGAGCGTGTGCCCCGTGCGCATCCCGCTGCCGAAGATGATGCGCCACTGGCGCGAGCGCGAGTTCGAGCGGCATCTGACACCGGCCACCGTCCGCTCGGGCCTCTCGGTATGGGGCTTCTTCGCCCGGCGGCCGACGCTCTACCGGCTCGCGACCGGCCTTGCCATGCGCGCCCTCGCCTTCGCCGGCGGCGGCAAGGGGCGCCTGCGCTGGCTGCCGGGCGCCGGTGGCTGGACGCGCTATCGCGACTTCCCCGCCCCGCAGGGCGCCTCCTTCCAGGAGCGCTGGCGCAAGGAGCGCGCCAACCGGAAGGTGGCCTGAGATGAGCGGCAATCCCAAAAACGATTCCGCCATGAGCAACGCCCGCGCCGAGATCTTCGCCAATATCCGCCGCTCGCTCGGCGTCACCGGTACCGAGGCGCCGCGCCGCGACGCGGTCGACGACCGCATCGAGCGCGCGCCCAAGGGGCTCATTCCCGGCCGCGGTCAGGTGACCGGTTCCGCGCGCATCGCCCTGTTCAAGGCCGAGGCCGAGCGGGCACAGGCGAGTGTCGCCATGGTCTCCTCGGCGGATGCGGTGCCGGCGGCGGTTGCCGACTATCTGCGCGACCACAACCTGCCGGCCGCGGTGCGCATGGGCGCGGACGCGCGCCTCGCCAGCATGCCGTGGGGAGAGACAGCGCTGGAGATTACGAGAGGAGCGAGCGAGGGGCGCGACCTCAACGGCGTCAGCCATGCCTTCGCCGGTATCGCCGAATCCGGCACGCTCGTCCTCGTCTCGGGCGAGGACAATCCGACGACGCTCAATTTCCTGCCCGACAATCACATCGTCGTCGTCAATGCGAAGGACCTCGCCGGCGACTACGAGGAGATGTGGGGCCGCATCCGCTTCACCTACGGCAAGGGGCAGATGCCGCGCACCGTGAACTTCGTGACGGGCCCTTCCCGTTCAGGCGACATCGAGCAGACGCTGCTGCTCGGCGCCCACGGCCCGCGACGCGTGCATATCGTCGTCGTGGAGGGGTGAAGGAGGAGGTGCTCGGACGCGATACCGGCGGCTCTTTTGTCACACGTCATGCCCGCGCTCGTCGCGGGCATCCACGCCCTTAAAGGCTGCGCGACGTCGAAGGCGTGGCTGGCCGGGACGAGCCCGGCCATGACGAGAGCGGTTGCACTTCCCCGCCCCTAACCCAGGTCAGGCCGCCGGCGTGACGAGCTTCAGCCCGACGATGCCGGCGACGATGAGGCCGATGCAGGCGAGCCTGAGCGCGTCGGCGGCCTCGCCGAACAGCATGATGCCGAGCATCACCGTGCCGACCGTGCCGACGCCGGTCCAGACAGCATAGGCAGTGCCGAGCGGCAGGTTCTTGAGGGCGAGGCCGAGAAGGCCGAGGCTCACGATCATCGAGGCGACGGTGAGTGCCGTCGGCAGCGGCCGGCTAAAACCATCCGTGAACTTGAGGCCGACGGCCCAGCCCACTTCGAAGAGGCCGGCAAGGAATAGATAGGCCCAAGCCATAACGCACGATCCTGTCGTTGTGCCCGCCGGGCGCTGAATGCCATCGGGGCCGGGCGGCGGCAGGGTCGTCCCGGCCGGGAGAAAACCCGGCCTGCGCCGGGGCAGGGTCGTCCCCACGGCGCGAGAGGTGGGACACCGACTGCCGGTCGTCAAGGGCCGGCGGACGTGGTGATCAGCCGGCCTGCCCCGCGATGAGGCGGGCGGCCGCGAGATCCTCCAGCGCATAGCCGACGGACTTGAAGAGGGTGATCTCGTCCTCGCCGGTGCGGCCCGGATGGGCGCCGGTGACGAGTTCCTTCAGGTCGGCGCGGATGTCGCTCTCGGCGATGATGCCGGCCGCCAGCGGCTGGGCGAGATCACCGGCGAGGATGGCGCCGGGGCGCAGGTCGACGAACAGGCTCGCCCGCCGCACCGCCTCGTCGTCGGCCTCGCGCATGTCGCCCTTGAAGGCGCCGACGAGGTCGAGATGGGCGCCGGGCTTGAGCCATGCGCCCCGCACGACCGGCTGGGTCGCGCTCGTGCAGCAGGAGATGACGTCCGCCGCCGCGGCGCTTGCAGCGAGGTCCTCGCAGACCTGCGCCGTCAGCCCCTCCTCCGCGAGGGCCGCGACGACCTGAGCCGCCTTGTCGGGGCTACGGCCATAGATCTCGATGCGGGTGAAGGCGCGCACGCTCGCATGGGCCGCCGCCATGTTGGCCGAGAGCTGCCCGGTGCCGACGACGAGGAGGTGCTGCGCATCGGCGCGCGCAAGGCGCTTGGCCGCGACCGCCGAGGCGGCAGCGGTGCGGCGGACGGTGAGTTCATCGCCCTCGTAGACGCCCTTGAGGCGCCCGTCGGCGCCGTCGAAGAGGAGGTAGGCGGCGTTGATGGTAGCGAGGCCGAGGGCCGTATTGCCAGGGAAGAAGGTGACGGCCTTGACGCCGATGCTGTCGCCGCCGATCCAGGCCGGCATCAGGAGCAGCGTGCCGTCGTCGCCCTTCGGGTTCGCGATGGTGAGGCTCTGGCGCTGGGGCACGTCGGCGCCTCTGGCGAACATCTCCTCAAGGGCGGCGATGAGGCCCGGCCACGGCAGGGCGGCACGGACCGCGGCGGCATCAAACATCTGCATGGTCAGATCGAATCCCGGTTGACGCTCACGCGATCTTTTGCGGAAACGGCGGCGGGCGGCAACCGCCGTCGGCCCCTGCCTTTACACACGACCTCGTTTCCCGGGCGCATGCAGCGCGAGCGGAATGCGACCCCGGAACCAGCGTGAGGACTCGCCGAAGGCGCCGTATATCCCGCGACGAATGAGCCCCGGATCAGCACCGCAGCATTTCATGCTGCAGTGCATCCGGGGAACACGCGGGCGCCGCGACGCGCCCTCCCCTCACACCGCGCCGGTGAGCACCGGCTCTATCTGCTCCATCGCCCAGTCGATCTCCTCGCGACCGATGACGAGTGGCGGGGCGAGGCGGATGGTGTCGCCATGCGTGTCCTTGGCGAGGACGCCGCGTGCCTGCAGCGCCTCGCAGTAGCGGCGGGCGCCGCCGGCTTCCGGATGGAGCTCGACGGCGATCATGAGGCCGCGCCCGCGCACCTCGCGCATGATGTTGCTGCGCAGGCCGGCGAGCGCCTGCTGGAAATAGGCGCCCTGCACAGCCGAGTTCTCGATCATGCCCTCGTCCGTCAGCACCTTGAGCGCCGCGCGCGCGACGGCGCAGGCGAGCGGATTGCCGCCGAAGGTCGAGCCGTGCTGACCGGGCTTCAGGACCCCGAGCACCTCGGAATTGGAGAGCACGGCCGAGACCGGATAGAAGCCGCCCGACAGGGCCTTGCCGATGAGGGTGACGTCCGCCTCGATGCCCTCGTGCTCCTCGGCCAGCAGCTTGCCCGTGCGGCCGAGGCCGGTCTGGATCTCGTCGAGGATGAGGGTGACGTTGTGCGCAGTGCACAGCTCGCGCACGCGCTTGAAATAGCCGGCCGGCGGGATGACGACGCCGGCCTCGCCCTGGATGGGCTCGACGAGGAAGCCGACGGTGTTGGGCGTGATCGCCGCCTCGAAGGCGGCCGCATCGCCGAAGGGCACGACGCGGAAGCCCGGCGCGAAGGGGCCGAAGCCGCCGCGCGCGTCGGGGTCCGTCGAGAAGCCGACGATGGTGATGGTGCGGCCGTGGAAGTTGTTGGCGCAGACGATGACCTCGGCCTGGCCCTCCGGCACGCCCTTGACCTCGTAGCCCCACTTGCGCACGGCCTTGATGGCGCTCTCCACCGCCTCGGCGCCGCTGTTCATGGGCAGCACCTTGTGCGAGCCGGTGAGCGTCGCGACCTCCTCGTAGAACAGCGCCAGCTGCTCGTTGCGGAAGGCGCGGGAGGTGAGCGTCAGCTTCTTCGCCTGCTCGACCATGGCGGCGAGGATCCTGGGGTGACAATGCCCCTGGTTGACGGCGGAATAGGCGGACAGGCAGTCGAGATAGCGCCGCCCCTCCACGTCCCACACCCAGACGCCCTCCCCGCGCGCGAGCACCACGTCGAGCGGCTTGTAATTGTGGGCGCCGAGCGCCTGTTCGAGGGCGATGAAATCGGCCGAGAGCATGGTCATGAGGTGGTCTCCGCAAAGGTCGCGGCGGCGCGGGCGATGCCGCGCTGGCTGGCGGGACGATCGAGCACCGAGCGGCCGAAGAGGCTCGCCGTCAGCTCGGCGAGCACCACGGCGCTGCGGCCGCGCTCGTCGAGGAAGGGATTGAGCTCGACAATGTCGAGCGAGCCGACGAGGCCGCTGTCGTGCAGCATCTCCATGACGAGATGGGCCTCGCGATAGGTCGCGCCGCCGGGCACCGGGGTGCCGGCCCCCGGCGCCACCGCGGGGTCGAGGAAATCGACGTCGAGGCTGACGTGCAGGTGCGTCCGCGCCGGATCGAGATCGGCGAGGATGCGGCGCAGCAGCACCGAGACGCCGAACTCGTCGACGAGGCGCATGTCGATGCCGTCGAGGCCGTTGAGCGCGATCGCCCGCCGCTCCTCCTGGTCGATCGAGCGCAGGCCGAAGAGATGCACGTTCTCCGGCGCGAGCGGCGGGAAGCGATGCTTGCCGAGGAGCGGCTTCAGGCTCTCGTCGCCGCACAGCATGGCCACCGGCATGCCGTGGATGTTGCCGGACGGGCTGGTCGCCGGCGTGTTGAAATCGGCATGGGCATCGAGCCAGAGCAGCACGAGGTCACGCCCCGTCGCGGCGCAGTGGCGCGCGACGGCGCTCGCCGTGCCCATGGAGATGCTGTGGTCGCCGCCCATGAAGACCGGCATCTGCCCCGCCTCGAGGATCGAGAGCGCCCGCTCGTGGGCGGCGCGGACGAAGCCCGCGACGGTGCCGGCGCTGCGGCAGCGCGCGGCGATTTCCGCCGGCAGGTCATGGTCGGCGACCGTCTCCGGCGTCACATCGCCGTGGTCGTGCACGCGATGGCCGAGCCCCGTCAACCGCGCCGCAAGCCCGGTCGTGCGCAGGGCGGCCGGCCCCATCAGCGTGCCGGCGACGGCACCGCCGGCCTCGAGCGGAATACCGAGAAGGCCGATGTCACGCGGCCCTGCAATGTCCTTCACCCGCCTCGTCCCTTCGCCAGAAGCTGATGCGTCGCGAGAGGATGGGGACCACGACCTCTAACGAAAAGGCAGCAATGTGTTACGATATGCCACCAAGCGAGCGTATCGCTAGGGCAAGAGAGCATTTCGCCAGATGGCCGACCTCGACGACACCGACCGCCGCCTGATCGACCTCCTGCGCAAGGACGGGCGCATGCCGGCGGCAACCTTGGCGCGCATCCTCGGCGTGTCGCGCGCGACGGTGCAGAACCGGATCGACCGCCTGATGAGTCGGGGGGTACTCGTCGGCTTCACCGCGCGGCTGCGCAGCGACGTCGAGACGGTGCCCGTACGGGCCCTGACGATGCTGGAAGCGCGCGCCACCGACAACCGGCCGGTCATCGCCGCCATCCGCCGCATCCCGGAGGTGGCGCGCATCTATTCCACCAACGGACGCTGGGACGTGGTGGTGGAGATCAACGCCGGCGACCTCGCGACGCTCGACCGCGTGCTGACGGAAATCCGCTCGATCCGGGGCGTCACCCATACGGAAACGAATATCCTGCTGACGGAGCTTTAGCTGCCCATCCGCAGCCTTAATATGCACAACATATCAACAGACAACTTCTGATTGTACCGACTCAGCCAATCCTCCTAGCCTGCACAGAACTTGGTGCAGCGGGAGGCTTCAGTGCTCACATCACGTGAAAGAAAACTATTTCTCTCGAGTGTTGCAGCAGTTGTACTTCTTCCTAGCACAGCGCTCGCAGCCGATTTTCCGTGGATTACGGAAAAGCCACGCCCACAGGCGCCGCTCAGCTCAAATTTTTCCCTTGAGGTATTCACCGGTTACCTGACAGGCACCGTCGAGCAGGCTGCCTACAACTGCTGCGGGGAGCAATTCGCCCATACCAGGTGGAAGATCGATAATGCCGGCATCGTCGGCGCGACCCTCGGCTATCGCTGGGACTGGCTCGACCTGCGCCTCTCCGGCTGGACCGTGGCATGGTCCGGCAATTCCTCCGATTCCTTCACCGATGCCATCATCTGCGACCTCGGCTGCCGGACGCGGGTGAACTGGCGCAACGACAAGGCCAAGCTGCCGACGATGTATCAGATCGATGCATCCATTGGCGTCAACATCTATCAGGATACGAGCTTCACCCTCTCGGGGCTGGCCGGCTACCGCTACCTGCGGGTTGGACTGAAGGACCGCGGCAGCCGGGCGCTGTTCAACGACGTGCTCGGCGACTTGTCCGACCTGCCTCTCTCGTCGTCCTACGACCAGTGGTGGCATACGCCGTACATTGGCATCGGCGTCGGTTACGACGGCGGTGGCTACCGGCTCATGGCGGAGGTCATCGGCAGCCCCATCGTCTTCGCCAGCGACAGGGCACGGATGAACAGCATTACGGCCGACCCGAACTTCATCTACTACAGCAACTATATTTCGGAGGCGGACTATCAGACCTGGATGGTCGGCACGACCATCGGCGGCGAAGTCCGCCTCACCGATGCCTTGGTCCTGACCGGCAAGGCCCAGTACCAGTACTACGAGGCCAGGAAGGACAAGGCGACCATCAAGGGGGCCTGCTGCGGCACGGTCGCAGCCTCCCAGAGCGGGGATCTCTCCGCCCTCACCCTGACGGTGGGCCTCAAGGCCTCGTTCTGACGCCGCGCCTCAGCCCTTGAGCAGGCGGCCGCCCTCGTAGCGGGCGAAGGCGCGCTGGCCGGCCGGGCCGAACAGCAGGACCTCGTAGGTATCGGGCGCGACGCCCTCCACCTCCATGCCCGGCGAGCCGACCGGCATGCCCGGCACCGCAAGGCCGGTGCCGACCGGCCGCTCGGCAAGGAGGCGGACGACGGCATCCGCCGGCACATGGCCTTCGAGCACATAGCCGGCGACCTCCGCCGTATGGCAGGAGGCGAGGTCCTGCGGCACGCCGAGGCGCGCCTTGACGCGGTTGATCGCGGTCGTCTCGACGACCGTCACACGAAAGCCGGCTGCGCGCATGTGCTCCACCCAGGCCTCGCAGCAGCCGCATGCCGGATCGCGGCTGACCGTGACGGGCGGCAACGCCTCCGCCGCGGCGGCCGGGAGACGGGCGACGACAGCAAGAGCTGCGAGGCCCGCAAGAAGGCCGCGCCTGTCAATCGTTCTCGATGTCATGTCGGATATCCCTTCCGACGGGAAGGCGGGGCGGCGGCACGGCCCCCCCGCCCTTGCCGTCACTTCTTCTCGTTGGCCTCGAGCCAGGCCTTCATCATGGCGATCTCGCTCTCCTGCGCCTGGACGACGCTCTCGGCCAGCTCGCGGATCTTGGGGTCCTTGCCGAAGGCGAGGACCACCTTGGCCATGTCCACGGCCCCCTGATGGTGCGGGATCATGGCGCGCACGAAATCGGCATCCGCATCGCCGGTGAAGGTCACGTCCATGTCGCGGTGCATCCGCTCGTTGACGGCATTGAACGCGAGGGAGGCGACGCTCTGGTCCCCCCTGGGCGTTCCCGCCATGCCGGAGCCCATGCCCTGGCCCATGCCGCCGCGGCCCATCATGCCCTGCATCATGCCTTGCATCATGGGGCAGCCGCCTTGGCCGGCGCCCATCATGCCCATGCCCGGCATCGCCGCGGGCGTCTGGGCCTGGGGCGCCTGGGCTTGGGGCATCTGGACTTGGGGCGCCGTGGCCTGTCCGCTCTCGGCAGGTGCGCCGTGGTGGGCGCCGTGCCCGGCATCCGGGGGCTGCTGGGCAAAGGCAGGTGCGGCCATGCCCACGGCGAGCGCGAGCGCAATCATGGAAATCTTCATCATTCTTCTCCTCGATCGGATCGATGTGCCTAGTGCCGCAGGACATGGTCCGCGGCCGCCTTCAGGCGCGAGGAGGAGGTGTTGCCGTCTCCGGCGATATGCCCTCCGGGAGGGCCGCAGCCATCCAGGGCCACGGGCCGCCCGGGCAAGCGGAGAACGCGGGCGTGCCGACCGACGGTAGCACGGAGGTCGAACAGGCCGACATGAGGCAAACGGCGAGGCAGTTGCGCCCGGCCGCGGCCGGCGGATGGCCGGGGCAGCAGCCCTCGTCCACCGAGGCCTCTTTCGCCGCTGCCTCGATCGCCATCGCGTGCTCGCGCCCGACGTCGTGCTCAGCCGGCCGGACGGCGCCGGCGGAATGGCCGGCATGCGCCCGGTGACCCGCATGCGCCGAGGTCGTCGCTTCGGGCGCCGTTTGCCCGGGCCCCGCGTCGCCGGCCCTTACCTCAGCCATGCGACCTCCCCCCGCGAGGCCGCCGAGAAGGACGGCCATGGAGGCGAGGAGCACAAGGGAGCGGGCGCCGCGCAGCAGCTTCAACATGGGATCATCTTAGCACAGCGCCTCGCCCGGTCATCGCGCTTCCGCGCCGCAGGGAGCGATGCGCCGCTCACATCTCTCGACGCCGGCGCTCAGCTGTCCGTCTCCGAGGTCAGTTCGTCCGGCGGAATGAACTCGTTGCGGCGTGCCCTGAGGCGAACGCCGGGCCCGCCGACGGTTGCCGCGCCGTCGTCGAGGAAGACGATGCCCGCCTCCTCCAGCACCCGCCGAATGGCGGCGAGATTGTTGACGATGGGCAGGGTGCGGCCGGTCTCGAAGTTGCGCACCGTGGACAGGCCGACGGCAGCGGCCTTCGCCAGATCCTCCTGGGACAGATCCACCATGGCACGTGCCGCGCGGCACTGGGCTGGGGTCATCGGAGCCCTCCGTGACGATTTCCGATCATGATAACGAAAACCGTCGTCCTAGGCCAACGGTTCCGCCCCGCGCCCGATTGTCGAAGGCCCTCTCAGGGCGCGACGTCCGCCTTCAAGCGCGCAAAGGCGGCCCGCAGGCGCGGGATCGCGAAATCGACGAAGGCGCGCACCTTCGGCACCGAAAGGCGGCGCTCGGGGGTGATGAGGTGGACGGGAAGCGGTGGCGGCTCGTCGGCCTCGAGAATGATCGCGAGCTCCCCGGCCCGCACCTTCTCGGCCACGTGATAGGAGAAAAGCCGCACGATGCCCCGCCCCTCGGCAGCCGAGGCGACCGCGGCACGGACGCTGTTCACCACCAGGCGCGGCGCGAAGGAAACGGCACGGGGCAGGCCGGACCGGCCGGCCGGCGGAAAGCTCCAGGAATCGATCCCGCCGAGCGGCACCGTCACGATCCGGTGCCCGGCGAGGTCGGCCGGGGTCCTGATCGGCGGGTGGGCCGCAAGATAGCGCGGGGCGGCGGCGACCACGCGGCGCACCTCGCCAATGTGCACGGCCACCATGGAGGAATCGGGCAGATGCGCGATGCGCAGCGCGACGTCGATCCCCTCGTCGATGAGGTTGACCGGACGGTCGAGCAGATCGAGCCGCGCCGAGACCTCCGGGAAGGCGTCGAGAAAGCCGTCGAGGACGGGGCGCAGCACCTCCTCGCCGCTCACCACGGGCGCCGTGACGGCCAGGGTGCCGCGCGGCGCCGAGCGCTCGCCCGCGGCCAGCATGTCGGCCTCCTCGAGGTCCGTGAGCACGCGCCGGCAGGCGGCGGCATAGCGCTCGCCCGCCTCGCTCAGCCGGATGGAGCGGGTGGTGCGGTGGAGGAGAGGAACGCCGACATGGCCTTCGAGAAAGCTGATCGCACGGCTCACGGCGGCCGGTGAACGGCCGAGCCGCCGCCCGGCGCCGGCAAGGCTGCCTTCGTCGAGGGCGGCGACGAACACCCTCATCGCGTCGATGCGATCCATGGCCATTCCGAGGCGCGGAAGAGTGACCGCCTATTGTCGTGCATTCCGACGAAAGCCGCAATGATGGAAGGTGGCGGCAACGGGCATTTGGCCCGGCAGATACCGGAGAAAAACGATGACCAGCGCCCCTCCCATCGCCCTGCGCACGGCCCATGTGGGGCCGGTGACGGTCTTCTACCGAGAGGCGGGCGACCGGCGGAACCCGACGCTCCTGCTGCTGCACGGCTTCCCGACCTCGTCGCACATGTTCCGCCAGCTGATCCCGCTGCTCGCCGACCGCTATCACATCGTCGCGCCGGACCTGCCCGGCTTCGGCTACACGTCGGCGCCGCCGCGCGGCGAGTTCGCCTATACCTTCGACAACCTGGCGCAGGTCGTCGAGGGCTTCACCGATGCCATCGGCCTCACCCGCTATGCGATCTACGTCTTCGACTACGGTGCTCCGGTGGGGTTTCGCCTGGCGCTCGCCCGCCCCGAGCGCATCACCGCCATCATCTCGCAGAATGGCAACGCCTATGAGGAGGGCCTCGGCGAGGACTGGGCGCCGGTGCGCCGCTACTGGCAGGACCCGAGCCAGGACAACCGGGATGCGCTCCGCCCCATGCTGACGCTCGACGGCGTCAAGTGGCAGTATGTGCACGGGGTGCCCGATGCCAGCCAAGTCGCGCCGGAGGCCTACTGGCTCGATTACGCACAGATCAGCCGCCCGGGGAACGACGAGATCCAGCTCGACCTGTTCGGCGACTACGCCAACAATGTCGCCATGTACCCCCAGTTTCAGGCCTATTTCGCCGCGCGCAAGCCGCCGTTCCTGGCGGTGTGGGGACGCTGGGATCCCTTCTTCCTGCCGCCGGGGGCCGAGGCCTACAAGCGCGACAATCCGAATGCCGAGGTGCATCTGCTCGACACCGGGCATTTCGCGCTCGAAACCCACGCCGAGGAGATCGCCACCTTCATCCGGCGGTTCCTGGAGCGTAGCGTGCCGCGGAGCTGACGATCGCGCAGGCCCCAAAGGTCGAGACTGCCCGGGACCGGGGAACTTGCGTCCCGGCGCACCGATTCGTCGTGGAACAGGATCCACGCCGAAGCTGGTGTGAGGCGTGCCGGCGCTTTGCCTCAGGGCGCGGCAAGCGCTCCGGCCGCTGCAGGCGGATTGGCGATGCCGTGGACGAGGACGTCGATGAGCTGCCGGGCGACCGTATCGACGTCAAGGGGTCCGGTGTGGTTGTACCAGCGGGCGATCCAGCTGAGCGCGCCGGCGCCGGCGAAGGCGATGAGCTTGGGGTCGCAGGCGCGGATGGAGCCATCCGCGATGCCATCCTCCACGACGCTGCGGAAGCGATGGTCGATCTTGCTCTTGAGAGCGCGCAGCTGCCGCCGCGTCTCCACCGGCAGCGGGTCCTCGCCGACGAGGATCAGGCAGCGCCCGAAATCCTCCGTGACGATGCGCGCATATTCGGTCCACAGCGCGATCAGCCGCGCGAGGCCGGTGCCGCCCGGCAGCACCGTGCGGGACGCCGCGTCGAGACGCTCGAGGCCAATGCGCACGCATTCGAAGAGGATCTCGTCCTTGCTCCTGACGTAATAATAGATCGTCGGCTTCGAGACGTTCAGCCGCTCGGCGACATCGTCGAGCGAGGTCTTGTGGAAGCCCTGCTCGTTGAAGGCGCGCGCGGCCGCGCGCAGCACCGCCTCGCGCTTCATCTCGCGGTCGCGCTCACGCTCCTTCCGCGTCTTCCAGGGGGACAGCCCTGTGCTGGTCATGGCCGCCCTCTCATGCCACGCGCGCCGCGGGCGCATAGAGCGCCTCGATCTCGGCGGCGTATTTCCTCGCGATATTGGCACGGCGGACCTTCATCGTCGCCGTCACCTCGTCGTCGTCGTGGTCGAGCTCCTTGGTGAGGAGGTGGAAGCGCTTGATCTGCGCCACAGGAGCGAGCTCGGCATTGGCGCGCTCGACTTCCAGGGTGACGAGTTCGCGCACGCGCGGGTGCTCGGCGAGGCTGCGGAAATTGCTGAAGCCGATGCGCTGGCTCTCGGCCCATTGCGCCACCGTCTCGCCGTCGATCTGGATGAGCGCGGTGACGTAGCGGCGCCCGTCGGCCACCACGATGCATTCCTTGATGTAGGCGCTCGTCTTGACCGTGTTCTCGATCTCCGACGGGCTCAGGTTCTTGCCGCCCGCCGTGATCATGATGTCCTTGAGGCGGTCGACGATGCGCACCTGTCCGTCGACGAAGGCGGCCACGTCCCCCGTATGCAGCCAGCCGTCGCGCAGCACCGCGCGCGTCGCCTCCTCGTTGCGGTAATAGCCCTCGAAGACGAGATCGCCCCGGACCAGCAACTCCCCGGCCTCGCCGAGCCGAACTTCGGCACCGGCGACGGGCTCGCCCACGGCGCCCGGCACAAGGTGGTCGAGCCGCTGCCCGGTGACCATGCCGGAGGTCTCGGTGAGGCCGTAGACCTCGACCAGCGGCACGCCCAGCGTGCGGAAAAAGCGGACGATGCGCTGCGGGATGGGCGCGGCGCCGGTCAGCGCCACCTTCACCTCGCGCAGCCCGATGAAGTTCTGCAGCGCGCGGAAAATGAGCGCGTAATAGAGCGCGAAGACGGCCCGCTCGCGCCAGTTCCTCTTGCCCTTCGGCTTCTCCGCGAAGGGCTCGCAGGCGCGCATGCCGGCCTCGAACAGGCGTTTGCGCCAGCCGCCGGCCTCGGCCAGCTTGATGTGGATGGCGGAGTGCAACTTCTCCCAAATGCGCGGGACGCCGAGGAAGAGGCTCGGCGCGACTTCGCGCAAATCCTCCTGCACCGTCCTGATCGACTCGCCGAAAGAGACGCAGGAGCCGGCATAGATCGGCGCCATGGTGCTCAGCATCTGCTCGGCGACATGGCACAGCGGCAGGTAGGACAGGTTGGTCGTCGCTGCGTCGAAGCCAAGGCGCTCGATGGTGCCGGCCGCCTCGGCGCGCATGTTGCGGTAGCTGAGCATTGCCCCCTTGGGCTTGCCGGTGGAGCCCGAGGTGTAGACGATGAGGGCCGTGTCCCCGAGCTGCTGGCGGGCAAGGCAGGCATCGATCTTGCCGGGCTCCAAACGCCCCTGTTCCGCCCCCAGCCGCTCGAGCTCGGCGAAGGTCGTGATCCGGTCCTGAGGATAGTGGCGCAGGCCCTTGGGCTCGATGACGACGATGCGCCGCAATTGGGGCAGTTCGTCCAGGCGCTCCAGCACCTTGTCGGTCTGCTCCTGGTCCTCGCAGACGACGATTTCGACGCCGGCATGGCCGAGGACGTAGGCGACCTCGTTCGCCGGGCTCGTTGGATAGACGCCGATGGTGACCGCGCCGACGAGCCCGGCTCCGAGTTGCGCCAGCACCCATTCGGCGCGGTTTTCGGAGAGGATGCCGACATGACCGCCCTCGCCGAGGCCGAGCGCCCTGAGGCCGAGCCCGACATGGGCGGCGCGGCTGTAGTAACCGCCCCAGGTGATAGGCTGCCAGATGCCGAAGTCCTTCTGCCTGAGGGCCAGGCGGTCCGGCATCGCTCGCGCGTTCTCGCGCAGCATCTGCGGCAAGGTCAGCGACGGCAGTTCGGGAGCGGGCGGCATCTCGGCAACCTTTCTCACGACAGCCAGCGCTTGCGGCGCTTGTAGTGCTTGACGTCGCGGTAGCTCCGGGCGTCGCCTCCGCCACCGAAGCCGAGGTAGAACTCGCGCACATCCTGATCGTGGATGAGCTTGTCGACCGATCCCTCGATCACGAGCTTGCCCGTCTCCATGATGTAGCCCTGGTGTGCCACGGCGAGGGCAACCGTCGCGTTCTGCTCGACGAGCAGCATGGAGACCCCCTCGTCCGCATTGATGCGTGCGATGATCGTGAAGATCTCCTCCATCATCTTGGGGGCGAGGCCGAGCGAGGGCTCGTCGAGCAGGATCAGCGACGGCTCGGCGACGAGGGCCCGGCCGATGGCGAGCATCTGCTGCTCGCCGCCGGAGAGGTAGCCGGCGAGCCCCTTCCGCCGCTCGTGGAGGCGCGGGAAATAGCTGTAGACGCGCTCGAAGGACGGTTTCGACGCGCCGCGCCCGGTGAGGGCGAAGGTCGCGGCAGTCAGGTTCTCCTCGACGGTGAGATCCTCGAAGATGCGGCGCCCCTCCATGACGTGGAAGAGCCCGCGCCGCACCAGCGTGTGCGGCGCGAGCGCAGCGATGTCCTCTCCGGCGAAGCGGATGGCGCCACTCGTCACCGCCCCGTCCTCGATGGCGAGCAGGTTGGAGACGGCCTTCAAGAGCGTCGACTTGCCCGCGCCGTTCGAGCCGAGCAGGGCGACGATGCGCCCCTTCGGCACGACGAGCGACAGGCCGCGCAGCACCTGGATCGTGCGGTTGTAGACGACCTCGATGTTGTCGACCTCGAGCAGGTGCGGCGCGGCCATGGCTTCTTGTCTCCGTGCTGCCGTCACGCCTCGAGGCGGATCCAGTCGGAGGCCGGCTTCATCTGCTTCGCCTTGCCGTCGAAGGCATAGATGCGCCCGATCGGCACGGAATTGCCGGGGATCGATATCGGCACGCCGAAGAGGCCGCCGGTGTCGAAATCCTTGATGCTGTTGAGCCCGGCCTTGAGATTGGCGCCGGTCAGCTCCTTGCCAGCGGCGAGGGTGCGTTTCGCTGCCTCGCACATCAGGAGCGCGGTGACGAAACCCTGCAGATAGGCCGTCGACTGGTATTCGGGCCGCATCTGCCGGATCTTCTCCAGCATCGGGCTCTCACCCTCGGTGTCGTAGTAGTAGCGATAGGGCATGACGCCCATGAAACCATCGGCCGCCTCGCCCATGCGCTCGACGGTGGAATTGTCCATGCTCCAGAAGGTGCCCATGAACCGGCTCGCGAGGCCCATCTGCTTGGCCTGGGCGATGAACTCGGGTATGGGCGCCAGCACGTAGCCGTGGAAGATGGTGAAATCCGGCCGCGCCCGGCGCAGCTTCAGCACCTCGGTGGAGACATCGACGCTGCCCGGCGGCGTCACGATCTTCTCCACGACCTCGAGGCCGAGCGTCTTGGCGAGCGCCTCGCTCGGCACGATCGGATCGCGGCCGAACTCCGTGTCGGAATAGACGAAGGCGAGCCTGGCACCGGCCTTCTCGTTGGCGATGTAGCGCAGGAGGATGCCGAACATCTCCGAATAGTCGGGTCCGGCCATGAACTGCAGGGGATATTTCTTGGGATCGTTGAGCTCGCTCGCAAATGAGGCGCCGGCCATGAGGATGGAGCCGCGGCGCTCGAGCTCCGGGTTGATCGTTTTCGAGAAGCCGGTCGAGTCGCCGTAATAGAGCGACACCTTCTCCTGGCTCGTGATCTTGTTGAAGGCCGCCACCGAGGCATCGACCTTGTAGCCCGTGTCCTCGGCGACGTACTTCACCTTGCGGCCTTCGACGCCGCCGGCGTCGTTGACGATCTTCAGGTAATCCTGGATGCCGGCGTGGATGCCGATGCCCGCGAAGGCAAAGACGCCGGTCAGCGGGATCGAGCCCCCGAGCACGATCTCGTCCGCGACCTGCGCGGCGAGCGGCCGGATGCCGAGGGCGAGTCCGGCCCCCGCTATGGCACCCGCCGAAAGCACATGTCTTCTCGTCCAATTCCTCATCATCTGCCTCCCTGTCCTTGACCGCTCTTGCCGGCGGCGCCACGCGAGATTGCCGGCCCCTCAGGTTCTGAAGGGCCAGAGATGGAAAAAGCGGCGGATGCGGCGCCAGATCTCCGCAAGCCCGTGCGGCTCGAAGATCAGGAAACCGACGATGAGCGAGCCGAAGACGATGGTGCGCACCGGCGCGAGCAGCGCGAGCGCATCCGGATAGAAGGGCGTGACGAGACCGGCAACGAACTTCAGCAGCTCCGGCACCATGGTCATGAAGACTGCGCCGAGAATGCCGCCGAGAATGGTGCCCATGCCGCCGACGATGATGGCGGCGAGGTAGAAGATCGAATTGACGAGCGGGAAACTCTCCGGCGTCACGACACGGAAGAAATAGGCCCACAGCCCGCCCGCGAGCCCGGCGTAGAAGGACGAGACGGCAAAGCTCATCAGCTTGTAGCGCAGCAGCGGGATGCCAAGCACCTCGGCCGAGATGTCACGGTCGCGGATGGCGATGAAGGCCCGGCCGACGCGGGTGCGGAAGAGATTGGCCGCCCCGAGCACCATGAGCCCCGTCACCGGCAGGATCAACCAGTAGAGCTGGAACGGCTGGTCGAGCGCCATGCCGAAGAGGCGGGTCGGCGGCATCGACAGCCCCTGCATGCCGCCCGTGAGCGGCCAGTGCGCGAAGACGAAGTGGAGGACGACCGAAGCGGCGATGGTGGCGATGGCGAGGTAGAGCCCCTTCACCCTGAGGCTCGGGATGCCGACGCCGATGCCGACGAGCGCCGTCAAAAGCCCGCCGACGAGCAGATTGAGGAGGAAGGGTGTGCCGGCATGAATCTCGAGCACCGCGACCGTGTAGGCGCCGACGCTCATGAAGGCCGCCTGGCCGAGGCTGACGAGGCCCGTATAGCCCGTGAGGATGTTGAGCCCCGTCGCGCTTGCGACATTGATGGCGCACAGACAGGCAAGGAACAGCCAGTAGGGGCTGGCGACGAAGGGGAAGAGGACGGCGGCGGCGCAGGCGAGAAGGATGAGGAGCTTCTGCAGGCGGGTGTCGAACAGCGCCTCGTCGGCCGCATAGCTCGTTTTCAGCGTGCCGATGCGCATCGTCAGAGCCTCTCGATCTCGTGCGTGCCGAAGAGGCCGTAGGGTCGGATCATCAGGATGAGGATCAGGATGCTGAAGGTGACGAGGAACCGGTACTCGCCCCCGAGGAAGGTGCCTGCAAAGGCCTCCACCACGCCGATGAAGAGCCCGCCGACGAGCGCGCCCGCCATGGAATCGAGCCCGCCGACGATGACGACGACGAGCACCGAGAGGCCGAAGACACCCATGGTCGGCGAGATGCCGCCGATGGCCCCGACGAGGACGCCCGCCCCGGCGGCGACGCCGCAGGCGACGATCCAGCTCAGCGAGAAGACCCTGGGCACGTCGATGCCGACGGAATAGGCCGCCGCCTGGTCCGCCGCCGTCGCCTTGAGCGCCACGCCGCCACGCGAGAAGCGCAGCCCCAGCACGAAAGCCGTGACGACGACCATCGCGGCGAGGAAGCCGTAGGCGACCTTGGGCGCGACATAGGCCTCGCCGATGAAGATCGGCGCGCTTGGCAGGAATTCCGGCAGGCGCAGGGGATCGGCGCCCCAGACAATCTGCACGAAGCCGGCGAGGATGGAGCCCAAGCCGATCGTCACCATGAAGACGGAGATGGGACTCTCGCCGATCATGGGCCGGATCAGGCCGCGCTCGACGACGGCGCCGACCAGCGCCCCGGCGAGGATGGCGACCGGCAGCGCGACCCAGGCGGGCAGGTGCCAGCCGGCGGCCGCGCCGAAGAAGGCATAGCCGCCGAGCATCAGGATCTCGCCGATGGCGAGATTGACCACGCGCGTCGCCTTGTAGATGAGCACGAAGGCGACGCCGGTCACGGCATAGAGCGCGCCGGAGCCGAGCCCGGCCAGGAACACCTCGGTGAGGAAGAGCCAATCCGTCATGCCGCCTCCGGTCCGCTGAGGCGGCGGCCGAGATCGCCGGCGCCGAGATAGGCCGCGACGACCGCCGGATCCGCCTGGACCGCGGCCGGGCCACCCTCGGCGATCACCTGGCCGAAGTTGAGCACCACGACATGGTCGGAGATGTCCATGACCATCCCCATGTCATGCTCGACCATGAGGATGGTGACGTCCCATTCCTCCTTCACGTCGAGGATGAAGCGGGCCATGTCCTCCGTCTCCTCGCGGTTCATGCCGGCGACGGGCTCGTCGAGCATCAGCAGGCGCGGGCGCATGGCGAGGGCACGGGCAAGCTCCACCCGCTTGCGCAGACCGTAGGGCAGCGTCGCCACCGGCGCGTTGCGGATGTGCTGGATCTCGAGGAAATCGATGATGCGCTCCTCGATCTCCGCCCGCAATTCCAGCTCCTCGCGCCGCGCACGGCCACGGTAGACGAGCGCGTCGAGAAGGCCGGTGCGCATATGGGCGTGGCGGCCGAGCTTGATGTTGTCGAGCACCGTCATGCCGCGAAAGAGCGCGATGTTCTGGAAAGTGCGTGCGAGGCCGAGGCGCGCACGCTCAGGCGGCGCCGTGCCGGCAAGGCTCCTGCCCTCGAAGATGATGTTGCCGGAGCAGGGGCGGTAGAAGCCCGAGACGGCGTTGAAGAGCGAGGTCTTGCCGGCGCCGTTCGGCCCGATGACCGCGGTGATCGACCCGCGTCGCACCGAAAAGGAGACGTCGGTCAGTGCCCGCACGCCGCCGAAGGCAAGCGACACGCCCTCGACACCGAGGATCACGTCGCGCGCCGCCTCCGTCACGGGCAGCCCTCGCATCGCAGCGCGCGTTCGCCGATCGCGTCGGGGAAGCACGGCCGGCTCAGCGCGATGACAGCGGTGGTACACACCGTCGCCCGCGGGACCGGCCTCTCGGCCTGCTCCATCGGATCTCCTCCCGCTGTGGCCCCCGCGATCGTTATGCGCCGCCGGTAGCTACGTTACCGAAGGATCATGAGGCTACTCGCGAGTAGCGTCAACGGCTGGGCCGCGTGCGCGGATACCCAGCCGAGGATTGCCATCGCTGCGCCAGTGCGTTTAACGGAACGAGGCGCGCAGGCGGGCCGGCGAGATGTCGTGCAGCCGGTTCCAGACCCTGCGGAACTGGCGCGTGGAGGAGAATCCTGCGCGTTCGGCGATGCTCTCCATGTCGAGCCGCGAGCCGATCACCAGTTCACGCGCGAGGGCGATGCGCATCCGGTTCACATAGTCGGTCACGCTCATGCCGGCATGGTCGTTGAACAGCCGCGACAGGTTTCGCGGGCTGGTGGCGGCGACTTCCGCCAGCGCCTCGACCGACCAGTCCCGGGCGGGATCGGCGCCCACCGCATCCTGCGCGCGGTGGATCGCCGGATGGAGATGGTTGCGCCCCTCCAGCCAGGGCGACAGCTGCGGATCGCCGCCAGCGCGGCGCAGGTAGATGACGAGATCGCGCGCCACGGCGAGCGCCGCCGCATGGCCGGCCTCGCGGGCGACCAGCGCCAGCATGAGGTCGATGCCGGCTGTGACGCCGGCGCTGGTCAGCCGCTCGCCATCCTCAACATAGAGCCGGTTCTCCCTGACCCGCGCCCTTGGGGCAAGGCGCATCAGCTCGCCAAGCGTCGCATGGTGCGTGGTGCATTCATGGCCGTCGAGCAGCCCTGCGCGGGCGGCGAGCAGCGCGCCGGAGCAGATCGAGACGAGGCGGATGCCCGGGCGGATCACGCGCTGCAGCCAGGAGACGATCTCGGCCTCGAGCGGAGCGTCATCGGCACGCGAACCGGCCGGGGCGCCGAGGGGCTCGTCGGCCGATCCGGAGATGACGACGAGGGCATCGTCGGGAAGGCCGTCGGGCAGCGGCGCGACATTCGCCACATCGAGCCCCACCGAACTCGTGACGCACGGCGCCGGGCCGACATAGCTGACCACGAAGCGCACGGCGGCCTGATCGATATTCGCCCGCCGCAGCACCTCCATCGGCCCGGCGATGTCGAGCAGCAGCGTCCGTGGCGGCACCACCACGATGACGGGGACGATGCGCGGCTGCCCGGTGAGGCTCATGCCGCCGCCTTGTCCGTCCGGCCGGCGAGCGCCTCCTCGACGGTGGCGATGCGGGCGAAACGCCCCGCCAGCACCAGCTCCGTGCGGGCGCGGATCTCCGCCGCGCTCCACTCACGGCCCGCCGCATCGGTCATCGGGAAGGTCAGCGTGGCCTCGCCGACATAATCGACCGCATAGCCGAGGTCGGAGGCATGGCGCGCCGTCGTCTCGCAGCACTGCTCGGTGCGGATGCCGGAGACGATCACCCGGCGGATGCCGTTCTCGGTCAGCCATACGTCGAGGCCGGTGCCGACGAGCGCGCTGTGGCGCCGCTTGCGGAAGACGATATCCGGCGCGACGTGGAGCGGCGCGAGGGCCCTGATGAAGCCCGAGTCTTCCGAGAAGGCCCCCGTCCCTTCCACGTGGAAGATCTGGACGATGGACATGCCAGCCGCTTTCGCGCCATCGATCAGCGCCTGCTGGCGCGCGATGTAGGCCGGCAGGCCCTCATCGCGGAAATAGGACCGGTGCCGAAAGGATTCCTGGGCGTCCACGAGGAGAAGCGCCGTATCACGAGCCATTTCGCTGTCTCCTGAGCTGATCGTGAGGAGACAGTAACGCCCTTCCGGCGGAACGAAATGATCGATCCGGACGAAAGAGGGACACTTCGCGCCATGGACTTCGCGGCCGGCGGCGGGCGACAGGCACCCGGGCGGCGATGCCGGGCGCCGCGGCGGGCCCGTCACATGCGCGGCTGGGGCACGATGCGGATGTAGGGCCGCGGGGCGGTCCAGCCGTCGGGATAGATCGTCCGCGCCTCCTCGTCGGGCACCGAGCCGGCAATGATGACATCGTCGCCCGCCTTCCAGTTCACGGGCGTGGCCACCCGGTGCTTGGCGGTGAGCTGGAGCGAGTCGATGACCCGCAGCACCTCGTCGAAATTGCGGCCGGTGGTCATCGGATAGACGAGGATGAGCTTGATCCTCTTGTCCGGCCCGATGACGAAGACGTTGCGCACCGTCTGGTTGTCCGCGGGCGTGCGGCCCTCGGAGGTGCTCCCGGCGCTCGCCGGCAACATGCCATAGAGCTTGGAGATCGACAGATCAGGATCGCCGATCATCGGGAAGTTCGGGGCATGCCCTTGCGTGTCACGAATGTCGTTCGCCCAGCGGGCATGGCTCTCGACCGGATCGACGCTCAGCCCGATGATCTTGACATTGCGCCGGTCGAACTCGGGCTTGATCCGGGCCATGTAGCCGAGTTCGGTCGTGCAGACGGGCGTGAAGTCCTTCGGATGGGAAAACAGCACGCACCAGGAATCACCGATCCAGTCGTGAAAGCGGATACGGCCTTCAGTGGTCTCGGCCTCGAAATCCGGCGCGACGTCACCGATCATGCGTGTCATGGAGCGTCCTCCCGCACTCAGCCCCTCTGCCGCAACAAGAAATATACACCCCGCCGCCCCGGCCATGAAGCTGTGGGCACCGGAACGCCACCGAACGGGCCCCTGGAAGCGACGGACGGCGCCCGGCGCGCCGGTCCAGCATTCCTCACATGACACGCACGGAACGGAAATACCCAATTTCCGATATAATTCTGGATTGTACGCAAGCATATCTTGCGGACAACGACAAATACGAAGTGATAATGATCGGCCGAACCCCGGATAATGACATAAACGATATTTGATAAACGGATATATACTGATGTCGATAGAACCACATACACTTAACAGAAACACTCCATACGCCCTCGCCAACGCATCAGCCGGCGCAGCGGCATTCCGACCCTGCGATCTCTCGCGCTCCCGGTACCGCAACGGATCGCCTGCATTCTATCCCCCCTGTGCGGCAACGGTGGCAAGGACGGAGAGGATGATCGCAGAAGCGCAGCAGCAGATGGCGGCGATGTTTCCCGACTTGCGATGCACACCGCCCTGCGAGGAGGAGCTACCACCGGAGCAACCAGCCATCGCAACGCCTCTCGCGCGGTCGCGCCGCAGCGACCGGCATGGCTCCGACGCAGCGCGCTGCGGCCGCGCGAACCTGCTCGCCGACGCACGGCAGAGCATGCCGACGCGGCTGGGTGTCGCGCTCGCGATCCTGCAGCGAGCGGGCTTCGACCCGGAAAAGGAATACACCTTTTCTGATCCCGTCATCGTCGGAATCGGCGGGGCCGCCATCAGAGGCAAGCACCGCCTCGTCGACCTTTACATGCAGGCGCAGATCCAGGCCCTGCCCTTCTTCAGCCGCGATTTTCCGCCGGAGCTGAAGAATCTCCCCGACCTCGACAGCCGCTTCGAGGAAGAATTCTCGGAGCATATCGTCGAGCAAGCCGCCAATGCTACCGCCAGGATCATGGACACGCTGTCGGCGGCGGGAATGGATGTCGAAAGGACGCAGGCGTCCGTGCTGTCCTTTGACGTGAAACGGATAGGTTGGGAGCACGGCGGGCTGAGGCCTGGCGTTTCCGTCGAACACGCCTCGCGAGGATATGTCCTGAAGGTCGCGGCCGACGCCGAGCCGTTGTTCCTTGCCGTTGTGCCGGGTGATCCTGCCCTGATCCTGCGCATGCCCGCAGACCATGCAGGCCAGAAAAGCTGGCTCTCGGGCCATATGTGCCAGTTCTTCGAGAAGCCTGTGCCCCCCCTGGATCCGCTGACCGACTACGTCCTCAAGGAGGTCGACAGCGGCATCACCCTGCGCGAGGCCGTCGCCGCCAGCAGCCTGCGCATCTTCGAGGATCTGCTGCTGCCGCTGAAGAACGAGGCTTTCGCTGAAACGACATACGAGCAGTTGGTCCACGCCGCGCGCGGCGGCACCATTCCCGGCTATGACCCAGTGCGCGAATGGCAGCAGGGGAACCACAAGACCGCGGTCGCCCTCGGTGCCCTGGATGCCGCCCCACCCGTCCTCGAGATGGCGGGCAAGCTGCGCCTGCCCGCGACGGTGGCCAGGACGATCGGCACCCAGGCGGACGCCCTGACCCAGATTGGAAAGGGGGCCAAGGGGGTGAAGACGGCGGCGGGCAGGATCGGAAAAGCCGATCCGGTCGTGGACGCCGGCCGGGCGGGGCGGCTCGCCGACACGCGAGACGCCTTGGCAAAGGCGAAGGGAATGGCATCGCCCGTCATCGACATGGAGCAGCACCTGCGGCGCCGGATCGAGGTGACGAAGCGCGGCCAAAGGTATTTTGTCAGGTTGCGCACCGGCGAGAGCGGCGCGGCGCCCGGCTCGACGGCGCCGGGAGCGCGCCGAGCGGATCCCGCTCGCATCCTGCGGGAGACCTATGAGACAGCCGGGCGGATACGCCAAGGCAGCGGCCGCGTGCTGAGCGCCGACGAGATCGCCCGCATCATCGACCGGCGAGCGAACAGGCCCATCCCCGACAGGCTCTACAGGGGACAGACCGGATCGGGCATCACGAGCACGTTCGACTGGAGCGGAGAAGATGCACAGGACCGATACCTCGCCGCCATCATCGAGCACGCCGGGAGCTATAGCGGCGCCGAGCACGGCAAGGTGCCCTCCCTTACGATGACCGAAGCAACGGCCGATTATTTTGCGCGCGGCAGGCCCGACGCGAAAGTGTGGGTCGTCGACACCAGGCCGAGCCCGCGGGATTTCCGGACGATCGAGGACATCCTGAAGAACGATGGCCCCAGGCTGGTCCGGGACGGCAAACTCTCCAAGCAGGTCCTGGCGAAGGCAGTGGGGCTGACCGTCACCAACCAGTGGGAGGACGAAGTCTTCTTCGTCCGCGGCAGCATTCCGGCCGACTGGACGCGGCTGCGTGGCCCCAAGCCGTTGCCTCGCCCCCTGGCGGACGCGCGCCGGTACGCCGCCGATTCCACGCCCGTAGCCGGCGTCCGCCCGGCGGACGGAGGAGCCCTTCCAGCGGTCACGCAGATCGCCGACTTCCTCGAGGTGCCAGGCAACTGGAACGCGGCAGCCGGCGACTATGCGCCGACGGCGATTGCCAATGCATTGGGTCGGGAACTTGTGCTGCGCGACTATCCCGCGAGCGGAAAGAGCCTGTCCGTGGTCCCGCATGGCCCAGTGTCGGGCCCCGCCGTCGAACTCGTCTATTCGCCCGGCCACTACGATGCCTATATCGCGGGCAAACTGCACCGGATCCAAGGGGATGGCGATTGTCTCTTCCGCGCCGCGCTGGCGAGCATGAACCAGAACGGGGCAGTCTCGGATGGGGCCGTGGCCGGGTTGCGACGGCTCGCCGCGCAGGAAATCCGCAACAATCCCGGCCATTACGCGCCCTTCATCGGGCGCCCATAGCGAACAGGCCTTAGCCTGCCGTCCCCTCGATCATGTTGAGGCGCAGGGCCGCCGCCCGGCGATGACCTTCGAGGCCTTCGCTGCGACTCTGGCGGCAGGCGGGCGGCGCGACGGCCATGACGCCGCGCGCGTCCAGCCATTGGTGGGTGGCGACCTTGACATAGGAGCCAACCCAGAGCCCGCCTGTGTAGCGCCCGGCACCCATCGTCGGCAGCGTGTGGTTGGTGCCGCAGCACTTGTCCGAATAGACGACGCTCGCAAGCGGCCCGATGAAGAGCGAGCCGTAGTTGGAGAGCTTCTTCGCGGTGGCGTGCGGATCGGCCGTATGCACCTGAAGGTGCTCCGCGGCGATGATGTCGGAATAGGCGATCATCGCTTCTTCACTGGCGGCCACGGCGATCTCGCCGTTGTCGCGCCAGGCAGGGCCGGCGACGGCGGCGGTCGGCAGGTCCGCAAGCTGACGCTCGACCTCGGCAAGCACGGCGTCGGCGAGCTCGCGCGAGGTCGTGATGAGGCCGACGCGCGTGTGTACGTCATGCTCAGCCTGGGCGAGGAGATCGGTGGCGATCATGGCGGGATCGCCCGTCTCGTCGGCGAGCACGTAGATCTCGCTCGGACCGGCGAGCTGGTCGATGCCGACGGCGCCGAAAACCTGGCGTTTGGCTTCGTTCACATAGGCATTGCCGGGGCCGACGATCTTGTGGACCGCGGGGATCGTCTCGGTGCCGAAGGCCATGGCGGCGATCGCCTGGGCCCCGCCCACGCGGAAGATGCGATCCGCCCCGGAGAGATGACAGCCGGCGATCATGGCGGGATGGGCCGTGGGCGGCAGGCAGGCGATGACTTCGGCACAACCCGCGACCTTGGCCGGCACGATCGTCATGATGGGTGCCGACAGGAGAGGATAGCGCCCGCCCGGCACATAAGCCCCGATCCGCCGGATGGGGATGACGCGATGGCCGAGGTGAAGGCCCGGCAGCGCCTCCACCTCGAGCGGCAGCAAGGTAGCGAGTTGGGCCTCGGCGAAAGCACGCACGCGCTCGATGGCGAATTCCGTGTCATTGCGGGTCTGCGGGTCGAGGTTGGCAAGCGCCTCGGCGCGCTCGGCGCCGCTCACCTCGAAACGCTCTGGCACCATGCCGTCGAAACGCGCGGAATAGATGCGCAGCGCCGCGTCGCCTTGCATGCGCACCGCATGGAGGACCTGCCGGACGGTCGCCTCCACGGCGCGCCCGTCCGGCCCCTCGGCCTGCTTGGGCGCCTTCACGTGAACCAAGTTCGCACGGAGTTCTGACGGCAGGTCGGGCATCGCTCACCTCTCGCAACTGGCTTGCGCGACCATCCGGGAAGGCTGACCCTTACTCAACGGCCCCGAGGGGCCTTGTTCAGGATTCTGAACACTCTTAGGCTCGCCGGGCCCGTTGCAACCGGAGCCGCCATGCCGCAGATCGGATCGCACCTGAAGGAGCTGCGCCGCCGACGCGACCTGAGCGTGCGCGAGCTCGCGCTGCGCTCGGGCATCTCCCATTCGGCCATCTCGCTCATCGAGCGCGACCGCATGAGCCCGTCGGTCGACACGCTGAGCGCCATCCTCGATGCGCTCGGCACGACGCTGCCGGGCTTCTTCGCGGACCTTTACTCCAGCGTTCCGCACTCTCCCTTCTACGCCGCGCACGAATGGATCGAGATCGGCAAGGCCGCGACCGTTTCCTATCGCATGGTGGGCATCAACCACCCCAACCGGCAGATCCTGATGCTGCACGAGACCTATGCCCGCGGGGCGGATTCGGGCGAGGCCTTCGTCCACTCCGCCCAGGAGGCCGGCATGGTGACGCGCGGCGCCGTGGAGCTCACGGTAGGCGGCGAGAGCCGCGTGCTGCACCGGGGCGACGGCTATTATTTCGACAGCCGCCTGCCGCACCGCTTCCGCAACGTCTCGGACGGCGAGAGCGAGATCGTGAGCGCCGTCACGCCGCCGACCTATTAGGCCGTAGACTCATAACCGCGTAGCCAGATGCGGATGGACGCGAGCTTCACGGCGGCGAGGAAGTTTTCCGCCGTCTTGTCGAAGCGGGTGGCGATACGGCGGAAGTGTTTGATCTTGTTGAAGAAGCGCTCGACGAGGTTGCGCGCCTTGTAGAGGTGCCTGGAGAAGCAGATCGGGTCCTTGCGGTTGCGCTTGGGCGGGATGTTCGCCCATGCGTTCCGCTCGGCGACGGCAGCGCGCAGGTCGTTGGCGTCGTATCCCTTGTCGGCCAGCAGCATTGAGCCCGGCGCGAGATGCCCGATCAGGTCTTTGGCACTCGCGAGGTCGCTGGCTTGGCCTGCCGTGAGCTTGAGGAGGATCGGCCTGCCTCGGCTGTCGACGAGCGCGTGGAGCTTGGTCGTGAGCCCGCCTCGGGAGCGACCCAGACATCGATCGACACCCCCCTTTTTGCCGTCGCCCCGTGCTGGTGGACGCGGACGACAGAGGTGTCGATCATCTGCACGTCACCATCGTAAGCCCTTGTGATCGCGTCCATGAGCCGATCCCAGACGCCCGCCTTCCGCCATCGGTTGAAGCGGTTGTAGATCGTGGTCGGCGGCCCGTAGCGCGCCGGCATGTCCGCCCACGGCGCGCCCGAGCGCAGGCACCAGAAGATGCCATTGAGCACCCGCCGGTCATCCACGCGAGGCACGCCCCGCGACTTGTTGGGAAGGTGAGGCCGGATCGCCTCCCATTCGAAATCCGTCAGATCGTAGCGGCCCATCGCAAAGCTCCCGAAAAGGAGCTTGAATCACAATTGCTACCGTCAGGGAACCCAGAGCCGTTTATGGGTTTACGGCCTAGAATTGCCTTGCTGTTGACCGGTTGCACCAACGTGGTGATTATCGTCACCGCCGGACGGTCGAGAGCTTTCAAGTCCCCCGAAATATGCTTGCCTTCGGGGATAACAACAGAGGGGAAAGTCATGCGATCGGTGAGGATATTCGCGCTCGTCGGCTGCCTGTCGGCCGTCGTCGGCGCATGGGGGATTATCGGGGCCGAGGCGCGCGACCTCACGGTTGTGTCCTGGGGCGGCAACTACCAGGACGCCCAGCGCAAGATCTATTTCGAGCCCTTCGCGAAGCAGAGCGGAAAGCCGCTGCTCGACGAGAGCTGGGACGGCGGCATCGGCGTCATCGCCGCCAAGGTCAAGGCCGGCGTGCCGAACTGGGACGTCGTGCAGGTGGAATCTGAGGAACTCGCTCTCGGCTGTGCCGACGGTTTCTACGAACAGCTTGACTGGGACAAACTCGGCGGAAAGGACAAGTTCCTGCCGGCCGCCGTGAGCGACTGCGGTGTCGGCGCCATCGTTTGGAGCACGGCGCTCAGCTATGACGCGGACAAGCTGAAGGAGGCGCCGGCCTCCTGGGCCGACTTCTGGGACGTTCAGAAGTTTCCCGGCAAGCGCGGCCTCAGGCGCGGGCCGAAATACGCGCTCGAATTCGCGCTCATGGCGGACGGCGTCGCCCCGGCCGATGTCTACAGGGAGCTCGCGACGCCCGCCGGGGTGGACCGCGCCTTCAAGAAGCTCGACGCCTTGAAGCCCCATATCGTGTGGTGGGAATCGGGCGCCCAGCCGCTGCAGCTCCTCGCCTCCGGCGAGGTGGTGATGACGAGCGCCTACAACGGCCGCATCTCCGGCATCAACAAGGCCGAGGGCAAGAACTTCAAGGTCGTCTGGCCGGGCAGCATCTACGCCATTGACAGCTGGGTGATCCTGAAGAACAGCCCCAACAAGGACGCCGCAATGGACTTCATCGCCTTCGCGAGCGCGCCCGAGAACCAAGTGAAGCTGCCCGAATATATCGCCTACGGCCTGCCCAACAAGGAAGCGGCCGGCGCCGTACCGGCCAATCTCCAGGCGGACCTGCCGACCGCGCCGGACAACCTCGCCGGGGCGATCCCGCTCGATGCCGACTTCTGGGTGGACAACATCGAGGAGCTCAACAAGCGCTTCAACGCCTGGCTGGCCCAGTGAGGGCGGCAGTCGGCTGACCGATCCGGGGCGGGCGCCGCCGTCCGGCCCGGATTTCCTTTTCGTCCGGCCTCGGTCGCATGCTTCGCGTGCCGCCGGGCCTACGGCATGGGCGGAGCAATGGGCGCCTTCATCGCGTTTCAAGATGTCACCAAGAAATTCGGAGCCGTCACGGTCGTCGATCACCTCGGTCTCGAGATCTCCAAGGGCGAGTTCCTCAGCCTTCTCGGCCCCTCCGGCTCCGGCAAGACCACCATCCTGATGATGCTCGCGGGTTTCGAGCGCCCGACGAGCGGTTCGATCCTCCTCGCCGACAGGCCCATCACCCATCTGCCGCCCCACCGCCGGCAGATGGGCGTGGTGTTCCAGAACTACGCCCTCTTCCCGCATATGACCGTGGCGGAGAACGTCGCCTTCCCGCTCGAGATGCAGCGCGTGCCGCGTGCCGAGATCACCCGCCGCGTCGACCGGGCGCTCGACATGGTACGGCTCAGCGCCCTCAAGGACCGTAAGCCGTCGCAACTCTCCGGCGGGCAGCAACAGCGGGTGGCGCTGACCCGCGCCCTCGTCTTCGAGCCGGACGTCATCCTCATGGACGAGCCGCTCGGCGCCCTCGACAAGCAATTGCGCGAGCACATGCAGCTCGAGATCCGCGACCTGCACCGGCGCCTCGGGCTCACCATCGTCTTCGTCACCCACGACCAGTCGGAGGCGCTGACGATGTCGGACCGCATCGCCGTCTTCAACGCCGGCAAGGTCGAGCAGATCGACACGCCGCAGGCGGTCTACGACCGCCCGCGCACCCGCTTCGTGGCCGAGTTCATCGGCGAGACCAATCTCGTCGAGGGCAAGGTCGTGGAGGCCGGGGCGCAGCAGGCCGTGGTGCGCGTGGGCGAGGCTGCGCTCAACGTTTCGGGAGAGGTCTCCGCCGGCCGGGATGTGTCGCTGTCGCTGCGCCCTGAACGGATCCGGCTCGGCAAGGAGCCGGCCGCGGCCAATGCCCTACCCGTTACCGTCGCCGACTGCATCTACCACGGCGATCACATGCGCCTCGTGCTGAAAAGCGGGCCGCTCGAGCTTGTGGCGCGGGCCGAGCGCCTGGCTGGCGACTGGGCGGTGGGCACCGAGGCCGTCGCCTCCTTCGACCCGCAGGACTGTACGGTGCTCGCTTCATGAGCCGCGCCTCTGTCCGGGATAGGTCGCGGGCCTTCGCGCTCGTCGCGCCGCTCATCCTCTTCCTCGCCCTCTTCTTCGTCTGGCCGCTGTGGACCATGGTGACCGCGTCCGTGGTCGACGACGCGGTGACGAAGGTGCTGCCGCGCACCGCCGCCGCCATGGCCGACTGGGACGGAAGCGACCTGCCGCCGCCGGCCGTGCATGGCGCGCTCGCGGAAGACCTGCGGACGGTGCAGGACCAGCAGGCCCTCGGCGAGGCAGTGCGCCGGCTGAACAGCGCCGTCTCCGGCTTTCGTACCCTTCTCACCCGCACCGTGACGGCAGCGCGCGAGGCGTCGGACCCGGCCACGCTCGATCTTTCCACCATCGACCCGCGCTGGAGCGAGCCCCGCTTCTGGCGCGCTATCAAGGAGGCTGTGCCCCCCTATACCGACCGCAATCTGCTCGCTGCGCTCGACCTCAGGCGCGACGCCGGCGGCAGCATCGTCGCGGAGGAGCCGGGGGCGGCGGCAAACCGCATCATCATGCTGCGGACCTTCGTGATTGCCGGCTCGGTGACGCTCGCCTGTGCGGCGATCGGCCTACCCTATGCAATGCTAGCCGCCGCCGCGAGCGGCGTCATGCGCGCCCTCCTGCTGCTCGCCGTGCTGCTGCCACTCTGGACCTCGCTTCTCGTGCGCACCGCAGCCTGGTTCATCCTGCTGCAGCAGGAGGGCCTCATCAACCGCGCGCTCGCCGCGCTCGGCCTCATCGACGCGCCGCTGCCGCTCATCTTCAACCGGCTCGGCGTCATCATCGCCATGACGCACGTCCTGCTGCCGTTCATGGTGCTGCCCATCTACAGCGTTCTGATCGCCGTGCCGCGCAACCTGATGCCGGCGGCCGCCTCGCTCGGGGCGGGGCCGATCCGCGCCTTCTGGCGCGTACTGCTGCCGCTCGCCATGCCGGGCCTGATGTCGGGCTGCCTGCTCGTCTTCATGGTGGCCATCGGCTACTACATCACGCCCGCGCTCGTCGGCGGCGCCAACGACCAGATGATCTCCTCGGTCATCGCCTTCTATGCGCTCGGCACCGCCAACTGGGGCATGGCGGGGGCCCTCGGCCTCATCCTGCTCGCGGTCACGCTGCTGCTCTACCTCGTCTACGGGCGGCTCTCGCGCTCGCCGCAACTGCCGGGGGCCTGAGCCATGCTGCGCGCGCTCCAGATCGTCTTCGGCAGTCTCGTCGTCGCCTTCCTGATCCTGCCGATCATCGCCATCCTGCCGCTCGCCTTCACGTCGAGCGTGTTCCTCACCTACCCCATCCCCTCCTATTCGCTGCGGTGGTTCGAGGAACTCGTGACCGCCGATGTGTGGCGCCTGTCCATCGTCAACAGCCTGATCGTCGGCGGCGGCGCGACCCTTCTCTCGACCGTGCTCGGCACGCTCGCGGCGCTCGGCCTGCGCGGCAGCGCCCTACCCTTGGCCGGGCTCCTGAGGACGCTCTTCCTCCTGCCCATGGTCGTTCCCGCCGTCGTCCTCGGCGTCGGCATGCAGATCTTCCTCGTCCGTCTCGGCCTCGCCAGCACCTATCCGGGCGTCATCATCGCCCATGCGGTGCTCTGCGTGCCCTTCGTCGTGGTGAGCGTCTCGGCGGCGCTGCAGGGCATTGATCCGGCGGTCGAGAAGGCGGCCATGAGCCTGGGCGCGCCGCCCATCACGGTCTTCCGCCGCGTCACCCTGCCGCTTGCGGTGCCGGGCGTCGTGTCCGGCGCCGTCTTCGCCTTCGCCACCTCCCTCGACGAGGTGGTGATCACGCTCTTCGTGGCGGGCCCCAACCAGCGCACCCTGGCGCGGCAGATGTTCTCGAGCATCCGCGAGAACATCAGCCCGACGGTGGCGGCGGCCGCGCTCCTCCTCATCGTCGGCACGCTGTGCCTCGCGGCCCTCGCCGCCCTTCTGCGCCGCCGCGAGAAACCTGCGGTGGCGTGATGGACACCAATCCTGCCGGATGCAGGCTCAGAACGCGCGCCACGCCCTGATGGCGCAGGAGGTCGCCGGCAAGGAACAGGCGACCGCTGCATCGTCCAAAGGCAGGTCGCTCTGGCGAGCGGCTTCCCGCGGCCGTGGCCGCGCTCCCGTCATCGCGACGGCGCGATCCGGATCGAGCGCACGCATCGGCTGCTCGAGCGCCTGGGCAAGGTTGCCTTTGAGGCCACGCCCGGGCCGGCGAAGATGGCTCCTTCCGCCAGGCTCGGGCGTGATCCGGCGATAGCGCCCGCCCTCTAGGAGACCTGCGGCGACGGTGCGGCCGCGCGCCGGGCGAGGCGGCCGATGGCGAAGGGCAGCACCGCCATGGCCGCGGCCATGATCCACAGCACGATGGAAATGGTGCTCTGGAACAGGATCGACAGGTCGCCGCCGCTGATGGCGAGGGCGTTGCGCAGGTTCACCTCCATCACACGCCCAAGGACGAAGCCGAGGATGATGGGCGCCATGTCGAAGCCGAGCTTGCGCAGCAGCCAGCCGACAATCCCGATGCCGAGCATCATCACGACGGCGAGCACGCTGGCGTGGGTCGAATAGACGCCGACGATCGACAAGACGAGGATGCCCGGCACCAGAACCCAGTTCGGCAACTGCAACACCCGCGAGAAGACGCGCACCAGCGGCAGGTTGAGGATGAGCAGCAGGATGTTGCCGATATAGAGCGAGGCGATGAGACCGCCGATCAGCTCCGGCCGCTCGGCGAAGAGCTGTGGCCCGGGCTGGATGTTGTAGAGCATGAGCGCGCCGAGCATCACCGCCGTGGTGCCGCTGCCCGGCACGCCGAGCGTCAGCATCGGCACGAAGGCGCCCGCCGCCGTCGCGTTGTTGGCTGCTTCCGGCGCGGCGAGGCCGCGCACGTCACCCTTGCCGAAGGTGCCCTCCCGGTCCGAGAGGCGCTTCTCCGTGGTGTAGGAGACGGCGCTGGCGACGGAGGCGCCGGTGCCCGGCAGGACGCCGACGGTGAAGCCGATGACCGAGCTGCGCAGCGCCGGGCCGATGCAGCGCACGATGTCGGCCCAGCGGGCGAAGGTGCGGCCGGCGACCTTGATGACGCTGCCGCCCTTCGCCTGGTGCTCGAGCATGAACATCGCCTCCGAGATGGAGAACAGCCCGATCACCAGTACGACGAACTCGATGCCGTCGCCGAGCTCCGGCTCGTTGAAAGTGAAGCGGTAGGCGCCCGAGGTCGCGTCGAGCCCGACGGTCGCCAGCATCAGGCCGATGACGCAGCCGATCAGCGTCTTGACCGGCTGGCTGCCCACCATGGAGCCGAGGGTGGCGAAGGCAAAAATCATGAGCACGAAATATTCGGCCGGGCCGAAGCCGATGGCGAGCGTGCTGAGCAGCGGCGCGAAGAAGGTCAGGCCCACGACGCCGAGCGTGCCACCAACGAAGGAAGCGAGGCCGCTGATCATCAGGGCCTCGCCAGCCCGGCCCTGGCGAGCGAGCGGGTTGCCGTCGAGCGCCGTCATCACAGCGCCGGCATCCCCCGGCACGTTGAGCAGGATTGACGAGATGCGCCCGCCGTATTCGGCGCCCATATAGATACCGGCGAGCAGGATCATCGTGCTCTCGGGCGGCAGACCCATGGTATAGGCGATGGGCAGAAGCAGGGCGATGCCGTTGATCGGCCCGATGGCCGGCAGAGCCCCGATCAGCGTGCCGAGGAAGCAGCCGGTAAAGCCGATGGCGAGGTTAAGCGGGCTGAGGGCGACAGAGAAGCCTGCCCAGAGATAGCTCAGATCCATCTTCGCACTCCTTCAACTCACATGCCGAAGACGGCACCGCCCGGCAGATAGACCTCGAGCAGATAGCGGAAGACGGCGAACCACAGCGCCGCCTGCGCGAGGCCGCCGAGAATGGCAAGGCGCCATGAGGCCCCGAAGAGGCGGCCGACACCCGTCACCAGGATCGTGACGGCGACAGCAAAACCCAGCGGTTCCAGCAGCAGCGCGGCGGCGAGCACCAGGCCCGGGATGGCGAGCGACTGGGCGAGCAGCCGGCCCTGCGGCCACGGCTCGGCCCCACCCGGTCTGAGGAGATAGATCACCGACAGGAGCGCCAGCGCTCCTGCCAGCATCATTGGGAAGACCCGCGGCCCGAGGGGATCCGACGAGAACGAATAGGCGATGCGGCTCGCCTCGAAGCCGTAGAGGAGAGCGAAGACCAGGAGGACGATGGCGCCGACGCGATCGCTCCTGCCCGCCCCGCGAGGACCGGTCGAAGAGGTCATGGGCTTCATCCCGATGTCAAAAGGGCGGCCCCCTTGCGGGAAGGCCGCCACATGGTGAATTGGCGATCAGAGGCCGGCTTCGGCCGCCAGCGCCTTGAAGCGCTCCACGTCCTTCTTGACGTCACGCTCGAAATCGGCGCCGAGGACCGTGTAGGGGTAGAGGCCGCGCGCCTCGCGCTCCTGCGCGAATTCGGGCGTCTGCGACAGCTTGCGGAAGGTCTCGACCCAATCCTGATACTGCGCGTCGGTGATGTTCTTGCCTGTGTAGAAACCACGCCACACCACCCAGTCGATGTCGAGCCCCTGCTCGCGGGCGGTTGCCACGTCCTTCAGATCGCCCGGCAGACGCTCCGGCGCCATGACGGCGAGGATGCGCACCTTGCCGGCGGCATGATGCTTGGCCATTTCGGCCGCGTCGCCGGCGGCGATCTTGATGTGCCCGCCTTCGAGCGCAGTCAGCACCGCTCCGCCGCCTTCGAGGGCGACATAGCGCATCTTCTTGGGATCCTGACCGGCGCTCTTCGCCACGAGTGCGCCCTTCATCCAGTCCTGGCTGCCGACGGCGCCGCCGCCGCCGATCGGAAAGTCGCCGGGCGCTTTGCCATAGGCCTCGACGAGATCCTTCAGGGACTTGTAGGGCGAGTCCGCGGCCACGACGATGACGCCGTAGTCGGCGCCCAGCGCGCCGATCCAACGCACAGCGCTTTCGTCGTACTGGCCGAACTTGCCTTGCGCAAGAAGGAGGGCCGAGCCGCTCGACGCCGCCGTGATCAGCGTCGGATCGCTCGACCGCTTGCCGACGACATGATTGTAGGCGACGGCCCCGACGCCGCCTTCCATGTAGGTCACCGGCATCGGCTTGTCGATCAGCTTGGCGGCGAGCAGCGCATTGCCGGCCAGACGGCAGGTCAGATCGAAGCCGCCACCGGGCTTGGCGCCCGCCAGGCATTCCGTCTTCTCCGGAGCGGCCACGGCGGCACCCGCCATGAAGCCGGCGAAGCCCAGGACAAGCGCGTTGACGAGGATCTTCTTCATCAGTTCCCTCCCTGTGGAATCAAGGTAACGCTCTGTTTGTGCGGAGCTTGGCCGTTACGGTAGGATCGAAACCTGTCATCCACCTGTCACAGCGAGCAGCGGAAGGGATGCGCATCTTTCTGGTCGAGGATACGCGCGACGTCGCCGAGGCGATCATCGAGCGCTTTGCGCGCATCGGCCACGTTGTGGACTGGGAGACGAGCGTCGATGCCGCCATCGCGGCGCTCGAAGATGCGCTTTACGACCTCGTCATCCTCGATGTGATGCTGCCCGACGGCAGCGGCTTCTCAGTCCTGCAGCGGCTGCGCAATGCCGGCGGCACGGTACCCGTCCTGATGCTGACGGCGCGCTCCGAGATCGAGGACCGGGTGAGCGCACTCGACATCGGGGCCGACGACTACCTCGTCAAGCCGTTCGACTTCCGCGAACTCGAGGCGCGGGCGCGCGCCCTCATGCGCCGCCGCCACGGCGACGCCACCAATCTGCTCGCCTGCGGCGACATCTTCATCGACCGCTCGGCCCGTTCCGTGCGCGTCGGCCAGCGCGAGGTTCATCTGACGCGCCGCGAGGTGACACTGCTCGAGATCCTCGCTACCCGCCCCGGGCGCGTGTTCAGTAAGGACGACCTGCTCGATCAGGTCTTCGGCTGGGACGAGGAAGCGCCGTCGGCCAATGCCGTCGAGCTCTACATCGGCCGCCTGCGCAAGAAGCTGCACGGCGCCTCGGCCCAGATCGTCACCGTGCGCGGCTTCGGATATCAGCTGGTGGCCGATGGTCCGGCGTGAACCGTCGCTGTTCGCCCGCCTCATCGTCCTCATCGCCATGGTGCTCGCCACCGGGGCGGCCGCGCTGACCACCGCCGCCTGGTATTACGCAAGGGCTGCGGCGAATGAGGCCTACGACCGGCTGCTCGTCGGCGCCGCCTACCAGATGGCCGAGGCAGTGCATGTGCAGGACGGTACCCTGACCGTCGAGTTGCCGATGTCGGCCTTCGAACTGCTCGCCCTGTCCGAGCGTGACCGCATCTTCTATCGGATCGTCGACACCTCCGGCCGCACGCTGACGGGCTACGGCGATCTGCCGCTGCCCGGCAGCGAGCCCCCCGCACCCGACCGGCCGGCACTCAGCAACGGCACCTTCATGGGCGCGCCGGTGCGCCTTGTCCGGGCATCGCGCGCCTTCGCCGACCCCTCGGTGCAGGGGCGCGTCGACGTGGTGGTGGCTCAGACCGTCGAGGCGCGCACAGCCCTCGCGCGCGAGCTCACCCTGCGCGCCGTGGGGCTGATCCTCGCCATGAGCACGCTGGCCCTCGGCGGCACCATCTTCGCCATCCGCCATGCGCTCAAACCCATGGCGCGCGTCGGCGCAGTCCTGCGCGAGCGCGACCCGCATGACGTCACGCCCATAACGGTCGCCACGCCGCGCGAACTGCGACCCTTCGTGTCCGCCATCAACACCTTCATCGCGCGCCTGAAGAGCCGCATGGACCTGATGCAGCAATTCGTCGCCGACACCGCCCACCAGATCCGCACACCGCTGGCGGCCCTCAAATCTCAGGTGGACCTGCTCTCGCACCATCTCGGAGAGCCGCAGGCGCGCCAGCATCTGGCGCGCGTCGAGGAACGGGTCGACCAGTTGTCGCGCCTCGTCGGCCAGTTGCTCAGCCATGCGATGATCAGCCATCGCGCCGGTGCAGTGCCCTTCGCCCCGGTCGACGTCACCGAGACTGTCCGCCGCGCCATCCGCGAGGCAGTGCCTGATACCCTCGACCGCGATATCCTCACCATGCTGGAGGTGCCGCCGCAGCCCATCGAGGTGCGCGGTGACGCCATCAGCCTGAAGGAGGCGGTGAAGAACGTGATCGACAACGCCGTGCGCCACGGCGCCGCGACGCGCCTGACGGTGCGCCTGCGCGAGGAGAACGGCACGGTCGAGATCGAGGTCGAGGACGATGGCCCGGGCATCGCGCCGGAGCTGTGGCCGCGCGTCGTCGAGCGCTTCGGCGCCCCGTCGCCCGGCGGCTCCGGCCTCGGGCTGTCGATCGCCGCTGACGTGCTCGCCGCACACGGCGGCAGTCTCGGCTTCCGCCGCGACAACGAGAACAGCTTCGCCGTCGTCATGCGCATTGCCGGAAGAGCCTCATGAAGCGCCACTCCATTCTGCGTCATCGCCTCGCGACGCTTTGCCTGTCGATTTTGACGGTGCCGTTCTCGGCCACGCTGCCGCATGCGCAGGAGGCGACGACCTTCCCGGCGGTGGCGGCGGAAATCGAGGTGCTGTCGATCCACGCCGCGACCGACCTGTCGGCCATGGAGCCGCTGATCCGCGACTTCCAGGCCCTTTTTCCCAACACCCGCATCGAATTCGTCGAATACGTCACCAACGACCTCTATGCCGCTGCGGCCGAGGCCTGCCGGCAGGGCAAGGCCCTGGGCGACGTGCTGCTCTCCTCCTCCGTCGACCATCTGGTGAAGCTCGCCAACGACGGCTGCGCCCGCGGCATTGCCTCGCCCGAAACGGCCGCGGCCCCGCGCTGGGCCAACTGGCGCGGCGACGTCTTCGGCTTCACCTTCGAGCCCGTGGTGTTCGTTTACAACCGCAGCAAGGTGCCCGCGGGCGACGTCCCGAAGACGCATCTCGAGCTCGCCGACCTGCTGCGCCTCAAGCCAGAGACCTATGCCGGCCAGGTCGGCACCTACGATATCCGCCTATCGGGCATCGGTTTCCTGCTCGCCTTCTACGATTCCCAGGAGACGACGACGACCTTTGGCCGCTTGCTGGAGAGCCTCGGGCGCGCTCATGCGGTGATCCGCTGCTGCACAAGTCAGATCCTCGACGAGCTCGAAGCCGGCCGCCTCTCGATCGGCTACAACATGCTCGCATCCTATGCTTATGCGCGCGTGAGGGCCGGCGCCAACCTTGGCATCGTCATGCCTGCCGACTACACCCTGGTGCTCAGCCGTGGCGCCATGGTGCCCGCCCATGCGCCGCGCGCCGACGCCGGCACCCGCTTCGTCAACTACCTCCTCTCCTCTCGCGGGCAGGAGGTGTCGCGGCGCGAGGCCTTCTTCTTCGGCGCGGGCGGCGAGATGCCGCCGGGCGTCGAGGGGGCCTCCTCCATCGTGCGCACGGGCATCGCCCGCCCCATTGCCATCGGCCCGGCGCTGCTCGCCGTGCAGGATCACGAGCGGCGCCGACGCTTCATCAGCGACTGGGGACGCACCCTCGTCGAGATGAGTACGCCCTAGGGGCCGGGCCGATCATGCCCCAGCCCCCGTCCTCATCCGTTGAGGCGGTCCCTGATGAAGGCCATGCTCTCGCGCAACGCGGCGGCTGGATCGGCAAGGTCATGGACGCCGGGTGCAAAGGGCTCGAAGGAAAATGCCCCGGCATAGCCCCCCGCGACGAGCGCCGCGATCTGTCCGACGTTGTCGAGCCGATCGTCCGCGGCGACGAGCTCCCGGTGCCCATCGCGCATATCCGCGACCGAAACCGCGTCATCCGCAACGCCCGAGATGTGAACCAGGCCGGTCAGCTCCGGGAAGAGCTGAGACTCGCCCGCGAGGTAATGGTGGAAGGTGTCATGCACCAGGCGGAACACCCCCTCCCCGCCCACGGCTGCGATGGCGGCGGCAGCATCGGCCTTCGACCGCAGCGACGAGAAGGCGAAGCCGAGCGGCTCGACGAGGCCCGTGAGGTTGCGCTGCAAGAGGATCGGCTTCAGGGCGGAAAGCGCCCGTTCGAGCTTTTCCTGGTTCTTTGGCGTGCCGTCGCAGACGGGCACCAGAACGATGCCCCGGGCGCCACAGGCGGCGGCGTAGTCGGCAAGCACCGCCGCCTCGGCCGCCCGGGCCGGCGTCCAGTCGTTGAAGCGCTGCAGGGCGTTGATCGAGAGGATCGTCAGGCCCGCCACCTCCGCCGTCGCGCGCACGACCCCGGGCGGCGTGCCGTCGGCAATAGCGGTGTCATCGAGATCGTTGCGAATCTCCACCGCGTCGATGCCGAGTTCGCACGCCAGCGCGACGAAGCCGGCGAGGTCGCGCCGGGGCGCGGCCATGTGGTTGAGGGCAAAGCGAGGTGTCGTCATGGGGCATCCCGTCAAGGGCATCGTCAGGCATCGCCGGGGGCGGCGAGCGATCGTCATCATTCTCGCCGAAGGCGCCCGCTGCAACCAGTCCTCGCCGGGCGGGAGGAGGATCAGGCAGACCGCCTTCACCCGCTCCTCTTCGATGCCGTCGGCCCGCGGCGCGGCTCGCATCTCAGCGTACTGGTTGGCGTGCCATCATCTCGAGATAGAGGTCACGGTCGATATTGCCGCCGGACAGGATGACCGCAACTTCCTTGCCGCGCATGATTCGACGTTCTTTGAGGAGGGCGGCGAGCGCCGCCGCGCCGGCGCCTTCCGCCAGATTGTGCGTATCCTCGAAATAAGCCTGCATGGCGCTTGCGATATCGTCGTCGCTGACGGTCACGACCCGCTCGGCGCCCCGACCATAGATGGCCAAGGCCTCCGGTGAAGGAATGCGCACCGCCATGCCGTCGGCAAAGGTGTCTGCCGTGGCCGTCTCGACGATGCGTCCCGCTTCGAAGGACAGCTTTGCGCCGTCGGCCTTGTCGGAGACGACACCGACAACCTTCGTCCTCAGGGCGAGCGCATCGCGCGCGGCAATGACGCCGCAGATGCCGGAACCGAGGCCGATCGGGACATAGACCGTATCGAGGTCGGGCGCGGCGCAGAACAGTTCGAGCGCATAGGTGGCAACGCCGCGAACAAGTTCGGGATGGAAGGACGGCGCGAAGTACAAGTTCTCTTCTTCTGCCGCTTGCGCGGCCGCAATCCTTGCCTCGTCAAAGTCCTGACCCACCTCCACAAGTTCAGCACCGAAGGCGCGCATGGCGGCATTCTTCTCCCTGGAGTTGCCCTGCGGCACGAAGATCTTCGCCCTCAGGCCCAAGGCTTTCGCCGCCCGCGCTTGCGACTGGCCGTGATTACCGCGCGTCGCTGTCACAATGCCAGAAACGTCAGGATGCGCACGTCGCAGCCAATGCATGAAGGTGATGCCGCCCCGAATTTTGAATGCCCCGGTCGGCGTATGATTCTCGTGCTTCACCCAGACGGTCGTGCCGACACGCTCGCACAGCAGGGGCCAGACATACTGCGGCGTCGCCTGCATATGCGGATAAACGAGCTCGGCCGCGGCCTCCAGCTGTCCTCTCTCGAAGAGCATCAATCGCACCCCACATGGTCCGGAATCGAAGAGGGATTATGCACCGCACGATTGGTGACTTCCTGAAGAAAGTTTGGCTCCGACAGCAGCCAGCCGGCTCCCCCGACCGCCCTCGCCGACTTGCCCGATGACATACCGGATCTTTCGCTAGCTGCGGCGAATTGCGCGAAACCAGTGGATAGCCCGGCGGCAGCGCGGACATCACCCGATGAGTCGACACATACGCCCCTAGGTTTCCGCCTGTGTTGCTCGAGAATATTCTGTTGACAGCGGGGTTGGGAACGAACCGAGATTCTCGCCACGCCGCATGACCATCGTCGTCTTGCGGCATTCCCCGACACATCGATCACAGGCGCGTGCCTCTCCCGCGAACTGGCGACGCTCGCCGTGAGACATGGCCTGACGAGGATGATCGTCAGCGACAATGGCGCGGGTTCACCTCGAACGCCATCCTCGCCTGGGCTGATCAGAACCGCGTCGAATGGCACTACATCGCGCCGGGCAAGCCGATGCAGAACGGCTTCATCGAGAGCTTCAACGGCCGCCTGCAGGATGAATTGCTCAACGAGACGCTGTTTACTTCGCTGGCCCAGGCACGTGTGACGACCGCCCGGTGGCGCGCCTATCTACGCTCCGTCATCGATCGGGTCGACGCCGACGGCACCGAAATCCGCATCCACGGGGGCGAGATGTTTTGGAGCGGCTTGCGATGGAGAATGGGGCGATCAGGCAGGAGTATCCAGTTTCGTTCGGAAATGGCGCACCCGACACGATTCGAACGTGTGACCTTCGCCTTCGGAGGGCGACGCTCTATCCAGCTGAGCTACGGGTGCTTCGCCAAGGCGGGCGCAACCTAGCCCAGCTTCGACGTTCCTGCAATCGGGGATTGGCGCTCCTCCCCGATGATCTCGGCGCAGCCCCAAAAACGCCACCGACGCGACCGCTTCATAGACCGGTGGCATGAGGCTTTCCGCACCATGTTACGAGGGAAGTCCGATCAGGTATATCACCCTGACCGGACACGGGTCAGTGCCTTGCGATGGCATGCTCGATCCACAATCCCGCGGCGAGAAGAGCGTCGTCATCGCCGGACGGGAGCGAGAACAGGGCGGAGGTCGGCAGGCCCTCTGCATTGGTGCCGGACGGCAGGGCAAGACCAGGCATGTCCAGGAAGCTGCCGGCCATCGTCAGCGTGAGCGTGGCGAGATTGATGCGGGCAAACAGTTCGGGGTCGGCTTCGAGCGACGCGAGCTCCGGCGCCACATGCTTGACGGTCGGGAGCGCGAACAGCGCGCCGGCGAGATCGTCGGCGATGGAGCGCGACAGCGTGGCCTTGAGGCTACGCAGACGTCCGGCCGCCTCGGCGGTGATCGCCGCCGCACCGTCGAGCCGCTTCAGCACACGCGCATCGATGAGGTCGCGCTTTGGACCGCTGATCGCATCGAGATGCCAGGCGCGCGCCTCCACCGCGCCGAGCCAGCCGATCTCGGCGATGGCACGCCGTGCCTCGCGCCAGGCAGCCACCGGCGCGCGGCGCACGCGAGCGCCCGATGCTTCGAGACCAGCGAGCATCGCTTCGAAATTGGCCCGCACTGCATCTTCGAGGCCGTCCTCCTCCAGCACCGCCGGGTCGACGACAATGTCGGGTGCGGCCGATGCGGCTTCGGCAACTCGCCCGGTACCCCGCATCACCGCGTCGATGGTCACACAATCGGCAACCGTTCGGGCGATGGGCCCGAGGCTGTCGAGACTCTTCGCCAGCGGATAGACACCGGCCATGGCATAGCGCCCGCCCGACGCCTTGAAGCCGACAAGACCGTTGAGGGCGGCAGGCACCCGTACTGAGCCGGCGGTATCCGTTCCGATGCCGACGGGAACGATGCCGCGCTGGACGGCGACCGCCGAGCCGGAGGACGAGCCGCCGGGCACGCGGGGGGCCACCCCCGGGAAGTCCGGCGTCGGCGTGCCGAAATGCGGGTTCGGGCCGAGGCCGGAAAAGGCAAACTCGCTGAGATTGGTCTTGCCGAGCGGGATGAGGCCGACGCGCCGCGACGCTGCAACGACCGGCGCGTCCTCGCGGGCCATGGGCGCATCGTCCCGTGTGCGCGAGCCCGCGGTCGTCCGCGTACCGGCGATGTCGAAGAGGTCCTTCCAGGCGATCGGGATGCCGTCGAGCGGGCCGAGCGCCTTGCCGTTGCGCCGGCGCGCGGCGGCGGCGCAGGCCTCGGCCAGCGCCTCCTCGGCCATGAGGGTGATGAAAACGGCGGGGGCCGCGCGGGCCTTGTCGAGCGCCTCCTCGACGAGGCGCACGGGATCCGTCCGGCCCGACGCAAGGTCAGCCGCGATGTCGGTCAAAGTCTGATGAGCCATGCCGTTCTTCTGTCCCTGGATGGATATGGCGTGTGACGGCGTCAGCCGGTCACGATGGCAACGCTGGCGCTCGCGCCGATGCGCGAGGCGCCGGCGGCGAGCATGCGCAGGGCGTCCTCGCGCGTGCGGATGCCCCCCGAGGCCTTGACGCCGATGCCCCGCCCGACGACGCGGCGCATGAGTGCAACATCTTCCACAGTCGCGCCGGCCTTGCCGAAGCCGGTCGAGGTCTTGACGAAATCGGCACCGGCGGCGACCGCGAGGCGGCAGGCCACCTCCTTCTCAGCGTCTGAGAGGAGGCAGGTCTCGATGATGACCTTGAGCAGCGCGGGGCCGCAGGCCTCGCGGACGGCGGCAATGTCGGCGCCGACGTCGCCCTCCCGCCCCTCCTTCAGGGCGCCGACGTCGATGACCATGTCGACCTCGCGCGCGCCCGCAGCGACCACCCAGCGCGCCTCGGCGGCCTTGAGCAGGGAGGGCGTCGCCCCGAGCGGAAAGCCGACGACGGCGCAGGTGACGACGTCGCTGCCGGCGAGTGCCGCGGCGACATCCGGCACATGGACCGGATTGACGCAGACGGAGAAGAAGCCGTGCTCGCGCGCCTCGCGGCAAACCTGCGCGATATCAGCGCGCGTCGCGTCCGCCCGAAGAATCGTATGGTCGATGGTGCGCGCAAGTTCGTCGCGCGTCAGGGTCGTCATATGGGCCGCCTCTGCCTCGGGCACATCTTATAGGGCGCGCCGCGCAGCGCCCGCAAGCTCAGAAGCCGAGAGCGCAGCCATCCTTACGCTGGTCGGAGCCGGCGTGCAGCACGCCGCGGGCGTGGTCGATCCAGATGGCCTGCCCGCCGCCCAAGGGCGAGGTGCGTGGCTTGATCGCATGGCCCTTGGCGGCGAGCGCGGCGATAACGCTCTCGCCGAGGGTCGGCTCTACCTCCAGCACGCCGTTGAAGGCGAAGCTGCGCGGCGCATCGAGCGCCGCCTGCACGTCGAGGCCCCGGTCGAGCATGCCGGAGAGGAAGGCCGCATGGCCGGCCGCCTGATAATGTCCGCCCATCACGCCGAAGGGCGCCACGGTGCGCCCGCCGCGGCGCAGGAGGCCGGGTATGATGGTGTGCATGGGCCGCTTGCGCGGGGCGATGGCATTGGGATGCCCCTCGATGAGGTTGAAGGACGCGCCGCGATTGTGCAGCACAATGCCCGTCTTGGGGTCGAGCCGCGTCGAGCCAAAGGCGTGGAAGATCGAATTGATGAAGGAGATGGCGTTGCCGTCGCGGTCCACCGCGCAGAGATAGACCGTATCCCGGTGCTCCGGCTCGTGCCAGAGCGCCGGTGCGCCGGCCTGCCCCATGTCGATGCGGCCGCGCAGCGCGTGCGCCACTTCGTCCGAGAGCAGTTGCTCGACCGGGTAGGGCAGATGCGCGGGATCGGCGATGAGCGCGTCGCGGTGATGGTAGGCAAGCTTGGTCGCCTCGGCATGGAGGTGCACGCGCTCGGCGAGCGGCAGCTTCTCCGACAGGTCGAAGCCGGCGAGCACGTTGAGCATCATGAGCGCTGCGAGGCCCTGACCGTTGGGCGGGCATTCGTAGACATCATAGCCGTGATAGCTGGTGACGATCGGCGTCACGTAATCGGCCCCGTCGGCCGCATCGGCGAAATCCTCGAGCGTGTGCAGGCCGCCGAGGCCGTTGAGAAAGCGCACCAGGCTCTCGGCTGTGCGGCCGAGATAGAAGGCCGCGGCGCCGTCGCGGGCGATCTCGCGCAGGCGCTGCCCGAGCAGCGGCTGGGCATGCCGCTCGCCCTCGGTCGGCGCGCGTCCGCCAGGCAAGAAAACGGTCTTGGCGCCGGCATCGCGCGCCAGAAGCGGGACCTCCTCCGCCCAGTCGAGGGCGACGCGCGCGGTGACCGGATAGCCATTCTCGGCATAGGCGATGGCGCGGGCGAAGAGCCGCTCCAGCGGCAGGCGGCCGTGGTCGCGGTGCAGCTTCGTCCAGGCGGCGATGGCGCCCGGCACGGTGACGGCATGGGGGCTGGTGCGCTCGATGGTGGAGACGCCGAGGTCCTTGAGGCGTCCCACGCTCGCCGCCGCCGGGGCGCGGCCGCTGCCGTTGAGGGCGAGGACTTCGCCACCGGCCGGGGCGTAGAGGACGAAGCAGTCGCCGCCGATGCCCGTCATGTGCGGCTCGACCACGCATTGCACGGCAACTGCCGCGATGGCGGCATCGACGGCATTGCCGCCGCAGGCGAGGACATCAAGCCCTGCCGCGGTTGCGAGCGGGTGCGACGTGGCGATGGTCGCCTCGCCCGCAAGTGTCGGTCCACGTCCCGGCCTGAAGAAATCGCGCATGCCTGTCCCCAACCGCCCTGCCCTTGCCGCCTGCACGCGGTGCGACGCCGCGCCGGTCCCATGGCGGTAACAGCGGCGGGCGCTGCGTGCAAGGGCGGGGCGTTCAATGCGACAAGGCCTTCTGTCCTTCCCCGGCATGCCCCTCGTCCCGCGTCTTCCACAGAGACCAGCCGATGCCGGCGCCGAGGATGGCAAAGGTCACGGCGAGCGACCATTCGGCCGGGAACTTCGCCCAGCCGAAAAGATCGGCGACGAACACCTTCGAGCCGATGAAGACGAGCAGGACCGCGAGCGCCTGCTTGAGATAGGCGAAGCGGTGCAGCACGGCGGCGAGCGCGAAATAGAGCGCGCGCAGGCCGAGGATGGCGAAGATGTTCGACGTGTAGACGATGTAGGGATCGGTGGTGATGGCGAAGATGGCCGGCACCGAGTCAACCGCGAAGATGACGTCGGCGATCTCGATGAAGACGAGCGCCAGGAACAGCGGCGTCAGGAAGAGGATGCTGCGGCCGTTGCCGCTGCGGCGACGCACGAAGAAGCGCTCACCGTGGAGGCGCCGCGTCACGCGGAAGCGGCGCTTGATCAGCCTGAGCAAGGGGTTCTGCGCGAGGTCCGTCTCCTGATCCCCCCACCACAGCATCTTGAGCCCGGTGACGATGAGGAAGGCGGCGAAGAGATAGAGCACCCATTCATATTGCGCGACGAGGGCGGCGCCGAAGCCGATCATGATGGCGCGCAGCACGATGACGCCGAGGATGCCCCAGAACAGCACACGGTGCTGGTAGCGCCGCGGAATGGCGAAGAAGCCGAAGATCATCGCGATGACGAAGATGTTGTCCATCGCGAGGCTCTTTTCGACCACGAAGCCGGTAATGTACTCGACGCTGGCCTGGGTGCCGAGCTGCCACCACACGAAACCGCCAAAGCCGAGACCAAGCACGATGTAGAAGGCCGAGAGCGCAAGGCTCTCGCGCACCCCGATCTCGCGGGAGCCACGATGCAGCACGCCGAGGTCTAGGGCCAGCAGCGCCATAACGAGGCCCATGAAGCCGAGCCACATCCACAGCGGATGGCCAAGAAAAAAGCTGGTGAGAACGTCCATCGGTTTCCTCTCTGTGCGGAGGGGAAACCCGATGCAGAACCCTGACTGGACAAAGGCAGAAATCCGGACCCTGCATCGAGTTCACCCGATGCGGTCCGACATCACGATGCATGGCATCGCCAGAGGGGCCCGGCCCGCGGCCGACGACGTGGGAAGTGGCCGGGCCAATGTCAAGAGCGGACGCGGCGCCGGCTGGTCGATTTTGCCCCGACAGGCGGCCTGATGCGCTAAGACGTCGGAACGCGGGTTTTTCAAAGGGCAGGCCGGCGATGATCGACCTCAGAAACATCGAGACCTTCTTCTGGGCGGCAGCACTCGGCAGCCTGCGTGCGGCCTCCGAAAAGCTCGGCACGACACAGCCGGCCGTATCGCACCGTATCGCCTCGCTCGAGGAGGCGCTGGGAGTGCGCCTCTTCGAGCGGGACGCACGCGGCGTGACGCTGACCGCCAAGGGGCAGGAGCTGCTGTCCCACGCCGAGCGCATGATCCAGCTCCGCTGCGACATGGTGCGCGCCGCCCAGGACCAGAACGTGATGAGCGGCACCGTGCGTATCGGGGTCGCCGAGACCATCGTGCAGACGTGGCTGTCGCGGCTCATCGAGCAGGTGCACGCCACCTATCCGGCGCTGGCGCTCGAGATCGAGGTCGACAGCTCGATGGTGTTGCGCTCGCACCTCATGTCGCGGCAGATCGACCTCGCCTTCCTGATGGGGCCCGTGCTGGAGGAACGGGTTGAGAACGTCCACCTGTGCACCTATCCGCTCGCCTGGGTGGCGAGCCCGCGGCTGAAGCTCGGCGACGGGCCCATCACGCTGAGGCGCCTGTCGGATCGTCCGATCATCACCTATCCCTCCAACAGCCGGCCCTATCTCGTGCTGCGCGACATGCTGGCGCGCGCCGGCGTGAAGGCCCGCCTCTACGGCAGCGCTTCGCTCTCCATGGTGGTACGCATGGCGCGTGACGGCATCGGCGCGGCCGTGATCGCCCCGGTTTTCCTCGACAAGGAGCTCGCCAGCGGAGACTTGAAGATTATTGATGTCGAGACCGATCCGCTGCCGGACCTGAGCTTCACCGCCACCTGGATCAACGGCCCGGAAAGCCACGCCGCCCGCGTGATCGCCGCGATGGCGCGGGAGGTTGCCGTACAAGCCGATGGCGACGTGACGAGCAGCTCCAAGGCGGCGGGTTAAACTGTATTTATACCCCCTATTCGAACATACGATTGGACAGGAAAATCAATCACGGCATGCAATGCGGGCAGGGCGCCGGCTGCGGCCGGTGCGGCGGAGAGCCGCCACAAATCCAGCCAGGGGGACTGATACCGTGAATTGCATCCTTCGTGCCGCCATTGCCGTCACCGCGCTCGCCGGATCGGCCGCGCTCGCCCAGGATCTGCCGAAGACGCACCTCAAGATCGTCGGCGGCCTCAGCAACCTCACGGCCTACAACGACTACGAGAGGCCGTTCTGGACCCAGAAGGTGCCGGAGCTGTCGAACGGCCAGATCACGGCCGAGATCAAGGGTTTCAACGAAATGGGACTGAAGGGGCCGGAGCTGCTGCGCCTCATGTCCCAGGGCGTCGTCGAGTTCGGCACGGCCACCCTCTCCTATTTTGCCAGCGACAACGCCATCAACGAAGCCATCGACCTCGCCGGTCTCGCCCCGGACGTGAAGACGGCACGCGCTGTCACCGAGGCGTTCACGCCGGTCTACGAAAAGTTCTACGGTGACGGCGCGAAGGTGAAGCTGCTCGGCATCTCGACCTATCCGGCACAGGTGCTGTTCTGCAACGCGGAGATCAACAAGCTCTCTGACCTCAAAGGCAAGAAGGTGCGCACCTCGAGCCGCACCCAGGCGGAGTTCGTCGAGGCCTTCGGCGGCACGAGCGTGACCATGGCCTTCGGCGAGGTGGTGCCGGCCCTGCAGAACAAGGTGGTCGACTGCGCCATCACCGGCTCGCTCTCCGGCTACTCGGCCAAGTGGTACGAGGTCTCCACGCACCTCTATGCCCTGCCGATCAACTGGAATCAGCAGATTCACGCCGTCAACCAGGCGGCCTGGAACAAGCTCGACCCCAAGGTGCAGGCCTTCATCGAGACGAACGTCAAGACGCTCGTCGACGACATCTGGAAGGCAGCCGCCGAGCAGACGGAGCTGGGCTATGCCTGCAACACGGGCTCCGATGCCTGCACCCTGCCGGTCAAGGGCAAGATGAAGCTGGTGACGCCGAGCGAGGCGGACCGCCAGTTGCTGCGCGGGGCGCTGGGCGAGATGGTGCTGCCGAAGTGGGCGGCGCGCTGCTCGGCGGACTGCGTGAAGGATTTCAACGACACCGTCGGCAAGGTGCTCAACATCTCCGTCTCGAAGTAAGGGAATGGTGCGCCGCCCGCGCGGCGCACTCACCCGAGGCGCCGCAGCAGCGGCGCCCCCGATCCCGACGAGGTGGAGCCCATGTCCCTGCATCGTCTTTCCCTCGCCGGCCTGACGCGCGGCGCAGAACGCCTGTCGCTTCTCGCCGTGTGGGCGAGCGGCGCCCTCACCATCGGCAGCGTGCTGCTGATCTCCTTCGACGTCATCGCGCGGAAGTTCTTCGGCTTCAGCACCGGCGGCGCCGACGAACTGTCGAGCTATGCCTTCGCCATCAGCACGTCCTGGTCGCTCGCCTTCGCCACCTTGCAGCGGGCGAATGTTCGCGTCGACGTGATCTATCAGCACCTTCCGGTGCGCCTGTCGGCCCTCCTCGACTGGATCTCCATCGTCGCGCTCGGCGTCTTCATGGCCATGCTGACGTTCTACGCCTACGACGTCGTCGCCACCTCCTGGGCTGAAGGTTCGACCGCCAACACGCCGCTCGGCACGCCGCTCTACATCCCGCAGGGACTATGGCTGGCGGGGCTCTGCTGGATGTGTCTCGTCCTCGCGCTGATGCTGCTGCGCGCTTCGATCGCGCTCGCCAGCGGCGATACCGACGCGGTCAAGGCCATCGCCGGCGTGCGCTCGGCGAAGGAGGAGGCAGCGGAAGAGGCGGCAGCCGGCGAACGCCTCGTCAAGGAGGCTGCGGCATGATCGCGACTGCACTCGTCCTTCTATTCGTCCTCATCGGGCTCTCCATTCCGGTCGGGGCGGCGCTCGGCGTGCTCGGGCTCATTCTCGACCCGCTCTATTCCATGCTGCCGCTGACGCGCGCCATGGGCGAGCTCGCCTGGAGCACGAACAACGAATTCCTGCTCGTCGCCATCCCGCTCTTCATCCTCCTCGGCGAGGTGCTGCTGAGGGCCGGCTTCGCGGAGCGCATGTATGCGGCCATGAGCCTGTGGCTGTCGTGGATGCCCGGTGGCCTGATGCATGCCAATATCGGCGCCTCGACGCTCTTTTCCGCCACCTCCGGCTCGAGCGTCGCGACGGCCGCCACGGTCGGCACCGTCGCCATCCCGCAGATCCGCCGCTACGGCTACAACGAGCCGCTCTTTCTCGGCAGCATCGCGGCCGGCGGCACGCTCGGCATCCTCATCCCGCCGTCGATCAACCTCGTCATCTACGGCGTCCTGACCAATTCCTCGGTGCCGAAGCTCTATCTCGCCGGCATCATCCCGGGCCTGCTCATGGCCGGGCTGTTCATGGCCGTCATCGCCGGCGGCTGCCTGGCACGGCCCGGCTGGAGCGGTCATCAGGTCCGCGCCTCGTGGGGCGAGCGCTTCCGCGGCCTCGCGCATCTTGCCCCGCCGCTCGGCATCTTCCTCCTCGTCGTGGGCTCGATCTATGCCGGGCTGGCGACGCCGACGGAAGCGGCAGCGCTCGGGGTACTCGGCGCCCTCATCCTGGCCGCCTGCTTCGGGCGCCTGACATGGGCGATGCTGCGCGGCGCCGTCGAAGGCGCCATGAAGTCGACGGCCATGATCATGCTGATCGTGATCGCGGCCGGCTTCCTCAACTTCATCATGTCGGCGACCGGCCTCACCGACGCCATCACCGGCTCCATGAGCGGCCTCGGCCTGTCGCCCGCCTGGATGCTGCTGATCGTCATCGTCTTCTACCTCGTGCTCGGCTGTTTCATGGAGACCCTCTCCATGATGATCACGACGATCCCGATCATCGCGCCGATCATGATCGGCCTCGGCTACGATCCGATCTGGCTCGGCATCGTCATCATCGTACTGGTCGAGGCGGCGCTGATCACCCCGCCCGTGGGGCTCAACCTCTTTGTCGTGCAGAGCCTGCGCAAAGCCGGATCGATGGACGCGGTCATCGTGGGCACGCTGCCCTTCGTCCTCGCCATGTTCTTCATGCTCGCGCTACTCGCCTTCTTCCCGGCGCTCGCCCTGTGGCTGCCGGGCCTCTTCGGGTGAGCGACCAAGCTTCCTACCGCTGAAGGACCATCATGAGACTTGCCTTCGACATCGCCGGCGTTGCGGGCGCCGGTGCTCTCGACATCGACATATCGGCGCTCGTCATCGCCGGTTGGGCCGGGCGCGATCGCCACGCGATCGAGCACCACATTGAGGAACTCGCCGCCATCGGCGTGCCGCGGCCGAGCACGGTGCCGCTCTACTACCGCGTGTCGGACAGCCTGCTGACGCAGGCGCCGCGCATCCAGGTGGTGGGCGGCGAGAGTTCGGGCGAGGTCGAGGTCTTCCTCTTCCAGGCCGGCGGCGAACTCTTCGTCAGCCTCTCGTCCGACCACACCGACCGCAAGCTCGAGACCGTGAGCGTCGCCCTGTCGAAACAGGTCTGCGCCAAGCCGGTGGCGCGGCAGGCCTGGCGCTTCGCAGAGGTCGCCGGCCACTGGGACGAGCTCGTCATCCGCTCGCACATCGTCGAGAACGGCGCGCGCGTCGTCTACCAGGAGGGCCGGCTCGCCGCGCTGCAGCCGCCGCTCGACCTCGTCGCGGGCTTCACCGGCGGCGCGGCCACGCTGCCGGAGGGAACGGCGATGCTCTGCGGCACCGTCGGTGCCAACGGCGGCATCCGCCCGGCCGTGTCCTTCACCATGGAGCTCTTCGACCCGCGCAGCGGCCGCACGCTCGGTCACGGCTACGACATCGAGGTTCTGCCGGAAGTCGCGTGAGCCGCCGTTCGGCCAAGAGCAAGGGACATCATCCATGTCACCAGACTTCGACCGCGCGGATCCCCATGCGGTGCGCCTTGCCGCCCGCACGGGCGCGCTGACGGGACACACGGCCCATCTCGCGCCGGGGCGCGTCCAGGCGAATCTCGCCATCCTGCCGGTGGCGCTGGCCCATGACTTCCTGCGCTTTTGCCAGCGCAATCCCAAGCCCTGTCCGCTTCTGGCCGTGTCCGAGCCCGGCGATCCGATGTTGCCGATGCTCGGACGCGACGTCGACATCCGCACGGACGTGCCGCGCTACCGCGTCTGGTGCGACGGTGAACTCGTCTCCGAGCCGACGGACATTCGCGACCTGTGGCGCGACGACCTCGTCGCCTTCCTCATCGGCTGCTCCTTCTCCTTCGAGGCGGCGATGCTCGCCGACGGCCTGCCGGTGCGCCACATCGAGCAGGGCACCAACGTGCCGATGTACCGGACCAACGTGCCGACCGTTGAGGCCGGCCCCTTCGGGGGACCGATGGTCGTTTCCATGCGGCCGCTGACCGCCGCCCAGGCCATCCGGGCCGTGCAGGTGACGTCGCGCTTTCCGGCCGTGCACGGAGCGCCGGTGCATCTCGGCGACCCGGCCGCGATCGGCATCGCCGATATCGGCAAGCCAGACTATGGCGATCCCGTCGAGATGCGGCCCGGCGAGATCCCGGTCTTCTGGGCCTGCGGCGTGACGCCCCAGTCGGTCATCGAACATGCCCGCCCGCCGTTCTCGATCTCGCACGCGCCGGGGCACATGCTCGTCACCGACCTCAGCAACAGCGCCGTCGCGGTGATGTAGAGGGCGCTCGCGCGCCGGCGACAACGACAGGCGAGAATTTACCCGGACGGCCTCGCCGGCTATGCTCGTCCGGCCCCGAACAGCGACGGGCCGGACGATGCACCATTACGCCATCTTCGAGACGGACGCCGGCTTCTGCGGCATCGCGTGGGGCGAGAGCGGCATCGTGCGCTTTCAGCTGCCGACCACGGACGCCGCCGGCACCGAGCGCCTGCTGCAACGGCGCCTGCCGGACGCGGTCCCAGGCACGCCGCCTCCACCCGTCGCCGAGACGATCGCGGCGGCAAAAGCCTATTTCGCCGGCCGCGAGACGGATTTTTCCGCCTGCGTGCTCGACCTTGGCGGCCGCGATGCCTTCGCCAGGGAGATTTATGCCGCGGCCCGGCGCGTCGGCTGGGGGCATACGACGACCTACGGCACGCTCGCGCGCGAGGTCGGCGCCGGTCCGGAGGCGGCGCGTGACGTCGGCCGGGCCATGGCGGAAAACCCGGTGCCACTGATCATCCCGTGCCACCGGGTGCTGGCGGCTGGCGGGCGGCTCGGTGGCTTCTCCGCCCCCGGCGGCACTACGGCCAAGCTGCGCATGCTGGCGCTGGAAGGGATCGACCTTGCGCCGGAGCCGGCGCAGCAGTCCTTCGCCTTCTAGGATCTGCCGCGGGCAGGTCGCCTTTGAGCGACCTCAAGGCGCGGCCGCCGCTGCGGTTCCACGATGCTCCGTCGACAGGCGACAGGGAGCCTCACCATGATCCGCGACATTCTCGTGCATCTCGACGGCAGTGCTCAAGACGAGACACGCATCATCCATGCCGAAGCCATCGCCGGGCATTTCGATGCCCATGTGACCGGGCTCTTCACCAATATCGTGCCGACGCCCTTCATCCCCGCGGCCGACGGCCTCGCCGCGGCCAGCATCCTCGAGGAAAGCCGCCGGCAGGCCGAGGCGGCGGGAGAGTCCCAGGCGGCACGCCTGGCGCAGCGCCTCGACACGCTCGCAATGCCCAGCGAGCTGCGCCGGTTCGATCTTTTCGCCGATGCCGTCTGGAGCGCCGTTGCGCGGCAGGCGCGCGCCTGCGATCTCTTCGTCGCCCTGCGCCCGTACGGCGCCGACGGTTCATCGCACTGGCCGGAGGTGGTGGAGGCCGCCCTCTTCGGCTCCGGCCGCGGAGTCTACCTTGCGCCACCCGATGCGCCCGCTCGGGCGTTCGAAACCGTGCTCGTCGCCTGGAGCGATACGCGCGAGGCCGCCCATGCGGTGGCGGAGGCGATGCCCCTGCTGCGACTGGCGAAGCAGGTCGTGGTCGCCACGGTCGACGCCGATGGCCCTCCCGAGGAAGATCGCGAGGAGCCCGGCGCCGATCTCGCCCGCCATCTCGACCGGCACGGCGTCCGGGTCGAATTGCGGCACGTGCCCGAATGGCGCGAGGTTTCGCGTGCGCTGCTCAACGAGACCGAGAAGAGCGGTGCCGATCTCGCCGTGCTCGGCGCCTATGGGCATTCGCGCCTGCGCGAATGGGTGCTCGGCGGGGCGACGCGCGATTTCCTGACGCAATGCCCGGTTCCGATGCTGATGGCCCATTAGGCCGGGCCATCAAGAGGTGGCCGCCCCTGCGGATGCCGGGGCGGCCTCGTTTCGCCCCTGCCCGCTCACCGGTAGACGAGGACGGGGATCGTCGAATGGGTGAGTACCTTCAGCGTCACGCTGCCCAGCACGATGGCAGCCACGCCGCCGCGGCCGTGCGAACCCATCGCGATGAGGTCGCAGCCGCGCTCCTTGGCGGTATCGATGATGGCGCGATAGGGCTCGTCATGCACCACCTGCACCGTCTCGTAGGGCACACCGTTCACCCGCGCGACATTGCTTGCGGAGGACAGGAAGCCGGCCGCGCGCCGGCGTGCATGATCCTCGTACTCCGCCCGCGTATCCGTGAGCTGCTCGGCGTCCGTCGAGAGGAGGTGGAAGGGTTCCACGACCGTCAGTAACGTCACCTTGGCTCCGGCGTCGCGCGCGAAGGCCATCGCCTGTTCGACGGCCGCCGCCGACAGGAGTGAACCATCCGTCGGAATGAGAATGTTCTTGTACATGGCGCTCCCCTATTGGCGCTCCCTTTGTCGATGCGCGGGAAGGGTAAACGGGTAGGCCACGGCCGCGCCTTGCGCAGGATCAAGCCGACCCTGCGACGTTTGACCCATGTCAAGGAGCCCATGCGCGGGGGTGTTTTGATGTCCGTGGCAGCGCCGTCGGCCTGAGCCGACCGCTCGGCCCCGAGGCCGCGGTCTCAGCGCTCCGGGCGCCCGCTTCCAGGCCGGCCCGCCGCTGCCCCCGCGACAGGAGCACGACCATGCCTGAAGCAACCAAACTTCCCATCGAGACCGAGAAGCAAACTGCACCCGCGCCCGCTGCCCGGTGGACGCCCTTCGACAGCCTGCGCCGGGAGATCGACAGGCTGTTTGACGACCTCCATGTCGGCTCGTGGCGCATGCCCTTCGCCCGTGCGGAGTTCCAATCCGAACGGCCGTGGCTGCGCGAGAGCGCCTTTGCCCTCACCCCCGCGGTGGATGTGGTCGAGCGCGAGAAGGAATACGAGATCAGCGCCGAATTGCCGGGCCTCGAGCAGAAGGACGTCGAGGTGCGCCTGGCCAACGGCACGCTCATCGTCAGGGGCGAAAAGCGCGAGACCAAGGAAGAACACGACAAGGACTATTATGTGTCCGAGCGCCGCTACGGCACCTTCATGCGCTCGTTCCGTGTTCCCGACACGGTCGATACGGCCGGCATCGAGGCCCGGTTCGCGAACGGGGTGCTGACGGTCAAGCTGCCGAAATCCGCAGAGGCCCGGAAGAACGAGAAGAAGATCGACGTCAAGACCGGCTAGCCCTGAAACCTGCGGCGTTGTCGGCAAGGGTCGGCCGGCGGCGGACGCCGCCGTCGGCTTCGACATCAGCGCGCGAACCGCTCGCACGTGGCGCGCCCGGTGGCGGACGGCCGACATCGCCGGACTCGCGAAATGATCGCCGGGCCTGCCGCTGACCGGCGGGCGCAGCAAGAACCCTCGACACCTTCGGTCTACGCCAGCCCTGCCCTGCAGGGCCATATCAGCATGGGCTGTGACGCAAGGGGCAAGCCGGCCGTCACGGCGGCGAGGCGCACGGGCGCGGCATCGGTGGCAGGGCCCGCCGGAGCGCCGGTCATCCGGTCGGCGTGGACAGGCGGATTTCGCGATTGACGATGCGGCCATTATGGCCACGATGGGCCTTTCAAGAAGGGGGCGGCGCATGAAGGCGCTCTCGGCCCGCGAGGCCAAGTACAACTTCGGACGGCTGATCGACACGGCCCGCGCGGAGCCCGTGGTGATCGAGAAGCACGGGCGTCCGGTCGTGGTGGTGCTCGCGGTCGAGGAATACGAGAAGCTGACCGGCAACGCCGTTCCGCCGTCCCGCGACAAGCCCGCTGAAACGAACGGTGACTGATGCCGATCCTGAACTGGCTGACCCGCGACGAGGACCTTCGCCGCGCGAGCCGCGTGCCCTACCGTCTTCTGGAGGAAGTCCCGGACCTGTCGGCGGGCGACGGCAGCGCGGGCAACATGCTGATCCAGGGCGACAACCTCGAGGCGCTGAAGGCGCTGCTGCCGTTCTATGCCGGCCGGGTGAAATGCATCTACATCGACCCGCCCTACAACACGCGCTCAGCCTTCGAGCACTACGACGACAACCTGGAGCACACGCAGTGGCTGGCCATGATGTGGCCGCGGCTGGAACTGCTGCGCGATTTGCTCGCCGAGGATGGCTCGATCTGGGTGTCCATCGACGACAACGAGGGGCACTACCTCAAGGTCATCATGGACGAGGTATTCGGTCGAACAAATTTTGTCGACACGATTGTTTGGGAGAAAGCCGACTCGCCTCGTAACTCGGCCCGCCGCTTTTCCTCGGATCACGACTACATCATGATCTATTCTCGGAACACTGCATGGGTCCCGCGACGGCTGCCCAGGACCGATGAAGCTAACTCGATCTACTCGAACCCCGATAACGATCCGCGGGGACCATGGCTGCCCGGCGACCCCTATGCGAACAAGCCATACTCGCGCGGTCAGTATACCATCAAAGGGCCAACTGGTCGGACGTTTTCCCCACCGCCTGGTAGATTCTGGCGTGTGTCTGAAGATCGCCTTCGTGAACTTGATCGGGACGGCCGAGTTTGGTGGGGACCGAACGGGAGCGCTCGACCGAGCATCAAGCGATACGTCTCCGAGGTTGCTGACCTAGTTCCCAGAACGCTCTGGTCAAAAACGGACGCTGGGAGCAACCGGACGTCAAAAAACGAAATGCGCGCTTTGTTTCCAAATGCGGCTTCATTTGACACGCCTAAGCCCGAAAGACTTGTGGGACGTATCCTACAAATCGCGACACAGGAAGGCGATCTCGTGCTCGACTCCTTCCTTGGCTCGGGCACGACGGCCGCTGTCGCGCACAAAATGGGCCGCCGGTACATCGGTATCGAGATGGGCGAACATGCCGTCAGCCACTGCGCGCCGCGCCTCAACAAGGTCATCGAGGGCGAACAGGGCGGCATTTCCGAAACCGTTGGTTGGCAGGGCGGCGGAGGCTTCCGCTTCTACCGTCTCGGCCCGCCCGTATTCGACGAGGACGGCCACATCCGGCAGGACATCCGCTTTCCCGTGCTTGCGGCGCATGTCTGGTTCTCGGAAACCGACCGGCCGTGGGACGGCAGCGGCGACAGCCCGCTGCTCGGCATTCATGACGGCCGCGCTCATGCGCTGCTCTACAACGGCATTCTCGGCGACAGGCGGCCGGGCGGCGGCAATGTGCTGACCCGCGCGACGCTCGCCATCATCCGCGAGGAGATCGCCAAGGTCGATCCGGCCTTCGACGGCCCGCTCACCATCTACGGCGAGCAGTCCCGGCTGACGCCCGCCACGCTCGACCGCGAGCGCATCACCTTCAAGCAGACGCCCTACGACGTCAAAGCGCGGGCCTGAGGGGGCATCTGATGAAACTGAAGCAATACCAGACCGATACTCTCTCCATCCTCCGCCGCTTCTTCGAGGAGGCGCGCGTCGCCGGCCCCAAGGGCGCCTATGAGGCGATGACCCGGGAGCCGGAGCAGGCGAAGCGGCTCGGCCGCTATGGCGGCACCTACACGCCCCTCGCCGAGCTGCCGAACGTTCCTTACGTATGCCTTCGCCTGCCCACCGGGGGCGGCAAGACCATCCTCGGCGCCCATTCCATCGCCGTCGCGCGTGATGCCTGGGTGGAGAAGGACTATCCGATGGTGCTCTGGCTGGTGCCGTCGAACACCATCCGCCTGCAGACGGCCGAGGCGCTGAAGAACGCCCGCCACCCCTACCGGCAGGCCTTGGACGAGGCCTTCGACGGCCGGGTGCGCGTGTTCGACATCGCCGATTTCACGCATATCCGCCCGCACGACATTCGCGACCATTGCTGCATCGTCGTCGGCACGATCCAGACCCTGCGGGTCTCGAACACCGAGGGCCGCAAGGTCTATGCCCACAACGAGAACATGGAGCCGCATTTCACGGCGCTGCCCAGGTCACTGCCGGGGCTCGAGCCGCTGGACGGCGGCGGCGTGAAGTTCTCCTTCGCCAACCTGATGCACATCCACCGTCCGCTGATGATCGTGGACGAGGCGCACAACGCCGTCACCGGCCTGACGCGGGAGATGCAGGCGCGGGTCAACCCGTCCGCCATCATCGAGTTCACGGCGACGCCGCGCCTCAACTCCAACATCCTGCACAGCGTGACGGCACAGGAGCTGAAGCGCGAGGAGATGATCAAGCTGCCGATCATGCTGTCCGAGCACGACACCTGGCAGAATGCGGTGAACGGCGCCATCGCGGCGCGCGCCTCTCTGGCCGAGGAAGCCGAGAAGGATCCCGACTACATCCGCCCCATCGTCCTGTTCCAGGCGCAGCCGAAGAACCAGGAGGTGACGGTCGAGGCGCTGAAGACGCACCTGATGGAGGTCGAACAAATCCCCGCGGAGAAGATCGCCGTGGCGACCGGCGATCAGCGCGAATTGGACGGCATCGATCTGTTCGATCCCCAATGCCCGATTGAATACGTCATCACCGTCGAGGCGCTGAAGGAGGGCTGGGATTGCTCCTTCGCTTACGCCTTCTGCTCCGTCTCGCGGATCCAGAGCGCGGTGGATGTGGAACAGTTGCTGGGGCGCGTGCTGCGGATGCCCTACGCCAAGCGCCGCAAGGCGGATCCGCTCAACCGCGCCTATGCCTTCCTGTCCGAACCATCCTTCGGCGAAGCGGCGCGGTCTTTGGCCGACAAGCTGGTCGCCATGGGCTTCGAGGAAGACGAGGCGCGCGACAACATCGAACCGGCGCAGGCCTCGCTTGATGCCGACACCGGCCTGTTCGGCCCGCGCGACAAGCCGAAGCCGACCTTCAGGCACACCGTGACGGCGACGCCCGAGGTGGTTGCGGAGTTGAGGAAGCGTGGGGGCGTGAGCCTCCGCGACACCGGCGGCGGCAGGATCGAGATCGCTGTCGCCGGCCGCGTCGACGGCGCGCTGGAGAAAATCATCGCCGACACGTTGCCCGAGACGGAGCGGCAGGGCTTCGCCGAGGCCGTCGCGAAATACCGCGTCGATGTGAAGGATCAGTTGTCGCCCGCCGAGCAGGGCGAGGCCTTCGAGGTCCCGCGGCTCATGGCCGAGATCCAGGGCGAACTGGCATTCGCCGACACCGACATGTTCATGGAGTTTCACGACTGGTCGCTGCTCGATCATTCCCCGAAACTGGGCGAGGCCGAGTTCGCGATCCGCGAAACGGCCCGCAGCTTCGAAATCGACCTCGACGGCAATCGCATCACCTATCAGTTCGCCGATGAGGCGGAGCAGTTGGCGCTCGACGTCGACGTCGAGGGTTGGACCCCGGAGGCGCTGGTGCTGTGGCTCGACAGGCAGGTGCGCCAGCCGGATATTCACCAGAGCGAGCTGTTGCGCTGGTTGCGCGACCTCGTCGGTCACCTGATCACCGCACGCGGGATGCACATCACGGCGCTGATGCGCTGCAAGTTCATCCTCGCCCGAAAGGTCCGCGAGAAACTCGCCGCCATCCGCCAGCAGGAGCGCGACGGCGTCTACCAGCGATACCTGTTCGCGCCGGAAGCCAAGGTGGATGTGTCGTTCGATGAGGCGTTCAGCTTCAAGGACGGGATGTACTGGGATCAGCGCCGGTATCGTGGCCGCTGGAAGCCGCGCAAGCACTTTCTTGGCCCCGACCATGTGCCGGCCTTCGACGGCGCCGAGAATGGCGAGGAATTCCAGTGCGCGCAGGCCATCGACAGCCTGCCGGGCCTGAAGTTCTGGATTCGCAACGTCGCCCGCCACCCCAACTCGTTCTGGCTGCCGACTGCGACTGACAAGTTCTATCCGGATTTCGTGGCGCAGTTGGAGGACGGAAGGCTGCTCGTCGTCGAGTACAAAGGCGCCCACATCGCCGAAGGCCCCGACACCGCCGAAAAACGAACCATCGGCGAGCTGTGGGAGAAGACGAACGGCGGCAAGGGGCTCTTCATCGTCATCGAGAAGACGGTCAATGGGAAGGACATGCGGGCACAGCTGGTGGAGAAGATTGGCGCCTGATTCCAGCCGTTGATCCCAAGCCGTCTCGCCGCCGCCGAACCTTCCGGAAGGTTCAGTATTGACATGGCGCCACGAAGCAAGAGGCCTCCCGCGAGGGAGGCTTTTAAGCGGCTGTATTCTTGGAGTTATTTGGTTGCGGGGGTAGGATTTGAACCTACGACCTTCAGGTTATGAGTCGTGCCGAACGAACCATGAACAATCACTCGGAAGCGCGAGTTCTTGCGCAGTTTCCGACACTTGCCGATCCCGAGGGCGAGGCTCCGCTTCGCACGATCTGTCGGGATTGCGCAGCGTTTTTCGGCCGCGTGCTTCCGTAATGCTTCCAACGGGCCGAAACCTGATTTTCCGGTAGCACGACCATCAGGCCTTGGTCAGCGACCAGAAGCCGAACTTCCTGCCATGTTCCTCCTTCAGCCGGGCGACGTAGGCGTCGTGCGTCTCGAACGCGCCGAAGTCCGGGATGTCCTGCGCGAGCCGGGCGCAGGAGACCAGGTGCTCGGCGGCATAGCGATACCGCTTCGCCCGCGATCGGGTGAGCGTGAAGTCGATCATCGCGCGGAGCACGAGCGTCGCAGCAAGCGGATGACGCTCTGACAGGGCCTCCGCCGCGGGGGCGAGATACTCGTAGTGGTCGCCGTCGATCTCATCATGCCGGGCCACGAGGAGTTCGGCAGCGCGATCCAGCACGGGCCAGTCGAGGAAGAACTGCAGGGCGTGAAGAAGGCTCGGATAGGCCATGGCGTGCGCCATCGCTCGCTCCTCGGCCTCGATGTCGTCGAAGTCGGGAAGCCGTTTGAGATAGGCCCGCAGGTAGCTGTCGGAGAGCGTGCGCTCGAAGCAGTCCCACCGGAACGTCTGCGCCTCCTCGCCGCGACCCAGCGCCTCCAGCGTCTGCAGGCGAATGTCCTGCCATGCCAGCGGAACCCGCAACCCGTCGCCGAGCTCCGCGCGCTCGAGGAACCCCAGCGCCTCGCCCGCCCTGCCGGCCGCCAGCAGACGCTGCGCGATCTCGGCTGCGATCTGCGGCACCTTGCGGGTCTTCGGGTCATACTGAGCGATGAAGCCGTCGACGTCGCCCTGCGCATCCGCGATGTCCTTGAGCGCCATGGCGACCGTGCTCGCGCGCTCACGCGCCCGCATCTCGTGCTCGAAGGTGGTGCCGCCCGGCCCCCAGCCTACCGCCTTCCATTGATCCTTCGGCGGAACCGTCACATGCGAGCGGCCGAGTTCTTCGGCCATCGATTTCAGGGCCGCCAGCCCCTCGTCGCCAAGCGCAGGCGCCATTATGGCGATCAAGCCGTCATACTGGCCATAGCCGTTGTCCTGCAGCGCATCGAGGACAGTGTCGGCGAGCGCCTGCGGATCCGGCCGGACCTTCCCGGCGAGTTGGCCCAGATCGGCACAGGCATGGTGGAAGATGCCGATGACGGTGCCGCTGGAGTCGTCGCAGCGCTCGAAGACGGGCGTGGCGAGCGCCATGAAACGCCACATCAGCGCCAGCGCCTCGTGCGGATCGGCCGGCGCGATCTGCTCGACGATGGCGCGCCGTTGGGTATCGAGATCCGTGACCAGCGCCTTGCGGTTCTTCCAGTGATGAAGCTGCGGGCGCGGGCGATGCTTGTCAGCCGCTTGGTGATCTCCCGCGCGGCCTCCCTCGGGCTCTGGGCGCCCGCCAGCGCGAGCCGCAGCTTGCGCTTGGCCGCCGCATTGCCGGTGCTGACCTCGATAAGCAGTTGCGCCAGGCGCTCTGCGCCCAGCGCCTCGAGGTTCTTGGCATTGAGGGTGGTCTTGGAAGCCATCGGATCGCCAGGTTCTTTTCCCCGACCCTATCAGCGGCGCACGGGGACCGGAACCTGCGTTCTGATTCGCAAGGCTCGTTGATTTCCCGCACCAGCGCGCTGAAACGACTTGCGCGGAAATGCGTGCCACTTCCTTTTTCTTCGCGATTTCAATGTGTTCGTTGACTGTCGCCCGCACTTCAGCACTGTGGAACGGAGAACGATCCATCGAAGAGTGCCATGCCCAAGCTCACCAAACGCATCATCGACGCCGCAGAAGCCCGCTCCGCCGAATATTTCGTCTGGGACAGCGAGATCCCCGGCTTCGGGCTGCGCGTGCTGCCGAGCGGGCGCAAGGGCTACGTTGTCCAGTACCGCGCCGGACGCCGGTCCCGGCGGATCAGCCTCGGACCCAGCACGGTGCTCACCTGCGAGCAGGCACGCAACCGCGCCATCGCGATCGTTGCAGCCGCGCGGAATGGCGCGGACCCCGCCGCCGAACGCGACTCAGGGCGCAAGGCGATCACGGTGAAGGAGCTGGCGGAGCGGTTCGACAAGGAACACATCGCGATCCGCGTGAAGGCGAGCACCGCCAAGGAGTATCGCCGAAACCTCGAACGCTTCATCCTGCCCGCGCTCGGGCAGCTGACGGTCACGAGCATCACCCGGGCGGACGTGGCGAAGTTCCACCACGACATGCGGCATATCCCCTATCAGGCGAACCGCTGCCTCGAAGTGGTCTCGAAGATGTTCAGCCTCGCCGAGATGTGGGGCCTGCGTCCGGACGGCACCAATCCGCGAAAGCACATCCGGAAATACCCCGAGGAGAAGCGCGAGCGCTTCCTCAGTGCGGCAGAGCTGCGTCGGATCGGCGAGGTTCTGCGCGAGATGGAGGCGGAGGGGATTGAGCTGCCCTCAGCCATTCTCGCCGCCCGCCTGCTGATCCTGACCGGATGTCGGCTGAACGAGATCATGACGGTGAAATGGACCTTCGTCGATCTGGCTGAACGCGTTCTGCGCCTGCCGGATTCGAAGTCCGGCGCCAAGATCGTCCATCTCGGACAGCCCGCCGTCGAACTGCTCCGCGACGCCACGCGCATCGAAGGCAACCCGTGGGTCATCACCGGCACCCTGCCCGGGAAGCGCCTGAGCGATCTGCAGCCCTTCTGGCAGCGCGTCCGCGCCCGCGCCGGGGTGAAGGACGTTCGCATCCACGACCTGCGGCACACCTTCGCGTCGACCGCCGTCGCCTCGGGTCAGGGTCTGCCCATGATCGGCAAGCTCCTTGGCCATACGCAGGTCCAGACCACGGCGCGCTACGCCCACCTGGCGGCCGAGCCGGTGCGGATGGCTGCCGATGCGGTGGCGCAGAACCTCAGGCAATCCTTGGGATAATTTCGCGCCAACCCTTCCCTTTTCGATTGATCCCCAAGCTTCGCGCGGCTACGGTTGCAGAAGGCCCAGAAATTGGGCGCGCATAATTTCCATGCGCATCGACCGATGACGGGAGAGCGTGGTGAGCAACGACAGGTCGGAGCTTCGTTGGGGGGTCGAGCAAAGGCTCGAGTTCATCGAGTTCCGACTGTTCTGGGAGGGGCATGTGAACCGCAGCGATGTGATGACGCAGTTCGGACTGTCGGTGAACCAAGCGTCATCCGACCTGAGCCGCTACATCGGCCTCGCCCCTCACAACATGGACTACGACCGCAGCCTGCGGACCTATGTCCGCCAGCCGAGCTTCAGGCCGGTGTTCGGCAAGCTGGATGCCGGTCGGTACCTCGCCCAACTGCGATCGGTCGCCGACGGCATCCTCGACAAGGACGATTGCTGGATCGCGGAGCTGCCGGATTACGATTCAGCGCCCACGCCGGCCCGCGGGGTTGATCCAGCCACCCTGCGATCAGTGGTGGACGCGATCCGCCGCTCCTTGGCGATCGAGGTCAAGTATCAATCCCTGTCCAGCCCCGAGCCACGCTGGCGCTGGATTGCGCCGCACGCCATCGCCTTCGACGGCTTCCGTTGGCACGCTCGGGCGTTCTGCGTGACCGACAAGTGCTTCAAGGATTTCCTACTCTCGCGGATTCTCGAGATACGCGGGTCGCGCGAGAGCGAAACGTCGGCCGAGAATGACCGCGACTGGCACTCAGAGGTCACCCTCGAAGTCGGCCCCCATCCAGCCCTTTCAGAAACACAGGCCCAGGTGGTCGCCCTCGATTATGGCATGAGGGACGGCAAGGCGAGGATCAAGGTCCGGCGCGCACTTCTCTACTACGCGCTCAGACGGCTCGGGCTGGATACCGACCCGGACGCTCGTAGCCCGCAAGATCAGCAGATCGTGCTGTTGAACCGTCATGGTGTTCTGGAGGGCCAGGTTCGAGACGAGAGCCCCCCGGGGTGACGATGAGAAAGCCACGGCCCGACACCCGAGCCTTCAAATAACGACGAGTAAGCTCCTTGAATCACGCCGCTCACAACAAGCTGATCTCCTTCATCTGGTCGATTGCCGACGACTGCCTCCGTGACGTCTATGTGCGCGGCAAGTACCGGGACGTGATCTTGCCGATGGTCGTCTTGCGTCGCCTGGACACGCTGCTGGAGCCCACCAAGGCGGCTGTTCTGGAAGAAGTTCGCTTCCAACGCGAGGAGATGAAGGCGACGGAACTGGACGATGCCCCGCTGACGGCAGCGTCGGGATATGTGTTCTACAACACCAGCAAGTGGACGCTGAAACAGCTCTACGCCACGGCCACCAACAACCAGCAGATCCTGCTGGCCAATGTCGAGGAATACCTCGGCGGCTTCAGCGAAAACGTCAAGGAGATCATCGCCCGCTTCAAGCTGCTCGAGCAGATGCGGCACATGGCGAACAAGCAGGTCCTGCTCGACGTCCTCGAGAAGTTCATCTCGCCCTACATCAACCTGACGCCCCACGACGCCGAGGATCCCGACGGCAACCTGATGCCGGGCCTGTCGAACCTCGGGATGGGCTATGTCTTCGAAGAGCTGATCCGCAAGTTCAACGAGGAAAACAACGAGGAAGCCGGGGAGCATTTCACGCCGCGCGAGGTCATCCATCTGATGACCCACCTCATCTTCGACCCGATCAGTGGCCAGTTGCCGCCGGTGATGACAATCTACGACCCAGCCTGCGGCAGCGGCGGGATGCTGACCGAGGCCCAGAACTACATCAAGGATCCCGAAGGCCCCATCGCCGCCAAGGGCGACGTCTATCTCTACGGCAAGGAAATCAACGACGAGACCTATGCCATCTGCAAGTCCGACATGATGATCAAGGGCAACAATCCCGAGAACATCAGGGTCGGCTCGACGCTGGCCACCGACGAATTTTCGGGCCATCGCTTCGACTTCATGCTCTCGAACCCGCCCTACGGCAAAAGCTGGAAGAGCGACCTCAAGCACATCAAGGACGGCAACGACGTCATCGACCCGCGCTTCCAGGTCGAACTGACCGACTACTGGGGCAAGACGGAAACCGTCGACGCCACCCCCCGTTCCAGCGACGGCCAGCTTCTGTTCCTGATGGAGATGGTGGGCAAGATGAAGCCCATCGCCAGCAGCGCCATCGGCTCGCGCATCGCCTCCGTCCACAACGGCTCCAGCCTGTTCACCGGCGATGCGGGCAGCGGCGAATCCAACATCCGCCGCTACATCATCGAGAACGACATGCTGGACACCATCATCCAGCTGCCGAACAACCTGTTCTACAACACCGGCATCACCACCTACATCTGGCTGCTGACCAACGCCAAGCCCGAGGCGCGGCGGGGCAAGGTGCAGCTGATCGACGCCAGCCTGATGTTCCGCAAGCTGCGCAAGAACCTCGGCGACAAGAACTGCGAATTCGCGCCCGAACACATCGACCAGATCACCGCCGCCTATCTCGCCTTCCAGCCGGTCGAACGGCAGCTCGACGCGAACGGCGATCCCACCGGCATCGCGGTGCAGATCTTCGACAACACCGATTTCGGCTATCACAAGGTCACCATCGAACGCCCCGACCGCCGTCGCGCGCAGTTCAGCGCGGAGCGGCTGGAACCCCTGCGCTTTGACAAATCCCTGCGCGAGCCGATGGAGCATCTCTGGGCCGAACATGGCGAGCGCGTCTATGAACCCGGCTTCCTGAAAACCCAGGCCAAGGCGATCCAGACCTGGTGCGAGGAGCAGGAGATCGCGCTGAACGCCAAACAGCGCGCCAAGCTGACCGACACCGCCCTCTGGACCCGCCAGCGCGACCTGATCGGGGTCGGCCATCAGCTGATGCAGGCCATCGGCACCGAGGAGACGGCGGATTTCAACGCCTTCCGCGACCGGGTGGCCAAGGTGCTGAAGGCCCGCAGGATCAAGCTGTCTGCCACCGAGAAGAACGCGATCCTGAACGCGGTCAGCTGGTATGCCGACGACGCCGAAAAGGTCGTCGGCAAGACCCTGACCTTCACCCGCTCCGAGCTCGAGGACGTCGCGGCGCGGCTGGGCTGCCATATCGACGAACTGGGCGACTTCGGCCTTTATGCCCAACCGGATGGCAGCTGGCTGACCTACGAGCCCAGCACCGACCTGCGCGACAGCGAGGCGGTGCCGCTGAAGGACAGCATCCACCGCTATTTCAAGGCCGAGGTGAAGCCGCATGTGCCCGAGGCCTGGATCAACCTCGACACGGTCAGGATCGGCTACGAGATCAGCTTCAACAAGTATTTCTACCGCCACAAGCCGCTGCGCAGCCTCGAGGAGGTGACGCGGGACATCCTGGCGCTGGAACGCCGGGCCGACGGCCTGATCGCCGATATCCTGGGGGTGAAGCCCGCCGATCTGTCGGAGGCGGTGTGATGACGCTTGCTGCCTGGCCGACCTATGACAGCTACAAGGACAGCGGCGTTGAGTGGATTGGCGATGTCCCCGCGAGCTGGTCCGTCGAACGTGGGAAGTGGCTTTTCGTCAAGAAAGATCGCCCGGTTCGTCCAGAAGATGAGATCGTTACCTGTTTTCGGGACGGGCAAGTCACCCTTCGGAACAACAGGCGGACAGAGGGCTTCACCAATGCCCTGAAAGAACATGGATATCAGGGAATCCGGAAGGGCGACCTGGTGATCCACGCAATGGATGCCTTTGCCGGTGCCATTGGCGTCTCTGACTCCGATGGCAAGTCAACGCCCGTCTATTCAGCCTGTGTTCCGCGCGAGCCTGATACGGTCGATCCCTACTTCTACGCCTATTACATGCGGCACATCGCTTTGTCGGGTTTGCTGGTTTCTCTGGCAAAGGGGATCAGAGAGCGTTCGACAGACTTCCGCTACAATGACTTCGCCGACCTGCAACTGGCCGTTCCATCGCTTACCGAACAACGCGCCATATCAGCGTTTCTGGATGAGAAATGCGCCAGGGTGGACGAGGCGGTGCGGATCAAGGAAGAGCAGATCGCGCTGTTGCGCGAGCGGCGGCAGATCCTGATCCAGCAGGCCGTCACCCGCGGCCTGAACCCCGCCGCCCCCATGAAGGACAGCGGCATCGACTGGATCGGCCAAATCCCCGCGCATTGGGAGGTGCGGCGCAACTTCGTCCTGTTCCAAGAAATGAAGGTCTCGGGCCGTGCCGATCTGCCGGTACTGTCGGTGTCGATCCACAGCGGCGTGTCGTCCGAGGAGTTGAGCGACGAAGAGAACATCCGCTCGATCATCAAGATCGAAGACCGCACTTCATACAAGGAAGTGAAGCCCGGTGACGTAGCCTATAATATGATGCGCGCGTGGCAGGGCGGCATCGGGGCTGTATCCGTGCATGGCATGGTCAGCCCGGCCTATGTGGTTGCAAGGCCAAACTCGGCGATGGCGGCGGATTACTTCGAATTGCTGTATCGCTGCCCAGCGTTCATTCGACAGATGGATTCCGGCTCCAAGGGCATCACCGATTTCCGCAAGCGACTCTATTGGGACGATTTCAAGAACCTGTTGACACTCGTTCCCCCTCGCGATGAGCAAGCGGAAATTGTTCTGCACATCACCGAGTTGTCGAAGAAGATCGAGGACGCCATCGCCATCAAGGAAGAGCAGATCGCCGCGCTCAAGGAATACAAGACCAGCCTGATCAACGCGGCGGTCACGGGCAAGATCAAGGTGGCGTAAGGGGGGATCATGGTCAGCAACACCAGGGAAGTGGCACTGGAACAGGCGATCCAGCGGCGCCTGACCGGCCTGACGACCGAAGAGCTGGCCGGCCAGCCCGCCCCCGCCGGCCACGGCCCCTTTCGCCTTGGCCAGCCCTCCGACTTCGACGCCGCCTACGCGCTCGACACGCGCCTCTTCTGGGAGTTTCTGGAAACCACCCAAGGCAAGGAGCTGGCCAAGCTGAAGGCGCGCAATCCGGGTGACTGGCAGCGCAAGATCCTTGAACGCTTCGACCGGCTGATCAGGAAGAACGGCGTGCTGCATCTGCTGAAAAAGGGCCTCGCCGTCGATGACGCGCATCTGACGCTGATGTATCCCGCCCCGGTGGCCAGTTCCGCGGCGAAGGTGCACGAGAACTTCGCCGCCAACATCTTCAGCGTCACCCGGCAGGTCCGCTATTCGCAGACCAACCCGGGCGAAGAGATCGACATGGTCCTCTTCCTCAACGGGTTGCCGCTGATCACCATCGAGCTGAAGAACCCCTGGACCGGCCAGACCGCCCGCTATCACGGGCAGAAGCAGTATCGCGACGGCCGCGACGCCACCCAGCCCCTGCTGCAGTTCGGCCGCGCGCTGGTGCATATGGCCGTGGACACCGACGAGGTGTTCATGACCACGAAACTCGCAGGGCCTGCGACCTTCTTCCTGCCCTTCAACAAGGGCCACAACCAGGGCGAGGGCAATCCGCCCAACCCCAATGGCCACAAGACCGCCTATCTGTGGGAAGATGTTTTCCCCAGGGAAAGCCTGGCGGGCATCATCCAGCATTTCGTGCTGCTGGAGGGCAAGGCGACCGACCCGCTGGCCAGGAAGACCCTGATCTTCCCGCGCTATCACCAGCTGGAGGTGGTGCGCCGCCTGCTGGCCCATGCGGCCACGACCGGCGTCGGGCACAGCTACCTGATCCAGCACTCGGCGGGTTCGGGCAAGTCGAACTCGATCACCTGGACGGCCTATCAGCTGATCGAAACCTACCCGGCCAAGGCGGGCATTCCGGGCGCCAAGGGACTGGACCAGCCGCTGTTCGACAGCGTGATCGTGGTGACCGACCGGCGGCTTCTGGACAAGCAGCTGCGCGAGAACATCAAGGATTTCTCCGAGGTCAAGAACATCGTCGCCCCGGCCATGCGGTCGGCCGACCTGAAGGCGGCCCTGGAGAACGGCAAGAAGATCATCATCACGACGATCCAGAAGTTCCCGTTCATCATCGACGGGATCGCCGACCTCAGCGACAAGCGGTTCGCGGTGATCATCGACGAGGCCCACAGCGGCCAGAGCGGCAGCGCGCATGACAACATGAACCGCGCGATGGGCGCTGGCGATCAGGATCCGGACGAGGATGACCCGCAGGACCGGATCCTCGCGGCGATGCAGGCGCGCAAGATGCGGGGCAACGCCTCGTATTTCGCCTTCACCGCGACTCCCAAGAACACCACGCTGGAAAAGTTCGGCGAGCGTCAGGCTGACGGCAGTTTCAAGCCCTTCCACCTCTACAGCATGAAGCAGGCCATCGAGGAGGGCTTCATCCTCAACGTGTTGGCGAATTACATGACCTACAAGAGCTATTACGAGATCCAGAAGTCGATTGCCGAGAACCCGCTGTTCGACACGAAGAAGGCCCAGAAGAAGCTGCGCGCCTATGTCGAGCGCAGCCAGCAGACGATCAACACCAAGGCCGAGATCATGCTCGACCATTTCATCGAGCATGTGGTGACGCCGAAGAAGCTGCGCGGCAAGGCCAAGGGGATGATCGTCACCCAGAACATCGAGGCGGCCATCCGCTACTACAAGGCGGTGACGAGGCTGCTGGCGGAGCGGGGAAACCCGTTCAAGGCGCTGATCGCGTTCTCGGGCGAGAAGGTCGTGGACGGGGTGACCTACACCGAGGCCGAGATGAACAGCTTTCCCGAGGCCGACACGCGAAATCGGTTCGACGAGGACGAGTACCGGCTGCTCGTGGTGGCCAACAAGTATCTGACCGGATTCGACCAGCCGAAGCTGACCACGATGTATGTTGACAAGAAGCTGCAGCACGTTCTCGCCGTGCAGGCGCTGTCGCGCCTGAACCGGTCCGCACCGAAACTCGGGAAACGGACCGAGGATCTGTTCATTCTCGATTTCTTCAACGATGTGGCCGACATCAAGGCGGCGTTCGATCCCTTCTACACCGTCACCACCTTGTCATCCGCGACGGATGTGAATGTCCTTCATGAGCTGAAGGGATCGCTCGACCAGGTCGGCGTTTACGAGTGGCAAGAGGTCGAGGACTTCGTCACGCGCTACTTCGCAGGTGAGGATGCTCAGACGCTCAGCCCGTTGATCGACACCGCGGCAGATCGGTTCAACCAGCAACTGGAACTGTCCGAGAAGGACAAGATCGACTTCAAGATCAAGGCGCGGCAGTTCGTCAAGATCTACGGCCAGATGGCGTCGATCATGCCGTTCGAAGTCATCGAGTGGGAGAAGCTCTTCTGGTTCCTGAAGTTCCTGGTGCCGAAGCTGAAGATCAAGGATCCCGATCAGGACATGCTCGATGAGTTGCTGGAGGCGGTCGATCTGTCGTCCTATGGACTGCAGCGGACTAAATTAAACCAGAACATCGGTCTCGATGCGTCGCCGACCGAGCTCGATCCGCAGAACCCCAATCCGCGCGGTTACAGGGATGGCGACCCCGAAAGGGACCCGCTGGACGAAATCGTCCGTACGTTCAACGAGCGATGGTTCCAGGGCTGGGGCGCGACACCCGAGGAACAGAGGGTGAAGTTCATCAATGTCGTCAACAGTGTCCGCGCGCACCCCGATTTCGGCGAGAAGTATGCAGCCAATCCGGATCCTTACAACCGGGAGATTGCCCTCGAGAAAATGCTTCAGGACGTGATGCTGAAACGGCGGAAAGAGGAACTCGAGTTGTACAAGCTATTCGCCTCAGACCCAGCGTTTAAGACAGCCTGGAGTCAGAGCATTGCGAGCGTCCTGAATGGCCAGTTCAGGGTGTGATTTTCTTCGTTCCGGTCGCTACCCGGAGGATCAAGCATAGCGAGCCCAAATGAAGCCCCGTTCGATCAATATCTTCCTCCTCGACGGCGATCCGAACGGTATCCGGGTGGCGCAGATTTCCATGTCGACAATTCAGGCGATTGCTTTCCGGCGAAACCAGCTGAAACGAGTCTGCGGCGCGTTCCCAGAAATCGAGCGGCCCGGCGTCTATGTTCTGATCGGTGGTGACGAGAACGAACCTGACCGCCAGCTTGCCTACATCGGTGAGTCAGAGGGCGTCGGTGCACGGCTGTCCTATCACAACTCGAACGAGACCGGTCGAGACGCGAAGAGCTTCTGGACGGACACAGTCGTTCTGATCAGCAAGGACGAAAACCTTACCAAGAGCCACGCGCGCTACGTCGAAGCTTGCCTGATCCGAAGCGTAGGAAGCAACCCGCGCTGGACGATCCCGAACATGAAGCGGCCATCCGAGGACGCGGGAAAACTCCCGCTGCCTGACCGCGCCGCGATGGATGAATTCATCGATCAGACGAAGACACTGGTAGGCGCGCTCGGCTGGGATCTGTTCCGCGAGATGCGCGGACGCCCTGCGGAGGCTGTCGAGGCCCCGCAGCCTGTTTCTCAAGCGAAGGGTTCTGACGGTCTGAGGTTCTTCTTTCGAGGGGATGGATTCGCGGCCGAGATGCACCTCGGTTCATCAGGCGACTTCGTGGTCCAGGCTGGGTCGAAGGCAAGGGTCAGAACCACGACGACCATCCCCCGCGGCACGACGGCGATGCGCCGCACATTGCTTGATACTGGGGTGCTGCGTGAAGAGGGCGAATTCCTGCTGTTCACGAGCGACTACAGCTTTCCTTCAGCGTCTGCTGCCGCTGCAACGGTGATCGGGGCGAGCGCGAACGGACGCATCTTGTGGAAGCTCCCGGACGGTCGCACGTATGCTGATTGGGAAGCGAACCAGGACAACGGCAGCGGGACCCTCGGCACGTCGCTCGGACCGCCGGAGGCGTAGTCACAGCATGTCCTTCCGCTTCTGGCGCCGCATCCGGATTGCTCCCGGGGTCACGCTGAACCTTTCGAAGTCCACCGCATCGCTGTCCTTCGGCCCGCGCGGCGCGAAATATACCGTCAGCCCGCGCGGCAACCGGTCGACAGTGGGTCTTCCAGGGACGGGCCTCTTCTACACCGTCCACGAGCCACGCCGTCCGTCAGCCTCGAACGCGCCCCGGGTCCAGGTCGCATTCGTCGCCCTCATGGGTCGTCCTCACCCGGTCGAAGATGTCGACATGGGCATGGGCAGCGCCCGAGAACTCCTTGATCGCGGAAACGAAGGCATAGCAGGCCGACGCGTCACGCTGCATGACGCAACCGGCGTCGGTCATGTAGCCCGCCCACATCCGACCGCGCCGACGGTCCTCCGTGAAGCGAACTTCCTCGGCATGACGAAAGCGGTCCTGCGCGTTCAGGAACATCCAGAGCGACCGCGCGTGCGGGTTTGCGAGCCCGTCGAGGAGGGCGGGATCCTCGGCCACGCTGTAGATCGCGGCCTGCCCCGGCTCGTCGGACAGGGCATGGACGCGCTCGGCGTCGTTCGAGATCCGGTCGCGCTGGACGCGGGACATCTTCTCGATGGCGCCGAGAAGCGGCCCGGAGAGGTCGGCGTCCGATGCGGGCCAGTCGAACTCGGTGGGCAGGCCGATCTCCGGCCGGTCGAAGTATTCGCGCAGCGCCTCGCCGGGCGTCTTGCGAAGGAAGGCGGACAGTGCAGTCACCGTGATCTCCTTTCTGGCGATTCCATGTATCGGCTGATCTGCTAATCAGCGTATATCGCGCCAGAGAGGAGTCAATCGAAAAAATACGCGCTTCAGCGGATTCGCGATCAACGGCCGAAAAGCGAGGGCTGTCCGTGTGTCGAAGTGATCAGGTTTAGCTTCAACAGCCTGATGCGGGCGGCCTCTTCGGAGACCGCGAACCGCTCCATGACCATCTGGATCAGCCGCGCGGCATGCTCCGTCGAAACATGGATATCGCCGTGCAGCTCGCGCGGGCTGCAGTAATCGGAAACGAGGCGACGGAGCGGCGTGGCCGGCATCAGCAGCGCGCCGCTGATATAGCCGGCCTGCCATTCCATCCAGTCGGACTGCGGGGCGTCCAGGATGTTGTCGCGCTTGGAGATCGCCTTGTTCGCATTCACCCCGCGCTCGAGCAGGTCGCCGTTGGCGAACTTCTGCGCCCAGAGAGGCCCGTGGAACTTCACGTGCCCGAACTCATGGGTGAGCGTGGTGCGGAAGCGATTCTCGCGCCGTTCGTCCGCCGCGATCCGTTCGGAGATGGAGACCTTGGGGCCCCGGTTCGGGAAGAACTCGGTGACGCCTTCCACATCGGCGCCGTATTTGGATAGGTCGGCGTAGCTGTCGAGCTCGGCATCGTGCATCTCGATCAGAACGGTCAGGTCCTCGGTCGAGACCGGATACTCGACCTTCGTCCTGCGCTTCAGAAGGAGCTGATGGATCAGCCGCTCGCACTCGTCGTCGAGATCACGCTCCAGGTAATAGGGTCGCTCGGCAAAGCGGCCCGTGGTGTCACGGATCATCTTCACCATGCGAACCTCCCTACTCCTTCAACGTCTTCCTGAAATTGGCGAAGGCCTTGACGACCTTTTCCGGGGTTGACGCATCCGGTCGCAGATCATCCGGCAGCCGGCCTGCGAGTGCATACAAGTAGTCCTCCGGTATGTTCAGGATGCCGGAGAACTGGCGGATCAGGTGCCCCGAGGTGGGGCTGCGTCGATCGTGCTCGATGTCGTTGAGGTACTGCGGGGAGATCGACCCGCCGCCCTCTTCCTTCATCACGCGCGCTGCGAGCTCCTTCTGGCTGAGACCGAGTCCCTTGCGGGCCTTCGAAATCGCCTGGCCGAAGGTCACACCGTCGGCGGACATGGCCGGTTCATCGCTTGCTCTCCCTGTCAATCCGCTTGTTCGCGGATTTGCGAGTTGATACGTTTAATTTGCCAGCGCTTCAACACCGAAGTGTCGAGGGCAGCAGGAGCAGAGCGTGTCAAGGTTCAACCCAGGAAAGCCAGTCGGCCCGATCTATGAAGCGGCATCACACTGGCGAGACCAGTGTCTCGCAGCCGAAGGGTCCGCGCTGGCTAAGGACAGGAACCTCTGGACAACCTCGCTGCTCGACGAGCTCGACCAGCGTTTCGTGAAGAACCTCGACGCTGGGGAAGGCGATTTTCTATCCAAACTCAGAGCGCAGTTGTCATCGGGATCGGCCCAGTCGCGGCAGCTGATGGCTGAAAGCATGTGGTTGCTGCTTCTCTTTCCTTCCAATGTGGGCGCCGCCAAGAAGCGAGAAAACGTACTGGGGATCTGGTCATGGTCCGGCGAGGAGCTGAACGCGACGCACCCGTTGCTGGCAGACCGTGTCCTTGAAGGCATCGGATCGGCAGGAACCGCGTACAACACCCACCGCTGGCGCGAGCTGGTATTCCTCATCGGCGCCCTGCGCGACTACAAGGCTCGCGACGCATCCGACCGTGAGCAGATCGCTTCGGACCCGTGGGCCTTTTCTGGCTGGCTAGGCGGTCTTCCAGACGCGCGGCACCGACAGCTGATCCACATCCTGCCACACCTGCTGTTTCCCGATACCTTTGAGCGGATCAGTTCCGAGGGCGACAAGCGCCTGATCCTCGCCGGCTTCGGAGACACGACGGAGAAGGAGATCAAGAAGTGGAGCACTGTCGAGATCGACCGTGCCTTGCTCGAACTTCGGCGTCGACTTGAAGAAGAGCATGGTACGGACATCGATTTCTACCAGGAGGAGTTCGAGGCCCAGTGGAAGAACCAGACCAAGAACTGGCTCCTCAGCTGGAACCCCTCGAAATGGAACTGGGATACGCTTGCGCGCGACCGCGCCACGACCGTCAACGGGGAGAAAGCTGACAACCGTTGGCGCTGCAGCTCGAGCAAGCCGCGCGAGGGCGACCGAGTCTTCCTTGTCCGCACCGGAAATCCTCCGAAAGGCGTTGTGGCAGTCGGAAAGGTGACGCGCGCGCCCTACGAAGCGGAGCACTGGGATCAGTCCCGCGCCGACGCTGGTGAGACGACTCGGTTCGTTGACGTGGCATTCGAGTCCGTCCGCGATGCAGCAACAGACCAGATTGTCCCTCTGGAAGAATTGCAGAGCCGGGAACCTGGCCAGGAATGGAACCCGCAGTCTTCCGGGATCGAAATCAAGGCAAAGGCGGCGCGGAGCCTGGAGCGCCTATGGAAAGCGCTGCCACCGATCAAGCCCGACACCACGACGCCAGGGGATGACGCCGGAACCGGAGACGCGTCTCCAAAGAAACTCGCGCCTCCTCTGAACCTCATTCTCTACGGCCCGCCTGGGACCGGGAAGACCTACCGCCTCAAGAACGATTACCTGCCGCGATATCAGGACGAGGTCGGTGATCGCTTCGAGTTTGTGACGTTTCATCAGAGCTACGCCTACGAGGACTTCGTCGAGGGCATTCGCCCTGTCACGGAGAACGGCACTGTCACCTATGAGGTGCGGCCGGGAGTGTTGAAGCGGCTTTGCGATCGGGCCCGGCGCGCGCCGGACAAGCGGTTCGCCCTCTTCATCGACGAGATCAATCGCGGAAACGTCGCCAAGGTCTTCGGCGAGCTCATCACGCTTGTCGAGGTGGACAAGCGGATCCGCCTCGATGCGTCAGGCAACCGCGCGGCAAGCTGCAAGGGCCTGGAAGTGACGCTCCCCTACTCCGGCAAGCGTTTTGGGGTGCCCGCGAACGTCGACGTGATCGGCACCATGAACACCGCGGACCGCTCGATTGCCCTGCTCGACAGCGCCTTACGGCGCCGGTTCCGGTTCGAGGAACTCACGCCCAAGCCAGAACTGCTAGAATCGATCGCCGACGGTGAGGGCAACGCGATCGACCTGCGCCAGCTCCTGCAGGCCATGAATGCCCGCCTGTCCCGCCTGCTGCATCGCGACCACACCCTTGGCCACAGCTACTTCTACCACGTGAAGTCCTTCGACGAGCTGCGCCGTGTATTTGCGCGGGAGATACTGCCGTTCCTGCAAGAGGCGTTCTACGACGACTGGCGTCAGATCCGATACGTCCTCGCCGACCAGGCCGTAGAGGAGGAGCTGCAACTGGTCCGGGCGCGGACGCAAAGTGCTGCTGTGCTCTTTCCCAAGGCCGACCCTGCTGAAATCGGCGACAGTGAGGCGTTCGAGATCATTCGGGAAGACGACATCACCCCGGACGCAATCCGGAAGATCTACGAGCCACCGGAATGAGGTGCCTGACCTTCCGAGAGAGGGAGGGCGTCAGCATCGGCCCTGCCGGCGAGATCAACGAGCTCGAGGCAGAAGGGATCGCGAAACTCGCCGGACGTCTGCCACCCGGGGCCCTCACGTGGGGCCATCGGTCATTGAAGTTCGGGCCGTTCTGCGGAGTCCTGCAAACCGAGCAGCTGGCAATCGAGATACTTCCAAAGATCGACCATGGCAGCGATAGCAGGGAAGAAATGCGGGGCCTTCTGGTGGCCATGCTTGCTCGTGCTGGAGAGCTCGGATCGAAGCGCGTAGGCGAGGCCGGCCTCGGGCAACAGCACAGCCACCTCCTGGACGTCTTCATCGAGGATTTCTGCAGCCAGGTGAAATCCGCGCTCCGAGGCGGAGCCATTGCCCGGTACTCGGAGAGGACGGAGAACATCAAGGCCATCCGCGGACGGCTCGAGCTGACCGAGCACCTGCGCACGAACGCCTTCGACCGATCTCATCTTCTCTGTCGCTTCGACGAGCGCAGCATCGACAACCCCTACAATCAAGCGCTCAAGGCGGTCCTTCGGATCCTTCTAGGCCGTAGACTCATAACCGCGTAGCCAGATGCGGATGGACGCGAGCTTCACGGCGGCGAGGAAGTTTTCCGCCGTCTTGTCGAAGCGGGTGGCGATACGGCGGAAGTGTTTGATCTTGTTGAAGAAGCGCTCGACGAGGTTGCGCGCCTTGTAGAGGTGCCTGGAGAAGCAGATCGGGTCCTTGCGGTTGCGCTTGGGCGGGATGTTCGCCCATGCGTTCCGCTCGGCGACGGCAGCGCGCAGGTCGTTGGCGTCGTATCCCTTGTCGGCCAGCAGCATTGAGCCCGGCGCGAGATGCCCGATCAGGTCTTTGGCACTCGCGAGGTCGCTGGCTTGGCCTGCCGTGAGCTTGAGGAGGATCGGCCTGCCTCGGCTGTCGACGAGCGCGTGGAGCTTGGTCGTGAGCCCGCCTCGGGAGCGACCCAGACATCGATCGACACCCCCCTTTTTGCCGTCGCCCCGTGCTGGTGGACGCGGACGACAGAGGTGTCGATCATCTGCACGTCACCATCGTAAGCCCTTGTGATCGCGTCCATGAGCCGATCCCAGACGCCCGCCTTCCGCCATCGGTTGAAGCGGTTGTAGATCGTGGTCGGCGGCCCGTAGCGCGCCGGCATGTCCGCCCACGGCGCGCCCGAGCGCAGGCACCAGAAGATGCCATTGAGAACCCGCCGGTCATCCACGCGAGGCACGCCCCGCGACTTGTTGGGAAGGTGAGGCCGGATCGCCTCCCATTCGAAATCCGTCAGATCGTAGCGGCCCATCGCAAAGCTCCCGAAAAGGAGCTTGAATCACAATTGCTACCGTCAGGGAACCCAGAGCCGTTTATGGGTTTACGGCCTAGGGCTCGCACTGAGCCCGAGGACCCGGGCGATGGTGGCGGCGTTCCTCCATCGCTTTGACGAGGTGACCGATCGCAGGATCAGGGCTCGCGACGTCGGCGCTCTGCGGTTTGATCGCACCATCCGACACTGGGAGCCGGTGTTTGCGCGGGCCCGCTGGCTGCTGACAGGCCTCTATCCGGATGTTCGCATCGGCGACGCAGCTGGTTCCGCTCTGCTGTTCAACATGGAGAAGCTCTTCGAGACGGTACTCGGACTGCGCATCCGGCATGCTTGCCAGGTGCAGGCCGGTGCTCGCCTTACTGTCGGACTACAGAGCCCTGTGAAGAACCTCGCGACGACGGGCTTCCAGCTGCGCCCCGACATCACCGTTCAGAGCGAAGTTGAGACCGTTGCCATTCTCGATGCAAAATGGAAGCGCCTCGATCTCGGCGAAGCAAACTCCGGCGTCTCGAGCGGCGACGCGTATCAGATGAACGCGTACGCCAGTCGCTACCTCTGCAAGCGACTCGCGCTCGTTTACCCGGCCTCGAAGGACTGCCCGCCTGGAAGGATCACCGAGTTTGTGCTCATGACCGAAGAACGGCCAAAACTAGAGGTCATAGCGGTCGATGTTCGGCAGCTCGCCTTTGGCAGCGAGATCCCGGCTGGCATCGATGCGATGATCCCGATCGAGCGGCACTGGAAGCAACGGTCATCGCAGGCACCGATTTACGAAGCGGTATGAAGGACTTCGGCCCCTCTTGCTTCCACAGTGCTTCCACGGGTGTTGGAAACGCAAACGCCGCCCCGGAGGGCGGCGCGTAAGCGTTTGATAACGAAAGAAAAACTGGTTGCGGGGGTAGGATTTGAACCTACGACCTTCAGGTTATGAGCGGCGAACAAAGACAGAACGCGAGACCAGCGAGATCAGGCGCTTAGGCCGTAATGCATTGAACTGATTGAATCTCATTGCCGCATTCGGCCGCGTTCAACGGCATCAAACCGCATCCGCCGGATGACGACTCCGTTACGGCGGCGGACGTATTGCGGAGTTGAGAATCGCGATCCGTCCGCCGGGCGCTTAGCCGATCTTAACGACCATCGCAGCGGTCTACCCGTCTTTCCGCCCTATTCCACCCCTTTCCGCCTCTACGCCACCGCTTCGAAAAGAGCATCTTGCCTGCCGCGAAGGCTCACCGCTCAGTGACAGGCATGAAGCAACATCTGACCGAGCGCGCCGTGAAGGCGATGGTGCCGGCGATCGACCGCGACGTTCTCGTCTATGACGACGAGGTCACGGGCTTCGGCGTCTTCATCCTTCGCTCCGGCAAGCGCGGCTTCTTTCTCCGCTATCGCATCGCCGGCCGCGAGCGCCGCTTCACGATCGGCGCTTGGCCCACCTGGTCGGTCACCGCCGCGCGCGAGGAGGCGAAACGGCTCAAGCGCGAAGTCGATGCCGGCAACGATCCGCTCGGCAAGCGCATTGAGCAGCGCAATGCGCCGACCATGTCCGATCTGATCGACCGCTATCTCAAGGAGCACGCGGTCAATCTTGCGCCGCGAAGCTTCAGCGATCGGACCTCGCTTCTGCGCAAACTGGTCGAACCGGAATGGGGCGCCCGCAAGGTCGCTGAAATCACCCCGGAAGATGTCGATCGGCTACTCGCCAAGATCGCCAAAGGCCGGCCGCGGCCGCGCAAGGAGAGGCCGAAGTACAAGCGCCGGCAGGCCATGGCGAAGCCGCGCCCGACGCCGATCCGGGCGAACCGCGTCGGCGAAATCCTGCGCAAGATGTTCAACCTCGCGATCCGCTGGCAGATGCGGCCGGACAATCCCGTGGTCGGGTTCGCGCGCTATCCCGAAATCCCGCGCGATCGGTTTCTTTCCGCCGACGAGATCAAGCGGCTTGCCGATGTGCTCGCCGAGCATCCGAACCGCCGCTGCGCGAATGTCATCCGATTGATCCTGCTCACCGGCGCGCGTCGCGGCGAGGCGATGAACGCGCGCTGGGAGCAGTTCGATCTGGAGAACGGGATCTGGACCAAGCCCGCCGCCACCACGAAGCAGCGCCGGCTTCATCGGGCGCCGCTTTCGCGGGCCGCGGTTGAACTGTTGCGCGCGATCCGCGCAAGCGTGCCTGCGGATTGCCCGTGGGTCTTCCCGGGCGAGATCAAAGGCAACCCGTTGCGCGAAATGCAAACCTTCTGGGAAGGCGTGCGCGCGAAGGCGAAGCTCGGCGACGCCCGTATCCACGATCTGCGCCATACCTTTGCTTCGCTTCTCGTTTCGGGCGGGATGACGCTGCCGATGGTCGGCTGGCTGCTTGGCCACACCCAGGCGCAAACCACGCTTCGCTATGCACATCTTTATGACGATCCGCTCCGTGCAGGGCTGGATCAGGTAGGCGAGGTGCTGCGCCCGAAGCTTAGGCTTGTTGAGGGGCCAACACTAACGGGTGACGCCGCTTGAGCGGGGCAGACGCCTCCATGCACACTGGCTAGTCGGCTACCCATCTAAGCCCGAAACGATCGGCGGGCAGGACGAGTGCCTGCTTCATCTGAGCGCCACCGGCCATCATACCGATAAATCCGAACGACGTTCGAACAGACGCCTGTAGCTTGAGAAGACTATCTTTTGCCTTGAGCCAATTCTGCGGGCTGAAGATTTTTCCCTTCTCTTGGTATTCATTCATGCCTGCTTCCAGGGCCGAATTGTAACAGGTTGCCGCAAGGCCGATCAGAGCTTCCGGATCGGGAAACTGCATGGTCGCTGAGGGAAATGGCACCTTGTCAATCTGATTGCTTGCGGCTGAAAAGAACAGCTGGACCGCATAGAACAAGTGGAACTTGGAATAGCTCGGCGATGCCAAGAGCGCCTCGTTGAGGGCCAGATCTCCTGCCTCCCACCGCTGCTCAATCTTCCGCGCCCAAAAGCTCAGAGCACGAATGTCTGAAGGGTGATAGTCCCCTTTAAAGAGTTGGTCGAAATGCTTGTCGAAAAGTCGATTCTCGTTGTACGCGATGTTGGGCCGCTGGCAGTGCCACGTCATCAACCACTTTGCCAATAAGGCGATATCAACCGTCAGTTCTTCGTCCCGGTCAGCAGGTCTCATCTCCCCCCGCTTGGTGATCAGATATCCGGTCGGATATGCCCCCTCGTAAGCCTTCTTAAGGGCGAGAACCCGCTTGTCATTGCTACGGAGATCACGCGGCTTAACGGCGCTCTGCGAGTTCGTATAGATGCTAATCTTGTCCGCAACGTCGCGCTGTGGAATCTCGTAAAATCGCACTAGCACGCGCGCATCTGGAAAAGCTTTGATGCGTTCCGAGCACGAGAGGAGCGTCGTCAGCGACTGACAACCATTGACGACACCCAAACCCTCCAGCTTGAGCTGATGCGTTGTCGCATCAAGGCTCATCTTTTCGCACAGGGCCGTAATTCCGTTGTGATAGAAGAAAAAGTACTGGGGATTGTCGCCATTCAGCGTCTGCCGCATTCCTTTGTTCACTTTGTTCGTCAAGCCCAAAGACTGCCGCACGTTTGGCCGAAAAAGTTTTCCGTCGGAAATGCCTGGAAACTTGAGGCAATCGGCCAGAGGTATTGCGGCGAGGACAGTCCGGAAGTTCGCGATGTCCACAGCGAGATAGCGGGCAGGCTCAAGCGTCATGGTGTGCGAAAGCTTGGGTAACTCCTTACCCGCCGCCTCGGTCCACCTCGTCTGGATCGCGTCGCTGTCTACAAGCGTGAGACTTGCCTGTGGGTGCTCAAATTCCGCAATTGTGGACTGAAATGCGCTCAGGTCGTTCTTCGCTTCAGACGTCAGTGCGCCCGTGGTCAGGAGTTCGAAGACCACCTCATAGTCGTCTTCCAGCGCTGCCGCGACTGTCTCCAATTTGATCTGAAGCTTCCCATTGCAGTTCGCCTGCAATGCTGGAAGATTTTGTATTTGGAGCCACGTCGCCAGAACCTCCTGAAGTGGCTGATGATCCACAGATCCAGCGTAGAACTTGCTCTGAACAATAACGATTTGGCGCTTCTCGTCATCGACAATGATCGCGTCGAACTCCTTGTCGTTCGGCCCGTCCGTGATATCGTCTTTTGCCTGTATCGGCGTGCGCAGGTAGCAGTTCCGGAGATACCATGCGAGGAATCGCTGTCCATCATTTGGAAAGTTCTGCTGATAGTACGCATCCCCTTTTACATCCGCACGAATTCGATCAAGCAGTGGCGACATAGCCCCCTCCCAGCTCATTAGCCCCCGTCTACCTAAGCAGCGACCGGCAGGATAACTCCACCAGCCTCCTCGATCGCTTCTCGGAGAATCGCATATAGCCTACTTAGAAACTCTCGTGCGTCCTGACTCATGGCCGCGCTGATTTTCGGCGCTGCATTGCGATGAATATCATCGATTGTCCGTGCCCGACGCATCGCCGAACCAGTTCCACTGTGATCGTACGCAACTCTCCACGCCGCAACTTGGTCATCTCTTAGACGACGTTTCGTGAGTTCGTAGAGGCGGGAGAAGACGGCGCGCCGAATCTGGTCCAAGGCCGCTTCGCGCTCCTCTTCGTCCTTCGGCTGGCGGGTCCAACCAGCTGGCCGATCGAGCCATTTCGACGCCTCCTCCTGTAACCGCGCAAGGAGATCGGCCACAGGCGTGAGGGTGTCGTATTCATCAGCCCATCCGTTTGCCAGCCGTCTGCTGAGCGCCTTGATTCGGGTCCAGTGCTCCTTTGCGATTGCATCGTGGTAGGAAAGTCCGAGCCGCGCTCTCCATGGATCGCGAAAAGCATCGATCGCGTCGTGCATCGCGATCTCAAGCCCCTTGAACTCATACTGAGGTGCACACTCGACCGGCTCTTCCGGTCCCGACGCCTGCTGCATGGCTTCGATCAGGCGGGCCAGCTCGCGCTGATACCCGACAGGAATTTTCGGCGTAGGCCGATCAAGGCCGCCGAGAAAGATCGACTGCTTCTCGATTTGCCTATCCAATGCTCCTGCAACACCCGCACCGACGATGTCTCGCAGGCTCGCAATGGCATTCGCTACGGACGCCATGACATGTTCGCGCTTCTGCTCGAATGAGCCCAGGTTGGCGCCCTTCACTTGGTCGAAATGCGTGAAGGCAATGGCAAGCTTGTCGGCAAAGCCAGTGCTGCCAACCGCTCTCAAAAGCGCAAGAGGCGCGGCCTGCATCGGTTGTTGGGCGTTGTCCACGAGCAAGATCATGTCGACCGAGTCAAACCGCTGCGTAATCCTGGTTGAAATGGATGACGCGGTTGTCGCCGTGTGACCAAGTCCCTGGCCATCGAGCAGCACCAACTTTCCGGCTTTGTTCAGTTCGGCATTTGAAGGATAGAGGGGACCTTGAACACGTATTCCGTCAACGAGCGGCGTGAGCAAGCGACCGAACTGCATGTGGTGATTGCTTGAGAACCACCGCACGTGGGAAAGGAATTCGTTGCGATCTTCGTTGTCATAAGACCAAAGGATCGGCCATCCGGTTGCGCCACGCTCAATTGTACCCGCGCTGAGCGCCGAAAACCGATCTGAGATGTCATCCATGACATCAAGAGTGATTTCGGAGAACTCTTTGTGTGCGAAGGCCTCGTTCCCGAATAGCTCAAGCCAGGCGGCGCGATCGTCGGCCGTCTTTTGATCCAGAAGCGGTCCCAAAGTCCCTGCTACGCCTTTCTCGACTTGCTCGGCAACTCTCCTGATCCTTTCTAGATATCCCTGAAGCCGTGCCAGATTGCGGGATCGTTCCTCTGGTCCGACGGCCTCGCCTTCATCGATTTCGGCTTCCGTCTGATCTTCGTCCTCGAACGCGAACTCGGATTCGTCACTATCCGACGGCTCCGCCCAGGAACCCAAGACGTAAGACAACCGAAATCGTTGCTCGCGATGCTGTAAGAACGCGCCCATGATTTTTGAGTCTGAACGGCTCTGGACTGCTTCGAGGCAAGCCTCCTCCAAGCACTCCTCGATGTGCGCCCTGACTTCGTGTTCAGGCATGAACGTCACGGCAGCGCGGAAAGGCCCGGGCGCCGTGATGATCTCAATGTCGGCCGTTGTGGTCTTGGCCGTTGAGGTGGAAGGGAATCGATCCTCAATTGGATCAGATCCGATCACATGTCGGAGGAGCGTCGTCTTGCCTGCACCAGTCGTACCAAGAAAGAATACGTGGCTGTATCCGTCCTGGGCGTTCGGCAAGGGAATGACTTGATCGCGCTTGGCCTGCGAGTCGACGGTGCCGGCCTCAATTCCATCAAAGAAGGCCGACACAACCACGGGGCTAAATTTGCGCTCCGCTTCCGACCGCCGATCACCGCTCCACCAGCTCTCGTCTTCGAGAAGTTCATTGAGCTCCGCGACCAACCGATCAGCCTCGGCATCATCGGATGTGCCAAGCCCGCGGCGAACCTTGAGGCCACGCTGCCCTCGGCTATCGGTCCGAACAGGATGTCGAAAAGTGACGCTCCAGCCAGGACGATTGGAGCGGGTTTTTGAGGCACGAGGGGAGGCGCTCATGTTGTTCTCCGTTGTTCCGTGCTTCCCAATCTCACATTCGGAGCAACCCGTCAAGAGGCCTTGCCACAACGGAGAACAACGCATTACAGGATTTCCCCGGTACTGAGCTTTGCCGGAGAAGGAGCCAGGACCCCAAGCAGCCGACTCTATCGCCAGCATGCCGTGATTAGAGCATCCCTTCTCCGCAAAATATGCGGCGAATGCCATTGCGCCTGCGGCGAATAGCGATCATATTCTCCGCAAAGGATGCGGAGAATGCCGATCTATATCCACGAGCTGTCCGATTGGCCCGAATTCCGCTGGGATCAGAACCGCCTGGCCGAGCGCCTCGCGGCGGTTCGCCATCGCCAGGGCCGGCTGATCGGCCGCATGGAGGCCTTGGGCTTTGCGCTGCGCAGCGAGGCGACACTCGAGAACCTCACCCAGGAAGTCCTGAAGTCCAGCGAGATCGAGGGTGAAATCCTCGACCGCGAGCAGGTGCGTTCCTCGATCGCGCGTCGCCTCGGCATTGACATCGGTGGCCTGACCGCCGCCGATCGGCACGTCGAGGGCGTCGTCGAAATGATGCTCGACGCCACGGAAAAAAACAGCGAACCGCTGACCGAAGAACGGCTGTTCGGCTGGCACGCGGCCATGTTTCCGACCGGCCGCAGCGGCATGAAGCGCATCAAGGTCGGCGGTTGGCGCGACGACGCGTCAGGTCCGATGCAGCTCGTCTCCGGGCCGATCGGACGCGAGCGCGTGCACTACGAGGCGCCGCCGGCGCCGCGCCTTGCTGCGGAGATGAAGGCGTTCCTCGATTGGTTCAACGGCGAGGCCGCCATCGATCCAGTGCTCAAGGCCGCCGTGGCGCATCTATGGCTCGTCACCGTCCATCCCTTCGACGACGGCAACGGGCGCATCGCGCGCGCGATCGCCGATATGGCGCTTGCGCGGTCCGAAGGCACCGCGCAGCGCTTCTACAGCATGTCGGCGCAAATCCGGCAGGAGCGCAACGCCTACTACGACATTCTCGAGCACACGCAGAAGGGCGATCTCGACATCACGCCCTGGCTGGAATGGTTTCTCGGCTGCCTCGATCGGGCATTCGACGGCGCTGAGCACACGCTGGCCAATGTGTTCAATAAGGCACGTTTCTGGGAAAAGCACGCCGGCGCGGCCTTCAACGATCGGCAACGCGACATGCTCAACCGGCTGCTGAACGGCTTCGAAGGCAAGCTAACGACCTCCAAGTGGGCGCTGATCGAGAAGTGCTCGCAGGACACGGCGCTGCGCGACATCGACGATCTCGTTGCGCGAGGCATTCTCCGAAAGGACCCGGCCGGGGGGCGCAGCACCAGCTATTCGCTAGTGGAGCCGTAGCAGTTCAGAGGCGACTTAACTCCCGCCAGACTGGCGTGATCTTCTTTCGGATGGTGCTCTCGTCCGGCGCGTGCTCGGCATCGCGGGCCTCGAACCAGGCTACCATTTCGCGGACGAGCTCGGCCTGCGTCGCCGGCACGCCGTGTTCATGAATGCGTCGCGCAAGCGCCGCATAGAACGCATCCCAATCGTGTCGCGGCGGAACGCCCGGGCCGCCGCGGCGGCGCGCTGCCGCGGCGGCGTCGCTTTCGGGCGCGTGCAAGCCGTTGAAGAACCCGTATTGCCGCTCGAAGCGCTCGACTTCGCCGCGCCTGACCAGCACATCCGCGGCGGTGATCGCGACGCCTTCCGCCGGATCGACGATCCATCGGAAGTCGTCGCCGGCCTTCACCCGACGGATCACGATCGTAGGGCTCGGCGCTCCGTCCCTGCGGAATAGCGGCAATAGATGCGCCGCCTCGACATCGGCGAGGCCCGATAGCGTCTCCGACGGGCCGGTCTTCACCGGCGGCAAGGCGATCGAAAGCGCAAGCAATCCGTCCGTTGACCAACCGATCACATCGAACGGGGTGACCGACCAGCGGATCGCGATCTCGGTGAGGGAATGAAAGGATCGCGGCGGAAGCTGCATGTCCGACGTGCCCCCGATTGCTCATTGGCGGACCTGCTGGCGCAAGCGTCGGTACGCTTGCACCACCTGCTTGAGGTCGCTTCGCATGTCGGGCGGCAGGCGTCCCGCCTCGACGAACAGGTCGTCCATGCGAACGCCTAAGATCGCGGCGGCGCGCTCGACCAACTCGTCGCGCGGCGGCTTTTCCTGCTCGCGCTCGACGCGCGACCAATAGGCGGGCGAGACGCCAAGCCGCTCGGCGAAATCGTTGAGGCCGATGCCCTGCTCGGTCCGCTTCGCCCTGACCGTAAGCCCGAATGCCATGGCGGCCTCCTTCAACCAACAAGCCCATACTTGCGGAGGCGCACGCCGATGAAGGCGCTCGTTACGCCGAACTCTTCGGCAAGCGCGCCTGCGATCGCATCGATCGCCGGCCAACCTACATCGTTTGCCGCGACGTAGGGCGTCGGGATCTCGTTGATCACCTTCCATCGGATGGCCGCGCCGAACGCGGAGGCCTCGCGGGCAAACGCTCGCGCGAGCTGCCGCCGCGGCGCCAAGAACGCGCCCATGAACTCGTCGGCGCGCCATTCGCGCCAATCGATCGGCGCGGCGTCGCCCGCCGCAACCGCGCCGCTGCGGAAGGCGCGCGCCGCGCCCTTCGCCACTGCCGCCGGCATGTCGAAGATCGCGTGGCCAAGCTCGTGCGCCGCCGTTGACCGCAGAATCTCGGGCTGATCGGCGAGCAGCTCGGCATTCAAGCTGATCATGACCGTTGCCGGTTCCTGCGGATCATGTTCGCAAACGCCAAGCACGGGTTTGCCCGCATCGTCGTGCACCGCATGCCCCGCGTCCCACACGATTCGCAGCGGCCGGCCGTTCACGCGGAGAGAGGCCGCCCGGCGGAACAGGTCGGTCGGCGGAAACGGCCGCGCCTGGTAGCCAAGAAGCCGCTGCCGGAGGTCGGCCCCGAGCCGCCGGATCGCTTCGGCCGAAAGCCTCGTCGGCTCGCCCGAGCCGAAACACGGATATTCCACGTTGAGCGCCATGCCGATCGCCTCCGTTGACTATTTCCTCAATGCCAATGTTCCCTTTATGTTCTTTTCGTGTGGGAGTCGAGTCCTTTTTCGCCGGTCCCATGACGCGAGCCAATGTGGATACACCATTTAAGCGTTTGATTCTTCAGGAACCCGCATAAATCGGCGCTTCTTTCCGCCTGTTTCCGCCTCTTTCCGCCTCCGCCGAAGCCGCCCCGCCGTGTTCGGATCGCGGCGCTGCGAACGTGACGTGATGAAGGAGGCTTTCGTGGACGATCAACAGGCGGAATCGGCGGCCGGCACGGCCACGCTCCTTAGCGGATGGCTCAGCCGAGCCCAGGTCGCGGCCGAAATCGGCGTATCGGTCGACACACTCGCCCGCTGGGAAACCCGGCGCATCGGCCCGCCCTGCGTGCGGATCGGGCGCAAGGTGCTCTATCGCGCGGAAGCCTTCCGCGAATGGCTGGTCTCGCGCGAGCGTCATCCCGTGTCGAAGGGCGCGCGCCCGGGCGGTGAGCGATGAGCGCGCCGCTTGTCGTTGCCGCCCGGGTCGAAGCCCGCGCTCTCGTCGCCAACGCCGTGCGCCTCGCCTTCTTCGAACGCTACGGCGAACCGCCGAGCCCGGATGATCGGTTATGGGAGCTCGATCCGTTCGATCGCCTCGGCCTCGTGTGTGATGTTGAACTGAAGCTTGGCGTCGCGTTTCGCGACGAAGACATCGAGTTTCTCGAAACGCCCGACGATCTGATCGAACGCGGCGTCGCCGTTCTCCTGGGAGGCGAGCGATGAACGCCTTCGAACGGCACGGCGTGGAACACCTTTCGGCGTCTTCGCTCAACCTCTGGGCCGCGCAGCCGGCGCTCTGGATCATGGAGCGGCTTCTCGGCCGCAAGGCCCCAACGGGTATCCCTGCCGCGCGCGGCAAGGCGGTCGAACACGGGGTGCATCTCGGCCTGATCGATTCGGCGAAGCCCATCGACGATTGCGCGGCCGAGGCCGAACGCGAGTTCAACCGCTTGACCGCGCTCGCCGGCGATCCGCGCCGGGACGAGGAACGGCCGAAGATCGGCGGCTATGTGCGCGGCGCGCTCGTCGAGCTTCGCCAATACGGCGTGCCCGATGCCTATCAGCATCGCGTCGAAATCCGGCTCGACGATGTCCCGGTGCCCGTGGTCGGCTTCATCGATTGGCGGTTTTCCGATCATGGCCTGATCGTCGATCTCAAGACGACCGAACGGTTTCCGGCCGCCATCGGCGATCCGCATGGCCGCCAAGGCGCGGTCTATGCGTCGGCGCATGGCAATTTCGGGATGCGCTTCGCCTATGCGAAGCCCGCGCCGGGCAAGAAGGAACCGCAACAGGTCCGCGTCTATGAGATGTCCGGCGACGACGTGCGCCGGCATCTTTCGGCGCTGCGCCTGATCGCGCTTTCGCTCGGGCGCTTCCTCGCGCTCTCGAACGATCCGTGCGAACTCGCCGGCGTGATCGTCCCCGATTTCGAAAGCTTCTGGTGGTCCGACCCGGCCGCGCGCGCGGCCGGGCGGGAAGTGTTCGGCTTCTGAATCTCAACGCGAAAGGAGAAAGACCATGCCTCTGCAAATCGGCGGCTCCGGAACGGTGAAGCCATACGTCAAGTACAACGCCAAGGCGGACAAGTGGTTCGTGCGCTGGCCGGAAGGCGGCGACATGGAAATCGCGCGTCCGATGTTCCTTATCGATCTCAAGAACATCCGCACCGGCTGGCTTCGCTTCCGCGAAGGCCAGGCGCCCGAACGGGTGATCGATCCCTCGCTCGATCGCGTCGCGCCGTCGCCGGGCGACGACTTCAAGCGCGGCTTCGTCGTCGCCGCCTTTTCGCAGAAGTTCTTCGGCGGCACGGTCGAGTTCTCGTCGGCCTCGATCCACCTCTCCAACGCCGTGCGCGATCTCTATGCCGCGTTCGAGGAGCAGGCGGGGCGCCCTGAGAACCGCGGCAAGGTTCCGGTGGTCGCGTGCACCGGCGCCGATCCCATGAAGGACAAGTACGGCACCAACTATCGGCCGCGGCTTGAGCTGGTGAAGTGGGTGGATCGGCCTGCCGAGCTTCCCGACGCCTCTCCGGTCGATGACGTGGACGTGTGGAAGGGAAGCGCGCCCGCGCAAACCGCTGCCGCCCATGTCCCGCCGCCGGCGGCGCGAACGCCCGTGCCCGATCCGGCGCTCGAGACGGAATTCTAAATTCCGTCCGCGCCCGCCATCAGCACACAGCCCTCGACCACCGAAATGCGCGCCGCCGTGACGCCAATCCTCGCGCCCGATCCCGATGCCATGCGAAGGCAGCTCGAGCATGTGTTCCATGGCGATCTCGACGGCGCGCATGACGGCCTGGTCGAGCTCGCCTGGAACGACCCCCGAACCGGCGCGCTGTCGGCGGCGGAACTCTTCGGGACCGACCACATCGACGAACTGGTCGATCGCGCCGTGGCGCTCAACAGGACTCCCGGCGTCAACGTCTATGTGGGCGCCGCGCTGCGCCGACCGCAGGCGGCTCGGAACCGCCGCGCCTCGGATGCGGATTTTCTCGCCGCAAGCTGCATCTGGGCCGACGTGGACACGGATGTAGTGGCGCCGGCGATCGCCGCCTGCAAGCGGCGCGGCGCCCCGCCGACCATGACCGTCGTCACCGGGCGCCATCCGCATTTGCGGGCGCAAATGTGGTGGCGGCTCGATGCGCCCTGCCGGGACACCGCGCAGCTGCGGCGGATTTGCGCGGCCGTGGCCGCCGCGATCGGTGGCGATCCGTCGGTGCTCAATCCGGGTCGCGTGCTTCGGCTCGGCGGATCGGTCGCCTGGCCAACGAAGGACGGTCGCGTTCTCGAACGCACCGAGGTGCATGTTCCGCGCGATGGGCGGCCGGCCGAATATCTCCTCGAACGGATCGCGCGCGCCTTCGCGCCCGAGCCGGCGCCGTTGCTGTCGAAGTCGCCCGAAACCTCCGAAGCTTCGTCGCCCGTTTCCGCCGCGTCGCGCGCCGACGGCGGGCTTGCCATCGGCAGCCTTTCGGTCGAAGCCGCCGTCGCCGCGGTCCGGCGCGGCGATCACTGGCACGATCATGTCGTGCGCCTCGTCGCCCATTGGGTGGCGCGCGGATGGTCGGACGCCGAGATCCTTGCCACCGCCGAAGGCCTTACGCTTCCCGGCTGGACCCATGACGAGACGCGCCGCGATCTCGCGCGCATGATCGCCGGCGCGCGGCGCAAATGGAGCATCCCGAACCCGGTGCACGAGGTCGGCGAAGACGCCGGCCCGCCGCCGATCGAAGTCGGCTGGGTGCAAAGGCTCGACGCCGCCATGATCCCGCGCCGGCGTTGGCTGCTCGGCCGCTCGCTCCTGCGCGGGCACCTAACCGTCGAAGTGGCGCCGCCGGGCGCCGGCAAATCGACGCTTGCCATCGCGCAGGCGGTGGCGATCGCGACCGGCCGCGAGATCACCGGCCAGGCGGTCCACGAGACCGCGAAGACGTGGGTCTGGAACAACGAGGACGACGGCGACGAGCTGCGGCGGCGCCTCGCGGCCGTGCTTCAGCACTGGTCGATCCAGATCGAGGAAATCCGCGGCCGCGTTGCGCTCAACTCCGGCGCCGATCGCGCGCTCATGGTGGCGCGCGCCGCGAAGGACGGCTCGGCCATGCGCACGCCGGATGTCGATGCGCTGGTCGAACGCATCCGCGCCGAAGCGATCGGCCTTCTCGTCGTCGATCCCTTCGCCGAAGTGCATGCGGTCGAGGAGAACGACAATGCGCGTATCCGCGAGGTCGCCGCGCTGTTTCGCGAAGTGGCCCGGCGCGGCGATTGCGCCGTTCTTTTGATTCATCACACGTCGAAGCCGGCGACGGCCTCGTCGGATGCGTTCGCCGGCAACCAGAACGCCGCGCGCGGGGCGTCCTCGCTCACCGGCGTTGCGCGCATCGTGCAGACGCTCTTTGCGATGTCGCCGCGCGATGCCGAAAAGCTCGGCGTCGTCGAACATGAACGCCGGCTTTGGGTTCGGCTCGACGATGCCAAGGCGAACCTGTCGCTGATCCAAGGCGAAGCGTCCTGGTTCAAGCGCGTCGGCGTCGTCATCGCCAACGGCGACGAAGTGGGCGTGCTCGTGCCCGGCGATCCCGGTCCGCCGCAAAGCGCCGTTTCCGACGAGGAAACCGAAGCGGCCGTCATCGCCGAGATCGATCGGGCGTGGCGCGTGAAGGAACCCTACGGCACGCATCCCCTGTGCGGCGAGCGCTTCTATGGCCGCTCGCTCCCTCGCCGCCTCGGGCGCCCGACTAGCGTGGTCAGTGCAGCCGTCGAGCGGCTGATGGCGCGCGGCGCGATCGAGGACGCCGTGTTCGATTCCCGCAACAGCAAGAAGGGACTCCGGCCCGTGCCGCTCGACGAGCGGAAGCGGCCAAGCGGGTCCGAATCTTCGGAAGGAGACGCATGATGCACGCCATGGAGCGGCTTGCGGAAGCCGCGCCGGGGTTGCGGGGGTTCCCGCGCAACCCATTGAAATCGCTAAGCGGCGGAGGTTTTGCGGGGGTGCGGAAGCGCCCTCCGTTGTCCTTGATTTCGCGTGCATTTTTTGCGGCGGCGGGAGTCCCCCCTTATACCCCCCTACGCGCATGCGCGCGCGTTGGGGCCGCGCGCATGCGCGTTGAGGCGTTCGTCCGATGAGCACCGATCGCTTCGCCCAGTTTGCCGTCGGTCGGCTCGACGAGGTCGCCCACGCGATGGAGCGCAAGTGGGGCATCGATCGCCTTCCGAAGCTCGTCGATCCTGCCCTCGCCGCGCGGTTCGAGGTGCAACGCGAGAAGCTCAACGAGGCGCTCCGCTCTGAGCGCCCCGACGCGATCGCAACGCAAGCCGCGGCGATGGAACGCGCCTGGAAAGCGCTCGATGCCGCGGCGCTCGCCGATGGCCGCGCGCCGCTCGCGCCCGAGATCTGGGAAACGGTGATCCCGTCAACCGGCGAGATCGTCGCGATCGTCCGCACCGCCGAGGAAGCATCGGCCGTCGCGCGCGAACGAAACGGCGCGGTCTATACGCTGGCCGAAGTCGCCGTCGCCATCGATGCCTTCGGCGATCAGGTCCGCGCGGTGAAGGCGACGTTCCCCGGCGCGAGCGTAACGGCGGTTCGGCCCGCCTCGCTGCCGATCGGTTCACGCGAATCGAAACGTGCCGGCGTTCCGCCAGGCCGCAAGCGAACCCGCCGATCGTCAAGCGCGGCAGGCTTCTTCGCGCCGCTTCCCGAAACCGCTTCGTCGAAGCCGCCGATCGATTGGGAGCGCGGCGACGAAATCCCGTTCTGAACAATCCGGAGGATGCCCATGCTCGCCTTCGCTCTTGCCGAATCCGCACCGCCGCCGGCGCCCAATGTCGCGATGCTCCCGCCGCGCGCGATCCTCGCCCTCGATCTCGGATCGCGCTGCGGCTGGGCCGTGCTTCCCCGCTCGGGGCGGATCGCATCCGGCGTCACCGAATTCCGGCCCGGCCGCTTCGAAGGCGCCGGCATGGCGTTCCTTCGCTTCGAACGCTTCCTGGCCGATGCGTCCGAAGCATCGGGCCCGTTCAGCGTGGTCGTGTTCGAGGAGGTCCGCGCGCATGCCGGCACGCTTGCGGCGCAAGTCTATGGCGGCTTCCTCGCCCATCTCACCGCTTGGTGCGAACGGCATGCGGCGCCCTATCTCGGCGTGCCCGTCGCGACCATCAAGCGCCATGTCACGGGCAAGGGGAACGCCTCGAAGGAGGAGGTGATCGCGGCGATCCGCGCGCGCGGGCATTCGCCCGCCGACGGCAACGAGGCCGATGCGCTCGCCTTGCTCGATTGGGCGATCGCCAATCGCATCGGAGCGTGAGCATGGAAAGGCAGAACTTCTTCGATGAGCTTGCCGTCCTTCTCGCCGATCGCGAGGATCAATACGGCGCTCCCGCCCAGCTATTCGACGAGATCGCCCGCATCTGGACGGTGATCTTGAGCTTCGAGGTCGAGCCCGAGCAGGTCGCCCTGTGCATGGTGGGCGTGAAGCTCGCGCGGCTCAGCCACAACTGGTCGCACGCCGACAGCATCAGGGACGTTGCCGGCTATGCGGCCATCCTCTCCAAGCTGGTGAACGAGGCACGCACGAAATGAAATACACGCCCAAGGACATCGAGGAACGCTTCGAGGAAGCAGCCGCCACGTTGCGCCGTCTGCCCGACGCGCGCGTGCCGGGGTATTTCAGCACGTGGCCGCCGATCATCCGGGCGGCTGCCGAAGCCTATGGCTATGATCCCGCACGCATGCCGCGCATCGCCCCGTCCCCGCAGGCCATCGGCCGCATGGAAGAGACCTTCACGTGGCTCACATGGCTTGAGGCGGACGATGCGCGCATCGTGTGGCTTCGAGCCGAAGGCGTCCGCTGGAAACCGATCTGCTGGCGCGTCGGCCTATCTCGGGCCGCGGCGTGGCGCCGGTGGGTTGCCGCGCTGATCGCCATCGCGAACCGGCTGAATTCCAAGTATTTCGTGGGCCTCAAGAAGGGCCGCAAGAAAGGCGTGACAGCAACCATCGACGAAGCACGCCGCGAAGGCCTGCTTTAGCCGACGCGAAAACCGCAAAACACGTCGAACTTCTGGCTTTAACAACGAGACGTTTTTCGGCATCTTACTTGGCATGATCGCGGGACGCGCGCCCGGCGGCCGAAGGTTCTTCCCGGCGGCCGGCGTATGCGGGCGGCGGGGGCCCCGGCTTCCGCTAGCGCCAGCCGCGAAATCTGGGTGCGCATTGCGGTGCGCACCATTCGGGTGCGCAGGTGCGCGCCTTGACATTGTGGCCACATGTGGCTACTTATGCGGCATGAAAACCGTCTCCATCCGCGAAGCCAAGAACCGGCTCACCGAGCTTGCCCGCGAGGTCGAAGAGGGCGAGACGATCGTCGTCACCCGCAACGGACGTCCCGTTTTCGATCTTGTTCCGCATCAGCCCCGAAAGGGCCTCCGGCTCGAAGCGATCGACGAATTCAAGCGGAAGCACGGCATCAAGACGGTGGTTCCCTACATTGCCGAGGACTTCGACGAGCCGCTTCCGGAGGACTTTCTGCTTCGACCGCTGCCGCCCGAAGCATGAGGCTGCTGCTCGATACCCACGTCCTGCTTGCCTTGATCGAGGATCGCCTCGTCGGCTTGCCGGCTGCGGTTGAGGGTCTGCTGAAGGACCCGGACAGCGAACATCATTTGAGCGCGGCGAGCTTGTGGGAGATCGCCATCAAATCGCGCTTGGGCAAGCTCAAACTGACGCCCCGTTTGAGTTCGCTCCCCGAATTGCTTGACGGCTTGGGCATCCGGATCGTCGCGATCAACGAGCATCACGCCCTCGCAAGCATCGAACCGGAGCCTGCGACTCGCGATCCGTTCGACAGAATGCTTTTGGCGCAGTGCCAAGTCGAAGGCCTTCGGCTGGTCACCGTGGACCGCGCGCTCGCCTCTCATCCGATGGCCGCCAAAGCTTAATCGCTGCCCGCCGGCACTGTCGGAGTCAACAACGGTTAGCCAGCGATGCTGACGATCGAGACTCGATCTCTCGACCGCCTAATCCCCTATGTCCGCAACGCGCGGACGCATTCGGAGGATCAGGTCGCGCAGATTGCCGCGTCGATTGCCGAATTCGGGTTCACGAATCCGATCCTGATCGGGGCCGATGACGTGGTCATCGCCGGCCACGGGCGGCTGCTCGCCGCGAAGCTCTTGGGGCTGAGCGAGGTTCCGGTCATCGTCCTCGGTCATCTTTCCGATGCGCAGCGGCGCGCTTTAGTGATCGCCGACAACCGCATTGCCGAGAACGCGGGCTGGGACGAAGCGATGCTGCGCGCCGAGCTGGCGGCGCTGCGCGAGGACGAGTTCGATCTCGACGTGCTCGGCTTCGGCGACGCCGAGCTTCTCCGCATTCTCGATTCGATCGACGGCTCCGCTTCGCTCGGGGGCGAGGACGCCGACGATTCCGGTCCTCCTCCCGCCGGATCGTCGGCGCCCGAGGCGTCCGCAACGCTGGCCGAACGCTTCGGCATTCCGCCGTTCACGGTTTTCGATGCGCGCAAGGGCTGGTGGCAAGAGCGCAAGCGCGCCTGGATCGATCTCGGCATTCGCTCGGAGCTCGGCCGCGGCGCCGCGCCCGGCGGAAGTCCGCGGCCGCTCGATCGGGCGCGGATGGCGAAGGCAAGCGCCGCGCCGGGCGGCTCGCCGTTGCCGGCCGCCGATTATTCGAAATCGAAGGCGCGGGGCGACGGGCGCGGGCGGCCACTATGATGAACCTCACCTTCGTGAAGGGCGATCGCGATTCCGAAGATCTCGATCCGGTCAGCCAGGCGATCCTCGATGTCGGATCGGGCACCTCGATCTTCGATCCCGTGCTTTGCGAGATCGCCTATCGCTGGTTCTGTCCGCCGAACGGCACGGTGCTCGATCCCTTCGCCGGCGGATCGGTGCGCGGCATCGTCGCCTCCCGGCTTGGCCGGCGGTATGTCGGCATCGAGCTTCGCGCCGAGCAGGTCGCAGCGAACTACGCGCAGATGCACCTGGCGGGCGATCCGCCGCCCGAATGGCGCACGGGCGATGCGCGCGATCTCGCTGCGCTCGCCGGCGATGTCGCCGCCGATCTGATCTTCTCGTGCCCGCCCTATTGGAATCTGGAGGAATATTCCGACGATCCCGCCGATTTGTCGACGATGGGCCGGGACGAATTCTTCGCCGCCTACGCGCAGATCATCGCCGCCGCGGTGGCGCGCCTCCGCGACGATCGCTTCGCCGTCTGGGTGGTCGGCGATGTCCGCGATGACGACGGCGGCTACGTCAATCTACCCGGCCGAACGGTGGACGCGTTCGAAGCCGCGGGCGTCCGGTTCTACAACGACGCGATCCTCGTCACCGCCGTGGGCTCGCTGCCGATCCGCGCCGGACGCCAGTTCACGGCTTCGCGCAAGCTCGGCCGCACGCACCAGAACGTGATGGTGTTCTGCAAGGGCGACCCGCGGCGCGCGACGGAAGCGTGCGGGCCGGTGGAGTTCGGCGAGATCGATGCCGAAGGAGAAATGCCGACATGACGCAGGGAGGCTTGGAGCCTGCCCGGGCCCATACCCCGGGAGCAGCCGGTTCGATTCCGGCCCCTGCAACCACTCCTATCGTGCGCGAGCATGCGGGAGTATTGGTCGTGCGGGACGATCTTTTCCCCGGCAGCACCAAAGCGCGGTTCATGCATCACGTCTTCGAGGACGCGGACGAAGCCGTCTATGCGAGCCCGGCGGAAGGCGGCGCGCAGGCCGCACTCGCCACCGTCGCGCGGCAGCTGGGGAAGCGCGCGACGATCTTCGTCGCGCAACGCGCCCGTCCGCATGCTCGCACCCTCGAAGCCGCGCGCCTCGGCGCGAAGATCGTTCCGGTTGCTCCGGGCTATCTCTCCGTCGTTCAGGCGCGCGCCAGGGACTATTGCTCTCGTACCGGCGCGGCGCTTGTGCCGTTCGGCGTCGATATGCCGGAAGCCGTCGTTGCGATCGCGAAGGCGGCGAAGGCGATCGGGATCATGCCCGACGAGGTCTGGTGCGCGGCGGGATCGGGCGTGTTGGCGCGCGGGCTTGCGATGGCATGGCCGACGGCGCGGCGGCATGTCGTCCAAGTCGGCCGCGCGCTGACCCCGGCCGAGGTCGCGGGCGCCATGATCCATATCTACCCCGCGCCGTTCGGCCGCGAGGCGAGGATCAAGCCTCCCTTTCCGAGCGATCCGCACTATGACGCCAAGGCCTGGGAGCAATGCGCGGCCCGGAAAGGCCCGGGACGCGTCTTGTTCTGGAATGTAGCGGCGCCCGCGCGCGCCTGATAGCTCACGCTGATCTCGCTACATCGTGGGCAGGTTTGAGATGGAATTCGACCTCGTATTCGAAGAGATGCACCTTCGGAACGATTGATGCTGCATACCGAAGGTTCTCGCTGATCGACCTAGCGACGATCACGCCAAAGACCTCTCGTTCCTTGCCGATTGTCTGCTGAACCCATCCCATGTATCTCGCGAGCTGTCCGATCGCTCGATCAGGGCTGTTGGCTCGTTTGAGCTCAAAAACAAAGAATGACTCGCTCTCGTCAACAGCCAGTATGTCGATGGGACCGACGGCCGATGGAAACTCAATTCCATCGCGTCCACTAGGATCGACGTACAATCGAAGGCGCCTCCCATCAACCGAAATGGTGTTGAGGTTAGAGGCGATGAAATCCCTCAGCTGATACTCCAGAGAGAAGAACGGTGCGGCATCAGCGTCGGCGTCCTCGCCCAGATCGCTGGACCCAAGGACTTCGCTCACCATCAGTGAGCTTGAGTCGGCGCCGGGCTTCATCAGCCTGACCTCAGTCGGCGTCTCCTGCATTGACCATCCCAAGCGACGCAACGCGCTGCGCAGCTGATGCGATGTGTTCGCATTGGGATCGATGCCGGGAAGGACGTCTGGATGCTGGCGCAGCCATTCCTTGAGCGGATGCACTTCGACACCGCCGTCTTCTAGCGGGATTACTACGTTGTGGCGCTGTACTGGCATGGTCGGCCCCCGTCTTTGTCCTCAGAGAATATCAAGCGGGTTGCCGTAAAACGAGCTTGCGCACGCGCTCCTCCGCTGGCAGTCCCAGCGAGTACGCGGCCCGAGATAGCTCGGGCCGCGTGCTGTTCTGGAACGTAGCGGGGCCGGCGAGGTCTTAGCGGACGCCCTGCGCCTCAAGCGCCATGACGCAGAGATCGCGATAGCGGGCGATCGCCTTCGGGCTCGAGCTGACCGGATTGATCTGGAAGGCGCGGAGGCCGTTCAGATCGCCGGCGTTTGCAAGCGCGACCACGGCCGCAAGCTTGTTGCGAAACCGCTTGTGGGTTTCGGCGCTGAAATCCGGCGGCTCGGGCAGCTTGCCGGCGCGGGCGTCGGCCTCGATCTGCGCGCGCTTGCCGAACGGCCGCTCGCGCTTCGTCGCGGTCGCGCGCTGCGGCTCGCGCGACGGATCGGGTGCGAGCCTCGCGTCGCGCGCATCGTTCCGGCCGCCGGCTTGCTTCTTCAGGCGCCAGGCAAAGCCGTCCTTCGTCTTCACGATCTCGATCTCTGCGGGATCGTGGCCGGCGGCCTTCGCGGCGCGCTGGGCGTTGAACTTCTTCGCATAGGTCTTCATCGCAGGCTCCTTCGCTTGGGTTGGAACGTCATCGGTGACGAGCGCGGACCGTCCGCTTGCGTCGATCGCGTAGATCAGCGCGCGGCGGCCGTTCGGGTGCTCGGCCGCAAGGCGCGCCGCCTTAAGCCGCGCCTCGGCAAGCGTGGCGGCGGAGGCCTTCGCGTAGCGTCCGACCCCGAGGAAGAGCGCCAGATCGAACCGGATCGCATTGGCGATGATCGCGGCGTTCGCGGCGTCCGCCGGGTGAGGCTTGCGAGCCATTACTGCCCTCCACGTTGATCTTGCCGGCGCTCACTCAGGCTCGACCGGCGAAGGAGAGCAACTGCTAACTCACTGGTTTAACGAGCATATCGGGAGCGCGAGAGCAGCATGGGTCTCTCCCGCAGGGCCTACGCGCGCCATCGAGGCTGCGCCGAAAGCGCGGTCCGCAAGGCGATCGCGACGGGGCGGATCACGCCGGAGCCCGACGGCACCATCGATCCGGCCAAGGCCGACGCCCAATGGGCGGCGCAGACCGATCCCTCGCAGCAAAGGTATCGGGCGCCGGCATCCGGCGAGACCGCCGGCGCGAAGGCCGTGCGCGCGGAAGGCAAGGCGGTGCCGCGGGCGGCGATCGACGCGGTGCAGGAGACGCTGCGCGAGTCCGGCGAAGGCGATCCCGGCGGAAGCATGTTCCTGCGGGCGCGCACCGCCAACGAGGTTCTCAAGGCGCAGACCGCGCGGGAGCGGCTGCGCAAGTTCAAGGGCGAACTGGTCGATCGCGCGCGTACGATCGCGACCGTCTATGCGCTGGCGCGCCGCGAGCGCGATGCCTGGGTCCAATGGCCGGCACGCGTCGCCGCGCTGATGGCGGCCGAGCTCGGCGTCGATCCGCACCAGATGGAAACGGTTCTCGAAAAGCATGTCCGGCGCCAGCTTGCCGAACTTGGCGAGTTCAAGGTCGAGCTCGGCCGAAGCCTATGATGGCGAAGCCGACATCGTTCGCGCGTGGGCGCGCGGCCTTGCGCCGGACCCCCTGCTGACGGTTTCGGAATGGGCCGATCGCCATCGCGTGCTCTCCTCCCGCGCCGCTTCCGAGGCCGGGCGCTATCGCACCGACCGCACGCCCTACATGCGCGCGATCATGGACGCGCTTTCGCCGTCGCATCCGGCGCGCCGGATCGTCTTCATGAAGGCGGCGCAGGTGGGCGCGACCGAGGCCGGCAACAACTGGATCGGCTACGTGATCCACCAGGCGCCGGGCCCGTTCCTGGCGGTGCAGCCGACGACCGATCTGGCGAAGCGCCTGTCGCAGCAGCGCATTGAGCCGCTTCTGGAGGAAAGCCCGGAGCTGCGCGAGATCGTGCTCCCGGCGCGCAGCCGCGACAGCGGCAACACCGTGCTCGCGAAGCGGTTCGCGGGCGGGCAACTGATCCTGGCCGGCGCCAACAGCGCCGTCGGCCTTCGTTCGATGCCCGCGCGCTGGTTGTTTCTCGACGAGGTGGACGCCTATCCCGGCGACGTGGACGGCGAAGGCGATCCGATCGCGCTCGCCGAAGCACGGACGAGGACTTTCGGGCATCGCCGGAAGATTTTCATCGTGAGCACGCCGACGGTCAAAGGCCTCTCCCGGATCGAACGGGAATACGAGGCGACCGACCAGCGGCGCTATTTCGTGCCGTGTCCCTATTGCCGGTTCATGCAGTGGCTCAAGTTCGAGCGCCTGCGCTGGGACAAGGGTCAGCCGGAAACGGCGGAATACATCTGCGAGAATTGCGAGCGCGGAATTCCCGAGCATCGCAAGACGGAAATGCTCGCGGCCGGCGAATGGCGGCCGACCGCAAGGGCCGGCGATCCGCATGTGATCGGCTTCCACATTTCCGGGCTCTATTCGCCGGTCGGCTGGCTCTCGTGGGCGCAGATCGCGCGCGAATGGGAAGCGGCGCAGGGAAACGACGCGCTGCTCAAGACCGCGAAGAACACGCTGCTCGGCGAAACCTGGCAGGAGCGCGGCGAAGCACCCGATTGGCGACGGCTTTATGAGCGCGAGAAGGAGCATCCTCTCGGGACGATTCCCGAAGGCGCGCTGGTGCTGACGGCCGGCGCCGACGTGCAGACCGATCGCATCGAAGTCGATGTCTGGGCCTGGGGCCGGGGTCTCGAAAGCTGGCTGATCGACCATGTCGTTCTGGAAGGCGAGACTTCCGGCCAGGTGGTGTGGCGGGAGCTGACGAAGCTCCTGTCGCGAACCTGGCCGCACGAGAACGGCGCGGTCATGCAGATCGCGCGGCTTGCGATCGACTCGGGCGACGGCCGCACGACATCGCAGGTCTATAGCTGGGTGCGCAGCTTCGGCACCGGCATTGCGGTGGCGGTCAAGGGCGTCGAAGGCTTCGATCGCAGCGCGCCGGTTGACGGGCCGTCCTTCGTCGATGTGACCGAGGCCGGCCGGAAATATCGGCGCGGCCTTCGGCTCTGGAAGGTCTGCGGCGCGGTCTTCAAGTCGGAGACGTATCGCTTTTTGCGCCTTCCCCGGCCGACGGCGGACGAACTGGCGGCGGGCGCCGTCTTTCCCGAAGGCTTCATCCACCTGCCGCACGGCGTCACCGCCGAATGGGTGAAGCAATTGACGGCCGAGCGGCTGACCGCGGTGCGGGATCGGCGCGGCTTCACGCGCATGGAGTGGCGGCAGATTCGCGAACGCAACGAGGCGCTCGATTGCCGCGTCTATGCGCGCGCGGCGGCGTGGCTCTTAGGCGTTGATCGGTGGTCCGACGAGAAGTGGAAATCGCTTGAGCGGCAGGTCCGGGAAGCGGCGAAGGCCCTGGAAGCACGGCCGGCGGGACAAATCCGGCCGGCCGCGCCCAAGAGTGAGAAGCGCCGTTCGGACTGGCTGGGCGGCCGCAACGGCGAAGGGTGGCTGAGATGAGCTGGACGCAGGCCGAGCTCGATGCGCTGCGCCGCGCCTATGCGCGCGGCACGCTGCGCGTGACCTATGACGGCAAAACGGTGGAATACGGATCGGAAGCCGATCTCAAGCGGCGGATCGAAACCATCGAAAGCGCCATTGCCGCAACGCAGGGCAAGCCGCGGCCGATCGCCGGCTATGCGGCCTTCGGCCGGGGCGATCAATGAAGATCGCCGCCATCGCATCGGCGGTCGCCCCGACGCTGCTCGATCGCGCCATCGCCCGGATCGCGCCGCGCGCCGGCGCGCGGCGCCTTGCGGCGCGGCTTGCCTTCGAGAACCTCTCGCGCCGTGCCTATGACGGCGCGGCCGGCGGGCGGCGGACGGACGGCTGGCGCACGCCGGGCACCTCGGCGGACACCGAAATCGCCGCGGCCGGCACGGTCTTGCGGAACCGCATGCGGGATCTCGTGCGCAACAATCCGCATGCGGCAAAGGCGGTCGCCGCCTGGGTCAACAATATCGTCGGCGACGGCTTCACGCCCTACGCCGCGACCTCCGATCCGGCGCTCAACAAGCGCATCGACGAACTCTGGGCGCGCTGGTCCGCCGAATGCGATGCCGACGGCCGCGGTGACTTCAACGCGCTTGCGACGCTTGCCGTGCGCGAGATGGTCGAAGCCGGCGAATGCTTCATCCGCCGGCGCCGGCGCCGCATGTCGGACGGCCTCGCCGTGCCGATGCAATTGCAGGCGCTGGAAGCCGACCATCTCGACGAATCGCGCATCGAGGCCTCCCGCGCCGACGGCGGCCGGACGGTTCGCGGCATCGAATACGATCAGTTCGGCCGCCGCCGCGCCTATTGGCTCTTCCCGGATCATCCCGGCGATGTCGGCGCGACCCTGGCCGTCACCCGGTCGTCGGTGCGCGTGCCGGCTGACGGCGTCGTGCATCTTTTCCGGCGCGATCGCGTGCAGCAGCGGGGCGTGCCCTGGGGCGCGCCGGTGATCCGCGCGCTGCGCGATCTCGACGATTGGACCAACGCGGAACTGGTCCGCAAGAAGACCGAGGCCTGCCTCGTCGGAATCGTGACGGCGGCCGATGATGCCGAACAGGGCATCGCTCCGTCCGTCACCGATTCCGACGGCAAGATCATCGAGCAGTTCGAGCCCGGGCTGATCGCCTACGCCCGCGGGGCGAAGGACATCGAGTTCAACCAGCCGGCGGCGGTCGCCGGCGTGAGCGAATGGCTGCGGACGCAGCTGCACATCATCGCCGCGGGCTGGTGCATTCCCTACGAGCTGCTCACCGGCGATCTGAGCCAGGTCAACTATTCCTCGATCCGGGCCGGGCTCGTCGAATTCCGGCGGCTCGTCGGAGCGATCCAGTGGCAGGTGGTCATCCCGGTGTTCTGCCAGCCCGTCTGGGACTGGTTCATCGAAGCTGCCTGGACCGCCGGGCTTTTGCCCGAGCCGGTCGCGGCAGTCGAATGGCAACCCGACGGTTTCGAGGCGGTCGATCCGCAAAAAGACGCGACGGCCGATCTCATGGAAATCCGCATGGGCACGAAGACGCTGCGCCAGGCCATCGCCCAGCGCGGATGGAATCCGGACGCGATGCTTGAAGAGATCGCGCGCACCAACGCCGATCTCGACCGACTTGAGATCACGCTCGACAGCGATCCGCGCAAGGTCACGCAACAGGGCCTGATGCAGCGGAATCCCTCCGACGCCGGCGCCGTCAACTGAAGGAACGCCCGATGCCGAAGAACGTCATGCTCCCGCTGCTCGGGCGGGAGGTCGAGGTGCGCGCCGAAACGGCCGACGAACAAGCCCGCACGGTCGATGTGGTGTGGACCACCGGCGCGCGCATAAGGCGCCGCAGGCTTTGGGACGAGGACATCGACGAGGAGCTCGTAGTCGATGCCGGTGCGGTGCGCCTCGATCGGCTGAATACCGGCGCCCCGTTTCTCAACACGCACAACGCGTTCGATCTCGACGCGATCATCGGCGTGGTGGTCGAAGGCTCGGCGCGGATCGCCGACGGCAAAGGCATCGCCACTATCCGGTTCAGCGAACGCGCGGACGTTGAGCCGATCTGGCGCGACGTGGTTGCCGGCATCATCCGCAACGTCTCGGTCGGCTATCGCGTCCACAGGTACGAGGTCGAGAAGCGCGACGGCCGGCCCGAGCTGTGGCGGGCCGTCGATTGGGAGCCCCTTGAAATCTCCGCCGTGCCCGTCGCGGCGGACCCGGGAGCGCACATCCGCAAGGACGCCGCGCTCGCGCCATGCGTCGTGGTCTGGGACGACGATCCTGCCGCCACGCCGGCGGCGCAACTTGAGAGGTCCGAAATGCCCAACAAGCAGACGCCCGTCGCCGGCGACCAGGGCGACACCATCGAGGCCGCGGCCGACATTCGCGCGGACAGCGCGCCCGAGACCGCGCCCGCGCCGCAAGCGCCGCAACCGAACGCGGACGAAGTGCGGCGCGCGGAACGCGAGCGCATCGCCGCCATTCAGGCGCTCGGCGATCGCTTCGGCCTTGAGCGCGCCTTCGTCGACGATCTGATCGCGCGCGGTGCCGGCCTGCCGGAGGTCCGCTCGGCCGTGCTCGACAAGCTCGCCGAGCGCGACGCACGCGGCAGCGGCCATTCGCAGATCTCCATGCCGGCCGGCGGACTCGACGCCACCGTCACGCGCCGCGAAGCCATCGCGGAGGCGCTGCTGCATCGGGCGCAGCCGAACGCGTTCGAGCTCACGGATCGCGCCCGCGAGTATCGCGGGATGCGCCTGCTGGATGTGGCGCGCGACTGCCTCGAAACGGCGGGCGTGCGGACGCGCGGCATGACTTCGGGCGAGATCGCCTATGCTGCGACCCGCGCGGCCGGGCTGCACTCGACCTCCGATTTCCCGCTGATCCTCGCCAATGTCGCCGGAAAGCGGCTGCGCCAGGCTTATGCCACGACGCCCCGCACGTTCCAGCGCTGGGCGCGCGGGATCACGGCGACCGATTTCAAGCCGATGTTCCCGACGCAGATCGGCAGCTTCCCGGCCCTGAAGCAAGTCATGGAAGGCGCGGAGTTCAGCTACGGCACGATCTCGGAAGGCCGCGAAAGCTATCAGCTCGCGACCTACGGACGCATCGTCGCGCTGACGCGGCAGGCGATCATCAACGACGATCTGCGCGCCTTCGACCGCGCCATCGCGAGCGCCGGCCAGCGCGCCGCCGATCTCGAATCGGCGATCGTCTACAACGTGCTGATCGCCAACGCGCCGCTTGCGGACAACATCGCGCTCTTCCATGCCGATCACGGCAACCTCGGCACCGCAAGCGTGATCGACGAGGCCGCGCTTTCGGAAGCCTGGGAGAAGATGGCGCAGCAGAAGGACCTGGACGGCGAGGAATACATCGACAACCGCCCGCGGTTCATTCTCGTGCCGCCCGGCCAGCGCTCGATCGAGGCGCGCAAGATGGTCGCGGCGGTCACCGCCGCCAAGGCGGCCGACGTGAATGCGTTCACGGGATCGCTCGAGATCATCGAGGAGCCGCGCCTGTTCGTCATCGGCGGGCCGCAGCCCTGGTATCTCGCCGCCGATCCGAACCTCGTCGATACGATCGAGTACGCCCATCTCGAAGGCCAGATGGAGCCGTTCACCGATCAGCGTTCCGGCTTCGAGGTCGATGGCGTCGAGTTCAAGGTGCGCCACGACTTCGCGGCGAAGGCACTCGACCATCGCGGCCTCTACAAGAACGCCGGCGCGAACCCGTCGTAAGGGCCCGCGCCGGTCCGGTTGTCCTCAAGGGCCGCGCAACGCGCGGCCCTGAACTTTTCAGGAGAAGCAATCATGAAGAGTTTCGTGCAGCACGGCGACACGTTGACCGTCGTCGCGCCGACCGCCGTCGGCTCCGGCGAGGGCGTGCTGGTCGGCTCCATTTTCGGGGTTGCCGTCACCGCCGCTGCGGGCGGCGCGAATGTGCCGATCAAGACCACGGGCGTGTTCAATCTTGCGAAGACCGGCTCGCAGGAATGGAACGCCGGCGATCTCGTCTATTGGGACAATGCAAACAAGCGATGCACCACCGTGGCCACGGGCAACGCGCTGATCGGCGTTGCGGTCGCACCGGTTCCCGACGGCGCCGGCGATACCATCGGCCGCGTGCGTTTGAACGGCGCCTTCGGCTTTCCCGTAGCCGCGTGATGCCATGAACGCGTTCGCCGCGGCCGTTGACGCCCTGTTCGGCGATCCGAACCTTGCCCGCGACGCGATCTGGCGGGCGGGCGGCAGCGGCGAAGGCACGCCGGTGCGCGTCGTGCTGCGCACGCCGGATCAGGTCACGAATTTCGGCGCCGGCCGTTTCGTGACCGCCGGCCGCATGCTCGATGTCCGCACCGCCGATGCCCCTTCGCTCGATGCCGGCGATACGTTCGAGATCGGCACCGAGATTTTCGCCGTGCAAGGCGAGCCGCTGCGCGACGCCGAAGGGCTGATCTGGTCGGCGGAAGTGAAGCCGGCATGAGCCCGCGGCTGCATGCGGCGATCGTCGGCGATCTCGAAAAGCACATGGCCGCGGAGATCAAAGGCGCGGCGGACGCGGCCACCGCGGCCGTTCGCCAGGCCGGCGACGGGCTCAAGCGCGACTGGCGCGGGCAGATCACGTCGGCCGGATTGGGGCAGCGTCTCGCGAACACGATCCGCGATCAATACTACCCGAAGGGACGCGCCAGCATCTCGGCGGCCGCCTTGGTCTATTCGCGGGCATCGAAGATCGTCGATGCCTTCGACCGGGGCGTCGTCATCCGCTCGAAAGCCGGCTTCTGGCTCGCGATCCCGACCGAGCTCGCGGGAAGCGGCCTCAAGGGCCGGCGGATCAGGCCCGGCGAATGGGAGCGGCGCACCGGCATGCGCCTGCGCTTCGTCTATCGCCGCGGCGTCCCCTCGCTGCTCGTCGCCGACAATGCACGCATCACCAAGCGCGGGCTGGCGGCGGCAAGCCGCAGCAAGACCGGCCGCGGTCAGGTCACGGCGGTGATATTCCTGCTCGTTCCGCAGGTCACGCTGCGCAAGCGCCTCGATCTCGACCGCGCCGCCCGCGAATGGCAGGAGCGCCTGCCGCGTCTCGTCCACGACAACTGGCCCGAGATCGAATCCGAGGATCAATGATGGCGTCCAAGCGCGAACAGGTGCTTCAGGCGTTGTTCGACCGATTGTCGGGCGTCGTGGGGCCGAAGGTTCTTCGCAACGAGGTCTTGCCCGAACGCGTTCCGGCCGGCGGCGTCGTCATCCTGCGCGACGGCGATCCGGGCGAGCCCGACGTGCTGCTTTCGCCGCCGGAATATGTCTACGCGCACCGCGCCGAGATCGAGATCGTGGCGGACGGACCGACGCCGGCGGCGCGGGACGGCACCTTCGATTCGATCATGCTCGCGATCGGCACGGCGATCGCGAGCGACCGAACGCTTGGCGGGCTCTGCGACTACATCGAGGCCGTGGCGCCCGAGCCGATCGATCTTTCCGTTGAAGGCGCACCGGGCCTCAAGGCCGCGGTCGTGCCGCTCGTCCTTCATTACGGGTCGGCCGACCCGCTGTCCTGATCCTCGCGACGGAGGCTTTCACCCATGGCACGCGCTCAAGGCGCGCGGGCGCAACTCGCGCTCGCGTTCGAATCGATCTACGGCACGCCGCCGGCGGCCAACAGCTACCGGCGGATGCCCTTCGCCAGTTCCTCGCTCGGCTCCGAGCGGCCGCTTCTGGCCTCCGAGCTCCTCGGCTACGGTCGCGATCCCTTGCCGCCGGTCCCGGATGTCGAAAACGCCGACGGCGACATCGTCGTGCCGATCGATGTTCGCGCCTGGGGCGTCTGGCTCAAGGCGGCGTTCGGCGGGCCCGATACGAGCGAGAACCTTGGCGTCTTCACCCATGTGTTCGAATCCGGCGCGTGGGCCTTGCCGAGCCTCAGCATCGAGGTCGGCATGCCGGAGGTGCCGCATTTCGCGATGATCTCCGGCGCGGTGGCGAACACGCTGTCGTGGACGATGCAGCGCTCCGGCCTTCTTACGGCGACGGTGGGGCTTTTCGCGCAGGGCGAATCCGTCAATGGCGCCAGCGCCGCCGGCACGCTCGCCGAGTTCGATGTGCTCCGCTTCGGCCAATTCAACGGCGAGGTCAAACGCAACGGCACGCCGCTCGGCAACGTCGTCTCGGCGCAAATCACCTATTCGAACAATCTCGATCGCATCGAGACCATTCGCAACGACGGCAGGATCGAAGGCGCCGATCCCTCCATCGCGGCGCTCACCGGCACCATCGAGGTGCGCTTCGCGGACCAGACGCTGCTCACCCAGGCCGTCGACGGCGATCCTGCGGAGCTCAAGTTCCGCTTCGTCCGCAGCGCGAGCGAGTCGTTCGAGCTCGTCGCGCATGCGGTCTATCTGCCGAAGCCGCGCCTGCCGATCCAGGGCCCGCAAGGCGTGCAGGCCACGTTCGAATGGCAGGCCGCGCGCGATTCCGTGCTTGGCCGCATGTGCACCGCGACGCTCGTCAATGACGTTGCCGATTACGACAACCCGAGCTGAGGAACCGACATGATCCGTCTTGATATCTCCGCCGGCCCGCGCTGGCTCGACCTCGGCCACGGCGTCCGCGTGAAGGTGCCGCCGTTCACCACTGCGATCATGATGGCGGCGCGCGCCGATCCGGCGGTGCGCGATCTGCCCGCCGATACCCCCATGGAAGAGCGCTCGCTCGCCTTCTGCAAGGCGGTCGCGCGCCGCGTCATCAGCGAATGGGAAGGCGTCGGCGACGCCGACGGCAACCCGGTCGCGCCGACCGCGGAGGGCATCGATGCGCTGCTCGATCTCTATCCGCTGTTCGAGGCCTTCGAGCTCGATTACGTCGCCAAGGGCCTCGCGCTGGACGCGGAAAAAAACGCATCCGCGCCCTCGCCGAATGGCACTTCGGCGGGGGCGCCCGCTACTGCGCGGCCTGCGAAACGCAATGCGCGGAGTGCCCCGCAATCCTGAACCGGCCGCAGACGCTTGAAGGCGTCCAGGTCTGGGACCTGGCGCTGCGCATGGGCGGACAATTGCGCGCGATTCCCGGCGCGGTGCTCGGCTGGGATCTCGGCGCCGGGCTTGCGCTCGCCGAGGCGCTGGGCGTCAACGCAATGGTTGCCGCCGAGGTCCTGCCCGAGATCGAGGCGATCGCGATCCGGGCGATCAACGACGAACTGAAGGCGAAATCCTGCGATGGCTGAACGCCGCGTTTCCGTCCGGCTGTCCGTGGTCGGCGGCAAACAGACCAAGGCCGAACTCGCTGCGGTCGGCGCCGACGGCCAGCGCTCGATGGAGCGCATCGCCAAGGCGACCGAGCCGGCCGGCCGGGGCTTGCGCGTCGTGGACGCCGCCGCCGGCCAGGCTCGGCAGCAGATCGATCAGTTCGCCTCGCGTGCCGGCGCGGCCGGAACCGTGCTGCGGGCGCTCGGTCCGATCGGCACGGCCGCCGCGGCCGGCATCGGCGCGGTGGTCACGGCGCTTGCCGCCGGCGTGCGGGAGTTCGAGCAGAAGGAGCGCGCGTTCCTCAGGCTCGAACAGGTGCTGCGCGCAACCGGCAACGCGGCGGGGATGACCGCGCGGCAAATCCGCGACATCGCTTCCGAGATGGAGCGAACGACGCTTGCCTCGGACGTCGATGTGATGGGCGCCGCGGGCGTCCTTGCGACGTTCCGGGCGATCAGCGGCGAGGAGTTCCGCCGCGCCTTGCGCGCGGCGCAGGATTTGGCGGCCGTCTTCGGCCAGGACATCCGATCGGCCGCGACGCAGCTCGGCAAGGCACTCGAAGACCCGATCCAGGGCCTGACCGCGCTTCGCCGGGTGGGCGTCTCGTTCACCGCCGCCCAGCGCGAGACGATCAGCGAGATGGTCCGCATGGGCGACATCGCCGGCGCCCAGCGGGCGATCCTCGAAACCCTCGAACGGCAGGTGGGCGGCGCCGGCGCTGCGGAAGCCGGCGGCGTCACCGGCTCGTTCCACCGCGCCAAGGCGGCGCTCGGCGATTTTCTCGCGACATTGGCGGAAGTGAGCGGCGCGGCCGGCATCACCGAAGCGGCGATGAACAGCCTCGCCGACGGCGTGAACCGCCTCACCGGCGCGCTTCAGGCGATGAACGACGAGGGCGATGTCGGCCAGGTGGTCGTGCGCCTCAATCGGCAGCTCATCGAAGCGCAGGATCGCCTCGCCCGCTTCGAAGGCGCCGGCAACCGCCGCGCGGCGGCGATCGCGCGCGCCCAAGTTGCCGATCTCGAAGCGCGCATCGAAGCCGTCATCGAACGCGGCCGCGAGGAAGTGGCCGCCATGGAGACGGCCGAAGCCAATCGCCGGACCGCCGAAATCGAGGCGAGGACCGAGAAGGGATTCGACCGGCTTCGCGAATTGCGCAAGGAACTCGAAGGCCTCGCCACGCCGGAAGAGCGCCTTGCCGCGATCAATACCCGGCTTGCCGAGACCATCGCCCAGCTCAAGACGCTGCGCACGGCCGGAAATACCGGCGCCATCGACGAGGCCATTGCCGCCGCGCAGGAGATCGCGCGCCGGCAGATCGACGCCATCGAGAAGCCGGCGCGCGAGGCAGCTGAGCGCGAGGCGGCGAAGACGCGCGAGTTGATCGACGAGCTGACGCGCTCGATTGCGCAGTTCGGAGACGAGCGGGCGAAGTTCGTCGAGCGTTTCGTCTCGCGCCTGGGCGACAGCGCGACGACCGCGCAGCGCGCCGAGGTCGAGAGGCTTGCCAACAGCCTGTACGATTTGGAGCAGGCGCAGAAGAAGACCGCGGAAGCGGAGCGCGAAGCCGAGCGCCTGCGGACCGAAGCGCAATCGGTCTATCGCTCGGTCCGAACGGCGGCCGAGGAATATGCCGAGACGCTCGCGCAATTGGACAAGCTGCTCGCCGCCGGGGCGATCTCGCACGAGATCTATGCGCGGGCGGTAGCGCGCGCCCAGGAACGTCTGGAGAGCCTCGAACGCACCGAGCGGCGGCGCCTCCTGCGCGAGTCGGGCGACCTGTTCGGACCCGCGCGCGCCTTCCTCGATGAATATGTCGAGAAAGCCGGCACCACGGCCAAGCTGATCGAGCAAAGCTTCTCCAAGGCGTTCTCGACGGCGGAAGAGGCGGTTGCACAGTTCGTCCGCACCGGCAAGCTCGAAGTCTCGTCGCTGGTGAGCTCGATGCTCGCCGATCTGGCGCGGCTGTCGATCCGCCAGGCCGTCCTGGCGCCGCTTGCGAACTGGCTGGGGAATTTCCTGGGCGGCCTGGGCGGCGGCCTTCCGGCCTTCCGCCTGCATGAGGGCGGCGTCGCCGGCCGCGACGGCGCGCCAGGCCTTGCGCCGGCCTATGCGTTCGTCGGCGCGCCGCGCCTGCATGACGGCGGCGTCGCCGGCCTGCGGCACGATGAAGTGCCCGCCATTCTCCAGCGCGGCGAGCGCGTGCTTTCGCGCCGCGAAGCGCGCGATTGGGATCGGCGGCGCATGGTGCAGATCAACATCGCCACGCCCGATCTCGAAAGCTTCCGCCGCTCGCGCACGCAGATCGCCTCCGACATCGCGCGGGCGGTCGCCTTCGGATCGCGGGGGTTGTGATGGCGTTTCACGAGGTGCGGTTTCCCGACGACATCAGTCGCGGGGCGCGCGGCGGACCCGAGCGCCGAACGCGCATTGTGGAACTCGCAAGCGGCGACGAAGAACGCAACTCGCCCTGGGCCGACAGCCGCCGCCGCTACGACGCAGCCTACGGCATCCGGCGCGCCGACGATCTCGCCGTCGTGGTGGCGTTTTTCGAAGCGAGGTACGGCAGGCTCTATGGCTTCCGCTGGAAGGATTGGAGCGACTACAAGTCGTGCCTCCCTTCGGCATCGCCTTCGGCGACCGACCAGATCATCGGCGAAGGCGACGGAAACACCACCCAGTTCCAGCTCGTGAAGGTCTACGCGAGCGGGGCGCAAAGCTATTCGCGGCGCATCGTGAAGCCGGTTGACGGAACTGTCCTGATCGCGCTCGACGGCATTGCGCAAGGATCGGGATGGAGCGTCGATCCCGCGACGGGCGTGGTTTCCTTTGCGGCTGCGCCCGGCAACGGCGTGATCGTTACCGCCGGGTTCGAGTTCGACGTTCCCGTTCGCTTCGATACCGATCGGCTCGACGTGACGCTCGATATCGAGCGCATGGGCTCGATCGCTTCCATTCCGCTTGTCGAGATCAGGCGATGAGGATTCTGTCGGCTGCATTCCAAGCCCATCTCGACGGAGGCACGACGACGCTCGCCTGGTGCTGGCGGATCGAACGCGCCGACGGCGAGGTCTTCGGCTTCACCGATCATGACCGCCCGCTCGTCTTCGGCGGCACGGCCTATGAGCCGGAATCCGGCTTCTCCGCGTCCGAAATCCGCGCCGGCTCGGAATTGGCCGTCGATGCGCAGGAGGCGCAGGGCGTGCTCACGTCGGATCGCATCACCGAGACCGACATTCTCGACGGGCGCTGGGACAATGCGATGATCGAGGTCTGGCGCGTCAACTGGGTGGACGTTTCCCAGCGCACGCTCATGCGCCGCGGCAATATCGGTCAGGTTCGGCGTGGCAAGGCGGCCTTCATCGCCGAGGTCCGCTCCCTCGCCCATGTGCTCAACCAGACAGTCGGCCGCACGTTTCAGTACTATTGCGACGCCGCGCTCGGCGATGCGCGCTGCGGCGTCGATCTCGACGATCCGGCTTATCGCGGCGCAGGCAGCATTGTCGCCGTCATCGCCGATCGCGTGTTCGAAGCCTCCGGAATCGAAGGATTTGCCGCCGGCTGGTTCGAGCTCGGCTTCCTCGAATGGACGAGCGGCGCCAATGCCGGGCGCCGCGCTGAAATTGCGCGGCATGCCGTCGGCGGCGGCCAGGTTCTCATTGAATTGTTCGAAGCGCCGGTGCGAACGCTTGCGGCGGGCGACGGCTTCGTGATCCGCGCCGGCTGCGACAAGCAGTTCGCGACCTGCAAGGCAAAGTTCGGCAACGTCGTCAATTTCCGCGGCTTCCCGCATATGCCGGGCGACGACGTGGTGCTCCGCTACGCGAACCGGGGCGACGCCAACACCGGCCGCCCGCTCTGATCGGCAGACCAATCTCATGGCGCACGAATACATCGCGCCGCCCCGCGCGGCCGACCCTGCGCGCGTAATCGCCGCCGCGCTCGAATGGCTCGGCACCCCGTACCACGACCAGGCCAGTGCCAAGGGCGTCGGCTGCGATTGCCTCGGGCTTGCCCGCGGCGTCTGGCGCGATATCGTCGGGCCCGAGCCCATGGCGCCGCCGCCCTATTCGCGCGATTGGGGCGAGGTCGGCGCGCGCGAAACCTTCGCCGAAACGGTCCGGCCGTATCTGATCGAGATCGATCCCGGCGAAGCCGGCCCGGGGGCGCTGGTGCTCTTCCGCATGCGGCGCGGCGCCCCGGCGAAGCATTGCGGAATCATCCTCGACGACGGCCGTTTCGTCCATTCCTACGAGCGCACCGGCGTGGTCGCCATGCGCTTCGATCGCCCCTGGCGCCGCCGCGTGGCGTTCGCCTTTCTCTTCCCGGAAACTGCCTGATGGCTTCGGTTGTCCTCAATGTCGTCGGCGGCGCCATCGCCGGCCCGATCGGCGCCGCCGTCGGCTCGATCATCGGCGCGGTCATCGACAGCCGCATCGTGGCGGCGCTCACGCCCACGCAGCGCATCGAGGGCCGCCGCCTCGAGGACGTTCGCGTCACCACCTCGACCGAAGGCGCGGTGATCCCGCGCGTTTATGGCCGCATGCGGATCGGCGGCAACGTCATCTGGGCCACCGACTTCCGCGAGGAGCGGCGCGTCACCCGCCAGGGCGGCGGCGGCAAGGGCGGCGGCGGGGGTGGCGGCGGCGTCGAGGTCACCGAGTATTTCTATTTTTGCAGCTTCGCCGTGGCGTTGTGCGAGGGCCCGATCTCCGGGATCGGCCGCATCTGGGCCGACGGCAAGCCGTTCGACGTGCGCGGCGCCGTCTATCGCGTCCATCGCGGCACCGAGGACGAAGAGCCCGACCCGCTGATCGCCCAGAAGATGGGCGCGAACAACGCGCCGGCCTATCGCGGCACGGCCTATGTCGTGTTCGACGACCTCCCGCTCGAAAAGTTCGGCAACCGGATTCCGCAGCTCTCCTTCGAGGTGTTCCGTCCGCTCGACGATCCCGAGTCCGCCGAGCAGGTCATCCGCAGCGTCAACATGATCCCCTCGGCCGGCGAGTTCGTCTATGCGACCGAGCCGATCCTGCGCGGCGCCTTGGGCGAAACGCGCGCCGAGAACGTCAATTCGTCGGAAGGCGAGCCGGACTTCATCGTCTCGCTCAATCATCTCGAAGCCGTTGCGCCGAACGTCGAATCCGTGGCGCTCGTGGTCTCGTGGTTCGGCACCGATCTCCGCTGCGGGGAATGCCTGATCCGCCCGGGCGTCGAGGTCGCATCGAAGATCACCACGCCCGCAAGCTGGTCGGTGAACGGCGTAAGCCGCGCCGCCGCGCATCTCGTAAGCCGCCTGCCCGGCACCGACGATCCCGCCTACGGCGGCACGCCGGCGGATTTCGCGGTGGTGCAGGCGATCAAGGAACTGAAAGCGCGCGGCTATCGCGTGACCTTCTATCCCTTCGTCCTCATGGACGTGCCCGCCGGCAACACGCTGCCCGATCCCTATTCGGACAACGCCGCGACGATCGGCCAGCCTCGCTATCCCTGGCGCGGGCGCATCACCTGCTCGCCGGCGCCGGGCTTTGCCGGGAGCCCTGATAAGTCCAGCGCGGCGGCCACGCAGGTGAACGCGTTCTTCGGCGGCGCGCAGCCGTCGGATTTTCTTGTTTCCGGCGAAACGGTTTCGTGGATCGGCGATCCTGACGAGTGGGGCTTCCGCCGCATGATCCTGCACTATGTGCATCTCTGCGCGGCGGCGGGCGGCGTCGATGCCTTCCTGATCGGCTCGGAGCTGCGCTCCCTCACGCAGGTGCGATCGAGCGCCGACGCCTATCCCGCCGTCCAAGCGCTGCGCGACCTCGCCGCCGATTGTCGGGCGATCCTCGGATCGCAAACCAAGCTGAGCTACGCGGCCGATTGGTCGGAGTATTTCGGCCACCATCCGCAGGACGGCTCGGGCGACGTGTTCTTTCATCTCGATCCGCTCTGGGCGGATTCGAACATCGATTTCGTCGCCATCGACAACTACATGCCGCTTTCCGATTGGCGCGACGGCTTCGGCCACACCGACGCGCTCGCCGGCTGGCGTTCGATCCATGATCGCGAATATCTCGAAGCGAACATCGAGGGCGGCGAGGGCTTCGATTGGTACTATGCGAGCGCGGCTGATCGCGACGTGCAGAACCGCACGCCAATCACCGACGGCGCCTACGGCAAGCCGTGGGTCTTCCGCTTCAAGGACGTGCGCGCGTGGTGGTCGAACCAGCACTTCGACCGCCCGGGCGGCATCGAAAGTGGAACGCCGACCGCCTGGGTGCCGCGATCGAAGCCGATCCGCTTCACGGAAGCCGGATGCCCGGCGGTCGATAAGGGCACGAACCAGCCGAACGTCTTCGTCGATCCGAAGTCCTCCGAAAGCGGACTACCCTACTATTCGCGCGGTGCGCGCGACGATTTCATTCAGCGCCGCTATGTCGAGGCGCTCTATCACTACTGGTCTGCCAACAATCCGATCTCCTCCGTCTATGGCGGCCCGATGATCGAGATGGGCGAGCTCTCCATCTGGACGTGGGATGCGCGCCCCTATCCCGCTTTTCCCGGCCGCGCCGATGTCTGGGGCGACGTTGAGAACTGGCGGCTCGGGCATTGGCTGAACGGCCGGCTCGGCGCCTCGGGCCTCGCCGCGCTCGTCCGCGAAATCTGCCGCCGCGGCGGCCTGCCGGATTCGGAAATCGATGTGGCGCAGCTTGCCGCGACCGTGCCCGGCTATTTGATCGATGCGCTCGAAAGCGCGCGCGGCTCGATCGAGCCGCTCGCGCGCTTCTATGGCTTCGATGCCGTCGAATCGGACGGCGCCATCCGCTTCGTGCCGCGTGGCGGCATGCCGGTTGCTGTGGTCGGGCCGGTTGATCTTGTTGCCGCGCGCCGGCGGGAGGACGAGGACATCGAGTTCACCCGCGCGCAGGAAACCGAGCTGCCGCTCGCCCTGAAATGGCGGCTCGTTCGCGCCGACGAAGAATATGAGGGCATGACGGTCGAAGCGCGCCGGATCACCGTCGATACGGCGCGCATCCGCAGCGAGAATTTCCAGATCGCCGCGCCCGGCGCCGAGGCCGATGCGCGCTGCCGCCGGGCCTTGTTCGAGGCCTGGATCGAGCGCGAGCAGGCGACCTTTGTGCTCGCGCCGTCGCGGCTCGCCCTGGAGCCGACCGATGTCGTGCTGATCGAGCACGACGGCCGGCAATTGGAGTTCCGGCTTCGATCGGCGGCGGACACCGACGCGCGCGCGATCGAGGCCGTGCGCACCGACGCCGTGATCTACGGCGCAAGGCCGGGACCGGAGCGGGCGCCGTCCCTCCCGGAGCCGATCGTCTACGGCCCGCCGGTGGCGGCATTGATGGACTTGCCGGTCATCGCCGAGGGCGCGCCGGCGCACCGTCCCTATGCCGCCGTGCATGCATCGCCATGGTATGGCCGGGCGGCGGTCTATCGCAGCGCGACGCAGGACGGCTTCACCCTGCTCGACGCGATCGGCCGGCCGGCGCGCATCGGCACGCTCGCCTTCGATTTTTATGCGGGGCCCTATGCGCGCTTCGACCTCGGCAACGAGATCCATGTCGATCTCCTCGCCGGGACGCTCGAAAGCGTCACCGATATCGCGCTGTTCGCAGGCGCGAACTCGGCCGCGATCGAGTCCGAGCCCGGCGTCTGGGAGATCGTGCAGTTCGGCCAGGCCGAGCTGATCGACGTGCGCCGCTATCGCCTCAAGCGCCTGTTGCGCGGGCAGCTCGGGACCGAAGGGGCGATGCGCAACCCGGCGCCCGCGGGAAGCCGCGTCGTGATTCTCGACGCGGCGGTGACGCCGTTGTCGATCGGCGAAGCCGATGTGGGCATCACCTACAATTGGCGGATCGGGCCCGCGTCGCTGCCGGCAAGCGATCCGGCCTATCTCGCCGAGACCTTCACGCCGCGCGGCGTCGGCTTGCGCCCCCTGTCGGTCGGCCATGTGAGCCAGCCCTACCGGACCGCGCGCGAGCCCGGCGATCTCGAAATCCGCTGGAAGCGCCGCACGCGATCGCCCGCCGGCGACAACTGGGGCGCGCTGGAAGTCCCGCTCTTCGAGGAAGCGGAAGCCTATGAAATCGATATCGTCGACGGCGCGGCCGTCAAGCGCACGCTCGCAACCCCCACCACCAGCGTCGTCTACACCGCCGCCCAGCAGACCGCCGACTGGGGCGCGCCGCTCGCGCCGCCCGCTTCGCTCGACATCGTCATCTATCAGCTTTCGACGACCTTCGGCCGCGGCGCGCCGAAGGCCGTGACGCTGTTCTTCTGAAAGAGCCCGCATGTCCGACGAAACCACACACCTCAAGCTGCCCTACATTCTGGCGAGCCAAGCGCAGAAGCACGTCACGCACAACGAGGCGATCCGCCTGCTCGATGCGCTCGTGCAGATGTCGGCGATCAGCCGCAGCGAGACCGACCCGCCCGCAAGCCCGAACGACGGCGACCGCTATATCGTAGCTTCCGGCGGAGCCGGCGCCTGGGCGGGCTGGGATCTCAACGTCGCCTACTGGGTCGATGGCGTCTGGATGAAGCTCGTCCCGCAACCCGGCTGGCGGGCGTGGATCGAGGACGAGGCGCGGCTCGTGATCTGGACCGGCGCCGCGTGGGAGCCGGTCGAAGGAATCCCCGGATCGGGCGCCGTGATCCAGAACGCGGCGCTGATCGGTCTCGGCACGGCGGCCGACGCGCAGAATCCCTTCTCGGCGAAGATCAACAAGGCGCTGTGGACCGCGCGATATGCATCGGAAGGCGGCGACGGCGACCTATTCTATACGATGAACAAGGAGGCCGCGGGCGGCGATGTCGGCTTCGTCCTTCAGACGGATTTCGTGACCAAGGCGCTGCTCGGCCTCTTCGGATCGGACAACCTCCGCCTCGCGGTCTCGGCCGACGGCTCCGCCTTCAACGACGCCTTCGAGGTTGACCACGAAACCGGGATCATGAACCAGCCGCGCCTGCCGCGATTCAAGGGCTACACCAATTTCGACAACTACGTCGCGGTCGATACCTGGACGAAGATCGCGATCAACAACACCGAGTACAACGATCAGAACGCCTTCGATGCCGGAAACAATCGCTTCGTGGCGCCGGCGGCCGGCACCTATCTCTTCGGCGCCTCGCTCCTCTACAAGGTGAATTCGAGCACCGCCGCGCGCATGCGCGGCCGGCTTGTGCTGAACGGCACAACCGCGATCCGCGGATCGTTCGGCGAGATTTCCGGCGAACACGTTTCCGAAGCCACCGCGCTGTGGCTGCACGCCATAGCGCTTCTTGCCGAAGGCGACACCGTCGAGCTGCAAGGCTATTTCCGCGTCCAGGACGGCTATTTCGCCGCCGACCACACGGCCTTCTGGGGCTGCAAGGTCGGATAGGCGCGCGCCCGCGCGGCATCGCGCACAAAACCCGAGGAAGACGGCAATGACTCCTCTCAAGCCTGCCCCGGACGGCGATCCGGGGTCCGAGGACGGCAACGTCCGCATGGCCGAGGCCGAGTTCGAGGAGTTGCTCGCCCGCGCCGCCGAGCGCGGCGCGCGCCGGGCGCTGGCCGATGTCGGTCTCGAAGGCAGGGACGCGGCGCTCGACATCCGGGATCTGCGCTCGCTGATCGAATGCATCCGCTTCGTCCGCCGCACCGCGGTGCAGACGGCGGTGCGCCTGATCACCACCGGCATTTTGCTCGCCCTCCTCGCGGGCATCGCCATCAAGCTGAAGCTGTTCGGCAACGGCCCCTGATCGGGGGCGCCGCGGATCGGTCCGTCAACAAGCCCGCCATCCCGGCGGGCTTCGTCGTTTCAGGAGACATTTCTCATGCTGCCATCCCGCTACGCCTGGCTCGCCCGCGAGCCCGGGCCGAAGATGATCGTCGAGGCGCTGAAGCTCTTCGGCACGATGGAAAAGCCCGGCGCCGCAAACAACCCGACCATCGTCGCCTGGGCGAAGGAGGTCGGCGGCGAAGTCGCCGATGTCTACAAGGCCGACAGCATCCCCTGGTGCGGCCTGTTCATGGCCGTGGTCGCCAAGCGCGCCGGCAAGGAGCTTCCGAAGCATCCGCTTTGGGCGCTGTCGTGGTCCGCCTTCGGCGCCAAAGCGCCGGCGCCGGCGCTGGGCGATGTGCTCGTCTTCACGCGCAGCGGCGGCGGTCATGTCGGCCTCTATGTCGGCGAGGATGCGTCTGCCTTTCATGTGCTCGGCGGCAACCAGTCCGATCGGGTCTGCATCACGCGAATCGCCAAGGCCCGCCTCTATGCCGCGCGCCGGCCGCTCTATCGCGTTGAGCCCGCCAACGTCCGCCCGATCCATCTCGAAGCAACCGGCGCGCTGTCGCTGAACGAGGCCTGATCGTTTCCGCCTGTTTCCGCCCCTTTCCGCCTGCGGTTGGCGGCGCCGTCGGTGCTGTCATCCGCGCGTGAACCGGCCAATGCGCCCGGCCGTGAATGCGGCGCTCTCTCCATGGAGGCTCTCTATGCTCAAGGGTTGGAAGACGCTTGCCTTCAACGCCGCGCTTGCCGTGCTCGGCGTCCTTCAGGCGGCCGATTGGGTCGATCTGCTCGGCTCCGAGCGCGCCGGCATCGCGGTCACGGTGATCGGCATCATCGGCGCGGTGCTCCGCTTCATGACCGACACGCCGGCGATGAAGGGCAAATCCGCATGAACTGGCTCACGGTCCTGTCGGCGCTTGCCCGCATCGTTCTCGCCATCCTCGAAATGGCGCGCGAACGGCAGGCGAAGGGCGCCGGCAGGGCCGAAGCCATCGCGGAGTCCGCCACCCATGCGCTCGATCTCATCCGCAAGGCGCGCGATGCGCGCCGCGCTGCCGCTGATGCTACCGTTGATCCTGGCCGGCTGCGCGACGACGACGGCTTCCGTCGGGACTGATGCGGTCGCGTGCTCGGCATTCGAGCCGATCCGGTGGTCGGAGCGGGATACGGAGGAGACGATCCGGCAGGTGAAGGAGCATAATGCGGCTTGGAAGGCGCTTTGCGATTTCTGGAGGCTCTGAACGATTGGAACGGGGAGCCCCGATCGGTTCCCTCCTGGCGACTCTGACCAGCCAAGAGGGGAAGTCAGGCACTGATTTATCCCCTCGTCAGGGCTTGACAGACAGTGTAAAGTGAGTCTTGCCGTGAGTCGGCTATCGGGAGGATGCATGGAACGACGAAACCTCATGCTCGCCGCTCTTGCATCCGCCGGCGGGAACGCTTCGTTCACGCCAGTGCAGGTGCAGAAGCTTTTCTTTCTCATTGATCGCGAGGCGTCTCAATTCGTGGGAGGACCTCATTTCGCATTTAGCCCGTATGATTATGGGCCATTTGATCGTCAGGTCTATTCTGAGCTGGAACGTCTCGAAGCCGCAGGGCTCGTGGCCACTGATCATTCGATGCGATATCGGCTCTACCGCCTTACCAACAGTGGCTATGCGGAAGGCGCCGGTTTATTGTTAACAATACCGGAACCGGCGCGAACTTTCATTTCGCAGGCCGCCAACTGGGTTCGGTCGCTCTCCTTTCAGCAACTAGTTGCAGCGATTTACAATCGCTATCCCGAGATGAAGGCGAACAGCATTTTCCAGCAATGACTGTCGTCGTGGGCTTTCTTTGTCGCGATGGGGCGGTGGTCGCTTCGGATAGCATGCTTACCTCTAGCATGGGGCAAATCCCCATTGCGCATCACACTGGCAAGAAGATCGCCGTGCTTGGTGGCAACCAAGTGTTCGCATTCGCCGGCGACCAAGGTCAAGGAGATCGGTTCCGATTCGTAGCTGACGGAAATCATGCGGCTATACCTAACACGCATCATCCGCTGCACTATCCACTGACATTGGCTCAATTGGTGTTGCAACAGTTCCAAAGCACGGGAATTGTCGGCGCGTTTAACGCGCTAAATTTGAGCACAGTCCTTGCGTTCCCGCACAATGGCACTCATCAGTGCTGTGTTTTCGACGGTCCCCTCCAGCCTCGTCTACTTGACGCGCATCATTATTATGTCGCGATTGGATCAGGAAAACTTGCTGCTGATCCATTCCTCCGATTCCTGGTTGATGTCTTCTGCCAAAATGGTCAGCCGAATGTACGCGAGGCCGTATTCCTCGCGGCATGGACGGTTGAGCACGTCATTCACACGAATCCGGGCGGAGTTGCCGGCCCCATCCGCATCGCGGTTCTTGAAACCGACGGGGCTGGTCAATGGATTGCGCGTGAATTGCCCGATACAGAGATCGAAGAACATCGCCAAGCAATGGAAAGCGCGGGCCAAGCGCTCCGAGCTTGGAGGGACGGCCTTCAGTCGGGAGCCGCGGCAGTGGATGCTCCTGCACCGCCTGAGCTCCCAACGCAGTCCTGAGAATCCTTTGGCGAAGGACGACGAGCTAAGCTACCATTCAAGAAACGACGTCGCGACGGTAGATACCCGGCGGTGCGCTCCTTTGCTCAAGCTGCCCAACTGACAGAAAGAACCTCCGCTTGTTCAAGTACGAGCTGAGTAGCCCTTTCCTGCTTGTCAGGCGGATAGCCATGCTTACGAAGAATTCGCTTCACCATGACTCGCAGCTGCGCTCTCACATTCTCCCGTAGGGTCCAATCAATTGTCACATTCTTCCGCATCCCATCTAGAAGCTCGCGAGCGATCGCGCGCAGGGTGTCATCACCAAGGACCTTTACAGCGCTGTCGTTCGTTTCCAGAGCATCGTAAAAGGCGAGTTCATCCTCGCTGAGGCCAAGTTCCTCGCCCCGCGCATTGGCGGCGCGCATGTCCTTGGCTAGCTGGATCAGCTCTTCGATCACTTGCGCCGCTTCGATGGCCCGGTTCTGGTAGCGACGGATCGACTGCTCCAACAACTCGGCGAAGGACCGAGCTTGTACGATATTCTTGCGCCGCCGACTCTTGATCTCGCCCTGCAGAAGCTTCTGCAGAAGCTCCACGGCCAGATTCCGTTGCGGCATCCCCCGCACCTCGGCGAGGAACTCGTCGGAGAGGATCGAAATATCCGGCTTCTCGAGCCCGGCCGCCGCGAAGATATCGACCACCCCTTCCGGCGCGACCGCACGGGAAATGATCTGACGGACGGCGTGATCGAGCTCCTCTTCGGGCCGAGCATCGCCCGGCGCGCGCTTGGCAAGTGCCGCCTGCACAGCCTGGAAGAATGCGACATCGTCCCGAATCCGCAGCGCCTCTTCATGGGGGACGGCGAGCGAAAAGGCTTGCGAGAGCTCGCGCACCGCACGCAGGCACCGCTCCTTGCCGTTTTCCTGAACGAGTATGTGTTCCTGCGCGGCGGGCAAGAGGCTGAGCCGTTCCTGCGGCGTCCCGGTTGTCCATTTTGTTCGGTCGAAGCCGTGGAACAGGGCGCAGCAGACCTCGTACTTCTCCTGCATCACGGCGACCGCTTCCTCTTGATCGAGGGCCGTTCGTCCGCGACCGCCGCTTTCCGTGTAGGTAGCGAGCGCCTGCTTCAGCTCATGCGCCAAGCCGAGGTAGTCCACGACCAGCCCGCCGGGCTTGTCACGGAAGACGCGATTGACGCGCGCGATGGCCTGCATCAGGCCATGTCCACGCATCGGCTTATCGATATACATCGTGTGAAGACTTGGCGCGTCGAAACCGGTCAACCACATGTCGCGGACGATCACAATCTGAAAGGGATCGCCGGGATCACGGAAACGCTTGGCGAGTGTCTCGCGTCGCGGCTTGTTCCGAATGTGAGATTGCCATTCGACGGGATCGCTAGCCGAGCCGGTCATGACGACCTTCAACGCGCCCTTCTCATCCTCCTCATGGTGCCAAGCGGGCCGCAGTCGGACAATTTCGTTGTAGAGTTCGACACAGATGCGCCGGCTCATACAAACGATCATGGCCTTGCCGTCGAGCGCCTCAAGTCGCTTCTCGAAGTGATCGACGATGTCTTGTGCAACGAGCTTGAGGCGTTTCTCGGCGCCGACGATTGCTTCGAGCTGTGCCCACTTGGTCTTGAGCTTTTCCTTCCGTTCGATCTCCTCGCCCTCGGTGACCTCCTCGAATTCAGGATCGATGCGCGGGCGTTCGGCGTCGTCGAGGGCGATCTTGGCAAGCCGGCTCTCGTAGTAGATTGGCACCGTCGCGCCGTCGTCGACTGCGCGCTGGATGTCGTAAACGCTGATATAATCGCCGAAAACCGCGCGCGTGTTGGCGTCCTTGAGCTCGATCGGTGTCCCCGTGAACCCGATGAAGGAGGCATGCGGAAGCGCATCGCGCATGTGTCGGGCGAAGCCGTCGATGAAATCGTACTGGCTCCGATGCGCCTCGTCGGCGATGACTACGATGTTGCGGCGCTCCGAAAGCGTCGGGTGGCGGTCGCCCTTTTCCTCAGGAAAGAACTTGTGGATCGTTGTGAACACGACTCCGCCCGACTCGACCGATAGAAGCTCACGCAGATGCGCCCGGCTTTCCGCCTGCACTGGCGGTTGACGCAGAAGGTCCTGGCAGCGTGCGAAGGTGCCGAAGAGTTGGTCGTCGAGATCGTTTCGGTCGGTCAGCACCACGATGGTAGGGTTCCCCATCGCGGGCTCGCGAATGATGCGGCCTGCATAGAACGCCATGGTCAGGCTCTTGCCCGACCCCTGCGTGTGCCAGACAACGCCGATACGCCGATCGCCAGGCCTGCCGCCCGCCGGATGGCCTGATTGATAGTGTCCCGGCTCCTCGGCAAGCCCAGCGGGTTGCGCGGCCCGCATCGCAGCGGCGCGCAGTGTCTGCTCGACTGCTACTTGCACGGCATGGAACTGATGATAGCCCGCGATCTTCTTGACGATGCGCGCGCCGCCATCGTCCTCGAACACAATGAAGTCGCGCACCAGATCGAGGAAGCGCCGCGGCGCAAACACGCCTTCGATCACCACCTGGATCTCGGGCAGATGGGGATCGGCGACCGTCTCGCCCGTAATAGTTCGCCATGGCTTAAACCACTCTCGTCCTGCGCCGACGGCCCCAACACGCGCTTGTGTGCCGTCCGAAACAACGAGCACGGCGTTCGTCAGGAAAAGCGTTGGGATCTCGGCCTGGTAGGTTTCGAGCTGTGCAAAGGCAGTCCAGATCGTCGCATCTTCGTCCGCCGCGTTTTTGAGCTCGATCACGGCGAGAGGCAGGCCGTTGACGAATAGAACGACATCAGGCCGACGGCTGTGCTGGTTTTCCGAAACGCTGAACTGGTTGACGGCGAGGAGATCGTTTCCAAGCGGATCGTCGAAATCGATCACGCGTGCTTGTGCGCCTCGTATTGAACCGTCGGCGTCTCGGTATTCCACCGTCACCCCATCGACAAGTAATCGATGCAGCGCGCGGTTACGTATGATGAGATCGACGCCTTCAGGGCGCGTGAGCTTGCGGAAGGCATCGTCGAGTGCCTCCGGTGGCAATGCTGGATTCAAGCGCGCAAGGCCGTCGCGGAGCCGGCGTTCGAGGATAACCTCGCGATAGTCTGATCGCTCCGCCCCGGGTTCTCCGGGCGCAATATCGGAGCCATGGCTAACCTGCCAACCGGCACTTTCGAGCCAAGCCAGCGCTGCTTGTTCAACGACTGTTTCAGTGACGCCGCGATCGTTCATGGTGCCGCCTCCACCGCTTGATCCGGCGCGCCGTCATCGTCGTTTTCCCCTGCGGTTTCGAACTCGGCGAGGTACACCCGGTAGCTCTCCGGTTCCAGCGTGAACAAGATCTCGCTTGGGCGGAACTCGCTGTCAAAAACCCGGATCATTCCGTGAGCGTCATCGACATGGTCGTTGAACTCCGGATGGTCGCCATAGGCCAAAGCGCGCGCGGTGGGTGTCCGGTCCTGCCGATGTACACGGTGGAGAAAACCCACGATGGCGTCCGCTGCTTCGGCCGCCAGCAAAGCCTGGACGGCTTCCATAGGCGGGCGCGGATTGCCTGAACCGTGCGAGGCGAAACCGCACTGGTTTCGCAACTCGCAGATGCCCTGGATGGCGGTGTTCAGCCCCGCCAAGGTCTGCGCAAGGCTTTTGCGCACCTCGGCAGCATCGCTGGCAGTCGGAGGAAGGAAAGGAAGGTGCTGCGTTGCAATCCTAAACAGCCTCGGTAGATCATCCGCCTCGGAATGCGCTACGGCACGCTCGCCTAAGACGGCTCGGCAAGTGCTTTCGATTAAGGTCTTCGCGAGGTCGAAGGCGAGACCAGGGTTCTCCACCACGGCACGCTCGATGCCTTCGACCTGTTGAGCGATGTGCGCCAGGCCGCTCGCCATCGCTTCGCGGGCGCCATGCATGACGAAGGGAGTGGGCGCGTCTTCGGCCATCAGAGCGCCCTTTCGAGAAACTTCTTGGCGTCCTTCACCCGCAGTTCGCCGGAGATAAGCTTGGGCAACAGCGTGTCGCGGAGGGCGGCGAGGGTGCGTTCTTCTTCACGTGCAATTCTGATTCGACTGCGAAGATTTCTCGCAATCTGATCGAACTCCTTAACCACAGCACCGTCTGGTATTACGACTTCAAGGCGATAAACGTTGCTTCGATTGAGACCAGGAACGGCGGCATCCGTGTTCATGCCTTGCAGTCCCTGCGTCTCAAGCAGGTAAAAGCAGAAAGTCAGAGCCAGCCTCGGAACGACGTAGAAGACAGTGTCGATAGGAAAACAGGGGTCGTCCTCCCAATAGATGGTGCCGACGCTCCCTTTCCGACCGACGATAATTGCTGGTCCCCCCACCAGTGCGCTGTCGTGGTACCCATTGATCCCGCCGGAGCCATAAACCGGGAACGGGCCGGGCCGCCGATCCGTGGCCTTGAGCGCCTTACCGTAGGCAAGCTCAAGCACATCGGCCACCGTGCCCCACTGCCACCCCTCTGGGATTTCATCTTCCTCGGTCTCGACGAGTCGGTCAGGAAACAGATCGGCGATCCGTGGCGGCAGGCCGGGGTCGCGGCCGTCTTGCTTAGCGCGCACGGGTTCGAAATCGACAAACCAGGCCTTGAAAATGGCGCGCGCCATGGCCTCCAGCGTCGCTGCCATCTTCCGGTTCAGTTCAATCTTGTCGTCGAGCGCCCCCAGGATGTGCGCGATGGCTCGTTGTTCTGCGGAATCGGGGACTCCTACGACTATGGTCTCAAGGTCACGCTTCGTGACGTGGCCTAGACCCGTTGTCTGCTTGTTCCGAGCGATGCCAACAAAATTAGGTTTCAGATAGCGTAGAAGATAGAAGAAGAACGTCGCGTCAATTCCCTCCCGCGGCGTCACCTTGAATACGTGCTGATTGAGCCATCCCTCAGGTCCGCGCCACCAGAAGGCATCAATTGAAGTCTCCGGTTGTCCAGACCAGGAGAACAGGAGATCTCCAGATCGCACAAGAACGCTCTCATCGAATGTCTGCTCTGTGAATTTGGTTTGCTCGCTAATCCCTCCCTTGATCTCAGCAATCTTGATCACAGGTCGCCCGCTAGCGGAGAACTGGATATCTCTAAACGCAATGCCGTTGACCCATTGCGCAAGCGGATACAGTGGGGAACGCTGCCAATCTTGGGGAAAGACTGGGTGAAAGAGCCATCCACGATCAACTTCCAGAGCTTGGCTCTCACCCGCCATACCCCAGCTCCTTCAAGTTGGCGGCGATGGCGGCGTCGAGCTTCGCGGCCTCCGCCTGTTGCGCGTGGAGTTGCGCGACGAGGCGACCCATTTTCTCTGCAAACGGCTCGCCGTCGTCTTCCTGCGCCTCGGCGCCAACATAGCGGCCCGGGGTGAGCACATGGCCGTGCTTGCGGATTTCGTCGAGGCTCGCCGCCTTACAGAAGCCGGGAATGTCTTCATAGGCCGTACGGCCGTCCACCGCCTCCGGCGGCACATCCTTCTCGCCGCGCCACAGGTGATACATGCCGGCGATCTTGGCGATGTCCGCATCTGTGAGTTCGCGATGGGTCCGGTCCACCATGCGGCCCATCTTGCGCGCGTCGATGAACAGCACATGGCCTCGCCGGTCGCGGAAGCGATGGTTCTTCTTGTCGCGCGCCAAGAACCACAAACAAGCCGGTATTTGCGTTGAGTAGAAGAGCTGGCCCGGCAGCGCCACCATGCAGTCGACGAGATCGGCCTCGACGATGTTCTTGCGGATTTCCCCTTCGCCGGACTGGTTCGACGACATGGAGCCGTTGGCGAGCACGAAGCCCGCCGTGCCGGTTGGCGCCAGATGGTGGATGATGTGCTGCACCCAGGCGAAGTTGGCGTTGCCGGCGGGCGGCACGCCATATTGCCAGCGCTTGTCGCCCCTCAGCCTGTCGCCGCCCCAATCGCTCACATTGAAGGGCGGATTGGCGAGGATGAAATCCGCCTTGAGATCGGGAAAGCGGTCGTTGTGGAACGTGTCGCCATGCGCGATCTGGCCATCGATGCCGCGGATGGCGAGGTTCATCTTCGCGAGCCGCCATGTGGTGTAGTTCGACTCCTGGCCATAGATCGAGATGTCGGCCTTGGCCTTGCCGCCGTTGCCGTTGCCGTTGGCGTGCGCGCGGATGAATTCCATCGACTGCACGAACATGCCGGACGAGCCGCAGCAGGGATCGTAGACGCGCCCCTTGTAGGGCTCCAGCATCTCGACGAGCAGCTTGACGACGCAGCGCGGCGTGTAGAATTCGCCGCCCTTCTTGCCTTCGGCGCTCGCGAACTGCGACAGAAAATATTCGTAGACGCGTCCCAACACATCCTTAGCGCGGGCTTCCTCATCGCCAATCTTGATGTTGCTGATCAGATCGATGAGCTGGCCGAGGCGCGCTTTGTCCAACGCCGGCCGCGCGTAGTCCTTGGGCAGAACACCTTTAAGGGCTGGGTTGTCACGCTCGATGCCAGCCATGGCATCGTCGATCAGCCGACCGATCGTCGGCTGACGGGCCTGCGCCTTGAGATGCGCCCAGCGGGCCTCCGGCGGCACCCAGAAAACGTTCTGGGCGCGGTATTCGTCAGGGTCTTCTGGATCGGCGCCTTGCGCGCGTTCGGCTTCGAGTCTTGCGTGCATCTCCTCGAAGGCATCGGAAATGTACTTCAGGAAGATCAGCCCCAGGACGACGTGCTTGTATTCCGCAGCGTCCATGCTGCCGCGCAACGCATCGGCCATCTTCCACAGCTGGGCCTCGTAGCCAACTGTCGCGCCGTTGTTTGCTTCTGCGGTTGCGTTCTCCGCCGCTTTCCGTGGCCGTCCGCGCGCCATGCCTACCCCCTCGTTTTCTTCTTACCCGGCGCCATCGCCTTGTCGACGATAGTCTTGATGCGCTCGAACTCCTCGACCGCGAGGACCACCACGACGGGACGGCCGTGCTTTTCGACGACCACGGGCTCCGCGCGCGCGGTGTCAATAAGCCGGCCGAACTGATGTTTGGCCTCCCGGGCCGACATGGCCTTCATGTACCGCCCCGCGGATTTTGGGACATAATGGCCATAATGAACCTATCGCGATTCCAAAGTCAATTCGGTAGAGACCAGCAACACCGGAGCGGTCGTGTCCGCGTTCTGCGGACGTATTGCGGAGTTGACATGCGAACGCCCCGGACGCGGGTCTGGGGCGTTTGCGTAAGTGATTGATTTCAATTCTGGAACTTGGTTGCGGGGGCAGGATTTGAACCTGCGACCTTCAGGTTATGAGCCAAGCGAAAACCCATTCTGGGCACAAAATCCCAACAACACACAACAACCATACCATTGAAATAGCGCGCTTTTCTGATTGAGCCCTTCAGGCTCTTGTTGAGGTTTTTTGCTTCTCAGTGTGCCAAAAGTGTGCCAAAAACAGGTTGGCATATCCGCGCCGCTCCTCTCCTCCTCGTGTTCCCGAGGCACACCATGGCGACCATCCAGAAGCGTGAAGGCAAGAAAGGCCCATCCTATCGGGTCATGGTTCGGATGAAGGGTTTCCCCGACCAGGTACGAACCTTCAAGCGGCTGACCGACGCCAAGCAGTGGGCGTCGGACACCGAGAGCGGCATCCGCAAGGGCGAGTTCAAGAACGTCGTCCGCACGGCCGCCAGCAAGACCCTCCAGGACGTGATCGACCGCTTCCGGAAGGAAGTGTTCGTCCACCGGGCTGAGAGCACCAAGCGGGCGGAAGGCTCCTTTCTCGCCTACTGGGAGAAGACCCTCGGGCAATACTCCCTCGCCTACATCACCGCCGACATGGTCAGCGACAAGCTCGCGGAGCTGGCCGCGGCCGGCGATGGCCGACGCAAGCCGCCCGAGGAAGGCGAAGAGGCCAAAGCCCCGAAGGCGGCGCCCAAACCGAAGAGCCGCAAGACGATGAAGCACTACCGCGACATGCTGGCGGTGCTGTTCAAATACGCGATCCAGTGGGGCTGGACGGCGTCGAGCCCGCTCGACGGCGTGAATCGGATCACCAAGATCAGGAACGAGCGGATGCGCTATCTGAGCGACGCGGAGCGAAAGCGCCTGCTCGATGCCTGCAAGGCCAGCGACAACGAGCACCTCTACCCGGTGGTGGTGTTCGCGCTCTCCACCGGCGCGCGGAAGAGCGAAATCCTCGGCCTGACGCTGGCCGATCTCAACCTCGACCGCGACACGGCTGTGCTCCGCGACACCAAGAACGGCGACACGCGGGCGGTGCCGGTCGTCCACCACCTGCGCGACGTGCTCGAAGTACAGGTCGAGAAGGTGAACGGCATCTACAAGGAGCTGAGCTCACCGCCGGGGCCGCGTTGGCTGTTCCCGCGGCGGGACGGGCTGGAACCCATCGACATTCGCAAGGCATGGGAGAACGCGAGGGATGCGGCCAAGCTGGAGGATTTCCGTTTCCATGACCTGCGCCACTCGACGGCGAGCTACCTTGCCATGAACGGCGCGAGCCTCGTGGAGATTGCCGACATCCTGGGCCACCGGACGCTCCAGATGGTACGTCGCTACGCGCACCTGTCGGAGAGCCACGTCAAGGGCGTGGTCACGCAATTGAACGAGAAGCTGTTCTGAGGCATAAGGGGGGTTCCTGCTCCTTTATAGGCCCCGAACCATGAGGCAACCCATGGTTGACTACAGGGACCTGGCGACCGTGAAGCAGGTAGCGGCGGAAGCGCCGTTCATCACGGAAGCCACGCTGCGCTGGTGGATATTCCATGCGGAGACGAATGGATTGAAGCCCGCGCTGCTGAAGATCGGTGGCCGGGTCTATATCGACCGCGCCGAATTCAACAAGTGGCTTGAGGGCCAGCGTCTGGCCCCCAAGCCGTTGAAGCCCGCGGCCTGACACGGCCTTGATCGAAGACTGGAGCCCCGCCCTCGCGGTGGGGCTTCCTTTACAGACCGGTCCGCTCCTTCAAAATGGGATCTCGTCGTCAAGGTCAGCGGTCGTACTTGTCACTTCGGCAGATTGAGCGGGTGATGCTGTTGCGGCGGCGGAGGCCTCCTCCTTGGTCAGCCCCCAGTTCACGACGACATCCGCGAGCGGAAACGCCACTTCTGCCCCCCAATCGACAAAAGGCGCGGCGGTCGCGCTCCATGGCTCCTGTGTGGGCAGCTTGATCTGAACACGCGAGGGAACGTGCACGGCACTGCCAAACACGATAGCTTCCCCAGCGGCGAGAACCGTTACCTGGTCGAGCAACCGCTGAGCCTGCTTGGGGATGATGCGGCGAAAATGGTCAATGTCGTCCGGATTCTGGAGCCGGTGCGAAAAGAAATTGGCACACTGGCTGATGATAGTCGGGCTGATCTCGCTGGGGCGCTGGCTAGCGACAATGAGCGATAGACCGAATTTGCGCCCTTCCTTCGCAACACGCTCAAATGCCCTCCTCGAAAGGCTCTGCCCCCGGTCCTCTACGCGACCCGGTGGCCGCGCATAGTTATGCGCTTCTTCCAGAACCAACACCCAAGGGTATCGGCTACGCACGTCGGGACGCAGCATTTCCCGTGTTTCGAGAAGAAGTCGACCAAAAAGCGCACAGGCAAAAGGCAGCACCTCCGAAGACAACATCGAAAAATCAAGGACGGAAACCCTTGAGCCGGACTTCTGCCCGATCCCGAGCTTCGTCATCCAGTCTTCGTAGCTTCGGATGCTCTGGTCCTCATAGCTGAAGAATGACTGCCAGCGTCTGTCGTCGAGTCGTGTCCGCAGTCGCAATTTCAATGTAAGGAGATACTGGTCAATCCGCTTGCTGCCCTCCTGATCGGTCGATCTATCGACCAGATTGGGATCGCGAAACTCGTGTACAGCGATGAACCGCGGCGCGTCGGCGGTCTTGGCAAAATTCACACCCTCGTTCTGTCGCGCCGAGATCTTCTCCAGCAACGATGATCGGATTTCAATGAGCCGATCCCTAACCGCCTTATCATTCGCGACCTTTCGCCACTGATTCGTCGCATCCGGCGTCCAGTTCGGAATCCCATTGAAAGTGTTCCAGTCTATATCAGGCGCATATTGCTGGGCGTGATTGATATACACGTCAAAGGTGCCATTGGCAGGCTGTCGTGGGTCATCAAGCCACGCCAATGCAGAATCAATCTTTCCTATAGCGACCTGCAAAGGATCGTAGGAAGCAACGCCGCCTCTATTGGCCTTGGCTATGGACCACCAGTCCTTGAGGACGGGCTCCTGTGTAGCCTCGGATGCCTGAAGCCAGTCGCAAACCTCCTCACCGTTCATGAGCCACGCGGGCAGGCAGAATTCCTGCCCGTTCAGGTAAATTTTATTTGGATCGCGCGCGTATGACGCCTGAAACTTGTCGAGAAAGGCACTTGCATACTCGCCGTTGATATCCAGGATGAAGACATGAGGCTCCGCCTTGGAGACGGTGGAGAACTTCTCATGCTCAACGATGCCTCGTATAAGGCTGGCAACCGTGTACGACTTTCCTGATCCAGTGTTACCCACAACTGCGAGCGGTCGAGCAAACAGGTCGTTGAACGACGCTTTCACCTTTGTGTTCTCGTCACCCGTTTGATGACCGATCTCCAGCGGGAAGTCGTAGTACCCCTCTGACCAGTCACGTGGTTTATTGCGCTCCGGCGGACGAGCGAAGATGCCTGATAGAACGTCGGGATTTGCCACCTCAGCCGGGGTATCCAGGGTCGGCAGAACCGTTATGCCTGGATCAAATTTCCATCCGGATTTACCGGTCTGCTTCACCGTTCCGAGCAACTGGACTGACGCAACCCGCCGCGGCTTCGTCAGTTCAAGAGAAAGCTCTTCGTCACGGGTCGGGTCGTAGCTCTCCCGAGCTTCAAGATCGCTGAGTAGCCCGATTGCATGTGTGCCGGCTCCAAGGTCAAAGGTCAGGAAGGAGTTGATGGCAACTGCGCGCTGCACCCCGTCCGGCGTGGCCCGAGACGATGATTTCGCGTCAGGGGAAAGCTCTACTTTCAGCCTGAAGCCACTGACAGCCACGACATGCCCTATGACGCGCGGCTGTTCCATCAGAGGGTGCTCTCCGGGGCATCCGGCTTCTTGTCTTCTGTTTTTCTGATCTGCTCTTCATAAGACCGAAGGCGTTTGTAGTCGTCGAGCCATTTCACATCCGGCATGATGTTCTGGGCGAAATCAGCGAATGTGGCTAATTTGTACGAACATTTCGCACCCACACCGAGTCGCTCGGTCAGGACAAATGCCCGCTGACCCAAATTCTGGTACCGCCGAACTCTTTCGACGATCGCACTTTGTGGATTGGGCTCCACAACCAGCATGACCAAGGATGGATTCATCAGGGCCGTCTCAATGATCCGCGTCACGTGTTCGTCACCAAAACCGTATCCGACGACGAGCAGGAAAGTCTGCGGCTGGTTCAGGCGCGCATGAAAGAGCCGGAACAGATGGGCATAGGGCATGTCCAAGGTCTGAATGAACTTCTGCGACGTAGGCAGGATGCCGAAGGAGTTAACCGTGGAGAATTCTTCGGACTTTAGCTTCGCCGCCTTCTCTTCAGCGGAGAGCTTCCTGTAATCGCCGGCGAATGAAAGGTCCCGGTGACGGGCGCGATACATCCCGTCATCGCCGACATACCAATGCAGCGAGCCGTGAAGCTTGTAGTATTGCAGGAATTTGTCGAAGCGGCGCACCCGCCCCTCGGAGACGTCGCCGGGGTAGTAGATATCAAGCCCATACACGGCTGGATCAAAGCGAGAGCTGGCTCGACCAGAAAAGCCGTCAAAATATTGGATACCTAACTCTTCCATCGCCTGCTCGAACAGCGTGTCGTAGTTGAGCGTAAAGAGATGGGTGCGCCCGAGGTTCGTGTCGCGGGCGATCAGCTTTGCGAGAAAGGGAATATGGCCTGACGACTGACCGTCGCTCGTGCCTGATAGTTCACCACGATCAATTTGGAGGGCACATTCAGCGAAGATGGCCTTCTCAATCAATTTCCGCAGCTCGGTCAAATCACTGTCGGCTAGCGTCAAAGGAGGCTTTGACCCCTCCGGCACATCACCCTTCCAGATTACCGCCTCGACCGGAGAGCTGTCCGGGGTCGTCAGGCCTGACGCATTGAACAGATAGCTGAGCCAGTCTTCAAACCCGAACGGCCCACCATTCTCTTCCGCCGGCCAAGAAGCCTTCCTGTGGCGCAGGATGGATGCCGCCTTCGGGGGGAGTGTGCATTTCTCGACCGCATCGAGAACAAGGCATTCGAGATTGTTCGTCCTTGGACCGGCCATCAAGCGACCTCCGGCACCGACCGAACACCCGGCAGCGGTTAAGACGATAACGTTCTCCATACGCAGCCAGTCAGCGAGAAGCGCCTGAACACGTCGAAGCGCTTCTTCCGAAGGTTTGCCTTCTAAAAGATCTTCGCTCTCCCCGGCGGACACAGGAGAGAGGAGCTGATATTTGGATTGGTCGCTCACCCGGTTCCCCCCTTCAAGTAACTACACGCTAAGAAGGGGCGGCAATTTCGCCTTCCACTCGCTCATGAGGATCAGCGTGCCCTCGACCGTCTCGCCGTCGTTCTTCACAAGCTCCAACTCGCCCGCCGGGACGTAGTCGTCCCACGCGAAGTTGTCGGAAAGGAAGGCGAGGACTTGCCGCTTGTAGGCCGTGTCGAGATTGTCGAGCTGGTCGCCTTTGGTTTCGAGCACGGTAATGCGCTTGGCGCTGCCCTCGCCCTGAACAGCGAAGATGAAGTCCGGGTAGATTTTGGCCTTCCGCCACCCCTGAATGCCGTATTGGGTCCGCGCGACGTTCCGATGCCACCACGCCAGCGCCTTTTCCCCGTCGAGATAGACGGCCACTTCGCGCTCGTCAGTATTCAGCTCGGCCTCGTATACTGGCGTGAACAGGCTTTTCTCCAGCGGCCCGCCCGTCTTGCTCAGGAGCTGGCGCGCGTTCTCAGGCTCAGTGGTCTCTATGCTGAACGGCATCCGCCAATTCCGGCCGTCGAGGCGAAGGCGAAACTGGATGCGTCCGGCAGCGACTTCGGCCTTGAATAGCGCCTCGGCCCGGGCATGGCGGGCGGCATCGAGGCCCTTCCGCAGCTCTTCGACGATCAAGCTGGCCAGCGTGCCCAGTTTCCTGTCATCAAAGCCTCGCGCCCGAAGCCCGTCGATAAGCCGGCCGACGATCTCGCGGCCGACGAAGGGGTTCGGCACGATGTCGGACACCATGCGCACCGCATGGGCCAGGTCGAAGGCCAGCGTCTCCGAGTTCTCGGCAACGGTCTCTCCGACGAACAGCTCGTCGCCGTCATCGGCGAGCCGGATGCGCTGGAGCTGGCTTTCGGCCGCCTGCGCGTTCTCGGGAATGCGCGACACGATGTCCTTGGGGTCGAAGCCGCGCCAGTCGATGGCGGACAGCACGTCCGTCTCATAGTCCAGGTCCCGCGCTGCGCCTTCATCCACGACCATGACCTTGGGCAGATAGATTTCCGTGGTGGCGAAGGCCGGGCGGCGGTCGATCTTGCGGCTCACCTTGCCGTTCCCATTGCCCTCGCCCTGCGCGATCTGAAGCACCAGGTCGCCAAGCCCGTCCTGCTCCAAGCCCTCCTTGATGGCGCCTACCACGTCGGCAGTGGCGGCATGGTGGGTGATGACGTGGCATTCGTCGAGCGTCTCGATGCCGGTCTTCATGGCGTGGGGCTGACGCAGGATGCGCCCGACAAGCTGCGTCATCGCCTTCAGATTGGTGCTCGCGGCCAGGCCGCAGAGCACATAGGCGAAGGGGCAATCCCAGCCTTCCTGAAGCGCCTGCTTGGTGATGATGGCGCGCACCCGGTTGGTGGGTGCCAGAAGGTCCTGGTTCTCGGGGTCGTTCAGGTCGTTCTGCTGGGCCGTCTTGATGGCGATCTCGGCTGCGTCGAAGCCCGCCGTCAGAAGCCAGTCCTTCACGTCCTCGGCATGGATATGGCCACTTTCGCGCTGATCGGCCCCGGTGCGCTCGACCTGGATCAGCATGATCGGGCGGATGTAGCGGTTGGTCTCCGACCGGAGCTTGCGCGCATCGGCGTCCAGCGCGTTGAGCTTGGCGAGCGCCGCGTTGAGCGTCGCCTTCCAGTCGTTTCCCTGCCTCGGATCGAGGTTGAGGGGCATCTTGATCATGCCCTCGCGGTCCAGCTCGCGCCCGGTCACTTCAACGAGCACATTAGCGTAGCGGCCTTCGCGCGGATTGCGACCTCCGCGCGGCTGAACGTCCTGCGGCGTCGCCGTCAGCTCCAGCACGAAGCACGGATTGAAGCCGTAGAGGGTCCTGAAGGCCAGGTCGGAAATCGCGCGGTGGCCTTCATCCAGCACGACGACAGGCCGGATGATCCGCAGCGCATTCCCGAGCGAGTCCTTCACCATCGGGAACATGCCGGTATAGGCGGACAAGTTCGGCGTGCGGTCGAGCGCGGCCTTGTGGGCCTGCTGCTCGCCTTCGGCCGGAAAGAAGCCGTGCACGTCGCCCCGGTCCTGAAACATCTTCAGCGAGTCCTGGTTCTCGCGGTTCGACGACTGGAGCATCAGGAGCATGACGCAGAGGTTCGTTTCCACGTCGCGGGCATCGAGGCGGTCGGTCTTCTCCATGATCCGCACGCGCCCGGCGGCGGCACGGTCGAGCGCCTGCCGATAGGGGTGCTGGCGGTCCTTCAGCCGCTTGAGGGTTTGCGTGTAGATCGCCTCGTTCGGCACGATCCACAGGACGAAGCCGGTATTGCGGTCGAGATACCGGCCCATGATCCGCGACACGCCGGTCACGGCAAGCCAGGTCTTGCCGCCACCGGTCGGCACTTTCAGGACGACATTGGGCACCGGCCGATTGCATCCGTCCAGCCGTTCGGAGAACGGGATGGCGGCGCGCGAGGCGGGCAGCTTGCCTTCGGCCTTGAGCGCCTCCCACGCCTCCCTGGCGAAGTCCGGGATCGGCAGCTTCAGATGCGGCTTCAGCGCCGCAAGCTCTGCGACTTCGTCCGCCTCCTTCTTCTTTGCCTTCAGAAGGTCGAGATAGGCGTCGAGCGTGTTCAGCACGCGATCCTGATAGTCGAGCTGGCGGAACATGGCGCTCAGCTCCGGTCGATGCGATAGAGGGCGAAGGGCAGCGGCACGAACTCGACCGGGATATTGTGCTCGGCCAGCATCTTCTGGCTGACATAGCGGGCCGGGGCGAAGACCAGGTGCCGCCTGTCCGGGTCGGTGGCGGCGAACGCCTTGGCTCGCGACAGGGTCAGCGCGGCCTCCGGCGTCTTCAGCCATTCCAGATCGGGCTTGTAGATTAGCCAGACATGCTGGCCCTCTGTCGCCCCGAGATAGAAGTCGTCCTCGCGCACGGCCGCGGGCTCGAGCGCCCGATTGGTCGCCATGTGGAACAGCGCCGCGCCAAGTCCGGCGTAGGGCGGCAGCGTCTCGCCACTCAGAACCTTGTCCAGCTCCACGGGATCGCCAAGGGTGCAATAGGTGAATTTGCCGCCAAGTCCCGATCTATACTCGTCGTCCTTGGAAGCGGGCACGCCTTTAATTAGGCGACGAACGCGCTCCGCTGTAAGGTGGTCGGCGTAATCCTCGCACTCAACAAGAATGAACCGACGATTGCCGCCGTCGCGCTGATTCAGCTTCATCACTGCATGCGCTGTCGTGCCAGAGCCAGCAAAGGAATCCAGAACTACCGCATCCGGACCAGCGGTGAACGATAAGAGCCATTCAATGAGCGTGAAGGTCTTTGGGTTTTTAAACGCCTGCTTTGATTCCGGGAATATTTTCTTTAGCTCGTTAGCGCCACGACGACCGTCGATCTCTACAATTCCCGGCATCTTCTCCTTGTAGTCTTTTAGATAGATCTTAATCCGGATAAGTTGATCCGGATCATCGCTGAAAATAATACGGTCTTGCGCCAGAAGCTCGTCGCGGGTTTCTTCCGGAAAGCGGTATCCCATAAGTGGTTGCGGGACCAACTTCCCAGTTTTGGGGTTCATCAAATCCCACCGATATCCTTCGCGTCCTGGGTTATGGACGCTTCTCGATGCAGTGAATATTCCTCCACTATCGATCTGATTGTACTCCTGCAAAGGACCGAGCTGCGACTTATGCTGCCGAAACCAATTAGCGTACTTTTCTGAAAGCTGCTCGGCAGATAGGTTTTGACCGAGCAGATCAGATTCCTTTACGAGAAGATGCTCCTTCAAGTCCGACCAAGGAGAGTTCCAGATCGGCACAACATCGCCGCGCTGTAAACAGAAAACATGAATATACTCATGCTCTGTAGCGATATTTGTTGGATTGTTGTCTGTTGCGTTTTTCCAAACGATCGTCCCTAAGTGTGGGTTTGTCTGTGGGCTATTGTTGTCCCCAAAAACTGCATGCAAAAGATGCTTGAATAGTGCGACCTCGTTGTCATCAATGCTCGCGAAAATTACCGCCCCTGGTTTCATTAGCTCGCGCAACAACTGGAGGCGCGGCCACATCATACATGCCCATTTGTCGTGCCGTAGTGTGTCATCCACAGTGATGGGGTTACTGTTCAGCCACTCCTTAATCATCGGAGAGTTGACTTGATCATTGTATGACCAGTCGCTCTTGCCTGTGTTGTAGGGCGGGTCGATGTAGACACAGTCCACCTTGCCCGCGTAGAGCGGCAGCAGCGCCTTCAGCGCATGCAGGTTGTCGCCATGGATGATCAGGTTGCCGTCGAGGGAAACGGGCCCGATCCCCTTGTCCGCATGCGGCACGAGCGGGCGGAAGGGCACGGCCAGATGGTGATTGTAGACAAACTCCTTGCCCTTGAAATTCAGCTCGGTCATTTCCGCCCCTCGGTATTCGTTTCGCGCGGGGAAGCATCGTCGGCCTTGTCCCGCTCCTTCGCCGCGTCGCGCTCGATCAAGAGCCGCAAACCCTCGCGGATGACTTCGCTGGCGTTGTTGTAGAGGCCGGATTCGACCTTCCGCCGCACGAACTCTTCGAGCTGCGGCGTCAGCGACACGTTCATGCAAGGCCCTCCCCTGACCGGATCAGGATCGGTCGAGTCACAGGGATTGTCAATCTTTGTTATCGAGGCCGGATGCGAGAAGCCGCGATATCGTCGAACGGTGAACGCCGAACGTCCTTGCGATTTCCGCCTGCGTTTGCCCCTCGGCGATCCAACGGATCGCCTTGCGACGCTGATCCCTGTTGATGGAGCGGCGGCGGCCGAGTCTCCGTCCTTGCGCCTTCGCATGTGCCAGTCCCGCGCGGGTACGCTCGCGGATCATTGCCCGCTCGAACTCCGCCACGCTGCCGAGCATCTGCATCATCATGCGGCCCGCTGGCGTCGTGGTGTCGATGGCCTCAGTGAGCGAACGGAACCCGGCACCAGCCTTATCGAGCCGATCCATGATGCGGAGAAGGTCCATGAGGGAACGGGAGAGGCGGTCGAGCTTCCAGACGATGACGATGTCGCCCTGTCCGACGGTATCTAGGCCGTAAACCCATAAACGGCTCTGGGTTCCCTGACGGTAGCAATTGTGATTCAAGCTCCTTTTCGGGAGCTTTGCGATGGGCCGCTACGATCTGACGGATTTCGAATGGGAGGCGATCCGGCCTCACCTTCCCAACAAGTCGCGGGGCGTGCCTCGCGTGGATGACCGGCGGGTTCTCAATGGCATCTTCTGGTGCCTGCGCTCCGGCGCGCCGTGGGCGGACATGCCGGCGCGCTACGGGCCGCCGACCACGATCTACAACCGCTTCAACCGATGGCGGAAGGCGGGCGTCTGGGATCGGCTCATGGACGCGATCACAAGGGCTTACGATGGTGACGTGCAGATGATCGACACCTCTGTCGTCCGCGTCCACCAGCACGGGGCGACGGCAAAAAGGGGGGTGTCGATCGATGTCTGGGTCGCTCCCGAGGCGGGCTCACGACCAAGCTCCACGCGCTCGTCGACAGCCGAGGCAGGCCGATCCTCCTCAAGCTCACGGCAGGCCAAGCCAGCGACCTCGCGAGTGCCAAAGACCTGATCGGGCATCTCGCGCCGGGCTCAATGCTGCTGGCCGACAAGGGATACGACGCCAACGACCTGCGCGCTGCCGTCGCCGAGCGGAACGCATGGGCGAACATCCCGCCCAAGCGCAACCGCAAGGACCCGATCTGCTTCTCCAGGCACCTCTACAAGGCGCGCAACCTCGTCGAGCGCTTCTTCAACAAGATCAAACACTTCCGCCGTATCGCCACCCGCTTCGACAAGACGGCGGAAAACTTCCTCGCCGCCGTGAAGCTCGCGTCCATCCGCATCTGGCTACGCGGTTATGAGTCTACGGCCTAGGACGGCACTTCCGCCTTGAGGTAACGAATAAGCCCTCGCCCTATTGCAAGCCGACCCAAACGAGCTTCTCGTTCGTGAGATTGCAGCCGCTTCCTCCGCTGAGACGCTGCAATCTGTAAGTACTTCCTTTCTGAACTGCTAAAGCAGTCGAAGACTCCCAGACTGAGCCGCCGTTCCCGACTGCTATTGCCATTCTTACTTCGTTGACAAAAACGCGAATCATGCACCAATTTCCACCCCCTGAGTTTGAGTAGATGGTGACATGAATGATTCCATCAGTATCGGCGGTGTAGTTTTGATCAACGTTTAAGTTTTGATAGGGTGTAAGCGAAACGCCGCCGCTATCCGAACTTATCGCCCTCCATTCTGCGCCGTCGCAGAATTCGAGAAGTGAGTTGATCTTGCTGTATCTAACCCTTCCTTCGTCGCCAGAAAGGCAGGGTCGATTATCTTGTCCGATATGAACAGATCCGATAACGGAAATACTGCCATCTATTTGACGCTCGCCCATTTCAGAGGCGCAGCCATTTTCGTCGGCTGAAGGATGAGTTGGTGCGTAAATGAGTCCAGCGGATGTGCAGGTGTTCATCCGTTCCAACTCACCCTGAAGCGCATTCAATTGTGCGTTTTGTCTCGCTCCCTCTGCGCCTCCGCGGGACGGAGAGGAGAAGAACTTGTTCTGGGCAAGAGCGTCCACGCACATTCCGCTGAGGAGGAGCGAAGAGAGCAAAGCGTTGAGGCGTGTCATGTGAAGCGGGACTTCCGGCTGTTCATGTTAACCGTCCTCCCTTAGCCGCGGAGACGCGAAATCAGATACGAGACGAGCACCGTATTTCCGGGTGTGCACGCGGCGTACCGGAAGTTGCCGTTGTCATTCGGCAGAGCCGGGGTCCCGTCGGCGTTCTGGCCGTCGATCTTTCGCTTCAGGTCACCTGCGATCTCACATGGAACGGCTGAAAGTGTGAGCCACTTGCCACCAATCGAGCCTGCCGGGTTCGTGCCGGGAGGTGCCGTCCAGGTGCCGTCGATGCGCCCGTCACGCAGAGCGAATTGTCCGTATCCGGCGGGATGAAGGTTCGTGGCGATCGTGATGTACGGCCCGTTCCAGTTAAGCGTGTTGTTGGCATTCCGGTATAAGTTCTTGAAACCGGCGGTTCCGGTACCGCCGTCCACGCCGGGCGTTACGTTGGCGTCTTGAGTGATGTCCACGCCTGTGTCGAAGACAAAGTTGATATAGCCCTTCGAGATGTTGTCGAACTCTGTCAGGACGCCAGTCACGCGCGTGTCGCGAACCGCGGAGAAAACGGCCGTCCCTGCGATTGCGGACAAACCGCCGAAAATCGCCAGTGCCACACGGGCATCGAGCCCGAACATCGCGCCTCTCTGGGTTTTCAGTGTAGAGTTTACGTTCTGAAGCATTAAGCAAATCCCCGAAATTATTTAATTTATTTATTATTATGTGGTGCGGAACAAAAATTGGCTGACATCTACGCGCGGAAAAGGAAATAAACCTGCGCGATCCATATGGATATAAGTGTCATGCCGGAAATGAGGCCATAGAAAAGTGCCGCTTTGTTCTTCGTAATTGCGCACAGAAGATCATGCATCAAGGAAGCCTTTAATGGGACGTTATAATTGTTACATAATATGAATATTCGTCCAAATTATAAGAGTGTTCAAGAAAATAGTGCAGACGGGTAGCAAATGTTAAGGTCTCAATGGAGAGATTGATATTGTGGAGAAAAGCCTTTCCCCTGGCCTCAGCCAAACAGTCTTCGGCACACCCCTTTCAAGCGGGATTTCACCCCGCAACGCCCCGTCGCCGCCGCACCGGGACCCGCGCTGACGCTGCCCGATGCGGCGGCAGCGGACGGCCCTTCGGCCGGAGTTGATCTTCTGATCGCGCCTTGGCGCGATACCCTCTTCTGCCAGCTTGTGCCGACCCCGCCGAGCTTGCCCAAGGTCGCCGTCCGGCCTGCCCGCTCCATTCGGGCGGCTGACGCCGCCCTCCCGTGTTGGCCGGATGCCCCCTGACGGGGCGGCTTCCTTGGAGCCCGTCGGATGTCGGCGCGCCGCCGCCAGGTTCAATCCAAGCACGTCCTCGCACGCCACCGTCTGTCGTCGCTCGCCGCTGGGCAGAGGGTAATGCGCGGGGCGTGGGTGTCCTTCGCAGCCTTGAACGACTGAACGGAGGACTTCGGCCATGAGCCAGACCAACATCACACCAGACCATCGCAGCGCCTTCGAGGCGCTGACCAGCGGCGAATATGCCAACTTCGCCCTGTTCTCCTGCTTCGCGGACGGCCAGCCCGCCGCCGCCATCTGCGCGGTGACCGACACGATGCGCCTGACCGACCATGACGGACGGGAGGCCGCGCAATGATGCCGCTTCTCACGGACTGCCAGCGTGCGCGCATGCTGGCCAATGGTCGCGCCAATGCCGAGAGCATGGCCGATGACGGCAACACCCAGGACTTCTGGCCTGTGGTGAAGCTGTTCTGCCCGTGGGGAGCCGCGACGTGGCTTCTGACGGAGATCGACCCCGAGGACGAGGATATCGCCTTCGGCCTGTGTGACCTCGGCTTCGGATGCCCTGAACTGGGCAGCGTGCGCCTGTCGGAACTTGCCGCCATCCGTGGCCCCGCTGGGCTGGCCATCGAGCGCGACCTCCACTTCAAGCCGACCAAGAGCCTGACGGCCTACGCCGCCGAGGCGAACGAACACGGGCGTATCAGCGCCTGACATCCCGCGCCCGCGTCACGGCGCGGGCGCTTACCCAATCGAAAGGAACCGAACCCATGACCATCGAAACCATCCCCTTCTCGAAACTCGCCCTGACCGAGGGCGCCAATCCCCGCCGCAGCATCGACGCCGCCGCCATCGAGGGGCTTGCCGCCTCGATCAAGGCGGACGGCCTTCTGCAAAACCTTGTCGTGCGCAAGGACGGCCGGAAGTTCCGCATCGTTTCGGGCGAACGGCGCTGGCGCGCGCTCGCCCTGTTGGTCGAGCGCGGCGACATCGGGAAGGACTATCCCGTGCCCGTCGAGGTGCGCGCTGATTTGACCGAGGCCGACGCATTGCGTCTGGCAACCGTCGAGAACATCCAGCGCGAGCAACTGCCCCCGATGGACGAGGCCGAAGCCTTCGCCCTTCTCTTGGGGCAGGGCGCGCGCCTCGAAGACGTGGCCGCGAAAGCGGGCGTGTCGGTGCTGACCGTCAAGCGCCGTGTGGCGCTGGCGAGCCTTACCGACGAGGTGAAGGCGCTTGTGCGGAACGGCGAGATTTCCCTTGCCGCCGCCGAGGCGCTGACGCTGGGCAGTGCCGAGCAGCAGCGCGCCGTCATCGAACGGCTGGACAGCGGCTATCGCTACGATGCCGACGACATCCGCGACTGGCTGACGGGCGAGAAGCCCGCCCTGTCCTTGGCGATCTTTCCGCTGGAACGCTACGAGGGCACGACCACGTCCGACCTGTTCGCCGAGGAGGACGCGACCGTCTTCGACGATGCCGAGCAGTTCCACCGTTTGCAGGCCGAGGCCGTGGAGGCGCTGGCCGCGCATCACCGCGAGGCGGGTGCCGCCTTCGTGGACATCCTGACCGAGAACTACGCCGCATGGTGGCAGTATCGGGAGGCCGACGCGGAAGAGGGCGAGACGGGCGGCGTGGTGATCCACTTCAAGCCGTCAGGCCGTGTCGAGGTGCGGGAAGGGCTTGTGCGCCGCGAGGTGCGCCCGAGCGTGGCGGAAGAGACCGCCGACCATCCCGCCGCGCCCAAGGAGAAGCCCGAATATACGGGCGCGGTCATCCGCATGGTCGCCGCCCACAAGTCGCTCGCCGTCATGGCGGGGCTTCTGGCCAACCCCCGCAAGGCGCGGGAGGTGGCCGTGGTGACGATGCTGAACGCCTGTGACGGGACGGCGCGGGCGCGCCTCGATGCCCATCCCGCGCTGGGGTATTTCGCGGGCGAGGATACCCAGCCCGAGACCTACGGAAAGGTCGAAGGGGTGGCGCAGGCGGTGATGGAGGCGCTCGACATCGCCGCTACGCTCACCAGCCGCTATCCCGCGCCCGACCGCGGGGCATGGGAGACGCTCTTGCGTCCCCAGAAGGAGCCGCTGGCGCTCTACGAGGCCGTGACCGCCCTCGATGATGCCGCGCTCGATGCGCTGCATCTGCTTCTGACCACGCTGACCTTCGGTCAGGGCAGCATGGACGCGCTCGACGCGGGCGCGAGCCTGTTCAATCGCGTGGCCAGCGATCTCGGGGTGTCGATGCGGGATCACTGGTGCCCCGACGAGGCGTTCCTCACGCGCCGCCGCAAGGATCAGCTGGAGGCCATCGCCAAGGAGACGGGCGCGGTGACCCGCCTCGGGGCGCTCAAGGACTACAACAAGACGCAGCTGGCCGCTGCCCTTGCCCGTCACTTCGAGCGCTGCGCCGCCGATGACAAGCTGATCGCCGCCGACCTGAAAGCCCGCGCCAATGCGTGGCTGCCCGAGGCCATGCGCTTCGGCGGGGTCGCGGTGGAGGGCGGCGACATGGCCGAGGCCGAGGAAGTGTTCGAGGAAGTGTCCGAGGTCGAGGCCGATGATGCGGATGGCGACGGTTTCCCCACGCCCGCCGTCGCCGAGGACGTGCAGCCCGCCCGCGCGGCCTGACCCGTCCAGCGAAGCCCGCCCATGACGGGCGGGCTTCGTCCTTTCCTCAATTCGTCCATTCGCTATTCCGACAGGTGCCCCATGCCCACCATCCTTGGCGCGCTCGCGCTCTTTGTCCTCGCCGCCTACATCGCCCACGTCACGGGCAATCCCGAGAACTTCCTCTGGACGATCGTCGCCGTGCCCTTCGTCGTGCCCGTCACGGCCATCGTTCTCTGGATCATCGGCAAGCTGCTGGCTGCGTTCCGTGGCCCGCCGCCGTCGCCCTAACGGTCGAGGAGCCATCGCCATGCCGATCATCGTGACCCTCGCGCTCATCATCCTCGCCGCCTTCGTCAGCACCCGAACCGGCAGCGCCGACGCCTTCATCGCGGTGCTGGTCGTCGTCCCGCTGGCAGCCTTGGGGCTGTTCTACGTCCTGCTCATCCTTGGTTGGATTTTCAGAGCGATCCGAAGTGGGTCGAATCCCCGCTGACCGAAGATCCCGTGTTCCGCATCGAGGACGGTGCGGCCAAACACCGACCCACAGCGCCGCCTCGCTTCCGTCAGGGGGCGGGGCGTTTTCTCGGTGCGCAGGGGTTGCGATCTGGCCGGAGGCCGTGAGGGGACGGAGGCCGATTGGCCGCGTGTCACGTGAAGGGGGCCGAGGTCGCCAGCGCGTCTTGCCTCTGTTTGGCGCGGATCAGCCGCCCAACTGCGTCCTTTCCTCTCATGGCCACATCTGAGCCCGTCGCCCGTCCCCGCAACGGCGCACGGTCAGTTTCTTCCCCTGCGGCTTCGCCGCATTCCTCGCGGACACTGCGCTTCAAGAAACAGCCCGCTTGCCGTCTCCCACTGCGTTCGGCCCGCTTCGTGTCCCGGTCGGGGCTTCGCCCCTCCGCGCCTCTTGGGGTGCGGGTCCGTGCTTCGACGGTCTCTCTCATGGGCCATGGAAAGGTCGCGATGGGCGCGACCGCCAGAACCAAACACAGGAGACTTACATCATGGCAACCATCGGCACCTTCACCAAGACCGACAGCGGCTTCACCGGCACCATCCAGACCCTCGGCGTCAAGGCCACCAAGGTCGCGATCACCAGCGTCGAGAAAACCGCAGACGCCGCCCCCGACTTCCGCGTCAAGGCGGGCGCCGTCGAAATCGGCGCGGCCTGGCACCGCACCTCCAAGGGCGGCAACGAGTACATCTCGGTCAAGCTGGACGACCCGAGCTTCGCCGCCCCGATCTACGCCAACCTGGTCGAGCAGGACAAAGGCTTCGCCCTCATCTGGAGCCGCTGACCGCAGGCGACGCCGCCCGCCGATGAGGCTGGCGGCGCTGCCTCCCCCGATAGTTTGACGATTTAACGAATGGACGATTTCGACATGATCACTTTGACCGACATCCATCTGCAACGCCTGCACGCCGAGGCCGCACGCCTCGCCGAAGACGCCGACCGCCACCTCGCCGCCGCCGAGGACAGCGACGACCCCGACGACTGGGATGCGTGGAAGGAAGCCGACGGCATCGCAACCGGCTTCAAGCTCGCCCTTCAGGAGCTTGACCGAGAAGCCGCCGACCCCGAGCCGACGCCGCCCGCGCCCGCTCTCAGCTACGACGACTGGCGAGACGCCTATCGCCCCGTCCGCAACACCGTGCGTACGGACGCGCCGTTCGACGGCCGCATGTTCGAGACCTTCGGCCCCGAACTCGATGCCATCGCCGCCGCCGACCCTGCCTGCGTCTGGACGCTCGTCAGCAGCGATGATGACGACGGCCTCTACCTTCTGTCCGGCTGCCACTCCGTCAACCGCCTTGGCTACCTCATCACCGAGCGCCCTTGGCAGGGCGACGGTCAGCTCGACATCCGCCTCGACTGACGGTGCCTTCCGCCCCCGACGCTTCGGCGGCGGGGGCTTTTCCCGTGTCCCATCGGTAGCTCTTCGGCGGAGGGCGCAGGCATCCAGTCCCGATTCCTTCCGGTCGGTTGCCCGTCCTTTGGAGGTTCCGCGTCCCTGGCAGGCGGCGCCTTGCCGTCCATGACCTGCCCGCGCCGGCGGGCAAGCCCGCCCGTGTTGGTCAGGACGGCGGCAGCTCATGCCGCCCGCCCTTTCGGTCGCGTCCGTCAGGACGCGCAACCAACGACCGAAAGGAGATCATCATGGGACTGGATATGTACGCCTTCACCACCGTCGAGCCCGTCGTGGCCGCCGTGGACTTCACCACCGAGACCGCCACCGAACTCGCCTACTGGCGGAAGCACCCCAACCTGCATGGCTGGATGGAACAGCTCTATCGCGCCAAGGGCGGCACGGACGCCGACTTCAACTGCGTCAACGTCGCGCTGACGGCCGAGGACCTGGACCGGCTGGAGGCCGACACCCGCGCGAACGCGCTTCCCTTTACCGAAGGCTTCTTCTTCGGCGAGTCCAATGGCAGCGAGACCGAGGGCGACTTGGCTTTCATCGAGAAAGCCCGCGCAGCCCTCGCCGAAGGGAAGACGGTGTTCTACACCTCGTGGTGGTAAGCGCCGCTCGAAACGAGGCCGCCCTCGCCAAGGGCGGCCTCGACCGCGTTTTCCGCCAGTATCCCCTCGACGGACGCGAGGTCGGCTGGCCGGTGCGTCATGCGGTCAGACGTGGGCGGCTCCCATCGGGCTCCGCTGGCGCGACGCTGCTTTTGACGAGCGGCGGCGGCGAGGCGCGACGTGGCGAGCTGGCCCCGGCACAGGCGTCGGTCGGCCGACACGGGTCTTATGGCGGCGACGGTCACCCCGGCGGCTGACATCCTCACGATCAGCAGGTCGGCGGTCAGGCATGCAGGGCCGGGCTCGCCACCTTCCGAGGCACGCGACCGATGCGGGCCTTCCAACTGGGCAAACTGGCGTCGGCGGCGTCCGCCGCAACGGCGCTGCCCGACTTTCTTCCCCGGCGCCGCTGGCGCCTTCCTCGCGGTCGCTGCGCTCCAAGAAAGACGGGCCTCGCCGTCTGCCGCTGCGCTTCGCCCTTCGGGTGCGGCTGGACGCCCTTGCCGACGCCTCACGTTGCCCATGGAAGGCCGCGGTCGCGGCCACAGTAACGGAAGGAGGCAAACCATGAACACCCTGCACACCATCGACACCGACTACGAGCTGACCTGGGACGAGTTCCTGATCACCGTGGAGGACCTGCACCTCATCGAGACCGGCGCCGATCTGGCCGACGACGACTACGCCACGGTGCTCGCCGCTTTCGAGCGCGGCCTCAGCCCGAACGGCTGCGTCATGAGCATCATCGACACCCGCCGCCCGTTCGACGCGCGCGAGCACTGGTTCCACGCCGCCTGACCGACAGCGGCCCGAGCGAACCCCGTCGGGGCGACCCGGCGGGGTTTTCGCATGCCTGTCCGTCGGCAGTGTTCGAGCGGCCACGACGGCGCTGACGCGCCGCCGACCGCCCGCTTGCGCTGTGCTGGGTTTCGGCGGCTGCTGTTGTTGGTGGCTGTGGGTAGGTGTTGTGGCTTGTGGAGAAGGGCGATTGCGGTTAGTATTGCGTTATCCATCACTGGCATTAAGTGTCTGACCTGTCAGTCCGAATCCACTCCACCCTGTGGACCGACCCCATAAGCGGGGGAGGGTTTTCGTGTCACAGGGGGTAGGCAAGATGGATGTTGTGTTACAAAAACTCCCGCGTCGAGGCTGCCGCCCCGACACCGGCCGCGGCTTCGCCGACCGGCCCGGCGGGAGTTTTCTCCACCCAACAGCGCCCGCATTCGACCCCCTGACGGGGTCTCAAGCGACACTCATCTTGCTCTGCGAGGCGACCGGGACAGGGGGCATCTGAGCCATGGCACGGCCAACCCTCGATCCCCAGCGCAAGCGCTCCGAGACCCTCAACCTTCGGCTCTCTCCGACCGAGATGCACGACCTGCGGCGCCGGGCGGCCGAGGCCGGTGCCACGCTCGCCGACTATGCCCGCGCCACCCTGACGGGGCGGCGGCCGAAGCCGAAGCCGGTCAAGGACCGGGTCATGGCGACGCTGCTCTACGAGCTGTCGTCCATCGCCACGAACCTCTCCCAGCTTGAGGAAGCGACCGGCGAGGCGACCTACGCGCAATGGGCACGCTATGTCGGCGGCGAGCTGGTCGAACGGGTGACCGACCGCCACGAGCTGACACCCCTCATCGAGGAGCACCTGGAGGCGATCAACGGCGCCGGGCACATGGTCAACGCCATGGCGCGGCGCGCCAACATGGGCAAGCCGCTGGACGCGGCACAGGTCGAGGAAACCCTCTCCATCCTCCGCCGCGTGCTGGAGCCAATCCACCGGGCGGTGAAGCAGTCGCCCAAGGCGGGCAGCCGAGCGCCCGATCCGGGAGACGGGCCGGATGCGCTTTAAGGTGCCCGCCCGCCAGCCGGAGAGCTTCCGGGCTTCCGCCCTTTATCTCGCTGGGCGGGTGCAGGGCCTGTCGCCCGATCGGGTGGAGTTCGTCGAACGGCGCAACCTGCACACCGACGATCCGCGCTCGGCGGCGGCCGTCATGGACGCCACCGCCCAGAAGTCGGCGCGGTGCCGCCAGCCGGCCTACCACTTTATCGTCACCTTCGACCCCGACGACGCGGCGGCGGGCAAGGTGACGCCGGAGCTGAAGCGCCGCGTGGCGCAGCAGGTCATCGAACGGATGGGGCTCACCGAGCACCAGCTCCTGGTCTATTCCCATACCGATACCGACCACCCCCACCTGCATTTCCTGGTCAACCGGGTGCATCCAACGAAGCACATCGCCTATGACCGCCATCAGGACGGGCGGCGGCTCACCGGCATCGTGCAGGAACTGGCGCGCGAACACGGGCTCAACATCCTGCGCAACCGCGAGTACGAGCGCCAGCTCGGCCGCGAGGTGGTAGAGGATTTCGGCCCGGTTCCGACCGATGCCGAATACTGGCGCGCCCGGCGCGAGGAACGCGAGGCGCAGCGCCCCTTCGAGAAGGATGCCGTCACCGACCTGCGCCGCCGCCTGAAGGACGACTTCATCCGCGCCCGAGACTGGGATGACCTGGCCGAGCGGCTCGCCGCGAAGGGCATCACCATGGAGCGCAAGGGGCAGGGCCTGGTGCTCACCGACGGCGAGCGCTTCGCCAAGCTCTCCGACATGGGCAAGGGCGTGCGCTTCCATGTGCTGGAGGAACGCTACGGCGAGAGCTTCGACGACCACATGACCCGCCGCGCCGCCCGCGTCGTCGAACGGCAGCGGGGCAAGGAGGATCGCGCGCCCGACACCAGCGGCATGGCCCCGGCCGAACGGCGGACGGTGGAGGGGATGTTCGACGAGGAGCCGGATCGCGGTTCGGCCGAGGACGCCGTGCGCCGGTTCGACCAGGCCGACATGGAGTTCCGTAACTGGAGCCAGATCGAGGCATCATACCGTTCTGCCGCCGGCAAGGTGCGCTATGCCGAGCGCCAGCAAGCCTTCAACGAGAAGCAGGTGCATCGGGACGAGGCATGGCTCGGCAAGCGCAGCCGCAGCCTCGACGAGATCCTGGGCAAGGTCTATCGGGACGCCGCAAAGGCGCGGGCGCTCTGGGATGACCTGGAGGAGAAGTTCGGCATCCGCGATGCCGAGCGGATGATCGAAAAGGACCCCTTCATCCTCGGCGCGGTGCGGGGTATCCGGCTGGGCGACACCCGCACGGCCGACCGGCGGGAGGCCAAGCGGTATTTCCGCTACATCGTCGAGCGCCGCCAGCGCTGGCGCGACGCCAAGAACCGGCTGGAACACACCCGCGCCGAGATCGAGCGCGCCCGCCAGCGGGTGAAACTCGCCGTGCGCGAATACGAGCTTCTCCAGCATGTCGCAGGCTCGCCGCAGATGCTGCGCGAGACCATGCTGGAGAAGATCAAGGCGCGGGCGCGGGCACTGTCGCGCGTGACCGAACGCGCTATCGAGCGCAGCCGTCTTGCCGACGAGCGGCGCGAGCAGTTGCATCGCGCCTGGCGCGTGGCGAAGGAAAAGCGCCTTGAACGGGAGCGCAAGCGCGAGCGAGGCCGGGCGTTCGGGCTTGATCTCAGTCTGTTCGATGAGTGATGTACCGCATCAGAGGCTTTTGCTTTCGCGCACGTATTGTCGCTTCGCGTCGCAAAAATAATGGGTGACATTTTCTTGGTGCCGCTTTCGTGAGCTTGACTATCTCACGTATGATATCCTCAAAAATGGAACAGGGGTAGGATGATCCTTACTGACAACGAAACGAAGGTAGATCTTCTCAACAACGAGGCGATCGCCAAGACTATTATCGATTTGCTGCGCGAAAAGCCCGACCGTGCCGTGACGATCGGAGTTCATGGCGACTGGGGCGCCGGCAAATCGAGCATCCTGGAGATGATCGAGTACGGTCTCAGTTCGGATGAGGACGTCCTCTGTATCAAATTCAACGGTTGGCGTTTTCAGGGGTTCGAGGACGCCAAGATCGCGCTGATCGAGGGTATCGTCACCGGGCTTGTCGAAAAACGCCCAATGCTCACGCAGGCGGGCATGGCCGTGAAAGACATCTTCCGGCGGATCGACTGGCTCAAGATCGCGCGGCACGGCGGCGGTCTCGCTTTCACCGCATTCACAGGTGTCCCCACCGCCGATCAGGTGGGCGCCGTGGTAGGTACCTTGAAGAGCATCTTCTCCGACCCCTCAAAACTCGCCACGCAGGAGAATTACGACAAAGCCATCGACGGTGTGCAGGGTCTGCTGAAACCCGGTGAGTCAAAGAATGTGCCGGAAGAGATTGAGGCGTTCCGAAAGGCTTTTGACGATCTGCTCAAGCAGGCGGGCGTCAAGCAACTGATCGTTCTCATCGATGATCTCGACCGATGCCTGCCCGACACGGCGATTGAAACCCTCGAAGCCGTCCGCCTGTTCGTATTCACCGCCCGCACTGCGTTCATCGTCGCGGCCGACGAAGCGATGATCGAATATTCGGTGCGGAAGCATTTCCCCGAGCTGCCGGACACGACCGGCCCCCGCGACTATGCGCGCAATTATCTCGAAAAGCTGATCCAGATCCCGTTCCGGATTCCGGCTTTGGGCGAGACCGAAACCCGCATCTATGTCACCTTGTTGCTCATTGGCGCCGAGCTGGGCGAGGACGATCCCGCCTACTCCGCTCTGATCACCGACGCGCGTAAGTTGCTAAAACGCCCTTGGCAAACTGCCGGGCTCGACGCACAGACGGTCAAGACCTCTTTGGGCGACAAGGCCGGCCAAGTCCAGAACGCCCTCACCTTGAGCGATCAGATCGGTCCGATCCTTGCTAGCGGCACACAGGGGAATCCGCGACAAATCAAGCGGTTCTTGAACACCCTACTGCTGCGTCATCAGACCGCCCTCGCGCGCGGTTTTGGAGAAGAAGTGAAGCTGCCCGTCCTGGCGAAGCTCATGCTTGCCGAACGGTTCCTTTCCAGATTGTTCGACCAGATCGCCAGCGCAGCCGCCCGCGATCCGGAAGGGCGCTGCGTAGATTTGGCGGCGCTTGAAGCCGCCGCGTCGGGGGAGAAGCCAGCCCCTAAAGCCAAGCGGGCCGGGCCGAGGATCAGGTCCATCGACGACGCCAAGCCGACTGCGGTGCCGGACTCTAAGGAAAGCGCCATCCTGACGGAATGGAAGGCGGCAGATGCGATACGCGCCTGGGCGCGGCTGTCTCCGGCCTTGGCCGAAGTCGATCTGCGTCCGTATCTGTTCGTGACCAAGGATCGGAAAGACTATTTCGGCGCGGCCTCCGTGCTCGGGCGTCTCGCCGCCGTGGTCCAAAAGCTGCTCGGCCCGAAACTCGCCGTCCAGGCGTTCGAAGGTGAACTCAAGCTACTTGTTCCGGCCGAGGCTGCACAGGTCTTCGAAGAGCTGCGCGGGCGCGTGATGGGCGGAGACGCCTTCGATACCGTGCCGCCGGGTGTCGATGGGCTCGCGGTGCTGGTTCGCGCGCATCCGATGCTTCAAGCCAATCTTATCGATCTGCTCGAAGCCTTACCGGCCGATCGGTGCGGGCCGTGGCCCGCGTTGGGTTGGGAGGGCGCTATCAAGGATTCCGACGCCGTGGCGCGCTTCGAGAAGTTACTCCAGGGATGGTCCACCTCCGGTTCGTCCTTCCTGAAACAGACGGCCAGCGCAGCGCTTCGCACGCGGAAAGGTGGGCGCTGATGGGCACGTCGAACGCGTATGGGGGTGCGGGCGGTGGCACACCGCTCATTCCGAGCTGGTTGCAGGGCGATGGCGAGGCCGGTGCGGGCGCGGGTGATGGTGACGGGGCACAAACCCCGTCGCCTGATGGATCGCCCCCAGCAGTACCTCCCGCGCCGGCGCCTCGACCAACCGTGCCGGTAGGGGCACCGGATCGCTTCACATCGGCCCGAAACAATTTCACCCGCTTCGTAAGCTCGGGCGGCAGTGACCGCAGGAGTCTTGGCCGGGCTGTCTCGCAATATGTGTCCAAATCGTCGGGCGGTTCACGCCAAGCCGCACAGCGTATGGGCTCATCGCGGGGTACAGGCGCCGGGCTCGTCCGATTCCTCAACGACGCCAGCACCTATGGCGTTCGCGAAGCGCTGCGAGCGCTCAACCTCGAAAGCCTCGCCGGTAGGCCGATCGAGGAAGTGTTCGCGGGACTCGCCGATTACATCTGCCCTGAAGGTGGGTCGATCGACGAGGGCATCGCGCGGGACGCCTTCATCGAGACTATCGCCGACCTCGCCGTTGCGGGCATTACCGACATCGATGCGCTGACGGCGGACCAAATCCAGACCGTCTTCGAACTTTATGCGACGCACGCGATCGAGGCGCGCATCTGCAACGACATCGGCACCAAGGTCGTGACCTTGCCCGCCGACCCGCGGGCGGCCGAGAGAATACAGGCGCAACTGCGTGATTTCATCCAACGTGGTGTCAGTGACGCCATCAACGCCGCAGGCGTCAATATTCAGTCGCTAAGTCCCGATGCGGTGTTGGACTTCGTCTCCAACGTCTATCAATCCGCCTTCGACGTGTTGCAGACGCTGGGCGACGGGGAGGCAGCGAAATGAGGCGCCATGTCATCATCGGTCGTTTCGGCCCAGACGATAAGACCCGCGTCCCGAAGGCGCGCGACGAGGTCGCATCGACATTGCAGTTGGTGGCTGGCAAGCGTCTCGATCACGGGATCGGCCGCGCCTTAGCCGACCTCAAGACGCTGCATCTGGCCCCGAGCGAGATCGGCGCGGACATGCTGGTGGTCGCGGCCCATGTCCACGCGGCGGACACCCGCATCTCCCGCTCCACGGAATCGCAAGACGCCTGGACGCGGGAGATTCGACTGGTCATCCCCGTAAGCGATCCGGTGCGATGGACGGCTGCGGCACCGATTCTGGTCCGCGCCTTGAACTTCCTGACCGGCGACAGGTGGGATGTCGGATTCCGAAAACGGGCCAAGGGCTATGCAAATCTAGTTCCTGTCGTGGCACCCACCCTTATCCCCGCCCCATTCGACGGCGTGAGTCTGTTCTCCGGTGGTTTGGACAGTCTGATCGGCGCGATCGACAGCTTAGATGCTGGCGAGACACCACTCCTTGTCAGCCACGCAGGGGAAGGGTTGGTGAGCAAGGCACAGGAGCAGTGCTTCGACGGTTTGAAAGCCGTGTACAAATCATCCGCCTTCGATCGACTGCGAGTTTGGATGAACTTCAATAGCGGGCTCGTCGAGGATGTCGCATCGGAGGACACGACGCGCGGCCGCTCGTTCCTGTTCTTCTCCCTGGGCGTCGCCGCTGGCAGCGCGCTAGGCCGTGACTTCGTGCTCAAGGTTCCGGAGAATGGCCTGATCGCGCTCAATGTGCCGCTCGATCAGCTTCGACTGGGCGCGTTAAGTACCCGGACGACGCATCCTTTTTACATGGCCCGGTGGAACGATTTACTCCAGGCGCTTGGCGTCGGGGGGAAGATCGAGAATCCCTATTGGGCCAAGACCAAAGGGGAAATGGTCGCACAATGCGCCAATCCGGCCCTGCTAAAGCAGCTCGCCCCGTTGTCACTATCATGTTCGTCACCGACGAAGGGGCGGTGGACCAAGAAGCCACAGGGGCACTGTGGATATTGCCTCCCATGCCTTATTCGGCGTGCCTCGCTGTTAGGCATGGACACGACGGTTTACGGCGTGCCCGATCTGAAGGCAGCTACTTTGGACACTAGGCAGGCCGAAGGTCAGCAGGTGCGATCCTTCCAGATTGCCATCGAGCGTCTGTCGAGGCGCCCCGAACTCGCTAAGGCGCTTATCCACAAGCCGGGGCCGCTTTATGACGTTCCTTCCCGGCTCGATGACCTAGCTGACGTCTATCGCCGCGGGTTGGCTGAAGTTGGGCGCTTGCTGGCTGGCGTTCGCGCCGCACCGTCGTGAGAGGCCGCATGCGACCGGGTCTTGTCGATTTTCATTGCCATCTCGATCTCTACCCCGACCACTCAGCCGCGGTAGAAAGATGCGAGCGTGATGGCGTGTTCACCCTCACGGTGACTACCACGCCTAGGGCCTGGCCGCGGAATTATGAACTGGTGTCGGCCACGCGCTATGTTCGGGCAGCTCTCGGCCTGCATCCCCAACTGGTCGCCGACCGCGCTCATGAGATCGGCCTTTGGGAGGAATTGCTGCCGAGGACCAGCTACGTGGGCGAGGTCGGGCTGGACGCCAGCCCTCGATTTTACAAGTCGTTCGAGACGCAGAAGGAGGTTTTTGCTCGCGTGTTATCTCTTTGTGCTGCGGCAGGGGATAAGATCGTCACAGCGCATAGTGTTCGAGCGACCAAGGTTGTGCTCGATATGATCGAGCAATACATGCCGCCCCAGCGTGGGCGCGTGGTGCTCCATTGGTTCACCGGTACCGCAGCGGAGGCCAAGAGAGCGGTCGATCTCGGCTGTTATTTTTCGGTGAACGCGGAGATGCTCAGAAATGAGAAGCGCGCGGCGATAACCAAGGCGCTGCCGCTGGATCGAGTTCTGACGGAAACCGATGGTCCGTTCACCATGACCGACAACCGACCGACTGCGCCGAGCGATGTCTGGATCGCCGTGGAAGGCTTAGCGCGCCTGCACGGTGTGCCACCGGGCACCATCTCCACCATGATCGTTCAAAATCTGAAAGTTTTGCTAGGCCGTAGACTCATAACCGCGTAGCCAGATGCGGATGGACGCGAGCTTCACGGCGGCGAGGAAGTTTTCCGCGGTCTTGTCGAAGCGGGTGGCGATACGGCGGAAGTGTTTGATCTTGTTGAAGAAGCGCTCGACGAGGTTGCGCGCCTTGTAGAGGTGCCTGGAGAAGCAGATCGGGTCCTTGCGGTTGCGCTTGGGCGGGATGTTCGCCCATGCGTTCCGCTCGGCGACGGCAGCGCGCAGGTCGTTGGCGTCGTATCCCTTGTCGGCCAGCAGCATTGAGCCCGGCGCGAGATGCCCGATCAGGTCTTTGGCACTCGCGAGGTCGCTGGCTTGGCCTGCCGTGAGCTTGAGGAGGATCGGCCTGCCTCGGCTGTCGACGAGCGCGTGGAGCTTGGTCGTGAGCCCGCCTCGGGAGCGACCCAGACATCGATCGACACCCCCCTTTTTGCCGTCGCCCCGTGCTGGTGGACGCGGACGACAGAGGTGTCGATCATCTGCACGTCACCATCGTAAGCCCTTGTGATCGCGTCCATGAGCCGATCCCAGACGCCCGCCTTCCGCCATCGGTTGAAGCGGTTGTAGATCGTGGTCGGCGGCCCGTAGCGCGCCGGCATGTCCGCCCACGGCGCGCCCGAGCGCAGGCACCAGAAGATGCCATTGAGAACCCGCCGGTCATCCACGCGAGGCACGCCCCGCGACTTGTTGGGAAGGTGAGGCCGGATCGCCTCCCATTCGAAATCCGTCAGATCGTAGCGGCCCATCGCAAAGCTCCCGAAAAGGAGCTTGAATCACAATTGCTACCGTCAGGGAACCCAGAGCCGTTTATGGGTTTACGGCCTAGTGGAGCAAGAATAGGGTCGTAAATTCTTGGCCGAACGATGCGCCGCAGGAGCGAAAACCCTCTTCCAACGTAGGCTTTTGCATTCTTTTCTTATTTTCGAACAGGCGGGATTCACTCCCCTCCCCACGGCTCGCGCGCTGCCGGATCGGAATCCGACTGCGCAAGTTTCGCCTCTGCAAATGGGCACGCCAGTACCGCGGTATCGGCCCCGAAGTGCATAGTGGCACTGAAGCCCATCCAGAGAGGGCTTCAGTCTCGCCTCTGAACGAAATCGCCCTTTCGTTATTTCATCATGCCGGCGGAGATGAGCGCGCCGGGATCATCCTCGGCCGCTTCCATGCGCCAAGGCGACCAGCGGCCCTTGAAGGCGCGCTCCTCGAAGTAGCGGAGCTTCTGCGCCAGGATCGGCCGGCAGCCCTGCACGAACAACAGCTGGCAGCTCTCCGGCAGCAGCATGATTTCGGAAGGCGCCAGCAGCGGGCGGCCGATCTCGCTCTGGTGCTCGCTGTAGGTCGAGGCGAAGGTGAGGAAGGGAAGCCGCCCGCTCTTGCCGCAACTGGTGACGGGGATCGTGCGTTTGCCCAGCATGGCGGAGAGGAGCTGCGCGGTGTCGTTGTCCTGCACGTTGAAGGCTTGCCGCACCGCGCAGTTGGCGATCATCGAGCGCCATTTGCGGTAGGTGCTCTGGAGCTGGTCGAGGTCCTGGACGAACAGCCACAGATGCGCGCCGTAGCCCGCGAGATAGCCGATGCCGTCCTCGATGGGACGCATCGAGCCCAGCGTCGGCAGCTCGTCCAGCAGGAACAGCACCGGATGCCGGGGCACGCGCTTGTTGCGCGTCATCGCCGCTGTGGTCAGTCCGACCATGAGCCGCAGGAAAGGCTGGTAGACCGTCGCGTATTCCGGCGGCACGATCAGGAAGATCGACATGACGCCGTTCTTCAGGTCTTCGAGCCGGAAGGTCGAATGGTTGGTGATCGCCGCAAGCTGCGGGCTGTCGAACACCGCCGTGCGCGTCTGAGCCGTCGAGATGACGGCCGACCGCTCCTTGGCCTCCTTCTGCGAAAAGCCGTCGGCGATGCGCTGGACGATGGGGTGCTTGCTGTCGCCCATGTGGGCGAGCACCGCGTCGAACTTCTCGCGCGAGCGCATCAGGAGGACGCGGAGTTCGCGCAGGTTCCGGCGGTGTGGCGGCATATCGAGGGCGATATGGAGCAGAAGGCCGGTGACCAGCACACGGGCCTCTTGCTCCCAGTGGTTCGGCTCGTGGCCTTCGGGAGCGACGATCATCTCGGCGATCAGCCGCGCGTCGTCCACATCGTTGACGGTTCCGGCCCGGATGAACTCGACGGCGTTGTAGGAGGCACTCTCGATGCCCGGATCGAACGGCGCGAAGGCGTGCACCGGCCCGAGCGAGCCACGATGCCGCGCGGTGATGCGGTAGTTCTCGCCCTTGATGTCGGTCACGACGACCGAGCCCGGATGGTCGAGCAGGTTCGGGATGACCACACCGATCCCCTTTCCCGAGCGCGTCGGCGCGAAGGTGAGCAAATGCCCCGGCTTCCCGAAGCGGATGAAGCGTCCGCCTCTCTTGCCCAGGATTACGCCACGCGAGCGCAGCCCGGCGCTGCGGATGTCACCAGTCGTCGCAAAGGCCGCTGAGCCGTGTGCATCGGACGGCTTGCGCGAGAGGCGGTAGGCGAAGAAGAGGATCGCCGCGAAGGCGGCAGCTCCCGTCGTGCCCAGCACGACCAGCCGGTCGGCGCCGATGGTCAGGTTGTCGATGATAGTCCAGATGAGTGTTGCGATAAGCAGGCAGATGGGCAGCTCGACGAGGACAAGCCTGACGAGACGCCACAGCAGACATAAATGCCCCATGGTGCATTCCCTTGATTGTTGACTTTGCCAAGGGTTTATGGGGTGGCGAAAAATTACTTTGGCTGACGTGTGGAAATTGTTCGAGATCGGAACAATAATGGAAGTGTTGCCGGCTCCGTTCGTCGCATTCCCAGTTGACGACTTTGCCAAATGAGGAGTCGGCAACGCCTTCCTGTTACAAATATTGGCATTGAGGGTTTGCAGGAAAACCTGTCAACCTTCACAGCTTGTATTTCAGTAAGAAATACCTATATGGCGATTTCGTTATTTCTTCATCCGCGCCGTTGTTTCACGAGTGCGAACCCCTCTTTCAATATGTCCAGCATCGAGACGCCATGCACCGCCGCGTAGGCTTTGAACTCGCGGTGAAATTCGGGGCTGACCTTGAAGTTGAGCGGCTTCGTAGCACCCGCCTCGGCGCGATCGAGGTTATGCACGACCTGAACCGGGGCGGGCGGCAGGCCCTTGCTCGTCCTCTGGGGCGGCAGAATCTTCGTCATCTCAGGCGGCCTCCCTGTTGCTGCGCACCTGTATCAACTCGGCGATCTCCTGGGCGATGGCTTCGGCGCGCTCGTTGAGGGACGGGAAGCGCGTTTCGGTCGGCGCGCGACCTTCGTCGCTGGCGCGGCGGAACCCGGTCTTCTCCGGCAGGACGTTCGCTAAGGAACGGTAGCCCGCCTGACGCACATAGGCGCACGCCTCCGCCAGCTCGCCTTCGCTGTCCCCGACGCGGCAGAAGGCCACGACGATCTTCTCGGCGGGTATCCCTTTCCGGGTCAGTTCATGCGCCAACAGGACGGTCGGTTCGAGGTCGTCCAGGGCAAGCCCGGTGGGCAGCACGACGAGCGTGCTCGCTTCGGCGATCTGAAGCGTGCCCATGGTCGCGTGCGGCGGCCCGTCGAGGATCATCAGGTCGTATCCGGCTGCCGCCTTCACGGCCTGGCCGACGGTGCCGAAGCGCTCGACCGCCACGACCGGCTCAACGCTGCGCTGAAGACGCCGCGCCTGCCAGCTGAAGCTGGTGCCTTGCTGGATATCGAGGTCCGCGATCTTCACGTTCCAGCCGGCAAGCGCGTATTCGCGGGCGATGAGCCGCGCCAGCGTGCTTTTGCCGACGCCACCTTTCTGAGAGACGATTCCAATGAAGAGAGTCATGTCCGATCTTTCTTGATGTTTTTGTTGAAAGGACGATTTGATGAAATCATGACATATGGAAATCGTTATTTCACGCATTTTCGGCGAACTACATAAGAATTGGTAAAATAAAATGTTTGGAGGAGCCGCGCATTCGGCCGAGCGTCATCGCCTTCCTTGACCAGATACGCCATGTGGAGGATGTGGCGTCCCTCGAAGCGTCCTTCTCGAAGGCGCTCTGGGACCTCGGGTTCCGGGAATGGGCCTATCAGGTTATTCGCACCGACGCCCTGCCGGACGAGAAGCCGCTCATCCTCACGACTTTCTCCGATGCCTGGTACAACCACTACATCGACAACGGCTATCACCGCATCGATCCCGTCATCCTGAACGGGCCGTCGCAGGTCACGCCGTTTGCCTGGAGCGCAATGTCGTTCGGCATCGAACCGTCGCCGGACCAACGGCGCCTGTTCGCAGAAGCCGCCGAGTTCGGGGTCGGGGAAGGCGTGGGTATCCCCATCCACGGCGCGCGCGGCGCGCTGGCGATGGCGTCCATGGTTTCCGATCACGGCGCGAACGGTCTCGACCGATTGATGTCCACCGTCGGGCAGGACGTGCACCTCATATCGCTTGCCTTTCACAATCATGCCCGCGAGCTGCTCGCGCTCGGCCGGATGGGGCGAACCACGGTCAGCCTGACGCCGCGCGAGCGGGAATGCCTGCTCTGGAACGCGGCCGGCAAGTCGGCCTGGCAGACCGCGCAAATACTCGGGATATCGGAGCGCACGGTCTATTTCCACCTCGCCAACGTCCGCGCCAAGATGGGCGTGGCGAACGTCTATCACGCCGTGATGAAAGCCATAATGGAAGGCATGATCTCCCCCTGAAAGCGCTTTACTCGCCAGTAACCTGTGGAGGTTGACAGGATGGCAGGCGCGTCTTTCTCTGGCTCAATGCTCCCAAATACATTGGGAGGGAAGCCATTTCTTCACATCATATCGAAAGAGAATGCACACCTGCACTGGGATGCGCTTGCATCCATGCACCAGCTCCGTCGCGCGGTCTTCAGCGAGCGGCTTGGTTGGAGCGTCACCGTCGTCAACGGCCTGGAGCTCGACCAGTTCGACCTGCCCGAGGCGCATTACCTTGTTCACTACGCCGCCGACGGCCGCGTGAACGCCTGCACCCGGCTCTTGCCGACGACAGGCCCGTACCTATTGGCCGACGTATTTCCCAGGCTCGTGGACGGCGAGATGCCGCGCGCGCGTGACATTTGGGAGAGCACTCGCTTTTGCGCCGACCAGGCTTCGGCGCCGGCAAACATCGCCGCGGTTCTGATGGCGGGCATGCTGGAGTTCGGCCAGTACGCCGGGCTGCGCGCCTATGTGTCCGTGTCGGACATCCGCATGGAACCCATCATGCGCCGTGCCGGGTGGAATCCCGTTCGCCTGGGGGGAACGATGGAGACCGGCACAGACACGGCGGCCGCCGAGTGGCTGGAGGTATCGCCGGCCTACCTCGCGCGCGTCCGCAATCGCGCCGGAGTGACGGGTTCCGTCATCGCCAACCTGGACGAGATCGATCAGGGGAGGGTTGCGGCATGACATACGATACCGAATGGCCGGCGTCGCCGCCACAGGCCGGCGAACGGCCCTCCCGCATCGAAGCCGACAGGCTGGCCTGGTGCATCCGGTATCTGGCGGATGAGGCGCGGCGGAGTGGATTCAATGAAACGGCAGCGGCTCTGGAGGCAGTATGTATGAATTGCAAAAACGACCGTTTTCGCAACAATTTGCAAGTCGCTGATGATGTTGTATAATTCTGTTGCGATTCACTGTTGCCAAAATGGAGTAAACTAGGCGTTTGATCTTCGGCTATGCTCGCGTCTCGAAAGCTGAAGGCCAGGACACGGCCGCGCAGGTTGTTGTGCTGAAGGCGGCGGGAGCCGAGACAATTTTAGAGGACGCTGCGTCCGGAGGGCGCTTTGACCGTCCCGCTCTTCAGAGACTGCTAGGCCGTAAACCCATAAACGGCTCTGGGTTCCCTGACGGTAGCAATTGTGATTCAAGCTCCTTTTCGGGAGCTTTGCGATGGGCCGCTACGATCTGACGGATTTCGAATGGGAGGCGATCCGGCCTCACCTTCCCAACAAGTCGCGGGGCGTGCCTCGCGTGGATGACCGGCGGGTGCTCAATGGCATCTTCTGGTGCCTGCGCTCGGGCGCGCCGTGGGCGGACATGCCGGCGCGCTACGGGCCGCCGACCACGATCTACAACCGCTTCAACCGATGGCGGAAGGCGGGCGTCTGGGATCGGCTCATGGACGCGATCACAAGGGCTTACGATGGTGACGTGCAGATGATCGACACCTCTGTCGTCCGCGTCCACCAGCACGGGGCGACGGCAAAAAGGGGGGTGTCGATCGATGTCTGGGTCGCTCCCGAGGCGGGCTCACGACCAAGCTCCACGCGCTCGTCGACAGCCGAGGCAGGCCGATCCTCCTCAAGCTCACGGCAGGCCAAGCCAGCGACCTCGCGAGTGCCAAAGACCTGATCGGGCATCTCGCGCCGGGCTCAATGCTGCTGGCCGACAAGGGATACGACGCCAACGACCTGCGCGCTGCCGTCGCCGAGCGGAACGCATGGGCGAACATCCCGCCCAAGCGCAACCGCAAGGACCCGATCTGCTTCTCCAGGCACCTCTACAAGGCGCGCAACCTCGTCGAGCGCTTCTTCAACAAGATCAAACACTTCCGCCGTATCGCCACCCGCTTCGACAAGACGGCGGAAAACTTCCTCGCCGCCGTGAAGCTCGCGTCCATCCGCATCTGGCTACGCGGTTATGAGTCTACGGCCTAAGAAATTGGGCGAATTGGCTGGAGCTACTGCGAACCTCGCTGAAGGGCGTGGCGGGTTTGTTGATCAATTTCAGGCTTCACGGGCAGCCACCATCGAGGGCGCGGAAGATATCAGAACAGCGCGATTTGTTTCAGACCAAATGGTGCCGACAACAGACGATGATTTAAAAAACAGAGCGGCGCACCGGCTTCAAAAGAGGAAGAGCGGTGATAGCTCAGTTTGGTCGAGCGCCGACGAGCAACAGAGCATTCGTGCCGCCCGCCAATTGAAGGAAGTGGACGAAAGCGCAAAAGAATTCGCAAAAGGCCAGGGCCTTGGCGGCGCTTGGCGCGCAGAACGAAACTATCAAGAAACAGTCGGGAACGTCATAAACAACAGAAAACTTGACGCGCCTCTGACAGTTGTTGCGGAGTCAATGGGCAAGGGAAGTCCTGAAGAAATGAAAGCGAGGTATAAGACAGCTGTAGATTTGGTTAATCATGGTGTTTTGAAAGTAGTCAAAGACGATAGCGGCGTTAGGCCGTAGACTCATAACCGCGTAGCCAGATGCGGATGGACGCGAGCTTCACGGCGGCGAGGAAGTTTTCCGCCGTCTTGTCGAAGCGGGTGGCGATACGGCGGAAGTGTTTGATCTTGTTGAAGAAGCGCTCGACGAGGTTGCGCGCCTTGTAGAGGTGCCTGGAGAAGCAGATCGGGTCCTTGCGGTTGCGCTTGGGCGGGATGTTCGCCCATGCGTTCCGCTCGGCGACGGCAGCGCGCAGGTCGTTGGCGTCGTATCCCTTGTCGGCCAGCAGCATTGAGCCCGGCGCGAGATGCCCGATCAGGTCTTTGGCACTCGCGAGGTCGCTGGCTTGGCCTGCCGTGAGCTTGAGGAGGATCGGCCTGCCTCGGCTGTCGACGAGCGCGTGGAGCTTGGTCGTGAGCCCGCCTCGGGAGCGACCCAGACATCGATCGACACCCCCCTTTTTGCCGTCGCCCCGTGCTGGTGGACGCGGACGACAGAGGTGTCGATCATCTGCACGTCACCATCGTAAGCCCTTGTGATCGCGTCCATGAGCCGATCCCAGACGCCCGCCTTCCGCCATCGGTTGAAGCGGTTGTAGATCGTGGTCGGCGGCCCGTAGCGCGCCGGCATGTCCGCCCACGGCGCGCCCGAGCGCAGGCACCAGAAGATGCCATTGAGCACCCGCCGGTCATCCACGCGAGGCACGCCCCGCGACTTGTTGGGAAGGTGAGGCCGGATCGCCTCCCATTCGAAATCCGTCAGATCGTAGCGGCCCATCGCAAAGCTCCCGAAAAGGAGCTTGAATCACAATTGCTACCGTCAGGGAACCCAGAGCCGTTTATGGGTTTACGGCCTAGTCGCGTACAAATTGTTGAGAGCCGCATGGGTCCACATTTGCCTCGAAATCTTCACAGAGCGATTGAAGAAATGCGGCTCAATACAGGCTTTACCGATCGCACCGACGAGAGTGGACGAGTTTTCAAGAGCGTTAGGGAGTAAATTGTGTTTGCTTAAGTCCCAAATCGGTATTGGCCTTATTGCTTTTGGCATTACAATTTTTGGCTCGCCGTATATAGAGATACTTTTTGATGTTCCTGATATATTTTATCCTATTGTCTCCGAGCAACTAGGCTCCAGACTCATTGATTTTCAAAGCCAGAAGATGACGGTTGCGGCGAGAGTGACGGCGGAGAGGAATGTCGTGGCGCACCTGTCATAACGTGTGGCGATGCGGCGCCAGTCCTTCAGTCTGCCGAACATGATTTCGATCCGGTTGCGCCGCTTGTATCTGCGCTTGTCGTAGCGGACGGCCTTGCCGCGTGACTTCCGGCCCGGGATACAGGGACGTATCCCCTTGTCTTTCAACGCATCCCGAAACCAGTCGGCATCATAGCCGCGATCGGCGATCAGCCATTCGGCGGCGCCGGTGTAATCTCTGATCTGGCCTGCGGTGGTGAAGCCGCGGGCTTGGGCGGAGGCCCAGAGGCTGACGACGTTGATGCCGCGATAGGCTTTGGCGGTGTCGATGTTGACGGGGCGGTTCAGGCCCTCGCCGCTGCGGTGCCAGGGCATCTGCCAGTCGCCCGCGCCCGCCTCGATGGCGGCGATGATGTTGTTGGTGACCTGGGTGTAGACGTCGATGCGTTCGGTAGTCATGGGGTCCTCTCCTTGTCTGGGAGGCCGCGCCCATCGCGGCCGTCCGATGGCGACCGGAGAGGCAGGGGCAAGCCGGACGGCGCACCCGCATGGGCTGGAGGGAACCGGAAGACGGCGGGCGGGCTGTTTGTTGGAGCGCAGCGCCCGCGAGGAATGGCCGAAGGCCAGGGGAAGAAACTGCCCGACCGCCGTTGCGCCGAACGGCGTCCCTGCCAGGTCAGCCACGAATGAGGACGGCCCGTGGAGCGCGGAATCAGACAAGGGCGAGAGGAGCCCAAACCGAAGCCTTCGACGTGCCCGAGGACACTGCGTCATGCCGCTGTCGGGCGCGAGGCATTTCGACTGGCTGCCCACACGGGCACCGTGCCGGACGGGCAACCCCGCCCCGCTTCATCCGCCCAAAGCCAAGCCGCGTAGAAGCAAAGGTAAAGCCACGTGCGGCCAAGCATTTCCGGCGGCTTCATTGGCAATTTGGTGGTAGCTTGGCGTCAGGCAGGATGACTGTTCAGGGGAGCATTCGGCGAGGTCGCGACGATGGTGTGGAAGAAGCTGTTCGGGGGTGGACGGGAGAAGGAACCGTCGCCGCGCGAGATCGAGCGCAAGCGCCAGTTTGATCGCTGGCTGGATGGGATCGGGCCGGAATGGGCCGAGGCGTACATGATCCTCGTCACCGACCCCGCGCTTGACCAGGCGTTTCGGGCTGGCGTGCATTACGCGTTGAACGAAGGCGATGTCGAGGAAGCCCGGAAGATCCTCCGCCAGTCCATGCATTTCCTGACGCCCGACTCTCGCGAGAAGCTACGCAACGTTGGCCAGGCGCAACGCTGGGCCACCTTCGATCAGATCGCCGAAGCGGGCATCGTCATCTCAAGCAACGCGACCTTCCCCATGGACGCGCTGCAAATCGCCAAACAGCCGGTGCCGGATCGCCCGGACCTGGAGTTTCCGCTCTATTTCCGTGGCGAAGGGCATCTGCTGACGGTGGCCCCAACGGGCGCGGGCAAGGGCCAGCGGCTGATCCTGCCGGTGCTCCTGGATTTCGAGGGGCCGACGGTGGTCCTCGACCCCAAGGGCGAGAACTACGAGCACACGGCCTGGCGGCGCAGCCTCTACGGGCAAGTCTTCAAATGGGCGCCGGGCGAAGCCGATTCCGACTGCTACAACCCGCTCGACCGGGTGACGGGCTGGGGACGAGGCACGGCTTCTGGCCGAGCTGCTGGTCATTCCTCAGGGCAAGGAGCCTTTCTGGGACGAGGCCGCGCGCGACCTGCTGACCGGATTGATCTTCTACGTCATCCGCACGCGGCCGGAAGGCCAGCGCAACATGCGCGCGGTCTGCCGCCAGCTGACACCGAGCAAGGCGGATTTCGAGGCGATGGTCGAAGACCTGCAAGGCTCTGACGACGAACGCCTCAAGGAACTGGGTAATATCCTGGAGACGCAGTCCGAGGCGTTGCGCGCCTCGATCTCGACGACGCTGCGCACACAGCTCGCCATCTGGCGATCGGACGACGTGGCTAATGTCACCTCCTCGACAACGCCGGGGTGGACAGTCGAAGATATCCTCGTCCGCGACAACATCAGCGTCACCTTCGCCGCCAAGACCGGCCGCGCGCCGGGCTGGCACCAGCGTGAGGATGGTGGGGTGACGCGCGGCAGCGCGGCCACGGTGTATCTGATCGTGCCGCCAGAGAAGATGGCCGCCATGCGCAGCGTGCTGCGCGTGATGCTGGGCCAGCACCTGAGCGAAGCGATCCGGGTGCGCAAGATGATCGACGCGGCCAATGCCGAGGATGACAGCCTGCCTGCCGGGTATCTCGACTGGCCGATGATGTTCGTCTTCGACGAGATGCCGCAGCTGGGCTACATGCGGATCATCGAGGACGCGGTGGCGATCACGCGCAGCTACCGCATCCGGCTCTGGCTCTTCGCGCAGGACCTGGCCCAGCTGGAAGAGGTGTACCCGAAGTGGCGCAGCCTCGTCGCCAACTGCCGTGGCCAGATCTTCTTCCGCCCGAATGACACCAGAACCGCCGAACACGTCGCCGAACGCCTCGGCAGGCGGAAGGACATCTGGGGCGGTGAGGATTGGGTGGCCTCGCCCCAGCAGCTGATGGGGCCAGAGTTTCGCGACGACTGCGTGTTCTTTCAGGACGGCCTGTCGATCCGGGCCAACCTGCATCCGCCCTACTATGCCAACGAGAAGCTGAAGGAATGGGTGGCGCAGAACAAGCGCGAGCTTGGCGACACCGTCTACCGCGCGCCGCGCCCCGCCCTGACGCCGGAATTCGAGCCGGACGAGGACGATGCCGACCTGAGGGACAACCCTGAGTATCAGGCAGAGCTTGCCGCGCTTCAGGCGCGGATGCGGGGGCGCAAGAACGGATCGTCGCCCGATCCCACAGCCGCGCCCGAGGACGATGGCTCCAGACCGCCTGAGCGGCCTTCTGGTTCATCCGAGGCGCCGCGCGGCCCACCAGCCCCTCCCAGCTTCGACGAATGATCTGAGAGGGTTCCCAGCGCGCCACACACACCCTTCAAAACCCCATGGCTCACAGAGAGGAGCGCCGCCTTTGAGATGGATAACGGAAAACCTGATGACGATCGTCATGCTCGGCGTCATCGCCGTGGGGCTCTATATCTGGGTGATGCGCAAGCGGTACGCGGAATCCTTCAAGGATGAGATGGCGCGCACGCAGGCGGAAAGATGCGCTCGCCGCGAGGAGGCCGAACGCCTACGTAACAAGGACTCCTGAGCAGACAGTGCAGCACCTTCCTATGGTTGACGGTAATGCAGAGCGGGGGCCTCGTCTCGAACCCATTCGAGAGCCCCTTTGCCGCCGACACGGCAGCGCCACCGTATCCGACAAAATGCTTACTGTAAGGGGCTGGTCCCCCCGATTAAGCTGATCGGCTAACGAACAATGTCGGACGAGCCTCAATGCGAGACGTAGCGCACGACGGCATTTGAGTGCCAGAGTAACGGGGGTAGATAGCATCGCGCCACGAAAGCGTTATCCACAGGCGGCAGCGTTTTAAGTGTTTTAGAATCTGTTTTAAGTAGTTTTAGGCACGTTGAGTCCGCTAAATCACCAAGCAATCTGCCGTCTTCCGCGAAGTGACCGGTGTGTAATGTACGGCATCGGGTGTGTAATGTACGGGAGCCGGGTGGGTAATGTACGGAGATGGGTGTGTAATGTACGGAACCTATCCACAGGTGAATGTGGCTTCGGGCCATATCCGTACATTACACACCGCAAAGCCTGCGGCGTCGTGAACAATGGATGGCCTTTCCGGATTTGAAGCGACTCAGGCAACCTGCGAGAGGATCGAGCGGGCAGTCATGCGGAGGATGGGGCCTTCCTTGCCATTCTCTTCGCTCAGATGAAAATCGGGCAAGTCATTGGTGCCGATGATCTGGCGCATCATCCGGCAGAACTCCTTGAAGCTGGCCGCGCTGCCGCTGCGCTCGTGGATTGTCTTGAAGAGATAGCGCGCTGAATCGGTGCCCGCGCTCTTGCGGGCCAGTCGATAGATGAAACGACCCAGCCCTCTGTCGATGAGGAAGTAGTCCGGATTGACGGTGAGGATTTGCGGGTTGTCGTGGGTGACGACGGCTTCGTAAATCCACTCTGGGATGACAATCTCGATGGTGGAGACGAAGCCGGTATCCGAACGGCTGATCACCTTGTAGGTCTCGATCAGACCAAAGCCCGAGGTGGCCCTGAGCTTCGCGCTCCGATTGGTCCGTGTGATCTTGACAGTCGTGTTCTTGAGCCGGTCGAGGGATTTCTCGACGGCCTCGTACTGCTGGCCGCCGTCGTTGAGGCGGCAGAATTTCAGCACCTCCTTGACGTGCGGCCGGAAGGTCCGTGTGGGAGGCTTGCCCTTGCCGTCGCGGTGGCGCCGTACGGCTTCGGCCAGGTGCGAAATGCACATCAGCACCAGATCGTAGTCCCAGACCGATGCCATGCCGTAGCCGCCGGCCGTCACTTCGACCTGGGCGCCGTGCAACTGGTATCGCAGCACATCACCCTTGCGCTGGTGCCGCTTGGAGAGCCGGAACACGGCAACGTCCATGAGATCGACGCCGTCCTTGACGGGAATGTCGTAAAGCGAGGGAACGAAGAAGTCCGGCTGGTTGTCGTTCGCCGGGGCTGGGCGCATGGAGGGGCGCGGAGCTGTCCGCTCGATGGTCTCGCGAAGCCTGTCGATCGTGTGCTTGAGCGAGCCTGTCTGACTGGCAGCGGTTGCTGGCGGACGAGCGGTCTTCATTCGATGGCGACACCCCAAGGTTCGTTATTTGTTCTTTTCATAGTATCATACGAGATTGGTTAGGGGGCAGAAATTGACATCTGCCGGAGGGATTCAGTGGGGCGGGCGGGGCTGCGCCCCTGAGCGTCGTCAGATCACTAACAGCTATATTGCACGCTAACACTAACAGCGTTACTATGCACATCGATGTTAGATAAAGAGCGCACCATCATGGAAGAGCCGTTCGCCGAGGCGCTGGAGCGCTATCTCGGGGAAACCCTGCATGACCGAATCCGTGTGACGGAGATTGGTGGCACCTTCGCGCTCCCTTCATTCCTGGAACGAACTTACAAGCTCTACGAAGCGCAGATCGCCGGCAGGTGGTGCATATTCTTTGCCGCTCGGGAGAACGCGGCAACGCCGTCGAATATCGCCAAGCACGTTGGCTTGGTTCGCTCCGCAGTAGAAGCCGTTGTCGTGTTCGCAGCGCCCTCCCTCAGCGCACACAATCGGTCGCGCCTTCTCAGCCATGGCGTCGCCTTCGTCGTGCCGGGCAATCAGCTCTATATCCCGGACCTTGCCATGGACCTCCGGGAGCACTTTCGCGCGCCCAGACTTCAGGACGCTGATGGTTTGTCCCCCGCGGCACAGGCCGTCCTCTTCCACCACCTCTTGCGACCCGACGAGAACGCCTCCACGCCTTCGCTCATTGCCAAACGGCTGCACTACTCGGCCATGTCAATCGGCCGTGCCTTCGATGATCTGGTTGCTGTCCGGCTGGCGGAGACCGAGAAGCACGGAAAGGAGCGGCACATTCGATTCAAAGCGGCGGGCCGCCAGCTTCTTGATGCCGCGCGCGGCCA